>NZ_CP180217.1:0-3192500 GCF_047553425.1 Paenirhizobium cremeum
ATGAAGCGTGATGTCCTGTTTGAGCGTTTCAGCCAGCGGCTGAAGGCTCAAGTCGGTCCGGACGTCTATGCGAGCTGGTTCGGTCGGTTGAAGCTGCATTCGGCGTCGAAGAGCGAAATTCGTCTCACGGTTCCGACCACCTTCCTGAAATCCTGGATCAACAATCGCTATCTCGATCTCATCACCAGCATCTTCCGCCAGGAGGATCCGGCGATATTGAAGGTCGAGATCCTGGTGCGCAGCGCGAGCCGTAACACGCGAGGCCCTGCCGTCGAAGATCGCGCGCCCGCAATGGACGCCGCCGCTCCGGTCGCCCCTGCGCGCAAATCCACCGCCCAGCCCATCGGCCAGATCGCGCCGGCCCCAGGCAATGCCGGCGCCTCGCGGACCGCGCCGAACGGTCCGCTGTTCGGCTCTCCGCTTGACTCTCGCTTCACCTTCGACGGCTTCATCGAGGGCGCTTCGAACCGCGTGGCCCTGGCGGCTGCGAAGACGATCGCTGAGGCCGGTGCCGGCGCTGTTCGCTTCAACCCGCTCTTCATTCATTCCTCCGTCGGCCTCGGCAAGACGCATCTTCTGCAGGCGATTGCCAATGCGGCGATCCAGAGCCCGCGCGCGCCTCGCGTGGTCTATCTGACGGCCGAATATTTCATGTGGCGGTTTGCCACCGCGATCCGCGACAATGATGCGCTGACGCTCAAGGACTCGCTGCGGGCGATCGACCTTCTTATCATCGATGACATGCAATTCCTGCAGGGCAAGATGATCCAGCACGAATTCTGTCATCTTCTCAATATGTTGCTCGATAGCGCCAAGCAGGTCGTGGTTGCCGCCGACCGCGCGCCCTGGGAGCTGGAATCGCTCGATCCGCGCGTCCGTTCGCGCCTTCAGGGCGGCGTGGCGATCGAAATGGAAGCGCCCGACTACGAGATGCGCTTCGAGATGCTGAAGACCCGTCTGGAAGCCGCCAAGAAGGACGATGCGTCCCTGGATATTCCGCTGGAAATCCTGTCGCATGTCGCCCGCAACGTCGCAAGCAGCGGCCGCGATCTGGAAGGGGCGTTCAACCAGCTGATTTTCCGCCGTTCTTTCGAGCCCAATCTCTCGGTTGAGCGTGTCGATGAGTTGCTGGCTCATTTGGTCGGTGCGTCCGAACAGAAGCGCGTCCGTATCGAGGACATCCAGCGCATCGTTGCGCGCCACTACAATGTCTCGCGCCAGGAACTCGTTTCCAACCGCCGTACCCGCGTCATCGTCAAGCCGCGTCAGATCGCGATGTATCTGTCGAAGACGCTCACCCCCCGTTCTTTCCCGGAGATCGGCCGGCGTTTCGGTGGTCGGGATCATACGACCGTGCTTCATGCCGTGCGAAAGATCGAGGAACTGGTGGCCGAAGATACGAAACTTAGCCACGAGATCGAACTTTTGAAGCGACTGATAAACGAAAACAACGCCTGACAAGGGGGCCGGTAGCGATACCGGCCCTTTCCTTTGTGTCCTGAAGTCCGCATGTGAGCTGTCGATGGATCGGCCGATCCTCCCCTTCTACGATGACAATGCCGAGGTCTATGCGAGCCGGTCGCGCAAGTTTCCGGCCGAACGGCTGTTGGCATTCGCCGCGCGCGTGGCACCGGGCGGCACGATCCTGGAACTTGGCTGCGGTGCCGGCGAGGATAGCGAATGGCTGATGGCGAACGGCTTCAACGTCATCCCGACGGACGGCTCTGCGGCTATGGCAGTCCAGGCTGAAAGGCGGCTTGGTCTGCCGGTCCGGGTTCTGCGTTTCGATGAGATCGCCGAGGTGAATGCCTATGACGGTGTCTGGGCGAGCGCCTGCCTTTTGCACGTCCCCCGAGCCGACCTTTGCGGTGTACTCGCGCGCATTCTTCTCGCCATGCGTCCTGGTGGGATCTTCTATGCGAGCTACAAGGCCGGCGAGGCCGAAGGTTCCGATCGTTTCGGACGCTATTACAACCGGCCGTCGCCCGAGTGGCTTTCATCGGCGTATCGCGATGCAGGCTGGCGCGCGCCGTCGATCGAAAGTACGACGGGCGGGGGCTACGACGACGAGCCGACCGAATGGCTTCACGTCACCGCCCTGTCATAGAGGATTGCCCTAACATGGCGGACGAAGGCTTCATCGAACGGCATGGGACATTTCTTCCGGATAAAAATGTGCAGCGGTTTTGCAGCAACACATGCGATAAACAAAGGTTTAGCGTGCGGAGCGCTTAGCAGGCGAGATCTGCCACCACCGCGTCCAGCACCAGCATGCCGGAAGGCGTGCAGCGCAGGCGCGAATTGCCGAGGCGCTCTATGAAACCGTGTTCGAGTAAAAACTGTTCTTTGGCTGGATCGGGATCGCGGCCGGAAAGCTGCTGCCAGCGGGCGAGGTCGACGCCCTCGCGCAGCCTGAGGCCCATCAGCAGCAGTTCGTCTGCCTGTTCCTCGAAACCGAGAATTTCCTGATCCTGCATGCCGTGGCCCCTCTCTTCGACCGCCGCAAGCCAGGCTTCGGGAACACGTTCGGTGGCGGTGGCGATCTTGTCGCGGCCGCGTGTCAACCGACCATGGGCGCCGGGGCCGATGCCGGCATAGTCGCCATAGCGCCAATAGGTGAGATTGTGTCGGCTTTCGCAGCCCGGACGCGCATGGTTCGACACTTCATAGGCGGGCAGGCCTACGCTCGCCGTGATCTCCTGTGTCGCCCCGTAGAGGAACGCGGATTGCTCGCCGTCGGGAACGATGAGTTTGCCTGCCTTGTGAAGGCCATAGAACGCGGTGCCTTCCTCGATCGTCAGTTGATAGAGCGACAGATGGTCGACAGCGTAGGAGATCGCTTCACGCAACTCCCTTTCCCATGCCTCGACGGTCTGGCCGGGCCGCGCATAGATCAGGTCGAATGACATGCGCGGAAAGATATCGCGCGCAAGCCGGATTGCCTTCAGCGCGTCCGCGACGTCATGCAGCCGTCCCAGGAACCTGAGGTCCGGATCGTTGAGCGCCTGAACACCGAGCGATACCCGGTTGACGCCCGCAGCCCGATATCCGCGGAAACGCGTTGCCTCGACGCTGGAGGGATTGGCCTCCATGGTGACTTCAATGCCTTCAGGTACATGCCAGTGACGGGCAATGCCGTTCAGGATCGCATCCACCGTCTCCGGTGCCATCAGGGAAGGCGTGCCGCCGCCGAGAAAGATGCTGGTGACGGTTTTCGGGCCGCTGAGCCGCCGCATCTCCTGCATCTCGCGCAGGAAGGCCGAAACGAAGCGCGGTTGATCGACCGGCTGGTGGCGGACATGGCTGTTGAAATCGCAATAGGGACATTTGGCCGCGCAGAACGGCCAATGCACATAGACGCCGAAGCCCGGCTCGCCGGTGTCGGGAAGGAGGAGCGGCGTCGCTTCGGCCATAGGCGGGATCAAGCCTCCAGGCAAGTTTCGACGAAAAGCTTGAAAGCGCGTGCGCGATGCGAAAGCGCTTCCGCATCGCCGGGCTTCCAGCCGTGTTTTTCCTGGGCGGTCATTTCGCCGAAGGTGGTGTCATGCCCTTCCGGCTGGAACACCGGATCGTAGCCGAAGCCGGCGGTGCCGCGCGGCGGCCAGACGATCGTACCTTCGACCTCGCCGCGGAAGAATTCCGTATGTCCGTCCGGCCAGGCAAGGCAGAGCACGCTGACGAAACGGCCAGTGCGCTGACCCGGCGCCACCGCGCCGCGCTCGGAAAGAGCCTTCTCGACCTTCTCCATCGCCATCGCGAAATCGCGACTGCCATCCCCGCGTTCGGCCCAGTTGGCCGTATAGACTCCCGGCGCACCGTCAAGCGCGTCGATCACCAAGCCGGAATCGTCCGATAGCGCAGGCATGCCGGCGGCCTTGGCCGAGGCCAGAGCCTTGATGGCCGCGTTCTCCTCGAACGTCGTGCCGGTTTCTTCGGGCTCCTCGAACTTGAGTTCGGCGGCCGATCTGGCAGAAAAGCCGAAGGGACCGATCAGGTCGGCGATTTCGGCGATCTTGCCGGCATTGTGGCTGGCGACGACGATGGTGCGGGTGTCGAGCTTGCGCATTCCAAAAATTCCTATTCGATATTCCAGAGCCGGGGTTCGGCGCATTCGAGACTGTTACCCGCCGGATCGCGGAAGTAGATCGAGCGGGCGCCGTTCGGCCAGCGGAAGTCTGCCTCAATCGCGATGCCGGCGCCGCGCAGTCGATCCGCAACCGCATCGAGGCTTTCGCCCGACACGCGGAAGCAGGCATGTCCCGGCCCATTCGTTCCATGGCTCGGAACAGGTAGAGATCCGACGGCAACCGGTTTGATCGTTTCCGCCGGGTTGAAGATCAGCAGGATTCCCTGGCCGCAGCGGTAGAAGATATGGCGGTTGTCATGCCGGGTGATCTTCTCAAGCCCGAGAACGTCTCCGTAGAAGGCATCGGCTGCGTCGAGGTCCGACACATAAAGAGCGGTCTCGAGAATGCCTTCCAGTGCGTCGCTCACCCTTCTCTCCGTGGAGGCGACCCTTAGAGGATCGCCTGTTTCTGCAGGTTGACCAGTTCGCCGATGCCGTTGCGGGCAAGCCGCATCAGCGTCAGGAATTCCTCCTCCGAGAACGGAACGCCCTCGGCGGTTCCCTGAACCTCGACGATGGCACCGGTGCCGGTCATGACGAAGTTCGCGTCAGTCTCGGCGGAGGAGTCTTCCAGATAGTCGAGGTCGATGACCGGCTGGTTGGCGAAGATACCACAGGAAATGGCGGCGACGTGATCCTTCAGGACCTTCTCCACCTTTACCATGTTGCGGGCTTCCATCCACTTCAGGCAGTCGTAAAGGGCAATCCATGCGCCGGTGATCGAGGCCGTACGGGTGCCGCCATCGGCCTGGATCACGTCGCAGTCGATGGTGATCTGGCGTTCGCCGAGTGCTTCAAGATCGACGATGGCGCGCAGCGAACGGCCGATCAGACGCTGGATCTCCTGCGTGCGGCCGCCCTGCTTGCCAGACGCGGCTTCGCGCTTCATGCGCTCGCCGGTCGCGCGCGGCAGCATGCCGTATTCCGCGGTGACCCAGCCCTTGCCGCTGTTGCGCAGCCATGGCGGCGTCTTCTCCTCGAGGCTTGCCGTGCACAGCACATGGGTATCGCCGAATTTTACGAGGCAGGAGCCTTCCGCATGCTTGGAAAAATTGCGCTCGAACGAGACCTTGCGCATTTGGTCGGTTTTTCTGCCTGATGGCCGCATTGCGTTCTCCTTGGATGCCCAAAGGCCTTCTAAGGTCCGCGCCGACGATTTGCAAAGAAAAACCATGGCGCGTCGGATAAGGCCCGGACTTGGCCCATTTTCCGGTTTGTGATTGGCCATGGAGTGGCTATATTTCGTCCCGATGACAGACACAAAGACTTCGCGCGACTGATGGCTCGAACGACGACACCGGTCAAGGACGTGACGGCGTCACTGGACGATCGCTCCAGGGAGGTCTTCCGGCGCATAGTGGAAAGCTATCTGGAATCGGGCGATCCGCTCGGTTCGCGCAATCTCTCGCGACTCTTGCCGATGTCGCTCTCGCCTGCATCCGTTCGCAACGTGATGAGCGATCTCGAAGATCTCGGCCTCATTTATGCGCCGCATGTGAGCGCCGGCCGCCTGCCCACACAGCTCGGCCTGCGCTTTTTCGTCGATGCCTTCATGCAGGTCGGCGATCTCTCGGCCGAGGAGCGTGACAGCATTGAGCGCCAGATCCGTCCGCCGGGTCCGGACCAGCCGATGGAAAACCTGCTGACCGAGGCAAGCCTGATGCTCTCCGGCCTCTCTCGCGGGGCTGGGCTGGTGATCGCTGCCAAGAGTGATCCGGTTCTCAAGCATGTCGAATTCATCCGGCTCGAGCCGACCAAGGCGCTGGCGGTGCTTGTTGGCGAACATAACCAGATCGAAAACCGCATCATCGATCTGCCGGCCGGCGTCACGGCCTCACAGCTCACGGAAGCCGCGAATTTCCTCAACGCAAATCTCTCCGGCCAGACGCTCGTCGAACTGCGCAACCAGATCGAGAAGCTCAAGCAGCAGGTGGCGGGTGAACTCGACACCCTGTCCCAGGATCTCGTCGAGCGGGGTCTTGCGGTCTGGTCGGGCAGCCGGGACGAGGAAAAGCCCACGCGGTTGATCGTGCGCGGACGGGCGAACCTCCTGGAAGGACTGGCCGGCTCGGAGGATATCGATCGTCTGCGCCTGCTTTTCGACGATCTCGAGCGCAAGGAAAGCCTGGTCGAAATCCTCAATCTGGCAGAAAGCGGGCCTGGGGTGCGGATCTTCATCGGCTCCGAGAACAAGTTGTTCTCGCTCTCCGGCTCTTCGCTGATCGTGGCTCCTTATCGCGACGGCGAGGACCGCATCGTCGGTGCCGTCGGCGTCATCGGGCCGACCCGGCTCAACTATTCCCGTATCGTGCCGATGGTCGATTACACCGCGCAATTGATGGCGCGGCTTTCGCGATCAGGACGCTAGCTGGCGCGGCCAAGGAGACGCTGTCTCCTTCTTGTTGGTCCGCAAGCCTTGATTTTTCCACGTTAAACCCTGATATCGGGCACAAATTCGAAAACCGGTTCGAAACGCCAATCACTCGGAGGACGTCATGACCGACGACACCAAGAAGAACGAAACCGACCCGACGGTAACCGAAAGCCAGGCGCCTGAGATTGCGGCCGAGGCTGATGCGGGCCTGGAAGTGGCCGTTGATCCCGCGGAAGCCCTGAAGGCGGAAAATGCCGAGCTTCGCGACAGGTTCCTGCGCCTTGCGGCCGAAATGGACAATCTGCGCCGTCGCACGGAACGTGATGTGAAGGATGCTAAGACCTATGCGGTAACGGGCTTTGCACGCGACATGCTGGCGGTTTCCGATAACCTGCGCCGTGCGCTCGACACCATTCCGCAGGAGGCTCGTGCTGCAGCCGATGCCGGACTGGCAGCACTCATCGAGGGCGTCGAAATGACGGAGCGGGGCATGCTTGCAACGCTTGAGCGCCATGGCGTGCGCAAGATCGAAGCCGAAGGGCAGAAGTTCGATCCGAACTTTCATCAGGCGATGTTCGAAATCCCCAATCCCGAAGTGCCGAACAATACCGTCGTTCAGGTCGTGCAGGCCGGTTACGCGATTGGCGACCGCGTCCTTCGCCCGGCCATGGTAGGCGTCGCCAAGGGCGGCCCCAAGGTCGAGGCGGCAGCTGAGGCAACCGCCGAAAAGAACGGCTGAGGAAAAAATCCGCGATGTCATGAAAGCGCCCGAAAGGGCGCTTTTTCATATGCGGAGAATGATGGTCAGGCTGCGTTGGATGCCTGTTCCTCATTGAGGAAGGCATAGATGGCAGAGGCCGAATCCGTCGCACGCAGTTTGGCAACCAGATCCTGGTCGCGCAGCACGCGCGCGATCCGTGACAGAGCCTTGAGGTGGTCTGCGCCTGCGCCTTCCGGCGCGAGCAGAAGGAAGACGAGGTCCACCGGCTGGTCATCAAGCGCTTCGAAATCGACAGGCGTTTCAAGCCGCGCGAAGACGCCCGTGATCGTGTTGATGTTGGTGAGCTTGCCATGCGGGATGGCGATGCCGTTGCCGACCCCCGTCGAGCCCAGACGCTCCCGCTGCAGGATGACGTCGAATATCTCGCGTTCGGGAATATTGGTGAGCTTGGAGGCTTTGGCCGCAAGTTCCTGAAGCAGTTGCTTCTTGGAGTTCACCCGAAGGGCGGGAACGACCGCGTCTTGTTGCAGCAAATCTGCCAAGGCCATTTCAAAATCCTTCATGTCGCCGAGACAAGAATGGGAGCAAGCGGCAGCCGGAGACCGCCGCTTGCGCTGTGCTTATCAGGCTTTGATATTGGCGGAATCGATCCAGCCGATATTGCCGTCGTTGCGGCGGTAGACGATGTTCAGTTCTTCCTTGCCGGGGCTGCGGAACAGCAGGACCGGCTCATCGGTCATGTCGAGAGCCATCACGGCGGAGGCGACGGTCATCGTGCGGAGCTTCTTGGTGCTTTCCGCAACGATAGTCGGCGCATAATCCTCGGGCACTTCGTCATGCTCTTCGGAAAGAGCATCCATAACGGTATAGGGCACCTCGATCGCGGACGCCGCCATGCCGGCGGGATGGTGATCCTTGAGCTTGCGCTTGTAGCGCCGCAGGCGCTTCTCGATGCGGTCGGCCGCGATGTCGAAAGCAATCTGCGGGTCATTGGCCGAGCCGGTGGCGTGGAGATTGGCGCCGGCATCTAGATGAACCGTGCAGTCTGCAACGAATTGCGCCGCTGCGGCTGCCGACTTGGTCACGGTGATCTGGCCCGAATACCCTCCGTCGAAGTATTTCGTGACGGCTTCTCCAATCCGCTCTCCGATCCGCTGACGGAAGGAATCGCCGATTTCCATATGTTTGCCGGATACACGCACACTCATGGAGTTTCCCTTCTTATAGTTGGTTTGCAGGCGTCAGTTTACGCCAAGCGCCGCACGCATCCAAGCTCTTCAAGCGGTATTGTCGGTCTCTATCCCGTGTATCGGGTCCTCGGTCGGGGATAAGATTGAGCGAATGTGAACCCGTGTTGATCGGGGCGGGCTTCTAGCGGTACCTCCTGCAAAAGTCAACAGTCTGTTAATGCGCCGTCAACCTGCGGGGGTGGGGATGCACTCCTAGATTGTCGTCGCTTTCGCCATGGCGCGCTTCTCGCGCCGCCGCTGGACGGAGGACGGGATGTTCATGGCTTCGCGGTATTTTGCCACAGTCCGGCGCGCGAGATCGACCCCGCCTGACTTCAGGCTCAATACGATATCATCATCGGAAAGGACGGCTTCAGGACTTTCCTGGGCGATCATCATCCGGATGCGGTGACGGACGGCCTCAGCCGAATGGGTATCGCCGCCTTCCGCCGATCCGATCGACACGCTGAAGAAATATTTGAGTTCGAACAGCCCGCGCGGCGTCAGCATGTATTTGTTCGACGTGACCCGGCTGACGGTCGATTCGTGCATCTTGATCGCATCCGCCACCGTCTTCAGGTTCAATGGCCGCAGATGATCGACGCCGTGCTGAAGGAAGGCGTCCTGCTGGCGCACGATCTCGCTCGCCACTTTCATGATCGTCTTCGCGCGCTGGTCGAGGCTCCGTGTCAGCCAGCTGGCATTCTGCATGCATTCCGAAAGAAAGGCTTGGTCGGCCTCCGTTGTGCCGCCATTCCTGCTGACCGCCGTTGCATAATTCTGATTGACCAGAACCCGGGGCAGGGCATCGGCATTGAGTTCGACGCGCCAGCTGCCATCCGGCATGGCGCGAACGACGATATCGGGAATGACGGTTTCAAGCCCCCCCGCTTCGAAACCGCTGCCGGGTTTCGGATGCAGCTTGCGGATTTCCGCCAGCATATCGACAAGATCCTCCTCGTCGACGCCGCACAGTCTTTTCAACGTATTGAAGTCGCGCTTGGCGAGAAGCTCGAGATTGTCAACCAGCGCGGCCATCGCCGGATCGAGCCGGTCGCGCTGCCTGAGCTGGATGGAAAGGCATTCGCTGAGCGAACGGGCGAAGACGCCCGGCGGATCGAGCGTCTGCAGCACCTCCAGCACGGCCTCGACGTCGGCCACATCGTCGCCGAGGCGTGTTGCGATCTCGTCGAGATCGGCTCTCAGATAGCCGGCCTCATCGAGATGGTCGAGAAGGACCGAAGCGATCATCCTGTCGCCGGCGTTGATGAGGGCAAAGGGGATTTGCTGGTTCAGGTGATCGCGAAGGCTGATTTGTCCGGCAACGAAATCGTCGAGATCATAGGCCTCTCCGTTTTCGCCGGTGCTCCCCGGCATCGACTTCCACTGGCCAAGCAGTTCCGGCGCATCGGCGCGCGTCGCCGAGGCCTCATCGGCAAGGGCGGAATCAAAATTGGAATCGAGCCGCTCGTTAAGGGCGTTCGCCTGCCCCGGCTCGTACCAGTCGCTGGACAGGGACGATGCGCGATCGTCATCCGCTGCCGCGTCCGATCCGCTTCCTTCCGTTTCGCCGCCGGACGGGAGGCCAGCGCCCAAATCCGCGTCATCTGACGCCAATTCAAGCAGAGGGTTCTTTTCTACTTCCTGGGAAATGAACTGGATGAGTTCCAGATGAGTCATTTGCAGCAACTGGATGGATTGCATCAGTTGCGGTGTCATGACGAGCGATTGGCTCTGGCGCAGGAAAAGATTGGCTGACAAAGCCATGACGGACGCGAAACTCCCCTACAATCCCTCCGGATTCCCCACGCCGCAGGCTGCGGCCAGATGAGAAATTTCCAACTGGCCCAAAAATTGCTTTTTTATCGGGTTTGGTCAAGCCGAACTATGGTCGGCCGGGGAGAATTTCTTGTCCGGCAGCCTATCAGAGGCTGAACTTGTCGCCAAGGTAGAGGCGCCGCACGTCGGGATTGTTGACAATATCGTTGGCGCGGCCGTGGGTCAGGACTTCACCGGCGTGAATGATATAGGCGCGGTCAATCAGGCCAAGCGTCTCGCGGACGTTGTGATCGGTAATCAGCACGCCGATGCCGCGAGCCGTCAAATGGCGCACGAGGTTCTGGATATCCGACACCGAAATGGGATCGACGCCCGCAAAGGGCTCGTCGAGCAGCATGAAGGTCGGATCGGTCGCAAGCGCCCGCGCGATTTCAAGACGCCGTCGCTCGCCGCCGGAAAGCGCGACGGCTGCGGATTTGCGAAGTTTCTCGATATGGAATTCCGCAAGCAGTTCGTCGAGCTTGGCCTCGCGCTTCCTGCGGTCCTTTTCATGTACTTCCAGGACGGCCCGGATGTTGTCTTCGACGGAAAGCCCGCGAAAGATCGAGGCTTCCTGCGGCAGGTAGCCTACTCCGAGCCGCGCACGCCTGTACATTGGCATGCCGCTCACGTCGTTGCCGTTGATCGCGATGGTGCCGACGTCGACGGGCACCAGCCCGGTAATCATGTAGAAACAAGTCGTCTTTCCGGCGCCGTTCGGACCGAGCAGGCCAACGGCCTCGCCGCGCCGCACGACAAGCGATACACCGTTCACGACACGCCGCGTGCCGTATGTCTTCGTCAGACCGTGGGCAATCAGCGTGCCTTCGTAACGGGTCTTGTCGCGGCGCATTTCGGCGTCGAATTGCGACTGCGCTGCGCGACCGCCGCCGAGCAAACCTGAGAGTGCGGGAATTTTCACGTCCGGGCCGATACTATTGCTTTTGCTGGGATTTCGGGTCGAGCTGGATCTGAACGCGCCCGCCGCAAGCGTCCAGTTTGGCTTCTCCGGAGTTCATCTGCACCGTCAGTCTGCAACCGACGAAGACGTTCTGCCCCTCGGACAGCACCACCCGATCGCCCTCAAGCGTGAAGACCTGGCTATCCATGTCGAAATGCCCGCGGTCGGCCGTTGCTTGCTGCGTGCCCGAAGACAGGAAGACTTTGTCGGTCACATCGATGTTCTCGATGTCGGCGTTGCCGCTCGTCACGCTGGTACCTTCCCCGCGGTACTTGACCGTCATGTTGCCGGACTGCAGCGTGGTCGTGCCCTGCACGACCTTGACGTTGCCCGAGAACAGGGCCGTTTTATCCTGTTCCCGGATCTCAAGCTGGTCGCTTTCGATCTGGATCGGCTGATCGTTGGAAAGCTTCAGGCCGTCCATCTTGCTCTTGGTCGCCTGGGCGAGTGCCTCCGTCGGGGCAGCAAGCGGAAGGAGGCCCGTCGCGACGAGCAGGCCAGCCAGGGTGAGCGTTTTGTAAATACTGCAGCAATGCATGACTGGTCCGGCTCTCATTTGTCCGTCTTGTGAATGGTGGAGGGGTCGACGTTTACACGAACACCTCCTGAAAAACTGATAATGCGTCCCTTATCCGTTATCTTGAGCGCCTGCGCAACAATTGCCGCTTCATTCATCTTGATGGTCACCTGATCGTTGGTTTCCATCTTCCCGCCCTTGATGTCGAGATGAGCGGAATTGAAGCTCGCCTCCAGGCCGGAACTCAGCTTGATGGTGAAGGGCTTATCCATGTTGAGAAGATCGGAGGAGCGGTCGAAGACGCCGCTCAGCGCCTTGACCATGGCGACGGTATTCTCGTTCAGCGGCACGGCGGCGGCGATGGTTTCAAGCGCGATGATATTGGGGTTCTTGATGTCCTGCAGCGCCCGTTCCGCGCGCATGGAATAATTGATGCCGTCGGAATTGCGACCGGCGATAGCAGGTTTTTCCATCACGACCTTGCCGTTTTCGATCTTGGCGGACTCGATCTTCAGTTCTGCCGGGAGGTAGGCGCGGACAAGGGAAACGCCGATAAAGGCAAGCGAAATCAGCAGGGCGGAAACCGGCAGCAGGACCTTGAGGCGACGCACGCGCGCCGAATGGTGTAACGCTGTGCGATAAGCGTCACCATCCGGCCGGCGGCCAGCGGTCGTCGCATGTTCGTCTGTGCGTTTCAACATGAATGAGGCCTGTTCGGTATCGTACGCCGGAAGGATATGCCGCCAAATTCGACGGGACGTTTCGCATTATTGCATATGCTTGCCAATATGGAAATTCGATGTGGAGATACAAGCTCGGCCCTTGTGGCGCAAGACTTGGCCGATATCGAGGCCGGTCCCTGATCGGGCACTCGCGCCGGCGACGGCCTTCAAGGTTGATTATCCCCCACGATTGTGATGTCTTAGCACGACTTGGCGCAGGCCTTTTGCCGCGCTAAGTTGTTCCTTGACGGTCCTTTTTGGGTTTGGCACCCTTGGACCGTCGACAAATTCGGAAAGTCATTCAAGGGGGCGGGCGTGATTAAGTCGGAACTGGTGCAGATAGTCGCAGCGCGCAATCCGCATCTCTATCACCGCGATGTCGAAAATATCGTCAACGCCGTTCTTGATGAGATTACCGACGCGCTTGCGGCCGGAAACCGTGTCGAACTGCGTGGTTTCGGCGCATTTTCGGTAAAGAATCGCCCTTCGCGCTCGGGACGCAACCCCCGCACTGGTGAAACAGTCTTCGTCGAGGAAAAGTGGGTGCCCTTCTTCAAGACCGGCAAGGAACTGCGCGAGCGGCTCAATCCCGGCATGGCCGACGAAGGCGACGAGTGAACGAAAGCAGCTCCGCGGTACTCGCAGCGGGGCGTGCTCGGGCAGTGCGAATGTGCGGTTGGAATGGAATGTGAGCAAAGGGCGGTTGCCGCCGGGAGTTTGCGATGGTCAAGAAAATCTTCGGTCTGGTCATCTTCGTACCTCTCGGAATCGTGTTGATCGTTTTGTCTGTGGCCAACCGGCAGACGGTCAGGCTGGCGCTCAATCCGTTTCAGCCCGATGATCAGATGCTCTCGATTTCGGCGCCTTTCTTCGTATTTCTCTTCTCGGCGGTAATTTTCGGCCTGTTGCTCGGTTCGGCCGTTACCTGGTTTACCCAGGGCAAATATCGCAAGCGCGCACGCAACGAGGCCCGTTCGGCGCTGCGCTGGCAGGCGGAGGCTGACCGGCACAAGAGCCGTGCCGAGGAAATTGCCGGCAGCACGCTTCCGCAGATTCCGGCCAAGTAAGGCCGCAATTCCTTCCGATTATGGAGTGGAAAGCGCTTTCGCATGGTCTTCCGGGATGCTATGGCCCGGCGCTCAGTTCGGGCAAAAGACACAAGTGTAGGATATGGGCGTGAAGAACAGGGATCGCCGACCGATGCGCAGCGGGCCGGGAGGCTCTTCTGCGGGCGCAAGCCGGCCAGGTCCGCGCGGCGGCAAGGACGGTGCCAAGGGATCTGCCGGCAAGGGACGCGAAGAGCGGCCCCGCTCTGCCGACAAGCGCCCGCCACGGGCCGAAGCCGAGGCCTCTTCCGTCAGGGTGGCGGCCGAGTCGGCGCGCGCCCTGATGATCCGGACCGGTGAACCGCCTGCCGAACGTGTGCCCCTGATCCTTGAATCGCCGGGAGCCGGTGACTTCCACCTGATCGACAGCGGCGAAGGCCTGAAACTTGAACAGTACGGCCCTTATCGCATCGTCCGGCCAGAGGCCCAGGCCCTCTGGCCGAAGGCTCTTCCGTCGCATGTATGGGAGCGCGCCGATGCCATTTTCACGGGCGACACCGACGAGGATGGCATGGGTCGATGGCGCTTCCCGCGCGAGGCGTTGGGCGAAACCTGGCCGCTTTCTCTGCTCGGCATCGATTTTCTCGGGCGCTTTACCTCTTTCCGCCATGTCGGCGTGTTCCCCGAGCAGATCGCTCACTGGACATGGATGAAGGAGCGGGTCGAGGAAGCGGGAAGGCCGCTCAAGGTGTTGAACCTGTTCGGCTACACCGGTGTTGCCTCGCTGGTTGCAGCTTCCGCCGGCGCCGAGGTCACGCATGTCGACGCCTCGAAGAAGGCGATCGGCTGGGCGCGCGAAAATCAGGCGTTGAGCCGTCTGGATAGGGCGCCGATCCGCTGGATTTGCGAGGACGCGATGAAGTTCATCCAGCGGGAAGAGCGTCGTGGCAGCCGCTACGACATCATTCTCACGGACCCGCCGAAATTCGGGCGCGGACCCAATGGCGAGGTCTGGCAGCTTTTCGATCACCTGCCCCTGATGCTCGATATATGCCGGGAACTGCTCTCGCCGAAGGCGGTCGGACTGGTGCTGACGGCCTATTCGATCCGGGCCAGTTTCTATTCGATCCACGAACTGATGCGTGAAACCATGCGCGGCAAGGGCGGCATCGTCGAATCAGGCGAACTGGTGATCCGCGAAGCCGGTCTCGACGGCAAGACGCCCGGCCGGGCGCTTTCCACCTCCCTTTTCAGTCGCTGGGTGCCGAAATGAACGACGATTTCAGGAACGATGGCGCGCGGCGCGTTGGCCAGGTGAAGGAAATCACCAGCCTTGCCAACCCGATCGTCAAGGACATCAAGGCGCTTGCGCAGAAAAAGGCGCGCGACGAGACGAAGACCTTCATGGCCGAGGGGCTTAAGCTGGTGATCGACGCGCTCGATCTCGGCTGGACGATCAGGACGCTCGTCTATTCCAAGGCAGCCAAGGGTAAGCCGCTGGTCGAGAAGGTTGCCGCCCGCACGGTCGCCTCGGGCGGACTGGTGCTCGAGGTTTCCGAAAAGGTCATGTCGGCAATCACCCGTCGCGACAATCCGCAGATGGTGGCCGGCATCTTCGACCAGCGCTGGAAGGCCCTCAAGGATGTGAGGCCTGTCGGCAGCGAGACCTGGGTGGCGCTCGATCGTGTGCGTGATCCCGGCAATCTCGGGACGATCATCCGTACAGCCGATGCCGCCGGCGCTTCCGGGGTCATGCTGGTCGGCGATTGCACCGATCCGTTTTCGCTGGAAACCGTCCGCGCGACGATGGGGTCTTTGTTTGCGGTTCCCCTGGTGCGCACGAGTGCCGGTGATTTCCTCAAATGGAAGGGCTCATGCGGCGCGCGCCTGGTTGCAACGCATCTGGCCGGTTCCGTCGACTACCGCACCATCGACTATCGCAGCAAGCCCGTGATCCTGATGATGGGCAACGAGCAGTCGGGTCTGCCGGACGATCTGGCCGGTGCGGCCGACGCACTGGCGCGCATCCCCCAGACGGGACGAGCCGACTCGCTGAATCTCGCGGTTGCGACCGGCGTCATGCTGTTCGAGGTACGACGCCATCTCCTTGCTCTCGACGGAAGCCGATGACGACATTTCTGGAAAGACTGACGCGGCCCTTCGCGGCCTTCGTGCTCATCGTGCTGATGCTGGTGCTGGACCAGGCGATCAAATATGCCGTGGAGCTTTACCTGCCGCTGAACGAGGCCGTGCCGGTGATGCCGATGCTGGCGCTCTACCGCACCTATAATCTCGGCGTTGCCTTTTCCATGCTGTCCGATACCAGCGGCTGGTTCATCGTCACCCTGCGGCTGACGATCGTGGCATTCGTGCTCTGGCTCTGGCATCGCACCGGGCGCGACCACCATTTCGCTCATCTCGGCTTCGCCCTCATTATCGCCGGCGCGCTCGGCAATTTGATCGATCGTTTTGTCTACGGCCATGTTGTTGATTATATATTGTTCCACACGCGGACGTGGTCCTTCGCTGTCTTCAACCTCGCGGACAGCCTGATTACCATCGGCGCCGGGTTTATCTTGCTGGATGAAGTGCTGGCGCACAGGCGAGCGAAAGTGTAGGCTTCAACCATGTCGCACGCAGGCAAAAAAATGACGGCATCGCCGCGCATCCCGGACATTACGGGGCCACCTAAACGTGACAGTCTCTGTCACTTTCTTGTCGTACAGCCGTGTTTTATCACCTCTAGCTTAACCTGGACGAGTCGCGATGAGCATTGAACTTCTGGATGGAAAGTCCCTGCTTGATGGCGGCGCAGCGTCCGCGACCTCCGCTCAGCCGGATTCCGAGGGCTTGCTCGGCCGTATAGGCTCGCTGGAAACGAGGCTTGCCCGAAACGAGCGCGAGATCGATGCCGCCCAGGCGGTGCGTTATCGTGTCTTCGTCGAGGAGATGAAGGCTCAGGTTGCGCCGGAAGCGGCTCGCCGCCAGCGTGACGTCGATACCTGGGATGCCATTTGCGATCACCTGCTGGTGCTCGATCGTTCGCTCGAAGGCGATCCGGAAGACCAGATCGTTGGCACCTACCGCCTGTTACGGCACGAAGTGGCCATGGCCCATGGCGGCTTTTATTCGGATTCGGAGTTCGCGATCAGCGAACTGGTCGCCCGCCATCCCGAAAAACGGTTCATGGAGCTCGGACGTTCCTGCGTCCTGCCCGCCTACCGCACCAAACGTACAGTCGAGCTCCTGTGGCAGGGCTGCTGGGCTTATGCGCTTCTCCATCGCGCCGACGCGATGTTCGGCTGCGGCTCTTTCCCAGGGGTTCACCCCGAAGAGCATGCATTGGCGCTGTCCTTCCTGCATCACAATACCGGCGTTCGCGGTGAGTGGACAGTTTCGGCAAAGCCGGAACTCTATCGCGAGATGGACCTGATGCCGGTCGAGGCGATCAATGCCCGCAAGGCGCTTTCCGCCATGCCGCCGCTGATTAAAGGCTATCTGCGCCTTGGCGCCATGGTCGGAAACGGTGCCGTGGTGGATCATGCCTTCAACACCACGGACGTGCTGATCGTGCTTCCGATCAAGAGCATTTCGGGCCGCTACGTGAATTATTATGGCGCGGACGCCGGCCGATTCTCCAGCTGATAAGCTGCCAGGCATTCAATCCGGCAGGATCGTGCAAGCGTCGAAGGGCAAGTCGCCCTTCTGGCGTTCGCTCATGGCCGCAATTTCCGGATGGCTGAGCGGATCGCGCCGATAGGCGGTACGGCCTTCATGGGACCCGACGATACGGCGAAACAGGTCGGTCCAGATCAAGAATATCTTGAGCATGGTTCGAACTCCGGTTTTGAGAAAATGAAAAAGGTTTTCTATTCCAGCAACGTAGTCCTGTGTTGTGCGATCATCCATTGATGGATTCGGCAAGCGATTGTAGATTTTCTATATGCGTAACCTGAACATGATAACCCTGAACGGCTTGCGGGCGGTCGAGGCGGTCGGTCGTCTCGGTTCGCTGCAGGCTGCCGCGGATGAACTCGGCGTGACGATCGGTGCGGTCAGCCAGCAGATCATCAAGTGCGAGACACAGCTCGGGCGCACGCTTTTTGCGCGCGAGCCCCGAGGCCTCGTGGCGCTGCCGGGCGGCAGAGAGTTCCTGGCACGACTGACGGAGGCCTTTGGAGGTCTTTCCCGGGCGGTGGAAGTGGTGCGCCACGAGCGCGATGACGTACTGACGATCTCGGTCGCACCCGTCTTTGCCGCGCGATGGCTCGTTTTCAGGCTCGGGCTCTTTGCCGAGCGTTATCCGAACATCCGTATCCGGCTCGATGCCACCGACCGCCTTGCCGACCCCAATGTCGGCGATGTCGATCTCTGTATCCGGGTTGGAAAAGGTCGCTGGCCGGGCGCACGGGCCGACCTGCTTCTGCAGCAGCGTGTCTTTCCCGTCTGTACGCCGGCACTGGCCGCCAGCCTCTCTTCGCCTGCGGATCTTCTTGATATGCCGTGGGTTGTTGACGCGCGCGCCCTGTTTTCGCGCGATGTCTGGCTTGAACGTGCGGGGTTGCCGGTTGGCCGGGTTGCCGGACGACATGTGTTCAATGAGGCGTCGCTATGCCTCGATGCGGTGATCGCCGGCCAGGGTGTCATGTTGGCCTGGCAGACATTGGCGTCCCATGCAATCCAGAGCGGACAGTTGGTCGTGCCCTTCGGACCTTTCGCCGCAACTGGGGACGGGCATTACCTGGTAACGGCTGAAAATGCATCCCACGATCCGAAGGTCGAGGCCTTCGGATCGTGGCTGCGCGAGGCTCTCGCCGCCGACATGGCGGCACTCGAAGGTTTCGTCCGGTCGGCGGGCATCGATCCGGACGAAGCGAGCCGGGATCAGAGCGCGTTATAGGCTGCGATCATCGCCATATTGACGATGTCCGTATCCTTGGCGCCCATCTGGGCGATCTGGACCGATTTTTCGAGGCCGACCAGAAGCGGGCCGATGACGGTCGATCCGCCGAGTTCCTGCAGCATTTTGGTGGAAATTGCCGCAGAATGGATCGCCGGCATCACGAGCACGTTGGCCGTGCCGGAAAGACGGCAGAACGGATACTGCTCCATGCGGTGGGCATTGAGCGCCACATCGGCCCCCATTTCCCCGTCATACTCGAAATCGACCTTGCGCTTGTCGAGGATCTTGACGGCCTCGCGCAGTCGCTCCGAGCGCTCGCCGGTCGGGTGGCCGAAGGTCGAGTATGCCAGAAGTGCGACGCGCGGCTGGTAACCCAAACGATGCGCGACGTGAGCGGCCTCCTCGGCGATATCGGCAAGCTCTTCCGCCGTCGGCATGTCGTGCACGGCGGTATCGGCCACCAGAACGGTACGGCCTCGCGTCAAGGCCAACGAAACGCCGATCACACGGTGGCCGGGCTGTGGGTCGATGCAGCGGCGGACGTCTTCCAGTGCGGTTGAATAATTGCGGGTGGTGCCGGTGACCATGGCATCGGCATCGCCGAGCGCCACCATGCAGGCGGCGAAATGGTTACGATCCGTGTTGATGAGACGCTGGCAGTCGCGGTGCAGGTAGCCTTTCCGCTGCAGGCGCGAATAGAGATATTCGGTGTAGGCCTCGACCCGCGTGGAAACGCGGGCGTTGACAAGCTCGATACCGGGACGGTCGAGATCGATGCCGGCGCGTTCGGCGGTCGCCCTCAGCGGCTCGTCGCGGCCGAGCAGAATGGCGGTGCCGAGGCCCTGGTTGGCAAAGGCGATTGCAGCGCGCATCACCTGTTCCTCTTCGCCCTCGGCGAAGACAACGCGCTTCGGATTCTGGCGCACCCGCTCGTAGAGCTGTTGGGTGGTGGCGGCAATCGGGTCCTTGCGAGCGGAAAGTTCGCGCGCATAGGCGTCGAGATCGGTGATTTCCTTGCGTGCCACTCCGGTCTCCATTGCCGCGCGGGCCACCGCAACCGGGATGGAGGAAATAAGACGCGGATCGAAGGGTACCGGAATGATGTACTGCGCGCCGAACCTCGGCCGTTGGCCTTGATAGGCGGCGGCCACGTCATCCGGCACATCCTCGCGGGCGAGGGCGGCAAGTGCGTGGACCGCGGCGATCTTCATGGCGTCGTTGATCGACGACGCGCGGACGTCGAGCGCGCCGCGGAAGATGTAGGGGAAACCGAGAACGTTGTTGACCTGGTTCGGATAGTCCGAACGCCCGGTCGCCATGATCGCGTCCGTCCGGATTTCAGCGACTTCTTCCGGCGTGATTTCCGGATCGGGATTGGCCATGGCGAAGATGATCGGGTTGCGCGCCATCGAGCGGATCATCTCGGCCGAAAACGCGCCCTTCTGGGAGAGGCCGAGCACGACGTCGGCGCCTTCCATCGCTTCCTTCAGCGTGCGACGGTCCGTCTTGACGGCATGGGCGGACTTCCACTGGTTCATCCCCTCGCTGCGGCCCTGGTAGATCACGCCCTTGGTATCGCAGAGGATGATGTTTTCGGGGTTGAAACCCATGGCCTTGATGAGCTCGATGCAGGCGATGGCCGCTGCGCCTGCGCCATTGCAGACGAGCTTCGTCGTCTTGAAGTCGCGGCCGGTCAGTTCGAGCGCATTGATGAGGCCGGCGGCGGCGATGATCGCGGTGCCGTGCTGGTCGTCATGAAAAACCGGGATGTCCATGAGTTCGCGAAGGCGCTGCTCGATGATGAAGCAGTCGGGCGCCTTGATGTCCTCAAGGTTGATACCGCCGAAGGAGGGCCCGAGATAGCGGACGCAGTTGATGAATTCCTCGACGTCCTGTGTATCGACTTCGAGGTCGATCGAATCGACGTCGGCAAAGCGCTTGAAGAGAACGGACTTGCCTTCCATGACGGGTTTCGAGGCGAGCGCCCCGAGATTGCCGAGGCCGAGGATCGCCGTGCCGTTGGAAATGACGGCGACCATGTTGCCGCGGGTGGTGTAGTCATAGGCCGTGGCGGGATCGGCGGCGATCGCCTTGACCGGAACCGCGACGCCCGGTGAATAAGCGAGCGATAGGTCGCGTTGCGTGGCCATCGCCTTGGTCGGGGTGATTTCCAGCTTACCCGGGCGTCCCTGTGCGTGGAAATCCAGCGCTTCCTGTTCGGTAACGGATGTCTTGACGGCTTTCCCTTGATCCTTGCTTGGCATGTTCCCTCGAACCTTGTTGTGGGCAGCCATGCGTGCGGCTGTCCTTGGTGGTTGTTTTTGCTCGGCTTAGGTCGTTAGTGTTGCCCGACGTCTTTTTCAAGAAAACTTTGGCCCGTGACGATCAATACCGCGCCCGCAAACGAAGTCTTTAATGCCGCCGAGCTTGCCTCCGAGGAAAGTCGCGCCTCCGCGACCCCGATGATGGAGCAATATATCGAGATCAAGGCGGCCAATCCGGACAGCCTGCTTTTTTACCGGATGGGGGATTTCTACGAACTGTTTTTCGAGGATGCCGTCGAGGCGTCCCGCGCGCTCGGTATCACGCTCACCAAGCGCGGCCAGCATCTCGGCTATGACATTCCCATGTGCGGCGTGCCGGTGCATGCGGCCGACGACTACCTGCAAAAGCTGATCGCGCGGGGCTTCCGCGTCGCCGTCTGCGAACAGGTCGAGGACCCTGCGGAAGCCAAGAAGCGCGGTTCGAAATCCGTCGTGCGCCGTGACGTCGTGCGCCTCGTCACTCCCGGCACGCTGACCGAAGAGAAGCTTCTGTCGCCATCCGAATCGAACTATCTGATGGCGCTTGCCCGCATCCGTGGCGGCTCGACGCCGCAGCTCGCGCTGGCCTGGATCGATATCTCGACCGGCATCTTCCGACTGGCCGAGTCGGAAGAAGGCCGGCTTCTCGCCGACATTCTCCGGATCGAGCCGCGTGAACTGATCGTGCCCGACACGCTGTTCCACGATCCCGAAATGAAGCCGGTCTTCGATGTGCTGGGGCGCGTGGTCGTGCCTCAGCCGGGCGTGCTGTTCGACAGCGCCACGGCTGAGACCCGTCTTGCCCGGTATTTCGGCGTTGGCACCCTTGATGGTTTCGGTTCCTTCAGCCGTGCCGAGATCGCAGCCGCGGCCGCTGCTGTCGCCTATGTCGAGAAGACCCAGATATCGGAGCGCCCCCCGCTCGGGCTTCCGGAGCGGCAAAGCGCGTCCTCGACGCTTTTCATCGATCCGGCGACGCGCGCCAATCTGGAGCTGGTCAAGACACTCTCCGGTGACCGTAACGGATCGCTCCTGAAGGCGATCGACCGTACGGTGACCGGTGGCGGTGCCCGCCTTCTGGCCGAGCGGCTGATGTCGCCGCTGACCGATCCCTCTGCCATTTCCGCTCGTCAGGATTCCATTGCTTTCATGCTGAGTGAATCGGCGCTGTGCGAACAACTGCATGACGCCTTGAAGGGGGTGCCGGACATGCCGCGGGCGCTTTCGCGGCTGGCGCTTGACCGTGGCGGGCCGCGCGATCTCGGCGCGATCCTGCAAGGTCTCGCTTCCGCCCGAGAAGTGGGCGAGCGACTGGCCGGTATGCCCCTGCCGGACGAACTCGCTGCTGCCGTCGCCGACCTCGCGGCGCTTCCCGTCTCCGTCGGCGAACTGCTCGCTTCGATGCTGGCGGACGATCTTCCCCTGCTGAAGCGTGATGGCGGATTCCTGAGGGAGGGTGCCGTTCCTGAACTCGACGAGGTCAGGGCGCTAAGGGATCAGTCGCGGCGTGTCATCGCCGGTCTCCAGCTGCAATATGCCGAGGAGACCGGCATCAAGTCGCTGAAGATCAAGCATAACAACGTACTTGGTTATTTCATCGAGGTGACCGCCGGAAACTCCGGCACGATGACGGAGGGAGAGGCCGCCAAGGCCCGCTTCATCCATCGCCAGACGATGGCGAGCGCCATGCGCTTCACCACGACCGAGCTTGCCGATCTCGAAAGCCGTATCGCCAATGCCGCGGGTCAGGCGCTCGCTATTGAACTCGAAGCCTTCGATCGTATGCTGGCGGCTGTCGTCGCCGCGGCCGAGCCGATCAAGGCGGCGGCCCGTGCGCTTGCAGTCATCGATGTCGCGGCAGGTCTTGCGACGCTCGCCGAGGAGCAGGGCTATTGCCGTCCGCTGGTCGACGACAGCCGCATGTTCGCAATCGTCGCCGGCCGGCATCCGGTGGTCGAACAGGCGCTGCGCCGGCAGGCGGCAAGCCCCTTCATAGCCAACGACTGCAACCTGTCCCCGGATGGATCTGACGATACCGGGGCGATCTGGCTGCTGACCGGCCCGAACATGGGTGGTAAGTCGACTTTCCTGCGCCAGAACGCGCTGATCGCCATCATGGCACAGATGGGCTCCTTCGTGCCGGCTGGCTCGGCCCATATCGGCGTCGTCGACCGGCTGTTTTCCCGTGTCGGTGCATCCGACGACCTCGCGCGCGGCCGTTCGACCTTCATGGTCGAGATGGTCGAGACGGCGGCGATCCTCAATCAGGCCACCGACCGGTCGCTGGTCATCCTTGATGAGATCGGCCGAGGCACGGCGACCTTCGACGGCCTGTCGATTGCCTGGGCGGCCGTTGAACACCTGCATGAGGTAAACCGCTGCCGGGCGCTTTTCGCCACCCATTTCCATGAGTTGACGGTGCTGTCGGAAAAGCTGCTCAGGCTTTCCAACGTCACCATGCGGGTCAAGGAATGGGACGGCGACGTGATCTTCCTGCATGAGGTCGGTCCGGGCGCCGCCGACCGATCCTACGGCATTCAGGTTGCGCGCCTTGCGGGCCTGCCGGCATCCGTTGTCTCCCGCGCCCGCGATGTGCTGAGCCGGCTGGAAGACGCCGACCGCAAGAACCCGGCAAGTTCGCTCATCGACGATCTGCCGCTGTTTCAGGTGGCGGTACGCCGCGAAGAGGCATCGAAGGCAGGCCCGTCCAAGGTGGAGGAGGCGTTGAAGGCCCTCGATCTCGACGACATGACACCGCGTCAGGCGCTCGAGGCGCTTTACGATCTCAAGAAACAACTTGGCAAGCCTTGAACGCTAATATGCTTGTCCGGTGCGCCGCAAAGGCGCTATAGCGCCATCCGTCGCCGCCTTGAAAAAGCCGGCAAGCCACGAAAGCCTGCAGCAATAATGGCCAAGACCGAATACGAACATGCGGATCTGATCGATATCGCCGCACTCAAGGCTGAGTGCGACACCATCGCCCGAACCCACGCCGGAAATCTCCTGGAAACGCGCGCCGCCTTGCTTCCCGTTTTGCGCAAGGCGAGCAGTGACGGTCGCGAGAAGGCGCGTGAACTCCTATTCAAGGACGGAAGCGGACTGAACTGCGCCCGGCGCATTTCCGACATCCAGGATCAGCTCGTTGCGGTGATCTTCGAGATCGCCATAACCCATGTCTATCCTGGCAGCGCCGATGGGATCGCGGTTTCTGCGGTCGGCGGTTATGGACGTGGCACGCTCGCGCCAGGCTCCGATATCGACCTGCTCTTCCTGATGCCCCAGAAGCTTTCCGATACCATGCACAAGGCGGTCGAGTTCATGCTCTATCTGCTGTGGGACATGGGCTTCAAGGTCGGTCACGCGACGCGCAGCATCGACGAATGCATCCGGCTTTCGAAGGGCGACATGACGATCCGCACCGCGATCCTCGAAACGCGCTTCGTCTGCGGCAAGGAGGATCTGGTCAGCGAACTGCATCGCCGTTTCGACCAGGAAGTAACAAACAATACGGCGCCGGAATTCATCGCCGCGAAGCTTGCCGAGCGCGATGAACGTCACCGCAAGGCCGGAGACAGCCGCTATCTCGTCGAACCCAATGTGAAGGAAGGCAAGGGCGGCCTGCGCGACCTTCAGACCCTTTTCTGGATCGCCAAGTACAAGTATCACGTCCGTGATTCCGGCGACCTGGTGCGCCTCGGCGTGCTGTCGCGGCAGGAATGGCACCTCTTCCAGAAGGCGGATGATTTCCTCTGGGCGGTGCGCTGCCATATGCACTACCTGACCGGCAAGCCGGAGGAGCGGCTTTATTTCGACATCCAGCCCGAGATTGCCCGCAACCTCGGCTATCAGGCTCGTCCGGGCCTCTCGGCCGTCGAGCGCTTCATGAAGCATTACTTTCTGATCGCCAAGGATGTCGGGGATCTCACCCGCATCTTCGCCGCGACGCTCGAGGAACAGCAGGCCAAGGCCGCGCCGGGCATTACCGCCGCAATCGGCCGCTTTGCCAACCGGCCGCGCAAGATCGCCGGAACGGTCGATTTCCTCGATGACCGCGGCCGGATCGCGCTCGCCCGGCCTGACGTCTTCAAGCGCGACCCGATTGCGATCATGCGGCTTTTCCACGTGGCCGATCTCAACGGCCTGGAGTTTCATCCGGATGCGCTGAAAGCCGTCACGCGCTCGCTGTCGCTGATCGATCATGAGTTCCGCGAGAACGAGGAGGCCAACCGTCTTTTCCTCGACGTCCTGACGTCACGCCGCGATCCGGGCTTCATCCTGCGGCGCATGAACGAGGCGGGCGTGCTCGGCCGCTTCATTCCCGAATTCGGCAAGATCGTCTCGATGATGCAGTTCAACATGTATCATCACTATACCGTCGATGAACACCTGATCCGCACGGTGGAAGTTCTGTCAGAGATCGATAAGGGCAAGGCCGAGGAGCTTCATCCTCTGGCCGCCAAGGTAATGCCCGCTATCGAGGAACGACAGGCGCTCTATGTCGCGGTGCTGCTCCACGACGTTGCCAAGGGGCGGCAGGAGGATCATTCGATTGCCGGCGCAAGGGTTGCACGCAAGCTCTGCCCGCGCTTCGGCCTGAACCCCAAGCAGACGGAGCTTGTCGCCTGGCTCATCGAACAGCATCTCCTGATGTCGATGGTGGCGCAGACCCGCGACCTGCACGACCGCAAGACGATCACCGACTTCGCCGAGAAGATCCAGTCGCTTGATCGGTTGAACATGATGCTGGTTTTGACCGTGTGCGATATCCGTGCTGTCGGCCCCGGTGTCTGGAACGGCTGGAAGGGCCAGCTTTTGCGCACGCTCTACTACGAAACGGAATTGCTGTTGTCTGGCGGCTTCTCCCAGGTGCCGCGCAAGGAACGCGCCCGCCATGCGGCGGAACAGCTTGCCCATGCGCTCGGCGGGTGGAGCCAGAAGGATCAGAAGCGCTATACCAAGCTGCACTACGAGCCCTATCTCCTGTCGGTTGCCCTGGAGGACCAGGTGCGCCACGCGCACTTCATTCGTCAGGCCGACAAGGCTGGGCAGGCGCTTGCAACCATGGTGCGCACGGACTCCTTCCACGCCATCACCGAGATCACCGTGCTGGCCCCCGACCATCCGCGTCTGTTGTCGGTCATTGCGGGCGCTTGCGCCGCAGCTGGCGCCAACATCGCCGATGCACAGATCTTCACGACCTCCGACGGGCGCGCGCTCGATACCATCATGGTCAACCGCGAGTTTCCGATCGATGAGGACGAGATGCGCCGCGCCGCGACCATCGGAAAGATGATCGAGGACGTTCTGTCGGGCAAGAAACGCCTGCCGGAAGTGATCGCCACCCGCAGCAAGGGCAAGAAGAAGAACAAGACCTTCCCCGTTCAGCCCGACGTTACCATTTCCAACAGCCTGTCCAACAAGTTCACTGTCGTCGAGGTCGAGTGCCTCGACCGTATCGGTCTTCTGGCCGAGATCACGGCCGTTCTGGCGGACCTTTCGCTCGACATTCACTCGGCGCGCATCACAACATTTGGCGAAAAGGTCATCGATACCTTTTATGTCACCGATCTGGTCGGTCAGAAGGTTACGAGCGAGAACCGTCAGGCGAGCATAGCCACGCGCCTCAAATCCGTCATGGCGGAACAGAATGACGAGCCGCGCGACCGCAGCGCGGCTCCTGCTGCCGGCGCGTCGCTTGCGCAGCCGCAGGCATTGCCGAAGAAAGCCCGGGCCTGAGATGAGCCTCGTCAAGAAATTCATGACCGTCGGCGGTGCGACGCTCGGTAGCCGCGTCTTCGGCTTTGCCCGCGAGACGTTGATGGCGGCAGCCCTCGGCACGGGACCGATGGCGGACGTCTTTTACGCCGCCTTCCGCTTTCCGAACCTGTTTCGCCGGCTTTTTGCCGAAGGGGCCTTCAACGCCGCATTCGTGCCGCTCTTCGCAAAGGAGATCGAGGCGAATGGCGTCGACGGCGCCAAGCGTTTCTCCGAAGAGGTCTTCGGCGTCCTTTTTTCCGTGCTGATGCTGATAACCATCGTCATGGAACTCGCCATGCCGTTTCTGGTGTCGTGGATCATCGCGCCGGGCTTCGTCGGCGACGACGCCAAGTTCTCGCTCACCGTGCGCCTCGCGGCGGTGATGTTTCCTTACCTGATGTGCATGTCTCTGACGGCGATGCTGAGCGGCATGCTGAACTCGCTGCATCATTTCTTCGCCGCCGCGATCGCCCCCGTCTTCCTCAACGTCATGATGATCGGCGCGTTGTTCTGGGCGCTTTATACCGGCTCAGATCCGGAGGCGACGGCCTGGTATCTCTCGTGGTCCGTGCTCGGCGCCGGCATTCTCCAACTCGCCGTGGTTTATGCCGGGGTTCGCCACGCCGGCATGAACATCGCCTTCAAGTTCCCGCGCGTTACCCCTAATGTGAAGCGGCTGCTGGTGTTGGCAATTCCCGCAGCCGTTACGGGCGGGATCACCCAGATCAACCAGATAATCGGGCAGGCGATCGCATCGGGCAAGGAAGGCGCCATCGCAGCGCTGCAATATGCCGATCGCATCTACCAATTGCCGCTCGGTGTCGTCGGGGTTGCCGTTGGCGTCGTTCTCCTGCCGGAACTTGCACGCGCGTTGAAGGCCGGCTTTATGAAGGAAGCCGCCAATACCCAGAACCGATCCATCGAGTTCGTGCTGTTCCTCACCTTGCCGGCGGCTGCCGCCCTTTGGGTGCTCTCCGACGAGATCATCCGGGTACTCTATGAACGTGGTGCGTTCTCGGAGCAGAACACCGCGGTCGTTGCCGGTATCCTTGCCATCTATGGCCTCGGCCTGCCGGGCTTCGTGCTCATCAAGGCGCTGCAGCCGGGCTTCTATGCGCGTGAGGATACGCGCACGCCGATGCGGTTCACCGGCATTTCTGTGGTCATCAACACGGCTCTTGCCGTCAGCCTCTTCCCGCTGATCGCCGAACGCGGCATCGCTGTCGCCGAAGCCGCTGCCGGCTGGACGAATACGCTGCTGCTGGGCGCAACACTTTATCGGCGCGGCCATCTCGAATGGGAATGGCCGCTGGTCGGGCGCACGCTGAGGCTTCTGGCTGCAGCGGCTTTGATGGCCGTTGTGCTGGTCTATCTTTCGGACCTGTGGTCCGGCTGGCTGACGCCGCAGTCGCCGCTTCTGACGCAAGTTACCGCTCTCGCCGGACTGATTGCTGTTGCCATGGCGGTTTATTTCGGCGTCGCTTTCGCCATCGGCGGAGCCAATCTCGGCATGCTGCGTCGGAACCTCAAGCGAAAGCCGAGCGCGGCCACGCCAGAGGCTTGAATCACGATTTCGTTCGAGGCTTCAGGTTGGCGAGGCTGCCCTTGCCACCGCCCCTGCCGCAATGGGCCCAGCGGCGCTTGGGCCCTATGTCGACATGCACCAGGCCGTTGCAGTATCGACCGATCCCGCCGATACCGGGCGCGCTCGCGGCCGCCAGGAGAATTCTCTTTTCCGAAACGCCGGGAATCCGGAAATCCGCAGCGTGGCAATGCCGGTGTTGTGAGCGGCCGGAACGGGGCCGATGTCCCGACGTGATGATAAGCCGCCGTCCGGTCTGTCGGGCGATATGGGCAAGGATCACCCGCAGGCTTTTTGGAAAGCAACTGGCCCGAACGCTGATCCGTTGCAGCGTATAGGCGGCCGTGTAATCGTGTTTCAATGTGGTGGTCCGGTTTTTCCGGGTCTCCCCGGCATTGACGTCGACTTGCGTCGTGAGTGTCATGAGGCAGGCAAGCATGACGCGAATGACCGTGCGCATGGCATCCCCCTGAAAAATGGCGTCCGTAGTCGGAGCCGATTTCGGAGGTGGCAATTTCATTTCGGAATATGGAAAAAATGTGGAACACAATACCACGAATTAGGATTAGCTATTTCTTGTGTCAAGTTATGTCAAATGCTTGCCGGAATGCGTGTCTTTCGAGTTGATGGAGCACCATCCGTGCGGCATGGTTCGGCCTCCCGTTCCGGAGTTTTCCATGTCTGGCCAATCGCTCTTTCTCGTCACTATCGTCGTTGATGACTATGACCGCGCCAAGGCGTTTTATTGCGGATGTCTCGGTTTCGAATGCCTGGAGGACAAGGACCTGCCCGGCGCCAAGCGATGGGTGGTGGTGAGGCCGGCAGGCGGCGAAGGCGCTGCCCTGTTGCTGGCGAAGGCCGATGGGGATGCACAGTTTGCCGCCATCGGTAACCAGACGGGCGGTCGCGTCGGCTTCTTCCTGAAGACTGACGATTTCGTCCGGGATCATGCGTCCTTTTGTGCCGCCGGCGTGACTTTCCTCGAGGCGCCGCGTCATGAACCTTACGGCACCGTCGCCGTTTTCCGGGATCTCTACGGAAACCACTGGGATCTCATAGAACACGCCGGCTGATCGCCATCCAACGAGCCCCTTGATTGCCGGTTCGCGGCGGTGCATAAGCCCAACGTATTTCGATCGACAGATCGGGCCCTCCACCAGCCTGTTGAGGACAATCATGGGTGAGTTCAAGCCGCTGGTTTTCTCCGGCGTTCAGCCGACCGGCAACCTTCATCTCGGCAACTATCTCGGCGCTATCAGGAAATTCGTAGCCCTTCAGGAAAACAACGACTGCATCTATTGCGTCGTCGACCTGCACGCATTGACTGCGCAGCTCGTTCACGAAGACATGCCGGGCCAGATCCGTTCGATCACCGCCGCCTTCCTGGCGAGCGGCATCGACCCGAAGAGCCATATCGTCTTCAATCAGTCGGCCGTGCCGCAGCATGCGGAACTTGCCTGGATCTTCAATTGCGTTGCTCGCATCGGCTGGATGAACCGCATGACGCAGTTCAAGGACAAGGCCGGCAAGGACCGTGAGCAGGCCTCGCTCGGTCTTTATGCCTATCCGAGCCTGATGGCGGCCGACATCCTTGTCTACCGTGCCACCCACGTTCCGGTGGGCGAGGACCAGAAGCAGCACCTCGAATTGACCCGCGATATCGCGATGAAGTTCAACCTTGACTTCATGGACCATATCCGCCGGGCCGGCCAGGGCATCGACATCACGGTCGGCGACGAACCCGTTCATGCCTATTTCCCGATGGTGGAGCCGCTGATCGATGGCCCGGCGCCGCGTGTCATGAGCCTGAAGGACGGCACCAAGAAGATGTCGAAGTCGGACCCGTCCGACCTCTCCCGCATCAACCTGATGGACGATGCCGAGGCGATCTCCAAGAAGATCCGCAAGGCGAAGACCGATCCGGACGCGCTTCCGAGCGAAACGGAGGGGCTGAAGGGTCGTCCGGAAGCCGACAACCTGGTCGGTATTTTTGCAGCGCTTGCCGACAAGTCCAAGGAGGACGTGCTGAAGGATTTCGGCGGTCAGCAGTTCTCGGTTTTCAAGCCGGCGCTGGTGGATCTTGCGGTGGAGGTGTTGTCGCCGATCAGCGCCGAGATGCGCAGGCTGATGGCCGATCCCGCCCACATCGACAGCATCCTGCGCGACGGTGGCGAACGGGCGCGGGCGCGGGCCGAGAAAACCATGAACGAAGTCCGCGACATTATCGGCTTCGTGAAGTAAAGTCCCGACGAGTCACGCGGCCGTTCGACCGGAGCCGGCCGCGGACAGGGTGGAAGATAAACTGATCCGGCGGCGGGGTCCTGAATGGTTTCAACACGGCTTTCACGCCTTGAGGGTCACCGCCGCAAGTTCATGGCGGTGATCGACAATACGCCGGAATGCTCGCGCGCCGTGCACTATGCCGGTCGCCGCGCCAAGAACTCCAACGGCGGCCTCGTGCTGATCTACGTCATTCCGGAAGGTGACTTCCAGCAATGGCTTGGTGTCGAGGAGATCATGAGGGCCGAGGCGCGCGAGGAGGCGGAGGCCGTGATGGCGAAGGCCGCCCAGACCGTGCGCGAGACGATCGGCATCGAGCCCGAGATCGTTATCCGTGAAGGCAGTGCGGCAGCGCAAATCAACGCGCTTATCGAGGAGGACCGCGATATCGCGATTCTCGTTCTGGCGGCCGGTTCGACCAAGGAGGGGCCGGGACCGCTGGTTTCGATGATCGCAGGTCGCGGCGCGGCATTTCCGATTCCGGTGACTGTCCTGCCGGATTCACTGACGGACGAGGAAATCGACGCCCTCTGCTAGGGAAGATGGCAATCGTCAAATCTCACTTGAAGCGGCCTCCCATCGGGCCTATCTTCTTTTGAAGAATTCTAATTTTATCGGCGATGCGTAAAACGTCGCCCGGAGGTTCAAATGTTCATCCAGACGGAAGCCACGCCGAACCCGGCGACCCTGAAGTTCCTGCCCGGCAAGGTGGTGATGGAAAGCGGTACCGCCGAGTTTCGCGATGTCGACAGCGCCGCGGTTTCCCCGCTCGCCGCTCGGCTGTTCGATATTCCCGGTGTGACCGGTGTCTTCTTCGGCTACGATTTCGTGACCGTCACCAAGGATGGCCCGGAATGGCAACATCTGAAGCCCGCCATACTCGGTACGATCATGGAGCACTTCATGAGCGGCGCCAAGGTTATGGGCTCGGTCGCCGCGCCCGACGAAACCGATGCGGATGGCGAATTCTTCGACGCGGGCGATGAGACCATCGTCGCGACGATCAAGGAACTGCTTGAAACGCGCGTCCGTCCTGCCGTTGCCCAGGACGGCGGCGACATCACCTTCCGCGGTTTCAAGAACGGCAAGGTCTATCTGAACATGAAGGGCGCCTGCTCAGGCTGCCCATCCTCGACTGCCACGCTGAAGCATGGCGTGCAGAACCTGCTGCGGCACTTCGTGCCGGAAGTGCAGGAAGTCGAGGCGGTCTGATACGGGCCGGCAGGGGGAGGAGATGATCGTTCTGGCGATCGATACGGCGGGCGTCGATTGTTCCGCCGCGATCTATGACAGCAGTAAGGGCGAGATCCTGGGGACTGCGACCGAAACACTCGGTCGGGGCCATGCGGAGCATCTGATGCGCATGATCGATGAGGCGCTCGCCCAGGCCTCGCTTTCTCTCGATGAGATCGACCGTATCGCAGTCACGATCGGTCCCGGGTCGTTCACCGGTATCCGGGTGGGCGTGGCGACCGCTCGGGGCCTTGCCTTGGCCTTGGGTGTCGAGGCCGTCGGCGTCTCGACGCTCGCCGTTATCGCCGGCGCAAGCGGCGAGACGAGCAAACCCGTGCTGGCGGCGATGGATGCCAAGCGCGACGAGATCTATCTCCAGGCATTCTCGATTGCAGGCGATCCGCTCGACAAGGCACGTATCGAAAGCCTCAACACCTTCCTGGCCCTTGCGCGAGGTGGGGCCTATCATGTCGTCGGTTCGGCGGAAGCTCTGGCACACGATCCCGCAGCACCAACGTCGCCGGATCATTTTCCGATCGAAATCGTCGCCCGTCTCGGGGCTGAAACCGAAGCGACGACATCGCCGAAACCCCTTTATCTGCGTGGCCCCGATGCCAAGCCGCAGGCCGGCTTTGCGGTTGCCAGAACATGAAATCCCAGGGCATCAGATCAATGCGCGATACCTATTTCTACCGTCCGCCTGAGTTCGAGATCGTACCTATGACCGCGGAGCATTGCGCCGAGGTCGCCGGTCTCCATGCCCAGCGGTTTGCCCGGCCGTGGAACGACGGTGAATTTCTGAGCCTGCTGCTGCAGCCGAGTTCCTTCGGTTTTGTCATGTGGCAAACCAATACGCTGATCTTCAAGGCCCCGCTGGCCGGATTCGTGCTGGCCCGAGAGGTTGCCGGCGAGGCCGAGATCCTGACGATTGCCGTCAATGAAAAGACCGCCCGGTTCGGCCTGGGCTGGCGGCTGATGCAGGCAGCGATGCGCGAGGCGAGAAGTCGCGGCGGGGAAACCATGTTCCTCGAGGTTGATGATGGCAATGCGCCCGCTCTCGGCCTTTACCGAAAGCTCGGCTTTGAAAGGGCAGGCGAACGGCCGGCATATTATGCCGATGAAAATGGTCGGCGGTCGTCGGCGCTTGTCATGCGCCGCGATCTTCGCTAGTTCCGTTCGATCGTTACCCTTGTGCGAAGAGAACCCGGGGCCATGAACGACACTCCGAAATCGCTGGAAGCGTTGTGTGCCGAACGGGGCATGCGCATGACCGAACAGCGCCGCGTTATCGCGCGCATATTGGAAGAATCGGCGGATCATCCCGATGTCGAGGAACTTTACCGGCGTTCGGTGAAGGTCGACGGCCGCATTTCCATTTCTACCGTCTACCGCACGGTGAAGCTGTTCGAGGATGCCGGCATCATCGAACGTCACGATTTTCGCGATGGCCGCTCGCGGTACGAAACGGTTCCCGAGGAGCATCACGATCATCTGATCGACCTGAAGAATGGCGATGTCATCGAGTTCCACTCACCGGAAATCGAGGCATTGCAGGAGCGCATCGCCCGTGAACATGGCTTCAAGCTCGTCGGCCATCGCCTTGAGCTCTATGGTGTGCCGATCGCCAAGGACGAAGGCTGAGCGATGAACTCCCGCCCGGAGGCTGCGGCTTGATCGACTGGTTGCGCATTGTCGTCACCATGACCATTCTGGCGATCGTGACGCTCGTTCTGGCTCCTGTCCAGGTCCTGGCCCTTGCCTTCGACTGGAGGCTGCGACGGCGGCTTCCGCGGCTCTGGCATCGCATTGCCTGCCGCATGCTTGGCATCCGTATTCATGTCCACGGCGCGATCGACCGCCGACGTCCTTTGATGCTCGCCGCCAATCATGCCTCGTGGAAGGACATCCTCGTCCTGGGCGCATTGGCCGATGTCGTCTTCATCGCCAAGACCGAAGTGGCGTCCTGGCCGGTCTTCGGAACCCTGGCCAAGCTGCAGAAGAGCATATTCGTGGTTCGCGAGGAGCGGCGCCGCACCGGCGACCAGGTGAACGAGATTGCCTCCCGCATGGCGGATGGCGAGATCGTCGTGCTCTTCCCGGAAGGAACCACATCTGACGGAAACCGCGTCCTGGAGGTGAAGACATCGCTCTTCGGAGCGGCGGCAGTTGCGCTGCCGCTTGCTCCCGAAGGCGTCGTGCATGTGCAGCCGGTGGCGATTGCCTATACCCGCGTGCAGGGCCTGCCCATGGGGCGCTACCATCGCCCTATCGCCGGATGGCCGGGCGATGTGACGCTTCTGCCCCATCTCATGGGCGTGTTGAAAGCCGGTGCCCTCGATGTGGACGTCAGCTTCGGCGAGACATATGATTACCGCGATGGCAGCAACCGCAAGCATCTCGCCGCCTTCGTCGAAAGCCGCATGCGCAGGATGCTGCTTGCCCGCCTGCGCGGACGGCCGCGGCACGATGCGTGATTTTTCGGTTTTATCGACGCACAAAAACCACTAAATAGCCGGCATGACCCAGGATATCGCCATTTCCGCCGTTTCCGACCTTCCGGAAGCCGGCGCAGCCGCAGCATCGCGCAAGGTCTTCATCAAGACCTATGGTTGCCAGATGAACGTCTACGACTCCGGCCGCATGACCGATGCGCTGGCCGCCGAAGGCTATGTCGCGACGGAGGAAATGGAAGAGGCGGATCTCGTCCTGCTCAACACCTGCCACATCCGAGAAAAAGCTGCTGAAAAGGTTTATTCCGCGCTCGGCCGTCTGCGCGAGACCAAGAAGGCACGCGCCGCCGAAGGCCGCGAGTTCATGATCGGCGTAGCCGGTTGCGTTGCTCAGGCCGAAGGCGAGGAAATCTCCCGACGTGAACCTGCTGTCGACGTGGTGATCGGCCCGCAGACCTATCATCGCCTGCCACAGGCTCTGAAGCGCGCCCGCACGGGCGAGCGCGTGGTCGATACGGAATATGCGCTGGAAGACAAGTTCGAGCACCTTCCCGATCCGAAGAAGGCAAAGACCGGCCCGCGCAACGTCACCGCGTTCCTGACTGTGCAGGAAGGCTGCGATAAGTTTTGCACCTTCTGCGTCGTTCCCTATACGCGTGGCTCTGAGGTTTCTCGGCCGCTCGCACAGATCGTTGGAGAAGCGGAAAAGCTCGTTGCCACCGGCGTGCGGGAACTCACTTTGCTCGGCCAGAACGTCAACGCTTGGCATGGCGTCGATGCCGCGGGGCGGGAGTTGGGCCTTGGCGATCTCCTTTACCGGCTGGCGGAGATTCCGGGACTGGCCCGCCTGCGCTATACCACCAGCCATCCCCGCGACATGGACGACCGGCTGATCGAGGCGCACCGCGATCTCAGGATGCTGATGCCTTATCTGCATTTGCCAGTTCAGTCGGGATCGGACCGTATCCTGAAGGCGATGAACCGCCGTCATAAGGCCGCCGAATATCTTGCCCTGATCGAGCGCATTCGCGCGGCCCGTCCGGACATCGCCCTTTCAGGTGATTTCATCGTCGGCTTCCCCGGCGAGACGGAAGAAGACTTCGAAGCGACGCTCGAACTCGTCCGCAAGGTCGGTTATGCACAGGCTTATTCGTTCAAGTATTCGACCCGTCCGGGAACCCCCGGAGCCGATCTCCCCGATCAGGTACCGGAGGATGTGAAGACCGAAAGGCTTGCGCGACTGCAGGATTTGCTGCTCCGGCAGCAGCAGGAATTCGCCCGCTCCTTGATTGGCGAGACAATCGACCTACTTTTGGAGAAGCCGGGACGGATGCCGGGACAGCTGATCGGACGCTCTCCATGGCTGCAGTCTGTGAATGTTGATGCAAAGTCATCGCAAATCGGTGACATTATAAAGGTACGAATCACCGCAGCCGGCCCAAACAGCTTGTTTGCCGAGGTGGCAGAGAGTTAGAGTGAGGGCCTGATACCTGATCGAGCAGGAGCCTTATCGCTTGAACGCACAAGAAGTGATTTCTTCACCTTCGCGCAACACCCGCACCGCTGCGACCGACGCCAATCACTTCATCTTGACGTTCGAGAACAATCGCTTTGCCAGCGAACTGTTCGGGCAATTCGATCAGCACCTCAAATTGCTGGAGCAGCGCCTCCAGGTCGACGCGCGAGCGCGGGGCAATTCCGTATCCATTTCCGGTGATTTGGTCGCCACCAATCAGGCGCGCAGGGCTCTCGATTTCCTCTATGCCCGGCTTCAGAGCGGCGGCACGGTGGAAATTTCCGATGTGGAAGGAGCCATCCGTATGGCGGTTGCCGCCGACGATCAACTGACGCTGCCGACGATGGAGCGCAAGGCCAAACTGACGATGGCGCAGATCTCCACGCGCAAGAAGACGATTGCAGCGCGTACTCCGACCCAGGATGCCTACATGCGGGCGTTGGAGCGTTCCGAACTGGTGTTTGGCGTCGGCCCGGCCGGTACCGGCAAGACCTATCTGGCTGTGGCACATGCCGCCCAGTTGCTGGAGCGCGGCCTGGTCGATCGGATCGTGCTGTCGCGCCCGGCCGTCGAGGCCGGCGAGCGCCTGGGCTTCCTGCCGGGCGATATGAAGGAAAAGGTCGATCCCTATCTGCGGCCCCTCTACGATGCGCTTTACGACATGATCCCGGGCGATAAGGTCGAGCGGGCGATTACCGCCGGCGTCATCGAAATCGCGCCTCTCGCCTTCATGCGCGGCCGCACGCTTTCCAACGCCGCGGTCATCCTCGACGAGGCCCAAAACACCACCTCGATGCAGATGAAGATGTTCCTGACCCGTCTCGGCGAGAACGCCCGCATGATCGTGACCGGCGACCCGAGCCAAGTGGACCTGCCGCGGGGCGTGACCTCCGGTCTGGTCGAGGCCCTGCAGATCCTGAAGGGTGTCGAAGGCGTCTCCGTCGTGCGGTTCAAGGATGTCGATGTGGTGCGACATCCGCTGGTCGGACGTATCGTTAAGGCCTATGATGCCCAGTATGCGGTGCACGAAGAAAGCGAAAAGATCGACCTTTAAGGTCGAAACGACACCTGATGCAGTTGCTGGACATACAGATATCGATCGAAACGGAAGGTTGGCCGACGGAAGACGTGCTGGAGGCCATGGCCTCTCGAGTGCTCGGCACGGCAGCGGATTTCCTCCGCGACGAGGAGAAGCAACCCTTCCCCGCCATGCCGGTGGAGGTGTCGCTTGTCTTCTGCGACGACGAGACGATCCGGGACATCAATGCAGAGTGGCGTAGCCAGGACAAGCCGACCAACGTACTTTCCTTTCCGGCCTTTCCGCTGGTACCGGGCGGCAAGCCCGGTCCCATGCTGGGTGATATCATCATAGCGCGGGAAACTGTGGCGCGGGAGGCAGTCGATCTCGGCAAGAGCTTCGAGGAGCATCTGACGCATCTCATGGTGCACGGATTCCTGCATCTTTTCGGTTATGACCACATGGAAGAGCAGGAGGCGGAAAGAATGGAGTCTCTGGAGACTCGCATTTTGGCCTCACTTGGCTTATCTGATCCCTATGCGGGGCAGGACCCGCTTTGATAGTCAGGACCAATGAACGATTTTTCGACGAAAGTGGCCGCAGAGGCCGATGAAGGGTCGGAGGGTTCCTCTTCGGACGAAGGCAGTAGTCCTTCGCGGCCGGAGACGCCCGGCCGACAACGCAACTCGATTTGGGCGCGTGCCGTACGCATCCTCAGGCCGAGCCAGGCATCGAGCCTGCGTGAAGACCTGACGGATGCGTTGAAGGAAGACGCCGTCACCAGCGAAGTGTTCACCCCCGACGAACGGGCGATGCTGAACAACATACTTCGCTTCCGGGAGGTCCGGGTCGAGGACATCATGGTGCCGCGTGCCGATATTGAGGCCGTGGACCAGAATGTCAGCATCGGCGAATTGATGACCATCTTCGAGGTCTCCGGTCGCTCGCGCATGCCGGTCTACAGTGAAACGCTCGATGACCCGCGCGGCATGGTGCATATCCGCGACCTTCTCTCCTATGTGACGAAACAGGCCCGTAACAAGCGGCGCAACGGCAACGGATCGAGTGAGCCCGGTTCCGAGGCGACGGGAAAGGCCGATAAACCTGCTCGTGGTGCCAAGGCCGATTTCGACCTCGGCCGCGTTGATCTTTCCAAGACAGTCGCGGAAGCCGGGATCGTGCGGTCGATCCTGTTTGTACCGCCATCCATGCTCGCTTCCGACCTCCTCAGCCGGATGCAGGCGGCGCGCACGCAGATCGCCCTGGTGATCGATGAATATGGCGGCACGGACGGCCTCGTTTCCCACGAGGACATCGTCGAGATGGTCGTCGGAGACATCGATGACGAGCACGATAACGACGAGGCCATGTTCACGCGCACGTCCGACGACGTGTTCGTCGCCGATGCGCGCGTGGAGCTTGAGGAGATCGCGGAAGCGATCGGCCCCGATTTCGACGTGCGCGATCAGATCGACGAAGTCGACACGCTGGGTGGGCTGATTTTCTCCGCCCTTGGTCGGATTCCCGTGCGCGGAGAGGTCGTGCAGGCCCTTCCGGGTTTTGAATTCCTGATTCTCGACGCCGATCCGCGCCGTATCAAGCGGATACGCATCACTCGCAAACGGCCCCAGGTACGCCGCCGCGCCAAGGCGGAGACGGAAACCGCCGCAGCCGTGACTGGCGGATCGAAGTCGGCGAACGCGTCACCCGGCGCGGAAGGTTCGCCGACGGACACCAGCGTCGCATCCTGACGCTCCCGTCCTCAAACGACGGGACAACTCCCGCGAATTTTGGGAGACTGCCCGCGCCGTGATTCGCACGGCGCGAGGCGAGGGAGAAAGCATGGAGAGGCTGGCGGGCAGGATCATGCTGCTCTGGGGCGTCAGGCGTGCCCTTTTGGCAATCGTCGCAGGCGCGATCGGCGCCCTGGCTTTGCCGCCCATAGGGTTCTTCGCTGCCCTCTTCGTTTCATTTACCTTGCTGGTCTGGTTGCTTGACGGGGTGACCGGAAATCCCGACCGAAGGCACTCGTTCGGCCTGCGCTCCGCTTTTCTGACCGGCTGGTTATTCGGCTTCGGCTATTTCGTCGCCGGACTGTGGTGGCTTGGAAACGCCCTGCTAGTGGAGGCCGACGAGTTCGCTTGGGCGCTGCCGCTCGCCATCGTCGGTCTGCCGGCCGTGCTCGCAATCTTCTATGGTCTGGCGACGCTGGTCGCCCGGCTTCTCTGGTCGGACGGCTGGGGGCGCCTTGCCGCGCTTGCCGTGGGCTTCGGTCTTGCCGAGTGGTTGCGCGGTTTCGTGGCAACGGGGTTCCCTTGGAATGCCATCGGCTATGGAGCGATGCCGATCCCGCTGATGATGCAGTCGGCTCATGTGATCGGTGTGCTCGGCGTGACGACACTTGCCGTTTTCGCCTTTTCCGCACCGGCGCTGATCGGCACGCGCAAGGGCATGGTGCCGGGACTGGCGGTCGCTGCCTTGCTGCTGGCGGCCCATCTCGGATACGGAGCCTGGCGCCTGTCCCTGCCGGTGGAGAACCGCCCGGACACCGCCAGCCTGAATATTCGTCTGGTGCAGCCGGTCGTCGATCAGGCGCGGAAGATCGAAAACGTCGAACGGGTCGAGATATTCAACGAGCATCTGGCGCTTTCGGCCCAGCCGTCAGCGCCTGGAAAGCCCAGGCCGGATATCATCGTCTGGCCGGAAACCTCCGTGCCCTTCATCCTGACCGAAAACCCGGATGCTCTGGCACGCATTGGCGACCTGCTCCAGGACGGACAGGTGCTGATTACCGGCGCCGTCCGGTCCGAGGACCGTGGAGCCGGTCTTGCGCCGCGTTATTACAATTCCGTCTATCTGATCGACGACAAGGGGCAGATGCTGGCGGCCTCGGACAAGGTGCACCTCACGCCTTTCGGTGAATATGTGCCCTACGAGGACATCCTGCGCCGCTTGGGCTTCGACAATGTTATCAGCCTGCCGGGCGGCTTCTCGGCGGCTTCCCAGCGCTCGATGCTGACCCTGCCTTCGGGGATCGGCCTTTATCCCTTGATCTGCTACGAGATCATCTTTCCGGACGAATGGACGGATGATCTCCGCGAGGCGAAAGCCCTGTTGAACATCACCAATGACGCCTGGTTCGGTGTCAGCCCCGGTCCCTATCAACACTTTCTGCAAGCCAGAATTCGCGCCGTTGAGACCGGTCTCCCCCTCATTCGGGACGCCAATAACGGCATTTCGGCGCTAATCGACCCCTACGGCCGTATTCTTTCGGGACTGGCGTTGAATTCACGTGGCGTCGTGGATTCAACCATAAGTGTGGAATCTGTCCCGGAACGATACAGAATGTCGACGAGACACAACTTTTGGTATGTATTTTTTGCCATCACTGCGATAGCTGCAATTTCACGCGCAGGTTTTATTTTCGGAAAGAATTGACCAAAAACCCCTAAAATTGCATAGTGGATAAGGTCATAAGTCTCTACGTATGCTTAAAGTTCGGCGATGGCGAATACAACGTCTCGTTATGGCTTCCCTGGGACGAAAGGTTTATGATTAGTATGCAATCATCATCAGGATCAAAACATGATCGAGAATAAGAAGAAGCCGAACCCGATTGACATCCATGTCGGCAGCCGGATTCGTCTTCGCCGCACAATGCTGGGCATGAGTCAGGAAAAGCTGGGCGAAAGCCTCGGCATCACCTTTCAGCAGATCCAGAAATACGAAAAGGGCACCAACCGTGTCGGCGCGAGCCGGCTGCAGAATATTTCCAGTATTCTCAACGTTCCCGTGTCTTTCTTCTTCGAGGACGCTCCGGGCGAACAGTCGACCGGTGCTTCGGGCATGGCGGAAGCGTCGAGTTCGAACTATGTGGTGGACTTCCTTTCTTCTTCGGAAGGTCTCCAGCTGAACCGTGCATTCGTGAAGATTTCCGATCCCAAGGTGCGTCGCAAGATCGTCGATCTGGTGAAGGCGCTTGCAGCCGAGGCAGATGCCGACTGAGCCTGGTTTCAGTCGTGTTGAAAGAGAGCGGCCCTGAGGCCGCTTTTTTTCTGTCTTCAAGGTGGCGCTTGCTCACATAAAGATATATTTATGTCGTTGTGCGCTTGTTTTTCCGCCGCGAACTGACTAACAAGGACACGGCTAATTCTTTGAGGGGAATCCCGAATGCGCGCTAATTATCTCTTCACCAGCGAATCCGTGTCCGAGGGTCATCCGGACAAAGTCTGTGACCGAATTTCCGATGAAATCGTGGACCTGGTTTATCGCGAAGCTGCCAAGACCGGCGTCGATCCCTGGACCGTGCGCATCGCATGCGAAACCCTGGCAACCACGAACCGTGTGGTGATTGCCGGCGAGGTGCGGCTGCCGGCAAGCCTGCTGAAGAAGGACAAGGACGGCTCCGTGGCCAAGGACGCCTATGGCGATCCCGCGGTCAACCCGGCGAAGTTCAAGGCTGCTGCGCGCAAGGCCATCAAGGATATCGGCTACGAGCAGGACCGCTTCCATTGGAAAAAGGTGAAGATCGACGTTCTCCTGCATGCGCAGTCGGCCGATATCGCCCAGGGCGTCGACAAGGCAGCCGACCACGGCAACAGCGAAGGTGCCGGCGATCAGGGCATCATGTTCGGGTACGCCTGCCGCGAGACGCCGGATCTCATGCCGGCTCCGATCTATTATTCGCACAGGATCCTTCAGCTTCTCGCCGCCGCCCGCAAGAAGGGCGAGGGTGACGCTGCCAAGCTCGGTCCGGATGCCAAGAGCCAGGTGACCGTGCGTTATGTCGACGGCAAGCCGTCGGAAGTCGACTCGATCGTTCTCTCTACCCAGCATCTCGACGAAAGCTGGGATTCGACCAAGGTTCGTTCGGTTGTCGAACCCTATATCCGCGAGGCGCTCGGCGACCTCAGGATCGCTGACGATTGCAAGTGGTACGTCAACCCGACCGGCAAGTTCGTGATCGGTGGCCCGGATGGCGACGCCGGCCTCACCGGTCGCAAGATCATCGTCGACACCTATGGTGGCGCAGCTCCCCATGGCGGCGGCGCCTTTTCGGGCAAGGACACCACCAAGGTCGACCGTTCGGCAGCTTACGCCGCTCGCTACCTTGCGAAGAACGTGGTGGCCGCCGGCCTCGCCGATCGCTGCACGATCCAGATTTCCTACGCCATCGGCGTTGCCCAGCCGCTGTCTATCTACGTGGACCTGCATGGTACCGGCAAGGTGACGGAAGATGCGGTGGAAGCTGCGATCCGCAAGGTCATGGACCTGTCGCCGAGCGGTATCCGCCGTCATCTCGATCTGAACCGCCCGATCTATGCCAAGACCGCTGCCTATGGTCACTTCGGCCGCAAGCCGGGTCGCGACGGTTCCTTCTCCTGGGAGCGCCTTGATCTGGTAAAGCCGCTCAAGGAAGCCATCAAGGCTTGATGCTGGAATGACGCCAACTGAACGACGCAGCCGGGCGACCGAGGCTTTCTTCGGTCGCCGCAAGGGAAAACCCCTCCGGGAACTGCAGCTCGAGCGCATGGCACACCTGCTGCCGGAGATCTGCATTGATCTTCAGGCACCGGCGCCGGAAGATCTGGCGGGCCTTTTCCCTTCGCGCGTTGAGCGTCTGCGTCTGGAGATCGGTTTCGGCGGCGGCGAGCACCTTGTGCACCGGGCCGGAGAGACCCCTTCGACGGGCTTCATTGGCGTCGAGCCATTCGTCAATTCCATGGCAAAGCTGCTGGCCGAAGTGGAGACGAAGGAACTTCGCAACATCCGTGTCTACGACAACGATGCCACGCAATTGCTGGATTGGCTTCCGGCGGCATCGCTGGACCAGATCGACCTGCTTTATCCAGATCCGTGGCCAAAACGGAAGCATTGGAAGCGCCGGTTCGTTTCCAAGGTCAATCTCGATCGATTTTATCGTGTGCTGAAGCCGGGCGGGCTGTTCTGCTTCGCCTCGGACATCGATACCTATGTCAACTGGACGCTGATCCACTGCCGGGACCATGGCGGTTTTGACTGGACGGCGCGCAATCGCACGGACTGGGTGACGCCGTTTGCCGGCTGGCCCGGCACGCGCTACGAGGCGAAGGCCAAGCGTGAAGGCCGTTCGTCGGCCTATCTTACCTTCCGGAAGATCTGATTACAGAATGTGTCGTTGCGCTACCGCATCGATCTGAAAACCGGAATGATCTTCGCAAAGCGCGATACGTCGATCCTGGACGTTGGAGCGATTTGCCGGATTGCGGCGCTTCAGTGCAGGCTGACCGTTTTCAGGTCGTCTTCCGCAGCCTTGTAGAAGGTGCTCGAACGGTTATCCGTCAATAGAATCGGCGTGCCGTCGGCGCCGAACAATGCCCATAGATCGAGGCTGGGATCGATATCGGGAGCTTCCGGGAAGCAGCGGGACACTTCTTCCGAACGCATTTTCCGGATGTAACCGACCTCTCCGGAACCCAAATGGGCAAGTTCGGTTTGGGTCAGCCGTGCGTTCGCTTCTCTCAGTAACATTCCGATCCTCCACCGATGAGGGAGCTACGGCGTTTCAGGCCGTTGATTCTATAGTGAAGCGGAAATGTTAATTTTCTTTTCTCCATGCTTCGGTTCGGGACGAAAGAGATAGATCGACAGCAAGCCGTTTCGCAGATGTGCACGTTCGACATCCATTCCCTCGGCCAGCAGAAAAATGCGCTGAAACTGCCGCGCCGCGATGCCGCGGAAAAGGAAGACGGGCTCGCCACGCTCCGCATGCCGGCCGCGAATGAGAAGTTCCCGACCTTGCTGGATGATCTCCAGTTCGTCCTCCGAAAAGCCAGCCACGGCGAGGGTTATGCGCAGCCTCTCCACCTCGTCGACGAGCAATCGTTCGATGTTGAACGGAGGATAGCCGTCTCCGGCGCGGCCGTTTCGGGAGCCTGATCGCTGTACAGTCTCGAAACCTACGGGCAGGGGCTGTTCAGGTGCTTTCGTTTGGCTCATCGCGGTCCTTGGGCAGCGGCTTCGGGCACTCGTCTGCCCGCATACTTGCTGAACTATATGGTGTCTGCCCAGCCTGCGTGCAAGCGGGCTTACCCTTGACAAAGGCAAGTGGCGCGGGCATCAGGCCGGCCTTGGAAATCAGGACCCAATCATGACCGAACCCAGAAAGATTATCATAGACACCGACCCCGGCCAGGACGATGCGGCCGCACTCATGCTCGCCTTCGCAAGTGGCGAGGAACTTGAGGTTCTCGGCATTACGACGGTCGCGGGCAACGTGCCGCTGCGGCTGACGAGTCGGAATGCGCGCATTGTCTGCGAACTGTGCGGCCGGACGGATATTCCCGTCTATGAGGGGGCGGAGCATCCGATCGAGCGAAAGCTGGTGACCGCCGAACATGTTCACGGCAAGACGGGCCTCGACGGCGCCGAACTCGACGAGCCGAAGATGATGGTCGAGCCGCAGCACGCGGTGGACTTCATCATTGAGACGCTACGGCGGGAAGACGAGGGAACGGTCACCCTCTGCACGCTTGGTCCGCTGACCAATGTCGGACTTGCCCTGAAGAAGGCGCCGGACATCGCACCGCGCATCCGCGAGCTGGTGATGATGGGTGGCGGCTTTTTCGAAGGCGGAAACATCACACCTGCCGCAGAATTCAACATCTATGTCGATCCCCAGGCCGCCGCCATCGTGCTCGGCGCAGGAATTCCGGTGGTCATGATGCCGCTCGACGTGACCCATCAATTGCTGACGACGAAGGCGCGCGTGGCGAAGATTGCCGCGATAGGCACCCGCCCCTCAAGGGTGATGGTGGACTGGCTGCAGTTCTTCGAGCGCTTCGACGAGGAGAAATACGGCTCCGATGGTGGCCCGCTGCATGATCCGACGGTGATTGCCTACCTGCTGAAGCCGGAACTCTTTTCCGGCCGTCACTGCAATGTCGAGATCGAAACGCAGTCGGAACTGACCATGGGCATGACGGTTGTCGACTGGTGGCGTGTTTCCGGTCGCCAGCCGAACGTTCGCGTCATGCGCAATGTCGATGCCGACGGGTTCTTCGATCTGCTGATCGAGCGCTTCGCCCGCCTTTGATCGTGTTGCGACGGTTGAATGAAAAAGGCCGCAGGATCGCTCCGGCGGCCTGTTTTCGTTTTCTGCAGGCGATATGGCTCAGAATTCTTGCCAGTCGTCCGTCGTGACCGCAGCAGCCGCACCGCCTGCCGCTGTGCGCCTGGGTGCCGGCTGATAGGCCGGGGCGACCTGACGCGGCGCGGGCGAGCGCATCGACTGGGCGGCGGCCTGCAAGGCGGCGACCGGGTTTATTGCCCCCGAGACGGAGAAGCGGGAAACCAGCGATTTGAGGTTTTCCGACTCGTTCTTCAGGGTCATGCTGGCAGCGGTGGTTTCTTCGACCATCGCGGCGTTCTGCTGGGTCACCTGGTCCATCTGGTTGACGGCCGAGTTGATCTCCTTGAGGCCGGAAGCCTGCTCGCTTGCCGACGCCGAAATCTGGCGGATCAGATCGTTGATCTGCATGACCTGTTCGGCGATCTTGTGCAGCGTCTGGCCGGCCTGGCCGACGAGCTCGACACCGTCCTTGACCTGCGCGCCGGATGTGTTGATCAGCGTCTTGATCTCCTTGGCGGCATTGGCGGAACGCTGGGCGAGTTCGCGGACTTCCTGGGCCACGACGGCAAAACCCTTGCCGGCTTCGCCGGCGCGTGCGGCCTCGACGCCCGCATTGAGCGCCAGCAGGTTCGTCTGGAAGGCGATCTCGTCGATGACGCCGATGATCCGCGAGATTTCCTGCGAAGACTGGGCGATGCCATGCATGGAGGCAACGGCCTTCTGCACCACTTCCCCGGACTTTTCCGCGTCCTGACAGGCAAGATTGACCGTCGTCGCCGCAGTATTGGCGTTGTCGGCGCTGGCGTTGACCTGCTCGGTAAGCTCGTTGAGCGCTGCGGCGGTCTCTTCCAGGCTCGCCGCCTGCTGTTCGGTGCGCTTCGAAAGGTCTGCTGCGCTGTCGGCGATCTCGCCGGAGCCGTTGCCGATGTTGATTACGCTCGCATTGACCGCATCGATCGTTCCTTCGAGGCTTGCAAGCGCTGCGTTGAAGTCGCGCTTCAGGCCCGCATATTCACCGGGGAACTCGTCGGAGATGCGGTAACCCAGATTGCCGCGTGAGAGCTCGGAAAGGCCGGTGCCCAGAACCGCAACCACGTGCTGCTGGACGCTTGCCGTTTCGTTGCGCTCCTGCTCGGAGCGGCGGCGTTCGTCGTCGGCGGCGTTGCGGTGACGTTCGGCTTCGGCTGCAACGGTCCGGCTTTCCGCGAGGCGATGGCGGAAGCCCTCCAGCGCCTTTGCCACAAGGCCAAGTTCATCGGCCCCTTCCTGGCCGTTCACGGCAGCGCCGTATTCGCCCTGGCTCAGGCGGTCGACGTCGGCAACCAGGCTGTGGAGCGGCTTCTGGGCGAAGAAGCGGACTGCAAAGAAGAGGGCGGTCATCACCGCGCCGAGCACGATGATTCCGGCGATGATCATGGTAAGGGTCTGGGCTTCCACGGCAGCGCCGGTTGCGCTGTGCGGAATATCGATGATGACGGCCCAGTTGGTGTTCACACCCGGAACGGCGAAGGGGTAGATGAGGCGGTCGAAACCTTCCTGGCCGTCTGCCTGGAGGTTGGAGAGGAGTTCCGCCTTGCCGGAGGAGAGCGCCGTCTTCAGAACGTCGGCGCCAGTCGTGTCGTAGGGCTTCATCATGAGGTCGTCCGAAGGAGCGACCAGCCACTGACCGGCCTGGGCAACGAGCAGGACGCGACCCGTTTCGAAGGGACGGAGGGCCTTCAGTTTTTCCGAGAGCGACGAAAGGGAGATGTCGACGCCCGTAACGCCGATCAGCTTGTCCCCGGAAAAGACGGGATAGCCGATCGATGTCATCGCGACGGGGACATCGGTATCCTGCGTCATGTATGGAGCGGTGATCGCACCCTTGCCGCTTGCCTTGGCCAGCGCATACCATTCGGCGCTGTAGTCGTTCCTGAAGGTGGAAAACTGGATCTTGCCGTTACGGTCCTTGGACCAGTAGGGGGTGAAGACCCCCTGATCGTTGGCGCCGAGTTCGGTATTGCCCGCAACCGTTTCCTGCTGTCCGTCGAACGCCTTGATTTCCTCGCAGAACCAGCTTCCGAAGGCGAAGGGGTTCTGGTCGACATTGGCTTTCAGCAGGTTGATCGCGCCCTTGCGGTCGAAACTCTTCTCAGACTGGCCGCGACCGAGGATGCCGGACATGGTCCGGGCGGCGCTTGCCAACTCGCCGATGTCGCTCGCAACACCGTTGGCGATTGCCTTCGCTTCCGAATTCGCCTGATCCATCGTCAGGCCGGACACGCGGCTTCGGGTTTCGGAAATAAGGATGAAGTTCGAAAGGAAAAGCACCGTGGCGATGGCGGCGCCGGTAACAATAAGAAGTTTCGCAGCAATGGAGCGCGAGATGAAATTGAACATTTGGACCTCGAAGGGAGACCGGGGGTTCTCGGAACAGCAGGGGATTTCCGGCGCCATCATGGTGCACGTGTGCGTCTAGCGTCATGCCGGAACGCACTTCATCTGCCGAGAAGCTATGCGCCAATGTTTAACGGTCGTTGAAGGACGGATGGTTTTTCTTGTAAACCGCGATGCTGGCGTCTTTTCGTCTTCGAGGTTTAAAGGTGCCTTGCGACGTCCTCGGTCACCGGGATCGAAGGTTGTGCTCCCGGCTTCAGACAGGCGAGTGAACCCGCGACTGCGGCGCGGCGCAGGGCAAGCTCGAAATCGAGCCCCTGGTCGAGGCTGGCGGCGATGTAACCGCAGAAAGTGTCTCCGGCGCCGACGGTATCGACCGGGGTGATGTCGAGCCCCTTCGTGCGATAAAGCCTGCCGTCTCGCGCCGCGATGACGCCGTCGGCACCGAGCGTGACGATCAGCGTCTGGCCTGTTTCGGAATGCAACTGCAGCAGGACCTTCTCGCGCTCGTCCGCGCTCATGTCATCCCGGGCGGCAAGCCGCTCGAACTCCGTTTCGTTGGCAACCACAATATCGGCCATGCGCCCAAGCCTGGCGGCTTCCGCAGTCAGCGGCGCGATGTTGATGATCGTGGTGACCTTTCGCCGATTTGCGGCGATCAGGGCCTCTTCGACGGCGGAAGCGGGGACTTCTATTTGCAGCATCAGGATGTCGCCAGCCTGCATGCTGTCGACCGTTCTATGCGCGTCGGCCGCTGTGACGGTGCCGTTGGCACCGGGAACGACCACGATCATGTTTTCACCGTCGGCACCGACAATAATCAACGCCGTGCCCGTCGGCTCCGTCACATGCTTTACAGCCGAAAGATCCGCGCCGGCTTCATCGAGCAGGCGGAGGGCAGGTTCGGCGAACTGATCGCTGCCGACGGCGCCGACCATACGCACCGTCGACCCCGCGCGTCGGGCCGCAAGAGCCTGATTGGCCCCTTTGCCGCCGGCCGCTGTCGAGAAGCCGGTTCCGCCGACCGTCTCTCCCGGCTTGGGAAGCCTGGGGCTCGTGGCGATGAGATCCATGTTGATGGAACCGAATACTGTAATCATCGAACTGTCGTCCTCCGTTCCGCTCCTTTTGGACGAAGTGCTCAGTCCTCGTCAACAACCCTGAGCTTGAGGAAGCCCGTGCGGCTTTCGACCGCTTTGCCGGCTTGATCGTTGTCGTCGACGTTCCCGCCGCCGGCAGTCTCGAACTCCATCGCTTCGATACGAGTGCCGCGCTTGTTGAGTTTGTCCGCCGATGTCAGGATCATGTCGACATCCCGCTGCGCCGCAAGGAAATGCGCCTGCAGCTTCCTTGTCCGCTCGTCCAGGCGGGCGAGATCTTCCATCAGATGGATGACCTCGCCCTGGATGAGATGTGCCTGTTCCCGCATCCGCTGGTCTTTCAGAACGGCCTGGATCACCTGGATCGAAAGCATGAGCAGCGAAGGGGAAACGATGACCACCCGTTGCCTGTGGGCCTTTTGAACCACGGCCTCGAAGTTCTCGTGTATTTCGGCGAAGATCGATTCCGAGGGCACGAACAGAAGAGCCATATCCTGGGTCTCACCGGCCACGAGATACTTCTCGGCAATGTCGCGGATATGCACTTCGATATCCCGACGGAACTGCTGCCCCGCCGTTTTCTTCAATTCGGGTGTTTCTGCCTCGCGGATCGCGTTCCAGGCCTCAAGCGGAAACTTTGCATCGACCACAAGAGGTGGGGCATCGTTCGGCATGCGGATCGTGCAATCGGGACGATAGCCGTTCGACAAGGTGGGCTGGAAACTGTAAGCGCCCATCGGCAGACCGTCGGCGACGATCGTCTCCATGCGGGATTGTCCAAAGGCTCCGCGTGTCTGCTTGTTTGACAGGATGGCCTGCAGCCCGACCACGTCCTTGGCGAGCGACTGGATGTTGTTCTGGGCAGCGTCGATGACCGCAAGCCGTTCCTGCAGGTGGCGCAGATTTTCATGGGTCGATTTGGTTTGCTCGGTGATCGTCGCGCCGATCCGGTGCGTCATGCCGTCAAGCCGCTGGCTGATTGCCTGGTTCAGTTCTGCTTGCCGGTTGCCGAAAACCTCCGACATCGCGGCGAGCCGTCCCTGCATTTCCGCTTGTGCCTTCAGCAATTCGGAAAGTCTTGCCTCGGCCGCCGCCTCGCGCCTGTCGGCTTCCAGTTGGCGCTCGGCCTGCAGTCGGCTGGATCGCCGTATCAGGAAGATCATCAATGCGAGGCCGACCAGCGCCAGCATCGCGGTCGTGCAGATGACCGCGATGGCCGGAGTGAGGTGGATGAGATACGGATTGAGGAACGAGGTATCGATCTGGTTCATTGCCCGATCCTAACAGATTCCCGAATTGATGATAGATCAAATGGGGAACAAACTGTGGAGGAGCGGCCGGAGCAGTAGCCGTAACCGCCGTTCGGTTCGGGTTCTCGCTAGAGTGGCGGAACGCAAGAATTGCAATAAATGCTAAAATTCAAATATTAGGGCAATACAATGTTTACCATTAAGGTATTTCATAAAATTCTAATTGGATAGGTGCACGACGCCTCATATCCAAGTCCTTTTCGAGCTGGGGATGATAATGAAACAGGTGGACGAAAAAGACGCGCTGGCGGCGCGCCTGAGCTTTCTTGGTCTCGATGAAAAGGCAAAGAATACCCTGCGCAAACTGGTGCCGTCCATCACGAAAAACATCGGTCCGGCGCTTGATATCTTCTACAAAAAGGTTCGCAGCACGCCGGAAACCGCCGCATTCTTCCGCAGTGAAGACCATATCCAGGGTGCAAAGAAGAGGCAGGAGGGGCATTGGAACGTCGTCGCCAATGCCCAATACGACGAACGTTACGTCGAAGGCGTCGTGGCCGTCGGCAAGGCCCATGCCCGTATCGGCCTGGAGCCGCGTTGGTACATCGGCGGATATGCCGTGCTCGTCGAGCAATTGATCCACGCCGTAATCCGCGAACGCTGGCCAACGCGCTTTGCCCGAAAGGAAGCTCAGACACTTGCCGAGGAAGTGGGTGTCCTGGTCAAGGCAGCACTTCTGGACATGGACTATTCCATCACCGTCTATCTCGACATTCTGGCATCGGAGCGGAAGGCCGCCGACGAGGCGCGCATTCGGACCGAACAGGAGCAGGCGGTTGCCCTCGCCTCCCTGAGCGATGTGCTGACCAAGCTCGCGAACGGTGACCTGGAGGCCAAGCTTTCCAGTGAGCAGCCACCGAATTTTGTCGGCATGGCATCCGACTACAATGCGTCGGTAGAGAAACTGCGCTCGACCATAGAGACGGTGCGCAGCGCCGCCGAAGAAATTCTCCGCTCCACCGCCGCGATTTCGGATGCGTCCGACGATCTCGCCCAGCGAACCGAACAGCAGGCCGCAGGTCTCGAGGAAAGCACCGCCGCATTGCATGAACTGACCCAGAACGTCACGCTGAGCGCCGAGGGCGCTCAGAAGGCGGCAAAGGTCGTAGGTCTCACGCTCAATGAGGCGCGGGCTTCCGGCGATGTCGTGATGAATGCCGTAAGCGCCATGGGGGCGATCGAGAAATCCTCCGACGAAATCTCCAAGATCATCGGCGTGATCGACGAGATTGCCTTCCAGACCAACCTCTTGGCGTTGAATGCCGGCGTCGAGGCCGCCCGCGCCGGTGAGGCTGGACGTGGCTTTGCCGTCGTCGCGCAGGAGGTTCGCGAACTCGCGCAGCGTTGCGCAAGCGCTGCTAAGGAGATCAAGGGCCTGATCTCGCAAAGCTCCTCCCAGGTTCAGACCGGTGTCGGGCTCGTCAACAATGCCGGCGAGGCTCTGGACAAGATCATCGGCCGGATCGACGAGATCAACGGGATCGTGGCTGGCATAGCTTCCGCTGCCGCTGATCAGTCGAGCGGTCTTCACGAGGTCAATACCGCCATCGGCGGGATGGATACGATTACCCAGAAGAACGCGGCCATGGTGGAGGAGACCTCGGCCCAGACCGCGACCCTCAAGGATGAGGTCGAACGACTGGTGACCGCCCTGCGCGGCTTCCGGACCCGCAATGCTGATGCTGTTGAGGACAACGTTCATTATCGTCACGCCGGCGACCATCCGGCATATCGCAGGGCGGGCTGACACTGGGAAAGAGAAGGGCGTGGCCACATGCCGCGGGCTTCGAATTTGTCAATTTTGTTCGGCCTTGTTCATCGGTCGTTTAGGATTTTCACGAATGCTCGTCTCATATTGATGACATTCATGAGCTTCCTGGGGGAGCTTGAAAAATCGTGGCGAGACGATGAAAAATATAAACCCCGATGACAATCTGTCCGAGCGGCTTGCCTTCCTTGAGCTTGACCAGAGGACCTGCGATACGCTGAGTTCCCTTCGCCCGACGCTTGCCGAAATTATCGGCGGCGCTCTCGACAAGTTTTATGCCAAGGTGGCCGCGACCCCGAAGCTGAAGCGTTTCTTCCGCGACAAGGGGCACATGGATGCTGCCAAGAACGCCCAGATCGGTCATTGGGACAAGCTTTCCAGCGGCAGATTTACCGCCGATTATGTCAAGGGCGTAACAGCCGTGGGCATGGCGCATGCCCGCACGGGCCTCGAGCCGCGATGGTATATCGGCGGCTACTCCATGCTGATGACGGAACTCGTCTCCGGTGTCCTGAAGAAGCACTGGCCATTTCCCTTCGGCAAGCAGCATGCGGCGGCGCTCGGCGAAAAGCTCGCCGCGCTGATAAAGGCCTCCATGCTGGACATGGATTATTCGATCTCGGTCTACCTGGACGCTCTCGACGAGAAGCGTCACCGGCTGGAAGAGGAGCGCGAGAGGTTCGAGGCCGACCAGCGCCTGGCGATGGAACACCTTCGCCATGGTCTGGAGGCGCTCGCCCGCGGCGATTTCGAAAATCGGATGTCTGCCGATCTGCCGGACAATTTTAAGGAAATGGCCCAGCACTACAACGAAACCGTCGTCCGCCTGAGCGAGTCCTTCGCCTCGATCCGCCGTGCATCCGAGGAGATCCTCGATGGCACGGAAACGATTGCCAATGCCTCTGACGAAATCGCAGTGAGAACCACGAAACAGGCCGCCGGCATCCAGGAAAGCTCGACCGCCCTGCAGCAATTGTCGGTGAGCGTCAGCCAGACCGCCGCCAACGCGCAGCGCGCCTCCGAGGCTGTAAAGGAGGCACAGCAGCAGGCCCGAACCTCCGGCGAAGTCGTTTCGGATGCCATTTCGGCGATGGCAGAGATCGAAAAATCCTCCGCCGAGATTTCCAAGATCATCGGTGTCATCGACGAGATCGCGTTCCAGACCAACCTGCTGGCGCTGAATGCCGGCGTCGAGGCTGCAAGGGCGGGTGATGCGGGAAAAGGTTTCGCCGTCGTGGCGCAGGAAGTGCGCCAATTGGCACAGCGCAGCGCCGATGCCGCCAAGGAGATCAAGCGTCTGATCTCGCAAAGCTCGGATCAGGTCAATGAAGGCGTCGGCCTCGTCTCCAATACCGGCACGGCTCTTGGCGATATCATCTCCCGCATCGATGCGGTGCATGCCATCGTCTCGGATATTGCGGGTGCGGCCAAGGATCAGGCGACCGGCCTGAGCGAGGTCAATCAGGCGACGCACAGCATCGATCTGCTGACCCACGAGAACAGCACCATGGTCGAGCAGACCTCGGCGGAAACCCAGCGTCTCCGCCACGAGGTGGCGGGACTTGTCGAGTTGCTTGGCGAAATTCGCATTCGCACCAAGCCCGGGGAAGAGCGCGTCATCCGTGCCCGCGCGGCGTGAAGGTGCAACGGTCTCCGAAGCTCTTCAAACGCGGGCACGTCCCGCGTTTTTCGATTCCATATGGGGAAAAGATCGGCTATGGGAGGCCATGACCATCAAGCCCCTCATTATCCTTCCCGATCCCCTTCTGCGCCAGGTTTCCGCGTCGGTCGAGCGCATCGATGACGACGTGCGCCGGCTTGCCGACGACATGCTTGAGACGATGTACGATGCGCCGGGCATCGGGCTGGCCGCCATCCAGGTTGGCGTTCCTCGCCGGATGCTGGTGATCGATGTCAGCCGGGAAGGCGAAGAAAAGAAGCCGCTCGTCTTCATCAATCCCGAAATCCTGACGAGTTCGGACGAACGCTCCGTCTACGAGGAAGGCTGCCTGTCTATTCCGGATTATTATGCCGAGGTTGAGCGTCCCGCGCTTGTCACCGTCAGGTCGCTCGACCGCGACGGCAAGGAGCAGATCACCGAAGCCGATGGCCTGCTGGCAACTTGCCTGCAGCACGAGATCGACCACCTGAACGGTGTGTTGTTCATCGATCACATTTCTCGCTTGAAGCGCGATATGGTCATCAAGAAGTTCACCAAGGCGGCCAAGCAGAAGGCGCTCTGAGCCATCTCATGGTTCGTTGACCGCGAATGCGGCGGACATGCGTGATCGACGGAGGCTGAACGGCAATGGCACTGCGCATTATCTTCATGGGAACTCCGGAATTCTCGGTCGCAACGCTGGAGGCGCTGGCTGCCGCTGGCCACGATATCGTTGCCGTTTACACTCAGCCGCCGCGACCGGGCGGGCGGCGTGGGCTCGATCTGCAGAAATCCCCCGTACATCTTGCCGCCGAAAAGCTCGACATCCCCGTCCGGCATCCGCCGAATTTCCGGGCGGAGGAAGATCGCGAGCAATTCCGTGCACTCGGCGCCGATGTCGCCGTGGTGGTGGCATACGGGCTGCTGTTGCCCGAAGCGATCCTCACGGGCACCCGGCTCGGCGCGTTCAACGGCCATGCGTCGCTCCTGCCGCGCTGGCGAGGGGCCGCTCCGATCCAGCGGGCGATCATGGCGGGCGATGCCGAGACCGGAATGATGGTCATGAAGATGGACAGGGGGCTCGACACAGGCCCCGTGGCATTGACCCGCAGGGTGAAGATCGGCCCTGACATGACCGCCGGCGAACTGCACGACAGGCTACGCGATGTCGGGGCGGAGGCGATGGTTGAGGCCATGGGCAGGCTGGAAGGCGGCACGCTCGAGACCATGCCGCAATCGGAAGATGGCGTGATCTATGCCGCGAAGATCGACAAGGCGGAGACCCGGATCGATTTCGACAGGCCGGCCGAGATTGTTCACAATCACATTCGCGGTCTTTCGCCTTTCCCCGGCGCCTGGTTTGAAATCGAACTGAACGGCAGGCCGGAACGGGTGAAGGTCCTCGGCTCGACCATGGCGGATGGCGCAGGCGCACCGGGAACAGTGCTTGACGATGCACTGGCGGTTGCGTGTTCCTCCGGTGCCGTGCGCTTGATGCGCCTGCAGAAAGCGGGCGGCAAGCCGCTCGACGCTGCCGAATTCCTGCGGGGCACGCCGGTCGCGGCCGGCTCGGTGCTTTCCTGATGCCCCGTTTTCGTATGACCGTCGAATATGACGGCACACCCTATGTCGGCTGGCAGCGACAGGAAAACGGTCCGTCCGTTCAGGGCGCGCTGGAAAACGCAGTACTATCTCTGACCGGGGAAACCGTTTCGATTCGCGGTGCCGGCAGGACCGATTCCGGCGTTCACGCGCTTGGCCAGGTTATCCATGTCGACCTTGCACGTGCCTGGGTGCCTTACAAGCTTCGCAACGCGCTCAACGCTCATCTGGCATTGGCGGGTGAACGGGTTGCCGTTCTCGATGTCGCCGCCGTGGACGAGGCTTTCGACGCCCGTTTCTCCGCGATGCGCAGGCATTATCTCTATCGTATCATCACCCGACCCGCCCGCCTCGCATTGGAGGCCGAGCGTGCCTGGTGGGTGCCGAAACCACTCGACCATAAAGCGATGCATGCCGCAGCCCAGACGCTTGTCGGCCACCACGACTTCACCACCTTCCGCTCGGCGCACTGTCAGGCGACAAGCCCGGTGCGTACGCTGGATCGGCTGGATGTGACGCGAACCGGCGAGCTGATCGAAATCCGGGCCTCGGCGCAGAGCTTTCTGCACAACCAGATCCGGTCCTTCGCCGGTACCCTGAAGCTGGCTGGCGAGGGCAAAATGACGCCTGAGGATGTGCGCGCGGCACTGGATGCCCGCGACCGTTCGGCCTGTGGGCCGGTCGCGCCGCCTGAAGGCCTGTTCTTTCTGAAGGTGGATTACCCCGGCGACGAATAAGCGGCTGGGAGCCGGAGCGGTGGTCAGCCGGGAAAGACCCCGAGAAAGCGTTCCAGCATCTCCGACAAGATCATCGAGGGCACAAGCAACACCATCGTGATGGTCGAGATCGTCAGGATGTGATTGCCGAACACCATGCGGAAGATGCGAAAAAGACTGACCACGAAGGCAAGCATCAAGCCGAGCCAGGCGAGGGCAACCAGGGTGTCGATTGCCGGGAAAAGCATCATCAGAACGACGAGTGTCGCATAGGCATAGGATACCGGCAAAGCCATCCAGTTGGCGATTGCCACGACGGCGGAGAATTTCGAGCCGATCCCCACCATCCAGCACAGAAAGCCGACAAGCACCAGCGGCACGATCCAGTTGGCGAACTCGACCAACGTCAGGCGAAAGAAGAAGAGCGTTCCGACCTCGGCGCCTTCGGGAAGCGTTTCGAGAAAAGTGCTGCGCCACCAGAGAAAGGATATGATCGTGGTCGGCAATGCCCAGGCTGCCGCCCAGAAGGAGCGCAATGCGCCGCGATCCGAAAGATCGAGAAAGGCGAAGCCTCGCGGGTCCTGTCGGAACAGGAGCCAAAGTCCGGTCAGGTAGGTCTCGACCTCCTTAAGCGATGGCATTCGCAAACCATTGTTCGATGAAGGTACGGTAGATGCGGGTCAATGTTTCGAGATCCTCTACCGCCACACGCTCGTCGACCATGTGCATGGTCTGCCCGACGAGGCCGAACTCCACCACTGGGCAATAGTCCTTGATGAAGCGCGCATCGGAAGTCCCGCCCGTCGTTGAAAGCTGCGGCGTGGCGCCGGTGACTTTCTCGATTGCATCGGAAAGTGACGCAATCAGGGCATTGTTGCGGGTCAGGAAAACCTGGCTTGGGCGTTCGGACCAGACGATGTCGTATCGGATAGGCTCGCGACCGGGGCGCAACGTCGTATCGGCCGCGGCGGCATCGAGCCGGCGCAGGATCTCGGTCTGCAGGCTTTCCGCCGACCAGGTATCGTTGAAGCGGATATTGAACTTGAAGACGGCGCTCGCCGGAATGACGTTGGTCGCGGTATTGTCGACATCGATCGAGGTCACCTCGAGGTTCGACGGCTGGAAGTTGTCCGTCCCGTGATCGAAGGGCGGGTGCATCAGGGCCTCGGCCAGCTTGATGGCGCCGCGCACCGGATTGTCGGCGAGATGCGGATAGGCGGCATGGCCCTGCACACCATGCACGGTCACCGTGCCGGAAATGGAGCCGCGACGGCCGATCTTGACCATGTCGCCAAGCTGGTCCGGGTTGGTCGGCTCGCCGACGAGGCAGGCGTCCCAGCGTTCGCCTTGCGCAGTCGCCCATTCGAGCAGCTTTGTCGTGCCGTTGATCGCGGGGCCTTCCTCGTCACCGGTGATGAGCAGCGAGACAGAACCCTTCGGCGCGCCTTTCTCCTCGACCAGCCGTGCAAGCGCCGCGATGAAGCAGGCAATGCCGCCTTTCATGTCGACCGCCCCGCGACCGTAGAGCATGCCATCGGAAATCTCCGCGGCAAATGGTGGATGGCTCCATGCCACCTCGTTGCCGACAGGGACCACGTCCGTATGCCCGGCGAACATCAGATGCGGGCCGTCTGTTCCGAGACGGGCATAGAGGTTCTCGATGTCGGGCGTGCCGTCCTCGTGCGCCATAACGCGCGAGACCTTGAAACCCAGCGGCTCGAGAAACCGTTGCAGCGCGGTCAGGGCGCCACCTTCGGCGGGCGTTACTGAGGGGCAGCGGATAAGGGCTTGAAGGACGTCGACAGGATTCGTGGCGATCATGACATACTGCGCTGGATGCAGCCCGGAACTGTAAACAGGGGACCGGGCACGAAAGAAGATCGGGCAGATTTATCCGATCGGTTGCCTTGTGTCACCACCGAAGGCGGCTTCACGTCTGCGGCCAGTCGGTCGCTCCTCCATAGGTATTGGCTTTGCGTGCCGACGGCCAGAGGCAGAGCACGAGAAGCATCACCAGGGACAGTGCCGGCACCAGGATCAGAAGCGCGATTAATCCCGGCATACCCATGTCGTGCAGCCGCTTGATGCTCAGCATCATCGCCGACACGATGGAACAGCCCATGCTCGAAAGGAACATCAGGCTGTAGAGCGGCAGAAGATCGTCGTCTTCCGGAACGAGCGCCAGTTTTGCCAGGGCAAAGGAATTCAGCATCAGCCAGAACAGCCAGCCGAGAATGAAGGTCTGCCGGCCCGCCCGGCCGGACGGGCTGAAGAACAGCCACGCGACAGTCGGCCGGCGGGCCGCAGCGAGCATGGAAATCAGTCCCTGAGCAGTTCGTTGATGCCGGTCTTGGAGCGTGTCTTCTCGTCGACGCGCTTGACGATCACCGCGCAGTAAAGGCTCGGTCCCGGTTCGCCATTCGGGAAGGACTTGCCCGGCAGGGTGCCGGCAACGACGACGGAATAGGGCGGGACTTCCCCATAGGTGATCTCGCCGGTCGCGCGGTCGACGATCTTGGTCGACTTGCCGATGAAGACACCCATGCCGAGCACCGAGCCCTCGCGGACGATGCAACCCTCGACGACCTCGGAGCGGGCGCCGATGAAGCAGTTGTCCTCGATGATGGTCGGCCCGGCCTGCAGGGGTTCCAGCACGCCGCCGATGCCGACGCCGCCGGATAGATGCACGTTCTTGCCGATCTGCGCGCAAGAGCCGACCGTCGCCCAGGTGTCGACCATGGTGCCTTCATCGACATAGGCACCGAGGTTGACGAAAGAGGGCATGAGCACCACGTTCTTTGCGACATAGGCCGAGCGGCGTACCACGGCGTTGGGAACCGCACGGAAGCCGGCCGAGCGGAACTGTTCCTCTCCCCAGCCTTCGAACTTGGACGGAACCTTGTCCCACCAGGTGGAAGCGCCCGGGCCGCCCTTGACGACGCCCATGTCGTTCAAGCGGAAGGAGAGCAGGACCGCCTTTTTGAGCCACTGATGGACGGTCCAGGTGCCGTCCGCTCCCCGGGTCGCCGCGCGTGCCTTGCCGCTGTCCAGCAGTTCCAGCGAAGCTTCCACGGCATCGCGGATTTCGCCTTTGGTCGCCGTCGTGACCGTATCGCGATTGTCGAAGGCGGCTTCGATGACCTTTTCGAGGGCGCTGATATCCGTGGCGTTCATTTGATTTCCTTAAATTTCGTTGTCTATCGTGGAAACGGACGATATCCGAATTCTCAATCGGGGAACCGGCACTGATCTAGCGTATTCGCCCGGGGTTGAAAACTGCCGCCGGCGCATTCGCGTCCAGGTAAGGCAAAGAAAGGCATGAAGCATGGCAAAGCTGCGCAACGGTCGGCATCGGCAGGACGACGGGGTTTGGAAGACGCTGAAGAGCAGTCAGACGGATCGCAGCCGCGTGGCCGGCATCCCACGGACCCCGCAATCGGAATCGCCCTCCTACCGGCTGGCCTATCTCGATGACGATTTTCTCTGCCGTGAAGAGTTACGACCCGTCAGGCTTCAACTCGAACTTCTGAAAACGGAGATGATCCTGACTGAGCGCGGCATCAAGTCGACGATCGTCATGTTTGGCGGTGCGCGCATTCCCGCGCCCGGCGCAAGCGCCTGGGCGGCCCGCAACGAAACCCAGAAAGCCAATCTTGAGGCAGCGTCGATCTACTACGAGGAAGCGCGCAAGTTCGCCCGTCTCTGCGGAGAGCATGCGGCTCTCCACAATCACCAGGAATATGTGGTCGTCACCGGTGGCGGACCGGGCGTGATGGAAGCCGGCAACCGTGGGGCCGCCGAGGTTGGCGCACCGACCATAGGTCTAAACATCGTCCTGCCGCACGAACAGGCGCCCAACGCCTTCGTGACGCCGGAACTGAGCTTCAATTTCCACTATTTCGCCATCCGGAAAATGCACTTCCTGATGCGCGCGAAGGCTATCGCGATCTTTCCCGGCGGCTTCGGCACCCTCGACGAGCTTTTCGAGGCCGTGACCCTGATCCAGACAAAGCGCATGGAACCGATCCCGCTTATCCTCTTCGCCGAAAAATTCTGGCGCAAGATCGTGAATTTCGAGGCGCTTGCCGAGTTCGGCACCATCGCGCCCGATGACCTGAAGCTTCTCCATTTTGTCGAGACGGCAGAGGAGGCATGGAAGATCATCGCGGACCGCTATGAACACACCCACGATGTCGCGGTGAAGTGAACTCAAGAAATGCGGAAAGCCGCCAGATGTCTGGCGGCTTCCTTTGTTCCCTGATCGGATTTTGTCAGGGCAGGATCTTCGGCCCGGCCGGGAAATCGTCGGCGGAGATGAAGCCGTCCTTGTTCGTGTCGAACCGGTCGAAGAGCTTGTCGGTCGCTGCTGCTGCTTCCGCTTTGCTGATCTGGCCGTTCTCGTCGGTATCCATCCGGGCCATGATGCGGCGCATCCCGTGATGCCCCATCGGTCCCATACCCATCTCGTCGCGCGGGCGATTACGATCGGGGCCGTCGCGGTCGTCATGCCGGCCGAAGCGCGGCTTGTCGTCTCTCCAGCCCTTGCCATCGTGCGGGCCCTTGCCGTCCCGCGGACCGCAATCGCGAGGACCGTTCGGCATGCCCATGTCGTCGTCATCCGCCATGTCGTCCGGGGGAGGCGGGGGCGCGGTCGAGGCATCGTCCTGAGGTGCAGGCGCCTGCGCCTTGTCCGCATCTTCGGCGGCCGGCGGTTTTGGCATCGAAGCTTTCCAGGCTTCCGTGCGGGCTTCGCGGTATTTGCGCAATTCGCCGGGCGTCAGGTTGCCGTCTTTATCCGCGTCGATAGCGGCAAAGAGCGTGTCGGAGCCGGCCTTGGCTTCATCCTTCGAAATCTTGCCATCCTTGTTGGCGTCGAATTCTTGGAGCCCATGGATGAACATACCGGCCGGTCCGCGCATCATCATCGGGCGTGGGCCGCAGGGGCCGTCCATCGGTCCGGAACCTTTGCCACTTTGCGCGAGCGCGATACCGGAGGAGGCGCTGACAAGCAGCGCGGTCGCAAGAGCGGCAAGCGTCGTTTTGCGAGCGTACATAAGACTTTCCTTTCCTCGTTTACGAAGAAAAGATTACCGCCGACGTTCGCCTATTCCGACTTAAACCTTGTTAAGGCTGGATGAAACTTCCGTAATGTTGGCAAGCCCTGCCGAGATCAGCCAACCAGCCCGGCAAGGAAGCGGGCGAGATCGTCGGTGACGAAATCGATGTTCTCGGGTTCGGCGTTTTCTGCCAGTTCCCAGCTTTCCAGAACCACGCTCTCCAGATTTCGGGGCACGAGCAGCACGGTCCTCATGCCGAGGGCTTTCGGAACCATCAGATTGCGCGGCAGGTCCTCGAACATGGCGGCCTTCTTCGTATCCACCCGGTTGAGGCTCATAAACTTGTCATAGGTGCTGCCGGCCGGCTTCGGCTGGTAATCGGCGGCGACGATATCGAAAATGTCGTCGAAATTGTCGAGGATGCCGAGCGCACGCGCCGCCGCTTCCGCGTGAGCGACGGTGCCGTTGGTGAAAATGAATTTGCGGCCCGGTAGGGCCTTGATTGCTGCTCCCAGGGCTTCATCGGGAAGCAGCGCGGAATAGTCGATCGCATGGGCCCTGGCGAGGAAGTCGTTCGGATCGACCCCGTGATGCAGCATCAGGCCGGCCAGGGTTGTGCCGTGGTCGTGGTAATATTTCTTCTGCAGAAGCTTCGCCTCGGCGGGCTCCATCTGCAGGAGTTCCGAAACATAGGCCGTCATGTTGCGGTCGATCTGCGCAAACAGGTCGATGTGATGCGGATAAAGTGTGTTGTCCAGGTCGAAGACCCAGTCACGGACATGGGCGAAATCGCCGGCTGTTGGGGCGGAGGCTCTCTTGTTCATGACGTCCTTATGGCACGCCTCGCCGGCAGAAGAAAATGCGAAACTCCGATTCCAGCCGGAAGTGACCTTGGCGGCGCTATCGATGCCGTGATACCGCCGCGGCATGGAACCCTGGATACTGATTACCGTCGCTGCCGCTTTCCTGCAGAACCTGCGGTCGGCCCTTCAAAAACATCTGCAGACATCGCTCGGTACGAGAGGCGCAAGCTTCGTCCGGTTCGGCTACGGTTTTCCGATCGCCATTCTTTATGTCCTTGGTCTGCATTTTCTCGGCGGCTATGAATTGCCGGTCCCCAATCCGGTCTTCGCCCTGTGGGCCATCATCGGTGGCCTTGCCCAGATTTTCGCGACCATGCTGCTGGTGCATCTCTTCTCGCTGCGCAACTTCGCAGTCGGAACCGCTTATTCGAAGACGGAACCAGTGCAGGCCGCGATTTTCGGCTTTATCCTGCTCGGCGAGCGCGTGACGACGGGTGCAGTAGGCGCCATCATCGTGGGTGTGGCCGGCGTGATGATGATCTCGGTGGCGCGCATGCCGCTCACTTTCGCCAACCTGTTGAAGGCGCTTGCCGGTCGCACAGCCTTGATAGGCATTGCCTCCGGTGCGGTTTTCGGCATATCCGCCGTGGCCTACCGATCGGCATCCCTGTCGCTTGGGGATCACAATCCCATCGTCGCGGCGGCCGTCACGCTTGCCTGCGTAACGACCTTCCAGACGGTTTTCATGCTTGTGTGGATGGTCCTGCAGGACAGGCGCGAGATCGTCGACGTGATCCGTTCCTGGCGCTCGTCCTCGCTCGTCGGTCTCGCCGGCGTCCTGGGCTCCGCCTGCTGGTTCACGGCGATGACGTTGCAGCAAGTCGCCTACGTTCGAGCGCTCGGTCAGATCGAACTGGTCTTCACCTTCCTCGCCTCGTTCTTTCTGTTTCACGAGCGCGTAAATCGCACGGAGGTCGCCGGCTGCCTCCTGATCGTTGCCGGCATCCTTCTGTTGTTGCTCGGCTGAAAGCGAGCCACCCGGATTGCATCTGTGCACTGATTGTTCTCTTCGCCGCAGGCGGGTAGACTGCGGCTCCAGGAGAGGAAGCGGGTCATGAAACGGACGGTTTATTGCGAATGGCTCGACAGTCCGGTCGGAGATCTGGTCGCGATTGCCGACGATAAGGCGTTGCTGGCGCTGCAGTTTCGCGAACGCACGACACCGGAGACCGACGATGCAGCGATCCGGCGGCAGATGAACGCGGATGCCGTGCTGCCCGGCAATGCCCTGACCCGGACGGTGGGCAAGGAGCTCGAAACCTATTTCGCTGGCCGCGCTTTTGAGTTCTCCGTGCCACTTGCACCGGCTGGGAGCGAATTCGAACGGAAGGTATGGGCGGAGCTTCTCAAGGTGCCGCTCGGCGAAACCTGTTCCTATGGCGATATCGCAAGAAATGTGGGCGGCATGGAAACCGTGCGGGCCGTCGGCAAGGCGAATGGCGCCAATCCCATCGGCATCATCGTCCCGTGCCACCGCTGCATCGGCGCGGATGGATCGCTGGTCGGTTATGGCGGGGGACTATGGCGCAAGAAATGGCTCCTGCGCCACGAGGGCAAGATGCGTCCGGTCGGCCTTTTCGCCTTGTGACCGGACTAGAGTACCGGTTCAGGGAACCAGCAGCGTGCCGGCGCCGTGTTCGGTGAAGATTTCCAGCAATACCGAATGAGCCGTCTTGCCGTTCAGGATGACGACGCCCTGAACGCCGGCATGGATGGCATCGATGCAGGTCTCCACCTTCGGGATCATGCCGCCGGAAATGGTTCCGTCCTTGATGAGGGCCCGCGCCTCGGCCACCGAGAGTTCCTTGATAAGTTCGCCCTGCTTGTTGAGTACGCCCGGCACGTCGGTGAGGAATAGCAGGCGGTCGGCGCGCAGCGCCCCGGCGATGGCGCCGGCGAAGGTGTCCGCATTGATGTTGTAGGTGTGGCCGTCACGGCCCGGCGCGACCGGAGCGATGACCGGGATCATTTCCGATTTTGCCAGAAGGTCGAGCAGGGTGCGGTCGACTTCCACGACCTCGCCGACAAAGCCGAGGTCGAGAACGCGCTCGATATTGGAGTCGGGATCGGTGACGGTCTTCTTGGCCTTTTCGGCGAAGACCATGTTGCCGTCCTTGCCGCAAAGGCCAATCGCCCATTCGCCAGTCTGGTTGATAAGCGCGACGATTTCCTTGTTGATCGAGCCGGCGAGCACCATCTCGACGATCTCGACGGTTTTCTGGTCGGTTACGCGCAGGCCGCCTTCGAACTTCGATTCGATGCCCATCTTGGTCAGCATGGCGCCGATCTGCGGGCCACCGCCGTGAACGACGATCGGGTTGACGCCCGACTGCTTGAGCAGCGCGATATCCGCCGCGAAGGCCTTGCCGAGCTCCGCATTCCCCATGGCATGGCCGCCATATTTCACGACGATCGTCTTGTTTTCATAGCGCTGCATGAAGGGCAGGGCCTGGGCCAGAAGTTGCGCCTGGATTTCGCTATCGGAAGCCGTCATGGAATACCCTCGTCGTTGGATCGCGGCCTTTTAGCGCAAGATCGATCCCGATGGAATAATCCGGGAAAAGATAAGCGAGGCGGATGATCCGCCTATGACCAGTGGGCGTAATCCCCAGCAGAACAGAAAAAAACTGCACCCGGGCGGGGGCTGTCTGGAGGAGAGGGCCTGAAAGCCGATGCCAAACGACGAGATCGCCGTATTGTTGAGCCGCGTGGCCCTTAAGGACCGCGCTGCCTTTTCCATACTCTATAGCCTTTCATCGCCGAAACTCTTTGCTATCTGCCTGCGTATATTGCGAGACAGGGCCGACGCCGAGGAGGCGTTGCAGGATATATTCGTGAAGGTCTGGCAGCGCGCCGAGACTTTCTCCTCGTCCGGCAATGGCGCCATGGGATGGCTGGCGGCGATCGCACGCTATCACTGCATCGATCGTCTGAGGGCCCGCCGCCCGACGACAGAGGAACTGGAAACTGTCCTCGAGCTTGCCGACAGGGCGGCGAACCCTGAACAGAGCGCAGTGTTGCGCTCGGAAGGAAAGCGGATTGACACCTGTCTGCAAGCATTGGATCCTGATTGCGCGAGCGCGGTGAGGCATGCCTATGTGGAGGGATTGTCCTATCAGGAGCTTGCGGATCGGTTCTCGGTGCCGCTGAACACGATGCGGACATGGCTACGTCGCAGCCTGTTGAAATTGAGAGAGTGCATGGATGACCACGCCAGACCAGAGCAAGGGTGACCGCTCGCGAGAAGAAGTCCTCGCTGGCGAATATGTGCTCGGCGTTCTCGGCGTCGAGGACCGCTTTAAGGTGGAGGAGCGGCTGCGCCACGATCGCACCTTCGCTGCCATCGTGCGCCGCTGGGAAGACAATCTTTCGCAGTTCAACGACGATTACGGTATGGAACTGCCGCCCGAGGCGCTGTTTGCCAGGATCGAGGGGCGATTGTTCAGGGAACCGCCGAAGAGCGCCTGGACCTCCGCCCTCGGGACCCTGTGGAACTCGCTCGCTCTTTGGCGTGGCCTTGCTTTCGCCGGCGTGGTTGTCGCGGCGGTTGTCGCCGGGACGGAAGCCGGTCTGTGGGACAGGCCCGCGGGTGGGCCTCCGTTGGTTGCCGAACTTGCTGGCAAGGATAGTGTCATCAGTCTGGTCGCGCGTTATGACAGCGGATCGGGCAGGCTACAGGTGACGCCGGTTGCGACCGGCGAGCGCCAGCAGAAATCGTTGGAGCTTTGGCTGATCGAGGGCGATATGGCACCCCGCTCACTCGGTGTCCTTCCACAGACGGGGGAGGGCGAGATCATCGTTCCTGACAGCCTCCGGGACCGTTTCGCCGAAGGAGTCGTGCTTGCTGTCAGCCTCGAGCCGTTTGGCGGCTCTCCGACCGGCCAGGCCACCGGTCCGGTCATTGCCCTCGGACCCGCCCATCTCTGATGGGCTCTTGCTGCGCGAAAACTCTCTTTTCGTTTCAGTGACTTGAGATTTTTTCCCGATCTTTTGGCTGCTCTCTGAAACTTTTTTCGCCGACCTCTCGTCCCTTGTTGTGTTCCCGATATCAGGATCGAAACAGCCGCCCGGATGGCAATTCTGCCGCCGAGGACGGATCGAGAACACAAGGACAGAGGAAAACCGAAATGTTCAAGACCACTCTTCGCCCGCTCACCCTTGCCGCCGCACTCGCAGTCGGTACCGTGGCCGCCCACGCCGAAAACCCCATGGTCGGCGGTGCTGCCATGTATGCAGACAAGAACATTGTCGAGAATGCCGCCAACTCCAAGGATCACACGACCCTGGTCGCCGCCGTGAAGGTTGCTGGCCTGGTCGAAACCCTGTCCGGCGCTGGCCCGTTCACGGTCTTTGCTCCGGTCAACGCCGCCTTCGATGCCCTGCCGGCAGGCACGGTCGATACGCTGCTGAAGCCTGAGAATAAGGAACAACTGACCAAGGTACTGACCTGCCATGTCGTGGCAGCCGAAGCCATGTCGTCCGCCGTTGCCAAGATGATCGCCGATGAGGGCGGCAGCCATGCGGTCAAGACCGTTGGCGGCTGCACGCTGAAGGCCAAGATGGACGGCGACAAGATCACCCTCACTGACGAAAACGGCGGCGTGGCGACTGTCACGATTGCCGACGTCAAGCAATCGAACGGCGTCATCCACGTGATCGACAAGGTCCTGTTGCCGAAGGCTTGAAGATCAAGCCGCTGGCCCCACCTCTGGCGGGGCCCCAGAAGGCCGGGCCCACTGCGTCAGGTGGCCTGGCCGATGGCCTTGAGGATTGCCGCGCGCAAATCCTCGAGGCCATTTCCTTTTTCCGAGGAGGTGGTGGCGACGAAAGGACAAGGTGGCAAGCCGTCATGGAATACCATCGTCGCTGGATCTCGGCCTTCCAGTGCAAGATCGATCCCGATGGGTAGTGGGGCTCTTATCGCCGGGTCCGTTCAATAAACCTCGATCCCCGTGGAACGAAAGCGGATTGACACTCGTATATAAGCGATAGATCCTGATGCTGTGTACGCGGGGAGGCGTGCCGATGAGGAGGAGCTCTCATATCCGGACCGATGGGACGGCGTGGCGTGCCGTAGGGGATGGTGTGCGCTCGTGGCTGCGTTGCAGCCTTTTGATCGTGGGGGAGGAGGGCATGCATGACGATACCGCACAAGAGCAAGGGTGATCGTTCGCGGGATGAGGTCCTCGCGGGCGAATATGTGCTCGGCGTCCTCGGGAGCAAGGAACGGCTGAATGTGGAGGAACGACTGCGCGGCGATCGCCTGTTTGCAGCCATGGTTCGCCGCTGGGAGGATAATCTCCTGCAACTCGATACGGTCGATGGCGCCGAGGTGCCGTCGGAAATGCTGCTCTCGAAGATGGAAGGCCTTCCGTGGCCCCCCCGCCGGCGCCGGGGTCCGGTGGCAGGCATTGTTTTTGCCTTCTGGTCTTCGCTTCCCTTCTGGCGTGGCATCGGGCTCGCCGCGCTTGGCACCTTCGCGCTTTATCTCTGTCTCGAGGCTGGCGCCGACATGCGCCCCGGCCCCGGTCAGCCCATGGCCCTTCGCTCGGTTGGCGGCGATGGGGCCATAAACCTGGTCGCCCATTATGACGATGTTTCGGGGCGCTTGCAGGTGACGCCAGCGGTGGTCGGCGGCGGCGGCAAGAAATCGCTCCAGCTATGGTTGGTCGGAGAAAAGGAGGAACCGCGCTCGCTCGGCGTTCTGCCGCAGACCGGAGAAAGCGAGATTGTCGTTCCCCCGGAATTGCGAAACCGGCTTCTCGAAGGAGCGAGCCTTGCCTTCAGTGCCGAGCCCCTTGGAGGCTCCTCCTCGGGCAAGGCGAGTGGACCCGTCATGGCTCTGGGCTTGGCGCATCCCTGAGATGTTCTAGGGCCTGCCGCGCAAAACTGTTCGGCTGTCCTGCGCGCGAAATTGCGTGACAACAGGGAAATAGGGCTTTGAATGCGCGTCCGTTCTTGCCGGGAATGCTCTAGCTGACGGTCTCTACGATTGCCGCGCGCAACTCTTCGAGACCGTTGCCCTTTTCGGATGAGGTGGCGAGGACGAAGGGGTATGCGGCCGGCCTCTTCCTGATCTTGTCGAGCGTTTCCGCGACAAGCCGCGGCACGCCGGCCTCCTTGATCTTGTCCGTCTTGGTCAGAACGATCTGGTAGGAAACCGCGGCCTTGTCGAGCAGGTCGAGGACTTCGTCGTCATTCTTCTTGAGGCCGTGACGGGCATCGATCAGCACATAGACGCGCTTGAGGGTCGCGCGGCCGCGCAGGTAATCGAAGACGAGCTTGGTCCATGCATCGACCTGTTCCTTCGGTGCCTGGGCATAGCCATAGCCGGGCATATCGACAAGAGCCATCGGCGGCAGGTCGCCTGCCTCGCCGGAATACCCGTCGGGAACGAAATAATTGAGTTCCTGGGTGCGGCCGGGCGTGTTCGAGGTGCGGGCAAGTCCCTTCTGCCCGGTCAGCGCATTGATGAGCGACGACTTGCCGACATTGGAGCGGCCGGCGAATGCGACCTCGAGCGGTCCTTCCGGCGGCAGGAACTTCATCGAGGGTACGCCGCGGATGAAGATCCACGGACGACCGAACAGGGGCTGTTCGCCGGCTGGCAATTTGGCTGTCATGGGCGTCGCCTCTCCCGGTGTGTTGATCGGTCCGTATACTCGCAAGATCCTTACAAAAAAAGCCCCGGACGAACCGGGGCTTTTCCGTCTTACTTGGTTTCGGCCGGTTTTCGTTTGAACATGCCCTTCAGATTGTCGAACAGCTCTACCTTGACGCCGTGGCGTTTCATGATGATCGCCTGCTGCAGGATCGAAAGCGTATTGTTCCAGGCCCAGTAGATGACGAGACCTGCGGGGAAGGTGCCGAGCATGAAGGTGAAGATCAGCGGCATCCAGTTGAACAGCATCGCCTGCGTCGGGTCCGGGGGCGTCGGGTTCATGCGCATTTGCAGGAACATGGTAATGCCCATGATGATCGGCCAGATGCCGAGATGCAGGAAGGTCGGCGCCTCGAACGGCAACAGGCCGAACAGGTTGACGAAGGTCGTCGGATCGGGAGCCGAAAGGTCCTGGATCCAGCCGAAGAACGGCGCATGCCGCATCTCGATGGTAACGTAGATCACCTTGTAGAGCGCGAAGAACACCGGGATCTGCAGGAGCACCGGCCAGCAACCGGCCACCGGATTGATCTTCTCGGTGCGGTAAAGCTCCATCATCGCCTGCTGCAGGCCCATCTTGTCGTCGCCGAACTTGGCCTTCAGCTCTTCCATCTTCGGCTGCACGCGCTTCATGTTGGCCATGGAGGCATACTGCTTGCTGGCGAGCGGGAAGAAGATCAGTTTGACCACGATCGTGGTCAGCAGGATCGCGACGCCGAAATTGCCCACCAGACGATAGAAATAATCCATCATCTTGAACATCGGCTTGGTGATGAAATAGAACCAGCCCCAGTCGATCATCAGATCGAATTTCGGGATAGCATAGGTCGCTTCATAGCTGTCGATGACCGGAACTTCCTTGGCCCCGGCAAAAACCAACTGCTTGACGCTCGCGCTCTGACCGGGAGCCACGGAAACCGCGGCGTTCTTGTAGTCGGCCTGGAAGCGGGGCTGCCCGTCGGTGAAATGCGAGAAGCGCGACTCGTAGCTCAGCGTTTGCTGCGGCACGAGGGCGGCCGCCCAGTACTTGTCGGTAATGCCGAGCCAGCCGCCGGTCGCGGCTTCGTTGGCGACGGCTTCCTTCTCGATGTTCGAATACTTGTCCTCGGTGAGGCCGTTGTCGGCGCCGATAACGCCGAGGAAGCCCTCATGCAGGACATACACGGAAGGCGTCGAGGGTTTGTTGTAGCGCGTTATGCGGCCATAAGGGGCGACGTCGAGGGCTGCCGCACCGGCATTGGTGATCGTGTCCTCGACCGTGAACATGTAGCGGTCGTCGACGGAAATCTTGCGCTGGAAGGTGAGGCCGGCCTCATTGGCGAAGGAAAGAGTAACTGGCGTCGTCTGGGTCAGCTTGTCGCCCTCGGCCAGCGTCCAGACAGTCGAGGGCCCCGGAGCAGCACCTGCGCCCGCGCCGGCGATGTAGCCGAGCTCGGCGAAATAACCGTCCTTGGTATCGGCCGGGTTGAAGAGTGTAATGATCGGGCTCGTAGGGTCCACGGTTTCGCGATATCCCTTGAGCTTCAGGTCGTCGAAACGGGCACCGGCGAGATTGATCGAGCCGGAAAGGGCGGGCGTATCGATGACCACCCGCGTCGATTTTGCGAGCGCTGCGTCACGATCGAGCCCCCCGGTGGCCGGCGCCGTGCTTCCCGGAAGCGTCCCGCTGACGGTGCCGGGTGTGGAGGCGGCGGTGTTCTGGTTTGCGGCGGGTGCGGTCTTGGCCTGTTCGGCGATCCGGGCCTGCTCTGCCTGGCGCTGCGCCTCGATCCTCGGATTCATGATGAAGAACTGCCATCCGAAGACGATCAGCACGGACAGAGCAATCGCGATGATGTAATTGCGGTTGTTTTGCATCATTCTTTCCTGGAATCGGTCGCGGAGGACCGAGCGTTTCTTGGTTTGGCCTTGATCCTGTCGGCCAATTGCGCGGCAAGCTGCTGGAAGGGGGCGTTCAACACGTCCCTCCGGGCGACAACCACATAGTCATGTCCGGGCTGCATTGCAAACGCTGCGTTCAGCCGCACGGCCTCCTTGAGGCGGCGGCGCATGCGATTCCGCTCGACGGCGTTTCCATGTTTCTTGGTGACGGTAAAGCCGACGCGGGCCTCGCTGTCGGGTGCCTTGCGATCGAGAACCTCGAGCAGGAACAGGCTTCCCCTGCGTTTCTCTCCTGCGCGGACCGCAAGGAACTGCGGCCGGCTTTTCAGCCGCCCGACAGATTTCTTGTCTTTGGGAGCAGTCATTCGCCCGGCTCTCTCAACGGGCCGGCCCGGCCTTAGGCCGAGAGACGCTTGCGACCGCGGGCGCGGCGGGCTGCGATGACCTTGCGGCCGCCGGTGGTGGCGATACGTGCACGGAAGCCGTGACGGCGCTTGCGGACAAGCTTGGAGGGTTGGTAGGTACGCTTCATTTATTTAATACCGCGGTGTGCGGCCCTTCTTGGGTTTGCATTGCTGCAAGAGCGTTGGATTGAGCGCACGGCAGACACCCGTCGGTATGGGCAGGTCGAGCCGAACGTGCGCGGCTTATAGGTGCGAAAGGCGCCTGAGTCAATTCCGGAGCCGTCTTCGCCTTGATTTGTAGGCCCTGCAAAAAATCGCAGTCATTTGTTAACTTTTCGGACCCGGCCGGTCGGGGGCGAGAATCTTGCTTTTCATCAATAATGGGCGGGATCGGTCCGCCGCGTGCATGAAGGTCTCATCGAGCGACGGATTTTGCGTCAATCATGCGCGTCGGAGAGGTGTAAAATCGAAAATTCCTCGCTGCAACAGTTCGTTAACGAGCATATTCTACTTTAGTAAAAATGTAGGGGTCTTCGCAGACGCCCGTCGAGGCCATCAGGGAGAGGTTCGTGAAGATTAGCGGCAAGGTTTATTCATTAGTTGGCATCCTGGGACTGGCGGCCATCGTCATAGCGGCGATGGGCATTTTCGTGACCGTTCAGTATGGAGCGAAATCCTACGAGCTCAAGACGGTTTCCGATCGTGCCTATCTGGGCGAACGTCTGAACCGCATGGTGACTGCGGTGGTCATGGAGGCACGCGGCATCTATGCTGCGCCGAATACTGAAAAGGCTGCCTCCTTCGGCAAGGGTCTCATGAAGAACCTGGACGAAATGGACAAGGTGATTGCCGAGTGGCAGCCGCTGGTGCCGGCAGCTCAGAGGGCGACCTTCGATGCAATGGTCAGCCGTGCCAAGGAATTCCGCACCTTCCGATCCGAGACGGTGCGTCTCGGCACCGAGGTTTCGCCCGCCGCCGCGAACGAACAGGGCAACAACGAAGCGAACCGCGCGAACCGCAAGGCCTTCCAGGCGGAAATCGATGCTGTGGTCAATGCCGACAAGACCGAACTGCAGGCATTGAGCAGCTCGCTTGCCTCCTTTCAGCAGCTGATGCTCATTCTGATCTCCGGTGTCACGTTTGTCGCTGTTGCCATTGGCGTCGGTTTCGGCATCCACATCGGCGTCAATCATCTGAGCCGCCCTATCCGCAATGTTACCGCTGCCATGAAGAGGGTGGCCGAGGGCGACTTCTCCGCTGAGGTACCCTATAACGGCCGGCCCGATGAAATCGGTGAAATGGCCGCAACCGTCGAGGTATTCAAGCAGAACGGCCTCGCTGTCCAGCGTCTGAACGCCCAGGAAGCCGCCATGCGGGCGAAGAGCGACGACCTGCAGTCCGGCATGTCCGTCGTGGTCGCTTCGGCCGCGGCCGGCGATTTCAGCAAACGCATCGAAAAGGACTATCAGGACGCAAATCTCAACCAGTTCGCGGCCAATATCAACGACCTCCTGTCCTCCGTCGACTCGGGCGTTTCCGAGACCCGTCGCGTCATTGCCAGCCTTGCATCCGGGGATCTCACCCAGTCGATGCGGGGCGAGTTCCGCGGCGCCTTCGCTGAACTCAAGACCAACGTCAACACGACCTTCGATCGCCTGCGCCAGACCATGATGGAGGTTCGCGGCAAGACCGATACGATCAACGGCAGCACCTATGAGCTGACGTCCGCGACCAATGATCTCGCCAAGCGTACCGAACAGCAGGCGGCGGCGCTCGAGGAGACTTCGGCGGCGCTCGACCAGATCACCGTCGTGGTCCGCGGTTCCAGCGAACGCGCCCAGGAAGCAAGCCGCATGGTAAGCGAGGCTAAGGAAAGCGCTGCCCAGTCCGCCATCGTCGTCAGCAACGCTGTCGAGGCCATGGGGCGCATCGAGCAGGCCTCGCGCGAGATCAGCCAGATCATCAACGTGATCGATGAGATTGCCTTCCAGACCAACCTTCTGGCGCTTAACGCCGGTGTCGAGGCCGCCCGCGCCGGCGAAGCCGGCAAGGGCTTTGCCGTCGTCGCCCAGGAAGTGCGCGAGCTTGCCCAGCGTTCCGCCAACGCGGCCAAAGACATCAAGGCGCTCATCACCAAATCCGGCCAGGAAGTTGCCGGCGGTGTTTCTCTCGTCCAGCGTACGGGCGAATCTCTCGCCGAGATCGAGACCCGGGTTCTGCAGATCAATGACCACATTCATTCGATCGCATCGGCGGCCAAGGAGCAGTCGACCGGCCTTGCCGAGGTTGCCACCGCCATGAATCAGATGGATCAGGTGACGCAACAGAATGCTGCGATGGTCGAGGAAACCTCTGCCGCCACGCACAAGCTCTCGGCCGAGGCCGACAACCTCGCGGCCCTGGTCGCCCGGTTCCGCACCGGCGAGGGGCATGCGCAGGCCTCGCCGGCGACGGTGGCCCGTGCCACGCAGCACAAGCCGGTATCGTCTCCGGCCCGCCAGATGGTCGGTACGGTTGCCAGGGCCTTCGGCGGCGGTCGCGCGGCGACGGCCAGGGCCCCAGTTCAGGAAAGCGAAAGCTGGGAAGAGTTCTGAGCGACACCCGATCGCTGCCCAGAGATATCGGCCCCGGACTATTCCGGGGCCTTTTCATTCGCCTTGGCTCCGATTTGCCGGTATTGGCCAAGTCCGGTTCGCTCGTTTATGATGGCAAGTCTGAATGAGCGATTTGCACCCGATGCGCCGCTGGAGGCGGCGGTCCGGAGATGTGGAATGTTGGAGCACGAAGGGGCCGAAACGAACGCGGAGGGCGGCGGCATCGCAGCGCGGCCGCGCTGGGTGCGGGGCCTTTCCGGCAAGCTGCTCTGGTTGACAGTCAGTTTCGTCATGCTTGCGGAGGTGCTGATCTTTGTGCCCTCGGTTGCCAACATGCGACTGCGCTGGCTGCAGGATCGCCTGAACACTGCGGCCGCGGCCGCCGTCGTGATCGATGGTCTCCAGCCGCTCGAACTTCCGCGCACCGTCCAGGACGATACCCTCCTCGCCACCGGTACGAAAGCGATCGTGCTGCGCAAGGAAGGCACCTCGCGGCTGCTCGTGGTCGATAACATGCCACCAGAGGTCGATGCCAAGTTCGACCTTGCCAGCGTGACGACCCTGCAATCGATCAGCGATGCACTCTATACACTTGCGCTGGGTGGCGATCGAATCGTGCGCGTCTACGGCCCGGTCGGAGACACCGGCACCGTCGTCGAGATGGTGATGCAGGAGAAAAGCCTGCGCAATGCGATGATCGCCTATGCTCGTAGCGTTTTCACCGTCTCGCTGCTGATTTCCGTATTCACGGCGCTTTTGATGTATCTCGCCATCAATCGCATGATGATCCGGCCGGTACGACAGCTGACGAACAGCATGCAGGCCTTCGCGGAACAGCCGGAGGATCCGACGCGTGTGCTGGTGCCGGCACCCGGCGATGATGAGGTCGCCATCGCCGGGCGTCACCTGTCGATGATGCAGCAGCAGTTGCAGAAGACGCTGAAGCAGCAGAAGAACCTTGCGGATCTCGGCCTCGCGGTCTCGAAGATCAATCACGACATGCGCAATATTCTCGCCTCGGCGCAATTGATGTCGGACCGGCTGGTCGATGTCGAGGACCCCATGGTGAAGAGCTTCGCGCCGAAGCTTCTGCGCACCATCGACCGTGCTGTCGGCTATACGAGCGAGGTTCTGGCTTACGGTCAGGCTTCGGAGGCCGCGCCGCGCCGCCGCCGCTTCCGTCTCGCTGAACTCAGCCAGGAAGTGCGGGATATCCTCGCGCTCGATTCCGACAGCGGCATTGAGTTTGTCGATCTCATTGGCCCCGACATCGAGGTCGACGCGGATAGCGAGCAGCTGTTTCGTGTGGTTCATAACATCTGCCGCAACGCGGTTCAGGCGCTGACGAACCATGGGGCCGATGATCCGGATTCCCTGCGTCGAATCACCGTTTCCGCCCAGCGCGTGGGCAGTGTCGTCGCGATTGCCATCGATGACACCGGTCCGGGCATGGCGCGCAAGGCGCGGGAAAACCTCTTCGCAGCCTTTCGCGGCTCCGCTCGTTCCGGCGGCACGGGGCTTGGTCTGGCTATTGCCCGTGAACTCGTGCTCGCTCATGGGGGAACGATTGCCCTTGTGGAAAAACCCGGGCCGGGGACGCTTTTCCGCATCGAAATCCCGGATCGCCCTGTGGCGCTTGACGATTGGCGAGTTCGGGCGTGATCGGGAAATTCCGCGATTTCAGCGGGCCGATCAGCTTGTTACAGCAAAATGACTATTTTTTCCGAAAGGCGCTTGCATTCCTGCGCGGCACGCTTTAGAGGATCGCCACGCAGCCGGTGACACACCGGTGAGGCAAGCACCCGTAGCTCAGCTGGATAGAGCACCAGACTACGAATCTGGGGGTCAGGAGTTCGAATCTCTTCGGGTGCGCCATTTCCTTCAAGAAAATCCTTAAATCCCAATAGTTTCAAGCCTTTCGCAATCTTTCCGGTCCACATTCGGGTCCACGGAAGGTACGCAATGGGGTTAACTTTGAAGCGTGTTATCAGAACCAAGGCGGGGACGTTTCACTACCGACGCAGGGTGCCGAAAGACGTTGCCGCGATCATCGGAAGGAATGAATTCAAGCGTCTCTTGGGCGAGACGGAACGCGAAGCCCTCAAAAATTACATGAAGGTCGATGCGCTTTATGAGCGGATGATCGAGGAAGCGAGAGGGCGGAGCGCCGGAGAAGCCCCGACGCCACTTGAGTTGCACCGCATGGCCGAACTAAGGGCCGCTGAACTGGCTGACATGAAGGTCTATGTCGGTGGCCGTGCGTTGACCGGAGCCGATCCCGAAGCCGCTGACGTGATTCGTGACAGCGCCCTGTCGCGGTGTGTCGCTGATCCTGTGGAGCGTCAGGCGGTCAATCTGGTGGCGAACGGGGGGACCCTTCCCCGGCCTATTCCGACTGTCGAGGACGCGAAGCGGCTCTATCTCAAAGAAAAGGTCAAGGGCGATATAAACGAGAGCAAGCGGACGCTCCGGCTTGAACGTGTCATGGACATTCTGGCCCACTCTGTCGAGGCCAGTAGGCCGCTCGACAAGCTGACCCGCGAAGATGCCCGTGAGGTCCGGGACCATATGCTCCGCGATCTCGACATGAAGCCCGGAACCGTGAAGCGGTATATCGCTGACATTCGCTCAATGGTGAACCTCGGCCTTCGGGAAAACGACATGAGCAATGTCGGCAACCCGTTCAATGGTCTTCCGATCAAGATGGAAACGCTTGCGGTGGATGAGCGGCACCCGATCCCGGAGGACATGCTTCCGGCGATCAATGGCACCATATCAACCCACGCGGGGGCCGATCTGTGGCAACTATGGCGGATGCTTGAGGGAACCGGATGCCGGTTGGCGGAGGTTGCCGCGCTGCTGGTCGAGGACGTGAAGCTAGACGCCCCGATCCCCTTCCTAGACGTAGGCTTCCGGGAGCATCGTCGGGTCAAGAACCAAGGGTCGGCGCGGCGGGTGCCGTTGATAGGCGATGCCCTGAACGCCGCCAGAGAAGCCGTAGAGGCTGCGGGCGGAGGCCCCTATCTCTTTGTCCAATATGCCGGTGTCCTGAAAACCAAGGGTGGCAGGGGCAAAGGGAAAAAGGACGCCACCCACGCCTCTAACGCGCTCATGAAGCATATCCGCAAGGTGACGGCTGATCCTAAGATCACCGTCCATTCCCTGCGGCATACGATGGAAGACCGGCTGATCCGGGCAGGGGTCGAGGAGTTTGACCGCAATCTCGTTCTAGGTCATTCCAAGGGCGGCATGAGTGAGCGGTATGGTGGCCCGGATGCGCGGCTAGAAGCGGCGGCGAAGGCCGTGAGGGCGGCTCTCGGGATATAGAAAATTCGGAGGAACAAATGCTGCTTAATGGACAAATCCCACACGACTTGGAAGCATACGTCCAATCTCAAGCGGTGTCGTTTGATGACGTTATGCAGGTGGAACGTGCGCTGCCCCTGACCGTTGTTGAAGCCTATGCCGTGGAAGACATGATAGCCTCGTTATGGCTGAAACGGGGGAAACGGACATTTCTATCCTCATTCGCCCTTGAGTTTTTCCCGCATAGTCCAGACGAGAGGCGTGAATACCTCGGATTGGCGTTGGCGGGCGGGTGGGTCCCTGTATATAGCGCGGACGCCCGTGTTGAGTTTCGCATTGTCAAAACGTTCCAAGGTACGGGCTTTTTCGGAAGAGAAAAGGCATTTTATAGGCTTTATCGTTCAATGTCTTCCGGGAGATTTGCCTTCATCAGCGAACACAAGTCTATGTCGGGTGCCATGCAACGGCTGAACGCGGAGCTATATGGATAATCTATTCTTGATGATGATCGGAACAAAAGACCCTACACCCAGAATGCTTAATGAATAGGCATCTTTGATCGTCGGGCCGAATGCCGATTTCTCGACAATGAACCGTGTCCAGTTTTAGGCGACAACTTTGTAGTAAAAACAGACAATAATTAAGGGACTAGGATGCGGTTCCGCTCGGGGTCCTCTTGCGCTGGTCGGCGGCAGCGATTTGACCAATCTGCGCCAAGCGGCCCCTTAGCTGTCTTTCGAGCATCGCTTTATGAGTAACGGAAGTCGTTCGCGCAATTTCATCGCGGACTTTAGTAATCTTCACATGTTGCCGATTCGGCGCTGCAATGCCACTTCTCCGTAGAATGACTCCCGTGATCTCTACGGGTTTATCGCGAATGGACCGTTCTTTATTCTTTACGTACCGATGGCCGTGGCGAAATAAGGTCTTTTTGATTTGCCATATTTGAGCTTCTGGAACTGAAACGCCGGAAATCGTTAAATCATCGGCATAAACGCTTAGCTTACACTGGCAGTCTTCTACCAACTTGGAAATCTCGTTCCACATATCGACGTAGCAAAGATAAGCGAGAATGGGACTGCACGGGCTTCCCTGCGGCAATGCGCCCCTAAAGGTCACGATATTCGCCAAAATGGCGGCAACGTCTGGCGAGCATTCCATTCGCGTTCGGAAGAACCATATAGCTTTCTTTGCGGTGCAGCTTGGGAAAAAGTCTTCTATATCGAGCAGCCGGACTGACCTTGCGCCGATATGAAACGCCGCATTGTCCGCATAGGATCGCCCCGACACGGGCGCAAACAAATAATTCGGGGGAGTAACCCGACTTAACAAGTCAGCGATCCGAGATTGGACCTGCTTAAGCGGAGCGATGGGCGCACTTATTTTCCGCACACCACCAGATTTCTTAGGTTTGGTGAACTCGAAATAACGCTGGTCGCCATCAGTAAGCGTTCGCAATTTGTCAAGAGACACATACAGCAGACTTGCGAGCTTCGCCTTCGATCTAAGTCTGAAAAAGGGGCTGTCGCGAAGCGAGTATGTGCGCTGGTCCATCAATTAAGTCCGAGCTTCTACGAATTGAAGAAACTGCAAAACTTTTCCGGCTATTGCGCCCTTCACTTTTGAAGCTTTGTTTGGGCTCCCAAGGTTTTCGGAAAAGAAAAGGATTGATGACGCAGGTATTCCGAACTGCGAAGCATATTTCTCGATTAGTTCGATTGTCGGAGTTTTCTTGCCACTCTCAATTTCAGATAGATATGATTTCGATATTTCCAGCCGCTCGGCAAGCTCCTGCTGTTTAAGATCGTGATAGATGCGGATGAGCCGCAACGCTTCTGATAACATGATACGGTCCTTTCCTATCGGGATATATTGGAAGCGACTTAGCTATCGGGATCACCAGTGAGCCAATTCCAGAAGCGCCAGAGGCGATACAGGAAAATCATCACTCGAAAAGTCCATTTCAGCAGAGAAGCGTTGCGAACCCATTTGGGAAAGACCCACTTCCTTTTCAGTCGCTGTCGTCGTTCATTAGTTTCTAAGACCATGTTGGTCTCCTTTCTGTCGCCCTCCCCACGGGATTGTGGTTCGGGGTCATCTCGACAGATCGGCGCGGAACACGACGACTTAACCAATATACCAAGAGACCCAAGGTCATCCTGGGTCTCGCTTCGCCCGCCATCGTCCTCCGGAGGGTCCGGGGCCGTGGGCCGGATAAGCAGTAGAGGGCTTCCCCTCCGCGAACTCCAAAGAGTTCAAGGTGTGATGAACTTACTTCCGCTACAACTAACGCGAACGGATATACAATGGCTCTCGGAGAATGTCAACGAAATTTGTTCGCCATAAGCGAACTAATTTCGATTGTACGGCAGCGGTTTCCATATCCCGGATCATTAATGGTCCCGCCGGTTCCCCCGGCGAGACCCGTATGTCTAGCTTTCGCTTCTTATCGCCCGTCAATCCGCATAGTGGGATTGGTGCCGCCCCCAAGAACCGTCTGGCCCCCGATCTTCACTGTCGGGACCAACGAACGGAAGAAGTTGGACAGGGTTCGGTCAATCCGATCTCCGCGAGCCTTCGCTTCACCCATCTTCTTGAGGGCTTCCGCTTTCCGGGCTTCTGCCTGTTCACTAACCGTTTGATCGTTGGCGATGCGCTCATTCAGGTTGTCCCGGAGTTTTTCCGCAACGTACCTGTTCAGCCGGGACGGGTTGCTTTCCGCCCGCCGTTCCCACTTGAGAACCGTCTGGCGCTCACTTTCGATGGAAGCCTTGTACTCCTCCATGTACTTCGCTTGCTCCTCGGCCTTCGCCTTGATGAGCTTGTCAGCGATTTCCCTGTCAGACCGCTCCTTCTTGTCCCGGAGGACGGCCAGGTCCTTGGGCAGGACAAAGAAGCCGGTTCCGCCGTACTTCTTGGAGGCGATTTCCCACCTGCTCTGGCCGGAGGCGGGACGGACGTAGAGGTCCTGATCGTTGTCCTCGTCGGTGCGCCCGCGCTGGAGCATCATGGGACGAATGTCGGAAAGGTACTGCTCCATGAGCGGCGGGAAGTCGGGCGGAAGGTCCCGGTGATCGGGAACCAGAACGCCATTAATGACCACCGTGCTGTCGGCAAGGCGCTTGGGAAGCTCCCTTTTGATCTCCTTGAGCGTCATGTTCTCGTTCTCGGCCATCTGCCGGATTTCTCCGGTGAGATACTGCCGGTCGGAGGATCGGTCGTCCAAGTTCAGGTCGTCAATCAGGTCGTCCACAAGGTCCTGTTCGTCCTTCGCGGAGATTTGCCGATTGGAGGCTTTGTTCCAAGGAGACCGCGAACTCCACCCTGCGGCCACGCGAAGGGCCTCTTCCGGGGGCATACGGTTCCGCGTCACAAGCCGGTCATAGTGGTCCAGCATGGCGCGGCTGCTGTCGTCGGTAAGAAAGGTCCGAAGGTATGCCGGATTGCCCGCCTTCAAGCGGCGATACAGTTCCGCGTTCTTGACGAGATACTTGGCGGTTTCCCCGCCCTGCAACACCGTGTCGGAGGCCGCTCTACCGGCGAAGCCATTGAGGAGATTGTCCCACTCCTCGTTCTCGATCTTCTGACCGGCGTACCAGTCGAGGCGCTTTGCATCGACCGTGGCTTGGGCCTGATCCGGGTCCATGCCCTGCGAGACGAGCCGGTCCCTCTCGTTGGCCCATCCATCCTCCATTCGCTGGACAACGGCGTCCACCTGTTGCTTGACGGTGATCGTTCGGGTTCCTTCACCCGTGGGGGACGGAATTTCCTGATCCCGCAAGCGATTGATGCCGCCCATCCGGGACAGGACGCCCGCCGCTTCGGAATAGACCCGGTTTTCCTCGGACTTGGCATAGACGCGCTGTTGGGACTTGACCTCTTCGCCTTGCTCCTTCGCAAAGATGCGCGCCCGGTTCTCCTCGCTCTGGAGGACCTGACGTGTGAGGTAGCTGTCGGGGACCTTGCCCTTGAACTCCTCGGCGTCCCGCTTGGTGAACTCGCCGTTGCGAACCTTCTCCTCGATCCCGAGGCGGCTGTTCAGGTCCTTGTCAAGGAACTCCTGCTCGGCCACGCTCTCCGCCTGTTTGATGAGCCGGAGGGACTTGGTGCCGTACTCTCGGGTGGACATGAGCGACGGGACCTTACGCCCATCCGCGCCCACTCGGTCAGCCGACAGAAGCTCACGGGCCACGTCAACCTGACCCTTGAGGGCGTATTCCTCGGCAATGGCGTAGATGGTTTCGTTCTGCTCCTGCCCGGACATTCCGAGAAAGATGCGGTTTGCCGCCGACTTCTCGAACACCATCCGAGCGGCGTCCTTGGGGGACTTACCGTGGAGACCGATAGCGTCGTCAATCGTGGCCCGGAAGGAGCCGACAACAGTGGTCCCGATCTCACCCTTGACGATGGCCGTCTTCTCCTCGGCGTCCTTCTCCAGCCACGCCCGACCGAAGTCATTGGACAGGCGGTAGAGGTGGCCTCTGGAGACTTCGGAGGGAAGTCCTGCGGCGATCTCGGAGCGCATACGCTCGAACTCCTCGGCGGCATTGCCGTTGGAGCGGTCGAACTCGGTATTGTAGTATTCGGACCACCTCTTGCGGAGGTCGTCGTTGGCCCGCTCGGCAAGAAGAACTTCGGCGGCGTCCTGCTGGACCCGCTTCCCGTCGAGGGAGCCGGAGGCGATTTCCGCCGCAAGCTGCTCACGGTTCATCTGCTGGAGGCGGGCAATCTGCTCCCTGTTGGCCCTAGCGTTCGGGTCCTCCTCGGTCGATTTCGTGACCACGGCGTAGTTCTGGAGGGCGCTGTTCATGGAACCGAGGGCTTCCGCAAGGGCGCGGGCGTTGCCCCCGACTTCGCGCTGCTGTGGGCGGACAAAGGTGGAACCGGGGATGCCGGTCGGTTGAATTGCGGTCTTCTGGATAGGTCGAATTTGGACGTTGGTGCCGAATAATCCTGCCATGTGGCTATGCTCCTTTCACGGCGCGATGGCCGGTGTTAGAGAATGTGGAAATGGAAACGCCCCTGCCGTGGTACGAACAGGGGCGACGGGGGTGGTGGGAAGAAAGGTTCGGATGCGGTCGGAAGCCGATCAATCCGCGAACATGATTTCGGCAGCTTTCCGCCGCGCCAATTCCTTCTGTTGATCGGCAAGCCGGTCTACTTCCTCGTTCATCGGATCACCGGCATGGCCCCGGACCCATTCCCAAGTGATCGCCTTGCCCTCGGCAGCGGCAATGATCCGCTCCCATAGGTCCCGGTTCAGGACAGGCTTTCCGTCGCCCTTGCGCCACCCTTTGGCGATCCATCCGGCAAGCCATTTGGTCATACCGTCCGGAATCATGCTATTATCGCTGCGGATGATTATGGGCTGCGGCTCATCCGGTTTCAGGTATTCGAGCGCCGACGCCACGGCTGTCATTTCCATTCGGACATTGGTGGTTTCGGTCGGGTCAAAGCCTTCAACCCTGCGGCATTTCAGGGCGCTGCCGTCTGCGGCGATGCGGCGGAGAGTGGCGGCATAACCTCCGGGACCGGGGTTTCCGTGGCAAGAGCCATCGGTGTAAATCAGGATATGTGGCTGGTTCTGTGGATTTTTCATGCGGGTCTTTCGGTTGGAGTGAAGCGGCATCGGGCGGAGCCAATGGCCGGAAGACAGCGAAGGAAGACATGAGGACGGAACGCCATGTCTCGTGGAACCTTCGGGCGATGATGCGGAGCATGGGGAGGAAGGTGTTTCGAGACCATCCAGCGGATGCGACACGAAAATGAAAGACGACGGAGGGCGGCGCTCCGCCCGAAGACAACAAAGGTATGAAGGACGTTGACGAGAACACCTTGGCGAAGCCAATAAGAGGGTGTCTTGGCCGTTCGGCTTCTCGCCGTCCGTCCTCGTCGGCTCAAGTAGAGCGATTAGTCCCCGTGTCTTCCGCTTCTGATGGACCTTGTTCCAAGGTCAGCCAGAACATCCGACATAACCCTAATAGGTCATCATCCTTGGTGTCAGCCCGCGTTATCTACCCTCGTCCCGAACGTGGTTTTCTTTATATAGACAAGAACGGGTTTCATTTGACCAATCATGCCGCCAGCTTCTTCGCGTGGTATGACACAAGCTGTTTGGAGAGCCCCATCATTCTGGAAATCTCCGCCCGGCTCTTCCTCTGCTCCAGCAACCGCCGTACCTCTTCGCGAACCTCATGGCGGCGATTGGGCTTCCTCCCTGTCGCCCTGTTGTGGAGCCGATCCGCCACCCATTCCTGCCCCTTCGTGGTCAACACGTCATAGGGCGGTCCCGAGCGTGGCTCCAGCCGACGCCCCAAGCCGCCCTTGACGGCCTCCGAGGTGAGGCGGGCGGTATGCAGGTATTTCGGCGGGGCGGCTCCTCGGTCCCTGACTACAATCTCGGTCTGGAGAAGCCTCAAGGAGAGGAGCTTCTTCCGTAGTTCCCGAGGGCCGACGCCGATATGAGCGCCGAACTCGGTCAGGGACAATTCCCCTTCCCGGCGCGTTCGGGCCTTCCGTGGCGCACTGACCTGTCGCGTTGGTGATCCCTTGCGGCCTTCCCGAAGGCGTTCCAAAAGGCCCATGACCTGTTTCCCGAGCGGGGAAATGAAGGGCGAAGGATATGGCGGCGCTGGTTCAAAGGGCCGGGAAAAAGCATAGTAACCCCGGATTTCTTTGGGAGGAACGTCTTTTCCCTCCGCCGCCCGTTGGTCGTGATACGTCGTCACAGGCCAACCCCCGGCATTGCCTCCACAACACCCTTGAGCCGCTGGAAAGCCTCCTCTGCGGCCCGCTCCGCCTCTTCGTCCCGGACAACGGGCGTCAAGCGAATGGCTTCCTCCTCGACCTGCAATTCCGGCCAACGGGCTTGGATGGTCGCCAGCTTTGGCCGAAGCTCCCGGACGACACGTAGGGGCTCGACAACGTTTCGAGACATTCCCCATCCCCCGGAGGTCAATTGCTTGAGATAACGTGCGTCCCGTGACGCGGACCCGAGGAGACCGGGTAGGTCGTCGCTTTCTCCTCTATAAGCCCGGTGCTGCGGTTCCACTGATGGCTTCTGTTGGGCGGGGCATTGGCGCTGGAGGGCCATGAGGTGCGCTTCCAGTTCCTCGGCCAGCTTCACGGCGGCGGTCACGTTCGGCTTTGCCTTCTTGCCGCCCTTGAGGGCATTAAACAAGGCATGACCTTTTTGAGAGATGCGCGGTGCGAGCGGTGAGGAATAGCTATCCGAAGCGACAAGCGCGGCAACAATGTCTTCGGATGGAGCCGCCATCTCGGTCCTATTCATGGTTATTTCAGTTCCTTTATCGCGTTGATGATGGTTTGTTTCTCCTCCTCGGCGGCTCGGCGTTCTCGTTCCTCCAATTCGGCCAACTGAATACCTGGGCTCCCGAAAGCCAGCGCCAGCTTATGCCCGAGGATCGCTCCCGCTTTCGGCGTCATTTCCCGATAGATCGCCTGTTGCTGTCCGGTGGCGTGGACATAGCGGCTCCCCCGGTGGCGCGTGGAAAGCGCCCTTACGCGGCGGGCAAGCTGCATTCGGAAGGCCCTGTCATCGGCAAATCGGTCGGGACGTTCCCGCCACATGACGAACATGGCAAGGGCGGTGATGACGATCTCCCGAACCGGAGCGTCCGCATTGATGCCGAGGATTTCACGGGCGGCGGAACGCTCATAGCGGTTGCCGACACGCTTCTCCGCGATGGTGTTCGCATCGGAGACGATAGCGGCCCATGAGGTTTCCAGCGCGGGCCACAGAGGGCTTGTCGGGTTCTTGTCGATCCTCGCCCGGATGCGGGCAAGATAAGGATTGAGTTCGCCCTTTCCGATGCCGGTTTGGTTCACCGCGCCGTGTCGGCGGAGCATGGACTTATGGCGTCGGCAATGTGGAGAGAACTTGGAGGAAGTCGGATTGCCGCAATGGGGAGCGGCGCAAATGCGAGCCGTCAATGGAGGTTCCTCTTTCTGGCCCGTGCCGTGGCGAAGCTGGAAATCAGGGAGACACCTTCCGCCGCGTTTTGAAGCGAGGCGAGGACTTCCGGGGACGAAAGATCATCGCCCTTTGCCAGATCGCGAGCGGCGCGGTGTAGGTCCTCGGCAAGAGCAAGAAGGGTGCCGAACGCGGCTCCATTGGGGCTGGAGCGTAGGGCCTCATCGGTGAACCTGTGCGTCTCTATTGCGTCTGCGATATGGGCGATTGAAGTCCCGGCAATCAGCATAAGGGCATCGCGATCAATGGAGTTTGTGTCATTGTTCGACATGGTGTTTTCCTTTTCTCGTATCCGCCCCTACGGACACAGGGACGGGAAGATTAAAACTTAGGCATTGCTGCCTGTGGTGCATTTTCTTCACTGTTTCGGCCCTGCCGTGGGCCATCGTCAGCGGTCGAGGCGTCACGACCGGACAGGAAAGCCGTTACTGCGGCACTAGGTCGGCTCCTCGCGTATCCCGCCCCCTTTGGTTTATGCCGTGGCGGTGGGAAACCGCCGTGCCGAGCTTTCCAGCCGTGGGCTGTGGACTGCTCGGGGAACCTGTTGGAGACACGCCTTCTCCACCCGGAGCCCGTCAGGGACCGAAGGGAAAACACACGTCTCCGGCCCGTGAACACGTCACGGGGACCGTCCGGCTTGCTGCCGGTGTTTTGGGAGAATGCTGGCTTGGTGCTGGTAGTGCCGGAGAACCTCCTTGCGACTACCGCCAGCGGGCTTCATTTCGGCGGAGAGTGCCGCCGCACCGGAGAGGCTGAACACCTCATGAGCCGGGTTATAGACGCGGATACGAAATCCGTCAATACGGAAACTTTATCAAGCCTTTGTTTCTGCTATACAAATTCATATTTATGTCTTTTGCGAAGCATTGATTTTCAAACGGTTACGTCCGAACAAGGCGTGAATTTGTGACCAAATCTGTGACCGAGAAATTTTCAGGGAATGGACATACCGGGGTTAGCCGCCCTCCCTCCGGCCATTCGCGGACAAAGAAAAAGCCCCCGGCAGGAACCGGAGGCGACAGGGCAATTAAATGGCGTCGGGCGGGTGTGTGTGTCAGTTCAGCGCCAGAACCCCGCAAGCCAGTCCTTCAACAACATCACTCGGAACGGGCAACCATCCCCCGCCGATCTTGAACGCCTCCTCCAGCTTGGAAGCCGCCCATTCAATCGGCTGTGAAAGCTCCCGGTCAGCCTCGCTGTGGCCCCAAGCGGCGCTCCGAAGGGCGCACATTAGAAACTCAACCGAAGTTGCCAGCGCGTCCACCGTCTCCGCCGTTGTGTTCTCGTCTTCCCCAGCTTCCAATACGGCGCGGATGGACGTGTTCAGAAATTCGGCCAAGGTGGAGATATTATAGGCCCGGTCAGCGGCGGTTGCACCGTGGGCGATGGTGGCGAAGTGGTTCAAAAGCTGGTTCTGCATATCCGTGGTTCCTTTTGCTGTCGGGGCCTATTCCCCTGTTCGTCTCGATTGGACAGCCGGAGCATGGATAGAAATTTCATGTTTGAAAACAATTATTTAGTCCCGATAATGGGACGATTTTCGCCCCTGTCGAAACCCTCCCGATAGTGGGAATGGGAAAGCCAAGCGCGGCACCGGAAGGGGCGACATGCGGGCAACGGATGGTGCCGATAGTGGGACGGTTTCTATGTCGATCACGAATTGTTACAAAGACATTCGGACAGTGTGAGGGCATGAAAAAGCCCCCGGAAGTGATCCGAGGGCGGAGCCTGTAGAGGGCGAGACAGGTGGTGCGGAGGGTGCTATGGGCGGGGCCAGACCCTACCACCGGAAGAACGTGTCGTAGACGCCCCATATTCCGGCCAGCGTCATTCCGCCGATAGTGGCATAGCAAATGCCGGTCATGATGATTTCCGCAATCGTCATGGTTATGCCTCCTCCCACTTTGCTAAAGCCTTCTCGGCCCCCACCCGGTCATCCCTGATCCTCAGAATGGCTTGTCTGGATAGCCCCGTGGCCTTCGATATGGCAGACGCCCCGGCCCCCTGTGCCAACATATCGACAACCTCCGCGAACGTATTCCGGTCATAGCTCGGCTTCTTCCCCCGATACCTCGTCTCATCCCCCTTCCTCGCCTCGATACCGGCCCGTTGAGCGGCCTTCGTCGCCTCGGCCTGTGCCTGTGCCGTCGCGGCCATGAAGGCTATCAGCGCGTCCCTGACGGCCTGTTGCACGGGGTCCGTAGTCGCTCCGTCGAATGTCATGTTGTTGATGACGGTGCGGATGACGACGCCTTGCCGCATGAAATGGCGGATCGTGTCCGTCACGTCCTGATAGTTGCGGCCCAAGCGATCAACCCACCTGACCACAAGCGTATCCCCGCGCCGGAGCTTATCGAACAGCCTCCTTCCCTCGGGCCGCTCCTGCAATCGTGTCGAGACGCCCGACACGCCCTCGTCGGCAATCACCTCGTCAATGACAAAGCCCGCTGCCTCGGCTTGGGTCCGTTGGTGAGAAAGGTTCTGCTCTAGCGTGGAGACGCGGGCGTAGAGAATGGTGGTCATGGGCTGCTCCGATATGTCCGTATGGGATGTGTCCGTTAATATGCCTGTCCGTTGAAAGAAGTCAACCCATACGGACACACTTTCCCGGCCTCTTGCGTGCGTCCGTTGAAGTATACCCTTGTGGACATAAATAGGCGGGCGACCAGCGCCAGAGCGTGGCGCTAATAAGGAAGAAGGTGGAGCCGGTGGTCTGGGATGGGCAGGAACCGGAGGACGGCCCTATGCGGGCATCGGATAGCGAGAAGGAAGGGGCCACGGGGGTAGCGCGGGTCATCACCTGTCGAGGTCGATGCCTCAGATTTTTGAGCCATTTTTAAACCGGCACAATCGAAAGGCCGCTGACTTCTCCCGAACGGGCAACAAGCGCAATCTGGAGGCCAGCCATTTTGACACGGGGCCGCTCTCTCCAGTCGGTGGCTATGCGGCGGAATGCCGGGGTGTCGGGAACCGCCGCGACGAGAATGTCGCTAGGGGCGGACGGGAAGAGGAGAGCTTGGCCCAGTGCCGAAGTGAGAAGTGGATACTCCTTGCTGCCCGGAAGTTTCACCAACGGGCCTTTCTTACACTCCGCTATTATCCTCCGCCCGCCAACGACTGCCACCACGTCCCCCATACCAGAACGGGAATGGATGCGCATGAGTGCATCCCGCCGCCGATACGTTGCGGCCCAATCGTTGCGGCCCATATTGGCGCGCTCGGCAACATTCCAGCCATGCACGGCAAGGTATCCCCGAATATCGAAAACGTCCGCACCGTGAACCCGCACCGAAGCGCCGTCGATAGCTACGTCAACTGTTCCAGCGAAGGACGGCAATTCAGAAAGGTACTCTGCCAGCCGGATAGAGACTTCGGCTTCCGGCATTCGGTCAATCGTTTCGTTCCAAGGTGCATTCGCCGCTCCGTTTCCTATGCTCAATTGTGCCATGCCGCCCGTCACCTTTTCAAGAATAAGCGACAAAATACGGAGCGGCGGCACCGGATGGCAAGACAGGCATTGATTAAACCCGGCCACCTAGATAAATTTGTGGTTGCGGTCCACATTTGGAGCCGTATGAAGTCCACACGAGCAAATTGGATCGAAGGCCGGATTGGCAGTAAGGCATTGAAATATACCGGATATTTCGGATTTCTTGAGGGGCGCATTCCATTCCCGACACGCTCTTCGGGTGCGCCATTTCTTTCCATATATTCTTTCCTTCTCATGGCCGTGAACGGCTCATCGCTGACATCTCGTCTGTCGGATGATGAGAATATCGCCCGTATGTCTCCATCGCATCTCATGGTCGACTCGAATCCAGAAGATATGCACAGATTGCATGTCAGGTCTGCTGCCGATCAGACTGAAGGATGATTGCGCCCGTGGCGGGCTGGCCGGTAAGCCATTGGCCACTCGCCTCGCTGTCAGGCGCCCGCAAAGTTATTCCATCGATAAGGACGAGAGATGTTGCGCGACCGGATCCGATACAAGCCCTTGCTTGACCGCGTGGTGAGCGCCGAACAGGCCGCAAGCTTCATCAAGGACGGCATGACTGTCGGCATGAGTGGCTTCACGCGTGCGGGCGAAGCGAAGGCGGTACCGCTGGCTCTGGCCGAGCGCGCGAAGAAGGATCCGTTAAAGATCACGCTGATGACCGGGGCCTCGCTGGGCAACGATCTGGACAAGACCCTGGCGGAGGCTCATGTGCTCGCCCGCCGCATTCCGTTCCAGTCCGATCCCGGCCTGCGCAAGGCGATCAACGCCGGCGAGGTCATGTTCATCGACCAGCATCTGTCGGAAACGGTCGAGCAGTTGCGGACCAACCAGATCAAGCCGGTCGATATCGCCGTGATCGAGGCCGTCGCCATCACCGAGCACGGTGGCATCGTGCCGACCACGTCCGTCGGCAATTCGGCAAGTTTTGCGATTCTTGCGGACAAGGTCATCGTCGAGCTTAATCTCTCCCAGCCGGTGACGCTGGAAGGTCTTCACGACATCTATATTCCGACACGCCGACCCGCCCGCATGCCGATCCCGGTGGTCACGCCGGAAGCCCGCGTTGGACTGCCCTTCATTCCGATTCCGCCGGAAAAGATCGTCGGGATCGTCGTGTCGGAGAAGCTCGACAGTTCCGCGACCATCCAGTCGCCGGATGTCGAAACCAGGGCGATTGCCGGACACCTCACGGATTTCCTGCTGAACGAAGTGAAGCAAGGGCGCATGGGTTACGAACTGCAGCCGCTGCAGGCCGGTATCGGCACCATCGCCAATGCCGTTCTGCACGGCTTCATCGATACGCCCTTCCATGACCTGAAGATGTATTCGGAAGTGCTGCAGGATTCGACTTTCGAACTTTTTGATGCAGGCAAGCTCACCTTTGCTTCGGGTTCATCGATCACCTTGTCGGCCGGCATGTATCAGAAGGTGCTGCCGCGCCTTGCCGAATACAAACATCGCCTGATCCTGCGGCCGCAGGAGATCAGCAACCATCCGGAGGTTATCCGGCGTCTCGGCCTGATCTGTATCAACACTGCGCTCGAATTCGACATCTACGGCAATGTCAACTCGACCCATGTGGGCGGCACCCACATGATGAACGGGATCGGTGGGTCGGGCGATTTCGCGCGAAACGGCTTCATGTCGATCTTCGTGACCAAATCGGTTGCCAAGAACGGTGCCATTTCCTCCGTCGTGCCGATGGTAAGCCACGTCGATCACACCGAACACGATGTCGACGTGCTGGTAACAGAGGTCGGCCTTGCGGACCTGCGCGGTCTCGCTCCGCGCGAGCGTGCCGCGGTCATCATCGCCAACTGTGTCGAACCGAGCTACCGCGATGCCCTGCAGGATTACTTCGACCGCGCGGTGAAGCGCGGCGGCCAGACGCCTCACGTCATCGAGGAGGCGCTGTCCTGGCATGTGAACCTGCGTGAGAAAGGCACCATGCGGCCCGCCTGAGGCGGGTCACACGGCGCAATAGGTTCCGTAAAGAGCCGTAATCACGTTGCGCGCCGGTTCGCTCTCTATCCGGTACCAGATGGTCTGGCCATCCCTGCGACCGGCGATGATCTTGTCGCGGCGCAGGAGCGCCAGATGCTGCGACACGGTCGAATCCCGGATACCGAGAAATTCGGCGAGCTGCCCGACAGAGCGTTCGCCATCCACCAGTTGGCAAAGGATCAGCAGCCGGTGACGGTTGGCCAGCGCCTTGAGCAGTTCGCTGGCGTCGTCGGCCGCAGTTTGCATGGAATCGGGGTCAATTTTCATTGTTGCGTATCTACGTTAGAATGAATATATTGTCAAGTGACCCACCCCGCCAGCATGGGGTTTGAAATCGCGGAGAATTGCAAGATGTCCGACGAGCTAAAAATCGTTTGTCCGCAATGTTCTGCCGTCAATCGGCTGTCATCGGCGCGTCCGGCTGCAGAGGCGCGTTGCGGCAAATGCGGGCACGCGCTGTTCGCGGGGCATCCCGTGGAGGCGAATGGCGTCACTTTTGAAAAACACACGAGCCGGAACGACATCCCGGTGCTGGTCGACGTCTGGGCACCCTGGTGCGGTCCCTGCCGCATGATGGCACCGGCCTTCGCGGAGGCAGCGGCGACTCTTGAGCCTTCCGTACGCCTTTTGAAGCTCAATTCGGATGCAGAGCCTCAGGTGAGCGCAGGCCTCGGCATCCGTGGCATTCCGACCATGCTGCTTTTTCGCGGCGGACGGGAAATCGGCCGCGTGTCTGGTGCAATGACCGCCCGCCAGATTGTCGACTGGACGAAGGGGACCCTCGGCGGCGCTGCCTGACCGCCCGATCCAGAGGGCGTATGGGGACTGGAAACCGGCCTTGAAGCCCGCTAAAACTAAAGCCGCTGCTTGCGTCTTGCGTTGGAGGGCTGCCGTCCTTGACATCCGTCGAACCTGATACCGGAGTTCGAATTGCTCTCCTTCACCGAGTTGGCTTGATCGTCCGTGGCCTCTGCACGCTTTCGATCGTCTTGCCGGTGCTTGCTGCCTGCGCCGGCCGGCCGATCGGCGTCATGGAGCCGGTCGGAAAGATCGCCGATGGAGCGACCCGAGTGGACCTGATTGCCGCGACCACCCGTGCGCCCGCAGCCGACAAGGCGATCCTCTTTACCGGGGAGCGCGGCACGGGCCTGATGATCGATGCGGTCACAATTTCCATTCCACCCGATGACAAACGGACCGTCGGCCAGGTTCAATGGCCCAAGAAGCTTCCGCCGGATCTCGAAAAGGATTTCGCAACGGTCGCTGTCGAGCCGATCGAGACGCGCCAGGAAGGCGAGAAATGGCTCGCCCGGCATGTGCCGAAAAGCCGCCGCGTCCTGGTCTTCGTGCACGGCTTCAACAATCTCTATGAAGAGGCGGTCTACCGCTTCGCCCAGATTGTGCATGACTCAAAGGCGGACGTCGTGCCTGTCGTGTTCACATGGCCGTCCCGCGGGTCGATTTTCGACTACGCCTATGACAAGGAGAGCACCAACTATTCACGCGACGCGCTGGAGGATCTGTTGACCCAGATCGCGCGCAACCCGGCGGTAGGCGAGATCACTGTCATGGCCCACTCCATGGGAACCTGGCTTGCCGTCGAAGCCTTGCGTCAGATGGCGATCCGCAATGGGCGCATCGACCCGAAGATCGGCAACGTTATCCTAGCGGCGCCGGACCTCGATGTCGACGTGTTCGCCCAGCAGTTCCAGAGTTTCCGGGGCAAGGCGCCGCATTTCACGCTCTTCGTTTCGCGTGACGATCGTGCGCTGACGCTTTCCAAGCGTATTTCCGGCAATGTCGAGCGCCTCGGCCGCATCGATCCATCGGTTGAGCCCTATCGCAGTGAACTGGAAAAGGCCGGGATTACGGTTCTGGACCTGACCAAGCTGAAATCCGGCGACCGGCTCAATCACGGCAAGTTTGCAGAAAGTCCCGAGGTCGTTCGCCTCATTGGAGACCGCCTGATCGCGGGCCAAGCGGTGACGGAATCCCAGATCGGCATTGGCGAGAGCCTTGGCGCCGTGGCGATTGGCGCCACCAATACCGTGGGTCAGGCGGCGAGTTCTGTGATCTCGGCTCCGATTGCCATCTTCGATCCACGCACCCGCCGAAACTACGGTCAGCAATTGCTGCTTCTCGGCAATTCCGCCGGAAATACTGTCGGTGCGGTGGGAGACAGCCTGGGAACCGTGGGGAACTGACCGGTCAGCGCCTTCCCGGATGCAGAAGGAAGAGGGGCCTGCCGTAGTCGGCAAGCGTGCCGTCCTCGATCAGTCGTTCGGTCAAAATACCGTCCCGAGGCGCGAGCACGGGACGTAACAGCATGCCTATCTGCAGAAAACCGATGATTTCGCCTTCCCGCACGTGCCGTGGTAACTCGACCGGTTGCGGTGAGACGGGATGTGCCGAACGGAAGATGCCGATATGGGGCGACCCGATTTCGATCGGTGCGGGGAGCGGTAAAGTTTCGTCGGATCGAGCGGGCGTTGCTTCGGTTATCCGGCCGTTGCCGGCGATGATATGCCGTGTTTCGTCCTCGTATTCGAATTCGGCGATGTCGTATCGTTCGAGAAGTCTGAGAACGGCCTCAAGCCATGCGTCGCTCATCGGCTCTTTCTCCCGAAACCCTCGGCGAGCAGGCGTTCGAGGTGATGGATGTCAAAGCCGCCATTCATGATGCCCGGTTCGCCGAGAAGCGTCTGGTGGAGCGCAATCGTTGTCTCCGGTCCGACGATGACCGTTTCATTCAGCGCGCGCCGCATGCGGGCAAGCGCGACTTCCCGTGTTGGACCATGGGCGATCAGTTTGGCGATGAGCGAATCGTAATGGGGCGGGATCGTGTAGCCGGGATAGAGATGCGTATCCATTCGGATTCCAGGCCCGCCGGGCGCGATGAAGCGGGACACCGCGGCTGGAGAGGGCGTGAAGGTGAAGGGATGTTCGGCATTGATCCGGCATTCGATGGCATGGCCGGAGAAAGCAACGTCCTCCTGTTTCACCTTTAGCGGTTCGCCCATCGCGATCTTCAGTTGTTCACGCACGATGTCGATGCCGGTGATTTCCTCCGTCACCGGATGCTCGACCTGAACCCGCGTATTCATCTCGATGAAGTAAAACGAACCGTTCTCGTAAAGGAACTCGAAGGTTCCCGCTCCGCGATAACCGATGGCAAGACAAGCCTCGGCGCAGCGCCTGCCTATGCTGTCGATGGTCTCGGATGCGATGCCGGGAGGGGGCGCTTCCTCGATCAGTTTCTGGTGTCGGCGCTGGGTAGAGCAGTCGCGCGCGCCGAGATGGATCGCATGGCCGTGGGCATCGGCAAGCACCTGGATCTCCACATGGCGCGGAAATTCGAGGAAACGCTCGAGATAGACTTCCGGATTGCCGAAGGCGCGCCCGGCTTCCTCCCGTGCCATCTGTACCGCTGTGGCAAGCGCCGTTGGTTCGCGCACGATGCGCATGCCGCGCCCGCCGCCGCCGCCCGATGCCTTGACGATCAGCGGATAGCCGACTTCATCGCCGATTGCCGCGATGGCTTCCGGATCGTCCGGCAGGCTGCTGTCCGGTCCGGGCACGCAAGGCACGCCGGCTGCAATCATTGCGCGCTTGGCCGCTACTTTGTCGCCCATCATGCGGATTGCGTCGGCAGGCGGTCCGACAAAGGCGAGACCTTTCGCCTCGACCATTGCTGCGAAGCGGGCGTTCTCAGAGAGAAAGCCATAACCGGGATGGATGGCTCCGGCGCTGGTCAACCTTGCCGCAAGCAGGATCTCATCGATGTCGAGATAGCTGCGGGCGGCCGGAGCCGGCCCGATACAGAGCGCCTGATCGGCGAGCTGTACGTGGCGCAGCTCCCGGTCGGCCTCGGAATGGATGGCGATGGTCCTGAGGCCAAGGTCGCGGCAGGCTCGGAGAATGCGCAGGGCGATTTCCCCGCGATTGGCGATCAGGACGCTGTCGAACATCGCCTCAGTCCGTCAGCAAAGTGATGAGAGGTGTCCCGGCTGTCACCGGCTGCCCGTCCTCGACGAGGATATGGCCTATACGACCGGCAATGGGGGCCTCGACCGGATTGAGCATCTTCATCGCCTCGATGAGCGCAAGTGTCTGGCCTTCTTCGATCAGATCGCCTTCCCGGGCATAGGGGTCGGCGCCCGGCGCCGGTGCGCGGTAGAAGGTGCCGGGCAGGCCGGCGACCACGACCGTTTCGACGCTGCTTTCGACCTCCGGCAGAGCAAGCAGCGAAGCGATTTCGGCAGCGGCCATTGCTTCCGGCGTTTCGCTTCGCGCCGAGGCCGGAACGACCGGTGCCCCGTTCCGGCTCGAGGTTTTGGAAAGGCGGATGCGCATGCCCGCCTCAGAAACCTCCAACTCGTTCAGCGTCGAATCCTGCAGCATTTCCATAAGTTTGGCGATAACGGCCAGATCCATGCGATGTCCTCAGCGCAGGAAGTTGCGGATGGTGATGCCGGCATCTTCGAGCCCGGCGCGCACGCGTGCCGCAATCCCGACGGCGGACGGCGTGTCGCTGTGGACGCAGATGGAATCGATCGGCGTAACGATCGCCCGGCCGGTGATGGTCTCGATCGCGCCGTTCCTGACCATGCGCACCACCCGTTCTGCAGCCGCCGCCGCATCGTGGATGACTGCTCCCGATTTGCTCCGGTGAACGAGGAAACCTTCATCCGTATAGGCACGGTCGGCGAAGATCTCGGAACGGCAGGCAAGTCCCATCTCCCGCGCCAACCGCTCCTGATGGCCGAGCGCGATGGTGAGGCAAACAAGCTTCGGATCGACCGCCTTGATCGCATTGTTGACGGCCCGCGCGACGCTTTCGTCCTGCTGGGTCAGGTTGCCGAGTGCGCCATGGGCTTTCACATGAGTAATCGGGTGACCGACATAGGTTGCAAGCGCCTGCGCCGAACCGACCTGGTAGGCGACGAGCCGTTCGATTTCTCCAGCCGAAAAGGGAATATTGCGCCGGCCAAAACCCCAGAGATCGGGAAAGCCGGGATGGGCGCCGACCGCCACGCCCTTTTCCTTCGCCAGAGCAAAAGTCTGCGCCATGATTTCGGGATCGCCGGCATGCAGGCCGCAGGCTATGTTGGCGGAACTGACGATCGACAGCATTGCCGCGTCGTCACCCATCCTGTAGGCGCCGAAGCCTTCGCCCATGTCTGAGTTGAGATCGACGCTGAGGCTCATGTCCTTGCTCCGTGTGTTCGGTCCTTGCCAATTCTAAGGGGAGCTTCGGGGAACAGACAATGGCGGCCGCGAAGAAATGCTTGGGGTCTCCACAGGCTTCTGATATATCACATCTGGCGAGGTTATCATGACGGGCAGTATGAATGAGCAGGACGGCAATCCGAGAGTGAGCGCGGAAGGCGCCGGTTCCCTCTTGCTCGATGTTGCCGGCCCTGTCTTCGATCAGTCGAAGCAGGAGCGCATTTGGACGCTTGCGGAAGCCCTCAAGGGGCTTCCCGGCGTTCTTGAAACGGCGCCGGGCATGAACAATCTCATGGTCGTTTTCGATCCCTTGCGACTTGATCCGGACGTGCTTCAGACGAAGCTTCTCGCCGCATGGGAAAAGGCCGAGGCCGGTCACTCGAGGGGCCGTCTCGTTGAAATTCCCGTTATCTATGGTGGGTCGGGCGGCGCGGATCTCGAGGAGGTCGCGGGTGTCAAGGGAATGATGCCGAAGGAACTGGTGAAGTTGCATGCCGCTCCGGTCTATTCGGTGGCTGCCGTGGGCGCGATGCCCGGCTTTGTCTATCTTTCCGGCCTCGATCCAAAGCTCGCAATCCCGCGGCGAGCGGTGCCGCGTATGGGTGTTCCCGAGGGCTCGGTGATTATCGGCGGTGCCCAGGCCGGCATCATGCCGCTCACGGCGCCGTCCGGCTGGCATATTCTCGGCCATACTGACTTCCGTCTTTTCGATGCGTTTCGCGAACAGCCGGCGGCACTCCGCCCTGGGGACAAGATCCGCTTTGTGCCCACGGAGGTCATCGCATGATCGAGATATTGACGACGGGCGTTGCCAACAGCGTACAGGATCTCGGCCGTTTCGGTTATCTCGAGGCTGGCGTTTCGCGTTCCGGCGCGATGGATGGGCCGGCGCTCGAAACCGCGAACCTCCTGCTTGGCAATCGGCCGGAGGCCGCGGGACTGGAGATTGCAGTTTTCCCGTTCCGCGCCCGCTTCGATTCTTCAACTCTAATTGCCGTGACCGGTTCGGATTGCCCGGTATCGCTCGGCGGCAGGATCTATCCGAGCTGGTGGGTTCAGGAGGCTCGCGCCGGCGACGTCCTGGAGCTTGGCCTGCCGCGTTTCGGTGCGCGCGCCTATATCGGCTTTTCCGGGGGGATCTCCGTCCCTCCCGTGCTCGGTTCCGCCTCCACCGACATCAAGAGCGGCTGGGGTGGCTTCGGGGGCAGGGGCCTTCGGCGTGGGGACAGGCTGGAGCTTTCCCCTGGCACTTCAGTCCTTGCCAATCTGCCGGGTGGCTTTGGTATCGATCCGGCCGAGATAAGGCCCAATGCCTCGGGAGGCGATGCGATCCGGGTTATCGCCGGCGCCGAGCATCCGGTTTTCGATCCCGCTTCGCTTTCGGCTTTCGAAGCCGCGCCATGGCGGGTAACGGACGAGGCCAATCGTCAAGGCTACCGTCTTGCCGGTCCCGAACTGAAGCTGACCCGCCGTCTCGAACTTCTCTCTCACGGCATCATGCCCGGCACAATCCAGGTGCCGCCATCCGGACAGCCGATCATACAGCTCGCCGAGGCGAATACCTGCGGCGGCTACCCGAAGATCGCGCATGTCATCGAGGCCGATCTCTGGCGCCTGGGCCAGGCGCCGGTCGGAACCGAACTGCGTTTTACCGTGGTGAACCGCCACGAAGCGGTTGAAGCCTTGAAGCGCCAGCGGAGCGCGCTCGCGCGCGTGGCGGACGAAGCCGCACTTGCCCGCCGGGACGCGACACGCCACCGGGGGACGGTCGGTCGTGCGGCGGAATGAACCCTTTTGATTAACGGAGCAATCTCATGAGATGGAAACGGACCCTTCAGCTTCTCGACGTGCATGCGGAAGGTGAGATCGGCAAGGTGGCGATCGGAGGCGTGCCGAAGATCCCGGGCGAGACGATTGCCGAGCAATTGCACTGGCTGAACACTGATCCCAAGGGCCAGGAACTGCGCCGCATGCTCGTGTTGGAGCCGCGCGGCGCGCCGATCGGTTCCGTCAATCTGCTGCTGCCGGCGAAGAACCCGAAGGCCGATGCAGGGTTTGTGATCCTGCAGCCTGACCAGGCCCACGCGAGCTCCGGTTCCAATTCCATCTGCGTCACCACCGCCTTGCTGGAAAGTGGCATCGTCGAAATGCAGGAGCCCGAGACGATCGTCATGCTGGATACGGCCGCCGGACTCGTCCGGGCGACGGCCACCTGCCGAGACGGCCGCTGCGAGCGGGTGAGGCTCACCATGGTTCCCTCCTTCGTGCATGAACTCGACGTCGGTATCGATACCGCCGAATGGGGGCGAATCACCTTCGATCTGAGCTATGGCGGTATCTTCTATGCGCTTGTCGATGTCGGCCAGATCGGCCTCACGATTGAAAAGGCCAATGCACGCGGTCTTGTCGAGGCGGGCATGATCCTCAAGGAGCAGATCAACCGAGCGATCCCGGTCGCGCATCCGGAAATTCCGGCCATCTCCGGTGTGGCCTACGTAATGTTCCGGGACGTCGATCCCGATGGCGCGATTCGCACCTGCACCACCATGTGGCCGGGGCGCGTCGATCGTTCTCCATGCGGAACGGGCAACTCCGCCAATCTCGCGACGCTCTATGCCCGCGGCAAGGTGAAGGTCGGCGATACCTTCAAGTCCCGCTCCATCATCGGTTCGGAATTCGAGGTAGGGCTTGATTCGGTTGCCGAGGTGGCTGGGCGGACAGCTGTGATCCCGACGATCAGCGGGCGCGGCTTCACCTTCGGATTGCACCAGGTTGCCCTCGATCCGTTCGATCCTCTCGGGAACGGCTTTGCCCTGACCGACGTCTGGGGGCCCTCCGCCGGGTCCATAGGCTAGAAAAGAAGAGAAGTTATCCTCGAACAAAATTGGTAATAGTTCAGTAGGCTTCTTGTCGTCGCCTATCTTGCTATTGATGAAATGCAGGGAATATGTAGGAATTCCGCCCGCGCATCGCGTAAATTAGCAAGTATAATAAGTGGAACGCACAATTGACGACAGGAGCCACCCTGCTGACAATCTCGCAAAGTTTGTCTTCTTTGCGTGGAGGCCCGATTTTTTCGAGTCTGACTGTGGAGGAGGACAGGGAGTGGCTGACGAAGTGCCACACCCGCAGCCTCTACGCCGGCGAAAGTCTCGTCGATTACGAGGATCTCACCAAGGATGTATTTCTGGTGCAGAGCGGGGAGATGCGCGCGGTCTTGCGTTTCTCGGTTGGCAAGGAAGCTATTCTCGGGACGTTTCGGCGGGGCGACCTGATGGGCGAGCTGTCGGCGATCGACGATCTCTCCCGTTCGGCAAGCCTGATGGCGGTGACGGATGCGGTGGTAACCGTCATTCCCTATGTGGTTTTTCACGACATATTGCGCACTTGCCCGGGCGTGACACGGGCATTGATGCAGCTCCTGTCTCTCCGCATCCGGGCCATGAACGAGCGGGTTTCGGAGCTTTCCTTCCTGGATACCAAGCATAGGCTCTATAACGCCTTGCTGCGGCTCTCCCGTTCGCGCGGCGATGGCGGCGGCGAACGCATTATCTCGCCGCCGCTCGTGCATGCGGAGCTTGCCGAGCACATCGGTTCCAGTCGCGAGACGGTATCCCGCGAAATGTCCCGCCTGATCCGCGAGCAGCTGATCGAACGCACCAGCCGGGCGATCGTGCTGAAGAACCCCGTCGAGCTTTCGCGGCGGATTTCGAAGGCTCTGGAGGGCTAAGCCCGCTCAGGGATAGATGACGCCCTTGCGCAGGATGACGTTGGCATAAAGCCGAGGTTCGCCCGTCTGGATGACCGCATGCGCCGCGCGTACGCGATCGTAGAAGGCGGCCCCCACCAGCGACACGACATTGGTGTTGGGTTCGTGACGGGCGCAGCAGGCTATGATTTCCTGATGCACCGGATCGAGCCGCTGGGGGTCGGAACCCACTGTCGAGCGGAAGATTGCCTGTGGCACGAAGTCGTCGATCGGCAGCACGCTGAGAACGGCGTTGAGCACGGGAACCAACGGATGTCCGTCAAGGCGAACGAGGCGCCGTGCATGTTCCAGCGCCGGATAGTTGCCGTCGACGATGGCGATCTCGTCGCCATGGCCCATGGCGCGCAGTGTCGCGAGCAGATCGGGGCTCAGAAGCGGGTCAATTCCCTTCAGCATTGTCTATTTCCTTGAACAGGACCGTCTGGTCGATGAGGTAACGGGCAAAGATCGGCAGGCTGGCGCCGCCGATGGCACGGGCCTGGGGGCCGACGACGCCTTCTATGATATCGGGTGTGACGATCCCCTGCAGGTCGAGACGGTTGACTGCTGCGACCGTCGCCTTGACGAGGCGGGCGCGCACCCAGTCCGGAAAGCCGCCGTCGATGATCGCGGCCGAAAAGTCGATGATCGATACCGCCGCGACGATGGCCTGTGCCAGGGCGTCGGCGCTGTCCTGTATCCAGATTTCCAGCGGGTCCCCGAAATCGATCCATTCCTCGGCCGCATACCAGAGAGGCTGCGGGTCGAGGCCGCGTTCGCGGAGCAGGTTTTCAAGGACGAAAATGGAGGCGATTTCCAGTAACTGCCGGGTTTCTCCATGCTTGTTGCGCACGGGCAGGGGGGCAATCGCACCGGCTGTCCCGGTGCGCCCCACGAAGACCGACGAGTTCAGTACGATGCCGCCGCCGATGAACGAGCCGACATAGAAATAGATGAAGTCGGGATAGCGCGGGCCGGCGCCGAAGACGAGTTCCGCCCCGCATGCACTTGTCGCATCGTTCTGGAGATAGACGGGATAGCTGATCCGCGCGGCGACTTCTGCCTGCAGGTCGAAGCCTCGCCAGGCGTCCATGGCGCCCTCGGGGGCGCCTACTTCCTCTGCCCAGTTCCAGAGTTCGAAGGGGGCGGCGATACCGACACCGGCGATGCTGTCTCTCTGAGCGGAGTGAATTGCAGCTTCGACTTCGGCAATTCCATCGCTGATGAAGGAAAGGATTTCCTCCGGATCCGGATAGCGATAGGTGCGATGGAGCTGCTTGCGGATCTTTCCGACAAAATCCATCAGCACGAGATCGGCGCTGCGTCGGCCGATTTTCACGCCGAACGAGAAGACCGCCTCGGGGTTGAGATACATCGGTATCGAGGGCTGGCCCACCTTGCCGCGCATCGGTTCGCCGCGCATCAGCAGGCCGTCCTTTTCCAGTGCCCGCATGATGACCGAGACGGTTTGCGCGGAAAGACCGGTGCGCCTTGCGATATCGGCCTTTGAAAGTCCGAGGTGACGTCGCACGACCGAAAGCACCAGTCGCTCGTTATAGGCGCGAACACGCACCTGATTAGCGCCGCCGCCGGTGCTGATCGGTTCGGGCGTGCGGGTCGGCGATGATGAATTGTCGTGCGTCAGGGACATGGCCGCTCCTCTCGACCCTCTCCTACCTTGAAGCAGCAGAGGGCGCCAGCATGTCACATCCAATTAATAATTCAATTGGATTTATTTATTGACACTCGAATTTTCTGATGTTCTAAATGGCTACGTGGAGGAGCGGTACGGCCGAGAACGGCGTGCCCGACCGGGCAAATGGGTTTGCCCGGGCCGACATCTCGTGGCCGGAGGAGCCGGTCGAGTCTTTTTCGGGAGGAAAATATGAAAAAATCACTGATCGCAGCAGCCCTGTCCACGCTTGCTCTCGGCGTAGTCTTCGCCGCACCGGCCAGCGCGGCCGACGTTTCTGCCTGCCTGATCACCAAGACGGATACCAACCCCTTCTTCGTGAAGATGAAGGAAGGTGCCACCGCCAAGGCCAAGGAACTCGGTGTCACGCTGAAATCCTATGCCGGCAAGGTTGATGGCGACCATGACAGCCAGGTCGCGGCCATAGAATCCTGCATTGCAGACGGCGCGAAGGGTATCCTGCTCACCGCTTCCGATACCAAGGCCATCGTCGATCAGGTGAAGAAGGCGCAGGAAGCCGGTCTTCTGGTGATCGCGCTCGACACGCCGCTCGATCCGGCGGACGCAGCGGACGCCACCTTTGCGACCGACAACCTTCTCGCCGGTAAGCTGATCGGCCAGTGGGCGGCAGCAACCCTCGGCGACAAGGCCAAGGATGCAAAGATTGGCTTCCTCGATCTCACTCCGTCCCAGCCGACCGTCGACGTTCTGCGCGACCAGGGCTTCATGATCGGCTTCGGCATCGATCCGAAGGACCCGAACAAGATCGGCGACGAGGACGATCCGCGCATCGTCGGCCATGACGTGACCAACGGCAACGAGGAAGGCGGCCGCAAGGCGATGGAAAACCTTCTCCAGAAGGACCCGGATATCAACGTCATTCACACGATCAACGAACCCGCTGCCGTCGGCGCCTACCAGGCTCTCAAGGCTGTGGGCAAGGAAAACGACGTCCTGATCGTGTCAGTCGACGGCGGATGCCCGGGTGTCAAGTCCGTTGCTGCCGGCCAGATCGGCGCGACCTCGCAGCAATACCCGCTGCTGATGGCTTCGCTCGGCATTGAGGCGATTGCCAAGTATGCGAAGGACGGCACCAAGCCGCAGCCGACGCCCGGCAAGAGCTTCTTCGACACCGGCGTTTCGCTGGTGACCGACAAGCCGGCCCCTGGCGTGGAATCGATCGATACCAAGGTCGGCACGGAAAAGTGCTGGGGCTGATCGGCTGATCGATAACACGACGACATCATGAAGAAGGGGCGGTGTAGGCCGCCCTTTCCGAAGGTGCAACGCACCTGTCCTATGGGATGGAGACACGTCCATGGCAAGCATCCAGGAATTCGAGAAGGTTCTTGAAAAGAGCGACACGTCCGTTGCCGCGTTCGAGGATCATTCGCCCCTTCGCAGGATCCAGCATTTCCTGCATTCCACGCCGGCCGCAGTCCCGCTGATCGTGCTGATCGCATCGATCGTCATTTTCGGTCTGGCCATCGGCGGCAAATTCTTCTCCAGCTACACCCTCACCCTGATCCTTCAGCAGATCGCGGTGGTGGGCATTCTCGGAGCGGCCCAGACCCTCGTTATCCTGACAGCCGGCATCGATCTGTCGATCGGCGTCGTCATGGTCATCTCGGCGGTGGTGATGGGTAACTGCGCCCTGCATTATGGCATTCCCTCGCCAATCGCCGTCATCGTCGGGCTGGCGGTGGGCACGCTGTGCGGTCTCCTGAACGGATTCCTGGTAGCCAAGATCAAGCTGCCGCCTTTCATCGTGACGCTTGGCACATGGAATATCGTCATGGCCACCAACTTCATCTATTCGGCCAACGAGACGCTGCGCGATGCCGACATCGAGGCCATTGCGCCCTTCCTGCAGATCTTCGGCGAAAGCTTCCGGATCGGTAAGGCAGTGTTTACGCTCGGCGTCCTCTTCATGGTCCTCCTGGTCTTCGTGCTCTGGTATGCGCTCAATCATACCGCCTGGGGCCGACATCTCTATGCTGTCGGTGACGATCCGGAAGCGGCGCAGCTTGCCGGCATCCGTTCGGATCGTGTGCTGCTCGGCACTTATGCGCTGGCCGGGTTTATTGCAGCGCTTGCTGCCTGGGTTTCGATCGGCCGCAATGGTTCGATCTCTCCGTCCGCAGCCGTCACCGACTACAATCTTCAGGCGATAACGGCGGCGGTCATCGGTGGTATCTCGCTCTTCGGCGGGCGCGGTTCCATTCTCGGAACCTTGTTCGGCGCGCTGATCGTCGGTGTGGTGTCGATGGGTCTCAACATGCTTGGCGCCGATCCGCAATGGAAAGTGCTTCTGACCGGCGTCCTCATCATCTCGGCGGTTGCCGTCGACCAGTGGATCAGAAAGGTAGCAGGCTGATGGAACGCACCCCCATTCTTACCACCCGCGGTCTGGTCAAGCGTTATGGCCGTGTCACCGCTCTCGACAACGCCGATTTCGATCTCTACCCGGGCGAAATCCTCGCCGTGATCGGCGATAACGGCGCAGGCAAATCCTCGCTGATTAAGGCGATTTCCGGCGCCATCACGCCGGATGAAGGCGAGATCAGGCTGGACGGCAACCTCGTGAACTTCCGCAGCCCGATGGAGGCGCGCGACGCCGGCATCGAGACGGTTTACCAGAACCTCGCCCTCTCGCCGGCGCTTTCCATCGCCGACAACATGTTTCTCGGCCGCGAAATCCGCCGGCCGGGCATCATGGGATCGCTGTTCCGCACCCTGGACCGCAAGAAGATGGAAAAGGTCGCGCGCGACAAGCTTTCCGAACTCGGCCTGATGACCATCCAGAACATCAACCAGGCGGTGGAAACGCTTTCGGGCGGCCAGCGTCAGGGGGTTGCGGTTGCCCGCGCGGCGGCTTTCGGCTCCAAGGTTGTCATCATGGACGAACCGACAGCCGCACTCGGGGTCAAGGAATCCCGCCGCGTTCTCGAACTGATCCTGGAGGTCCGTTCGCGTGGACTGCCGATCGTGTTGATCTCGCATAACATGCCGCATGTGTTCGAGGTGGCCGACCGTATCCACATCCACCGTCTCGGACGGCGGCTCTGCGTCATCAACCCTAAGGACTATACGATGTCGGACGCCGTTGCCTTCATGACGGGCGCCCGTCCGGCGCCGGAAGAGAGCATCGCGGCATGACGTCAGCCATGTCGGCGGTTGACACACTGGCGAAAGCCATCAGCGAGCAGGCGGCGGGCTCTCCACGCCTGCTCGTTGCTATCTCAGGGCCTCCGGCTTCGGGCAAGTCCACGCTCGCCGAAGCGCTGGAACGGGAACTGGTCGCGCGGGGCGTACCGACCTCCGTCTTGCCAATGGACGGCTTCCATATGGATAATGCCGTGCTGGAAGAACGCGGCCGGCTGGCGCGCAAGGGCGCACCCGATACCTTCGACGTCCGCGGACTGATCGATATCGTCCGCGCGGTTAGGGCCGGCGGCGAGGTTCTTGTGCCGGTATTCGACCGCAGCCGCGAGCTTGCCATTGCCGCTGCCCGCACGATTCCGGCAGGCCCGCGCATCGTGCTTGCCGAGGGCAATTATCTCCTGCTTGAAGACGAACCCTGGTCCGCGCTTGCGCCGCTCTTCGACCTGACGGTGATGATCGCGCCGCCGGCGGACGAACTCAGGCGGCGCCTCGAAGCCCGCTGGCGGGGTTTCGGCCTCGGCGAAGCCGAAGTCGCCGCCAAGGTCGAGCAGAACGACCTGCCGAACGGACGGCTCGTGCTTTCACGCAGCCGCAAGGCCGACTTCGTGTTCGGCGACAACTGATACCCAACCCGATTTGCCTGTTGCGCCGTCTTTTCCCTGAAACCAAAGGGAAAGGCGGCGTTTTAGCTCCGTCTAAAAATTTAAGGAGCACTTAATGTAGCAACAGTTAAAATTGTCGCGATTTGCTTCAACGAATTTCAGGGTCCGGTTGCTACAACCCCTCCATGAACCGGTGAGGAATTTCCCCTTCAGTGTGGACGAAAGGGATGGAACTCGACAGCCGGCACGCTGGAGGACAAAACCAATGACCATTCTGATCGTGGAAGACAATGCGACCAACGCGCTGATCCTGAAGCGTCTCGCCGGAAAGGTCACGGACGAGGAAATCGTCATCGAGGCGGACGGGTCCCGCGCTCTCTCCCTTTGCCACAATACCTTCTTCAGCATGCTCGTCGTCGATCAGATGCTGCCCGGCATGAGCGGCCTGCAGTTCGTGAAGGCGATCCGCATGCTGCATCGCTATGACGATGTGCCGGTAATCATGGTCACAGCCGATCAGGATCCGAAGTTGCGTGAAACCGCGTCCGCAACGGGCGTCACCGGTTTTCTGACCAAGCCCGTCGACGCCGTCACCTTCCGAGATCTGCTCGCAGCCCATGTCGGTCATGTGCCGCCGCCGCGCGTGGCTGCCCGCTGAACCCTGGGAGCCGTCGGAACATCCGCATGACGCACTTCTCCAACGCACTTCCGGATAGACTGCTTCGCCCGCTCCGTCTCATGGCGCTGCGCAATGGCGGACAGGTCGCCCGTTGCGGCGGGGAAGTCAAGCGCATCGGAGTGATGCTGTGACAGTCCTTTCTTCCAGCAGCGCAATCATGAAGAAGGCAGGCAGCACGACCCTGATCCTCCAGGTTCTGTCGACTGTCCTGCTGATCGTGCTGATTTTGCTGGCGATTGAGATTTCCCGGCAATTCCTTTCTCTTCATGACGGTGCCGGCGAAAATACCGTCTGGTCGGTCTACCAGCTCGACCGGGATGTCCGTGCGGCAGGAGCCGCCGCTGAGGAACTGCGTCGCCTTCCGGGCGATGTTCTTGGCGATGCATTGTCTCAGCGTCTCGATGCCCTTCGCTCCGGTGTCGCCCTCCTGCGCGAACCGCAGTTCAGCCGCGTCATTCTGGAAAATCCCGAAACCGCGCCCCTTTTCAACCGGATTGCCGGCTCCGTTGAACGTCTTGCTCTCCTGTCTGGAAGCGGTGAGCAGGCATCACGGCCCGACGCGGCAAAGCTTGATGCACTCGCATCCGAGCTGGCTGAACTTTCCGAGGTGAGCGAAAGCCTTCTTGCTTATACCAACACCCGGCTCGGGAAAGAGCGGGCCGCCGCTCGGGCAAACATCGTCAGTCTCGAAAAGACTTCCGCGGTGATGCTGGGTCTTCTGATGGTCTCCGTGGTGTTTCTTGTCGTCACCCTTCGCCGTCAGCTGAAATCGGTTCGCAAGGCGGGCCTCGAACTCGAAACCATGGCGAGGCAGCTTACCGAAGCGCTGGAAGGCGCCGATGCCGGCAATCGCGCCAAGTCGCAGTTCATGGCGACCATGGGGCATGAGATCCGCACCCCGCTCAACGCCATCCTCGGCATGTCCGAACTGTTGGAACTGTCGCAGCTTCCGCCCGACGCACTTTCAAGCGTCAAGACCATCAGGTCCTCGGGCGAGGCTCTGCTCGAGATCATCAACGAGATCCTCGATTATTCGAAGATCGAACACGGCAAGCTGGAACTCGAGGAGCGCATCGTCGACGTTGCCGCTCTGGCCGAGACGACCGTCAGCATCATTCGCGGCCGCGCCGACGACCACGAGAATACCGTGGTTCTCGACATCCCGGAATCGCTCGATGCGCTCTATGTCCGCACCGACCCCACCCGTCTCCGCCAGGTGCTCCTCAACCTGCTCTCCAACGCGGTGAAATTCACCAACAACGGTACGGTGACGCTCCGGCTGCGCGAATTCTATCGCCTCGGCAAGCTGATGCTGCGTTTCGAGGTCGAGGACACCGGTATCGGCATCGATGAGGCCGGCCTTTCCAAGCTCTTTAAACCCTTCTCGCAGGTCGATGCCTCGATCAGCCGGAAATATGGCGGCACGGGCCTCGGCCTCACCATCTGCAAGCAGATCGTCGAGAAGCTTGGTGGTGAGCTCGGTATGAGCAGCACCGTCGGTGTCGGCAGCATCTTCTGGTTCGAGCTGGCGGTGGTTGCCGTGGGCAAGGACGAGATGCGCCGCCTTTCCACCGCCAAAAGCCATAAGGGGGACGAGCTGCCGCAGCTTCGTGTTCTGCTCGTCGAGGACAACAGGGTCAACCAGCAGGTGGCAACCCGCTTCCTCAATCATCTGGGCCAGGATGTGGTCGTGGCCAACGACGGTGCGGAGGCGGTCGCCATCGCCGCAAGCCAGGCTTTCGATGTCATCCTGATGGACATGCAGATGCCGGTGATGGACGGCATCGAGGCCACCCGCCGGATCATGTCCGGCGGCGGTCCCTGCGCCGGCGTTCCGATCATCGCGATGACGGCGAATGCCTCCGATGACGATCGCCGCCGCTGTCTCGATGCCGGCATGACCGGTTTCGAATCCAAACCCGTCACCATGGAAAGGTTGCGCAACGTGCTGTCCTCGCTGAACGAGACACTGGTGGCCGATTTCGTCGACACGCCGGCCGACGATGGCGCCTTGCCGGACCCCGTGCTGCTTGAGGGGCTCAATATTCCCGGCCTTCAGCAGCTCTGCCCGGATGGCCTCGACGAAGCCCGTTACTCGGAGCTTGTGGACGCTCTCGGCGAGGATGTCTTCCAGGAACTGGTCGAATCCTTCTTCGACGATGCTTCCGCGCTCATTGGCGAACTGCATGGCGCGCTCGAAAGCCGCGACGCCGAACATGTCGACCGCGTGCTCCACACGATCAAGGGTGCGGCGGTGAATGTCGGGCTCAAGGAAATTGCCGGCAAGGCCAACGCTCTGCGCGAGCAGCAGCCGACGATGGCCGATGTCGAAATGCTCAACAACGAAATCGAAACGATGAAGTTCAAGCTGGTCGCTTAGAACGAAGGAGGCGTCAATGCGTATCTTGCTGGTGGACGACAACAGCACCAACCTGAAGCTTCTGACGAAGCTCGTCGGCAAGCTCGACAATTGCGAGGCCGTTGCTTTCTCGAGCCCGGATGAGGTTCTTTCCTCGCTGCCGGACATCGATTTCGACATTGCCATCATCGACTACCAGATGCCGGTCTATAACGGTGTCGAACTCTACACGGAGATCGTGCGCTTCGACAAATATGCCGATGTGCCGGTTATCTTCGTCACCGCCGACAAGGACATGACGACCCGAATGGCCGCGCTCAACGCCGGCGCGATCGATTTTCTCACCAAGCCGGTCAATCCGATGGAATTCCAGGCGCGTGTGCAGAATATCGTCAGCCTGTCGCGCGCGCGCCGTCAGCTAGCGGATCAGGCCGAGTGGCTGCGTCGCGAAGTGGATCGCGCCGTGGGCGAATTGCGGCAGCGCGAACAGGAAATCATTCACCGCCTGACGGTCGCTGCCGGTTACAAGGACCCGGAAACGTCGCGCCATACGCTGCGCGTTGCCGCCTATTCCGAGGCGATTGCGCTCGAACTCGGCCTTTCCCCGGAATTCTGCAACGACATCCGCATGGCGGCGCCGATGCATGACATCGGCAAGGTCGCGATGCCCGATACGGTGCTCCTGAAACAGGGCCGGCTGACCGAGGCGGAATACCGCCAGATGCAGGCGCATGCCCAGATCGGCAGCGATATCCTTGCGCGCTCCCATTCGTCGCTGCTGCAGCTCGCCTCGGAAATTGCCGTCAGCCATCACGAGCGCTGGGACGGCCAGGGCTACCCGAACCGGCTCGCCGGCACGGCCATCCCGCTTTCCGGCCGGATCGTCTGCATCGCCGACAATTTCGACGCCCTGACCACGGAGCGCCCGTATAAGCCGGCCTGGAGTTTCGAACGCACCGTCGAACATATTCTCGGCCGTGCCGGCACCCAGTTCGATCCGGATTGTGTCGCTGCCTTCGAGCGTGCCTTGCCGCGCATTCGACAGATCATGGAGGACGATCGTCGGGAACAGGCCCAGGAAGCTGTGCAGAAGACGTTTACCACCAGCAATGAAAAGGTTGCCTGAGACGCAGCCCCGAAACGCGGCTTTGACCGGCCGGCGGAACATGGTATCTGCGGGCGACAATCGATGCCCGGAGGTTACATCATGCGCTCGCTCACCATTCGCCGTCCGGATGACTGGCACCTGCATCTGCGGGACGGCGCCATGCTCGAAGGGGTGATCGGCGATACAAGCCGGCATTTCGCACGCGCTATCATCATGCCGAACCTCGTGCCTCCGGTCGTGACGACGGCGGACGCGCGGGCCTATCGCGAGCGCATCGTGAACGCCCTGCCGAAGGGCGATCGCTTCGAGCCCCTGATGACACTCTATCTTACGGAAGATACCAGCCCCGACGATGTCGAGGAGGGCAGGAAGAGCGGCCTCATCACCGCCGTGAAGCTCTATCCAGCCGGCGCAACCACCAATTCCCATGGCGGCGTGCGCAACATCGAAAACGCCATGCCGGTTCTGGAACGCATGGCGAAGATCGGTCTGCCGCTCTGCGTTCACGGAGAGGTGACGACCCCCGAGGTTGATATCTTCGACCGCGAGAAGGTTTTCATCGACACGGTCCTCGACCCGTTGCGCCGACGTCTGCCGGAACTGAAGGTGACGATGGAACATGTCACGACGTCCGACGGCGTGGACTACATCCGCTCCTCCGTCCGCAACATCGCGGGATCGATCACCACACATCACCTCATCATCAACCGTAATGCCATTCTGGTGGGCGGCATCAAGCCGCATTACTATTGCCTGCCGGTCGCCAAGCGTGAAAGCCATCGCCTCGCACTCAGGGCTGCCGCCACATCCGGCGACCCTCGCTTCTTCCTCGGCACTGATTCTGCACCGCATGTCGATCCGCTCAAGGAATGTGCCTGCGGCTGTGCCGGCATCTACACTTCGATCAACACCATGAGCTGCCTTGCCCATGTCTTTGAGCAGGAGGATGCGCTTGACCGGCTGGAGGCTTTCGCCTCGCTCAACGGGCCGGCCTGGTACGGCCTTGCCGCCAACGAGGAAACGATCACGCTGGAGAGGGGTGACGAACCGGTGGTCTTCCCAGCCAAGATCGAGACCGGCGCGGGTCCGGTGACGGTCTTCGATCCGATGTTCACGCTATTTTGGCGGGTTCGGTGAATTGACCGCGAGTTGCTAGGATTGTTGCGATCCGGGTAACCTTTTGGAGAGAACCGGTGGTTAGCCTTCGCCAAGGAAGATCGGCGGCGGTTTCACGCTGAAGAGAGCGCTTGGCATGATGCTTGACTATAATTCTCTTCTGCTCGCCCTGGGTTTTTCCGCGACCTGTCTCATGGTGACCCTTCTGGGAACCTGGGTATCGCGTCGCACGGATTCTTTCCTGCTGACCCTCGTCGTCGCGCTGCTCTTCATCGTTATCGGTATCTTTGCCTACAGTTCCTACACGCTGGAAGCGGGTCTTCTCAGGGCGTCTTTTGCCTATGTCTTCCTGATGATCGGCTTCAGCATGATCTACGCGGGTTCCGTGCAGTTTAGGACCGGCGGGGCCCCCTGGACGCGATCGATCGTTCTTTCGATCGCCACCATCGCACCCGGATTGCCACTGATACTCGGCGGGCTCGATGGATTGGGCATCATTTTCATGAATGCGGCCACCGCGCTGCTCCTGATCGGCACGGGATGGCAATATTGGCGTGCGCGTGCGGAGGCGCCGGGACCGCTCATCGGAATGGTTTTCCTTTATGTCGTCAGTGGACTGTCCTTCGCGCTGTGTGCCGCCGTGCTGATCGACAAACGCCAGTGGGTTCTCGGCCATGCGCCGGACAATTGGGCGGAAGATCTGAATATCGCGATTTGCATTGCGGGCATGTCCGGCATCGGCGCGCTGTCGCTTGCGCTTCACCAGTGGCGACTTGCGGCGCGCCATCGGCACGAGGCCAACACCGATCCGTTGACCGGGCTTCTCAATCGCCGGGCGCTTTTCGACCAGGTCGCCGGTCGCCCCATCGGATCGAAGACGGCGGTTGTCGTCTTTGATATCGATCGGTTCAAGTCGATCAACGACGAGCACGGCCACGCCACCGGCGATGCGGTCATCCGGATATTTGCGGAAGAACTGACGACCGGAACCGGTGGCCAGCAGACGGTCGCCCGACTGGGGGGCGAGGAGTTCGCCGTCATCCTCTCCAACACCCTGCCGGGCCGGGCCGAACGTGTGACCGGCGATATCGTCCGCAGCTTTGCCGCGCGCGAAATCCGGATCGGGGAGGTGGTGCTGCGATGCACGGTGAGCGCGGGCATTGCCTTCGGTACAAAGGAGACAGACAGCTTTGACGCAGTTCTGAGCCTCGCTGACGCGGCCCTTTATCAGGCGAAGCGCAACGGTCGTAACCGGGTCGAAATGGCAGACTTCCTGCACAGGGTCGAAACGGTGGAAACCCGTACCAACGTTTCCCCCTGAATGGCAGCACTATCTAGTATCCGCCGGCGCATGCTGCTATTCGCCTGACAAGGACGATCAAGGAGCGGGCGCATGATTCAGACGACATTTCCCGAACCGGCCGTGATGGCCGAACTGGTGGCCAGGATGCTCTGGGAGATCAAGGCGGTGCATTTCAATGCGGCCGAACCTTACAAGCTCTCTTCAGGCATGCGCAGCCCCGTCTACATCGATTGCCGCAAGCTCCTGTCCTATCCACGCATCCGCTCGGCCGTCATGGATTTCGCCGCCGCGACCCTGATGCGCAATGCAGGCTTCGAGCAGTTCGACTGCATCGCTGGCGGTGAAACGGCTGGCATTCCTTTCGCCGCTCTCCTGGCGGATCGTCTTGGCCTGCCGATGATCTATGTCCGCAAGGCGCCCAAGGGGCATGGCCGCAATGCCCAGATCGAAGGCCATATGCCGGAAGCCGCCCGTGTCCTCGTCATCGAGGATCTGACGACGGCCGGTGGCAGCATGTTCAAGTTCATCGATGCCGTGCGCGCTGCCGGCGGCGTGGTCGATCACGGTATCGCCCTCTTCTACTACGGTATCTTTGCCGAAGCCGAGGAACGTTTCACCAACGGCAATGTGAAGCTGCATTACATCGCCACCTGGCGTAATGTGCTGGCCGTTGCGCGCGAGCAGAAGCTTTTCGATGAAAGGACGCTGACCGAGGTCGAGTCCTTCCTCGATGCCCCGCTGGCCTGGTCGGGCCGCCACGGCGGCGTTACGGAACTCGCTTAAACCGAAAGCAGCTCTGGCGTTTCCACTCGGATTGCTTTAAATCGATTGAAAGTCGTTCTTGGTAAGGGAGGATGCCCGGATGATCCTGTGCTGTGGCGAGGCGCTCATCGACATGTTGCCGCGCGAAACCACGCGCGGTGAGAGGGCATTTGCGCCCTATGCCGGCGGCGCGATCTTCAACACCGCAATTGCGCTCGGGCGCCTCGGCATTCCGACCGGTTTCTTCACCGGTCTTTCCGACGATATGATGGGCGACATCCTGCGTGAGACGCTGAAGCAGAGCAATGTCGACTACGCCTTCTGCGCGACGCTCTCGCGTCCGACCACCATCGCTTTCGTCAAGCTGGTCGACGGGCACGCAAGCTACGCCTTCTATGACGAGAACACTGCCGGCCGGATGATTGCCGAGTCTGACTTGCCGGTGCTCGGCGACGATTGCGAGGCCCTGCATTTCGGTGCGATCAGCCTCATCCCCGAGCCGTGCGGCGCGACCTACGAAGCGCTGATGACCCGTGAACACGCGAAGCGCGTGATCTCGCTCGATCCGAATATTCGTCCCGGCTTCATCAAGGACAAGCAGGCGCATATGGCGCGCATCAACCGGATGGCAGCCATGTCCGATATCATCAAGTTCTCCGATGAGGACCTTGCATGGTTCGGTCTGGAAGGCGATCAAGATACTCTCGCCCGTCACTGGCTGAACAAGGGTGCCAAGCTCGTGGTGATTACCCGCGGTGCGGAAGGTGCCACCGGTTACACCGCCGGTTTCAAGCTTTCCGTGCCGAGTGAACGGGTTGAGGTCGTCGATACCGTCGGTGCCGGCGACACCTTCGACGCCGGTATTCTCGCCTCACTGAAGCGTCAGGATAGACTTACCAAGGAAAAGATCGCCACGCTCGACGAAGCGGGTGTCGAGGCGGCGCTTCGACTGGGCGCAAAGGCCGCGGCGGTGACGGTTTCGCGGGCAGGGGCCAATCCGCCCTTCGCAGCGGAAATCGGGTTTTAAGGAAAATAAGCGCGGCCTCAGCCGCGCGCATTTCGAAGAGCGGTGACGAGACCGGCCGTCGAGCTGTCGTGACCGGTTGCTGCGACCTTGCCTTCCACCACCGGCAAAAGGCCGGTCGCCAGTTCCTTGCCGAGCTCCACGCCCCACTGGTCGAACGAGTTGATGCGGAAGATCACGCCTTCCACGAAAACGCGATGCTCGTAGAGCGCGATCAATCGCCCCAGCGCGAACGGGGTCAACTGCTCGTAGACGAAGGTGATCGAGGGACGGTTGCCTGAAAACACCCGATGCGGCGCGAGGAAATCCGCTGTCGCTTCGTCCACGCCCTTTGCCGTCAGCTGCGCCTTGGCCTCGGCAAGCGTGCGGCCGCGCATCAGGGCCTCAGACTGGGCAAGGCAATTTGAAATCAGCAGTTCGTGCTGGTGGCGGAGGTCGGGCTCGAAGCCTTTGGCGGCGATCATGAATTCGGCCGGAATGATGCTCGTTCCCTGATGGATGAGCTGATAGAAGGCGTGCTGACCATTGGTGCCGGGCTCGCCCCAGACGACCGGGCCGGAGGCGCCGGCGACCGGCTTGCCGTCGATCGTCACGCTCTTGCCGTTCGATTCCATGTCGAGCTGCTGCAGGTAGGCCGGAAAGCGCGACAGACGCTGGTCATAGGGCAGGATGGCCCGAGTCGGATAGCCGAGCACGTTGCGGTGATAAACGCCGATCGCGCCAAGCAGCATTGGCAGGTTCTTCGAAAACGGCGCCGTGCGGAAATGCTGGTCCATCGAATGGGCGCCATCGAGGAAGCGGCCGAAATTCTCAGGCCCGATGGCGATCATCAGCGGCAGGCCGATGGCCGACCAGATCGAATAGCGACCGCCGACCCAATCCCAGAAGCCGAAGACACGATCGGCGGAGATGCCGAAAGCGGCGACCTTGTCGAGTGCGGTCGACACGGCAGCGAAATGCGCGCCGACGGCATCCTCGCCGAGCGCCTTCGCGATGAAGGCGCGGGCCGTCTGTGCGTTGGTCATCGTCTCGATGGTGGTAAAGGTTTTGGACGCCACGATGAACAGCGTCGTCTCCGCAGAAAGCTGCTTCAGCGTATCTGCGATATGGGCACCATCGACATTCGACACGAAATGCAGGCGCGGGCCATCATGAAAGGGAGCGAGCGCCAGTGTCGCCATGGCTGGGCCGAGATCCGAGCCGCCGATGCCGATGTTGACGACGTCGGTGACGGTCTTGCCCGTCGCGCCGGTAAGCCGGCCGGAACGAACCGAATCGGCGAACGTTCCCATCGCTGCAAGAACGCCGTTGACGTCGGGCATCACATCGGCGCCGTCAACGATCACCGGCGTATTTGCCCGATTGCGCAGCGCGGTATGCAGCACGGCACGGTTTTCGGTGAAGTTGATCTTCTCGCCGGCAAACATCGCGTCACGCTTTTCCGCGACGCCGGCGGCCATGCAGAGTTCTTCCAGCAGCGCCATGATTTCATCGTTCACGGCACATTTCGAGTAGTCCATCAGCAAATCGTCAAGGGAAGTGCTGAAGCGGGTGAAGCGCTGGGCGTCGGCGGCAAAGGCGGCTCGCAGATCCTCCGCGCGAGTGGCGGCGGCAGTGCTGGTGAGTTTGTCGATGATAGCCTGCATCTTCTTTTCCCTGGTTGGCAAAGATGAGGGCGACACTATTCTGGGGAATGCGCCCGATCAAGGCGCACTCCGCGAGAATGAAACATCGACGGCAGGTATCGGCTCCGCCGGCCGGCCATTGTTGCAAAGACGTTACTTGGCGGCCGAACTGTCGCGGAGCTCGCGCCGCAGGATCTTGCCGACGTTGGATTTGGGTAATTCCGCGCGAAATTCGATGTAACGCGGGCGCTTGTAATTCGTGAGGTTTTCGGCGCAATGGGTCTTGAGCTCGGCCTCGGTCAGAGCCGGGTCCTTCTTCACGACGAAAAGCTTGACCGCCTCGCCGGAATGTTCGTCGGGAACGCCGATTGCCGCGCATTCCAGGACACCCGGATGCATGGCCGCAACTTCCTCGATCTCGTTCGGATAGACATTGAAACCGGACACCAGGATCATGTCCTTCTTGCGGTCCACGATCTTCACGTAGCCTCGCTCGTCCATCATGCCCATGTCGCCGGACCTGAAGAAGCCATCCGGGGTCATCACCTTGGCGGTTTCGTCGGGGCGCTGCCAGTAGCCGGCCATGACCTGCGGCCCGCGGATGCAGATCTCGCCGGTCTCGCCGATCGGCAGCGTATTACCGTCCTCGTCCCGGATCTCGATATCGGTCGAAGGTAGAGGCAGGCCGATCATACCGGAAAACTCGTTGCTATCGAGTCGGTTCACGGTTGCGACAGGCGATGTTTCCGAAAGACCGTAGCCCTCGGTGATCGGGCAGCCGGTCATCTGGAACCAGCGTTCGGCGACGGGCCGCTGTACCGCCATGCCGCCGCCAAGCACCAGAAGCAGGGACGAGAAATCAAGCGATTTGAAGTCCGGGTTGTTCATCAGCGCATTGAACAGGGTGTTCAGACCGGGAAAGATATGGGCCTTGTGCTGCTGAAGTTCCTTGACGAAGGCGGGAATATCGCGCGGATTGGCGATCAGAACATTGTGGCTGCCTGTCGCGACCCCCATCAGCGAATTCACCGTCAGCGCGAAGATATGATAGAGCGGCAGCGCGCAGATGAAGGTCATTACCTCCGGCCGGCCCTTGCTGTTGAACGCCGCCTCGAGCCACAGTGCGATCTGCGCCTTGTTGGCCAGTAGGTTGGAATGGGTAAGCGTCGCGCCCTTGGAAACACCCGTCGTGCCGCCGGTATATTGCAGGAAGGCGATGTCATCGCCCGCGACATCGGACGGCTTCAGCGTCTGGCGAGCGCCTTCCGCCAACACGCGATTGAAGCTCTTGTGCCCGGGAATGGACCAGGCGGGCACGAGTTTCTTGACCTTGCGCACCACGAAATTGACGATGTGGCCCTTGAGGCCCAGCATATCGCCCATGGTGGCCACCACCACATGCCGGATCGGAGTATGGGCGATCACCTGCTGGACAGTCCGGGCGAAGTTTTCAAGGACGAAGATGACCTTGGCGCCGCTGTCCTTCAACTGGTGTTCCAGTTCACGCGGCGTATAGAGCGGGTTGACGTTGACCACGGTGAAGCCGGCTCGCAGTATGCCGTAGACCGTCACGGGATTTTGCAGGATGTTGGGCGTCATCACTGCTACACGGTCACCCTTCTGCAAGCCCTGCGCCTGCAGCCAAGCCCCGATCTTGCGCGACTGTGCTTCCAGTTCGCGATAAGTCATGCCGCGTCCCATGCTGGAAAAGGCGAGACGATCCGCATATCTGGCGCAACTGCTCTCGAAAAGCGCGCCGAGCGAGGCATGGTCCGGGGGAGGAACTTCCGCCGGCACCGTAGACGGATAAGATGAAAGCCAGATTTTTTCCGCTGCCCGGCCGCTATGGCGGCTCGCGAGATCAGACATGTTTACCTCCCGGTCAAAGTTTCCTTCATGCCCGCCCTCCCGTGGCCGGCATGCCCCCTCCTCGACGCGCAAACCGAGCTTATGCCTTTGGTAAGCCGGTTCAAGCCCTCTTAGCTCTATATAACCTTAACGTAAGCGTCAATAAATCTCGTACTCTTCGTCTTTGCCTTGACGGCGGCTTTTCCACGTATTTCCAGTGGTCTCGAGCCGCTGCCGGCGAGAACCAGGCGTGTCTTGCGCGGGTGTTCAAGGAACTCCGGAGCCGCTGGGGCGTTGCCCTGACGTATCGAAGAGAAAAAGGAGGTGCATCATGCTGCACGAAAGCGGACAAACTTCTGGTCGTGACCCCTATGTGAAGGATACCCCGACCCTGATCGCCAGCGACAAGGTGGAAGGCACGGCTGTCTACGGCGCCGATGGCAAGCGTATCGGTTCCATCCAGCGAATCATTCTCGAAAAGCGCGGCGGTCGCGTCGCCTATGCAGTCCTGAGTTTCGGTGGCTTCCTCGGTATCGGGGACGATTACTATCCGCTGCCGTGGGAGAAGCTTACCTATGACGAGGAACTCGATGGATATCGGGTTGACCTGACCCGGGAGCAGATCGAGCGTGCACCGCGCTTCCGCAGCGAAGACCGCGACTGGTATCGCGAAAACGGCCGCTCCGTTTATGATTACTATGGCGTGCCGCCCTATTGGATGTAGGACTTTCACCCTGAAAAGGCCCCGCTTCGGCGGGGTTTTTTTATGTAAAACGGGAAGGCAAAATCCCTTAAGTGACGGAGCAGGAAAGTAACGGGGGCTTTTCGCAGGATGAGCTTGGTTTACGTTTCGCAATGCGGTAAGTGTTAACCGGCAATTAACATTTCTGAGTATCGGTCAGCGGAATGACCGGTTTTCGCGGTCGCTCGCCGGGTCTCCCAAGCCGGCGGAGGGGTCATGCGAGACTGCCATTCCCCACACAAAATCGAGTGGAGTCTGTTGTGCGCATAGCGATTATTGGTACCGGTTATGTCGGCCTCGTTTCGGGCGTCTGCCTTTCTGATTTCGGTCATGATGTCGTTTGTATCGACAAGGTCGAAGAAAAGATCTCCATGCTCAATAGCGGCAGAGTGCCGATTTTCGAGCCGGGTCTTGAGGAACTCATCAAGAAGAATGTCGCCGCCGGGCGTCTGAGCTTTACCACGGATCTCGCCGGCCCGGTCGGCGAGGCGGATGTTGTCTTCCTCGCCGTCGGCACGCCGTCTCGAAAGAGCGACGGTCATGCCGATCTGGCCTATGTCTTTGCCGCCGCCCGGGAGATTGCGCGCGCGGTGAAGGGGTTCACGGTCGTTGTCACCAAGTCGACGGTTCCCGTCGGTACGGGTGACCAGCTCGAACGAATCATTGCCGAAGAAAATCCGGATGCCGATGTCGCCGTGGTTTCCAATCCGGAATTCCTCCGGGAAGGTGCGGCGATCGAGGACTTCATGGCGCCCGACCGCGTGGTCGTCGGCATGAATGACGATCGCGCCAAGACCATCATGGCCGATGTCTATGCAGCCCTCGATCCGCAGAAGCATCCGGTGCTCTTCACATCGCGTCGTACCGCGGAACTGACGAAATATGCGGCAAATGCCTTCCTCGCCCTGAAGCTTGCCTACATCAACGAGATCGCCGATCTCTGCGAACAGGTCGGTGCCAATGTGCAGGACGTGTCGAAGGGCATGGGCCTCGACAGCCGCATCGGCCAGAAGTTTCTCAATGCCGGCCCCGGCTATGGCGGATCGTGCTTCCCGAAGGATACGCTCGCCCTCGTCAAGACCGCGCAGGATCACAACAGCCCGATCCGCCTCATCGAGACGATTGTCGGCATCAACGAGACCCGCAAGCGCGCCATGGCCCGCAAGGTTGAACGCGCCCTGGAAGGCGATATTCGCGGCAAGACCATCGGCATTCTCGGACTGACCTTCAAGCCGGACACCGATGACATTCGCGAATCGCCGGCTCTGGCGATCGTCCAGGCCCTTCTCGACAAGGGTGCCATCCTTCAGGCCTACGATCCCGAGGGTATGCCCGCTGCCCGTGGCTTGATGCCGGAAATCAGCTATCGCGACGGTGTCGAAGACGTTGCGAAGGATGCCGATGCGCTGGTCATCATCACCGAGTGGAAGCACTTCCGCGCGCTCGATTTCGGGAAGCTGAAGTCGTTGATGAAGCAGCCGGTTCTGATCGATCTGCGCAACGTCTACGTACCGTCCGAGCCGCTGAGCCACGGCTTCATCTACGACAGCGTTGGTCGTGCCGATTGACGATGCACGGTCGGGGCGCCTGTGTTCCGGCCCGATCTCCCCGAAACAAGAAGAGCGTCCCACACGGGCGCCCTTTTTGTTTTAGAGATATCGATTCCACGCGGCAGGAACGGACCAGATGAAAACGATCGGACCCGCGCCGCTCAATTTTCAATCTCTCTTTGGTTTTTGGAAAAATGGTGCCGCTTACGTGACTCGAACACGTGACCCCATCATTACGAATGATGTGCTCTACCGACTGAGCTAAAGCGGCCCCTAGGCAACCGTCGTCTCTGCGGTTGCGATATGTCGGCGCTGATACAGGCATCGCGCCGGAATTTCAAGCGGGGAAATCGGTGGTGTTGCGGTTTTCCTCCTGATCGCCGCAACACCTCGTCTTAGAGCAGGTCTCAAAGCGAAAGGCGTGCGCGGGCCGCCTTGTATTCGTTCTCCAGCCGGTCGACGACCTTCGCCACGGGATCAATCGCCTTGACGGCGCCGATGCCCTGGCCGCAGCCCCAGATATCCTTCCAGGCCTTGGCGCCGGTGGTCGCCTTGTCGAAATCCATTTTCGAGGGGTCTGCGACCGGAAGGTTGTCCGGATCCATCCCGGCGGCGACGATCGAGGGTTTCAGGTAATTGCCGTGTATGCCGGTGAAATAGTTGGAATAGACGATGTCGCTGGCATGGGCCTCCACGATCGCCTGTTTGTAGGCATCGCTGGCGCGGGCCTCCGTGGTGGCGATAAACGGCGATCCGATATAGGCCATGTCCGCGCCCATCGCCTGGGCAGCCAGAATGCCGCCGCCGGTGGCGATCGCGCCTGCCAGCAGCAGGGGGCCGTCGAACCATTCGCGGATCTCCTGCACCAGCGCGAAAGGCGACAGCGTGCCGGCATGCCCACCTGCTCCGGCCGCGACTGCGATCAAGCCGTCGGCGCCCTTGCGGATTGCCGAATGGGCGTGACGGTTGTTGATCACGTCATGCAGCACGATACCGCCATAGGAATGCACGGCCGCATTCACTTCTGGCACCGCGCCGAGCGAGGAGATGACGATCGGCACCTTGTATTTGACGCAGAGCATAAGGTCGTGTTCCAGCCGCTTGTTGGAGGTGTGCACGATCTGGTTGACCGCAAACGGGGCGGCGGGCCGATCCGGATTTCGCGCATTATGTGCCGCGAGTTCTTCGGTGATCCGGGCGAGCCATTCGTCGAGTTGGGCCTCGGGCCTTGCATTGAGCGCCGGAAAGGCGCCGACGATGCCAGCCTTGCACTGCGCCAGCGTCAGGTCCGGATGGGAAATGATGAAAAGCGGCGAGGCGACCACAGGAAGCCTCAGGTTGTCGGACAGAACTGGCGGAAGCGCCATGGTAACCTCCCCACTATGACGTTTACGAAAACGTCAATTGTCTACCAGAGTCCTGTCTTCGGGAAAAGGGTGTGGATGCCGGTCCGGCACGTGAAAGCATCGCAAATAAGGCAGGGTCGGATCGGGTATCTTCATGTTCTTTCGATGCATGTCCTTCCCTTGCCGCCCGCCTTCCGGCCGTCGACTTTCTGCCAGGTATCGGTGGGAAGCGAAAGGGCGGGGCTTGCGGATCGGATCGGCACCCGTTACCGAATCGTTAAGAAAACGGGTCTCGGCGGCGTCAATCCGCCTGAAGGAGCAGTATAGCCAGTGAGCGGATTGGAAACGGCCATCAGAAACGCTCTCGAGCGGTCGGATCGCACCAATGCGGAAACCCGTGCCCGCATCTATCAGTCGGCGCGCCAGGCGCTCGAAAGCGGATTGCGCAAGCAGAATGTCAACGATCCCGAAACGATAGCCTATCAGCGTCATCGGCTGGAAACGGTTATTCATGCAATCGAGCTTGAGGAGCGGGCGCGCGTCGACGTTCAGGTTGCGCCGCCTGTGCCCGCGCCTTCAGCCTCTGTCCCCCCGGTCGCGACGCCCCCGGCACCGGCTCGGCCGGGATTGCGCGAGGAACCGCGTTTCGCCGACCATCAGGCCGTTGAACGCCATGCGGGCGAACGCCCCGCCGTCGAGCCCTCCTTCGATGTGGAATCTCCATCGCGGGAGGCAGATCCTTGGCTGGACGATCCGTCTGACAGAATCGAGCCCGAACCTGAAATCAGGGTGGGAGGGGACGTGTCCGCAAGGGGGAAAGGCCCCAAGCTCGATATTCGTCCGGAAGCCGTCGTTCGGCGCCGGCCCCGCCGGGGCTTTTATTCGCGGCTCTTCATATCCTGCACGCTTCTCGCGTCTCTCGGCATGGGTGTCTGGTGGGTCTATACCTCGGGCGTTCTGCTGACTGCGGCCGAGCGGGATACCAGCGTGCCCAATCCTCCGCCGCATGCGGAAGCCGAAGATTTCGACGCGGCCCAGCCGACCCAGGAGCCGAAGGCGCTCGATGCGCGCAGCGGTTTCTCCGACGACTGGATCGAGGTTTTCGAACCGAAGCAGATTTCTGCCATCCGTCCGCGTGGCAATGCCCTGGTCGATGTCGTCACCGCCAGTGACGGCACAGCCGTCCGCGTCCTTTCGCGCAGCGGCGATGCCGATGGCAGCGTGGAGATCACTTTCCCGACGGAGGTGCTGAGGGAAATGGCGGGTCGTACCTCGACCATCGCGCTAACCCTGCAGTCGGCCGATGACAAGCAGGTGCAGATCTCGGTCTCCTGCGAGTTCGATCGGCTGGGCGATTGCGCCCGCCATCGCTTCACCGCAAATCCTGAAAAGACGGACGCCCTTTTCCGGGTGTCGTTCGAACGATCGATTGCTCCGGGTACGCCCGGACGTCTCGTGCTGAATGGCGACCTAGCCGGCACCGGGCGCGGCATCAATCTCTACTCCGTGCGGGTGTTGCCGGGAGAGTGACGCCGCCCGCGGGCTATTTCTTCGACAGGAAATCCGGGCCGGAACCGATGATTTTCCGATCGATCTTGCCGATCTTTTCCTCGTCGCGGTCCTCGTAGTCGATCGATAGCAGGATGTGCCGGATAACGTTGAGGCGGGCCCGCCGCTTGTCGTTCGCCTTTACGATTGTCCAGGGCGCATACTCGGTATGGGTTTCCTTCAGCATCCGGTCGCGCTTTTCCGTATAGTCGTCCCATTTGTTGAGGGCGGCGATATCCATCGGTGACAATTTCCAGACTTTGAGCGGATCGTGCCGGCGGTCATGGAAGCGTTCCAGTTGCATCTTTCGGCCGATATCCAGCCAGAACTTGAAGAAATGAATGCCGTCCTGTTCGATCAGTTTTTCGACGCGGGGCGCCTGTTTCAGGAAATCCTCGTACTGCTCCTTGGTGCAGAAGCCCATGACGGGTTCCACGCCGGCGCGGTTGTACCAGGAGCGGTCAAACAGCACGAATTCTCCGCTTGTCGGGAAATGCGAGACATAGCGCTGGAAATACCACTGTCCGCGCTCGGTCTCGGTCGGTTTGGTGAGCGCGACGACCCGGGCGGAGCGGGGATTCATGTAGGAGAGGGTGGCATGGATGGTGCCGCCCTTGCCCGCGGCATCACGGCCTTCGAGCAGCGCCATAACCCGTTTGCCGGTCTTCTGTTGCCAGAATTGCAGCTTCACCAGTTCGATCTGCAGTTTCTCCAGTTCGTCCTCGAACTCTTCCTCGTCCATCTTCTTGTCATAGGGAAATTCACCGGAAGCGAGGGATTCGTCGTCGATCCATTTTGGCAGTTTGGGATCGTCGATGTCGAAGATGCGGCTTTCCCCGTCGATGACAAGCGTGACGGCACGGCTTTCCTGTCCGGTTTCCATATTCTTTCCTCTCCCGGTTCGGCGACGATGCGATCGTAATCCGCCAAAGGGACATATTTGCTGCGTTGTTTCAAGATCTTGCTGAAATAACCCCGCGGGTTCGCCGCTGTCGTGTTCAGTCATGGGGATAACCGGGGCGAATGATGGCGGCCCCCGCATAGATCTGTCATGAATCGGCGATATCACGGTTGTTTGATGATCGGCTACGCATCCATCAGGCGAGGTTTTTGTGGCAGAAAGTTCATTCGAGTGGCGCAGGCTCCTGCGGCGGATGCGGTCCGGCTGGGCTTACCTGCTGGCGGCCGTGCTGATTTCCGTCGCCGCCTATCTGTCCGGCGCCGATCCTGTATTTGCCGTCATTCTCCTCGTCCTCGGCGTTCTGGCCATCCTGGTGCAGAAGGGCGACGAACAGGCTGAGGTTTCCTTCGTCGCCCCGCCAGAACATGTTGCGGACGAGGCGGAGGACGACGAGCCGGTTTTGCCTGTCATCTTGTCAACGCTCTCCGCATTGGACCTGCCGGTCTTCATCATTGGCAGGGACGGCATGCTGCGAGGGCAGAATTTCGCGGCGGAAAAAGCCTTCGGAACCCTCTCCCCAGGGCAGCATATCTCCGCGCGCTGGCGCTCTCCGAGCATTCTCGACATGGTGCGGGAGACGATCGCGACAGACGAGCCGAACCAGATCGAACATTCCGAACGGCTTCCCTCCGAACGGGTCTATATCGTGCGGATCGCCCCAGTGCCGCAGTCTGCGGAAAAGGGCGGTGAAGCACTCTTCCTTCTGTCGTTCAGGGACATTTCGGAGCTGCGCCGGCTGGACCGCATGCGCAGCGACTTTGTCGCCAACGCGAGCCACGAGCTTCGCACGCCGCTCGCTTCTTTGCGCGGTTTCATCGAAACGATGCAGGGGCCGGCGCGCGGCGATCCGAAGGCGCAGGAGCGGTTTCTGGCAATCATGCTTGAACAGGCCAACCGAATGAGCCGGTTGGTGGACGATCTTCTCTCGCTTTCCCGGCTGGAGCTGAAAGCCCATCTGGCCCCGGACCAGAAGGTGGATCTGGTGCCGGTGATCGGCCACGTGCGGGATTCCCTGACCCCCCTGGCGAGGGATCTCGATGTCGAAATCCGCCTGCACTTGCCGGAAGATAGGGTCGAGGTTCTGGGGGATCGTGACGAACTGGTCCAGGTCTTCGAAAACCTCATCGAAAACGCCTGCAAATACGGGCAGGAGGGGCGTGTCGTCGATGTCTATGTGCGCAATCCGCAAGGTGGTCCGGTCGAGGTCAGCGTTCTGGATTTCGGCCCCGGCATTCCAGCCGAACATGTTCCGCGATTGACGGAAAGATTCTACCGCGTCAGCGTCGCCGACAGCCGGTCCAAGAAAGGCACCGGTCTCGGTCTCGCAATCGTCAAGCACATCCTGACACGGCACCGCGCAAGGCTCATCGTCAAGTCGGCCGTTGGCGTGGGTACGGAGTTCACCGTCCGCTTCTGAAGGCTCGCCGCCGTCCGCCTCGCCCGGTCGGGTGAAATGTTGCAGCGGTTGACACAAAAACCGCGTCAAACGCCCCCGAGACATAATAAAAACATTAAATATCAATAGGTTGATATGTCATAAATGTTTCATCGAACTGACATAAAAGGGTGGGTGAACAGGGTCTAAGAAGGGCCTGCCGATCGCGACGACAATGAATGCCGTTGGCGGTCGCATCGACACACAAGCCCACTGACGGGAGATTTTGTATGAATATCCTCAAGATTTCGGTTGCAGCCCTGGTTGCCTCCGTCGCCTTCGCTGGCGCCGCTGCTGCTCGCGACCAGGTGCAGGTCGCTGGCTCCTCGACCGTTCTGCCCTATGCCAAGATCGTCGCTGAAACCTTCGGCGAGACCTTCTCCAACTTCAAGACCCCGGTTGTTGAGTCCGGCGGTTCGTCCGCAGGTCTCAAGGAATTCTGCAAGGGCGTTGGCGCTGAAACGATCGACATTGCCAATTCTTCGCGCAAGATCAAGGATTCCGAAGTCGAGGCCTGCAAGGCTGCCGGCGTGACGGAAATCCAGGAAGTCAAGTTCGGCTATGACGGTATCGTCTTCGCCGTCGATGCTTCCAACAAGGATCTCGCGCTGACCCCGGCCGACATCTACAAGGCTCTGGCCGCTGAAGTCGTCGTTGACGGCAAGCTGGTTGCCAACCCCTACATGAAGTGGTCGGAAGTCAACAAGGATCTGCCGGACGTTGAAATCGCAGCCTTCATTCCGGGCGAAAAGCATGGCACCCGTGAAGTCTTCGAAGAAAAGGTTATGGCCCACGGCTGCAAGGACACCGGCGCACAGGACGTAATCAAGACGCTGGTCGACGAAAAGACCGCGCCGAAGAAGTGCATTGCTGTTCGCAAGGACGGCAAGGCTGTCGATATCGACGGTGACTACACCGAAACGCTCGCTCGCATCGACGCCAACAAGACCGCTGTCGGCGTCTTCGGCCTCTCCTTCTATGAAAACAACGCCGACAAGCTGAAGGTCGCCACCATCAGCGGCGTCAAGCCGAGCGTTGAAACCGTCGCTTCCGGCGAATATCCGGTTTCCCGCCCGCTGTACTTCTACGTCAAGAAGGCCCACCTCGGCGTGATCCCGGGCCTGAAGGAATACGTTGAGTTCTTCCTCGACGATCAGATGGTTGGCCCGGAAGGCCCGCTGGCTGCTTACGGCCTGGTACCGGCCCCGGATGCAGAGCGCGAAGCCGCTCGTACCCAGTTTGCCGAAGGCAAGTAATGAGAATTCCCGGCGCGGCGCTTTCGCCGCGCCGGTTTCTTTCGTGAATACTGTGGCCGTCCCGCTAATGCTCCGGCCCGGGCCGCTGGCCCATTTTTTAAGTCGTGATCAGGTGAAACTTCGAGCAACGGACGCATGGTGGTCAGGCCTGCAGGTCCGGGGAAGTGACGATGAGTACATCTCTTCTGCTGCTGATAGTGATCGTCATAGGCATCGTCGCCTATGTGATCGGTTCCTCGAGAGCCGCAAGTCTCGCTGCGGGCAGGCCCTCCAGCCTTCATTCCCGTTACGGCTATCATGGCGCATTTTCCGCGCTTGTTGCCATATTGCCCGCCGTTCTGCTGCTGGCCGTCTGGGCTGCAGTCACGCCGGCCATGGTCGAAAGCCGCGTCGCCGCGACTTTTCCGGAAGAGGTCAAGGCGCTGCCCGAAACGACGCGCAACCTCAACTACGGCATGATCTCGTCGATTGCGAACGGTCTGCGTCGGCTTGACGAGAACGGACGTGCTGCGGTTGAAACTGCAGCTCCGGCCGAGATACGCGCGCTGCTCGCAGAACGCGGTGTCGCGATCGCCGATGATCCGCAGCCCTACATGGTGACGGCCGCGAAGGCGATGATTGAGTTCGCCGACACCAATCGTCTCGCCATGGTCGTCGCCGTGATAGCCGTCGCCGTCATCGGCGCAATCGTCAGCCAGCGCCTGATCGCCCCCCGTTTCCGCGCACGCAATCGCGTCGAACAGATGATGCTCATCGGCCTGATCGTCGCATCGTCGATCGCGATCCTGACGACCGTCGGCATCGTGCTGTCCATGCTGACCGAGGCGATCCACTTCTTCCGCATGGTTCCGGCCTGGGAGTTTTTCTTCGGAACAGTGTGGGACCCGCGATTTGCGGCCGCCGGTTCGACGGACTCCTCCGGTCAGTTCGGCCTGCTGCCGCTTCTGCTGGGCACGCTTTACATCGGCTTCGTCGCCATGCTGTTTGCGGTGCCCGTCGGCCTGTTTTCAGCCATCTACATGGCCGAATACGCGACCCCGACGGTCCGCTCCATCGCCAAGCCGCTGCTGGAAGTCCTGGCAGGCATTCCGACGATCGTCTACGGCTTCTTCGCGATGACCACCGTCGGTCCCTTCCTGCGCGACCTTTCGGCTCAACTCAGCGGTCTTGCGACCGGCAACTATGTCAGCTTCATTCAGGCGCAGAGCGTTCTGACCGCCGGTTTCGTCATGGGCATCATGCTCATCCCATACGTTTCCTCATTGTCGGACGACATCATCACCGCGGTTCCCCGCGCGCTGCGTGACGGTTCGCTCGGCCTCGGCGCCACGCGGTCGGAGACAGTCAAGCGCGTCATCCTGCCGGCTGCTCTTCCCGGCATCGTCGGCGCCTTGCTGATGACCGCATCCCGCGCTATCGGCGAAACCATGATTGTGGTGCTCGCCGCCGGCGTTGCTGCCCGCATGCAGCTCAATCCGTTCGAACCGATGACCACAGTGACCGTCAAGATCGTCAACCAGCTCACTGGCGACCTCGAGTTCACCTCGCCGCAGACGCTGGTGGCTTTCGCCCTCGGCATCACGCTGTTCGTCATCACGCTTTGCCTCAACATCTACGCGCTCTACATCGTGCGCAAATACCGGGAGCAGTACGAATGAGCCAGGTCGTCACCCCCGCCTCGACTGCGGTCTCCGGCGCCGCCAGAACCTCCGGACGCCGCGATATTGGCATCAAGCGCCGCTATGCCGCAGAACGTCGTTTCCGTGCCTATGGCGTTGCCGCCATCGCCTTCGGTCTGCTGTTCCTGTTCCTCCTGCTGTTCTCGGTCGTTTCCAAGGGCTATACGGCTTTTGAACAGACGATGATTACCGTTCCGATCGAGTTTTCGGAAAAGGTCATCGATCCGAATAACAAGCGGGCAGAAAACCCGAATGTGTTGCAGATGGCGAATTATCCGCTTCTGGCAAGGGATGCGGTCGCCAAAGTCCTCGGTGTCGATACGAGTGATCGCGTCAAGGCGCGCGCCGTTCAGGACATGCTGTCCGACAGCGTTCGCGTGGCATTGCGCGATATGGTTCTTGCCGATCAATCGCTGATCGGAAAGACGGTTCCGGTGACCCTGCTTGCCAACGCCAACATCGACTCCGCCTACAAGGGCCAGATCGATCTGTCGGTTGCCGAGCAGAACCGCAAGGTTTCCGACCAGCAGCTCGCATGGATGAACCAGCTCGCCGAAAGCGGCGCGCTTGCCGGGCACTTCAACACCGGCATTTTCGTGAACGGCGCATCGAGCCGTCCGGAAGCGGCGGGTGTCGGGGTGGCACTCATCGGTTCGGCCTACATGATGCTGATCGTCCTCGTGCTTTCGCTGCCGATCGGTGTCGCGGCTTCGATCTACCTTGAAGAGTTCGCCCCGAAGAACCGCTTCACCGACCTGATCGAAGTGAACATCAACAACCTTGCTGCCGTCCCCTCGATCGTATTCGGTCTTCTTGGTCTTGCGGTGTTCATCAACTTCATGGGCCTGCCGCGTTCGGCCTCGATTGTCGGCGGTCTCGTGCTGACGCTGATGACCTTGCCGACCATCATCATCGCCACGCGTGCGGCTTTGAAGGCCGTGCCGCCGTCGATCCGCGCTGCCGCGCTCGGCCTCGGCGCTTCGAAGATGCAGACGGTCTTCCATCATGTGCTGCCGCTTGCCATGCCGGGCATCCTGACCGGCACGATCATCGGCCTGGCGCATGCTCTCGGTGAAACGGCACCGTTGCTGCTGATCGGCATGGTGGCTTTCGTCGCCAACTATCCAGGTACGCCGCTCGAGCCGTCGACCGCCCTTCCGGTGCAGATCTACCAGTGGGCGAACGAGGCGGAGCGTGCTTTCGTCGAACGTACATCGGGAGCGATCATTATTCTGCTCCTGTTCCTTCTGGTAATGAATGTGGGCGCAATCCTGTTGCGGCGACGCTTCGAACGGCGCTGGTAGAGGGAGAAGAGACATGAACATGATGTCGGAATCAGCAGTTGAAAAGGCGCTGGATCAGAAAATGAGCGATGTGAACTACAAGATGATTGGCAAGGACGTCTCGGTTTACTACGGCGAGAAGCGCGCGCTTTTCGACGTGAACCTGAACGTTCGCGAGCATACGGTAACCGCGCTCATCGGCCCTTCGGGCTGCGGTAAGTCGACCTTCCTCAGGACGCTCAACCGCATGAATGACACGATCGACGGTTGCCGGGTCACCGGCAAGATCACGCTCGACGAGATGGACATCTACGATCCGTCCATCGATGTGGTCGAACTGCGCGCGCGCGTTGGCATGGTTTTCCAGAAGCCGAACCCGTTCCCGAAGTCGATCTACGAGAACATTTCCTACGGCCCGCGCATCCATGGTCTCGCCAAGTCGAAGGCCGATCTCGACCAGATCGTCGAGACCAGCCTTCAGAAGGCCGGCCTCTGGAACGAGGTGAAGGACCGCCTCCATGAGTCTGGCACCGGTCTCTCCGGCGGCCAGCAGCAGCGCCTGTGCATTGCCCGTGCAGTCGCCGTCAGCCCGGAAGTCATCCTGATGGACGAGCCTTGCTCGGCACTCGATCCGATCGCGACCGCCAAGGTCGAGGAACTGATCCACGAGCTCAGAACCAACTTCACGATTGTCATCGTGACGCACTCCATGCAGCAGGCGGCCCGCGTTTCCCAGCGCACGGCGATGTTCCACCTCGGTCTGCTGGTCGAGGAAAACGATACCGACAAGATGTTCACCAATCCGGACGATCAGCGCACGCAGGACTACATCATGGGCCGCTTCGGCTGATGTCGCCGCATCCGGTGATCGATCTTCCATTTCAAGGATACCAAGAACATGTCTTCATCGCATATCTACTCGGCCTATGACGAGGAACTGAAATACCTGATGCGCCGCATCTCCGAGATGGGTGGGCTTGCCGAACAGATGGTGGGCGACAGCATTCGCGCGCTTGTCAATTCCGATGCCGCCCTTGCCCAGAAGGTCATCTCCGACGACGTCATCATGGATGCCGCCGAGCGCGAGATCGGCGACAAGGCGATCGTCACCATCGCCCGCCGCCAGCCGGTTGCAGCTGATCTTCGCGAGATCATCGGCGCGCTCAAGATTGCCAATGACCTGGAGCGGGTCGGCGATCTCGGCAAGAGCAACGCCAAGCGCGTCATGGCCGTTCAGGCCACCGGCGTTCCGCGCAAGCTCGCCCGCGGCATCGAGCATCTGTCGGAGCTTGCGCTCGTGCAGCTCAAGGAAGTGCTCGACGTCTACACGACACGCTCGGCCGAAAAGGCCAAGTCGATCCGTGATCGCGACGAGGAGATCGACGCCATCTATACCTCGCTCTTCCGCGAGCTTCTGACCTACATGATGGAAGATCCGCGCAACATCACCAGCTGCACGCATCTTCTGTTTTGCGCCAAGAACATCGAGCGCATCGGCGACCATGCCACCAATATCGCTGAGACGATCTACTACATGGCGACGGGCGCTCAGCCGGAAGGCGAGCGCCCGAAGGAAGACCTGACGGCTACCGTCGGCGCCATCGCCGAGTGAGCCGTCGGTCCTGAGAGAGGTAGTTGAAGTCGATGTTGCCCAAGATTGCTGTCGTTGAGGACGAAGAAGCACTGAGCGTGCTTCTTCGTTACAATCTCGAGGCTGAAGGTTACGAGGTCGAGACCATCCTGCGTGGCGATGAAGCGGAGTTGAGGCTGCAGGAGCGGGTTCCCGACCTGCTCATCCTCGACTGGATGCTGCCCGGTGTCTCGGGCATCGAGCTTTGCCGCCGGTTGCGTATGCGGCCGGAGACGGAACGTCTGCCGATCATCATGCTGACGGCCCGCGGCGAAGAAAGCGAGCGCGTGCGCGGTCTGGCGACCGGGGCGGATGACTATGTCGTCAAGCCGTTCTCGACCCCGGAACTGATGGCGCGTGTCAAGGCCATGCTGCGCCGCGCACGTCCGGAGGTCCTCTCCAGTGTCTTGCGTTGCGGCGATATCGAACTGGACCGCGAGACCCATCGGGTTCATCGCAAGAGCCGCGAAGTCCGGCTTGGGCCGACCGAATTCCGTCTGCTGGAGTTCCTGATGGCTTCCCCCGGGCGCGTTTTCTCGCGTTCCCAGCTTCTGGACGGCGTCTGGGGCCACGACATCTATGTCGACGAACGCACGGTCGACGTGCATGTGGGTCGCCTTCGCAAGGCTCTCAACTTCTCGAATATGCAGGATGTGATCCGCACCGTGCGCGGCGCGGGATATTCCATGGAAGCCTGATTGGGTTTTTCCAGGATCACATTGCGGATACGTTGTGACAGACAAAAAACGGGCCGAAAGGCCCGTTTTTACATTTCCGGTTTTGTCCGAAGACGCCGGACTTTATCGAGCCGACCTACGCCTGTCGCCAATCGGCTGGTAGGCGAGCTTGGCGTGATAGTTGCAATAAGGGGAATTATCGGACGACTCGCAGCCGCAGAAATGGAAATCGTCCTTCATAGGATCGCCGATCGGCCACTTGCAGGTGCGTTCCGTGAGTTCCGTCAGCGCCAGACGCCGGGAAATCGGCACGACCACGTTGCTCGCCGGAGCGATATCGATTTCCTCGATGCCTTCGATCTCGATTTCTTCCTTGAGCATGTTGGCGCCGGCAGGCCGCGCAACGGTGCGGGTGGTGACGCGCGGCGCATAGTTCTGGGCGCGGGGCGGCGTCGCCGTGCGCTTTGCCGTCCGCGTCGTCGCGACGCTGCCGCCGGCCTTGGCGCGGCCCGGGAGGCTGAGGCGGTGAACTTTGCCGATAACGGCATTGCGGCTCACTCCGCCAAGTTGCGCGGCAATCTGGCTCGCGCTCAAGCCTTCGGCCCAAAGCCGCTTCAGCTTTTCTACTCGCTCATCCGTCCAGTTCATGCCATTTTCTCCGCCGGTCGCAATTCGTGCTGGCAGAATCCCTCGCCGTTGCTTCGGAAAATTCCGAAACAAAACTGCCTCGATACTGTCGGTGACTAATTCCGCCGCATGCAATTTCTTTATTGGTTCTTAACCTAGTGTGAGGCTGACTCCGTGACAAGAGTCGGCGGAATCATCGGGAATCGATTTCGAAGTTTTCCCCAACTTGCTACCGAGGCGCGATCATGTTCGCCCATGCGCCGCTTGGCTCTGTCCCTCGACTCCGAGTGGCGAAAATTCCGCTTTTCCGCGGTGTTTCGTTGACAGGGAGGGGCGAAATGACGATAGTGCAGCCGCCGCCGCAAGGCGGCATTTTTGATTTTTTGGACCCGGCGGAACAGGGGTTCCGGTGCGGTCCGCACCCGAAAAGACAAAAGCTCTTCGAAAGGAGTCTTTCGCTATGGCCGAGGCCTCTCCGCTTTATCAGACTTACATGCGCGCTCCGCTGCGTTTCGAGCGAGGCGAGGGCGTGTGGCTGATTACGGAAAACGGAGAGCGATATCTCGATTTCGCAGCGGGTGTCGCCGTGAATTCGCTGGGCCACGCCCACCCTCATCTCGTCGGCGCATTGCGTGAGCAGGCCGATAAGGTCTGGCATCTTTCGAACCTCTATGAGATCCCAGGCCAGGAAAAGCTCGGCAAGCGCCTGACCGAGGCGACCTTTGCCGACCGGGTGTTTTTCACCAATTCCGGTGCAGAGGCGCTTGAATGCGCCATCAAGACGGCCCGCCGCTATCAGTTCTCCAAGGGACATGGCGAGCGGTTCCACATCATCACTTTTGAAGGCGCCTTCCATGGCCGCACGCTGGCGACGATTGCCGCTGGCGGCCAGGCGAAATATCTCGAAGGCTTCGGCCCCAAGGCGCCGGGTTTCGATCAGGTGCCTTTCGGCGATCTGGAAGCTGTGAAGGCGGCGATTACTGACGAAACGGCAGCCATCCTCATCGAGCCCGTTCAGGGCGAGGGCGGCATCCGCACCGCGCCTGCCGGTTTCCTGCGGGAACTGCGCAAGATCTGCGATGACAACGGTCTTCTCCTGATCTTCGACGAGGTCCAGTGCGGGATCGGCCGTACAGGCAAGCTGTTCGCCTACGAATGGACGGGTATCACGCCTGACATCATGGCCGTGGCCAAGGGCATTGGCGGCGGGTTTCCGCTCGGCGCCTGCCTTGCGACAGAAGACGCTGCCTCGGGCATGAAGGCCGGCACCCATGGCTCCACCTATGGCGGCAATCCGCTTGCCATGGCAGTCGGCAATGCCGTGCTCGATGTCGTCCTCGCCGACGGTTTTCTCGAACATGTGCGCGACGTTGCGCTCGTCTTCCGCCAGGGTCTTGCCGAGCTCAAGGACCGGTTCCCCGGTGTCATCGAGGAGATACGCGGCGAAGGCCTTATGCTCGGCATCAAGGCGAAGGTGCCTTCCGCGGAGCTGCTGCAGGCGATGCGCGACGAGCATATCCTCGGCGTACCGGCGGGCGATAACGTCATCCGCCTTCTGCCGCCGCTTGTCGTCACGGCCGAGGATGCCAGGGAGGGGCTGAACCGCATCGGCCTTGCGGCGGAAAAGGTTCAGACGACACTCGACACGACTGCCCGGATTTAAACAGGTAACAGCATGGCCGCTCCCAAGCATTTTCTCGATCTTTCGGCAGTCAATTCTTCCGACCTTCGGCAGATTCTCGAAGACGCCAAAACCCGCAAGCAGGCCACGAAGGCCGGTACGGCTGACAAGCCGCTGGCCGGCAAGATGCTGGCAATGATTTTCGAAAAGCCGTCCACCCGCACGCGCGTATCCTTCGATGTGGGCATGCGCCAGCTCGGCGGCGAAACGCTGTTCCTGTCCGGAACCGAGATGCAGCTTGGCCGTGCCGAAACCATCGGCGACACAGCCAAGGTTCTCTCGCGCTACGTCGATGCCATCATGATCCGCACGACCGATCATTCCCGGTTGCTGGAAATGGCGGAGCATGCAACCGTTCCCGTCATCAACGCGCTGACGGACAGCACGCATCCCTGCCAGATCATGGCGGATGTCATGACCTTCGAGGAGCATCGCGGCCCGATCAAGGGCAAGACCATTGCCTGGACGGGCGATGGCAACAACGTGCTTCATTCCCTGGTCGAAGGCGCCGCCCGCTTCGGTTACCGCATGAACATGGCGGTGCCGCTCGGTTCCGAGCCCGACGACAAGTTCCTGAACTGGGCCCGCAACAATGGCGGCGAGATCATGTTGTGCCATGAGGCCGAACGGGCCGTCGACGGAGCCGACGCGGTTATCACCGACACGTGGGTGTCGATGAACCAGGAGCACAAGGCGCGTGGGCACAACGTCTTCCAGCCCTTCCAGGTCAATTCGTCGCTGATGAAGCGCGCTTCGGCTGATGCGCTGTTCATGCATTGCCTGCCTGCCCATCGCGGCGAGGAGGTGACCGACGATGTGATCGACGGGCCGCAATCCGTGGTGTTCGATGAAGCGGAAAACCGTCTCCATGCCCAGAAGGCGATCCTTGCCTGGTGTCTTGGCGCCATCTGAGTACATGACGTGCCGGAGCGTTGTTTAACGGGATTGTGCCGGCCATTCGCTTGACCTTGTTGTGCAACGACCCCATTTGTGCGGAAAATGGGGCTTTCGCCCCGCATCTTTATGCGCCTCGGCGCCAGGAGTTCATGACATGCAAAGCAGGCCTGCCGAACTCGGCGAATTCGGTTTCGCCGGAGACGACCGCGTTGTCCCCTTCCAGGTGGAGGGGCTCGATGTGCGCGGCCGAGCCGTACAGCTCGGTCCCTTGCTCAACACCATTCTCGGACGGCACGACTATCCGCAGCCCGTGGCGCAGTTGCTTGCGGAGGCGATCGTCCTGACGGTTCTGATTGGAACCTCCCTCAAGTTTGAGGGCAAGTTCATCGTCCAGACGAAGAGTGATGGCCCGGTCGATCTGCTCGTCGCCGATTTCTCGACGCCGGAGAACCTGCGTGCCTATGCGCGGTTCAATGAAGAAGCACTGGCGGAAGCCATTGCCGCCGGCCGCACCTCGCCGCAGGAGCTTCTCGGGACGGGCGTTCTGGCCTTTACCATCGACCAGGGCAGTTTCATGCAGCCCTATCAGGGCATCGTGCCGCTGGACGGGGCCTCGCTTGAAGATATAGCCGGCGTTTATTTCCGCCAGTCGGAGCAGATCCCGACCCGCGTGCGTCTCGGCGTGGCCGAACTGTTCGATCGCGATGGGGAAGGGCGTCCGCGCCGCGGCTGGCGGGCCGGCGGCCTGATTGCGCAATTCCTTCCCGAAGCGCCGGAGCGAATGCGTCAACCGGACCTGCACGGTGGCGACGGCGATAACGGCGAACGGGCATTCTCCGAAGACGATTCCTGGTCGGAAGCCCGCATGCTGGTCGAGACGATCGATGCGGACGAACTCACCGATCCGCAGGTCGGGATCGAACGCCTGTTGTTCCGCCTGTTCCACGAGCGCGGCGTTCGGGTCTACGAGCCGCAGGCTGTCTATGATCGCTGCAGTTGTTCGCGTGAAAAGGTAAAAGGCGTGCTGAAGGGATTTTCCGAAGACGAGATCGCCTCCAGCTCTGAAGATGGCAAGATCAGCGTCACCTGCGAGTTCTGCTCGACAGTGTATCACTATGAGGCGGAAGAGGTTCGCGACGCCTGAGGAGACCGCTCTGCGGCCTGTTCAGAGGTCAGTTAAGGATGCGCTGCATGCCCGGTGCGTCGAGCGAGAAGGCGGGGATGGCGACGTCGAATTCGTCGCCGTCGTCCGTTTCCATCCGATAGTGGCCGAACATCATGCCGGATGGAGTGTCCAGCGGGCAGCCCGAGGAATACTCGTAGGTGTCGCCGGGCCGCAGACGCGGCTGTTCGCCGATCACGCCCGGTCCGCTGACCTCGTCGACCTGACCGTTCTGGTCGGTGATGTGCCAATAGCGATGGGTAAGCCGGACAGGCACCTTGGAATGATTGGCGATCACGATCCGGTAGCCCCAGACATAGCGGCTGTCATCCGGATCGGATTGCTCCTCCAGATAGTATGGCTCGACGCAGACCTCTATATCTCGTGTCAGGGCGCGATACATGCACCAGACCTTCTTAATGCCTCACTTACCATAGCTTACAGCAAGCGGCCCGGCTCTGGAATTCAATAATGCCGGAAAGGTTACCGGCTGCCTTGGGTAACGTCGTTAACGCTAATGGTTGCGCGGTGAAACCGTTCCGGGCGAATATGCTGGAACCGCCCGGAAGTGCCGCGTCGGCGGCCTTTTGGCCGCCGGGCTTGATGCCTCAGGCGGGTACCGACTTCAGCGCGCGGGCGAAATCTTCGAGAAGGTCGTCCGTGTCCTCGATGCCGCAGGAAAGACGCAGGGTGCCGCCGGAAATCCCGAGTTCGGCACGAGCCTCCTCGGTCAGGTTCTTGTGGGTAGTGGTGGCCGGATGGGTAATCAGGCTCTTGGCGTCGCCCAGATTGTTGGAGATCTTCACGACCTCAAGGGCATTCTGGAGCGCGAACGCGGCAGCCTTGCCGCCTTTGAGTTCAAGTGCGACAAGCGTCGAGCCACCCTTCATCTGCTTGGCGACGATATCGGCCTGCGGGTGATCGGCCCGACCCGGATAGATGACCTTGGCGATCTGCTTCTGCTCGGCCAGGAAATCGGCGATGCGCGCAGCGTTGCGGGCCTGCTGGCCGATACGCAGCGGCAGCGTCTCGACGGCCTTCAGCAGCGTCCAGGCGTTGAACGGCGACATGGACGGGCCGGTGTGGCGGAAATAGTCCTGGAAGTTCTCCTCGATCCATTCCTTGCTCGAAAGTACAACGCCGCCGAGGCAGCGCCCCTGTCCGTCGATATGCTTGGTCGCCGAATAGACGACGACATGAGCGCCGAGTTCGAGCGGCTTCTGGAACAGCGGCGTTGCAAAGACGTTGTCGACAACGACCTTCGCGCCGATCTGGTTGGCAAGCTTTGCCACCCCGGCAATGTCGACCACTTCGAGCGTCGGGTTGGTTGGGCTTTCGAGGAACATGACCTTGGTATTGGGACGGATCGCCTTTTCCCAGTTTTCCAGGAAGCGTCCGTCGACGAGCGTGCATTCGATGCCGTATTTGGGGGCGAGCGTTTCGACCACCCAGCGGCAGGACCCGAACAGGGCGCGCGCGGCAACGATATGGTCGCCTGCCTTCAACTGGCAGAGGATGGCGCCGGCGACGGCGGCCATGCCGGAAGCGGTGGCGCGGGCTTCCTCGGCGCCTTCGAGCAGGCACATGCGCTTTTCGAACATGTCGTTGGTCGGGCTGCCGTAGCGGGCATAGATGAAGCCGTCATCCTCGCCCTTGAAGCGGGCTTCCGCCGCCTCCGCCGTTTCGTAGACGAAGCCCTGGGTGAGATAGATCGCCTCTGAGGTTTCGCCGAACTGTGAACGGAGGGTTCCGCCATGCACCAGCTGTGTTGCCGGACGCCAGTTCTTGCTCATGCCATGCGCCTTTCAAAACAAAAAAACCGGTCGCAGGAAGCAGACCGGTTTCACCCCGGTCTCTTTAGCCATTTGTTTAACGTGGCTGCAAGCCGACCGGCCAAATCACCACGGGATAAGGCTGCATTACGCCTATCTCGGGCTTGCGTCAATTCCTTGAGTTTGGTTTTGTCGGCTCCGAAAAGGATGGGCAGAATGATGAGGAATTCGGGGATTTTGGCCGACCGTGCCATCGGCGCACTGTTCGGAGAAGGCCGGTTGAAGAGCGAGGTCATGCTCGACCACGACCAGATCCAGCCGGCGAGCCTCGATTTGCGTCTAGGCTCAAAGGCCATGCGTGTGCGTGCGAGCTTCATGCCGGGTCGCGCCCATACGGTTGCCGAAAAGCTCGAACGGTTGACGCTCCATGAGATCGACCTGAGTGAGGGAGCCGTTCTCGAGACTGGGTGCGTCTATATCGTACCCCTGATGGAAAGCCTCGACCTGCCGGAAGAAATCTCGGCGTCGGCGAACCCGAAAAGCTCGACCGGCCGGCTCGATATCTTTACCCGCGTGATGGTCGATCATGCCCAGGAGTTCGACAAGGTGCCTGCGGGTTACCGGGGACAGCTTTATCTGGAAATCAGCCCGCGGACGTTCCCGATCATTGTCCGGCGCGGCTCTCGCCTCTCCCAGATCCGCTTCCGCGTCGGGCATGCCCTGCTCAACGAGAAGGATCTGCTGGACCTGCACGCAGCCGAGACCCTTGTGGCGAGCGATGCTCCCAACGTTTCCGGCGGTGGCATCGCGCTCTCCATCGACCTAAGGGGTTCGGGCAGCGACGGATTGATCGGCTATCGCGGTAAGCATCATACCGCCGTCATCGATGTCGACCGCAAGGACGCACACGACATTCTGGATTTCTGGGAACCGCTCTACAGTCGTGGCGGCAACGAGTTGATCCTCGACCCGGACGAATTCTACATCCTCGTTTCGAACGAGGCGGTTCATGTCCCGCCGCTCTATGCGGCCGAGATGACACCCTATGATCCGCTGGTGGGAGAATTCCGCGTGCATTATGCCGGCTTCTTCGATCCCGGCTTCGGTCATGCGGCGGCCGGCGGTTCGGGCAGCCGGGCGGTGCTCGAGGTGCGCAGCCATGAAGTGCCCTTCATCCTCGAACATGGCCAGGTGATCGGCCGACTGGTGTATGAGCACATGCAGGAACACCCGCAGGGCCTTTATGGCGCCGGCGTCGGTTCGAACTATCAGGCCCAGGGCCTCAAGCTATCCAAGCACTTCCGCCGGGGTTGACCGTCCCTCGGCGCGTATCATGGCCACCTCGCGGCGAAGCGCCCGCAACTCGTCGAGGATCTGCCTTTGCTCTTCAGCCATCTTGTCCTGCGCATGCTGTGTCGGGATCTCGTGTTCGGCCTGCATCGAGGACACGATAATGCCGATGAACAGGTTGAGCACGGTAAATGATGTCGCGACGATGAACGGGATAAAGAACACCCAGGCAAGCGGGTGCAGCGCCATGACCGGTCGAACCACCTCGCTCGTCCATCCCTCGAGTGTCATCACCTGAAACAGTGTGAAGGCGGAGGTGGCGATCGAGCCGAAGAGATCGGGAAAATCCGCAGCAAACAGCTTTGTGGCCGCGACGGACGAGACATAGAAGACGAGGCCGAGCAGCAGGAAGATCGATCCCATGCCGGGAAGGGCGGAAAAAAGCCCGCCCACGACCCTGCGCATCGACGGAACCGCGGAGATCAACCGGAAGATCCGGATTACCCTCAGCGCGCGCAGGATGGAAATGCTCTCCGTCGCGGGGACAATCGAAATGGCGATGACGCCAAGATCGAAGATGCGCCACGGCTCGCGAAAGAAATCCCGGCGATAGACCAGAAGCTTTGCCACGAGTTCGAGCACGAAAAGGCCGAGCAGGAACTGATCCGCCCAATGCAGAAAATGACCGAAACGCGCCATCAGTTCGGGCGAGGTTTCAAGCCCGAGTGTCAGCGCATTGGCAAGGACCAGCGCGGTGATGGCGGATTCGAAGGCGTGGGACTCGATGAGCCGGCGCAAGGCATTCATGATGAAACCGTAGCAACAGAAAAGAGAGAATATCCGAAGCGCATCTTGGCGGCCCGAGGTTAATATCTTCCCTTGGAAATGATCTGTAGGGCACCCCGCGCGTTCGTCTCGTCCGCGGCTTTCACTCTTGACATGACGCTGTAACTGTTGGAACTGTGCGGGCCGTTGCGGGTGTAGCTCAATGGTAGAGCAGCAGCTTCCCAAGCTGAATACGAGGGTTCGATTCCCTTCACCCGCTCCAGCTTTCCCGATTGTGCTTCATGTCTCGTTTTTGTGGCTCATGCCTATCCGCTCCCTGAGCGGCAACAGGCCGGCAAGCGTTAGAAGTGTGAAGATTGCCCCGCCGATGAAGGTGCCGGTTGGGCCCATGCCGTCCCAGATCGCGCCGGCGATCACGCTTGCAAGAAGCAGCGCCAGACCCGTCACCAGGTTGAACATGCCAAAGGCAGTCCCCCGCAACGTCGGTGGCGCCGTATCTGCGACCAGCGTCGACAGCAGGCCCTGCGTGAAGCCCATGTGCAGACCCCAGAGTGTTGCCCCCAATGCAAGGCCGGCAACGCCTGGAGCAAAAGCAAGCACAAGATCGGCGGCAAGCAGCAGGAGAAGCCCGCTCGCAAGCAGCGACAGCCGGTTCATCCGGTCAGAGAGTGCACCGACAGGATAGGCCGACAGGAAGTAGGCGACATTCATGACCACCATGATTGACGGCACAAGGGCGATGGATACGCCGATATCCTGTGCCTTGAGCACGAGGAAGGCTTCGCTGAAGCGCGCCAGCGTGAAAGCCGAGCCGACGATCACCACCCACCAATAGGTCGCTCCGAGCTTGGCGAGTTCCTTGCGGCTGAGCGGTGCACGCACCTTGTGCTGGCCGTCACCGCGCTTCGGGTCCTCGACCGCAAAAACGGCCAATCCCGCGGAAAGAAAGGCCGGAACCACGGCGATCCAGAAAACGAGCGTGAAATTTTCGGAGAAGAGCGCCATGAAAAGTATAGCAAGCAGGGGGCCGAGCAGAGCGCCCGCGGTATCCAGCGATTGCCGGAGGCCGAAGGCTGCACCGCGCAGGTCGGGCGGCGTTATGTCGGTAATCAAAGCATCGCGCGGCGCCCCGCGAATACCCTTGCCGATGCGGTCGATGAAGCGGGCCGCTACGAGAAAGCCGATGTGAGGCGCGAGCGGAAAGATCGGCTTGGTCAGGGCCGCGATCCCGTAGCCCAGCGCCACGAGCAGTTTTCTCTTGCCGAGCCAGTCGCTCAGGGCGCCGGAGAAGACCTTGGTGATCGCAGCGGTCGCTTCCGCGATGCCTTCGATAATACCGACCGCGAGTGTCGATGTGCCGAGAACGCCGACCATGTAAAGCGGCAGTAGCGCATGGATCATTTCCGAGGAGATGTCCATGAAGAAGGAAACAAAGCCGATGGTCCAGATGCTGCGCGGCACTCTGCGCCAGGCAGCAATTGCCGTCCTCTTGTCACCCATCGTCCGAAGCTCCGGTTGGTCCGACGCATTGAGGGCGGCGGTGGCGAAGATGTTCGGGATTCGGCCGCTGCCGTCAAGCGGGCTCGGGGCTCGTCTCGCCGGATGGCAGAGCCGCTGCCTGCGGCGATTGAGCTGCGATCGGTTGGTGCGGTGTCTTGTTCCAGAAGAATGGGCGAGAGCGGAGCTCGAACACCGCGCGCCATGCGGCGACGGAGGTCATGACCCAGTAAAACGGAACGCCGGCCCAGCGACGTCCGATCCGCTTCTTCTCATGCTCGGTCATCGCGGCAGCCCCAAGCGCAAGGAAGGCCGCATAGCTGCCGAAGATGTTGATGAAGTCGATCGAGAAGAGCACCGCCTGCAGCAGGCCGATGTTTTCCGCCGGGCTTTGCATCATCGCAATGGCCGATGAAGCGAGGAAAAAGATGATGGCGGGGTGGGCGAGCGAGGAGATGAGCATGCCGCCCACCATCAGTTGGACCACGAGAAAGGCGATGATGCCCATCTCCCGTGCCGTCCTCACCGGCTCGCGCATCAGCACCAGCCAGGTCTGCAGCCAGCCCTTGAACCAGCGGGTTCGCTGGCCGAGCCAGACAAGCGTTGTGGTCGGCGCATCCTCCAGCGTCTGGCGGCGCATGGTTTGCGAGCGATAGCCCTGCCGATAGAGGCGCATGCCGAGATCGGCATCCTCCGTGACGTTGAAAGGGTCCCATGCGCCGACTTCGATAAGCGGGCGGGTGCGGAAATGGTTGGAGGTGCCGCCGAGCGGCAACGGCATCCGGTAGCGGGAGAGAACGGGCAGCAATCGCCGGAAGAGTGCCGAATATTCAAGCGCGAACAACGCGCTCATGTAGGATTGTTCGATGTTGGTGATGATGAGCGGGGCCTGCAGGCAGGCGACTTCCGGTGGCGCCGCCAGGAACCTCGCATGGGCTTCCCGCAACTGGCCGGGATGTGGCCGGTCCTCGGCGTCGTATACGGCGACATAGGCGCCCCGTGCGCCGGCAAGCGCATAGGTTAGTGCCTTCGGTTTAGTGCGGGGCGCCATGGGCGGAACTTCGACGATCTCGATGTGCGGACCGGGCGCAAGTGCCCGGATTGCCGAAATCGTTGCCGCGTCGTCGGCCTCGCATACCAGCTTGATATCGAGCCGGGACCGCGGCCAGTCGAGACGATCAAGCGCAGCCAGAAGCTGCGGCACGACATCCTGTTCCCTGTAGAGCGCGACAAGAACCGTGTAGACGGGCAAATCGCCATCCTCCCGGTTCACGGGCAGATGGCTTTTCGGACGATTACCATGGAAGAGAGCGGCAAGACGAAGCTGTAGTGCCGCGAGATAGAGCAGGGACAGAACGATATGGGTCGTCAGCACGGCCTCTTCCGGGAGAAGCAGGAAGAACGCAATGGCAAGGCTGAGCAGGGTGCCGGAGAAAAAGCCCTGCCGTCCCGTCATGACGATGCGAGCCGAATGCCGGGGGTGCTGTTCGAAAAGGTGATTGACGCTTCGCTCCACCCGCCGCTCCGCACCGGCTCTCCAGGCGGCCGCCCGGATTGCCGAAGGCGTCGCGATCGCCAGCGCATTTCGAAGTGCGGGAAAACGCTGAAGCCGTTCGATCAGGTGGTCTATGCGCTTGGCTTCCGGAGCGATCAACGTGACAGGCGGGCGGCTCGCATCGTGCAGGCGGATCGTGCAGGGCCGTTTCAACTGGCTGTCGAGCCCCCGGTGATCGACGACTGCCGTCTCGGGAATGGTCTCGACGAAGGGCAGCCGCAATAGCCTGGCCATGGCTTCGTAATAGGCCTCTTCGCGCACGTGACCGCTGGTCAGCAGTTCCCGCTCGATCGTCGTGCCGTTCGCAATGGCCGCGCGGCCCATGCGCGCGATCAGCGGCTTTGCGAAGCCCAGTGATTTCAGGATCAACGCTTCGGCCTGCAGCGAGGACAGATTTCCCGAACCGCCATCCGTCGTTGCCATATTTTCGGATTTTTCACGCAATGCCGCTGTGGCGGCCGCGTGCTCCGGACTGCCGTATTCCCCGATCTGCATGACTCTGTTACATCGTCATACGTGATGACGCCCCACATACCCCTGGATCGGCATGATAATGAAACACTCCACGTTTTCATCCCCGGATTTCAGGGGGTTGCAGCTTATAATTGCATATCTTCTGGCGGTTCTTTCCACATTTTTCGTTCCCGGCACGGCTCGCGCCGATGACATGCCGGTCATGTTCGACGTGCGCGAGCGGCTGGTACGGCCGGATCTTTCGACGCTGCTGCGGTTGCGCTTTCTCACAACCACGGATTTTCCACCGTTCAATTTCACCGACCAGACCGGCCGGCTCGCAGGCTTCCATGTGGAGTTGGCGCGCGCCATCTGTATTGAGCTTGGCATCGAGAACAAGTGTCAGATTCAGGCCTTGCCCTATGCCGAGCTTGAAACGGCGTTAAACGTCGGACAGGGGGAAGCGATCATCGCCGGGGTCGCGGTGACGGAGGAGATGCGCAGGCGCTTTGCATTCACCCGGCCGTTCATGATGCTGCCGGCGCGGTTCGTTCGCAACAGACAGGCGGAGCTTGCGGGGCAGGATGCCCGCGCCTTGTTCGGCCGCCCCGTCGGTGTCATGAGCAATACGGCCCATGAGGCCATGCTCAAGGCCTTCTTTCCCGATATTCGCGCGGTTGGGTTCACTGACCGGGCTGCGATGCTGGAGGAACTGAAGCAGCGCAAGATTGATGCCGTTTTCGCCGACGGCCTTCAGCTCTCGTTCTGGGCATCGGGTGAGGCCTCCGCCGGCTGCTGCACCCTGTTCGACGGGCCTTATGTGTCGGAACGTTTTCTCGGCGAAGGCCTGACGGTCATGGTGCGCAAGCAGGACGCGAACCTCGCGCAGGCGCTGGACAGCGCACTCGCAGCCCTGTCGCACGATGGCCGGCTGGAGGAAATCTACCTGCGGTATTTTCCCTACGGACTGTTCTGAAACGGCGTCTCGGCCACCGGTGCCACTCAGAGCGAACGGTAGCGGATGACGGCGGAATGTTCGATCGCCGCGCAGGTCAGCTTGTCCAGGTTGAGGCGGTCCCGAAGCAATTGCAGGAAGCGGATTTCTTCCGGCTTGACGGCAAGATCGACGGCCATGATCTCGACGGCGAGCGCATAGGCAGCGCGATAGGCATGAGGCGGCATCGCGTCCTTGATTGTCTCGAGTGCGATATCGAGACCTTCCTGCCCGGCGAGGATCTCCGCGCAGCGCTGCGAAACCTCGATCAACCGCTCCTTTTCGAAGCCTGCGAATACCGGAAGGATATCGATCAGTTGGCCGATCCGGCGCAGTTCTTTCTCGTTCATCGAGTTGTCGACGGCGGAGGCCATCACCATGACGAAGATAAGGGCGTCATGGGGCGTTACGCGGTTTGTCATCTGCTCAGGGTTCCTCGTTGTTTTGGCGGAGAGTAGGAAGTGAAGGCGCCACTTTCAAGTTCGACCCGCGGATCAGCGCGGATCGCCGCCGAACAGTCCAAGACGCGCCGAACGCGCCTTTTCGGTCAGCGGCCGAAGTGGTGAGCCCTGCGGGGTCTCGACCCAGCCGTTTTCCGCAAGCCAGGAGGAAAGGTCGATCTCTCCGAGCCGGCAACGGGTTTCAAGCGTTCCCTGCCATTCCGCGCCGTCGACGTCGCAGGTGACTGTGCGGTTTCTGATGAACAGCCGCTGCTGCGTGCGCGCCAGCATGCCGCATGGCCATTGCGTGCCTCCGGCGCCCGTGCATGTACGGGCCGGGTCCGTCGGCTCTATGTCGGCAAGCTTCAAGATTCTGTCCCCGAAGGTCAGAATGCCGGCTTCCGCGGTCTGCGGCCGAGGCAGGGCGATGCCTTCGCCTTGCCCCGTCGCGGTTTGTGTGCCGGAAGACTGCTGTGGTTGCGTCTGCGCAATGATGGTTCCGGTGGATGCGGCCTCCGCCGCATTTTCTTCAGGCAGGCCTGCGGACTGCTGTTCGCCATCCTGTGCCGTTGGTTCGAGCGCGGAGGATGCTTCCGACGAAATCTCCGGTTCCGCCGCCGGCGGAACATCTGTGATGTCGATAGTCTCCATGGTCGACGGATCGAACTCGGATGCGGTCTCTTCGGCCGTGCCGATATTGCGCGCACCCGCGACGACGGCGATCCCCCACAGCGTCAGGCCGGCAAATCCGATGACGAGCGTCGATGCTGATCGCATAGGTCGTAATTCCTATTGGCTTGCCCAGATGATGCGGGCGATCCACTCGACATCGGCCATGTCGAGATTGCGGTTCGGATGTTCGGGGTTGAGGGAGATGAGTTCGATCGCCTTTGCGGTCTGCCGCGCCAGCACCTTTGCCATCACCTCGCCCTCGCGGGTCTTGACTACCACCCGGTCGCCACGGCGCACTTGAGCGCCCGGCTCGACGATCAGAACGTCGCCGTCACGGTAAAGCGGCTTCATGCTGTCGCCCTGTACCTCAAGCGCGTAGACGCCGGCTTTCAGACCCGGCGCCGCCGGAAATTCGACGAGGTCCCAGCCCTGGCCGGCCGGAAATCCGCCATCGTCGAAGAACCCGCCGGCGCCTGCCTGCGCAAAGCCGAGAAGCGGGATCGATCCGGCCTGCGGCGGAAACGTGCCGTTCGGAACGCCGTCGCTCTGCATGTAGCTCATGAACTGGTCGATGCTGGCACCGGTTGCCTCCAGGACCTTGGAGATCGATTCCGTCGATGGCCAGCGCATGCGGCCGTCGGACGCGATCCGCTTGGATTTGTTGAACGACGTGGGATCGAGACCGGCGCGGCGCGCCAGTCCGGAGGGGGTCAGGTGATGCCGTTCGGCAAGCCTGTCGATCGCGGCCCAGATCTTGTCGTGCGAAAGCATTGTCGCCCATGCTCCAAGCCCTGACGGATTCCTTCCTGCCGGGCGCTGGCCGCGATTCTAGCGAAGCCGTTCCCTGGAGTAAAGACCAAAGAGGAATAAAATCCTCTTTGGTCCGCTGCCGGTCCGTCAGGCGACCATCGCCATGTTGATTTTGCTGAGCTGGATCACGGCCTGGGTACGGCTGTCGACCTTGAGCTTCAGCAGGATGGCCGAAACATGCGCCTTGATGGTCGCTTCCGAAACGCCGAGTTCATAGGCGATCTGCTTGTTGAGCAGTCCTTCGCCGAGCATGCCGAGAACACGGCTCTGCTGCGGCGTCAGCGTGCGCAGGCGATTGATGAGATCGGCGACATCCGGATCCTGTTCCTGCCCGCCATGATAGAATTTCGGGGTCCAGATATCGCCTTCGAGGACGGACTGGATCGCCGCGCGGATATCGTCGATGCCGGAGGATTTCGAGATGAAACCGGAGGCGCCGAGTTCAAGCGCACGGCGAATGGTGGTCGGATCGTCGGAGGCCGACACGATGACGATTGGTAGGCTGGCGAATTCGGCGCGCAACGCCATCAGGCCGGAAAAGCCGGAGACGCCGGGCATTGCGAGATCGAGCAGCAGCAGGTCCGCTTCCGGATGGGCGGATGCGGCCTTGCGGGCTGCCTCGAAATCACCGGCCTCGATGATCGTCTGTTCGCCTTCGAATCCCCCGACAGCCTGTCGAAGCGCTCCGCGGAAAAGCGGATGGTCGTCTGCAATGATGAAAGTGGATGCCGTCATGTCGAAGCCCCCTCCCAAGAGCGAAGTCCTTACGCCGCGCCGGCGGATGTTTTTCTTTTAGCCGCTACTGTGAATATATACAATAGTCTATGTTTTGTTCGAAGAACCATTCTCTTCTTGTTGCTTGAACTCTTCCACCAGTCCGAAGAAGGCGCGCATGAAGCGTTCCATGATGCCGATGGAGCGTTCGATCTCCTCGTCGGATGGCAGGTCCTTTCCCGATTTCGCAAGCGGTTGACCGTCTCCCAACGTCTTTTCGATCGCTGCGACTCTTTTCTCCAGACGGTCCAGTTCCTCTTCATAGGCCGCGCGTTCGTCGGCGGCCATCCGGCAAGTCAGCGTGCCATTTTTCTCCTGGCAAAGCGTCAGCGCGCCGGTCCTGCGGTCGAGCCGCACGAAACCCGAATCGGTCTTTTCGAGTGTGAAACGGGTGGTGTCGGCGTCCTGGGCAAGGGCCTGAGTGGCGCCACAGGCCAGCACACTCATCAGCGGCACTGCCATCAGACTTATCGGCTTCATGCATCTGTCTCCCGAAATGACCCGACACCGAAGGATGAAGCGGTGATGGGCGTGGACAAGCCGGGCACTTTCCGGCAAACCGCATGCATCGATCGCATCGGAGACGGAAGGACGCGCCCTTGCAACGCATCATATACAAGATCGTGCCGCAGGAATTATGGCAAGAGGCGCGGGCCGAAGGTATATTTCGCGGCGCGGCCATCGACCTTCAAGATGGCTATATTCACTTCTCGACGGCGGAGCAGGCCGTGGAGACGGCGCAGCGTCATTTCGCCGGTGTTGCCGGCCTGCTGCTGGTCGCCGTGGAGGCGGCGGCCCTCGGCGATGCGCTGCGTTACGAGCCATCGCGGGGCGGGGATTTCTTCCCGCATCTTTACGCCGACCTGCCACTTGGCGCCGTGCTTTGGGAAAAGCCGCTGGCGCTGAAGCCGGACGGCACCCATGACTTTCCGGAGATGGTATGATGATCGATGCATTCAAGACCTTCGCCCGCCGCGGACTCTTTCTTTTCGATGCCGAGACCGCACACGGTATGTCGATTGCCGCGCTGAAATCCGGCCTCCTGCCGGCCTGCCGCCAGTCCGAGGATTCCCGGCTTGCCGTAACGGTCGCGGGTCTCCGCTTCCCAAACCCGCTCGGCATGGCCGCTGGCTACGACAAGAACGCCGAAGTGCCGGACGCTCTCTTACGCCTCGGCTTCGGTTTCGCCGAAGTCGGCACGCTGACGCCGAAGCCCCAGTCCGGCAATCCGAAGCCGCGCATTTTCCGTCTGGAGCGGGACATGGCGGTCATCAACCGCCTGGGCTTCAACAATGAAGGCCATGAGGCGGCGTTTGCGCGTCTTTCCGCCAGGCAACCTTCCGGCATCGTCGGCGTCAACATCGGCGCCAACAAGGACAGCGCGGATCGCATCGGCGATTATGTCCTCGGTATCAGGCGCTTCCAGTCGGTTGCGGATTATTTCACCGTCAATATCTCGTCGCCGAACACGCCCGGCCTGCGCGACCTGCAGGCTCGCGAAAGTCTGGCGGCTCTCCTTTCCGCCGTTCTCGCGGCCCGCGACGAGGGTGCGAAGGCGACCGGCAAGCGGCGGCCGGTCTTCCTGAAGATCGCGCCGGATCTGACCGAAGAGGGCATGGACGATATCGCGGCGGAAGCGCTCGCTCATGATCTCGATGGCCTGATCGTTTCCAATACCACGCTGTCGCGGGAGGGGCTTGTCGAGCCTCGTCTTGCCGATGAGGCCGGAGGCTTGTCCGGGCGGCCGCTGTTCGAAAAGTCGACGGCGGTTCTCGCGCGCATGCGCAAGCGGGTCGGTGCCGCGCTTCCGATCGTCGGTGTTGGCGGTGTTTCGTCTGCCGAGACGGCACTGGAAAAGATCCGCGCGGGCGCCGACCTGGTGCAACTCTATTCCTGCATGGTGTATGAGGGGCCGGGTCTTCCCGGTAGCATCGTCCGAGGTCTCTCGTCGCTTATGGATCGGGAGAAGGTGAACTCGGTTTCGCAGTTGCGCGACACCAGATTGGATCACTGGCTGGCGATAAAGGTCTGAGCGAGCTTGCGCGGCAGGATCGCGGCAAGGGTGAGGCCGCGGAGTGCCAGAAAGACGTTCAGTGCCAGCCAGAGCCCGTGATTGCCGAGCGTCGGGGCAAATAACGCAAGCGCTGCGCAATAGCCGGCGAGTGCGAGCAGCATCATGTTGCGCATTTCGCGCGACCATGTTGCCCCGATGAAGACGCCGTCCATCTGGAAGGCGAGCGCACCGGTCAGTGCCGTGAGCGCTGCCCAGGGCAGAAAATCGCGCGCCAGCGCCCGCACGGGCTCAGAGGTGGTCATGACGTCGATCAGCGTGCCGCCGAGAACGAGGAAGAACAGGGCGCAGACCGAGGCAAGCCCGAACGACCAGATGGCCGTGAGCCGGATTGCCCGTTCGAAGCCGATGCGGAAACGGGCGCCGACGGCCCTTCCGGTAATCTGCTCGGCGGCGTTGGCCATGCCGTCGAGGAAGAAGCTTGCAATCAGGAAGAAATTCATCAGCAGCGCATTGGCCGCCAGCAGTTCCGGTCCGAAAAGCGTGCCGATCCGGGTCTGCAGCGTGAAGGCTGCCACCAGCGCCAGGGAACGGATCATGATGTCGCGGTTGATGGAAAACAGCGCTTTCAGCTTTTCGCGGGATAGAACGACCGGCAGCTTGGGGCGCGGGGTTCCGCGAAAGGCAAACAGCATGTAGGCGAGCCCGGCGATGAAGGCGACGGCTTCGCCCGCCAGCGTTCCCCAGGCAACACCGGCAATGCCGAAATCGAGCCAAAGCCCCAGCCAGATCGACAGGACGATGTTCACGCCGTTGAGCAGGATCTGCAGGGCAAGTCCGATGGAGCCCCGCCCCATGCCGAGCACCGAGCCCAGCAGGGTGAAGTTGCCGAGCGTCAGCGGCGCTCCAAGCACGCGGATAGCGAAATAGGTCGCAGTCGCCTCTGCAACCCGTCCTTCCGCACCCATCAGCATGATGCCGATGCGCAGGATCAATGGCGAAGCCGCAAGGACGACGACGCCGAGGCCGATTGACAGCAGAAAGGAGCGGTAGAAGACCGCCTGCTGTTCTACCCGATCAGCCCTACCGAGCGCCTGCGCGGTCAGTGCCGTGGTCGAGGCGCGTACGAAGCCGAAGGCGGCGAAGATCAGATCGAAGAGAACGGCTGCAATCGCCAGCCCCGCAAGAGCTTCCGCCGAACCGGTGCGTCCCACAACTGCCGTTCCGGTGAGACCCAGCAGTGGCGTGGTGACGAAGCCGAGCGTCATGGGGACGGCGATCGACAGCACCAGTCGATGTGTCACTGCGAAGGAGTTCTGCTGTCTGCCGGCCTGATCCATGCCATCGCTCTTTTCCGGCCTGACGGGAATCGCTCAGGCCGATAGCACCATGGCCCAGAAAGGCCTGTTGGCGGAAGAGGGCGCGTGGGCCACGGCAACGCCAAGCCCGTTATATTGGCCGAGCATGTTTTCGAGATGCTTCTTCGAGTCGATCCAGGCCTGTATCGCCCGCTCGACCGTGTCCTGGCCCGTTGCTATGTTTTCAGCGGCAGGCAAAGGCACTTCACCGGCTTTCATGCGGCTCAGAAAGCTGTCGTTGAAGCCGATCAGATGGGACATCTTGTCGGCCCTGGCCATACGTCGCGCCTGGAAGATCGCCGCCGTCTCCGCCGCCGGGTTCTTGGAAAGCGCGCCAAGTCCCTTCTTTGCGCGCAGCGCGTTGACGAGCGGAAGTGCCGCGTCCGTCTCGGGCTTGGCCGTGTCGTCCGAAACGGTCAGCACTTCCGTGCTGCGGCAGCCGGCAAGAGCGATCGCGAGCCCGCTGCCGGCAAGAATCAGCAGGCCGCGGCGCTGGAATGGCTGAGCGATGACGGAAAGCTGCATGTCAGTTGCGGCTATTGAAAAGACGAAGAACGATGAAAACCGGAATGACGACCGTCGCCCCGAGCAGGAGATAATCGCCGACCCGTCCGAGCGCGGCGAAGCCCCTGTACCAGAGTTCGAGGAAGAAATGACGGATGCCTTCCACGATGTCGAGCGGATAGATGCCGAAGACGGTCATGATGAAACCGACGATCAGCGATACGACCACAAGTTTGACGAGGGTCCGGCCCGGTGTGTCGCCCAGAAATCTGTTCACTCGATCCGACATGCAAATCTCCTGTTTCGCCTGAGATAGGTCGACTCTTCCGGTCCCGCAAGCGCGGTGCGCGGACGGCCGGCACGCAGCGCAGCAAATAGCTCTTGTGTTTTTCTCACGTATCGGTCAAGACCGCGCGCCGCCAGAGGTTTCATCATGCAGCCGACCCAGTTCTCGTCCGGCGACGTCATCGCCGACCGCCGCGCCGATTATGCCCGAATGCTTGCCGAAAGTGGCGATCCTGCGGCAGCAGCCGAATTGATGGAACAGGCGCTGGAACTGGCGCCCGGATGGGCCGCCGGCTGGCTGCGCTTTGCCGAATATCTGGAAAAGGCGGGAGACGGTAAGCGAGCGATAAAAGCCTTACGTAAAGTCGAGGAACTCGATGCGGAGGAAATCTTCGGCGCGCGGCTGAAACTCGCGCTGCTTGGCGCTGTCGATGTGCCGGTCCAACCTCCGAGCCGCTACGTCGAAGCGCTTTTCGACGATTATGCCGACCGCTTCGAGGCCGCCCTCGTCGAACGGCTCGATTACAGTGTGCCGCAGAAACTCTCGGCGCTTCTCGCGCGCTACCATGGCGACGCCCCGTCTTTCCGGCTTGCCGTCGATCTCGGCTGCGGAACCGGCCTTTTCGGCGTGGAGGTCCGTTCAATCGTGAAGCGTCTCGAAGGCTTCGACCTTTCCGTCAACATGCTGGCCAAGGCCGCGGAAAAGGGCGTCTACGATCTGCTCGGGCGCGCTGACCTTTCGCTCGATGCGGAAGGGTCCGGCCTGTTTGGCGCAGGGCTTGCCCGGCATCGTGCCGATCTGCTGACTGCGGCCGATGTGCTGATGTATCTCGGTGACCTTGATGCGGCCCTGTCGCTCGCAACCGAGTTGTCCCGGCCGGGTGCTCTCTTTGCATTTTCCGTCGAGGATGCCGGCACGGACGAGGGTTTCCATCTCGCGCCGTCGCTCCGCTATGCCCATTCTGAGGCGCATGTGCGCGCGAAGCTTGTCGCTGCGGGCTTCGAGGTCGCCGATATCGAGCGAACAGTCATTCGCATGGATGGCGGAAAACCCGTCTCTGGTATACTTTTTATTGCGGTGCGAAAGGCATGATCCGACCGAAAATTGCGAAGATTGCGATAGGTCAGTATTGCTTACGTATTGCGCTTGCGAACACCTGAATCTGCGCTACCCTAAAGCCATCGAAGCCCGGTATCCGGAGATGGTGGCATGGCACAGATCAGCAGCATGTTGGGTATCTGGAACACGAACCCCTCTCGTCACACACCCGTGGAAGATATACAGGGAATTCTGGCCGGGGCCATGATTTCCGCGCTAGGCCTCTACCTGCTGGCAAAGGTCGGTTTGCTGACCGGCGGCATGGCCGGGTTGGCCTTCGTGATCCATTACTGGAGCGGCGTGAGCTTCGGTCTTCTCTTCTTCCTGTTCAACCTGCCGTTCTATTGGCTTTCGCTGCGTCGCGTCGGGGTCGATTTCACCCTGAAGACCTTCGTCGCCGTCGGCCTGACTTCTTTCCTCGTCGAAATCGAGAGCCGTTTCCTCGTCATCGAGACGGTTGCGCCCTTCTGGGCCGCTGTGCTTGGCGGTCTGCTTCTCGGTTTCGGCCTTCTTGCGCTTTATCGCCACCGCGCAAGCCTTGGTGGCCTCGGCATTCTCGCGGTCTATATCCAGGATCGTTTCGGTATCCGCGCGGGCCTTGTCCAACTCGCCTTCGATCTCTGCATCATGGCGCTCGCCTTCGCGGTTCTCTCGCCCATGGTGGTTGCCTATTCGGTGGTCGGTGCTGTCGTGCTCAATCTCTTCCTTGCGATCAATCACCGTTCGGACCGCTACATCGCTCTCCGCTGAAACCTGTTCGCCTTGCCTCTTGAGCAATTGTCTCGGGCGCGATACCGAGACTGAAAGGCTTCAAAGGAGAGAGTCGGTTTATGGTGACAGGTGAGGTGAAGACGCGGTTAAAGGGCTTGCTGGCGTCTTCGGCCGAACGGCATTCGCTCGTCGACGATGTGCAGGGTGTGCTCGCCGGCAGCATGCTGGCGGCTCTCGGTGTTCTGTTGCTGTCGGGTGGAAAGCTGCTTTCAGGCGGAACGGCGGGCGTGGCCTTCCTGCTGCATTACCTGACGGAGACCGGCTTCGGCCCCATCTTCTTCGTCCTCAACCTGCCGTTCTATTATTTCGCCTACCGGCAACTCGGCGCGGCCTTCACCATCAAGACCTTTTCCGCTGTAGCCCTGACGTCGTTCCTCACAGCGACGCTGCCACGCTTCGTCTCGTTCTCCTCGCTCGACCCCCTGATCGCCGGGGTCTTCGGCGGGTTGCTCGTGGGAACAGGCATGTTGGCGCTCTTTCGCCACCGGGCGAGCCTTGGCGGGTTCGGCATCCTCGCGCTCTATCTGCAGGATCGCTTCGGCTGGCGCGCCGGACTGGTGCAACTCGGCTTCGATGGCCTCGTGCTGGTCTTTTCCTTTTTTGTCGCCACGCCCTTTATCATCTTCTGCTCGGTCATGGGCGCTGTCGTGCTCAATCTGACGCTTGCCATCAATCACCGGAAAGACCGCTACATCGCGATGTAACGGTCTTTCCGCTGGCATCAACCCGACTGGTATCAGGCCGCTACGGCCGGCTGGTCGACCGGGTGCTGGAAGCGAAAACCGATGGCAAGACGGTTCCAGACGTTAATCGTCCCGATAGCCACGGTGATGTTGGATATCTCCGTTTCGCTGAAATGCTCCCGCAGCGCCTGGAATTCGGCATCCGGTGCGCCGGTCCCGGCAATGTTGGTGACGGCATCGACCCAGCCCAGCAGGGCCCGTTCGCGCGGGGTGTAGACGGTCGATTCCCGCCACACGCTCATCAGGTTGATCCACTGCTCGGAAAGACCGTCGTGGCGGGATTCCTTCACATGCATGTCGACGCAGTAGGCGCAGCCGTTGATGATCGATGCCCGGAGCTTGATCAGGTGGATTTCGGCGCGGCTGAGGCCGCTGTTCTGCACGAAGAGTTCGAGTGCATAGACGGCCTTGAATGCGGCCGGGGATGCCTTCTGGAGATCGAGACGCGGATGCATGGCTTTCTTCCTTTCATTCCTGCCCCTGGCGGGCGGATTTGCGTTCGTTGATTTCGAGGAAGGCACAACCGCGGGCGGCGATACCTCCATCGTCGGTGGCGTTCAGATCCGAAATAAGATCCGCGATGCTCGTCTTCTTGAGCTCCGCCCGGTAGACGCGCTCGGCCGCCAGCATCGCAGCGGCAATCCCACAGGGTCTTTCGAAATACCGCCCGGGGAGGGGATTGGGTCCCCGTTGACGGATTTCCTGACAGCGAAAGGCTGGCTGGGGGCCTTCCACCGCAATCACGATGTCGAGCAGGGTGATCTCGTTCGGTTTGCGTGCAAGGCGATACCCGCCCTTGGGACCCGGAACCGTCGTCACCAGATCCGCAGCGGAAAGCGCCTGCAGGTGTTTCAGGAGATAGCTGGGAGAAACGCCGTGAAATTCCGCAAGCGCTGCCGCCGACAGGACGCCGTCCCCAGAAAGCGAAGCCAGCATGGTCATGCTGTGAATGGCCTGTTCAACGCCGTCGCCGAGTTTCATATCGTCATCTCCAAATCGTGGATAATAATTATCCGTGATTTGCGATGCTGTCAACAGCGCTTCTCTTTCGCGCTGCATGCACTAGGTTGACGCTGTGTTCATGAATCAGGCCGCCGATATGCCGCTGCCCGCTCCCTTCATCCGCTGGTTTGCGGAAAAGGGATGGCAGCCGCGTGCCCATCAGCTGGAACTTCTGCAAAGAGCGCGAGGCGGGGAAAGCCTCCTGCTGATCGCGCCGACTGGCGCTGGCAAGACGCTCGCCGGCTTCCTGCCGTCGCTCACGGAACTTGCCGAACGCGGACGTCTTCCGCCCGGCGCGCCGTTCACTGGCGTCCACACGCTCTACATCTCGCCGCTGAAGGCGCTTGCTGTCGATATCGAGCGCAATCTCATGAAGCCGGTATCGGAAATGGCATTGCCGGTCACGATCGAAAACCGCACCGGCGATACCCCCCAGGGCAAGCGCCAGCGCCAGAAGCTCAATCCGCCCGACATACTACTGACCACGCCCGAACAGCTGGCCCTGCTGCTTTCCCACTCGGATTCCGAACGCTTCTTCCGCGACCTGCGTTATGTGGTCTTCGACGAACTACACTCGCTGGTCACATCCAAACGCGGTCACCTGTTGTCGCTCGGGCTTGCGCGTCTTCGTCGCCTCGCACCCGATCTGCGCACCGTCGGTCTCTCGGCTACGGTGGCTGAGCCCATGGAGTTGCAGCGCTGGCTGGTTGGCCAGCCGCCGCGGGGGGCAAGCCATGCCGGGCTGATTACGGTGACCGGCGGCGCCAAGCCGGAGATCACAATCCTGAAGACCGAGGAACGTGTTCCTTGGTCCGGCCATTCGGCTCGCTATGCCATGCCGGAGCTCTATCAGGTGCTCAAGGAATTTCGGACGACGCTGATCTTCGTCAACACACGTTCGCAGGCCGAATTGCTGTTTCAGGAACTCTGGACGATCAACGACGACAACCTGCCCATTGCGCTCCATCACGGTTCGCTCGATGTCGCCCAGCGCCGCAAGGTCGAGGCAGCCATGGCCGACAACCGGCTCCGGGCCGTCGTCGCTACCTCAACGCTCGATCTCGGCATCGATTGGGGCGACGTCGATCTCGTGGTTCACGTTGGCGCGCCGAAAGGGGCATCGAGGCTTGCCCAGCGCATCGGCCGTGCCAACCACCGCATGGACGAACCGAGCCGTGCGATCCTCGTGCCGGCCAACCGTTTCGAGGTGATGGAATGTCAGGCGGCGCTGGATGCCAACTACGTGGGGGCACAGGACACGCCGCCCATCGGCGACGGCTCGCTCGACGTTCTGGCGCAGCATGTGCTCGGTATGGCCTGTGCGGCACCTTTCCTTGCCGATGACCTGTATGAGGAGGTGACGAGCGCTTCGCCTTATGCGCTGCTGCCGCGCGAGACCTTCGACCGTATCGTCGATTTCGTCGCCACCGGCGGCTACGCGCTCAGAACCTATGAACGCTATGCCCGCATCCGGCTGAACAGGGAGGGACGCTGGCGGGTTTCCAACCCCCAGGTCGCACAGCAATACAGGCTGAATCTCGGCACCATCGTCGAAATGCCGATGCTCAACATCCGGCTCGTCAAGCGCAACCATCTCGGCTCCATCGGCCGGGGCGGCATGTCGCTTGGCAAGGTCGAGGAGTATTTTCTGGAGCAGTTGAGCCAGGGAGACACCTTTCTGTTTTCTGGTAAGGTGCTCCGCTTCGAAGGCATCCGGGACAATGAATGCCTCGCTTCCAATGCCTTTTCTCAGGACCCGAAGATCCCGGCCTATGCCGGCGGCAAGTTTCCGCTCTCCACCTATCTCGCCGAACAGGTCCGTGCCATGCTGGATGATCCCGCCCGGCGGGCCGGCCTGCCGGATCAGGTCCGGGATTGGCTGGAAATCCAGCGGGAGAAGTCTATCCTGCCGAAGCGTAGCGAACTGCTGATCGAGACCTTTCCCCGCGCCAACCGCTTCTTTCTGGTCGCCTATCCATTCGAGGGACGGCTGGCTCATCAGACGCTCGGCATGCTGCTCACCCGCAGGCTTGAGCGAATGGGTGCGAAACCCCTCGGCTTTGTCGCGACCGACTATTCGCTGGCCGTCTGGGGGCTGGAGGACATGGGCGCCATGATCGCCTCTGCTCGCCTGCGCCTCGCCGATCTGTTCGACGAGGACATGCTGGGCGATGATCTCGAGGCGTGGCTCGACGAATCCTGGATGCTGAAGCGTACTTTTCGCACTTGCGCCGTCATCGCCGGCCTGATCGAAAAGCGGCATCCCGGCAAGGAAAAGAGCGGCCGGCAGGTGACGGTGTCGGCGGATTTGATCTATGACGTGCTGCGCAGCCACGAACCGGATCATATCCTCTTGGACGCGACGCGACAGGATGCCGCCGTGGGTCTTCTCGATATTGCCCGGCTCGGCGATATGCTAAAGAGAATCAAAGGGCATATCACCCACAAGCGGCTGGATCATATTTCGCCGCTCGCCGTGCCGGTGATGCTGGAGATCGGCCGCGAGCCGGTCGCTGGTGAAGCCCAGGAACACGTGCTTGCCGAAGCCGCAGACGATCTGATCGCCGAGGCCATGGCGTGAAGGAAAAGAACACCGCATGAACCGCCTGGCCCAACTCAAGGCTCCGGCCCTCGATGATCCCGATTACTCTGCCCGTTTCGTGCTGAACGGAGTGGAGGCGATCGCCGATGCCGGTGGCGTGCTGATCCTGCCAGAACTCGGCATGCTCGTCGTGTCGGACCTGCATCTCGAAAAGGGTGCCGCCTTCGCGCGCCGCGGCCTGTTGCTGCCACCCTATGACACGCTGTCGACGCTTCGCATCCTCGAAGCTGCGATTGCGCGACACGATCCGAAGATCGTTATCAGCCTGGGCGACAATTTCCACGATCCCGTCGGCTCCGCCCTGCTGCCGGCGCCGTTTCGCGAGAAGATCGCCGCCATGGCCCGGGGCCGCGAATGGATCTGGATCAACGGCAACCACGATCCCGACGGCATTGCCGACCTGCCGGGTATCTCCGCCGATGAAATCGTCTTCGGTGGCCTGACGTTTCGCCACGAGCCGAGCCTGATTGCCGGCAAGGGGGAGGTCTCGGGCCACCTCCATCCCTGCGCCACCGTGCGGCGAAGGGAAAAATCGGTGCGGCGCCCCTGTTTCGCGACCGATGGGCAGCGATTGCTGATGCCGGCTTTCGGGGTCATGACAGGAGGGCTCGACCTTCGCCACCGGGCGTTTGCCGGTCTGTTCGACCGGGCTGAACTCGTTGCCCATCTGCTCGGCCGCGACCGCATCTACTCCGTGCGCTTTGCCAACCTGCTCGGCTGATGGATGCGGGAACTCGCTATCAATCCTTGCGGAACAACAGGCTTGCACCCCAGCCGGTGACCAACGCCAGAAGTACGGAAAGCATGCCATAGGAGAGGGGATTTTCGTGGGCGGCTCTCGAAATCGAATCCTCGATACCAGTCTTGATGACCCGCAGCGCCAGTTCCTTCTCGCCGATGAATTCGCCGGTCTTGAACAAATAGGCATGCACGATGTGTACGCCATCGGGAATGTTTGCCGGTAGCCGCAGCGTCGCCTTGAACAGGCTGGAACTGACGAAGCGGACGCCGTTGGTGTCGCGCTGGTAGAGCCCGTGCGACTGCTTGATGCGACGGAAGGCGTCGCGGAATTCGGTGAGGTTGGCGTCGTAGCTGATATAGCCGGTCGGCGTCAGCGACAGATGGTCGATGCCGATGCCGAGACCCGTCAGTGTCTGAGCCGGCGCGATCTGTTCCACCGGGCGGGTACTCGCCAGCGAATAGGAGATCGGCATCCGCTCGAAGGTCATCGAGGTCCGGTTCATCCATATGCCGAACAGCCGGTCCTTGCGGCGTACCGTCGTTTCTTCCCGCGGGCCCTCCAGCGTCACCACAACGTCGTACTGGCCGATGGCCAGCAGCAATTGATCGGCATTGGTGAGCGCCCCGAAGATCGTAAGGTCTGCGCCGCGAAAATCCGAGGTGATGGCGATTTCGCTGGTCGATGTCCCGATATCCAGGCCTTCCTTACCCATCATGTCGCCGGCAAGCGGTATCTGCGCGAGACCGTGGGAGGCGGAGAAGAGGCCGGCTGCGATGGAGAGCGTTGCGAGGAGCCTGCGCATGTCAGCCTCCGATCGCGATCGAATAGAGGTCGTCCGGCGTCACCACCAATTCGATGGCGAGCCTCAGGCCCACGGCAAGGACCAGCAGGCCTAGCAGGGCGCGCAATTGTTCGCCGCGCAGCTTCTGGCCGACGCGAACGCCGTATTGCGCGCCGATCACGCCGGCAAGCATCAGGATGAAGGCGAGCACGATGTCGACGGAATAGTTGGTCGCGGCCTGCATCACAGTGGTGAAGGCGGTGGTGAAGATGATCTGGAACAGCGACGTGCCGACGACCACGCTTGTCGGGATGCGCAGGAGATAGATCATCGCCGGCACCATGATGAAGCCGCCGCCGACGCCCATGACGGAGGTCAGGATGCCGATGGCGAAGCCGAGACCGAGCACCGGCAGGACGCTCAAATAGATCTTCGACTTCTTGAAGCGCATCTTGAACGGCAGGCGATGCACCCAGTTGTGCTGCCCCGGTCGTTTCAGGCTGATCGGCTGGTTTTTCGCGGCCCGCCGCATGGCATTCAGGCTTTCCATCAGCATCAGGGCGCCGACCGTGCCGAGAAAGACGACGTAGAGCAGGGAGATGACAAGGTCGAGCTGGCCGAGCCGCCGGAGCCAGGAAAAGATCACGACACCGACCGAGGCGCCCGCTAGGCCCCCGATCAGCAGCACCGTGCCGAGTTTCACGTCCAGCGTGCCGCGGCGAAAATGGGTAATTGCACCGGAAACCGAGGAGGCGACCACCTGATTGGCACCCGTCGCAACGGCAACCACCGGCGGGATATTGTAGAAGATCAGGAGCGGCGTAATCAGGAAGCCGCCGCCGACGCCGAACATGCCGGAAAGGAAACCGACTGCCGCGCCCATCCCGAGAATGATGAAGATGTTCACCGACAATTCTGCTATCGGCAGGTAGATCGTCACGCTCGGGCCTCTGAATGCGTCTGCCCGCCGGAGCGAGCTGGTACAAAACGGGATCGGAAATGCGGCCGGTCTCAGGCAAAAGCTAAACGGGCTCAAGTCCTTGCCGGACTTGATCCCCGTCATTTCTCTTGCGCTCACAGGCCGGTCAAGTCAATTCGCGCTCAAGCCATACGCCGGCATTTTCCGATTTTTATGACCGTTAGCGACTATTTGTTGCGTTCCAGCAGCGCATTCACCAGCTTGTCGGTGACCTGACCCGTCGGCTGCTCGCCGATCGAGGTCTGGAAGGCCTTGATCGCGGCGGTGGTCTTGGCTCCCATCATGCCATCGGGTGTGCCAGCGTCGAAACCGTTCTTGTTCAGGATCGCCTGGATGTTGCGGATTGCCTTCTTCATGTCGACGCTCGCGGTCTTCAGGCCCTTGCCTGCCCATTCGTCCGGTGTGTTGGCCGTATTGGCATCTGGGTTGAGCGGCTTCGGCTTCCAGAGATCGACTTGCGCGCGGGCGCGCTCGAGCTGTTCCGGCCGCATGGCGTTCGCGACCTCGTCGCGCTTTTGCGCTGCGTCCTTGTCACCGTCTCTCGCTGCGATCGCGAACCACTTGTAGGAAGCCTCGAGATCCTGCTGCACGCCGTTGCCGCGCGCATAGAGGATGGCTAGGTTGAACTGGCTGTCCGATACGCCGTATTCGGCGGCCTTCGAGAACCATTCCACCGCCTTTGCATAGTCCTGGCCGCCATCGGCGCCGGATGCGAAGAGCACGGCGAGATTGTGCATGGCGCTGGCATTGCCCGCTTCAGCCGCCTGCTGGTAGAGGCTCTTGGCCTTGGCGATGTCGCGTGGAACGCCTGTGCCCTTTTCGTAGAGGTTGGCGAGCCGGTATTGCGCCGGCACGAAGCCGCGGTCAGCGGAAAGCTGATACCATTTTGCCGCCTCGGCGAAATCGCTGGCCACACCGCGGCCTTCCGTATAGCGGGCTCCGATTTCGAAAAGTGCGATCGGATCGCCTTCCTTCGCGGCAATGGCAAGCGAGGGCGGCGAGATTGCGTCCGGAACGACAATCGCGACGGCCGGAGCGGTTTCCGACTGCGGAGGCTGCACCGGCGTGTTGTCCGTCGTCTCTGCCGTCTGGGCCTCTCCGGTCGCAGGCGCGAAGGCGGCGCTGTCCTGCTGGCTGTCCTCGGTCGCGGGCTGTAGCGTCGAAAGAGCGTCGCCGCTGTCAAGCGGCGCCTGTTCCACACGTGCAACCGGAGCCGCCGGAACGGGTTCGGAAGCGCCGGTTGCCTCTGAAGCGGGCGGAGCGATGGCCGCGGCGACATTGGTTTCCGGCCGCTCTTCCACGGGTGCGGTGGCCGGCGCCATGCCGCTTTCCTGCGGCTTCGGCGTCTCGATGACGACGGGCGGCGCCTTCTCGCCACGGATGAGGGTCGTGACGAGCGGCATTGCCATGGCGGCGAGCAGGATTGCACCGACGGCCATCAGGATCGGACGGCGATAACGGGCAAAGCCCGTAAGCGCGGCGGCGCCGGGCTTGGCGCCGCGCACACTCTTCTGGCTGAGGTCCATTTCCTGGGCGGCGGCCTGCGCTGCGCGCCGAGCGGCGGCGATGTAGTCGGCCCGGTCTGCCTCTCCTGCGGGAGCACCGCTCTCGTTCTTCGCCTGGCTGGCGCGCACGCGCTCCAGGATCTTGCGGACGTCGGGAGCCCCGGAGCCGGGCTCCAGCAGTTCGTTTGCCTGTTCAGGCGGCAGCATATCGGAGGGATCGATCGACGGCGTCGGATCGATCACCTGCCGGCCTGCCACCGGCTCCTCATTCTTCTTCTGGCCGGGAAGGAAGCGCTTGCCCAATCCGGCGAGCAGGCTCGGCTTGCCCGGTTTCCTGTCGGATCGCGCTGCCTCGATGACTGGCAGGGCCGTCATCGTCGCTTCGACGGCTGGCGCCTCGATATGTGGAACATCATTCCGGCCGGTGTCTGCCGTTTCCATGGCATGAGCGGCGAGGGGAGCCCGGATCGACGGTTCCTCTGCCATAGAGGGCGTTTCGACGGATTGCGACGGTTGGCGGAAGGGAACCTGTGGCTCCTCGAAATGGGCCGTGCGGTCATCGATCTGGTCGAGCCGGTTCGCGATCTGCACAAGGGTATCGTGCAGCGCTTCGAAGGTGCGATGAGTGCGTTCCTCGGAGTTCCGGCTGAAATCCTCAAGATTGCGCAGATGCTCTGAAAGCGCCGAGAGTGCGGCGATATCCGCCAACCCGGCGGCCCCTTGCGCCGGAAGCCGCTGCGCATAGCTTTCCATAACGGTCTCGGCGGCCTGCCGGGCGGCTTCGATGATGTATTCGTCACTCGTCGCCATATAGTCTTCGAGCGCCGAGATACGTTCCGCAACCGCATCATCTATGCCGCCACCCGTCGACGGCCTGGCGATCAGCGTGGAAAGATGGGCAATCTGCTCTTCCAGTCCCCGCAGGCTGGCGCTTTCGCCGGCCGGTACGCCGGCATTCTCCTCGATGCGGTCGACCACGGCATTCAGACGGTCCTCGAGCCCGCGCAACAGGCTGTCGTCGATACGCGCGACGGCGGGCTGCGGTACTTCCAGTCCTTCGATGCGGCGTGCGAGAAGCTCCAGCCTGTCTGCCAGCCTGTCGTTGACGGCGCCGTGATCCAAAGCGTCGATCTTGCGGGAGATGTCAGCCAGATAGCCGGTCAGTTCCGGCTGCGGCACCGGCGCCTGGGTGCGCTCCAGCATGTGCGAGAGCATGTCCAGCCGTTCCTCGAGATGGCTTGCGGTGCGGGCTTCGGACAGTTGCTCGATGCGGCCGGTCAGCGACTCGATGCGCCGGGCAAGATCCGAGGCAGGCTGTTCTTCGGTGGCCCGACGATTGGCAAAGGCCTCGATCTGGTGGGCGAGTCCGGTAATCCGGTCTTCGAGACGCTGAAAAAAGCCGTTGTCCGGGCCGCCGGAATTACGTGCGCTGGCCACGATGGCGCGGCTGATCTCGTCCAGCCGCATGTCGATGCCGGCGAACTGTTCGCTCATCATCCGCTCGCTGGGGTCGATATGCGAACCGATCTGCTCGAGCGCGGTCGCGACCTTCATCAGCTTGTCTTCGAGCGCGTGGAGGGCGCGGTTGTCGCCGGTGCGTCCGATATGGCTTTTGATGTCGTCGAGACGGTCTGCAAGACGCACCAGTTCCTCGCGCATTGCAGCCGGATCGGCGTCGCTGATTTTTTCCTCGATATGGCTCCAGCGATTGTCCATGCGGCGCACGGAATCCTCGCGGGCAAGTCCGTCCATGAGAGAGCGAAGCTCCTCGAATTCCTCGCGCAGACCGTCAGCGCCCGGAGCGCGTGACAGGCTGAGATGCTGAATGCTCTCTGCGAGACGGGCGATATCGTTGCGCAACGCCTCCGAGGGCCGCTGGTCTTCGGCGAGCGCGCGTATGCTGCGCATCTCTGCGCGCAGGGTGCCGACTTCGCGCGAAAGGCTCTCGGAAATGTCCTGCTTCAGTTCCTGGCGCAATCCGAGCAGGGCCTGCGTGATTTCACGGGTCATGGTGTCAGGGCTCGCGACTGCCGAAGCCGCGCCGTAAGGCGAGGGTGGGTTTTGGCGGAACGGCGCCTGCCGCGGGCGGTCTTCCTGCGGGTCGTAAGCGCGGCCGTAACCAGCAGTCGTCCGCTCGGCGGGGCGCTGGCGGCTGTCTTCCAGAGCGCGCTGGCGCTGGCGTATTTCGGCAAGCGGATCCGTCGAGGCTTCGCGCGCGGGCCGCGCATAGCGATCGTCGCCGCGCTCACGATAGGCTTCGCGCGCAATGTCCTCCGCGAGACGTCCGCGAGACGAGGTGGTTCCCATCAGTCCTTCGATCCTCGCTTCCAATCCCTCGATCGTGCGGCTCAGCGCATCAAGCGACGAAGATCCGCCGGGGCGGGAAGAAGTGGATCGCGATCCGTTCATGGTCTTGCTCGCTTCGAAAATGCACCTTCGGTTGGGCTGAAGGTGAACAATTGGGGCCGACGATGCGCATTTTCGCCTGTTTCGGCGGTGGTGCCGACTCAATGCGATCACGGATTGCGGATCATCACCTTTCTCCGGCCACAATTCATGAAACGTGGTAAACAAGCCGTTAACCTGCCTGAAAATTTTTTAACGTTTGAGCGATAAGATCCGGCGGCTAGTGGGCGGATTAACTCCTTCGGGTGAGGTGTGGGGGAGTGTCAGCACAGCAAAAATGCGGTTGCATCCAGATTTTGACGTTTACGCGCACGTCAATTATTTGTATAAGCATGAACTATGCCGGCCTGCCCGGTTTCAAGTCTCGGAGGAAGATGATCCATGCCTGTCTACAAGGCTCCCGTAAACGACACGCTTTTCGTTCTGAACAATGTTCTTGGCCTCGAGCGCTACCACAACCTGCCCGGGTTCGAGGATGCGACGCCGGACATGGTCGAAGCGATCGTCGGGGAGGCCGCGAAGCTTGCAGAGGAACAACTTTTCCCGCTCAACCTTTCCGGCGACCAGGAAGGATGCAAGCGCCACGACGATGCGAGCGTCAGCGTTCCGAAGGGTTTCAAGGAAGCCTATGATGCCTATTGCCAGGGCGGCTGGATCGGCCTTGCCGTGCCGCAGGAATTCGGCGGGCAGGGCCTGCCCTACACCCTTCACGCCGCTGTCGGCGAATACATGTCGTCCGCCAACATGGCACTGATGATGTATCCCGGACTGACCCAGGGCGCGATTGCAGCCATCCTCGTCCACGGCTCGGAAGAGCAGAAGCAGACCTATCTGCCGAAGATGGTCGAGGGCACCTGGTCGGGCACGATGAACCTGACGGAACCCCATTGCGGCACCGACCTCGGCCTGCTGCGCACCAAGGCCGTTCCGAACGGCGACGGCAGCTACAGGATCTCCGGCCAGAAGATCTTCATCTCCGCCGGCGAACACGGCATGACCGACAACATCATTCATCTGGTGCTTGCCCGCATCGAGGGCGCGCCCGAGGGAACCAAGGGCATCTCGCTCTTCATCGTGCCGAAATACATCGTCAACGAAGACGGTTCGCTCGGTGCGCGCAACGGCGTTTCCTGCGGTGCGATCGAGCACAAGATGGGCATTCACGGCAACGCCACCTGTGTCATGAACTATGACGAGGCGACCGGCTTCCTGATCGGTCAGGAAAACAAGGGCCTCTCCGCCATGTTCGTCATGATGAACGAGGCCCGACTCGGCGTCGGCCTGCAGGGCCTTTCCATTGCCGAAGTCGCCTACCAGAACGCCGCCAACTATGCCCGCGAGCGCATTCAGGGTCGTTCGCTTTCCGGCGTCAAGGCGCCGGACAAGAAGGCCGATCCGATCATCGTCCATCCGGACATTCGCCGTTCGCTCCTGACCATCAAGGCTTTCACCGAAGCCGGCCGCGCCTTCACGCTCTGGACCGCGCTGCAGTCCGATATCGCCCATCGCTCCGGCGATGAGAAGGAAAAGCAGGCAGCCGACGATCTGCTTGGCCTGATGACGCCCATCCTGAAGGGCGTGTTGACGGACAAGGGCTTCGATCACGCCGTCATGGCGCAGCAGGTCTTCGGCGGTCACGGCTATATCGAAGAACATGGCATGAGCCAGTATGTCCGCGATGCCCGTATCGCCATGATCTATGAGGGCGCAAACGGCATTCAGGCGCTCGACCTGGTCGGCCGCAAGCTCGGCATGAACGGCGGCCGCGCCGTCATGGCGCTGTTCAACGAGATCGGTGCCTTCTGCGAGGAAAACCGCAGCGACGAGAACCTCGTCCTCTACACCAAGGGACTGAAGAAGGGCCTGAACGACCTGCAGGCCGCGACCATGTGGTTCATGCAGAACGCCATGGCCAAGCCGGACAATGCCGGTGCCGGCTCCACCGACTACATGCACCTCTTCGGCCTCGTCGTCCTCGGCTACATGTGGGCGAAGATGGCGAAATCCGCCAACGAGGCTCTTGCCGCCGGCAATGGCGATGCAGACTATTACCGGAACAAGCTTCTGACCGGCCGCTTCTACATGGAGAAGATCATGCCGGAAACGGCACTGCGCAAGACCCGTATCGAGGCTGGCAGCGACAGCCTGATGGAGATGACGGCGGAAGCATTCTGAGGATTTGCCCCTCACCCTGGCCCTCTCCCCGTGCACGGAGAGAGGGAACTTGCCCTAAATGCGGCACGGAGAGGTCGGCAATCGTCCTTCTCCCCGTCAGGACGGGGAGAAGGTGCCGGCAGGCGGATGAAGGGGCCATCATCGTATGGCCAGCAACAATTCGGCGCTTGAGCGCCAAAGGGAGAGAGAACGATGACAGAAGTCTTCATTTACGACCACGTGCGCACGCCGCGCGGGCGCGGCAAGAAGGACGGCTCGCTGCACGAAGTGCCGTCCGTGCGTCTTGCGGCCAAGTCGCTGGAAGCGATCCGCGACCGCAACGGTCTTGATACCGCGACCGTCGACGACATCATCATGGGCTGCGTCGATCCGGTGATGGACGCCGGCGCCGTGATCCCGAAGGCGGCGGCTTTCGAGGCGGGCTATTCGAACAAGGCCCCGGGCATGCAGATTTCGCGCTTCTGCGCATCCGGTCTCGATGCCGTGAATTTCGCCGCCGGCAAGGTGAAGGCGGGCTCGGACGATATCGTCATTGCAGGCGGCGTCGAGAGCATGTCCCGCGTCGGCATGGGCATGTCGGGCGGCTCCTGGTACATGGACCCGTCGGTCAACTTCCCGGCCTATTTCATGCCGCAGGGCGTCTCCGCAGACCTGATCGCCACCAAATACGGCTTTAGCCGCGATGATGTCGACGCCTATGCCGTGGAAAGCCAGAAGCGCGCCGCCCATGCCTGGGAAAAGGGTTACTTCTCCAAGTCCGTCATTCCGGTGAAGGACATCAACGGCCTGACCATCCTCGACAAGGATGAGCACATGCGGCCGGGCACTGACATGCAGGCTCTGGCCCAGCTTCAGCCCTCGTTCCAGATGCCGGGTGAAATGGGCGGCTTCGAAGCCGTCGGCATCCAGGCCCATCCCGAAATCGAACGCATCAACTATGTCCATCACGCCGGTAACTCGTCGGGCATTGTCGATGGCTCGGCCGCCGTGCTGATCGGCTCGAAGACTGGCGGCGAGACCATGGGCATCAAGCCCCGCGCCCGTATCAGGGCTTTCGCCAATATCGGTTCCGATCCGGCGCTGATGCTGACCGGCCCGGTCGACGTCACCGAGAAGCTCCTCGCCAAGACCGGCATGAAGATTTCGGATATCGACCTGTTTGAGCTTAACGAAGCTTTCGCCGCTGTCGTGCTTCGCTTCATGCAGGCCTTCGAAGTCGACCACTCGAAGATGAACGTTAACGGCGGTGCGATCGCCATGGGCCATCCGCTCGGTGCCACCGGCGCGATGATTCTCGGCACGGTGCTGGACGAACTGGAGCGCCGTGACCTGAATACGGCACTCGTCACGCTCTGCATCGGCGCCGGCATGGGCACCGCAACCGTCATCGAACGCGTCTGATTTCTGGGAGGAAGCAATGACCTACAAGAACTTCACCATCGAGACCGACGCAGACGGCATTGCCCTTGTCACCTGGGACATGCCCGACAAGTCGATGAACGTCTTCACCGTCGAAGTCATGGACGAGATCGAGAAGATCGTCGACCAGACCGTGGCCGATGCCGGCGTCAAGGGCGTGGTTTTCACCTCCGGCAAGAAGACCTTCTCCGGCGGCGCCGACCTCACCATGATTAAGGGCATGTTCTCCATGCTCGAGGAGGAAAAGGCGAAGGACCCTGCCGGAGCCGTGAAGAAGCTGTTTGACGCTGCCGGCCGCATGACCTGGCTGTGGCGCAAGATCGAGACCTGCGGCAAGCCGTGGGTCGCCGCGATCAACGGCACCTGCATGGGCGGTGCCTTCGAACTTTCGCTGGCTTGCCATGGCCGTGTTGCTTCCAATTCCAAGTCGGTGAAGCTCGCTCTGCCCGAGGTCAAGGTCGGGATCTTCCCAGGCGCCGGTGGCACCCAGCGCGTCTCGCGCCTTGCCAACACGCAGGATGCGCTGCAGATGATGACGACGGGCTCGAGCCTGACTGCATCGCGCGCCAAGGCCATGAACCTCGTGCATCAGGTGGTCGAGCCCGATCAGCTGATCCCGGCCGCCAAGCAGATGATAAAGGATGGCCTGAAAGCTGTGGCTCCCTGGGACGAAAAGGGTTTCAAGGCTCCGGGCGGCGGTATCTGGACGCCTGCCGCAGCACAGCTCTGGCCGGCTGCTCCGGCAGTCCTGCGCCGCGAGACTGCCGGCAACTATCCGGCCGCCCTGGCTATCCTGAAATGCGTCTATGAAGGTCTGCAGGTTCCCTTCGATACGGGCCTGAAGATCGAACAGCGTTATTTCACCCAGATTGTCCAGACGACCGAAGCCTTCTCGATGATCCGCTCGCTGTTCGTTTCCATGCAGGAACTGGGCAAGGGCGCCCGTCGTCCGGCAGGCGCGGGCAAGACCGAATTGAAGAAGGTCGGCGTTGTCGGCGCAGGTTTCATGGGCGCTTCCATCGCCTACGTAACGGCTGCCGCAGGCATTCCGGTCGTGCTGATCGACCGCGACATGGAGGCCGCCGGCAAGGGCAAGACCGTGTCCGAAGGACTGGTGGCTGGTGCCGTCGGCAAGGGTAAGATGAGCAAGGACGAAGGCGAGGCGCTGCTTTCGCTGATTACGCCGACGGATGACTATGGCTCCCTGAAGGATGCCAACCTCGTCATCGAAGCCGTCTTCGAAGATCGTGACGTCAAGAAGGCCGTCATCGAGAAGGTCGAGGCCGTTCTGCCGGAAGGCGCGATCTTCGCTTCCAACACCTCTACGCTGCCGATCACGGGTCTGGCGAAGAATTCGAAGCGTCCGGTCGATTTCATCGGCATTCACTTCTTCTCGCCGGTCGAGAAGATGATGCTGACCGAGGTCATTCTCGGCAAGGAAACGGACGACAAGGCACTGGCCGTCGCACTCGATTACGTTGCCGCGATCAAGAAGACCCCGATCGTCGTCAACGATACCCGCGGCTTCTTCGTCAATCGCTGCGTGCTGCGCTACATGTCGGAAAGCTACAACATGCTGATCGAGGGCGTGCCCCCGGTCATGATCGAGAATGCCGCGAAGTTCGCCGGCATGCCGGTCGGCCCGCTGTCGCTCAATGACGAAGTGGCGATCGATCTCTCGCTCAAGATCCTGAAGGCGACTGTCGCCGATCTCGGCGAGAAGGCCATCGATCCGCGCCATATGGAACTCGTTTCCCGCATGGTCGAGAAGGAAGGACGCTTCGGCCGCAAGAACGGCAAGGGCTTCTACGAATATCCGGCAAAGCCGGCCAAGAAGTTCCTGTGGCCGGGCCTCAAGGACTTCTACCCGCAGAAGAAGGCCGAGGACGTCAACATCAAGACGCTGCAGGAACGTTTCCTCGCAACGATTGCGCTGGAAGCTGCTCGCACCGTCGAGGAAGGCATCGTCATCGACCCGCGCGAAGCCGATGTCGGCTCCATCCTCGGTTTCGGCTTTGCGCCCTACACCGGCGGCGCGCTGAGCTACATCGACGGCATGGGCGTGAAGACCTTCGTCGAACTCTGCGAGCGACTTGCAAAGGACTACGGCGCCCACTTCAAGCCGACGCCGCTGCTCATCGACATGGCGGCCAAGGGAGAGACCTTCTACGGACGGTTCGATCCTTACGCCGAGGAAAAGAAGGCGGCGTAAGGCTGTTAGTCTCCCCTAATTTATATAGAGGCGGCTTCGGCCGCCTTTTTCGTTGGTTGGTTGCGTTGTAATAGCCATTGATTGTGTTGTGCGTCGCCGCCTATGTTGACGAGTAGAAGGGTTGGGTTGGGAGATGGGAAATGGGTTGGCGCGGAATCGTGCGATCTGCAATAGCTGCATCACGGGCTGCAGAGAGAGAGGCACATCGCCGACAGAAGCAGGCGCTTCGCCAAGAGATGTCAGATGCCTCTGCCAATGCCGTATCAGAGTGGGAGGACTATCTCGACAAACTCGGATCTCTTCACCACGTTTCCGGAACGCAGATAAACTGGTGGGCGATACTCAATAGTCCCGAACCGACGTCACCAGTTCGATCAACGGTTCGGTCAGACGAACTATCCCGTCAGGTGGAGCGCTTTAAGCCTTCCGCCTTTCATTTCTTCAGGGGAGGTTCGCGATGGCTCAAAGCTCGGCTTGATGGTCAGGTGACCCGGGCTTTGGCGGACGAAGAGCGCTTATATCGGAAGGAATTGGCAGACCATGAAAAACGTCGGTCTGAGTGGGCCGACGATGTTGAGATGGCCCGTAAGGTAGTTGACGGGGAGCCACAAGCGATCAAAAGTGCCCTCGCTGAATTTCAGGCTTTGAGTGAGAGCAATCTGGTCGGACTGGCGGTTGAGTTTGCCATTTCACGGGAATTCATTCACGCCGTAGTGGACGTGCACACGAGCGACATCGTACCGAAGTTCAGAAGAAAGCAACTGGCCTCAGGCAGGCTTTCCGAAACGAAGATGCCGATTGCGGAGTTCAACGAACGATATCAGGACTACGTTGCTAGTGTGGCGTTCAAGGTGGCTGGAGATGTTTTCAGTTTGTTGCCCGGTTCCGAGGTCTACGTCACTTGTCGCACGCAGATGGTTGATAGCAGTACGGGACACCTTGAGGAGACACCTGTACTGTCCGTGCGGTTCATCAGGGAGACCTGGGAACGGTTGAACTTGACGAGCTTGGACCCGTCCGATGCACTGGCCAACTTTTCTCACGCGATGAACTTCAAACGAACCAAGGGTTTCGAACGAATAACGCCCTTGCAGTCGTCTTAGGAGCTTTCGTCAACTTCCCGTCGCATAGGACTGCCGCAAGCCCTGACCTTCCAGCCAGCCGATCACGGCTTCTGGCTCGTCGGTCTGGATGATGGTTGCACCGCGGTCGATCCAGAAGCCGTAGACCGCATCCGTCTGCCCCTGCGCCCAAGCCATCCCGTCACCGCGCCCCCCGGCGACCATGCCTTCCGGACGGTCGGTGATCGGATAGGTGTTGATCCACATGTGGAAATTGCCGCGGATTGCCGCTGCCCGGGCGCGCGGGGAAAAAAGCGGTCCGCCCGTTGCCGTCAGAGGTTCGGCTGCATCCCTGTGCCAGTGAATCATTTCGGCGGCGGGAGCGTCGAATGCTCCTGCGACCTTCGCCACGAAGGCGCTGTCCTGTACGGCATCGTCTGCAAGGATCGGCATGAAGGCGATATCGGGTCCGATCCGCGCCATCACCGCGCGGGCACGCTCCAGCCGCTCCTCGTTCCAGATCGCCGTCTTGATCAGGATGCCGTCGGCCATACCGATCCTGCGCGCGCTATCGACGATGTCCACCAGGTCTTCCGGCTCAAGCTTATTGTCGATGTTGACGAGGATGCGGCCCTTGGCGTGCAGCAGCATTTCTTCCAGCGTCGGCACCGGCTCGTCGGTGACGATGCCCGTTCCTTCCACCACCAGCCGGCAGGTTCTCAACGCGGCGAGGCGCCGTTCCACGACCGCGCCTTTACATGTCGTCGTGCGCTCCAGCGTCGCGTCGTGCATAACGACAAGCGCTCCGTCCTGCGTCCGGCGTACGTCGAGTTCGACCATATCGACGCCCAGCGACACGGAATGATCGATGGCGTCCCTGGAATTTTCCGCGCGTACGACCTTGCCGTTTTCCTTCCACCCTGCGCGATGGGCGACCACCATCACATGATCGCGCCATCGGTTGGCGTCCGTCAGCCTCTCGCGGATCAGCGTCGTATGACTGGTTTCGGAAATGTAGGCATCGGAAGGAAAGATGGGGACGAGAGACAGAAACACGGCGATGAACGGAACGATCAGACGCATGGTACGGCTCCTGGTCCGGATGGAACATGACGTCGCGATAGAATCGCCGGATCACAGGGGGATGAAGGATTGGTGACGCTTGCGTGACGCAAATCATGGAACAGTGGGGCCGCCGCGGTCGTTGCCTCTCCAAAACAGGATAACGAAGAAAGGGTGATCGGTATGGACCAGGCGGACGATGCAGTTGAGGAAACCATGCGGGTCATCCATGCGGACCTGCCCGTTAACGCGACGCTGCATCTCTGGTTGAAAGCGGTGAACGAGGAAAGGCCCGGATCTGTGTCGCTGCACAGCGTCAATGGCAAGTTCGGGGAGGTGCAGGCGATCAATGCCGAGGAACATTCCTTCCGCATCTATCAGGTGTTCGGCGGCGGGCCGATCGAATTGCGCTACGACAGCCGCGACACCGCCGTTTCCGTCGCCTACTGGTTCACCGCCGCGGACGTGCTGGAGACCGGCATTACAGTTTTGCACACCAGCCTGGCCAACCAGCCGCCGGATCTCCCGGCAAGCTATCACTTCCGCCCACCTTTCGGCTGGATGAACGATCCGAACGGTTTCGGTCGCTTCGGCGGCCGGCCGCACCTCTTCTATCAGCATTATTCGCATGGCCGCATGTGGAACAACATGCATTGGGGCCATGCCGTCTCCTCGGATTACCTGCGCTGGCGTCACATGCCGGTTTTCCTCTTTCCTTCGGAGGACCTGACGGCACGCCCGGATAAGCGGGGTGGTGCTTTCTCGGGCTCGGCGATCCCCTTGCCAAACGGACCCGGCATCCGTGTCTTCTTCACCGAGAAGGTGGCGGAGCGGATGCCCGAGCAGGAGATTCAGATGACGGCCGCTTCCGCCGATCTCTTTACCGCTGGGGAAGCTTCCGTTCTTCTGGCACAACGCCCGGCCGGGGAAGGCCTGAGTTTCGACTTTCGCGACCCCTATGTCTTCAAGGGACCGGATGGCCTCTGGAAGATGTTGCTGGGCAGCCAGAGCGAGGAGGGCGGCGTCATCCTGCTTTATGATACGGATGATTCCCAGGCCGCGAGCGGCTGGACCTATCGCGGCAAGTTGATGGTCGACCGCCGCTATCGCACGACCGCGCTCGAATGCCCGTGCCTGTTGCCGATCGATGGCGAGGCGACTGACCCGAAGACGCGCTGGGCACTGATCTACGGCTTGATGCATTCGCTTGACGAAAAGACCGGGCGGCGAAACCTGACTATGGTCGATGTCGGCTGGTTCGACGGACGGACCTTTTCGCGGGAGTTCAGCCGGGAGCTCGACTTCGCTACGGACAACTACGCCTTTCAGGCCTTCATGGACGGCCAGACGCCCGTCGGTATCGGCTGGCTCGGCAACTGGGTCGACACCGGGCCGACAATCGAGTTCCCGAGCGCCATGACCTTGCCGCGTACGTTACGGCTGGAGAGTGGTCAGCTTCTTACCCCTCCAATCGGTGCGGCGGAGAGCCTCAGAAGCCATATTCTGGACCGGACGCGCCTTGCGGCCGGCAGCGACGTCACCTTCCTCAACGGCGCGGTCGAAATTCTGTTCGATCTTGCAGAAGCCGGCGCTCCCTTCGATCTTGTGCTGGATCATCCCAATCTCCGGCTGGGTGTGATGCAGGATGAAGCAGGGCTGTTCATCCGCTATGGCGAAGATGACGACGCGAGGCCGCGCTACGTTGCGGAGGGAGCACGCGTCAGCCGTCTCCGCGTCTTTCTGGATTACGGTTCCATCGAGGTTTTCGCCGATGGAGGACGTTACGCCGGCACCAAGCGCATCGAAGGCTTCGAGCCGGTCCGATCCGCCCGGCTTCTTGCCGCCGCCGGTGTGATCCGTTCGGCAACGATTTGGGCACTCAGGCTCTAGCGTCGCCCTATTCCGCCGCTGCGGTGGCTCCGCGAACCCTCACAACCGTCACCGTGCAGGGAGCGGTTGCTGCCACTTCGCCGGAAACGCTGCCGAGCAGCGAGCGCATGGCCGAATTCGCGCGCGCCCCCATGACGATATGGTCGACCATATTGTCCCGCGCGTAATCGAGAATGGCCTGCGCCGGCGAGACCGACTCGATGACGTGGTAGGTCACAGTCCCCTCGGGCGCCTTCATCGGTTCAGCCCAGTGCTTGAGTTGCACCAGTCGTGCCACATGCTTGTTGTTGCCCTCTGCGTCGAGATCGCTTTCCAGGCTGATGCGCGCGATCTTCAGAACGTTCAGGCAGGCGATGCGGGCGTCGGGTGTCTTTTCGATGATACGGCCCACCGTGAGCCGCAGGGCATCGGCAAGCGGTTCGGATCCACTCGACAGGTCAATCGCCACCATCACGATCGGCGCGTTCGCAAGACTAGCGACGGCATTCGCCGGTTTGAGAAGCTCGATCGGGTCCGGATTGAACCTGCGTTTGATGACGAGGGAGAGACCGTCCCGCTTCAGCTTCTCCGCCCGCGCGGTTAGCGTCACCTTCGAAAGATCCTGTAGGTCCATCGCCAGTTGCGCGGCCGTCGGATAGCGCCGCGCCGGGTTGATCTCGAGGCATCGCAGGATGACCTCCTGCAACGCCTTGGGAATATCCGGGTTCAGCAGGCGGGGCGGGATGGCGTCTCGCCACAACCGCTTCTTCAGCCCCTTCATCCGCTGGGGATCGCCGAAGGGACGCCGGCCCGTGGCGAGGAAATACATCAGGACTCCGAGGGCGAAGAGATCGCTGCGAAAATCGCTGCGAACCCCGAGGATCTGTTCCGGCGCCATATAGGGTGCCGTGCCGTAGGGGAGCCGGAATTCCTCGTGCATCAGATCCGGTAGCTGCAGATGCCGGGCAAGGCCGTAGTCGACCAGAACGGCCTCGCCCGTTTCGCGGAACATGATGTTGGAGGGTTTGATATCGAGATGCACAACGTTCTGCCGGTGCAGATCGGCGAGCGCCGTGGCGATGCGGTTGCCGAGCATCGCAACTTCTTCCGCCGCGCGGGGCAGATCATCGAGAAGGGGATAGAGAGAGGCGCCGGGCAGTCTTTCGAAGACGATATACGGTTGAACCGCGAAATCCCCGTTCGCGACAAAGCGGGGCACATGCGGACCCGAGAGTCGCGGCATAATCATCTGTTCCATCTCGAAGCCGACGATCATGGCCGGATCGGTGCCGCCGCCGATATCAGGCACCTTCATCAGCATGGGAAAATCGATGTCCGGTCGAGTGACCTCGAACAGACGGGCCATCCCTCCCTTGTGGGCAAGATTGCCGATGGTGAAGCCGTCGATAACGCTGCCGCTTGCCGGATGCGCCTTTCCCATCGTCATCGTCCCTTGACCAGTCGTGCAGCGAGGCCGTCGGGCAGGCCCGCCGCGCGGATTTTCGCCGCTGCGGTTTCGATGTCGTAGCCGACGCGATGAAATTCGAGTTCACCCTTGTCCGTGTCGAGAATGCTGAAGGCGGCTGCGGGATTTCCGTCGCGCGGCTGTCCGACCGACCCGATGACGGCAAGCCAGCGCCGGTGGGCCAGGAGCGGGATGCCGTGGGAAGAGGTTGGCGTGAAGGCGGATACCTTGTCGTTCGCTCCGAGACAGTAGAGCGCCGGGCGGTGCAGGTGGCCGCAGAAGATCAACCGGGCGCTGCAGGCGGAAAACTGCGATAGCGCATCATCGGTATCCGTCACATAGCTGAAGCGCCCCGGGGTCGTCGTATTCGCGTGTACGTAAAGGCGGTCTCCATCCTCCTCCGACAGCGGCAACCCGGAAAGATAGGCGCGTTCGTTGGTGTTCAGCAGACCGCGCGTCCAGTTGATGGCGGCTGCCGCGGTTTCGTTCATGGAAATTGCCGTATCCTCCAGCGCCTGATCGTGATTGCCGCGCACCACGATCGCACCACGCTCTGCAAGTGCCATGGTCTTGCGCGTGCACCAGACCGGATCAGCACCATAACCGACAATATCGCCGAGCACGACGTAGCGCGCCGCGCCTTGTCGTTCGGCCGCTTCGAGCACGGCTTCGTAGGCCTCGCGGTTGGCGTGAATGTCCGAAAGCAAAGCGATCCGCATGGCCCCTCCCTGGCGACGAATGCTTGAGCCTCAATCTAGGGTGCTTTTCGAGGGTGCGCTATTGGCCGGAAGGAGGGTGTACAGGGTTGTCCAGACCCTTGCCTCAGCCGGGATGAAGCCCCTGTAGCTCCGCCGGAGGAGCCTTCTTGTCGCGCTCTGACTTCTCCGATGTTGCAGAGCCCGTGGCATGCAGGTCTTCGAGCCGTTTCTTGATCGAAAGCGAATAGATTGTCTGAAGGATGTTACGGTCGGCAAGATGCGGATCGGTCAGGGCCAGAAGAGAGGCGCGCACCAGCTTCTTGTTGTTTACCTGCGGGCAGCGTTCCTGGACATAGGCAAACAATGCAGCATCTACCAATCCGGCGGACGCGCCGTCGACAAGAGCCTCGTAAATCTTCTTCTTTGCCATTCTCTATCTCCATCCCTGTGTGCCGCGCCCGCCCCGCGAAGCATAAGGAAGACCTTACCCGTCACAAAACTGTCATGCAACGAACCTTATTTCGCTTTTGCGAAAGTAAGCTGAAGGCGTCATCGCTGCGTCAAACAGCCGAAGTAGCGTGAAGGTCTTCCGGCCCGTAACTGCGGCATTCGCCCCTCTGGTGAAGCCGCAACGTCTATGGGACGGTGATGTATCGCCAAGTGGAGCAAGGAATGAACACGCTGCCAAAGCATGTGACCGAAAGGCCTGTCGAAGCACTCCTCGAGGAAGTCGTCGGCCTGCGTGCCGAAATCCTCGACTCCTCGGCAGTACTGATCGAAAAGTTTGGGGTCGATGCGGTGGAGGCTGATCCGGCGCTTGCCAATCTGGCGCACTATCTCGCGCTCCGCCACCATGACCTGCGGTCGTTGCAAAGGCGCCTGATGTGTCTGGGTCTCTCCTCACTGGGGAGGCTTGAAAGCCGCGTACTGCCGACGCTCGATGCGGTGATTGGGGCACTCGGTGCGCTTGCAGGCAGGCCGGTTCCCGTCGCCATGCCGTCCGAATCCGATTTCTTTGTGGGCGAGGTTCGTCTTGCCGAAGCCGCACGCGATCTCATCGGACCGGCGCATCCCACCCGTCGCACGCGCATCATGGTAACGCTTCCGAGCGAGGCGGCGACAAATCCGGATTTTCTGCTCGACCTGGCAAAGGCCGGCATGGATGTGGCGCGCATCAATTGCGCCCATGACGGACCGGAAGCCTGGCGGGCCATGGCAGCGCACGTCCGGGCCGCGGGAGCGGCGGTCGGCCGCGAAATCGCCGTGCTGATGGATATTGCCGGCCCGAAAATCCGCACGGCAGAAGTGGTGCTGCCGGAAAAGAAGGCCAGACTTGTCGCTGGCGACAGAGTTCGCCTCGTGGCCTCCGGCAAGCCGCGCGTTTGCGACCGGGTGAAATTCTCTGCCGGCGTCTCGCTTCCGGAAATGGTCACCCGCCTGTCCGTCGGCGACCGTGTGCGTTACGATGACGGCAAACTGGAAGCCGTGGTGGAAAGTCTTGCGGACGGCGAGGCGGTGATACTGGTGCAGAAGACCAAGGCCGGCGGCACGAGGCTGAAACCTGAAAAGGGAATCAATCTGCCCGATACGTCGCTCGGCCTTTCGCCCCTCACCGCCAAGGACGAGACCGATCTTGCGACCGTCATCGAGTGCGGCGATATCATCGGCTACTCCTTCGTCAGCCGTCCGGAAGACATCGATCTTCTCGAAGAGGTGCTGAAGCGTTACGGCGTCGGGGCACGCAGCCTCGGCCTGATCGCCAAGATCGAACAGCCGGAAGCGGTGCGCAATCTGCCGGCACTGATCGCCCGCGCCCGCCGCAGGGGGCCGTTCGGCATTATGATCGCCCGTGGCGACCTTGCCGCGGAAATCGGTTTCGAGCGGCTGGCGGAAATGCAGGAGGAGATCCTGTGGATCTGTGAGGCGGCTTCCGTGCCGGCCATATGGGCGACACAGGTTCTGGAGGACCTGGTGCGTGAGGGCATTCCGACGCGCGGGGAAATGACCGATGCGGCGATGGCCGTCCGCGCAGAATGCGTCATGCTGAACAAAGGCCCTGCTGTCGCCCAGGCGGTTGAACTGCTCGATCGTCTTCTGTCGCGTATGGACGAGCATATCCAGAAGAAGACGCCGACGCTGCGAGCGTTGAAGTCCTGGTGACCGCGCCATGACCGCCTTCGGCGGCGAACGGCCTCCTATTCGGCCGCCGTCTGTTTCAGCGCTGAAATCTGTGTGATGAAGGCGCGAAGCGCTGCCGGGCGCACCGGCTTGTGCTGGAGCGCGATATTCTGTTTCTCGGCTTCCGCCCGTACTTCGAGCGTGCGGTCCGCGGTTAAAAGCAGAGCCGGCACATCGCGTTCATAGAGCGCGCGCAGCCGAAGGATGGCGCCGATGCCGCTGCCGTCGCCGAGATGATAGTCGGCAATGATGAGGTCCGGCGGTTCTCTGTCCGCGGCGACGATGGCATCCAGTTCCTCAATGGAGCCCGCACAGCGGATGTTGCATCCCCATCCGGAAATCAGGAGCTGCATGCCCTCGAGGATCTTGGGTTCGTTGTCGATGCAAAGGATATTGAGGCCTCGAAGCGGCTGTACACCCTTGTCCTGCCTTGCCAGTTCCGCCACGCCGCTGCCCATCGGCACCGACTGGTCGAGCGGCATGAGCACCCGGAAGGTTGTGCCCTTGCCCTGCTTGGAAGAGAGCTGCACCGGGTGGTTGAGCACACGCGCGATACGGTCAACGATGGAAAGGCCCAGGCCGAGGCCCGAGGCCGTGCGCATGCCTTCCTCCAGCCGTGCGAACTCCTTGAAGACGGTGCGGAATTTCGAAGACGGAATGCCGATGCCGGAATCCATCACCTGGATCGCGACCTCCTTGCCCTGCCGGCGGGCTCCGACCAGAACGCGGCCGGAAGGGGTGTATTTGATGGCGTTGGAGACGAGGTTCTGCACCAGCCGACGCAGCAGGTTGGGGTCTGAGCGTACCCTGAGCGAGGTCGGCATGACGATCAGTTTAAGGTTCTTCTCGCGTGCCATGGGTGCGAAGTCGGTCTCGATTCGTTCGAGCAGATCCCGCAGCGCGACGGAGGTTACACGCGGTTTCATGGCGCCGGTGTCGAGACGCGAGATGTCGAGCACGGCGCCGAGAATGATCTCGACGGACTCCAGCGCGGAATCGATGTTGCGCACCAGCGAACTGTTCTCGCTCTCGCCGAGCCTTTCGACCAGCGAGGAGGAATAAAGGCGTGCGGCGTTGAGCGGCTGCAGGATGTCGTGGCCGGCCGCTGCGAAGAAGCGCGTCTTGCCGATATTGGCCTCGTCGGCGGCGGCACGGGCTTCGGCGAGCGCATGGTTCACCCGGGTCAACTCCGCGGTACGTTCGCTCACGCGCTGTTCCAGCGTTTCGTTCGCCTGTTTCAGCGCCTTGTCGGCGGCCACCTGGCTCGTGATGTCGGTGAAGGTTGCGACGATGCCCTTGTCGGGCATGGCGTTGCAGCGAACCTCGATGATCCGGTCGCCCCCGGAGGTCACCAGTTGAAAGGGCGTGTCGAATTGCTGGAAGCGTCGGACGAGCGGTGCCTGTTCGCCCGCCGCCACGTCGCCGCGTTCCGCCAGCATCGCCACGATCTCGGCAAGCGGATAACCGACCTGTCCCACATGCTCGGGCAAATCGAGCAGGCTGCGGAAGCGTCGGTTCCAGATGGTCAGCCGATTGCTGGCATCGAAGACGGCGATGCCCTGTTCCATCTGCGAAAGTGCCGTCTGCAGCATGTCCTGATTGTATTGCAGGGCTTCGCTTGCCTGATCGAGCAGCCAGGCGGTATCGGCAGAGGTATCCTCGGCCTTTTGCAGGATCAGTGACAGCACAAGGCGTGCGGAGGACGAGCCGATGGCGCTGCCGAGCAGTTGTTCCGAGAAATGGATGAACGCCATGTCGGCTGGGCTGTCGTCGTCCAGCCTGCGTCCGACCGTCTGTTCGTAGCTGCGAAACGACCGCTGCATGCGCTCGTCGCCGAGGTAGCGGGCGATGGCGGCCTTGAGATCGCCGACGGAGACCCTCGTCTTCCAGCCTCGCGTGGCAAATTGCGTGCGCGGATGACGCTTGACGAAGATGCCGGACTGGATGCGCTCGACGGGCCTGGGATTGCGGCTGAGCGTGCCAGCGACGAAGGCGGCAGTGTTGACCAGCAGGCTGAGCAGTGTGCCGTTGACCAGCGGATCGGCTTCCGCACCCGTGAACATGTCGATGCCCGGAAAGAGGAAGCTCAGGATCGATGCCGCGATGTGGCTGTTGTCCTCGGCGCCGAAACTCGGAAGGAACAGCAGATAGGCCCAGACGAAGAAACCAGAACTGAGGCCCGCGATCGCACCGCGGGCATTGGCCCGGCGCCAGAAGAGACCGCCGAACAGAGACGGTGCGATCTGGGCGATTGCGGCAAAGGCCAGAAGGCCGATCGAGGCAAGTCCGGTCGAATTGTCCGCCGAGCGGTAGTAGACATAGCCGAGCAGCATGACCCCGAAGATCGAGGTTCGCCGGATATGGAGAAGCGTCTTGGCGAAGTCGGCCCGGTGGCTGGGCCGTACGAGCAGCTTCTGCCGGAGAAAGATCGGCAGCACCATGTCGTTCGAAATCATGATCGCCAGTGCCACGGACGCGACGATAACCATCGCGGTGGCGGCGGAGAAACCGCCGAGGAAGGTGATGAGCGAGACGAACCGCATCTCGTGCGTGAGCGGCAGCGAAAGCACGTAGAGATCGGCGTCGCCGGTGCCGCCGAACAGCATGACGCCGCCCATCGCGGCCGGCAGCACGAAGATATTGATCGCCACCAGGTAGAGCGGCATCAATATGCCGGCAAGCTTCAGTTCCCGCGTGGTGCGGTTCTCGACCACGGTCACATGGAACTGCCGGGGCAGCATGACGATGGCGAAGGCCGAAAGCGCAATCAGCAGGATCCAGCGACCGGGCGGTGTATGATGCGTCAGGGCCGCCATGACGGCCTGGTTCTCGACGGCCTTCTGCCAGAGATCGGCCGGCCCGTCGAACAGGAAGAAGACGACGTAGATCCCGAGTGTCCAGAAGGCGACCAACTTGACGACGGATTCCCAGGCGATTGCGAGAATGAGGCCGTCCTGGTGTTCGGTCGCGTCGGTGTGGCGGGTACCGAAGACGACTGCGAAACAGGCGAGCAAGAACGCAACGACCAGCGGAAGGTCGACGAAATAGAGATTGCCGGTGCCGATGCCGTAGTCGGTCGGGTCCACCATGGCCGTGACCGAATTGGAAACGGCTTTCAGTTGCAGTGCGATATAAGGGATCGTGCCGACAAGGCAGATCACGGTCACCAGCATTCCGACGATGGGATTCTTGCCGTAGCGGGCTGCGATGAAGTCGGCGCCGGAGGTCAGCTTTTCCGCCTTGGCGAGTTCGATGATGCGTCTCACGATCGGCATTCCGATCGTGAACATCAGGATCGGGCCGATATAGATGGCGGTGAATTCCAGCCCGCGTTCGGCCGCGAGCCCAACGCCGCCGAAATAGGTCCAAGAGGTGCAGTAGACGGCAAGGCTGAGCGCATAGACGACCGGCCGCCCGCTTGCGGGCACCCCGTAGACCCGGCTTTTCCGATCGCCATAGCTCGCCACGGCGAAGAGCAGCAGCAGATAGGCGAAGGCCGATGCGAAAATGACCCAACCCGGAAGCACGCTTCCTCCTCATGAACGGCGCGCTGGAACTGGAGGGAACTTTAAGGGAGTTTCCATCCATTTGAAATCGCTTACAGCTTGACATTAAGTCGAAGATGCCCGTTCCGCGATTGCAGATTTACTGTTTTCGAAAGCTCGAAACTTGATTAACCATGCGGAAGGTGAGGTGTCCGGGGCGGCGGGCGCGTCTTGCTGTCTTTTTAGAAGGAGAAGGGTAATGCTGAACGAGTTCAAGACATTCATTGCACGCGGCAATGTCATGGATCTCGCAGTCGGCGTCATCATCGGTGGCGCGTTTGGTCTGATCGTCAATTCTCTGGTTCAGGATATCGTCATGCCGATCGTCGGAGTTATCTTCGGTGGTTTCGATTTCTCCAACTACTTCCTGCCCTTGAGCTCGAAAGTGACGGCGACATCGCTCGCCGCCGCACGCGAACAGGGGGCTGTCTTCGCCTACGGCAATTTCATCACCGTGGTAATCAACTTCCTCATCCTGGCCTGGATCATTTTCCTCATGGTCAAGGGCGTCAACACGCTGAGAGCCTCACTCGAAAAGCAGGATCAGAAGGTTGCCGAAGCAGCTCCGCCGCCGGCCGATATCCAGCTTCTGACGGAAATCCGCGACCTGCTGAAGACCCGTTGATCGTATCTGCAGACAATCCAAAGACCGCAGCCAGTCTGCGGTCTTTTTCATTCATCACCAGAATCGATTCTGTGCTCACCGAATGTCATGGGATTTTCCGTGCGTGATGGGGTAGAGCTCCTGAACATCTGAAAGACTTTCAAAGAGGCTCCGCATGTCGCTCGTCAAGGATCTCAGCCCGCGCGCTCTGGCGGCGCCGGAGAGCGGGATCGTCGAAATCATCAACTACGCCCGCGGGCGTGATGGCCTGCTGCCGCTCTGGGCAGGCGAGGGCGATCTGCCCAGCCCGGATTTTGTCAATCGAGCCGCAAGCGATGCGCTTCTCGCGGGTGAAACCTTCTACACATGGCAGCGCGGCATTCCGGATTTGCGTGAGGCTCTGTCGCGATATTACGCGCGACACTTCAGCGTGAACCTGCCGCCGGAGCATTTCTATGTGACCGGTTCCGGCATGCAGTCGATTGCGCTGTGTGTCCAGGCGCTGACAGAGCCCGGTGACGAAATGGTCTATCTGTCGCCGGCCTGGCCCAACATCGTTTCCGCCATAGAGATTGCCGGTGGCCGAGCTGTCGGCCTGCCGCTGACCTTTGCCGAGGGCCGCTGGTCGCTCGACATGAACGCGCTCGAAGCGACGGTCACGCCGAAGACGAGGGCGCTCTTCATCAATACGCCGTCCAATCCGACCGGCTGGACCGCAAGCCGCGATGATCTCGCCGCCATCCTGGCCCTGGCGCGCCGCCATGATCTCTGGATCCTCGCCGACGAGATTTACGCGCTCTATTACTACGGAGCAGGACCGCGTGCGGCTTCCTTCCTTGATGTCATGGAGCCGGGCGACCGCGTCTTGTTCGCCAATTCCTTCTCCAAGAACTGGTCGATGACCGGCTGGCGGGTCGGCTGGATCGTGGCGCCCCCGGAAACCGGACAGGTCTTTGAAAACCTGATCCAGTATTCCACTTCCGGCGTCGCGCAGTTCATGCAGCGTGGCGCGGTTGCGGCCCTCGACCATGGCGATGGCTTCGTGCGCGAGAATTTCGACCGCGCCGCAAGGTCGAGAGACCTTCTCTGCGATGCCCTGATTGCAACGAACCGTGTCGAGACGCTGAAGCCGGAAGGTGCGCTCTATGCCTTCCTGAAGATCGATGGCATCACCGACAGCCGGCAGGCGGCGATGGATATCGTCGATCGCACCGGTGTTGCGCTGGCGCCCGGATCGGCCTTCGGCAAGGGCGGCGAAAGCTTCCTGCGTGCCTGTTTCTTGCGCGATCCCCGTCAGATCGAAGAGGCGGCAGACCGCCTTAGCCGTTACATCCTCTCCCTTTAATCGCGTCCGGCAGGGCGCGCGGCAACGGCTCGCCCTGCCGATCGATAAATTTAGACCGATTTTCGAAAGCCTGTATTTAGTATAGTTAAAGTTAAACGGCGCGAATGGACGGATTGGGCGCCGGACGTAAATCTTGTTAAAGCCGTAAATGAATATGTTCTTCCCGATCGATAAGGAAACGGGAAGTAAAAATGGCGATCTTGGTTACGGGCGGCGCTGGCTACATCGGCAGCCATATGGTCTGGTCTCTCCTGGATGCCGGTGAAGACGTGGTTGTCATCGATCGCCTGTCCACTGGATTTCGCTGGGCCGTTGCTCCCGCGGCGCGTTTCTATCTCGGCGATGTGGGCGACGACAAGGTTCTGACGCAGATCTTCGCCGAAAACGATATTGAGGCCATCATTCATTTTGCGGGTTCAGTCGTGGTCCCGGATTCCGTCGCCGACCCGCTTGGCTACTATGCCAACAACACCGGCAATACCCGCATCCTGCTCTCTGCGGCGGTCAGGGCCGGTATCGACAAGTTCATCTTTTCCTCGACGGCAGCCGTCTATGGCACGCCGGATGCGCCCGTGCCGGTGGTCGAAACCGCGCCCCTGCGGCCGGAAAATCCTTATGGCCAGTCCAAGCTGATGAGCGAGATCATGCTGAAGGATACGGCCCGCGCCCATGATTTCCGCTATGTGGCGCTCCGCTACTTCAACGTCGCCGGCGCCGATCCGCTCGCCCGCACGGGCCAATCGACCGTGCGATCGACCCATCTCATCAAGGTGGCCTGTGAGGCCGCGCTCGGCAAACGACGCTCTGTCGAGGTCTTCGGCACAGACTATGCCACGACGGACGGAACCGGCGTTCGGGACTATATCCATGTCAGCGATCTGGTGCTCGCGCATCTGAATGCCCTCGACTATCTGCGCCGCGGCGGAGCCACGCTGACCGCCAATTGCGGCTATGGCAAAGGCTATTCTGTGCTCGATGTTCTGCGCACCGTGCAAAAGGTTGCGGATGCGCCGATCTCTATCGAATACCGCCCCAGACGAGAGGGAGATGCCGCCTTTGTCGTTGCCGATGCAACGCTGGCCCGCTCCACCCTGGGCTGGGTGCCGCGTCACGATGATCTGAAGACGATCGTTGCGACGACGCTCGATTGGGAGCGTCGTCTTTCCCACGACGAGACGCCCGATATCGAAGGTCTGCGCCGCCGTCTTGCCGCGAGCAGTTTCTGAAATCGGTCGGAGTTCGTCGGTGGGGCGCGGTGGACCGCCGTTCCAGCCTTCGGCAGATCAGCCGATTTGCTGCGCCATCTGGTAAAGGCCGGCGCAACGCGCCCCGGAAGCACAGAAGGCGAGAACGGGACCTTCCGTCTGTCTCAACAGATCTTTCAACGTCGTCGCCTGTTCCATGGCAACGGAACCGGGGGTGACAGGCAGGTAGTAAGCCTTCAGCTTGGCGGCCTTTGCAGCCTCCTCGATGGCAGAAAACTTCGGCTGTCCCCAGCCTTCACCATCCGGCCGCATGCAGATAACAGCGGCATAGCCTGACGCCGCGACCTGGGCCATGTCAGCCGGGTTGAGCTGGCCACTCACATGATAGCTCTGGGTAACCGGGCGTATATGCATTCTTTCCCTCGTTTCTCGATGACGGCCTGCAGTGCAGAAAACGGGATAATTCGTGACCGCTTCTGCGATAAAACATATAGTAATTTATATGTATATGCCAAGCGGACTTCTGGCAATGAGCGGAGACCGTGTTTCGCCGGATGTACTTCGTCAAGGATCGCCCAAATATGGGTGCGCCCCGGCCGTCAGTGACCCCGGTTCGCCACAAGCCACTTCTGCAGTGCTGCGACGATTGCAAGCCTCAGGCATGCGCCCTCGGAAAGGGCGCGTTCCAGCGCTGTCCCATCCTCCTCAAAGCCTATTTCCGCCATGACCTCGCTTGCAGAAAGCGAACGTGCCGCCATGATCGCCCTGATGCGCGCCACGCTCGATGGCATGAGATACCGCCCGCTGGCAATCGGCGAGCCGGAAAGCAGTCCCGTGATATCTGCCTCGCCCGCCATGTCGCCGTCGATGACATGCGTGGCACCGCCGAGCCATTGCAGGAATGCATAGCGCTGCTGCTCGGATGCCTTCTCCCAGGAATTCTGAAGCTTCTGAAGGCGGTTGCGCTTTGATTTCCTGGGCATGCGATTTTCCGCCTCCGTTATGTCGGGCAGTCTGAAGCAATTCGGTTACGGCTGCATAGCGGTTTCGTGCTGGCAATTGCATGAAAACAAGGAGATAGAGTGCTGACGGTGATCCCGTTTTCACCGGGTTGCTCTAGCGCAGGATCATCGGAAGGGCGAGCGGAAATCGCGAAGAGCACAGAATTGCAACACTTCCGAAGAAATACAGCCACTGCATTTTTGCCAGTGGCGCTATCGCCAAGACTGTCGGAATAAGAGAAAATGGTGCTGCTAGAGAGATTTGAACTCTCGGCCTCTCCCTTACCAAGGGAGTGCTCTACCCCTGAGCTATAGCAGCATCTTGTTCGCGGCGCGTGTCGCCGTTGCGAGCGAGCCGCCTATTGCCACAGCTTGGAGGGGAGCGCAAGCCGCAAAACGAACTTCCTGGGAAGAAATCCGCAGGCGGCGTTCCCGTCTTTCGGAGCGCGCGTTTTTCGGTTATCACGCGCTGCATGACAGAAGATCGGCAAAACCCCGGGATTGCAGGGCCGGCGGCGGAGCGGAGCGGCGAGGCCATTCCCTCCGGCGAGGTTGTGGATAAGCGCAAGGCTGCCGCGCGTGCGGCGGCTGAGCAGCGCAAGGCGCGTGCGGCGGAGAAGCTGCGCGAGAATCTCATGCGGCGAAAACAGCAGTTCCGCGCCCGCCGTGCCGGCCAGGCCGATGAAACGAATGGTCTGCCTGCCGCAAATTCGTCCCAACCCGATGATTAATCACTGCTGGACGGGCCGAATTGAACATGGCCTGTTTTTCGTCTAAACACCCTCGCGTCCGCGGGGCGGGATCAGCAGCAATAAATGAAAGGCGGGCTCAGGTCCCGTTTCGAAGGCTTACATGGATCGTATTCGGATTGTCGGCGGCAACGAGCTCAAGGGTGTGATCCCGATCTCCGGCGCCAAGAACGCGGCGCTGCCCCTGATGATCGCTTCGCTACTGACCAGCGACACCCTGACGCTTGAGAATGTCCCGCATCTCGCCGATGTCGAGCTGCTTTTGCGCATTCTCGGCAATCACGGTGTCGACGTCTCAGTCAACGGCCGCCGCGAGCATCAGGATGGCTCCTATGCTCGCACCATTCATTTCACCTGCCGCACCGTCGCGGATACGACCGCTCCCTATGAACTGGTTTCCAAGATGCGAGCGAGCTTCTGGGTCATCGGTCCGCTTCTGGCGCGCGAGGGCAAGGCGCGGGTTTCCCTGCCGGGCGGCTGCGCGATCGGCACGCGTCCCGTCGATCTCTTCATCGAGGGCCTGCAGGCGCTCGGCGCCGAGATGGAAATCGACGGTGGCTATATCAACGCGACCGCTCCGAAGGACGGCCTGATCGGCGCGACCTATAATTTCCCCAAGGTTTCCGTCGGCGCGACCCATGTGATGATGATGGCGGCCTCGCTCGCCCGCGGAACGACGGTGATCGGCAATGCGGCGCGCGAACCGGAAGTCGTCGACCTCGCCAACTGCCTGAATGCCATGGGAGCGAAGATTTCCGGCGCAGGCACTTCGACGATTACCATCGAAGGCGTGCCGAGCCTTTCGGGCGCCCGGCATCGGGTCCTGCCCGACCGTATCGAAACCGGCACCTATGCCATGGCCGTTGCCATGACCGGTGGGGATGTCACCCTGCAGGGAACCGACGCTTCCCTGCTCGATACCGCACTCGAAGCGATCCGGCGCGCGGGCGCGGAGGTTACCGAAACTCCCGGCGGAATCCGGGTCGTGGGCTACGGTTCAGAGATCCGTCCGGTCGATATCGTCACCGAACCCTTCCCCGGTTTCCCGACCGACCTCCAGGCACAGTTCATGGGCCTGATGACCCGCGCGAACGGCGTTTCCCACGTCACCGAGACGATCTTCGAAAACCGCTTCATGCACGTGCAGGAACTGGCCCGTCTCGGCGCCAAGATCACGCTTTCTGGCCAGACCGCCCGCATCGAGGGCACCCGCCGCCTGCGGGGCGCGCCGGTCATGGCGACCGACTTGCGCGCCTCCGTGTCGCTGGTGATCGCCGGCCTTGCGGCGGAAGGCGAAACCATGGTTTCGCGTGTCTATCATCTCGACCGCGGGTTCGAACGGCTCGAAGAGAAGCTGACCCGCTGCGGAGCAGTGGTCGAGCGCATCAGCGACTGAGAACGACCGATCTCCGTTCCTCGCTGCCGTTGCGTCTTGCATTGCGGCAACCTATGTCGAAAGGATGATACGACGCTTCGCCTTCGGGCGGCCATTCGGGTAACGGTGAAATGACAAGTCTGAAGCTGCTCGCTCTCGATACCGATGACCTCTCGGTCATCTCCGCTCACATGCAGGATGCGGTCTTCCGCATTTCCGATATGTCGTTCCAGCCGCGCCCGGGCCTCTTTTCGCTGGCCGCCAACCGCTTTGTCTGGGAGGACGCTTCCGGCCGCCGCAAGGCCTACGAACGCCGTCGGGCTCTTTTGAGCTTCAAGCGGGTTTCCGCCGTTCGTTCGATCGGCTTTGACCGCACAAACGGTGATGATGTGCTGTCGCTTCTGGCGATCCGCTACCGGGCCGAGGGTGAGGGGCCGGAAGGCGTGCTGGAACTCGTGCTTTCCGGTGGCGGCATGATCGCCCTCGATGTGGAATGTATCGAAGCACAGCTTGCGGATACCGGCGGGGCATGGGAAACCAGCCTTAAGCCCGGCCATCCGGGCGATTGAACGGCAGGCGCCAAGGACGCGCCTGTCGAGGAGAGGGACTGAAGAAAAGTGGCGATCTGGCTGGATCAGGCATCCGGGGAATTCGAGGAGAGGTTTTCTGCCTTTCTGACGACCAAGCGCGAAGTATCGGATGACGTCAATGACGTGGTGCGCGCGATCATCGAGGATGTGAGGGCGCGCGGCGACGCGGCACTTGCCGATTATTCCAGGCGTTTCGACGGTATCGATTTCGCTGCGGTGCCCATGCGGGTGAGCGATGCGGAAATCGATGCGGCAATGGCCGAAGTCGATGACGAGGTGATGGTGGCGCTCGAGCTTGCCGCCGCGCGCATCGAAAAGCATCACGCCCGCCAGATGCCGAAGGACGATCTTTACGAGGATTCGATCGGCGTCGGCCTCGGCTCGCGCTGGACGGCGATCGAGGCGGTTGGTCTCTATGTCCCTGGCGGCACGGCGAGCTATCCGAGTTCGGTGCTGATGAATGCGGTGCCGGCAAGGGTTGCAGGTGTCCCACGCATCGTCATGGTGGTTCCGGCCTCGGGTGGGGCGATCAATCCCACGGTGCTCGCTGCCGCGCGCATCGCCGGCGTCCGGGAAATCTACCGTATCGGCGGTGCCCAGGCGGTGGCCGCGCTCGCTTATGGAACCCAGTCCATCGCGCCGGTCGCAAAGATTGTTGGCCCGGGCAACGCCTATGTTGCCGCCGCCAAGCGGCAGGTCTTCGGCACGGTCGGCATCGATATGATCGCCGGCCCGTCCGAAGTGCTGGTGATCGCCGATGCCAACAACGATCCGGACTGGCTGGCAGCCGATCTCCTCGCCCAGGCCGAACACGATCCGGGCGCCCAGTCCATTCTCATTACCAATGATGCCGGGCTCGGCAAGGCGGTCGAGGCTGCCGTCGAGCGGCAGCTCAAGTCTCTCGGCCGTTCGGAGACCGCTGCCGCAAGCTGGCGCGATTTCGGCGCGATCATTCTCGTGCCGTCGCTCGCTGCCGCGATCCCGCTTGCAAATCGCATCGCAGCCGAACATCTGGAACTCGCGGTAGACGATCCGGATGCGCTGATGGCAGACGTGCGCAATGCCGGCGCCATTTTCGTCGGCCGCCATACGCCGGAAGTGATCGGCGACTATGTCGGCGGCTCGAACCACGTGCTGCCCACGGCCCGTTCCGCCCGCTTTTCCTCCGGGCTCTCCGTGCTCGATTTCGTCAAGCGCACCTCGATCCTGAGGCTTGGTCCGGACCAACTGCGCATGCTGGCGCCGGCGGCCATCGCGCTTGCGAAGAGCGAGGGCCTCGATGCGCACGCGCGCTCGGTTGCCATCCGGCTCAATCTCGAAGGCTGAGCGATGGCCAAGGGCGACTTCCGGCTTTGCGATGTTGTGCTGGACGAGACGATCGGCCGCTCGACGCCGGATGTCGAACATGAGCGGGCCGTCGCCATCTTCGACCTGATCGAGGAAAACTCCTTCGAGCCGGTCGGTCACTCCGGCGGTCCCTACAAGCTCTATCTCTCTCTGGTCGACAGCAAGCTGGTCTTCTCGATCAGGACCGAAGGCGGAGAGGATGTCGCCACCCATATCCTGTCGCTGACACCTTTCCGGCGGATCATCAAGGACTACTTCATGATCTGCGAAAGCTATTATGAAGCTATCCGTTCCTCGACGCCGAGCCAGATCGAGGCAATCGACATGGGGCGCAGGGGCATTCACAACGAGGGTTCGCAGACGCTGATGGATCGGCTTTCCGGCAAGATCACGCTGGATTTCGATACCGCCCGGCGGCTTTTCACGCTCGTCTGCGTTCTCTATTGGCGCGGGTAGGGCCAATGGCCGGCGAGGGGGCTCCCGATCAGAAGGTCAGGATGCCGGGTGCCGTTCTGTTCATCTGCGGCATGAATGCCATCCGCTCGCCGATGGCCGAGGCGATTGCCCGGCAGATGCTGCCGCGCGGCACCTATGTGGCATCGGCCGGCGTCCGTGCCGGCGAGCGCGATCCCTTCGTTGACGCGGTCCTGGAGGAGATCGGGCTTTCGCTCGGCAGACGGCAGCCCCAGACTTTGGACGAACTGGAAGACGATTTCTTCGATCTTGTGGTGACGCTTGCGCCGGAGGCCCATCATGCGGCACTGGAGCTGACCCGTTCCTCGGCCGTCGAGGTCGTCTACTGGCCGATGCCGGACCCGACGGTTGCGACCGGCACGCGCGACCAGATTCTCGGTGCCTATCGCGAGGTGCGCGACCGCCTGCGCCGGCTGATTGCCGAACGTCTTCTGCCTTCCGTCGGAGGCCACACCGGGCCGGTCTGAAACAAATTGGAAAAGCGCACGCTACAAGGTTCACAAAACCTTGGTGATTGTGTAGTTTCCGCCCACATTTTCGGAGGCCCGCCGAGGCCCCGGCCAACATCCAGGAAAGATAACCGCTCTATGGCAAAAGAAGAAGTCCTCGAATTTCCCGGCGTCGTCACCGAATTGCTGCCCAATGCGACGTTCCGGGTGAAGCTGGAAAACGAGCATGAGATCATCGCCCACACGGCCGGCCGCATGCGCAAGAACCGGATTCGGGTTCTCGCCGGCGACAAGGTTCTGGTGGAGATGACGCCCTACGACCTGACGAAGGGTCGTATCACCTACCGCTTCAAGTAAAGCGCTCCCCCGACGAACGCCGCGAGAGGTCGCATGGAGCTGAGACAGAAGCTGATACTGGCCTCGGGGTCGCCGCGCCGCCTCGACCTGCTGAAGCAGGCCGGGATAGAACCCGCGCGGCTGATGCCCATGGACCTCGACGAGACGCCGAAGAAGTCCGAGCATCCGCGCTCGCTGGCGCGACGGCTTTCGCTGGAAAAGGCGCGCGCCTGCTACGACCAGATCCGTTCGGATCTCCAGTGGAACGACAGCTACATCGTCGCTGCCGACACGGTCGTCGCGGTCGGCCGTCGCATTCTGCCGAAGGCGGAATATCTCGAGGAGGCGTCCTCGGCGCTGCACCTTCTGTCGGGCCGCAGCCACTGGGTGTTCACCGGCGTCTGCCTGATCACGCCGGAAGGCACCGTGCGCCAGAAGGTGGCCGAGACCAAGGTCCGGTTCAAGCGGCTGTCGGGCCATGAGATCGAAAGCTATCTCGCTTCAGGCCAGTGGCGCGGCAAGGCGGGTGCCTATGCGATCCAGGGCATCGCCGGTTGCTTCCCGCAGAAGCTTGTCGGCTCCTACACCAACGTCGTCGGACTGCCGCTGTTCGAAACCCTGCAAATGCTGTCCGGCGAGGGTTTTGACGTTCAGGCGGGTTGGACGGAGGGCTGACATGAGTGACGATTCGTCTTCGCGCTCGGCAAAGGTCGAGCCGCTGCGCAAGGCAAGGCCTTGTCCCGAATGCGGCAAGCCCTCGCAGCGTGAGCACTATCCTTTCTGCTCCGATCGCTGCCGCACGATGGACCTTTCACGCTGGCTGAAGGGCTCCTACGCCATCCCCGTCGTCGAGGACGAATCCAAGGCCGAAGACGACGGCCGCGGCTGATTTTTCCTTCCGTCAGGTTCCAAGGGGCGGCGGAAGCCATTCATTTGGCAGGGTTTTTCGGTAAATTTGCAAAGCTGTCAAAAAAGTGCCTTTTGGCGCTGGACATGGCCGAACAAGATGCTATAAACCGCCTCGCTTCCGGGGGAAACTTCTCCCCCGCCGGTCGGAAACCCCGCCGGTTGGCTTCGCAAGAGCCTGATGCCCGGATAGCTCAGTTGGTAGAGCAGCGGATTGAAAATCCGCGTGTCGGTGGTTCAAATCCGCCTCCGGGCACCATTTTTATTTAGCAAGATCAATGTGATGTGGTGCAAATGCTCAATGGGCGTTCTGGTGCTGGATGCGCTTGGGTACTATTCTGGGTGTCAGGTTCGCGTGCATTGATGGATCAAGATAACTCCGTCAACCAAGATTTCTTAAGCTGGAAAGGTACGTAGCATGTTGCCGGCCACGAGCCGTTAGCTGCCAATCAGAAATCAGCTCCGATGCTGTCCCTCGCACAAGCTCCTTGGATTCTAAGTAATGCAGGAAATATTCGACCGTTTCTAACTCCAGCTCCAACCAATAATGATCGAACCGCTCGTACTCTGCGGGAAAATTGAATTGTGTTGTCAGAAGATCGCTTGCCGCTCGGCTGATGCTCGCTATTGCCCGGTTGGAGATGAGCGAACGAAAGACGGCTTCGGCGATATCTCTATTAGCGATTGTGGCTACGCCCTGCTTCTTGTTGGGTAGTTCCTCATTTTTTGAGTCTATCAAAATCGGAACCTCTGTGTACTTTGCAAGGTCATTGAAGCTCACAAGGGTTTCAGTTCGTCTCTTGTCTTGCTTTGCAGCCTGTGTCCTAAGAACTTCCAGTTCTTTCATTAAATCCACGGTGAGGGCGTTTTCTCCACGTACCCAACCTTGGGTGGGGTTCCGTTTCTTGGCATCGATAAGAGCAAGAATTGTCTGTTGCCCCAACTCCTTGGAATCACTCCAGAAATTTACCAACCTCGATTTTGTGAGCTTTTCCCTAAAGGCTTCAAGTTTTTTCCTGCCGTCGTCCGTTTTCTCAATAGCAGAGCCGGGTAACGCATCGAATGGATTTTTGTGTAGCAATCGGATAATCGGCTTTCCAATTTCTATGGCGAAATCATATTCCATCTCAGTAAAACTCAAGCGAGTTTCTGAATGTATCGAACCATATTTTCCTGCCGATACGATTAAGTAGTAGTCGCTTTCGGATATTACTTGTTTTATATATTCGAATTGTTCAAGGTCCGCTGCGGGAAACAATTCCATGCCGGCAGGAAAGCAATCTGATTTAAGCAGAGCAGACGATATCTCTTTGCGAGCGTCTTCTAGGTCTTGGAACGTTGAACTAACAAAAACTTGATATCGTCTTTCCATTCTGGTTCGCTCTAATTTTCGTAAACCGTCTGTGTAATCATACGAAGATATCCAGAGAGTCGTGCGAAATTGCAAGTGATCGAGGTCTCTGCAAAAGGCAGGGCCTCATGCTGATGGCATCACTTCCCCGCGAACAATCCCCTCGCCTCCTTCTCCCCCGCCGATCCTTTCACCCATTGCCACGGAGCGCGAGGCTTATGTTGACTTTGCCAGTTCAGGGTGCTTCTTCGCATCACGGACGGCATCGCGTAGTCGTTCGCGGGCCTCCTTCGGATCGATCTTCAGTTCGGTGCACAGCGCCTTGAGGGTGATGATTTCGGGTGTGATACGAAAGCCGCGAAGCGATTGCGGATCAGGCTACTGAAGAAAGTAGGCATGCCGCCCAAACGGATCATCACCGACAAGCTCCGTTCGTATGGCGCGGCCAAGCGTGATGTTATGCCGGCTGTCGGACACAGGTCCCACAAGGGTCTCAACAATCGAGCGGAAAATTCTCATCTTGCCGCTGCGAAAGCGGGAACGGACGATGAGGGTTTCCGATCAGCCGCCAGCTTGCAGCGGTTCATCTCGATCTTTTCGATGCTCCGAAATCTCTTCGTCGCCCCACACCAAAAACGATCCGCCCTTGCCACTCACGTTCACCGCATCCGCGAAATAGCGCATTGGAAGCCGTGACCGGCGCGGCTGCCTGATCCCAGAGAGCCGCGGGCATGGTTTGATCGCAGCTCGATAACGTGACAATTCCTGCATTTGTCATTTGACGTATGCGTCCCAGTCGACTTTCAACTTCTGCGTTTCCAGATTGCGCAGTGGGTGCCGAGCGAGCCAGACCTTCTGGCAAATAGTAAGTCATTCCGAGCGGCACGCTGTACTCAGCGCGCCCAGGTCGCGTCCCAGAAGGATTGCGGGTCGTTTGCCAGCACGTCGGAGATGGTGGGTGCCGGTGCTGGAATAGGCTTGCCGCCGGTGCGTTGACTGAGTTCCGCCTTGGCGGCGGAAACCGTTTCCGGCGAAGCCAAAAGGGCGGTCGCTCCCATGGCAAGCGCCTCGGATGCCATCAGCGGGCCCGGGCTGCTGGACGGGTGGCCTGAAAGCGCCGTCCATGCCCAGTGGTGGATCGGCACGTTGTCCGGATAGGCCCAGTTGACCCGGCCGAGCGGAATCTGCCAGCTGATATCGCCATCGTCCTGGCCGTAATAATCGATGCCGGTGTCGAAGTAGTCGAGCTCACGATGCAGCTTGAACGGTTTTCCAGGGTCGCATGCGGCGGATAGTTCTTCCATCCAGGCGATATCGGCTTTCGTCCAGCGCGGCGGGCCAAGTTCCCGGAGGCACTTGTCGAGAACGCGGCCGACGGTGTCATTCCCGAGATAGCCGCGGCAATTGGCGATCTGCTCGGCAACCAGTTCGACGCCCTGTTCGGCGGCGATGCGGCTATAGGTGTCATGCATCAACTTGTAGCCCGCTTGAACCATGTCGAAGTCGTGGTGGCGGACGGAAGACCAGAGGCGAACTTCCTCAGGCGTCACGCCGGGGGTAATGCCGGCCGAACGATAGACATGTTTCAACTGTAGGCCGGGCACGTCCTGGCGCAGTCGATCAAATTCCGCATAAGCCGCTTCGGCGGCGAGAAGCGCATTGCGATTGGCAACTTTGCCGCCGTGGGCACTTTCGCCGATGAACTTGAATTCACCGCTTGCCATGGCATGGCAGGGCCGCGCGAGGGAGCCGTTCTGGTAATCGCCATGCGAGGTCAGCACGAGGTCGATACCGTCGAAGACGCCGGCTGCCTGCAGGGCCAGCTTGCCCCATCCGATCTCCTCAGCCGGACAGCCGACGACGGCGATCTCGCCGGCAAGGCCAAGCTCGATCATCGCCTTTGCGGCCGCAATGCCGGCGCCGGTATTAGCCGGGCCGATGTGATTGTGGCCGCAACCGTGACCCGGTTTGCGGCGATTGCCGCTGCGATAGGGAACCGCGTCATTGTATAGGCTTGGCAGGGCGTCATATTCGACCAGGATGCCGACCTTTGGTCCGTCTCCATTGGTGATGCGGGCGAGAAAGGCAGTCGGCACACCGCCGACACCGCGCTCGACCGCAAAGCCATGCCGCTCGATGAAGTCGCAAAGGATCGCCTGCGACTTGTATTCCAGTGCCGGCAGTTCCGGCACTTTCCACATTTCGGCAAAAAGGCCTTCGATCTCTGCGGCAAGGCCGGACCAGATGCGGCGTGTTTCCGCAATCAGGCGATCCTGGGTCTCATAGTCCGGCATATCAGGCGGCCTTATCCTTTTTGAAGGCAAGAAACGCTTCGCAGATTTCGGCGGCCGTCCGGCGGGCGCCGTGCTGAAGATATTCCATGTTGTTAAGTGCTGCCTCATGCGCCTCGATGGAGGAGCCGGCCACGCAATCCTCGACGACCCGGCAATGGTAATCCGACTGATGGCCATCCGCGAAGGTATAGTGCACGCAGATATTGGTAAGGCCGCCTACAAGGATCAGCGTCTCGGCCTTCAGGCCGCGCAGAAGAATGGAGAGGTCGGTGCCGATAAAGCCGGAATAACGGCGCTTGACGATCGTGTAGTCGTCGTCGCGCAGGCCGACTTCTTCGGCGGCGATCGCCGTGCCCGGCCAGTCTTCGCGCAGGTGCATGTCTTCGTCGCCATCCATTTCCCTGCCATAATCGACGCCGGTCTTGCGGTGGCTCTCCTGCAGGAAAATGATCGGCACTCCGCCCTCTCGCGCCGCGTCTATGACAGCGCGGGCCTTGCGCATGCGTTCGACTATGCCCGGCATCAGCGGGATCGTTCCGTCATCCTCGAAAGCGACCTTCTGTATATCGACGACGATCAGGACTGGCTGGCCAACGATCATGGGGTTCTGCTTCTTTGGCATAGTATGCTCCTTGAACTTAAAAACGTGCACCGAGAAGTTTCGGAAGATTGCCCAGTCGGGCAACGGTGATGAAGCCGAAAAGGCCGATCAGCATGAAGAACACGGCGCCGACGCACATGGTGGGCGAGAAGCCGGTTCGCATGCTGGAGAAGATTTTCACCGGCATGGTTTCGGCGGTGAAGCCGGCGACCATGAAGGCGATGACATATTCGTTGAGGCTGAAGATCGCGACGAAGATGAAGCTCGAAACGACGAAGGGGAGGACCATGGGTACGGCGACCGTACGCAGGATGTCGTTGTCGCGGGCACCCATTGTGCGAGCCGCCTCGACCAATGATCTATCGATGCCGGAAAACCCGAGCGAGATCATCACCAGCGGCACGGCGATGAAGGTCACGGCATGGCTGATGACAATGTTCTCGATCTGGCCGACATGCTTGATCGTGCCCCAGAACAAAAGGAACAGGACTGCGATGACGACGGGCGGCAGGATGAAGGGAACGCTGGCCATGCCCGCCAGGATCTTTGAGTAACGCGAATTGGTCTTCCATTGGATATAGGCGATCGGGAAGGCGACGCTGATCGTCAGTAGCGAGGAGGCAATCGCGATGCCGACCGAGCGCGTGAAGGCGGACGTCCAGGCGGGGTCCTGCATGAAGGTGTAATACCAGCGCAGGCTGATATTCTGCGGCGGAAACGTCATCTGCGCCGTGCTGTTGAAGCTGACGCTGGCGACGATGATCAGCGGTGCCGCTAGGAAAAAAGCAAGGCAGACCAGAAAGATCTGGCGCAGCGTTATCTGGATGAAGCTGCTCATGACGTATACCCCTTTCCACCGACCTTGTTGATGATGAGGATCATCACCCCTGTGACCAGCATGAGAAGGACGGCGATGGCCGAAGCCTGAGGCAGGTTCTGGGCGGAGTTGGCGACTTCACTGATGATGACGCCGATTGTCCAGTTAGCCGGCCCGCCGAGCACGAGCGGCGCGACATAGGCGCCAATCGACATCACCATTGTTGTCAGATAGGCGGTGGCGATCGGTTTGCGCATCAGTGGCAGGAGCACGTTGAAGAAGGCCCGCATGGGGGTGGCACCCATGGTGGACGCAGCTTCCATGTAAGAGGAATCCATACGGGACAGGCCGGGATAAAGCGTCATCACGTTGAAGGGGATGACGACATAGATCAGGCAACTGACGACGCCGAAGAAACTCGGGGTCAGTGAAACGGGCCGGTCGAGCAGGCCGAGGAAAACGGCGACCTTGGAGATGCCGACCCGTTTCGACAGGATAATCTGCCAGGAGAAGGTTATCAGGACTTCGGAAAGCGCCAGCGTCGTCAGCAGGCCGATCAGCCAGACGATCTGCGCCTTGCGGCTCATGCGGGTGATGAACCAGGTGGCCGGAAAGGCAATGATCATGCTGAGCGTCGCGACCGTCAGCGCCAGCCAGAGTGAAAAGATCAGTCCGTTAAGCACCATCGGCTGAAACAGGCTTGCCATCGCGTCCAGCGACCAGCCGCTGCCTTGATAATAGGCCGGATCGAGGCGGGCAACGCTGACGCGCAGGAGAAGCAGGAAAGGCACGCCGAAAAAGGCGACGATGATGAAGAAGGGCCAAGCGAGGCCGGTCATGACCGAGAGGCGCTGACGGTCCAAGCTTCCCTGCCCGGAGACGAGTGACATGATCAGTCCTCCAGAACAGTCACCGAACCCGGTGCGAAGGAGATGGCAAATTTCTCTGCGCCTTCGAGCTCGGCCCAGACGGAAGGGGCAAGCGAGGCGACGACCTGCCTACCGTTCCTGTCGAGAAACACCTCGACGCTGGAGCCGAGGTCGCGCACGAAGGTCACGGTTGCGATCGGGACAATGCTGCCGGCTTCAGGGCGCGACAGAAGCGTGCTTTCCGGGCGAGCGCAGATCGTGACCTTGTCGCCGGGATTGAAGCGGGAAGGAGCGGGGCTGGTGTTGACGATGGTTTCCCCGATCCGTACATGCTCGCGATCGACCAAAGTGCCTTCGGCAAGATTGCTCTGACCGATGAAATCGGCGACGAAGCGGTTCATCGGCCTGCGGTAGATCTCGACCGGGCTGCCGACCTGCTGCACCTTGCCATGCGCCATGATGACGATCTGGTCGGCAATGGTCATCGCCTCACGCTGGTCGTGGGTGACAAAGATGGTGGTGATCTTCAGCTTCTGCTGTAGCTGCCGCAGTTCGACCTGCATGTGGTCGCGCAGTTTGGCGTCGAGCGCCGAAAGCGGTTCGTCCATCAGGAAGAGAAGCGGCTCCTGCGCCAATGCGCGGGCGATCGCGACACGCTGCCTCTGGCCGCCGGAAAGCTGGTCGACCCGGCGCGACTGCATGCCGGGCAGATCGACGAGCTTCAACAACTCGTCGATCCGTTCCTGCTTGTGATGCTTTGCCATCGTGCGATAGCGAAGGCTGTAGCCGATATTGCCGGCTACATCGAGATGCGGGAACAAGGCAAGGGCCTGGAACACCATTCCGAAGTTACGCTCATTGGTCGGGACGCCGGTTATGTCGCGACCGTCGAGGCGCACTGTGCCGCTAGTCGGTTGCTCCAGACCGGCGATGATGCGCATCAGGGTCGTCTTGCCACAGCCTGACGGACCAAGGAAGCAGACGAATTTGCCCTGTTCGATCGCAAGCGAGACGTCTGAGACGACCGTGTTCGTGCCGAAGGACTTCGTAAGGTTTGAAATTTCCAGGCCTTGCATCATTCCGTCCAGACTTACTGACCGAGCATCTTGAGCATCTGCGCGGAGATGTAGTCGGCGTGTTTCACCTTGGCGGCGGAAGCGACAACGATCGGCTTGCCGGTGCCAGAGACGGCGTTGAACTCGTCTTCGGTCAGGTTGAGCTTCGATTTATCGATAAGCGGAGCGGCGCCGACATTGCGGGCGATGAGCTCGTGGCACTCCGGCGTGGCGCTCCAGTCAAGGAAGGCGATGGCGGCATCGCTGACTTCGCCGACCTTCGGCACGCACCAGGCGTTGTAACCGAGGACTGCACCTTCCTTCGGGAAGATCGAGGCGACGTCGGTGCCTTCCTTCTTCATTATCATGGAGACGTCGTGGAAATACATGCCGCCGACGACCTCGTCGTTCTGATAGGCGCTCTGCATCGAACCTTCGTCGGTCCACCACAGCTTCGTGTTCGGCTTCAGCTCGCCGATCTTGGCGATGACCTTGTCGATGCCGGCTTCGGTGTCGAGCACGGACGGGCCGCCGAAATAGACGGAAGCTACAATGTCGAGCAGCACGCTGGTGCCGCCACCCTGCAGGCCCCAGGCCGAAGCGCGCGGCTTCCAGAGCTCGGTCCAGCTATCCGGCAGCTTTTCGAATTCGGACGGGTTGGCGATCAGGGTGATGTACCAGGCCATGGCGCCGACGCCATCGACCTTGCCGCCGTCTTCATAAAGGAAGCCGTCGATGAGATTGCCGACATTCTTCAACTTGGACTTGTCGACCGTTGCCCAGAGGCCACGCTGGCGGCCGCGGATGACGTCTGCCTGACCGGCGCAGCACACATCCATCGGAGCGGAGCCCGCCTGGATGGCCTGGCCGAGCTGGACGAGAAATTGGGCACTGCCCGACTGCGGGATCGACTGGACGGCAATGCCGGTCTGCTTGGTGAAAGCCGGGTAGACGTCCTTTGCAAAGGCCTGCTCGAAGAAGCCGCCGAAGTTTGAAACGCGGAGCGTGGTTGCGGCATAGGAGGGGCGCACGAAAGGCGCGGAGACGAATGTCGCTGCCGCGGCAAGGCTGCCGGCCGCCTTCAGGACCGTTCGGCGCGAAACCGCTGAGTTCATATTCTGGCCGGAAGGCGATGCGGGCTTTCTGGATGCCATACTGTGTTCTCCTAACTTTCCCCTTGGATGGATGTTCAAGGACTATGCAATGGGCGTGCCAGTAATAAAAAATGCGATATAATCATATATTTAGTTTGATTACGCCGGTTTCTGAAGGTGCTTAAATTCTCCTGAATTTTGAGGGAAAATGGGCATATGCATAAATAATAGGCTTATTGTATGCAATATTGCATACTTAAATCCGGCGTGTATAATCGCGACGGTAAGCGCCCCTGCTGCTCGAATCTTCAGGTCAAAAAAGGGGTGCCGGTCTCTCTTATAAGCAAGCGAGTGAAGCTGATGTCTGGAAATCCGATCGTCCCGAAGCCCATGATCGTCGGGCGCGCTGCCCTGATCGTCGTTGATATTCAAAAGTCGGGCTTCATGCCGCGGCCGACCACATCCCGTCTTGAATTTATGGGCGATCACATCGAGCGCAACTGGCGTGCGAAATCGGTTGTTGATGCTGCCCGCAAGGCCGGTATCCCGATCATCTTCGTGCAGGAAGCGCATCGCGACAGCCTGATCGATTTCGGCCGTGAGCTGGATGGCTCGGAAAGCATCCATTGCCTCGAAAGCTCGCCGGGTACGCCTTTCCCGGTCGAGGAGATGGAAATGACGCCGGATGACCTGCGTATCACCAAGCGTCGCTATTCGGTCTTCTATGGCACCGAGATGGAAATCCTGCTCAAGGCCGTGAAGGCCGAGACGCTGTTCTTCGTCGGCGGTTTCACCGATGTCTGCATCCATTACAGCTTCGTCGATGCACATCAGGGGGACTACTACTGCCGCGTCATCGAGGATTGCGTTTCGGGCTCCAGTCAGGCTGCACATGACGCGGCACTGGTGGCGATGGAATATCTGCAGGCCGGAGCCCGCCGCAATGCGCAGGAGGTCATCGATGCCTTCGCCGCGCAGGCCGCTGCCGCTGCTGCCTGATCACCAAGGCATGACCCACGAAGCACGAAACGAGCTGCGGTCCCTCGCGGGTATCGCAGCTCCGCTTGCGGTTGCTCAGGCCAGTCAGCTTGTGATGAGCCTTGCGGCGAGCGTCATGCTTGGGCGCCTTAGCGGCTCCGCGCTTGCGGCGAGTGGCCTTTGCGCCGTCTTCATTCAGGTGCTTGTCGTCGTGTCACAGGGCGTGATTGCGGGCGCGCATCCGCTGATGGCCGCCGCCAGGGGAAAAAGCGAGACGGAAGGGCAGGGCGGCGACGATGCGGCCTATGCTTTCGGCGGGGCCATTCTGGCAAGCCTTATCCTGTCGCTTCTGTCGGTTGCCATTCTTCTCAATCTACCGGCCATTCTTCAGCCGTTCGGCGTCGAGGCGGATATCCTGCACGATGTCGACCAGTTCGTCACCATGGCGGCCTGGGCCGTGCCGGCTATACTCTGGATCATGCCGATCCGTCTCTATTTCTCAGTTTCGGGGAAATCCTGGCTGACGATGGCATCGGTTGCGATCGGTGCGGTGTTCTATGTGCCGGCGCTCTCCACACTGACATTCGGCGGCTTCGGTTTCGCCGGATACGGATTGACGGGGGCCGGCATCGCCTACACCATTGCCTGGTGGCTGATCGCTGCCGGATTGACCGCCTATTCCCTTCTCACCGGACATCTGCCTGCTTCGACCATCTGCAATGCCTCGAGAAAGGCCACGCAAGCGCTGCGAGACGTCTGGAAGATCGGCTGGCCGATCGCGCTCATTTACGCGGCAGAGCTCGGCATGACCCTGGCGCTGACGCTGATTACCAGTGGGTTCGGGACTGTTGCGATCATCGCCAATCAGATCGTCTACACGCTGAACAACATCGCCTTTAACCCGATCATCGCCATCGGTCAGGCAACGACCGTGCGGGTCGCCTATCATCTCGGTGCCGGCAGGCCGGCTGCTGCGCGATTGGCCGGAAATATCTCCCTGATGACGGCGGCCGGTCTGATGGCGTTTTTCGGCGCTCTTTTCTTCCTGGCCTCCCGGCAGATCATCGATCTGCTTCTCGGTGCCGATACAGTAGATTCCGCAGCCATAGAGCCCCTGGCGCAGCAGCTGATCCTGATCCTGGCCGGTTTCCTCGTGTTCGATGGAATTCAATCGGCAGCAAATGGTGCGCTCCGTGGCCTGAAGGATACGCGAGTGCCGATGATCGTGGACCTTTGCGGCTACTGGCTGATCGGCTTGCCGACGGCCTTTCTTCTGTCCCTTTGGCTGGATTTCGGCGTTATCGGTGTCTGGTTTGGCATATTGGCCAGCATTACCAGCGTCGCGTGTTGCCTGCTCCTGCGCTGGACATATATGACGGGCCGCGCAGTTGCCTCCGCCGATGGTTCGGTTGTTACACGCGAAAGTCGAGGCGTGTTGCGCAAGATGATAAGTCCGACGTAAGGATACTTGCAGGAAGATAGCTCCTTTGGATGCAATAATGAAGAAAAGCCTGAAGGTGGGCGGGGACATTTCCCCGGCCAAGGAAACCGGATCGCGGCGTAAGCTGACACGCGCCGAGGAAGTTCGCGCGCGGCTTGCCGACGACATTGTTGACGGCAAGCTGTCGCCCGGAATGCCGCTGGACGAGACCGAGATCGCCGCAAGTTATGGCGTGTCGCGGACACCCTTGCGTGAGGCGATACGGGATCTCGCCGCAATGGGGTTGGTTGAAACGCGGCCGCATCGCAGCGCCATCGTCACGAGGCCTTCTCCCGAGCATCTGCGGCAGATGTTCCAGGTGATGGCTGAGCTGGAAGCCCTTTGCGCAAGCCTAGCGGCTGCGCATATGAGTCTTTCTGAACGCCGCACGCTGGAAACCATCCATGAAGGTTTGGCACAGATCCTAAAGGAGAACGACCCGAGCCATTATCATGTGCTCAACGAGAAGTTCCATGCGGCGATCTATGCTGGCAGCCACAATGCCTATCTGGTCGAAATCACGCTTGCGACGCGTCGACGGCTCTCGCCTTTCCGTCGTGCGCAGTTCCTGACTGCGGGGCGTCTGGCGAAATCCTACAAGGAACACGACGCAATCCTCGTCGCCATCCTGCAGGGCAATCGCGAGCTTGCAGCGGAATCAATGCGCCGGCACATCCTGACGGTCGAGGATTCCTATGAGGAATATGCGGGCCTTAAAGACGCCGGCGGCAATTCTGTTGAAATCTAACGGCTTGACCTCACGTACTAAAGACTTTGCGATGTACGTTATCGGGATAGGCTCATAGATCATTGTGCGAGAGAGCCCCGGTAGTAAGGCAACGCCGTTGCTCTAGACGTGCATCATGGATGCGTCGCTTTGCAGCGAGCGCCGCCCGTACGATCATTCGCAGCCTTGGCACGGGTTTCCCAAGAGGTAGAACCGAGCCACAGTTACAGCCTTCGCAGCACCTAAACCTATACGCCCGATTTGCATCTGATGGGGCGATGCGGATCAGCTATTATCCGGGTGGCTATGGAGCTTCCCAAACTTGATTGAGGATTTTCGCCGCAAGTGCCGCCTTGTCCTGCCGGAGGAAGCGACCATAGTGCTGCTGAATCACGTCCGGTGTGTACGGAATGGTATAGCTGGCTGCTCATACGAGCCGGTCCGCTTGAGGATATGCGTTGCCAGAATATACCGAAGATTATGCGGCCCCTGCGGCAGCAGGCCCTTGATGGCACCTCGGCCGGTATAGGGATTATAGATGCCGTAGCGTTGGATCACAGTACGCCAAGCTGGGCGTGTTGACGCCGCCGTTGAACTATCGCGAAGAGCGGGTGTTCGACTAGGTAATACGGTCGAAGAGGAGTTTGCTTGCGCGCACAGCAGAATGAAAAATAGGCAATAATGTCTCGATTGTGTGCAACTCTCCCCCACTTCTTTGTTGAACGTGCTGACGGTGATGGAAAAGAGGCGATTTGAAGATTGGCATGAGGTTTGCTTTCTATATTCCAGAGTTAGCGGCTAGGGTTCCGGCACGATCACGTGCGACTGGTCCGAGAGCGGCGACCGGCGGGGAGACATCCCGCCGGGTGCACGGCGGGACAAAAGCCCGGGAGACCTCGTAAGCCAAGGGATTGGCGGCGCGATGGTTCATGCCGATCCCTTTCTGAAGATCGCTCAAGAAGGGGAATATCCAATGCGGACCATTTCGAACTTTCTCGCCACGCTTTCGGTGGCAGCCCTTGCTCTCGCTGCGCCGCTTGGCGCCCATGCCGCGCCCAAGAAGGAATTCAAAGTGGCTTGGTCCATCTATGTGGGCTGGATGCCCTGGGGCTACGCCGCCGACCATGGCATCGTGAAGAAGTGGGCCGACAAATATGGCATCAATATCGAGGTCACCCAGTTTAACGACTATGTGGAATCGATGAACCAGTATACCGCCGGTGCCTTCGACGCGGTGACGCTCACCAATATGGACGGGCTTTCGATCCCGGCTGCCGGCGGCATCGACACGACAGCCGTCATCGTTGGCGACTTCTCGAACGGCAACGACGCTCTGATCCTCAAGGGCAAGGACAAGCTCGAGGATGTGAAGGGCCAGAACGTCAATCTCGTCGAGTTCTCGGTCTCGCATTATCTGCTCGCCCGCGCGCTCGAGAGCATCGGCTCCTCCGAGCGTGACGTGAAGGTGGTCAACACGTCGGATGCCGACATGGTTGCCGCCTATCAGACCCCTGACGTGACCGCCGTCGTCACCTGGAACCCGCTGGTCTCCTCCATCCTCGAAGACGCCTCCGCCAAGAAGGTCTTCGACAGCTCGCAGATCCCGGGCGAAATCATCGACCTGATGGTCGCCAACACCGATGTGCTGAAGGACAATCCCGACTTTGGCAAGGCGCTGGCCGGCATCTGGTATGAGACCATGGCCGTCATGACGGCGCAGACGGACGAAGGCAAGGCCGCGCGCACAGCGATGGGCACGGCCTCCGGAACGGATCTCGCCGGCTTCGAGGCGCAGATGGCAGCAACCAAGCTCTTCGACAAGCCGGCCGATGCGGTCACCTTCACAGCCTCTCCGGACCTGTCGAAGACCATGGATCTCGTCCGCAACTTCCTCTTTGAAAAGGGCCTGCTCGGAAGCGGCGCGCCGTCTGCCGATGTCATCGGCATCGAACTGGCGGATGGCTCGGTACTCGGCGACAAGGAAAACGTGAAGTTCCGTTTCACCACCACCTACATGGATGCCGCCGCCAAGGGTGCGCTTTGAGGCCACTGCCGTCCGGTTGACGGTGTCTTCCGGACGACGCCCGCCTTCCTGAAATCCTGGAGTGGTCGATGCGCTGGATCAATGCTCATCCCGGAAATGGCGCGCGCCTGACGCTCGTGCTCTTGCCCTTCGTGCTGGTGCTTGCAGCCTACATGATCGGCTCGGCGGAACGACTTGCCGAAAACCCGAACGACAAGCTGCTGCCCGGCTTCGCTGCCCTCGGGGAAGCGATTGACCGCATGGCTTTCACCCCCGATGTCAGAACCGGCGACTATCTGCTCTGGTCGGATACCTGGGCCAGTCTCGGGCGACTTTTTGCCGGGCTTGGCATCGCCACCGTGATCGCACTCCTGCTGGGGCTCGTGATCGGCATCCTCCCCTACGCCCGGGCAGCCCTGTCCCCCTTCGTTGGTGCCATTTCCATGGTTCCTCCGTTGGCGCTGCTCCCCATTCTCTTCATCGTGATGGGGCTGGGCGAGACCTCCAAGATTGCGCTGATTGCCATCGGCGTGACGCCGATCATGATCCGTGATCTGGCACTGACGGCGATATCGCTGCCGCGCGAAATAATCGTGAAGGCTGAAACGTTGTCAGCCTCCTCCTGGCAGATTGCTTTGAGGGTGGTGCTGCCACAGATCCTGCCGCGGCTGATCACAACGCTTCGCCTGCAACTCGGCCCTGCCTGGCTGTTCCTGATCGCGGCGGAAGCCATCTCCTCGGATAGCGGCCTCGGCTACCGCATCTTTCTGGTGCGGCGATACCTCTCGATGGACGTGATCTTCCCTTACGTAATCTGGATCACGCTGCTCGCCGTCGTGACCGACATCCTGCTCGATCGCCTGCGCATCGCCGTCTTCCCCTGGTCGGAACTGGAGAAGGGCAAATGAGCGCCCTTTCGATCCAGAATGTTTGGAAGGAGTATGGCGACCAGATCGTGCTGGAGAACGTCTCCATCGAGATTGCCTCTCGCGCCTTCGTCGCGCTCGTCGGTCCGTCCGGCTGCGGCAAATCCACCTTCCTGCGCATGCTGCTGGGGCAGGAAACCCAGACCAAGGGCAAGATACTGCTGGATGGCGAGCCTCTGCCGAAGGAGCCGGGGCCGGATCGCGGCGTCGTCTTTCAGCGCTACTCGGTGTTTCCGCATCTGACCGTGCTCGGCAATGTCATGTTTGGCAGGGAGTTGAAAGCCTCCCGCGTGGCTGGTCGCCTGTTCGGTTCGGCACGTCGCGCGGTGGAGGAAGAGGCCCGCGCGATGATCGCGGCGGTTGGCCTGATGGGGGCCGAGAACAAATATCCTGCCCAGCTTTCGGGCGGCATGCAGCAGCGTTTGGCTCTGGCACAGGCGCTGATCGTGCGGCCCAAGGTGCTACTGCTGGACGAGCCCTTCGGCGCGCTCGACCCCGGCATCCGCGCCGAGATCCATACGCTGATGAAAAAACTCTGGCACGAAGCGCCGATGACCGTGGTGATGGTGACGCATGACATGCGTGAAGCCTTCACGCTTGCCACCCGTGTCGTTGCCTTCGAGCGGCCGCGCGACCGCCCGGAAGAGAAGCTGCGTTATGGCGCGACCATCACCAAAGATATTGCCATCTGGCCGCCGAGACGGGCGGGCGTGCCTTCCATCTTTCGCCCCGACCGGGACGGCCCGGTCTCCTCAAAGGGTCAATAGCCGGGACGACCCGACCAACGGAACCACTGGAGATCAACATGCATATCAGACGTTCACCAGAAGAGATTGCCGCAAACCGCGCGCGCTACGAGGAACATCAGAAAAAGGGGCTGGAATTTGCGCCCAAGACACTGCCGGGCAAGAGCGGGAAACCTGCGCCGTCCATTGAAGCCGGCCAGATCGTTCATCAGGAAAAGCTGCCCGGCGGCTGGTACTGGTGGACGCGCGTGAAGGCCAACGAGGTGTTGCGCGTGGCGCTCGACGAAGGCTTCTCGACCGTTTCCGTCGTTGCCTGGAATGTCGCTGACCCCAGCGAGCGCATGAACCTGCCCGATACGGTGAAGGTGCAGTGGACGACGGGTCTCGGAAAAGGCCGGGTGATCTTCTCCGACATGGGCAAGGTGATGTTTTCCATCGTGGAAGACAGCTGCGGCGCGCATGACGTGCTGATGGGCGGATCGACCGCCTCTTCCAACGCGAAGAAATATGCCGGGCAGAATGGTCCGGCTTTGCGCAACACCCGCGACAACTTCGTGCTGATCGCCACCAAGGCGGGCTTAGACAAGCGCGACGTTCCGGCAGCGCTGGCCCTGTTCGCACCCGTCCGTGTCGATGCCGATGGAAAATTCGAGTGGAAACCCAATCTCGTTTCCAATGGCGACTATGTCGATCTGCGTGCCGAGATGGACATGATCGTCGGCTTCTCCAATTGCCCGCACCCACTCGACCCAAACCCGGTCTATGCGCCCAGTCCAGTCAGTATCACGCGGATCGCCGCCATCGAGCCGGCTGCCGACGACCTGTGCCGAACCGCGACTGCCGAAGCCATGCGTGGCTTTGAAAACAACACCTCCGCGGCCCTGTGAGAGGAGAGGCGACCATGACCAATTTTAAGCAGACATCTCCCGCCCGTACGCTCTCCAATACCGCGCAGGACCACTACATCGCCGCCGAAGCGCCTTTCTCGACCTTCATCAGACAAGGCCAGGTGGTGCGTATCGAGGACACCTACGGCCAGCAGGCCGTCGATACGCTGTTCTACAATGCCCATGATTTCTCCGAGCGCTATTCCAGCCAGGACACCATGCGCGAGCAGGGCGCGGCCTATATCTCCACCGGCACAAAGGTGATCTCCAACGAAGGCCGGGTGATGCTGACGGTGACCGCCGACAGCTGTGGCCGGCACGACACCTCCGCAGGCGCCTGCTCCTGCGAGAGCAATACCGTGCGCTTCGGCCACTACACGAAATACCTGCATGCCTGCCGCGATAACTTTGTCATCGAGGTTTCCAAACATGGCATGAGCAAGCGCGACGTCGTGCCGAACATCAACTTCTTTATGAACGTGCCGATCGAACCCTCCGGCGAAATGACCATCGTCGACGGCATTTCCGCCCCCGGGGACTATGTCGAGCTGAAAGCGGAGATGGACGTGCTGCTCGTCATCTCCAATTGCCCGCAGATCAACAACCCTTGCAACGGCTTTGATCCCACCCCGATCCGGGTGCTCGTCTGGGACGACGAGGCGGCCTGATGTTCAAAAAGGTTCTGATTGCCAATCGCGGCGAGATCGCCGTGCGCGTCATCAAGACGCTGCGCAAGATGGGGATCGCGAGCGTTGCGGTCTATTCCGATGCCGACCGCTTTTCGAAAGCCGTGCTCATGGCGGACGAGGCGGTGCGCCTCGGACCGGCGCCTGCCAGCGAAAGCTACCTGAACATCGATGCCGTGATCGCCGCCTGCCGGCAGACCGGTGCCGAAGCCGTGCATCCCGGCTATGGTTTTCTTTCGGAGAACATCGGCTTTGCCGAACGGCTGAAGGAGGAAGGCATCACCTTCATCGGCCCGACGCCCGCGAATATCTCCGCCTTCGGCCTGAAGCACACCGCGCGTGAGCTGGCGAAAGCGAGCGGCGTGCCGCTGCTGCCGGGCTCCGGCCTGCTTGCCAACCGGGAAGAGGCGCTCTCTGCGGCCGCAGAGATCGGCTATCCCGTGATGCTGAAATCGACGGCGGGCGGCGGCGGTATCGGCATGCAACTCTGCGACAGTGTGGAGGCTCTTGCCGCAGCCTTCGACACCGTTCAACGCACGGCAAAATCCAGTTTCGGCGACGCCCGCGTCTATCTCGAACGCTTCGTTTCCCAGGCCCGTCATGTCGAGGTGCAGATCTTCGGCGACGGCAAGGGCAGGGTGATCGCGCTCGGCGAACGCGACTGCTCCCTGCAGCGCCGGAACCAGAAAGTCATCGAAGAAACGCCGGCCCCAGGGCTGTCCGATGCGGTGCGCCAGCGCCTGCATGCGGCCGCCGTGTCGCTCGGGCGGCAGGTGGCTTACGCCTCCGCCGGCACCGTCGAATTCATCTATGATCCCGCCCGCGAAGAATTCTATTTCCTCGAGGTGAACACGCGTCTGCAGGTCGAGCATCCGGTGACGGAAGTTGTCTTCAGTGTAGATCTGGTCGAATGGATGATCCGTCAGGCGGCTGGCGAAGATGTGCTGACGGGCAAGGAAAACCTCGTACCGAGGGGGACTGCGATCGAGGCGCGTGTCTATGCCGAAATGCCCCATGCCGGTTTCCTCCCGAGTGCCGGTCTGCTGACGGAAGTGGTCTTTCCCGATGGCGTCCGCGTTGACGGCTGGGTGGAGACCGGAACCGAAGTTACGCCCTTTTACGATCCCATGCTCGCCAAGGTCATCGTTTCGGGCGCGGATCGTACCGCAGCCATTGCGGCGTTATCGTCCGCGCTGGAAAAAACCGCGCTTGCGGGCATCGAGACCAATCTCGAATACCTGAAGACCATCGCCGCCTCGGGCCTGTTCCGCAGCGGCGATGTTGCGACCACGGCCTTGAAGGATTTCGAATTCGTGCCGGATGTCGTCGAGGTGATCGCCCCCGGCGCACAATCGAGCCTGCAGGAACTGCCGGGCCGTCTGGGTCTCTGGCATGTCGGCGTACCGCCGTCGGGCCCGATGGACGAACGTTCCTTCCGCCATGCCAACCGTCTCGTCGGCAATCATGATTATACGGCGGCCCTGGAGCTAACCGCCTCGGGGCCGATACTGAAATTCTTCTCCGATACCGCGATCGCGCTCGCCGGAGCGGTGATGCCGATGAAGCTCGACGGTGTCGAACTGCCCCATAATCAGGCGGTCCAGGTCAAGGCCGGCCAGACCCTGGCCATCGGTAGCATCAGCGGTGCCGGCCAGCGCGCCTATCTGGCGGTATCAGGCGGTTTTGACGCGCCCTTGGTCATGGGTTCCCGCGCCACCTTCGGCCTCGGCCAGTTCGGCGGCAATGCCACCGGCACCTTGCGTGCTGGCCATGTGCTGCGGCTGGCGCGCCGGAGCCAGGCCGATGTGCTGCCGGCAACGCAGCCGGCGGAACTGACCCGCGAATGGTCTGTCGGCGTGCTTTACGGTCCGCATGGCGCGCCCGACTTCTTCCTTGAGGAGGATATCGAGACACTTTTCTCGACAGAATATGAGGTGCATTTCAACTCGGCCCGTACCGGCGTGCGGCTGATCGGGCCTGCGCCGAAATGGGCGCGCGCCGATGGAGGCGAGGCAGGGCTTCACCCCTCCAACCTGCATGACAATGCCTACGCCGTCGGTGCAATCGATTTTACCGGCGACATGCCGATCATCCTCGGCCCCGACGGCCCAAGCCTCGGCGGCTTCGTCTGCCCGGCGGTCATCGCCCGCGACGAGCAGTGGAAGATGGGTCAGTTCAAGCCGGGGGATAAGATCCGGTTTTATGCCGTGGCCCGAGCAAGCGATCCGCTGGCGGGGCCGACGGTGAAGCGCGTATCCGAAGCAGCCGGGTCGGCGGTGATCGGAACGACAGAGGCAGGCAGCCTCCCCGTTGTCTACCGCCGCCAGGGGGATGACAATCTGCTGGTCGAATACGGTCCGATGCAGCTCGACATCGGCATCCGCATGCGCATCCATCTGCTGATGCAGGCCGTGAAGGAGGCACGACTTCAGGGCCTCATCGATCTGACACCCGGCATCCGCTCGCTGCAGATCCATTATGACAGCACCGCGCTGTCGCGCTCGAAACTCCTCGCTGCCCTTACCGAGATCGAGAAAAGCCTGCCTCCGGTCTCCGCCGTCAAGGTGCCGAGCCGGACCGTCTGGCTGCCCCTGTCCTGGAACGATCCGGATGCGGAACTCGCCATGCGCAAGTATCAGGAACTCGTGCGCCCCAACGCGCCCTGGTGCCCGTCGAACATCGAGTTCATCCGTCGCATCAACGGGCTCCCCGACGAGCAGGCGGTGAAGGACACGATCTTCAACGCCTCCTATCTCGTGATGGGCCTCGGCGACGTCTATCTCGGCGCGCCGGTGGCAACCCCCATCGATCCGCGCCACCGGCTGGTGACGACGAAATACAATCCCGCCCGTACCTGGACGCCGGAGAATGCGGTCGGCATTGGCGGCGCCTATATGTGCGTCTACGGCATGGAAGGGCCGGGCGGTTACCAGTTGTTCGGCCGTACGATCCAGGTGTGGAACACCTGGCGGCAAACGGATGTGTTTGCCAAGGACAAGCCCTGGCTGCTCGACTTCTTCGACCGGATCCGCTTCTTCCCCGTGAGCCATCAGGAACTGACGGAAGCGCGCGGCGCCTTCCCGCATGGCGGCTACCCGATCCGTATCGAGGAGGGCACCTTCTCCTACGCCGATTACGAGGCGGAGATGGCCCGCAATGTGGAAAGCATTGGCGCCTTCAAGCAGGGACAGCAGGCGGCCTTCGAGGCAGAGCGACAGCGCTGGAAGGACGAGGGGCTCGACAGCTTCCAGGTCGATGACGGCGCAGGGGCAAGCCTCGGCGGCGATATCCCCGAAGGCTGCTTCGGAGTGGAAAGTGCCGTGCCCGGTAATGTCTGGAAACTGCTGGTCGAGGAAGGTCAGTCCGTGCAGGCTGGCGACACGCTCGCCATCATAGAGTCAATGAAAATGGAAATCACCGTCACCGCCCATGCCGCCGGCAAAGTCCGGGATCTGCGTGCCGGGCCGGGTCGCAACGTCAAGGCCGGCGATGTCCTGGTCGTATTGGAGGATCTGTAATGCTGCCGATTATTCTCGATCTCGCTTCGCTCAAGGCCGCCTATGTCAGTGGGCTCACCCCGCTCGATCTCGTCGAGGAGGTGATCGCCCGTCGCAAGGCCTCCGACGATCCGGCGGTCTTCATCACAGAGACGCCAGACGATGACTTGAGGGCAGCCGCAAAGGCCCTGATGGAGCGCGCGCCGGAGCCGAACAGTCTGCCGCTCTGGGGCGTGCCCTTCGCGGTGAAAGACAATATCGACGTCGCCGGCCTGCCGACCACCGCAGCCTGCCCGGCCTTCGCCTACCAGCCGGAGAAGGACGCCACGGTCGTTGCAAGACTGAAGGCCGCTGGCGCCCTCGTCATCGGCAAGACCAATCTCGACCAGTTCGCCACGGGCCTCAACGGTACGCGCTCCCCCTATGGAGCCCCGCGCTCTGTCTTCGACAAGGCCTATGTCTCCGGCGGTTCCTCGTCCGGCTCGGCCGTCACGGTCGCGGCCGGCCTCGCAAGCTTTGCACTGGGCACGGATACCGCCGGTTCGGGCCGCGTGCCCGCCGCCTTCAACAACCTCGTCGGCATCAAGCCGACACCCGGCCTCGTACCGAATGTTGGTGTCGTGCCGGCCTGCCGCAGCGTCGATGTCGTCACGGTCTTTGCCGCGACCGTCGGCGATGGCGTCGCGATTCGCAAGGTCATGGACGGCTATGACGCGGGCGATCCCTATTCCCGTAAGGCCGTCCCGGCCGCCCTGCCGGGCACTGGTCTTCGCATCGGTATCCTCGAAGGGGCCGAGCGCGAATTCTTCGGCAACAAGGCGGTGGAAGCCCTCTACGATCAGGCGGTCGAGCGGGCGAAGTCCCTTGGCGCGACCATCGTTCCCTTCGACTATGCGCCGTTCCGCCAGGCCGCCGAACTGCTCTACAACGGCCCCTGGGTGGCCGAACGTCTGGCGGCGGTGAAGGATTTCATCGGCACCAATGCCGGTGATTTCGATCCGACGGTGCGCACCATCATCGAAGGTGCCAAGGCTTACGATGCGGTGGCGGCTTTCGAGGGCCAGTACAAGCTCGGGCATCTGCGCCAGAAGGCGCTTGTCGAATGGGAAAAGCTCGATGTGCTGATGCTACCGACCTCGCCGACCACCTATACGGTCGAGGCGATGCTCGCAGACCCGATCGTCAAGAACAGCCATTTCGGTCGCTACACCAACTTCGCCAATCTCTTCGGCTACGCGGCAATAGCCGTGCCCGGCGGTTTCGGTTCGGACGGCCTGCCTGGTGGAGTGACCTTCTTCGGCCCGTCCTTCTCGGACGATGCGCTGGCACCTTTTGCCGACGCCATGCACCGCGCTTGCGCCTCCGGCATGGGCAAGGACAAGACCGTGAGCTTGCCGGAAGCCTCGAAGGTTGCCGAACCCGATCACGGCCTCGTCACCATCATGGTGGTCGGCGCGCATCTGACGGGCATGCCGCTCAACCACGAACTGGCTGGTTCGGGTGGAAAACTCCTGAAGGTCTGCCGCACGGCCGGTGATTACCGCCTTTTCGTGCTGCCCAACACCACGCCGCCGAAACCGGGCCTGATCCGCGAACCCGGTTTCGCAGGTCCCGGCCTGGAGGTCGAAGTCTGGAAGGTCACGCCTGCAACTTTTGGGCGCTTCGTTCAAAATATCCCGGCGCCACTCGGCATCGGCAAAGTGACACTCGACGATGGCAGCCAGGTATCCGGCTTCCTCTGCGAGCCTTACGCGCTCCAACGCGCTGAGGACATCACGCATTTCGGGGGCTGGAGAGCCTATCGCCAGTCGCGCGCCTAATCCCAGAAAACAATACCGGATATATTCTTTCTCTGCCCCCGAATGCTCGAAAGACGCCTCCGGTTAAGATCGCTGCTGCATAACGTCAGCATGAGATGGTTCCGCCATAGGATGCAACGAAGACAATAGCGACCACGGTTTCAGGAGGATGTAGAGGCCCGCTCTTTGTGCAATTGAGTTTGGCCGAACGCCGTATTATTTCGCGAATAGATAATACGGCGTCTTCCTGATGCCGACTCTTTGGCGCTTACCAAAGCGCGATGAATCTGAATCTCTGGTGCAAACTGGAAGTGTCGGATGCGAACGGGACTAAGTCAACCGAGCAGCAGGTTCCAGAAGGCGCTCCGGAATTGCGCGAAACCAAAGAGATAGAGCATTGGAGGCGATTCCGTTTTCGCCGGAAATGCTCCAGAAAATCCGGAAAGAAAGGACGTGCCGCGGGTTCGAAGCCCTTAAAGAGCCGGCGTCGTTCATTTCCGCGTTCAAAATGAGCATAGCGGTCTTTCAGGGACGATGACAATCGGCCCGCGGTCAGTATCGCTCATAGCGTTCAGCAGGCTGAGGTGACTTCAGGCTTGAGCAACTACATGCGCTGTCGCTCGGAATTCGCGCAGCTGTCTCTAGCGCAACCCTGGAGGCCAGCATCGACAGGCTCGGCAGGACATCCTCCTGTAGCAGGCTTCCCCGGCTGCGGTCCATGTAGTCGTTGAAGCCTGCGGTCACGAAGGCGCAGGGCACGAAGCAGGCGCCGATTTCGCGCGACAGCGTCGCTTCCGGCGCGATCGAATGGTTGATGACGTCGGCCCCCATCGAGCGGAAGGCCAATGCTTCGGCTGGGCTCGTCAGTCGCGGCCCGTAGGCATGGGCGGCGACGAGCCCCTGTTCGATCCCGTGCACGCGGCAGGCGGGCGGCCAGATCGCACGCGCCGTCTCCGCCAGGATGTCGGCACAATGAGGGCAGACGATCTGCTTGCCGGAGCAATCGAAGCGCTGGCGGCCCGGCAGCAGGGAATAGGGGGTCTGGGTGAGTTCGATGATGTCGGCATTGACCACCATGTCGCCTGGCTGGATCGCCTTGTTGACCGCCCCGACGGTCGAGCAGGCGACGACATGGGTGACGCCCGATTCCATCAGAACCCAGAAGGACCGGCGGTGGCAGGAATGGTCGATGTGGTCGCGTGGATTGCCGTGCGAATACATGCACAGAGCCTGGCGGGTCCTGCCTTCGGCGGTGATGCTGGCGTCGAATTCCAGAAGCTTCCAGTTCTCCGAGACGCCATAAGGCGTTTCGAAGGCGAGGTCGCGAGCGAGCACCCTGACGCCGGGCATGCCGACATCCTCGGGAAAGGCCAGGCCCCAATTGGCCGAGCCGGTGATGATCGCCAGTCCGGTCTTCGGAATGGGGGAGAGAGAAACATCCTGCGTCATGTCATGTCTTTCACGCGGTCTGGCCGCGGTCGCGCAAATTGAAGAAGAGGACCACACCGGAAATCAACACGGTCCAAAGGGTGGAAATGGCGGCAATCGTCGGGTCGATCTGGTCGCGCAGCGAAATGAACATCAGCTTCGGCAGCGTGCTGCTCGGGCCGTTAGCGACGAAAATCGAGATGACCGCCTCGTCGAGCGAGGTGAGGAAGGCCATGAGCGCGGCGGTCGTGAGGCTCAGTCCGAGCTGCGGCAGGATGATGCCGCCCATGGTCCGGAACCAGCTCGCGCCGAGACTGCGCGCGGCCTGCGCCTGGGCCCAGTCGAAACGGTTGAGCGCGGGATAGAGCACGATGACCGCGACCGGAATGGCGAGGACCACATGCCCGGCCAGCACCCCGGTCAGCGTGCCGACGAGACCCAGCTTCGCCAGCACGAAGAACAGCCCAATTGCGAGCAGAATGCCGGGCGTCACAGATGGCGAGAGCAGCAGCGCATAGACGCTGGCGGCTGTCCGCCCTCCGAGCCGATTGAGTGCGAAGCAGGCAAGGAAGCTCACCGGTACGGCGATTGCCGCCGTCAGCACGCCGAGGATCAGGCTGATACGCAGTGCCGCCATCCAGGCGGTAGAGGTGAAGAAGGTCTCGTACCAACGCAGCGACCATTCCCGGGGCGGAAATTCAAGCAGATCCGATGCGGAGAACGACAGAGGCAACACAATGAGCGTGGGCAGCATCAGGAAGAGCAGGACCAGGGCGGAGAAGCCCCAGAGAAAAATCTTGCTGAGCCGATTGTCCTGATAGGCATCAAGCATTGCGCGTCCCCCGGTTGAGGAACCAGCGCACGGCAAACAGCATGGCGCCGGTCAGGAGCACCAGGACGAGGAGCAGCACGCCGAGCGCGCTCGCCGAACCCCAGTCCTGGAAGGTCGAAAGCGTGCGGTCGATGCGGATCGAGATCGGATTGACCTTGCCGCCGCCCAGCACCGCCGGCGTGATGAAAAAGCCGAGCGTGTAAATGAAGACGATCGTCGAGCCCGACAGGATGCCACCGGCCGAGAGCGGCAGGATGACCGTGCGTACGCAGTGCCAGAGGCTTGCACCCATGCTGGCCGCAGCCCGGATGATATTGCAGTCGATGTCGCGCATGGCAGCATAGACCGGCAGCACGAAGAGCGGCAGCATGTAGTGTACCATGCCGATCAGGGTGCCGTTGAAATTGTAGACGAGGGGCAGCGGGGCCTCAGTGAGGCCAAGGCTCTGCAGCGCCGAATTCACCAGACCGTCCTTGCGCAAGAGGACCAGCCAACCATAGGTCCGAACCAGTATCGAGGTCCAGAGCGGCAGCATAATCAGGATCAGCACCCGATTGGCGATCCGGGTGCTGGTGCTTGCGAGCGTGAGCGCCAGCGGTATGCCGAGGATCATGCACAGAACAAGCGTCGTCCCCGACAGCGCGAGCGTCGTGCCGAGTGCCGACCAGGTGAGCCCGCTGGACAGGATCTTTCCGTAATTGGCCGTGGTGAAGTTTCCACCGAGGTCGAGGAAGGACTGCCGTAGGATCCAGGCGACCGGAAGTAGGGCTGCTAGCCCCACCAGAACGAGTGCCGGCAGCGCCAGCGACAGGTAGAAGCGCCGTTCACGCCGGGCATCCTTTAGATAGGCCTCGGCACTCATGGGGCGGTGCCTTCCGGCAGGCTGTGCACATGCGCCGTCGCAGCAAATGCGGTGAGTTCCTGGCCGGGCTGGAACTCGGCGCAACCGGCCGAGCGGGTCGCCGGCACGCTCAGCATTACGTCGCCGCCGCTCGCCGTCTTCAGGTTGAGGAGCCAGTTCTCGCCGCGGAAAGCCTTGCCAGTGAGGGTGCCGGTCACGGCTACCTTGCTCCCGGCGATTTCGGCGGGGTCGAGGTGAAAGCTCTCGGCGCGGATCATCGCCATCCCCAGGATCGTCTCGCCGCCGTCACGTCTCAGCAGATCGGCCGGCAGGATGTTCGCCTCGCCCATGAACTCCGCAACGAAGCGCGTATTCGGACGATGGTAGATCTCCGAGGGGGTGGCGATCTGCTGGATCTCGCCGGCATCCATGACGGCGATCCTGTCCGACATGGTCAGCGCCTCGCGCTGGTCGTGGGTGACGTAAATGGTGGTGATGCCGAGATCGTCATGCAGACGCCGGATCTCGAACTGCATGTGTTCGCGCAGGTTCTTGTCGAGCGCCGAAAGCGGCTCGTCCATCAGCATGACACGCGGCTCAAAGACGATCGCGCGGGCGAGTGCGACGCGCTGCCGCTGCCCGCCGGAGAGGGCGGCAATGTTTCGGTCGCAGTAACCCTCGAGCTTCACCCGTGCCAGGGCGGCGAGCGCCCGCGTACGGGCCTCCGCCTTCGGTACCTTGCGCAGGATCAGCGGGTACTCGACGTTTGCGATCACACTCATATGCGGAAACAGTGCGTAGTTCTGGAACACGATGCCGATGTCCCGCTTGTCGGGCGACAGCCGGGTGACATCCCGGCCGCCGATGACGAGGGAGCCGCTATCGGGACGGACAAAACCCGCAAGCGCCATCAATAGCGTCGTCTTGCCGGAGCCCGAGGGCCCGAGCAGAGTCAGGAATTCGCCCGCGGCGATCTCCAGGGAGACGTCATTCAGCGCCACATAGGTGCCGAAGGATTTCCGGACGCGATCGATGGTGATGGGAAGCGAGGTGATGGCCATGGTGAAAGCGGCTCCCGGATGCGTCATCGGTTCATCATCTCGTCGAAGGCGGCCTGGGCCGCAGCGCCGTTCTTCACCCACCAGTCGGCTTTGGAAAAGACCGAGGTTTCGACATTACCGGGCGCAGTCGCCAGGAGCTGCAACCGTTCTGCCGGGATCAAGCCGCCTTCATATGCTTTGGGGTTCACCGGGCCGTAGGCAATGTAGTCGGTGAGCTTGGCACCACGCTCCGGCTTGGTCATGGCAGCGATAAGCTTCATCGCGGCGTCCTTGTTCGCGGAGCCCTTCGGCACTGCAAGGCAGTCCGTGCCGATCACCGAGCCCTTAAAGCTGTAGTTTGCGGCGCCGCCATCTGCCTTGACGCTTTCCGCCCGGCCGTTCCAGGTAACGACGAGGTCCGCTTCGCCGTCCTTCAGGATCTGCGCCGACTGCGCACCCGAGGTCCACCAGACCGAGACATTCGGCTTGAGGACTGCCAACCGGTCGATGGCGCGCTTCAGGCCCTCGGGGCTGTCGAGTACGGTATAGACCTCGCTCGGGGCGACACCTTCCGACAGCAGCGCGATTTCGATCAGATCCTGGGCATTGGCGCGTAGCGCACGTGTGCCAGAGAAGGCCTTCACGTCCCAGAACTCGGCCCAGTTTGCCGGGGGTTTGTCACCGATCGTCTTGGTGTTCCAAGCCATGACGGTGCCATAGGAACTGAAGGGGTAGCAGTAGGCCGATTCCGCGCCGGCCGGCAGCGATTTCGGATCGATAATCGAATAGTCGAGCGGCTCAAGCAGGCCTTGGGCGGCAGCCTGAGCACCTTCGGGCGATCCCAGATGGATGACATCGGTAGTCACCGCACCGGAGGTCACTTGCATCTTGAGGGCGGCGAAGCCGTCGCTCTGGGTTTCCTCGCGCACCTCAATGCCGAGTTCGGTCGCAGCGGGTCCCCACATGGCCTCTTTCATGGCAGCGCCGTAGTCGCCGCCGGCCGTCGTGATGGTCAGTGTCTGTGCGGCCAGCGGGCTGGCGGCAGCGATCGCGATTGCGGCCACGGAAAGGCCTAGAATACGAATCATGGGTCAGTCTCCTTTGTTCACCCTCGAATGACGATTTTTGGCCTTAACGACCCATTTTTCTAAATCGTAACGTTACGATTGCGAGATATTTGCATTTCGTCAAGCAGAATCTTGCAGAGCGAAACTGCCCACTTCCAATCCGCTGGAGGAAAGGGCACTGTGTCCCATTGTCGAAACAAACAGGGCAAACCGCGAGCATGGCATTGAATTCCAGACCCAATTTGAGGCAGATCGCGACTGAACTGGGCCTGTCAGTGACCACGGTTTCGAGAGCGCTCAAAGATGGTCCCGAGGTCCATCCGGACACCATCGAGCGAGTGAAGGCGGCTGCGAATGCCGCCGGTTACGTGCCAAACCTGCATGGTCGGGCCTTGCGCACGGGTCTCACGCGAACGCTGACCGCCATCCTGCCGATGGAAACCCGCGACTACCTCTCTGACATTGCCAAGCTGCCTCTGATCGAGGGCATGACGCTCGCCGCGCGGGAAAGCGGTTACAGCCTGTCGGTCTATTCGACTACGCCGGAAGAGGATCCGCAGGAAAACCTTGCCCGCCTGATCCAGCTAGGCGGGGCGGACGGGATCGTCATCACGCGTATGGTTTCCAACGATCCGCGCATCCCCTACCTTCTCGAGCGCGGCATCCCCTTTATCGCCTTCGGTCGCACCGGCAGCGCGCTCGACTATGCCTTCGTCGACGTCGACAATGAGGGAATAGCCTTCGATGCGACACGCATGCTGCTCGACAAGGGATGCCGCCGCATTGCGCTGCAGCTGCTCACCCGCGATGACCAATACAGTGCGGCCCGTCTCGCGGGCTACACGAAGGCAATGGATGCGGCGGGCAAGGCGATCGATCCGCAGATGATCGGCCAAGAGGATTTCACCATGGAAGCCAGCGAAGGCTGGATTTCCCGGTTGCTGGACATGCCCGATCCGCCGACCGGCCTCGTCTGCGCCAACGAGCTGGGACTGCTTGGCGCCCTTGGGGCCACCCGCCGCAAGGGGCTGGTCGTCGGCCGCGACTTCCACATCGTGGTGCGCGATAGCACCCATATGTGCCGCTATCTCTCCGTTCCCCTGATCGCCCATGTCGTCGACATGGTCGCGATCGGGCGCAGCCTTGTCGAGGGCCTGATCCGCCAGATCGAGGCACCGGACGCACCACGCATACAGCAGGTCGTCGAAGGCAAGGTCGAGCACATGGCTGGGGTCTGACGCCGGGCCGAGGCCCGAGCGCCGGTCAGCTGGTGCCGAGCGGGCCTGCGCGCTGGCAAGCTTGCCGGTCAGCCTAGCGGTGCCGTCCAAGCGTCGTAAGCATAGACCCAGGCCGGGTCCTCCGGCTGCTTCAGCCAAGTATTGGCGTTCGAGATCGTCTGCACCTTGGTCGCGCGTTCGCGCCGGGTCGCTTCGTAGACCGAGAACGCGTCGGTATAGCCGGCAACACCGCTCTCTTCCAGGCAGCGTGTAAGGATCGCAGCATCCTCGATCGCCATGCAGGCGCCCTGTGCCATGTGCGGGCGCATCGGGTGGCAGGCATCGCCGAGCATGACCAGCCGGCCTCGGCTCCACAGGTTCAGCGGATCCCGGTTCCAGAATGGCCACTTCGTCACCGTTTCCGTGGCGTCGATCAGCGCCTGGACTACGGGATGCGATCCTCCGAAAATGGCTTCCATCTCCTCGCGGGAGCTGTCGACGAAGCTCGCATCGTGCTCCCAACCATCCACCGGTACTCCGGTCACATAATAGTATTCCTGACCGTTGCCTTTCGTGGCATAGGCCATGATGTGTCGAGAGGCTTCCCACCACCATTTGACACAGGTTTCGAATTCCAGACCCGACGCGCGCAACTTGTCCATGTTGAGGATAGCGCGGTGCCCGACCCAACCTGAGAAGCGTGGTTTTTCAGGTCCCAGCAGCATTTCGCGGATCATCGAGTTGATGCCATCGGCTCCGACAACCAAGGTTGCCGCAATTCGGCGTCCGTTGTCGAAGGTCAGCAGAACATCCCGGTCGCGCTCCTCAATGCCAACCAGGCGGTGCGCGAAGTGAACGCGGTCCTTGTCAAGAGCAGCAATCTGTTCGGCGTGCATGTCACCCCGATGGATGGTGACATAGGATGCCCCGTATTCCCGGCGGGCATAATCGCCGAGCTGGATGCGCGAGAAGTATTCGCCGGTGTTGCCATCGCGCGAGAACCAGAAGTCGGGATGCGCACCGATTTCCTCCAGTCGCTTTTCCAGCCCGATCTTCCGGAAGATCTTCATAACGTTAGGGCCGAGATGGATGCCAGCCCCGATACGGGAGAAGGCCGGGGCTTGCTCGAAGGAATGCACGTCGAACCCGGCCTGCGACAGCAATGCCGCCGCCGCAGCTCCGCCAAGGCCGGCACCGATCACCGCGATTTCGACTGTCTCGATGGAAGTACTCATCCTGTCTCCTTTCTGAGAACTGTTTGTCTGCAAATAATTATGGACATGGCTGCGCCTACCGGGCACGCGCCAGATGCGGTCGCTGTCACCAGGGCGGAAGGTCGGGGGCGAAGCGTTGGCGCAGATAGCGAGCCAGCGCTTGCCGGTCGCCGGCGCTGAATTCTGTCTTGAACGACGGCATGTCCCTGAGATCGAGCCCGTCCGGCGCCGTCAGCCCCTCGTCAAGCACCGTGTAGAGTGCATCAGGAACCGGCGCGCGCAGCACCGCCGATTGCGAAAGCGATGTCCGCGCCGCCGTCACCGTACCGTCGATCGCAGGCTCGTGGCAGACGCCGCAGGCCGCCTCGTAGATCCGGCTCGCTCTGTCGGATTGAGGCACGGGGCGTACCGTGGCCGCCACACTTCGTGCCGTTGTAGGGCTATCGATGCCGGATGCGAGATAGCGAGCCATGGCGCGGATGTCGTCGTCTGGCAGCGCCGTAAGACCGGCGGCGATTTCCGCCATAGGACCCGAGGCCGTCGCGGTGTCCGAATGGCCGTGCCGCAGATAGGCGAAGAGCGAGGCCTCCGTCCATCCGCGCCCGCTGGCCTCGGCACCCTCGAGTGCCGGCGCATACCAGCCCTTGATCATGGTGCCGGTCAGCTGTTTCATCTCCGCCCCGGCGGCATTGCGCGGCGCGTGGCAGGCCGAGCAATGCCCGGCGGCTTCGACGAGATACTTGCCCCGGTTCCAGACATCGTCTTGCACCGGATTTGCTTCAAGGGGCCGGGCATCGTGGTAGAGGAGGTTCCAGGCGGCCAGCGCCGGTCTAAGATGCGTGGGCGCGATCATCTGCGCCTTCGGTGCCTCCTGTCGGACGGGCGTCAGCGTCTGAAGATAGGCATAGAGCGCCAGCATGTCCTCGCCGCTGATCTTCGCGAACGAGGTATAAGGGAATGCGGGATAGAGATTGTGCCCGTCACGGCTGATACCCTGCCGCATGGCCCGCTCGAAGGCCTCAAAACTCCATCGGCCGAGCCCTGTCTCCGGATCCGGCGTGAGATTGGTGCTCCAGATCGTGCCGAAGGGGGTCTCGATCGCCCGTCCGCCTGCATTCGCCATGCCACCCACCGCCGTATGGCAGGTCGCGCAGTTGCCGAGTGCGAACACCTGTCGCCCCCTGTCGAGCGTGACCTGCGAGAAGGTGTCGGCCGAGGGCGCCGCCGCCGGCGCGATTGCGCGATGCAGCGGCAGGGATACGGCTCCGAGCGTCAGCAGGCCGCCGAGCAGGCTGCCATAGCCAAGGAGCCGCTTGAACGCAGTCGCCTTCGGCTTACGATCGCGCGCGTCGGGTCCGGCCACCAGCATCCGGGCGCCGCTCGCGATCAGGCCGGCCCGAACCCGTTCCGGCGTGAAGGGAACCTCGCGCATCCGCACACCTGTCGCGTCAAAGATGGCGTTGGCGATCGCCGCGGCACTCGGCACGGCGGCGCTCTCTCCTACCCCGAGCGGTGGATCGCCCGGGCGTTCGATGAGCATGGTTTCGATCTCGGGCACGGCCGGGAAAGTCTGGATTGGATAGGTCGCCCAGCTCTGCGGGAGGGGCGCGATCTCGCTGAAGGTGACCTCTTCGGTGAGCACGCGGCTCGCCGTCTGGATCGCATTGCCGTGGATCTGCTGGCGCACGCCGTCGGGATTGATTACCAGACCCTGGTCCTGGCCGATCACCACCCGCGACAGGGTCACCTCGCCGGTCTCGGTATCGACGGCGACGTCCACCACCCAGGCCGCCGATGCCGCCGCCGTTCCCGGAAAAGTGCCGTGCACATAGGTGGCGAAGGCGAAACCCTGGCCGAAGGCCATACGCCCCTCGCGTCGAAGCCTCGGGCCGTTTCGCTCCTCCCAGCCGGCATGCGCCGCCGTGCGGCGGACGAGGTCCGCCTCACGCGGATTGTCGAGATGGCGCAGACGAAAGGCGACCGGGTCCTCGCCTGCCTCATATGCCATCTCGTCGATGAAGCTTTCGTGTGCGAAGGTATTGGGAAGCGCCGAAACGCCGCGCATCCAGGCGGCCCGGACGATCGGCGCCATGTCGTGCACCGTGATCCGTTTGTGCGGCACCCGATAGGGAGGAATGATCGTTCGGTCGCCCATATCGGAGACCCGGGGTTCCGGGCTGACCCGGCCGGTCAGCAGAAGCGCGAGGTTCGGCCCCCGGTTCGAGGGATACCAGGTGTCGATCGCATAGGCATGCAGGTCGCCGTCCTTGATGCCTCCCTGCACTTCCATAAGTTGGGCGGCACCCTTGGGTTCCCACAGGTGTTCCTGGGCACGGGTCAACTGAACCCGGACCGGTTGGCCGACAGCCCGGGAAAGGATCAGCGCATCGCCACACACATCGTCGGCGCAGTTGCGTCCGTAGCAGCCGGCCGCTTGGTGGCGGCGGATCTCGATCGCCTCGGCCGGCAGCCCCGTGAGCACGGCGAGATCGCCGCGCAGCATGTGCGGGTTCTGCGTGCCCGACCAGACGATCGGTGCGCCATCGTTCCAGTCGGCGACGGCGCAGGATGGGCCGATCGAGCCGTGCTCGTGATAGGGCCAGACATAAGTGCGCTGCCGGGCGACGTCGCAGTCGTCGATCGCCCGGGCAAAGTCGCCCGACCGGTCGAGGCTGCGCGGGGTCGAGGGGTGATCCTTGAGGCTTCGGCGCAGATCGGAGAGGTCCGGGATCTCGGGTGGCATCTGCCATTGTGTCGGCAGGGCCTCGGCGATCGCCCTGGCCTGATCGGCCCGCATGGCGACGACACCAAGGAAGTCGCCCTCACGAACGATCTGGACGAAACCCGGCATGTTCTGCACGGCGGTTTCGTCGTAACCGAGAAGGCTGTGACCGATGAAGGCGCCGCTGTCTCGCCCCGAATAGGGTGGGCGTACCACATGGCCATGCAGCATGCCGGCGACATCGACGTCCTGTATGTAGGTATGCATACCTCGGAGCTTGTCGGTGAGGTCTCGGCGGCCGGTCTTCTGGCCGACCACCCGGTACTCCGCAGGGTCCTTGACTGGGGTCGCGGGATCGAGTTCGAGCCTGATGGTCTCGCCGGCGATCAGTTCCGCATAGGTGCAGGCCCTGTCGGCCCAGCGAACGACACCCTCGACCGTCGCCATCTCGGTCATCGGCCCATTGAAGCGCCGCGCGGCCTCCGAGACGAGAAACCGACGCGCCTGGGCTGCAGCCAGTCGCAGAGGAACCGCCGCGACCTGGATCGTCTCCGAGGCGATGGTTGGCCCCTGGTCCGGCGTAAGCGCGGTGTCGCCGAGTACCATGCGCACGGCCGAGAGAGGCAGGTCGAGCTCTTCCGCAACGATCTGGGCGAGTGCGGTCTCGATTCCCGTGCCGAGATCGACATGACCGTTGTAGCCGGTTGCGATACCCTCCTGGTCGAGCCTGAGGAAGATCGCAGGCCCCGCAGGACGCGTCTCCTCGACGATCAAGCTTCCGGGTTGCTGCATGTCATCAGTCATGCCGCCCCTCCCGCAAGAGTTCGACGGCCCGCTCGACCGAAGCTATGATTTCCAGATGCGTTCCGCAGCGACAGAGGTTGTGGCTGAGTGCGATGCGGATTTCCTCGCGCGATGGCGCGGGATTGCGGTCGAGGAGAGCCGTCGCGCTCATCACCATGCCGTTCAGACAATAGCCGCATTGCGCGCCCTCGCACTCGAGGAAGGCTTGTTGCACCGGGGACAGGCGGCCCGTGTCCGGATCGGCGAGGCCTTCGAGCGTCGTGATCGCTCGCCCGGTCACCCGTTTTGCCCGGAGGACGCAAGCCCTGGCGGGATTGCCGTCGACGAGCACGGTGCAGGCGCCGCATTGCGCCATGCCGCATCCGTATTTGGCGCCCTTAAGGCCGAGCACGTCGCGCATGACGTCGAGCAAAGTCCGCTCACCTGGATCGGACACAAGGCATACTGACCCATTCACGGTCAGCTCAAGCGTGTTCGTCATGATTCCCTCTGGGTTTTTTCTTGACCCTTGTCAGGAATTCAGCAGAAAATTTGTTTGTAGGCAAATGAATTTGAGCCTGGAGTTTGATTTTTTTGCGCGAAAGCGAGGCAGGTTTTGATTCTGCAGGATTTTTAAGCACGCATCTTTCCCTGCAGATGGGGGATCAATTGGCTCGGGCGAACCATTCTTTTCTTGACGCACACCGAATGCGTGTTGCAGTTCAGTCCTGAGAACATGCCAGGAATGAGCTATGACCGAGCGGACCGACCACTACATTCTCGATGACCAGGTTGGCTTCTTGCTGCGACTTGCGTACCAGCGACACATGGCTCTATTCACCGAGAAGATGACAGGCGGGCTGACCCCGCCGCAATTTTCCACGCTCTACAGGCTTCGCGAAGCATCCGAGCCCATTTCGCAAAATGCGCTCGGGCGCCTGGTGGGCATGGATGCGGCAACCACAAAGGGCGTCGTTGAACGTCTCCTGTTGCGGGAACTAATCCATGTCGAGAAGGATAGAGAAGATCGGAGGCGCTATACGCTGTTCATTACGGATGCCGGTCGCAGGCTGCTCGATTCGGTGCTGCCGGAAATGCACAAAATCAGCCAGACGACACTTGCTCCTTTGACGCCGGGCGAGCAGGAACAGTTCCTGAAACTCCTCAAGCGCTTGACGTAGATTATTATCCATCTGAGTAAAAGGTGACGGATTACCCCGATCCGCCACTGGTTGATGTTGAGGTAGAGCGTGGTCGAAAAGGAAACAAAGAGCAGAGCAAGAACGCGAGGTGTCGGAAGGCCATCGAAAGCAGATGGTTCCAGCGATGCGGCAGATCTGCGCGACCGCATCCTCGACCATGCGGAACTTTCATTTGCCGAGGCCGGGTTCGAGGGTGCCAATTTGCGGGACATCGCCGCCCGCGCCGGCGTCAACCAGGGGCTCATCCGTTATTATTTCGGCTCGAAGGCTGAACTCTTCGATGAGTGCTTCCGACGGCGCGGTGGCGTTCTGGCCGGTCACCGACATGTCAATCTCGACCGACTGCTGGAGAGAAACAAGAATCCGAGCGTGGAAGAGATTGTCTACGCCTATCTCAAGCCGCAGTGGGACATGAAATACTCAAGTGCCAACGGAGCGGCCTTTGTCGCCATGCAGGCGCGACTGCATGCTGAGCCGGAGGAGCACGCCCTGCGTTTACGCCGCGAAGTCTACGACGCTTCCGTCAAGCGCTACATTGCCACGCTTTCAGAGGTGCTGCCCCACCTCCCGAAGGACATCATCAGTGTGCGCATGGCCTTTCTGGTCGGCGCATATCTCTTCATGCTGAACGATCTTGGACGCATTGGCGACCTGACTGAAGGGCATCTCACCTCTTTAGGCAAGGATGAAATGCTGGACCAGCTCGTTCGCTTCCTGGCCGCCGGCCTGCGCGCTCCCCTCTAGTGTTTGCACAGAATTTAGCTCTGCGGAAAAATTGTGCTTGAAATTATTCATTTGAATAATTAATGTCTCCAGATCAGATTGAAGGAGCCCCCATGGGAAGCCACCGCATTGGCCTCATCGTGCCCAGTTCGAACATCACGATGGAAACCGAGATCCCCGCGCTGCTCCGGTTTCGCGAGCAGGTCTCGCCCGAGCGCTTTACCTTCCATTCCTCTCGCATGCGCATGAAGCATGTCACCAAAGAGGAACTGGCCGCCATGGACGCCGACAGCGACCGCTGCGCGCTGGAGCTTTCCGATGCTCGTGTCGAGGTCATGGGATATGCCTGTCTGGTCGCGATCATGGCGATGGGCCTCGGCTACCATTGTCAGAGCCAGTCGCGCCTGCAGGGCGTGACCGTCACCAATGGCAATCCGGCGCCTGTCGTCACCTCTGCCGGTGCCCTCGTCGAGGGACTGAAGGCGATCGGCGCCAGGCGCGTAGCACTGGTTGCCCCTTACATGAAGCCGCTCACCGAACTGGTCGTCGCTTATATCCGCAACGAAGGAATCGAGGTTGCGGACTGGCGCGCACTGGAAATCCCCGACAATCTTGCCGTGGCTGCTCATGACCCGATGAAGCTGCCGGATATCGTTCGTGGCATGAAGACCGATGACGTCGATGCGGTCGTGCTCTCGGCCTGCGTTCAAATGCCTTCGCTGCCGGCCGTGCCGATGGCCGAAGCGGTCACAGGAAAGCCCGTCGTGACCGCAGCGATCGCAACCACCTGGCAGATGCTGAAGGCGCTGAAGCTCGACACCCGCGTTCCAGGCGGCGGCACGCTGCTCTCTGGCGCCTATTGAGGAGACCCCCATGGTCCGTGGATACAATATCCAAGCTAACGGCATCCGCCATCACCTGTTGCATTTTGCCGGCGATGGTCCGGCCATGCTGCTGGTGCCGGGCATCACGTCGCCGGCAATCACCTGGGGTTTCGTCGCCGAACGGCTGGCGCGGTCCTATGACGTGCATGTGCTGGATGTACGTGGCCGTGGCCTGAGCCAGGCCGGCGACCTCGATTACTCGCTTGACGCCATGGCGGCGGATGTCATCGCTCTGGTCACGGCTGCGGGTCTTGGAGCACCGGTCGTCCTCGGCCACTCCATGGGTGCACGCACCGCTATCCGTGCCGCACGCATGGCGCCCGAAAGCTTCTCCGGGCTGATACTCGTCGATCCTCCGGTGTCGGGACCCGGGCGGCGGCCTTATCCCGCCGCGTGGGCCTGGTACGAAGATTCCATCCTCATGGCACAGAAAGGCTGTTCAGGTGCAGACATGCGCCGCTTCTGTCCGACCTGGACCGATGAGCAGAACGACTTGCGCGCAGAGTGGTTGCATACCTGCCAGATGGATGCGATCCGCACCGCCTTTGACGGTTTTCACGTCGACGACATCCATGCCGATATCGCCCAGGTTACGACGCCGGCGCGCCTCGTCGTCGCGGGTGGCGCGACGGTGATTGGCGTATCCGACATCGATGAAATCCGCCGACTGAAGCCAGACATCGAGGTGCGGATTGTCGAAAAAGCTGGCCACATGATCCCCTGGGACGACCTTGAGGGGTTCCTCTCCGCTACCCTCGATTTCCATCCCATCCGCCCGACGAACTGAAAGGCACCGAGCCATGGACCACGCGAGCTTTACCGAAATCTGCCTGCACCAGCTGAAGATGTCTGGTGTTCGCGAAGGCGAGAAACTGATTGTACTCACCCAGGGCAATGATCGCCTGGACTATGCCGACGCCTTCATGGCGGCGGGCCAGCGTCTCGGCGCCAGCATGTATCACATGCGTCTGCCTGCGCCGCTTCCGGTCGGCGGCTGGAACGTCGGCGTTACCGGTCTTGCTGCCATGCCGGACGCGGTCGAGGCCCTGAAGGCCTGCGACATGCTGATCGACTGCATATTCCTTCTCTTCTCGCCGGAGCAGATGGCGATCCAGGCGGCCGGAACCCGCATCCTGACCGCCGTCGAGCCGCCGGAACTGCTCGCGCGCATGTTGCCGACGAAGGAGATCCGGGAGAAGGTCGAGATTGCCGGCGAGATGCTCGCCAAGGCCAAGGTCATGCGCATCACCTCGCCGCATGGAACCGATGTCACCTACAAGCTCAACACCTATCCGACCGTGACCGAATATGCCTGCACGGACGAGCCGGGCCGATGGGACCATTGGCCCTCCGGCTTCGTCTTCACCGGCGGTGACGACGACGGCGTTGACGGCCAGATCGTCGTCGCGACCGGTGACATCCTCCTGCCGCAGAACATCTATGTCCGCGAACCGATCATCTACACTATCGAGAAGGGCTGGGTGACCGACATCCGCGGCGGCCTCGATGCGGAGCTGGTGAAGTCCTACATGGCGGCCTTCAACGATCCGCGCGGCATGGGCATGAGCCATGTCGGCTGGGGCATGAATCCGAACGCGAAGTGGCACAATCTGGTACCCGGTGCCTTCCCCGGCGGCATGGGCATGGAACCGCGCAGCTTCTACGGCAATGTCATGTTCTCCACCGGCCCGAACAACGAACTCGGTGGGCCAAACGACACCGCCTGCCATCTCGACATCCCAATGCGCGGCTGCTCGCTCTTCCTTGACGACGAGGCGGTGGTGATCGATGGCGACATCGTCGTGAAGGACATCCAGATGGCAAGGGCCTGACCGGCAGAGCCTTAAACGCGGGAGAAAACCATGTCGCAGCAAGAAACCTACCAGGCCGCAGGCTTCGGCCAGCCCGTCCCCCGCGGTCAACGGCCGGCCATTGTCGTGGTCGACTTCTCCTATGGCTTCACCGACACGATCTATCCGACGGCGGCCGACATGACGACGGCCATTGCCGCGACCCGTCGGCTGACGGATCTGGCCCGCGCAAAGGGCTATCCGGTTATCTACACCACGATTGCCTATCATCCTGGCGAGATTGCCCTGCTGCCATGGTTGCGCAAGGCAACGGGCATGGCTGCGCTTCTGGAAGGCAGCCGACTGGTGGAGATTGATGCGGCAACAGGCATTCAGCCGCAGGACCCGGTGATCACCAAGAAGGGCGCCTCCGCCTTCCATGGCACGGGACTTGCCGGCCTGCTGACTGGGGCGGGTGTGGATACGCTAGTCGTCACCGGCGCCACTACATCGGGCTGCGTGCGCGCCTCCGTGGTGGATGCGGTGCAGTGCGGCTTCAACGTGCTGGTTCCGGCGGATTGCTGCGCTGACCGTGCTCGCGCCCCGCATGATGCCAATCTCTATGACATGGACCAGAAATATGCCGATGTGACGGATGCGGCAGATATCGAGCGCTGGCTCACCGGTCTTCAACCTTCCGGGCGCTGAGCCTGTCACTGATGCTCTCCGGCGGACGGCCGGAGAACTCTGGGCTCCGCGCAACTCCCGTTCAAACCGCTGGATAAAAGGCGGACAGAAACAACCGATCAATCTCTAGAGGGAAGTCACAACATGTCGAAAGCTGCTCTATATCTGATAGGCGTGGTCGTCCTCGCCTGCTACGCCATACCCTATACGCTGCTCACCAACGTGGCGGAATGGTATGGCTCCTTTCTGTTCTGGTGTGCGGCAGGTGTGGCCGTTATCGTCCTCAACATTCTGGCGACCGCCAGCTTCGAGGAGGACGAGGCATGAGTGTTTCCCTTGTCGTCTGTGGACTGGTGATCTACGTCCTCGCCTCCTTCGCCGTGGCCTATATCTCGCGCTCGGGCGAGTCGGCCAGCATGTCCGAGTATTTCATCGGCGGGCGCTCCATGGGCGGCGTGCTGTCGGCCCTGAGCTATTCGGCCACGACCTATTCGGCCTTCATGATGATCGGCCTCGCCGGTCTCACCTTCAAGGGCGGCGTCGGCGCGCTCGGCTTCGAGATCGTCTATTTCGCCGGGGTGTCGCTGGTCGCCATCTTCGGCCCGCGCTTCTGGGCCGTGGGCAAGAAATATGGCTTCGTGACGCCGTATGAAATGCTGGGCACGCGCTATGGCAGCCGGTGGGTGGCCGTTGCTGCCGGTCTCGTCAGCCTCGTCTTCCTCATCCCCTATTCGGCCGTTCAGCTTTCGGGCGTGGGATACCTGTTGTCGGGCATGACCGGCGGCGGCATTCCCTTCCTGTGGGGTGTGGTCATTTCCACCGTGCTGGCCATCATCTTCTCCTATGTGGCCGGTATACGCTCGGTGGTGTGGACGGACAGCCTGCAGGCGCTGATGATGATCATTGCCTCGGTGCTGGTCTGCGGTCTGGTGCTGATAGAGTTGGGCGGCTTCTCCGGCCTCTTCAGTGCGATCAAGGCGACCAAGCCGGAGCTGCTGCAGGTGCCCGGACCCGGCATCTTCAGCTTCACCACCTTCCTCGGGCTGACAATTCCGTGGTTCTTCTTCGCCATCTCCAACCCGCAGGTGAGCCAGCGCCTCTACATGCCGGCCTCGCTGAAGGCGCTGCGCCGCATGCTGGTGATCTTCCTGTGCTTCGGTTTCGTCTACACGGTCGTGTCGGTGCTCTGGGGCTTCTCCGCCTTCGTCGCCTTCCCGCAACTGGAAAAGGGTGACCTTGCTACCTCCACCCTGCTGGCCTCGAACTTCGTGCCGCCTGTTCTGGGCGTGATGGTCATGGTTGGCATTCTGGCTGCTGCCGTTTCCACCATCGACTCGATCCTCCTTACCCTGTCGTCGGTCTTTGCCCGCGATGTGTGGAGTAACGTGACGGGTGGGGCGAGTGACGAGCGCCAACTCTTCATCGGCAAGCTTATCATCCCGGTCATCTCCATCGTCTCGCTGGTCTTTGCCGCGATGGAATTCTCGATGATCGCCATCCTGTCGGTGGCAGCCTCCGTTGGTCTGCTGGTCACGGTTCCGGCCATCATCGGTGCTTTCTTCTGGCGCCGTGGTACGGCAGCCGGTGCGCTGGTCTCTATCCTCGGCGGCGTTGCCTTCGTGGTGTGGATGTACCTGACCGGCAACAAGCTGTTCGGCCTCAACGCTGGCGTGCTGGCGCTGCCGGTCTCGGCGTTGTTATTCATCGCCGTCAGTCTCGTCACCAAGTCGAACATGAAGGCTGCCGACGAGTTCGTAGAGGTGTCTGTCTCCTACAAAAAGGGCAAGCTGCCCAATGCAATGCCTACTCCGGCAGAGTAACCGGTCAGAGTGAACACGTAGCGTGCCTGCGAAGATAAGGCGGCTCCGGGGTCCGGGGCCGCCATTCGTGGTTTCAGAAGCGGGCATAGCGCTCTCCCGGCGCCTGTCGCAAAGTCAGGCTTGGCTCGCAGTTTGTGTCTGAATGTATGTTCCGGCGTGCGGAATTGGCTCCGACGCATATTTGGAACACCCCGGTTGGCAAGGATTTTTGGTGCAACTTTCCATCGGACGGCGCAGTCATAGGTCCAGCCTATCAGCGCGGTCATCGACCGCTGGCCAGTTCGAAACCGATACCACCGAAGCTCATCGCGGAAATGCAGCATTTGAAGCAAAGCTGGCAGCGGTATCCCGGGTGCACGGCGCTATCGAATTTAAGCCGACCGGTGAGATCATCGACGCAAATGAAAACCTCCTCTCATTGCTGGGATACCGCCTCGACGAGATAAACGGCAAGCATCACCGGGTGCTCGTCGATAAAGAACCGGAACAGTCCGATGTATCGCGCGTTATGGCAAAGGCGGAGTTCCGGTGACGATATCGCGGAAGAATTTTCGGCGCTTCATTCTCCGTCTCCTTCTCCGGAGAACGAACTAACCTCAAACCACGGAAGTTCCAGGGCGGCTGGTCAGGGCGCGCGATAGCAGGCAACCTTGCTCTATTGCGGACGCCGCTATGTGACGATTGGTTCGGTTGGTGAGCGAAAACCGCGATGCTGGACGTACCTGTCAAAAGTTCAGGGGGGCATTGTCGACCACTTCCTTCATCACGAAGAAGGTACGGGTCTGGCGGACGCCTGGCAGGGCGATCAGCTGTGTGCCATGGATGCGGTTGAAGTCGGCCATGTCGCGGACGCGGATCTTCAGGAAGTAATCGAAATCGCCGGCGACCAGATTGCAGTCTAGCACGAAATTCAGCTTGGCGACCGCCTTTTCAAAGGTGCCGAAGCTTTCCGGTGTCGAACGATCCAGTACCACGCCGACCATCACCAACGCCCCGCGGTCGACCTTCTGTGGCTCGACCATGGCCCTGACTGACTTGATGTAACCCTCTTCGAAAAGCCGCTGGGTGCGGCGATGGCATGTCGCGGCGCTCACATCAACCAACTGGGCCAATTCGGCGTTGCTAAGCCGGCCGTTGTTCTGCAACAGCCGGAGCATTTTCAGGTCGATGCGGTCCAGTTCCGATGTCATGAATGAATCTTCCGAAAAATATGACCAGTATGAAAGATTTACCACCTTAATTGGATTTTTGAATGGCTTTCATGAAATATTGCGCTCAACTTAGAGAGCACCTTTCATTCGAGCGATGGTAGCGTTTCCTCTGTGTCGTAACAAGCAAAAGGGAACCCCATGCTGGAGAAATTCGAGCGTTATCCGCTCACATTCGGACAAACCCACATCGAGAAATTGGAAAGGCTCTCCGAGCATCTGGGTGGCAAGGTCGAGCTTTATGCCAAGCGCGAGGACTGCAATTCAGGCCTGGCCTTCGGGGGCAACAAGCTTCGCAAGCTCGAATATATCATTCCGGATGCGATCGCCTCCAATGCCGACACACTGGTGTCGATCGGCGGCGTGCAGTCCAACCATACCCGCATGATCGCTGCAGTCGCTGCTAAGATTGGCTTCAAGTGCCGGCTGGTCCAGGAAAGCTGGGTGCCGCACGAAGATGCCGTTTACGACCGGGTCGGTAATATTCTGCTGAGCCGGATCATGGGTGCGGATGTGCAGATGGTCGACGAGGGCTTCGATATCGGTATCCGCCAGAGCTGGGAGGAGGCCATCGAGGACGTCAAGGCCAAGGGCGGCAAGCCCTACGCTATCCCGGCCGGGGCTTCGGTGCACAAATACGGCGGTCTCGGCTATGTCGGCTTCGCCGAGGAAGTGCGTGCTCAGGAGGCCGAACTCGGCTTCAAGTTCGACTATATCGTCGTCTGCACCGTGACAGGCTCCACCCATGCCGGCATGACGGTCGGCTTTGCCAAGGATGGCCGCGAGCGCAATGTCATTGGGATTGATGCTTCCTTCACGCCGGCCCAGACCAAGGCTCAGGTATTGGAGATCGCCCGGCGCACCGCCGAACTGGTCGAGCTTGGCCGGGAGCTGACGTCGGACGACATCATCCTGATCGAGGATTACGCCTATCCGGTCTACGGCGTGCCGTCCGACGAGACCAAGGAAGCCATTCGGCTCTGCGCCCGTCTCGAAGGCATGATCACCGACCCAGTCTATGAGGGTAAGTCGATGCAGGGCATGATCGACCTGGTCAAGAAGGGTTACTTCCCGGAAGGTTCCAAGGTGCTTTATGCCCATCTCGGCGGTGCCCCGGCGATCAATGGCTATGCCTACACCTTCCGCAACGGCTGACGCCTTGCCAAACCATCCGGCGGGACGGTCGTCCCGCCGGATGTCTTAGAGATGGGAACGAGATCCGAGAAGAGCGGGGCGAAAAGCCGCCGGAGGATACTCATCAGGCGTGAACGCGTGACTGGGAGACGGTCGTGACAAGCACCGATATCGAAATTCTGAAATCCATCGAGAAGCAGCTGCTGTGGCTTGCCTGCTGGATGATCCACAATGCCAATCACCTGCGCGATAAGGGCGAGGTCAAGGTCGGCGGGCATCAGGCGTCTTCGGCCTCGATGGTCTCGATCCTGACGGCGCTCTATTGCCATGTGTTACGCCCGGAAGATCGCGTTGCGGTCAAGCCGCATGCCTCGCCGGTGTTTCATGCCATCCAATATCTGATGGGCAACCAGACGCGTGAGAAGCTCGAGAATTTCCGTGGCTTTGGCGGTGCGCAGTCCTATCCGAGCCGCACCAAGGATATCGACGATGTCGATTTCTCCACCGGTTCGGTCGGCTTGGGCGTCGCCGTCACTGCCTTTGCCTCGCTGGTGCAGGACTACATTGCAGCCAGACCCTGGGCACAGAAGCGGCCGCTCGGGCGGATGATTGCTCTGGTCGGCGATGCGGAACTGGATGAAGGCAATGTCTACGAGTGCTTGCAGGAAGGCTGGAAACATGACTTACGCAATACCTGGTGGGTCATCGACTACAATCGTCAGAGCCTTGACGGCGTGGTCCGCGAAGGTTTGTGGCAGCGTATCGAGGCCATTTTCAAGGCCTTCGGCTGGGATGTCGTCATCGTCAAATACGGCGCGCTGCAGAAGGTCGCGTTCGCCGAGCCGGGTGGAGCGCGCCTGAAGGACTGGATCGACGCCTGCCCCAACCAGCTCTATGCAGCATTGACCTTCCAGGGCGGGGCCGCCTGGAGGCGTCGGCTGCTGGACGAGATCGGCGACCAGGGCGACGTGGCAGCGCTGATCGAGCGTCGATCCGATGCCGAATTGGCTGAACTCATGAGCAATCTCGGCGGCCATTGCCTGGAGGCGCTGACCGACGTGTTCGACAGCATCGATCATGATCGGCCGACGGTTTTCCTCGCCTACACGATCAAGGGTTGGGGCACGCCGCTTGCCGGCCACAAGGACAACCATGCCGGTCTGATGACCGCAAGCCAAATGGCCGAGTTCCAGGCGGCAATGCAGGTCGCGCCCGGAACGGAATGGGACCCGTTCTCGACCATGGCCGACAGCCGAGATGCAAGGGCGTTCCTTGCTCGCGTGCCGTTCTTCGAGCCAGGGCCGCGACGCTTCAAGGCGGAACGCATTGCCACAGAGGGGCCAGTCTTGCTGGAGGACCGGGTTATGTCGACGCAGGCCGGTTTCGGCAAGATCCTCGATGCATTGGCCAAGACCGACACGGCGCTTGCCGACCGCATCGTGACCATCGCCCCCGATGTCACGGTTTCGACCAATCTCGGTCCCTGGGTCAACCGGCGAGGCCTGTTCGCGCGCGATGCGCGGGCCGATACGTTTCGCGACGAAAGGGTGCCGTCCGCGCAGAAATGGCATTTTTCGCCGGAAGGCCAGCATGTCGAGCTCGGTATTGCCGAAATGAACCTTTTCCTGCTGCTGGCCGCTGCCGGTCTCTCCCATTCGTTGTACGGCGAGCGACTGCTGCCGATCGGCACGGTTTATGATCCCTTCATCAGCCGCGGTCTCGATGCACTGAATTATGCCTGTTACCAGGATGCCCGTTTCATGATCGTCGGGACGCCGTCAGGCATCACGCTGGCGCCGGAGGGCGGCGCGCACCAGTCCATCGCCACACCGTTGATCGGCATCAGCCAGGATGGGTTGGCGAGCTTCGAGCCGGCATTCCTTGATGAACTCGCCATCATCATGGACTGGTCATTCGACTATATGCAGCGCGATGGCGATGGTCAGCCGGACGAGCGTACCTGGTTGCGCGACGAGACCGGTGGTTCCGTTTATCTGCGGCTTACAACGCGCCCGCTCGAGCAGCCCGCGCCGCGCCGCGATCCGCGATTCCGCCAAGGGGTGATTGATGGTGGCTACTGGCTGAAGCCGCCCGGTCCGAATGCCGATGTCGTATTGGTCTACCAAGGCTGCATTGCGCCGGAAGTGATTGCGGCGGCGGGCCTGCTCGGCGAGAGTCGACGGGATATCGGCGTGCTGGCGGTGACCTCCGCAGATCGCCTGAACGCCGGCTGGACAGCAGCCCAGCGGGCGCGGCGCCGCGGCGTCAGCCAGGCATCCGGTCATGTCGAGACCTTGCTTGCCGGCCTTCCGCCCCATTGCACCCTTGTCACCGTCACCGACGGACATCCCGCGGGACTTGCCTGGCTTGGTGCCGTCCACGGTCACCGGACGATCCCGCTCGGGGTCGAGCATTTCGGCCAGACCGGCACGGTGCAGGATCTCTATCGGCACTATGGCATCGACAAAGCGGGTATCGTCAGGACCGTGTCCGGGTTGACGCGAGGGGCTGCGGTTTCCGAGCTTCTGCTATTCCCATGAGGTTCGGCGACGGGGCTGCCCGCAGTCGGCGGCAGGTCTCACGAGGCTTGCCGGCCGGCGGCCTCGCGCTCTCCGCTTATCGATTGGCGGTATTCTTCGTAGATGCTGCCCTGCACGCGGATATGATCGCGCATAACGGCATCGGCGCGCGCCGCATCGCCCGCTTCAAGGGCCAACAGGATTTCGCGATGTTCCATCATCGATTGGGACAGGCGGTCGCCGAAGGAAAGCTGCGCCTGCCGGAAGGGCTTGAGGCGCCTGTGCAGGTTGCTGGCTTCTTCGGCCAGGAACCCGTTGCCGGACGCTTCGTAGATCATGGTGTGAAAGGTAGCGTTTTCAACATAGTAGCGCTTGTAGTCCTGCGCTTGAAGAGCGGCTTCGCAGGCAGACGCGGCTTTGCGCAGAAGCAGCAGTTGTGCCTTGGTGATGCGACCGGCTGCCAGCCGCGCGCACCAGGCTTCGACCTCAGCCATCACTTCGAACATCTCCACAAGACGGGTGAAGTCGGGTTGGCGCACAAAGGCGCCGCGATTGGGAATAAGCTCGACCAGTCCCGTCGCCGACAGAAGACGCAACGCCTCGCGCAAAGGTGTGCGCGATACGCCGAAATCCCGCGCAAGGCGCATCTCGTCGAGGCGCTCGCCATCCTTGAACTTTCCTTCGGCAATCATCGTCTCGATACGTTCATAGAGCACGTCGGCGGTCGGGGTTTTTGATGCAGGCAGGTTCATGGCGGTCCTCCACGAGCATTGTCGTGCGATCTGGGGAATTTGGCAAGTTGGCGTATGCAATTATCCAAAAATGAACGCAATAAGAAAATATTGTATACAAAACACAAAATTCGAGTACGATAAAGACAGTAAATGCAAAAGCCTATAAAATAGGCAAAAATAAAGGGAACGAGAATGAAACTGACAAAGACCACGGCTGCCGCCGTTCTTCTGCCCGCATTCCTGTTTGCGAGTACCGCCTGGGCCGGAAAAGCGGACGACACGGTTTCCATCGCCTTTGCGAAGGAACTCGAGCATGTCGATCCCTATTTCAACACGGCGCGCGAGGGCATCCTGCTTGGAAACGCCGCCTGGGATGGCCTTCTCTATCGCGACCCGGCGACCGGGGAGTATGTTGGCAACCTGGCGACCAGTTGGACCTGGGTGGATTCCACCACGCTTGAGTTCACGCTGCGCGAAGGGGTCAAATTCCACAACGGCGAAGCCTTTGATGCCGACGACGTCGTCTATACGCTGAATTTTGCCATCGATCCCAAGAACGGCGCAAAGAACAAGGTGGCCACGGGATGGATCAAGAAGGCTGAAAAAATCGACCAGTTCAAGGTACGCATTATCACCGATGGGCCATTCCCGGCCGCGCTCGAATATCTGGCCGGTCCGGTCATCATTCATCCCGATGAATATTACAAGGCCGTCGGCCCGGCTGGCGTTGCCACCAAGCCGATCGGCACGGGTCCCTACAAATTCGAGACCGTCGAACCCGGCAAGCATTTCGTGCTGAAGCGCAACGAGGAGTATTTCGCCGCTGCCAAGCCGAAAGCCAAGGTCGGCACCATCGACATCCGCACCATCCCGGACATCAACACGCAGATGGCCGAGCTTTTTAACGGCACGATCGATCTGGTCTGGCAGGTGCCCTCCGACCAGGCCGACAAGATGGCCGGCCGGGATGGCTTCCAGGTGATCAATGCCCCGACCATGCGCGTCGGCTATCTGTCGCTCGATGCGGCCGGTCGCTCGGGCGATAAGAACCCGATGACGAACGTCAAGGTCCGGCAGGCGATCTATCATGCGATCAACCGCGACGGTATCGTCGAGGCGCTGATGAAGGGCACGACTGAAGTGATAAACAGCGCCTGCTCGCCCAGTCAGTTCGGCTGCGACAAGGGCGTTGCGACCTATGCCTACGATCCGGCAAAGGCCAAGGCGCTGCTGGCCGAAGCCGGCTATCCCGACGGTTTCGATATAGAATTCTATGCCTATCGCGACCGGCCCCTGGCCGAGGCGATGATCGGCATGTTGGCCGAAATCGGCGTCAAGGCGAACCTCAACTACATGCAATACGCGGCACTGCGGGAAAAGCGCATCAAGGAAGGTGTGCCGATCTCCTTCTTGACCTGGGGATCCAACTCGATTGCCGACGTCTCTGCCATCACCAGCGAATTCTTCACCATGGGCGGTGAAGATGACGCTCGCGACAAGAGCCTGTCCGATCTGCTGGAAAAAGCGGATTCCTCCATCGACCCAGCCGAGCGAAAGACGTTCTATACCCAGGCTCTCTCGGTCATCGCCGACAAGGCCTATTGGGTGCCGCTGTGGAACTATTCCACCAATTACGTCATGAGCAGCGACATTTCCTTCACGCCAACCCCGGACGAACTGGTTCGGTTCTACGAAATCGGCTGGAAGTGACATCTGCATCCTCGGGCCGGGACGCCGCTTGCCCGCGGCCCGGCCTGGATTTGAGCTGCTTGTTCTAGAGGCATGCCGAGATCGCAACGCCGCGAGATCGCCTGCTTGAGGGTTTCAGATGTTGAAATTTGTCCTGACCAAGATCGGCATGGCGGCGCTGGTTGCGCTGACGGTGTCCTTCATCAGTTTCATTCTATTGTTCATGGCCGGCGATCCGGCGATCGCCATTGCCGGCGAGGGGGCTTCGGGAGAGGTCATCGCGGCAATCCAGAGCCAATACGGTTTCGACCGGCCGTTGCTTGTACAGTATGCCGACTGGCTGATGCGCGCGCTCTCCGGCGATTTCGGCATGAGTTACTATTTCAGGACCCCGGTCTCGGGCATGATCGCCGAACGGCTGCCGGTCACCATGACCATCGGGTTTCTCGGCATGAGTTTCGCACTGCTGCTCGCTGTTCCCATGGGTGTTCTGGCCGCCGCCTTTCCCAACACCATGATCGACCGGCTGGCGCTTGCCATCGCCGTCGTCGGGCAGGCGATCCCGAGCTTCTGGTTCGGCCTTATCCTGATCGTTGTGTTCTCGGTCAATCTCGGATGGGTCCCTGCCTCGGGAACGCGGCAATGGACCGGCTATATCCTGCCGATGATCGTGCTGGGCTACTATGCGACGCCGGCAATCATGCGGCTGACGCGGGCGGGCATGCTGGAAGTACTCTCCGCCGATTACATCCGCACGGCGAGAGCCAAGGGTATCAAGCCGCGGCGGGTTCTTTTCAAGCATGCCCTGCGCAATGCCATCATTCCGGTCGTCAGCCTGGCGGCGGTGCAGCTCGGCTTCATGTTCGGCGGTTCGGTCGTGGTGGAAACCATCTTCGCGCTGCATGGTGCCGGTTACCTTGCATGGGAATCGATCTCCCGCAACGATCTGCCGACAATGCAGGCGCTCATCCTGATCTTCGCGATGTTCTACATCGCCTTCACTTTCCTGGCCGATGTCTTGAACGCATGGCTCGATCCCCGCTTGAGGACTGCCTGACATGAGCAACACGTCCCTAACCGTCAGCCCCGGGCTTCCCGCGGTGTCACCAGCGCCATCCCGTCTGCTGGTTCGCAAGGCCCTGAAACATCGCGGTTTCATGGTTGGCTTCCTGCTCCTGCTGTTTGTTGGCGTTGTCGCGTTGTTCGCGCCGCTGATTGCCCCCTACGATCCGAACAAGCAGGACCTGCTGGCGCGGCTTGCCCCGCCGGTCTTTATGGGCGGCGACTGGAAACATCTGCTCGGCACCGATGCGCTGGGCCGGGACTACCTGTCGCGGCTGATCTATGGGGCTCGCGTCTCTCTGCTGATCGGCTTTACCGCGGCCCTCATCTCTGCCGTGATCGGTACGGTGCTCGGTGTTCTCGGCGGCTATTTCGGCGGAAAGGTCGACGCGGTGGTGATGTTCATCGTTTCGGTACGGCTAGCCTTGCCAGCGACGCTGGTGGCGCTGGCCGTGGTGGCGCTGTTCGGAGGATCGTTGACCGTTGTCGTGTCCGTGCTCGGACTGCTGCTCTGGGACCGTTTCGCGGTGGTGCTGCGCAGCGCCACCATGCAGGTGCGGCAGATGGACTATATCGCCGCCGCCGAAGTCCTAGGCGCCAGCCTGCCGCGTATCCTCTTCAAGGATGTTCTGCCGAATGTGATGAACCACCTGATCGTCATCGTCACGCTCGAAATGGCTCATGCCATCATCCTGGAGGCGGCACTGTCCTTTCTCGGGCTCGGCGTTCAGCCGCCAACACCGTCCTGGGGGCTGATGATCTCCGAAGGTAAGGAAATGCTGCTGTTTGAAAGCTGGCTGATCACCATTCCGGGCATCGCGCTGTTCATCCTGGTCTTTTCCATCAACATGCTGGGCGATGGCATTCGCGACGTGACCGCGCCGGAGGGCAGAAACTGATGACACACGCCGCCAACCCCGTTCTGTCGATCCGCAATCTGACCATAGACCTGCCGAAGGGCGGAGATCGCCAACATGCGGTCAGCAATCTGTCTCTCGACATCCACGAGAAGGAAATCCTCTGCATCGTCGGGGAATCCGGTTCCGGAAAGTCGATCACATCCTTCGCTGCCATGGGGCTCCTGCCGAAAATCCTGAAGCCGTCGGCGGGCGAAATCCTCTTTGAAGGCCGCGACGTGCTGAAGCTCTCCGAGGCCGAGCATGCCGCGCTGCGCGGCAGCCGTATGGGCATGATCTTCCAAGAGCCGATGAGCGCGCTCAACCCGTGCTACACCGTCGGCAACCAGATCGAGGAAGTCTTCGAGGCGCATGCGCAAATGTCCAAAGCCGAGCGCCGGGCCAGGACATTGGCACTGCTTAAGGAGGTGCGTCTTCCCGACCCCGAACGTCTATATCATGCCTATCCCCATCAATTGTCGGGTGGCCAGCGCCAGCGCATCGTCATCGCCATCGCGCTCGCCATGGGGCCGCGGCTGCTGATTGCGGACGAACCCACGACAGCGCTCGATGTGACGACGCAGGCGCAGATTCTCGACATGTTCAAGGAGCTGAAGGAAAGCCGCAAGGCCGGTATCCTGTTCGTCACCCATGATTTCGACGTGGTGGCGGAACTCGCCGATCGCGTCCTGGTCATGCAGAAGGGCGTGGTCGTCGAGCAGGGCACCGCCGAGCAGGTGCTCAACAGTCCAAGCCATCCTTATACGCGCATGCTGATCGATGCGGTGCCGAAGCGCCATGGGGTCAAGGGCAATCCCGATATGTCCCGGCCGATCGCACTTAGGGTCGCCGGTATTGAAAAGACCTATTCATCCGCCCGGACGATATTCAAGCCCGCTCGCAAGGTGCATGCGGTCAAGCCGACGGATTTTACCGTGCTGGAAGGCCAGACGCTGGGCATCGTCGGGGAATCCGGCTCCGGCAAGACGACGCTGGTGCGGTGCCTGATGGGACTGGTGGAGCCTGACGAAGGGTCCGTCTGGATCGGCAATTCGCGGCTGGAAACGACCACGGCCGCCGGACGCCGCGACTTCCGGAAACATATTCAGATCGTCTTTCAGGATCCTTATGGATCGCTCAATCCGCGCCGTAGGATTGGCGACCTGCTGGTCGAAGGGCCGGTCAATTTCGGCGTGCCGCGCAGCCAAGCCATGGAAAAGGCCAGGGCGCTTCTGAAGATCGTCCGACTGGAGGAGGATGCGCTCGATCGATATCCCGCGCAGTTTTCCGGCGGTCAGCGCCAGCGCATCTCGATTGCCCGCGCCCTGATGGTCGAGCCGAAAATCCTGATTGCCGATGAAGCCGTGTCGGCGCTCGACGTATCTGTGCAGAAGGACGTGCTGAAGCTGCTCGACGACATCCGCAAGGCCGTTGGCCTGACGGTGATTTTCATCACCCACGATCTGCGGGTGGCGGCCGAAATTTCCGACCATATCCTCGTCATGTCGAAGGGCGAGGTTGTGGAGTACGGCACGGTCGATGACGTTTTCGGCAATCCGCAACATTCCTATACGCGCCAACTGCTCGCCGCCATGCCAGGCCGCGGCTGGGAAGCGCCAGATATGGCAGCGCTTGGGCCTGCCGACGCAGCGAGGTAATTATTCCATGGACAGAGCACAGCTGATCGAAGCCGTCACCCACTATGTCGACGGCGGAGGGTTGGTCGCGGATCTGGCTACCCTCGTGGCGCGCCGCTCCGTCAGTCAGTCGGAAGGGCGGCGGGAGGATCTCTACGCCTATTTGCAGGAGGACATGCAGCCACTGTTGTCGGCGATGGGCTTTGCCGTCGAGATTTTCGACAATCCGCGCGAGGGCGGCGCGCCCCTGCTGATCGCCAGCCGCATCGAGGACGAAAGCCTGCCGACGGTTCTGGTCTACGGTCATGGCGATGTCTGCAATGGAGAAGCCCATCGCTGGCGGGAGGGTCTTGAGCCCTTCACCCTGGTAAGAGAAGGCGACAAGCTCTATGGCCGTGGCACCGCCGACAACAAGATCCAGCATCTGATCAATATCAAGGCTCTGGAACTGCTGATCCGTGAAAGGGGTAGGCTAGGTTTCAATGCCAGGATCATTCTCGAAATGGCCGAGGAGACCGGCTCCTTCGGGTTGCGCGAATTCTTTATCGCCAACCGGGAGCGGCTGGCGGCCGATGTGCTGATCGCCTCGGACGGTCCGCGTCTGGCGATCGACACGCCGACCATGTTCATGGGATCGCGTGGCGGCATGTCGATCGACCTGATGGTCAATCTGCGGGACGGCGATCACCATTCCGGCAATTTCGGCGGATTGCTGGCCGATCCCGCCATCATCCTGGCCCAGGCAATCTCGACGATCACCGATGCGCGTGGCCAGATCCTTGTCCCTGAATGGCGCCCGACCAGCCTGACGCCCGATATCCGCGCCACGCTCCGCGATCTGCCGCCGCGCCGTCACGACGCCGAATGGGGCGAGAGGGATCTGACGCCGAGCGAGCGCGTCTTCGGCTGGAATTCCTTTGCTGTTCTCGCCATGTCGTCCGGCAATATCGATGCGCCGCAGAACGCAATCGCAGGTTCGGCGCGGGCTACCTGCCAGTTGCGCTTCGTCGTCGGCACCGACATCAACGACATCATCCCCGCCCTGCGTCGTCATCTCGATTCCCATGGGTTTCCCATGGTCGAGATAAGCCCCGCTCGCGGCGAAGCCTTCCGGGCCACCCGCTTTTCGCCGGATCATCCGTGGGTACGTTTTGTCGAAAACTCGCTGACGCGGACGGCGGGAGGGCGGCCGCATGTATTGCCCAATTTGGCCGGTTCTCTCCCTAACGATGCCTTTACCGACATTCTCGGGCTGCCGACGATCTGGATTCCGCACTCCCATGCCGAATGCGGCCAGCACGGCCCCAACGAGCATGCGCTGGTGCCCATTGCCCGTGAAGGCATGCAGATCATGACGGCGCTGTTCCTCGATATCGCCGAGAATGCCAAAAGCTTGAAGCAGATTGCCTGATCGATGGATTTCGTCCTGCTTTTTGTGTTCCTGGCCGCAACGGGCGCCGTGTCCGGTCTGATCGCCGGCCTGCTCGGGATCGGCGGTGGTGTCGTCCTGGTGCCGGCGCTCTACTACGTCTTCGAGTTCCTCGGCTATGAGAGCGACCGCCTGATGCAGGTCTGCGTCGCCACCTCCGGCGGCACCATTATCTTCAATTCGGCACGTTCGGTTCTGATGCATCATCGACGCGGCGCGGTCGACTGGTCCGTTCTGAAGCACTGGGGACCAGCCATTTCTCTGGGTGCGCTGGCCGGTGTGGTCGGTGCCGCTTCGCTGCGCTCGGCCAGTCTCTCGGTGATCTTCGGGGTGATCGGCATGGGGCTCGGGTTCTACATGCTGATTAGCCGGCCGCACTGGAAACTGTCGGACACTTTACCGGGCCGGGCTCTGGCCAGCGTCTACGGTCTGGTCATCGGCTTCTTCTCGGCGATGATGGGCATCGGCGGCGGCTCCTTCGGCGTGCCGGCCATGACGCTCTATGGCATGCCGGTGCAGAAGGCGGTTGCTACGTCGTCGGGCTTCGGGCTGCTGATCTCCGTGCCGTCCTTTGTCGGATTTCTGATTGCCGGCTGGGGTCTTCCCGGTCTCCCGCCCTACACCATCGGCTTCGTCAACCTGCCGGCCCTGGTCGTTATCGTCGCCATCTCGATGACGACGGTTTCGCTTGGGGTTCGGCTGGCGCACTACCTGCCGGCCGCCGTACTCAAGCGAATTTTTGCCGTGTTCATCTCGCTGATGGCCCTCAACATGCTCATCAAGGGCCTCGGCGCTCTCTCGATGTAAAAAAGGTATCGTCATGAGCAAGACCCATCCCGCCGATCTCGATGCGATGGACGCACGCCGGCTGATCGGGCAGCGTCGCCTGTCGCCGGTCGAACTGGCCGAGGCCTGTATCGAGCGCGTCACACAGCTCAATCCTGCGATCAATGCCGTGGTGGCACAGGACTTCGACCGCGTCTTTGCCGAGGCACGTCACGCCGAGCAACGCGTGATGGGCCATGCGACGCTCGGTCCGCTGCATGGCCTGCCGTTCGGGGTCAAGGACATGATCGATGTCCAGGGACTGCCGACCACGTTCGGCTCGGAAATCTTTCGCGACAATATTGCCGTGAAGGACGACGCCATCGTTGCCGCGATGCGCCGGGCCGGCGGCATTCCCCTCGGCAAGACCAACAATCCGGACTGGAGCGCCGGCGGCAATACCCGCAATGCCGTCTATGGCGTCACGGCCAATCCTCACGACACGACAAAAAGTGCGGCCGGCTCGTCGGGCGGTTCGGCAGCCCTTCTGGCGGCGCGCATGGCACCTTTGGCCACGGGTTCGGATACGGGCGGCAGCCTGCGCAACCCGGCAGCCTTCTGCGGTGTCGTCGGTTTCCGCCCGTCGCCAGGTGTCGTTCCCGGCGATACCCGCGCCATGGCGCTGATGCATCTGTCGACCAGCGGGCCGATGGGGCGCAGCGTTGCCGATGTGGCGCTGATGCTATCGGTCATGGCTCGACCCGATCGGCTCGACCCCTATACGGTGGTCATCGACGGGCAGACGCCGTGGCAGGCCGATCGCTTTGGCCAAGGTCGACGCCCGGATCTGGCGGCCCTGCGGATCGCCGTGACCGAGGATTTCGGTTTCGCGCCGACATCCAGGGTGATCCGCGAGGCTTTTGGCCGGCTGATAGCGCGGCTTTCCGACCATCTCGGCAGGGTCGAGGAGGCCCATCCCGATTGCACCGACGCCGATGGCATATTTTCCGTTCTTCGCGGCGTCATGTTTCTCGGCTTGCACCACACGCTGCTGCAGACACACCCGGACAAGATCGGCCCGAATGTCCGCGCCAATGTCGAGGAAGGGCTAAGCTACGGCCCGCTCGATATCGCCGATGCGCTGGTGAAACAGGGCCGGTTCTATCGCGACTGGCAGAGGTTTTTCGAAGACCATGACTATGTGCTTTGCCCGGCCGTGACCATCAGCCCGCGCGACTGGCACGAGCTTTATCCGACCGAGATCGATGGCCAACCGACGAAAAACTACTATCACTGGCTTGCCATGGCCTATGCTTCGACACTGGCCGGCCATCCCTCGATCACCATACCCGTCGGCCGGGATGCGCTCGGCATGCCCTTCGGCCTGCAGATCGTCGGTCGCCGGCATGATGACGCCGGCGTCCTGCAGGTGGCCGCTGTGATCGAGGAAATCTTTGCGGGCGACGCGGTTTACGGGGTTCCCGTTGTCGATGTGGAAACGTTGAAGACGGCTCCAAAACTCGCAGACTGCGAGGGGTTCATGGGATTCTAAAACGCATCCTTTCAGCACCGCCGGGTGGCGCCGCCACCTGAGATGACTCCACGACGGCCACCAACCCAGCCTTTCCTTCCTAATTCTGCGCGAGTCGGCTAATTCTCGTGCATGGATCTCGGCGCGCTTCATAATTCGCAAGCATCGCTCCCGGCCGGTATTGTCCGGGCAGACGGGCGGCTGGTGCGTGTCGTGGTGCCGCTTGCGGTCATGTATAATGGCCTTCTTGCCCTTATCAACGCGCATGTCATGCCGCTTGGCTTTGCCCATGTGGCGCTGGTCGAGATCGGGCTTCTGTTCGTCTCGCTGATGTATCTGCTCTATCGCGGGCTTTCGCAGGAATCCCTGCCCATCGTCGCGCTGGTCGGCTTCTTTGCGATCGTGATGGCCTATACCTCGGCGGCGAACGGTATGCTGTTCGTCGATTTCTTCCGCAATGTGCTGATTATTGCAGTCTTCTGCCAGCTCGGCGCGACGACGGATGGCCGAACCATCGAATTCGTCTTCCGGATCTGCTGTATCTGCGTGCTTTCTGTGCTGCTGGTGGAGATCTTCTTCACCAGGGTCTACGAGGATCTTCTCTATCCGGCGCTCTATTTCACCAACACCCGCGGTCTCGAGCAGATTTCCTTCGGCGGCTCTAAGATCTTCCAGAACGCCATCAACATTCCCGGGCGGTTTTCCTTTGGCCTCAGCGACCACCGCACGGCCTCGCTCTTTCTCGAACAGGTGTCGCTGGCCAATTTCTCCGGCGTGCTGGATGTCTATCTGGTCAGCCGTTTCAGCCGGATCAAGAGGTTCGACCGTTACCTCATGCTGTCGACCGTCATCCTCATCCTGCTGACCAACGATTCCCGCAGCATGTTGGCCTTTTCCTTCATCTGCCTGGGCGGCTATTTCGTCTTCCCCAGGGTCGGCAATATGGTTCGCCCACTCATCATGCCGATCGTCATCTGCGCGGGCGCGCTGGTTTTCCTGATGCGGCCGGATGCCAGCGGCGACACCCTTGACGGCCGCATCGTTCTTACGATGAAAGGCTTCTTCAATCTCGATTTCGTCGAACTGCTGGCGCTGAACGTCCGCGAGATCGGCAATTTCGCCGACAGCGGCTACATCTATGTCATCAATGCCGGAACGGTCTTCGGCCTTCTCGCCTTCTGGCTCTTCGTCGCCTTCTATCCCGGCGGACAGACAGCCGACCAGAAACGCTGCGCCTTCGCGCTCGGAATCTTCATCTTCCTCAACATGATGATCGGCGGCACCGCGATCTTCTCGATCAAGGTCGGTGCCCTCATATGGCTTCTTGTCGGCCATATGAAATTCTGGGAGGGTGATGGGAAATTAACTTCGTTGCCGGATCATCAAGGACAATAGCTGTAGCATTGGGCTATAGCTCCCCTGACGTATTGCGTTTCCAGGCAACGAACAGACAGCTCCCATGTGTGTACAACTGCAATATATAAGAGCGATTGCGGCTCTTCTTGTCGTTTACTTTCACGCAATCCTGCAACTGCAGAAACTCAACCCGGATGCCTGGCTGAGCCCTTATCTGTTCGGCAAGAGCGGGGTTGACCTGTTCTTTGTCCTCAGCGGTTTCGTCATGTGGATCACCACCTGCGACAAGCCGCTCACCGTTGCCGACTTCTGGTGGAAGCGCATCCGCCGCATCGTGCCGCTCTATTGGGCGGTCACCATCCTCGCTGCCGCGGTCTCCCTCATCATCCCGCAGATGCTGAAATCCACCCAGTTCGACCTGCCGCATATCCTGGCGTCGCTGGCCTTCCTGCCCTGGATCAATCCGTCCGATCCGGATCATTACATGATCGCGCCGCTGATCGTTCCCGGCTGGACTTTGAACTACGAGATGTATTTCTACCTGCTGTTCGGCCTCTGTCTCATGGTGCCGGTGCGCCACCGGATCGCCGTCCTTGTGGGGCTGATCGGCAGCATCTTCCTGCTCTGCAATCTTGCTCCGGTAAACACCGCCACCCGGTTCTACGGAGATTCGGTCATCTTCGAATTCGTCGCAGGCGTCGTCCTGGGGCAGATATACCGGAGAGGCGTCTCCATCCAGGCGCCGGTCGTCGCGGCCATGGTTGCGGTCGGCTTCGCGGCGCTGATGTTCAACGATTATCTCGAACTCGATGTCCCGCGCGTGTTCACCATCGGTATTCCGGCGGTCGTCATTATCTTCTTCGCGACGGCGATCCGTATCCCGGACATGAGGGCCTGGCGATGGCTGCGGATCCTGGGCGACGCCTCCTATTCGATCTACCTGACCCACATCTTCACGCTGGCCGGCGCGCGCATGATCTATCCGCACGCAATCGCCGTTCTCCATAGCGACACGCTCTTTGTGGTGCTGATGATGGCGATTTCGACCCTTGCCGGCCTTGCCAGCTACTACGTCTTCGAGGTTCCCGTCGGCAAGATGCTGTCTTCGGTAAACCTGCCCCGGGATAGCCGGGCCGTGCCTGCCCAGAATGCGTGAGGTCGAGGCCGGGATGAAGCCGATGATGAAGCGCGGAGCAGGCCGGCGTTGCGTGGTTGCCGGTCTGCTGCTGGCGATTACCGGTGGGGCCGCCGAGGCCGGCAATGCCGATCTGTGCTTTCGCGGCGTGAACCTCTCGGGCGCGGAATATGGCGAAGCGGACGGCAAGGAAGGCATCAACTTCACCTATCCCTCTCAGACGACGGTGAACTATTTCGCCGACAAGGGCTTTGACGCCGTGCGCCTGCCATTCAAGTGGGAGCGTCTGCAGCGCTCTCTCGGTGCACCTCTCGATCCGGTGGAGCTCGAGCGGTTGAAAGAAAGTGTCGCCGGCCTTCGGGCGAAAGGGTTCACCGTCATCCTGGACCCGCATAATTTCGGCTATTATTCCGGCGGCAAGATCGGCTCGGCAGAGGTACCGGCGCGGGGGTTTGCGCAATTGTGGATACGGCTCGCTGCCGAGTTCGCCAACCAGGACGGCATTGTCTTCGGCCTGATGAACGAACCTTACGACATCGATCCGAAGGACTGGCTGGAAGCCGCCAATCAGGCGATTGCCGGCATAAGGGCGGTCAAGGCCCGCAATCTCATTCTCGTGCCGGGCACATATTGGAGCGGCGTCAGCAGCTGGGAAACCGATTTCGGCAAGGGCGCGAACGGAACCGTCATGCGCGGCGTTCGAGATCCGATCGACAATTACGGTTTTGAAGTTCACCAGTACATGGACGAGGATCTTTCGGGCACCCATGAGGCCTGCGTGAACGCCGACATCGCCGTCAATGCCATTGCAAGACTTTCCGATTGGTTGCGCGCAAACGGAAAGCGCGCATTCCTCGGAGAGTTCGGCGGGTCGCAGGAACCGGCCTGCCTTGCCGGCTTGAAGCGGATGACCGCCGAGATGGCGGATGATTCCGATGTCTGGCTCGGTTGGACCTATTGGGCGGGCGGCGATTGGTGGCCGGAGGAGGAAGGCAACAATATCAAGCCGACTGCAAAGGGTGATCGCAAACAGCTTTCCGCGCTTGTTCCCGCCCTTTCGCCGGTAGCTTCGAAACCCGGCTGGTGTGCGATCATTCCGCCCTCGGGATAAGATTAAATTAACCATAAAGTTTCATGATTTATCGAGAAACGGACGTCTCGTGGGGGCAGCCTGCAGGACGTGTTCCCGCGCGACTGAACGCAACCAGTTCGATGAAGAGTGTGACCTGAGAGTATGGCCGGCCCCAGAACCGAATATCGGCACATGATCGATCGTTCCGCGCATTCGGATGGCGGGGTGAATGTCAGCCTGCGCCGTTATCTGGCTACACCAGGAGAAAAGGCGCAGTCCGCTGAAACCAGGCCCGATACGCGCCGGAGCGCGGAAAGCAGCGGTCGGATTGCGAAGGAGCGCGCCGGTTTCCAGGCGCAGGATGACGCCGCTGCGCGCAAAGCGCCGAAGGCGCTTGCAAAGGCACATGGACCGCGAATGGCCGCCGGGTTCGTGGAGCCTGAGACCGCAGCCGAAACCGGTCCGCTCGTCGTCGACCTCCAATTTGTCCTTGCCGCAGCCTGGAAGCGGCGCAATGCCATTCTCGCCGGTGCGGTGGTCTGCGGCCTTGTCGGCGCCGCCATGACAACCCTGATTTCGAAGAACTACAGTGCTGCGGTCACCCTTTATTTCGATCCGCAGAAACTCGCCATCGAACTCGTGGACGGCGAGAAGTCGACGTCGCCGGAAGTGCTGAATGCCACCATCGACAGCCAGACGCGCATCATCACCTCCTCGACAGTGCTGGAAAATGTCGCGAAAAATCTGAAACTTGCGACGGATCCGGAATTCGTGGGCAGGCCCTCCGGAGATGCGGCGGCAGACATGAATACGGTCGTCGCCAACCTGCAGAAGCATGTTGAGGTCTCCCGTCAGGAAGGCACCTACATCTTCCAGATCAAGGTGAAGACCAATGCGCCCGGCAAATCGGCGGAAATCGCCAATGCCCTGGTCGCAGCTTATCTTAACGACACCCGGCTGAACGCCGAAAACAGCTATGGCAGCGTCAATGCCGGGCTTGTCAGCCGTCTGACGGATCTCCGGCAAGCCGTCATAGCTGCGGAGGCCGAGGTTCGGGACTATACATCGAAGAACGATCTCTATGCTGTCGGTGGCGATCTGATTGCGGACAAGCGTCTCCAGTCTCTCGACGATCTGCTGGTTTCGGCGCAGCATAAGAGCATCACCGCGAAGGCCCAGCTCGATACGGTATCGAAGCTCGATATCAACAACGTCCTGATCGGCGATACCGGAAGCGAAACCGGCAGTTCGAGGACGCTCGCAGACCTCAGGAACCAGTATGCGAGCCTCTCCGCCAATGTCAGCAGCCTGACGGAACGATTGGGGCCGCGGCATCCGCAATTGCAGGCGGCCAAGGCATCGCTCGAAGATGTTAAGCGGCAGATCCGTTCCGAACTGGAGCGCATGGTCGTCGCAGCGCGCAACGCTTATCAATCCGCCCAGAAGGAGGAGGCGGACCTCGTCAAGGAGATGAACGTCCAGAAAGCTTCCCAGGCCACCAATTCGAGTGCCCTCATCGAACTCAGCGAACTGGAACGAAAGGCGAAGGCGGCGCGTGACATCTACGAGGCGGTGCTGAAGCGCAGCGAGGAGACTTCCGCCCAAAAGAGCCTTTACGAAAGCAATGTGCGCATCGTCGCCCAGGCCGTCCCGCCGCAGGCGCCGGATGGCCCGAGCCGCAAGGCACTGCTCATTGCCGGCGTGTTCGGCGGCGGTGTTCTAGGCTTCGGGCTGGGTGTCATGGCGGCGGTGGCATACGCCCTCTATGTCCGGATCAGGCGCCGTTCGGTCTGATCGTCGCGTCAGCCTTTCGAGCGCAGGGCCTGCGGCAGCAGGTTCTGGCCGATCCGCTCGAAGATCCGCTTGCGGACGAGCGGCTCGTTGGCGAAGAGCTTGGCCATCTTGGCAAATTCCCGCTTGACCCTGGCCCTGTGAAAAGCAGCGATGGCCGCTTCGCGTTGCAGCACGGCGATGCGTTTGGCAAAGCCGCTGTTTTCTTCCGGCGAAAGCTCTTTCCTGATCCGTTGCCAGAGTTCCGCAAGCGCGTGGATCAGGGGTTCGGTATCGGCGGTGCTGCGCGAATAGGGGGAGGCTGCTCGGCTGACGAGACCGACGGGTGTGGCATAGACATAGAGTGCTTCGTCGATGAACATCGCCCGGCCGCCATGGGCCATGAATTCCAGGTTGAGGATCAGGTCCTCGCCGACGCGAACGTTTTCGCGGTAGCATAGGCCGTGGTCGACGAGGAACTGCCTGCGGATCAGCGGTTGCAGATATCCGAAATCATGGGTGTCGGGTGCGCTCGGCAGAACGAAGTCGATGAGATGCAGACGGCGATCCTCGATCTTTTCATAGATCGGACCGGTCTCGATGCCGGCGGCGACGTCGTAGCCCATGATGTTGTCGGCAATGAAATCGGCCTCGCCCGCATGGGCAAGCAGGCGTTCCAGACGGTTGGGTTTCCACCAGTCGTCGGAATCGAGCAATCCGATCCATGCGCCGCGCGCCGCCTTGAACCCGATATTGCGCGCTGCTGATGGGCCGCCGTTCTTCTCGCAACGGATCACCCGCACGCGCTCATCCTGACCGTAGGCTTCGCACACGAAGTCGGCCGTACCGTCGGATGAAGCGTCGTCGACCACCACGACCTCCACCGGCACGCCCTGTTGCCGGAGCGCGCTATCGATCGCCGTGCGGACGCAATCCCGCGTATTGTAGGTAGGAATGACGACGGAAACCGTCGGATGGTCGGTCATGGAGAGCGTTCCGCCTGATTCCTTTCTGCTCTGTCCCACTAATGCAGCCGTGTATATTTCGATTTTATGAATGATATGTTCGACTTCTTGCAAGGTCGCAACAAAGCTTCTCCACGAATGCCGCCGCTCGCAGTGCAGCAAAGGAAAAGTTCAGGCTTTCCTCACGAAATTTCAACATTGCTTCGGCTAGTGTCCTGACCTGTCGAATTCTTGCAGCTCTGTTCGAAGGCCGAGCGAATGTCCTATTTTGTCCGAAACCTGCGCCGCTTCGCCGGCGAGCTTCTGGAAGACCCCGCTCGTGTTCCGGCCAAGGTTTCCACGGCTTTGAAGGTGAAGTTGAAGTCCGGCCTCGAGGAAGCGCTCGGCGCCTCGGCAGTCGGAGACCGCCTGGCCGCGCGTTACCGCGGACGCGGCCTCGTGCTGATGTTTCATGAAATCCACGACGATGTCGAAGGCAATTTGCGCATGGGGTGCAGCCCGGAACAACTCCGGAGAGTTCTTGCGGCGTTGAAATCGGAAGGCCGGGATATCGTCACGCCGGACGAAGCTTTGGCGCGTCTTGCCGATCCGCAGGCGAAGGAATTCGCGGTCCTGACCTTTGACGATGGTTATCGCGACAATCGCATCCGGGCGCTGCCCATCCTGGAAGAATTCGGCGCGCCGATGACCATGTTCGTGCCCACCGGCATGGTGACGCGCGAGGTCTATGCCTGGTGGCTCGGGCTGCGCGCGCTTTTGCAGCGCCATGACGAGGTGGAGATAGAGCCGATGGCGCGCCGCTTTCGCCTCGCCGACGCCCCGTCCAGGAATGCGGCTCTGCGCCAGATCACGCTGTGGATCGGCACCGATCGCATCCGGGCGGAGGCCCTGAAGCCGACCTTCGATCGTCACGGGCTGTCGCTTCCCGAACTGGTCGCCGAAGTTGCCATGGATGAACGCGAGTTGAAGGACTTCGCCACCCATCCGCTTGTCACCATCGGCGGGCACACCACCTCACACACATTTCTTGCCGGCCTGGACGATGCTGCGGCCTATAAGGACATAGCCGACAACAAGGTCTATCTGGAAAGTCTTCTGGGGGGGGAGGTCCGCCATTTCGCCTATCCTTACGGAACGGAAGGCGCCTGTGGCGAACGGGAAGCCGCCTATGTCCTGGCTGCGGGGTTCGCGACCGGATTTACCACGCGTTCCGGCCAGCTTTTTCCCGCTCATCTTGCCACATCTTCTCTGCTGCCGCGCGAGGACGCGGGGTTCGCCTACATGACGCCGGCCCAGATGGGGAGCCGATTGAACGGCATGCGCCGGGCGCTGGTCACGCATTTTGCCGATCCGGTGGCGGGTTTGCGCTAGGCGCGCAATCTCCTTCGGGATGGCCCCGGCGATCGAAAAAAACCATCGAAAGGGGAACCTTTGGCTCTCTCCCGCGTTTGGGCGACCGGGAGGAAACCAAATGTCCGAAATATTCTGCGATATCGTTCCCCATCAGGCGGGATGGGTCTTCGTGAGCAAAGGTGCGCAATCCCCCGCTTATCCCTGCTATCACATGGCCGTCGAGGCAGCGCTTCAACAGGCGGCCGACGCGGCTTCGGGAAGCCGCGATTTCGTCCTGCGCCGACAGGATCTAAAGGGGCGGATGCACCGGATCGCCGATGAAAACGAGGCCGATCCGCGGCTGGAAGAAGTCGGTATTGCCCATTGAAGCCCGAGTCTCATCGCGTGATGCTCTCTGCAACATTTAAATCGACGTGAACCTTTTCTACGCCTGGGACAGCCATTGCTATTTCGACCGCGCGGTCCACTTCGGCCGGCCAGAGAACGTTGCCGCTGAGGGAGACCTGGCCGCCCTTTGCGGTCACGCTGACATCGCTTGCGTCAATGCCGTAGGCCGTGGCGAGCGCATTCGCGACAGCGCTTTCCAATCGCTCGTGATTCGGGTTCTCGCTTTCGATTTCCGGCTCTTGCTCGTGGAATTTCGGGGGTTTGAATACCATGTCTGCCTCCCTTTCGCCCTGTCGGCTCCGGCAAGCCTCCGGATGAATTTCGCGGTCTTTTCCGATGTTTGGTCAGGGCTTTTGCATTTTTCGAAAGGTCCAACGCCCGAGGCGGAGGCTTTGTTCCTGCCCCATATTTGTGGCGGTTGGCAGCACGGGGAACGTGCGTTATCACTGCATGGTTGGCGTCAGTGGCGGGAGGCGTTATGATGTGCGTTAAGCGGCGTGGTCTGTACCGCGGTTTCAGCATGGCTTTGCCGAAACGATGAACAGGCTTTCCAGGCTTTTTCCCACAGCTTCGCTGAGTGTTTATCTGGTTGCCATGGCCGTGTTGTCCACGGTGCCGCTGCTGGCATTTGTGGTTTTCCTGCTGACCGAACTGGAGCGCAACGAATACAACGCGCTGAAGCGCGAAGTCGCCCTCGATGCGCAGACCATCGCCGGCAATTTCGAGCGCAAGCTCGAGGACATGGCGACCACCCTTCGGCTGCTCTCAAGAGCGTCTGAACTGAAGGCGGGAGATCTGGCCGCATTTCATGCCCGCACTTCCGACAGCCTGGGCGTGGGATCGCTCTACGTCCTGCTCGTCAATGCCGATGGTGCTCAGAAGCTCAATACCCGGGTGCCCTACGGTACTCCGCTGGCCAAGACTTCGAATGTCGAGGCGGTCCGCTCGGCTATCGCCGCCGGTCACCCGCTGGTTTCCGGCATTTTCTTTGGCGCCACGGCCAAACAGTGGGTCTTCAACGTCACCATGCCGCTGCCGGCCGAGCTCTCGGCAATCGCCGATGTGATCGTTCTGACGCAGAATGCCGGCGATCTCGCCAGCATGACAGCGACGGACGGCCTGCCGAACGGCTGGTCCGCCGCCTTGCTGGATGCGGACGGCAAGGTGATCGTCTCCAGCGGGCCGGACAACATTCCTTCGGCACAGCCATTCCCGGAACCGATGTTGAGGCTGATGACCGGGAGCAATTCGAGCGCCGTCCTCAGGGAAGGCGAAGCAAGGACGATGCTGGGCTATGCGCGTGTCGGTGAATGGTCGTGGCGGGTGGCCGTCTGGGGCCCGGTTTCGGCGGCGCAGACTTCCATCGTCAGTACATGGCGCCAGCTCATCATGGGCAGCGTCGTACTCCTGGGGATCAGTCTCGGCATCGTGCTGATTGCCGGCCAGCAGCTTCGCCGCTCCATCCGCCAGATCGCCCGCATGGCGGAACGCATCGGTCATGGCGAGATTGTCTCGCCGGAGATCACCAAGGTGAAGGAGGCGAACCAGGTTTCGATCGCCCTCTCCAATGCTTCTTTCGATCGGGCGCAGGCCGAGGAGCGTGTTCACTTCATCCTGCAGGAACTGGTTCACCGGACGAAGAACATCCTCTCGCTTGTTCAGGCGATGATGCGCCAACTCGCCCGCAACACCGATAACGTCGAGGAATTCCAGAAGGCGGTAAGCAGCCGGCTGGCCGGCCTCGCCCAGTCGATCGAGGCGTTGGCGAAGCAGGAATGGGGCGGTATCCCCATCGCAACGGTCATCAAGCTGCAGCTGGCCACGGTAACGGGCGACAGCGCACGGATAGAATTGCGCGGCGAGGACTTCCTGGCCAACGCCAACGCGGTCCAGAATCTCGGTCTGGTCTTTCACGAGCTTGCCACCAACTCGGTAAAATATGGTGCACTCTCCGTCCCCGAAGGACATATCGTCGTTCAATGGGAACGATTTGCGGATGAAAACGAAGAGGTCGGCTTGCGGTTCCGATGGAGTGAAAGCGGCGGTCCGCCAGTCGTCCGCCCATCGCGTCGCGGTTTCGGCACGACGGTCATCGAGCGTCATGCGGCATCGGCCTTCGGCGGCAAGGTGACGATCGATTTCGATGAGAAGGGATTGCGGTGGACGCTGACGGCGCCGTTTGCTGCCTTTCAAAGCAAGCGCGGCCTGTCCGACCATTCGGGATCATGACGGGCCGCTCTGGGCCCTCATCCGCGCCAGCGCTGCGGCCCGTTCCCGGGCTGTGATAAGGATCTCGCGGATTTCCTCGCTCTTTTCCGCGCCTGACGCATAACCGGCCGATGGAGTGAGGCCGGGGTCCTCGGCGCCATCGCGCGTCAGCACCTCCTGCTCCAGTGAGCGGACCATTTCCGTCAGCGCCTCGGGCGCCATCATCGCTGCCGCCAATAGCGACACCAGAATTTCCCGGTGGGCGTTCAATCTGCCTTCGATTGCCTGATGTACCAGTTCTGCCATCGTTCCATCTCCATTCCCGTTGCCGCCCGCAATGAAGGCCGAAGGGCAACGGGCGGAGGCGCCAAAAGTTTCAAGTCGGAATCGGGCCGGTGACAAGAGTGCTCCTTTCCGGAGCAGGACTCCAGTCGGTCGGAAAGGGAGATCGGGTCGGAAGTTCTATCGCGCCGGTCGGCACTCCTCGCCGACGATCCGGCCGTCGGCAAGTTCCACTGTCCGGTCGAACAGGTCGAGCGAACGGGGATCATGGGTCACGACCGCCACGCCGGCGCCCCGTTCGTCTGCGATGCGGCGGAAAAGCGAGATCACCTGTCGCCCGCGCACGCTGTCGAGGGCAGCGGTCGGTTCGTCGGCAAGAAGCAGTGCCGGTTCGTTGGCGATTGCCCGGGCAATCGCCACACGCTGTTGCTCGCCGCCCGAAAGTCGGGACGGGAGGTTATCGACGCGGTGACCGAGATCGAGCGCGGCAAGCAGTCGGGTCGAATGAAGATGGGCTGCCCGTGCCGGAACGTCGTCGATTTCGAGCGCCAGCGCGACGTTCTCCACAGCCGACAGAAAGGGAATGAGATTGGCTTTCTGGAAGACAAAGCCGATGTTGCCGCGGCGAAAATTGCGCAACTGGTCGAGTTGTGCATCCGGATGCGAAACGAGTGCGCCGTTGATCCGAACCTCGCCCTGGCTCGGCGGCTCCAGAAGGCCGGCAATGAGCAGCAGCGTGCTCTTGCCGGAGCCGCTCGGGCCGAGAATGCCGACCACCTCGCCTGGCGCGATATCGAGTGACACGCCGTCCAGTGCCCTAACCTCCGTGTCGCCGCTCTGGTAGATGCGGGTCGCATTCCTGACGCTCAGGACCGGCGGTGTCACGAGAGCACCTCCTGCGCACGGACTTTCATGGCCCGGGAAATGCCGAAAAGGCCCGCCGAACCGCAGATCACCGCCACGGCGGCAAAGAGCAGCGCCAGATCGGCCGGGGCCATGACCACGGTCCGGGGAAAGGCGGGAAAGATCACATGCGCCATGCCAAGTCCGAAGGCGAAGCCGCCGATACCGATGGCGAAGGCCTGGTCGGCGATCATCGATACGATTACCCGGTTGCGGGCGCCGATCAGCTTCAGCATGGCGATCTGATGCAGTTTCTCGATCGTCAGCGTGTAGATAATCATCGAGATCACCAGCGCCATGACGACCAGCAGGACCGCGGTGAAGGCGAGGATCTGCACCCGAAGCCGCCAGAGCCGCTGGTTGAGCAGCAGGTCCCGCTGCTCCGCCCGGCTCAGCACATTGACGTCGCCCCAGCCGAGGATGGCCTTGCGCACGGCCTCGATGTCGGCGTTCGGCTGCAAGCTCGCCATCACGGCTGCGATCTTGCCGTCCTTGCGCAACGGGTCGTCGGCCGTTGTGACCGCTCCGGTATTCGCTGCACGGGAAAGCAGGATTTCCTCGCTCGTTCTTTCCGCCGCGATATCCATGGCGTCGGCGACGGTGACGAAAAGCAGGCCGTCGCCGCTCGCATCCACCATGCCGTGGGTCAGGCCGACGACGCGGTAATCGTCCCTGCCCAGCCGGACCGTCTGGCCCAGCAAGAGCCCGGTACTTTCGTCCGCCACGATTTCATAGTGAGCCGACGACAATGGCCGTCCCGCCGAGTAACGCAGCCAGTCGCCCTTGTCATCGGGGAAGTCCAGGCCGGTGACGGCTGCCCGAAGGGCTTTGCCGTTTGCGGAGAATTGCTGGCTGTATTGGACAAAGCGGCGGACGGAACCGATGCCCGCGACGCCGGCCACGCGGCGGTCCATGGTCGATGAGACGCTCGACGCTTCTGCGAACGGGCCGTCCCGCCCGCCCTGTACGATCCAGAGGTCTGCGCCGATCCCGTCGATCACCAGCAGGGCGTCGGCAACGATGCCCCGGTAAAGGCCGATCATGCCGATCGAGGCGGTGACCAGGAAGCCGACGCCGAAGATTGTCATCAGGAAGCGCAGCAGGTTGAAACGGATATCTTTGAGGGCGAGGTTCATGAAAAACCCTTCGGACTGATGCGCATGCCGCGATAGACCCCGTGAGGGGCGCTGATGACCTCGTCTCCGGCCGCGAGCCCGGAGAGAATTTCGATGCGGTCTTCCGAGGCGCCGCCGAGCGTCACGCGGGCGAATTTCGCCCTGCCGCTCTCGATGTGCCAGACGCCGGGAAAGCCCGCGTCCCAGACGATGGCGGACAGGGGCAGCGAGATGACGTCGGAAAGCACGCCGGTTGTCACCACCGCTGTCCCCCGCCGACCGATCGCCCAGGCATCCGGCAGGCTCTCCGGCTTGATGTCCACGGTGAATTCACGCGTTTCCTCGTCGACTTCGCGAGACAGGCGATAGACCGTCGCCGGCAGCGCCGGTTCCGTTCCGGTGGAAAAGCCGATCCGTGCCTTCTGGCCCGGCTTCACCAACTGGATGGCATTCTCGTCGAAACGAGCGGTGACCACGATAGTCCCGGGATCGACGAGTGTGACGATCGGCGCCCCCGGCGTAGTCATGTCGCCGGCATTTTGCTGGCGAACGGTGACGATGCCGTCGAACGGGGCGATGATCCGCGTTTCCGCAAGCTTGGCCTGGTTCAGGCGGACATTGGCCTCGGCTGCCCGCAAGTCCGCTTCCGCTTGGGCGATCACGGCATTGGCGCGTGTGACATCGGCCTGCGCCTGCCGGAAGGTGGCAAGGGCGCCGTCATAGCTCGCCTGCGTCGTCGTCCCCGCCCGGATCAGCGCTTCCTGGCGGTCGAACGATTTGCGGGCATTCTGCAGTGCTGTTTCCGACTGGCTGAGTTGCGACCGGGAAACCTCGATTGCGCGGCGCGCGGCATCGACCGAGGCCTCTGCCGAGGCAAGCTGGCTTTCCAGATCATCGGACGCGATATCGGCGATCAACTCGCCTTTGTGCACCATGTCGTTGCGATCGACATGGACGGCGACCAGCAGACCCTGGATGCGGCTGCTCACATTGACGCTGTCGAGGGCGGAAAACGTGCCGGGACCTTTCAGCGTCAGTTCGAGCGGTCCGGATGCCGCTGTCACGATCTCCATGGAATGCGTCACGCCATAGCGATAGGAGAGAAAGACACCGCCAAGCAGTATCATCGCCAGTCCGGCGAACAGCAGCCTCCGCCCCGGCCGGGAGGGCCGGGACGGAGGGCGGCGTGGGGTGAGCGAGGTCGGTGCTGGGGAGCCGGCTGGCGGCGCCTCTCCCCTTGTCGCGTGCTCGGGCCTTCCGGGCACGGGCTCAACCTCGCTTCGCCGCAGCTTTATGTCGGGAATGCTGGCCATTACTGCATGCTGACTTCGGTGAGGGCCGTTCGGCATGAGTCGCTGAGAGAGGTTTCATGCTCCTTCAGGCACATGGCGATCCTGCCGCCGCCATATTCGATACCCTTGCAGTATTGCTGGATGTCCGGCTTGCAGACGCGGGCGACCTTGTACGCCTTGGCGCGCATTTCAGGCGTCACCTGTGTCTGGGCCGACGCTCCGAAAGCCAGGAGGACGCCGCCGAGAAAAACGCCCGCGGAGGCGACTTGCAGAATGCGGTGGAAGGGAAGGGTCATGTCTTTTCCTTTCGTTGCTGCAAATGGTGGTTATGGATTGAAGATGATGCTGCCGGAGCGGGTGTTGCCGCGCGGTCCGGTGACGGATCGGTTTACCGAGCAGCCGTCCCAGCATGGGCCGCGTGGCCGAACGACGGGAGGGCGATAGTAGGCGGGTCCGCGGCGATACCAGGGATAGGCGTGATAATGCGTGTGCCAGTAGACCTCCGAATAGGTGATGACGGGGATGGCGACGCGAGGCGCTATGACCGGCGTCACGACCACTTTGGTTCCGCCATAGGTCACGGTGATGTAGCTGGCCGAGACCCAGCCGCGTGCGCCGGCATAGCCAATGTCACACCATGTGTAACCGGCAAGGCAGCCGAATGTCGCGACGGGGCTGCCTGCGGGTACAACGCGAACGACCGGATAGGCCGTGCCGGGACCTGCGCGCAGGTTGACGTTGGCGGTGGCAACCGACGCCGTTGCTGCATGGGCCGCGGCCGCCAGCGGGATGAAGGCAAGGGATAAGAAAAAAGCCTTGAGTTTCATGTCATTCTCCTGGTGACTGCATAGGAACGGAAGCGGACGATTTCGGTGGGACCGGCGACGGAGGCGCGGCGCGCACTGGGCCGAACAGGACCTTCAGCTTGCCGGCGATGGTCGGGGCTGCCAGCGCGTCCTCGATCAGCGAAAGCCATTCTGTGAAGGCGATGACCAGCGGATTGTGGGAGGTCTCGCGACCGCGCAGCCCGTAGTGCAGGATTTCATCCGGCCGTGCGGCGGCGAAGGTGCCGAACAGCCGATCGAAGACGATGAGCATTCCGCCGAAATTTTTGTCGAGGCAGGATTCGTTCGAGGCGTGATGCACACGATGATGGGCGGGCGTGTTCAGCATCCATTCCAGCGGTCCAAGTGTCGGTACCAGTTCGGTATGAATGAAGAACTGGTAGAACAGGTTGGCAGCCAGCATGCCGGCGATCGCCAACGGATGAAAGCCGACGAGCGCGAGCGGCAGGAAGAACAGGAAATTGCCCGAGATCGATCCCGTCCAGCCGATGCGAATGGAGGAGGTGAGGTTCATGCGCCGTGCGGAATGGTGGACGGCATGGGTCGCCCAGAGCCAGCGGATATGATGCGCGGCGCGATGCTGCCAGTAGTAGAGAAACTCGGTTCCGATGAAGAGCGCGGCAAAGCCAAGCGGCTTGCGGGCATCGATGTCGAAGAGACGGTACTGGTATAGCAGCGCAAAGGGAACGGCGACGAAACCCGCTTCCATCCCGCGGATCAGCCCATGGCCGATCGCCACGCCGAATGAAGCGGCGGTGTCGGCGGCATCGTGGCTGTCATGATGCGCCAGACGGCCGAGCAGGTATTCCATGAGCATGAAACTGCAGGCGAGCAGGGCGATCATGCCGCGCGGCGCCATGTCGGTCAGGGCGGAAAACATCTAAACGACCTCGGTCGGTGAAATGGAACCCGGCGGCAGGCGCAGGGGGCTGGAGAATAGACCCGCCGCCGGGCATCGCGGGCGTCAGTGAGGAGTCACCACGTCACCTGGCCGCTGCGATTGATGGTGCCGCCATACGGGCCTGTCGTGGTGCGTGAACCGGTGCAGGATTGGCTGGCGGGGTCACAGGCAACAGAGCCGCTGCGCGTGGCCGTATTGCCGTAGGGGCCGGTGCGCGTTACGGAACGGGAGCAGGAATTGTTGGCGCAGCTGCCGCTGGCGCTGAGCGAAGAGGTTCCGCGCCAGGTCGTGGTCGTGCGGTTACGGGTCCAGGCGTTGGCCTCTGAAACCGCAGCGATCGTCACTATTGCTGCCATCAGGGCGGTCGTGACTTGCTTCATCATGGGCTGTCCTCGTGTCGAGATGTGGTTTGCTTTCATCATTCTGTGATGACGATGCCGATCCTGAAGCCGTCGTGTATCCGCTGTATTGTCTCCGTGTTTCGAGTTGTTTCGCTTTGTCGCCGCTTTGTTGCAATTTGTATCGGCCGCCTCGAAGCGCTTGATTGCAAACGGTCTTCGCCTCATGTTTGGAGCGTTTTCCAGGGACATGACGACATGCAGACCATCCTTATCGTCGACGACGACACCGACATCCGCCGCCTGGTGGGAGACATTCTGCGCCGCGAAGGCTATGAGACCGAGCAGGCGGAAGATGCGAAGGAACTCGATCTCGTGATGCGCCGGACGCCGGTCGATCTCATCGTGCTCGATCTGATGCTTCCGGGGGAGGACGGGCTCAGCATCTGCCGTCGCATCCGGGCGCAGGAAAACACGCCGATCCTGATGCTGACCGCCAAGGGTGACGAGACCGACCGGGTGGTGGGGCTCGAGATCGGTGCTGACGACTATCTCGCCAAGCCCTTCGGCCCGCGTGAATTGGTGGCCCGGGTGCGTGCCCTTCTGCGCCGCGCAAGCCAGCAGCCGCGTGTCGCGCCATCCCGCCGCTTCGCCTTCGACCGCTTTCTCGTCGACCTCGATGCCCGTATTCTTGCAAACGACGACGGGGAAGTGGTGGCGCTGACCAGCAGCGAGTTCGATTTGCTCGCTTGTTTCGTGTCGCGACCGCGCCGCGTGCTGTCGCGTGACCAGATCCTCGACTGGACCCATGGCCGCACTGCCGATCCCTTCGACAGGACGGTGGACATCCTTGTATCGCGCCTGCGCAAGAAGCTGGAGGCCGTAAGCCCGGCATCGGGCCTCATCACCACCGTTCGCAACAACGGCTACCTGCTGACGGCGCAGGTCCGGCAGGTGCCGTGATGTTGCGCATCGGTCTTTCCGTCCGCCTCGTCGCCATTGCCGGAATAGCCCTGCTGCTGATGTGGCTGGCGCTTCTGTCGTCCTTCTACCTGTCCAATGGTTTGAAATCGGCAGCAAGTCTTCCTTCTGCCAGCCAGATCTCCGCCATTGCCCGCATGGTTCGGGGGGCCGGACCCGAAGAGTTGCCTCTCGTTCTGCAGGCATTGAATTCCGCCATACTGACCGTTCATGTCGAGCCGGATCTCGCGGGTTCGCAGGCGGGGCTTGAAGACGGCGTTTTGTCCGAACCTCGGTTTGCGCCCTACAGGCAGGCACTCGGCGAGGATCTTCTAGCCATAACGCGCCTGTCTCGAAGCGGCGAACGCTCGCCTTTACCGCGGTTTTTTGGCGGGCCGGGCAATCCGGTGGAGTTTGCCATCGCCCTGAAGGGGTCGGAAGTCCTTGTCATCCAGACGCGGACGCCTTTCCTTGTTGCTGTCTTCGGCCTGCCGGCAGGCCTGGGAGCCGGTCTGGTCGGAACCCTCGTTGCGTTGGCAGCCTTCGTCCTGCTTAATCACGAGCTGCGCCCCCTGCGTCGACTGGCTGCTGCCGTGGATCGCATCGATCCGGCATCCGAACCGGTGCCGATTCCGGATGTCCGCTTTGTTGCACCCGAGACCCGTTCGCTCATTCACGCCTTCGAGCGGTTGCAGACGCGCCTGCATGCGATGATCCGGGCACGCTTCGCGCTGATCGGCGGCGTGCAGCACGACGTGCGCAGTTTCGCTACCCGCCTGCGGCTGAGGGCGGAGCAAATACCCGACGATGCCGAGCGCGAACGGGCCATAGCCGATATCGCCGACATGATCGCGCTGCTCGACAATGCGCTTCTGGCCGGCCGCGCCGGAGCCGGCGGTCTTGATGAAGAACTGCTCGAATTCGCGTCGATCGTCGAGGCGGAAGTGCAGGATGGCGCCGGAACCGCGCCCCGCGGCAGCTTGCGAATTTCCCCTGCAGCTCGTGATGCACTCGTCCTCGGAGACAGGCTCGCCTTGCGCCGCATCGTGTCCAATCTCGTCGACAATGCCGTGAAATATGGGGGCCTCGCCCGTGTCTCCCTCGATGTCGATGGCGCCTTCGTTTCTCTGATCGTGGACGATAACGGTCCGGGCATTCCCGCTGCCGAACGGGAAGTTTTGTTTGAACCTTTCGTCCGGCTGGAACCATCCCGAGCCCGCAAGACGGGCGGAGCAGGGCTTGGCCTTGCCGTCGTGCGTACGCTTGTGGAAGCCCAGGGCGGGCAGATCGGCGTCGGCGAAGCCGAAGGCGGAGGGGCGCGCTTCACGGTTCGCCTGCCGCTCTTTAGTGCGGGGGATTCACGTTCGTTTTTCCGCAGTTAGGCGTGGCTTGACACGGCGGGCTGTCGTTTTCCCCGTTGGTTATCATTCAGTCGTCAAGAAGGCGTCCTATTCAGCCCGGGAAAGAAAGATGGTTCCAGGCGTTACGCCATGAAACCGCAACGAGAAGGCTGATCCCGATGCACACGACCGAAGACGATGCACGCTACGACTTTGCCCATGCCTTGACGCTGGAGGCGGGAGAACTGGCGCTCGCCCATTTCCGCAATCTGGAAGCGCTGCAGGTCGAGGAGAAGAAGAGCGGCCAGGACGTCGTCAGCATTGCCGACCGCGAGGTCGAGGACCTGATCCGCAGTCGTATAGCCGCCGCTTTTCCCGATGACGGATTTCTCGGCGAGGAAACCGGCCTGACCGACGGCAAAAGCGGCTATCGCTGGGTGGTCGACCCCATCGACGGTACGAGTTGTTTCCTGCATGGTTACCGGGAATGGTGCGTTTCCGTGGCGTTGATGAAAGGTGACGAGACCGTTGCCGGTTTCGTCTGCCAGCCGACGGTCGATGAGTTCTTTACCGCCCGAAAGGGAGCGGGCGCCTTCCTCAACGGCAAGCCGATCAAGGTCGATGCGAGGGCGACGATCGCCAACGCATTGCTTGGTCTCGGCGCGAATGTCCGCATCCCCGCCCGCTCCGTCAGCTGTTTTGTCGAAGTGTTGCTGGAGGCCGGTGGCATGTTTATCCGCAGCGGCTCGGGCGCATTGATGTTGACTCATGTCGCCTGCGGTCGCCTTGCCGGTTACTACGAACCGCATATCAATGCATGGGACTGCCTTGCCGCGCTTTGTCTGATCCGCGAGGCAGGCGGCTGGACGGCGGATTTCCCCGGATCGAACGACCTGATGGCAGGTGCGAAGGTGGTCGCTTCCGCTCCACAGATGCGCGGTGAACTGGAGGCCTTGATCGAGTTTGCCGCAAGTCGCGCATCCCTCTGAGATGACGTGCGGCACGTGCCAGGCGCTTCCAACGCCTTTTGCAGTGCAAAAAAGATTAGAAATGACGCTGCGTTAAGGGATTTATTAACCTTCGGGCAAGGAATTAACCATAAAGATTGAAGGACACGTCGGAGAGGGACTCCCGCCAGGGGCGTTTCCGTCGGGCATGACGCCATCCCGTCGTACCGGTTTCGGTCCGGTATGAAAAGCATTGAGACACGTCCGGGGTAAGCCTTCGCTGAAAGCGATACCGTCTGCCGCATCTTCCGATGCCGCTGTAACGCGTATCAGCACATTCGATGACAGACCCGGAAATGAACTGGCCGGCCCTTGCGGGCGGCCCGCAACGGGGATGGCAGTGGGGCAGGTTTCGCCGTCAGATCGGCCGGCAGGTACACAGGCAGGCAGCCTGCGCGACCGGCTGCGTTTTGCCGGCCTCGACGACAGTCTCTGCGATCTTCTCCGCCAGCACCGCCATGTGCTCGAACCCAGCCTCAAGATGGGGCTTCGCGATCTTTTCCAGCGTCTTCAGACCTTTCCTGATGCGGCTCGCAACTTCGCCAGCGAGCGGCAGTTCGAGCGGCTGCACGACCTGCTTGCCTCCCACTGGGAGGTACTCACCGACTCCCGCTTCGATGCCCTTTATGCCGAACGGGTCAAGGTGCTTTCCGATACCGAAAGCCGCATGGGTCTTGATCCGCGCTGGCATGTCGCCGGCCACGGCGTCGTGCTGGAGCATCTGCTCGGCGCGGTTATGCAGGATCTCGCCGGACGCAGCCTTTTACCCGCCGGCCGCAAGAAGGCCCGTGACATTGCAGATCTGGTCGGCGCCATCGTCCGCCTGGTGATGGTCGATGTCGAGATTGCCGTTTCGCTGCGCTTCAACGAACTGCGCGTCAGGCATCATCGGGAACTTGCCGCCCAGCGCGAGAAGGATCGTGCAGCCTTCGAGGAAGTCTTTGCACCCGTCATCGACGCCCTTGCCGAGCGGGACCTGACCGTTCGTATTCCCGAGGGTTTTCCGGAAGCCCAGGCGGGCCTCGCCGGCCGGATGAACGCCGCGCTCGACCAGTTGCAACAGGCCTTTCTGGTCTCCGAGGAAAAGGCGCGTCTGGCCGAGATGTCGGCGTCCGAATTCGCCTCGTCAGCCGAGGATTTTTCCGGCCGGGCCGGCAATCAGTCGGAAAGACTGGCGGATACCGCCCGTGTTCTGGATGCGCTGACGGCTGGTGTTCGCGAAAATGCCGATAAGACGAAGGCCGCGGAAGAGAGCGTCGCGCTTACCCGCAACTCGGTTGAGGCGAGCGGCAATGTTGCCGGTCAGGCGATTTCGGCCATGTCCGACATCGAGGCTTCGGCGGAACAGATCGGCCATATCATCGGCGCCATCGACGACATCGCGTTCCAGACCAATCTTCTCGCGCTCAATGCCGGGATCGAGGCTGCGCGCGCCGGTGACAGCGGACGTGGCTTTGCTGTCGTCGCACAGGAAGTTCGTGCTCTTGCTCAGCGCTCGGCGGATGCCGCGCGCGAGATCAAGACCCTTGTCGCCACCACCAAGGCCCAGGTCGAAGCCGGTGTCGACATGGTTGCGCGTACCCAGGAGGCGATCGGCGCCATCGTCAGCCAGGTTGGCGGCATCAGCGGCGTCGTATCGGATATCGCCCGCGAAACCGCGAGCCAAGCGACGGGTCTGGAGACGGTCGCCGGCGCCGTTTCCGCCCTTGGCACGGAAGCTGCCGAAAATGCCGAGCGCGCGCGCCGCTCCTGTGAGGGCACGGATCGGCTGCACACCGTCATCCTCGAACTCGGCCGCACGATCCGCGAATTCCATATCGAGCGACAGGGCAGGGCGCCGAAGGCCGCCCGCCCCGAGATCCAGATCGCCGGGTCGGCAACATCCGCCAAGACTGCGGAAACGCAGCGGCCGCTTGCCGCCGTTCCGGAGGAACTGACGTTCGACGACGGTTTTGATTTCCCGATCGGGATCGCAGGGCTTGGAGGTTGAGGGGATTGTTTACCACCTTCGGGTACACAGGAAATATCGGGCGGGCTATGCGACCTGCGGAGCGACGGAAGAACGCATCGTCGCGCGGCAGGCAATCCCATGATGTCCGGCGGCTCGTAAGACAAGGAAAGAACTGATGGCAAGCAAGAAAGGCGAACAGAAGAGTCTGAAACTGTCCGCGGTGCTGGATCTGAACGAAGCCTCCGGCCTTCGGGATAACCTGATGTCCCTGCGTGGCGGTGCGCTGGCGATCGATGCTTCGGGCGTCGAGCGTGTCGGTGCGCAGTGCGTGCAGATCCTCATGGCCGGTGCAAAGGCATGGGAGGCCGACAAGCAGCCCTTCTCGTTCGTGAAGGTCTCCGACGCCTTCACCAAGACACTTCAACTGATTGGCGTGAACATTGATCATCTGCTCGCTAAGGAGAGCCGGTAATGAAGAAAAAAGTACTCACCGTGGATGACTCCAGAACCATCCGAAACATGCTGCTGGTGACCCTCAACAATGCAGGCTTTGAAACCATCCAGGCAGAAGACGGCGTGGAAGGCCTCGAGGTTCTCGAGGAAGCCAATCCCGACGTGATCGTCACCGATATCAACATGCCGCGCCTCGATGGCTTCGGCTTTATCGAAGGCGTTCGCCGCAACGAGAAATACCGTGCCGTTCCGATTCTGGTTCTCACCACGGAAAGCGACGCGGAAAAGAAGAACCGCGCTCGTCAGGCGGGCGCGACCGGCTGGATCGTCAAGCCTTTCGATCCGACCAAACTGATCGATGCCATCGAGCGTGTAACCGCCTAAGCCGGGATTTTCTCCTATGGATATGAACGAAATCAAAGAGATCTTTTTCCAGGAATGCGAGGAGCAACTCGCGGAACTGGAATCCGGTCTTCTGAAAATGAATGACGGGGATCGCGACCCGGAGACGGTAAACGCCGTTTTCCGTGCCGTTCACTCGATCAAGGGCGGTGCGGGCGCATTCGGTCTGGACGACCTCGTGTCCTTCGCGCACGTCTTTGAAACGACTCTTGATTGCGTTCGTTCCAACAAGCTGGAGCCCGGCCCGGAAGTCATGAAGGTCATGCTCAAGTCGGCCGACGTCCTGGCCGACCTGGTCAGCGCCTCCCGCGACGGCGGCAGCGTCGATGCCGCCCGTTCGAGCGGCCTCGTCAAGGAACTGGAAGCCCTGGCGAACGGCGAAGTACCGGTCGCCTCCGCTCCGGCGGCTGCAGCCCCCAAGCCCGCGGCGAAAGCCGCCCCCAAGGCTGCTGCTGCGCCGGCCGCCCCCGCTGCCGCTCCCACGGACGACAGCGGCTTCCAGCCGATCCCCTTCACCTTCGACGGCTTCGGCGAAGAGGAAGAGCCCGCGATCGTGGCTTCCACCTTCGATGTCACCTTCAAGCCGCGTCGCGAACTCTATTCCAAGGGCAACGAAGCTGCACTGCTGCTGCGCGATCTCTCCCGCATCGGGGAGATGAGCATCCATTGCGCGATGGACGACTTGCCGTCCCTCGACGATATGGATCCGGAAGCCGCGTACTTCTCCTGGAAAATCCAGATCAAGACGGACAAGGGCGAGGAGGGCATCCGCCAGGTCTTCGAATTCGCCGAATGGGATTGCGATCTCGAGGTCAAGCTGCATGAGGCCGACACGGGCGCTGCCACCGGAGAAGAACTGCCGATGGTTCCGGTCCCGTTCGATCTCTCCATCCTCGACGATGCCGCCGAGGCGCGCGAGAGCGCGGAAGAACAACAGGCCGACGCCGGTGCCGTGGTCTCGGCTGCCGTCGAGGCGGCCGAAACGGCAAGCAACGTGATGAAGCTTGCCGCCGGCGGGGCCAAGGCCGAAAAGAAGGAAACGCCTGCTGCCGCTGCGGCCGCAGCCGCCGCGCAGAACGCCCAGAACAATGCCGCAGGACAGACGATCCGCGTCGACCTCGACCGCGTCGATCGCCTTATCAACCTTGTCGGCGAGCTCGTCATCAACCAGGCGATGCTGTCTCAGAGCGTTATTGAGAACGACAACAACGGCGCCTCCTCGATCAACATGGGCCTCGAAGAGCTGCAGCAGCTCACCCGCGAGATCCAGGACTCGGTCATGGCGATCCGCGCGCAGCCGGTGAAGCCCGTCTTCCAGCGCATGTCGCGTATCGTTCGCGAAGTCGCCGACATGGTCGGCAAGTCGATCCGCCTCGTTACCGAGGGTGAAAACACCGAAGTGGACAAGACGGTCATCGACAAGCTCGCCGAGCCGCTGACCCACATGATCCGCAACGCCGTCGACCATGGTATCGAAACGCCCGAAAAGCGTGTCGCCGCCGGCAAGAACCCCGAAGGTACGGTCAAGCTGACGGCCAAGCATCGTTCGGGCCGCATCGTCATCGAGCTGGTTGACGACGGTGCAGGCATCAACCGCGAACGCGTTCGCCAGAAGGCCATTGACAACGACCTGATCGCCGCCGATGCGAACCTGACCGACGAGGAAATCGACAACCTGATCTTCATGCCGGGCTTCTCCACGGCGGACAAGATCTCCGACATCTCCGGCCGCGGCGTGGGCATGGACGTGGTCAAGCGTTCGATCCAGGCGCTCGGTGGCCGCATCTCGATCAGCTCGAAGCCCGGCCACGGTTCGACCTTCACGATGAGTCTGCCGCTCACTCTCGCCGTCCTCGACGGCATGGTGGTGACCGTCGCCGGCCAGACGCTGGTGGTGCCGCTCACCGCAATCGTCGAGACGTTGCAGCCGGAAGCTCAAAACATCCATTCCTTCGGCGCCAACCAGCGGCTCATTTCGATCCGCAATTCGTTCTGCCCGCTCGTCGATGTCGGCCGCATCCTGAATTTCCGCGCAACCCAGGCCAATCCGATCGATGGCGTGGCTCTGCTGGTCGAATCCGAAGGCGGCGGCCAGCGGGCCCTCATGGTCGATGCGATCCAGGGGCAGCGCCAGGTGGTTATCAAGAGCCTCGAGGCAAACTACACCCACGTGCCGGGCATCGCGGCGGCGACCATCCTCGGTGACGGCCGTGTCGCGCTCATTCTCGACGTCGATGCGGTGGTGGCTGCCTCGCGCGGCCAGTCGCTGAAGCAGGAAATGTCGTTGGCGGTCTAAGGACGATTGAAGGGGGTATCGGGGTAGCGTCATGTCGTATGCGGCAAAGAACTTGATCCAGGGAAGCCGGGAGCTCATCGCCTTCCGCATCGGCGATCAGGAATTCTGCGTGAACATCATGTCGGTGCGTGAGATTCGCGGCTGGACGCCCGCGACGCCGCTACCCCATACCCCGTCCTATATCATGGGCGTGATTAACCTGCGTGGCGCGGTCCTGCCCATCATGGATCTGTCCAGCAGGCTTGGCATGAAGCCGGCCGAGCCGACGGCTCGCCATGTCATCATCGTTGCCCAGGTGCACTCGAAGATCGTCGGCCTGCTGGTCGATGCCGTTTCCGACATTCTGACCGTCACCGACGAGCAGATCCAGCCGACGCCGGAAGTCTCTTCCGACCTCGAAAAGCAGTATGCCCGTGGCATCCTGGCGATCGACAGGCGCATGATCTGTCTGGTCGAACTCGGTGCCCTCATCGTTGACACTGAAAGTGAGGCCGCATGACGGTTGCCGTCGGTTCTTCCGCCCGTCTCTCGGATGACGAGGTACTCGCAAGCGGCGAGTATCCGCTGACCCGGCGTGATCTGAACGAGATTGCCGCTATGATCTATTCGGATGCGGGGATTTCGCTCAACGATTCCAAGGCGTCGCTCGTCTATTCGCGGCTGTCGAAGCATATCCGCAATCTCGGCCTTTCCGGCTTCCGAGCCTACTGCAATCTCGTGGCATCGCCGGAAGGCGCCGCCGAGCGCCGCGAGATGCTGTCGCATCTGACGACGAACTTCACCCGGTTCTTCCGCGAGAACCACCACTTCGACCATCTGCGCACCGACGTGCTGCCGGATCTCGTCAACCGTGCCAGAGCTGGTGGCAGGGTTCGTATCTGGTCGGCGGCCTGTTCGGACGGGCAGGAGCCTTATTCGATCGCGCTGACCGTGCTGTCGCTGCTGCCCAATGCGGCGGATTACGATTTCAAGATCCTGGCGACCGACATCGACCCCAAGATCCTGGCGCTCGCCAAGGCCGGCTGTTACGACGAAACCGCATTGGAGACGGTCAGCCCGGCCATGCGCAAGCAGTGGTTCCGCGAGGTCGATATCAACGGTCGTCGCAAGTTCCAGATCGATGACCGGGTCAAGCGCCTGATTACCTTCAACGAGCTGAATCTCATGTCGCAGTGGCCGTTCAAGGGCCAGTTCGACGTCATCTTCTGCCGCAACGTGGTCATCTATTTCGACGAGCCGACCCAGATGCGCATCTGGTCGCGCTTCGCCGGTCTGCTGCCGGAAGGCGGCCATCTCTATATCGGTCATTCCGAGCGCGTGTCGGGCGAGGCGAAGAACAGCTTCGACAACATCGGTATCACCACCTATCGCTACACGGGCAAGGCAGGAGGGCGCAAATAATGGGCAATCCGGCAAGAGTCCTCGTCGTCGATGACAGCCCGACCATGCGTGGTCTGATTACCGCCGTACTGAATTCTGATCCGGAAGTGAGCGTCGTCGGTCAGGCTGGCGATGCCCTGGAGGCGCGCGCCGCCATCAAGCAGCTCAATCCCGATGTCGTTACTCTCGACATCGAGATGCCGAACATGAACGGCCTCGAATTCCTCGACAAGATCATGAAGCTGCGACCCATGCCGGTCATCATGGTCTCGACGATGACGCATCGCGGCGCGGAGGCGACCCTGGCCGCGCTTGAGATCGGTGCCTTCGATTGCGTCGGAAAGCCCGGACCGGGAGAGGCCCGTCCCTTCGGCGATCTGGCCGACAAGGTGAAGGCAGCCGCCCGTTCCGGACTGCGCTATGCCCGGGGAACGACGGCGCCGGCATCGGTCGCTGCAGCCCCCGCCACGGATTTCCGCGTCGGTCGCAAGATCGTTGCAATCGGTTCGTCGACCGGCGGGGTAGAGGCGCTGATTACGGTATTGCAGAAATTCCCGCGCAATTGCCCGCCGACGGTCATCACCCAGCACATGCCGCCGACGTTTACGAAAAGTTTCGCCGAGCGACTGAATCGTCTCTGCGCGCCTGTCGTGGAGGAGGCGACGGATGGGGCAAGGCTCGAAATCGGAAAGATCTATCTGGCGCCGGGGGGCGACCGCCATCTTCAGGTGGTCAACGCTTCGGCCCCTTGCTGCCGGCTGCTCGAGCGCCCGCCGGTCAATGGTCATCGCCCGTCGGTAGACGTGCTGTTTGATTCGGTTGCCGAGCTGGCGGGCCGAAATGCGGTTGGGGTTATCCTGACCGGGATGGGGCGCGACGGCGCTTCCGGTCTGCTGAAAATGCGCCACGCCGGTGCGCGCACGATCGGTCAGAACGAGAAGACCTGCGTGGTCTACGGGATGCCCCGCGTCGCCCATGAACTGGGCGCCGTCGAACAGCAATTGCCCCTTGGTTCCATTGGGGAGGAAATCCTCAAACTCACTGCCGCCCGAAAAGAAGGTATCGAATAATGTCTCTAGCCGAAAAGATAAAAGTACTGATCGTCGACGACCAGGTGACCAGTCGCCTGTTGCTCAGCGATGCCCTGACCCAGCTTGGTTTCAAGCAGATCACCGCAGCCGGTGATGGCGAGCAGGGCATGAAGATCATGGAGCAGCAGCCCCATCATCTCGTCATCTCCGACTTCAACATGCCGAAGATGGACGGCCTCAACTTCCTCCAGGCCGTACGCACCAACCCGACGACCAAGAAGGCGGCGTTCATCATCCTGACCGCCCAGGGCGACCGTGCACTCGTGCAGAAGGCCGCCCAGCTCGGCGCCAACAACGTACTCGCGAAGCCCTTCACCATCGAGAAGATGAAGGCCGCCATCGAAGCGGTATTCGGAGCATTGAAATGATCGAGGAGAATGCAGGCAAGCGCGTGCACATTATCCAGGGTGAGTTCAAGGTCATCAACGACCCGAATGTCGTCCTGTCGACCATTCTCGGGTCGTGCGTTGCTGCCTGCATGCGTGATCCCGTGGCCGGCGTGGGAGGAATGAATCATTTCCTGCTGCCGGGTTCTGCCACTCCTGGTGCCGGGGGCGGGGATGCGACGCGTTATGGCGTTCATCTCATGGAGCTCCTGATCAACGGTTTGCTGAAGCAGGGCGCGAGGCGCGATCGTCTCGAAGCCAAGATCTTCGGCGGCGCCAAGACCATCGCCACGTTTTCGAACGTGGGCGAGCAGAATGCTGCATTCGCAATGCAGTTCCTGAGGGACGAAGGCATCAAGGTGGTCGGCTCGTCGACGGGCGGAGAGCACGGCCGCAAACTGGAATACTGGCCGGTCAGCGGCCGGGCAAGACAGTATCCGCTCACGGGCGCAGAAACGCAGAAGACGGTGGCCCTCGAGCAGCGCCCTGTTCCTGTTTCGAAGCCGGTGGAAAGCTCAATCGAATTCTTTTAAGTACTGGAAACCGGATGCTACACGAAAACAAGACGGATGCTGCAACGGAAGAAGCTTTGCCCGAGATCCTCATGCGGGTGGTCTCGGAGCTTCACGACGTCGCCTATCTGATCGAACGTATCGAGCCGCAACTGCTGGAACTGGGCGGTGTGAAGGTTCTCGAGTCGCCCGATAGCCTGAAGGTGCTGCAGGGTATCGACTTGGCGGTACAGAAGACCCGCGGCCTCGCTGAATTCATCGACACCATCACCGGGACGATCCCGACGTCATGGATGGTGGACATGAGCACCGCGCTCAGCCTCGTCAAGCTTGCCGATATGCAGAAGGCGCTCGGCGCAGGTTTGCGCCATGGCCACTCCCAGCCGCTCAGCAAGGCTGCAGGAGATTTCGATTTCTTCTGAGGGCGGTTCGTCCTGAACCGTCTTTGCTCCGGCAGCATCGCTGAAAATCGGCCGGTATTTTCCCGAAACACGAAACGTTCGCACAAGTTTCGGTTTTTATTGTCGCACCAAGGCAAAAGCCCGCAAACCTTTCTTGTTGATGGTGCGAGACAGAATGAATCTGTTAAATCAATTACTTCAGACGTTCAAGAATCTGGCGTCGCTTGGACAGACCAAGCTTCTGGCCATGGCCGGCGTCGCCATCATATCTTTCGCACTCATCATTTCAGCCGCAATTTTCGTCAACAAGCCGGCATATGAGACCCTGTATGTCGGGCTCGAACCCACCGATCTCAACCAGATCAGCATAGCGCTTGCCGAATCAGGCATCGATTTCGAGACTGGCACCGACGGCAAGAGCGTCAAGGTACCCGCCGGAATGACCGGCAAGGCTCGCCTTTTGCTTGCCGAGCGCGGCCTTCCCAACAGCGCCAATGCCGGCTACGAACTGTTCGACAATGTCGGTTCGCTGGGTCTCACCTCCTTCATGCAGGAAGTGACCCGCGTGCGCGCGCTCGAAGGTGAAATTGGCCGGACCATCCAGCAGATCACCGGCATCGCCGCCGCCCGGGTCCATATCGTCCTTCCGGATGTCGGCAATTTCCGCCGTGGAGAGCAGAAGCCGACCGCCTCCGTCATGATTCGAGCGAGCAACGAAACCGGGCGTAAGGCGGCCTCGTCGATCCGGCATATGGTTGCCTCCGCTGTCCCCGGCCTCGATGTCGAGGACGTCACGATTCTGGATTCCACCGGCCAGCTTCTCGCCTCCGGCGACGATACCGGCGGGGCGGCAAACCGCTCGCTTGGAGTGGTGCAGTCCGTTCAGCAGGAAATCGAATCCAACATCGACAAGGCACTCGCGCCTTTCCTTGGAATGGACAACTTCCGCTCCAGCGTGACTGCCCAGCTCAACACCGATACCCAGCAGATCCAGGAAACCGTCTACGATCCCGAATCGCGCGTCGAGCGTTCGGTCCGCATCACCAAGGAAGCGCAGAAGTCGCAGTCGCGCCAGCAGGATAGCGCAGCGACAGTCGAGCAGAACGTGCCGCAGAGCGCTCCCGAGGGCGGCGCCGGCGGTCCCGAATCGTCCGACGAGGCGAACAAAAAGGAAGAGCAGACCAACTACGAGATCAACAGCAAGACCATCGCGACCGTCAAGAACAGCTATACGGTCGAGAAGCTCTCTGTTGCCGTGGTGGTCAACAAGGGTCGTATCGCCAAGATGGTCGGCGAGCCGGTCGATCAGGCGAAGATCGACGCCTATCTCGCCGAGATGCAGAAGATCGTGTCGTCCGCAGCCGGCCTCAATGCCGACCGGGGTGACGTCGTGACGCTGACGGCCATGGATTTCCTCGAGAACCAGCTGCTAGAAGAGTCGGCCTCCGGTCCCGGTGTCATGGAGATGCTGAGCCGTAATCTCGGTGGCATCATCAACTCGCTCGCCTTCGTCGCGGTAGCCTTCCTCATCGTCTGGATGGGCATCCGTCCAATGGTCCGCACGGCAAACGGTGGTGCAGCCGGTGTTGCCGGCGGCGCGGAACAGGCCGCCGGACTGGAGCTGCCGGACTTCTCGCCCGCAATCGGCGGGGCAGGGGCCGGCGCGCTCATGGATGGCTTCGGTGCCGACTTCGGCTTCGATTCGACAGACGATCTCCTCACGATGGAGGAAGATCCGAACGGCGGCTTCAACCGGCGTGTCAAGGAAGGCCCGGAACGGCGTCTGTCCCGCATGGTGGAGATCAGCGAGGAACGCGCCGCAAAGATCCTCCGCAAATGGGCTGTCGGCGAGGCTGCCTGATCGAAAACAGAAATCGCATGCAGGACGCGCCGGTTTTCGCCGGCGCGTTTTTTCATTCGTTTGTCCCCCATGGAGCCGCGGCTTCCACGGCTTCCTTCACAAGCCCGTGACGTTCTCCGGCAACGATGCCGTAAGTTGGGGACGTCTCCTTGCCAGGATGTGATCTTTGGCTCTTTATCTTTTAAAATGCCTATGATTCGTTAGCAGGAAAGGGGCGGAAGACACCGCTGTCGAGGCTGGAGCCTGACAACCCGTCAGGCGTTCCCAATCCACATCATCGAATCGTCCTTGCAAGGGGCCAGGAAAATGAACTTGGAGCAATCCAAAGAGGATGGCGGAGGCAAGGGGCGCACATCCCCCGCAACCGCGGCTCCGCGGGTATCCGTTTCGCGGGAGGCCTTGCTGCGCGATCTGGCCACGGTTTCCCAGACGGGGCACATGAGTGCGGGTCTTCACCTCCTGACCCGCTATGTCGGCGCCAGCCATTTTCTTCTCGCCCGTTACGACTTGGTTCAGGAGCATGGACTGGATTTCGTGGTTTCCTCGAACTGGCCTTTCGATCTGGTGCGCAGGCTGGAAAGCGAAATTGCCGCGACCTATTCCAGAACCACGGAGCTTGAAAAATGTCTCTCCGTCCTCCAGCCGAAATTCGGCCTTCTTCCGGATGATGCGGACGTGCCCGACGGCACCAGCCGGCAGTACTGTTCCCTGACCTTCAGTGTCGGCCGGACACGCTTTTCCCTTATGCTGCTCTTCGACGAGGACATCGTGTTGTCGCCCGAACGGCTGCGCGAGGTCGGGCTTCTGGCCGGCTATTGCGTCAGTCTCACCAATGGTGCCAGCCAGAAAGTGGACCGCGAGTTCGATTTGACGGAACGCGAAATCGAATGTCTTTTCTGGATTGCAGAAGGCAAGACATCGGACGAGATCGCCACTATTCTCGGTATCTCGCGCAACACGATCAACAACTACATCACAAGTGTCATGCGTAAGACCGCCACCAAGACACGTTCGGAGGCCATCGCCTACGCGGTGAGAAACAATCTCGTATGAAGGGAAAAGAGGGAATGGGCTATCCGCCTGGAACAATCGAAGGTGTGCGGGGCGATCCGCTCCCCACCGGTTCCCGTCATGCGATATCCCGCTCCGATATATTTCCGAAGCTCGTTTCCCTTCAGCGCTCCCTGCATGCCAAGGGTTTTACCGTCCTGAAGCTCGCCGGCGGCAGTATTCCGTCGAAGCGCAGGCTGGAACCGGAATATGAAAACTGGGGAGCAGCCCTGCCGGCCGGTAGCGACAGGCTGGTGGCGGCTTATGGCGAGGCCATGCTGGCGCATCTTGAAACCTCGCTGCTGCCGCTGACTTGGAGCGCGGAAGATCCGGGAAGCTTTGCGGAAGCCTCGGATTTCACCGCTTTCGTCCGTCAGTTGAAACCCCGCACGCTGCCTTATTCGGGGCTCGCTTTTCCCGTCAGGCTGGGCGCCGTCGGCAACGGTTTCGTGGTCTTCGCCACGACGGGCGGTATCGATATCCCGGGAGAGCTCATCATCGAGGCCCATGGCCGGTGCTGCCGGATCATGATGGACATCCTATCGATCGAGGAACGCCGCGCCATGCCGGCAGAAGCCTTGAGCGACAGGGAGATCGCCTGCCTGCAGCTCGCCGGCGATGGGCGTATCAGCGAAGAGATTGCGGAAAGGCTTGGCCTGTCGGTTCATACGGTGAACGCCTATCTCGGCTCGGCGACGATCAAGCTCGACTCGGTCAATCGCATCCAGGCGATAGCGAAGGCGATCCGGCTGGGATACATCACCTGACGCTTGAAAGAAGACGGTCGGGTCTGGCCGGCCCGCTGGCCGGGCGGGTGTCAGCGCGCGCGTCGTCTTGCCCGCGCGGCATAGACCCGGTGAACGAGTTCTGCCACTGCCTTGTAGAAGGCCGGCGGAATGACGTTGTCCACCGAAACCTGGGCGAACATCGCGCGGGCAAGCGGCGGGTCCTCGAAGATCGGAATGTTGTTCTGCTGGGCGATCTCGCGGATCTTCAGCGCCACCAGGTCCTGCCCCTTGGCCACGACCACGGGGGCGTCGCTCTCTTCGCGCACGTAGCGAAGCGCGACCGCATAGTGCGTCGGGTTGGTAATCACGAGGGTGGCACGCGGCACGTTGTTTATCATGCGGCGGCGTGCGCGATCGCGTGCGATCGAGCGCTGGCGCGCCTTGACGATCGGGTCGCCCTGGGATTGCTTGTGCTCGTCTTTGATATCCTGCTTGCTCATGCGCAGCTGGGTGTACCAGTGGTGGCGAGTCCAGAAGAAGTCCACGACCGCGAGGACGGCGGTGGCAAAGAGGATGACCAGCATGATCCGCTTCAGGATGGTCATGATCTTCACGAAGATGACCTGCGGATCGGAGAACATCGCATCGAGCGCACCGAAATAATCGGACCGCAGCACGAAAACCATCACGACGGATACGATGATGATCTTGAACAGCGACTTGCCGAATTCGATGAGCCCGGTGACGCTGAACATCCTCTCCCAGCCCTTGGTGATGGAGATCCGGCTCGCCTGAGGCCTGATGCGCTCCAGGACCAGTTGCGGCATGTGCTGGGCCACGTTCGAACCTATGCCAAGCAGGATGAACAGGACGGTGGCAGGCAGAAGAAGGGCGCTCGTCTCCCAGCCCAGATGGGTGAAAAGCGATACGACGTCGGTGGCGGTGGTGATCTTCCACTGGTCAGGCTGCTCGAAGAGATCGCGCAGGCTTTCGCCGAGCCGCGCGACGCCAGACGGAACGAAGAACACCAGATAGATATAGAAGGCGAGAGAAGAAGCGAAGATCGGGACCTCGCGTGACGAGGGCGTGTTGCCCTTCTCGATCGCATCCCTGAGTTTTTTCTCTGTCGGGTCTTCTGTTTTACTGTCTTTGTCCTGGTCGTCGGCCACGTCCGGTTCCTTGTTCGCCAGGCTGCGTTGCGTCGGCCGAACCACGAGGCGTGGCAGGACCGGCTGAAAAGTAGACGCCCGCCGATTGACATTCAATCGGCGGGCGCGACCGGTTCGGTGTTTTCAACAGCCCTGCGGGCATCAGGCGGCCTGAGTCTGGTCGCCTTCTTCCTTGAGCTGGATCTGGCCCGAATTGGCGAGACGGATCGCTTCCTGCGCGACCGCGCGGCGTGCGATCGCAACCTCGCGCGGATTGATGCCGACGGTGCCCGACTGCAGGTCCGATTCGATCATGCGGCGAGAACGCGGGCTGATCGAGGAGAGCACGCATTCGCGGATTTCGGCGGAGGCGCCGCGAAGCGCCATCGTGAGAATGTCGCCGGAGATATCGTTGAGCAGCATGACGCGGCTGCGCTGCGGCATCGCCAGCAGGTCTTCGAACAGGAAGATCTTCGGCCGGACCTTGTTGACTGCTTCCTTGCTGATCGATTCCAGCGAGTTGAGCAGGGTATCGACTTCCGGCTTCTCCAGTTCGTTCATCAGTTCGGCAACCTTCGCCGAACCCGCCGAATTGCGCTCCGCATCGATTTCGGAGATCAGGTCGTGAACCCGGTTCTCGATGATCTGGGCTGCCTTCGGGCTGACGTTCTTCAGGTTTACCGTGCGGTTCATGATGTCGGCCCGCCGGCTTTCCGGCAGCTTCAGGAGAACCTTGGCGCCGAAGGACGACGGCAGCATGGAAAGGATATAGGCGACCGTCTGCGGATGTTCGCGCATCAGGAACTTGGCGATGAAGTCCGGATCGGCGTCCTGCAGCCGGTCCCAGATCGAGGCCTCGTAGGCCTGGAAAGCGGTGCGGCGGCCAAGCAGCCCGTCGACTTCCTCCGGCGTCAGGCCTTCCTCGAGAATGCTCTCGATGGCCTTGGCGTTGTCCATGAGGCCCGCGCCTTCGGTGAACAGGTCCTCAAATTCGTTGACGAGTTCGGTCAGCTCATCCGGTGGGATGGTGCGAAGCGTCTGGGCCGAGGCGATGATCGTCTGCAACTCGGCCTGTGTGAAATACTTCAGCAGCTTTCCAGCGACGCCCTTTCCCATGGCGAGCAGCACCGCGGCGGCCTTGTCCGCCTGGGAGAGCGGCTTACCCGCCAAAGGGCCGCCGAAATCGTCAAAGTCCATCATGGTCTTTCCTCTCTGGCCCCGGGAGCGGGTCAGGACATCTTGGTGCTCATCACTTCGATCAGTTTGACGCCGAAACGCGTATCGTCGTTTTCAAGGACGGTGATCTCGCCGCGGGCGATACGGCGGCCGTTGACCATGATCTCGACCGGTTCCCCGATCTTCTTGTCCAGCGCGATGATGGCGCCTTCCTCAAGGTTCATCAAGCCGGAAACCTGCATGCGGCTCGAGCCGAGCACGATCTGGACATCGATCGGAATGTCCATGATGAGATCAAGATTGGCCGTCAGTGCGCTGCCGGGCTCCTGCATGGCGGGGGAGGAGGACCCGAAGGACGGGCTGCCGAGATCGCTGCCGCCGAAGCTCGAACCACCGAAATCGGAAACTCCGCCGCCGAAATCGGCGTCGAAGCCGGAAAGCGGATCGGACTTCGTCTCGCCCATGGAAAAGTCTGAACCGAGATCCGACCCGAAATCGCTGCCGATATCGGGCAGGGTGCCTTCCGCATCGCTCTTCAGCACACCGCGCAGATCGTCGACCGCCTGGTCGAAATCGGCGTCCGGCGTCGGCATCGCGAGCGCGTCGTCTTCGGTCAAAGGTGTCTTCTTGGTAGCCATGGATTCATTATTCCCGTTGAAACTTGCCTCAACCTGCCTTTTGAAAAAGGTCAGTTCTAAATGTCTTAACCCATCAAATGCCTGAGAATTTCGTCTTCGCTGCTGATGTTGTCCTTGACCCGGACCGTGTATTTTTCACCGGCGCGACCGAATTCACAGCGATACATTTCCTTGCCGTTGGCATTGACCTCGACCATGACATCGCCCTTGTCCTGGAAGGCGATGACGTCGCCGACGGCGAGCTTGGAAATGGTGCCGAGCGTAAGTGTCTGGAGGCGGATACGCGCCTCCAGCGTCACCTGTGAGCGACGGACCTGTTCGGCGAGCTGATCGGCCCATTCCTTGCGGTTGCGAGCGAGCTGCCCCTTGGATTTCGGCACCGTCACCACGGTTTTCAGCAGGGCCTTCTGCGGAACGACAAGGTAGAACTCGGAAGAGACCGGACCGAGATCGATGCCCATTTTGATAGTCACCGCGAATTGGTCGACGAGATCGTCCTCGGGCTTGGTGCGGTCTTCGGCATTGTGCGGCTTTTCGATGAGCGGCTCGAAACCTCCGGGTGCGTTAACGCCGGAGCGCAGCACGTTGGCGAACTTATCGAAGACCATCGAGGAAAGGTCGAGTTCGATGCGCGACAAAGGCCGGTGAATCGGCTCTTCGATGGTTTCGGGGAGCGCCCCGAGGAGGTTTTCCATCAACGTGATGATGAAGGAATTGCCGCAGCCCAGGACGAAACCGGGGCACCAGTTGCGCAGCGAGGCGTCGGCCAGCACAACATTATCGCCGAGATCGGCGATGAGGTCGTTCATCAGCCCCGATTCGTGGCCCTTGAAATAGACTTCGATCTCGAGGCCCGTTTCGCTGTGAAAGATGTCCGGCAGGAATTCGGTGTAGAGATGTCCGAAATCGGTGCAGAGCTTCTCCACCGTCTTCTTGTCCCCCAGCGCACCGGTGAGCCTCGAGAGCAGCGCATGGTCCATTGCCGGAACGGTCCTGGTCTTTGCCTCAGCCATCGTCATGCCGCCTTGTTCTCACCGCCGGGGTTCATCATCTCCTGCTCGACCGCGTCGATGGACGGCCGTTCGTAGGAGGAAATCGTCTTGCGGCCGTATTCGAGGGCCACCTGCGGAACGGAGCCGTTCATGTAGGCAAGCAGCGTCTGCTTGACGATGATGTAGAGGCGGTGCTGCTTGGTCCGCACGATCTTGATCTGGGCCGAGATCGGGTTGCAGATCGAGTAGGAGAGGATGATGCCGAGCATGGTGCCGACCAGTGCGGCGCCGATCAGGCCGCCCAGCACTTCCGGCGATTCGTTGATCTTGCCCATGGCCTTGATGACGCCGAGAACCGCCGCGACGATACCGATCGCCGGGAAGCTGTCGCCCATGGCGACGATCGAATGGTAGGGCTTCATCTTGTCGTGCAGAACGGTGTCGATTTCTTCGTCCATCAGCGCCTCGATCTCGTGAGACCGGGCATTGCCGATGATAATGAGACGGACGTAGTCGCAGATGAAGGCCGTCAGTTCCTTGTTCTTCAGCACCGACGGCGCGGCCTGGAAGATCGTCGATTCATCGGGGTTGTCGATATGGGCTTCGATTTCGTTGCGGGACTTCGTTCGAAGGTCACGCATGAGCGAATAGAGAACGCCGAGAACGTCGAGATAGTCGCGTTCCTTCGGAACGGCGTATTTGAATGCCTCGCCGGTCGCCTTGCCCGAGTCTTTGACGACCTTCATCGGGTTGGCCATGATGAAACCACCAAGACCGGCGCCGCCGATAATCATGAGTTCGAAAGGCTGCACGAGAACATCGACATGCCCGCCCATGGCCATGAATCCGCCGAGGACGCAGCCGAAGGTAATCACAAGTCCTATGATAATATTCATTTCGTGCCCGCATCTGAACGTTGCTTTTCAGTAGAACCGATAAGCGGCTTGCCTTGCGTGAGGCTGAACCTCGTTCGTTTCCAAGGGGAGCTTCGGAAGGTTCCGTCGATCATGCCTTGAAGGGCGGATCGATTTTGACCCGTTGAAACGAAGAAGGCAGGCGGGATGGGACCCGCCTGCCCTTGATTGCCGCCGAAGACCCATCGGTTCGTCATTCGCTGTAGACCGCGCCGGTGGAGGTGACGATCTCCCATTTCCCCTCACGTTGGCGAAAAGCCGCAAGCCGGGAATTGTCCGGCAGGATCGAGCCGATCTGCACGATGAATATGCCTGTCTTGTCTTCGATGAGAGCGCGGCCATTGGCCACGTGCAGGAGCCGGAGGTCGCTGCCGCCGGGAAAGGGCTGTGTTTCGCGGCTGTCCCCGTCTCCGGCACCTTCGGGGCCGAGCCTCGATACGGTCGCCGTGGTCAGGGGATCGACATTCACGCCGGCCGGCAGGTCGGATCTGTTTTCCGCGTTCAGGCGTTCTTCGCTGGGATCGCCAATTGCGACGCCACCCCGTCCTCGCCCCTGCGGCAGGTCACGAAGGGATTCCCAGCCGGCAACGCTGACCCCGAACTTGTCCTGATTGAAGAAAACATACCAGGGAAAGGCGGCTGCCGCGGCCGCAATCGCCATGATGCCGCCGGTAAGCCAGCGGTCGAATGCCGTGGTTCGGTTCTCCTCGGCCCCGGGTTCATGGGACACCGGGTGTTTGTTCTTGCCGATTTTCTTCATCAGGCGCCTCGCTTCGCGTTGGCGACGGCCGGATTGCCGCCGGAGAGCGATGCCCTCAATGCGTTGGCCAGTTCGGTATAGGCATCGATCACCGGGCGGTCGCCGGGCGATTGTTTGATGACCTCGTAGACGACCGGAACCTGTTTGACCGCCATGTCCAGGTCAGGATCGGTGCCGGGCCTGTAGCCGCCGATCAATCGCAGATCCTTTGTTTCCTCGTAGGAATGGATCAGCGACTTCAGTCGAGATACCAGCTTTTCCTGGTCGGATGTCCAGGCCTTGCGCGAAAGACGGGAGATCGACGACAGCGGATTGATCGGCGGATATCGCCCTTCGTCCGCGAGTGCGCGATCGAGCACGATGTGACCGTCGAGAATGCCGCGTGTCGAATCGGCGATCGGATCGTTGTGATTGTCGCCGTCGACGAGGATTGAAATGATCGCTGTGATCGTGCCGGAACCTTCGAGACCGGGCCCCGCGCGCTCGAGCAGCCGCGGCATTTCTGTGAAGACCGAAGCGGGATAACCGCGGGCCACCGGCGGCTCGCCGGCCGCGATCGCCACCTCGCGGATCGCGTGGGCGAATCGGGTGACGCTGTCGGCGATGAAGAGCACGTTATCGCCCTGGTCGCGGAAATGCTCAGCAATCGTCATGCCGACCAGCGGAGCCATCTTGCGCAGCATCGGGCTTTCGTCGCTGGTTGTCACGACCACGACCGATTTGGCCATGTTGTCGCCGAGCGTATCCTCGATGAATTCCCGCACCTCGCGCCCGCGTTCGCCGACGAGCGTAATCACCACCTTGTCGAAGGCGTCCGCCTTGGCGAGCATCGACAGGAGCGTCGACTTGCCGACGCCCGAGCCCGCAAAGATGCCGAGACGCTGCCCGAAGCACAGCGGCGTGAAGATGTCGATTGCCTTGACCCCGGTGCGGAAGGGTTTGTCGACGCGGCTGCGCGTCATCGACGGCGGAGGAAGGCTGGTAATGGACCGCTCGACCGAACCCTGCGCAAGCGGACCTTTGCCGTCGATCGGTCGGCAGAGCGAACTGATGGTTCTGCCGCACCAGCTTGCATCCGGAGCCAGGCGGAATTCGCCCTGGCGCAGCACCATGTCGCCGACACCGATCGGTTCGCCCGGCTCGATGGGGCAGACATAGATCAGGTCGGGCTCGACGCGCACGACCTCGCCCATATGGACGCCCGTCGCGCTCTGATGCGCCACGAACTCCCCGAGCCGGACATGTTGCGAAAGACCGCTGACGGTATAGTGGCCGGCCGCGATTGTGCGGACACGGCCTCCTCGGAAGATGCTGTTCTCGGGCCGGCTGTAGTGCCTCGCGATGTCCGCCAGGCCATCCAGCCGGGGCATGCTCACGGTCTTTGCGCCGGGCTGTTCCATTATCATGACCCTTGGCGGTTACTGGCTGCCGCCGAGGGTCTTGATGGCGGAGGTGAAGGTGTTTTCGCTGCTCGAAAGAAGCGACGAGATGCCCTCGAATGCGCGATTGACCTGGATGAGCTGGGTCATTTCCGAAAGCGCGTTGACGTTTGAGCTTTCCACGAAGCCCTGCATGACGCCGACCTCGCTCGAATCGGTCACGGGCTGGGGCGTGTCGGTCGCGATCACGCCGCTGTTCTCGAAGCGCAGGAAACCCTTGGTGAGATCGGCGCTGAAGACGCCGATGGAACCGACGATCCTGCCGTCTTGGGTGATGCGGCCGTCAAGGCCGACCGTCGGCGGGCCGCCATTGGCATTGAGCTGGATCGGTGCGCCGCCGGCGTCGAGAACCGGATAGCCCTGGGTCGAAACCAAGTCGCCGGTCTCGGTCATGGAAAACCGCCCGTCGCGCGTCAGCACCTGCCCGGCAGGCGTGTCGATTGCGAACCAGGCGTCGCCCTTCACCGCGAAATCCAGAGGATTGCCGGATTGCTGTACCTCGCCGGCGCGTGTCGACAGGTAGTCGTTGCCCTGCGAAACGAAGGCGATCTTGGCATTGATATCGTTGCCGGTTTTGGACAATACCTCGTCGAACTTTACCTCGGTGGCGCGGAAGCCGGCCGTGTTCATGTTCGCGATGTTGTCTGCGATCGTTGTCAGTCGGCGTTCGAGAGCGATCTGTGAGGAAATGCCAACGTAGATGCCCGACTGCATATTTCTCTCCTGATGACCTTGTATCCTGCGTCCGCCCGTTTGGGGGATAGTCTCCGTAATGTATTGCCGGAAACTAGAAGCCGTTGCTTGTGCGAACCTGTATGTTGCCGAGCGATCGACGGCGGTTGTGGCGGTTTCATTTCGGCGTAACGTCGAGAAGAATGCGAACGCTCTTTATATTCTATTGTCGGCATTCCTCGGTTGCCGGAGAAACCCGCCGGCCATCCGACGAAGGCGTGCGCGAAAGGTCGGCGCCGCAAAACCGAAATCGGGCTGAAAATCAATTAAATATTTGAAAATAAATTATTTTTTCTGATTGATTTCTCGTTTCGCCGAGCGCGGAGATCTTTTCGGACGCTTTCGGCGGCATGTGCCGCGAATGATCCCCAAGCGGGTTTTTCCGTAAGTCCCGCGCAAGATTGTCGCTCTACTCATGGCATGAGAGAAATACGGAGAATAGCCATGGAGCCGATTCAGTTGTTCGACTTGGCGTCCCGGCAGGCCGAATGGCTGTCTGTCAGACAGGAAGTGGTCGCCACGAACATCGCCAACGCCAACACGCCGAAGTTCCGCGCGAAGGATGTCACGCCGTTCGATGCCGAGTTGAAGTCGGCAGGCGGCGCCATGCCGATGGCCCGCACTCAGCCGGGCCACATGGAGGCGAGCATCATCGGCGGCGGCAGGGTCGAGGTCGACGAACCGGAAGTGAACAACGAGATCGGAACGCAAGAGTCCGGCAACACCGTCGCCCTGTCGGGAGAAGTCGCCAAGATGGGCGAGGTCAGGCGTCAGTTCGAGCTTAACACCCAGCTCGTGCGTGCCATGAACAACATGATGTTGACTGCGGTAGGTAAGTAAAATGGATCCCTTGTCAGCCTCCTTGAAGATCGCAGGCAGCGGCCTTGAGGCCCAGTCCACCCGTCTGCGCATCGTATCGGAAAATATCGCCAACTCCCGCACCACGGGAGATACGCCGGGAGCGGATGCTTACCGGCGCAAGATCATCACTTTTGATTCGGAGCTGGACCGTGCGAGCGGAACCACGCTCGTGCACGTGAAGAAGCTCGGCGTCGATCATTCCGATTTCGTCGAGGAATACGATCCGGATCATCCCGCCGCCGACGAACGCGGCATGGTGAAGCTTCCGAACGTCAACATGCTGATTGAGATGGCCGACCTGCGCGAAGCTAACCGCAGCTACGAGGCCAATCTGCAGACCATTCGTCAGACGCGAGATCTCATCTCGGCAACGATCGACCTATTGAAAGGCTAATGATGATTGATTCCGTTTCCAGCATCAATTCGCTGACAAAGAGTGCTGGCGCGCTCGGCGTGCAGACGACCGAGAACAGCATTCTCTCCCAGGCGGGAACCGTCGTCTCCGCCGCTGCGAGTGCGGCTCTCGGTCCGACCTTCGCAAGCGTGCTCGGTGGTGCTGTCACCGATGCGATCGACGCGGTGAAGGGCGGCGAAGCCGCGTCTTTCGCAGGCATCAAGGGTACGGCAAGCACGCGCGAAGTCGTCGACGCCGTCATGGAAGCCGACCGCACGCTCAAGACCGCGGTTGCCCTGCGCGACAAGGTGGTCTCTGCCTATCTCGAAATCACCAAGATGCAGATTTAACGGACTGAGGGATCGCGACCATGAGAGCACTTGCCATCGCTGCCACGGGTATGGATGCCCAGCAGACCAATCTCGAAGTCATCGCCAACAACATCGCAAACATCAACACCACCAGCTTCAAGCGCGGTCGTGCGGAGTTTACCGACCTGCTTTATCAGACGGAGCGCGCCCAGGGTGTCGCCAACCGGGCCAACCAGTCCGTGGTTCCGGAAGGCGCCAATATCGGTCTCGGCGTTCAGACGTCTGCTGTCCGCAAGCTCCATACCCAGGGTGAAATCTCCTCGACGGGCAACGATCTCGATGTCGCCATCGTCGGCAAGGGTTTCTTCATGGTGGAAGGTGGCGACGGTTCGACGCTTTACACCCGCGCCGGCGCCTTCAACAAGGATGCGAACGGCCGTCTTGTAACCATTGACGGTTATGGCGTCATGCCGAACATCACCATCCCCGAAGATGCGACCGAAATCACCATCAGTGAAGACGGCATCGTTTCGGTTCGGGTCGGTTCGGAAGAAAACATGACGGAACTCGGTCAGCTCCAGCTTTCCAATTTCGTCAACGAAGCCGGTCTGAAGCCGCTTGGCGACAATCTGTTCCAGCAGACCGAGGCATCCGGCGATGCGGTCGTCGGCGTCGCGCAGGACGTCGGCTTCGGTTACGTCAAGCAGGGTTACCTCGAAAGCTCGAACGTCGACGCCGTCAAGGAAATCACTGATCTGATTTCGGCGCAGCGCGCTTACGAAATGAACTCCAAGGTCATCACCACTGCGGACGAAATGGCGACCATCGTCAGCCAGAATCTGAAGTAGTCTTAACGAGGCAGGGCAAGCATGAAGTTTTCCCGGAACTATGCAGTGAACTTGGTGCGCGGTGGAGCGGTCTCCGCCCTGCTGCTCGCCGGCATGGTGCCGCAAGCGGCGCTTGCCCAGCCCCGATATGCTGTTGTTCCCACCGCGACGATCTTTCCCGGAGAGATTATCAGCGGCGGGCAGCTTTCCGAAGTCGAGGTGACCAATCCGAACATTGCCGGCGGCTACGCCACCGACGTTTCGGAGGTCATCGGCAAGGTCAGCAAGCGCACTCTCGTTCCGGGCCGCACCATTCCCGTGAGCAGCCTCCGCGATCCCTATGCCGTGCAGCGTGGCTCGACCCTGCGCATGACGGTAAAGATCGGCGGCATGGTGATCTCTGCCGCCGGCACGCCCCTGCAGGACGGCATGGTCGGCGACGTTGTTCGCATGAGGAACCTCGACACCGGGGTGATCGTGAGCGGCACGGTGCTCGCCGATGGAACAGTCGAGGTTATGCAGAAATGACCATTCACTCCCTTTCCGTGGCGATGGCAGCATTGGTTTTGGTGGTTGCGAGCGCTTTTGGCGCCGCAGCGGCGCCGAATGCCCGCGTCAAGGATATAGCGTCGCTCCAGGCCGGTCGGGACAACCAGTTGATCGGCTACGGTCTCGTGGTCGGTCTGCAAGGCACCGGCGATAGCCTGCGTTCGTCGCCGTTTACCGAGCAGTCCATGCGCGCGATGCTGCAGAACCTCGGGATTTCCACGCAGGGCGGCCAGTCCAGTGCCAAGAACACCGCTGCCGTCATGGTGACCGCAAACCTGCCTCCCTTCGCAAGCCCGGGCAGCCGGATGGATGTCACCGTAAGCTCGCTTGGCGACGCCACCTCCCTTCGGGGCGGCACACTGGTCATGACTTCGCTCACCGGCGCCGATGGCCAGATCTATGCCGTGGCGCAAGGGTCGGTCGTCGTCTCGGGCTTTACCGCCCAGGGCCAGGCCGCCCAGATCACCGAAGGCGTCACCACAGCCGGCCGTGTGCCGGGCGGTGCCATCATCGAGCGGGAACTGCCGTCGCAGTTCAAGGATTCGATCAATCTGGTGCTGCAACTTCGCAATCCGGACTTCTCGACGGCCATCCGCATCGCCGACGTCATCAATAATTACGCCTCCCGCAGCCATGGCCGGCGGATAGCCGAAGCGCGCGATGCGCAGGCCGTTGTCGTCCAAAAGCCGCCGGCCGCGGATCTGACGCGCCTGATGGCGGATATTGAAAATCTGGTCGTCGAGACGGACACGCCGGCGAAGGTCGTCATCAACGAGCGGACGGGCACCATCGTCATCGGCGCCGATGTGCGCATCTCCAAGGTTGCGGTCAGCTATGGAACCCTGACGGTGCAGGTTACGGAGACGCCGCAGGTGATCCAGCCGGAGCCCTTCTCGCGCGGGCAGACCGCCATTCAGGACCAGACCGACATTACTGCGGAAAAGACCGGCGGACCGGTTGCCATTCTCGACGGGCCGGATCTTCGCACCCTGGTCGCCGGGCTGAACAATATCGGCGTGAAGCCCGACGGCGTCATCGCCATTCTTCAGGGCATCAAGTCGAGTGGCGCCCTGCAAGCGGAGCTCGTGCTGCAATGACGAAAACGCGCGTTTCCTCTCTCAGGACTGGTCGGGGTGCGGGTCTGTCCCGTTCGGTTTTCGCCGCCCTCTGCCTGATCGGCATGCTGCCGGCCGCAAGCGCCCAGGAGGCGGTCCGCACGGATGCCCCGCCGACCACGGAAGACGAAATCCGGCAATACTGCACCAATATTGCCGATCCCGCGCGCGACCGTCGCTACCTCCTGCAGAAGGAGGAACTCGAAAAATTGCAGGCGGATATCGACCAGCGCATTTCCATCATGGAAGCGCGCAAGGCTGAGTATGAGGACTGGCTGAAACGCCGTAACGACTTCCTGAAGCAGGCCGAGGCAGGTCTCGTGGACATCTACAAGACCATGAAGCCGGATGCTGCGGCCCCGCAGCTTCAGGAAATGGATGCCGTGCTGGCCGCCGCGATCATCATGAAACTCCCCGCCCGCCAGTCGGGTCAGATCCTTAGCGAAATGGAATCGACGAAGGCCGCCATCGTGGCTTCCATCATGTCCAGTGCCGCGGATCCAAACACCTCGAAAGATCCGTCATGAATAAAGCGTTTCCCGCCCTCATGTTGACCGTCGCGCTTCTGTCCGGCTGCAAGAGCCTGACCGAGAACCAGACGCTCAAGGAAATCGGCAACGCACCTTCCATGAGCCCGATTGGCAGCGGCTTGCGTTATGGCCAGACGCCGCAGATGGCGATGTATCCGAAGCAGCCGCACAAGAATGCGAGCGGCTATTCGCTGTGGAGCGACAGCCAGGCCGCGCTGTTCAAGGATGCGCGCGCGCTGAATGTCGGCGACATCATGACCGTGAACATCCAGATCAACGACAAGGCGAGCTTCGACAACGAAACCGACCGGGAGCGCACCAACGAACGGACGACGAACTGGCAGGCAAGCGCCACGATCTTCGGCTGGAAGCCGGAGACGGATTCGACCATGGGCTTCGACACGACCAGCAAATCGGACGGCAAGGGTTCGATCAGCCGTTCCGAAAAGCTCACGCTTCTCGTTGCGGCCGTCGTGACCGGCGTCCTCGAAAACGGCAACCTGATTATCAGCGGTTCCCAGGAAGTTCGCGTCAACCACGAAATCCGCATTCTCAATGTCGCCGGTATCGTCAGGCCGCAGGATGTCGATTCCGACAACACGATTTCCTATGACAAGATCGCCGAGGCCCGTATCTCCTATGGCGGCCGTGGCCGCATAACCGAGGTGCAGCAGCCGCCGGTCGGCCAGCAGGTCGTAGACCTTTTCGCCCCGATCTGACAGTAACCAACCTCTCCTGAAGGACATATGGTGACATGGTTCTCTTGACCACCGATGCGGAACCAGCCGGCAAGAAGAAATCCACCCTGATCGTGACGATTGCCGGTGTCGCCGCGCTGTCCGTGGTCGGCCTCGGCGGCGGCTGGCTCGTCGGCACGACGCTTATCCCTGAACAGGCGCCCCCGGCGGGGCAGGCCGAAGCCGATGTCGGCGGAGGGCAGGAGGCGGCAGGCGGTCACGAGGCCGGCGGGGAGAAGGGGGAGATCCCCAATATCGCCGACAGCCAGCCGCAACTCGTACGGCTTGACCCGATCGTTACGAATCTCGCTTATCCCTCGGAAAACTGGATCAGGATCGAGCTTGCGCTTCTGTTCAACGGAGCTCCGGACGCTGCCCTGGCGGAGGAAATCCATCAGGACGTCCTGGCCTATCTGAGAACCGTATCTCTTCAGCAGGTACAGGGGCCGCGCGGCTTTCAATATCTTCGGGATGACGTATCGGAAATCGTTGACCAGCGTTCCCAGGGCCGGATATCAAAGGTTCTGTTCAGAACGTTCGTGATCGAATGATACGTCTATTAATCCTTCTCGCTGCGGCAGGCCTGTTCCCGGAACTGGCGAACGCCCAGCAGTTGCCGCAGCAGCTTCCGGATCTTCTCAACGTTCCGGTGGATGGGTCGGCTGCGGCCTGGATCATCCGGACCTTCGGGCTGCTCACGGTCCTCTCGATCGCGCCTGGCATCCTCATTATGGTGACGAGCTTTCCGCGCTTCATCATCGCCTTCTCGATCCTGCGGTCGGGCATGGGCCTTGCGACGACGCCCTCCAACATGATCCTGACGAGCATGGCGCTGTTCATGACATTCTATGTCATGGCGCCGACGTTCGAGCGGTCCTGGCAGGACGGCATCCAGCCCATGCTGCAGAACCAGATCACGGAAGCGGACGCCGTACAGAGGATCGCCGAACCGTTCCGCTCCTTCATGATGACCAACACGCGTCCGAAGGATCTCGCCCTCTTCGTGGACATCGCAAACGAACGGGGACAGCAGACCGTCACCGACGGCAGGGCCGATTATCGCGTGCTGATTCCGGCCTTCATGCTGTCGGAGATCCGGCGCGGCTTCGAGATCGGCTTTCTGATCGTCCTGCCCTTTCTCGTCATCGATATGGTGGTTGCCACCATCACCATGGCCATGGGCATGATGATGCTGCCTCCGACGTCCATCTCCTTGCCGTTCAAGATCCTGTTCTTCGTACTGATCGACGGCTGGAACCTGCTGGTCGGCTCTCTCGTCCGATCGTTCTCCTGAAAACGCAAGGGACGCTTCTGCAGGTCCCCGCGCTCGACCCATCGGTCGCCGCGCTCGGGTACTAAGGACTGTCGCGATCTTTTGGGTTCGCTCCGAACGCCTTATGCCCTTGTGCCGTCGCATGTCGTCGTCGCAAAACCGCTGCATGCTTTTCACGCGACAGGCTCCAGCGTTTGCGTGACGGTTAGATCGTCCACCCGACCTTGCAGTACGTCGCGGCAACCGCGTGGTTCGCTATGCTCCGTCCTGCCGGTTTTATCCCTCTTGGGATATGCCGGAGGGCGATGAAGCAGTGGGCCCATGGCGTTTTCCGAAGCAGCGTGGTGGCGCTTGCCCATCGGCTTTGCTCTCCCGCTCTGCCTTCATGAAATATGGCCCTGCCGGGTGTGCCGGCAGGGCCATCGTGTTCGGGTCTCGGGAAGGCTTTTCAGGCGGCTCCGGCGCCGGCTGAACGTGCCGCCATCAACCGGGCTTCGCCTAGGCTGCTTGCCAGGAACGCCGTGTTGACATCGGGATCGCTGGAGGCACTCTGGAAGTTGATGTAGTCGATCGAGATCGCGGCCTTGTCCCTTCCCAGCATGAGCCGGGCATAGATCGTCACGCCGCGGGGCATGATTTCCAGATCGAGGGTGACGGAGGGCAGGCTGTCCCAGTCGAGCGCATAGTCGCCGCCGGCGCCAAAGCGGATCGTGCCGGGATGGAAATAGAGCTCGGCCGCCGACTCAACGAGATCGGCGATGCTGCCATGATGTTCAAAACGCAGCATGGATATGAAGTCCGCCGCGTCGATGAGTCTCAACTCGGCTGCCAGCGGGCCAATCGCACGGGCGAGGATTTCTTCGCGCTCGATCGAGAAAGGGCATATCTTCATTTTATCTAATTTACCCGTCTTGTGGTTCGACTGGCGGTGAAATCTGGATAAGGAATTCCACCGCGGCCTTATAGGTTATTGAAAAATCAGGTTGTCTTTCGAGGCTTGTGCAGGGCTGAGACGATCGGCAATGCCGCCCAAGCCGTGCGGCTGCCGTATTCGGCCGTAACGGATGAGGAAGATCGATCGCTTTGTTTTGCCATGCCTTGGACGCTCGGATGTATACCCAGCAGATGCTGGTTGGGTCAGTAGGTCGACGCAGGTACGTCAGATGTCAGGAACGATTGGCGGGCGGAGTGTCCTGAGCGGACACCGGGCTGCTCTCGTTTCTCGACAAGCTGCTCCCATTTAGCGTGCCGGCTTTGGATGCGGGCCTCCATGCGGCGCGCATCATCGAATTGTCGTTGCAAATCGACAAGTCGGCTCCGTTGTCATTCCAGGGTGATGCCCGGGCCTGAATGAAGGCGCGGTTCGGCATGCCTTGTCAGCACAACGGATGTGGCTTCATGCCACGGACGCTATTCTTGAATATCTCGGTCTTACTTGACCATGAAGGCACCGTCGCGGGGAGGCAGGCACGGCACGTCCAGATGATCCGGTTCCAGGCCCTGCTTCGCCCTGTCGACCATCATCTGATAGGCCGTCTCCAGGTGCCGGCATAAACGTTCGGCATCGAAAAGCGGGCTGCTCAGCCGGTTATCTTCCAGCCGTTGACGATACGCCTTGAGCCGTTCCGGCTGCTCGGCGAGTTCTATGGCCTTGCGCATGTAATCGTCGTTGTCTTCCGCGATGAGCTCGGGCAGGCCGATCGCATGCAGAAGGCTTTCGCTCACCCGTGAGGCGAAGTTGGTGCCCTTGATGGTGAGCACCGGCAGACCTGCCCACAGCTGTTCGGAAGTCGTCGTGTGGCCGTTGACGGGGAAGGTGTCGAGGCCGACATCCGCGGCAGTGATACGGTTAAGGTGCAGCTCGAAATCCAGCTTCTGCATGAAGAAAATGCGCTTTGCGGCGATCCCGCAGGAGAGCAGCTTGCTGGTGATGTTCGTCTGGCTTTCCTTGTTGTTCCTGAGGATCCAGATGACGCTGTTCGGAACCTTCTTCAGGATCGTTGCCCACATTTCGATCATCGGCGGCGTGATCTTGCGGTTCGCGTTGAACGACGCGAAGACGAAGGCATCTTCCGGCAAGCCGACGTCCTTCTTGCTCGTCTGCTTGGCAAGCGGACGATTGACCGGGTCGTTGGGCTGGTAGGTTTCCGGCAGGCGGCAGAACTTTTCGTAGTAGTGCGGTTTGGAACTGTCGGGCAGGACGAACTTGTCGCCGATGGCGTAATCCAGGTCGACATTGACCGTCGATCCGGGAAAGCCGAGCCAGGCGACCTGGATGGGCGCCGCCGCCCTGTTGAAGAGAGCGGTGCGGTTGCCGACCGTATGTCCCTTGAGATCGACAAGAATATCGATGCCGCGTTTGCGGATTTCGGCAATCGCTTCCGCATCGTCCATGTCGCGGATCGTGACGACATCGCCCCAGAGGCTGCGGTCGGCCTCGTTCAGCTTCAGCATCTCGGGGTCGGTATGGCAGAACAGCGTGACCTCGAACCGGTCGCGATCATGCAGTTCCAGCACGCGCCGGATGAGCTTCATCGTGGCGTGCTTGTCGAAAAGGTCGGACGAAACGTAGCCGATGCGGATCTTGCTTGACCAGCTATGCGGCACCTGCCGGCGCAACTTGGTGATTTCCGGGCTGAAGAAGGGCGTATTGCTTCGCGCCAGCTGGTTCAGGTGTTCGTCGCCGGTCCAGTGCAGGTTGAAGAACGTACCGTCGTTCTGGATGAAGGAGGTGTCGCCTTCGGCAATCGCCGCGTCGATCAGCGGCTGGTGCCGTTCCACCGAATCGAACTTGCTGTGTTCGCGGCAGAAGGTGAGATACATCAGGCGGATCGACTGGTTGCGCGGCAGCCGGCTGAGCAGGACACGGGCCGTCTCGATATCGGATGGATCGAACACATCCCAGGTATTGAGGGAAATGCGCGCGCCGAGCTGCATGTGCTCCAGAACGTCGCTTTTGATCAGCAGGTCCTTGAAGACACGCGCCAGCCTGGCCTGTTGCCGCTCGAGGAGAAGGGAGCTGACGATATAAGCGAGGTCTGGCTGGCGTCGCACCCGGCTCAGGATGCTGTTGGCAAGCGCAAGCGCGCGGTCCTTTTCGCCGCAGGCGAAATACAGCTTGATCGCTTCGCTGATGTTCTCCTCGGCGTGCTGGCCGCCCTGTTCCGCGGCAAGCTTGTACGAGTTCGCGGCTTCCTGCTTGAGGCCGAGCTGCAGCAGTGTCTTGGCAAGCAGCGTATAAGTTCTTGCGTCTCTCTGAACGTCGAGGAGGCGATTGAGCGTTGACAGGGATGCCGTGTAGTGCCCGGTCCGATACTGCTTGGACGCTGCCGCATAGGTTATTTCGTTCAACGTTCGCTCCGTCGTAATGTCCGTCGCCGGTTCCGCTTGCGCTGGCGATGAACGCCTGGCCGCTACGGGACGCCTTTCGAGGCAACCTATTTGCCGAAGCTTGCTTGAAACCGGTGTCGATGCGCTGCGATTTCGCCCGGCGATGCAGGTTATTAACCCGCCCTGAACCTGCTTTTGCGGTCTGTTAACCAACGGGAAACTCTCGGCCCCGGCGAATCGCTGAAATTAAGAAGTTGGCAAGGGTTGGCTGCGAATTTCGCTCGTGTGACGGGTTTGGTGTCCTTGAGAGAAAAATGGAACCGAGTGGCATGATGTCGGTCCGTCACGGCCGGAAATTTCTCAACCCGGCATGTCCTCGTTGTTTGTTTTGAGTCTTAAGGGGACACTTCATGTCTAGCATCAACTTTAACAAGAACGCTACCGCCGCTCTCTCCACGCTGCGTGACATCAACAACAGCCTGTCCAAGACGCAGGACCGCGTCTCGACCGGTTACAAGGTTGGTTCCGCTTCTGACGGCGCAGCTTACTGGTCGATCGCGACCACCATGCGTTCCGACAACAAGGCTCTGAACGCTGCTTCGGACGCCCTCGGTGTTGGCGCCGCCAAGGTCGACACCGCTTACGCTGCCATGGACAGCGCCATCGACGTCGTCAACGAAATCAAGGCCAAGCTCGTAACCGCAAGCGAAAGCTCGGCCGACAAGGACCAGATCCAGCTCGAAATCGGCAAGCTGCAGGAACAGCTCTCCGCTATCGGTCAGGCCGCTTCCTTCAACGGCGAAAACTGGGTTGTTGCCGACAGCGCCGCTTCCAACACCACCGTTGTCGACGGCTTCGTCCGCAACAACGACGGCACGGTCAAGATCACGACGGCTGAATACACCGTTGCTTCCTACGCGATCTTCTCGACGATCTCGGGCGGCGTCGGCTCCGGCGGTCTGCTGGGCTCGGTCATGGCTATCTCGCTCACGAGCGCTTCGACCACCGGTGACGTCAACGCCTACCTCGACCAGGTCGAATCGGCTCTGGCCGAAATGACCAAGGGCGCTGCTGCTCTCGGTGCTCTGTCGACCCGTATCGACCTGCAGGACGACTTCGCTTCGAAGCTCTCTGACGCCATCGACTCGGGTGTTTCCCGCCTCGTCGACGCCGACATGGAAGAAGAATCTGCAAAGCTGTCTGCCCTGCAGACCCAGCAGCAGCTCGCCATCCAGTCGCTCTCGATCGCGAACTCCTCTTCGCAGAACATTCTGGCCCTGTTCCAGTAAGACTGGATAGCAGGAAAGAGAATTCGGGAACCGCGCCTTCGGGCGCGGTTTTCTTTTTTTGCGCCGGGGAGGCGAGGCCGGTTGCATGTCGCGCAAAGGGGCGCCGGTTTTGTAATCACGACATGCGATAAATCATCGACCGGAAACGCAGGGCGCGAGACTGGAAGAGCGCGATGCGCTTTGGCGGGGCGCTCCGGTTCGGGTGATCGGAATAATTTATTTTTTTGTCGCAGCGAAAGGCGGCATTCCGGCTTCCCCGAACAGGGCCGTGGCCTCTCTTGAAATCCAGGTTTTTCAGGCTTTGAGGATCTCTTCGTGGGAGTTGTAAACGCCTCCGGCAAATATCTCGCATTTTTCTTTTGCCATTTGGAAGTCGTTAACCTTAATCGTGTCTAATCAGGTCATCGAAACAGCGGGCCGACGTTAACTATAAAACACTCGGCAAGCATGAGGCTGACTGTTGTTTCCGGGTAAAACCCGAATGTCCCTTCCATATTTATTGCCAAAGGGGCGATCCTAGATGACCAGTATCCTGACCAATACTTCCGCTATGTCTGCACTTCAGACGTTGCGCACGATCAACAGCTCCCTTGCTGAGACGCAGGATCGCGTTTCCTCGGGTTATCGTGTTGGCGAAGCTTCCGACAACGTTGCCTATTGGTCGATCTCGACGACGATGAACTCCGACAACAAGGCTCTGAACGCAGCTTCGGACGCCCTCGGTGTTGGCGCCGCCAAGGTTGACACCGCTTACGCCGCGATGGAAAGCGCCATCGACGTCGTCAACGAAATCAAGGCCAAGCTGGTAACCGCAACGGAAACCTCGACCGACAAGGACCAGATCCAGCTCGAAATCGACAAGCTGCAGGACCAGCTTTCCTCGATCGCTCAGGCTGCTTCCTTCTCCGGCGAAAACTGGATGGTTGCCGATACCGCCGCTTCCAACACCACCGTTGTCGACGGTTTCGTCCGCAACAGCGATGGCACCGTCAAGGTCACGACCGCCGAATACACCGTTGCTTCCTACGCCCTGTTCTCGACGATCTCCAGCGGCGTCGGCTCCGGCGGTATCCTGGGCTCGGTCATGGGCATCGCACTCACCAGCGCTTCGACCGCCGGTGACATCAGCGGCTACCTCGACCAGGTTGAAACCGCTCTGGCATCGATGACGATCGCTGGCGCTGCCCTCGGTGCTCTGTCGACCCGTATCGACCTGCAGGACGACTTCGCCGCCAAGCTCTCGGACGCCATCGAATCGGGTGTTTCCCGCCTCGTCGACGCCGACATGGAAGAAGAATCTGCAAAACTGTCTGCCCTGCAGACCCAGCAGCAGCTCGCCATCCAGTCGCTTTCGATCGCGAACTCCTCTTCGCAGAACATTCTCACCCTCTTCCAGTAAGATTTATCTTACTCTCATCGGGAAGGCCGCGCTTACGCGCGGCCTTTTTTCGTTCGCGGAGTTTGCTAAATTATTCCATTTTTCCAATTGGTTAACAAAGAATGCTCGTTTCCGGTCGGCGTTAGCTTCCCGTTTATTTTTGTTAATTTTCTCGCACCTGCATTTACCTATTGTTAACCACGATGCTGTTTTCTAACCCCATCGAAACAGCGAGCCGGTCCGGAAAAGTGAATGGATCGGCAGGCATGAAGCTGAACGCCGTTGCCGGTCCACGCCGGAATGTCCCTTCCTCAATTCATTGCCAAAGGGGCGATCTCAGATGACCAGTATCCTGACCAACACTTCCGCCATGTCGGCTCTCCAGACGCTGCGCACGATCAACAGCTCCCTTGCTGAGACGCAGGATCGCGTTTCCTCGGGCTACCGTGTTGCCGAAGCTTCCGACAACGTTGCCTATTGGTCGATCTCGACGACGATGAACTCCGACAACAAGGCTCTGAACGCTGCTTCGGACGCCCTCGGTGTTGGCGCCGCCAAGGTTGACACCGCTTACGCCGCCATGGAAAGCGCCATCGACGTTGTCGATGAAATCAAGGCCAAGCTGGTAACCGCGACCGAAGCCTCGACTGACAAGGACCAGATCCAGCTCGAAATCGACAAGCTGCAGGAGCAGCTGACCGCAATCGCCCAGGCTGCTTCCTTCTCCGGCGAAAACTGGATGGTTGCCGACAGCACCGCCTCCAACACCGTCGTCGTCGACGGCTTCATCCGCAACAACGACGGCACCGTCAAGGTCACGACCGCCGAATACGCCGTGGGTTCCTATGCTCTCTTCGCGACGATCGCGACCGGCATCGGCTCCGGCGGTATCCTGGGCTCGGTCATGGCTATCTCGCTCACCAGCGCTTCGACAACCGGTGACATCAGTGCCTACCTCGACCAGGTCGAATCGGCATTGGCGGAAATGACGATCGCGGGCGCTGCTCTCGGTGCCATGATTACGCGCATCGAACTGCAGGACGACTTCGCCGCCAAGCTCTCGGACGCCATCGAATCGGGTGTTTCCCGCCTCGTCGACGCCGACATGGAAGAAGAATCTGCAAAACTGTCTGCCCTGCAGACCCAGCAGCAGCTCGCCATCCAGTCGCTCTCGATCGCAAATTCCTCTTCGCAGAACATTCTTACCCTCTTCCAGCAGTAAGATCTGGCAGAGTATCTACAAGAAACACCAGGGTCGCGCTGGAAACGGCGCGACCTTTCTTCGTATTTGTTGTTTCGAAATCCGTATTTCCTCGAAAAATTACTGCATGCCTATTTATTTTCATGGTCGACCAAGATTTTATCTTGTCACTGTTTCCATCTTTGGTTAACCATAATTAACTTCGAACCATTCAGCACGACGTGCCCGTTCTCGATTCGGGTGGCATGAAGCCGGAGCGTCGGTGCCGTTTTCTGCTCGGCATGTCCCCCTGTCGCAACATCGGGTTGGTGGAACATGTCCAACGTCATCATGACGAGCTACACGCAGAGTGCACTCCAGACGCTCCTTTTCGCCAGTGATTCTCTGGAAAAGACTCAGTCGAGAAGTGATTCCGGTCTGAAAATCGCCTCCGCTGCGGATAATGCCGGCTATTGGTCCGTCGCCACAGGCATGAGATCGGACAAGAGCATCGTCGGCAGTATTGCCGATGCGCTCAACTTGGGGGCGTCCAAGGTCGATACGACCTATGAAGCCGTCAACTCCGCCATCGATATCCTCGACCAGATCACCTCTTTGCTCGAGACGGCTTATGAAGAAGGCACCGATCGGACGACGCTCAACACGTCGCTGAAAGAATTGAAGGGAAACCTGCAGTCTGTCACGCAGGCGGCAACCTTCTCCGGCGACAACTGGCTCTTTAACTCCGATGCGACCATGATCGATAGTTACACGGTTCCCGCATCCTTCCAACGCTCGGTTTCCGGCTCGGTCGCCCTCAACTTCATCAGCATCGAGAGCAGCCAGTCGACGCTGATCGACACGCAGGATGCAGGCCGCGGTCTCCTGACCGGCGCCATTGACGCCGATACCCTGGACCCGAATAACTCCACGGGAACGCCGCGCAACTACTACTTGCTGGACGTCGGTTCTGCGACGCCGGCGACCGGTACCGAAATAAGCTTGTCCGACGCGACAACGACGGAAGAACTCGACGACATGATTTCTGTCGTCAGCTACATGAACGATCAGTTGAACCGGCTCGCCAGCTCGCTCGGTTCCATGTCCAACCGTATTGACCAGCAGGTGACCTACGCGGCCGCGCTTCAGGATACTTTCGATGAAAGCATCAGCCGCTTCGTGGATACGGATATGGAAGAGGAATCGGCCAAGCTTGCCGCTTTTAAGACCCAGCAGCAGGTGGCTTCGGAAGTCCTGTCGCTCATCAACAGTCACCAGCAGTCGCTTCAGGTTCTCTTCAGTTGATCGGTGATGGCTTGGTCCATCCTCGCACAAGTTTGGCGTCGTAATTCCTCTCAAGCATTGATGATCGCCCGATTCCGTTCGGGTGTTGTGCGTGAATACCGTTGATGAGGAACGTCGTGGCTGAAATCGCTTGCTTTTACAGATCGATGGGACGTCTCAGCCGGTCGGGCCGCGTTATTTGCCGCTGCGGAGCCTCCGCATGAGCGTCCTTCTGTCCCGCCTCAAGGATTTCAGCCCGGCGGCTCCGCCGCCGCCGACGGATTTTCTGTCCGCCGGTCAGGATGATTTCCCGCAGTCCGACCTTCTTGTCGCCCCGGCGGAGGAGCCCGTCGATATCGAGGCGGAAAGAAGAGAGGCCTTTGCCGAGGGGCATGACGCAGCCGAACGCGAACTGGGCGAAAAGCACCGGCAGGCGATCGAAGCCATGGATGCCAGCCGGCGCGAGGAGCTGGATAGTCTCGCACGCAAATATGAAGTCGAACTGGCCGGCTTGGTCGGCCGGACTTTTGAACAGATGACGGCTGCAGTCGCCGAAGCCGTGGAGACTGCGGTCGCCCGGGTGCTCGCGCCTCTGGTGGAGGAAAGGGTTGCAATCCTGACGGCCGCCTCCTTCGCGTCGAAGGTCGCAGAGGAAATCGGGCAGGGTACGGTCGCCAGGCTCATGGTTTCCGGCCCCGAACGTCTGCTCGAGACCGTAAGGGAACGGCTGCTGGCACTGGACGCGGCCGTGGACTTCCGGGAGACGCCGGAGGTCGATCTGTCGTTCCAGATGGGCGATTCCGCCCTCGTGACGCGGCTGGGCGCTGTAGTCGAAGCCATGGAAGGGCGCATGGATGAGTGAGGGCGAGAACCATCATCGCGGCAAGAACGAGATCATCATCGTCAAGCGCCACAAGGGCGATCACGATGGTGCACATGGTGGCGCCTGGAAGATCGCCTATGCCGACTTCATGACCGCCATGATGGCCTTCTTCCTTGTGATGTGGCTGGTCAACGCCGCGAACGAGGAAACCAAGGCCTCCATCTCCAGCTATTTCAATCCAATCAAGCTCACTGACGAGACGCCCAGCCAGAAGGGTGTCAAGGAGCCTGCCAAGGAAGCCGAGGGCGAGCAGACAGCCCAGAAATCCGAAACCGAAGCCGAGAAGCCGGAAGATGCGGCCGCGGCGGCGTCCGGCGATGACCTGACGGCTTCCTCCGGCGAGAACACGCGCTATTCCGAAGCCGATTTCTTCGAAAATCCCTATGCCGTTCTCGCCGAGATCGCGCAGGAGGTCGGCCAGCAGGCGAATGTCAGCGTCAAGGGCGAGGGCGGTGCCGCCAATTCCGGCCCCTCCACCGGCGCGTCCGGCGGCGAGGCCTATCGCGATCCCTTCGATCCGGACTTCTGGAGCAAGCAGGTCGCCGGTGGGCCGGCGGCCAACACCATGCCCGAGATCCAGGACAGCAAGCTGCCGGACACCCCGATCCAGCAGACCGAGCAGGCCATAGCCGCGCCCGGACAGGAAACGAAACCCGACGACGGCAAGGACGAAGCGCCTGCCGAGGTGGCCCTGGCATCCCCGGAAACCGCGCGAAAAAAGCCTGAGGAAGATGCGGCGGCGGAGAAGACCGAGCCTGCTCCCGCCGAGGATGCCGCCGAGCAGCTCCCGGCAACCCCGGAACAGAAGAAGGAAGCCGAACAGTTGCGCGATGAGATTTCCCGCTCGCTGGCCGGAGTGCCTGGCAAGCTTGCCGAAGGCGTTGTCGTGACGCCCTCGGAGGGCGGCACGCTTCTTACCATCTCGGAACAGTCCTCCGGTCCCATGTTCGATATCGGTTCGGCCGTGCCGCAGAAGGAACTGGTGCTGGCGATGGAAAAGATCGGCGCGATCCTCAAGGACCGACCGGGCTCCATCATCATACGCGGTCACACCGACATCAGGCCCTATCGCGGCAAGGGCGACAACTGGAGCCTCTCCATGGATCGCGCCCACGCGGCCTATTACATGCTGGTGCGCGGCGGCTTGCAGGAGGACCGCGTGAAGCAGATGTCCGGTTTTGCCGACCGGCGCCTGCAGACGCCTGACGATCCCATGAACGGCGCCAACCGGCGCATCGAGATACTGATCAGCGACGGTTAAGGCGCGGCGATGACACGAGCACCCCAAGGCAGCGCTTTTCGTTTTTTGATCTCGGCCGCGGTGATGGCCGCATGGCCTGGCGTCGCCTGGTCGGATAGCAACCTGTCTCCCTATAAGATGCTGCGTTCGCTGCAATTCATGCAGGACGCGGTGGTGCTCGGCGATCACTCGGCCGGCGACATGCAGCGCTTCATGCTGGAGACGATCGACGCCCGCCTGCGTTCGGCGGATGCCGAGACCTTCAGTGAGCCGCGCAACGCAGATGCGGCGCTCGTCTATGCGATGAGCGGCGGCAATCCCGCAACGCTCAGCTATCTCGTCGCCCGCGACGTCGACGGCAATTTCGATCCCCGCGTCGTCAACGTCCTGCAGAAGTATTTCGACGGACGCGGCATGCAGGTGGCGAAATCGATCGGCGAACTGGTGCCGGAATACCGTCGTACTGCGCTCGGCCCATATCTGGCGCTGATCGCCGGCAACATCACCTTTCCGAGCGATGCAAAGACGGCGCTCGGCTTCTTCGACGAGGCCCGTCTCGGTGCGCCGGGAACGATCATCGAGGAAGCGGCTCTTCGCCGCTCGATCGTCGCCAGCATGGGCGTGTCCGAGGTGGAGAAGGCGCTGTCCTATTCCCGTCGTTATGCCCGCAGGTTCGTCCACTCGCCCTATTCCAACCAGTTCGCCGATCTCTTCGTCGAACTGGTGGTCAAGCATTACGGCGTCGTCTCCGAACAGGATGTCGGTGATGTGCTGGAACCGATGGATACGGCCCGTCGGCAGGAAATCTATCTGCGGATCGCCCGCGCCGCGACCTTGCGTGGCAATCAGGAACTGGCGCGGCTCTCCGCGAGCGAGGCCCAGCGTCTGAGCGGATTGCTGGATGGCAGCGGGCAGCCGGTCTTGCCCGGTCTTTATGAGGGGGTGGCGAGCGTCTCTTCCTCCGACGTGGTGTCGGCCATCGACAAGCTCTCCGCCGTATCCGATGCGGCTCTCTCGGAGCGCGACAGAGCCTTGCGCAAGGCCGCCCGCGCCATCGCCGAGCAGATCTTGCAGCCGCCCGTCATAGACGATCCCATCAGAACGAACGACCCGCGTGCCGGAGCGACGGGCCAGGCGGTCCTGGCGCCTCCGGTGCCGGCCCTGCTTCCCTCTGAGGACGAGCAGCAGGCCGTCTCCGTCGAAGCGGCGCCTGAACCGGCGCAAGCCGAAAACGAGTCCGCCGTCCAGGCCGCATCCGGTGATGCCACCACAGGCGGGGCAGGGGAGCCCGTCCTCGATTTTGTCAAGCAAAGTCGAGGCAGGCTTGGAGAAATTGACGCGCTTCTTGAACAGGAAGGCAACATCAAATGATGAACGTCGTGAACACTGCCGCGAAAGCAACTGCGGATATGGCCACCCTCACCGGCGCGGGCGGGAAGACTGCCCAGGCGGCGGATGGCGACAAGTTCTCCGAGACCCTCAACGCCTTCGATGGCGAGAAACCGGCGGCTTACACGGCGGAAGAAGACGCAGGCAGCGTCACCCAGATGCCGCCGGACGGCGAAAACCTTGACGTTGCCGCGGATGCCGATGTCGAGATCGCGTCGCCTCGCATGCCTTCCCTGCCTCCGGAAAGCGATCTCGCTTCCCTCAGCGAACAGATGCTGGCCGGGCAGGGCGCGCAGCAGAACGGAACGGATGCCGCCGGCACAAAGACCGCCGATACCGGCGCCCGGAAAACCGGCGCAAGCTCGCAGCAATTGCTGGAAATCGCCGCCGCTCTGGCCATGTCGACGGCGGACGGGGCTGCCACCGACGGCAAGGCGCTCGCGGCGGCGCTGAAGAAATTGGCGGAAGGCTCGAAATCTGCCTCCGATCTTCCGGTGGAAGGCGAGGGCGAGCTTGCCGATGCGGCCGCGACCGATGGCACGACCGATACCGCGGCACTTGACGACATGCTGTCCTTGCTGTCGCTGACGGCAACCGGCGCGCCCGCGGAACAGGCCGCCGCCGTTTCGGAAACTGCCACGGCGCAGCAAGGCGCCCTTGAAGGCGTCGAGGCGCAGATAGCCGGCGCCAAGGGCCTTCCCGAGAATGCCGGACAGGCAGGCATTGCGGGCGAGGATGCGGAACTCGCCGAAGACGGGGCCGTCTTCCGGTTCCAGAAGAGCGACACGGCCACTGCCAGCGTCGACATGCATATTGCGCCGGCGGCGGATGGAAGTGTCGATGTGGACGTTTCTGCTGCTGTCAGCAAGGAGGCGCCGGTGGTGCAGGTGGTCGATTCCCGACGCTATCTCGGCCTCGCGCCGAATTCCAATGCCCTCGCCGTGGCCTCGACGATCGCCAGCGATCCCCAATGGGCCGGCGCCATGGACCCGGCCTCGAAGCTCGCCAACACAGCGCTCTACGCGGGCACCGGCAATGTGGTGCATACGCTGAAGATCCAGATGAATCCCGTGGAACTCGGACACGTCACCGCCACGATGCGGCTCGTCGGGGAAGAACTCAGCATTCACCTGACCGTGCAGAGCGGCAGCGCCTACCGCGAACTGACCAACGACAGCAGTTCCATCATGGATGCGCTGAAGGCGCAGGGGTTCAGCGTCGACCAGATTTCGGTCAGCATATCCTCGTCGTCCGACAGGTCCGGTGACAGCGCCACAGGCGGACGGCAGACCCCGGACATGGGACAGCAGTCCCAGCAGCAGGGCAACCGGCAGGGCGGCGGCGAGGCGCGCCAATCCGATCAGTTCGCAAGGACGCCTGCCGGCTCGTCGACGACAGGAGGCAGTGATGCAGGCATGGTCGAAGACACTGGCGCTACCGGTGTTGGCACTGCTCGCCCTGAGCACGTTTACCTCTGAGAAGGGGGAGGCTTCCGCCCGTGTCTGCGAGCGGCAGATCGAGAGCGCTGCGGCCCGTTACGGCATTCCGGAGGGTATTCTCTATTCGGTCGGCCTGACGGAAACCGGCCGCAAGGGTTCGCTCAGCCCCTATGCGCTCAATATCGAAGGCAAGGCCTATTTCCCCGCGTCGTTGCAGGAAGCCTACAACATGTTCGCCGACGCCCGCAGGCGCGGCGCCAAGCTGATCGATATCGGCTGCATGCAGATCAACTATCACTATCACAGCGAGGAATTCTCCTCGGTGGAGGAAATGTTCGATCCCGCAAGCAACGTCGCCTATGCGGCGCGCTTCCTCAGGAACCTGCAGGACCGGCACGAGACCTGGACGATGGCCGTAGCGCGCTATCATGCCGGTCCGAACAATGACCCGGCCCAGCAGAAATATGTCTGCCGCGTGATCGCCAATCTGGTTGCGACAGGCTACGGGAAGTGGACGCGGGGTGCTGCTGCGTTCTGCGGGAAAGCGCAACCCTGAGGGGAATCGCGTCGGCAACGCAAGGACGATCCGATAAATCGGGCAGGAATTTGGCAGCCGCCGGCGATCAATATCGCATTTGCCTCATTTAATGTTTTCCACCGGAAAATTGTGGGCATATTAACCATGCACCACTAAATCTAGTGCAAATCGGCCCCCAATGGTTAATCAATTGTTAATTAATCCCCGCAACTTTCCACCATTGTCTCGGATTCCACCGATTCGTACTCCTAACTCAATCGTGGCACTACACTGATTCGGAGGCGGACGAATGATCGTAGTAGTTGACGAGCGAGAGCTCGTGACCGAGGGATACACATCCCTCTTCGGAAGAGAAGGCATTCCATCAACCGGCTTCGACCCCGTCGAATTCGGCGAATGGGTCAATACCGCGGCGGATGCCGACATCGCGGCCATCGAGGCATTCCTCATCGGCCAGAGCAACGATACCCTCGCCCTGCCGAGGGCCATTCGCGATCGCTCCCGAGCCCCGGTCATTGCGGTCTCCGACCAGCCATCCCTCGAGACGACGCTCGCCCTCTTCGACAGCGGCGTCGACGACGTCGTGAGAAAGCCCGTCCATCCCCGCGAGATCCTCGCCCGGGCCGCCGCCATCCGGCGCCGCCTCACCGCCATCTCCTCCTTCACCGATATCGGACCGATCCGCGTCTTCTCCGACGGCCGCGATCCCGAAATCCAGGGCGAGGTCTTCCCGTTGCCCCGTCGCGAGCGGCGCATCCTCGAATACTTGATTGCAAACCGCGGCCGGCGCGTCTCGAAGTCCCAGATCTTCTCCGCCATCTACGGCATCTTCGACGAGGACGTCGAGGAAAACGTCGTCGAAAGCCACATCTCCAAACTGCGCAAAAAACTCCGCAAGAAACTCGGCTTCGACCCCGTCGATTCCAAACGCTTCCTCGGATACTGCATCGACTGGAAGTAAAGCCGCTTCCACCGCGGGCGGAGGAACCGCCCGCATCGCCACCGCCGCCTCCCTAAAACGGATCGCAGAATTAAAGAACCGTAGCGAGTGATCGCTGCGGTGTTTGTTTGTACTGACAGAGGCGATTTGCGCAGCCGTCCGTTCCGGCCGCAGGGCGGAGCCCGGCTCTTCCGTTACTTGGCCGAAAGCTGTGCGACGGCGAGCAGCGTATCGGCGCTGATCGAGTTCACCCCGGTCAGGATCGACAGGGCGGCGGAATCGGTGGTGCCGTTTTCCGTGTCGTAGAGCGCGGTGTAGCGCTTCACCAGTTTCTCGACATATTCGGGGTCCTGGAGCTGTTCGAGATCGATGAAGTTCTCGACGGTGCTTGCCTGCTTCTCGACGTCCTGGCTCGAGAAGTAGTCGGACATGCTGAAGGCGGTGTTGAAGAATTCCAGCAATGCGTCGTCGCCGAGAATGTCGTAGGCGCTGGTGATCGAAGGCGCCATGCGCTGGAAATAAAGGGCAAGACGGACGCCCTCGTTGGCGTCGCCCTGTTCCTCTTCCAGGGTCTGGCGGAGGTATTTGTTGACCGTCTCGAGCGTGCCGCCCCGCTGCTGGATCGTCCCCACCGGATCGCTCGACAGGTTGCCCTCGCTGTCGAAGTTGAACGAGGCGACGATTTCCGCGAACGTATTGTCGGAAAGCGTGTTCACGTAGCTCTTCGAATCCGTCAGGTCGGACTCGAACATCTGGCGCAGTTCTTCACTCGTCACGCTCTCCGGATCGATACCCTTCGCCTCGAGCACGAAGCTGGTGAGGCGCTCGTCCGCCAGGAACTGGTCCAGCGTGGTGATCGTTTCCATCTGCGTTTTGTAATATTCGATTTCCTCGTCGGCGGCTTCCTGGGCATCATCCAGCTCGGTGCCTTCCAGGAACCGCGTCTTCTGGTCGGTATAGGCCGAGGCATAGTCGTTGATGACGTTCTCGGACTGGACGAGGAGAGGTACCTCGATCTCGCCTTCGGAATTGAAGTTGAACGCCTTCACGAGATTGACGTAACGCTCGTCGTCGAGCGTGTTGACATAGCTGTCCTCGTCGTCGACGTCGCTGGCCAGGATCTTGCGAAGTTCCGACATGCTGACCTCGTCGGGGTCGATGCCGTAGGCACGCAGCGCGACATCCCAGATCTCGGTGACCTCGTCGTAGGTATCGTCGTTGTCCGTATTGTCGTCGCTCTCGTAATAGTCGCTGTTGGTCGTCAGGAAATCGTCGATATTGGTGACGGCAGCGATACGGGTCTCGAAATTGGACAAGGCGTCGTCGACTGCGGCCTGCTGGTCTTCCTGGAAGGCGGTCTTGTACTTGCTCGCCAGCGAGGTGATCTGATCGCTGCTCAGGGCGCTCTCGCCCGAGGTGACGGTTCCATCGGTCTCGAAGTTGAAATAGTCCAGAAGCTCGGTGTTGCCATATACCGAGGCGAAGCTCTCATTCGACATCAGGCTTGCGACGCTCGACGCCATGATTGTGTCGCGCAGGCCAAAAGCCGTCTTGACGTAGGACAGCAGCCGCTCGTCGGACACCAGTTCGGTGGCGGTCGTCACAGAGGCGGCATTCTTCTCCCAATAGGCCTGGTTCGCCTCATAGAGCAGGTCCGACGGATAGGTCGATGCATTGTAGATATAGTCGAGGCGGAGATCCTCGATCTGGTCGCTGGTCTGGGCCGAGCCGTTGACGCTGCCGTCCGTGTTGAAGTTGAAGGATGCCGCCAGTTCTCGCCAGGCGTCGCTGCTTGCCTGGTTGGCAACGCTGTTGGTGTCGGAAAGATCGCTGGTCAGGACCTGCTTCAGGTAACTCTTCGAGGTGTAGGTCGCATCCAGCCCGAAGGATTCCAGCACATAGCTGCGCAGCCGGTCGTTGCCGATCAGCTGGTCGACGCTGGTGATGCTGCCGATCTTGCTCTCGTAGTAGTCGATTTCAGTCTGGATCGCATCTTCTTCCGCCGCAAAGGAATCCTCATAGGCGGCAAGCAGGGTGTCCGTCTGCACGGAGGTCTGGGCCTTCGCCGTCTCGCCGGAGAAATTAAAGGCGGCGGCGAATTCCGCGTAGCGGGTGTCGGTCAGGCTGTTGGCGAAGCTCGAATCGTCCGTCAGGTCGCTTTCGAGGATCTTCTTCATGAACGCCTTGGCGTAGGTCATGTCCTCAAGACCATAGGCCTTCATTGCATAGGAGAAGAGCCTGTAGTCGTCGACGAATTCGTCGACGGTCGTGACCTTGCCGATGTTTTCTTCGTAGTAGGCGGTGTCGCGCGCGACGGTCGATTCGTTGGCCACCCGGTTCAACGAGGTATTCATATCCCTGTTGACAAGGAGATAGCTCGTATAGGTCGAAAGCGTGGTCGTCGACGTCACCGGGAGCCCTTCCGTGAAGAAACGGCCACATCATGGCCTGCCCAAGGCGCCCACATTGCGCGATTATCCATCTACCCGCTTACGCCATAAATGTTAACAAATAATTAACGCGCCGCCTCAGGCCTTAACGGTCCGGGCATTTCGAAACACCCCTCTGGAGGATTTTGGCCACTCTCGCGCAAGCTTCAATCTCTAGGCTCCCGGGTGGACTGGATTGCCTCGCGACCTGAAAACGCGCGTCGGTCGCCAGTTTCACATGAACGTGAAATCGAAGTCTTTGCTGATCTCATGACGAGACGGAGCAGGAATGGCCACTCCCCCTAGTGTTTTGACTATCCCGAAAGTTGCGCCGCGCGGCCGCGATATCGGCTTTGCCCTCGGTATCGTGGTCATCCTGTGCATCCTGTTCCTGCCAATCCCCCCGTTTCTGATCGACATGGGGCTTGCCTTCTCGATCGCCTTCTCGGTGCTGATCCTGATGGTGGCGCTGTGGATCCAGCGACCGCTTGATTTCTCGTCCTTCCCGACCATTCTTCTGATTTCCACGATGGTGCGGCTGTCGCTCAACATCGCGACGACGCGTGTGATCCTTTCCCATGGACATGAGGGACACGGGGCTGCGGGCGGCGTCATCGCCGGTTTCTCCAGCCTGGTGATGTCCGGCGACTTCGTCATCGGTCTGATCGTCTTCCTCATACTGATTACGGTGAACTTCATCGTCATCACCAAGGGCGCCACCCGTATCGCGGAAGTCGGCGCCCGCTTCACCCTCGATGCCATCCCCGGCAAGCAGATGTCGATCGATGCCGACCTTTCCGCCGGTATCATCGACGAAAAGGAGGCCCAGCGCCGGCGCAAGGAACTGGAGGAGGAAAGCTCCTTCTTCGGCGCCATGGACGGTGCATCGAAGTTCGTGCGCGGCGACGCCGTCGCCGGCCTGATTATCACCGCCATCAACGTCTTCGGCGGCATCATCATCGGTTACTTCCGCCACGGCATGGAAATCGGCCAGGCAGCGGATGTCTTCGTCAAGCTGTCCGTCGGCGACGGTATCGTTTCGCAGATTCCGGCCCTCATCGTCTCGCTGGCCGCCGGCCTTCTCGTTACCCGCGGCGGCACGCTCGGTTCCACCGACCAGGCCGTTATCGGACAGCTCAGCGGTTACCCGAAGGCCATGTCGGTCGCTGCCGTGCTGATGGCTGTGCTGGCTCTCATGCCCGGCCTTCCCTTCCTGCCGTTCATGTTCCTGAGCGGCGTTCTCGCTTTCGGCTCCTGGTTTATTCCGCGCCAGATCGAAGCCGAGAACAAGGCGCTTCGCGAACAGGAAGAGAAGAAGGCCGTCCACAATCAGGAGGCCGAGCGCGACACCGTCAAGAACGTGCTGCGCACGACGGAAATCGAACTGGCGCTCGGCAAGCACATCTCGCCGCGCCTGCTCGGCGCCCATCAGGAGCTTGCGTTCCGCGTCGGGAAGATGCGCAAGAAGTTTGCCGCGCAATACGGCTTCGTGGTTCCGGAAATCAAGGTCACCGACGATATCGCCATTCCGGACAAGTCCTACCAGATCCGCATCCACGGCACGACGGTCGCCGCCAATACGCTGCGCGTCGGTGAAGTCCTGGTGATTACCGGCAAGGGCCGTAAGCCGACCGTGCCGGGCGACGAGGTGCGTGATCCCGCTTTCGGCATGCCGGCGGTCTCAGTGCTGGAAAACTTCGTCGAGGACCTCAAGCGCGAGGGTTTCCACCCGATCGACAATATCTCGACGCTTCTTACCCATGTGAGCGAGGTCATCCGCAACAACCTGCCGATGCTGCTCTCCTTCAAGGACGTGAAGATGCTGATCGAGCGGCTCGATCCGGAATACAAGAAGCTTGCCGACGAGATCTGCTCTTCGCACATGTCCTATTCCGGCCTGCAGGCCATCCTGAAACTGCTGCTCGCCGAGCGCGTTTCGATCCGCAACCTGCATCTCATTCTGGAAGCGGTGGCCGAACTTGCGCCCCATCTGCGCAAGACCGAGCAAATCGTCGAGCACGTCCGCATCCGCATGGCGCAGCAGATCTGCGGCGATCTCTCCGACAACGGCATCCTGCGCGTCGTACGCCTGGGCACCAAATGGGACGTGATCTTCCAGCAGGCGATCAAGCGCGACGCCAAGGGCGATGTCATCGAATTCGACATTGATCCGCGCCATGTCGAGGAGTTCAGCGCCGAAGCCAGCAAGGTTATCCGTGAATTCATGGACGAAGGCCTGCCCTTCGTACTTGTCACGCTGCCGGAAACGCGCTCCTATGTGCGCATGATTACGGAACGCCTCTTCAGCACGCTGCCGGTACTCTCGCACGTGGAATTGGCCAAAGGCACAGAAATCAAGATTCTCGGCTCCATTTCATGATTTCAGATCCGCAGGGGACCATCATGGCGCTGTTTCTGGCGTTCTGCCGGATCGGTGGCTGCATGATGACCATGCCGGGCTTCTCATCGGCGCGCATGCCGATGCAAATCAGGTTGTTCCTCTCGCTGGCAATGTCGATCGGTCTGCTGCCGCTCTTCTGGGACATCCTCTATCCCCGGGCAACCGGGGATTCTGTTACCTACATCACGCTGATCTTCTCGGAGACGCTGACCGGGGTCATGTTCGGGCTGATCGCCCATCTCTATACACTCGGCATGCAGTTCACCGGCACGGTGGTCGGCATGATGATTTCCTTCAATGCCCAGCCGACCTCCGACCCGCTTGAGGACACGCCCGAAAACCAGCTCACGAGCATCATGACCTTCGGCGCCCTGCTGGTTCTCTTCGTCACGGATTTCCACCACATCATCATCAAGGCACTGGCGGACTCCTATGTCGCCCTGCCGGTGGGGCGGATGGTAGACCCCCAGCAGATGCTGATTAGCCTGACCGACACCATGAGCGCCACGCTGATGATTATGTTGCGGCTGGCAAGCCCCTTCCTGCTGTTCGGCCTGCTCTTCAACGTCGTGGTTGGTCTCATCAATAAGCTGGCGCCGCAGATCCCGCTCTATTTCATCTCCACGCCCTATGCGCTGTTCGGCGGCCTCCTGCTTCTCTATTTCGGCATCGCGGCGATGCTGGACCAGTTCGTGCAGGCCTTCGGGCCGCTCTTCAGCAGCCTCTAGGAGAGAGCGATGGTCGGCGACGAAAAATCGAAGAAGCTGAAGCGACTGGTGGCGGTGCAGCGCCATATAGAGAAGATGGCCGAGAACGAACTCTCCATGGTCATCCGCGAACGCAACGAGGTCGCGGAAGCAACGGTACGCACGGTCGGCGTCATGACCTCGCTCGATCCGCTGCATCGGCCGCTGTCGCGCCACTATCTCGAGCGATTTTCCCGGCTCACCAGCAGAGACAAGCAACTCGGCCACCTCCAGAGGGCCCAGGAAAGCCGCCTTGCCAAGGAACGGAAAAAGGGTGACCGGCTGGAGGAAAAGATGAAGGACGCGCGCGAGGCGGAACAGCGCGTGGCCGACGACAACGCCGTCTACGACCTCGTCGAACTGACCATCGCGCTGGCGCCTGCCGATCGCCAGGCACGTTAAGCAAAGCGTATAAGCGTTTTCAACGCTGCGACACTGCATTGAAACAAGGGCTTGAAGCGTGCGGAGCGAAGCTGAGAGATCGCGATTCGCATGAGAGGCAAGTCTTTCAAGGCAAGTGCTAAAACACACCAGCCTCCAGCAAGCTTTGGGTGACATGATCGCCGGACCTAACGCAGAAGGAAGACGACGTGGCAATATCTCCTCCCAGCGACCTTGTTCTCGATGTGGTCAAGGCGGCCGATCCCAGTGATCTGCTGGCGGCCAGGGAAAAACTGCGAGCGACCAGCGCCGCGAACGAGGCGGCGGTTCTGACCGCCAGCAATGCCGGCTTCGCATCGATGATCGGCACTGCCGGAAGCGCCGCGTCGAAAGCCGGTCTCGGCAATGCCCCCGTGCCGGACAGTGACGGCAAAGTGCCCGAGACCTACCACAAGTTCGAGGCCAGCATTCTGTCGACCTTCATTCAGGACATGATGCCCAAGGAGAGCGAGGAGATCTACGGCAAGGGCTCCGCCGGTGAATTCTGGAAGAGCATGATGGCCGAGCAGATCGCCAACGAGGTTTCGAAGCGCGGCGGCATCGGCATCGCCGAACAGGTCTACACTCAGTCGCTGCAGCGCGAGCGTGCCGAGGCTCCCAACGCCGTGACCGACCAGTCCGACCGTGACATGGCAATCAGCATGATTACGGACTTCCAGCGCAAGACGCTGCTCTCTTCCGAGACCGGGACGAGCGCATCCGCCGACAACAAGACAAGCTGAACACAGCACGCCAAGGGGTGAAATAAAATGGAAGTAGTCAACAGCGATTACCGTATCAAGACGGTGCTCGGCCGGCTCGAGGTCATCATTGACAACGAGAACCAGCGCATCGGTACGGATCCGGATTTCGATTTCAAGGTCTCGAACGCCCACAAAAGCCGCTGCCTCTACGAACTGACGATGCTGTTCCGCGACACCGATACACGGGAAATCGCGGCGGCCTATCTCGAACAGCTTCATAGCCTGAAGGCCAAGCTCGACCTGAATGCCCGCCGGGTGGAAGCCCATATGCGCGCCGTCCGCGCGGTGACCGAACTGCTGAAGAATGCGGCCCAGCAGGCCGATGACGACGGCACTTATTCGCAGGAACAATTCCTCGTTCGTGAGCGGAAATGATCAAGATCCTTCTCGTCGGCCTGTGGGTTTGCGCTCTGACACTCGGCGGTGTCTATGCGGCCGTATCGCTCGGCGGCAAGCCGGATGAAAATGCCGAAGCCAAGGTCGAAACGCCAACCGAATACGTGAGCGGCGAGACACTCAGCCTTCCTGTCGTCAGCGACGGCGAGGTCTCCGGCTATTTCCTGGCCCGCCTTTCGGTGATCGTCGACAGCGACAAGGCCAAGAAGATCCATGTGCCGGTCGCTCCCTACATCACCGATCAGTTGTTCGGACTTTTGGTGGGCGACAAGCTAATCGACCTTCCCAATACCGGCAGGCTCGATGTCGCCGGCTTCAAGACCAGGGTCAAGGACGGCATCAATGCACAGTTCGGCGAGGAAATCGTAACAGGCGTGATCGTCGAGCAACTCGATTATCTCTCGAAGGCCGATCTGAGGTCGGAAGATCCAAGCCGCAGATCCCACACCGTCAAGATCGTCGAGGGCGAGAAACCGCCCGAGGCAAAGTCCGAAGGCGCTTCGCATTGAAGGCTCGCTTCTGCCGCAGTTCCGGTATTTTTCGTGCGAAATCGAGACACTGCCCCACGCTGCGGGACCGATCCGGTCGATCCTCGCCCGGACCTTCCCGAGAGGCCCCTGCGTATCGTCAAACATCTGCTTAGAGAGCAGCCAACTTCGTTCGAGGCTTTATTCCCATGTCCGAAAATACGCAGTCAGGAAAAGCGCTGATCTACATGACGGCGAGGAACTGCGAGATGTATGCGGCCGCGTCTCTTGCCAGCCTGGCCCGTCAAACGCATGACAATCTTCATGTCCTCTACATCGACGACGCCTCGGAAGATGCGACGGGTGATATTGCGCGCCGGTATCTGAGGGAGCTTTTCCCCGGCAAACATTCCTACATCCGTAACGAGAGCCAGTTCGGCAAGGCCCGCAACGTCTGGGAACATCTCGTGCCCAGGGCGAAGGACGCCGAGTTCATCGCGGTACTCGACGGGGACGATCAGCTCGTCGACTTCGGCATTCTCGAACGCATGGCGCAAAGCTATGCCGCAGGCCGTGACGTCGTCTGGACCAACTACATCACCGATTCCGGAGCAGTGGGCGGCAACGGCCCGCTCAATCCCAACATTCCGCCGCGTCAGCAGGGCTGGAAGACAAGCCACTTCTTCACCTTTCGCGCGAGCCTGCTTGGAAATGTGCCGGAGCGCTATCTGAAGGACAGCACCGGAGCGTGGTTTCCCGCCGCCTGCGATATTGCGCTCGCCTTCCCGATCATCGACCAGACCCGCGAATACGAATTCATCCCGGTCAATGCCTACCGCTACACCGCGACGAACCCGTATTCCCACCATAATCTCGACCCGACCTCGCAGGGCCTCAACTCTGCCGTTCAGCAGCGTTGCGCGCAGGAGATCCTGCACAAGCCGCCGCTGCCGCTCGTCAAGGGCGGACGGGACGCTCAGGCCGCTGCGGGCAGCATCGAGACTTCCTCCGGAGCGCAACTGGCAAGGTTTGCCGAGCCATCGGCGGTCTGGGGCGAGAAGGCCGCCGACCTTCTGGTCGTGGCATGCCCCACTCTTCTCGATGCGCAGGCGGTCGTCGGAGGCAGTTCGCTGACGCCCATGCAGGTCTGGACACTGTGGCAGTTCATTTCCAGCGGCAGGTCGAATAGGATCCTACATGTCGGCGCCGCCAGTTCCGCCGTGTTCCTGGCCGCTCTGACCGCCGCAGCACAGGGCGTGACGCTGACCTGCCTCACCTCGTCGTCGGAGCAGGCGGAACGGCTGAGCGCAAAGCTGGCCGTCAGCGGCTTCTCCAGCGTTGCGGAGATCGTCGAGGCGACCTCCGCATCCGTGACCGTGGGCAGTGTGACGGCGCCCTTCGCCGATACCAAGGCACTGTCTTCGGAAGCGAAATTCGATCTCGTCATCGTCGATGTCCGCGAGGAAGAAGCCGAAGGAAACTGCGCGTCGGTTTCCTTGCCAGCCATCGCTCCCCTCCTCGAACCGGCGGGCTTCAGGCTTGGCGTTCTGACGAGGGAACGGGCTTCGGCGGAATTCGCCGTCGACGGATGGCGTCGCCTGAGTTCCGGCCTCAAATTCTGCCTGGATGGCATCGGCGGCACCGGCCTTGTGGTTGTCGGCGGCTAACAACGTCCAGTTCGCCCAGCGGGGGAAAGATTGCAAATGCCTAATACCGTAAGCGCCACATGCGAAATCGAGGTCAACGAGACGCGGATCGCATTTCATCTTCCGGATTCCGAAGATCACATCCAGAAGCATATCCTGCGCAGCCGGACGTTCTACGAACAGCGGATGCTCGAGGATATCGCTCCACTGATCCCTGATGGAGCGCTGGCCATCGACGCAGGCGCCAATATCGGGAACCATACGCTGTTTTTCAGCAAGGTGCTCGGCGCCAGCGTCCTGGCATTCGAGCCGAACCCGCAAGCCCTTGCCGTGCTTTCCGCCAATATCGAACTCAACGGGCTGAAGCAGAAGGTGGAACTCCATGCCGTCGCGCTTGGAGAGACCGCCGGAAGCGGCCGCATCGTCGATACCAACAGCAGCAATCTCGGCATGGCCCAGGTGACGCAAGACTCGGGCGGCGACATCGAAATCGTCAGTCTTGACGAGGTTGTCGGCGACCGTCTGGTCAGCCTCATCAAGATCGACGTCGAAGGCATGGAATGCGAAGTGCTGAAAGGGGCGACGGAAACCCTCAAGCGCTCGAAGCCGGCGCTGATTATCGAGGCGGCGACCGTCGGGGCCCTGCGGGAGATCGAAGCCATCCTGCGTCCCTTCGGCTATCGCAAGATCAAGGTTTACAATCACACGCCGACCTATCTGTTCAAGATGGTCGATCCCGTCGCCTATGCCGGCGAGCGCGCTCTGGACCTGATTGCGCCAGAGGCATTGGCCGCACTTCCGCCGACCACCGGCATCTATGCGGGCATGGCCACTGTTGCGGGAAACGAGATCGCGATGCGGGCAGCCGTCAATTCGCTTCTGCCGCAGATCGACAGGATGTTCCTCTATCTGAACGGCTTCAAGGAAGCGCCGGAATTCGTCCGCAGCCACCCGAAGATTACCTATTTCATCGATGAGGATGGCAAGCAGTATGGCGATGCTGGCAAGTTCTGGGGGCTGGAGCAGGTCAGCGATGCGCTTTACATAACCTGCGATGACGACATCATCTATCCCGACGATTTCGTCGAGCGAATGATTGCGGAACTAGCCTCTACTGGCGGGCGAAGCGTCGTTTCCGTTCACGGCTCGATCATCTTGCAGCCGGCGACAACCTATTATGCCGAAGGCAACCGGGCGGTATTCCATTTCCAGCAGGGTCTGCTGCGGCGGCGTCTGGTTCATGTGCCGGCGTCCGGCACGAGCATGTTCCATTCGAGCGTCATCACGATGAAACTGAGCGATTTCCGGCATCCCAACATGGCGGATATCTGGCTCTGCGAGTTCCTCCAGCGCAACCGGATTCCCGGATATGTCGTGCCGCGTCGGCAGAACTGGCTGGCCGCCATCGATGTCAAGCGTCCGACGATCTATGACCAGTCCCGGCAGTCCTCCGGTTCGGCCTATGACAGTTCAAGACGGCAGGACGAGGTCCTGTCCCGGCTCTATCCGCTGACCCTGTTGCACACGAAACAAAACCCATCGGCCGTCCTGCTCGACGCCGACAGGACGGTCGATATCCCGGCCCTGCTGTCGGGGCTTGCCCTGGACGATCGGGACCCGGTCATTTTCGTGGTCTGCGAGACCGTTACCGATGCGGTCCGCAGGACCATCATCGGGAAAGGTACCCGCAAGGAAATCCACCTTCTGTCGAGAACTGCGCCACTATCCGCTCTGTACCGCCAGTTGCTGACCGAGGCATCGCCATACATCAAGACGTGGAAGATCCATGCCGGCATGCGTCCGGAAAGGATTACCATACTGGACTGGCCCCAGTGGCTCGATGACCATTTTCCGGCAAGCCTCGAGACGGCCTGAACGAAGCACGGCCGGGCCAGGCCGGAAACGCCGGCCATAACCCGGACGGAAGTTTCACCGTATTGGAACAACGAAAGAGCCCCCGCCGATGGATGATGCATCGGCGGGGGCTCTTTTCATTGAACGCAGCGGATCAGAAGCCCGATTGCACGCGCGAGAAGACGAGGTTGGTGAAGAGCGAGATCTGGGCGCCGACAAAGGGCGCCGACAGCGCGATGGCGACCATGACCGCGATGATTTTCGGCACGAATGTCAGCGTCATTTCCTGAACCTGGGTCAGCGCCTGGATCAGCGCAATCGCCACGCCGACCACCATGGCGGCGAGAACCGCAGGACCGGACGCAACGAGGATCGTCCAGATCGCGTTGCGCAGGATGTCGAGAGCGTCAGCTTCGTTCATGGCGTACTTCTTTGGCTCATAAAGCAGAAAAGACCGGCAGTGCCGACCGCCGGTCTCCCAGAATTTTAAGAATAGCCGATTCTCGACCTCGGATTAAGAGGCCACCTCGCCGACGATGATGCCGTTTTCGATGGTGATCTCTTTTCCATCGGTGGTGGTTGCGACCATGCCGTCCGAGGTGACGGAAACATAGGCGACGATCCCGGTGGTCTCGCCGTCGGCGCTCTCGAGTGCCTTGCCCACGTAGGAGGCGGCATTGGCGAGATTGCTCTGGCCGATCATGGTTTCCAGGTTGCTGTTGGTTTTGATGCTCTGCTCGACCTGCGAGAAGGTCGCGAGCTGCGAGATCTGCTCGCTCGCATCCATCGGATCGGTCGGGTCCTGGTTCTGCATCTGCGCGATTAGAAGCTGCAGGAAGCTGTCGTAATCGAGCGAGGCGGAGGCCGCATCGTTTGCCGCCGTCGACGAGCTGGTCGACGTCGTGGAGGTGGTCGAGGTGGTGGAGCTGACTGCTGTCACCATGGTGCGATTTCCTTTCGGAGTTCCTTGACGACTGCGGGTGTGATTTCATTGTTGCTGAGGATGGCCTCCTCGGCGGGGTACAGCGAGCGGATGGCCTTCAGCGCATCGAAGGTACGGCCGGACGAGACCTGGGCATCGATGCGCTTCAGTTCCGCGCGAACCTCTTCATTGCGGAAGCAGGAGAGAAGCATGGTGATCGACTTGCGGAAGAGCGCAAGCGACTGTTCCTTCCCTTCCGGATTGATGAGGATCATCTGCGCGATGAAGTACAGCTGGCGCAGAGGCGTCGTCGTGTCTTCGGGCTGAAGGACATGGTTCTCCAGCAGGAAGGTGACGTCGTTGAGAAATTCAATGGATACCTTGCGATCAACCCGCAGGACGGCGCCGTTGACGAAGATCTTTTCGCCTGATTTCAAAGAGAGGCGTAGCGTGCTTTTCATTTCAATCCATCCCTGATGATGGTGGTCACGTCAATGATGGCCTGGTAATTCTGCGACTTGCGCTTGCGTATCTGCTCGCACTCTTTGAGAATCCAGATTGCTATCGAGATTAGGTTGGCTCTCAGTTCAACACTGAGTTCGTTTTCCGGCTGCTTCAGGTCTTCTATGAAACGCAACCATACACGGCGCGTGTAGTAGATTGCCTCGATCGCTTCCTTGCCATACCGCTCTGCTTCTTTCGCCGCTGTGAGATATTCGATCGACCGCGTTAAAACCTGGCGTTCCCTTTCTCTGGCGAGGGTGAGATCATCTTCCATGATCTCCGCATATGAAAACTGGAACATCTACTTTTCCTTCATGGCTTTACAATTCCGTCGCTCATCAACGTCGATGTACTCAGAGATAGTTTACAAGGCTGAGGTTCAGTATCTTGGAAGTTATGGTGTAGGAGGTCTCGATCTGCGTCAGCAGCGTCGTCAACCGCACCGATGCCTCCTCGGTATCCACGCCGATCAGACCCGTCAGCTGGGTGTCGATGATCGACTTCTGCTGTTCCATGTATGTGTTGGCCTTTTCCACGCGCTCCTGCGAGAGACCGAGCAGGGAGCGCTGGCTGTCCAGCCCGGTGATCGCCGAACCGGCATAATCGGTGGCCGCCGTATTCACGACGCTGAGGGCGCTGGCGTTCAGACCAGAATTCACAAGCTGTGACGATACCACCGCGGCGAGCACAAGGCTCTTGAAACCATCGGTATTGGCGCTTGTCGATGTCGATACGGTTTCCGATGTGCTAATACGCGTCGACATTGTGGTGTCAGATGCGTTAGTCCAGGACGACCAGTTGAACGCAGTTTCATAGTCCGACAGAAACTGCGCCATCTGCGTTTCGGTGACGTCGGCGTTCGATGCAATGCCGTTCGCCGTCTTGAAGGTGGCAAACGCCGTGTTGAAGTCGGCCGTGATATCGGTGATGAAGCTGTCGTCCAGCGTCTGCACGTCCGTGCTGATACCCGAGAACAGATATTCGCCGTTGACCGCGGAATTGGTGTAGCTGACGAAATTTTCGAGCGTTGCCATCGCGGTGTCGGCCGCGACCTGAAGGCTGCTCGAGTCCGAGTTGCCGCTGAGCGCGATGATGGAGTCCAGCAGGGACTGTGAGGAGCCCGACATGTTTTCCAGCGCCAGCTGCGAGGATTCCATGCGCTGCTCGGCAAGTGCGTTGGCATCGATGATCGACTGCAGCCGGCTGCTTTCCCGGGAATAGTCGACGCTCGTCGATGTCCGGGTGCCGAGTTCGAGGCCGACGTCGGCATAGGTGCCGGTCACCGATTCCACTTCGAGCTTGGAGACTTCCGCCATGGAGTTTGACGTTGTCAGCTGCATGGCCTTGCTGATGGCCAGCGAGGAGATATTGGTGGTCTTCATGGTTAGCTCGCGGCCTCCATAAGGCTTGCCAGCATCTCGTCGATCGTCGACAGCAGCTTGGAGGCCGCCTTGTAGGACTGTTCGATGTCGAGCAGCAGGATAAGTTCTTCGTCGAGGTTCACGCCGGTCGCGTTGGAATAGGCTTCCTCGGACCGGTTCAGCATCGCGGACGTGTTTTCGGCCGCGGTCGTCGCGTCGCTGCGATATTCCTGGACCCAGCCGATCGAGTCGCTGGTGAAATCGAGCAGTGTCGCGTTGGTGGAGATGTCGGCGTCGGCATCGAACGCCATCTGTGTTTCGAAACCGGCCACGTATTTGTAGAGCAGGTCGGAATAACCTGCGGCACCTTCGGTGTTCTGGTCGACGCCGGCGATGTCGCCGTCCCTCAACGTGTTCGGGTCCGCCTGGGCGGCGGAGGAAACGGTAATCAGGCCAGCAAGGCCCGGAATGATGTCGGCAGTCTCGAAATCGACCACCGAGGCATCGACGGTGGTGAAGAGGCCGGCAATCGCCGCGCCGCCGGCATCCGTCTCCGAGAAGAGCAGCATCGTGCCCCGGGCGATTTCGTCCAGCTGGTTCTGGTAGCCCGGATAGACCTCGTCGCGCAACTGCAGGAGCGCCTGGAGCGACCCCGCGGCGGAAGTGCTGCTGCCTTCGCCGGCCGGCAGTGCCACGCCGTCGATATAGACGGCATTGCCGACGGTATTGGCGTCGTAGGCCGGGGTGGCGTCGAAGGAAACCTCTCTCGGCACGGTCTCGAACAGCGTGACGCCCGTCGTGGTGTAGATGGCGATATCGTTGTTGTCGCGCACCGTGGTCGAGATGCCGATGATCTCGGAAATCTGCTTGAGCAGGCTCTCGCGGGTATCCAGCGCGTTATTGGCATCCCCGCCGGAGGCCGTGGCCGACTTGACGGCGTTGTTGGCCTTCTCGAAGTCGGAAAGAAGCTGGTTGAGCGTATTCACCGTGGTGGCGATATCGCCGTCCGTGTCGGTGCGAAGCTCCTGGACGGCCTGGGTCTGCTGGTTGAGCGAGGTTGCGACGTCATTGGCGGCCGCCACTGCGGCCGCGGCCAGGGTAGCGTCGCTCGGCGAGGCCGCGTAGGTCTGAAGGGCTTCGCGCAGAGCCGTGAGGGCTTCCGACGGCGTGGCGGAATATTCATCGCCGCCCATGACAGAATTGAGTGTTTCGAGACCGGCCAGCAGGCTTTGCTGGCCGGAGTCGTCGGAGATGGATTGCAGGACCTGCTTCAGCAGCGCCGCATCTTCCGTGCGTTCCACCTTCACGGTGGTGGCGCCGGTATAGGCGTTCGTGGTTGTCACCGCAGTGCGTCGATTGTAGTCGCTCGTCGTGGCGCTCGAAATGTTCCCCGATACGACCGAGGTTTGCGTCGATGTATTGCTGAAGATTGACTTGGTTGTATTCAACGCGGAAGCGAGTGACATTCACGATCTCCTGAAAGGATTACCGGGCCAGATTGATGAGAACATCCATCAGGTCGGAACCGGTCTGGAATACCTTGGAGTTTGCCGAGTAACTGCGCTGGGCCTCGATCATTTCGGTCAGTTCCGAAGCGAGGTCGACGTTTGATGTTTCGAGTGCGCCGGCGACGATTTCGCCGAAACCGGAAGAACCGGCAAAGCCGATGGTGACGACGCCGGAGGTGGCGCTGGTCCGGTAGACGTTGCCGGAATAAAGCGTCAGGTTGTCAGGGCTTTCCACGGTTGCGAGCGCGACCTGGTAGAGAGCCTTCGGGTCGCTCTTGGCGTAGGTTCCGTAAACCGTGCCGTCGGAATCGATCTCGATACCCGTCATGGCTTCTGCCGGGCTACCGTCGGCGCTACCGTCGGAAATGGCCGATTCTGCCGAGAGCTGGGTCATGCCGGAAAGGTCGAAGCTGATACCGTTGACATCGATCGAGAAGGTCGTGGTGCCATCGACCGTGGCAAGCTTGCCGAAGCCGTCGAAGACCAGTTCGGCGGTGGTGATCGCGGCCGAGGAATAAGGGAAGCTGCCGCTGCCGGAGGTGTTCGCATCGGCGGCGTTGTAGACCGCGACTTCCCAGGTGCCCGCGGCGGTCTTGGTATAGTAGAAATCGTAGGTGATCGAGGCGCCGACGGCATCGTAGGTGGTGACCGAGGTCTTCAGGATGCTGTCGGAATCGACGTCGACGCTGGCATTGTTGTCGCTCGCATAGGCGCCGGCGGCGACGATGTCGGCCGAGTAGTTGAGGTTGCCCGTCAGAGAGCCGCTGGTGGTGGCGACTGCGGTCAGACCCGTGTCGGAGATCGTGATCGGCGTGAGACCGTCATAGGAGTTGACGACCGTGGTCGGCGTGCCGCTGCTCGCCGAATAGCCCATCAGGATGTAGCCGGCATCGTTGACGAGATTGCCTTCGTCGTTGAGCGTGAAGGAGCCGGCGCGCGTCAGAAAGATATTGCCGGCCGTATCCTGCACGATGAAGAAACCTTCGCCCTGGATGGCAAGGTCGGTACCCGAGGTGGTGTATTCGAGCGCACCCTGTTCGGATACGGAATAGGAGACATTGGTTTCGACGCCGCCGGAATTGTAGTTGCCCGAGGTCGAGGGCAGAACGAGCGACGAGAAAGATGTCGAGGCTTTCTTGTATGCCGTGGTGCTGGAATTCGCGATGTTGTCGCCGACCGTGCCCAGTCGGTTCGCTTGCGCGTTCATGCCCGACACGGCGGTCTTCATGGTTCCAAAAAGGCTCATTTCGAATCCTCGTTTTAGTGGTTGCCTCACGTTAGGTATCGTTCCTTGCGTGAAGCTGTCTGAAATACAGGGTTGAAAAAGCTTGCTTCGGCCAGCCGCATCATGGCCGAACTTGACCTGCGATCCGGCTCTCGATCGAGACCCGGAACTCCGCAATGACTGAACTGTAACGCTGATGTTTTTCGGCCATGGCCGGCGGTGGCGATGCGGGCGGTTCCTCCGCCCGCGGTGGAAGCGGCTTTACTTCCAGTCGATGCAGTATCCGAGGAAGCGTTTGGAATCGACGGGGTCGAAACCGAGTTTCTTGCGGAGTTTTTTGCGCAGTTTGGAGATGTGGCTTTCGACGACGTTTTCCTCGACGTCCTCGTCGAAGATGCCGTAGATGGCGGAGAAGATCTGGGACTTCGAGACGCGCCGGCCGCGGTTTGCAATCAAATATTCGAGAATGCGCCGCTCGCGACGGGGCAGCGGGAAGACCTCGCCCTGGATTTCGGGATCGCGGCCGTCGGAGAAGACGCGGATCGGTCCGATATCGGTGAAGGAGGAGATGGCGGTGAGGCGGCGCCGGATGGCGGCGGCCCGGGCGAGGATCTCGCGGGGATGGACGGGCTTTCTCACGACGTCGTCGACGCCGCTGTCGAAGAGGGCGAGCGTCGTCTCGAGGGATGGCTGGTCGGAGACCGCAATGACCGGGGCTCGGGAGCGATCGCGAATGGCCCTCGGCAGGGCGAGGGTATCGTTGCTCTGGCCGATGAGGAATGCCTCGATGGCCGCGATGTCGGCATCCGCCGCGGTATTGACCCATTCGCCGAATTCGACGGGGTCGAAGCCGGTTGATGGAATGCCTTCTCTTCCGAAGAGGGATGTGTATCCCTCGGTCACGAGCTCTCGCTCGTCAACTACTACGATCATTCGTCCGCCTCCGAATCAGTGTAGTGCCACGATTGAGTTAGGAGTACGAATCGGTGGAATCCGAGACAATGGTGGAAAGTTGCGGGGATTAATTAACAATTGATTAACCATTGGGGGCCGATTTGCACTAGATTTAGTGGTGCATGGTTAATATGCCCACAATTTTCCGGTGGAAAACATTAAATGAGGCAAATGCGATATTGATCGCCGGCGGCTGCCAAATTCCTGCCCGATTTATCGGATCGTCCTTGCGTTGCCGACGCGATTCCCCTCAGGGTTGCGCTTTCCCGCAGAACGCAGCAGCACCCCGCGTCCACTTCCCGTAGCCTGTCATGCGGCGCCGGCCGGGGGCGGGCAGACATCGCGACCGGCTCCATGAAAGAAGGGTTAACGCGGCAGCCCGAATCTTAACGGTAAGTTTAAAGTGGCTTTCAGCCGTGCCTGCTAAGACTGCGCCATCGTTTCTCGTATTGCGTGGCGTCATGCGGTCATTCGTCCATATCCGATCCCTGCCGGGCTTGCTGGCGGTTCCGTTTGCCGGTGCAGCCTTGCCCGAGCCTGTGCTGCCCTGCGCCGCAGGATGCGGGAGGCCGGCATGAATCCGTCTCCGACCTTCGCTCTTCTAGCGCCCCGCCTGCCGATCTTCGGCTGCTCCGTTTACGACCTCAACTGGGACGGTGCCCTTTCTTTCGTCAACGAACTCGCGAACCTGCCGGTAGGTCAGGCCCATGTCACCTTCCTCAACGCCAACAATGCCAATATCATGCTGGCGGATAGGGAATTCCGCGAGGTTCTTGGCCGCTCGATCGTGCTGCCGGATGGTGTCGGCCTCGATATCGCCTCTCATCTGCTGAACGGCGAGAAGTTCGTGGCGAACCTGAACGGCACCGATTTCGTTCCGGCGCTTTTGACCTATATGGTGACCCCGCGGCGCATCGGCCTGATCGGCGGCTCGCCGGAGGTTCTCGCGGCGGCGACGGCGGGTTTCCAGCGGCACGCCCCCTGGCACAGGTTCATCCCGGTTTCCGACGGGTTCTTCGACAAGGGCGATTGCACCGAGATGCTTGCCGCTCTTGACGCCGCCGAACTCGACATCCTGCTCGTCGGCATGGGGACGCCGCTTCAGGAAAAGTGGGTGGACAGCAACATCCGGCCGGAGCATGCCCGTGTCGTCATGAGTGTCGGCGCGCTCTTCGATTTCGCGTCCGGTCGCGTGCCGCGCGCGCCGTCCTGGCTGCGCAGTATCCGCGCCGAATGGGCCTATCGCCTCTGGCTGGAGCCGGAACGCCTGTGGCGCCGTTATATTCTCGGCATTCCTGTCTTCCTCTACCATGTGCTGCGCCACAAACTGTCCGAACGCAAGGACCTGCCGGGCGGTTCCGGACGCCGCCATCCCGCCGGCGGCACCAAGGCATAGCAGCCTTGCCGCCGCTGCCTCTTGCAAATTGCCCAATTTTGACAGCATAGGGCGGAGACAGGCAAATCCGGCCCGCTTCCTTTGCCTTAGGGTCGGGCTCTGGATTGGCCAGGAAGCAAGCGAGAGGGTGCTATCGTGACGACGGTGATTGATGGCAAGCAGGCAGCCGCATCGGTTGTCGCAGCGGTAAAGGCTGCTGCCGAAAGACTCGAGACCGAGGCGGGCCGCAGGCCGGGCCTGGCCGTTGTGATCGTTGGAGACGATCCGGCGAGCCACGCCTATGTGAACTCCAAGAGCAAGATGGCCAAGCAGTGCGGCTTCAAGTCCGTGCAGCACACGCTTCCCGAGGCGACCAGCCAGGAAGAACTGATGGCGCTGGTCGCGGAACTCAACGCCGATCCCGACATCGACGGCATCCTCGTGCAGCTGCCGCTGCCGAAGCATCTGAATTCCGAGGCGGTCATCCAGTCGATCCTGCCGGAAAAGGACGTCGACGGCCTGCACGTCGTCAACGCCGGCAAGCTTGCGACGGGCGATCTGGATACGGGGCTTGTCTCTTGCACGCCCGCCGGTGCGATGATCCTTGTGCGGCAGATCCATGGGGCCGATCTTTCCGGCCTGAATGCGCTGGTGATCGGCCGCTCCAACCTGTTCGGCAAGCCGATGGCGCAGCTGTTGCTCAACGCCAATGCCACCGTCACGATCGCCCATTCCCGCAGCCGCGATCTCGCCGGCATTGCGCGCAGCGCCGATATCCTCGTCGCTGCCGTCGGCCGGGCGGAAATGGTAAAGGCGGACTGGGTGAAGCCCGGCGCAACCGTGATCGATGTCGGCATCAATCGCGTGCCGGCACCGGAAAAGGGCGAGGGCAGGAACAAGCTGGTCGGCGATGTCGATTTCGCCCAATGCGCACCGGTCGCCGCCGCGATTTCCCCGGTTCCGGGCGGCGTCGGTCCGATGACCATCGCCATGCTGATGGCCAATACGGTGATCGCAGCCTACCGCGCCGCCGGACGGCCCGCGCCGAAGTTCTGACATGGTCCAATGCCGGCGGGCCTGCATTTCGCGCAGGCTCCCGCAGCCTGAGCGCTATTGCGGCGCCGGGCCGGTCGAGGCGCGGATCACCAAGTCCGCGGTCCAGAGTTCGTGCTCGGGCGGCTGCTGTTCGATGCGGTTGATCGCTGCGATCAGTCGCTGGGCGATGCGGATGCCCGCTGCCCGGAGCGAGGACCGGGTCGTCGTTAGCGGCACGGTGAAGTTTTCCGGTTTCAGGAGCGGCAGCACGTCGTCATGGGCGATCAGCGAGATATCCTCGCCGAGTTTCAGGCCCGCTTTGTTGATCGCCCTGACAGCGCCGAGCGCAAGCACCGTGCTGGCGCAAAGCACCGCGGTAGGCCGTTCCGGCAGTTGCAGCAGTTCCGCCATGCCGCGATAGCCGAATTCGTCGGTCATGACCGAATGGCGGATGTGGGAAGGCGCAAGCGTCAGCCCCTTTTCCTGCAGCGCCGCGATCGTGCCGAGCTTGCGGCGCAGGGCAAAATCCAGATCTTCCGGACCGTTGAGAAGGGCGAAGCGGCGATGTCCAAGTTGCAGCAGGAGGCGGGCGGCATCCCGGAAAGCGCCTTCGTTGTCCACGTCGAGATAGGGATAGTCGGTCTCGAGGCCAAAGGAGCGGCCATGCACGATGAACGGTATCGCCAGCGATTTCGCCATGGCGATGCGCGGGTCCCTCTCACGCATATAGGCGAGATAATAGCCGTCGACGCTGCCGCTCGCCACCAGCCAGCGGATGGCCTGCTCCTCGTCGCGCGGATGGGACGGCATGATGACGAAGTGGAAATCGTGGCGCAGCGCCTCTTCCGCGAGGCCACTCTGGAATTCGCCGAAATGGACGTCGGAATAGTGCCCGGGAGCTGTCGGCATCACCAGCCCGATCGAGCCGGCCTTGCCGGTCGCGAGGCGCTGCGCGGCCCGGTTCGGCCGGTAGCCGGTTTCCTGCGCCGCCTTGAGCACGCGTTGCCGCGTTTCCTCGTTGACTTCCGGATAACCGTTGATCGCCCGGCTGATCGTCGTTTGCGACAGGCCGAGAAGCTCGGACAGTTGTTTCAGATTCACGGTATGCAGTCCCTCCCTGCCGCGCCTGCCCCCGTCCGGTGCTTTCCGCCGCCGGCCGCCCAAAGCGCTTTTATTTTCTAGCAGTCCCGTCCGGGTGCCGAAACAGGAAAATGTCGAATTCTGTCGCAATTGAACATTTTGCATGCGGCAAGTTGCGTCGATTTGCGGCAACTATCGAAATGTGCTTGACTCCACTTTGCCGTCAGTGGGATGACTTTACTGCCAAAGCGCTTTGAAAAGAGCCATGGAAGAAGAACGACGTTTGTTCGTCGGTTGTGTGGAGGGAGGTAATTCACATGAAGAAGACATTGTTGATGACCGTCGCCGCTGCCGCGCTCCTTGCAGGTGCTGCGGGCGCTGCGGATTTGAAGTTCAAGCCGGGCGAGGATGCGAAGTTCAACTGGGCGAGCCTCGAGGAATTCAAGAAGTCGCATGCCATGTCCGGCCAGTCGGTGACGATCTTCGGCCCCTGGCGTGGTGAGGACCAGGCTCTCTTCGAAAGCGTTCTGGCCTATTTCGAGGATGCCACCGGCATCGACGTGAAATACTCCTCCTCCGAAAATTACGAGCAGCAGATCGTCATCGACACCCAGGCGGGCAGCCCGCCGGATGTTGCCATCCTGCCGCAGCCGGGCCTTATCGCCGATCTCGCCGCCAAGGGCCATCTCGTGCCGCTCGGCGATGAGAACAAGGACTGGCTGCTGCAGAATTACGCTGCCGGCCAGTCCTGGGTGGACCTCTCCACCTACAAGGGCAAGGACGGCAAGGCCGCCATCTATGCCTTCCCCTACAAGATCGACGTGAAGTCGCTGGTCTGGTACGTGCCGGAAAACTTCGAGGATGCCGGTTACGAGGTTCCCAAGACCATGGAGGAACTGAAGGCGCTGACCGAGAAGATCGTCGCCGATGGCGGCACTCCCTGGTGCATCGGTCTCGGTTCCGGCGGCGCCACGGGCTGGCCGGCGACCGACTGGGTTGAGGATCTGATGCTGCGCACCCAGCCCGCCGATGTCTACGACAAGTGGGTATCGAACGAGATCAAGTTCAACGATCCGGCCGTCGTCGGCGCGATCGAGGAATTCGGCTGGTTCGCGAGAAACGACAAGTTCGTCGATGGCGGCGCGGCCGGTGTCGCCTCCACCGATTTCCGCGACAGCCCGAAAGGCCTCTTCGCCTCGCCGCCGAAGTGCTACCTGCATCACCAGGCCTCCTTCATTCCGTCCTTCTTCCCGGAAGGCACCGTTGTCGGGCAGGATGCGGATTTCTTCTACATGCCGCCCTATGACAGCAAGAGGGATCTCGGCAATCCGGTTCTCGGTGCCGGCACGCTCGCCATGATTACCAAGGACACACCGGCCGCCCGCGCCTTCATCGATTTCCTGAAGACGCCGATCGCCCATGAGGTCTGGATGGCCCAGTCGAGCTTCCTAACGCCTTACAAGGCGGCCAACAAGGAGGCTTATGCCAACGGTCCGATGAAGAAACAGGGCGATATTCTGCTCAGCGCCACCACCTTCCGCTTCGACGGTTCCGACCTGATGCCCGGCAAGATCGGTGCCGGCGCCTTCTGGACAGGCATGGTCGACTACACCGGCGGCAAGTCTGCGGCCGATGTCGCTGCCGATATCCAGAAGGCCTGGGACGGCCTGAAGTAACCGTCACAAGAGCCGTGCCGATGTCGCCGGTTACGGCGGCATCGGCAGCTTTGCCGCTGCCGGGAGGGGATGCCTTGCAACAGTTATTCTATGCGCTGCTGACCATCGTGATCGGGATTGCCGGTGCGATCGGTTATTTCTATGGCTCGAACCTGCTGCTCGACCTGATCCTGCCGCCGCGGCTTGCCGACACGGCGCGGGCGTCGCGCAATATCCGCCGCGCCAGCCTGATCCGCCCCTGGCTGTTCCTCGGGCCGGCCATCGTGTCGCTATCGATCTACCTGGTCTATCCGGTATTTTCATCGGTGGCCTATTCGCTGTTCGACCGCTCCGGCACCAGCTTTGTCGGCCTTGCCAACTATCGCTGGATGGTCAACGATGCCGAATTCCGCCAGTCGATCTTCAACAACATCCTGTGGCTGATCGTCGTCCCGGCGGCATCCACCCTGTTCGGCCTCATCATCGCGGCGCTCACCGACCGTATCTGGTGGGGCAATATCGCCAAATCGCTGATCTTCATGCCGATGGCGATCTCCTTCGTCGGCGCGTCCGTCATCTGGAAGTTCGTCTATGACTACCGTGATGCCGGTTCCGAGCAGATCGGCATCCTGAACGCCATCGTCGTGGCTTTGGGCGGCGAGCCGCAGATCTGGATCACGCTGCCCTTCTGGAACAACTTCTTCCTGATGGTCATCCTGATCTGGATTCAGACCGGCTTTGCCATGGTTCTCCTGTCGGCGGCGCTGCGCGGCATTCCGGAAGAAACCATCGAGGCGGCCGTGATCGACGGCGCCAATCCATGGCAGATCTTCCTCAAGATCAAGGTGCCGCAGATCTGGGGCACCATTGCCGTGGTGTGGACCACGATCACCATCCTCGTGCTGAAGGTCTTCGATATCGTGCTCGCCATGACCAATGGCCAATGGCAGACGCAGGTTCTCGCCAACCTGATGTTCGACTGGATGTTCCGCGGCGGCGGCGATTTCGGCCGCGGCGCTTCGATCGCCGTCGTCATCATGGTCATGGTGGTGCCGATCATGATCTGGAACATCCGCAACGCCCGCCGGGAAATGGAAGGACGCTGAGATGCATAAAGGCAGTGTTCGTTCGCCGCTGACGTGGGCCGTTCATCTTTCCGTTCTTTTCCTTGTCGTGCTCTGGACCCTGCCGACGGCCGGCCTGTTTATCTCCGCCATCCGCGACAAGGACCAGATCGTCGCCTCCGGCTGGTGGACGGCGCTTTCGACCTCCACCCAGAACGCTATTTATCGCGCGCCGGGGCCGGAGAAGCAGGTCGAGGAAAACGGAACCTTCGTCATATCAGGCAATGTCTTCGAAGGCGGCCAGGGAACGGTCAGCGCGTTCGGCAGCTCGAGCCAGGAGCCGGCGGCCTTCACGGCCGGTTCCGCCGCCGATCTGAAGGACGGCGTCCAACTGACGGTCGAGGAGAACGGCGATTTCCGCCTGGTCTCGCCGAAGGCTTTCGAGGGAAGCCGCGGCCAGCGCATCTTCTACACGGCCGCCATTCCGCCGCGCTTCACGCTTGAGAACTATCGCAACGTCCTGACGGCGGAAGGCATCGGGCAATCCTTCATCAACTCGCTGACGGTCGCCATACCCGCCACTATCATTCCGATCCTGGTCGCGGCCTTTGCGGCCTACGCCCTTGCCTGGATGCGGTTTCCCGGCAGGTCGCTCATCCTCGCCGTCATCGTCGGCCTGCTGGTCGTACCGCTGCAGATGTCGCTCATCCCGCTGCTGAAGATGTATAACGGGATCGGCTCGGCGTTCGGGGTGCCGTCCAAGACCTATCTCGGCATATGGCTCGCCCATATGGGTTTCGGCCTGCCGCTCGCCATCTATCTGCTGCGCAACTACATCGCCGGCCTGCCGCGGGAAATCATGGAATCGGCCCGCGTCGACGGCGCATCCGATTTCACCATCTTCACGAAGATCGTGTTGCCGCTCTCCTATCCGGCGCTCGCTTCCTTCGCCATTTTCCAGTTCCTCTGGACCTGGAACGATCTGCTGGTCGCCATGGTCTTCCTCGGAACCGGCAATGACGAACTGGTCCTGACCGGCCGGCTCGTCAATCTTCTCGGCTCGCGCGGCGGCAAGTGGGAAATCCTCACGGCCTCGGCCTTCATCACCATCATCGTGCCGCTGATCGTCTTTTTCGCGCTCCAGCGCTACCTCGTGCGCGGCCTGCTGGCGGGCTCGGTCAAGGGTGGCTGACGCGGCTGCTTTGAAATTCGAACACGTTGTTTTTGCATAAGGAAAGAGCATGACCGCTGAAATGCAATCGCCCCTTTCTCCCGACAAGGACTGGTGGCGCGGTGCCGTGATCTACCAGATCTATCCCCGTTCCTTTCAGGATTCCAACGATGACGGAATCGGCGACCTCAAGGGCATCACGGCCCGTCTGTCGCATGTTGCGGATCTCGGCGCCGACGCGATCTGGATCTCGCCCTTCTTCACCTCGCCGATGAAGGATTTCGGCTACGACGTCTCCAACTATGTCGATGTCGATCCGATGTTCGGAACGCTCGCCGATTTCGACGGCCTGATCGCGGAGGCCCATCGCCTGGGTATCCGCGTCATGATCGACCTCGTGATTTCCCACACGTCCGATCAGCATCCTTGGTTCGTCGAGAGCCGGTCGAGCAAGAACAATCCGCGTTCGGACTGGTACGTGTGGTCCGATGCCAAGCCGGACGGCACGCCGCCGAACAACTGGCTGTCGATCTTCGGCGGTTCCGCGTGGCAGTGGGACCCGACCCGCATGCAGTATTACATGCACAACTTCCTGACCTCCCAGCCGGACCTCAACATGCATAATCCCGAGGTTCAGGATGCCGTGCTGGATGCGGTGCGCTTCTGGTTGAAGCGCGGTGTCGATGGCTTCCGTCTCGACACCATCAACTTCTATTTCCATGACAAGCTGTTGCGCGACAACCCGGCGCTCGCGCCGGAACGCCGCAATGCGTCCACCGCGCCGGCAGTCAATCCCTATAATTTCCAGGAGCATCTCTACGACAAGAACCGCCCGGAAAACCTGGAGTTCCTGAAGCGCTTCCGCGCCGTGCTCGAGGAGTTTCCGGCAATTGCCGCCGTCGGTGAGGTCGGCGACAGCCAGCGCGGTCTGGAAATCGTCGGTGAATACACCTCCGGCAACGACAAGATGCAGATGTGCTACGCCTTCGAATTCCTGGCGCCCGATCCGCTGACGCCGGCGCGCGTCGCCGAGGTGCAGCAGGCCTTCGCCAAGGCGGCACCTGAAGGCTGGGCCTGCTGGGCCTTCTCCAATCACGATGTCGTGCGCCATGTCTCTCGCTGGGGGGCGGATGTCGTCGATCGCGACGCCTTCGCTAAGCAACTCGCCGCAATCCTTTTGACCCAGCGCGGCTCGGCCTGCATCTACGAGGGCGAGGAGCTGGGCCTCACCGAAGCCGATATCGCTTTCGAGGATCTTCAGGACCCCTACGGCATTCAGTTCTGGCCGGAATTCAAGGGGCGTGACGGCTGCCGCACGCCGATGGTCTGGGACAGCCATGCCGTCAAGGCGGGCTTTTCGACCTCCGAAAAGACCTGGCTCCCCATCCCGGTCGAACATGTAATCAAGGCCGTCGACACGCAGCAGGGCAGGGAGGATTCGGTGCTCGAGCAATACCGGCGGTTTCTTGCCTTCCGCCGGCAGCATCCGGCTTTCGCCAAGGGCGATATCGTCTTTTATCCGGAGGAGGGCGGTGTCCTCATCTACAGCCGCACGCTTGGCAACGAGACGCTGCTTTGTGTCTTCAACATGAGCGCCGCCCCTGCCTCGGCCGGACTTCCGGTCGGCGCATGGCAGCCTCTGGAGGGGCATGGCTTTACGAGCACGGTCAAGGACAACAGGATAGAACTTCCGGCCTGGGGCGCATATTTCGCCCGCCGGGCCTGATTGGGGAGGAAGACAATGACGGGCCTCGTTCTGAAGGACATCCGCAAGACCTACGGGCAGGTGAAGGTTCTGCACGGCATCGATCTGGAGATCGCGGAAGGCGAATTCGTCGTCTTCGTCGGTCCTTCCGGCTGTGGCAAGTCCACGCTGCTGCGCATGATTGCCGGGCTGGAGGATATCACCAGCGGTGAGATGATTATCGACGGACAGGTCGTCAACGACGTGCCGCCCTCCAGGCGCGGCATCGCCATGGTCTTCCAGTCCTATGCGCTTTATCCGCATATGACGGTTTACGACAACATGGCCTTCGGCATGCGGATCGCCGGTGAAAGCCGCGAGGAGATCGAGCGCCGCGTGAAGAATGCGGCCGAAATCCTGCAGCTGACGCCCTATCTGGACCGGTTGCCGAAGGCGCTTTCCGGCGGTCAGCGGCAGCGCGTGGCAATCGGCCGCGCGATCTGCCGCAATCCGAAGGTCTTCCTCTTCGACGAGCCCTTGTCGAACCTCGATGCGGCGCTGCGTGTTGCGACCCGCATCGAAATCGCCAAGCTCAACGAGTCGATGCCCGATACCACGATGATCTACGTCACCCACGATCAGGTCGAGGCGATGACGCTTGCCGACCGTATCGTCGTGCTTTCGGCTGGCCGCATCGAGCAGGTCGGCCCGCCGCTCGAGCTTTACGACCGTCCGGCCAATCTGTTCGTCGCCCGTTTCATCGGCTCCCCGGCGATGAACATCATGCCCGCGACGATCGCAAGCGGCGGCAGCCGGACGACGATAACCCTGCTCGACGGCACCTCGGTTTCCGTCGACATCGCCACGCCTGAGACCGATGCCGGCAAGAAGGCAAGTTTCGGCGTTCGGCCGGAGGATCTGTCGATCGTCACCGGTGACGACTATCTCTTCGAAGGCACTGTCTCCATCGTCGAGCAGCTGGGCGAGGTCACGCTGATCTATGCCGACGGCCCGGTCGAGGGCGAGCCGATTACCGTCAAGCTGCCGGGCACGGTGGCGATCTCCAAGGGTGACCGCCTACGTTTCGCGGCCGACCGCATGAAATTGCATTTGTTTAACGCGGACGGTCACACTTATCGAAAATGAGGCTGATGAAGGTAAGGTTCCGTTTGCCCTGCCGGCGACGGAACCCCTTCCAGGGCTAACTCCGGCCCTTTCTTAATACCTTCTGTTAAATTCCGGCTGCTAGATTTCCCTCAACAAGAACCGAAAATGCAGGCGGGACGGAAATGCGAGCCAATTACCTCAAGCGAGAAGAATCCTTCATGTATGACCGCGAAGCGCGGTTTCCGATGGAGGACACGATGAATGCCGCGCGCATCGAATACACTGAGAAGGGCGTGATGCACATGGCGGCCCGCCGATGTGACATCATCCGTATCTCGGTGTCGGGCGCGGTCATCAGCCTTCTGACCCAGTACAACCTTCCGCAGCAGTTCTATCTCGACATTCCCGATGCGCGCATCAGCAAGATCGGCTGCCTGCTGATGAAGGTCTTCGCAAACAATACCGCCGAGATCCGCTTCCTGCGCCTCCTGAGCCAGAAGGAACTCGACCGTATCTTCATCTTCTCCACCCATCCGGCGCATAAGGACAAGGTCCTCGACGTTCGCTCCTGGTAAGTCATCGCCGACATTCGTTCCATGCGGCCGGTAGGGCGAAAGCCTTGCCGGCCTTTCGCTTTGCTTGATCGCCCTTCGTCTTTTCTGACTCGACTTTCCGGGCGAATATCGAAATTCTCCCGCACGGACAGATGCAGGGAGATTACCATGTCTGACAAAGTCGCAATCATCACCGCCGGCGGAAGCGGCATGGGAGCCGCCGTCGCCAGAAGGCTCGCCGCCGACGGTTTCAAGGTCGCGATCCTGTCCTCCTCGGGCAAGGGCGAGGCCCTGGCTCAGGAACTCGGCGGTCTCGGTGTGACCGGTTCCAACCAGTCCAATGACGACCTGAAGCGCCTGGTCGATGCGACGCTTTCTCGCTGGGGCCGGATCGATGTGTTGGTCAACAGCGCCGGCCACGGTCCGCGCGCGCAGATTCTCGAGATTAGCGACGAGGACTGGCACAAGGGCATCGACACCTACTTGCTCAATGTCGTCCGCCCGACCCGACTGGTGACGCCGGTCATGCAGAAGCAGAAATCGGGCGTCATCATCAATATCTCGACGGCCTGGGCTTTCGAGCCGAGTGCGATGTTCCCGACCTCCGCCGTTGCCCGCGCCGGCCTTGCCGCCTTCACCAAGATCTTCGCCGACACCTATGCGGCCGACAATGTCCGCATGAACAACGTCCTGCCGGGCTGGATCGACAGCCTGCCGGGCACCGAAGAACGCCGCGAGAGCGTTCCGATGAAACGCTACGGCAAGACCGACGAGGTCGCCGCGACCGTCGCCTTCCTCGCCTCCGAGGGGGGCGGATATATCACCGGCCAGAACATCCGCGTTGACGGCGGTCTGACGCGCTCCTTCTGATAGGGTTCCGCTTTTCCCGACGATCGGAGCTGGAGGTGGCGGACGACCGCCATCTTCCTGCCCCATGCGGCATGCAACAACAAATCGCGTGCCGTAAACCTCTTGGTTACCAAGTTTCTTCATTGTTTAGCATGTCCGGCAGGGATCGGGACGGCCGCAGGAAAAGGCGACGGTCTTCCGTCCGGGATGTGTAGCGCTGCGCGAGCCATGACGACCGCCGGCGACGAGAGGCTTCTGGTAGCGAGTAAGAGTATGGCGTCCTCGAGCAAGTCAGTTTCGCGTGGCATTGCGTCCCGCATGAACGCTCCCCGTGCATCGAACCGTAAGTCGCCGGGCCCGAAGGCCTGGGCAACACCGACGACCATCGGCGTCGGTGTCGCGCTCGGACTCTGGGCCACAGTGGCAATCGCTACAGTTCAGATGTTTTCGTCCGGCACGTCCTCGACATCGGCCATTCGCGCTGAGAGCGCCCGGCTCTTGCCCGTTCCTGCGCCACGGGCCGACCGCAAGTCCGCCAGGCAGGCAGACGCCGAGGCGAACCGCATCAATTTTGCAGCGATGGAAGAAGCGCGCGCGAGGCTTGCCGCGGCAATCGAGGATAGCGACGAAGCCGGCATCCTCATGCTGCCGGCCTCGATGGCGCTTGCGCCGGTCGACAAGTCCGATCGCCTGGAACTCGTGGGCTTCAATTATCGGGACAATCCGCAGGCGCTGGATGGCCTGCGGCAGGAGCTTGCGACTGCAGTCGCTGCGCGCACGGCGCTCAAGCTTGCCGCCGCCTCCGAGGCCGAAAAGCGCAATGCCGCGCAGATGACCGACCCGGTGGTCACCGCCTCTGTCGCGCCGAATGCCGCGTCGGCGAGCGAAGCCGCCCTCGCTTATGCAGCCCCCATGCCGGCCAGGGACGTTGTTCCGCTGGGCGCCGACCCCCGCGAGGAACCTTTCGTCGAACTCCTGTCGGAACCGGCCGAAGCCGATCACGAGGAACTGCCCGATGGTGGCCCGATGCCGACGGCAAAGCCCGGCAGGCCGGCCGTGGCCCCGGCAAAGCCCGCGGTTCTCAGGGAAAAGCCGGCGACCGTCGAACTTGCCTACGCCAAGCCCAGCAATCCGCTCGTCATGGACGACGAGGAGGATCGTCCCTCGCTCTTTTCGCGTAAACCGAAGCTGCCGGGACGCGGCGTTGCCGTTTACGATATCTCGGCCGGTATCGTGCACATGCCGAACGGCGAGAAGCTCGAGGCCCATTCCGGCCGCGCCCATATGCGTGACGATCCCCGCTTCGTGCATATCAAGAACCGAGGCCCGACTCCGCCGAATGTCTACAGCCTGCGCATGCGCGAAGCCCGCTTTCACGGGATCGAGGCGATCCGTATGACCCCTGTCGGCGATGCAAAGATGTACGGTCGCGACGGCTTCCTGACCCACACCTACCTGCTGCGTACCCGCGGCGACTCGTCCGGCTGCGTGGTGTTCGAGGATTACAACCGCTTCCTCAAGGCCTTCAAGCGTGGCGATGTCAAGACGCTGATCGTCGTGCCTCGCATGGCCGAATTGCCGAAATATGTGGCGATGATGTGAGAATGGCGCAGGGTTTGCCTGCGCCGTCCGAAGTCGGAAACTTCTCCTGAGGGAAAGGGCTGTTCGCCGTCAGCCTGCGTCAAGCAGGGAGTTCAGCGCTTCGATTTGCTCGACGCTGAAAGTGCGACCGAAAGCGGTTTCGAGGTTGTCGACCGCGGTCTGAAGAGCCGCGTCCTGGGCTGCCGGATCGCTGAGTTCAAGGGCGGCGGCACGGGCCTGCTCATAGGCTGCGATTTTGCCGACAGCCGAGTTCGGTGCCGCGTTCAGCCGGGCGGTCGGCGATGCATGCGCGGCGTTGAGCGGTCCGAGATCGACCTCGGTGCCGGTCTTCGGAACCTTCGTCTTGTCGGCGCTTTTGGTGTTCTTGTCTGCGGCCTTGTCGGAGCGGTTGCTGTTGTCTTTGCCGCCCCCGTTGTTACCCCCGTTGCCACCGCCGTTTCCGCCTCCATTGCCGCCGCCATTGCCGTTGCCGGCGAAGGCCGGGGAGATCGTGCCGAGACTGCCGCCGACCGGTATCGACGCGACAATGGCAAGGGCCGCCGCACAAGCCGCAATTTTCGCGATATGGTTCATTCTGCTTTCCTTCTGGAACTGGTTCTGTTCTGTTGCATCCCAGCCGCCGACGGCTTCCCCTTTTAGGATATCCCGGCCCCGACCGACGAGCGGGCTGATCGTGCAGCGCCATTTCATGATTTCGAATATGAATGCAAGATTAATAAGGGATTTCTTTTATTGATTGCGCGTTGATTGAAGCGCCCCGGGAACGCCGCCTCCCCTGACCGGGGGAGGCGAATGGGTATTCCACCCCCGTTCGGTGGTTATGCCCGCGACTTCGGTCCCTCTGTTCCGGAGGCAGGATTTTCCGTCCATCGGGCTGCGATTTTCATCGCTGGACGCCCGGACCACGGTGCCCCGCCTCGCCGGACATGCACACCGGGTCCATCCGCGAGCGAACGGGGCGATTGCGGGCATGGAAGATCGGGATAGGGATTTTGTGGGAAAGCGTGGAAGATGGTGAAGAACTGGATGGCGTCTTGCCGTCTGCAAAAGGTAAGGTGGGAAGTGCGGCCTCGTCATCCCCTGCCGGGACCTTAATAACTTCCCCAACACGTTGTTGAGGAAGTTATAAGGGGGAACTCCGCGACGGGCAGCGAAGCGGTCGCCGGGGTCAGAACTCCTGCCAGTCGTCGGTCTTCAGGGCGGTGTTGCCTCGGGTCATGACAGCCGGGCGGGAGACGGAGCGAGGTTGTTCGGCCGGTGCCCGATCGGATCGCGACGACCAGCTCGCCGGGCCGGCGCCGGTTTGCGCAAACGTCGCCCCGAGTTCGAAGCGGGAGACGAGTTGGCGAAGGCTATCCGTTTCCCGGCTGAGCGCCGCGCTGGCGGCGGTGCTTTCCTCGACCATCGCAGCATTCTGCTGGGTCATCTGGTCCATCTGGTTGACGGCCGTGTTGACTTCGGAAAGGCCGGTCGCCTGCTCTCGGGAGGCGTTGGCGATCGCTTCCATATGCTGGTTGACCGTGAGGATATTGCCCTGAATGGTGCGGAGCGCCTCGCCCGTTTCGCTGACGAGCGTCACGCCGCTCTTAACCTCCTCGGAGGATTTGCTGATCAGGTCCTTGATTTCCTTGGCAGCCTGCGCCGAACGCTGGGCGAGTTCCCGCACCTCCTGCGCGACGACGGCGAAGCCCTTGCCGGCCTCGCCCGCTCTAGCCGCCTCGACGCCTGCATTGAGCGCCAGAAGGTTGGTCTGGAAGGCGATCTCGTCGATCACGCCGATAATGCTGGAAATCTGGTTGGACGACTGCTCGATGCGCGCCATGGCACTCATTGCATCGGCGACGACCGTGCCGGAATGGACGGCGCTGGAATTGGCGGTCGCTGCTGCGTGGCGCGCCTCTTCCGCCCGCGCGGATGCGTTCTTGACGTTGACCGTGATCTCGTCCAGTGCTGCGGCGGTCTCCTCGAGCGAGGCGGCCTGCTGTTCGGTACGTTTCGACAGATCCTGTGCGCTGCGGCTGATCTCGCGGCTGCCGGCATCGATCTGCCCGGTCGCCCGGGAAACTGAACCGAGCGCATCGGCAAGCTGCGTGACTGCATCGTTGAAATTGTTGCGCAGGCTTTCGAAATCAGCGCCGAAAGGCTGCTCGATCCGGAAGGCGAGATTGCCGGAGGCAAGCTTGTTGAGGCCGTCGCCGATCGTATTGACGGCATGGACGCGCTCGGTGACATCCGTCGCGAACTTCACGACCTTGGCGACATTGCCTTTCTCGTCGAAGATCGGATTGTAGGAAGCATTTATGACCACTTTCCTGCCGTTCTTGCCGAGGCGCAGGAATTCGTCCACCTGGAACTTTCCGCTTCTGAGCGCCGTCCAGAATTCCTGATATTGCGGGCTCGCGGCGTAATCGGGCGCGACAAACATGCTGTGATGCCGGCCCCTGATCTCGTCGATCGTATAGCCGAGGGCATTGAGGAAGTTGTCATTGGCCGTGAGCACCGTGCCGTCGGGGGAGAATTCGATGACCGCCTGGACGCGGCTGATGGCTTCGATCTGGTTCTGGAAATCCAGATTCTGCAGCCGTTCCCTGGCATTGGCCCATTCGACGACGAACCCCTCGTTTTTCGAACCGCGCTTCAGAGGCGTCACGATCAGGTCGAAGGCATGAATGCCGACCCGAATGGTCGCCTTGTGCGTTTTCTGAAGACCAGCCAGCATGTTGCGCTGGTGCGACGGGTTCTTGTGGAAGACGTCGATATTGCTGCCGATCAGTTTTGAGAATTCGAAGGCGGGCAATTCCTTCTTGAGATCGCTTTCCGCATCCTTGAGAAGGTTACGGACGGCGCCGTTCATATAGATGATGTTGAGCGCGTCGTCGGCGATCATGATATTCGCCGAGATCGCTTCCAGCGCTTCGATGCGGGCACGGGTGCCGCTATTGGTCATTCCGAACATGTCCTGCAAGTCCCCCAAGGATGCAATGTTACCGACGACAGGCCGCCGCGTTCACCAAGCAATGCGTCCGGTCAGCAATGCACAGCTGGATGAAACGGCACCGCCAGCCGTTCCTTCCCCCAACATCACGTAAGCGATACCTTAAATAAACAAGGTGTCTAATGTCTTAATGACCGAAATCAACAAATGCGCGCCAGCGGGGAAGGAACGTGCCGATCAGACGGCGCCGGCCGCGGCGGCAGAGGCGAAGCTTCGGGGCGGATGGCCCATGACGCGCTTGAAGGCACGGCTGAAGGCGGCCTGCGAACCGTAGCCGAGGCGCAGCGCCGCCGTCTCGATAGGCATGCGGTCCCTGGCGATCCACTGGGAGGCGAGCCGCATGCGCAACTCCGTCAGGTAGCGCACCGGCGTCATGCCCGTCACTTCCAGAAAGCGTTCCGCGAAGACGGAGCGCGAGGCGCCCATCCGTTCCGCCAGTTCGGCGACGGTCCAGTCATGGCCCGGCGCATTGTGAAGAGCAACCAGCACGCGCCCGAGCCGTGGGTCGCGCAAGGCCGCGATCCAGCCCGTGGCATCGCCGCAGCCGCATTCGACCCAGGCGCGCACGATGAAGGCCGCGACCACATCGGCAAGCCGCGCGAGAATGCCGGCAAAGCCGGCGCGTGCGGTCCTTGTCTCGCGTTCCATCGCCTCCAGCATAGGCAGGATTTCCGGATAGCGGTCCGACAGCGTGCCGACCAGCATGACTTCCGGCATCATCCCCACGAGCGGATGAAGGCCGCCAAGGTCGAATTCCATGCAACCGCTGAAGACGAGAATGCGCCCGTCGCTGCCGCAGGCTTCGTTATCGCAAGCCTTGATCGTGCTCACGCTGGCGCAGATCGGCTTTGACTCCAGCGCGCGAACGTCCTGGCATGCGATGTCGCATGACGAGACGAGTGCGTGGGGCCCGCCGCGCGGCAGGAGCACGGCGGAGCCGGTCTCCATCGTGTGAAGCAGGCCACCCGGCATGCGCAGGTAAACCGGACCGCGGGCGATGAAATGAAACTGGGCGCGGCCCTCCACCTCGCCGAACGCGAGGCCGAAGGGCGGGGTGGCTTCGATCCGCCGGTATTCGAGGCCAACCAACCGCATGCCCATGAGCAATTCGCTCACGAGATCCGGATCAGGGTAGGCGCCGGCCGATGCTGCCGGATTTTCAGACTTTCGATCAAACATTGCGGAGTTTGTGACATGGATCGTCCGGAGAGTCCAGCATAAATTCTGCGCTGCATCATTCACCTGGAGCATCGCCGGCCGAAACATCCGTCGTCCGGAAGCGCTCCATCCCTTTGTTCATGCCGTTTCCGGCAGGCAAAACCGTCAAGCATTACTGCCGGAAACGCCCAATCCAAGGACAAACCGATGAACCCTACATTCGAACAATCCGGCGCTGGAGGCGGTGCGGAAAAGCCGGCCTGGGCGGCGGTCGTTTCCATGGCGCTCGGCGTCTTTTCGCTGGTGACGGCGGAATTCCTGCCGGCAAGCCTTCTGACACCGATTGCGGCCGAACTGAACGTTACCGAGGGAGCGGCGGGGCAGGCGGTAACGGCGACGGCCGTGGTCGGCATGATCGCCAGCCTGCTCATCGCGCCGGTCGCCCGCGGCGTCGACCGGCGGCACCTGATGATGTTCTTCTCCCTCCTTCTGATCCTCTCCAATCTTCTGGTCGCCTTTGCCCCCGGGCTGACGCTGCTTTTGATCGGCCGGGTGCTGCTCGGGGCAGCGATCGGCGGCTTCTGGGCAATGGCAACGGCGGTGACCATGCGGCTGGTGCCGCCCGTGCTGGTGCCGCGGGCGCTGTCGATGATCTTCAGCGGCGTCTCCGCCGCGACCGTCGCCGCCGCACCGCTCGGCAGTTATCTCGGTGCGCTGGCCGGCTGGCGTGCGGTGTTCGTGCTCGCTGCGGGGCTGGGTCTCGTCGCCCTGGTCATGCAGTTCCTGTCGCTGCCGAAGCTCAGGCCGACGGGTGCTGCAAGCCTGCGTGTCTTCATTGACGTGCTGGCCCGTCCGGGCATCGCGCTCGGCATCGTTACGGCGACGCTGGTCTTTGCCGGACACTTCGCGTTCTTCACTTATCTGCGGCCATTCTTGGAAACGGATGGGGGCGGCATTGAGGTCGTGTCCTCCGTGCTGCTCGGCTTCGGGCTCGCCAATTTCCTCGGCACGCTCGCGGCCGGCCCGCTGATCGGCTACAGCCTGCGGCTCACCCTGACGCTGATGCCGCTCCTGATGGCGGGCATGGGCTTTGTGCTGGTTGCAGGCGACACGTCGTTTGCCGTCAACGCGATCATCGTTGCCCTCTGGGGTCTGGTCTTCGGCGGCGTGCCGGTGGCCTGGTCCACCTGGCTTGCGCGCAATGTTCCGGATGAGGCGGAAAGCGCCGGCGGCTTGCTGGTCGCGGCGATCCAGTTCTCCATTGCCATGGGGGCCGCGCTCGGTGGCATCATCTTCGATGCAAACGGTGTGGCCGGTGTCTTCATCGCCAGCAGTCTGGTGCTGGTGGTCGCGGCAATCGGCATTCTTCTCGGCGTAAAGCAGCGGCCCGTGCCAGCCGCCGCATGAAATTATCCACCGCCCGCGAAAGCTCACCGGAACGTGATTTCCGGTGGGCGAACGTGTGTTGAGCGACGCGGCGGATGGGATATCGGAAGGCTTGCCCATCCCGGAGTTTCTCCCCTCCGTCCATCAACATCAAGGAGCCTTCCCTCGTGAAGCAAAGACTAGACCAGGCCAGCCCCTATCTTCTCAGCCTGCTGCGCATCGTTTCCGCGCTCGTGCTGTTCAGCTACGGAACCCAGAAAATCCTGCATTTTCCCGTGGCCGAACGCGTGCCGCCGGTCTTGTCGCTGCCATGGATCGCCGGCCTTTTCGAACTGACGCTCGGCTTCCTGCTGCTGATCGGCTTCATGAGCCGGGCGGCGGCCTTCATTCTCTCCGGCCTGATGGCCTTCGCCTATTTCATCGCGCATTTTCCGCAGAGCGTCTTCCCCTCCCAGAACGGCGGCGTGGCGGCTATCCTGTTCTGCTTCATCTTTCTCTATCTGGTGGCGGCCGGTCCGGGGCCGGTCAGCATCGATGCCCGCCGCAATGGCGGCAGGGCCTGAACCGGCAGTCTCCGAAACGATGAAAGGCGCGGGCCCTGTCCGCGCCTTTTGCATGGGAGATCTTGGCGGATTGCCTCAGGCGGTATCCGGCGGGATCTTGCGCAGGCGGGTTTCGAGCTTGGCAAACAGGCCGCGCAATTCCGGCTCCTCGACATAGCTGCCGGCCTCGGCAAGACGCACCCACACGGCCTGCCGCTGGCCCTGTTCCTTGAAGGCCTCGGCGACGGAAACCGTCTCCAGCGTGAAGACCTCGACGATGCAGGGAAGGTTTTCGCCATTGTCCAGCCGCTTGACATAGCTATAGCGGCCGAGTGGCTTCTTGCCGACCTTGCCCCTGACGCCTGCTTCCTCGAAAGCCTCCTGGGCCGCCACTTCGCGGGGCGTCTTTCCCTTCATCGGACCGCCCTTCGGGATCACCCACCGTCCCGATCCCCGCGCGGTAATCAGCAAGACCTCGAACGCTCCCGTTTCGGGCGAGCGACGGAAGCAGATCGCCGCATACTGCTCGAGCCACTTCGCCGTAAAGAGCGGACCGCCTGTCTCGGCAAGCTTCATCAGGAAGGTCTTTTTCTTGGGCAACGGATCTCGAACGGTAAGCTGGAACGGGCGGCGATGGCGGCTTTATGACAGTCCACGATTATCTTGAATTTCCAGCTTTTGCAGCCTTCTTCTTTCATTTATGACACTTTTATGACAGTCCCTCCACGGGATATGACCGATTGGATACGAATGCATGATAAGCCTGTTCAAAAAGCTTCTTCCCCGTGAGGACGGATTCTTCATTCTTTTCGAGCGCCATACGCGCACGGTGGTAGGGGCGGCCAATGCGCTGAAGGATCTGCTCGCCGGCGAAGGTGACATCGAGGCTCACGGCCAGAAGATCATCGATCTCGAAGACGAGGCCGACGGTATTACCCGTGAGGTTCTGCAGGCCGTCCGCCGTAGTTTCATCACTCCCTTCGACCGGGGCGACATCAAGGATCTGATCCAGTCAATGGATGACGCGATCGATATGATGCAGAAGACGGTCAAAACCATCCGCCTCTATGAACAGTCGAGCTTTGAGCCGGGCATGCGCGAGATTGGAGTCATGATCGCCGAATGCGCCCGACTGATTTCCGAGGCCATTCCTCTGCTCAACAGGATCGGCGCCAATGCCCATCGCCTCAGCGAAATCGCCGAGGAGGTCATGCGCGTCGAGGGGCGTTCCGACGAGTTTTACGAGAAGGGCCTGAAGGAGTTGTTCAAGCGTTACGGCTCCAGCGATCCCATGGCCTACCTGATCGGAAGCGAGATCTATGGCGAGCTGGAGAAGGTGGTCGACCGCTTCGAGGACGTCGCCAACGAGATCAGCGGCATCGTGATCGAGAACGTCTGATGGACGCCACGCTTGCTTTGCCTCTGCTGATCGCTCTCGTCGGCGTGGCGCTCTTCTTCGATTTCCTGAACGGCCTGCACGATGCCGCCAATTCGATCGCCACGATCGTCTCGACGCGCGTGCTGAGCCCCCAGTTCGCCGTCGGCTGGGCCGCCTTCTTCAATTTCATCGCCTTCATGTTCTTCGGCCTGCATGTGGCGGAAACGCTCGGAACCGGGATCATCGATCCTGCGATCGTCAGCCCGCAGGTGATCTTTGCCGCCCTCGTCGGCGCGATCGTCTGGAACATCGTCACCTGGGTCTTCGGCATCCCGTCCAGTTCCTCGCACGCGCTGGTCGGTGGTCTCGTCGGTGCCGGGCTGGCCAAGAGCGGCAGCGCTGCGATCGTCTTTTACGGCCTCGGCAAGACCGTGGCCGCGATCTTCATGTCGCCGACAATCGGTTTCTTTCTGGCGCTGGTTCTGGTGCTGATCGTCTCGTGGATTTTCGTGCGCCAGACGCCCTTTGCCGTCGACCGGGCCTTCCGCGTCATGCAATTCGTCTCAGCCTCGCTTTATTCGCTGGGCCATGGCGGCAATGACGCCCAGAAGACCATGGGCATCATCGCCGTGCTCCTGTTTTCGCAGGGCTACCTCGGCGACACCTTCTATGTGCCCTTCTGGGTGGTGATTTCCTGCCAGACGGCCATGGCGCTCGGCACACTCTTCGGCGGCTGGCGCATCGTCCACACCATGGGGTCGAAGATCACTCGTCTCAATCCGATGCAGGGCTTCTGCGCGGAGACCGGCGGCGCGCTGACACTGTTCGGTGCGACATGGCTCGGCATTCCGGTTTCGACAACCCACACCATCACCGGTGCCATCGTCGGCGTGGGCGCCGCGCGCCGCGTTTCCGCAGTACGCTGGGGCATTGCCGGCAATATCGTGATCGCCTGGATCGTGACGCTTCCGGCTGCGGCGGTGATTGCGTGGCTGACCTATCTCGTCTGCGTGGCCTTCGGCTGACCCGATTTCGGTGCTGTCGCCTGGTGCGCCGCGATGGCGCCAGGCGGCGGCCAAGCGGTACCAGACGCGCAAAGCCTGGAAACGATGTCTCGTCTCCGGGCTCTAGCCAGGAATTTCAAAGGCAATGAGACGCGCTCAGTAGAGAACGCTGGCGCCCATATCGGCAGCGCCGGCAACGCGGCGGAGCGGTGCGAAAAGTTCGCGTCCGAGGCCGAATTCGTTGCCCGAGAGATCCGGAGTGGCGGGCGCACGCGCGGCAAACTCGGCAGCATCGACCAGCACTTCCAGCGTACCGGCAATGGCATCGAGCCGGATCATGTCGCCGTCCCTGATCTTCGCGATGGCGCCGCCATCGACGGCCTCCGGGGTGACATGGATCGCGGCCGGCACCTTGCCGGACGCGCCTGACATGCGGCCGTCGGTGACCAGCGCCACTTTATGGCCGCGGTCCTGCAGCACGCCGAGCGGCGGGGTGAGGCGATGCAGTTCCGGCATGCCGTTCGACTTCGGTCCCTGGAAGCGGACGACGGCAATGAAGTCGCGGTCGAGCTTGCCGGCCTTGAAGGCATCCTGCAGCTCCTGCTGGTCGTGGAAGACGATGGCCGGCGCCTCGACGACATGGCGTTCCGGCTTGACCGCCGAGATCTTGATGACCGCCTTGCCGAGATTGCCGGTCAGCATCTTCAGGCCGCCATTCGGCTGGAACGGGGCCTCGATGCGGGAGAGCACCTTCGGATCGGCGCTCTCCTCAGGCGCCGGCTGGCGAACCACGGTGCCGTCCTCGCCGAGCTGCGGATCGATGGTGTAGGCGGCAAGTCCCTGACCGAAGACGGTGCGCACGTCGTCATGCAGGTAGCCGGCCTTGAGGAGTTGCTTGATGAGGAAGCCCATGCCGCCGGCAGCGTGGAAATGGTTCACGTCGGCAAGACCGTTCGGATAGACGCGGGCGAGCAGGGGGATGATGTCCGAAAGGTCGGAAATATCCTGCCAGGTGAGCTGGATACCGGCCGCACGCGCCATGGCGACGAGGTGGAGCGTGTGGTTGGTCGAGCCGCCGGTGGCATGCAGGCCGACCACGCCGTTGACGATTGAGCGTTCGTCGATCATCTCGCCGGCCGGCGTGAACTCGTTGCCGAGTGCGGTGATCGCCAGTGCGCGCTTCGCAGCCTCGCGGGTCAGCGCGTCGCGCAGAGGCGTATTGGGATTGATGAAGGAGGCGCCGGGCATGTGAAAGCCCATGATCTCCATCAGCATCTGGTTGGAGTTCGCGGTGCCGTAGAAGGTGCAGGTGCCGGGACCGTGATAGGATTTCGATTCCGCTTCCAAAAGTTCGGCGCGGCCGACCTTGCCTTCTGCATAAAGCTGGCGGATGCGCGACTTCTCGTCGTTCGGAAGCCCCGATGTCATCGGTCCCGCGGGAATGAAGACGGAGGGGAGGTGGCCGAAGGTCAGCGCCGCGATCACAAGGCCGGGCACGATCTTGTCGCAGACGCCGAGGAAGACGGCGGCGTCGAACATGTTGTGCGAAAGCCCGATGCCGGCCGCCATGGCGATCACGTCGCGGGAGAAAAGCGAAAGCTCCATGCCCGGCTGGCCCTGGGTGACGCCGTCGCACATGGCGGGCACGCCGCCCGCGACCTGCGCCACGCCGCCAGCCTCGTGGGCCGCCTTGCGGATCAGGGCGGGATAGGTCTCGAACGGCTGGTGGGCCGAAAGCATGTCGTTATAGGCGGTGATGATACCGAGATTGGGAACCTGGTCGCCGGAAAGCGCGGCCTTGTCCCCGGGGGAACAGACGGCGAAGCCATGGGCGAGATTGCCGCAGGATAGAACCGAGCGATGCACCCCTTTGGAAATCTGGGCGCGCACGCGGTCGAGATAGGCCTCGCGGGTCGGCTTCGAACGCTCGACGATGCGGCGGGTAATGGCTTCGATACGGCTGTCGGCACTCATCGGACAATCCTCCTGTCGTGACGCGCGGCGCGCGCTCGGGCGCTTTCAGCCACGCAAGGCCCGGCTTTCCGGGTCAGATTGGTTAGTATCCGCTTACGGACGGCTTTTGGCTGTCCTGATGTCTCAGGGAGCCCAGTAGATATCGGGTTTCGTCGCTGACCGGCCAAGTACGGCACGGATCGGCATCTCGTTTTCGTCGCTGCCGGCAAGGGCCTTGTCCAGAACGGCCTTCTTTTCCGCCCCCTCGATATGAAGCGCGAGGAAACGGGCATCGTAAAGAGCGGAGAAGGAGAAGGTGAGGCGGGGTTCGCCGGCACCTTCGGCTTCCATGGTCATGACGCGGCGCGGCAGAGAAAGATCGAGTGCCTCGGCCAGATGGTCGCCGCCGGGAAAGAAGGATGCGGTGTGGCCGTCATTGCCCATGCCGAGGATCACGGCATCGAAGGGCGCGCCGAGCGATCTCGCCTCGCCGGTTGCAATGATGGCCGCCTCTTCAATGGAGGCGGCGTCGTGATAAAGCGGCAATACGCGCGCTGCCGCCGCCGGCCCCTTGAGCAGATGGGTGGAAAGCAGCAGATGGTTGGAACGCGAATTGTCGGCCGGCACGAAACGTTCGTCGACGAGGGTAATCGTCACCTTGTCCCATTCGACCGGCTTGCCGGACAGCACCTCGAAGAAAGCCTTCGGCGTGGAACCGCCGGATACGGCGATGGTTGCCGAGCCCTTGAGTTCGATTGCCGCTTCGAGCGCCTTGGTCACCCGGTTCGCCAGCGCTTCCGCGAGCGCCGGACGGGTCTCGAAGGCGTGCATGCGATGTGCCATCAGCCCGTTCCTAGTCATTTTCGTGCCACGTCCGGCCGTCGCGTTCGATGAGAGCGATCGCCTGGCTCGGCCCCCAGGTCCCGGCGGTATAGCCCTGGGTGCGCTGTCCGAGTTCTTCCCAGCCCTTGAGGATCGGATCGACCCATTTCCACGCCGCCTCGACCTCGTCGCGGCGCATGAAGAGTGTCTGGTTGGAGCGGATGACATCCATCAGCAGGCGCTCATAGGCATCGGCATTGCGCACGTCGAAGGCCTGCGCGAAGCTCATGTCGAGCGAGACATGGCGAAGCCGCATGCCGCCGGGGCCCGGGTCCTTAATCATCAGCCATTGCTTGACGCCTTCATCGGGCTGCAGGCGGATGACCAGCTTGTTGGCCTCGATACGGCCCGCTGCCTCGTCGAAAATCGAGTGCGGGATGGGCTTGAACGCGATGACGATTTCGGAAACGCGGCTCGCCAGGCGCTTGCCGGTGCGCAGGTAGAAGGGGACGCCCGCCCAGCGCCAGTTGTTGATCTCCGCCTTGATGGCGACGAAGGTCTCTGTGTCGGAGGCCGCTTCCAGCTCTTCCGTATAGCCCTTGACCGGGCCGCCCGCGGAAGCGCCGGCCTTGTACTGTCCGCGCACGGTGAATTTCTCGACATTCGCCGAGGTGATCGGCTTCAGCGAACGCAGGACCTTGAGTTTTTCGTCGCGAACGGCTTCCGCGTCCATCGAGTGGGGCGCTTCCATCGCCACAAGGCAGAGAAGCTGCAAGATATGGTTCTGCACCATGTCACGCAGCGCGCCGGCCTTGTCGTAATAGGTGACGCGACCCTCGAGGCCGACGGATTCTGCGACCGTGATCTGCACGTGGTCGATATGGGCGGAGTTCCACAACGGCTCGTAGAGCGCGTTGGCAAAACGCAGCGCCATAAGGTTCTGCACCGTTTCCTTGCCGAGATAGTGGTCGATGCGGAAGATCTGCTCTTCCTTGAAAACCTTGCCGATGGTGTCGTTCAGCGCTTCTGCCGAGGCGAGATCGCGGCCGATCGGCTTTTCGACGACGATGCGGGTGGATTTGGTGATGAGCTTGAAATCACGGATCTTGTCGGCGATGTCGCCGAAGATCGCGGGAGAAACTGCCAGATAAAAGGCGCGAACCAGGTCTTTGCCGCTGTCGAGCAGCGCCTTCAGCTTGTCCCAGCCGTCGTTCGACTTGGCGTCGACGGAAACATAGAAGATGCGGGCGCTGAATTTTGCCACCTCGGCATCGTCGAATTCATCGGGCCGAAGATGCTCCTTCAGGGCGTCCACCGCGAACTTGCGGTATTCCTCGTCGGTCATCGGCGTGCGCGACGCGCCGATGATGCGGGTCGGCTCGGTCAACTGGCCGGCGAGCTGCCGGTGATAGAGCGCCGGCAGGAGCTTGCGCTCGGCAAGGTCGCCGGTGCCGCCGAAGACGACATAGTCAAAGGGTTCCACGGGAATGATCTGACTGCTCATGCGGGCTTCTCTTTCTCGGCACTGTCGGTTTCGTTTCTAATCTAATCGATTTAAAAAAGCCAGTGGTCCCGAGCCTGAAAAGCACGCAAGTGCGAAAAAATCAGAATCTATCCCGCAGTGCATACCATGTGAGCGCAAGGAACAGCAGCGGACTGCGGAACTTCGCGCCACCGGGGAAGGGCGGGATCTTCAGGTCCTTCAAAAGATCGAGTTCGCCGGTCTTTCCTGTGATCGAATCTGCATAAAGCTTGCCACAGTAATTTGACAGCATGACGCCGTGGCCGGAATAGCCGCCGATCGACATCACGCCTGGCATCACCTCTCGCGCAAACGGCTTGCGGGGCAGGGTGATGCCAACGGAGCCGCCCCAGGCATGGGTGATCTCGATGTCGCGAAGTCCCGGATAGATCTCGGCGATCTGCCGCCTGATGTGGGATGAGATGTCGCCCGGGGTGTCCGACGTATAGGCCTCCCGCCCGCCGAACAGCAGGCGCCCGTCGCGCGTCTTGCGCCAGTAGCGCACCACGAAACGGGAATCGGCGATCGCTTCCGAGCCCGGAATGACGTCCGGGAACTTGTCGAGCGGCACGGTCGCGCCGATGAAGGAGCGGATCGGCATGACGTGTGCGGCGGTCACCGGCTCGAGGTTCTCGATATAGGCATTGGTGGCGATCAGCACCCGCTCGGCGGTGATCGCGCCGGACGGGGTTTCGATCAGCGTCTTGCCGGCGGATTGCCGGATCGACGTTGCCCTGGTCATCTCGAAGATCTCGGCGCCGGCTTGTTTCGCCGCTTGGGCGAGCCCGACCAGCAGTTTCAGCGGATGGATATGGCCGGTGCCCGTATCCCGGGTGCCGCAGAAAAAGCGCTTGGAGCCGACGCGCTCCGCCGTCTCCTTGCCGTCCATGAAGCTTATGTGCGGATAGCCGTAACGGGTAACGGTCGTCTCCACGGATTGGCGATACTCACGCTCGTAGCCCGCCTTGTGGGAGACGTAGAGCTGGCCCGGCAGGAACTCCATGTCGATGCGGTGTTCGGCGGCAAAGTCGAGCACGTATTTCTTGGCGTTTTCGGCAAGGTCGAACAGCGCCTTGGAGCGTTCGAAGCCGAGTTCCTCCTCGAGTTCGTCGGGCGACGAGCGCTGGCCGGTGCCGAACTGGCCGCCATTGCGGCCGGACGCGCCGTCACCGATGCGGCAGCCTTCGATCACGACGACGGAGACGCCGGACGTCGCAAGGTTATAGGCGGCCTGCAGGCCGGTGAAGCCGCCGCCGATAATGGCGACGGAGGTCTGTCTGGAACCGTCGAGCGCCGGATAGTCCGGCCGCTCGGCCACGGTTTCCTGATACCAGGAGATGCCCGGCGCGATGGGGCTTTGCCATGACATGGGAAAACTCCTACGGGATCAGACGTTCAGCAGCAGGAATTCGCGTTCCCACGGACTGATGACCTGCATGAAGGTCTCGAACTCTCCCCTTTTCACGCCGGCATAAAGGCCGATGAACTCCTCGCTCAGCACTTCGGCCAGAGCGGGTTCGGACTCGAGCAGCGACACGGCTTCGAGCAGCCCACGCGGCAGCTCGACCGAGCCCTCGTTCGCCGTCCCCTCGGAGGCGGCCGTCGGTTCGACCTGCTTGACGATGCCGAGATAACCGCAGGCAAGCGAAGCCGCGAGCGCGAGATACGGATTGGCATCCGAACTCGGCAGGCGGTTCTCCACGCGTCGGGCGGCGGCATCCGAAACCGGCACGCGGAAGGCCGTAGTGCGATTGTCATAACCCCAGGCATTGTTCACCGGCGCTGACATGTCCGGCGTCAGGCGCCGGTAGGAATTCACGTAAGGCGCCATCATTACCAGCGTCTTCGGCACGAAGGCCTGCATGCCGCCGATGAAATGGAAAAATTCCTTCGAGGCAGAGCCGTCGGGATTGGAAAAGATGTTCTTGCCCGTCTCGACGTCCACCAGCGACTGGTGGATGTGCATGGCCGATCCCGGCTGGCCCTGCATCGGCTTGGCCATGAAGGTGGCGTATATGCCGTGCTTCAGCGCCGCCTCGCGGATCGTGCGCTTGAACAGGAACACCTGGTCGGCAAGCTCGATCGGATTGCCGTGGCGCAGGTTGATTTCGAGCTGAGCCGGGCCTTCCTCGTGGATCAGGGTGTCGATCTCGAGGCCCTGCTTTTCCGAGAAATGGTAGATGTCGTCGATCAGCTCGTCGAATTCGTTGATGCCGGCGATCGAATAGCCCTGACCGCCGAGGATGGAACGGCCGGAGCGACCTTTCGGCGGATGCAGCGGATAGTCCGGGTCGTCGTTCATGGCAACGAGGTAGAACTCGATTTCCGGCGCCACGACCGGCCGCCATCCCTTGTCCTCATAGAGCTTGAGCACGTTCTTCAAAACGTTGCGTGGCGTGTAGGACGTCTGCTCGCCATCGGAGCCGACGACATCGCAGATCACCTGTGCGGTCGGGTCCGTCTCCCACGGCACCACGGAAAGCGTCGAAAGGTCGGGCATGAGCTTCAGGTCGCTGTCGCGCGGCTCGTAGCGGAAGTTGCCGGTCTCCTCCGGATACTCGCCCGAAATCGTATGGCGGTAGAGCGCGGAAGGCAGTGCCAGAGAGGTGTTGGAGGTGAATTTCGAGGTCGGCATCATCTTGCCGCGTGGAACGCCGGCGAGATCGGGCGTGATGCACTCGATGTCCTCGATGCCGCGGGCACGCAGCCAGGCGGTCGCTTCCTTCCATGTCTTCACCCCACGCTTGGACCCGGGATCCGGAGGTATGCTCACCTTTTTGGACGCTGCGCCTTGGGGTCTGAGCATATTTTTCTTCGGAGGCATGTCTCACCGGTTGGGGTTGTTGATGGCGTCATCATACGCGGACTTCTCGAATTGGCGAGGGGGGAAGATCATTGACTTTGGAGATGCGATCGAAAAGACAGATCTTCTTTGACGCAGGGGCCGGAAATTGGCGCGTATATTTGATGTTGCTGTGATAGGCGCCGGTGCGGCCGGCATGATGTGCGCTCTGACGGCTGGACAGCGCGGCCGTTCGGTCGTGGTGCTCGATCATGCGAAGGCGCCGGGGGAAAAGATCCGCATTTCCGGCGGCGGTCGCTGCAATTTCACCAATATCCATACCGGGCCGAAGAATTTTCTCTCCGCCAACCCGCATTTCGCCAAATCGGCGCTCGCCCGTTTCACGCCCTCCGATTTTGTTGCCATGGTCGAGAAGCACGGGATCGCCTGGCATGAGAAGACGCTCGGACAGCTTTTCTGCGACGACAGCGCCAAGGATATTATCCGCATGCTGCTCGATGAGATGCGTGCCGGCGGCGTCGAACTGCGGCTCGGGACGGAAATCGTCGGGATCGAAAAAGGCGTGGACACTTTCCGTGTCGCTACGAATGAGGGCCCCGTCGAGGCGCGGGCGCTGGTGATCGCAACCGGCGGCAAGTCCATTCCGAAAATGGGCGCGACCGGCTTTGCCTATCGCGTCGCCGGGGATTTCGGCCTGGCGGTCACCGAGACACGGCCCGGCCTCGTTCCGCTGACGCTGGAACCCAATCTGCTGGCGGAGTTGTCGGTGCTTTCCGGTGTTGCGGTGGACGCGGAGGCGCGCCACGGCAAGACGGCGTTTCGAGAGGCGCTGCTTTTCACCCACCGGGGGCTTTCAGGCCCCGCCATCCTGCAGATATCGAGCTATTGGCGGGAAGGCGACGAAATCACCCTGTCGCTGGAGCCGGATCTCGATTTTTCCGCCCTGCTGAAGGCTGCAAAGAAGGAAAACGGCCGGCAGGCCGTGCAGACAGTGCTGGCGCAGCATCTGCCGAAGAGGCTTGCGCAATACGTCGCCGAGCGTCACCGCATCGAACGGTCGCTTGCGGACCTTTCCGACAAGGTTCTGGATACCATCGGTTCCTTCCTCGGGAGATGGCCGATCAAGCCCGCCGGCTCGGAAGGATACCGGACGGCGGAAGTCACCCTCGGCGGCATCGATACGGCCGGCCTCGATTCCCGCTCGATGATGGCGAAATCCGTGCCCGGACTCTACTTCATCGGCGAATGTGTCGACGTCACCGGTTGGCTGGGCGGTTATAATTTCCAGTGGGCCTGGGCCTCCGGCCGCGCTGCCGGCGAAAGCATGTGACAGAATTGTCGCAATTGCAGCATTTTGCATGCGCAGCAACAAAATTTCCGCATTCATGGTGTTCTGCGCAAGCTTAATGCCATAATTTAGTTCTTGTTAACGTGGCTAGATCATTCTCGACCTATGCCGGCATTCCGCAGTGCAAGATGCCACTCGGAATGGGACATGAGGTCGGACCGGATTGCCGCGCAGAAACGGCATTGATTTCCCTGAACGGCAGTCTCCAGGATAGAGCCGATGAACAACAGACAAGATCGCAAGCCCCGTGCCATCGCCATTGCCAGAACGCGCGACGCCGAACTGGCGCGTCTTCGCAACATGGCCATCATCTGCTTCGGCGCGGCTGCGGCCATTGCCGCACTCGCTATCGGCCTCGCCGGCTGAAGCGTCAACATTGACGGCATGGTGTCCGCTCGCGGCCCGCGAGCGACTGCCGGCCGGACGCCGCGATCCTGCGGATGTCTCCTTTCGACGAACGGCTCTCCACCGCTGAGCGCTTCGCAACCGTCGTTCGCGCCATCAATTGCCTGAACCCTGCTCCCACCCGCCGACGCCACCGCGACAGCCGGCCACCGAACGGTCCGGTATGGGTCTCGTAAAAGGCCTGTTCGGCTTCGGCTGTTCTCGCCGGCGGCTGCGTCGGGCCGGTCAATGCAATAAGTGTCGCCAGAGCGCTAAGCATGACGGATCTCCTTTAAGGTCCACAATCCGTCTTTCGATTTATACGTCCAATTCCGATGGATAAACGCCAGAAGCCGTGCGATATCTTTCACTCATGAAAAACATCGCCTGGGACGCCTATCAGCTTTTTATAGAAGTCGCCCGCCGGGGAGGGCTGACGGGGGCGTCTTCCGCGAGCGGCCTAAGCCCGGCGACGATCGGTCGGCGTATGATCGAACTGGAGCGGCGGCTCGGTCGCGAACTCTTCCTGCGCAGTCAGACGGGTTATCGCCTGACCGATGACGGCCGCGAGCTCCTTTCCCATCTCGGAGAAATGGAGGCGGCGATCCGCCGGGTCGAGACCTGGCGGCAGGGAGCGGCAGCGCGCGCGCTGGTGCGCATTGCAGCCGGCACTTGGGTTGCCCGTCTCATTAGCGAGAATTTTTCGGCGATCTGCACCCGGCGCGACGATTTCCGCATCGATCTCTTCATCGCCGAACAGCGTGCAAGTCTCGCCCACCGGGAGGCCGATATCGGTATCAGGGCCTTCGAACCGGAGGAGCAGAACCTTGCGAAGGTGTTCCTGGGCGAGGTCGCCTACGCCGCCTACAGGGCGCGCAACTATGGCGACGGCGAAAATCGCTGGCTGGCGGTCGATCCGGAAAATGCCATTTCATCCTATCTTCGCTGGCCGCATGAAAACCGGCCGGAAAGCATCGTCGTCACCGTCAACCGGCCGAGTTCGCTGCGCGATCTGGCCATCGCCGGCGCCGGCATTGCCGTGCTCCCCTGCATCGCCGGCGACCTGGAACCAAGGCTCGAACGGGCCGGCGGCGAAATCGGAGCCTTGCGCCATCGCCAGTGGATCGTGATGAACAATGACGACCGGCATCGCCCGGAAATCCGCACCGTTGTCGATCGCATGACGCGGCTGATGCGGGCACATGCCGATCTCTTCGCCGGCAGGCGCCCGAGCCGCGAAGGATAATCAGGCCAGGAGTAGCCGGGAACAATCGGTCCACGGAGGTTTCGCCGCCGCGAGCCGGCGGGACCGCCCATCCGGTCGTGCAGGGTGTCGATGATACAGAGCGCTCCTTCGGTATCGGCGGCGGAGACCTTGATGCCGAACCGGCCGTTGAGAAAATGCGTCGGCGTGCCGAAGAATCGGCGGACCTGCCCTCTAAACGCGTTCGAAGGAGAGTGTGATGCTCGTTTCCACGCCAGCCGTTACGATGCCGATGCTGCCTTCGGCGCTGATGGCGAGGCCGACTTCCACGCTCTTCAACTGCATCGAGCCAACAGATGATTTTTCGATCTTGCCGATGACTTCCTGTAATTGCGCGATGGTTTCGGCGAGTTTCTTGTCAAGCTGCCCCGTGTCCTTCGGCACGTAACCTACAAGGCGCGAAACTGCTTCCCTTAGTCCATGCTGCTCACCGCCCTTGTCTGCTTCGCGTGTTCTCTCGGGAACGGCCGCCGCGGCCGCAGGCACGATGATGGTCAGGTTGGTCATGTCGTTCTCCCGTTTTAGAGATAAGGATCGACTTCGAGATATTTGACGGCCTGATAGAGATCCTGGCAGAGGCCGTTCCTGCCGCCATTGCCGTCGTCTATGCCGCCCATGTAGATACCCACCCCCGCACCGGTATGATTGTGGGTGGCGAGCGCGCCGCTGTCGCCGCCCTGGGCCTGCGCATCGAGCACGAGCCGCTGGCCCATCATCGAACCCCAGTAGCCGGGCAGCGGATGGTGCGAGAGAACCGACCGATTTCCTGGGTTTGTAAGGCGTCCGTCAAGCGTGACGGCATCGCCGGGAGCGACAACGTGCGTCGGGTTTGGAAACGGACCGAGCAGGGAGAGCGAACTCAGGCCGGCCGGCCAGTCCGTGGAATCGATTTCGATCACCGCCGCGTCTACCGCGCAGTGGCCATCGTCGGCGAGATATCCTTGGTTCGGTGTGTTGTGGTCCGTGGAAGGATCAAGGTCGATCGGGGTGCCAAGCGACAAGTGCTCGACGACGTGGCGGGCGGTCAGAATGCCCCGGTCGAAGGGAGGGTTCTTCATCGCCGGTTTGACCCAGCATGCGCTGCTTCCGACCGTACTCGGATTGCCCGGATGGGGTGGGATGCCGTGCTGTTCTAACCTCGTATAGGTGACGATTACCGGAAATTGCCGCCTTGCGAAGCGAATGGACGTTTCAAGCGGTTTCTGGCTGGCCTTTCCCGCCGGTGCCGTTGCCAAAATCGATACCCCGAACGCGAATTTGCCGCTCTTGGAGACAGGCCATTCGATCTCCTCGGCCAATCCGTCTTTGAGGGAAATGAAGCCATAGCTGATGCTGAAGGTTCTGGCAGGCATCGCTGCGGGCGTGATCGCCGGCGGGCTTGTCTGCTCTATACCCGGAATCATACCTTCCGTCAGCAACTGAAGATTGGCGGCGGTGGCGAACAACCTGTTGCGCGGCCAGGCGAGATCCGCTTGTCGGGTGATTTCGGCAATCTGAGTGTTGCCGTCGTCGGCGGACGGGAGCAGTTCGGCGATCTCGTTAATGTCCTGCTGCGTCAGTTCCATTTCGAGCCCCCTCTGAAATGACAGGAAAACTAACACGCTATAAGGGCATTTGACAGATTGGCGACTTTACATTGCGCGCCATTTCGTATTGCGATCGCGTGGATCGGGTCCGACCATCGGCCAAAGGCAAAGTCCCGCGCAACGATCGGCCTGCTCCCCCCGAAGCGTGGCGATCATTGCGCGGGAACCGATCCGGGCAGGGCTCCGGATGGATTGCGTCAGGCAGCGCTTCTGCTCTGGGTGACGATGACCGGGATCAGAAGATCGCCCCAGTTGCCGTCGCCGCCGTGGTGGCGGGCGGAGCGGACGAGTTCGACCGAGACACCCGCATCGACGGCCTTCATGACCGACTGGTTGAGGCGGTGCAGGTCGTTGGCGACCATGCGGATCATTGCCTGCTGGTCGGCGGTCATTGCGGATGCCTGTTCTTCGGCGCGTTCCTTAACTCGAGTCTGCGGGGTCATGGTATTTCTCCTCTCTATTCGGGGTTCTTGAAGTTTTGATCTGCTGTCTGTGCGCGTTGGCTGTTGCCTCCCATCCCCCTGCCGGGACCTTCTCCCTGCTCGCGGGGAGAAGGTGGTGGTTGTGCCGGATGAGTGGCGAGCCCCTTACTCGGCGGCCGGCTTGAACTGCTCGGTCTCGGTCGATTCCTTCATCGCCGTCGTCGAGGACTGGCCGGAGGTGATGGCGAGCGATACCGCATCGAAGTAGCCGGTGCCGACTTCGCGCTGGTGCTTGGTCGCGGTGTAGCCGTTGACCTCCGCGGCGAATTCCGCCTCCTGCAGCTCCGAATAGGCAGCCATCTGGCGTTCCTTGTAGCCACGGGCAAGCTCGAACATGCCGAAGTTCAGCTGGTGGAAGCCGGCGAGCGTGATGAACTGAAACTTGTAGCCCATCGCACCCAGCTCCTTCTGGAACTTGGCGATCGTCGCGTCGTCGAGGTTCTTCTTCCAGTTGAACGACGGCGAGCAGTTGTAGGCGAGCTTCTTGCCCGGATGCGCCTTCTGCACGGCTTCCGCGAACTTGCGGGCCTGTTCGAGGTCCGGCTTGCCGGTTTCCATCCAGATCAGGTCGCAGTAGGGAGCGTATGCGATGGCGCGGGCAATGCAGGGCTCGATGCCGTTCTTGACCTGATAGAAGCCTTCCGCCGTGCGGCCTGCGTCATAGTCGACGAAGGGCTGGTCGCGCTCGTCGATGTCGGAGGTGAGCAGCTTTGCGGCTTCGGCATCGGTGCGGGCGACGATCAGCGTCGGAACGCCCATGATGTCGGCGGCGAGACGCGCAGCGGTCAGGTTACGGATGTGAGCAGCGGTCGGGATCAGGACCTTGCCGCCGAGATGGCCGCACTTCTTCTCGGACGCGAGTTGGTCTTCGAAGTGAACGCCGGCAGCACCCGCCTCAATGAAGGCCTTCATGATCTCGAAGGCGTTGAGCGGACCGCCGAAGCCGGCTTCCGCATCGGCGACGATCGGAGCGAACCAGGTGTCGACCGAAAGGCCCTTGCCTTCCTGGGTCTCGATCTGGTCTGCGCGCTGAAGCGTTCGGTTGATGCGGCGTGCAAGCTCAGGCGCAGCGTTCGCCGGGTAGAGCGACTGGTCCGGATACATGGCGGACGCGGTGTTGGCATCCGCAGCGACCTGCCAGCCGGAGAGGTAGATCGCCTTCAAGCCGGCGCGGACCATCTGCATCGCCTGATTGCCCGAGAGAGCGCCAAGCGCATTGATGAAGGGCTCTTCGTTAATCAGCTTCCAGAGGCGGTTCGCACCCATTTCGGCAAGCGAGTACTTGATCTCTACGGAGCCGCGCAGGCGCTGGACGTCTGCCGCGCTATACGGACGGTCGATGCCGTCAAAGCGACCTTTCGGTGCAGTCGGAACGAGATTGTAAAAATCAGTCATAAGGCACTCCCTCTTGCTTTGCTGTATGGGCTGTTCGAATTTCCGATATCGATCAGCTCGCCTTCGATGTGACTGGATTTACAGCGCGCTGCACAAAATTTCCAGAATAAACGGAAAAACAATGAGATAAATGAGGTTAGGCTGTCTTGTGTTTGACAATTCGACGATGTAAATTTGTAAAAAATGTAAAGTTGGCGAAGTCCGATAATCTGTCTAGCTTTGTAAAAGGGGTGTAAAATGGCGGAAAACAAGATCTTTGCCGGTCCGCGCGTGCGCCGCATCCGCAACGGCCTCGGCCTGACCCAGACCGCGATGGCGGAAGCGCTCGACATCTCGCCGTCCTATCTCAACCTGATCGAACGCAACCAGCGCCCGCTCACCGTCCAGCTGCTGCTGAAGCTTGCGGCCGTCTACAAGGTCGATCTCGACGAGTTGCAGGGCGAGGCGGGCGGCACGGCCGGTCAGTTGCGCGAGGTCTTTGCCGATCCGCTGCTCTCGGGCGAGGTGCCGGGCGACCAGGAACTGATCGAAGTGGCGGAAGCCGCTCCCAATGCTGCCGCCGGCATCGTCAAGCTCTACCGCGCCTATCGCGAGCAGGCGGCAAGGCTGACGGACCTGGCCGAGCTTCTGGCAAGGGAAGGGCATGAGACCTCGATTTCCGGCACCCGCCTGCCGGTGGACGAGGTGCGGGAAAAACTGGAGAGGCGGGCGAATTTCCATGCCCGCATCGAGGATGCGGCGGAGGCGTTCCATGCCTCGCTCTCTCTTTCACCCGGCGACGATCTCGGCGTCGCGCTGAAGGCCTGGCTCCGCAGCCGGCACGGCATCGTGGTGCGCACCCTGCCGATCCATGCCATGCCGAACCTGCGACGGCGCTATGACCGCCATTCCATGCGGCTTTTCCTGTCAGAGCGTCTGTCGCCCTTCGACCAGTTGCGGGAGGTGGCGATGGAGACAAGCCTGCTGGCGCTGGGCGAGGAGATCGCTGCAGAACTGGAGGCGCTTGCCTTCTCGACCGGGGAGGCGAAACGGCTCGGCCGCTTCGAACTCGCGCGTTACGCCGCCCATGCCGTGACCATGCCTTACGGTGCCTTTCTCGCGGCGGCGCAGAGGGCGCGCTACGACATCGATATCCTGCGCTCGCGCTTCAGCGTCTCATACGAGCAGGCGGCGAACCGGTTGACCATGCTGCAGCGTCCAGGTGCTGCCGGCGTTCCCTTCTTCATGCTGGAGGTGGATACGGCCGGCCACCGCTTCCGCAAGGCCGGCGCTCAGGGTTATCCGCAGGCGAAGTTCGGCGGCGGCTGTCCCAAGCTCAATATACACGCCGCCTTCGCCCAGCCGGGGCAGGTTCTCGTCGATGCCGTCGAAATGCCCGACGGCACCGGTTTCCTGACGATTTCTCGCACACTCGAAGGACCGCAGGCCGGTTTTTCCGAGCGCGTCAGGCGCACCGCGCTGCTGATCGGCTGCGACATCGCCCACCGGGAAGAGGTGGTCTACGGCCAGGCGATCGCGACGGCGCCGCCGGTCGCTGTGGGAACGGCCTGCAGGTTGTGCGAGAGGCAGGGATGTCTTGCCCGCGCCGAGCCTCCGGTCACCCGTCCGCTCGGCCTGGACGAGATGGTGACGGGCCTTTCGGCCTTCGATTTCCAGTGATCGCCGGAGATATTGCGCCGCGCATAATTTAACTTGTCGCCCGACCAATTCCTTCTTAGTCTGTCAAAAAAAACAAAGGGAATGGTGAAGGGCGTTCTGCCCGCCCGATTCAGGAACAGGAGAAAAAATGAAAGCCGATTTCATCCGCTGGGCCTCCGTGGCCGTGGCAGCTATTGTTTTTGCCGGTGGGGCAAATGCCGAGGATCGCGTCGTCCACGTCTACAACTGGTCCGACTACATCGATGAATCGATCCTCGAGGACTTCACCAAGGAAACCGGCATCAAGGTCGTCTACGACGTCTTCGATTCCAATGAAATTCTCGAAACCAAGCTGCTTGCCGGCGGCTCTGGTTATGATGTCGTGGTTCCGACCGGTCCCTTCCTCGCCCGCCAGATCCAGGCAGGCGTGTTCCAGAAACTCGACAAGTCGAAGCTGCCGAACCTTTCCAACATGTGGCCTGCCGTCATGGAGCGGCTGGCGAAGTACGATCCCGGCAACGAATATGCCGTCAACTACATGTGGGGCACCACCGGCATCGGCTATAATATCGACAAGGTGAAAGCCGCCCTCGGCGACGTCAAGATCGACAGCCTGGACGTGCTGTTCAAGCCGGAGAACGCCGAGAAGCTCAAGTCCTGCGGCATCAACATCCTCGACGCTTCCGACGAGACCTTCGCGATCGCGATGAACTATCTCGGCAAGAACCCGGACAGCAAGGAGACGGCCGATCTGGAAGCCGGCGGCGACGTCTACATGAAGATCCGGCCGTCCGTGAAGACCTTCAATTCCTCCTCCTACATCGACGATCTCGCCAATGGCGACATCTGCATCACCATCGGCTGGTCGGGCGACGTGCTGCAGGCCAAGGCGCGTGCCGAGGAAGCCAACAACGGCGTGAAGATCGACTACGTGATCCCGAAGGAAGGCACCTATATGTGGTTCGACAACCTGGCGATCCCGGCGGACGCCAAGAATGTCGAGGAAGCCCACGAGTTCATCAACTACCTGATGAAGCCGGAAGTCATCGCCAAGGCTTCAAACTACGTTCAGTACGCCAACGGCAACCTCGCCTCGCAGCAGTTCCTGGACGAGTCCGTGTTCAAGAACCCGTCGGTTTATCCGGACGAGGAGACGACCAAGAAACTCTTCACGATCTCGCCCTACGGGCCCAAGGAGCAGCGCGTGCTGAACCGGGTCTGGACGCAGATCAAGACCGGCAGCTAATCCGGAAAAACCTTGCCGGGCGGGATTTCCCGCCCGGCTTTGTTTCAGCCCTACTTTCACGTCTTCAACATTGGGTCACGCGATGGCGAAATCTCTTGGACCGGTCAAACGCAAATTTTCCCCTTGGAACGACCCGCAGGCAAAGCCGTTCATCCGGTTCGAGAATGTCACCAAGCGCTTCGGCGATTTCACCGCCGTCAGCAACCTGACGCTCGACATCTACGAGCGGGAATTCTTCTCGCTGCTCGGCCCCTCGGGCTGTGGCAAGACCACGCTGATGCGCATGCTCGCGGGCTTCGAGGAGCCGACCGAAGGCCACATCCTCCTTCAGGGCAGGGACATTTCCGGCACGCCGCCCTACAAGCGTCCGACCAACATGATGTTTCAGTCCTACGCGCTCTTCCCGCACATGACGGTGGAAAAGAACATCGCCTTCGGTCTCGAGCAGGACAACATGGCCAGGGGCGAGATCGAGGCGCGCGTTCAGGAGATGCTGAAGCTCGTCAAGCTCGAACAGTTCGCCAAGCGCAAGCCGAGCCAGCTTTCCGGCGGCCAGCGTCAGCGCGTGGCGCTCGCCCGCTCGCTCGCCAAGCGGCCGAAGGTGCTGCTGCTCGATGAGCCGCTCGGCGCCCTCGACAAGAAGCTGCGCGAGGAAACCCAGTTCGAACTGATGGACATCCAGCAGACGCTCGGGCTGACCTTCCTGATCGTCACCCATGACCAGGAAGAGGCGATGACCGTCTCCGACCGCATCGCGGTAATGGATAAGGGCGTCATCATGCAGGTGGCGACGCCGGCGGAAATCTACGAGGCGCCGAACAGCCGCTACGTGGCCGATTTCATCGGTGACATCAATATCGTCGAGGGCAAGCTCGTCTCGGTGGAAAAGCGCGGCGAACTCGATTTTGCCCGCGTCGCCTGCGAAGGCGGCATCAACGTCAATGTCGAACAGCATTCCTGCCAGGCGGAGCCTGGCGCATCCGTCGCCTTCGCGATCCGGCCGGAAAAGGTACGTATCTCGATGGACGCGCCTGCCGATAATTCGGCCAACGCCCTGCAGGGCGAGGTCTGGGATATCGGCTATCTCGGGGACTTCTCGGTTTTCATCGTCAAGCTCGCCGACGGATCGACCTTCCGCGCCGCTCAGGCCAATGTTTCGCGCCTCGTGGACCGCCCGATCACGGTGGACGACAAGGTCTGGCTGACCTGGCCCGCCGAGGCCGGTCTCGTGCTGACCCGTTGAGGAGGCGCCGATGAGCGACGCGACCGCAGCTCAGACAACGAGTTCATCGCCCGCCCGCTGGCTGGTGGTCCTCGTGCCCTATGCCTGGATGGCACTGTTCTTCCTGGCGCCCTTTCTCATCATCATGAAGATATCGCTGTCGGACACGGCGATCGCCATGCCGCCCTATACGCCGCTCTTCCAGGGGTTTTCGGCGATCGGCGATTTCTTCTCCCAGCTCGATTTTGAAAACTATCTCTTCCTGACCGAAGACCCGCTCTATTACAGCGCCTATCTGTCGTCGCTCAGGATCGCCTTCATCTCCACCGTGCTGCTGCTGCTGATCGGCTATCCCATGGCGCTCGCTATGGCGCGCGCCCCGCTGGCAATCCGTCCGACACTGCTCATGCTGGTCATCCTGCCGTTCTGGACATCGTTCCTGATCCGCGTTTACGCCTGGATCGGCATTCTGAAACCGGAAGGCCTGCTGACGCTCCTGCTCCAGACGGTCGGCATCCTTGGGCCGGACCAGCAGGTCCAGATCTTCCGCACCGAAACCGCTATCTTCATCGGCATCGTCTATTCCTATCTGCCCTTCATGGTGCTGCCGCTCTATTCGGCGCTGGAGAAGCTCGACGGAACATTGCTGGAGGCGGCAAGCGACCTCGGTTGCCCACCATGGAAAGCCTTCTGGCGCATCACCCTACCGCTTTCCATTCCGGGCGTGATCGCAGGCGCAATGATCTGCTTCATTCCGATTACCGGCGAATTCGTCATCCCCGATCTTCTCGGCGGTCCAAACACGCTGATGATCGGTAAGACGTTGTGGACGGAGTTCTTCGGCAATCGCGACTGGCCGCTCGCCTCCGCCGTGGCGGTGGTGCTGCTGATCTTGCTGGTGATACCGATCATGATCTTCCAGAACCAGCAAGAGAAGGCGTGAGGTGGAACGATGAAGCCTGGTAAGCTCGATTCGACCGTCCTGACGCTGGGATTTGCGTTTCTCTATCTGCCGATCCTGATCCTGGTGGTCTATTCCTTCAACGATTCGAAGCTGGTGACCGTCTGGGGCGGGTTTTCGCTCAAGTGGTACTCCTCGCTCTGGTCGAACCAGGGGCTGCTCGATGCCGCCTGGGTGACTTTGCGCGTCGGCATCATGAGCGCGACGTTCGGCACGGTGCTCGGCACGCTCGCGGCATTGACGCTCGTGCGCTTCGGCCGGTTTCCGGGACGCATGCTGTTTTCCGGCATGGTCTATGCCCCGCTCGTCATGCCGGAGGTCATCACCGGCCTGTCGCTGCTGCTGCTCTTCGTTGCGATGAATATCGACCGCAGCCTGATGACGGTGACGATCGCCCACACGACCTTCACCATGTGCTATGTCGCAATCGTCGTGCAGTCTCGCCTGCTGACCTTCGACATGAGCCTTGAGGAAGCGGCGCTGGATCTTGGCTGCCCGCCGGTCAAGACCTTTTTCAAGATCACCCTGCCGCTCATCATGCCGGCCGTCGTTTCGGGCTGGATGCTGGCCTTCACCCTGTCGCTTGATGACCTGGTTATTGCGAGCTTCACCACAGGCCCGGGCGCGACGACTCTCCCGATCAAGATCTACAGTCAGGTGCGCCTCGGCGTGACGCCGGAAATCAACGCGGTCTGCTCGATCCTGATCGGTCTGGTGACGACGGGCGTCATCTTCGCCTCGATCATGACCAAACGGCAGGAACTGCAGCGTCAGCGCGACGAGCATGTGGCGGCCCGGACGGCCTGAAATCACGGTGCGGGCGTTACGGTCCCCGGAAGGGGCGGAAGCGCCTCCGCCGGCATCTGGACGGGCGAGATGACGGGGTCCGGCCAGGAACCGCCGACGAAGAAGCGGATGCGCGGAAGCTCGCTGCGGCGGGCGGGATCGGAGGCGACAAGGTCGCCGGAAACGGCGAGCGCCTTGTCCTGATAGGGAACTATGCCGGAAAGGATGAGCGTTTCGTTCGGTCCGATCAGGCGGGCCTTGTCGATCTCCGCCGAACCGCCGCCGAAGGTTGCCACGAATTCCAGCCGGTTATAGGGCAGGCCGGCTTCGCCGCCGGCTGCGCTAAGCTGGTAATAGGCCTTGGTCGCGGCGAGTTCCCGGAATTTCTGGCTGTCGATCGCCTGTAGCACGCCGTTTTCCGTGGTGAAGGAAAGCTTGCCGGAAATCTCGGAAAGATCGGTCGCCCACAGGGGGTCTTCGGTTTTCAGCGCAAGATCGACCGAACCGCGCCCGCGCGGCAGCGGTCCCTTTATCTGCATCCGGTCGATGACCGCGCCGAAATCGGCGTTGCGGACCGCAAGTGTCAGACTGCCCCCTCCGGAAAAATCGCCCTCGGCCCCGGCATAGCTTGCCGTGATATCGCCGCCTTCGAAAGCGGCGTCGGCAATGTCGAACCTGGCCGTCTTTCCCGTCAGCAAAATGCTGGCTGCGACGTCGCCGAGATCGAAGGGCGGCAGCGCGGCCTGGCTTGCCGAAAGCGTGAGGTCGAAGTCGAGCCATTGCGTTAGACGCGGCTGGCGGGCTTCGTCGCGCGGCTGCTCGTACGGCAGGTCCAGCGAAAACGAACTGAGGAGGTCGGCGATGTTCAACCGGTCGAAAGCGAGCGTGCCGCTGAGCAGCGGCTTTCCGTTCTTCGGACGGGAAAGCCCCAGAATGCCGCTGCCGCGGATGTCGTCGAGAACGAATTCCAGCCCGTCGAACCGCAATTCGTTTTCGACCCTTGAGAGCCGCGCGCGGAGCGAAGCCACCTTAAGCTTGTCGAGGCCGGCGATCCTGACCCCGGCCCAGTCGAGAAGGGCGGGGACATCCTTGAGATTGAGGTTCAGGTCGCCGGAACCGAGATCTGCGCGTCCCATGCCCGCGACGCCCTCGAAGGCCGACGAGAATGCCGCGCCATCGAGAGAAAACGCCATCGCCGCCGTCTTGCCGCCGAAGAGGAGCAGGGGCTGGGGCGATGAGAAATCCAGTTTGAACTGCCGTCCGGCAAATGTCAGCGACGCCTCCGCCTCAAGTGTTCCGGAAAGACGCGGCCACGAGATATCCGCCGCGATGCCCTCCAGGGCGTAGTCACGCCCGGAAGCCGCATCCGTAAGGCGGACGCTGCCGTTTTCGACGGTGATCGACCCTACCGGCGCATCGAGATCGCCGCTCAGCGCCTGCCCGCCGCCCGCCTGCGACGCGACCTGCCGGACCGCAGCGGATAAAAGCCCCTCGCTCGCCCAGTCGAGCCGGCCATCCTTGTCGCGATCGACGAAGACTTCGGGCTTGAGGAAATGGAAGGACTTGAAGCGGGGGCGGCCCTGGATCGCGGAATAGAGCCCGAAGGATGCCGATAGTTTTTCGACCCTGCCAAGCACCTTCCGGCCGCTCTCCGTCTGCTTGCTGATCGTAACCGCATTCAGGGTGACGCGCGGCTCTGGCCAGAAGACGATTTCCGGCGTTCCCTCGATCGAAACCCGGTGACCGGTCCACTGCGCGACCGCCCGCTCCATGGCGGAGCGCACCAGACCGCTGGAAATGAGGTAGGGTGCGGCTGCCCTTGAGATCAGGAAGACGAGGAGAGCGGCGCTGAGCAGCGCCAGCGAGATCCGCAACGCACGCCGGACCGGCGACCGGCGCGGGGCGGCCTTTTTCGGTTCGATGGTCTGCGGCGCTTCGGGCATGGGACTGTCGGGGCTCGGTCCGGTTGTCTCGCGTATCGCCGATGCGGGATATAGGAATTGCCGCGCCGTTGCAAATGCGAGCCGTGTTCCAGCACTTTATATTGCGTTGCAAACTGTTATACAGACGGGGTCTTTCGAGGAGGAACGCATGCAAGAAGACAAGCCGCTCTGGGTGCCATCCGACGCCTTCATCAAGCAGACCCCGATGCACCGCTTCACACAATGGTGTGGCGAACGCATCGGTCGCGAATTTACCGACCACGATGATTTCCATGCCTGGTCGATCGAGGATCGAGCCGGCTTCTGGTCGGCCGTATGGGATTATTGCGGTGTGAAGGGCAACAAGGGGGATGTCGTTCTGGAAAACGGCGACGTCATGCTGGAGGCCCGCTTCTTTCCGCAGGCGCAACTGAATTTCGCCGAGAACCTGCTTGCAGGGGCCGGCGAGGGCGATGCCATCGTCTTCCGCGGCGAGGACAAGGCCGAGGACCGATGGTCCTGGGACCGTCTGCTCAGCGCGGTTTCTCGTCTGCAGCAGGCCTTTCAGGCGCGTGGCATCGGCGAGGGCGACCGCATCGCGGCGATGATGCCGAACATGCCGGAAACGGTTGCGTTGATGCTGGCGGCTGCCTCGCTCGGCGCGATCTGGTCATCCTGTTCACCGGATTTCGGCGAGCAGGGCGTTCTCGACCGCTTCGGACAGATCGAGTCCAAGCTCTTCATCGCGGTCGATGGCTACTGGTACAACGGCAAGAAGCAGGATGTCGCCGAGAAGGTGAAGGCGGTATCGGCAAAACTCGGATCGCCTCTGGTGGTCGTCACTTATGCCGGTGATGCCGAGGCGCTTGCGGCGGCGGTTCCCGGCGCCGTCACGCTCGCCGATCTGGTCGCGCCCTATGAGGCGAAGGCCATTGAGTTCGCACCCTTGCCCTTCTCGCATCCGCTCTACATCCTGTTTTCTTCCGGAACGACAGGTGTGCCGAAATGCATCGTCCATTCGGCGGGCGGCACGCTGCTGCAGCATCTCAAGGAACAGCGCTTCCACTGCGGATTGCAGGAGGGCGAGAAGCTTTTCTATTTCACCACCTGCGGCTGGATGATGTGGAACTGGCTGGTCTCGGGCCTCGCATCCGGCGCCACGCTCTGCCTTTACGACGGCTCGCCCTTCCATCCGGACGGCAATATTCTGTTCGACTATGCGGAAGCGGAAAGGTTCGCGATCTTCGGCACGTCGGCCAAATTCATCGATGCGGTCCGCAAGGGTGGGCTGACACCGAAGACGACGCATGATCTTTCCAGCCTGCGCCTCATCACCTCGACCGGATCGCCCCTGTCGCCGGAAGGTTTTTCCTTCGTCTACGAGGGCATCAAGGAAGACGTGCACCTTGCCTCGATTTCCGGCGGCACGGATATCGTCTCCTGCTTCGTGCTCGGCAATCCAGTGAAACCCGTCTGGCGCGGCGAAATCCAAGGTCCGGGCCTCGGCCTGGCCGTTGACGTCTGGGATGACGAAGGTCGGCCGGTGCGCGGTGAAAAGGGCGAACTGGTCTGCACTAAGGCCTTTCCGTCGATGCCGGTCATGTTCTGGAACGACCCGGAGGGCGCAAAATATCGCGCCGCCTATTTCGAGCGGTTCGACAACGTCTGGTGCCACGGCGATTTCGCGGAATGGACCGCTCACGGCGGTCTGGTCATTCATGGCCGCTCCGACGCGACGCTCAATCCGGGCGGCGTACGCATCGGCACGGCGGAGATCTACAATCAGGTCGAGCAGATGGATGAAGTGCTCGAAGCGCTCTGCATCGGGCAGGAATGGGACGATGACGTGCGCGTGGTGCTGTTCGTCCGGCTTGCGGCGGGCCGCCGTCTCGACGAGGATCTGGTGAAGGCGATCAAGACGCGCATCCGCACCGGGGCATCGCCTCGCCATGTGCCGGCCAAGGTGATCGAGGTTGCCGACATCCCGCGCACCAAATCGGGCAAGATCGTCGAACTTGCAGTGCGCGAGGTGGTGCATGGCCGACCCGTCAAGAACAAGGAAGCACTGGCCAATCCGGAGGCGCTGGAGCTGTTTGCCGATCTCGCCGATCTGCGATCTTAGGTTGCGGTTTCCCTCAAGTCCGGTGCCGGCTCCCCATTTCCGGGGGGACGGTCCGGACCCGGCGGTAACGACTTGTTAACAGGCCTTTGTCATAGCTAGGGCAACTTGGGTGCACACGATGAGCGTGTGTTTGCGAACCTTTCGGTTCCGATAAAACATGATGTTGTGATCGACTCGACTCCAGTTGAACAGCATAACTTCAGGGCGGTCGAGACCGCCCTTTTTTCTTGTCCGGATGGGCTGGGGATTGCCCTTCAGCGGCTCTTGTCGAGTGAGCGCGACACCATGATGACCGGAATGAGCCCGGCGAGAATGATGATGATCGCGGCGACCGAGGCGTCCTGCACCTTGGAGCGGGATGCGTCTTCATAGACGAGGGTTGCGAGCGTATTGAAGTTAAAGGGACGCAGCAGGATGGTTGCGGACAGCTCCTTCAGGGTTTCGATGAAGACGAGCAGCGCCGCCGTCAGGACCGCCGGACGCATATTGGGCAGCAGCACCTCGCGAAAGGTCTGGAAGCCGTTCCGCCCGAGCGTGCGGGAAGCCATGTCGAGATGCGGCGAAAGCTTGTGGAAGCCGGCATCGATGGTGCCTTCCGCCATCGTCAGGAAGCGGACGGTCGCCGCATAGACGATGGCGAAGCCGGTGCCGGAAAGCAGAAGCCCGGTCGAGACCCCGAGATATGTGCGCATCGCGCCGTCGAGGAGATTGTCAAGCGATGCCAATGGCATGAGAACACCAATGCCGAGCACGGTGCCGGGAACGCCGTAACCGAGAGAGGCTACGCGGCTTGCCACTGAAATCGCCGGCGAGCGATGCGAACGGGCCGCATAGGCGAGCACGAAGGCGAGGACGACGGTCGCGACAGCAGCCGAGGACGAGATCATCGCCGAATGGCCGAGCGCTTTCAGCAGGCGCGGTTCCGCGAAGTTTTCCAGGCGCCGCAGGGCGAAGCCCGCGAGTACGGCGAAAGGAATGGCAAAGCCCACCAGCACGGGCAGAAGGCAGAAGAGCGTCGCTCCCCATTTGCGGAAACCCCGCAGATGAAGCCGGACGGCGTCCGTGACGATGGCCGTCGTCTTGTGGCTGGAAAAGCGCTGCTGCCGGCGCGCCCATCGCTCGAGCGCCAGGAGGCCGACCACGAAGACCAGCATGATGCAGGCGATCTGTGCTGCCCCCGACAGGCTGCCGCGGTTGAGCCAGGTATCGTAGATCGAGAAGGTCAACGTATTGACGCCCAGATATTCGACCGCGCCGATGTCGTTCAGCGTTTCCATCATCACCAGCGTCAGGCCGACCATGATCGCGGGGCGGGCCATCGGGATCTGCACCTTGGCGAAGACCCGGAAGGGGCCGGCGCCCAGCGTGCGGGCGACATCGGCCGCCGCGCGCCCCTGCATCATGAACATCGAGCGGCACGAGAGATACACGTAAGGATAGAGAACGGCTGACATTACCAGAACGGCGCCGCCGAGCGAGCGGATATCGGGAAAACTGTAGTCCCGGACGGAATGGAACCCGAATAGCGCCCGGTAGGTGCTCTGCACCGGACCGGTAAAATCGAGGAATTCGCCGAAGGCATAGGCCGCGAGATAGGAAGGCATGGCGAGCGGCAGCACAAGGGCGGAGGAGAGGACGCGGCGCAATGGGAATTCGCAGGTTGCCACCAGCCATGCGCTGACGATGCCCACAATCGCGGTCGCGGCGCCTGTCGCTGCAAGCAGCCAGAGGGTGCGCAGGCCTGCCCGCGGCACGACGTTCGTCAACATGTGCTCCCAGTTGCCGCCATCGCCGGTAAACCCGATCACGAAAATGGCCGCGACAGGCATGGCGACCAGGGCTGACACGATGATGGCGGCCAACGCTATGGCGCCGGGCCTTCGCTGCACGAGAGAGTGTTTCGCAAGAGGCGCTGCGGGCGCATCCGTGGGCAAGTCGGGCGTCTCCGGTCGGGTTCGATTTCTCGGACGGGCATGGATTCCAAGGTCCCTTTGCCCCATGATCTAGCGGAAACCGGCGCGGAAGGGAACGGGTCGACAAGGCGGATTGCCGGGTTATGGTGCAAGGCCGTTGTCGCAAAAATGCATCCGCAAGGTTGACAGTCTGCCATCCTTCATAAAGTATATATGCATCATGCATATTGTTGTTTTTGAATTGCAGCGGGAATATTCGAATGGATGAAATGGCGTGGATAGCCGAGACCGCGGCCTCGAGGGACGCGCGGAATTTCGATTCCGAGGGGCGTATAGCATTCGATGACGGGCCGTTTTCCGGCTTCATCGAGCGCCTGCCCGTGCGCCCCGGTATCGCGCTCTACCGTGTCGAGGGCGTATCTTCCCACGCCTGGCAACTGAGGGCGCAGGGCGATGCTCCGGCCGGCAACCTCGTTTTCGGCGCCATGCTGGATGGTGCGGGCGCGATCGAGGCCAAGGGCAATCCGCGGCAGAGCTGGAAGGGGGCGGGACGCTCCTTCGTGCTCAGCCTTGCCGAGCGGGAGATCGTCTATCATCTGGAGGCCGGCAAGCAGTGGCGCGCCGTCACGCTGATGCTGGAGCCGGACGCGCTCGAGAATCTGGCGGCCCGCAACGGTCTGCCGCCGCTGATCCGCGACGCCCTGCAGGATGGCCAGTTGCCCATCCTGCACATGTTCGAGATCAACCGCGCCGTGATGCGCGCCGCCCACGACCTGCTGCAGCCGCCCTATCGCGGCAACATGGCGACGCTCTGGCGCGAGAGCAAGGCGCTCGAACTGCTGACGCATCAGTTCGACCGGTTGGGCGAAAGCGCTGTTGTCCAGCCCTCCATCACGCCGCGCGATCTTGCCCGCGTGCGCGAGGCGTATCACCTGCTGATGGCGGACCTGCGCACACCGCCGAGCCTTGATGAGCTTGCCGCGTTGGTGCGGCTTGCGCCCCGCAGGCTCAACCAGGGCTTCCGCCATGTCTACGGCATGACGGTTTTCGAGGCGCTTCTGGACGCCCGCATGAAGACGGCGCACAGGATGATCTGTGAAAGGCGGGATATTCCCTTGAAGCATCTCGCCTGGATGGTTGGCTATAACCAGTTGTCGAATTTCATCAGCGCCTATCGCCGCCGTTTTGGAGTGCCGCCCGGCCAGCACCGCCGCGAAAGTGAAGCGGACTGAGATCTGAAATACAACTGAAGCAACGGGACCATGCCGCCCCAGCATTGCTGGCGCGGCATGGTCCTTTTTTGCGTTTTTACCGTCTGGACAAAAAAGTTATGCGGCTCTGCAAATGCTTATGCATGGCTGTTCTCCGCGTTGATAGCTCGGACGACCTGCGGCCAATAGGTCCGAAACCTTGAAGTAACTATCGCAGGTGTTCGGAGACGGAAGCATGGGGCAAAAGCGGACAAGTTATAAGATACGGCGGCTGGCACGCAGTAGGAAGATCTGGATGGCCGGGTTGTTGGGATCGACGGCGCTCGTGATGCCGACGCCAGCTCATTCCGAAGGATTCTTCCAAAATATCCGCGAATTGCCCTCTGCTATCACCTGGCACAGCGCGGTGGCTGTCAGCGGCAATGGCAGATATGTCGTTGGCGAAGGCTATACTGCGGATTCCGGTTACCGGTCGTTTCTCTACGATGCGACGACAGGAACTCTGCAGGATATCGGCCAGATCATCGAAAATCACCAGACGCTCGGCTACGACGTATCGGACAATGGCGCCGTTGTCGGCTCATTTCTGGATGCCGATGCCAATGATTTTGCTTTCCGGTGGACGTCGGGCGGCGGGTTCGAGAAGCTCGGCACTTTCGCGGGCATCGATGCCGGCGGGATTTCGTCTGCGAGCGGCGTATCGAGAGACGGCAAGCGCATCGTCGGCTGGGCGAGCTCGACGGAAATCCACTCCGACGTCAGGGCCTTTGTATGGGTCGAGGGTGCGACGACCGGGCTGGATGCCAACCCGCAGATGTTCAAGCTGGGCGGCCGGGCGCCCGATGCCCTGACGCTGGGCGACGATATCAGCGGCAACGGCATGTTCGCCGTCGGATGGGGCGAGGGCCCGGGAGGGGCGACCTTTCACGCCATCCGATGGAATCTCGCAAACCTCATTGCGGACGGCACGGCCAGTGCCGAAGACCTGGGCGTTCTCGGCGGCAGTTATTCGCGGGCAACCGGTGTCAGCGACAACGGGGTGGTCGTCGGATGGTCCACGCTCTCCACCCCCTATGGTGTCCATGCCTTTCGTTGGACAGAGAATGGCACGGGCGGGCCAGGGAGCAATCCGCAGATGGAGGATCTCGGCACGCTGGGCGGTACCTCCAGTGAGGCGCTGGCTGTCAACAAGGACGGCAGCATCATCGTCGGCACGTCGGATGACGATGAAACCTATCTGGAGCACGCCTTCCGCTGGACCCGCGAGACGGGCATGATCTACGTCAGCGACTGGCTGTTGCAGGCCGGCGTGGATGTCGGCGGCCATATTCTGTCGGAAGCAACCGGTGTTTCTGACAATGGCTCGGTCATCGTCGGCATGATGAGGGACGATGACAACCCCACAGGCGAAAGCCCCTTCATCGCCCGTGTGCCTGTGCCGGAACCCGATCCGGGCCCCGGCGGCGAACCGGGTCCGCCGCCGCCGCCCGGCGTGATGAACGTCAACGAATACAACAGGACGCTCTACGATGCGGGTTATGCCGGCTGGGCCGGCCGGATGGTGGCCAATGTGCCGATGAACGGCGCCCATCACCGTCCGCTTATGAACTACCCGACGCAGCAAGGCGGTGTCTGCGGCTGGACCAACGGCGACATCGCCCATTACGACGACGGGCGGGACACCGGAGTTTCGCTGGCGGAAGCCGGCCTTTGCGGCGATCTGCTCGACGGCACCATGCGGATCGGTCTTGGCGGTGGCGTGCTGCGCTCACAGCAAGATCTCTTGAACAACGGCGACGCTGAACTCAACGGGCAGTATGCCATCGGTGAAATGAACTGGCGCCCGGATGGCATGCCGGTGCTATTCTCCCTGACGGGCCTTTACGGCGGCTGGGACGCCGATATCAAGCGCGGCTATTCCAACGGCGCCGCCATGGCCTATTCGGACGGCGACACCGACATGCGCAGCGGTGTGCTGCGTCTGCGTGCCGATTGGCAGGATGCCTTCAGCTTGGCTTCAATCGGCTTTTCGCCATATCTCGCCTACACCTGGGGCCGCACGACGGTGGATGGCTATACCGAAACCGGCGGGCCTTTCCCCAGCGCCTTCGACAAGCAGGTCGTTACCACCAATGAAATACGCCTCGGCCTGGCCTCCCGCACGGAACTGACCTCAGCGGTTACCCTTCGCGGTTCGATGGAACTCGTGCATGCGACAGGAGATGCTCCACGGGCGCAGGGTCAGGTCGTCGGACTCTACGGTTTCGATTTCGGCGGCGGCTCATTCGCAGAGACCTGGGTGCGAGCAGGCGCGGACATCGACCTGAAGGTAACCGAAAACGCCGTGATTTCGCTGTCGGGCCACGCGGCGACGGAAGGTCTGGATGCGCAGATTTCGGGGGCTGCCCGCTTCCAGGTCCTGTTCTGATTCCCCACCCGGGTGGGCCGGGAGTGCTTCCCTTGGCGCTTCCGGTCCGAGGCCCGCGGTTCAGTTTCTGCAGAATCCTGTCTCATCAAGGAGGAAAGACATGCCTGCATTCATTCTTGCCATGCTGCTGCGATGCCTCGAATTTCGTAGCACGCGCCGGTCGCGCATCCGGAGGCGATCTTGAGAAGGCGCGCCGTCGTTCTTCTGCTTGCCTGCGTCGCGGGCTGCAGTCAGACGCAATCTGCCGGCGGCGATCCGGCAGCGATCGAGCCAGCGACCCTCAATCGGCCCGCCGCCAAACAGGCCAAGCCCAAGCCGTCGGAGATGCCGTCCGCTTCAAGACAGATGGCGCAAACCGCCAATCCCCCAACGGGGCGTGAGGCCGATTGCGAGGCTGCCCTGAAGCGAGAGATGAATTCGGCGATGGCGGGCAACATGCTTGGTATGGCCGGTGGATTCGTTGGTTTCGGTGGGCGCGGAGGTGCCATCGCTTCCCAGGTCGCATCCACGGCGGGCGGCATGATCGCCCAGCAGCAACAGGCGAAAGCGCGGCAAGCGCTTGAGCGGGATTGCTACGGATCTTCCGTGGCGGCCGATCCGGAAACGTGGTGACCCGGCAAGCCGGAACATATTGCAACAGGTTCAAGCCGTCTGCGGCGGCAGTGGGTATCAGATAGCGGCGTAACCCACGTTCATTGCCGCGCAATGACGGCGAAGGTGGAGTGGCGGGCACGGGCTTCCTCCCGGCCCCGGCGGAGCCCGCCGCTCCACATCCATTTCAGCGGAAAACCGGAAATTGCGTCATGGCGCTTCCCCGAAACCCAGGTCGCTGGACATCGGGAAGCGGTGTTCTCAGCCAGCGAGGACGCGCGGCGACGGGAAGCTGATCTCGACCAGCGTACCCTCGTTCGGCGCCGAGGATATCGAGAAGTTCGCGCGGTTGGCGTCGACCATGGCCTTGGTGAGCGGCAGGCCGAGGCCGGTGCCGTCGCCGCGATTGCGCGCGCCGGCGGAAACCTGGCGGAAAGGCTTCATGGCCTGTTCCAACTCCGACCGGGTCATGCCTATGCCGGTATCGCGGATCCGCAGCACCACACTGCCGTTCGCCTCGTAGGCCGTCGATACGATGATCTGGCCGCCGGACGGGGTGAAGCGGATGGCATTCGCCAGGATGTTGAGAACGATCTGCTTGATCGAGCGCAGGTCGGCGACAACGTTCGGCACCGATTGCGAAAGCGCCGTGCGGATGATGACCCGCTGGCTGTTGGCCTGGGGCTGGACGATCGCCACCGCCGCCGAAACCGTCTCGTTGAGACCGACGGCGGTGAAGTCGAGATCCATCTCGCCAGCCTCGATCTTGGAGATGTCGAGAAGGTCGTTGACGATGTCGAGCACATGCCGGCCGGAACGGACGATGTCGTTGGCATATTCGTTGTAGCGCGGATGGCCGACCGGGCCGAAATGCTCGTTGGCCATCATGTCGGCGAAACCGATGATCGCGTTGAGGGGCGTGCGGATCTCATGGCTGACGCGCGCCAGGAAGTCGGTCTTGTGGGCGCTCGCTGTCTCGGCGGCGCGCTTGGCGCTGCGCAGGTCTTCTTCCGTCCGTTTCCACTGGGTGATGTCGCGGATTACAGCGCAATAGCCGTTGGAACTCGTGAGACGACCGATGGTCATGAAGAGCGGCAGGAAGCCGCCGGACGCCTCGCGGCCGATCACTTCGCGGCCGTCATTCAGCACGCTTGCAACCCCATGGCCTGAGAGACCGCCGAGATAGTCGAGGATGGACTTCTGGCTCTCATGGGCAAAGAGCATGACGAAGGGCTTTCCGCGGGTCTCCTCCTCGTCATAATTGAAGAGGGCGCTTGCCGCCCGGTTCATCGAGCGGATATCGCCATCCGCGCCGAGGATCACCACGCCGTCGGTCGCGGTTTCGAGGATAGAGCGGAGTTCGTCGACTTCGACCTGCAGGTGGGCGAGATGTTCGGCCACCGCCTGCTGGCCTTGCGGCTGCTCGGCGGCCATCGGTTCAACCGGTTCCCGGCCTCCACTTTCCGCCGCCGACGGCACCAGCGCCAGCATCAGCGCGCTGGCATCGTCGAATTTCACCGATTGCAGCCGTGCCGTCACCGGAACCAGCCGGTCGTCGGCGCGGACCACGACCACCTGTCCGGCCTCGTCGCCTGCCTGTTCGAGATCCTGTCGCTGGATCAGCGCATCGAGACCGCCGGTCGCATTCAACTCGTCGAGTGAAGCATAGCCGGTTAGGTTCAGGAATTCCGGATTGGCGTGAATGAGCCGGTCGCCGACATGGACAAGCAGCGCGACCGGCATCAGGTCGATGATGTCACCCGTCAGGCTGTTGTCGCGCTTCAACCGTACGACGGACGCTTCCTTCGCCGGCTGCGGCACTTCGATGGAGGGTTCGTCCCTGGATTCGGGCAACGATGTCAGGGGCTCGGAGACAGACGAAACGGCTTCGGCGGACTTTGCGGTCGGCGTTTCCGTGCTCGCCGCTTCGGTCTCTGCCGTGGCGGCGGCAGGGGCGCCATCCCGGCGGAGCCTGAGGCCGAGCGGATCGAGCTTGCGGGCGATTTCCTCGAAGGCAGCCTGTTCTCCGGCCGTGAGCCCGTCGCGCTCCCGGCTGCGGCGCTCCTCAAGCTGCACCACCTTGTCCGAATGGCGCCGGTTGGGCGTTTCCGAAATCTGCAGCGCCGGCGGTTCGTGCGCGGGCGTCTCAAGAACCGGAGCCGGCTGCTCGGGTTCAGGAGGCAACGTCTCGCCGGCGGGCTCTTCCGGTACCGCAAACAGGTCTGCGGTCTCGTATGCCGGCTCTTCGGTGACATCGGCCAGGGTGTCCTCGATCACGGAGACCTCAGGCTCTTCCGCAAGCGTGGCCGTTTCGTTCGCGGCCGGGACGATGTCGGCCGGCACGGTGTCGTCGCTCTGTCCGGCGGTTTCTCCGGTCGCAGGCACAACAGGGCTCTCCATGCCGTCTTCGGCTTCCGGCAGATCCCTCTCGGCGCTCTCGACGAAGGTCAGCCCTGTGCGGTTGGGGTCCTCGACGGCGTCAGCGAAGCGCACGATGCCGAAACCGCGGAAACCGTCGAAATCGCGGCTGCGCGTATAGGTCGGAAGCGCGGCCAGATCGACCGGCACCATCAGGGTCGTGCCCTGGATCGGCCAGTGGATCGTTTTGCCGGACCAGGTGTCGCGCTTCTTCAGAAGTTCGGCGATCTTGCCGTCCGGGTCGAGATTGAAGAGGGCGGCGAGATCGGCAAAGGCGACGCCGTTGATATCGGCTGCCCGCGGACCGACCGCCTGGGCAAATTCGTCCGAGACGTCGCAGAAGCGTCCCTCGGCGTCGATCTTCCAGACGAAACGCACCGCCCGCCGGGAAGGCGAGAAGATGAAGCCGCGATCCACAGGCGTTTCTACCGGCTCGTTGGTTGCGGCTTCCGCGGGTGCCGTAGCCTGCGCGCGCGAAGTGGAAGCAGCGGACGCGGCGGCCGGCTCCGGTTCATCCACCTCGGGCGTTACGGTATCCTCGGGCCGGGCAGTCTCCACGACGGATGCATAAACCTCCCGCTCAGCATGGACGGGCTGGCCGTTGTCGTCCTCTGCCGGTTGCATAGCCTCCACCTCGAAATCCTCGGAGGAGTCGATGGTTTCTTCCGCCAGTTCCTCGGCGCTTTCCTCGATTTCCTCGATGTCGCCGAGGGCCTCGACAACGTCGGCGAACGCACCGGCGGAGGGCTGGATCTCGGTGGACTGCGGGATCTCGCCGGCAGCGGGCTTGGCCTCGGTCACCACCTCCGTCACGGCCTCGCTGAGAGGCTGAGGTGCTTCCTGCGTTACGGCAACGATCTCCGCTTCGGCCTCATCGTCCTCGAAATCGTCGGTCGGGTCCATGGTGCCGAGGATGGTCTCGACCACGAAAAGCAGATGAAGCGCCGGATCGTCGGAGAGCTTGCCGATCGCCGCCGGCAGATAGCCGCGTCCGGTCGGGGTCGGCCGCTTGACGAGGTGGTGGGGGTCGGCGCCAACAAGGTTGACCAGCATGCGAGCCGTATGCGGCGTGACACCGAGTTCGGCGAAATGCGCGGATGCCGCGACCACCGCTCCCTCGCCGTCGAGCACGGCCATGTGGGTATCCGGATCGTCGAAGCCGGCGAGCATGTCGGTGGCGCGCTCGGCTGCCGTTGAAGTCTTTCCGGCAAGCGGGACGGCCAGCAGTACGACCGGCTCGCCTCTGCGCAGTTCCAGCATTTCGACAGAGGCCGAAACAGGGACGCGCTGGAAGCCGGAGGCGACACGCACCAGCAGCGGGCGGCTGTCGCCGACTTTCGAAAGCTGCCGGGCGACGGCTTCAAGCTGCCGGAAGGTCACGTCATTGCGGGCGGGACCATCCTCGATGAAGTCATAGATCGAGGCATTGCCGAAGAAGCGCGCGCCGGCGCCGTTCGCCCACAGCACCTTGTCGAGCGCTGGCGCAAACACCACCAGGGCTTCCCCCCGGGCGAAGCGGGCTCGGATGCTCTCGTGGACTGCGACGTCGATGAACGGATACTGGGCGGGCATCGTGAGACCTGTCTTAGCAATTGCCGGCATGCACTGCAAATTAACAGATTTTTAATACCTAGGCAGGGCCTTTCGGTCCAGCGAACGCCACCGCTTTCGGCCAATACGGTTAACGGCACGCGGTGAAATTGTATATTGCGTCGCACAAACATATTGCAGTGCACAATATGACGTGTTATATAAGGATTATGGAATGAATTCGAGCCCGTAAACGGGCCTCAAAACAGAGGATCACTCAAATGGCTGCTACTACTCCCAAGGACGTCTTTTCCTTCTCCGCCTTCGACCCTTCCAAGTTCTCGGAAAGCTTCCGCGACTTCGCTGAAAAGGGCGCCACCCAGTCGAAGGAAGCCTTCGCCAAGATGAAGGCTGCCGCTGAGGAAGCGTCGAAGACCGTCGAGACCACTGTGCAGTCGGCCCAGGCCGGCACCGTCGAACTCGGCCTCAAGGCCATTGACGCGCTCCGCACCAATGCCGACATGTCGCTTTCCCATATGGAAGCGCTGCTGGGCGTGAAGTCGGTCGCCGAACTCGTCGAACTGCAGACCTCCTTCATCCGCAAGCAGGCCGAAGTCACGGTCGAGCAGGCCAAGGCCATGCAGGAAGCCGCAAAGAAGGTTGCCGAAACCGTCGCCAAGCCGGGCAAGGAAGCCGTCGAGAAGGTCGTATCCACCTTCAAGGCCGCCTGAGGCTCCGGAATTTTCCCATCGGAAACCCAAGGGGTCGGGTCATGCCCGACCCCTTTTGCTTTTGCTGCAGAAAGGGCTTGAAAAAAAAGCCGAGTACCCGTATGTGACCCCTCACGACGCTTCGCGCGTCAGATGTGCGGTTGTAGCTCAGTTGGTTAGAGCGCAGGTTTGTGGCACCTGAGGTCGTAGGTTCGATTCCCACCAACCGTACCATTTCTTTCCCCCATCGTCATATCCCTGCGACCCGATGCCGGCGCTTGTCCGGTTTGCTTTCTGTCGGCGCCCGCCCGCTGCATGCTGCCCCGTTTTTTCCATGAAATATCTCACAAACGCCTCTTGCACCTCTAGTGACTAGAGGTCCTACAACGTGCCTCACAGGAATGAGGTACGATGATGAGCAATGCAAAGCAGACCCGCTTCAAGATAGAAGGCATGGATTGCGCTTCCTGCGCTTCCAAGATCGATACGGCCGTGCGCCGAATGCCGGGTGTCTCCGATGTCTCCGTCTCCGTGACGCGAGCGACGATGACGGTCAGCCACGACGCGACCAGCGACATCGAGGCCATCGGCCGGAAGGTGAAGGGGCTGGGTTATCCTGCAACGCCAATCCCTGCGACCGAGGAAAAAACCGTCGTGCACGATCACGGCCCTTCCTGCTCGCATGACCATGGCCACACCCACACCCATGACGATGACCATGACCATGCCAGTTGCGGCCACGATCATGGCCATCATCATGACCACGATCATGAGGGACACGACCATGAAAAAACCGGCGGCGATCATGAGCGCAGGGGCAACGCTTCCCCGGCCACGAGCGGCATTGAGGGCCTGCACGGACACGACCACGGCCCTTCGGATGGTCCGTGGTGGCGCAGTGGCAAGGGCCGACTGACGATCTTCGCCGGGCTTGCGTTGGTTGCCGCCTATGCAGCCGGCCTGATTTTCCCTGAAGTCGAGGCCTATGCCTTCATCCTGGCGATGCTGGTGGGTCTGCTGCCGATTGCTCGCCGCGCCGTAATGGCGGCGCTTGCCGGAACGCCTTTCTCTATCGAGATGCTGATGACCGTCGCTGCCGTCGGCGCGTTGATTATCAATGCGACCGAGGAGGCGGCGGCTGTCGTTTTCCTCTTCCTCGTCGGCGAACTGCTGGAAGGCGTTGCCGCCGGCAGGGCGCGCGCCAGCATCAATGCGTTGACCGAACTCGTGCCGAAGACCGCGTTGCTGGAGGAAAACGGCAAGACCCGTGAAGTCCCCGCCGAATCGCTCGGCGTCGGCTCGGTCATCCTCGTTCGCCCCGGCGACCGCATTTCCGCCGACGGCCTTATCCTCTCGGGCGAAAGCCCGATCGACGAAGCTCCGGTGACCGGCGAGAGCGTGCCCGTGCGCAAGGGTGTCGATGACAGCGTCTTTGCCGGCACCGTCAATGGCGATGCGGCGCTGAGGGTCCGCGTGACCGCGGCGGCCGCCGACAACACCATCGCCCGTGTGGTCAGGCTGGTCGAGGAAGCCCAGGAATCGAAGGCCCCGACCGAGCGTTTCATCGACCGCTTCTCGCGTTACTATACCCCGGGTGTCGTGGTGGTCGCGGCTTTGGTCGCCATCCTGCCGCCGCTTTTTGCCGGTGCCGATTGGAATGAATGGATCTACAAGGGCCTCGCCATCCTGTTGATCGGCTGCCCCTGTGCGCTGGTGATTTCCACGCCCGCCGCGATTGCCGCATCGCTTTCCGCCGGCGCCCGTCGCGGCCTGTTGATGAAGGGTGGCGCGGTTCTGGAAGGTCTAGGCCGGCTGACGGCCGTGGCCCTGGACAAGACCGGCACGCTTACCGAGGGCAAGCCGAAGGTGACCGACGTCGTGGCTATCGGCAGGTCCGCCGCTGAAGTGATCCGACTGGCCGCCGCTCTCGAAATCGGGTCGAGCCATCCTCTCGCGCTTGCCGTGCTGGAAAGGGCGACAGCCGATGATGTCGACATTCCTCCGGCCTCCGATGCCAGGGCCCATGGCGGCAAGGGGGTTTCCGCCACGGTCGATGGCGTGGAAATCTTCTTCGGTTCGCCGAAGGCGGCAGCCGAAATGGTGACCATTCCGGATGAGCAGTTGCAGGCGATCTCGACCCTTAACGACGAAGGCAAGACCGTCTCGGCGCTTGTCAACGGCGGCGAGCTCATCGGCCTCGTCGCCATGCGCGACGAACCGCGGGCGGATGCGGTCGAGGGGCTGAAGGCGCTGGCCGACGCCGGCGTCAAGACGATCATGCTGACCGGCGACAATCGGCGCACAGCGAATGCCATCGGCGCCGAGCTCGGCATCGACGTCCGCGCCGAACTGATGCCCGAGGACAAACAGCGCATCGTCGGCGAGCTGCAGAAGGAAGGCTTCGTGGTCGGCAAGGTCGGAGACGGCATCAACGATGCCCCGGCGCTTGCGGCGGCCAATGTCGGTATCGCCATGGGCGGCGGCACCGATGTCGCGCTTGAGACCGCGGATGCGGCGATCCTGCACGGCCGTGTCGGCGATGTCGCGAAGATGGTGGCGCTGTCGAAGCGGACGATGAAGAATATCGTCCAGAACATCGCCATTTCGCTCGGTCTGAAGGCGGTCTTCCTGGTGACGACGATCCTCGGTATAACGGGTTTGTGGCCGGCGATCCTGGCCGATACGGGAGCAACCGTGCTGGTGACGATGAACGCCCTGCGTCTGCTGCGTCCGATCCGCTGACGACGGAAACGCATCGGGGCCGATCTGACGGATATGTGATCGGCTCCGGCCATGCTTGCAGAAACAGGCACTTGCGCATGCTGCGGCGGCAGGTTTTAGATCCTGTCCACGCATGTCGGGCGGGACGGCGTCGCTGGTTAACGGGCAATTAATCCAACTGTACGACCCTTGTCCGGAGTGACATCCGTATCGCGGTCGTCCGGTATTCGATCGGTCCGATGCTGCAAACGGCTTTCATTGGATAGTGATGATGTTATCGACTGCTTCATTCCATTTCCCCGTCGCGGCCCTCAAAAGGGTGGCGGTGAGGTCGGCCGTGGCCGCCACGGTCGCAGTCCTGCTGTCCGGCTGCATGGCGGACGGTCTCGACGATCTGTCGAAATCCGCGCCCCAGCTTTCGAGCAAGACGATTGCCGAAATGAAGAAGAAGAAGATGTCGCCGACGAGCCCCGTTCTGGTACGCATCTTCAAGCAGGAAAGCGAGTTGGAAGTCTGGAAGGTCGATGCCAGCGGCCAGTATGCCTTGTTCAAGACCTATCCGATGTGCCGTTGGTCGGGGAAACTCGGGCCGAAGATGACGAGCGGCGACCGTCAGGCGCCGGAGGGTTTCTACCATGTCTCCGCCGGCATGCTGAACCCGAATTCCCAGTATTACGCGTCCTTCAACCTCGGCTATCCCAACAGGCTTGAATCGGCGCTCGGCTATACCGGGGATGCCCTGATGGTGCATGGGGCCTGTTCCTCTGCCGGCTGCTATGCGATGACCGACCAGGGTGTCGGCGAGATCTATGCCATCGTACAGAAGGCGCTGGCCGGCGGGCAGGAGCGTTTCCAGGTGCAGGCCTATCCCTTCCGCATGACGGCGGAGAATATGGCGCTGCACAGGGATGATCCCAGCATGCCGTTCTGGCGCACGCTGAAGGAAGGCTATGACAGCTTCGAATTTACCCGGCGGCAGCCCAAGGTTTCCGCCTGTGGCCGGCGCTATGTCTTCAATACGGAATTCGAAGGCGGCGAACCGAGCGATCCGCTGGCCGCCTGTCCGCCGGCAATCTCGACTGCCGATCCGGGGCTGATGGCCAGGCTTGAAGTGGAGAACAAAAAGGTCGAGATCGCCATGACTTCGGCGAAATCGTCAGCCGTCTTCGCCTATGTGGACGGCGGCATGCATCCGAGCTTCCGCGCACTTCTCAAGAAGAACGGTGCGAACAAGATGGCGGCCAGCATTTCGAGCATCAAGTATCCGGTGAGCCGTCCGGATGCGGCGCTTGCCGATCCCTATGCCGGTCCCTCGATGTGGAAGCCTGCGGCAAAACCGGAAGAAGCGAGCGCTACGCCCGACCGCTGACCGCCTTGGCCCGGTTCAGGTCGGGCCGTCGCCCGGCGAGCCCCTTTCGATGTTATTGACCTGTTCAAGCATCCAGTTGCAGAAGTCGAGGCTTGCCGGCTTCTTCATCCGTCCCTCCGGCAATACGAGGAAATAGGCGTTGTCTGTCTTCATCGGGCGGTCGATGACGATCCTGAGACGTCCGTCGGCGAGTTCCTGCTCGATCAGGTAGCGGGGCACGAGCGCATAGCCGAGGCCGGCGGCCGCGGCCTCGATAATCATGGCGAACTGGTCGAAGCGATTGCCGCGATAGGGGCTTTCCAGTTCGATGTCATTGGCGAGCGACCATTCCGCCCAGAGTTTCGGCCGGGTGGCGAGATGAAGCAGCGGCCGGTGGCGCAGGTGCTTGAGATCGTCGTCCCCGATCCCGTCGAGCATGGCGGGGCTGGCCACCGGAACGATCCACTCGCTGCACAGGAAGTGGCAGGTGGCCCGCGCCCAGACCGGCTGGCCGTAGTGGATGGCGATATCGAAGTCCTCTTCCTCGAAGTCGAAGGGGGAGGACCGAGATTCGATGTTCAGGCTCTTGCCGGGATAGCGCCTTGCGAAATCCGAGAGCCGCGGAATGAGCCAGCGGCTGCCGAAGGTCGGGAGTGTGGCGATGGAAAGCTGATGCTCCGATTGCGCCGACGCCATGGCTCTCAGCATCATTTCCTCGGTCTGCTGCAGGATCTTGCGCACCTGCGGCAGCAGGCGCTGGCCGTCGCTGGAAAGTACCACCCGCTGGCGCACCCGGTCGAACAGCAGGAGCCCGAGCTGTGTTTCGAGATCCTTGACCTGCCGGCTCACCGCGCTTTGGGTCAGGTTCAACTCATTGGCGGCCTGGGTTACGCTGCCATGGCGGGCAACGCATTCGAAGGCCTGCAGCGTGGTGGCGTCGGGGATGGTGCGGCGGCTCAGAGTCATTCGGTTTTCGCATCAAGTCATTGACATTCGTCAGCATCATTTGGAATTCCGTGAGGGTATAAGCCATTTTACGAATGATCCAGCCGTATTTCGTGGAGCCGCCCAGATGACCCAGTCCGCTTTCGTTTCGAGCGATGACATCCGCTCGATGTTTTCCGCCGCCATGTCCGCCATGTACCGCAACGAGGTCCCGGCCTATGGCACGCTGATGGAACTGGTGGCCAAGGTCAATGACGAGACGCTCGCCGCCGATCGGAAGCTGAAGGAGCGTCTGGAAGAGACCGATAGCCTCGACCGCATTTCCGAGGAGCGGCACGGTGCGATCCGTCTCGGCACGCCGGCGGAGCTTGCCATGATGCGCCGGGTCTTTGCCGTCATGGGCATGTATCCGGTCGGCTATTACGACCTGTCGACGGCAGGCGTTCCTGTCCATTCGACCGCGTTTCGCCCGGTCGGTGATGCGAGCCTCAAGAAGAACCCCTTCCGCGTCTTCACCTCGCTCCTGCGGCTCGACCTGATCGCCGACGAAAAGCTTCGCGTCGAGGCTGAGGCAACGCTTGCCACGCGGCAGATCTTCACGCGCGGCGCCATCGAGCTGACGGAAAAGGCGGAGAAGCAGGGCGGCCTCGACCGTACTGACGCAGAGCGGTTCGTCTCGGAAGCGCTCGAAACCTTCCGCTGGCACGACAAGGCGCGCGTCAGTGCCGAAATGTATGACCGCCTTCACGCCGCCCATCGCCTGATTGCCGACGTGGTGTCCTTCAAGGGGCCGCACATCAACCACCTGACGCCGCGCACGCTGGATATCGATCTCGTGCAGGCCCGTATGCCGGACTACGGCATCGCGCCGAAGGCTGTCGTCGAGGGGCCGCCAACCCGAAAATGCGCGATCTTGCTGCGCCAGACCTCGTTCAAGGCTCTCAACGAGCCGGTTCTGTTCGAAGGCGAGGCCGGCGAGTGGAAGGAAGGCTCGCACACCGCCCGCTTCGGCGAGATCGAACAGCGCGGCATTGCGCTCACCCCGAAGGGCCGTGCGCTCTACGACGACCTGTTGAACGCCTCCCGCAAGATTGTTCGCCCGGCCGCCGACGGTTCGAATGCCGCCGAATACGAAAAGGCGCTCGCCGAAGCCTTTGTGCCGTTCCCCGATACCTGGGAAGCGATCCGCGCCGAAGGGCTCGGTTACTTTGCCTATTCGCTGACGGAAAAGGGCCGCAAGGCCAAGGCGGACGCCTCCGCCACCCTCGACAGCCTGATTGCGGATGGCCTCGTGCAGTTCGACCCGATTGTCTACGAAGACTTCCTGCCGGTCAGCGCTGCGGGTATCTTCCAGTCCAACCTCGGTGACGACGCGACCCAGGATTTCGTGGCGAGCCCGAACCAGCAGCGTTTCGAAACCGATCTCGGCGCCAAGGTGCTGAACGAGTTCGACCATTACGCGGGCATCGAGCAGGCGTCGATCGACTATTGCCGTCGCGCTCTCTCGGCCCTGCAGGCAGCGGAGTAAAAGCAAGACGATGATCGACCGGGAGCATGTTTCGGCGCTTGAGAAGATCCTTGGCGAGAAAGGTGTCGTCAGCGATCCCGCCGCCATGCTGGCCTACCAGACCGGCGCGCGGTACGACGAGGGCGTCGCCGCCCTGGTGCTTCGACCGGCAAGCACGGAAGAGGTCTCTGCGGTCGTTGCCTATTGCGTGAAAAACGGCATCGCGCTGATCCCGCAATCCGGCAATACCGGCCTCGTCTCGGGGTCGACGCCGGATAGTTCGGGCACGCAGGCTGTTCTGAGCCTCGACCGGATGGTGCAGCGCTTCGATCTCGATCTCGACAATCGCTCGCTGACCCTCGATGCCGGCTTCCGGCTTTCCGACGTCAACCAGCGGCTTGAGCAGCATGGGTTGTTCTTCCCGATCGATCTCGGAGCCGACCCGCGCATCGGCGGAATGTTGTCGACCAATACGGGCGGCTCCCGCTTCCTGAAATACGGCGATGTCAGGCGCAACACGCTCGGCGTGAAGGTCGTGCTGGCCGACGGGGCAGGCACTATTCTCGACCTCAACTGCGACCTGCGCAAGAACAATACCGGCGTGGACTGGAAACAGGTCTTTATCGGCACATCAGGCGCTTTCGGCATCATCACCGAATGTGTGCTGAACCTCGAAGCGCTGCCAAGGCAGGTCGCGACCGCCTATCTCGTGCCGGCAAGCGGCGTGCAGGTCATGCCGTTGCTGCGGGCGATGGAGCAGCGGCTCGGCGCCTATCTCTCAGCCTTCGAAGGCATGTCGAAAAACGCGGTCGCCGCCGCCCTCGATCATGTGCCGTCACTGCGCAATCCGTTCCAGGGCGGTGTCATTCCCGACTATGTGATCCTCTGCGAGATATCCCGCACCTGGGAGCCGCGCGAGGGCGAGCAGTCGCTGGACGCCGTTCTCGAAACGGTTCTCGCCGAAATCTGGGAAAGCGACGATGCGCCGCTCGCCGACGCCTTTGTCGGCCCGGCGCATGAGATGTGGGCGCTTCGCCATGCGCTGTCAGAGGGCGTCAAGCATTCCGGCAAGCTGATCGCTTTCGACCTCTCCTTCCGCCGCGGCGACATCATGGCCTTCTGCGACCGCATAAAGGCCGAGATGCCCTCCGCCTTCCCGGAGGTGACGATCTGCGATTTCGGCCATATCGGCGACGGCGGCGTGCACTTCAATCTCGTCGTGCCGAAGGACGGTTCTGCCGCGACCGACAAGGAATTCGAGACGCGGCTGCGTGACTGGGTCTTCACCATCGCAGTCGGCGATTTCGCCGGTAGCTTCAGCGCCGAACACGCAATCGGCCGCAAGAACCAGAGCTACTACGATCTCTACACGGACGCAAAGATCAAGGACATGGCGGCAGGGCTGAAAGCCCTGACATCGCCGGGCAGCCTCGGCACGGTCCGTTTCGGTTAGCTCACAGGATCAATGAATGCCCGCAAGGGCGGCTATCAGGTAACGAGGACTGTGCAATGAGCATCAACACCAGGGTCGAGGAGGCTGCATTCCAGCCGGCTTCGCGTATTTCGTCCATCGGCGTTTCGGAAATCCTGAAGATCGGCGCCAAGGCTCAAAGCCTGAAGCGCGAAGGTAGGCCGGTCATCATCCTCGGAGCCGGCGAGCCGGATTTCGATACGCCCGACCATATCAAGGAAGCCGCTTGGAAGGCCATGCAGGCCGGCCAGACCAAGTACACCGCTCTCGACGGCACGCCGGAACTGAAGGCGGCGATCCGCGACAAGTTCAGCCGTGAGAACGGCATCGACTACGCGCTGGACGAGATCACGGTCGCGACCGGCGCCAAGCAGATCCTCTTCAACGCGCTGATGGCGACGCTCAACCCGGGTGACGAGGTTGTCATCCCGACACCCTACTGGACATCCTATTCCGATATCGTGCAAATCGCCGAGGGCAAGCCGGTTCTGATCGCCTGCGATGCTACGGCCGGCTTTCGTCTTAAGGCCGAACAGTTGGAAGCGGCGATCACGCCGAAGACCCGCTGGCTGATCCTGAATTCGCCGTCGAACCCGTCGGGCGCGGCCTATCGCGAGGAGGATTACCGGCCGCTGCTCGATGTCCTGTTGCGCCATCCGCATGTCTGGCTGCTGGTCGACGACATGTACGAACACATCGTCTACGACGATTTCCGCTTCGTCACCCCGGCCGCCATCGAAACGCGTCTGAAGAACCGCATCCTCACCGTCAACGGCGTGTCCAAGGCCTATGCCATGACCGGTTGGCGCATCGGTTATGCCGGCGGCCCGCGCGATCTCATCAAGGCGATGGCCGTGGTGCAGAGCCAGGCGACGTCCTGCCCGTCCTCGGTCAGCCAGGCGGCAAGCGTTGCGGCGCTGAACGGCCCGCAGGATTTTCTTGCCGAGCGCAAGGCGAGCTTCCAGCGTCGCCGCAACCTCGTGGTCGCCGGCCTGAACGCCGTCGAAGGGCTGGATTGCCGGGTGCCGGAAGGCGCCTTCTACACCTTCTCCGGCTGCGCCGGCGTTCTCGGCAAGACCACGCCGGGCGGCAAGCTGATTTCGACCGACGCCGATTTCTGCGCCTATCTGCTGGAAGACGCCAATGTCGCGGTGGTGCCGGGTTCTGCCTTCGGTCTCTCGCCCTTCTTCCGTATTTCCTATGCGAGCGCGGAAAGCGAACTTGTCGAGGCGCTGAAGCGTATTGCGGAGGCGTGCGCAAGATTGCGCTAACGCCGAACAAGGGCCTGCCGTTGCGGCAGGCCTTAGGGCGCCGACGAAGTGAAGCTACCGGTTCCGGTGGGCGTAAGTCATCCTTCCGTCATGCCTGTGCTTGTCACAGGCATCCAGCGACCCGACGTCGGTCGGGTCAAAAGACCTTTCAGCCCAACGACTTGGGCTGGCTGGATTCCTGTGACGAGCACAGGAGTGACGAGATGGAAAATTCCGTGCTTCTGTTATCGACAATGCAGGCAGGGATATTGCCGGCAGTCTGAAAGTCCGTTTGCGTGGGATTTCATCGCCTACTTGAACAGAAAATAAACCCCGCAGACGGCGATGACGCCGCCGAGGGCGCGCACCAGATTGCCCCTCCAGATGCCTTTCAGGCCATAGCCGACGCCGATGCCGAGGATGTGGATGACGCCGGTCGATACCACGAAACCGACGGTAAACGCTGCGGGATCGGCGGCCCGGAGCGTCGCCTGACCGTGCGGGTAGCCGTGAAAGATGGCGAACAGGGCGACGATCACCAGCGCTGCCCATTCGGGCGCGCGCCAGCCGGCGGCGATGACGCCACCGAGCACCATCAGCGAGACGGCGATGGCGATCCTGATCGCTTCGTCCGGCAAAAGGCCGAACATGCCGGCAATACCGCCGACGCACATGATGAGCGGAAAGGTGGCGGGCAGCGTCCACACCGAGCGACCGCCCATCTGTGCGCCCCACAGGCCGACCGCCAGCATGGCGAGGAAGTGATCGAAACCCGCAAGTGGATGACCGAAGCCGCTGCCGAAGCCGCCCATGGGGCCGCCGAGATCATGGGCGGTGGCGGGGGAGGAAAAGGCGGCCGCGGCAAGCAGCACCAGAACGACAGCCGACGCAGCCCGGATTCGCGTGAGGAAGGGAACGAGTGCCGACTCTGCCGGCGGCACGACAGGCAACCGGATGGCAGGCACGCGGCGGGATGACAGGAAAGAACGGATCATCAGATTGCTCCGGAGGCGTCATGCGGATCGTTATGGACGGATCGATCCGCCATGCTTGCGACACAGACCCATCTACAATCTTCGGCGATTCGGATATAGTCCGACCGGTCAGGCGCTGCCAGTAAGGACGGAACCTTGCCTTCGCGACAAGACGGCGCGATTGTGAGCCCATGTCCGTTTTGCCACCTTTGCGGGCGACCTTATTGCCTCATACCGGTTTTCGATTTTGGAGATTTTGACCATGCTGTTTCCGAAGATGCCGCGAGCCCTCGCCGTTCCGGCCCTTCTCGGGTTTGCCGCTTCGCTCGTGCTTCCGGCCGTCGCCGAAGCGCATATCCTGCAGGGGGAGACGGGTGGTTTCCTTCATGGTTTCGAGCATCCGCTTTCCGGTGCCGATCACCTGCTTGCCATGTTCTGCGTCGGTCTCTGGGGTGCGCAGATGGGCGGGCGGTCCGTCTGGAGCCTGCCGATCGCTTTTCCGCTCATCATGGTCATTGGCGGCATGCTGGGCATCGCCGGTGTGCCGCTGCCGGCGGTGGAAAGCGGCATCGCCCTTTCGATCATCGTTTTAGGTGCCGCGATTGCCTTCGTCTGGCGTCCGCCGGAATGGCTGGCCGTGTTGGTGATCGGCGTCTTCGCCATTTTCCACGGCTATGCCCACGGCGCCGAACTGCCGACGGCCACAGATCCGGCGGATTATGCCATCGGCTTCGTGGTCGCGACCGGCCTTATCCACCTGTTCGGCATTTCCGTCGGTCTTGCCTTCCAGCGTTTCAGGGGCGGGGAGCTTTCCCGTGCCCTCGGTGGACTGATCGGCCTCGGCGGCGTCTATTTCCTCGTCGCCTGAAACAGTGCGCATCGCGTCGTCATCCGGTGTTTCTTCCCTCCCGCTCTGGCCGGCCCTTGTGTTGGCCGTCGGGGGAGGGAGTGTCATCTTGTTATCCTTCCTTCTGAAGTCGCCGGGTGATTATGCCGACTGGCCGCTTGCCTCCGTCTTTACCGCCGAGCGCCTGCTGCCGCTTCTGGGTCTCGGCATCCTGATCGGACAGCTGCCGCGCAAGGTGTTGGCTTCGGCAATCGTGCTCCTCCTTGCCGGCGTGGCTCTCGGTTTCGTCTTCCGAGAGAAATTCTATGAACTGATGGCGCCGGTGCCGGGGGCCGCGGCCAACATGTTTCTTGCCGGCCCCATAGCCTGCCTGCTGATCGGCCTGCCTCTGGTTCTTTCGCGTAGCATCCGGCCATGGCTGGCCCTGCCTCTTTTGGTTCCGACCGGCGCTGTGCTGGCGATTGCCGGACTGCTTGGCGACGTAACCCTGCATGCCCGAAGCTATCTGCCTTTGGCATTGGCGACGGAGATCTGGATCGTTACCGGCATGGCGCTTCTCGCCGCCGCCTTGCATCAAGCCTGGGCGATGATCGGGGGGCGGATCTTCGCAAGCTGGCTGATCGCTATCGGCTTTCTCTATGGCGGCGCGCATCTGGCCAACAGGCAGGACGGTCTGGAGCCTCCCCCGTTCCCCGATTTCGCCGTGACGGGGGATTTCGCCGGTTTCGAACCGGTACTCGAACAGCTCGACCGCGGGAGAGGGGGAAGATGACCCCATCGTCCCGCGCACTTTCACTTGCCGCCGGTTGCTTGATGCTGCTGGGATCAGCGCTTCCCGCGTCTGCACATCCCGACATCGCCGTCACCACGCGGGTCCTGTTCGATATCCGGGAAGGCCGGCTGATTGCAGTTGCCGAGAGCCTTGCCTTTGACGAGAAGTACAGTGCTCGGCTGTTCGCCCGTTTCGACCATGACGGCGACGGCATGTTCGATGGCGGCGAGGCCGACGAGATGCGGCAGGCTTTGACGGAGGATCTTGGCGCGACCCATTTTCTGACGGAGCTGGCTTTCGGGGGCGAGCTGCTGGAGATGGGGGAGCCTGACGCCTTCCATGCGTCGGTTGCGACCGGCAGCGTGTCCGTCACCTTCGGCTTCCGGCTGGAAGCGCCTGTGGCAATGAAAGCAGGGCAAAGCCTGACGCTGATACAGCGGGATCGGGATTATACCGTCGCCTTCCGGCTGGCCGAGGACAGGCCGGTGCTGATCCGGGGCGGCGAGGGGCACTGCGCCTATTCTGTCGTCGAAAGACCGGATCTGGCCTATTTCGGCGGGCTGGTCGTGCCGCAGGCGATCACCCTGACCTGCCGGTAATCTCAAACGAAGATCTGCCGGTTCTCGTCGATGAGTTCCTGCAGGAAGGAGACGACGGTGCGCACGCGCACCAGTTCGCGGGCGCTTTCGTGATAGGTGGTCCAGTAGGCGCGGCGGATGACGATTTCGGGCAACACGCGCACGAGTTCGTCGTGCTGCCGCGCGATGTAATCATGCAGGATGCCGATGCCGAAGCCGGCGCGCACGGCCTCTGTCTGGCCGATCGCCGACGAAATCTCGAAGCTGGAATCCCAGCCACGCATCACTTCGCCGGAATAGGCAAGCGAGGCCGAGTAGACGAGATCGTCCACATGACCGATCAGCCGGTGTTCCCGCAGGACCTCGACGGCTTCGGGCATGCCGGCTTCCGCAAGGTAGCTCCGCGAGGCGTACAGCCCGAGCGTGTAGTCTGTGAGTTTCGAGGAGATGAGCCGTCCCTGTTCCGGCCGCTCGATGGTGATGGCGATATCGGCCTCGCGCTGGGAAAGCGAGAAGGCGCGCGGCACCGGCACGAGCTGGATCTTGAGCGCCGGATAACGCCGGGTCAGCGCGCCGAGACGGGAGGCGAGGAAGGCGACGCCGAAACCGTCCGGAGCGCCGATGCGCACCGTGCCGGCGACCGCGCTGTCGACGCGGCCGATATCCGATTGCGCCGCCAGCATCTCCGTTTCCATGCGCTCTGCGGCGCGGCTGAAGACCTCGCCCTCAGGCGTCAGTTCGCAGCCATTGGTGCGGCGGATGAGCAGGCGGGTCTGCAGGGACTCCTCGAGCGCCGTGATCCGGCGCGACAGAGTCGCATGGTTGACCCCGAGCCGTCGTGACGCCGCAAGGATCTGTCCGGAGCGGGCCACGGCAAGGAACATGCGCACATCGTCCCAGTTCATTTCCTGTCCCTTATGTCGAAAAATGCACAACGGTTCTGTAATCCAGATCATTGCCTTGCGCAAATCGAAGTGGGAAGCTGCGCCATCACAAAAAGACCCCTGAGGAGGTTCATCCATGCGTGAGATCGGTCATTTCATCGGCGGCAAGCACGTCGCCGGCACCAGCGGACGCACATCGCCCGTCTACAACCCGGCAACCGGAGAGATCCAGGCGCAGGTCGCGCTTGCGACCGACGCCGAGCTTGACGCCGCCGTGCAGAACGCCAAGGCTGCGCAGCCCGCCTGGGCCGCAACCAACCCGCAGCGCCGCGCCCGCGTGTTCATGAAGTTCGTTGAACTCCTGAACAAGAACATGAACGAACTGGCCGAAATGCTCTCGAAGGAGCATGGCAAGACGGTCGAGGATTCCAAGGGCGACATCATCCGCGGGCTTGAGGTCTGCGAATTCGTCATCGGCATCCCGCACCTCTCCAAGAGCGAATTCACCGAAGGCGCCGGCCCGAACATCGACATGTACTCGATCCGCCAGGCGGTCGGTATCGGCGCGGGCATCACCCCGTTCAACTTCCCGGCAATGATCCCGATGTGGATGTTCGCTCCCGCAATCGCCTGCGGCAATGCCTTCATCCTCAAGCCCTCCGAGCGTGATCCCTCCGTTCCAATCCGCCTTGCCGAACTGATGATCGAAGCCGGTCTTCCCGCCGGCATCCTGAACGTCGTCAACGGCGACAAGGGCGCGGTCGATGCGATCCTGACCCACCCGGAAATCAGCGCAGTCTCCTTCGTCGGCTCGACCCCGATTGCCCGCTACGTCTACGGCACCGCTGCCATGAACGGCAAGCGTGCCCAGTGCTTCGGCGGCGCCAAGAACCACATGATTATCATGCCGGATGCCGACCTGGATCAGGCTGCCAACGCCCTGATGGGCGCCGGTTACGGCTCCGCGGGCGAACGCTGCATGGCGATCTCGGTTGCCGTTCCAGTCGGCGAGGAAACCGCCAACCGCCTGATCGAAAAGCTGACGCCGATGGTGGAAGCGCTGCGCATCGGTCCCTATACCGATGACAAGGCCGACATGGGTCCGGTCGTCACCAAGGAAGCTCAGGCCCGCATCAAGTCGCTGATCGACAGCGGTGTCGCCCAGGGCGCCAAGCTCGTCGTCGACGGCCGCGATTTCAAGCTGCAAGGCTATGAGGACGGCTATTTCGTCGGCGGCTGCCTGTTCGACAACGTTACCCCGGACATGGACATCTACAAGACGGAAATCTTCGGGCCGGTTCTCTCGGTCGTTCGCGCCAGGAACTACGAGGATGCGCTTTCCCTGCCGATGAAGCACGAATACGGCAACGGCGTTGCGATCTACACCCGCGACGGCGATGCCGCCCGCGACTTTGCGTCCCGCATCAACATCGGCATGGTCGGCGTCAACGTTCCGATCCCGGTTCCGCTCGCCTACCACTCCTTCGGTGGCTGGAAGTCCTCTTCCTTCGGCGATCTCAACCAGCACGGCACGGACTCGATCAAGTTCTGGACCCGTACCAAGACCGTCACCAGCCGCTGGCCTTCGGGCATCAAGGACGGTGCCGAATTCGTCATGCCGACGATGAAGTGATGCCCTCGGGGGATTCCTGCTTGCGCGTCCGTGCGGCACCGCGTTTACTGCGGTCGCGCGGGCGGGCATCAAGGGCTATGCCGAATTCGTCATGCAGACCATGAAGCGATGCGTTTGACCTTTCCACCGGGGAGAGGGGTGCAATGGCTTTGAAGAACTTTGAAAACGGGTCTCGTAGGAGGCCCGTTTTTCGTTCCGCGCAACTTGCGACATGACCGTGGTCGTGGCAGGTCTATCTGTAGATGCGGTTGGGGACCGAATCTGCAGAATTGGCACGGGCAAGTGGGGCGAAAATGACAGCAGCACAGTTCATTCCGGCATCCGCCGTGACGCGCGGGGAGTTTCGCGGGCGAGCCGGTGAGTATTTCGGCATATGGCTCGTCAACATCCTGCTGACAATCGTCACCATCGGGATCTATTCGGCCTGGGCGAAGGTGCGGCGCAACCGCTACTTCTACGGCAATACCTTCGTCGACGGTCATTCCTTCGATTATCACGCGCGGGGCATGCAGATCTTCATCGGCCGCGTGATCGTGGTCGGCTACCTGATCGTCTACAACATCGTCCTGACATTCATGCCGCTGGCCGGCGCGGTGCTGGCGGTCGGCATGCTGCTCCTGCTGCCGTGGATCGTGGCGCGCAGCCTGCGCTTCAACGCCCGCGTCACCAGCTATCGCAACATCCGCTTCGATTTCGTCGGCACCACCTGGGGCGCCTTCGTCGCGCTTATCCTCGGTGGTCTCGTTGCGGTGGTGTCGCTCGGCATTCTGGCGCCCTTCGCCAGCCGCTGGCTCTACCGCTACATCTTCAACAACCTGCGCTACGGCGACCGCGCCTTTGCGAGCGATCCCGGAATCGGCAAGCTCTATGGCGTCTGGTGGATCTCGGCGCTGATCGGGGCTCTGGGGCTGATGATGTCGGTCCTTGTGGGATACGGGCTGTTTTCGGCGCTGGAAGCCTCGGGTATCGATCCGGAGACCACCGAGGGCAGTTTTCAGATCATCGGCGCGCTCTACATGACCCTCATACCCCTGCTGGCGATCTACGCGATTGCCGCGATCATCTATCGTGTCGGCGTGCGCAACGTCGTGATCCGGGCCACGGTTTTCGATGGCCGCCACAGGCTTTATGCCGACCTTTCTCCGTTCCGCTATCTCTGGATCGTGGCGTCGAACCTCATCGTCTCGGTATTCTCCCTTGGCCTGATGCGACCCTGGGCGGCCATCCGCGAGCGGCGCTATACTGTCGAACATTCCGGCATTGCCTTCGACGGCGATATCGGTGAAGTGATCGCCTCCATCGAGGCGACGGGTTCCGCGGTAACGGCCGAGTATATTGACATGGAAGGTTTCGACTTTGGCTTCTGAGGCGACAGGCGGCGACGCCCGGGTTATCGCCCGGGGACACTGGCATCCGCCGCGCTCCAGCAAGGCGCTGGCTGCGACGCTTCTTGTGAGCGGCACCACCCTTCTGGTGCGTCTCGACGGGGAGGCGGGCGATCCCGCCGCATTCAACGATGCCCGCCGGGTGACGATCTCCGATCGGGTCGGCAACATCCCCCGCCGCATCGGTTTCGTCGACGGATCGACATTCGAGACCGCTGATAACGACGCAATCGATGGCTGGCTGCGAAAAACCCGCTCCCGCCACCATGGCTTTGTGCATGAGTTGGAGAGATTTCATCCCCGGTTGATTGCCGTTGTCCTCGGAATCTTCCTTCTGGGCGGCCTCATCTACCGTTTCGCTCTGCCGGCGCTGGTTGAGGTCGCCGTTGCCGTCACGCCGCCCGTGGTTCCGAAAATGATGTCATCTGGAACACTGGCTTCCCTCGACCAGACGGTCTTTTCGAAGAGCGGGCTGCCGGAAGAACGGCAAAGGGAGCTGACTGAGAAGTTCGAAGCACTTGCTGCCTATTCGGCCCGTGGCAAGGACGGCTACGATCTCAATTTCCGCAAGGGCGGCCTGATCGGTCCGAACGCCTTCGCTCTGCCGGATGGCACGCTGGTGATCACCGACGAGCTTATCGACCTTGCGGCCGGCGACAGCGAGATGATCCTCGGCGTGCTCGCCCATGAGATCGGCCATGTGGAAAAGACCCATTCGCTGCGCCAGCTCTATCGGGCGGCCGGCATGGCCGGGCTGGTCATGCTGATCGCCGGCGATATCGGCTCCGCCGGTGAGGATATCCTGACCAACGGCGCAGCACTGATCTCGTTGTCCTACTCGCGCTCTGCCGAAAGCGAGGCGGATCACGTTTCGGTCGAACTGATGGCCAAGGCGGGCCACGATCCGGCGGCAATCGCCCGCTTCTTCGAACTGATCGAAAAGAAACTCGGCGACAGCGGCGAAACCTCCATCCTCTCGACCCATCCCGGCACGCCAGAGCGCCGCCGCCAGATCGACGAATGGGCGAAGGAAATCCGCAAATGAAAAAGGGCGGCCTCAAGCCGCCCCTGTCATTGTGAGGGACTGGACCGTCTTTACTGGGTCGGACCGTCGTTGAAGCCGACCTTGTCGACCAGCTCGGAAGCGAGCTTGCGATTGGCGGCAATGTCAACGAGCGGCAGCGTATCGGGCTTGATCGGGCCGAAGGAGGCAACTACGTCGGAGACCTTGGCGCCCGGCAGAACCGGATATTCGAACACCTGATCCGCATAGATTTCCTGGGCCTTGCCGGAGGAAAGGAATTCCATCAGCTTGACGGCGTTGTCCTTGTTGGGGGCGTTCTTGGCCAGTGCCATGCCGGAGATGTTGACATGAGTGCCCCGGTCGGCAGCGTTCGGGAATAGCACCTTGATGGCGGCGGCCCATTCCTTCTCCTCCGGGTCCTTGTCGTTGGTCAGCATCAGGCCGACATAATAGGTATTGCCGAGCGCGATGTCGCATTCGCCGGACATGATCGACTTGGCCTGGCTGCGGTCATTGCCGTCAGGCTTGCGGACGAGGTTGTTCTTCACGCCGGTCAGCCATTTTTCCGTAAATTCGGCGCCATGATGGGCGATCATCGAGGCGAACAGGCCGATATTGTAGGAATGCTGGCCGTCACGCACGCAGATCCGACCTTTCCACTTGGGGTCGGCGAGTTCCTCATAGGTGATCGCCGTTTCCGGCACCCGCTCCTTGGAGGCATAGACGACACGGCCGCGGGTGGTCAGTCCGAACCACTCGCCGGCAGGATCGCGATATTGGGCCGGAATGTCCTTGTTGATGGTTTCGTTCTGGAGCGGCTGGGTGACGCCGCCGTCCTTGGCCTCGATCAGACGGCCGATGTCGACGGTCAGGATGACGTCGGCAGGAGAATTGGCGCCCTCGGCGGCGATGCGCTCGACCAGGCCCTTGTCGAGAAAGAGCACGTTGGTCGCGATGCCGGTTTCCTTGGTGAATTCGTCGAGCAGAGGCTGGATCAGCTCCGGCTGGCGATAGGAGTAGACGTTCACCTCGCCATCGGCAAAAGCGGCGCCTGCCATCATACCGAAAGACACAGTGGCGAGAAGCGCGGCGCGCATTGTTTTTGCCGAGAGCATGGAAACCTCCTCTGGTGCATCCCATATTAGATATTAGTTGAGCGTTCTAATCATGAATTGCGGAAGCCTGTCAATGCGGCTAGGTTTCGGTCACCGGTACGTGAACGCTGAACTTGAGTATTTTGGAATTGTTCAAAACTACAAAAGACGCTATATAAGGCGTCAAACGAGTCAGGGAGTCAGGCATGCGTTTGACAAAGCAGACAAATTATGCGGTGCGCATGCTCATGTATTGCGCGGCCAACAAGGAACATTTGAGCCGGATTCCGGAAATCGCCAAGGCTTACGGCGTGTCCGAGCTGTTCCTGTTCAAGATTCTTCAGCCCCTCAACAAGGCGGGTCTGGTGGAAACCGTGCGTGGCCGTAACGGCGGCGTTCGTCTTGGCCGTCCGGCGGACAAGATCAGCCTGTTCGATGTGGTGAAGGTCACGGAAGACAGTTTCGCCATGGCGGAATGCTTCGAGGATGACGGTGATGTCGATTGCCCGTTGATCGACAGCTGCGGTTTGAACTCCGCGCTGCGCAAGGCGCTCGGTGCCTTCTTCGAAGTGCTCAGCCAATACAGCATCGACGATCTCGTCAAGGCTCGCCCGCAGATCAATTTCCTGCTTGGAATCAACGATTTCGAGCCGAAAGCCACGATCTCGGCCCCCGCAGCCTGAGAAGGCCCGTCAGTTTTGGCCCCTTGGAACCCCGCTGTGGCAGAGCGCCGGCGGGGTTTTCATTTGGCGCTTTCGCGATCTTCAGCGTTCCCCTGTCACAGAAAGATAGCCGCTCCGGGCTGATGCCCCTTGAGTGTCCGCTGCCTTCAAAGTACATTTACGTAAACGGAAGATAAACAGTCTTCCGCAGGCGTTCGGCCGAACGCAGGTGGCTTTGGGAGGGGCGCCTTCAATGTATGATTATGTCATCGCCGGCGGCGGGTCGGCGGGCTCCGTTCTGGCGTCACGGCTGAGTGAGGACCCGGATGTGAAGGTCTGTCTGATCGAGGCGGGAGGACTTGGGCGCGATCTCTTGCTGCGCGTTCCCTCAGGGGCGGCCGCCATCGTCCCCGGACGCATAAAAGGCCCGAACTGGTGCTTCGTCACCGAACCGCAACCGGGCCTGAACGGCAGGTGCGGCTTTCAGCCGCGGGGCAGGGGGCTCGGCGGATCGAGCCTCATCAACGCCATGCTCTATGTCCGCGGCCATGCCTCGGATTACGACGATTGGGCTGCGGCTGGATGCGACGGGTGGTCCTTCTCTGACGTGCTGCCCTATTTCACCCAATCGGAAAACAATATCCGCGGCGAAAATACGCTGCACGGCGCCAGCGGCCCCCTGCAGGTGAGCGATCCCGACTGGTCGCGGCCGATCAACCACGCGTTCATCGAGGCCGGCGAGTTACGCGGTTTCCGAAAGAACGACGACTTCAACGGAGCCGATCAGGAGGGGGTGGGCCTCTATCAGGCGACCCAGTTCTGGCAGGGACCGAAAAAGGGCGAGCGCTGTTCCGCCTCCGCCGCCTATCTGCACGATCATCTGGAGCGGGCAAACCTCACCGTCATCACCGGTGCCCGTGCGACACGCATTCTGATCGAGAACGGCAGGGCGACGGGAATCGTCTATCGGCAGGAACGCCGGGAAGAGACGGTCCACGCCGCGCGTGAGGTGATCGTTTCAGGCGGGGCGCTGCAGTCGCCGCAACTTTTGATGCTGTCGGGTATCGGTCCGGCCGATGAATTGCGGCGCCTCGGCATCGCCGTGGTGGCGGACCGTCCGGAGGTCGGCGCCAACCTGCAGGACCATCTGGACTACACGCTCGTCTACCGCTCCGACGACCCCGATATGATCGGCATCGGCCTGACCGGCATGCGCGACATGATGCGGGCATCAGGCGAGTGGCGGCGGCAGGGAACGGGTCTGCTGCGCTCGACCTTTGCGGAATCGGGCGCCTTCCTGAAGACCGACCCGGCGCTCGATCGCCCCGATATCCAACTGCATTTCGTCGTTGCCATGGTCGATGACCACGCACGGCGGCTGCATTTCGGATATGGCTATTCCTGCCATGTCTGCCTGCTGCGGCCCCATTCGCGCGGCCATGTCGGCCTGACGAGCGCCGATCCTCTCGCGCCACCTCTGATCGATCCGGCCTATCTCTCGGATGGGCGGGACATGGCCGGCATGATCGCCGGAGCGAGGGTGATGCGCGAGGTCATGGAGGCGGCTCCCCTGGATCGTTACCGCCGCAGCGAGCTTTACCCCGTCGGCAACTCGGACGGTGAGCTTGCCTCGGCGATCCGCGCCCGGGCCGATACCATCTATCATCCCGTCGGCACCTGCCGGATGGGGGCCGATGAGGCATCCGTCGTCGATCCGCAATTGCGGGTCCGGGGCGTCGAGGGTCTGCGAGTGGTGGACGCTTCCGTCATGCCGACCCTGATCGGCGGCAATACCAACGCGCCAGTCATCATGATGGCGGAGAAGATCGCGGCCTCCATTCGGGCGGCCTGAGGTTTCGCGGTTTTGGTCGGAGGCTTGGATTTCCCCTCCGGCGCGTCTAGTTTCCCCGCCGGTATTCATGTCGCAGGGAGGGGCCGGCTTGGCTGAGACGAAACTGAAAGTGCCGCTGGCGGTCATCGTCATGGGGGTCAGCGGCTGCGGCAAGTCGTCGGTCGGCGCCTTGCTAGCCGAACGGCTGGGCCTTGCCTTCATTGAGGGCGACGGTCTGCATCCCGCCGAAAACGTCGAGAAGATGGCGCAGGGAATTCCGCTGACGGACGAGGATCGCTGGCCTTGGCTGGAGACGATCGGGAGGCTGATGGCCGAGGCGCTCGATCGCGGCGAGGGGATCGTCGTCTCGTGTTCGGCGCTCAAAAAGATTTACCGCGACCGACTGCGGCAGGCGACATCCGGCAGGCTTTCTTTCGTTTATCTGGAGGGAGCGCCGGAACTGCTGCTGTCCCGCATGGGCGCGCGCACTGGCCATTTCATGCCTGTTTCGCTGCTGGAGAGCCAGCTGCGGACGCTCGAAGTCCCGACGGGTGAAGCGGGCGTGGTGACGGTCGATATAGATCGGAGCGTGGAGAACATTGTCGAAAATGCCATCCGAGGGCTGGCGCGGGAGACGTGAAAGCCTCCCTCCGCCTGCTGTTTTCCCTCCGTGTTTGCCGGCAGACAGCGGGCATGAACGGGAAGGGGCGCGCCCTCAAAGGCAGGAGACGCCTTGGCCTTATGTTGAAGGATCAGGCGCGACCGTCCATCGTCAGCAGCGGTTCGTAGAGTTCCGGCCGGCGGTCGCGGAAGAGGCCCCAGGCGGTGCGCTGCTTCGCAATGCCATCGAGATCGAAGGTGGCGGTGAGCACTGCCTCGCTTCTCCGGTCGGCCTCGGCGATCTTGGCGCCGGTCTGGTCGGCGATGAAGGACGAGCCGTAGAAGGTAAGCTCGGTGCCCTTGCGGCCCGGCTCTGTCCCGATCCGGTTGGAGGCGATGACCGGCACGACGTTTGCGGCGGCATGGCCCTGCATCACGCGCTGCCAGTGGTCGGCGCTGTCTATCGTGGGGTCCTGCGGTTCCGAGCCGATTGCGGTCGGATAGAACAAGAGTTCGGCGCCCTGAAGGGCCATGGCGCGGGCGGCCTCCGGAAACCACTGGTCCCAGCAGATGCCGACGCCGATCTTCGCGTGACGCGTCTGCCAGACACGGAAACCGGTATCGCCGGGCGAGAAATAGTATTTCTCCGTATAACCCGGACCATCGGGAATATGGCTCTTGCGGTAGAGGCCGAGCACCGCCCCGTCCGCATCGACGATGGCGACGCTGTTGAAATAGGTCTGTCCGGCCTTTTCGAAGAAGCTGACGGGCAGAACCACGTTCAGTTCAGCGGCAAGCTTCGCAAAATGCACAATCAGCGGATTGCCCTCGAAGGGTTTCGCCATGTCGAAGAATTCGGCGATCTGGTCCTGGCAGAAATAGGGAGCTTCGAACAGCTCCTGGATCAGGACGATCTGCGCGCCATCGGCCGCAGCCTTGCGGATCAGCTTCTCGGCCCGCTCGATATTGCCCTTGAGATCCCAGTTGCAGGCCATTTGGGTTGCCGCGACGGTAACGCTTGTCATGCCGGTCTCCTTTAGACGCCGAGCTTGTCGCGCAGGCCGTACCACCATGCGCCGAGAACGGTGAGCGGCACACGGAAGGTCTTGCCGCCGGGGAAGGGGAAGGCCGGCAGCGAGGCCCAGACGTCGAAACGCTCCGCGTGGCCGGCGACGGCCTCGCCGAGGATCTTGCCCAGCAGATGTGTGGTCGTCACGCCATGGCCGCTGTCGCCATGCGAGAAGTAGACGTTGTCGGCGAGCCTGCCCATATGAGGAATACGTGTGAGCGTCAGCGCGAAATTGCCGCTCCAGGCGAATTCGATCTTAGCATTGGCGAGCTGCGGGAAGGTCTTCAGCATGTTGGGCCGGATGACGCCGGTAAGGTTTGCCGGGTCCTGACCGCCATAGCCGATGCCGCCGCCATAGAGCAGCCGGTTGTCGGCGGTGCGGCGATAGTAATCAAGCACATAGTTGGCATCCTCGACACAGTAGTTGGCCGGCAGCAGTTCCTCGATCAGCTTCGGGTCGAGCTGTTCGGTCGCCATCACCTGCGAGGATACGGGCATCATCTTGTCGGTGATCTTCGGCAGCATGGCGCCGAGATAGGCATTGCCGCAGACGAGGACGTACTTCGCCTTGACGGAACCCTCGGCCGTGCGGACGACCGGATTGGCACCCATGTCGACGCCGGTGACGCGGGATTTCTCGAAGACGTGTCCACCCAGGCTCTCGAAGGCCGCAGCCTCGCCGAGCACGAGGTTGAGCGGGTGGATATGGCCACCGAAGCGGTCGATCATGCCGCCGACGTAACGGTCGGATTTCACGTATTTGCCGACGTCGGCCTTTGAGACCATCTCAAGGCCGGTATGGCCGTGCTTTTCCCAATTGGTCTTCACATGCGCCATCTCGCGCACCTGCTTGTCGGTGAAGGCGGCGAAGAAACCGCCATCGACGAGATCGCACTGGATGCCGTATTTCGCCACGCGTTCGCGAATGATGTTGCCGCCCTCGAGCGACATGGCACCGAGTTTCGCCGCCTTGTCCGGCCCGTAGCGCCTGGCGATCACCTCGAGGTCCCGGCTGTAGCCGTTGACGATCTGGCCGCCGTTGCGACCGGAGGCGCCGAAGCCGATGCGCTCGCCCTCGACGACGATTACCTTGAAGCCATTTTCCGCAAGCTGCAGCGCCGCCGAGATGCCGGTAAAGCCGGCGCCGATGACGCAGGCATCGGCGGTGTGTTCGCCCTTCAGGCTTTCGCGCACGCGCTTGTCGTTGGCGCTATGGGCATACCAGGAAGGGGCGTGGCCGGGATTGGTGGCGGAAGTTTGGTTCATGCTGGTCATGGGTCACACCGTGCGGATGTAGGCGTCATATTCGACATCGGTGACGCGCAGGGAGAATTCGGAGATTTCCTGCTGTTTGCAGGCTGTATAAAGGCTGCGATACTTCTGGCCGAGCGCCGCATAGGCAAAGCTGGACTTGGCGAAGCGCTGCACGGCGAGATCCCAGTTGGTCGGCAGGGGCTCGTGATTGATCGCGTGGTCGTCGCCGCTGATCGCGCCGCCCGGTGCGGTCTTTTCCTTCATGCCGGCAAGCGCCGCCGAAAGGATCATCGCCAGCACCAGATAGGGATTGGTGTCGGCGCCGGCGACGCGCTGCTCGATGCGGGTCGCGGGCTTTGAAGCCGTGATGACGCGCACAGCGGCGGATCGGTTGTCGAAGCCCCAGGAGGCGTAGGTCGGCGCATGCTCGGAGGGGCGCAGCCGGCGATAGGAGTTCTGGTGGGGTGCAAACACCGCCATGCTCTCGCCCATGTTCTCCAGAAGGCCGCCGACCGAATGCATCAGCGCGTCGGAAGGGCCGTCCTCGCCGACATAGATGTTGTGACCATGCTCGTCGAGGACCGAGAAATGGACATGCATGCCACTGCCGGCCTGCATGCCGTAAGGCTTGGCCATAAAGGTGGCGTCGAGATCGTTGACGCGGGCCACGCCCTTGACGATGCGTTTCAGGAGCACCGCATAATCGGCGGCGGCGAGCGCATCCGGCACATGGTTGAGATTGATTTCGTACTGGCCGGGGCCGTTTTCCCGCAGCGTCGTATCGGCCGGCACCCCTTGCGCGCGGGCGGCGGCCGAGATGCCGTAGAAGACTTCCTCGAAATCCTGCAATTCGGAGATTGACAGAACCTGCGTCTGGCCGGTGTGCCAGCGACCGTCGCGGGTATTCGGCGGCCGGACCGGATCGAGCGCCGAGCGGACGGGGTCGATCAGGTAGAATTCGAGTTCGGTCGCCACCACGGGGGTGAGCTTCAGCTTGGCGTAACGCTCCAGCACATTGGCGAGAACCTGCCGGGGGTCGGCGAAGAAGCCGGTGCCATCGGGGTTCTTCATCTGCAGGAGAACCTGCGCCGTCGGGCGCGACAGCCAGGTGACACGCGACAGCGTGCCGGGCACGGGAAAGCAGATGCCATCCGGATCGCCCGTGCCTTCCGCGAGGCCGGCGGAGTTGACGTCACGGCCCCAGACGTCGAGCGCATAGACCGAGCGCGGGATCGCCATGCCCTTGGTCAGCACGTCGAGTGCCCGCTCGCGCGGGATCCACTTTCCGCGAGGAACGCCGTTGACATCGATCACGAAGGCTTCCAGCACTTCGATATCGGGATTTTCTGCAAAAAAGGCTCGTGCGTAGCTGTCAATGTCCATGGGCCACCGGAAAATGAGAAACACTTCTGAGATCTGTCGGCATGCAAAACGCACGCGCGGTTGAAGATGCAGCGCTAACTGTGAGCGGTCTTCGCGTTATAGATCAAGAAACGTGCCATTCTCGTGCCGGTATTTCAGTGCCCCTCGACCGGTGGCGTTGGTGTCGCCTGTTTATTATCCGGTCCGCTGCTGTGATGCAGTTTTTGGTCAATTGACCGAAAATACCCTAGCATCGAAAAAGAGAGATTGCCAGCCCGTCCCGGCGATTTCGGCGGCACTTTTGTGCGCCGCCGAAGAATTGTGCATGTTTTGTCAGGGATTGAAGCGTTCGGGCCGCCATGCACTGATATCGATGAACGGTTTCTCGCCGGTCATCGCTTCGGCGATCAGACGGCCGGTTACCGGGCCGAGCGTCAGGCCGTGATGGGCGTGGCCGAAGGCGAACCAGAGGCCGTCATGGCGAGGCGCCTTGCCGATGATCGGCATCATGTCGGGCGTGCAGGGGCGTGCGCCCATCCAGGGTTCCGGATCGAGCGGTTCGGCGAGCGGGAAGATCGAGCGGGCGATCTTTTCTGCGCGGTCGATCTGCACCGGCGATTTCGGTGCATCGCGGAAGGCGAATTCGGCACCTGTGGTCAGGCGGATGCCCTTGTTCATCGGGGCGAGAAAATAGCCGCGCTCGTTGTCCATCGTCCAGTTGTTGAGCTTCGCCTTGCCGGCCGGGGCGTAATGCATGTGATAGCCGCGCTTGACGCCGACAAGGAAGTTGTAGCCGAGCTTCTGCGTCACGTCTTCGGACCATGGGCCGAGCGCCAGTACGACCTCGCCACCTTCAACCGGACCGTCGTCGGTCTTCACCTGCCAGCCCTTGGCTCCGGACTTGCGTGTGAGCGTCGTGGCGTCGCCCTTGACGAAGCGGCCGCCGAGGCTTTCGAAATATTTGAGATAGGCCATGGTCAGGCCGTGCGGGTCGAGCACCGACCATGGATCGGCCCACTTCAGCGCACCGGCGAAATCGCCTCTGAGGAAGGGTTCCTCCTTGGCCAGGTCCGCGTTAGAGAGTTCCACGAACTTGACGCCGTATTCTCGGCCCAGCCGTCCGGCTTCTGCGTATTCCGCATCCCGCTTGGCGCCGGTGCGGAAGATTTCCATCCAGCCGTCCTTGCGGATCAGGTGTTGCGCCCCGGCGGCTTCGATAAGATCGTTATGCTCGGTGATCGAGTTTTCGATGAGCGGCGCATAGGCACGGGCAATGGCGTCGTGCCGCACCTTGTTCGAATGCCACCAGTAGCGCGAGAGAAACGGCACCAGCTTCGGCATGGCGCGCATGTGATAATGCGCATCGATGCGATTGTTGAGGCCGTACCGCATGAGAAGGGTAAGGTCCTGCGGAAAGCCGTAGGGAACGACGCCTTCGCGCTGGATCAGACCGGCATTGCCGAAGGAGGTTTCCTCGCCGGCGCCACGCCGATCCACCAGAACCACCGACCTTCCGCGACGCGCCAGATGGATAGCGGTGGAAACGCCGACAATGCCGGCGCCGAGCACGATGGTATCTGCAGACATGTTACCTGAATTCCATTTCGATGACGATGAAACGGGAAGATGCTACCCGCTTTGGTGCGGCGCAAACGAAAAATTGCCACATTTCGTGAAATCGACCTTACCGTTGCAAATGGGGAACGTGGGGAACCGAGAGAAAAAGCGACTGCGATGCCGCGGCGCCGGCAGAAGCGGATTGACGGCAAAAACGCTGCCGTCGAGGCTTTGGGTTTCATGACGGGGCCGCCGGGGCTCGACTGGCAGGTGGGCGAATATCACGCATGGCTTTCCCGCGAAAGCATGGTAGCCAAGAGCCCCCGCACCTCTTAGCCGGAGAGTCGCAGCGCCAGTCCGATGAGGATGTGTCCCGGGTTCCAGGCGAGGTGACCGGCGGGTGTGCATGGCCGTTTCGACGAGTGAACAGTAGTTGCATTGAAACCTAGGACGGGAGTTCCGCCGATGCGGATCGTGATGTTGGCAATCGCATGGCTGATGGTGGCGATCGGTATTGTGGGCGTTTTCCTGCCCGTCCTGCCGACCACGCCCTTCATGATCCTCGCCGCAGGGCTTTTCGCCCGGTCATCGCCGCGTTTCGAGCGCTGGCTGCTCGAACATCCGAAATACGGCAAGCCGCTGACCGACTGGCGGCGCGAGGGCGCGATCTCGCGCAACGCCAAGATCGCCTCCGTTTCGCTGATGACGGCAAGCTACGCCATCGTCTGGTTCGCCGGCCCGCCGCAACTCTGGCTGAAACTGCTGGTCGGCGTCATTCTCGTCGCCTGCGCCGTCTTCGTCCTGTCCCGCCCGTCGCCCTCGCTCTGAGTGGCGATTCCTCTTCCGCTATTCGCTCAGCGCCCGGCGAAGCCGCCGGAGAATGACGCCGCGCGCCTTGTCGTCGGCCGCCTGCTTGAGTTCGTCCTGAAGATCGAGCACCAGCGATTGCAGATCGTTGTGCCAGTCCTTGTGGCCGGGTCGGGCGGGATCGATGCGCGGAGCCCTGATTTCGGAAATGTCGGCCGGTCCTCCTGCTGTCAGTTCGAAAGCGCTGTCGAGGCGCGGAATGAAGATCCGCTCCGGCGCAAGGAAGGCTGAAAGCCGTTCTCCCAGCCCGGCAAGCGCCATCTCTTCGCCATGCACGAGGAAAACGCCTGACGTGATCGGCAGCCGCTCCTTCACCCAGGCAGCAAGTTCCGGCCCGTCGGCGTGGCCGCTATAGATATCGAGGCGGCGGATGCGGGCGCGAACGGTGATTTCATCGCCCTGGATGCGCACCGTCTGCGCGCCCTCTTCGAGAATGCGGCCGAGAGTGCCGGCTGCCTGATAGCCGACCAGCAGGACGGTCGCCTCCTCGCGCCAGAGCCAGTTCTTCAGCCGGTGCCTGATGCGTCCGGCATCACACATGCCGCTGGCGGCGATCACGATATGGAAGCCGTGCATGTGATCGATGGCCTTGGATTGCTCGACCGTCTCGGTGAAGCGCACATTGCGCGCCTCCATGGCCTCGGCCAGCATCCGTCCGTTTTCCAGTTCGCGGGAATGGCGGCGGAAGATTTCGCTCGCCCGGGTGGCGAGCGGCGAATCGATAACGATCGGGCAGGTGGCGATTGCGCCCGTTTTCATCAGGTAGACGAGGTCGGCCAGCAGTTCCTGCGTACGTTCGACCGCAAAGGACGGGATCAGAAGCGCCCCGTTGATATTGGTCGCCGCCTTCACCTCGGCCTTTAGCGCCGCCCGCCGCGTCTGATCGGAGACATTGTCGCGGTCGGTGTCGCCATAGGTGCTTTCGCAGATGACATAGTCGAAACCCTCAGGCGCTTCAGGATCGAATTGCAGAAGCTTGTGGCTCGGACCGATATCGCCGGAAAAGAGCACCCGCAGTCGCTTGAAAGGTGTGTCGATCTCCATTTCGATGGATGCCGAGCCGAGCAGATGGCCGGCATTCCAGAAGCGGAAGCGTATCCCCTCGGCGGCCTGTTGCCAGCGTTCGAGTTCGACGGTGCGCATCAGCGTGACGGCGCGGGCGGCATCTTCCGCCGTATAGATCGGCTCGACGGTATCGCGGCCGCGACGCTGGTTGCGGCGATTGAGTTGTTCGACCTCGCTCTCCTGGATATGGGCGGAATCCGGCAGCATCACAGAGCAGAGATCGATCGTGCCGCGGGTGGCGAAGATCGGCCCGTCATATCCGACCTTCGTAAGCTTGGGCAGCAATCCCGAATGGTCGATATGCGCGTGGGTCAGGATCACCGCGTCGAGGGAGGAGGGCTCGAACGGAAAGGCGCGATAATTCAGCTCTTTCTCGCTCTTCGAACCCTGGAACATGCCGCAATCGACGAGCACGCGCGCACCGTCGTTTTCGACGAGAAAGCAGGAGCCGGTCACCGTGCCGGCGGCGCCATGGAAGCGGAGGACAGGGGAGGAAGGCTTCATATCGCGGCTCCGTGGATGGCCGGCTTTCAGCGCATCGCTGTCGCATTCCGGCCGGCCGCCGGTTGCTGCGATGGTAACCCGTGGGGCACCACATCAGTCATCCCGATATCGTCCGGCAGCGTCAAGCCTGCAGAGGCCGACCGCGATCTACGGTCGCATCGTCCGTTCAGTTCAGACGTGCGGGCATGTCTTCTCCGAAGCGCGCCAGGTCCGGATAGAAGGCCGGGTCCGGACGCGGCTCCATGGCGAAGGAAAGGCGCAGCAGCGCCGCACGGGCCTTCCCTGCAAAGACCTGCTGAGCATCGTCGCCGGGCCGGGTGCGGGCCGCCTCCGCCAGGACCGAGGCGGCTTCCGGCAGGCGTTTGTCCGCAAGAAGGGCGATCCCCCACTTGTAGCGGCCTTCCACATGCTGCGGTGCGCGCTCGCAAAGCGTGCGCAGCGTCTCTGCCGCCAGTCCGTAGCGCCGTGTGGCAAGATGCAATTCCCCGAGCCTGAGGAGGACCGGCACGGGATCGCGAAGCCGGGGGATCAGCGCCCGATAGGAGGTCTCCGCCGCGCTGAACTCGCCGCGTTCGAACAAAAGGTTGGCGAGGCCGAATTCGGCGCCCCGATGGTCTGGCATGGCGTCGAGGATCTGGCGGAAGGCCGTTTCCGCCTCCGCTTTCCTGCCGGAACGGTAAAAGTCGAGCCCACGCTCGTAAACGAAACGGACGCTGCGCGGATTGATGAGGCCGCCGGTATTCAGCCCGTTGCGCGTTCGAAACAGCGTGCAGGAAATACGCCTCTCCGTCACACCGAACATGTATTTGTAGGGCTCGTTGCCGCGCAGGAAGTCATAGGTGCGGAAACCCTCGGCGATTGCCTTGCGGATACAATAGCCATGGAGCACGAGGCCGGGAGAGGGAGTGGTCCAGCTTTCGTCGCGGCCGGTGATGTAGAACAGCACCGCCTTCTTCTGACGGTCGACGATGTTGGCGAGCGCACCGAGTGGCCGCTCGCCGTACCACAGAACCGGCACGTCGAGATTGCCGTCGGAAAAACAGTCCGTCAGCATCTCGCGCGACGACCGGATCAGTTTCTCGGTCTTGTCCTCTCCCTTGAACGGCGTCCACCGTGTCCGCCAGAAATCGAAGAGGATATCGAGGTCGCGTTCGACGGTTTCAGGCGTCGCCATGGTGATGCGATATTCGCCGCTGTTTTCGACCTTTCGCAGGAAGCGCCGGAGCTTCTGCCGGGTCTGGCTGCTCATGTGCTGCTCCAGGTAGCTGTCCCAGCTATCGGGCAGGTGGATGACGGGGCAGATGGTGTTGTCGATCCGCTGTTCGTTGCGCGGTACGTTGTTGCGGAACATCACGTCCGGTCCCTGCAGCGCAACGATCATCGCCTCGCGGCGTCCGGGCGGGCCGCTGAAATAATCGAGCTTGATCTGCATCCATCTTTCGTGCCTGAGGCCGGCGGCAAAGCCGGCGACCGCCTGCTTCTCATATTCCGGCCGGGTGATGAAACCGGTGTAGTCGGCAGCGAAATTGCCGGCCATGATGATCTCGTCGAAGAAGACGCCGTCCGCATTCGCCCTCGTCTGAAGGCGCAGCGGAAAGAAGGCGACATAGGGGGAACCCGGCGCGGCCTCCCGCAGCGCCAGGATGAACCAGCGCCGGCGTCGGGAGAGATAACGGTTCAGCCATGTCCAGGAGAGAAAATGCTGGGCATCCGGATCGGCCATGAACACCGCTTCCCAGTTTTCGCGGATGGCTGCGAAAGCCTCCGGTGTGTCGATGACGTCTATCCGCACCGTATTCCCCTCCTGAATTCCGGAAATCAGATCGAGCCTGCCAGATGCGGGCTTGCATGGATGAAAGCCCACAGAGCCTTGCTGATGTCGGTAATTTCGGCGATCGAGTTTTCGAGTTGCCGGATTTCCCTGTCGTCCATCTGCTCGACCTTGCCGTAGCGGATCTCGCTGTCGGTCTCGACCAGCCGCATGAGTTGGGTGCTGGAGATGTCGCCGCTTTCGTCGAACGAATAGATGCTGTGGTTGTACTTGTTGCGGACCTTGGCTTCCTTCTTGAGCCGCGCCATGGCGAGGAGCACGGCCTCCCGGTCGGCCTTCGAAGTGGAGCGGCGCTTGGCGAGCCGTTCCACCAGATCGATGCGCGCCCGGGTGGTGTTGAGCGTCAGGAAGACGATGATCGCCGCCTCCTTGTCGACCCCCAGAAGATGCGCGATGACATAGATCAGCAGGCTTTCGGTATTGGTCCAGACATAGTTCAGCCGGCCGACCCGCAACAAAACATCCGGCATGTTTCCCATGGTTTGGACCTCCAGGTCATTCGTAAGCGGCGGCTTTCCTCATTGTTCCTTGAATGCGCGTGACATGCTGTCGCTGATCGGTTTCGAGAGGTATTCGAAGAAGGTCCGCTCCGATGTCTGGATCAGCACGTCGGCCGGCATGCCCGGCACGGGATGGAAGCCATGGACCAGCGACAGCTGTTCGTCCGGCACCTCCACCCGCACGATGTAGACGTCCTTCTGGGCGCCGAGCGTGCCCTCCTCGATCGAGTCCGCCGAGACGTAGAATACCTTGCCCGTCAGCACCGGCGTGGTGCGGCGGTTGAGCGCCGAAAGCCTGATCGCTGCGGTCTGGCCCTCGCGCAGCTGATCGATCGAGGTACGCAATACCTGCGCCTCGATGATCAAGGGAACCCCGGCTGGCAGGATTTCCATGATCGGTTTGCCGGTGGTGATGACGCCGCCGGCGGTATGGTAATAGGAGCGCACGACGGTGCCGCTGACCGGCGAGCGGATGACCGTTCGCTCCAGCACCTCGGCTGCCTCGGTCATCTGTTCACGCACACTGTCGAGATCGGATTCCGCCGTTTCCAGGGCGTCGAGCGCCGCCTGCTTGTTGGAATTGACGGCGATGACGGCTTCCTGCTGGTATTTGGCGATCTGCGCCTGGTTCTCGTTCAGCTCGCCCTCAAGCCTTGCGAGATCGCCGAGCGCGTCGGCGATTGCCCGCTCCATGGCGAGGAGATCCATCTTGCGCAGATAGCCGACCTTGACGAGTTTGGCCTTGGAATCGCGCTCCTCCGTCAAGAGCGAAATCTGTCTTTCGAAGGATTCCTTCTGGCCCTGATAGCCCTTGTAGCGGAATTCCAGCGACTTGATGTTCTTTTCGATGAGGTTGAGCTGTTCCTCCAGCTTGACCTGCTTGCTGTGAAATATGACGTTCTGGCTCTGGATGATCGCGTTGACGTCCGGATCGCTTGCTTCCTTCATGACGATGTCGGGGATTTGGAGCTGCTTGGCGCCCTGGGCTTCGGCTTTGAGCCGCGCCACCACGGCCTCCAGCCGCAGCCGCCGCAGGGTAAGCGCCCTTTCGTTGGCCAGCGCCGCGGTCGGATCGAGAGTGACCAGAATGTCCCCCTCCTTGACCATGTCGCCTTCGCTGACACGCATTTCCCTGATGATCCCGCCCTCGAGATGCTGCACGATCTTGTTGCTGCCGGTCGCCACGAAGCTGCCCTGCGCGATGATCGCGGAAGCAAGTGGCGCTGTCGCCGCCCAGAAGCCGAAGCCGCCGAACGTGCTGAAGAGAACCGCAAGCCCGATCATGCTGTGCCGCCGGATTGAGCGCGGAACCTCGCTATACCATTCTACGGGTCCCTGGTCGGTTTTCGCTGAAACGCTGCGTGTCATGATCGTCACCTGTTGTCGATGCGCGGCGCATCGCGCTCGCCGCCGGCACTCTTGCTCAGGGCCTTGAGCACTTCGACGCGCTCGCCGAACATCGCGACCGAACCGTCCTTGAGCACGAGGATCTTGTCGACCACCTGCAGTAGAGCAGGGCGCTGGGTGATCGTGACCGTGGTGATGCCCTGCTTCTTCGCATGAATGAGCGCGCGGGCGAGCGCTGCCTCGCCCTGGGTATCGAGATTGGAGTTGGGCTCGTCGAGCACCACGAATTTCGGATCGCCGAAAAAGGCGCGGGCAAGGGCGATGCGCTGTTTCTGCCCGCCTGAAAGCGGCGCCCCGTCTGCGGCGACGACGGTTTCGTAGCCCTGCGGGAAACCGGCGATCAGTTCGTGGACGTCCGCCAGCATGGCCGCCTCGAAGATCTGGCGGTCGTCGACGTCGTCGCGCATGCGGCTGATATTCGCCTTGATGGTGCCGGGGAAAAGCTGCACGTCCTGCGGAAGGTAGCCGATGCTTTCGCCGAACTGCCGCTGGTCCCAGTTCCGGAGGTCCATCAGGTCGAGGCGCACATTGCCCGAAGTCGGCAGAATGGAGCCGACCAGCATCTTGCCGAGCGTCGTCTTGCCGGAGCCGGAATTGCCGATGATCGCAAGCGATTCCCCCTTGCGGAGAGAGAAGGAGATGCCGTTGAGGATGACCTTCTTCTGCGGCGGCGGCACGAAGAGGATCCGCTCGACATCGAGCCTTCCCTCGGGATTGGGCAGTCGAAGCCGGGGAAAGTTCAGCGGAGAATTCACCAGCAACTGCTTGATGCGGCCGTAAGCAGAGGCCGATTTGTTGAACTGGTTCCATCCCTCGATCGCGCCTTCGATCGGAGCAAGAGCCCGGCCGGAGATGATCGAGGCCGCGATCACCATCCCGCCGGTCAAATGCCCCGAAAGCGACAGATGGGCCCCCCAGCCAAGCAGGGCAATCTGCGTCATCATGCGGCAGGCCTTGGAGACGCCGGCGAACATGATGTTCCTGTCCTGTGCCGCGACATGCGACTTCAGCGAGCCGGCGGTCTCCTGCCCCCACATCCGGACTGCCTCGGGGATCATGGCGAGCGCATTGATGATCTGCGAATTGCGGGACATGGATTCGAGGTGGAAGTTCGCCCGGCTGGCAAAACCGTTGGCCTCCGCGAAATATCGCGCCGTAAAACGCTGGTTCAGGAAGGCGATGAAGAACAGCACCGCGCAGCAGCCGAGAATGATGAGGCCGAGATGCGGATGTACCAGATAAACCACCAGCACGAAGAGCGGCATCAGGGGCGCGTCGAGGAAGGCGATCAGCGTCCCCGAGGTCAGGAAACTGCGCAGTTGCTGCAGGTCCTGCAGGATCTGGTAGTCCTTGCCGGACCCGTGCAGCGAGGCCCTGGCGGCTGCGCTGAGGATGGGGGCGCCAAGCTGCACCTCCAGTTCGACGGCCGTGCGCATGAGGATGAAGCGGCGGATGGCGTCGAGGAAAGCCTGCAGCAGGACGGCGCCGACGACAGCGACGGTCAGCATGATGAGCGTGTCCATCGAGCGGCTGGTGAGCACCCGGTCGGAAATCTGGAACAGGTAGAGCGGGATGGCGAGAAGCAGCACGTTGATGGCAACGGTGAACACCATCACGATCAGCATGTTGCGCCGGACGGCTGCGATGCCCTTGGCGAGACTTGCGGCGAAATTCACCGGACCGCTGCGTTTATGGAAGCCGGCGTGACCGCCGCTGCCGCCGCCGCCATTGCCGCCGCCGTCCGGTTCCTTGCCGTTGCCGCCTCCGCCGCCGGAGGGACGCCGTTCGTTTTCCCGGACAGGGCCGCGGTTATTTTCGATCGTCTTGCCGAACGGCTTGTCCGGCAAGGGCTTGCCGTCGATTTCCCGGACCGGCTGCTCGCGTCGGGCCACCGTTTCGGCTGTGGTCGGCACGACCTTTGCGGCCGTTGACGAGACGGCCGCCCCGCTTTTGTTCTCATTATTTTGAGCAGGGGCGGCCGCCCGTCCGGCGGACCTGTCTGGTGCCGCAGCCGCGGTGTCCGGCGGCACCGTTCGAGCAGTTGCCTGCGGCCCCCTGGAGGCGGGACCGTCCGGTTTCGCGACTGCGGCCTCTGTGGCGGCAGTCTGCCGCATGGAGGGCTGGAAGGCGGCGTCATCGAGACGCTTCAGGTTCTCGATAACATCTTTGATCGTCGGGATGGCCGCCGCCGGCTGCTGGGGCGGCGTCCGTGCCGGAGGAACTGCGACCCGCATGTCGCCGGTTCCGATCCGATCGACGGCAGCGGGAGGCGGGCCGGCAGGCCGTGCCGGGCTGTCCGGCTGCGGCCGGACGAAGGCCTTCGGCATTTCGCTCGCCGTTCTTTCGACAACCGGTTGGGGCGGTTCCAGCCTCTCCGCAAGTTGCGTGGTCGAGACCGTCAGTTTCTTCAGGTTATCGATCACGTCATCGATCGCCGAGATGCATGCATCCGTCAGGCCCGCATCCTCCTTGCCGGCCGGTAAGGCCGGTTGCGCGTCCTTGCCAAGCTCGATCGCCTCGCTTTTCGACAGTTCCTCTTTCGATACGTGGTTCATTGCGTCCCCCAGGGATTGGCGTTCAGGCGATTACGGTCTGCATCACGTCCGCCGGACTTGCGCCCGGCCCGCAAAGATCGCCGCCTGAATTGAAGATTGCGTCATCCGTGTCGGGGGTCACGGGATCGTCATCGAGAAAGGCGAGGATTTCGTTGGCGAGCTGGTTGTTCAACGGCTGCGGCTGCGTCGTGTCGTTTTCCACCAGCCCTCCCTGAATGAGAATGGCATCGGAATAGGTCTGCCCCGCCACATAGGTCGTTCCGCCGAAGCTGTCGTAGTCGATGACCTGAGCGATATTCGCCACCGTGTTGCTGCCGGTATCGATGATGACCGATGCGTTCTCGTTGTTGGCGAGCAACTCGGAAGCCACCTGCGTGACGCTGTCGGCGTCACCGAGAATGCTGACCTGCTTTATGTAGGTCACGTCGTAGAGATTGCCGGTGATGTAGAGCACGTTCAGCCATTCGTATCCGGCGAAATTGGTGTCGCCGGCCAGAGTCTCCGGCATGTCCGGATCGCCAGCTTCGATCGCCTGCTGCGATTGCTGCATGTGGTCCGGCATCGTCTCGAAACGGTCATTGGCCCCGACATTCTGGATCGAAGCCTGGTTCCAGAGAAGGTTGTTTCCGGTCTGCGTCTCGACGCCATCGGGAAGCGTGCCGTCGCCCCCGATCCTGTCGTTGTCGTAGAGGATTGCGAGCTGGCTGATGATGTTCATGTCCAGCACATTGCCGCCGACGATGACGAGATCGTATTGCTGGCTTATCCCGAGATAGGCGGTAAGGTTGAAGACCGCATTGCCGCCCACCAGCACCGAGGTCTCGCAGCCGGTCGTCGTGACCACCATCTGGTCGTTGTCGGTGACGAAATTGTATTGCTCGATCCACTGCACGAAACAGACATCGCCTTCGATGACGCTCACGCGCCAGTCCGAGGGATAGACGGGGTCTTCGCCCTGGCCGTCGTCCGCCTGATTTTCGCTCGTTTCTCCGAAGGTCGTACGGTCGAAGACGCCGATATTCATCGCGACCGTCGGTGCCTGCTCGCCCGCGCCGTCCTCGCCTTTCCCGCATCCCGTCGGGATATAGTCGTTGTTGTCGTTGTCGGAATAGACATAGGCCTGCGTGATGACATCGACCTGATGGTAATTGCCCATGACGCTCATCACAGGCGTAATCACACCCGTCGTGGTCACGCTCGCGACGTTGGCGACGACATTGGCGCCGGCGGCGACGGTCAGAACGTTTTCCGGACCGGCCTGTTCGAGCGGCGTCTCGCTCGGCTCCGGCTCCTCCGGCTGGTCCGCGATGCCGCGGTCGGGCATGTGATCGTCCAGTGCCGGAGCCTCGTCCGTCAGGACGCCGTTGACGTAGGTGCCCTGAATATCGTTGCCCGCGATCACGAAATCGACTTCCGCATCCTCGGTCAACGAGGTGGTGTCGTTGGCGAGCAGGCCCTCGTTGAATTCGTGGACTTCCTGCGCCATCTGCTGCAGGTTTTCATAGGTGTCGGTACGGTCGAAATCCGCAAATGGCGTGAAGACGTCCGCTGCGTTTGCGAATTCGGCCAGCCGTTCGGTGACGTAGCCGGTGTCCAGGCGTTCGTGCTCCTGGCCGGTCATGTTCAGATAGTCATCGTCGAAAAGCAGGTTGACCTGGGAAATGTGGGATATCGCGGACCCGGGGCCCGGATAGACCGCGAGACGTTCTTCCGGCATCTCCATCGGGATGGTCGGGTCGGCCTGGTCTATGCGCGGCAGCCTGTAACCTCCCGACAGGCCGTCATCCAGGTCGCGCAGAAGCTGTTGCGGATCGGGATCGAACGGCGCCCGGCCCCCGACATCGAACAGGCGATAATCGCCATCCCTGTAGGTGACGTCGGGATCGAACCCTCTCAGCACGAGTTGCGATGCGAAGTCCGGATCGAGGGCCTCGAGTTCCGGCGGCGGCGGCGGGTCCTCGCCATGAACTTTGCCTTCGGTGTAGCCGATGCGCAGCCGCGCCTCGTCTATCACGCTGTCGAAATGCCCGATGAAATGGGCGATGATGTCGGAAATCCTGTCCGCCTGCATGGCCGCCTCCCTTTACTCACGCCCTCCAGCATGCGTCCGTGCGTTTCGGCGCATCTCTTGCATCCGCTGGTGAGCCTCAAGCCGTTGAGACTGCACCGGCCACGACCGGTGCAGTCCTTTCCTGTCTTGGGGGAGAGCAGTTAAGCGCCGGACGAATCCTCGCCGATGTCGGTGACGTTCGAATTGCCGCCGATGACGCTGCTGTCGATGGTGTTGGACAGCATGTTGGCGCCCTGGACGAATTCGAAGTGGAAGCCCGAATTGGCGAGGATCGCGGAGGCATCGGCCGTGCTGGCGCCGCTGACGTCGTCGCTGGCCCTGAGGTCCCAGCCCTTGGCGTCGAGTTCCATGCCCTCGCTGCTGTCGGCGGTGCCGCCGGTTGCCGAGAGGAAGTTCTGGGCTCCGCCATTCTGCATGCTGACTTCCCAGGCGGTATCCTGGTCGGCGAGGTGGCTCGCCTGGACCGCACTGAAGCCGCTGTCGTTGCCGACGCCATTCAGGGAATTGTTCAGGATGTTGTCGACGTTGAGCGAGAACGAGAAGTCGTCGCCGATATCGAAGGTCAGGTCGCCACCGGCGATGCCGAGATTGCCGAAGTCGTGGACGTTGTCGAGCTGGCCGAAATCGTCATCGGACGAATTGAAGCTGTCGCTCGTGGTGATGTTGAAGCTGTCCGTCGTCGTCTTGATGTCGGTCTCGGTTTCCGTGACCGTCTTGATGTCGGTGTCGATATCCGTTTCGGTGTTGGAGTAGGACTTGCTGTCATAGCTCCAGTCGTAGTCGGAGGAATTGTAGCTGTCCGTCACGGTTTTGGTGTCGTTGTCCGTGATGGTCTTGATGTCGGTTTCGGTTTCGGTGTTCGAATAGGACTTGCTGTCGTAGCTCCAGTCATATTCGTTGTCGCGATTGTTGCCGTTGTCGGCCGCGACATCCACGTCGATCTTGGAATCGACGTCTACATCGACGCTGTTGTCGGTATTGTCACGGTTGTCGCCGTTGGCGACGCCGCCGACATAGCCGGTCGACCCCTCATCGACCTCGGTTGAGTTGATCGCGCTGTTGGCAAAGCCGTCAGCCAGAGCGCCGACATTGGTCTCCTCGGAGCCCTTCGGATCATAGTCGTGGGACATTTCCATTCCTCCAAAAAAAATGGAGCAGCACTCGAAAATCCCTCTCATCTCAAATGGGATCTGTTTCGCGCTTGCTCCGTATTGTTGTGTGCAGTGGGTATACGAACTACGTTTTATCCACCGTGGCTAAGTCGTTTTCGGGATGTATCTATCCTGAAGACGTATTCTCCCCGTCCCGAAATGCGAATACATTTCGAAATCGTTCCTGTTTTGAGTTTTGTTTATTGATCGGAAGAGAGAAATTGCAGGAATTCTTACAAAGTACCCGTGAATGCCGTCGATTTTTCCTCCCGACGATCAAAATCAACAGGAAAACGGGCGGCGTTCATAGCCACGAAATGGGATTAGTCACAAATGCCGGATGCTCCCGAAGACCCCGTTGATGGCCGGCGTTGGCGTCAGGCGTTTTCGGAGGGCTTTGGAAATCCGTTAAAATTTCACTAAAAAGCAGGGGGTAATACTGAAGGGCGTCATGGACGCAAAACCTGTGGAGAAGGCCCGAATGTGCCCAAAAAAGTCGCGTTTTGCCCGCGTTTGTGGTTTTTTTGACGCGGAATAACCCAAAATGGTCATTTCCAATCCCTGTTTTTCGCACTAACATAATTAACTAATAGTTAAAAGACGAAGGGGTGTTGGGGGCCAACAGCGGCTCTCCCGAGGTTCTACATGTAGCGCGTAAGTTAACGCCAAGGGGAGGCATGTATGTTTATGACAGAGTCACATATAAGTGATACCGCACGTCATATGCCGGGGGTAATGCAAGAAAATACAATACTGATGATAGCGAAGCAGGACTTGCTCGCAGAATGCCTCGCAGAGGTTCTTTCTAGAAAATTCCCAAATCATAACATTATTGTTCGGCAAGGTATCCAGGATATAAAGGATTATGAAGGCGACGGGGCAAATTTGATCTTGCTCTATCGTTTGTCCACCGTAGATATACAGGAAGTTCTTCAGCGCCTGCAGCCGAGCAAGGGTGACACATCGGTGGGCATCGTCGTCGAGGCCGTCGGCCAGCTCGACCCATATTTTCGCACTCTGGCGGAAGCCCGAACAATTGATGGGATTTTGCCGCTCAACTTGCGGCTGGATGTCTTTCTCGCCGCTGTAGACCTTCTTGCAAAGGGTGGCGAGCATTTTCCATCCGCACTTCTGCAGCGGCTGAGCAGCGACGCTCCCCTGGTGGAGGCCTCCTTCGAAAGCGGTCTCGTCAAGGCAGCGAGATCCAACACGCTTACCTTGCCGAACGGCGACATGGCGGCGCTCACGACGCGCGAGGTGCAGATCCTCGATCTGATCTGCGAGGGGACGCAAAACAAGATCATCGCCGATCGTCTCAACCTTTCGGAAAATACCGTGAAGGTTCATATCCGCAATATTTATAAGAAGATGCACGTGCGCAACCGTACGGAGGCGGCGTCCCGGTTCTTCAACAATGATCGGGGTGGCGGTTCAAGCAGGCGTCAGAACTGATCCTGCCGGTCGTCTCAGCGCAGGAAGCAGCGTGACTTCTGGCCGAAGCCACTCGGGGAGCAGATATAAGGCGCGGAACCGAGATAGGCGGTTCTGGTTGCTCGGGCCGGTTGCGTGTTGATGACGTCATCGGCAACGGTCTTCCGTCCGCTGCGGATATCGCCGTAGCCATAGGCCGTCGCGTCCGAGGCCGTCCTGCGGACCATGGCCTGTTGTTTCCTGGGCGTGGATTGGCTTGTCGCCATTTCTTCATCTGAGACGGAGCACGACGCGAGCGATGCTGCGCCGAGCGCAACTGCGGCCAACGCGCTTAATCTGAGCATCGCGCCCAGCCCTTTGCTGGCTGCCCTTGTGTGGTATCGCACGAGATCTCTCCGCCGCCGGTTGCTCTCCGACACAATCTGACTGATTCGAGCGCATTTTGACAGAGGTGTATTAGCGATTTCTGTTGATGCGGCAGGTGCTGCGCGTAGGGAAGGGGGCCTGCCATCAAATGATTAATGAATTGTAACTACAAAGTATTACTCATAATCAAATCGGAATTTACCAAAAAAAATCATTGACCTAAATAGAAATCGAGAGCGTACTTATATTTACGCAAGCTTAATTTAAAAGTCTTCTCCAAAAGAAAGATGTTCTGTTTTGATACAGATGTAATAAGACTTGCGGTGTATGGTTTTCGTAGTGTCGCGTTCGGGGTCTTTATTCATGGCTCCGAGGCAGGGGGTATGTGTAATGCGTAAACTCTTCTCTGATGGTTCTCCGGCGCTTGACATGGCGTCCGGACCTTTTCCCCGAACAGTTCTCGTCAATGGCGGTGCCGGGTTCCTCGGATCGCACCTGTGCGAGCGGCTGCTCCAGGCGGGCCACAGCGTCGTCTGTTGCGACGATTTTTCGACGGGGCGGCGGGAAAACATCCGTCATCTCCTGTCGAATCCGCGTTTCCGCGTGATGGAGCACGATGTCCGCGAGCCCTACGATGTCGCGGCTTCCCTGATCTTCAACTTCGCCTCGCCGGCCTCTCCGCCGGACTATCAGCGCGATCCCGTTGGCACTTTGCTGACGGGCGTGCTCGGTGCGCTGAATGCACTGGATCTCGCGCGCCGCAATCGGGCGACGGTGGTGCAGTCCTCGACATCCGAGGTCTATGGCGATCCGCTCCAACACCCGCAGCAGGAAAGCTATTGCGGCAACGTCAACCCGATCGGGCCGCGGGGATGTTATGACGAGGGCAAACGTTGCGCCGAAACGCTGTTCTTCGACTATCACCGCAAGTACGGCGTCGATATCAAGGTCGGCCGCATCTTCAATACCTATGGCCCGCGCATGCGCCTGGATGACGGGCGCGTTGTCTCGAACTTCATCGTTCAGGCGTTGCAGAACCAGGACATGACGATTTACGGCGACGGTCGCCAGACCCGCTCGCTCTGCTACGTCGACGACCTGATCGAGGCTTTCATGCGCTTCTCCGGCGCCGGAAGCGATTGCATCGGGCCTATCAATCTCGGCAACCCGGTCGAGATCCCGGTTCTCCAGCTCGCCGAGCTGATCCGCGATCTGACCAATTCCCGGTCGCGCATCGTGCATCTTGCCGCTGCTGTCGACGATCCGAAGCAGCGCCGCCCCGATATTTCACGGGCTGCGGAAGAACTCGGCTGGCGGCCGCGTGTGTCGTTGAGGGACGGACTGGAAAAGACCATCCGTTACTTCGATGCCGTGATCGGCCAAGCTGCAACGGAAGGACGCGAACCCGCGGAGGCATTGTGAGATGTCCCGCACCGTTCTCGTTACCGGAGGCGCCGGCTTCATCGGCAGCCATATCTGCAAGGCGCTTTCCCATTCGGGCTTCATCCCGGTGGCCTATGACAACCTTTCCACCGGACATGCGGATGCGGTCCGGTGGGGACCGCTGATCGAGGCCGATATCGCGGATGGCGGTGCCCTGCGGGCGGCCTTCGACCGCTTCGCGCCGGATTGCGTGATCCACTGCGCTGCCAATGCCTATGTCGGGGAATCCGTCGCCAATCCGCAAAAATACTACCGTAACAATGTGGTGGCGGGCCTCAGCCTGCTCGATGCCTGCCTTTCGGCAGGCATCGGCAGGATCGTCTTTTCCAGCAGCTGTGCGACCTACGGCATTCCCGAGCAACTGCCGATCCGCGAAGACAGCATGCAGGTGCCGGTTAATCCCTATGGGCGCACCAAGCTGATGTTCGAGATGGCTCTTGAGGATTACGCCGAAGCCTATGGGCTGAACTTCGTCGCGTTGCGCTATTTCAACGCCGCGGGCGCCGATCCGGACGGAGAACTCGCCGAACGCCATGAGCCGGAGACGCATCTTATCCCGCGGGCCCTGCTGGCGGCCGCCGGACGGCTCGACCGGCTGGAGATATTCGGCCAGGACTATCCGACCGACGACGGCACCTGCATTCGTGACTATATCCACGTCAGCGATCTGGCCGATGCCCATGTGGCGGCGCTCCGGCATCTCGCGAACGGCGGCAGGACGCTGCGGCTGAACCTCGGTTCGGGCCAGGGCACCTCGATCGATGAAGTCCTGCAGGCGATCGGCCGCGTCACCGGCCGGCGCGTTCCCGTCACGTTCAAGCCACGGCGGCCCGGCGATCCGCCGGCATTGTTCGCGGATACCGCGAGCGCCCGTATCGCGCTCGGCTTCGTGCCGCGCCTTTCGGATATCGATACGATCATCCGAACCGCCAGCCCCACCTTCGGCCTGGAGGTGGTTCGATGAGCGCGATCCCGAACATCGGCATGGCCGCCGACAGGCAGGATATCGGGGGCGAGGCGATGGAGCCGATTTTCTGCGGGAAAGCACGGCTTGCCTACCTTTTCGGCATGCTCTGCTGGTTCGGAGCGCTCGCCAATTTCTGGATCTGGTGGCTCGATCCGGCCCATGTCATCGGCTGGCTGTCATTTGTCCTCATCACGCTTGTCATGGCCTGGATATCGCTCGTCCCGGCCTATTTCATCCTGATCTTCTTCAATGCCAGGCGCATGCGGCGCTCCGTGCCTCTGCCGAACGGTCGTGTTGCCATGGTCGTCACCAAGGCTCCGTCCGAGCCGTTCGAGGTCGTTTGCAGGACGCTGTCCGCCATGCTGTCGCAACGCGGTCTCGATTTCGACGTCTGGCTGGCTGACGAGGACCCCGACGAAGAGACCAGGCGCTGGTGCGCCGAGCGCGGGATCTTTATCTCCACCCGCAAGGGCATTGCCGAATACCACCGTACCGAATGGCCGCGCCGGACGCGCTGCAAGGAAGGCAATCTCGCCTATTTCTACGATCGTTACGGCTATGACCGCTATGATTTCGTCGCACAATTCGATGCCGATCATGTGCCCGATCCGGATTATCTGCAGGAGGTGATCCGTCCCTTCTCGGACCCGTCGGTCGGTTACGTGTCCGCGCCGAGCATCTGCGATGCCAATGCCAAATCGAGCTGGGCGGCACGCGGACGGCTCTATGCCGAGGCGAGCCTGCATGGCGCCTTGCAGGCCGGCTACAACAATGGCTGGGCGCCGCTCTGCATCGGGTCGCATTATGCGGTTCGCACCAGGGCATTGCGCGAGATCGGCGGTCTCGGCCCCGAGCTTGCCGAGGACCATTCGACCACGCTGATGATGAATGCCGGCGGCTGGCGCGGCGTGCATGCGCTCGACGCGATCGCCCATGGAGACGGACCGGAAACCTTCGCCGATCTCTGCGTGCAGGAGTTTCAATGGTCGCGCAGCCTCACGACGATCCTGCTCCAGTATTCCGCGCCGCTGGTCAGCCAACTGCCGCCGCGGCTGAAGTTCCAGTTCATCTTCTCGCAGCTCTGGTATCCGCTCTTCTCCGGCTTCATGGCGCTGATGTTTGCCATGCCGCTGGTGGCTCTTGTGACGGGCAAGGTCTTCGTCAATGTCAGCTATCCGGATTTTCTTCTTCATTTTGCACCCGTGTCCCTGGTGCTGATCGGCCTTGCCATCTTCTGGAGGCGAAGCGGCACCTATCGCCCCCATGATGCCAAGCTGTTCGGCTGGGAAGGTATCGTTTTCATCCTGTTGCGCTGGCCGTGGTCGCTTGCCGGAACATTGCTCGCCATTCGCGACTGCATCACCCGCAGCTTCGTCGATTTCCGCATCACGCCCAAGGGCAAGCAGGACGTGCGGCTTCTGCCGGTTCGCATCCTTGCGCCTTACGCCGTGCTGGCCGGCTTTTCGGCGGCCGCCATGGCGTTTGCGCCGGCAGATGGCGCCGCGCGAGGTTTCTACATCTTCGTCTGCATCAATGCCGCGGTCTATGCGATGGCCGCCGCCCTGATCGTCATGCGTCATGCGGCCGAAAACGGCTTGCGTGCGGTCTCCCGCTCCGGCGGCGTGGGTTTTGCGATGGTCGGTTGCGTACTGGCGGTCGGTGTCAGCGGCGCCGAACTCCGTCGAAACGGCCTCGGCTCGCTGGAGGCGCTGGCTCACGGCCAGAATGTTCTGACCGTCACCAAGACCCAGTTCACGGTCGCCGGCGCCGGTTTCGGCGGCAAGACGAAGACGGTGAAATTCCATCTGCGCTGGAACGGCCTGGGGGCCGCTCCGCCGGAAACCATCGGTGAAATTGAACCCAAGGCGTAGCGCTGGGCCGGACTGTCCACGCGCATCTGTAGAAAGGGAGGGTACAATGAAGAAAAAACTGAGGAACGGTGGCATCGCATGCCTGGCGCTCACCCTGTTCTTGCCGGTCGCCGCTTTCGCCGCCAGCGGCGTATCGCAGAAGAAGGTGGAACCGCTGAGCGCGGCCGAACTGACGGCGATCTACAGCGGCAAGACCTGGGTCTGGGGCACGGGCGGCGGCCGGTTCAATACCAAGGGACACCGCTTCGTCGCCTATACCAACGAGAAGGGCAAGCCTTCCCTGGGTGAGGGCAGGTGGGCCGTCGACAACAACGGCAAGCTCTGCATCTTCGCCAAATGGACCGCAAGCGACGGCGCCGGCCGGGCGGCCACCTGTTTCGGCCACGCCAAGGTTGGCGACAAGGTCTACCAGCGCCGCCATCCGTTCGGTCACTGGTATGTATTCCGGCACGCGCCGCAACAAACCGGAGACGAGTTCCGCAGGCTGATTGCCGCCGACACGATCAGCAGCCGCGCGCTCGATCTCAAGAAGAACCTGGCGGCAAACTGAAAAGGAAGGAGGACTGCGATGAAAAAGATCAAGAGAAGAACGCTTCTGACAACGGCGGTTACGTCGCTGGTCGTCGTCGGTTCCTATCCCCTGACACGGGCGCAGGGCCTGGGAGGTCTCGTCAATACGACCGCCCAGACGATCCGCGACAAGCGGCCGATTGTCCACGAAGGGGGCATCAGGTTCGGAGCCTACGATCCGCACGGGGATTTTTCGAGCCAGAAGAACGCATCGACCGAAGGCCTCTTCCTGCCGTGGGAAGACGTCGATCTCGACTCGCTGAAGCTTGCCGATACCTATGCGCTGGAGCGAAACCGCAACCTGCTCATCACCATCGAGCCCTGGTCATGGGACGTGGGCTGGCGGCTCACCTCGGATCAGTTGCGGCAAAAGGTGATGCGCGGCGACTACGACGTCAACATGCGGACCATCTCCGCGCTGATCGGCCAGATGAAGAGCCCGGTCATCGTGCGCTGGGCTCAGGAAATGGAAGATACTTCGGGGCGCTTTTCATGGGCCGGGTGGGCGCCGCAGGATTACATCACCGCTTACCGGCGGATGATGGACATCCTGCGGCAGGAGGCCCCGAAGGCGGAACGCATGTGGTCGCCGAAGGGATTGCCGAACCTCACGGCCTACTATCCCGGCGACGGCTATGTCGACCAGGTGGGCCTCTCGGTCTTCGGTCTCGAGGGATATGACGAACGCGCCTATGGCGCGCCGCGCAATTTCCCCGAGAGCCTGAAGCAGGGCTACGATCTGGTCGAGGGCTACGGCAAGCCGGTCTGGGTCGCGGAATTCGGCTACGAGGGCAGCGACGGCTATATCACCCCCTGGATGCAGGAGGCGACGCTGAAACGGGACGAATTCCCCAGCCTCGTCGAGGTCGTCTACTTCAACGACCGCGACGTGCACGCATGGCCCTTCAACCTCGGCCGCCCCGACTGGCGGGTGGTCCGGGGCGAGGCGACCAACTGACCGGAAAGATCTTCTGCTTGCTGTCGGGGGGAGACGGGGCAGTGCGCAAGGCCGGAGCAACCCGAGCGGTTGTTCCGGCCTTTCCGCGCTCGGCGCATCAACGTCCTGAGGCAAACCGTTCACCAGCGACCGTATCGCCAAAAGCCGGTCGCATAACCTTTGCGGCCACATCAAGCCTGCCGACCGGTGGCTCTAAACTCTGGAAAACACCTGGAGCATCAGGCAGTCAGTGGCGCTGTGATCTGACGCACAGCGTCGCGCTTAAACTCCCCACTGAAATTCAGTTTGCTCATGATGCTCCTCTTGCCTCAAGATCAGGAAGAAGGCGTTTACAAATCTTGGAGGATATTCATTAGATGCGAACAGTGAAGGCTCAGTGAAAGCCGGCTGCCCGGTCGGCATTGCCCGAAGGCGCTTGGGACGCGGGCATGCCAATAGAAGATATTGCCGCGGCGGGTGAGATTCTCGACGTCGTGGCGGACCGCGAAGAGATTGTTGCACTTCTGGGCATCAGGTCGCCAATGATGCCAAAACGATATCCGGCACGACTGGAAAATCAAGGAATTAAGGGCATTTAGGGAGAATTGGCTGGGGAACCTGGAGCCGGACGGACGATCCTAAAACCCGTTTACTTTCAATTGATTACTCAATGTCGCGTCAACAATGTGGGGGTAGTTTGTGGGGGTGTCAACAATTCTATGAACGCATCTGCAACGGATCGTCTGAAGATGTGTTCGCCGCAGCCCAATCGATGCACATAATCAGGCAAAGGCGCGCAAGTTGCTCGGCCAGTGAACGAGTTGATGTCCAGTCGTGGCCAATCTTCATGTTAGTGCCGTGGACGGTTCTGCTCCTCCCTTCGCTGTAAATTTCATCGACCGCCTGCTTCATGGTGGGGCCGTCAACCCAGAGTGCTTTATCGTCTGTGATACCAACCCGTGCTGTGATGACCTCTCTAATGCCTCGGGCCTTTCCCCCGGATGCCAGCGCGTCCAGCGAAGATGAGAATTTCACGATCGCCATCAAGGCGACGGTCTCGCGACAACCTTCGTGGAACCACAGCAGAGCCTGAACCAACGTGTTCATGACGCGAGGCCGAGACACGTCTCCGGAAGGGCTGACTACGTACTCAAGCGCTTCGCCGATCGCCTGAAAATGATCTCGGCGTTCCTGAAGCTTCTGCTCCCATTCCCCAGACTTCAATCGCGGACCGTGAGGCATATGGCTCCAACTGGAGCCGGAGAGAACCGCCTTTCCCGGAACAAAGGATATAGTCTTCTGCCTACGGGGGCTCCGGTCGTAAAGCAGGTTCATCCCATGCAGAGCCTTTGAAGGGGTCTGCCACAGAAGGGCGATTCCCGTGATCGCCAGTCGAGCTGCCGTCAGCGCCTTGTCGCGTCCGGCCTCTGATCCCAATCCTACGGTTCGGATGCTCGATGCAAATGTTGACTCTGCGAAGGCCTGAAGAACATCGGCTTCGTCCATGCTGTCCTTAGAAGGTCGCCTCTTCCCGAGACGCTTTCCAGCCCAGGAATCCCTTACGCGACGCTGCGTCGTAGCGGAGATGTCGCCCTCTTCGGCTTTCCGGTGAAGCCAGGTTTCTCTGTCTTCGAACTTCACAGGCCCGATAGAGAATGGTTTCACGTCAGAATTGCCGAATAGCGTACAGCCGAAGACGTACTCCCGGGTGGCGTGGTGATCGACGTCCCTTTTGAGCGTTTCCTTCACCTTCGCAAGCACCTGATCAGCGTTCGCAGAAATATCATCGTCAAGGTCTATCTGAGCGAGAGCCGGTCCGAAGCTTTTACGCACCATGGCTCGCCATTCGGCTCTGGTAAACCTCGGCTGAAGCGAGGGATCGAGTGAGAGAAGTTCGTCAGCGACCTTGGCAATGTTTTCATCGATCTTGCCTGAGACGAACAAACCTTGCCCATTCCCTGCATCAATCATGCGCGGGAAAGGAAAAGCATCATCCCCGTCGCGCAATCGGCGAGGGTGTTCCTGAAGTTCGGTGAGCTCAGCAATTATTTTCTGAACGCGCGCCTGTACCGATTTCACTAGGCAGGCTCCTCCTCCTCGCTTCCATTGGCAACAGCAGATCGACTACGCGGCGTCGATGTCGGCTTTGAGGGTGCTAAACAGAGCCTGAAGCGCAGCGAGCGCCTCGGCATTATCCATCAAGAGCTTCCTGACCGCGTTCTCGTACTGCGTTCTTCCTTGGAACCCTAGGCGGACTGCGATCTCACGAAGAGCCGATGTTTCGCGCACCGGATATCTCGCGATGATGGTACCGAGATCACCGTCATCGCATGCTTGCGTCAGTCGCGCGACTTCCTCCGCGACAATTGTCGGCACGTCAATCGCGATGTCGATCGGTTTTGCCTGAGCAATGTCAGAACGTTTCGGCAGTCTGCTCATTAAGGTCTGCCGAATGGAAGCCTCGATCACCCGCTCAGAGAGGCGTTGAATATGTGGCCGTACTGCGTCTATGGCTGCCGCTTTTGCGGTTGCTAGCAGCTCACCAGCATCTGCGCCGGTCATTTCGTGCTGCCGGGCCGCAAGACGTTCCTGAACTTGAACATGGTAGTAGATGGATTCGACGGCATAGACTGGTACCGCGTAAACGCCTTTCGCCTTCAGTTCAGCAATCACAGCTTCGGACCGACGGTCATTGTCCACAATGCCAAACGCCCGCAACCAATGAAGATCATGCGCGTCGCGGATGCTCGATACGGCGTGTTCAACATCCCGACAGCTCGACTTCGGGATTACCGATACGTGAGGGAAAAGCAGGCTATAGAGTGGCTTATCAAGGCTGCTTTCGGTCCCCTCAACGAAAAGCAGCTTGCGGCGGCTGCCCAGTACATCCTGTTTCAACTGGTCATCAATGCCATCACTTGCTTCCAGCAGATCAGCATCCCAGTTCAACACATTCGAGTTCTGATACGTACAACCTCGGATCAGAAGTGTTCTCGCTTCCGGATTGTCCAAGGGCAACATCACATCGTGCGTGGAGATGACGAACGCGCAATCTGCCCGCTTTGAGAAGAGGAGCGTGAGCAGGGGCGATATGATGGAACGGTGAAGGTGGCGCTCGGGTTCATCGATGAACAGAATGGATTCGGGCTTGCACGTGAGGACGCTTGCAGCGATGAGAAGGGCGTTCCGCTCCCCGTCTGACAACTCGGCTATACTGTACTTCACGCCACCGTTTCGCGATGCCATCACTTGCTCAGATTCCTGAATGGATATCTCCACTGGGATGTTTGAAAGTCTGAGCAGTTCGTTGATAACCTTTATAGGAGCATCTTTTTTGGACAACTCCAGCGCAAGCTCCGTGTCCTTATCGTCGACGGCATCGGCAATTGATCGTGCCCGAATGTTTTGTGCGTCCACCAGATCGTATATGGCCACACTAGCCCGTGCGGCCGAATAGTCATCCTTCCACCTTGACTGAGGGTGCACATCAGCGTTGAGCATGTTGGTTTCGGTGCTCTTTTTGCTATGCGCGGACAGGGTGATGGCGTTTGACTCGAACCAAGTCTGTCGATGAGCGGAAATCCTGCGACCCATTGCCCGATGATTAGAATAGAAGCGCTGCAGCAGGCTGGATTTTCCGGTACCGTTCGCGCCGAGGATGTAGAGAACTTGGCCGAGATCGATAGTAAAGTTTAAAGGCTGCCCGGAGGTCGAGGGCACGGAAAGTTCAAACGGCATCTTGATCACATTCCCGAATCATAATGCCACGACTTTAGGATGCTTTTCGGATATTTGCACGCCTAAGCATTCCGATGGCTTGACCTCCGCGCGCCGACGATCGAGCATAGAAAAACCGCCATCACAGGGCTCGCAACCCTCCGGCGGTTTTCACAAGGTGTTCCATAATGCTGAACGACATTGTTGAGATTGTAAAGCCGCCGTTGACGACGGCTTGAGCCCGGGGCTCGGATATTTCCCATCCGAAGCCGAGCCGAACCATATCTTTCCAAACCAAATTGTTGACAACGCCCCGCGTGGCATAGGCCAACAGGTCGCCGCGCAGATTGAAGCGTTGGAAATGTCCACCGCCGCGCCCGCACGGCGGACGCACAACGACGTGCTGCGGTCGAACACTGGCTGGTTCACGGACGCTGTTTCATGGGCGAAGAGACGAGTGGCTTCCCAGACGCTGGAACAGCAAACCGCGCATCTCGCAGGGGCACTCGGTCGTGCCGGGATTAGCGTCACCCGGGAGGGCGACGTGACGCTCATCAGCGGGGTCACAGGGATCATCGAGCAACAGCCGGTATATCGAGCCGTTCGTATCCTGCCGACCGTCGCAGGACGCGACCGCCGCCCTATCCTGAACGATGCCAAGTTCTGGATGGGCAACCATCCGAACCGGAAATATTTCCGGTTCGCCGTCATGACGTGCCCGGAGCCCGTTCCGGTCGGGGGCGACTTGCGGGGCGCAATCCAGGGCTTGTCACGCCGCATCACAAGATGGGCATCGGCGGTCGGTGAATTCGGTGTCCATGTCCTCTATCGTGGGATTGAATTCACGAGGGACACGGCGGCGGAACGCGGGATGGAGGACCGGTATGATCCGGACACGATCCTGTACCATGTTCACGCGAACGTCGTGTACTGGCCAACGCGGAAGATGAAGGACGAGGAGTTTCAGAGGTTCCTCAAGTTCACACGCGAATCCGTTGGCGCTTGGTGGCGCGATAACGGCAAGGTCGAGCGGCTGGAAGAGGTTATCAAGTACTGCTGCAAGCCCGCCGACACCCTCGCGGCAGGCGATGATGAGTTGGTGTGGCTCTATCACGCCACGTCGAAGCTCAAGCTTTGCCAACCATTGGGCCTGTTTAAGGAGTGGCGAGCGGAGCTTGAAAAGGCGGGCGAGAAGACCGTCTGCGTCAACGTCGGTAGAGGTCAAGGCAAGCTGCTGCGCGTCAAGAAGATGCACCGAAACCAGACCGACGACAAACAGGCTGATGGCGAGGCCACGGAAGGCGAGGAAGGCACTTCCGACGATGTGCCCGAAGAGAAGCCGAAGCGCGAGGACCGCCCCGAGGATTCGGCTCCAGCCACGAACATTGTGCTTGGAATGACGCTGCCGCAGTGGCGGCATAGTCCATGGGCGGAACCGCTCATCATTGTGCAGCACTATGATCCGCTGAAGCTCTCCGACGAAGCCGGCGGCGATATCCGGGAATGGCAGCGGCAGGCGCGGGAGTGGTGGGACGAGTCCTTCGCACCGGAACCGGAAGAGGCACTGCGTGTAGCCCGCATGGCGATGGATGCGGCCATGTCGTCGGACGATATCAGGGAGGCTGCGGAAGCAGCTCCCTATATCGTACACACATGTAGCTCAACTGTCCGAACAGGACAGGCAGAGCACATAGAAGCCGACTATGACGACCTCGAAGACGACGAACGAGACATCCCTGACGGCCTTGCGGAGGTCGTGGCGATGTTCCCGGGAGGTCGCCGGGTCGACTACATCCCGTTCGAGTCGCCGGAACGTGAAAAGCGCGAGGCCGAACTGCGGGAAAGTCTCGCCCGGAAAGAGGCTTGGTGGGCGGAATGCCGTGTATCTGCCGCAGCCTGTGAGGTGGAGCGCGCCCGGCAGGCTGCGCGCTGGGCGGAATGGTGTGCGCGCAGTGCCGCCACTTGCCGCGCAGCGGCGTGACGACGGCAACAGTCGTCACCATGGCAACACTCCGGGTTGCCTCGTCGTCCTTCTGGACGGCGACAAGGCCCCCGCCAGGCGCCTCGCGGAAGTCCGGCGGAAGCCCCCTCGGAGAGCCGACGACTTGAGAGAATCGAAAGTCATTAGTCGGTCACTAAAGACTTGTTCCCGGCTCCGCCGGCGCTGACCATTTTCTCGAACAGGGAGGGTTGTCATGGCCTACGGTGATGTTGTTCCGGATTGCTTCGTTTTCTACCGGACTTGGCCGCCGCATTTTGTCGCTTACGAACAGGTCAAGCATGCGACTGTGGAGCATGTCGGGCGCAATCGTGTTCTCGTCCATCATCCACGCTCGGGGAACGCCGTTCGCAAATCCCTGACGGCGAAGCGGATCGAGATTGTTGCGCGGGATGGTCGCGATCTCGTCGCAGAATGGCGCGAAACGCCGGGGCGCGATTGATGAGCTTCCAGTTCATCCACATGACGGCGTACAGCCGCAAGGGCGATGGAAAGGGTCGTTCCGCGAGCTACGTGTTCAATGAAGCTCGACGCGATCCGGCGGCATCCGTCCATGTCGCGAATCCTGCCCCACCTGTCGTCGTGTTCGGTGTCGGCGTGGATGAAGTGGAGCGGCTACACGATGCCGCCGCCGATGCCGCGACGATGACTCCTAAGGACGGCAAACCGAGGAGGATTCAGAAGTCCCAGCACACGCTCATGACGGTCGTGGCGAGCCATCCGCTAAGTATGGAAGAGGTTCGCGGTGATCCGGACAAGCGGCGTGAGGCCGAGGAATGGGAGAAGCGGACGGTGGCATGGCTTCGTTCGGAATACGGCGACCAGCTTGTATCCGTGGTTCGGCACGAAGACGAATCCTACTATCATCTGCATGCCTACGTCTTGCCTGCCGACCCGGCCATGCGCGCGGCCGCACTGCATCCAGGGCAGGTGGCGAAGGCTGCCATCATGGCAGCCGGTCCTGCCAAAGGCGAAGACGTGAAGGCCGTGAACAAGCGCGGCGATCAGGCCTATAGGGCCGCGATGCGGGCATGGCAGGACTCATACCACGAGACCGTCGCTATTCCGTGTGGCCTGACGCGTCTAGGCCCACAACGTCGTCGCCTGACGCGCGCGGAATGGCAGGCGGAGCAGACGCAGGCCAAAGCCCTGAAGACGACGATCGAGCGCGCAAGAGAGGTCAAACGCAAGGGCGAGACCTTCGTTGCGACAACGAAGGAAGATGCCGCCAAGATCGCGGCGGAGGCGGCTGCGGCCAAGGCGGAAGCGGATCGCCAGCTTGTCGCCGCCAAGGTTGCCATGGAAGCTGCCATGGCGGCACAGGACAGGGCCGTTGCTGAACAGCGCAAAGCCCTGTCGATGATGGCCCGCGTTCGGCAGGAGGCCGCTCGTGTCCGGGAGGCGACGGCAAGGCTCCAGCGGCTGCCGGGCGCGCTGCGCAGCCTTTTCGACGGCTTCAAGCAATCGAAGGTCGCCGCCCGCATCCGCGCGGCCGTCGAGTCCGAAATGGAAGCTCTTCGACGTGCCGCAGCCGATGCCGCCGACCGGGCCAGCGCCGCCGATGCGGGACACAAGGAGGCGGAGGCGCGGGCGAAGAACTTGCGGGAGAACCTTGCAGAGACCGGGCGCGAACTGGCGACGGCCAGACGTGAGCTTGCCGCGCTCCGTCCACCGGAGCCGGAGGTGGAACGAGCACCGGGCATTTCGACGCCCGCATTGCGAAGGCGGTGATGTGCCGATTTCGGTGCTCCATCACATCTTTTACGATGAGTGTTTACAACACCTCAATGAGCTGGTAATATTTACATCGATTGGTATAAGGAACTCAATGTGATGAATGGTAATCAGCTTCGTGCGAAAATTTCCGGTTGGAATCTTTCTCAGACGGAATTCGCCCAGTGGCTCCAGGTTTCGCCTGGTGCGGTCACCCAATGGCTTGCAGAAACGCGGGCTATTCCAGGTCCGGTGATTGCTTTCATCAAGCTCTTTGAAAGCCTGCCGTCGTCTCTGCAAACCCTCCAACTATCTCAAGTGAAAGGACATTCAGATATGGAAGGCATGTACGTAATTGAATTCTCGGGTTCGGCTGGCGTTGGCGGCGCGACCCTCACCTTCAAGGATGGCAAGGTCTACGGCTTTGATCTCGGCGGCGGCATCTACGATGGCCACTACCGCGCAGGAGCGCAGCCGGGTACGACCGAAGTCGAAGTCGTCGTGAAGATGCCTGCGGGTAGCCCTTCCGTCATCCGCGGCATCGTCCAGCCCTTCGACTGGACTGTGATCGCGAAGGCAACCCTTCCGAACAACGTCACGAGTGCTCATGTTCAGGTCCAGACCAACATGGGCGAAACGCTCGCGGCGAAGTTCACGCGCATGCGTGGGCTGCCGCTCGCGGCCTAACGCTCGCCTCTGCAACGGCTGCACATCGACAGGCGGCGACCGTCGGGCTTCTGGCGGCGCTGCCCCTTTCTATTCCGGAAACCTCCGAAAATCCCGATTTGCCTAAAATTCGTGCGTCAGAGAAGGCCGCACGGTGCGTTCGGCGCGTCCGGACGTATTCGGACACGTCCGGTTTCGACGTCGAATCCTGCTCCCGGTAGTCGCGGCGCCCGCTCCGCGTTTGCGCCGGTCCTCGCCGCCCCGCATCCTGAAAGGGTGCACAAGGCAACGGAGGACCAGGCATGTCGGAAGTCAACGAGCGTATCGAGTACGTCTATCAGTCCGCGCTCTGGCTCGCCGAAGGCGTGCTGATCGATGCCTGCGAGAGCTGCTGGCCAGCGGAGCAGATTGCACAGGCTGCGCGGGAGTGGCATCGCATGCGGGAACTTCTGGCGATGTCCAAACGGTGGCGGGAAAAAGTCCGCCCGGGTGATGTCGAGGCCGCCGATGAATGACAAAAAGCGCCGTCGCCGGACATGTCTGGATGAGATGCGCCGCGCTCTGGCCGAACGCCAGCGGCAACGCCGGGGTGGCGATCCGGCGGGCAAGGTCTTGCTCCAACTGGTCACGCTGCTGTCGGGAGCGCTCGCGATGATCCCACCGATACCGATGCCGGCTTTCTCGTTTCCCTCCCGTCCGGTCCGGCAGCCCTCCTCGTCGATCGACGAGGACAGGGGACCGACCGCCTACGCCATGGAGCGCGGGATCGACCCCGCATGCTACGAGACCACAGGCCCAAGGCCGAAACCGCGTGCATCCTGGACGCGTTTGGTGCGAGACCTGAAGCGTCCCCGCGCCGCTGAAAAAGCGCGCGCAGAAATCGAATCCAGAGTGCCGCCGGCGGCGCTCGACTGGCTGCGCGAGGCGATCGATACCGGGGAATACTGGCAGCTCTACAAGATCGGGCGGCAAGGCTCGACGGATGCCGAAATCGCCGTCGCCGCGCTGGACGCATCCGACGCTTGGAAGGCCGAACGGCAGCACGCTGCGGCCCCGGTGACGGAGACTCCTGATGACAATCCGGAAGGCACGAAAGGACCGAGATCATGACCGACGAAATCACCAGTCCAACCCTCGCCGGCTTTCTCGATCGGGTCGGGTTGACCGCAGCCGCGCGTGAGCGGGTGATCGCCATCGATCGGGCGCTTGCCAGCGAACTTGAAAGCGACCACCCGGACACGGATGGCTGCGCGTCCCTCGTCTTGGAAGCGGCAGACCTCATCGCATATGGCGGGCCGCTCAGCTTCGACTGGTCCGGTTGGGGCGACGACGATCCAGCCGAGTACCCGGAAGAGGACGAGAGAGACAATGTATAATCTGGTCATCGGCGTGATCGCGGGCATCATCCTCGGCGTGCTATCGGTCGCCGGGGTCTGGTATGGTGGCGCGGTCTACGAGCGAGCGCGGCTCCGATCCGAGCTTGTCGCCGTTGTTGGACAGCAGCAGCAGATAGCGGCGGCGCTCGATCTCTACCAAACGGACGGCGGTCGCGTATCGTCTCTCGGCGATGATGGGGTCGCCCTCACTGGGCTCCTGGAATCCGGCCTTCTGAATGCACCCCCTCCAGGAACGTGGCGCATCCGGCGCGGCGGAGAGCAAGTCTGGAATCCATTGCGCATCCAGACTCCGGAGGCCTGTGCCTCGATCAACGGCTTCGCCGGCTTTCCGGAGGTCTGCCCGCCATGCGACAGCGAGACGCTGAAGACCTACCCGGCGTGTGAACTCCCGGAGGGCGAAGTATGAAGAAGACTGTCGCCGTCATCGCTGCGTTCGCGGCTCTCTGGCACGCCGATGCGTCGGCCGGGACGTACGTGCTGCGATCGTCGACGACGGGCGTGATCGTCGCTCCGGCTGTGGTGCCCCCAGAGGAGCCGATGAACCCGCAGCCGCCTGAGACCCCGGCGGGCTTCACGTTGTCCATAGGAGGGATGAAATCTGTAGCTGTCGGCGGCGCGCTCGATCTGCGTCCGGTCGTGTCCGGGGCATCCGGCTCGCTGTCGTATTCATTTTCCGGCAGGCTGCCGCTTGGGGCGACTTTCGACGTCGCGTCCGGCCGGATCGCCGGGAGGGCGCTGGTGGCGGGAAGCTATGAAGTCTGGGTCTCCGCGACGGATTCGAGCGGCGCGGAGGTAACAGCGGAGATTGTGATCGTCATTGCCTGAAATGCGAAATCGGGGCCGATCAGCCCCGATGTCCACTTTCTAATGCGTTTAAACGGCCCGTACAGCGCTTCTGGTGCTCCGGGTGGTGTCTTTACCCATCCGATTTCGGGATGTTGCCTGAGCTCATCTGGCGCTCTGTTTCCTGAATGGTTTCCCACACGCCCTGCAGGTCGGACCGGATCGTCATCAATCGCCGATCAAGGTTCTTGCCTCCCGGCCATCCCGCGACGCCCAGTCTTTCGAACCCTCGGGCAGCGTCGCGCAGCTCGTCCATGAGACGGTTATAGCGATAGTAGCTCAACGGGAACTGTTCTGTCGGGATGTTCGTGATGTCGGTCATGCTTTTCTCCATCGGCTGATCCGGTCGCTGTATTCGCGCCGGAGGTCATGGACCAGCGCAACGTTGCCCGAGTCGAGATAGTCCCAAGCATCGCGCTCCGACAACGTGGTGATGCCTTCCAGTGTGCCAAGCACAAGCCCCATCGCACACCGGACGGATGTCGCGCCGGGAATTTCTTCCGGCTTCTTGTCGCCGTCGAGAACGGCTTTGATCCGTTCGCGGACCTGATCTTCGAACATTGTCTTTCCTTCCTATCGTCAGTCTCTGGCTGCAATGAAGAGTTGGTATCCGGTGGCAGTCTCTTCGGCCTGCACGCTGTCGAGACAATCACCACATCGCCGCTCGACGAACTCTTCGAGTCCATCGAGTGTTGCGGGGCCGTGCTCTTCTTCGTGCCAGTCTCTAAGAGCCCTGACGATGATGCGAGGCACAATGCATGATCGGCATCGCTGGTCCACCGTGACGAGAACACTCTGTTGCTGTTCGGCTGTGGGCATGTCGCGTCCTCACTTCCGCGTGAATGGCGAGACGCTGAAGCTCACAACGTCCTTCGCGTCACGCATGAAGATCGAAACGTCATCCAGTCCCAGGATCAGACACCTGGCCTTCCGGTGAAGCGGCGTGTCGTACCCCAACCCGCTGACAAGAATATCCATCTCATCGACGTATTTGTCGTATGCCTCGCTGAACTTTTCGAACGTGGCGATGATCTTGCGGGCGGCGGCGCTCTCGGTGGTCTGCTGCTCTCGTTCCGTCATGTGGTTCTCCTGTAACCGTGTTGATGACGGCGACAGAAAATTCACACATTTAAAGAGGAGTCAATGCATTTATCTATCTGAAAACATTGAAGGATTCGACGCTGAATCCTTGCCGTAAACGGCCCCGCAAGGACTCGAAGACGCACAAGTAAGGACTCGATGACATCGAGTCCTTGGCAACGGATTTTGAATCCTTGTTCGGCAGGTAAGAGGCCGTTAACCACGTCACACGGTTTTGTGGTGTCAACATTGTGCTGTCACGCCGCGAGGTGATCCAGAGCGCGGACACCGAGGCGCTGCACGTCGCGAGCCAGTGCTTGGCCGGAACCGGGAACACGGGTGCGGCGGATGAGCTTCTGGGTGCCAGACTTCCGCTCACGGATGGAGATCGTGGCGACGTACCACAGGACTGCCCCTGTGGTATCCGTGTGCATCGTCTCGACGACGACGACATCGATAGCCAGCCCCTTGATGGTGGTTGTCTTCGTCTCCATCGAAAATCTCCTAACTTGTTGACAATGTTAGATTTATAGCAGATTTCGGGAGTCGAGCCCAGGCTTCCGGAAATCATTTCCGGGTCTAGTGATCGGATGGCGATCGAGGGGTTAACGGGGGCTAGGCAGGGGTTGACGTTCGACCGGGCGGCATAGGCTCTTGTCCCGCCTTGGCCAGAATGGGCATGGCGGTGCCCGTAGGGCATGAAGAGCCGCCCGGTTGGATGTCACCGAGCGAAAAGGTTCCGCGACTAATCGGGAAGCCCAGTCGCCGTAGGCGATCGGATCGAGACACGGGGCTCGATCCGAAGGGGTGGAGATTCGTCGTGGAAGAGAGCGAGGCTACCCCTCCGGATTAGGTGAACAATGAGCATATCGGAGCCGTCAGCATAGCGCCGCTGGAAGCGGGACGGCGGGAATTCGCGCATGCTTCGTCGGTTCCCGAGGCAGCCGCAGGAAGTCCAGCACAGCGCCGCCGTTCCGGCGGGGACTGGGATCGACTGCCTCCGTCGAGGCATCCAATGTGAAGGCGCGGGGGCTATCTCTGCCGTCGCCGGATGACCCGCCCGTTCTCATCGAGAAGGGGCGGTGTCAGCTTCCTCTTCTTCACGGTGATCTTCGAAGAGGGCGGAGGGGAATTGGTCGCCGCCGTTCTGAGGAACGCGATGTCAAGAGGTGGCTCGAACGCCTCGACCACCTCCCTGAGCTTGGCGATGCTGACGCTCTTGGTATAGGTTCGCCCCTCACTGCCTCCGCCCTCGTGACCCATGACCGCATCAATGTGGGAGTCCTTGAGGTCAGTGGATTCAAGGACAGTTCGGAATGTGTGCCGGAAGGAATGGAAGGTGGTTTTTTCGCCGACGCCCAAGCCAATCTTGAGCTTCGAAAAGATGCGACTGAATCCGGAACTGATGCTCTTGCCGAGCGGAAGTTCGGGAGAGAATAGGTGTTCAGCACCTCTGGCACGCTGCTGCTCCACGAAATCCATGAAGCCGTGCCGGATCAGCCATTTATGGACGGGAATGATGCGTGTCCCTGACTCCGTCTTGGGGTCCCATCCCTCGCGAGGAGCGATGTTGAAGCACGGTATGCCATCCTTTGTGATGATATCGATTCCAGGACGCAGACGGCATATCTCCTCCAATCTCATGCCGGAATGGAGAGAGAGGAGAGGTAGCCAGTGCAAGGCGCTGGAATCCGGCGCGTGACGGTACTCGCGGGATGTGAAGAGGCGCTGCAGGTCTTCGCGAGACCAGTCGTCTCGGGCAGTCTTCCTGGACTTGGTTCCGGGAAACGAATGTCCTGAAAAAGGTTGGGCGCTGACTGGAACATGCTTCTTGAAGACAAGCCATTTCCAGATCGACCTCATGCCGCTGAAGTGTCGCTTGGCGGTCTTCATCGTGACTAGCGGCAAGCTTTTGTTGGCACGGGCGCGGGCAAGCTCCTTTTTGGGAGACTCTATGGCTCCTTTCCCGTGAGTGGCAGGCAGTTGGAGATAGAGTTCCCTGAACTCGGCAGCCTTTTCGAAGTCGATCCGTCCCACTGGTAGGTCACCCATCAGGCCGATGAACAGTTCCACACTCTGCCGATATTGATCCGCGTCCTTGAGAGGCTTGTTGTGGTTGTATCCGGCAACGATGTCCTTCTGCCACGCGGAGATGAACGTGGAGAGCTTCGTCATGTTTGCGGCTGGTTCTGGCGGCGCTGCTGCGGCTACGGCCTGCACCGTGGCCGTTGCCACGGCTTCTTGTCCGAAGACGGCCTGCATGCGGCGATCGACATATTCGCGTAGTTGATCCTGAAGCGCTGCCGCCGTTCTTCGAAGACGTTCCCCGCTCCGAACGTCGAGATAGTCCGAGTGCTCCAGCGCGGCATGTGCCTCCATGCCTAGGTTTTGGGAGTAAGAGACGCCTTCGTCAGCGGCCATGTTGAGAAGCCTTTCCGGCAGGGATTCATGGTACGCCCGAAGCCCGCCGGGTGACATCTCGTCCACCACCTTGAGGCGTTGCCTCCATGGCGGTGTGTCCAGCCATATGCGAACGGCAACACGAATATCGTCATCTGTCAGAGGGAATTCATCGCCTTCCTCTTCTATCATCTGGAACAGCCTCTCCGTGGCAATGAATAGGTGCGCGGCTCGCGCCCGCGCTACCTTTCGCACAGTCGTCTTTAAGGACCGGTATATCTCGGTCTGACCGAGGCGAGCTTGAAGAGGGGCGGGCACACGCCGCCGGAAGAAGAAGGAATCGGCTTCGCGCCGGAGGAAGTTCGACATCGCCAAAAGCGCCCTTGTGGGGGTGCAGTGTGGGGGTATTCCCGGCACTGGCGACATTGAGCTAAGTTATTGAATTATAACATGGAAAGTGGCTGGGGAACCTGGATTCTCACATGATTTCAATGGCTTATTAAAATAGCCTTTGAATTCCCTATATTTTCCTGCCGCGAGCGACCGTGGATGCCGCCCTTGTGCCCTGGCTTTGGGCATCAGTCAATACGGGTGTGAAGCGGAAACAATTTCCGCTTTCGGGCTAAGTTCATCTTCCTGCGGTCGCCGCGCGGATGGCCGCTTCGCGCCTCCATCCCAGCCGTTCGAGCGATACTCGCCACATCCTGAAAGCCGACATTGCTTATGACATTCCTCAGAGATTAGGGCGACCAATTACGCACGCTTAAGTTAGCGGTAACCAGCCCGACCGCCAGGGATCATGTTGAGCCGCCTATCATCATCCCAATGGCCGCGCACCAGCGCTTCCTCCGCTTCATACAGCGCTTCCACGTCGGTGGTGACGGCCATCACCTTGTGATGGATGTAGGTCACCCGCTTAGCCTCTAGTTCCTCCCGCAGCCTGCGATGGAACAACAGGTTGCTGCCCTTGCGCATCGCGCGTCGTGCTCCGCCCAGCGGGTCTTCCAGCTCCGCGTCGTGATGCCGACGTAGAAGTAGCCATCGACGGGGTAGGAGTTGCCCTCTCCGAAGATATGCTGGTAGAGGACGAACGACTTCTTCGGCCAACCAAGCGGAGCGATGAGGAGGTTAGCAGGTGCCGAGAACAAGATGCTCGGTTCCGACACGTGCGCCGATGGCAGATTAATGTCGAACCTGCGCGCCGCGGCCATGAGCGCCAGGTCGGTCACCAGGTCGAGCCGGATCACGGGCGACAGTATGAGCTCCTCCGCTTGTCGAGGATTACCGGACCTATAATCACGCGCGCCGATCGAAACGTGCCGGTGTCCCGCACGCATGCGCTGTTGCGGCGCGACGAACTTCAAGCCATTGCGCATCATGACCATGTGGAAATCTGGGATGGCGTCGCCAGCTTTGATCCGGATCTCGCCACCTGGCTCTCGCGCGCTGTTAAGCCAGAACTTGCCATACTCCGTCTCGCACCAGTCACGCAGATGCCGTTGGACCTCTCCGCGCAGCTTATGCATCGGTGATGGGGTAAGATGCTCCCACCACGCTCTATCGATCGAAGCCGGTGGAGCCATCGCCTATCCAGCCGTTGGCTGCTCGGGATGCTGGGACTCGGCAGACGCAACGAGATAAGCGGTGACTGCGTCCGCTTGCGCCGCAGCCACTCTGACATCTTCCGCTTCGTCCTCGCTAATACGCATCATCATCCGATAGTGCGCGCCGTGCCCCGTGAGCTCGAACACCTCTCTGAAGACACGCAGATAGCCTTGCACTGCATTGTCATCGACGGCGACGTATATATCATCGTGTGAGCTGTGCGATCCGTCATTGATCCACGAGAACAGCGAGGCGCAAATCTGGGCATCGCGTCCTTCAAAAAGTGCGACGATTTCGTCCTGCTTCAGCCCGCCAAGCACGGTCAGATAGTTCTCGACGATCCGGCGCATCGTATTCTGAATGGTAAGGTTCGGTCGGTCCGGGTTGCGCACCTCATCCCACAGCAGTTCGTATGAAGTCTTGACCGGGTTGTAATCGTAACGGGTTAGCGACGACACATTCTCGCGTTTCCGAACGATCCAGAAAGTCTCGAACGGCCGCGCACGGTCACGGCGCTCTCGGTCAAAACTGACCTCTTTGTGAAAGTAGATGTTGTGAGTGAGCACGAACACCTGCCGTACGTTGCCTGCATTCTGGCGAACATCAGAGATAACCTTGCGGATCAGAGCACTGACCACGAAGAGGACGTCGGCGTCGAGACTCGAGACGGGATCGTCGAATACCACAACCTTCTCGACGGCGGTACCGGTGTTCGTAATGCTGCCAGCTAGCTGGTGATAGAAGTAGAGGAAGGTGATGAAAGAGCGCTCCCCTTCGCTCAAGGAGTGAGCTGCATCGCTCCCGTCCAGTCGAACGAGGCGATACATGTCGTCGCGCTCACCCGCCACCTCAAGGCGGAAGTTGGAAAAGCCATACTGGCTGAGAATTCGATTGATGGAATCAACTGTCGGGCGAACGCTGGTGATCGTCTCCTCGATCGCGGAAAGTTGGCGTCTTAGGTCCGCTCGCCGCGTGCGATTGTCATCCATGCTGCGGCGCATACCGTCGATCGCTCGGTTAAGCTTGCTGGCCGTAGTCTGGTAGGTTTCGAGATCCGTGCGTCGTTCCTCAACGACAAACCTCCATATCTGCGTGGTCAGCGCCGACTTCGCTTTGGCGAGGTTGCGAATGGTGGCGTTATACTGCTCGGTCTCTTCATTCGCCGCTGCGATCTGAGCGGCGACTGCAGCAGTCAGCTCGACCGTAGCGTCGAGTTCTACCAAAGCACTCGGCTCCTTACGTTTCGCCGCAATACGTTCAATGTTGAGTTCGAAAGCAGTCTTCAACGCCGAGAAGCGTTCGCCGAGGACCGCCGCATCCACAAACCGATGTGACGTCGCAACGAGGTCGTCAATGCGGGCGACGACGGCATTGACGGCCTCCTCATACGCCGCCGCGAGAAGGTTGATTGAGGCGAGATCAGCCTCATATTGCTCGTCGAAGAACGCGTTGAGATCATCAAGCAGTCCGGTGGGCGCTTGCTGCTGACAGAATGGGCATGGGCCATCGGCATTGGTCAGATATCCAACGCCCTGCTTGACCCAATCGCTGTTGCCAAGGCGGCCTATGAGAGCGGCCACGACCACGTCGTCGCGGCCCACAATGCTTCGGGCGAGGATCGGGGAAGCCTCCAGACCCGCGAAGCGGTCGAAGGAAATCGGAGCGATCGCGATCTCCGGCGTCGCGGCATCCTGAAAGACGGTCGCCGCCTCTGCCGTCAGGGCGTCCAGGGTCTTCAACTCCGAAGTGTTGCCCTCTGCCTCGGCCAGCAGCTTCGTGCAGAAGTCGCTCTTCTTGCCACGGAAGCCGGTGAAGGCGCTCATGAACGTGTCCTTGTGGTCGACCTGCGACTTCCAGCATGCCTCGATCAGTGCTGCGCGCGCCGCCGCGAGTTCGGCCTCGCGGCCGCCGGCCCCGTCCACACCGACGAGATTCCGGCGCAGGTTGACCAGATCGTTATCAAGTCTAGCGATCTCGCCCGTAAGGCGCTCGATCTCCGCCACCGCCCGCGTCGAATCCTGGCCGAGCGTAAAGATACCCTGCATCTGGTCGCCGAAGCTGGCATCGGCGAAATCTCGGTTGAAGACCAGCGCCTCAAGCTGGCGTCCATCGCGCCAACTCACGTTATAACCCGCGTTGATCGACGGGTTGCGGATCGCGCGCGAGATCGTCGTTTTGCCGCAGCCGTTGTGGCCGAACAGGTAGTTGACCTTCTTCAGGTCCGTCAGCCGCTCGCCGCCCGCTGGATACGTCGCCACGCCGGCGATCTCGATTTCAGTAATCAAGCGATTTCCCCCAATGCCACTCGAAAAGCAACCCTAACTAGCAAAAGTTATTGGAAATGCATCTTACAGACAAGTGTGCGCCTGTTAATATCGCCCGCGTTCGCCGGTTACCCCAAGTAGGATAGTGGAGGCGAGACTGCGCCCGCTGGTGCAGCAATCTCATAGGTACTCCCGCTGGTCGCGGGCTCTCCAACGGAGCAGAACAGATTGGAGCCGATGCATCATGTCGCGCTGCATATTTCCGCTTTATCACCCCGTTCCTTCGGAACCGGACCTACAGCTTCCGGCCCCAAATTCGTCAGAATAACTGATCTAACCCTTTTCCGCGGCAACTCGCACATACGTCACATAGAACCCTTTTATCACCCGGTGCTCCTGCAGGCGATCTCCCAAGGAGAAGCCCTCGGTTTTGATCGGTGGCTGGAATATGTCCAACCCTCGATCCAGCACAATCTTCCAACCGGTATCCGTGACGATATCACGAGCATGAGCAGTTCCGGATGTATCGAAAGCCCAGCTAAACTCGATCCCGGAGCCTGTGCATGCCGCAGTTATCGAATCCAACAGCTCTCGTTGGCGCGATACGTTACCTTCGTCTGGTCCCGTGACCAGATGGACCTTCATCTGATCTTCGGGTCTCTTGCGACGGATCAGCATCTCAACAAATTCCATCATGTTGCGGATCTGATAGAAGAGTCGAATATAGGGATCGGTTACGACGACCAGAGAAGCGCCGTCCAGATGAGGACCGAATAGCTTTTCGTAGCTTACGCCCTTGCGGTTTTCAGCATAGACGAAGTGACCCTCCGCTAGCGCAACGGTATCTGAAGCGGCTGCTTTTCCCGTTAAAACAGCGGGTGCCCCTGCCACTTTCGTCGGATCCATTGGCGATATGACCAGTAAATCCAGTGGCGCATCTTCGCGATCGTCGCCCACTGCGCCGCCCTTGATATGGTAGAACTGCGGATACTCTTCTTCCTCCACCGTGGTCACGTTTCGCTTCACACCGTCAGCACCTATGTAGTGGAAGTCCACCTCTGGATAGGTGCTGTCGATGCGTGCGAGCTGATCCTTCACACGTTTGCGGCTTTCCATGGCGAGACGTAGCAATTCCTCGACCTCAGCCTCTGTCTGACTGCCATCCGGAAAGATCAGTTTGAGGAGGCCCGACATGGTCTTGGAGATCGCTGTGCGGTCACGCTCCGATATCTTTTCGCTGACTTTGAAGTACTGGTGCACGCGGTTGGAGAAATCCTCGGACCGCAGATGGCGCAGGATTTCCGCAAGGTAGTCCACGATGAAGCCGTAGCCCTTCGTGAACATCTCACCGCGAATGACGTCAATTTCCCACCCTGGCAGATAGGCATGCAGGCGGTCGATAAAGGCCGAATCGTGGAACTGGGTCGGCAGTGCCTCGAACAGGTCGCTGTTCTTCAGCATATAGGGCACGTTGTGGTCCGTATTGCCGACAAAGGAGAAGCTGGCCTCTGCGCCCATGGGGTTCACCCCGCGGGAAAAGGTCTTGTTGGCCATATAGTTCTTCATGATGTCGACCAGCGCCTTGTTGGCGGTCTTTTCGCGTCCGGCAAACTCGTCAAACGCCACCACATCCCAGTAGCCGACGAGGCCTATGCGGCCGTTCGAATTGTTCACGAAGAGCTTGGGGATGGTAATCTCACCGCCTGAGATCAACTGACCGTGCGGGGAGAATTCGGAGTAGACGTGTGACTTGCCGGTCCCCTTGGGCCCCAGTTCGATGAGGTTATAGTTCCGCTCCACGAAGGGGATGAGGCGTAGCAATTGCAGGAGCTTGCTGCGCCGCCCGAAGACTTCCGGGCGAAAGCCGATGCTCTGCATCAGAAGATCGATCCATTCATCGGTGGTAAAGGCCTGACGAACGTCCCGATACTGCTCGTAATCCACCTTGGCGATCTGGATCGGCTTGATGGATTCCAGGATCCACGGCGAAGTCCGCGCCTCATCAGAAAACTCATACTGCACGTCGGCGATGCACCAGACGCCCGTGACCAGCAGTTTGGGATGCGCTTTCACGGTTGTGCTGTCGACAGAGACTTTCTTGATGCCGAGGTTCTCGAACACCGCTTCATAGCTGTCGGTCTTTTCGTTGAGCGACACGCTGATCTGGTCGATGACCTTGTAGCGGCCGCGCTCGCGGATGGTGGACTGGATCAAGCCCGCTTCACTGCGGTGGACATAGTGCTTGCGCAGAATGTCCTTCACCGTCTCGATGCCCGTCTGGATCGATGCTTCATCGTCTGTGGCGCAATATTGGCCCAGCAGATATTCGAGCACGTAGGTGGGCACGATCGCATTGCCCTTCACCGCTTTCACAAGGTCCTTGCGGACGACGAAACCAGCGAAGTGTTCGTTGATCTTGCTGTCGAGATCGCTCATGGGGTGGTCCTCAGAAATCAAAATCGGTGGTTATGCCGCGGCGCAACTGGAAGCGATGCGTGGCATAGTCCTGATAGCGGCTTGTCTTGCCCACGCGCTCTCGCAGTTTCAGGATGACGTCCTGATTGTTGAAACGGTCGGCCTCCCGTGACAGCAGGAATTTGCGCGGCATTTCCCGCTCGCGCGGATTGTCGGAGCTGAAGTCGAAGACCAGGGTGTATTCGTCGGAAATCAGCGTTCCATCCGTGGCATAGATGCCCGCCAAAACCTCGCGCGGTCGCATCTTCTCCGACACCGGCTGCGACTGATAAAGCGTGACAGCCGTTTGCCCGGAAGAGATCAGGCTGCGGCCCGATACGAGGATCTGCACCTCGACCTGACCAACATCCGCCTCCCTCTGTTTACCCACCCGGATGACGGGAATGACGATCTCCTGCAGACTGGCACCGCCGTGGACGAAACGGCTGCCGGCACCTTTTACCCGCATGCGGTTGATGGAATTGGGGATCAGAACATCCAAATCCCCGGAAAGCCCGAGATTTGCAGCCGTGAAATGCTTCATTCCATCGGTTGCCGCAAGACCCCGACCAATCACGAAGCGGCGGTTGCGGAACAGGATCTCGTCACCCTTTGGGTCGGCGATCGCGAAATCGCTCTCATCCAGGGCGCGATGCTGATAAAGGAAGCCGTGGTCGGCGGTGATGAGGATATTCGAGAAGTTGGCGGACGTCAGTTTGCGCACCAGCTTGGTCAAATCCTCGATGGCGTCCTCGGCTGCTTCCGGGAGAAGATGCTCCGTCTGCATCTTGTCGCTAATCGCGTCGATGCGGTTGTGGTAGATGTAGATGATGTGGTTGTCGCGGAAAAGCGCCTTTCCGTCATCGACGCGCATGTTCATCACGTCTTCGAATTTCAGCGCCTTTGCCGTGTCGCCACTGCGACCGGCAGCCAGCAGCTTTTCACGAGCAGCCAGACCTCGGGTATTTTCACCACCGGAGAGAATGTCGCCACTGCCATCCTCAGCCATGGTCAGCCCGTTGTGCGGCAGGAGTGCGGCCATGCCGAGCTGAGTGTAGCTTGGCAGCGAACTGATCATCGGCTTCAGATCGGCATCGAACCGGTCCAGCGCCCGGATCCGGCGCAGGCATTCCTCGGCGACCTCGAAGCGTAGTGCATCGGAAATAATCACCGCAACCTTCTGATCTTTGCGGCGATACTCCGCCGCCTGTTCGCGATAGAAATCGGCCTGCGAGGGGTAGCCGGGAATTTTCCAGTCGCTCAACCGCGCGATCTGGTCCTGCCACGCATCGTTGACGGCCAGAACATAGCTGTTGGTGTAGCGGTTCTCGACGGACTCGTAGAGATCGGCCAGCAGTTGTGCCTGACCGCTCTTTTGCATGTGGTAGATGAATTTGCGGTAGAGCTGGTCAAGCCGGTACCAGGTGCTGACATAGCGCTGCACACCCTCGGCCACGCTGGTCATGCCGAGATGCGCCTCGGCCAGCGCCTGCTGAAACTCGGTGGCGAAACCGATGCCCTGATAGATGTCCTCGTATTTCGGATACCAATGGCTCTGCCGTCGTTCTCGCACCCACGTCATCACCTCCGGCGCGCCAACGCTTTGCGCGGAAAGCGCCTGGACGATCTGGCGGATGATCTCGCGGTCGATCTCTTCGAAATGGTCAATGGAAACGAAGGTGCGAAAATCGCGCTTCTTCAGGTCGGCGGGAATCTCCAAGAGATTCTGATAGCGGGCAGAAAGCGTCTCAAACGCATCCGCCCAGTGACGGTTGTTCTTCCAGCGGCGGAAAACGAGCAGAGCCTCGGCATTCAATGCCCCATCCTCGCCCAGCACACGAGCATAGGCGGACTGGAAGAGGGAGATGGCAAAGTCCTCGAAATCCGGCTCATTCGGTTTGTAGCCATAGGCCTGACCAACATGGGTCCAGAAGAATTCCGTCAGACCGGACCGGTCGATCAGCCGCAGACCTTCCCCCTTGCCAGTGGCAAGATCGCCTAGCAGCGCTTCGATCACCGTATCTAGGCCACCCTCGGCGCCCACGCAGACGGTCAGCATTTTCAGTCGCATTTGGATCTGGGTGTCGGATGTGTGCAGCAGTTTTTTCAGCGCGTCGATGCGGGGTTTGGCAGTAAAGAAGCCGGAATGGGCGCGCACCGTATCGATGAACTGCAGTGGCACGCCCAGTTCCGCCACCCAAAGCGCGGCCTGATCGGCCTTGAACACGGTGGTGGCCAATTGCACATCCAGAAGCCAGTTGTCAGCCATTGGCGGCTCAGGTCCGTCCTTGTACAACAGGAAACGGCCATCGGGCTCCTGATGAAGGATGCGGTATTTCAGGCCGAATTCGTTGTTGGCAATCTCCAGCTTGGTAACGCCCGCAAGATCGAGCGTGTCGAACGTCTCGCGCATATCGCGGTCGGTATCGTACCAGAAAACGATCCGGTGCTCTTCGAACAGACGCCGCAGGCTGGCCGCGATGCGATCACTCATCCGCCGCCTCCAGCCCCTTAATGGGCTTCAAAGCCGCGCCGAACAGCGGGTAGTTGCGCTTCACACCGTCATCCAGATCGATCTCACGCCTCTGCTGGGCCAGGGGGAAGATGACATCGCGCTCCCACTCCACCAACTCGGTAATCTGCCTGGCGATGGCGCTCGCATCCTTCAGCGCCCTGGTCTTCTGCGCTTGGCTGGCTGAAGGGTCCTCCTCAAGTTTGTCCAGCCGGGCCCGCTCGGCCTCCAGTTTGCGGATGAACTCACGCAGATAATCGTTCAGAAGCACCGACACCGAGTCGGGCCGGTAGCGATGCATGTAGATCAGCGCCTGGAAGGTGCCCTTAGGCGAAGAGAACATCCAGTAGATCGGCCGCTTCTTGTAGCGCTTCAGATGGTCCTCATAAAAGGTCCGGGTGAAGTATTTGCGGATGTCGCCGATCTGGGCCTCGATGAAGGCAAGGTTCTCGCGAAAACGCTCTTCGCCGAAGGTCACGCGCAGGAACTTGCGGAACCGGTCGACAATGTCATCGGCAAACCAGTCGCCATCCAGCACGGGGATCACATTGTCCGCATCGGGCACAAAGCTCGGCTCTGCCACGCCCTTCTCTTCGAGCGCGGCAAGATAATCGGCAAGCGTCTCACCCTGATTGGCAAGGATCAGCCCCGGTGTATCGAGGCTATAGCGACCGAACATGCAGCCGACGGCATAGGAGAGAAACTCGGCCATGGTATCGGCATTCAACCGCGCTTCCCGCTCCTCCACCGTGCCCTTCACACCATAGCGATAGGCCGGGTTGCAGGTCAGCGTGATCTCCTCGATCGGCACCTCCGGTGTCAGCTCGTCTTGAAGTCCATAGGCGTCGATGAAGATGCGGTTGTTCTCTTCCTCCAGCCGCTGCATTTCATCTGTCATATCCTGCCAGTGGGCGCGAAGGCGGGCATAGGTGGTTTCGAGCATATCGTCCCGGTAATCGGGCGAGAGCAAGGCGAGTGAACGAAACTCACGAGCTCGCTCATTTTGTGACCAATCCGCTTCAGAGATCGCAATGATGCGCTCTGTCGGCGCGTGAGCTGCAACTAGCGCTTCAGAGATGACTGGGAGGCTTAGCACATCATTTGTCTGAACGTTAATGGTCGGGCTCAGTCGCTCCAAGATGGCCATACTTACTGTCGAATTCAAAAATCCTATTGTGCCAAACTTTAGCGCATCCTCGACTCCGTCTCTAAGAAACACAGATGGACCGCCAGTTTCTGCAATCATCCCTGACTGGAACCATCGGAACGTTGGACCCTTCGAACTTACTTTAGTCCACGTAATTCCATCTCTCTGCCATAAATATTCCGGGGATATTCTAGCGACATGATCTCTGCGATAATGATCTCGGGAGGTCGGGTGCCAATTAACTGACACGTCTGTGTTACCAAAGTACTTTCTACTTTCTCCTCCCTTTATACAAGTGCGATAGCAATCGCCGTCGTCACGTTGGTTTTTTGAAAGCTCCCAGTTGAATCGCAGAAACTGCTCGTTATCTCCGGTCTTGGTCAAGCCGTCGCTGAAGAAGAAAGTAGAGATATACTCGTGGCGATTGTAGGCGCTGATGATGCCGCGGCTCAAAGCGTAAGCCAGCGGCCTCCCAGGAATACCAGAGAAATCTTCCAAAGAAGCCTGAAAACGCTGGGCAGGTCGTTCCCATTCTCCTAGAAAAAAGCTGGATTTGTCCACAGTCGCAGGGACATCACTGAGGTCTATATAGCAGCCTGAAGATCCTGAGATGCCAGTTTTCAGGATGAAAGCCGTTCCTCGATTGTATACATGGCCCTCGGGGAAACAGTTCCAACCCACATGAAGCATCCCATTCACGGAAGCTTTTGCTGATAGCCAGTCCCTAAAATCTTCGAAGGATGAGATGAACATCCAACTATCGAGAGTAACGAAAGCCATCAATGTCGGCTGTCTTGATAGAAGAGTCGCGCGAATGATGAACGAAGTCATCAAGTCATTCTTGCCCTCTGGAAACGTGCCTACAACGTAACTACTAAGCGCCTCGTTGAGGCCCTTAGCACCTGCGTAAGGCGGATTAGCCACCACCACATGATATTTCGGCGACAGCGCCTCGGCCATGCGCAGCACGGCAACGACACGCGCCTGCATTTCTTTCAAAAGCAGGTCCGAACTGAAATCCCGCGCCTCCACCAGCCGCAGCATTTCTGCCGGGTCGCGCATTTTCGGCACGATCAGCGAGCCTAAATTCTTGGCCTGTTCGAACTGGGTGAGCGTTTCGCGGAGCGCATCGGTATACAGATCCTTGCCCACCACGGCTGCCACATCTGTCAGCTCGGCTGAGGTGAAACTGACGTTTTGCAGCACGACGATATCCGGCTTTACCTCCATGCGCAGGAAGCGGCGGCGGCCGAGTTTTGCCGCTGCCTTCATGGAAAGCGCAAAGGCTGCCAGAGCGCCTGCGCGGTCGTCGATCTCGATGCCGGTGAGGTTGTGCTTGAGGATCAGCGCCGGGATATCCGTCGGGTCATAGCCTTCCTCCTCATAGATCGCATGAAGCAGATCGAAGGCATAGGTCAGCATATGGCCGGAGCCGCAGGCGGGATCGCAGATCTTGATCTCTTCCGGCTTGCCGATCTTCAGGAAGTCGGTTTCTGGCTCTTCCGGCGCAATGTAATAGTCCATCTGCGCGGCAAGTTTCGAGGCCGGGCGATTGAGCAGCCACAGCCGCCCGAGCGAATTTTCCACGAGATAGCGGACAATCCAGTGCGGGGTGAAAAGCTGGGTTGCGGCGGGAATGTTTTCCGCCGTGATCTTGATGTTCTTCTTCAGCCCGGCAAAGACCTGATCCTTCTTTTCAGAGATGTAGAACTGATAAAGCCAGCCGATGATTTCGACATCCGCGCAGGCATCCTCCGCCATTGCCTCGCGCAGCTTTGCGAGGATGGATGTGGGCGACAGCAGGTCTTCCGGCATCAACAGTTCGGTGTAATCGCCTACCTTTTCAAACAGGAAGGGCATGGCCCCATGCCAGGCATTGCAGGCATGGACCAGAAGCAGGCGGTAGGCTTCCGCCTGCGGATCGTTGGAGGGGCTGCGGCCTTCCAGCAAAGCCGAAATGGTGGCCGGTGCCTTTTCCGGCAGATTGCCCGCCAGCGCTTCCGCCAGAATTTCCGGCCGCGTTGCCCCTTCTGCGGGGGAAACCACACGTGGATTGGTGTAGCCGTTCACGTCCATGAAGCGTAGCGCCGTGAAGCGGTTGAACCAGGTGTACGCTACCTGTTCGATCACCTGCCGTTCGCTTGTCTCCCGGATCGCGCCTTCCAGTGCCTTTACCGCCACTGGCTGTTCGCGCCTTGCTGCCGAGGCGGGGTCCAGCACCACCGCCAGCTTTGCGCTCACCTGATCGATCAGCAGGTTGCGCGCGCTCTGCGCGAATTTCTTCAAGCCATTGGTATCCATCAGACGATCACTTTCTTGCCTGCGGCAATCTCGGCCAGCAGGGTCTTGCGGAGTTCATTGACGTATTGCTCCACATCGGCCTCTTCCGCGAGGTAGAGGCGCGGATAGGCCACCTTGATTTGTGAAGCGTTGATATAGGCCGGCGGCTTGATCGGCCGCAGCGGCGGCTCGCCAAGCCCCGGCGTTTCGGGTTTGGAAGGCGCAGCAGGCGGGGGCGCCATCCGGGCAATTTCCGCCAGGATCTGCTGCATCAGGCTGGTGCGCGCGCCATTGGCACGATCCCGCAGGATCGGGATCATGTGGACCGCATCGATACCTGCCTTGTGGCTCTCGATGCTGTACCGGATCTTCTCCTGATGCTCGGCATCGAGCGCCTGAAACTCTGGCGTCCAGACAATCTTCTCGGCGCATTCATCCACCGCCGCGACCACAGCCTTGCGTTCCTTCAGGACCTCCAGCTCCACCTTGTCCTTCAGCGCGTAAAGCTCTGCCTTCAGCGATTGAATGACATTGCCCTTGTAGCAATGGGGATCGGAGAGCGCCGCTTCCAGCTTTTCGCCGGCGTTGACATCGACATAGCCGATATTGGCCTGTTGCGACTGCAGGAACTTCCGGACGTCATCATAGATCTCGCGCTGCGCGCCCGCCATGAAGCTGCGGATCTTGTCGAGAATGTCCTCCTTCGCGTTCAGCAGTGCATCTTCCTGCTTCAACGGTTCGGTGATGTACCAGACGGGTGGCTTGCCGGCCATCTCCGCGATCAGGTCCCGCATTGGTTCCAGGGCCGCGAGGAAGGGGTAGTTTTGCTTCCTTGCCAACAGCAGGTTCAGCTCGTCCGCAAGTTTGCGTGCGCTCTCGGCCCACTCGCCACCAAGTGTGCGAGCGTCGGACCCATCTGCGGGTTGGCCGAACAGTTCGCGATAAAGATCCTTTGCCGCGCGGATCTGGGGGGCGGAAAATTCCAGTTGCGGCGTCAGCAGGATATTCGCCAGCACATGGCTGTTATTCAGCGCACGCGCCAGGCTGGCGCCCTCCAGCAACGAGCCATCGGAGCGGGCCTCGCATTTGCCCTTGGCCACAAGGCTGGCAGTGAGACAAAGCGTAGCGACCGTCGGCCAACCATAAGGCTTGGAGCCGAACCGTTCCGTCAGAGACTTGACCGACACCTTCACGCCGTTGCGTGACTGAGCCTGAATGTGATTGAGGACTTCCTGCTCCTCTTCTTTTAAGCCGGTATCACCCAGGAGATCGTTGGTCAGACTTGCCGCCTTGGCGATGTCGGACTCTTGATAGGTCACCCCACGCAGCATTGGCAAATTGACATAGACCTTATCGACGAGGGATTGGAACGCCTTGACGATCCGCTCCTGAGGCTCGTCGCCGCCGATATCCAACTCGTCACCCCGCACGAAAAGCCGGGCATCGGCCATCAGCTTGCGAAGCCGGACTTCCAGATCCTTTGCACGACGAGAGTTTTGCTCGCCTTTTTCCAGAATGATGCGGTCACGGCCCGGCTGTGGCGAGCCAGTGCGCGACTGTCGGATGTATTTGTCGGTCTGGCGGTAGAGACGCAGATCTCTCATGAACCGCACATCCGGCTGCAGAACAACCGCCAGTTCTTCCCGCCCGAGATTGCGCATGCGAACCGTTTCCGGTGCAGACACATCATCACTCTCAGGGCTGATGATGTTGATGGACAGCTCATATTCGCGGCCTAGGAGATGGTCGTCGAGCTTGCGGCTGAAGGCATATTCATAGCCCGTCGTCAGATGCTTGATCTTTCGGTGACGCAGAATGGTGTCGAACGCGAGTTCTTCAAGCGCCTTGGTGATCTCCGCCGGATCGACATCAAGCGCCTTGATTTCTGCCTCGACGTCCTTCTCCTCATTGGTGAGGAACTCGTAGACATCGCCGTTGCGCTGAATGTAGGTCTCCCGCTCCAGACGAGCCAGAGCCTCTTCGATCTTCCGGCGCTGTTCGGCCTGATCCGCATCGAATTCCGACAGCAGCAGGATGCTGATGTTGCGAATGGTCGCCCTGAATCCCTTGACGTACTTCACCAGGAATAGTGCCTTCAGCACTCGCAAAGCGAAGGCATCATCAAGATTTTTTGTGGCGATCTGGATGGACTGCTGGACAGAGGACTTCAGCACCGACTGGATGCCATCAAACATCCGGTCGAAGGTTGCGAGGCTGCCAACCTCGATATCTTTCAGGGCTTTGGCGACCTCCTGAAACACGCCCAGCATGGACCGTTCGCCGACGGAGCTGTGCTTGCCTTCGAAAGCGTTGTGTTCTGAGAGCGAGGTAATCGCCATCTGAAAGAGCGTGTACTGGTAAGGTGGGAATGGATAGCTGGCGATGAAATGGTTTCGATCGCGGTAGTTCTTCAGCGGGATGGAACCATCGGCAAAATCGAACAGGGTTCGCAGATTACCGGCTTCCTTGTCGTGAAGGTTTCCGAGCGTGATCTCCGCCTCTTTTGTTTTCGAAAGCAGGCGCTTCTGGATAACCTCTGCCACATCGGCGGAGTTCAGAGGCATGCGGGTTGAAAAACGGGCCTGGATCTTCGAGAAATCGTTCTCCTGCCGCGCCGTCATGTCTCCCACGACGTCGGTCAGAGCCTGCTGCGCCGTCACGATAATCCACGCCTGGCCTTTGCATTTGGTATTCAGGCTTTCAGCAATCGTCTGAAGGTTGGTCATCAGCTTGACGTTGTCGGCGATGTATTGCCCGACCTCATCGACAAAGAAGTTCAACCGGAACTTGGGTGCCTGTCTGTCGATCCAGGCTTTTACCGTGTTGGCGAAGTCTTCGATCGAAACCCGCGTATCCTTGCGGTACTGGGTCAGGATGTCTTTCGCATCTGCTGCGTCCGTCCCGGTGGCGCGGGCGAATGCTGTGGCAATGTTGCGTGCTTCCAGCAGAGCTTCTTCTCTGCCCCGTGTTTCCCAGGGCTTGCCTGACAGTTCAAGAAATGCCGCCTTGAAGGCATCCAGTTGCCCGCGCTCATCCAGTTGCCGTTCGAACTGCGCAATGTGCGGCTGCTTGCCGTAATAGCCGCACATTTCATCGAACACCTTCTGGAATACGGCTAGCAGCGCATCGACATCCGTTTTCGAAATAACATCGGCCTTCTGATCGATGTTGAAGAGGATCGATTTGGATGGAATTGACACGGCCTTGCGCAACGCGCCGCCCAGCATGGGATTATCTTTTACCTCTTCCTTCTGCTCGAAGATATCGAATGCTTTGATGCCATCGATTTCACGGTTCTCCAGCAGCAGTGCGAGCATCTTGAGAAGGTGTGACTTACCAGAGCCGAAGAAGCCCGAAATCCAGACGCCGTTGGCGGTGGCGTAGTTGTTGTAGGCCTCAAGGAACTGTTCGAGTCGCTGCTCTATTTCCCCCGTGATGACATATTCGTCCAGCTCGACCCTCAGGCTAGCCTCGTCATCCGCCTTGATGACACCATCGATCGAGCGAGTAATGTCATTCTGAAAAATTTCGCGCATCGTGATCGTCATGGATCAGACCTCGTAATTCAAGATATTGTAAGCTCTGTAGTACTTGTCATCGTGCAGGCAGCCGAAGAGGTCGAGGGACGCCCCTGTCGCAAGCGCGTGGGTGTAGCTTCCAGGAAAGAACAAAACGGTGGGCTTGTCCTTCGCCGTGCTTTGAAGATTGTTCAGGACGTTGTGCGACCGTATAAAGGGATATACTTCACCGACGCCTGACAGAAAAATAACGTCGTGCGGTGTGGATGAGATGGCTTCGCCGATCTTCGGAATCAGATTCGCCTGAGGGTCCAGAACCGACTGAAGCAATTCCCGCAGTTCGCTCTTATCCGTCTCCGGCTCGATTTCGAGAACCTGCTCAAGGATGCCGCGCTCTTCCAGAATCTGAAGGGACAAATCGTAGAGGCTTAAGTCCAGGACTGCCACACCTGCGTTGGAAATCCGAGTGATGAGATCACGCCTGTCTTCGTTTGCCGACAGCCCTTCCTTTGCATCATAGGGATAAATGAAGAACGGGACCTCGTTTCCAAGGCCTTGCTTCGTCAGGAACCGCTGGCTCGTGATGACCTTGAACAGGTGCGCGGAGCGCTCCTTTCGCGTTGATGGCTGGTTCATGCGATGCCTCTGTCGTCTTTGAGACCCGGAAAGATATGGAGATCCAAAGGGTTTCGGTCTGAAATTATTCCATGCAGCCGCGGTGAGATGTAGGTCGCGAGGATCGTGTTCTCGGGTGAGATGATCCCTGCTTCACGCATGATCCGGAAAAGTACCTGGCGCAGCTTGGCTCTTGTAGTCGGGCTGATCTTCGCCAGCCCCTCATTCCACTCAGCTTTTGCGGCGAAGAATGCATCGAAGGCCTGGAGTGGCAACGCAATTTGAAGAGACAAGAAGCGTTCTCGCACAACTTCAATCGCAAATTCTCGCACGAAGCGGTACTCCCGGCAGACCGCCAACCACAGCAAGGACTGCTGATCTATACGGTCTCCCACCTCAGCAAAATGGCGAACCTCCGCCTCGGATAGCTTTGAAAGCCTACTTATGATCTCCCGAAGAGTTCGGCGCCGGGAAGCTGCTTTAGGTAACGAGGTGATTCCTCGGGCGAAGGCGAGTTCCCGCGTTCTGTCCCAATCTGCTGCCACATCATTAAGGTGAACGAGTTCAATGCTCTCGTTCAGGAACAAGCCTCCTACTACGAATGACATTTTGTAGGAATGATTGTCTTCGCTAGCCACGCGCAATTGCTCCAGCATGCCATAATCTCTCTGTGGCCCTGATATCATCACGGGGCTTTTCACTTAAGACCATGCTGGAATGAAAATACACTTCAGGGGAATGAGCTGCTGGGTTTCGAGATCGAGCTTATCGTACTGCTCAAGAAGGCTTTTCACCAGATCATCGAGATCCATTTGGGCAGTCGGGATGCGGGCGCGTTCGGCCTCATAGCGGGCCTCACGGGTAAAACCGCCGGTGCTGACGTAAAGCCCTTTGTCGAGGTCATGACGCCCGGCAATGAAGTTGCGAAGATCCGGCGCGCCCATGGAGCCTTTGCGATGCTTGACCTCCACAACAATGCGGGGTGCCTCAAAGCCGAAACCATCGGGCGAGGCGACGATGTCCTTACCTTGATCGGGACCAGCGTCCGAGACGCGCGTCTTGTAGCCGAGGGAGCGGAGCAGACCCGCAACGAGATCCTGCATTTCCGACCAGCTCAAGGCATTCACTTTGTCCTTGATGAACTCATGGGCCCGGCTGGCCATGGATTCGAAAAGATCCTCCTCGGCAGCCTCGGCCACTGGGGCAGACAGTTCGGCGGGTGTCGTGATGTTGCCGGATAAAGCTTTCTTAAGCTCTGCCGCGACATCGTTGGATAGTCGAAAGAGGGTCGATATGGAGCCGAGGCTGTTGCGGCTTTCGACAGAGAGCAGATCACGACTGACTTCCCCATCCCATCGCACCGAACGGACCTGTGTGTCTTCCGGGTCTATCGAGGTATCGTGGCGATAGGCGCTGGAAATCTCACCCACCAGATAGACCCGGCGCGACGGATCGTAGGTCACGACCATATCGCCGATGCTAATCTCATTGACGAAGCGATGAAGCTGCCCGGCTGCCATGGCCTGGCCCTGCGGCTTGGCGCCAGCGTAGACCTTTGCCAGCGCTTCGCCGATGGCTTTGCGGCTCTTGGCGTCAGACAGGTCGCCCAGCGCCGGCCAACCAATGGCAACGACCGACTTTTCCTTGAACGCATCGAACAAGCGGCCGTTGCGTTCGGCGCGAACCATCCACGATTTTGTCATATGCATCCCCCTGTCGCAGGATACATTCATCACGCATCGCAAAATTGCAAGATTGATCCGGGTAGCCCGCCACGGGTGCCGAGGTGACGTCGTCGATCCGGAAGTTATTTCCGCGCGAGTGCGTCTTCAACGAGATCGGATGGCGTTGTCGTCGAGGGATAGATCTCGTCCCCAGTGCGGCCGTGAGAGGCCGGAAATCGCCCCGGATGACACACGCATTAAGTGCGGATTTTACTTGCCTCAATGAAAAGCAAGATTCCGGCGCACAGGAGGAAAACCGGTCGATTCGGAAGTATCTATAGTATATTTTAAAGCATATCTCTTGGTTAGCAATTATTGCAAAACTCCCGGTTGGTTGAATTGCTTGATCGGCGTGCAATAATATTCTCTGTAAGGTCGTTGAGTCTTGCGATCTCAAGCAAATAAGGAGATAGAATATGGGTATCATCAGCAAATCGGCCGCATCGGCCCACCGCGCCCGCCCCTTTTATGAGGAGCACGAAATCAGCGATGAGCTGAAGAGCGTGCTCGAGGAGGAGGCCAAGCACCTTGTCGGCGCGCGGCGCCGATCGACGGAGGATGCATTCGAAGAGGGGGAGCGTTTCGATAGGATCGCCACGCTTCTGCCCGAAGGGACCTTGGAGAAATGGGCGGTCGAATGTTGCGGCTACACCGCGCGGCACGTACGCACCAAGCGTGCGGTCCACCGCAACCTTCAGCCCTATAAAGAGATCCTGGTTGCGCTTGCCGTGGGTCCGACCGTGCTTGGAAAGATGAGTGCGGCCACGCCCGAGCAGGTCGAACAGATCATCGGCTTTGCCAGCATGCATGATCGGCTGCGCGTTCAGGACGTCACGGCGATCATGTCCGGGTCGAAGCAGGACCGTGAGGAGAAGCCCGAAATTGATGCCTACGATGTCGGTGGGCCTGCTGGGCTGAAGGCGATCATCGCCATCAAGGTGCGGGACGGCATGAAGTCATTCCTGGGACATGTCGAAGAGATCCGCACCCACGTGCTGGAGGCCTTGCCGAAACACAACATCGTCAAGAAGGATCTCGCCGCCAAAACCCACCTCACGGCACGCCTCGCGCACCGCGAGCTGCAAAGCCTCATCCAGTTCGTTACGCCGCATCCGAACGACAAGCATGACACAACGGTGACGGTACTGCCTGAAAAATCCGGTTGGGAAAAGGTCAGCCGGTTGCTCTACAAGATGGGCAGCGAGACCTCCTGGCCCGATAAGGCCGAGCTTCGGACCTGGCTGGAAACCGAGGTCGTGCCGCTGCTGAACTGGGCGGCGCCCGAGAAAGGCGAGGCGACCAGGCCGGAGGTCAAGGCTGATGTTGCAAAGGGCGTGGTCGCTTCTGCCAAGGTTGTCGCGGACACTTCGGCCCCGGCTAAAACCTCGGCCTCGCCTAAGGCAAAGGCATTGAGCAGGCCGTCGTTGGAGGAGAACCTGGCGATGCTCACGGATGGATTTACCGCTATCATGACCGGCGACTTGAAGGTGCCTGCATCTGACGATGACGCCATCCCTTCGGTGGCCGAGGCGCTTGCCAAGCCTGAGAAGCGCTTTCAGCGCCCCGCGTTCATCGACAAGATCAAACCGACTTCGCCATCGACGACCGCGGCGTGAAGCGGCAACTAAAACTGGAGGGCCGGATGTCCGGCCTTTCCATCAACATCGAGAGGGCCGCTTATCGGCCTTTTCTCATTGGTGGTTTCGGTCGGACACGATGATCGCTGAGGCGGTTGCCTCGCACTTGTCGCAGGCGTTCAGTCGGCCTCGGTTTGGAGATCACCGTGAGCCCGGCGTTAACCTTGTACCGGCTTCGTTCTCTTTTTTGGTCGAGGGGTCCTTGAGCCCGAGCGCCGGTCCTGCCAGGTTGCGGCTGTTCCGGATGGCCGGAACAAGCGGCCCAAGCCGATGCTTGCGACATCGACAAGGGCCTGACCCTCAAGCCTTCGCGAAAAGGAATCGGGCTATGACCACGTTTACCTCTACGATCCCCAATGGGGAAGTTCTCCGTTCGATCATCAACACTGCCGCAGCTTCCGGACCCCGCCCGCGCCCGTTCGGCCTTGGCCGCAATGCGCCTCCGACTGCTGTTCGCGAACCGGCGGTGCTGCGCCGCCATCCGCATCTCGTTCGCTTCGCCGATGTCGAAGCCGATCTCGATCTGCTGATCGATCGAGCCATCAACGCCATCATGGACGGCGAACCGGCCGAGGACGAGATCCTCGGTCACTACGTCAACATCGCTTCGCTCGTCCGGGCGGTGTCCTTCCGGGAAGGCAAGCTGCTGGAGCAGGCGGTCGAGCGTCTGGCGAAAGCGAACCCCAGCATCATCGTCCTGACCCAGTCCCTGAAGCTGCCGCTGGTCAAGGCGGCCATGGAAGCGGTGGCCGGGAATGATTGGTCAAGCCTCGATGGCGTGAAGCTCGATTGCGAGGCGCCGGCCAAGGGCAGCTACACACCCGACCTCATCATCGTGAACCGAGCCCGGCACACGGCCTATATCCTCGACTTGAAGCGGTCGTTGGCGTCCTATGGCGACACAAGCCGGCTCGAAGAGTTGAAGCTGAAGATGATGGCGTCGGCCATGGTCCTGCCGGATTGGCTCTACAAGAACCAGAAGCGGCTGATGGTCGATGCGGTCGAGGTGGCGATCGTCGACGGCGCCAGCCGTCCGAGTGACCACGCTACCGGCATCTGGGCGCTCTCCGAACTCGACGACCTGCTGGAGATCGATGGTGTGGCCGACTGCATGGCCGAATTGCGCCTGCGCTTCAGCATCCGCGTGCAGCAGCTTCTCGAAACCGAGGCGCGCAAGGCGCTTGGTTTGGACAAGATGCCCGTGATGCATCCGGCAGTGATGACAACGGCTGTGACTGCGGTGCTCCATCCGCGGATCAACCTCAATGGACCGAGCCGGACTTATGAGGAAGATCTGGCTGCCCGGTCTTGCGACGATGACGATCTGCGCGATCGCATTGATGATGACGGCTTCAGGGACGCCGATGAAACCGAGGATGATGAACCGGTCCCCATGTTTGTTCGGGTTGGCTTTGCCCGGCGCCCTCGGCACTGATCGAGCACGTCATCCGACTGCCATTGATGCCTGCTGCCTGATGGCCTGACCGCCGCGCCCTGACGCTTGCCGTCAGGCACCGGATGTCGACCGCCATGTGTGACCATCAGGCCTCGAGGCTGCGGCTTTCCCTTTCCATCTCCCAATGACGCTGGACCCGAGCGTGGTTCGGCGAAGGAGTTTCCATGTCTTCCGACATCACCCCGGATGTGCCGCCGCGCATCCGCTGCGAGGCGACCAAATCGCCCTCGACGTCACTGAACACTACCTGCCATCATTCGCATGGCACCGTCCTCCGCTATCCCGGACCTGCTCGTCATGATCCGCTCGCTGACGATCCGGCCTTCCTGATCGGACTGACCCTTGGTCATGTCAGGCAGGGCGATGGTCTGACCGGCACCGTGCCGGACACGGTTATCAGCCGACTGCAGGCGCAGGCCGAGCGTGGCAATCCCGCCTGCCGCCTGATGCTCGACTGGCTCGCGCACCGCAACCGCGATCTCGTGGCTCCGCTTCAGTCGGATGCGGGCGACCGGAGTCCAGCCGAGCCCCGTCCACTTCGTCGCCGGATCCGCGAGCGTCGCCGGGCTGGGCCGGGGAGCTTGAAGAAACGCACGGCGGTGAAGGCGGGATCATCCGGTCCCAAAACGGCAATTATTGCCGCGATGACGGAGGGCCAGACCGATGAATAAACTCGCCCGTCTTCTGCTGCGCCGTCTCGACCGTGTCGCCCGCCGGGACGCCCAGCGCAATGCCCATGCCAATGGGCTTCTGTCTGCGAAGATCGTCGAAGTCGATGGTCATATTCTCCGCCGCTATAGTCCCGCATTCGGTACCGATCGCATGCGCGGTGATCGGGATCGTGACGTCGCCTGGATCCGCCGCACCTTCGCGGCCTATCTGTTGCCGCCACCCCAACCGTCCGACATTGTGGTGACTGAGGGTAAGGCGTCGACAGCGTTGCTGCCGTCTTTAAACCGACCCGATCAGGCGACAGCCGAAGATCATGGCGCAGCAATCAATCACCAGCGCCGTGCCTATGCCGTCGGTCTTGTTGGCCGGGCGGGCAGGTCACCGCTGGTCAGTAACGTCGTGGCGGCTCTGGTGCTGGCCCGCGCGATCGAGAACACGCGCATGCCGCTTGCCAGGATCGTCCAGACGATTGCCATGGCGGCGCCAGTTGTCTGCCTGCACGCACCCGTGGCGGGCTTCGAACGCGCCATGCGGCGGTTGATTGAATTGCCGGGCTTTCTCCCCGGGGCTGTCCCGAACGGCATCGACGGTGACTATGTCTATGACGATGGCAGCTTCGCCGCCGCCGAAGGCACGGGGCGTGCGTACATCCAGTTCATCGGCGAGTCGGCTCATCGCCTGACAGGCGCCACGCTGCAGCGGCGACTGGTCAATGCGCTGACGCGAGATTATCCGGTTGTGGCGATCTCGGAGACGGCACAGCACATCCCATCCGAAATCAGCATCGCCGCCGATGTCGCCCTGGTCGGCGGGTTCCTCGACTACCCCTTCATCAGCATGATGTTCGAAGCCGTATATGGTGACGTCGGTCTGGCGACGCTCACCCGATGGACCAATGCCTATGATGCGCATTATCTGACCATCGACGACGTGGTGCTGGCGTTCCGGCCGGGTCGCGGCGCGTCCGAGGTGATCGACGTGCTGGCTTCACTGACCGAGCGCAATCGTGTTGCCGCTCGCGATGGTGATGATGACGACGACGAACCAGTATCCAAGGCGACCGACAAATCTTCGAAGTCGAAACAGGATGGCGCAGCGGCGGAGAAATCCTCCTCCGGGAAAGACAGTGGCGGCGGATGGAAACGTGACAAGCCGTCGGGGGCCGAGATCATCCAGCCGGAGCCCTGGGGGCCGGGAGAGGACGATCGCCCATCGCTGGTGGTCGAGACGCTCTCCGGATACGGCAAGGCCAAGACCTGGGCACTGGATCTCAAGGCTGATCTCGCCGATCACAGGGCGGGTTCTCTCGCCTGGTCGGACTTGAGCACCAAACTATTGCTGCACGGTCCACCCGGAACCGGCAAGACGAGTTTTGCGCGGGCGCTGTGCAACAGCCTGCAGGTGCCGCTGGTCGTCACATCGGTCTCCACCTGGCTGCAGGGCGGCCATCTCAACGATGTCATCGCCAAGATGGCTAAGACATTCGCCGAGGCCCGCGCGATCGCCCCGTCCATTCTGTTCATCGACGAGATCGATGGCATCGGCAAGCGGCAGCCGGCAGAGCGTGAATATGCGGACTATTGGAATACGGTGGTCAACAAGTCGCTGGAGTTGCTCGATGGGGCCGTGAAGAGCGAAGGGCTGATCATCGTCGGCGCCACCAATCGGCCGGACCAGATTGATGATGCGATAAAACGCTCCGGGCGGCTGGAGACGCATATCGAAATCCCCATGCCTGATACCGCAACCCTTGCTGAGATCTTCATGCATCATCTCGGTGACGATCTGGCGGTGCTGGTTGGCGATGCTGGAAAGCTGAACGGCGAGACTCACGACGAGTTGGAGGCGGACGCCAAGGGAACGCATGTGGAAGGCCCGCCGCCGCCAGAAAATGATGCTGACACTGCCAGCGATGCACACGGCTCAGGTGACACCCGGAAAGGAACGACGACATGACAACGACATCGAAGCATATCGAACCGGCCACACCTGAGGCGGCCGCTTTGGTGCTAAAGCGGCTGGCAATCCGGGCGATGGGCCTGACTGGCGCCGACATCGAGCGGATCGTTCGGCAGGCGCGCCTGAAAGCCCGACGGGAAAAGCGGTCGATCCGATATGAAGATCTCGAGGAAGGCATCCGGATGGATCGGCCGCAGGTGCCTTATGATCTGCGCTGGCGCTTCGCCATTCATGAAGCCGGACATGCGGTCGTCCATCATGCGCTGCGGCTCGGCCCGATCCACGGCCTGAACATCGATACATCCGGAGGCGGTGGCTACAGCCAGCTCGGATTCACCGCGTCCGGCAGCGATACGCTCGGCTATCGCGAGGACATGCTTGCGATGCTGATGGCCGGACGGGCTGCGGAACAGATCGTCGTCGGTGCGGTCTCCTCGGGCTCCGGCGGCACTGAGGACAGCGATCTCGCGCGAGCAACCAGGCTGGCACTTGCCATGGAGCGTTCCCTTGGCTTCGGCGCCGTCCAGCCGCTGCTTTATCGCGAAGACCATGACCCGACCGCTGTGCTCGACAGCAATCTGGATCTCGCGGCCCGCATTCATGCACGATTGGAAAAGGCTCTGGCGCGGGCAGTCGATGTTCTGAGCAAGAACAGGGACAGGCTCGATGCCCTCATCAAGGCCCTGTTCGACGCCCAGGCCTTGGATGGAGGTGCCGTGACGCAGCTTCTAAGGCAGGAGGATCGGAAGCACGGTAATCGGACGGCTGGAAACTGACAGCATAACATCCGGACAAATCGACGCCCGGCGCCAAGGCAATGATGCCACCTGATCTGCCTCGGGTTGGCCTGAATTGCAGACGACTTGTCTCAGGTCGCCCGCAATCTGAGACAAATTGCGCTCATTTGATTCCGTGGTCTGGATTTTTGATTCAAAGGTCGAGGAGGCTGATTCAGCAACGGCGTTTGCCTCGGGTTAACCGGTGTCGATGCGACATGACGTGCCCGCACGTTGAGACAAATTGCGCTCTTTTGATTCAATGTTCCAGGCCACCGATTCTCAACTCTGGAATTCCGATTCCGCCAAACGGCGCTTGCGCCGGTAGGCCGGTCCTTCGACCATAAAGGAGGCTAAGGAGCAGGAGGGCGGGCAATGAACTTGAAAGTGGCAAGGCAGCGGCAGAAGGCGCTTCGTGATGCCAATAGGAAAGCACGGCGGCCCGATCGGGACGACGTCGCGAGGGTGGCGCTGTTCTGGCTCATCCGGCGCGCGGTCGAAAAGGGCCAGGAGGCCGAGCTTGAAACGTTCCAGGGCGTGATCGTCTCCATGCTGACTGAGCAGGGCTTCGATGAGCGCGAATGCGATGCCGTCTTCGATGACCTCGTCGCCAAATACCGGTCCGGTGGTCTTCCCTTCCGCAGGAAGCTCCATCTGCTCTTTCCGGACCGAAACGAACGGGAGACGTGAGCCGTCACTCTATCGGCCATGCGACGTCCTCCGCCGTCGTCTTCCCACGGTCTCGCGCCAAACGGCGTTTGCTCATTGGATACCTGCTCCCCCCATTACTTCTTAAAACGCCGTTTGATTCTGAATCGATTTTCCAGAGCGCGATAACGCACCCGTCGTGTTGCTGCGCCATGAAGCGAGGCAAGGTGCGGAAATTATTTCCGCCTCGGTTTCATCCCTTCTTGCCTGCACGTGCCCATGGCGGTGGTTGCCTGTTTTCGACCCAAGGGAGGAGCTGCAATGGTTTTCGCTCGATGCCCGCCGTGATGACAGGATAGTGCTTCAAGGCCTCGCGCATCAGCGGGAGGCCTGCCGGATTGGTGTAGCGCGTGTTCGTTTCGCTACCCTCGCTTAGCCGTCCGGAAATGTCATCGATCACCTCCGTCGAGACGCCCGCCTGCTTCAGCGTATCAGCCATGCCATGCCGAAGCGCGTGAATGGCACGCGACCACATGTTCTTGCCAAGCGCAGCCTGCATCACAGGGACGAAGGTATCGTAGAACCTATTGCCGGGATCGTTGTCCGTTTTGTCCGAAAAGAGATCCGGAAAGAGCTGCACATACCCCAGCTTCTTGATCGCTTGGACATATTCGATGAATCCAAGTCGGACCAGTTCATCCGGCAAGGGCAGGAGCCGCCGAGATTGAGTCGTCTTCAACCGGCGTGTGTCATTGGTTTGGAGAATGATGACATAGCCCTCTTCGTCCTTTGCAATGTCGTCGACATGAAGCCCGGCAAACTCTTTACGTCTGGGACCAAGATAGGTGAGGAGGATCGGCAAAAAATAGAGCGAATCGTGAAAGACCTGCGTGCCAGGCTTTCGCCGTCGTCCCCGCATGTGATCCTGCGAGCCCGCATATACCGGGCTGGAAAAAATCGGAGCGATGTCCTGAGGTTTCGGCTTGTATTGCTGCTGGCGAACATCGCCAGCCTTGGGCTTTCGTGGACGAAGACCTTCGAAGGTCCATCCCTCGATTTCGAATCCATGGCCTTTCAGATGTTTCAGGAAATGGCTAAGGTTTCCGAAGTGCTTGCGGATCGTCGCGGCGGCAAGGCCGACCTTCGGCTTTGTTCCGGATGCTTCCGCCGCTCGGCGCATCTCGTTACCTTTGGCGCGTAGTTCCGGCGCCGACATCACGCGCATCCGGCTGCTGCGGCCCCAGTCGGTGGGAATGTCATTGAAGTGCTGGCGCAACAGGCCGATGTGATATTGCTCGATCTGCCCGGAATGCTCGACACCATGTTCAACAAGCACGGACTGAAACATGCGCACAAGGGCCTTGGCGTCACGGGCAGTCTCAGCCGTCCACTCGTTGCCCATGTTGGCGATAAGCTTGTCACACTCCTGTTCGAAGTCCGAAACCGCGACCACCCGCTGCCCGGCTTCTGAAGCCTTCGACCCCGCCTGTTTCCTCGTGGCTGAGGGTTGGATCAGGTCGAGGTAGGCGATTTCCGGATCGTCCGGCGCGGCAGTAAGAGCTGATGCGGATGGTCGTTCAACAACCGAAGGCGGCGGTAAAGGATAAGAGTCTGGGGTCGGAGGTTCGGCTTCCGTGACCTCGGCATTTGGCGTCACGGCTCTTCCGTCGCCCGTGAATTCGCTCCGACTTTTGTCCACCAGTTCGTGGCGCTCTTCGATATCGAGAAGAGCCGCGGCGCGACCCTCGAAGATCTTGGACATGGCGCGCTGACGATTAGCGACGGTGTCGTCAATTTCGAATTGGTAGATCAGCCGTCGGATGCCGTCTTCAAAACCGGGGCTGCGCGCCACGGTCAGTTCGCCGCGATAGTTTGCCCTGATGGCATCGACATGCGATGCCGGCACGCCATTGTTCAAAAGATAGGTCAGGCCCGCGCAGTCATTCTCCAGAGACAGATCCACGCGCGTTCCGAACTTTGCCAGGAGCTGGTAGGCCCATCCTGCTTCGAGATCGAGTTCCATCTCCTCGATATTGCCGCCACGCCCATTGCGCCTTGCCAGCGTGTTGATGTCGTCGAGCCGTTCGAGTTCCTTGTCACGCTCATGCTCGAACAGTTTTTGGAGCTGTAGCTTGGACATCGTTTCCTTCGAGTTCAACTTCAATTCGGCCAGTCGCGTGTTGAGCTTCCGGCCGATGATCTGAGCCTTCTTATGGTCTGAACAGTGAAGGCTGAGTGAAAGGCGGCTGCCGGGACGGCAGTGGATAAAGGCGGCCGGGACGCGTGGCCGCCAATAGAAGATGTTTCCGCGGCGGATCAGATTCTCGACCTCGTGGCGCACGGCCATGGCAAATGCCCTGTCTTTGCCCCGAGGTTCGTCCATCGCGTAAATCTCGCGTGGGCATCACCTCTGGGCACCAGTTTTGGGCATCAGGTCGCCAATGATGCCCAAAACGGTATCCGGCACGACGGGAAAATCAAGGAATTAAGGGCTTTTAGGGAGAATTGGCTGGGGAACCTGGATTCGAACCAAGATCGACGGAGTCAGAGTCCGCTGTTCTACCATTGAACTATTCCCCAACGGAGCGAAGCGCCTTGGGCGGTCCGTCGGTGAGCGGGCTTATAACCAAAAAGATCGGCGCTTGCAAATACCCGTTTTGAAAAAAACTTCGTAAAAAATGATGCCGGTGGCGATGGCGTGGGCAGGGTCTGGCAGGCGGCGGCAAAAACAGTTTGGCGAATGGGCCGCTCGCTGATATCATTTTGCCAACGGAAATCGAGAATGCGCCAGCAGCATGACTTCGGATGACGACGAAGCCTTTGCGCGGTGCAATGGACAAGATCAGTGACAGACCCCGATCGCGGCCAGAGGCCGCCAAGCGAGGGGGCGTCGACGGGTAAACGCAAAGGCGGGGCATCCCGCCGGCGCGGCAAGGCCAAAAGGAGCGCAGCGCCGCAGGCGGGCGCGACCGTTCAGGCTTTGGAGCATGCCGCAAATCAGGCGGCTGCAGCAACGCGACGTTCCGATATCGACGTGGCCGATGGCCCTGTCCGCAAGCGCAAAAGGCGGCGACGCAACCGCTCGGGCCATGCCAAGGGTTCCGAGACTGCTGTTGTGGCATTGCCGGAGCAGGCTTCTCCCGAAAAAACCGCGACCGAGGCTGCGCCCGCCGTCGACGGCCGCGCGGGCAAGAAACGCCGTCGCAACCGTAACCGGCGCGGCCCGCAGGTGAGGCCGCTTGCCCCGGCGGGAACGCCGCCGCAGGCCGAGTCCGCCCGCCAGCCGGCGCCGGATGCCGTCTCTCCCCAGCCGCATCATCATCCTCGCCCGCATCATGCCCACGAGCATCATCATCATGCGGGCCGTCGCCATCCGCCGCAGGCTGCAGAACGGGGACGAGGTCAAGGCGGTCACGAGCAATGGTCGGACGAACTCTACGCGGCGCTCGATCTCGGCACCAACAACTGCCGCCTGCTGATCGCCCAGCCGACGCGGCCGGGCCAGTTCCGCGTGGTCGATGCGTTCTCGCGAATCGTCCGTCTCGGCGAGGGACTGGCGGCCAATGGCCGGCTTTCCGCGGAGGCCATGGATCGCGCCGTCGAGGCATTGCGCATCTGTGCCGGCAAGCTCGCCGGCCGTGAGATCAAGCGCATGCGGCTGATTGCGACCGAGGCCTGCCGCGCGGCCGAAAACGGCGAGGAATTCCTTGCCCGCGTCACGGTCGAGACCGGGCTCAGCCTCGAAATCATCAACCGCGAGACGGAGGCGCGTCTGGCGGTATCCGGCTGCTCTTCGCTCGTCGGCCGCGAAGCCCGGTCCGTCGTCCTCTTCGACATCGGCGGCGGTTCCTCGGAAATCGCGGTCATCCGCATCGGCGAGAATCGTTCGAGCCGGCTTGCCAATCATATCACCCACTGGACCTCGCTGCCGGTCGGCGTGGTCACCCTGTCCGAACGCCACGGCGGAAGGGATGTGACGCCCACCGTCTTCGAGGCGATGACCCGTGAGGTGCAGGCGATGCTGGACCGGTTCGACTGCCCGCAGCCATTCGGATCGGAGGCGGGAGAGGACGGTTTCCACCTGATCGGCACTTCCGGAACGGTGACGACGCTCGCTGGCGTCCATCTCGATCTTCCCCGTTACGACCGCCGCAAGGTGGATGGCCTGTGGCTTTCCGACGCCGAGGTTTCGGCCATGCAGGCAAAGCTCCTGTCGTGGGATTATGCCGGCCGCGCCGCCAATCCGTGCATCGGTCCGGACCGCGCCGATCTGGTGCTGGCCGGCTGCGCCATCCTCGAGGCGATCCGCCGCCGTTGGCCGGCAAGCCGTATGCGCGTCGCCGACCGCGGGTTGAGGGAAGGATTGCTGACCGACATGATGGCCGATGACGGGGTGTGGCGGCGTGGCCGCCCGCGCCGGCCCCACAGGGAGCGCTGATGCAATGACGAAACCACCCGTGAGCGGCAACCGCACCGGCCGTAAGCTTGGCCAGAAGGTCAAGAAGGGCAAGCTCAAGGCTTCCTCCCGCCGCTGGCTCGAACGCCACATCAACGACCCCTATGTGCAGCGGGCAAAGCTCGAGGGTTACCGCGCGCGCGCGGCCTTCAAGCTTCTGGAGATCGACGAGAAATACCAGATCCTGAAGGGCGCGAAGCGGATCATCGACCTTGGCGCGGCGCCGGGAAGCTGGTCGCAGATCGCGGCCAACGTCACGGGGTCGACCGACGAGGACATTCGTGTCGCCGCGATCGATTTCCTGGAAATGGCGCCGCTGCCCGGCGTCAGGGTTCTTCAGCTCGACTTCCTCGACCCTGAGGCGCCGGCAAAGCTGATCGAGGCCGTCGGCGGCACGCCGGATCTGGTCATTTCCGATATGGCGGCGCCGACCACCGGGCATCAGAAGACGGATCACCTGCGCACCATGCATCTTTGCGAGGTTGCAGCGCATTTTGCCGTCGAGGTTCTCGCGGAAGGCGGCCATTTCCTGGCAAAGACCTTCCAGGGCGGCACGGAGAAGGAACTGCTCACCATGCTGAAGCAGAACTTCCGTCAGGTCGTTCATGTGAAGCCGGGCTCGTCGCGTGCCGAATCGGTGGAAATGTTCCTGCTGGCCAAGGGCTTCAAGGGTCGCCGTGCTGCCGAGCCGCAGGATGCGGGAGACGAGACGGCTGAAGCTGACGAATGAGCCATCGCATGCTGCTCTATGTGACGATCGGAACCAACGATCTTGCCCGCGCCATTCCCTTCTACGATGCCGCACTCGCACCGCTCGGCCTGAAGCGGCAGCGGACGGAGGAGGTGGAGGCCGGTTACGGGGCGGATGACGACGTGCGCTGCCGTCTCTGGGTGACAAAGCCTTTCGACGGAGAGCCGGCCACGCGTGGCAACGGCTCGATGGTCGCGCTGGAAGCGGAGAGCCGTGCGGCGGTCGATGCCTTTCACGCCGCGGCCCTCGCGAATGGCGGCACGGACGATGGCCCGCCGGGCCTTCGGCCCTTTCACGCAAATTTCTATGCAGCCTATGTGCGCGATCCCGACGGCAACAAGCTGTCCGCCGTCTGCGAACGGCCGCAATAGGCTGTCCTCAACCCTTATTTGACGGGTATGTCCTCGCCCACGTCTGCCGGCCGGCGATGGCCGGAAACGGCGGCGCCTGCGTCGCGCGCCAGGCCGATGAAGGGGATGACCGCCAGCAGCGAAAGTGCGGCGACGATGGTGAAGGCCAGATGGAAATCCGCGAGCGATAGTTCCCGGCCGTGAAGCGCGATATTGGCCTCCAGGATCGCCGCGGCGACGGCGACGCCCAGCGCAAGGCTGACCTGCTGCATCACCGAGCTCATTGACGTCGCCTGACTGGCCTGCTCGTCCTCGATATCGGCATAACCCAGCGAATTGACGCCGGTGAAGAAGAACGAGCGGCAGAAACCGGCGACGAGCAGGAAGCCCATGATGACGATGTGAGGCGTGGCCGGGGTGAAGAAGGCATTGGCCGCCGTCATCGCCGCGCCGCCCAGCGCAGCAACGATCAGCACGGTGCGAAAGCCCGCTGCGGCGAAGACGCGGCGCGCCATGAACTTGGTGGTGATCGCTCCGATCGCCCCGATGAAGGTGATGAGGCCGGACTGGAAAGGCGTCATGCCGAAGCCGAGCTGCAGCATAAGCGGCATCAGGAAGGGGATGGCTCCGGTCGCGATGCGGAAGATGGAGCCGCCGGTGATCGAGGCGCGGAAGGCCCTGTTGCGGAAGAGTTCGAGATCGAGGAGCGGAGTGCTGTGTTGCCTTGCATGGCGCACATAAAGGGTGCCGCTGATGAGCCCGATCGCAACTGCGCCGAAGCCGACCTGCAGCGGCAGCGCCGGCAGGCTGATAACTGACAGACCGAACACCACGCCAGAGGTGGCGAACGCCATGTAGAAAAACCCCTTGATGTCGATCGCAGGGGTCGATGTAGGCGGCACTTCGGGAAGGTAGATCGTGGAGAGCCACACGCCCAGAACGCCGATCGGCACGTTGATGAGAAAGATCCACTGCCAGCTGAAATAGGTGGTGATGAAACCGCCGATCGGCGGCCCGGTCAGGGGGCCGACAAGGGCGGGAATGGTCAGGAGCGCCATGGCGGAAACGAGTTCGCTGCGCTTGGTCGTGCGAAGCAGCACGAGACGCCCGACCGGCGTCATCATCGCGCCGCCCATACCCTGCAGGAAGCGGGCGCCGACGAAGGTGAGAAGCGACTGCGACATTGCGCAGAGGATGGAGCCGGCAATGAAGACGAGAATGGCCGCACGGAAGATCTTCTTCGCGCCGTAGCGGTCCGCCATCCATCCGCTGACGGGAATGAAGATCGCCAGCGCCACCATATAGGAGGTGAGCGCCAGCTTCAGCGTGATCGGGCCGACGCCGAGGTCGGTCGCAATCGCCGGCAGAGCCGTGGAGATCACCGTCGAATCCATCTGCTCCATGAACAGCGCAACGGCGAGAATGAGAGGGGTGATGCGGTTCATCAGGCGGGAATCCTGCACGGCTGGGAGATGGCCAGGCGATGCCCTTTTAACCGCAGTGGCGGCATCTGCCAATGGCATCGCGGCTCGACGGATCACGTCTGCGTGAAGGTGCTTCTCCCGGCAACGACATGGCCTATCTTGCCCGCCATGGCCGCCGTTGGGCGGTCGCCAACCGGTTGGAAGAGGAGAAGGCTATGACGGCAATGAATAGGCGCATGCTGCTTGGGAGTGCGGGTTTTGCCGCGCTGGCTGCCCCCATGGTCATGACCCGCGCGGCGCTCGCGCAGCAGGCCGATACGTCCATGGATATCAACCACGCCATGCCGCCGGAAACCCATCGTTTCAAGATGGGCGGTTTCGAACTTGTCGTCGTCAAGGACGGATCGCGGCCTTCGGCCAATCCCGGCGAAACCTTCGGCACAGACCAGCCGGTCGAGGCGGTCGGCGAACTGCTCGCCGACAACTTCCTGCCGACCGACCAGTTCGTCAACAGCTTCTCGCCCGTGCTGGTCAATACCGGCTCGGATATCATCCTGTTCGACACGGGCTTCGGGGAGGGCGCCCGCGCCCAGGGCGGCGGCCGCCTGATCGAGGGGTTGACGGCCGCAGGTTACAAGCGCGAGGACGTTTCCATCGTCGTGCTCACCCATATGCACGGCGACCATATCGGCGGTCTGATGGAAAGCGGCAAGCCGGCCTTCCCGAATGCGCGTTATGTTGCAGGGCGCGCGGAATACGATTTCTGGGTCGATCCGGGTCGGGCGGGAACCCCGGCGGAGAACGGGCACAAGGGCGTACTCGCCAATGTGAAGCCCCTGGCGGAGAAGATGACGTTCGTGGAAAGCGGAGCTTCTGTTGTTTCCGGCGTTACCGCCGAGGCCGCCTTCGGCCACACGCCGGGTCACATGATCTACCGGCTGGAATCGGAAGGTCGCCAGCTCATTCTGGCGGCCGACACCGCGAACCATTTCGTGCTGTCGCTCCAGCGTCCCGACTGGGAGGTGAAATTCGACATGGACAAGGCCGCGGCCGCCGCAACCCGCAAGCGTGTCTTCGACATGGCGGCGGCGGATCGTCTGCCGTTCCTGGGCTACCACATGCCTTTCCCGGCGGTCGGTTATGTCGAAAAGCTCGACATGGGTTACCGGTTCGTGCCGAAATCCTATCAGTTCGACATCTGAGCAGCGGCGACCGGCGCGCCGGTCGGCCGATCCGGCCGGCGTCTGGACAGATCTTGAGGAGCTTCAGCCCTTGTCGTGAAGCTCTTCCGCGGCCTGATGGAGCATTTCGAGCATCCGGCTCTGGATCTCGGTATCCTTCACCTCGACGCCTGCTGCCTCGAAGTCGCGGCGCAGGCGTTCCAGCAGGCGGTGCGGCTCGTTGACCTGGGTCAGAGCCAGTTCGCGAGCATAGGCTTCGCCATCCGGACGGCCCATGGCCTCAGCAGCCCACTTGCCGATCATGACGTTACGGCGGGCCTCCGCCTTGAACAGCATTTCCTGCTGGTGTGCATATTGGTCTTCGAATGCGCGTGCGCGTTGCTGCAGGTTGTTCATCGTGCTTACCCCTTTCCCCAGGCCCGTTCTTGAGCCTGTCCGGATAGTACGAGCGGACCTTTCAAGGTCGGTTTGGAAAATCGGTAAAATCTTTTGCAATGCACAAAATTACTCCTTCGCTACCGCCTTTGCGGTTTTGCAGGCATGCAATGCGCGCCCGGCCGAGGTTTTGCTATTCCCTTCCTGTCATGAACGTGTTACCAGCCCTCGCCAACTTCCAAGCATTTCATGCAGGAGCGTCCGGGGGAGAAACCCCTTTCCCGGAGGATTCTGCCTATTCAACCGAAGGAATTGGCAATGGCACGCATCGTAACCTCTGCAACCGGAGCGGAAGCGCTCACCTTCGACGATGTTCTCCTGCAGCCCGGACACTCCGAGGTCATGCCGGGGCAGACCAACATCGCAACCCGGATCGCGAAGGACATCGACCTTTCGCTGCCGATCCTTTCCTCCGCCATGGATACGGTCACCGAAAGCCGTCTCGCCATCGCCATGGCCCAGGCCGGCGGTCTCGGCGTCATCCACCGGAACCTGACACCGGTCGAGCAGGCCGAGGAAGTCCGGCAGGTCAAGAAGTTTGAAAGCGGCATGGTCGTCAATCCCGTGACGATCGGCCCCGACGCGACGCTCGCCGAGGCGCTGGCCTTGATGAAGGCTCACGGCATCTCCGGTATCCCGGTGGTGGAGAACGGTGGCCGTCCCGGCCGCCTCGTCGGCATCCTGACCAACCGTGACGTCCGCTTCGCCTCGGATCATTCCCAGAAGATCCATGAACTGATGACGAAGGAAAACCTCGTCACGGTGAGGGAGAATGTCCACCAGCAGGAAGCAAAGCGCCTTCTGCATGCCCACCGCATCGAAAAGCTGCTGGTGGTCGACAATGACGGCCGCTGCATCGGCCTCATCACCGTCAAGGATATCGAGAAGTCGCAGCTCAACCCGAATGCCGCCAAGGATATCCACGGCCGCCTGCGCGTCGCCGCCGCAATCTCGACCGGTGACGACGGCCGCGAACGTGCCGAGCGGCTGATCGAGGCCGGTGTCGACGTCATCGTCGTCGATACCGCGCATGGCCATTCGCAGAAGGTTCTGGACGCCGTGTCGGTCGTCAAGAAGATGTCGAATTCGGTCCGCATCATCGCCGGCAACGTGGCGACCGGCGAGGGCACCCGCGCGCTCATCGATGCCGGCGCCGATTGCATCAAGGTCGGCATCGGCCCGGGCTCGATCTGCACCACGCGCGTCGTCGCCGGCGTCGGCGTGCCGCAGCTCGCCGCCGTCATGGCCTCGGTCGAGGAAGCCGACAAGTACGGTATTCCGGTGATCGCCGATGGCGGTATCAAGTTCTCGGGCGACCTGGCGAAGGCGATTGCCGCCGGCGCATCGGCCGTCATGGTCGGCTCGCTGCTTGCTGGCACGGATGAAAGCCCGGGCGAGGTCTATCTCTACCAGGGGCGTTCCTTCAAGGCATACCGTGGCATGGGTTCTGTCGGCGCCATGGCGCGCGGCTCCGCCGATCGCTATTTCCAGGCCGAGGTGCGCGATACGCTGAAACTCGTTCCCGAGGGCATCGAGGGTCAGGTTCCCTACAAGGGTCCGGTATCGGCCGTGCTGCACCAGCTCGCAGGCGGTCTCAAGGCTGCGATGGGCTATGTCGGCGGTCACGACATCAAGGACTTCCAGCAGAAGGCGACCTTCGTGCGCATTTCCGGTGCGGGCCTGCGCGAAAGCCATCCGCATGGTGTGACTATCACCCGCGAAAGCCCCAACTATCCGGGCGCCGCCTGATCGCTTCTGCCAGATGGGCGGCCGGCCTTTTCCGGCCGCCCTTTTCTATTGAATGTTTTTTGTATTTTGCCGCGGACGGAGATGTCTTCGATGACAGGCTTCCAGATTTTCTGGCCCATTCTCGCCCAGGTCTTTCTTGTTTACGCTCTCTATGGATTGTTGCGCCTGCGCCGCCGGCGGCTTTTGCGCGAAGGCCGCATCGATGAGGAGACGATGCGCTGGGGCCGCAACGATCCGCCGGAAAGCCTGTCCGTAAGGAATTGCATCGCCAACCAGTTCGAGCTGCCGGTGCTTTTTTATCTCTGCTGCGTTCTTCTTTTCATCGCCGAGGCGGACAATCTGGCGTCCGTCGTGCTCTCCTGGATCTTCGTCGCCACGCGCTACGCCCATGCAGCCGTACATGTCACCAGCAATCGTATGGCGTTGCGTTTCCCGTTGTTCATGGCCGGTTTTCTTTCTCTCGGCGCAATGTGGGTCTGGCTCGCTGTCTGGATGGCGACCTCCTGAAAAGTGAACGGCGCTCACGCGCATGTGTCTTAGTCCGCTGCCAGAGGCTCCTATCATCGGTCGGGGCCGAAAGGCCGTATGGGCAATGAGACGAGGGAGGAGAAGATCCCATGAGCACTCCGAAAATTACCCAGGCGATGATCGCCGCCTATGACGAATACACCCATCTGACGCTCGACCGTCGCCGTTTCATGGAAAAGCTGACAATGCTTGCCGGCTCGGGTGCTGCGGCAGCGGCGATTGCGCCGATGCTAGCCGCCAGCAAGGCGAGCGCCGCCGTCATCGAGGAAAACGACGCTCGTCTCGACACTCAGGAGATCGCCTATCCCGGCGGTTCCGGCGAGATGAAGGGTTATCTGGCGGTGCCGAAGGACGCGGCAGGCAAGCTGCCTGCCGTCATCGTCATTCACGAAAACCGTGGCCTCAATCCACATATCCGTGACGTTACGCGCCGCATGGCGCTCGAAGGTTTCGTGGCGCTTGCCCCCGATTTCCTTTCGCCGCAGGGCGGTACGCCGGAAAACGAGGACCAGGCGCGCGAGATGTTTTCCAAACTCGACATGGCGGCCACCGTCGCAAATGGCGAAGCGACGCGCGCTTTTCTTGCCGGATATGAGAAGGCCAACGGTAAGGTGGGGGCAATCGGCTTCTGCTGGGGTGGCGGTCTCGTCAACCGATTGGCGGTCGCCTCGCCGGAACTCGGAGCAGGCGTCGCCTATTACGGCGCGCAGCCGCCGGCAGAGGACGTGCCGAAGATAAAGGCTCCCCTGCTCTTGCATTATGCCGGGCTGGACGAGCGTATCAATGCCGGCATCGACGCCTACAAGGCGGCGCTCGAGAAGGATGGCAAGACCTTTGAGCTGCATGTCTATGACGGGGTCAACCACGCCTTCAACAACGATACGTCGGCAGCCCGTTACGACAAGGCCGCAGCCGATCTCGCTTGGTCGCGCACTGTGGCGTTCCTCAAGAAATACCTCGCCTGAGGGTTGCGGTGCAGCATGTTTTGCCGCTCTCGGCTGTCGCAAATGTGCGACGCCGGCTTTGCGAATTTGGCCTTCGGCTTGATGCGAATCAAGAAATGCCTGGCAGCATTGGGCTAGCTTGCCCTCGACTTCGCGTGATCGTCACGGTCCGCGGGGTAGGGTGAGTTCAATCCAAAGTCATCTACCAGGGAGATAGACATGGCATCTGTGATGAAGGCCGCCGTGGTGCGGGAGTTCGGCAAGCCTCTGGTCATTGAGGAGATGGCCATTCCGGAGCCCGGTCCGGGGCAGATCCTCGTGAAATACGAAGCGACCGGCGTTTGCCACACCGATCTGCATGCCGCCAACGGCGACTGGCCGGTCAAGCCGAACCCGCCGTTCATTCCGGGCCATGAAGGCGTCGGCTACGTCGCCAAGCTGGGTGCCGGCGTGACCCGCATCAAGGAAGGCGACCGCATCGGCGTTCCGTGGCTTCATACCGCCTGCGGCTGCTGCACGCCCTGCCGTACCGGCTGGGAAACCCTTTGCGGCAGCCAGCAGAATACTGGCTATTCCGTCAACGGCACGTTTGCCCAGTACGGCCTCGCCGACCCGGATTTCGTCGGCCGCCTGCCGGATAATCTGGAATTTGGCCCGGCCGCTCCCGTCCTTTGCGCCGGTGTCACCGTCTACAAGGGCCTGAAGGAAACCGAAGTTCGCCCTGGCGAATGGGTGGTCATCTCCGGCATTGGCGGTCTCGGCCATATGGCCGTCCAATATGCCAAGGCGATGGGCATGCACGTCGTTGCCGCCGATATCTTCGATGACAAGCTGAAGCTCGCCAAAGATCTCGGCGCTGACGTCACGGTCAACGGCCGCGATGCCGACGCCATCGCGCAGGTGCAGAAGGTGACCGGCGGCGTGCACGGTGCGCTCGTCACCGCCGTCTCCCCCAAGGCGATGGAACAGGCCTATGGCTTCCTGCGCTCCAAGGGAACCATGGCGCTCGTCGGTCTGCCGCCGGGCTTTATCTCTCTGCCGGTTTTCGACACGGTGCTGAAGCGCATCACGGTCCGCGGCTCGATCGTCGGCACCCGTCAGGACCTCGAGGAATCCCTGGTCTTCGCCGGCGAAGGCAAGGTGAAGTCGCACTTCTCCTGGGACAAGATCGAAAACATCAACGACATCTTCCACCGCATGGAAGAGGGCAAGATCGACGGCCGCATCGTTCTCGATCTCAACTGAGTCACTGCGCGTACACCGAAACGTGAATGCAAGGGGCGGCTTGGGCCGCTCCTTGCTCTGGCGAGCCGTTCAGAACTTCCTATTTTATGGTGCAGTGCAATAATACAGTTGCAGGGCACCATGACGAATTCCAAGTGCGAACAGGTCTTTGTTTTTCAAGGTGGCGGTGCGCTGGGCGCCTACCAGGCGGGCGCCTACGAGGCGCTACACGAACATGACATCGACCCCGATTGGGTTGCCGGTATTTCGATCGGTGCCGTGAACGCCGCGCTGATCGCCGGAGCTCCAAAGGAACGCCGCGTTGAAAATCTCCGGACGTTCTGGGACAAGGTTTCGTCGAACCTGACCTTCGGGCTCGGCCATGACGGTGCCGATCTTCGCCGTATCTCCAACGAGATTTCGGTGATGGCCGGGGCGCTCACCGGCATACCCGGTTTCTTTTCGCCGCGCCTCTATACGCCATACCAGATCCTTTACAATCGCGACGCGGCCATCAGCTTCTACGACACGGAGCCCCTGCTCAAGACACTGGAGGAACTGGTCGACTTCGACCTTCTGAACAGTGGTCGGACCCGTATTAGTCTCGGCGCGGTCGAGGTCGTGTCAGGCAATTTCGCCTATTTCGACAATCGTCGCTACAGGCTGGATGCTCGACATGTTGCCGCTTCGGGCGCTTTGCCGCCGGGATTCGCACCGGTGGAGATCGATGGCCGTTACTATTGGGATGGCGGTCTCGTCTCCAACACGCCGCTGCAATATGTCCTCTCCATCAATGGCTCCGAGCGCAACATGGAGATCTTCCAAATCGACCTCTTCAGCGCCCGCGGGACCATGCCCAGGGATCACTTCGAGGCGGAGAGCCGTATCAAGGAGATCCGCTATTCCAGCCGGACGCGCCTGAATACCGACGACTTCGCCCGCAAGCAGGTCGTTCGCCGCGCCGCCAAGCGGCTTCTTGAAAAACTGCCGCCGGAATTTGCCGATGACGAGGATGCCAGACTTCTGAAGTCTATCGGCGTCGAATACGACGTGACGATCGTGCACCTCATCCACCGGCGGGCGGCCTCTGCCACGCACGCCATGGATGCCGAGTTTTCCCGGGCTTCGATCACCGAGCACTGGGCGGCAGGCTATGACGACGTCATGCACACACTCAATCACGATAAGTGGAAAAACCGCGGCCGCCCGCGCGACGGAATTCAGATTTTCGACCTTGCCCACGAGCGGCACGGAAAGAGCTGATACCACGCCTCGCCGTCCGGTATCGGCGCCCCGCAAGGACGCACGGCCTCGAGACCTGGCAATAAGGAGAACGACCATGAAGCTCAAGGGTAAAGTCTGCATCATCACCGGCTCGGCCAGCGGCATCGGCCATGCCATCGTCAAACGCTATGTGGAAGAGGGCGCGAAGGTCGTCATCGCCGATCTGAAGGAAGACCAGGCTCAGGCGGCGGCCGAGGCCCTAACATCGATCGGCCCGGGCGAAGCATTCGGCATCGCCATGGACGTCACGGACGAGGCGGCGGTCAATGCCGGCGTTGCGAAGACAGTTGCGAAGTGGGGACGGGTCGATGTCCTGGTGTCGAATGCCGGCATCCAGATCGTTCACAGAATTGAGGATTTCCCCTTCGCCGATTGGAAGAAGATGCTGTCGATCCATCTCGACGGAGCTTTCCTGACCACGAAAGCCTGCATCCCGCACATGAAGAGCCAGGGAGGTGGCGCCATCGTCTACATGGGGTCAGTGCATTCGCACGAGGCCTCGCCGCTGAAATCGGCCTATGTCACCGCCAAGCACGGATTGCTCGGGCTGGCGCGGGTGGTGGCCAAGGAAGGCGGTTCGTCCGGCATACGAGCCAACGTCATCTGCCCCGGTTTCGTGCGGACGCCGCTGGTCGACAAGCAGATCCCGGAACAGGCGAAGGAACTCGGCATTTCCGAGGACGACGTGATCCGGAAGGTGATGCTCGGCGAAACCGTGGATGGCGAATTCACCACGGTCGAGGACGTCGCCGAGGTCGCGCTGATGTTTGCCGGTTTCGAGACCAATGCGCTGACGGGGCAGTCACTCGTCGTCAGCCATGGCTGGTTCATGAACTGAGCCTGACGGGAGGCCGTCGGGCTCCTCGTGACCACGCCCACTCGCGCGGAGCTTGCCGCGGCTCGCAACGATGGCCGCGGCGAGTGCCTCCATATCTTGCCGGCGCGGGCTCGAGCGTCTCCAGACGAGGCCGATCTCGCGCGACGGGGCCGGGTCGGCGAAGGGAACGATGCGGATCGCGGTGCGCGCCGTTTCCGTATCGACGGCCATTTCCGGAATGAGCGTCATACCCATGTCGTGCGACACCATCTGCAGCAGGGTGGTCATCGATGTTGCGCCGAAGTTGACCAGGCTGCGCTTGTTTGCGGCCTTGCACACGGCAAGCGCCTGATCGCGCAGGCAGTGGCCTTCCTCCAGCAGCAGAAGCCGCTCCGGATTGACCTGCGTTTCCGTAAGGGGCGAGAGAAGCACGTCGCTCTCGTTATCGGCCATGGCCATGTAGAATCGGTCGGTGAAGAGCGGCTTGCCGACGACATTGTCGACCTCGATCGGCAGCGCCGCGATGATGGCGTCGAGCCGGCCCTCGGCGAGGTCTGCAACGAGCCGGTCGGTGACGGCTTCCTTCAGTTCCAGTTCGATGCGCGGATGCTCTCGCCTGAGGAATGGCACCAACTGTGGCACGAGATAGGGCGCGACCGTCGGGATGATGCCGAGCCGCAGCAATCCGTCGAGCGTGCCGGAACCGTATCGTGCGGCCTCTTCCAGCCTGTCGACGCTTGAAAGGATGGAACGCACGTGGGCGAGAATCTCCAGCCCCTTCTCCGTCAGCAGCGTATTGGCGCGGGTGCGCTCGATCAGCCTTACGCCGAGATGCTTTTCCATTTCCATGATTTGTGCCGATAGCGCCGGCTGGCTGACATGCACCATTTCGGCCGCCCGGCCGAAATGCAGGGTTGTGGCTAGGGCATCGAAATAGCGCATCTGTCGTATCGTCAGCATGATAGGAATATCCTATTGAAAATTCCAGAAAAGACAATTGGAGATTATCAATGTTTTCGCCGAATGTGGCCCCACAAGACGTTCACAGAAAACAGGAGGCCAGAATGAACGAGCATGTCAAACCCGCCGGCAAATGTCCGGTGATGCATGGCGGCAATACCGCCATGGGCAAATCCGTCATGGATTGGTGGCCGAACGCGCTAAACCTCGACATCCTGCATCAGCACGATACCAAGACCAATCCGCTCGGCCCGAGCTTCAACTATCGCGAGGAGCTGAAGAAGCTTGACGTCGAGGCGCTAAAGGCCGACCTTCGCGCGCTGATGCTGGACAGCCAGGAGTGGTGGCCGGCCGACTGGGGCTCCTATGTCGGCATGATGGCCCGCGTCACTTGGCACGCCGCCGGCTCCTACCGCATCACCGACGGTCGTGGCGGCGCCAACACTGGCAACCAGCGCTTCGCGCCGCTCAATTCTTGGCCGGACAATGTCAACACCGACAAGGGCCGCCGTCTGCTGTGGCCGATCAAGAAGAAATACGGCAACAAGATCTCCTGGGCAGACCTGATCGCGCTCGCCGGCACGATCGCTTATGACGTTGCCGGTCTGAAGACCTTCGGCTTCGCTTTCGGCCGCGAAGACATCTGGCACCCGGAAAAAGACACTTATTGGGGTGACGAAAAGGAATGGTTGGCACCGAGCGACGGCCGCTATGGCGATGTGACCAAGCCGGAAACATTGGCCAACCCGCTGGCCGCCGTGCAGATGGGCCTCATCTACGTCAATCCGGAAGGCGTCAACGGCAAGTCCGATCCGCTGGCGACCGCCGCGCAGATGCGCGAAACCTTCGCCCGCATGGGCATGAACGACGAGGAAACCGTGGCGCTCACCGCCGGCGGTCACACGATCGGCAAGTCCCATGGCAATGGTAGCGCCGCCAATCTGAGCCCCGATCCGGAAACTGCAGGACCGGAATTCCAGGGTCTCGGCTGGATGAACACCAAGGGCCGCGGCATCGGCCGCGATACCGTCGTCTCCGGCATCGAGGGCGCCTGGACCGCGGAGCCAACCAGGTGGGACAACGGCTACTTCGAGATGCTGTTCAAGCATGAATGGACGCTGACGCACAGCCCAGCCGGGGCCTCCCAGTGGGCGCCGATCACCATTGCCGAGGAGGACAAGCCGGTCGATGTCGAGGATCCCTCGATCCGCGTGATGCCGATGATGACCGATGCGGACATGGCGTTGAAGGTCGACCCGATCTATCGCGAGATTTCGCTGAGGTTCAAGGACGACTTCGCCGCTTTCTCGGATGCCTTCGCCCGCGCCTGGTTCAAGCTGACACATCGCGACGTCGGTCCGAAGTCACGCTATTTCGGCCCGGATGTCCCGGCCGAAGACCTGATCTGGCAAGACCCGATCCCGGCCGGCCGCACGGATTACGACGTCGTCGCGGTCAAGGCGAAGATCATCAACAGCGGCCTCACCGTCGGTGAGATGGTTGCCACCGCTTGGGACAGTGCCCGTACCTTCCGTGGTTCCGATAAACGCGGCGGCGCAAACGGTGCTCGCATTCGCCTCGCCCCGCAGAAGGGTTGGGAAGGCAACGAGCCCGAGCGTCTGGCAAAGGTGCTGGCGGTTCTTGAAGACATTGCAGCAGAGACCGGCGCGAGCATCGCCGACGTGATCGTGCTTGCCGGCAATGTCGGTGTCGAACTCTCGGCAAAGGCCGCCGGGTTCGATATCGAGGTCCCCTTCTCGCCGGGCCGTGGCGATGCCACGGCCGAGCAAACCGATGTGGACAGCTTCGCCGTGCTTGAGCCGCTCGCCGACGGTTTCCGTAACTGGCAGAAGCAGGACTATGTTGTCAGCCCAGAAGAAATGTTGCTCGATCGCGCCCAGTTGATGGGGCTCACTGCTCCGGAACTCACGGTTCTGATCGGCGGTCTGCGGGTGATCGGCGCCAATTATCGTGACTCGAAGCAAGGCGTGTTCACCGACCGCGTCGGCGCGCTCACCACCGACTTCTTCACGACGCTGACGGACATGGCCTATTCCTGGGTCCCGACCGGCAGCAACTCTTATGACATCCGCGACCGCAAGACCGGCGTGACCAAGTACACGGCCTCCCGCGTGGACCTCGTGCTCGGTTCGAACTCCATCCTGCGCGCCTATGCGGAAGTCTACGCCCAGGACGACAATAAGGAGAAGTTCGTGCGCGACTTCGTGGCGGCATGGACCAAGGTGATGAACGCGGATCGCTTCGATCTCGTCGGATAGCCACGGCTGTTCGAAAGGTGGCCGGCTTCTCCTGGGATGCCGGCCCCGCTGAAGGGCCTGTGGTCCGCGATATTCGGGACCGTTGCAGTGAATTTGCGACGGTCCCGGCTTGTTTTTCGGGCATGGTTAAAATGCCTTCTTTTCTTTTAGGGGAAAGCCGATACAACCGCCCTAGAGCATTCTTCGCCGTAAGGCTGAATTCAATTCAGGGCGATGCTCAGATGGTCCGGGAACAGTGCAGGCTGGACCGCACTGGCCGGAGGCGGGCCGGGACGAGGTAAATGACTTCAAGGAAGATCAGCAGCCGGCTTCAGCTACGCAAGAAGCCGCAGCAGGAGCGCAGCATTCAGCGTCTGGATGCGATCATGGAAGCGGCGGTGGATCTCATCGCCGAACACGGTGTCGCCAACCTCAAGATGACCGACATCGCCGCGCGCGCGGGTGTGCCGATCGGCTCCCTCTACCAGTTCTTTCCGGAGAAGGCTGCGATCATCAGGGCTTTCCACGACCGTCACACGACGATCGTGCAGAAGCGGACCTCCGAGGCATTTCCCGACGTGAGGTCGGTCGATCAGGCCATTGAAATGCTGTCGCAGCTCCTCGACGAATTCTATCGGATCTACCGTGCGGACAGGACCTATCTGCCCGTCTGGATGGCCGGCATGACCGACCGCGATTTCCAGGAGCTCAACATTGCCCATCTCGAGCGGCTGACCGAAATCATCTTCGGAGCCCTCAAGCATCTTGTCGCCCCGGAGCATCACGCGGTTTTCCGCAGGCGCCTTCACATGCAGCTTTACCTTAGCGGCGCGCTGGTACGCTTCGCGATGGTGCGCGATGAGGCAAGCGCCGAGGAATACATGGCCGAATGGAAATCCATGGGCGCCCGCACCCTTTTCGAGTTCGCGGCTTAGGGCCTGTCGCGCAAGGGAGCCGCCTGTTTTGCCGGTCCGGCCTCACCAGCCGGGGATCATGTGGCCGGCGCGCAGTCGCGGATAATAGCGCTGATAGGTTTTCACCTCGCCGTCCAGATCGTCTTCCACCGCATTCGGCGTGATGTTGTCGAGGCAGGCGGTGATGTGGTCGGTAATCGCATTCATCAGCGAGTTCGAAACGCCGGGCCGTTTCATGATGCCGATCTGGACCGGCGGCAGCGGCGGAAAGCCGTCCGCCTGCGTGAGCACCTTCATCCCGGTCCTGAGCGCGGATTCCGGCAGGATGGAAACGGCCATGCCGGCCAGCACTGCGGAAGCAACCACGGTCGATGACCAACTGGTGAACAGGATCTGGTATTCGCGTCCGTCGGCATCGAGCGCGGAACAGGCGAGTTGGCGCCACTGACAGTCGCGCCGTCCCACGGCAAGCGGCACCGGTGCATCGTCCTTCAGCGGATGGTTCGCCGAGGCGACCCAGCAAAGCGGCTCCGTCCGAACCACGTCGGATTGGCGCAGCAACGGGTTGTGGGTGACCAGCGCAATATCGAGTTCGCCCTTCGCCATCTTTTCCGAGAGGTCCGCCGAGGGTTCGCAGACGATGTAGAGTTCGACATTGGGATGGGTCTTGGCGAAACGGCCGATGATCTCGGGCATGTAGCGGTCGGCATAGTCGTCAGGCGTGCCGATACGAAGCGTTCCCTCCAGCCGGTTGTCGTCGAAGGCTGCGATCGCCTCGCTGTTCAGCCGGATGATCCGCCGGGCATAGTTCAAAAGCTTGTCGCCCTCCGCTGTCAGCCGGTTGCCGCGCCCGTCCTTGATGAAGAGCTGTTTGCCGATCCGCTCCTCCAGCCGTCGCATCTGCATCGAGACCGCCGATTGCGTCTTGAAGACCCGGCCCGCTGCCTTGGTGAAGCTGCCGGTGTCCACGATGGCTATGAAGGTTTGAAGCTGGTCGATATCGAGAGGTGCTGACATGGGGAAAATCCATCAGATCGTTTGATGATAACTATTAAAAACATTCGTTGGACTGATCAATAGCCTTTCGACATGCTCATCCTGCAAATCACTGCTTGTCGGAGACGGTTCTGAAGCCGCTCCAATGGTTCGGGTTGACCTCTGCCGCCGCTGCGGCCGGGGACGCCTTTTCTCGTGCCGAACGAAAGGAAGACTGTCATGCGCACGACCGACCGGATGATCGAACTCGATATTGCCGCCCCGCGGCCGACGCTGGCCCGACGTCTGGCGGGTGTGGTCGTGACGATCGAGACAGTCTGGCGTGCCATCCGCAATCGCCGCGCTGCGAACTGCCTTGCCGATCTTGACGATTTCCAGTTGAGGGATATCGGGCTTTCCCGATCCGAGCTCAACGAAATCCTCAGCATTTCCGGCATTGCGGACGATCCTTCGCAGCAGCTGGCGCGGACCGCGCGCAATCGTGCACGCCGCGCCCTGCAAGGTCTGCCTGTCGATTGAAGCCATGCCTGACCGGACGCAGATGCGGCCGGTCCCAACATCCCCGCAGGGTGATAGCCAATAAACCCTGCTTACTTGCCCGGCGACGGAGGCTCCGCGCCGGGCTTTTTTTTGTGTGGATTGTGCCGGCACTTGCCGAAGTTTTAGGCGGCGGTAACGGCTTGCTAACGTTGATATGGCACCGATAGTCGGATTGATTTCGGTCTATGCCGCCTTGTTTACGGAGCCTTTCAGATGCGCATTTCCCGCAAGCTGCCCGTTGCTGCCGCTCTTTTCACCCTGGTAAGCCTGTCGGCCTCCATGGTCATCAATCTTTATCTCGAACACCGTTCGCTCACGGATCAGGTTTACCAGAAACTGGAAGCGACCGCCGACGGTCGGCGCAACGAGGCGCGGGGATATCTGGAAAGCGTCCGGCTCGATCTCTCGGCCACATCGACCAGCTTTACCACGCAGCAGTCGCTCTTCGCCTTCAGCGGCGGTCTGAACTTCCTGGGAGACGATCCGACGAAGGAATTGCAGACGCGCTACATCGATGGCAACCCCAATCCGGAAGGCGAGAAGTACAAACTCGATACCGCGAAAAAGGATGCCTACGACCGCGCTCACAAGCAGTATCACCCGGCTTTCCTGAAACATCTCCAGGATCTCGGCTATCATGATCTCTACGTCATCAATCCTGCCGGCTCCATCGTCTATACCGTGATGAAGCAAAGGGATTTCGGCACCAACCTGCTGACCGGCCCCTACAAGGATAGCGGTCTTGCCGCCGTCTTCCAGAAGGCGATCAAGGCGAAGGGCGACGAGGTCGCCATGTCGGGCTTTGAAGCTTACGCCCCTTCAAAGGGCAGCGCAGCCGCGTTCATGGCCACCCCGATCATGCAGAACGGTCGTGCAATCGGCGTACTTGCCTACCAGCTCCCGAACGCCCGCTTCAATACAATGTATGCGAACAAGAAGGGCCTCGGCGAAACGGGCGAGACGATCCTCGTCAGCACCCGAGGCGAGGTCATCAATGACAGCGTCCACACGGCGGGCAATGACGCTCTGGCAATCGTCGTCGATTCCCCGCTGGTCAAGGCTGCCGTCGAAGGGCAGGAAATGACCGGCAAGATCGAGGGTTATCGTGAGATGACCAGCTATGCCGCGGCCTCTCCGCTGGAATTCGCGGGCACGCATTGGGCTGTGATCGCGCTGATCGGCGAGGATGAAATTGCCGCCAACCTGCGCATGACCACGCTGGTTTCGGTCGCCTTCGGCGCGCTGCTGATCCTGATCGGCTCGGTCGTTGCGATCCTCTATTCGCGCACGCTCACCCGCCCGATCTCCTCCCTGGTGAAGTCCATGGAGGATCTCGCTGGCGGCAACACCGATATCGAACTTCAGGGCGAGGACCGCCAGGATGAGATCGGCGACATGGTGCGCTCGGTTGCCGTCTTCCGCCGCGCCGAAATCGAGAAGCGCGAGCTGGAAAACGATGCCGAGCGCCGCCGCACGGCGGGCGAGGAGGAACGCCGCGCCCGCGACGCCGAAAAGGCAGCCCAGCAGGCCGAACTGACGGAAGCGATCGACGTGCTCGGCGCGGCCCTTCAGAGACTTGCGAGCGGTGACCTGACGGCGGTGATCGACAGGCCGCTTTCGAGTAATCTCGACCGCCTGCGCGTCGACTTCAACGCCTCGCTGCAACGCCTGTCTCACACGGTTTCCGCCGTGCATTCCAACGTCAACGAGATCAACCGCAAGAGCGGCAAGGTCGGCTCCTCCACGGCGGACCTTTCCAAGCGAACCGAGCAGCAGGCCGCGGCGCTCGAACAGACCTCGGCCTCCATCCGCCAGATCATGGAGGCCATCCGCCAGTCCTCCGACCGAGCCGAAAACGCCTCAGAGCTTGCAAGCCAGGCGCGCGCCAATTCCGACCGGTCGAGCCAGATCGTCAGCGGCGCGGTGAACGCCATGGAGCGCATCGAGAATGCATCGAGCGAGATTTCCAAGATCATCAACGTGATCGATGAGATTGCCTTCCAGACCAACCTTCTGGCGCTCAACGCCGGTGTCGAGGCCGCCCGCGCAGGCGAAGCCGGCAAGGGCTTTGCCGTCGTCGCCCAGGAAGTGCGCGAACTCGCCCAGCGCTCCGCCAACGCCGCCAAGGACATCAAGGCGCTCATCACCAAGTCGGGCGAGGAGGTGTCGAGTGGCGTCGGGCTCGTTCGCGATGCCGGCAACGTGTTGTCCGACATTGCCGGTCAGGTGGTCGAGATCGGCGATCATATCCATTCGATCGCGAGCGCGGCCCGCGAACAGTCGACGACGCTCAAGGAAATCAACTCCGCCGTCGGCCGCATGGAGGACGTCACCCAGCAGAACGCCCGCGCCGCCGAGCAGACCAATGCCGAGATGACGGCACTTTCGCGCGATACGGAAATGCTGATGGGCCTGGTCGGTCAGTTCACCGTCGAAAAGGGCGTCATGCCGTCGGAGCAGCGTTTCGCGGACGTGCGGGAAACCCGCTTCGCCCGCACGGAGACGGCAGCGCCCGCGCCGGTCGCTCAGAAGCCAGCGGCCAAGCTGCGCCTCGCCTCGGCAAACACGCCGGCCCGTTCGGTGGCCTCGCCCGCGCGAGCGCTTCTGGACAAGCTCTCCTCCGGCGTGGGCAAGGCGCTTTCCTCGCCCAAGGGCAAGGATGACAGCTGGGAAGAGTTTTGAGCCCTTTATGGCGGGATGCGGGACTTTGGTCTCGCCTCTCGGCGCCGATATGGAGTCTCATGCCGGATATCGTGAGCAGCGGCCGCGAGGATGGGGTCGCTGCGGCCCTCTGACGGAAACACCGTGCCGGACCGGAACGGGAAGATCGGTCGGTTCCAAAGCCCGCGAATGATGTTTTGGGCTTGCGCTCTCGACTCTACAATTTAGCATCGCGCGGATAAAGAAACCATGATCCGTGAGTAGCAGCCGTCATGACCGTGCCGTTGGTAAATCTGGAAAGCTACGATCTCCTGCAGATGGAGATGAAGGCCGAGCATCTCGATGGGCTGCATGCCCTTTCGGCCAGCATCGGATGGCCGCACAGGAAGTCCGACTGGGGCGTGAACCTGGCTGCCGGCAACGGTATCGTGGCTGTCGACGAAAGTGGCCGCGTTCACGGCTCTGCCATGTACTTCACCCTGGGCGGCGATGTATCGGCTGTCGGCATGGTCATTGCCCACCCGCGCCTGAAGCTTGAGGGTCTGGCGACTTGCCTGATGGCCAATATCGTCGAGCGTACCGAAGATCGCCCCGCCTTCCTCAATGCATGCAACGATTCCGTTCCGTTCTATCGGTCGCTCGGCGCACTCGTCACCGGCCCGGTGTTTCAGCATCAGGGTATCGTTGGTCCGATATCGGCTTCGAAAACCCGAACCCGTCCCGCCGAGGCGACGAATTTGCCGCAGATTTTTGATTGTGACGCCGATGCCCATGGGGTGGACCGCAGCGCCCTGCTGCTTGAACTCTGGCGTGTGTCTGAGACAATGGTCATCGAACGGAGGGGCCGGATTCGTGGCTTTGCCATGCGGCGCCAATTCGGCCGCGGCCATCTGATCGGCCCGATCATCGCGGAAAAGGAAGTTGATGCTGTCGCGCTGGTCGAAGCCTTTCTGACAGGTCTTCCGGGCAGTTTTGTGCGTGTGGATACCCGTGTGGAGTACGGCCTCTTCCGTCAGTATCTGGAAAAGAGCGGCCTTCTGCCCGTCATGAACGTGGTCACTATGACGCTTGGCCGCTTGCCGTCGCGTGGCTCCAATGCGGTTTTCGGTCTTTCCAGCCATTCGACAGGCTAGAAACGGTCTTAGCCCTTGGGAGCTTCCGGGGAAGCCTCGGGCGTCGGCGTCTTGGAAGCAGCGAGATAGCTGTCGAAGATCTGTTCCATGCTCTTCTGATAGCTTTTCTGCACCTCAAGCCCGCTGTCGAACATGACGTTTATCATCTCGTTGAGGTTGGCGGTCGCCTGCGATGTCGGCTGCGGCTCCTCCTGCGGCTTGGCCGTTCCGGCCTGCGGCTTGGCTGCCGGCGCCTCGCCACCGCCCTGCATGCCGGCTATCATGTCCTGAAAAGCCTTGGCGAAGGGATTGTCGAAGAAGGGGTTGGCGGCGGTCGGTGCTGGCTGGGGCTTCGGCGCGGCCGCGCCCATCATCTCCTGGAAGGCGCGGGTGAAGGGATTGTCGAAGAGGTTCGGTTGCGGCTTGGGCTGCGCCTTGGGCTGGAATCCCGTGCTTTCCAGCCATTGCTGGATCATCGCCCCCATCGGGGTTCCCGCAAAGATGTTGGTGTCCGTCAACTGTCCGGTGGTCTGCTTGAACAGGCCGCCCATGATTGTGTCGGCCATCGCCGGCATCATCTGCTTCAGGATATCCTGGCCGATGCCCGTGAACTGCGCGGCCTGCGCGGCGATAGCCCGCGAAACCTCTTTGGAGCCGAAGAGCTTTTCCAGCACCTGATTGCCGTCGTCGATGCCCTGCGGCGTAAACGCTTTGCTCATGTCCTCGAAATACTTGGCATAATTGCCGGAGGCCATGGCGCCGAACAGCGCGGAAAAGTCATAAGGGTTGGTGACGTTCCGCTTGAAGCCCGAGGAAAACGCCGGCATCAGGGCCGCAACCGCTTTCGCCGCCTGCTCCTGCGCCAGATTGAACTGCTTGGCCATGGCTTCCATCGCCATGCCGTTCTGCGCCTGCAGCATCATCTCGAAAAGTGGCAACATCGGCGTCGTTCCCCCGTGCTTTCAACGCATTGCAGCCACTATAGCGGGAAAATGACAGTCGAAAACCGGTTTTTGCCGAAGCTGCAACGGGGCCACAGCTATTTTCGCCGTGAAGGCCGCCATTTGCATGCGTCATGTCTCCGCCGGGGAGGGGCGGCGAAAGGATCAGTACTGGAATTCCTCGAATACGCGATCGATCTCGCCGTTCCAGCGTCCGTGATAGAGCGAAAGCAGATCCTCCGCGAGTGTCGTCTTCTTGGCCATAACCTCCTCGAGCGAGTTGAGGAAGATGCTTTCGTCCTGGCCTTCGCCGTTCAGCCGCGCCCGGGCTTTCAGGCCCTGGCTCGAAAGGCCGACCACGTCGCGCGCCACGTCGAAAAGGCTGCGGCCGGCAATCTCCGCCTTCAGCCCCTGAACCGGGACGGCATCGCGCAGCGCGTTCACCGCCGCGAAATCCCATTCGCGCGTCAATTCATCGGCGGCGTCGAGCGCGCCTTCGTCATAAAGCAGGCCGACCCAGAAGGCCGGCAGCGCACAGATGCGGCGCCACGGGCCGCCATCGGCGCCACGCATTTCGAGGAAGCGCTTCAGCCGCACATCGGGGAACAGCGTCGACAGATGGTTCGTCCAGTCCCCGAGTGTCGGTTCCCATTCGGTCAGTTCGCCTTTCAGCGCGCCGGCCATGAACCGGCGGAAGGTGATGTGGGTGCAATCATGGTAGCGTCCATCGCGAACCACAAAATACATGGGCACGTCGAGCGCCCATTCCACATAGTCGCCGAAACCGAAATCGTCGGAGAGCGAGAAGGGCAGGATGCCGGCGCGGGCGTTGTCGGTGTCGCGCCAGATTTCACCGCGCCAGGAAAGCAGTCCGTTCGGCTTGCCCTCGGTGAAGGGGGAGGAGGCAAACAGCGCAGTCGCCAGCGGCTGCAGCCTCATGCCGACGCGCATCTTGCGGCGCATGTCGGCTTCCGAGGAGAAGTCGAGGTTCACCTGGATGGTGCAGGTGCGATACATCATGTCGAGGCCGTGGCTGCCGACCTTGGGCATGTAGCGCGTCATGATCTCGTAGCGCGACTTCGGCATGCGCGGCGTCTCTGCAAGGGTCCACTTCGGACTGCCGCCGATGCCGAGAAAACGGATGCCCATCGGCTCGGCGATTTCGCGCAGGGTCGCAAGATGCCGGTTCGATTCGACGCAGGTTTCATGGATCGTCTCGAGCGGTGCGCCGGACAGTTCGAACTGGCCGCCGGGCTCGATGGAGATCGCACCCATGCCGGTGGGCTCGCCGAGGCCGATGATGTTCTCGCCGTCCATGATCGGTTCCCAGCCGAGCTTTTGCTGCATGCCCTTCAGCAATGCGGAAATGCTGGCCTCGCCGAAATAGGGGACGGGCGCGTTATCCGCCCGGAAGAAGACGAATTTCTCGTGTTCCGTCCCGATCCGGAACGCTTCCTTCGGCTTGTTGCCGGAGGCAAGGTATTCGGCCATTTCCTCAACCGAGGTGAGGGGGGTATGGTCGGTGGTATCACGAGCCATCGAGTAAACCTTATCGGGTCTTGCCGGCACGCGCACCGGTCCATTGGGCAATGGTGATTGGACTGGATTTCAGGACGGCGCAAGAAAAAATCTCTCAACGGCTGCTCAAAAAAATAGATCCGCGATACCGTCTGCGCCTCGTACTTGCGTTTCGTCATGTTATCGCCAGTCGCCGATCGCGGCCTGCACCACGGCAAGCGCTGCGACGGCCGCCGTGTCGGCTCTGAGGATACGGGGCCCGAGCGGAATGGCGGTCACGAAGGGCAGGCCGCGAAGCAACGCGCGTTCCTCCTCCGAGAAACCGCCTTCCGGGCCGACCAGCACCGCGAGCTGCCTTTCCTCGATGCCGGCAAGTCCCGGCAGGGGGTTCTGAGTGGAACTGTCTTCGTCGCAATAGATGATCCGGCGTTCCGCCGGCCAGCGTTCGAGCAGGTCCTTCAGCCGCTGCGGCTCGGCAACTCTCGGAATAGCGAGGATACCGCATTGCTCGGCGGCCTCGACGGCATTGGCCTGAAGCCGTTCGAGACTGGTGATCTTGCCCTGTACGTGCTGGGTCATCACCGGCTGCAGCCGGCCTGCCCCCATCTCCACCGCCTTCTGCACCAGATAGTCCATGCGGCCGACCTTGAGCGGCGCAAAGAGGAAATGCAGATCGCATTCCTCGGGTTGCGGACGGGTCTGCTCGACGGGAAGAAGAACGATCTTCTTTCGCGATGGAAAGGTAAGCTTCGTCTTCCATTCTCCATCGCGACCGTTGAATACGAGGATCTCGGCATCCTCGGTCAGCCGCAGGACATTGGCGAGGTAGTTGAACTGGTCGGATGTCGCCTCGAAGCCGCGATCGGGCCTGATATCGCTTTCGACGAACAGTCGCTGCATCCGGTAATTCGCGCGCATATCTCGTTCCGTTGCTTACAGAAAGAGCTGGAACATAACCCAGTAGATGAATGCCGCAAGTAGCGCCGAGACCGGAAGCGTTATGCTCCATGCCGCGATGATGCTGAGCAGGTGCGATCGGCGCACGAGCAGGCGGCGGCGTGTCTCGTCCGGGTCGCGTTCGCGCGTATCCTCGATCTCCCAGTGGCTCGCCTTCATCCGCATGTATTCGACGCGCCGTCGTGAATGCCTGGTGTACCATTCGCGGAAGAAACCCACGCCGAAGACGGCGCCGACCGCGATGTGCGTCGAGCTTACCGGAAGGCCGAACCAGGAGGCGAGGATGACCGTGATCGCCGCCGACAACGATACGCAGTAAGCCCGCATCGGATTGAGCTTGGTGATCTGCTCGCCAACAAGGCGGATGAGGCGCGGGCCATAGAGAAGGAGGCCCATCGAGATGCCGAAGGCGCCGATGGCCGTCACCCAGGACGGCGCCGCGATGGCGGCGGCGATTTCCTGCGCCCGCGTTGCGTGCACAATGGCGACCACCGGACCGATCGCATTGGCCACGTCGTTGGCCCCATGGGCGAAGGAGAGCAGCGCCGCGGAGAAGACGAGCGGCAGGCGGAAGAGCTTGCGCAGCGACTGGTTGCGGTTTTCCAGTCCCTCCGATTGGAAGCGGATCAGCGGAATGCTGCCGATCCAGGCGACAAGGCCGCAGGTAAGGCCGAGCAACAATGCCTCGGTGCTTTCCACGTCGAAGACCTGACCGATGCCCTTGATCGTGAGATAGGTGGCGAAGGCGCCCGTCATGATCCCGATCAGCACCGGCACCCAGCGTCGGGCGGCAGCGATCTTGTCCTCGCGATAGGTGATGAATTCCTCGATGAAGTAAAGGATCAGCGCGGCGATTGCACCCCCGAGCAGCGGCGACAGCATCCAGCTCGCCGTGATGCCGACCAGCGAACCCCAGTCGACGGCGGAAAATCCGCCGGCCGCGACACCGGCGCCCATGACGGCTCCGACGATCGAGTGGGTGGTGGAGACCGGCGCATTCGCCCAGGTGGCGATGTTGATCCACAGAGCCGCGGCAAGGAGCGCGGACATCATGGCGAAGGAGAAGGCTTGCGGCACCTCGATGCTGTCGGGCGCGAGGATGCCTTCCGAGATGGTCGAGATGACGTTGCCGCCCGCGATCATGGCGCCGGCAATCTCGCAGACCGCGGCAAGCGCCAGCGCGCCGGCAAGCGGAATGGCCCGCGAACCCACGGCCGCGCCGACATTGTTGGTGACGTCGTTCGCACCGATGTTCATCGCCATGTAGGCGCCGATGGCGGAGGCCGCGATCACCAGGGCGGAGCCCGGCTGGCCGGTGACATAGGCGCCGGAAAGGAGGGTGGCGACCACAAGGAAGAGCAGGCCGATGCCGAGGGGAACGATCCGTCGCGACACCTGTTGCGTCGCCTGCTCGACATAGGTGACCTTGTCGAGATCCTTGTCGAGCGTCGGCTTGACGAGCGTTGGCGGTGCCTTGGCCATCGGTCGATGTCGTTCCTTTCTGGCGGCAGGCCGTCCGTGTGAATATGGGCGAAAGCCCCGTCCTGCAGCCTGCTTCTTCGTTCCCCGTGAAAGAGCCTTTTGTCGTGCGCGCAAGGCGTCTTTTCACCGTTGCTATTAGCAAAGGCCGGCCAATTCAATATGACAGTTTTGTGACAGTCTGACTACTCGCCGGCCTGGGAGACCGTGGGCGCGGCGGCGCCTGAAAATTGCTGGGCGAATTTGTGGAACAGCACCTTCAGTTCCGGTTCCCGAACCCGCGCGGCCGCCTCTTCGCAGTTCACCCACTCGCTGCGCCGCATGCCCTTTTCCGGGAAATCCTTGAGGACGTTCTTGACCTCGAGCGTGTGCACCTGGACCCGGCAAAGGATCTTCAGCCCGCCGTCCATACCCTTGTGGTAGTCGTAATGACCGATGGGTTCCTCGGAAACCTTGCCCTTTACGCCGGCTTCCTCATAGGCTTCGCGCTCTGCGACCGCATAGCTTTTCTTGCCCGCCATGGGCCAGCCCTTCGGGATGACCCACCGTCCGGTATCGCGGCTTGTCAGAAGCAACACCTCGGGTTCCGCCTGTTTCTTGCGCAGGCGGTAGCAGATTGCTGCATATTGCTGTCTCGGCGGACGCCGCAGCATGAGCTGCACCTCTTTGGCTATACGACTGACAATGGTCAATGGACCGGACACCTCGATTCTCTGCCGTTCTCTTGCATTCTGTTGTCGCTGAAAATGTCACCTTTTTGACAGAAAGGAGAATCATTGCGACAAAACTCACCCTAATAGGTGGGGAAGGGAACATGCGCGTCAAGCGCTACTAGGGGCAAGTCCCGGCTAAGTTTGGGCCGAGGTGCCGCGATGGTCGGTTTTCGCATCGACCCCGCCGACGCGCCAGTGCATGAGCCCCTCAATCACGCCGTCGGCGGCCGGTTTTCGGGCGTGGAAAATGGCGGCATTTCGGTGGCTGGCGAGGGACTTCAGCTCGGCCAAGCCGTTTGCCGGAATGATACCGCGCACGCCTTCCATCAGGAACATGCTACGGTCGTTATCGGTGTCCCCGGCGACAACCACCTCGTCCGGGGCGACACCAAGCCTTCGGCAGAGCCAGCCGAGCGCTGCGCCCTTGTCGGCATTGGCCGGCAGGATGTCGAGATCGCGGCTGCTCGAATAAACGATCTGCACCGCCAGTCCCGCCTTGCTCAGCCGCCGCCTGATATCGTCGAGCTCCTGTTCGCCGGCGTCATGGAGGTACCAGCTCGATTTGAACCGGTGCTGGTAGCGGTCCGGCTGGCGGCGTATGCCGGGATGGTCGGCAACCAGCCTCTCGATCTTTAGGGCGTCATAGCCGTAGGCGGCCAGCGCCTCGGCATAGGCGTGGCCGATATCCGGCAGCCCATTTGCGGCAAGCATCGTGCCGACACCTCCGATCGCGACATCCGCCCTGGGCAGTTCCTCCTCCTCGACGAAAGCGAGGAGATCGTCGATCAGCCGCCCGCTATTGTAGACCAATAGCGGCCGCCGGTCGGCGCCAAGTCCCGCCCAAAAGCGGGCGAAGCGTCGTGAGGCCTCGCGGTCGCCGGCGAGCGTGCCGTCCAGGTCGGCGGAGAACAGGCGGACACGCATGTCAGTCGCCGTCGTTCCAAGGCTCGGCCCAGTCGGCCTCGTCGAGAGCCTGCGCCACCGGGCGCCCCTCCACCAGCGCCACGAGTTGCTGGGCAATGCCGGTCCAGGTGAAAAGACTGCGCGCCTTGTGGGCGCCCATGCGCGAAAGCCGACCGTAAAGCCGCGGATGCTTGAACGGCTTCATCATGGTGATGCCGAGATCCTCGCGGTCGAAGGGGTCGGCGAACAGCGCGTGGCGGCCATAGCTTACCGCCCGGAACAGCCCACCATGGATGGTGACGACGGTCGGCGTGCCGCTCGCCATGGCCTCGACGGCGGTCATGCCAAAAGGCTCGTAACGGCTCGACAGCACGAAGAGATCGGCTGCGCGATAGTAGTCGGGCAGATCCTCGTCGGGAATGAAACTGGAGAATTCGACGCGATCCGAAAGGCCGAGCGCCGCAACCTGATCCTTGAGTTTCTGAAGGATGGCGGTTTCCTGCGGGTCCATGTTCTCGCCGCCGAGCGCCAGCCGCAGCCGTGCCTCGGGCACGCGCTCCGCCAGCACCGAAAAGCCGTCGATCAGCAGGTCGTAACCCTTGTTGGTTGCAAGACGCCCGAGCGCGAGAACGGTCTTGCCGGAAAAGCCGAGCCGGTTGCGGATCATCTGGCGCGAGGATTCGGACACGGGGTAGAAACGGTTGTCATCGTAACCCGGCGGGATCATGTGCACACGGTTGCGGCCGAGCCCGTAATCCTCGATCAGCATGTCGAGCTGGATCGGCGTCGTTGCGATCACCAACTGACAGCTTCGGTAGACGATCAGCTCGTGCTGGATGCGTTCCTTGAAATTGAACTCCAGCTCGAATTTGTCTGCGCGTTCCGGATAGTCGGTCTCCATCTGCCGCTTTTTCCAGAGGCCGAGCGAATGGGGTGTGTGGATATGCGGAATATTGAGCGCTTCGGAGAGCCGCTGACCGGCCACCCCTGCATCCCAGTAATGGCTGTTAATGAAGAGGTAGGAAAGCCCCTCCCGGCGGATATACCGCAGCGCCTTCTCGTTCCATTCGTTGAGATGGCGGTGGAGATATTCCTTGGGGATGAAATCGCGTCCGCCGCAGGGGATGCGGATCACCCGGACGTCGTCGTCGACGACGTCGATTTCCGGCTGGTCCTCGAAACGGCGGGTATAGATATCCACCTTGTGGCCGAGCTGCGCCAGCTTCTTCGCCAGTTCCAGCACATAGACGACCTGTCCGCCGGTATCGGCGGCGCCAAGCGGCGGGTGGGCGGCGACATAGCCATGGGTTGAGACCAGCGCAATGCGCGGCGTCTCGTGAACATCCAGCACCATATGAAACCCCTAGTGAGCAATTACGTTTCGCAAGAACGGGAAACGAACGCTTAAAACGGGGGAATGTTCCACCGGGTGAGAAAAAATCTCCGCCGAGGCTCTCCGTTCATTCTTCCTGTGGCCGGGAGCCTGGCGGAAGAAGGACCTAATGCCCCTCCAAATGGCTTTTGCGGATGCGCCGCACCACCCACCAGACGCCGAGCACGGCGAAAGGCACGGAAATGCCGGTGACGACGGCGGGATCGACCGGAAGAAGATCGTGATCGATTGCCTTTGCCGCATAGCCGACGAGACCGACGATGTAATAGGAGATTGCCGCCACCGACAGGCCTTCGACGGTCTGCTGCAGGCGAAGCTGCATTTCGGCGCGCCGGTTCATGGTGTTTAAAAGGTCGGAGTTCTGCCGCTCCAGCTCCACGTCGATCCAGCTTCTGACAAGACCCGTCGCCCGCGACAGTTTCCGCGAGAGGTTCGCCTGCCGTTCCTCGACCGACTGGCAGGTGCGCATGGCGGGCGCAAGCCGCCGCTCCAGGAAGGAACCGAGCGTCTCGTAACCGGGCACCGGCGTTTCATCGAGCGTCTTGATGCGCTCGCCCACGATGCCGTCATAGGCGCGGCTGGCGCCGAACCGATAGAGGCTGAGCGCCGCATTGGCTTCGAGTTCGGCTGCCAGCCGGGTGATATCGGCAAGGATGCTGTCCGCTTCGGCGCGCGCCCGCACCTTCATCTGCTGGGTGACGGCGGTGAGACCGTCCTCGATGCGCCGGATATCGGGCGAAAGCGTCTGCGCCAGCGGCAGGCCAAGCATGGCAAGCGTCCTGTATGTCTCGATGTCGAGCAGGCGCTGGACGAGCGCGCCACGCCCCGCTTCCGTCAGGCTCCGATCGATCAGGAGGATGCGGGTCAGCCCGTCGCCGTCCTGGCGGAAGTCTGTCAGTACGGAAGCCTGTCCGTTCTTCAGGTGGCTGTAACAGAGGCTGGCCGGGTCGAAGGTGGTCATCGCCTCATCCGTTTCCGGGCTTTCCGGCCGGATTTCCAGCCGGATGCCGGACATCAGAAGCCCCGGTGCCGTAAAACCGTCGCCGAACGGATGAAAGGGAACTTCCCCGCCGAATTTCTCCGGCAGCGGCCCGTCCCAGAACCATGTGGAGAATTCTGTGTGGCGCTCCCAGCGCAGCGTTCCCTGTCCCCAGGGCATGGCGTGATGGCGGGCGTTCTTGTCGGGCGGGGCGATCCCGCGGGCCCGCGAAACCTCCGTCAGGACACTGTGATGCACGCCTGAACCCCCATCCATCATGAAGGCAAGCTGGAAGATGACGCGCGAGGACTTGACCAGCGCATAGGGCCGCGCATGGATTTCCCCAAGCGCCAATGCCCGCTCCGGCGCTGCCGGAAATGCAAAAATCCCCTTGGACATCCAACGTCTCCCCGTGTCCTTTGCTCGACCTCCTTAGCAAATGTCAGGCGGTGATGTCAGCAGTCGGTTTGCCGCACTGCAGCATGATCGCGCGGGAATGTATGTTGGCGCGCGTCAAAAGTGGACAAATAATTTGACCAATTCGTCTTCCGCTTGCTAGATAGCCCATCCGAGGAGGATGTCGTGAGCGAGAGGGACGAGGGGCTTTTTGCCCAGATCAGCCATAGCCGGACGGCTGGGGAAGTGGTTCAGCAAATCGAAAGCCTGATCCTCGACGGGGTCTTGCGCGATGGCGACCGGCTGCCCGGAGAGCGCGACATGGCGCAGGCTTTCGACGTGTCCCGACCGATCCTGCGCGAGGCGCTGAAGGAACTGGAGGCGCGCGGCCTTGTCGTCAGCCATCACGGCGGCGGCACCTATATTGCCGATATCATCGGCCAGGTATTCTCGAAGCCGATCACAGAACTGATCTCCCGGCATGCGCGGGCAACGCGCGATTATCTCGAATATCGCCGCGAACTCGAAGGGTTGACGGCGGAGCTTGCCGCACGGCGCGCCACCGATACCGACCGGGCGCTTCTGTCGCGTATCGTCGACGACATGAAGCGGGCGCATGAAAGCGGCAATGCGGAAGACGAGCTTGCCGCCGATGTCGAGTTCCACAATGCCGTCGGCGAAGCCGCGCACAACATCATCCTCCTGCACACCATGCGCGCATGCTACCGCCTGCTTTCCGAAGGCATCTTCTTCAATCGCAAGGCGGTCTTTGCGCTGTCCAATGCCCGCGAACGCCTGCTCGAACAGCATCTCGCGGTCCATGACGCCATCCTTGCCGGCCGGCCGGACGAGGCCAAGACGGCAGCTCAGTCGCACATAGACTTCGTCATGCAGGCGGTCGACGAAGCCAGCCGCGCCGATGAATGGGGACGGGTCGCGAAACTTCGCCTGATCCGGCGTGACGGCAATCCCGCCCAGGGCCGCGCGTCCCGAAGCAACGCGCAACTCAAGACAAACGACAAGCCGGAGGCTTCATCATGATCCCCGAAACCCCGTCGGTGAGGCCGCGCGTCGGCCTCTTCGCCACCTGTCTGGTCGATCTCTTCCGCCCGAGTGTCGGATTTTCCGCCGCCAAGCTGATCGAGGATGCGGGCTGCGAGGTGCATGTGCCGATGGCGCAGACCTGTTGCGGCCAGCCGGCCTATAATTCCGGTGACCGGAAGGACGCCCGGGATCTGGCGATCCAGGTGATCGAACTGTTCGAAGGCTATGACTATGTGGTCGTCCCCTCGGGTTCCTGCGGTGCCATGCTGAAGCATCACTATCCCGAGATCTTCAAGGGCGATGTGAAATGGGAAGAGCGCTGTCGGCGCTTCTCGGACAAGGTGTTCGAACTCGTTTCATTTCTGACCGACATCCGCGGCATGACCGCTGTCGAGGCCCGTCTTTCCGGCAGCGTCACCTATCATGACAGCTGTTCGGGCCTGCGCGAACTCGGCGTGCAGAAGCAGCCGCGCAAGCTGCTTGCGTCTGTCGAGGGGCTGGAACTGAAGGAAATGGCCGGCAGCGATGTCTGCTGCGGCTTCGGCGGCACTTTCTGCGTCAAATATTCCGATATCTCCGGCACCATCGTTGGCAAGAAGACGGCGACCATCGAGGCGACCGGCGCCGACATGCTGCTTGCCGGCGACATGGGCTGTCTGATGAACATGGCCGGCAAGTTGAAGCGCGAAGGCTCGAAGGTGGAGGTTCGCCATGTCGCGGAGGTGCTGGCGGGCATGACGGATACGGCGCCGATCGCCGGCACAGGCAAGTAGGGGGAGGGAGCCCATGCAGTTCACTGCGCCGCAGTTCAAGGAAAACGCCGCCCGCGCGCTTCACGACCCGCAGCTCCAGAAGGCGCTGAAGAATGTCGAGCAGGGCTTCATCGCCAAGCGCGCCGCGGCAGCGGCAGCACTTCCCGAGTTCGACCGGCTGCGCGACCGTGCCCGCGAGATCAAGAACCACACGCTTGCCCATCTCGATCTTTATCTCGAAGCCTATGAGCGCAAGGTGATCGCGGCGGGCGGGCACGTCCATTGGGCCGAGAGCGCCGAGGACGCGCGCCGCATCGTCATGGACATCTGCCGCAGGGTGAAGGCGAAGACCGTCACCAAGGGCAAGTCTATGATTACCGAGGAAATCAACCTCAACGAATATCTCGAAGCGCAGGGCGTTGAGCCGGTCGAGACCGATCTCGGGGAATACATCATCCAGCTTCGCGGCGAACACCCGAGCCACATCATCGCGCCGGCGGTTCACCTGAACAAGGAGCAGGTGGAAGAGGATTTCCGCCGGGTTCACACCCATCTCGACGCAAAGCGCGACCTGACCGCGCCGGAAACGCTGCTCGCGGAAGCCCGCGAAGTGCTGCGCAGGCGCTACTTTCAGGCCGATGTCGGCATTACCGGCGCGAATTTCCTGATCGCCGAAACGGGCTCCTCGGTCATCGTCACCAATGAGGGCAATGGCGATCTCACCCAGACGCTCGGCAAGGTGCATGTGGTCGTCGCCTCGATCGAAAAGATCGTGCCGACGCTGGAGGACTGTTCGCAGATCCTTCGCCTGCTCGCCCGTTCTGCCACCGGCCAGGACATGTCGGTCTACACGACCTTTTCCACCGGCCCGAAGCGGGCGGACGACCCGGACGGTCCCGACGAATATCACGTGGTGCTGCTCGACAATGGCCGCACCTCGATGCTCGGCACCGATTTCGAGGAGATGCTGCGCTGCATCCGCTGCGGCGCCTGCATGAACCACTGCCCGGTCTATCACGCCGTTGGCGGACATGCCTATGGCTCGGTCTATCCCGGTCCGATGGGGGCGGTGCTGACGCCATCCCTTTTCGGGGTCGACAAATCGGGCCACCTTCCGAACGCCTCGACCTTCTGCGGGCGCTGCGAAAGCGTCTGCCCCATGCGCATTCCGCTGCCGAAGATGATGCGTCACTGGCGCGAGCGCGAGTTCGAACGCCATCTTGCGCCGGCCGCAAGCCGCTATGGTCTATCGGTCTGGGCCTTCTTCGCGAGAAGGCCGAAGCTCTACCGGATGGCGGCGTCGCTCGGCGCAAGCATCCTCTCCGCGCTCGGCGGCAGCAAACACCGCATCGCGGCGCTGCCGCTCGCCGGTGGCTGGACGAAATACCGCGACATGCCGGCGCCGGAAGGCGGCACATTCATGCGGCAATGGGCAGCCCGGCAGGCGGGCAAACGGAGAGCATGAGCATGAACGGCAAGGAAGCCATCCTTCACAAGATCCGCTCCTCCCTGAAGGTGCCGTCGAACGATGCCGTTCGCGAGGCAAGCGTTGCCGCGCGTCTGGCCGATCACCCGGTCGGCATCATCCCGGCGCGCGGCCAGTTGCCGCCGGAAGAACGGCTCGCTCTTTTCGTATCCATGGCAGAGAAATACAGCGCGACCACTGAAAGGATCGAGACGCTCGACGCGCTCCCGGCCGCCGTCAGCGACTATCTGAAGCGCCGCAACCTGCCGGCCGCAATCCGCCTCGGCGCAGATCCCCGTCTGGCTGTGGCGCCCTGGTCGAGCGAGGCGACGCTCGAAATCCGTCATGGCGCGTCCGACGGGCATGATCTTGCCGCCGTCACCCATGCCTTCGGTGCGATTGCCGAAACCGGCACGCTGGCCCTGCTTTCAGGACCCGACAATCCTGTTACGCTGACCTTCCTGCCGGAGCATCACATCGTCGTGCTGCGGGCCGACGAGGTTTCCGGAGACATGGAAAGCGTCTGGGCGCGGTTCCGTGCTGTTCGCGGCGGCGACATGTCCCGCACGGTGAACTTCGTCACAGGACCATCGCGTTCGGCAGACATCGAACAGACCCTGCTACTCGGCGCGCACGGTCCTCGCGCACTGCATATCGTCATCGTTGGGCCTGCCGGTGTGAACTGAAAGGCTCTACCGCTCCCAATACGGAATGGGACCATAGAGTTCGGCGAGATAGTCGATGAACAGGCGCACCTTGGCCGGCAGGAACTGCCGGCTGGGGTAGACGGCCGAGAGCGCAACATTATGCGAGCCCTCATAGGCCGGCAGGACTTGCACGAGCCGGCCGCTTTTCAGCTCCTCTCCGATATCCCAGGTGGAGCGCAACGCGATGCCGAGGCCGGCGATCACCGCCTCGCGGATCACCTCGCTGGAATTGGTAATCAGCATGCCCTCCGGCCGGATGTTGAGCGTGCCCTGCGGCCCCTCGAGCCGCCAGAGGTCATGGTTGTGGGCAGGCAGGCAGCGATGCCGTTTCAGGTCGTCGATGGTCTGCGGCATGCCGTGTGCGGCGATGTAATCAGGCGAGGCGCACAGCAGCCGCCGGACCGGAGCGAGCCGTCTGGCCACCAGTGTCGAGTCGGTCAGTTCCGCGATGCGGATCGCCAGGTCGAAGCCGCCGCCGACGATGTCGGTGAATTCGTCGGACAGTACCAGATGGATGGCGAGATCCGGATGGTCATCCATGAAGGCCTTCAGATGCGGCGCTATATGCATGCGGCCGAAGGAGGTGGGCGCCGAGATCTTCAGCGTGCCCGAGACCTCCGAGGAGCGGCCGGAGGCATAGGTCTCCGCCTCCTCGATGCCGGCGAGGACGGCGAGGATGCGCTGGTGAAAGCCCTGTCCCGCCTCCGTCAGCGAGATCTGCCGGGTCGTGCGCTGCAGGAGCCGGGTCCCGAGCCGGTCTTCGAGCCGCTTGATGCGCTTCGACACGACGGCAGGCGACAGACCCAGATCGCGCGCCGCCATCGACATGCTGCCGGTCGCGATAACCCGGGCAAAGACTTCGAGATCGCCGAGATTCGTCATGAGTCTTCCGTATTGTTTCCATTTTTGTCATAAGTGCATAGCATTTGCGCGACTTTGGTTGAAGTGGTAAAGAAACAATACCAGTTGAAGAGGCGGCTGGGCGGATGTATCTCTGAAACGTCCGCGCTTGGGGGGAGACATGACCGAGGCGATTGCATTTCTGCAGCCGAATGCCGCCATTCTCGCGCGGCGCAAGGAGATCGTTGCCGATCTCGCCGAACTCGTACCCGCCGAGCGGCTGGTGCATGAGCCGGTCGAACTCGTTCCCTTCGAAACCGATGGCTTCCTCGCCTATCGCCGCCGGCCTCTCGCGGTGGTGTTGCCCGAGACGACGGCGCAGGTCGCAGCCGTGATGAAATACTGTCATCGCTACGGCATTCCGGTCGTGCCGCGCGGCGCCGGAACCTCGCTTTCGGGAGGGGCCATTCCGCAGGAGGATGCGGTCGTGCTGGGCCTTTCGGCGATGACGCGCATTCTGGATGTCGACTATGCCAATCGATGCGCCACCGTTCAGGCAGGCGTCACCAACCTTTCCATTTCCGATGCCGTCGGCGCTGACGGCTTCTTCTATGCGCCTGATCCGAGCTCGCAGCTTGCCTGCACGATCGGCGGCAATATCGGCATGAATTCCGGCGGCGCCCACTGTCTGAAATACGGCGTCACCACCAACAACCTGCTCGGCGTGAAGATGGTGCTGGTCGACGGCACGGTGGTCGAACTCGGCGGCAAGGCGCTGGATGCGGCAGGTTACGATCTGCTCGGCCTCGTCTGCGGTTCGGAAGGCCAGCTTGGCATTGTCACTGAGGCGACGGTGCGGCTGCTCGCCAAGCCGGAAGGCGCGCGGCCCGTTCTGTTTGGCTTCGACAGCGCGGAAGCAGCCGGTTCCTGCGTCGCCGATGTCATCGGCGCCGGCATCGTTCCGGTCGCCATCGAATTCATGGACAAGCCGGCGATCGAGATCTGCGAGGCCTTTGCCCATGCCGGCTATCCGCTCGATGTCGAGGCGCTGCTGATCGTCGAGGTGGAGGGTTCCGAAGCGGAGATGGACGCCATGCTGGCCGATATCTGCGATATCGCCCGCAAGCATGGGGTGAAGACCGTGCGTGAAAGCCAGTCGGCGACCGAGGCGGCCCTGATCTGGAAGGGCCGCAAATCCGCCTTCGGCGCGACCGGCCGCATCGCCGATTACATCTGCATGGATGGTACGGTGCCGCTCAGCCAGCTTGCCGATGTACTCAGGAAGACCTCCGAGATCACCGATCGTTATGGTCTTCGCGTCGCCAATGTCTTCCATGCCGGCGACGGCAACATGCATCCGCTGATCCTCTACAATATCAACGATCCCGAAGACGCGGCCCGCGCCGAGGCGGCGGGCATGGAGATCCTGAAACTTTGCGTCGATGCCGGCGGCTGTCTTACCGGCGAGCATGGGGTGGGCATCGAGAAGCGCGACCTCATGCGCCATCAATACGCTGAAGCCGATCTCGCCCAGCAGATGGCTGTGCGCGCCGCTTTCGACCCGGCCTGGATACTCAACCCCTCCAAGGTCTTTCCGCTGGAGGGCCGGGGGTGAATTTGGCCGACGCGCATTCTTCGATCAGACGACAAGGGGGATTTGCCCCTCACCTTGACCCTCTTCCCGCAAGCAGGGCGAGGGAACTGAAGCCATTTGCGCGGATGAGGGGCAGCCGGGGCATGCCGATGACCTCTGCGGGAGCGATTGCATGCTGATCCCTCAAACGGAGATCGAGGCTGCGGCGATGATCCGCGCTCATGCCGAAAAGGCCGTGCCGCTTGCCATATCCGGCGGTGGAACGCGGGCAGGTTTTGGCAATGCCGTTTCGGGAGCGGCCGAACTGCGCTCGACCGGGCTTGCCGGGATCGTCACATACAATCCGGCGGAAATGGTGCTGACGGCGCGCGCCGGAACGCCGCTTGCCTATATCGAATCGGCGATATCCGTGCATGGCCAGTCGCTCGCCTTCGAGCCGACGGATCATCGGGGCATGATGGGAACCCTCGGGCAGCCGACCATCGGCGGTGTCTTTGCCAGCAATGCCTCCGGTCCCCGCCGCTTCACCGCGGGTGCTGCGCGCGATCATCTGCTCGGCGTCCGTTTCGTCAATGGCCATGGGGAAGTCGTGAAGGCCGGCGGCCGCGTGATGAAAAACGTCACCGGCCTCGATCTGGTCAAGCTGATGGCTGGTTCCTTTGGCACGCTCGGCCTGCTGACGGAGGTCACCTTCAAGGTGCTGCCGCAGCCGAAGACGGCGGTGACTATCGTAATTTCGGGGCTGGATGACGAACAGGCGGTAAAATCGATGGCCGAGGCCATGGCCCTGCCGGTCGAGGTCAGCGGCGCCGCCCATCTGCCGGAGACAGTCAGAAGCCATTTCATCGGCGGTGCGCTGAAGGACGGCCCGGCCACGGTGCTCAGGCTGGAGGGTATCGAGGCCTCGGTTTCCGTGAGGGCGGAAAAGCTTGCGGCGATCATGTCAGGCCACGGTCCGGTATCGCGGCTCGATCCGGAACAGACGGCTTGGCTCTGGCGCGAAATCCGCGACGTGCATCCCTATGCGGATGGGACCGAGCGTCCCCTCTGGCGCGTTTCAGTCGCGCCTTCCGAGGGCTGGAAGCTGGTTGCAGCACTCCGGCTGGAAGCCGGCATCGATGCCTATTACGACTGGCAGGGTGGTCTTGTATGGATGCGCATGGAGGCTGATCCCGAGGCGGATCTATTGCGCCGCCACGTCAAGGCCGCCGGTGGGGGGCATGCGACGCTGATGCGAGCCCGTCCATTCGTCCGCGCTGGCATTTCCGCCTTCGAGCCGCAATCGCCGGCGGTTGCCTTGCTTTCGCAGCGGGTGCGGGAGAAATTCGACCCGCGCGGTATCTTCAATCCCGGCCGCATGGCAAAAGGAGAGACGAAATGACGGACCCGATTTCCCCGCCGCCCGGCGCGTCCCGGCCGGAAAACTGGCTGGAACCCGGAAAGCTCAATGTCCAGCTTGTCTACGCGCTTTATCTTCTCGGCTTCGTCATCGGCATCAGCACCATCATCGGCGTGATCTTCGCCTATCTCAACCGCGGCAAGGCGGGCGGCTGGGTCGATACCCACTACACCTGGGCCATCCGCACCTTCTGGATCGGCCTGCTCTACGGTGTGATTTCGGTGCTGCTGACAGTCGCCGTCGTCGGCGTCCTGCTTGGCATTGCCACGGTCGTCTGGGTCGTCGTCCGCTGCGTCATCGGCCTTCAGAAGGCCTCTGCCGGCCAGCCCATCGACAAGCCGCAGAGCTGGTTGATCTGACGCTCGAGAAAAAAGGAAATGCGGGGCAAGGCGAGCAAGTCGCCGCCCGCCGGGAGGCAGGACGTGCAAACCAACTTCACCGCGGAACAACTCGCCGATCCGCATATCGCCGAAGCGGAAAGCATTCTGCGCAAATGCGTGCATTGCGGCTTCTGCACGGCCACCTGTCCCACCTATGTGACGCTCGGCAACGAGCTGGACAGCCCTCGCGGCCGCATCTACCTCATCAAGGACATGCTGGAAAACGGCCGGCCGGCCGACAAGGATCTGGTGACCCATATCGACCGCTGTCTTTCCTGCCTCGCCTGCACGACGACCTGTCCCTCCGGCGTCGACTACATGCATCTGGTTGATCATGCCCGCATTCACATCGAAAAGACCTATCGGCGTCCGCTCATCAACCGGTTGACGCGGGCCGTGCTGGCGATGACCCTGCCTTATCCGGCTCGCTTTCGCGCGGCTCTTCGGCTTGCGCGGCTGGGGAGACCTCTTGCCGGTTTTCTGAAAGGGCTTCCTGCGCTCAGGCCTCTCGGCGCCATGCTGGATCTCGCCCCGGTCTCTGTTCCTCCGGTATCGGATATCGTTCGCCCCGCCGTTCACCGCGCCGCCGGAGAAGGCCGGGGCCGTGTCGCGATCCTGACCGGCTGCGCCCAGGGCGTGCTTGATCCCGGCATCAACGCCGCCACCGTCCGGCTTCTCACCCGCCTCGGCATCGAGGTCGTCGTGCCGGAGGGAGAGGGCTGTTGCGGTGCGCTCGTCCACCATATGGGACGGGAAGAGCAGGCCCTTGCCAGCGCAAGACGCAATATCGACGCCTGGGTCCACGAGATCGACCGCGGCGGGCTGGACGCCATCGTCATCACCGCTTCGGGCTGCGGCACCACCATCAAGGATTACGGCCATATGCTGCGGCTGGACCCGGCCTATGCGGAAAAGGCCGCCCGTGTCTCGGCTTTGGCGAAGGATGTCACCGAATATCTCACGTCCCTTGATCTTCCGGTGCAGGAACGGAAGAACCTGACGGTCGCCTATCATTCTGCCTGTTCCCTTCAGCACGGGCAGAAGGTCACCATGGCGCCGAAGACGCTTCTGAAAAACGCCGGCTTCACGGTGCGCGATCCGGCGGAAGGGCATCTCTGCTGCGGCTCCGCGGGCACCTACAACATCATGCAGCCGGAAATCTCGGCAAAGCTCAAGGCCCGCAAGGTCAAGAACATCGAGGCAACGAAGCCCGACGTGATCGCGGCTGGCAATATCGGCTGCCTCACGCAGATCGCCTCGGGAACCTCGATACCGATCGTCCATACGGTCGAACTTCTGGACTGGGCCTATGGCGGAGCGAAACCTGCAAGGCTTGCCTGACCCGCGATAATCTCAGTCTCGGTCGCGCCTGCGAAAGAAAAGACATGGGTCGGGCCTTGGTCAGGCTGCTTCCGTTCATGCTTTTTAAGGTGGTGCTGTTGCAGATTCTCTTCATCGAGGTTCGCCTGGCGACCGGGAGGAGAGATTGAATGCGCACACTATCCGCTGCTCTTGCCATTTTGCTGCTTGCGATGTCCTCTCCGGTCCATGCGGCCGGGCGTCTTTATTGCGCAGCCGACGACAAGGTCGTGAAGCTGTCGATCGAAAGCGACGTGAGCACGGCTGACGACCGCAAACTGTTGAATTTTCGTGGCGTGGCGGGCATCCGTGACGAAAAGGTGCCGGCCGCCTTCCGTCACCTTCGGTTCGACGCCTCCATGCTGAGCCAGCAGTGGACGAACAATCGGGAACTGCGCCTGAAAATATTGTCCGGTATACAGGACCGGAAACTCGTCGGTGACGTCGAACTGACGATACTCACGACCTCCTCCGCCGAACCGGGACGTTTCCAGGGCAATTACGACCTGCGGATCGAAACCGCGCGGAACAAGAAAGCCCCGCGCGAAACTGTCCTGTCGCACGGGGCCTCGATCGTCTGCGAAACGCGCTGAAAGCTTAAGGCCCCGCAAGGCGAGGCCTGGTCAGCTTAGAAGTGGAAGCTGATGCCGGCGTTGATCGCGTTGGTCATGATGTCGGTCTTCAGCGAAGCGCCGCTGTCGATATCGACGTCGACCCACGAATAGTTGCCCTTGTATTCGACGAAGGCGGACCAGCGGTCGGTGAACTGGTAGGCTACGCCGGCCTGGGCCTGGATCGTCGGGCCGCCGATCTGATAGTTGAAGGTCTCGCCGGTAGCGCGCGTGACTTCAACATGCGGAATGTTGATACCGGCGCCGGCGCCGACATAGGGTACGAACTTGGTGCCTTCGATCGGGAAGCGATAGAGCGCGTTCAGCGTCAGAAGGTTCAGACCGTCGGTGAACTCGAAATGGCTCCAGCCGGCTTCGTCGCGCGTGCCGGTGTCGCTGTAGACCTTGGCATGGCTGTAGTCGATGGAAACGCCGAGGTTCGGCTGGCCGAGTTCTTCCAGCCACCAAGTGCCGCGAACGCCATAATAGGGAGGCATGGAGAAGGACTTGCCTTCCCAGCCTGCGGTGAAGTCAGGCTGGTCGGAGACTTCGACGTCGCTGTGGGGCGCGGACTGGGCGCCGCCATAAACGGAGATCGCCATTTCGGCATGGGCCAGCGACGCGGAAAGAACGACGGCGGCGGCCGATGCGCTGAGCAGGAAACGAAGTTTGATGTTCATGATTGGCGACCTGAAGAATCTAGTTATGACTGACAAGTTTTATAGGGGAATTTCAGCGGCAAGTCTGTTTCCATTTTGCATCACTGTCCCGTGAAAGCCGCGGCCGACGCTTGGTAAATTACCTTTTGTCAAGACACGGGAGGCGTCCCTCGGGCGGCACGGCCGGAATTGGCCGTGCGTATCGGAGGAAGGCGCTTGAGGAAGACCCGGCGCCCGCCTCGATTCGGCATCGCCGGCTTCAGCCGCCGAGAATCGTGCGCAGAATGTCGATGCCGCGGTCTTCGAAGCTCACATCGCCCTGCCTGTTGCCGGGGCCGACGACGATGACCTTCGTGCCGATGTCGGCGCGGTTGTAAAGGTGCTCGACATCCTTGTTCATCATGCGAATGCAGCCGGACGACATGTTGAGGCCGATGGTCCAGGGCTGGTTGGTGCCGTGGATACGGAAGATCGTGTCGCGACCGCCCTTGAAGAGATACATCGCGCGGGCGCCGAGCGGATTGTCGATGCCGCCTTCCTGGACGACCGGCAGAATATGGCCCTTCTTGGCCTCGCGCGCGCGCATCTCTGCCGGCGGACGCCAGCTCGGCCATTCTTCCTTGCGGCCGATCTTGACCACGCCCGACCAGCCGAAGCCTTCGCGGCCCACGCCCACGCCATAGCGGGTCGCGCGGTTGTTGCCTTCGACGTAGTAGAGGAACTTGTTGTTGGTATCGATGATGATCGTACCGGGCTTCTCGTCGGTCACGAGACGGACGACGCGCCGCTTGAATTTTTCGGCCACCTGTTTCGGCTGAGCTGCCGCCAGCGTCACGTCGCTGGTCGTTGTCGGACGATTGCCGTTGAAGGCCTGCGCCTCGATCGGAGCCAGCGCACTCGTCGCCATGATCGCCGCCGCCGCAAGCACATTCAAGTATTTCTGCATGATGAGATCCCCCAAATCACGGAGACGGGAGCCTATCCGACTCCCGTTCCAATGCAAGCCTTTCAGCATTCTCGCATAAGAAATTAAGGGAAACCAAGGCCGTTGGCCGGGTGATTCATCGTGCGCTGTGACTTACATCACAATAACCTTCGTGCCCACACCGACCCGTTCGTAGAGATCGACGACGTCTTCGTTGCGCATGCGGATGCAGCCGGAGGACACGCCGTTGCCGATCGTCCAGGGCGCGTTGGTGCCGTGGATGCGGTAGAGCGTGGAGCCGAGATACATGGCGCGGGCGCCGAGCGGGTTCTCCGGTCCGCCATCCATGCGGGCGGGCAGGTAGTGACCTTTGGCGGCTTCGCGCGCGATCATTTCCTTGGGCGGCGTCCAGTCCGGCCATTCCTTCTTGGCGGTGATCTTGTGGGTGCCTGCCCATTCGAAGCCGGGCTTGCCGACGCCGACGCCATAGCGCTTGGCCTGGCCGTTGCCAGTGACGAGATAGAGGAAACGGTTGTTGGTATCGATGACGATGGTGCCCGGCTTGTGCGGCGTGTCGTAGGCGACCATCTGCGGCAGGAACACCGGATCGATCTGTGTCTTCGTCGGCTGGTTCGGACGCATGGCAGCCGGCTGCACCATCTGAGGCTGGGCAGCGGGAGACATCGGCATGCGGCGCTGAACGACAGGACGCTGCTGCTGGTAGGCTCTGACCTGCTGGCGCTGCTGCACGGGGCGCGGCGCGTAGACGACCGGGCGGGCGGCGCCGCCGAGCTGCATGACCCACGGGGCCGAAAGGTCGGGGCTGACGATCACCGGCGGACGGGTCTGGTACCGGTCATCGGCCAGGGAGGGCGTTGCGGCAATCAGGCCGGCACAGGCGGCCAGGAATATCGACTTCTTCAACATCGGGCGACTCGCTACATTTTCCGAAAACAGGGCCTGACGGCCTCGTTAAAGCGATCGTGCCAGCGGCTTCGCCACAATTGGTAAATACGCGTTCATTAAAAGGCCGCCTGTGCCGTAAACCTTTCGTCAGGGTTAGCAGCCGGTTTGGAAAAATAGTGAACAAATGGTAAACGTTTGTCCGATTCGATCGGAAAACGGAAAAGATGGAAAAGACGGGACTGATTACGGGCGAAGACGGGCTGACGCGCTGTTTCTGGCATGGCGGCCTTGACGACTACCGGCGCTACCATGACGAGGAATGGGGCAGGCCGGTCACCGACGATTTTCGCCTGTTCGAGAAGATCTGCCTGGAGGGCTTCCAGTCCGGCCTCTCCTGGCTCACCATCCTCAGAAAGCGGGAGAATTTCCGCGCCGGCTTTGCCGGTTTCGATTTCCACAAGGTGGCACTCTTCGATGACCGCGACATCGCTCGGCTGCTTGCCGATGCAGGCATCATCCGCCATCGCGGCAAGATCGTTTCCACCATCAACAATGCCCGCCACGCCGTCGACCTCAAGGCGGAGTTCGGCAGCCTCGCCCGCTATTTCTGGAGCTTCGAACCCGGCGCCGAGGAGCGCCCCGTCAGCATGGACTACGAGACGCTTCGCGCCAATCCGACCTCGCCGACCTCGGTGCGCCTGTCGAAGGATCTGAAAAAACGCGGCTGGACCTTCGTCGGCCCGACCACCGTCTATGCCTTCATGCAGGCCATGGGCATGGTGAATGATCACATCGAAGGCTGCTGCTGCCGGCCCGAGGTGGAGCGTTTGCGGGCGCAGTTCGTTCGTCCTGTTTGAAGCTGTTTAAGGCCGCTCGAAAGCAGGGCGAAAAGCCACCGCCAGTCAGTCGATGCTGATCCCGAGCACGCGGCTGATCTCGGTAAGCGAGCGTCCGGATTCGGCACGCCATGTGTTGAAGGCGGCCTGCACGGCGGCCTTTTCCTTCGCCGAGGAAGGCGCCTTGTCGACGATACCTTCCGCGATCAGGCGGTTTGTCACGCTCTGGGAGAGGATGAAGCTGTCGACGCCGGCAAACCTCAGGAAGTACTGGCCGGTATTGCCGCCGAGTCGCGATCCGCGTTTCTTCAGGACGTCGGCAAGGCCGATATAGTTGTCCGTCGGCCAATCGGCGAAGAAGCGGCCGGCGCTTCCGTGCTCCTTCGCCAGATCGGAAAGGAAAACGGCGTTTTCCTGCACCGAGCGGATCTTCGGCCCATGCCGCACGATCCGGCTGTCTGAGACCAGCCTCTCGAAATCCTCGTCATGCAGCATGGCGCAGCGCGCGATGTCGAAGCCGTCGAAGGCGGCCTCGAAACCGGGCCACATGGCCTCCACGACCTTCCAGTTGAAGCCCGACTGGAAGATGCATTTGGTCATCAGCGACAGGAAGCGGTCGTCGGGCGTTGCAGCGATCTCGTCGCGCGTCTTCGGATATTGCAGGGTGGCCTTCACCGCCGCATCTCCTCCCTTGCGCCCGGCCGCAATCGTCCAGATCTCGTCGAAGCTGTGCATTCCTGTCTCCGCTTTATCAACCGATGTCCGTGATGAGTTTCGGCAGTTCGCCGAGATGGGCGATTTCCCGGAAGCGCGGCGCCTGCTCCGGTTTGTCCACCTGTTCGAGCACCCATGTCAGTTCGTGGGGGACGAAAACGCCCCATGCGCCGGCGGCAATGGCCGGCACCACGTCCGACTTCAGCGAATTGCCGATCATCATCGCCCGTTCCGGCCCATCCGTGGTCTTGCCGAAAATGCGGCGGTAGGTGGTCGCCGTCTTGTCGGAGACGATCTCGACCGCGTCGAAATAATCGCCGAGGCCGGACTGGGCAAGCTTGCGCTCCTGATCGAAAAGATCGCCCTTCGTAATCAGCACGAGATAGTATTCGCCCGCCAGCGCTTCCAGCACGTCGCGGGCATGCGGCATGGTCTCCACCGGATGGCTGAGCAGGTTGCGCCCGATGGAAAGGATCTCGCTGATGACCTTTCCGGGCGCCCGTCCCTCGGTGATTTCGAGCGCCGTCTCGATCATCGACAGCGTGAAACCCTTGATGCCGAAACCGTATTGGGCAAGGTTGCGCCTTTCTGCCTCCAGTAGCCGCTCGGAGACCTGCTCGCCTTCGGCGAAATCGGCGAGCAAGTCCCGGAAATGCTCTTCCGTCAGTCGGTAATATTGTTCGTTCTGCCAGAGCGTGTCGTCGGCATCGAAGCCAATGACGGCGAGGGAGCGCGTGTTCATTCGGATGTCTCTTCCTGCAATTGGCGGCCAGAATAGAGCAATTCCAGCAAAAGTGGGAACCGGTTTTGCGTCCGGAATTGCGCGTAGACAATGCTCCTGTGCCGTCTTCGGTTTCGGGCCACGCCGCGGCGAGGCGCAATCACATGATGCCGAGCGCCGCGATCATCGTCAGGCTGATCCCGCAAAGCGCCAGCAGCGAGGCGAAGGCCGCCAGCACCACCCGGCCGCCGGATTTCCGGAGGCTCCGCACATCGACCGAAAGTCCGAGCCCTGCCATGGCGACCGTCGTGCAGAGGGTTGAGAGATCGGAAAGACGGGGAAGAAGCCGGTCCGGAAGGGCTCCCGCAGACCTCAGCATCACCATGACGGCGAAGCCGACGATGAACCATGGCAGCATGTGGCGGAGCGATATGCGCTGCCCGGACGCGCCACGCACCAGCCCGACGACGAAGAGAAGCGGCCCGAGCATCAGCACCCGGATAAGCTTGACCAGCGTTCCCGTCTGCAGGCTGACGGCGCCGATCGGGGCGGTGGCTGCCAGCACCTGCGGCACGGCATAGACGGTCAGGCCGGCGAAAACGCCATACTGCACGGCGCTGAGCTTGAGCGCGATGGAAAGGAGCGGCATGAGCAACACGGCGACGACGCCGAGCACCGCGGTAAAGGCAATGGACGCGGCGACATCCTCCGGCTCGGCGCCCACCACCGGAGCGGAAGCCGCGATTGCCGAATTGCCGCAGATCGAATTGCCGAAGGCGACGAGAAAGGCGAGTTTTGGCGAAAGGCCGAAGAGCCGTCCGATGGTGAAGCTGACGGCGATCGACAAAAGCACGACCGATGCAATGGCGGCGACCAGCATTGGCCCGGCTGCGCCTATCGCCCCGATGCTGATGGAGGCGCCGAGCAGCACGATTGCGCATTCCAGAATGAAATGGGCGGAAAACGTAATGCCGGTATCGAAGGAGGCTGGCAGCCTGATGCCGGATCGCAGCGCGATACCCAGTAGGATGGCGAAAACGAGGCTTTCAAGCGGACGCGCGCCGATGAGCGCGATTTCCATGCGCTCCAGCGCAAGGCCGGATGCGGCAACGGCAAGACAGAGGGAGAGACCCGGAAGGATGGCGGATGGAGTTGGAAACCGTTTCATTGCGGACACCTGTGGTTGACAGGTGAAGTATCGGCCGCGGAAACGTCGACTTCCATCGCATAATATGGCATGGTTCATTCGATAAAAACGAACGTAATGCAATGACCTTCGAACAGCTTTCCATCTTTGTCGCCGTTGCCGAACGCGAACACCTGACACGCGCTGCCGAAGCCATCGGTCTCACGCCGTCCGCTGTCAGCGCCGCCGTCCGCAATCTGGAGGCCTATTATCGCGTGGCCCTCTTCAACCGGGTCGGGCGGCGCATCGAACTGACCATGGAAGGCCGCCTGTTTCTCGACGAGGCGCGCGCCACGCTCGCCCGCGCCCGCTCCGCCGAGCTGATGCTTTCGGAACTCGGAGGCCTGTCGCGCGGCCGGCTCGCGGTTCAGGCCAGCCAGACGGTGGCGAGCTATTGGCTGCCGCCCCTGCTGATGCGGTTTCATGCGGAATATCCGGGCATCGAGCTGGAATTCACCATCGGCAACACCCGTTCGGTGGCCCAGGCGGTAAATGCCGGCACGGCTGATATCGGCTTCGTCGAGGGATCGGTCGATGATCCCGCGCTGTCCGTGACCCGGGTTGCGGACGATGCGCTGCTGGTCGTGACGGCGCCGGGTCATTCCTTCGCGGATGGGCGGCCGCTTGCCGCGCTTCAACTGGTCGAAGAAACAGGCTGGGTCCGGCGCGAACCGGGATCGGGCACGCGCTCGGTCTTCGAGAACACCCTGCGCGGCCTCGGCGTCGATCCGGAGCGGCTGCGCAGCGTTCTGGTCCTGCCGTCCAACGAAGCCGTGCTGTCAGCCGTCGCGGCGGGGCCCTGCGCGGGCGTCGTCTCCGGCGTTGCGGCGGCCGGCCGGCTGGCGCGCGGCGAACTCGTGGCCGCGAATTTCTCGCTGCCGGTCAGGCAGTTTTCCATCCTGCGGCACAAGGAACGCCGCCCCAGCCGGGCGGCGTCCATGCTGGAAAGGATGAGCCTCGAGCAGGCGCGCTAGTCCGGGCCCCCTTTGTCACTGCACGAGCGTCAATTGCCGTGCTTCGCCAGCCATTCCTTCATCATGGCGATCTCGGCTTCCTGAGCCTTGATGATCTCCTCGGCGAGCTTGCGGATTTCCGGGTCCTTGCCGTATTGCAGCTCGATCTTCGCCATGTCGATTGCGCCCTGGTGATGCGGGATCATGCCGCGAACGAAATCGACATCGGTGTCGCCGGTGTATTCGATCGCCATGTCGGTATGCATCTTTGCATTCGCCTCCGCAAAGGCCTTGCTGGAAGGCGACTGGTCGCCCGCCGGCTGGTTCGTCATCATGCCGCCGCTCATGTTCATGTGGTCATGGGACATGGTGTCCTGGGCGTAAGAGGCGCTTGCGAGAAGAACGGCGGATGCCGTGAGGAATGCCTTGAAAAGCATAGGGGTTTTCCTTGTCGTTCGGACGGAATTCTGTTTCGGCCTTTGGCCGCTTTCGGTTCGAGAAAGAAACGGATTCAGCCGCGGGGAGGGGGCGTGAGCGGCATCGATGGCTCCGAACGGAAAGCCTTGACAAGGGAAGGAGCTTCGGCGGAACGCGCCGGCGAACCGGCGTCGGCCATGAAGAGGTTGGCGGGCAGCGTCAGGCAGGCGGAACAGTGGGAAGAACGGTCGGTCTTGCCCGGATGCGGACAATCGGCGTCAGCGCTTGCCGCCTCGGCATGGGTGGCCTTGCCTGCGCCGTGCTTCATGTCTCCATGCAGGACATGGGCGGGCTCGTCTGCCTGTATGGCCGTTGCCGCAGCCTCCTGAATCGGCGCAGCAACGGGCATCGCCATGCCGGTGAAGGGCATGGCGCCATAAGCCAGCGCGGCAAGCAGCAGAAAGGCGCGAAGCAGCAACGTCATGGAAACGAAGTTAGGGGCGATTTCGTCGAAAGCAAGGCCGTTGTCGGGAGCGGTCAGCCTTCGGTCGAAAGAACATCCATCCTCAGGCGATGACCTTGTGCACGATGCGGTAATTCCCGCTTTCCTCGCCCTCGGGCACCACCGGCCATTCCCATTCCGCGCGGTGCGCGGGCACGTCGACGCCATGCAGCAGGTCGAAGGTCTCGTGCTGTTTACTGGCCCGGTCGATCACCGCATAGGAAATGTCGGTGACGAGAAGGCTCTTGCAGGTCAGGCCGGCGAGACCGTCGAGATGGGCCCGGATCAGCCGGGGCAGCGTGTCCTCCGGCATTGATCCCGGCCGCTCCAGTTCCAGCCGCTTCGTCGCGCCGGTGCCGATCTGCGACAGGAGATTGGCCGAGACGACGAAATCGAGGAACGGCACCTGCCTGAGAAAGGCGAGTGGTTCGGGTTCCTGTCCCGCCTTGAGCGTGTCGTAGCCGGAAAGATCGCGCTCGATTAGCCGCACATTCTTCAGGCCCTTGAGCGTCAGCCACCCGCGAACGCTCGCAAGATGCACGAGATCGACCAGCACCACGGTATCGAATGCGCGCGAAAGTTCGATGATCGGCACGTCGCGCAGCAGGCCGGAGCCGAGCACGACGGCGGTGCGCCGCTGGTTGAGCGAACCGATGGCCTCGATGATGGCCGCCTTGCTGTTTTCCTCATGCTCCCGCCAGGCCGAGGCACAGCGTCCCGCCCGCGACCACAGATTGACCGAATAGCGGATCGCCTTGCGATGGGCCGGCGTGGTCAGCAGCCAAGTGGCGCCATAGTTCAGGGCTTCGAAGATCATCGCCGGGTGGTCTCCATGGCCTCGCCTCAGCCGAGCAGAAGCGGCTGCTGTTCCAGCGCGACATGGAGTTCGTGGCGGGTATCGGTGAGGCCGGGCGTGTAGCCGAAGTCGATCTTCAGATCGCCCGTCTTCAGCCCGGCTGCCGCCGCATGGCCGTAGAGGCGCCGGAAACCCGAGGCGATGTCCGATAGCGGTCCTTCATGGTTGAGGCGCAGATAGCGCCCTGCGGGCAGAACGAGCTTCGTCATGCCGTCGGGTATCTCGGTCGATCCTGCCGCAAGAAATCCCACCAATTCCCGGAAACGGCCCGCCGCCGGTTCGCTCGATACCTCGAGAAACGACGTCGCGCCGGTATCGGCAGCGAATAGCCTTTGCCATAGCTCGGGCATGAGAACGGCCAGGTCCTGCCAGTCCGCCTCGATCTCGTAGCCGATGCAGACGAGTTCCGGCAATTCCACGATTTCGATCATCGGCTCTCCTTGCATCCTTCGGCATGCTTCATTCGCTGCCGAACTAGCCGCAGAAGGGCAAAGAACGCAAGCGCGACAAGCAGGAAGACCGTAGGCAGGCGATCAATATACTTGCCGCCCAAACCTTGATCCTCTAAGACACCGGCAACCTGAAAACACAAGAAATCCCGGTTCCCACCATGAGCGACAAGTCCAAGAAACCGCAGAAACTCAAAGCCCGCCTGCCGCGCGGTTTTGTGGATCGCGAGGCCGCCGATATCCGCGCCGTCAACGAGATGACCGCGAAGATCCGCGAAGTCTATGAACGCTATGGTTTCGATCCGGTGGAAACCCCGCTTTTCGAATATACCGACGCGCTCGGCAAGTTCCTGCCGGATGCCGACCGGCCGAACGAAGGCGTCTTCTCGCTGCAGGACGACGACGAACAGTGGATGTCGCTGCGCTACGACCTGACCGCGCCTTTGGCCCGCCATGTCGCGGAAAATTTCAACGAGATCCAGCTTCCCTACCGGACCTACCGCGCCGGCTACGTGTTCCGCAACGAAAAGCCCGGCCCGGGCCGCTTCCGCCAGTTCATGCAGTTCGACGCCGACTCGGTCGGTGCGCCGGGCGTTCAGGCCGATGCCGAAATGTGCATGATGATGGCCGATACGCTCGAGGCCCTCGGCATCAAGCGTGGCGACTACGTAATCCGCGTCAACAACCGCAAGGTTCTCGACGGTGTTATGGAAGCGATCGGCGTCGGCGGTGACGAAAACGCCGCCCGCCGCCTGTCGGTTCTGCGCGCTATAGACAAGCTGGACAAGTTCGGCACCGAAGGTGTGAAGCTCCTGCTCGGCGAAGGCCGCAAGGATGAATCCGGCGACTTCACCAAGGGCGCGGGGCTCAATGCCGAGCAGATCCGCAAGGTGCTGTTCTTCGTCGGCATCACCGATTACGCCGAGAGCGCCGTGCATCTGGCCGAACTCGTCGCGGGCACCGAAGAGGGCACCGAGGGCGTCGACGAACTCAACACCATCCGCAGCCTCGTTCTGGGCGCGGGCTATGGTCCGGATCGCATCAAGATCGACCCCTCCGTCGTCCGCGGCCTCGAATACTACACTGGCCCCGTTTACGAAGCCGAGCTCACCTTCGACGTCACCAATGAAAAGGGCGAAAAGGTCGTGTTCGGCTCGGTCGGCGGCGGCGGGCGTTATGATGGCCTAGTCTCGCGTTTCATGGGCCAGCCGGTGCCGGCTACCGGCTTTTCGATCGGCGTCTCGCGCCTGATGACGGCTTTGAAGAACCTCGGCAAGCTCGGTCAGGACGATGTGATCGCGCCGGTTCTGGTCACCGTCATGGACGGCGACGTCGAAAGCATGGGCCGCTACCAGAAGTTCACCCAGCAACTGCGCGCCGCCGGCATCCGCGCCGAGATGTATCAGGGCAACTGGAAGAAGTTCGGCAACCAGCTGAAATACGCCGACCGCCGCGGCTGCCCCATCGCCATCATCCAGGGCGGCGACGAGCGCGCCGAGGGCGTCGTGCAGATCAAGGACCTGATCGAGGGCAAGCGCCTCTCGGGCGAGATCGCCGACAACGCCGAATGGCGCGAGGCCCGCGTCGCCCAGGTCGTGGTACCGGAAGGCGAACTGGTCGCGAAGGTACTCGAAATCCTCGCAGCCCAGGCGGAAGACCGTCGTCGGGCAAAGCAGGCCGATGTCTGAGTTTGTGGACTTTCCCCTCCCCAACCCTCCCCACAAGGGGGAGGGGGCAGGTCGGTGTTTGCCGTCCCCGATGCGTACCGTTTTGTCAGTCTGCAGTTCTCTGCATCAAAAAACGGGGCAAGCTTTATCGGGCGCTCGCATTGCCATTGGCATGAGCGCGCGCGGCGAATCCTCTCCCCCCTTGTGGGGGAGATGGCCGGCAGGCCAGAGGGGGTATGCCGTCTCCGCGGAAAGAGCTTATCCATGCCCCTGATCAACATGCCGGATTTCGCCGGCACCATTCTTGAGGAATTTTCGGCGCGCTCCACCGTCCGGGTCGATACGCCCGTGATCCAGCCGGCCGAGCCTTTCCTTGACATGGCGGGCGAAGATCTGCGCCGCCGCATCTTCATGACGGAGAACGAGCGCGGCGAGAGCCTGTGCCTGCGCCCCGAATTCACCATTCCGGTCTGCCTGCGCCACATCGAGACCGCGACCGGTACGCCGAAGCGTTATGCCTATCTCGGCGAGGTCTTCCGCCAGCGCCGCGACGGAGCCAACGAATTTTATCAGGCCGGCATCGAGGATCTCGGCGATACCGGTGTCGCGGCGGCCGACGCCCGCGCCATCGGCGATGCCTACGCCATTCTCGCGCGCCTGCTGCCCGGCCGGACGCTTGCCGTGACGCTGGGAGACCAGGCTGTATTCGAAGCCGTGGTCAAGGCGCTCGGCCTCCCGGCGGGCTGGCAGAAGCGCCTCATTCAGGCTTTCGGCAATGCCGATCAGATCGAGCAGTTGTTGAAGCGGCTCGGCAGTCCCAACCCCGTCGAAGGCCTGAACCCGATGGTGGCGGACCTGCTCGCTTCCGGTGACGATGCGGCACTGGTCGCCCATATCGATGAGACCATGCAGGCGACCGGCTATTCCACCAATGCCAGCCGCTCGCCGGTGGAAATCGCAAGGCGGCTCAAGGAAAAGCAGGAACTGGCGCAAACGCGGCTCGATGGCGCGGCTCTCATTCTGCTGCGGGAGTTCCTGTCCCTGGAACTGCCGCTGCCGGATGCGACTTCGGCACTCGCGGGCTTTGCCGATGCGGCCGGCCTGAAGCTCGGCGCCGCCGTCTCCCGCTTCGACGAGCGGGTTGCGGCCCTTGCCAATGCCGGGCTCGATCTTGCCCGCATCACCTATCGCGCGGCCTTCGGTCGTCCTCTCGATTATTACACCGGCCTCGTTTTCGAAGTCGCGGTGAAGGACAATCCGGCTGTGCTTGCCGGCGGTGGCCGCTTCGACCGCCTCCTGACCCTGCTCGGTGCCGAAAGCCGCATTCCGGCGGTCGGCTTTTCGCTCTGGCTCGACCGGATCGAGGCGGAAGGAAAACGTTCATGACGATTACCATCGGATTGCCCTCCAAGGGCCGGATGAAGGAGGATGCCTCCGCCGTCCTCGAACGCGCCGGGCTGAAGATCGTCGCCGTCGGCAACGATCGCTCCTATCGCGGGCGGATCGAAGGTATCGACGACATCGAGATCGCCTTCCTGTCTGCCTCCGAGATTGCCCGTGAGATCGGCGCGGGAACCGTCGATTTTGGCGTTACCGGCGAGGATCTGATCCGGGAAGGGCTGGCGGAGGCCGACAAGCGCGTCGAAATCTCCGCCCGTCTCGGCTTCGGCCACGCCGACGTCGTCGTCGCCGTGCCGGAAATCTGGCTGGATGTCGACACCATGGCCGACCTCGGCGATGTCGCCGCCGATTTCCGCAGCCGTCATGGCCGGCGTCTGGCGATCGCCACGAAATACTGGCGCCTCACCCAGCAGTTCTTCTCCGGAAGCCACGGCATCCAGCTCTACCGCATCGTCGAAAGCCTTGGCGCCACGGAAGGCGCCCCGGCTGCCGGGCAGGCGGATATCATCGTCGACATCACCTCGACCGGATCGACGCTGCGCGCCAACCACCTGAAGATCCTTTCAGACGGCGTGATCCTGCGTTCGGAGGCCTGCCTCGTGCGTGCGCGCAAGCCGGAACACGAGGGCAATGCCCGGGTGGCCGAGATCGTCGCGGCCGTCCAGGCCGCCCTGTGAAACGCTGATGAGCGAGGCGGACCGGATCGTCGGCCTCTACGAGCGTCACGCGCATGCCTTTGACCGCCTGCGTTCGAAACATCTGTTCGAACACGCTTGGATCGACCGTTTCGCCGGGAAACTGGCGCAAGGCTCCAGCGTGCTGGACCTCGGCTGCGGTTCCGGTGATCCCATCGCAGCCGCGCTGCTGGCGCGGGGAATGAAGGTGACCGGCATCGACGCCTCGCCGACGCTGATTGATCTCTGCCGCGAGCGGCTGCCAGCGGGCGATTGGCAGGTGGCCGATATGCGTGAACTCTCGCTTGGCCGAACCTTCGACGGCATTCTGGCCTGGCACAGCTTCTTTCACCTGACGCCCGATGCACAGCGCGCCATGTTTCCGCGCTTCGCTGCCCATGCTGTTGAAGGGACCGTGCTGATGTTCACATCGGGACCGTCGGAGGGGATGGCGATGGGAGACCTGGAAGGCGAACCGCTTTATCACGCGAGCCTTTCTCCGGAGGAATACCGTTGTCTCCTTGCGGAAAACGGCTTCGAAGTGCTCGCCCATACGGTGGAAGATCCCGAATGCGGAGGCGCCACCGTCTGGCTTGCCCGCGGGATCTGATTTCATTGTTTGGTCGGAAAACAAAGGCCCGGCGGAACGGTCCGCCGGGCTCTCTGTTGCTTGGGAGCAGGGAACTGTCAGGCCGTAGCGAGAACGCCGCGGCGTGCGTCGAGCGAGTATGCGCCCGGGCCGTAGGTGGCGAGCAGGATGTAGGCGCCGGCGAGCGTGAAATTCTTCATCAGCATGATGCCGTTCAGCGCGTTGATCCAGCCGAGAGCACCTTCCGGCCAGCCTTCGATGGCGACGGTGCCGCTGTGGAAGACGAGACCGGTGAACACGCAGAAGAGGGCGAGCGCCCAGCCGACGATCCGGGTCTGGAAGCCGACGAGGACGGCGAGGCCGGTGACCAGTTCGAACAGCCCTGCGAGATAGGCAAGCGCGGTGGCGGCCGGCAGGCCGGCGCCGGTAATCATGCCGGCGGTGCCGCTCGGGTCGGTCAGCTTGCCGAAGCCGGCATAGATGAACATGAAGGAAAGAAGGATGCGGGCGATCAGGATGATCGCGTTGTTGCTATTGGACATCGGAAGCTCCTATGTATCGTGAGGCCGGGCTCCGCAGACCGGCAAGGCGTTAAAACTTTCCCGCTTTTAATGCCCTTTTTCGATTGTCCCGCATAGTTGGACGATGCTTGACTAATCGTTCGATAATTGAGAACGATGCCTCGCTCGTCGCCCCCAAAGGAGAAAACGATGGCTGATCTCTCCAGCTTTCCCATCACCAAGAAATGGCCTGCCAAGGACCCCTCCGTTATCCAGCTTTACTCTCTGCCGACACCGAATGGCGTGAAGGTTTCGATCGCGCTGGAGGAACTCGGTCTGCCCTACGAAGCGCATCTCGTTTCGTTTTCCACCAACGAGCAGAAGTCCCCGGAATTCGTTTCCCTGAACCCCAACGGACGCATTCCGGCAATCCTCGATCCGAACGGGCCGGACGGCAGGCCCATCGGCGTCTTCGAATCGGGCGCGATCCTGATCTATCTGGCGGAAAAGACCGGCAGGCTGCTGCCGAAGGAAGGCGCGGGCCGCTATGCGGCGCTGCAATGGCTGATGTTCCAGATGGGCGGCGTCGGCCCGATGTTCGGCCAGTTCGGCCATTTCTATAAATATGCCGCCGACAAGGTCGCCAACAACCCCTACCCGACCGAGCGCTACCGAGACGAGGCTCGCCGTCTGCTCGGCGTCATGGAAGGTGAGCTTGCGACCCGTCCGTGGCTGGCGGGCGACGAGTACACCATAGCCGACATCGCTACCTTCCCGTGGGTGCGCGGCCTGAAGGTCGGCTACGAGGCTGCCGATGCCATCGGGCTCGACAATTATCCCAAGGTCATGGATTGGATGACGCGGGCCGAAAGCCGCCCCGCCAGCCAGAAGGGCCTTAACATTCCGCCGCGCCCCTGAGACGCGGTCTCCGGAAAAACGGAAGCGGCCGGGTCGGCCGCTTCTTCGGCTTGGTGCCCGATAAAAACGATCAGCCGTAGCTGCGCAGATGCGCGCCCGGCGCCAGCTTGAATCGCGGAAACACGAACAGCCCGAGCATGTTGCCCGCGCTCGGTTCTTCCAACCCCGCCGACTCGCCGATGCAGAATACCGGTTGCCGATGGCCGTCCGCATGTACGATCGTCGTCGAGTAACAAAAGCGCGAGGACGAGGTAGCCGCCTGCTCGAACAGTTCGAGGATATGGGCGCGATCATGCGCCTCGTAGCAGCGCATCATGCTGAGTAAACCGCATTCGGGCCCATCGAGGCCGTGCAGCAAGGTTGCGCGCGCGCCAAGCTTGATGACGCCGTTCGACAGATCGCCTTCCCATGCTTCCGACACGGTGAACTGGGACAAGACTAGAGTGTCGTTCTCCTCGGCCTCGGCAAAGGCGTGAGAATAGGACTGGGCAGAATTGGCTCTGGCGATCTTAAACAAGGCGGTCCCCAAGTCGAAAGCCGATGGAAGCGTAAATGCTCTCGGGTTAGTCTCAATATTGTCTGTGATGCCGGAAAGCCGGCGTATTGCTCATGCTTTTCTGTATTTATCCCGCGCAGAGCCAGCCCTCAGAAGGCGGATCCCCGCTCGAGACTATATCAAGTATTATCTGTTACTTATATTTTACGGAAATACAAGTACATGCTTCGCGCATAGGTTACATCCTGCGTCCCCATACAAGGACAATGCTCAGCCGAAATTGTTACCGCTGGTAGTACGCAGTCCCGCTGAGCTCGTGGACGCACCAATTGACTCGCGAAGGGTTATTAATTTTTCGTTTTCTTCGCAATGGATTTTTTTGAACGGCGCGCGAAATCTTGTAGTTGAATAAAGACGAAAATAAACCTGCTGCATACCCCTATCGAATTAGGGAATATTGGACTCGATATCATGTTTTTTCGGGTCTGGAAACGGCCTGATGTCATACTTCGCCGTGGTTTTGGCCAGATGACCCGATTTTTTATGCATTATTGTCGCTTTTCTGTGCCGTCTTGAAACAGTCATTTTCCGCAACAGCCGGCCGAAAAAAGAAAATCTAAGATTTAATTAGAATATTCGTATAAATAAATAAACGAAGAACGGTAGGTGACGTGTGGTTGCATGAGGGGCCTGGTTGTCGCGAGGCAAACGGAAAGACGGCGGGTGTCGAGCTCCTTGCACCTGTCGTGACCGGGAGCCTGGCGCAAACGAAAAGGGCGGCCCGAAGACCGCCCTTCCGAATACTGAACCGGATGATTGAGATGCAGGACCCGGAGGTCTTACATCATGTCCATGCCGCCCGTTCAGCGCGCTTGTCGCGCTGAACCACTTCAAGTGCATGGGCGAAGCTTTATGGCCATTCCTGCGATAGGCCGACGCCTATCACATCATGTCCATGCCGCCCGTTCAGCGCGCTTGTCGCGCTGAACCACTTCAAGTGCATGGGCGAAGCTTTATGGTCATTCCTGCGATAGGCTGACGCCTATCACATCATGTCCATGCCGCCCATGCCGCCCATGCCGCCCGGCATTGCCGGAGCGTCCTTCTTCGGCAGTTCGGCAATCATGGCTTCGGTGGTAATCAGCAGGCCGGCAACCGAAGCTGCGTCCTGGAGAGCGGTGCGGACGACCTTGACCGGGTCGACGATACCCATGGCGATCATGTCGCCATATTCGCCGGTCTGGGCGTTGTAACCGAAGTTGTCGGCATCCTTTTCGAGGATCTTGCCGACCACGATGGAGGCTTCGTCACCGGCGTTCTCGGCGATCTGGCGGCACGGTGCCTGGAGCGCGCGACGAACGATGTTGATGCCGGCTTCCTGGTCGTCATTGACGCCCTTAACCGTGATCTTGACCGACGAGCGCAGCAGAGCCACGCCGCCGCCCGGGACGATACCTTCCTGAACGGCTGCGCGGGTTGCGTTCAGCGCGTCGTCGATACGGTCCTTCTTTTCCTTCACTTCGATTTCAGTCGCACCGCCGACGCGGATGACGGCAACGCCGCCAGCGAGCTTGGCAAGACGTTCCTGCAGCTTTTCGCGGTCGTAGTCGGAAGTGGTTTCCTCGATCTGGGCCTTGATCTGGGCAACGCGGCCTTCGATGTCGGACTTCTGGCCGGCGCCGTCGACGATCGTGGTGTTTTCCTTCGAGATCGAAACCTTCTTGGCGCGGCCAAGCATGTCGAGGGTGACGGTTTCGAGCTTGATGCCGAGGTCTTCGGAGATGACGGTGCCGCCGGTCAGGATGGCGATGTCTTCCAGCATGGCCTTGCGGCGGTCGCCGAAGCCCGGAGCCTTGACGGCAGCGATCTTGAGGCCGCCACGCAGCTTGTTGACGACGAGCGTTGCAAGGGCTTCGCCTTCGACGTCTTCAGCGATGATGAGGAGCGGCTTGCCGGTCTGAACGACGGCTTCGAGAACCGGCAGCATGGCCTGGAGGTTCGAAAGCTTCTTCTCGTGCAGGAGGATGAAGGCGTCTTCGAGGTCAGCCACCATCTTTTCCGGGTTGGTCACGAAGTAGGGCGAGAGATAGCCGCGGTCGAACTGCATGCCTTCGACGACTTCGAGTTCGGTTTCGGCGGTCTTGGCTTCTTCAACGGTGATGACGCCTTCGTTGCCGACCTTCTGCATGGCTTCGGCAATATCGAGACCGATCTGCTTTTCGCCGTTTGCCGAGATCGTGCCGACCTGTGCGACTTCTTCCGAGGTGTTGATCTTCTTGGCCTTGGCGAGCAGGTCCTTGACGACTTCCGTAACGGCGAGGTCGATACCGCGCTTCAGGTCCATCGGGTTCATGCCGGCGGCAACGGCCTTGGCGCCTTCGCGAACGATGGACTGGGCAAGAACGGTTGCAGTGGTGGTGCCGTCACCGGCGATGTCGTTGGTCTTCGAAGCGACTTCGCGGACCATCTGCGCGCCCATGTTCTCGAACTTGTCTTCCAGTTCGATTTCCTTGGCGACGGAAACACCGTCCTTGGTGATGCGCGGAGCGCCGAACGACTTGTCGATCACAACGTTGCGGCCCTTCGGGCCGAGGGTGACCTTCACTGCGTCAGCGAGGATGTCGACGCCGCGCAGCATCTTTTCGCGCGCGGTACGGCCGAATTTTACTTCTTTAGCTGCCATTTTTCAAACTCCCGGGTTTGAACCCATTGGTGAATTGCGGATTAGGAATGAGCAATCGGCCGATCAGCCGATGATGCCCATGATGTCGGCTTCCTTCATGATGAGGAGGTCGACGCCGTCGAGCTTGACTTCGGTGCCGGACCACTTGCCGAACAGGACGCGGTCGCCGACCTTGACGTCGAGAGCGACAACCTTGCCGTGGTCGTCACGGGCGCCCGGGCCCACAGCGACAACTTCGCCTTCAGCCGGCTTTTCCTTGGCTGTGTCGGGAATGATGATGCCGCCCTTGGTCTTTTCTTCAGATTCGACGCGCTTGACGACAACGCGATCGTGCAGGGGGCGGAAAGATGTGCTTGCCATTGTCTAATCCCTCGATCAAATGACATTGACGGATCGCGGTGGATCCGTACGGAAACTGTTAGCACTCCCGATTGGAGAGTGCTAGCGGCGATGAGATAAGGGCGGCCTCGAGATGAGTCAAGCGCGGCCTGCCGAAAATATTCCACCCCTCAACGTTAACAGCGCTCCGTGACAGAATGTGTGACAGGCGCCCCGCCACGGTTTCGGGCCCCGCGGCGAGGATGGTGCAAGGCGTGGCCGGCCCCGGATAACTTGCCGTCGGCTATTTCATCGCCAAACCGCAAAGCCCCTTGCCTTGCTCGCGATCCTTTGCAATGTCACCGCTGACATGATTTGAAACCGGGAATTCACGATGGCCGAGCGCATCTCCACCTTGAGCGACGTCAGCGAGCGTTATGACGTCATCCTCTGCGATGTCTGGGGCGTGCTGCATAACGGCGTCGATGCCTTTCCGTCCGCCTCCGAAGCGCTGACTGCGGCGCGGAAGGCCGGAACAACCGTGGTGCTGATTACCAATTCGCCGCGCCCGTCTCCTGATGTCATCAGCCAGTTGAGGATGATCGGTGTCGCCGATACCGCCTATGACGGTATCGTCAGCTCGGGCGATGTGACCCGCACGCTGATCGCAGCCGGCCCGAAGAAGATTTTCTTCCTCGGACCCGATCGCGACCTTCCGCTGCTGGATGGCCTCGGTGTCGAGGTCGTTTCCGCAGATGAGGCGGGTGCGATCGTCTGCACCGGTTTTTTCGATGACGAGAGCGAAACGCCGGAGGACTACCACGACACGCTGGTGGCCTTTCAGAAGCGCGGCGTGCCGCTGATCTGCGCCAATCCCGACCTGATCGTCGAGCGCGGTTCGCGCATGATCCCCTGCGCTGGTGCGGTTGCTGCCTATTACGAGCAGCTGGGCGGCGAAACCCGTGTTGCCGGAAAGCCGTATCGCCCGATCTACGATGCCGCGATGGCCGCTGCCGGAAAGAAGAGGGGGAGCGAGACCGTGAAGGACCGCGTGCTGGCCATCGGCGACGGTATGCCGACCGATGTTCGCGGCGCTCTCGATGCCGGTCTCGACCTTCTTTATATCTCGGGCGGCATCCACGCCGCCGAATATACGGTCAACGGCAAGCCCGATGAGGCGATCCTGAATGCCTATCTGAAGCGCGAGAACGCCGATCCGAAATACTGGATGCAGAGGCTCGACTGAGCCGGGACGCCGTCATGACCGTCTTTCATCGCAACGAAAAGAAGAATCCGCTCCCCGAAAGCCTGAAGGGCGGCGTCATCGCCATCGGCAATTTCGACGGCGTTCATCGCGGCCATCAGACGGTGCTCAACCGGGCGCTGGAACTGTCGAGGGATCGTGGCGTTCCGGCGCTGGTTCTGACCTTCGAACCCCATCCTCGCTCGGTCTTCCGGCCGGACCAGCCGGTCTTCCGCCTGACGCCGGCCCCGCTCAGGGCAAGCCTGCTGGAAGCGATGGGCTTTCATTCGGTCATCGAATATCCCTTCGACCGCGCGTTCTCCAACCGCTCGGCGGAGGAATTCGTCCGCTCCATCCTGGTCGAATGGCTCGGCGCAACGGAGGTTGTGACGGGTTTCGATTTTCATTTCGGCAAGGGCAGGGAAGGCGGTCCGGCCTTCATGATGGAAGCCGGCAAGCGCCACGGTTTCGGCGTGACGCTGGTCGATGCCTTCCGCGACGAAGGCGCGGAGGTCGTATCCTCAAGCCGCATCCGCAGCCTGCTGCGGGAGGGAAATGTCGCCGAGGCGGCCGGATTGCTGGGATACCGCTTCACGGTCGAGGCGGAGGTCATCAAGGGCCAGCAGCTCGGCCGCACGCTCGGCTTCCCGACCGCCAACATGGCGCTGGCGCCTGAGGCCGGCCTGAAGCCCGGTATCTACGCGGTGCGGCTGCGCCGTCCGGACGGTTCCCTGCATGACGGCGTCGCGAGCTTCGGCTATCGGCCTACCGTAACGGACAACGGCGCGGCCCTGCTCGAAACCTTCGTGTTCGACTTCTCCGGCAGCCTCTACGGCGAGCACTGTCGCGTCTCCTTCTTCGGCCATCTGCGCGACGAGTTGAAGTTTTCCGGTCTGGAGCCCCTGGTCGAGCAGATCCGCAAGGACGAGGAGGAGGCGAGGGCGCTTCTCGCCGGCGTGGCGCCAATCAGCCCGCTGGATGCAAAGATCGCGTTTTGAACCGGCGTTGCCGGCCTGCATGGGTACGAGCTTTGCCGGCCACGGCGCAGAGCACGGCTTTCCTCAGTCACAAACTTACAGCGCGCCTCTTCCTTTTCACGGCAAAACCGCTTAAAGAACCGCCACCATGACCAGGGTTCGGCTGACCAAGTCCCTTCGAATTATTGGCCCGGCCTTTCGCGCTCTTTGAGGGAGCCGAAGGGTCCGGGTTTTTGGCGCTTCCCTCGCGAGCGCTTCCGCCACCTTGAATTCCAAGAGATTATTCGCGACCCGTTCCGGGCGCCTTCGATGGCAAGATCATGACCGATACCGCTGAAAAAGTTGACTATTCCTCCACCCTCTATCTGCCCCAGACCGATTTCCCGATGCGCGCCGGCTTGCCGCAGAAGGAGCCGGAAATGGTCAAGCGCTGGCAGGAGATGGGTCTCTACAAGAAGCTTCGCGCCTCCGCCGCCGGCCGCGAAAAATTCGTACTGCATGACGGCCCGCCCTATGCCAACGGCAACATCCACATCGGCCACGCGCTGAACAAGATCCTGAAGGACGTCATCACCCGCTCCTTCCAGATGCGCGGCTTCGACGCCAACTACGTTCCGGGCTGGGACTGCCACGGCCTTCCGATCGAATGGAAGATCGAGGAAAAGTATCGCGAGAAGGGCAAGAACAAGGACGAGGTTCCGGTCAATGAGTTCCGCAAGGAATGCCGCGACTTCGCCAGCCAGTGGATCAAGGTGCAGGCGGACGAGTTCAAGCGCCTCGGCATCGAGGGCGACTTCGATAACCCCTACACCACCATGAATTTCCATGCCGAAGCCCGCATCGCCGGCGAACTCCTGAAGATCGCCAAGAGCGGCCAGCTCTACCGCGGCTCCAAGCCGGTCATGTGGTCTGTAGTCGAGCGCACGGCGTTGGCGGAAGCCGAAGTCGAATATGCCGACGTCGAAAGCGACACGATCTGGGTGAAGTTCCCGGTGAAGAGCCATACCTTCCATAGAGACGCGAGCGGCAATGATGATGGTGTCATTGCGCTAAATGCGGTCGAAGGTGATATTCCTTCCGAGCATCAGATCTATGTGGTCATCTGGACGACGACTCCGTGGACCATTCCCGGTAATCGCGCCATTTCATTCTCGTCGCGCTTCCCTTATGGTCTTTATGAGGTAGAGAGCGCTGTAAACGACTTTGGTCCGCAGCCGGGTGAGAAGCTCATTTTTGCTACCCGCCTTGCTGATGAAGCTGCTGCAAAAGCCAAGGTAACACTGAAGTTCCTCACCGGCGTGGAACCGTCGCAGCTTGAGGGAATTGAGTGCGCCCACCCGCTCGCTTCCCTCGGTTACGATTTCCCGGTTCCGCTCCTCGATGGCGATCACGTCACCGACGACGCGGGCACCGGTTTCGTGCACACCGCGCCGAGCCATGGCCGCGAGGACTTTGACGCCTGGATGCATCACGCCCGCGATCTCGAAGCGCGCGGTATCTCGTCAAAAATCCCGTTCCCGGTCGACGATGCCGGCTTCTACACCGCCGATGCCCCCGGCTTCGAGGGCGCCCGCGTCATGGATGACAACGGCAAGAAGGGCGATGCCAATGAGCGCGTCATCAAGGCGCTGATCGCCGCCGACAAGCTCTTTGCTCGTGGCCGCCTGAAGCACTCCTATCCGCATTCCTGGCGTTCCAAGAAGCCGGTCATCTTCCGCAACACGCCGCAGTGGTTCGTCTACATGGACAAGGACCTCGGCGATGCGACGACGCTGCGCACCCGCGCGCTGAAAGCGATCGACGAGACCCGCTTCGTGCCGGCTGCCGGTCAGAACCGCCTGCGCGCCATGATCGAGACGCGCCCGGACTGGGTTCTGTCCCGTCAGCGCGCCTGGGGCGTGCCGATTGCCGTTTTCGTCGATGAAAACGGCGAGGTGCTGCAGGACGATGCCGTCAACGCCCGCATTCTCGAAGCCTTCGAGGCCGAAGGCGCCGATGCGTGGTTCGCCGAAGGCGCCCGCGAGCGCTTCCTCGGCACCCGTGCCAACGAAGGCTGGACGCAGGTCCGCGACATTCTCGACGTGTGGTTCGACTCGGGTTCCACCCATTCCTTCGTGCTAGAAGACCGCCCCGACCTGAAATGGCCGGCCGATGTCTATCTCGAAGGCTCCGACCAGCATCGCGGCTGGTTCCATTCGTCGCTGCTCGAAAGCTGCGCCACCCGTGGCCGCGCGCCCTATAACGCCGTCGTCACCCATGGCTTCACCATGGACGAGCAGGGCCGCAAGATGTCGAAGTCTCTCGGCAACACCGTGGTCCCGCAGGATGTCATGAAGGAATCCGGCGCGGATATCCTGCGCCTCTGGGTCATGACCACCGACTACTGGGAAGACCAGCGCCTCGGCAAGACCATCATCCAGACCAATATCGACGCTTACCGCAAGCTGCGCAACACGGTCCGCTGGATGCTCGGCACGCTGGCCCACGACACCGGCGAGGAAATCGCCCTTGCCGACATGCCGGAACTGGAGCGGTTGATGCTGCACCGTCTGGCGGAACTCGACAAGGTCGTGCGCGAAGGCTACGACGCCTTCGATTTCAAGAGGATCACCCGCGCGCTGATCGACTTCTCCAACGTCGAGCTTTCGGCCTTCTATTTCGATGTCCGCAAGGATGCGCTCTACTGCGATGCGCCGTCGAGCCTGAAGCGCCGCTCGGCGCTCGCCGTGATCCGCAAGCTGTTCGATTGCCTTGTCACCTGGCTCGCGCCCATGCTGCCCTTCACCATGGAAGAGGCATGGCTGTCGCGTAATCCGGCGGCCGTCTCGGTGCATCTGGAACAGTTCCCGGCCGTTCCGGCCGAATGGCTGAACCCGGCTCTCGATGAAAAGTGGGAAAAGATCCGCAAGGTCCGCACGGTCGTCACCGGCGCTCTCGAAATCGAGCGTCGCGAAAAGCGCATCGGCTCCTCGCTGGAAGCAACCCCCGTCGTCCATGTCGGCGATGCCGACCTGTTCAAGGCGCTGGAAGGCCAGGATTTCGCTGAAATCTGCATCACCTCGGCGATCTCCGTTGTGGCCGACGAGGGTCCGGCGGATGCCTTCCGTCTGGGCGACGTCGCCAGGGTTTCGGTTGAGCCGAAGCTTGCCGAGGGACGTAAATGCGCCCGCTCGTGGAAGATCACGCCCGATGTCGGTTCCGATCCGGACTATCCGGATGTTTCCGCCCGCGACGCGGCCGCGCTGCGCGAACTGGCTGCGCGCCATTAACGAAATGTTACCGGATGATTTGCGCTTTCGCCCGTCATCCGGTAAATGTGCCTGAAAATGGCCGAAATTTTCCATCACGCGGGGTGATAGGATATCGGCACAAGCATCATCAGCGGCGAGGCTCGAAGGCATTCATGAAATCGGCAGATCTGTTCAGAGTTGGTGTCGGAATGGCCGGCCTCCTGCTCGCATGTTCCGCATTGACCGGTTGCGTCGGCAGCCCGACCTACGGCACCGACAAGACGGCGATGGAACAGCTTGTCGATGACGTCGGTTCGGCGGTTTCGATCGGTTCCAACCCCACCAAGAATGCGGGCACGAAGTACAATCCCCGTCCGGCGCTGGTGATGCCGCCGCAGAGCGCCAAGAACACGCTGGTCGCTCCGCAGCAGTCGCTCGCCAGCAAGGCGAACCCGGAATGGCTGGAAACGCCGGAAGAGGCGCGCGCCCGTCTGGTCGCCGAAGCCGACGCCAACGCCAACAATCCGCGCTATCGTTCGCCGCTGCTCGCCGGCTATGGCACCGCCGGCACGATGACCGAAACCCAGAAGTGGGAAGCGTTCCGCGAAGCCCGCAAGCAGCAGAAGGGCGCCTATCTCGATCAGCGCCGCTACCTGTCCGATCCGCCGACGGAATACCGCCAGGCCGACGAGGCTGCGCTGAACGATCTCGGCGAACCGGAATCCAAGAAGGAAAAGCGCCGCAAGAAGGAAGCGAAGGCCGCGAGCCAGAGCTCGTCCTGGTGGATGCCGTTCCAATAATCCTGGGTCAGGATAGACAGTTTCATTCCTTGGGGCAGGCCGGAAACGACCTGCCCTTTCCACGTCTTGCCGTTGAGGGATTTGCCCGATGAACTTCACCATTCGCGATGCCGGTCCCGATGACGCGGGCGTCATCCTGCGTTTCATCACCGAGCTTGCCGTCTATGAAAACGCCGGCCATGAGGTGGAGGCGACCGAGGAAAGTCTGAGGGAATCGCTGTTCGGGCCGGATTCGGTCACGGGGGCGGCGATCATCGAGGCGGACGGCCAGCCGATCGGTTCTGCCATCTGGTTCTTCAATTATTCCACCTGGCAGGCCAGGAATGGCCTCTATCTCGAAGACCTCTACATCACGCCGGACTATCGCCGTTTCGGTGCCGGCAGGATGCTGCTGCGTCATCTGGCGAGGATCGCCGTCGAAAAGGGATGCGGCCGTTTTGAATGGAGCGTTCTCGACTGGAACGAGCCGGCGATCCGCGCCTATGACGCGATCGGCGCGGAGCCCCAGACGGAATGGATCCGCTACCGCCTCGCCGGCGACAAGCTCAAGGAGTTCGCGGCCGGCTGATCCTGCCGCTGCAGCATGCTTCCCGTGCGCCAGTCGTGGCGTGTGGTGTTTTTTGCGATAACAGCATCACGTAACGTTAACCTGCGCCTCGCATAAGGTGAGGCATGTTTCGGGTGAGCAGGAAAACGACGATCAAGGCGGCAATTGCGACCGGTGCCTCCGTTGTGGTCTCGGTCTCCATCTGCCTTCTGCTCGTGCCCCTTCTGGGTGGCCAGCCCGATGGCCCGGGTTTCTGGATGAGCGTTTTCTGCCCTCTGGTGATTGCCGGGCCGGCAAGCGCCTGGCAATTTCATCAGAGCGAGGTCATCGGCAATCAGCGGGACGAGATCGCCCGCATGCATGTCGAACTGGAAGACATGCATGCCGAACTCAGGCATATCCACGAGGACCTTCGTGCGAGAGCCCGTCGCGACCCCCTGACCGGTGGCCTCAACCGGGGTGCCCTTTTCGCCGAGCTTGCCGAAATCGCGCCGTCCCATGAGGGCCCGGCGGCCCTTTTGGTCGCGGACGCGGATCACTTCAAGCGGATCAACGATAGCTTCGGCCATCTCGTGGGCGACGAGGCCTTGCGCCGCATTGCGGATGCGATTGCCGCAAGCCTCGATGAAAAGGACATGTGGGGGCGGATCGGCGGCGAGGAATTTCTGATGTTTCTGCCGGCCACGACGCGCACACGGGCAGTCGCCATCGCCGACGGTATCCGCCACGCGGTGGTGACCGCCGATTTTCTGGCCGGTGGTGAGCCGGTTCCCCTCAGCGTCAGCATCGGCGTTGCAAGCCTGCGCGACCGTTTCGAGCCCGCCGATATTTTCAGGCAGGCCGACGAGCATCTTTATCGCGCCAAGTCCGGCTGGCGGAACCGCGTAGTCTTCGATGGTCAGGAACTGGAGCGTTTCCAGCAGGAGTGGGAACCGGTTCTACGTCCACAATTGCATGAAAACAAAGGGATAGAGCACTGAAAGCGACCGGGTTTTTCGCCGGAAACGCCTGAGATCGGCTGTCGGCGCGAAGTCTCTCGACCCGGCGGAGTCGCAGCTGTGAACCGAAGGCGCGGTGTCAATCGCACTCTCGCCTTTCCCGGAAGAACTCGCGCAGGATCTCCGCCGATTCCGCCTCCCCGATGCCGGAATAGACTTCTGGAACATGATGGCAGGTCGGTTGCCGGTAAAACCGCACGCCGTTGTCGACGCCGCCCCCTTTCGGGTCCTCGGCGCCGTAATAGAGACGGCGGATGCGCGCAAAGGAGATCGCCGCGGCGCACATCGTACAGGGTTCCAGCGTGACATAGAGATCGGCGCCGGACAGCCGCTCGTCGCCGATTGCTTCCGCCGCGCGCCGGATGGCGAGGATTTCGGCATGGGCCGTGACATCGCGAAGGCCGCGCGTCTCGTTGCCCGCGCGCGCGACGATCACGCCGTCATGAACGAGGACGGCGCCGATCGGCACCTCGCCGCGGCCTGCGGCGGCCCGTGCTTCCAGAAGGGCTGCCTCCATGAAGCCGTTTGTCTTCGTCATCGCGCAACTTTCCTCTTAACCAAGACCGCGTGACCTGATACGACAGCCCAAACGACAGGCAAACAGCAAATGACAATCAAAGACAAGTCCAAGCGACCGGCGGGCAAGCCCTCCGATCGCAGCGGTAAACCGCTCACTCGCAAATCGGCAGGTGCCGACAGGAAGCCGGAACCGAAGGCAGCAAAGGGCGCGGCCCAGCCTTCCGCCGACGAGGCGATGAAGCCGGAACGCATCTCCAAACTGCTCGCCCGCGCCGGCGTGGCCTCGCGCCGCGATGTCGAGCGCATGATTATGGAAGGCCGCGTGAGCCTGAACGGCAAGGTGCTCGACACCCCGGTCGTCAACGCCACGCTTTCCGACAGGATCGAGGTCGATGGCGAGGCAATCCGCGGCATCGAACGCACGCGGCTCTGGCTCTATCACAAGCCGGCCGGACTGGTGACCACCAATTCCGACCCCGAAGGGCGTCCGACGGTGTTCGACAACCTGCCGGAAGACCTGCCGCGCGTGATGTCCATCGGTCGTCTCGACATCAATACCGAGGGCCTGCTGCTTCTGACCAATGATGGCGGCCTGGCGCGGGTGCTCGAACTGCCGACCACCGGCTGGCTGCGCCGCTACCGCGTACGTGCCCATGGCGAGATCGATCAGGCGGCGCTCGACAAGCTCAAGGAAGGCATCGCCGTCGACGGCGTGCTCTATGGTTCGATCGACGCGACGCTCGACCGCACCCAGGGCCACAATCAGTGGATCACCATGGGCCTGCGCGAAGGCAAGAACCGCGAGATCAAGAACGTGCTCGGCGCGCTCGGTCTCGACGTGAACCGCCTGATCCGCATCTCCTACGGTCCCTTCCAGCTTGGTGACCTGCCGGAAGGCAAGGTCGTCGAGGTTCGCGGCCGCATGCTGCGCGATCAGCTCGGGCCGCGACTGATCGAGGACGCCAAGGCGAATTTCGACGCGCCGGTCTATGAACACGGTTCTTCGGAAGAAGACGAGGCGCCCGCCCGGCAGAAGGCGCAGAAGTCCGATTGGGCCCGCGAGGAAAGCCCGCGCGGTGAGGGACGTCGTGAGGACCGTCGCGAGCGGGCGCTCGATCGCCTGGATACCCGCCGCGACGAAGCGCGCGGCAAGCCCCAGGGCAGGCGCGATGGCGGCAAGCGCGGTTTCGGCGACCGCCCGGAACGTGACGAGGGCCGTGGAGCCGAACGGCCCAAGCGGCCTCCGGCGGCCAAGTCGCGCACGACCAATGTCTGGATGGCGCCCGGTGCCCGTCCGGTTGCCGAGAAGAAGGCCGTGGAAGGCGCAGGCGCCGAAAGGCAGCCGCATACCCGCCGCGAAGGCGCGCCCGCCAGCAAGCGCTACGGACGCGACAAGGACGGCAAGCCGACCAAGGCGCTGACCCGTTTCGACCCGGACCGGAAGGGCAGTTCGGATTTCGCCCGCCGCGAGGCCGGCCCGCGTGTGCAGATCAGCCGCGCCCGTGATGAAGAGGGCGAATGGATTCGCGCCGAGGGGCCGGATCGTTCGTCGAAGGACCGTGGCGAGGGCTTTGGAGCCAAGCGCGGCGGAGACCGTCCGGCGAGAGGTGAACGTTCCGAGCGTCCGGCCCGTGCCGACGCCCGTGCCTATGGCGACCGTCCCCGTTTTGACAGGCCGCGCGAAGATCGCCCCCGTGACGATCGGCCCCGTGACGATCGCCCGAGAGGCGAAAGGCCTTTCGGCGACAAGCCGCGCAGCGCCGACAGCCGACCCGCCGGCGACCGCCCGTTCGGCGGCAAGCCGAAGGGCGCAAAGCCCTTTGGCGCCAAGGCAGGAGCGAGAAGCGCCGACAGGGCTGCTGGCCCCGGAGGCTTCTCAGGCAAGCCGCGCGGCGATCGCCCTGGCGGCAAGGGACCCGGCGGGAAAAGTCCCGGCGGCAAGAGTTTTGGCGGCAGACCCTCCGGGGGCAAGCCTTCCGGCGGGCGCGGTCCCGCCAGGGGCAAGAGGTAACGGGCGGTGCGGGTCGTCGGCGGTGAGTTCCGCGGCCGTTCCCTGGCCGCTCCGAAGACCAATGCCATCCGGCCGACCATCGACCGGACGCGCGAGAGCCTGTTCAACATTCTCTCCCATGCCCATCCGGGTTCCCTTGACGGCACCCGCGTGCTCGACCTTTTCGCCGGCACCGGTGCGGTCGGCATTGAGGCGCTGTCGCGCGGCTGTCGCGCGGCGCTCTTTGTCGAAAACAGCGTCGAGGGCCGCAGCCTGCTGTGGGAGAATATCGATGCGCTCGGTCTGCATGGCCGCGCCAAGATCCTCCGCCGGGATGCCACGCAGCTCGGTCCGGCGTCGAACATCGAGCCGTTCGATCTTCTCTTTGCCGACCCGCCCTATGGCCAGGGGCTTGGCGAAAAGGCCTTCGAGGCGGCCCACAGGGGCGGCTGGCTGGCGCCGGATGCTTTGGCCATTCTGGAAGAGCGTGCCGACGTTACTGTTTCTGTCGGTCCGGCGTTCGTCTTTCTGGAGGAACGCACCTTCGGCGACACGAAAATGTACTTCTTCTCGTATAGGCCGTCCTGATCTTCGGTTCGACGAAAGCTGCTCCCCATGAACGACACAGGCGCCCTGACCATCTCCACGATTGACGGGAGGTCCGGCGCAATGCCGACGGTCGGGCTGGCGCTCGGGGCGGGCGGAGCGCGAGGTTTCGCCCATATTCCAGTGATCGAGGCGCTGGATGAACTCGGTGTGAGGCCTGCCGCCATCGCCGGTTCCTCCATGGGCGCCATCATCGGGGCGGGCATGGCTTCCGGCATGACGGGGGCGGAGATCCGCGAATACGTGCTGGAAACCATCGGCAAGCGCTCGATCGTCGCCAACCGTCTGTGGAGCCTCGGCCCGGCGACCATGCGCGATGCGCTCGGCGGTTTCCGGCTCGGCCAGTTCAACTTGCACCGCATTCTGGAAGCTTTTCTGCCGGATGCCATTCCCGCTGATTTTGCCGATCTCGGCATTCCCCTGAAGATCGTCGCGACCGATTATTACGGCCAGCATGAGGTCGTCTGCGAAGAGGGAAGCCTCTTCGATGCGATCGCAGCGTCTTCTGCCCTTCCGGCCCTCTTCATGCCGGTTCACCTTGGCGGTCGGGTGATGATCGACGGAGGCATCTTCAATCCCGTGCCCTATGACCATCTGAACGGGGTGGCCGACATCGTCATCGGGGTCGATGTGGTCGGCGGACCGGAGGGCGAGGCGAGCCAGTCGCCGAACCGGATCGACAGCCTGTTCGGCGCCTCGCAACTGATGATGCAGTCCAACATCGCCCTCAAGCTGAAGCTCGGTTCGCCGGATATCTTCCTGCGCCCCAACGTCAATGCCTTCCGGGTTCTCGATTTCCTCAAGGCCCGCCAGGTTATCGAGTCGACGGAAGGCGTGAAGGACGTGCTGAAGCGCGAGTTGAACGCGCGGATCGAGGATTTCTTGCGCCGCTGATGCTCAGTCGGTGCTGGGAGCAGGGCTCTGCGCCGAGGGAAGGCCGCTTTCGGCGGCAAAGTCATCTGCGGCGACCCGCTTCGGCTTGACCAGCGGTTCCGGGCGAACCGGGCGGTTGAGCAGCATGTGCCGTCCGGCCTGGATGCCTTCCGCGGCCTGCAGTTTCAGCCGCTCCTCGTCGCGGCGGCGGATGTCCTCGCCGATCTGGTAGGCTTCGTCCTCGCTGGCGCCCAAAGCCTCGATGGCGCGGCGACCGAAGAGAAGGCCGGATTCCAGCGTTTCCCGAAGCTCGTATTCCACGTCGCGGGCGCGCAGCGACAGGCTATGGATACGGTCATAGGAGCGCACGAAGAGGCGAGCCTCGGGATATTCCGAGCGGATGAGATCGACGATCTTGTCGGTCACTTCCTTCTTCTGGGTGCAGACGGCGATAATCTTGGCCTTCTCGATGCCGGCTGCCCGCAGCACGTCGAGCCGCGTTCCGTCGCCGAAATAGATGCGGAACCCGAAGGACGCCGCCTGCCGGATACGGTCGGCCGAATCGTCGATGATCGTCACGTCCCGGCCGCTTGCCAGCAGGATCTGCGCGGAGATCTGGCCGAAGCGCGAAAAGCCGATCATCAGCACGTCGGCGCCGGCGCCCTCGAAATCCTCCTCCAGCTCTTCCCGCGTTTCGCCGCCCACCAGCCGACGGGCGAGAAGAGTTGCAAGCGGGGTGAGCGCCATGGACAGGGTGACGATGGAAATGAGCAGGGAGGATTTCGCCCCGTCGAGCAGGCCGGATGCGGCGGCCGTGGTGAACAGCACGAAGCCGAATTCACCGCCCTGCGGCAAAAGCAGCGCGATGCGCACCGCGTCGTCGCGGTCCGAACCGGCGGTGCGGCACAGGAGGTAAAGGACGGCGGCCTTCAGAACCATAAGCATCGGGACGGCGATGGCGATCAGGGCAAGGTTCTCGACGATGACGCCAAGCTCCATCGACAATCCGACCGCCATGAAGAACAGCGCGAGCAGAATACCGCGAAACGGCTCGATATCCGCTTCCAGCTCGTGCCGATAGGAGGATTCCGCGAGCATCACCCCGGACAGGAATGCGCCCATGGCCATGGAGAGGCCGCTCGCCTGCATCAGGAGGGCCGATCCCATGACGACGAAAAGTGCGGCGGCGATCATCACTTCCCGTGCGCCGGTGCGGGCGATGATCTGGAAAAGCGGCGTCAGCAGGTAGCGGCCGGCCATAATCATCGCGATGACCGCGACGAGAGCGAAGGCGAGATCGGCCAGCGCCGCCTGGCCGCTTTCGCTCTGGTTGCTGCCGAGAATGGAGACCATGGCGAGCAGTGGCACGATCGCCAGATCCTGGAACAGGAGGACGGAAAAGGCCCTCTGGCCGTAGCGGCTGTTCATGTCGCCCTGGTCGTTCAGGATCTGAAGCGCGAATGCGGTTGAGGACAATGCGAGCCCGAAGCCAGCAACCAGCGCGCCGCGCCATTCGGCAAGGCCGGTATAGACGGCGGCGGCGGCCAGCACGAGGCCGGTCAGCAGAACCTGCGCGGTGCCGAGCCCGAAGATGTCGTGGCGCATGTGCCAGAGCCGGGAGGGTTTCAGTTCAAGGCCGATGACGAACAGCAGGAACACGACGCCGAGTTCGGCGACGCCGAGAACCTGTTCGGAATCCGTGATGAGATGCAGTGTCGGTCCGATGACGACGCCGGCCGCCAGATAGCCGAGCACAGTGCCGAGGCCGAGCTTGCGGAACAGCGGTGCGGCAACCACCGCGCCGCCCAGAAGCAGCAAGGTTTCCGAGAAAAGCGCCTGCGGTGCGGTCGACAATGCGGCGATCTCCTCTCGTCTGTCGTGCCGTGATCGGGAATCGCTGTTCCGACCCTTGATGCATACGGTAATGCACAATAAATGGAGCGGGAATGAAAGGCCAAATCATGTCCAGCCAAATTGATTCCGCCAGCCTTCTCTCACGTGCAGAGCAACTTGTCGACCTCGCCTTGAAGGCGGGTGCGGACAGTGCCGATGCCGTGGTGGTGCGCTCCCGTTCGAAGTCAGTGAGCGTGCGTCTCGGCAAGGTCGAGCAGACGGATTCCTCCGAAAGCGATGACTTTTCCCTGCGCGTCTTCATCGGCCGGCAGGTGGCAAGCGTTTCCGCCAATCCGGGCTTCGATCTGAAGCAGTTGGCAGAGCGCGCCGTCGCCATGGCGAGGGTGTCGCCGGAAGATCCCTTTGCCGGCCTCGCCGACAGGGCGGACATTGCCGAAAGCTATCCCGACCTCGACCTCTTCGATCCGACCGAGGTTTCGAGCGAGGCCCTGACGGATGCGGCGCTTGCCGCGGAAACGGCAGCCCTTGCGGTCGACGGCGTCAGCAATTCGGTCGGCGCCAGCGCTTCGGCCGGCATGGGCGGTCTTGTGCTTGTCACGTCGCACGGTTTTTCCGGCAGCTACGCCGCGTCGCGCTTTTCCCGCTCGGTCGGCGTGATCGCCGGCGAAGGCACGCGCATGGAGCGTGACCACGATTATGACAGCCGTCTTTTCTTCGCCGATCTCGACAGCGCCGAGGACATCGGCCGCCGGGCCGGCGAGCGCACCGTCAAGCGGCTCAATCCGCGCCAGGTCCCGACGGGCAAGGATGTGACCGTGGTCTTCGATCCGCGCGTGGCGCGCGGCTTCGTCGGCCATATCGCGGGTGCCATCAATGGCGCGGCCGTTGCCCGCAAGACCTCGTTCCTGCGCGACAGGATGGGCGAGCAGGTGCTGAAGGCAGGGCTCAACGTCACCGACGATCCGCTGAAGGTGCGCGGCTCGTCGTCCCGCCCCTTCGACGGCGAGGGCGTGAGCGGCAAGGCGCTCACCATGATCGAGGACGGCGTGCTGAAGCACTGGTTCCTCTCCTCGTCGGCAGCCCGCGAGCTAGGTCTTCATACCAACGGTCGCGGGGTGAGGGGTGGCACATCCGTTTCGCCGTCTTCCACCAATCTCGCGCTCGAGCCGGGCGACATCTCGCCAGAGGATCTGATCCGCGATATCGGCACGGGTTTCTACGTGACCGAGCTGATCGGGCAGGGCGTCGACATGATTACCGGTGAGTACAGCCGTGGCGCAACCGGTTTCTGGATCGAGAATGGCGAGCTCGCCTTCCCGGTTTCCGAGGTTACCATCGCCTCGAACCTCAAGGACATGTTCATGCGCGTCACCGCCGCAAACGACATCGACCGTAAGTTCGGTGTGGCGGCGCCGACCATCGCCATTGAAGGCATGACGCTTGCGGGACGCTGAGAGGCAGAGGCCAAGTGGCGAAAGAAAAAGAGATGACCGCCGACAAAGGGGCCCGCAAGGGTTTCGACTGGCAGGACGATCTGGATCTGATTTCGGCGGCGGCGCGGGAAGCGGGCGAGATCGCGCTCGGTTATTTCGGCCAGTCGCCCGAGGTCTGGTGGAAGAATGAAGGCCAGTCGCCGGTGAGCGCCGCCGACTATGCCGCCAACAAATGCCTGGAGGAGCGGCTGCGCGCCGCGCGCCCCGGTTACGGCTGGTTGTCGGAGGAAACCGACGACGACCCGGCGCGCCTCTCCTGCCGGACCCTGTTTGTCGTCGATCCGATCGACGGCACGCGCGCCTTCATCGCCGGACGCAAGACATGGTGCGTCAGCGTCGCGGTGGTGCATGACGGACGCCCCGTCGCCGGCGTGCTCGTCGCGCCCGCACTGGAGGAAACCTTTGCATCGGTGGAGGGCTCGGTTTCCACGAAGAACGGCCGGCCGATCGAGGTGGCGCCGGCCCGTCCCGGCGGGAAGCTGCGGGTAGCGACGCCCCAGGATATCGTTGCCGGCTTCGATGCCGGGATGCAGGCCCGCATCGAGCGCGTAGAACACATTCCCTCGCTTGCCTATCGTCTGGCGTTGGTCGCCGACGGCCGGATCGACGCGACGCTGGTCAAGCGCAATTCCCACGACTGGGATCTCGCCGCTGCCGACCTCATTCTCCGCAACGCCGGCGGCAGGCTCACCGACCTCAGGGGCGAGGCGCTTCTTTACAACCGTCCGGAGGTCAGCCACGGAGAGCTTTGCGCCGCCACTCTTTTCGAGCTTTCTACCCTGTTGAACCACTTGTCACCAGCGCCTCGCAGTTGACCTTTCCGGCAAAATCGATCACAGGAAAGAGGGAGGCGAATTTGAATGGAAAGAGACCGGAAATGACGGAATCCAACGATAAGAAACAGCTTCTCCACCTCGTCTTCGGCGGTGAATTGGCGAACCTCGAAGAGGTTCAGTTTCGTGATTTGAACGAGCTTGATATCGTTGGCATTTTCCCGGATTATGCATCCGCTCTCGTTGCCTGGAAGTCCAAGGCTCAGCAGACGGTCGACAACGCGCACATGCGTTACTTCATCGTCCACATGCACCGGTTGCTCACCCCCGGTGAGACGGCCGCTGCCAAGGGCTGACGCGGGATTTCCACAGGCGATTGCTGGCTTGTCTCGGCTTTTGGTAATCACCAATGTCACGTTTTTAACTCAGTTATCTCGCATTCCGTAGTTTTTGCACCGCCGGCTCCTGAAAGGGCTACATGGCATCGATGACGAACATGAACGGTTTCGGCCCATGGCGATGAGTGACGGATTGGCATCCCTTGCCATCGCCTCCTACGGCTGGGCGGGCATCGCGGCTTATCCGCTGACGGGACCGCTGCTAGCCCTGCGCGCCGCCAAGGGCAAGGAGGACCGCGCCCGTCGCCTCGAACGTTTCGGTTATCCCGCTGCCGATCGCCCGCAGGGGCCGCTGGTCTGGCTGCATGCCGCAAGCGTCGGTGAAACGCTCGCGGTGGTGCCGCTGATGCGGGAGCTGCGCCGGCGCGACATCAACGTCTTGCTGACCACGGGTACCGTGACCTCCGCCGAGATCGCCCGCTTCCGCCTCAAGGACGAGGTCCTGCACCAATATGTTCCCCTCGACGTGAAGCCGGCGGTGCGCCGTTTCCTCGATTACTGGCGTCCTGACGTGGCGCTTTCGGTCGAGTCGGAAATCTGGCCGACCACGCTGATGGAACTGCACAAGCGGCATATCCCGCAGATCCTCGTCAATGCCCGCATTTCAGACCGTTCCTTCGAGCGCTGGCAGCGGCATCAGTCGATCGCGGAAGCCCTGCTCGGCAAGCTTTCGCTGGTCATCGCACAGTCCGACGTCGATGCCGAGCGCTACCGCGATCTCGGCGCCTGGCCGGTCATCGTATCGGGCAACATCAAGGTGGATAGCGATGCGCCGCCCTGTGACCCGGTCGTGCTGGACCGCTACAAGCAGCAGATCGGCAATCGCAAGAGCTGGGCTGCGATTTCGACATTCGAGGGCGAGGAAAAGATCGCCACCATGGTGCATCGGGCGCTGAGGGCCCATACGGGCCTGCTGTCGGTCGTGGTGCCGCGCCATCCGGAACGTTCCGATGAAATCGAGGCGATGATGGTGGAGCGCGGCATGAAGGTCGCGCGCCGCACCCGCAACGACCCGATCACGCCTGATACCGATATCCTGCTCGGCGATACCATCGGAGAGATGGGGCTTTACCTCCGGCTTGCCGAGATCGCTTTCGTCGGCCGCTCCTTGACGGCGGAAGGCGGGCAGAACCCGCTGGAACCTGCGATGCTCGGCTGCGCCGTGCTGTCCGGTCCGCAGGTTGGCAATTTCCGCGAGAGCTACCAGCGCCTCGTGCGCAACGGCAATGCCCGCATCGTCCGCGATGCGGAGATGCTGGCCAAGGCGGTCCATTTCCTGATGACCAATGATCTTGCCCGTCACAAGATGATCGATGCCGGCATGGAGAGCATGCAGGAGATGCGCGGCGCGCTGACCGCGACGATGAAGGGGCTTGAGCCCTATATCAACCCCCTGACCGTGCAGGCGCGGCTTGAACCGCGCATCGTAAGCCAGGGCTGACGGTCGGCCGATTGAGGGGACATATGACGGAAGCAAACGGCATCGCGGGAATCCTGTTCGACAAGGACGGCACCCTCTTGGATTTCGACGCGAGCTGGGCTCCGGTCAACCGCACGGTGGCGCTTCTGGCCGCCGGCGGAGATGCCGAACTCGCCGATCGCCTGCTCTGGGCCTGCGGTATGGACCCGGCGACCGGACATCTCGTTCCAGACAGCCTGCTTGCCGCCGGCAACACGCGAGAAATCGCCGAGGGCCTTGCTGCTGCCGGATCGCCTTATGCCGCCGAGGCGCTGGTGCCGCAGATCGATGCGCTTTTTGCCGGCGCCGCCGAACAGTCGGTTCCCGTTGCCGAACTCGCCCCCCTGTTCGCCAAGCTGCATGACCGCGGCCTGAAACTCGGCATCGCCTCCAGTGACAATGAAAAGTCGATCCGGGTCACCATCGACCGGTTCGGCATCGGTCCCTATATCGATTTCGTGGCCGGTTATGACAGCGGCCATGGCTGCAAGCCGGAACCGGGCATGGTGCTTGGGTTTTGCGCTGCGACGGGACTTGAGCCCTCTCAGGTCGCGGTGGTCGGCGACAACAATCACGACCTTCACATGGGCCGAAACGCCGGAGCGGGGCTGAAGGTCGCCGTTCTCACCGGTACGGGTTCGCGCCAGTCCCTTCAGGAGGCCTGCGACGTTCTTCTGAACGATATCACCGAACTCGAAGCCGTGCTCGGCTGAAGGCCGGGCGAGTCTCCGTTTCATGCCGCGACTTGACGAAACCCCTTCTGCCGCGTTTTCTTGGCCGCGCAGATGGCCGTGGGGACGGTCGGGGAGACAAAGGGGAAAGCTGGCGATGGTATCGGACGCCCCGCCGTTCTGGTGGACGAAAGCCGACTGGCGGGCCTGGAGCCTTTTGCCCTTCTCTTTCCTTTATGGGCGGGTGGCAGGCTGGCGCATGGGCAGGAAGCGCCGCCACGCGCCGCCGGTGCCGGTCGTCTGCGTCGGCAATTTCACGGTCGGCGGCGCTGGCAAGACGCCGACGGCGCTGACGCTCGCGCGCGCGGCCAAGGCCAAGGGATTGAAGCCCGGTTTTCTAAGCCGCGGCTATGGCGGCTCGCTCGATGTCACGACGGTCGTCGATGTGCACCACCATCGAGCGACCGATGTCGGCGACGAACCGCTGTTGCTGGCTCAGGAAGCGCTGACCGTCATTTCCCGCCGCCGCGTCGCGGGTGCCGAGCGCCTGGTCAAGGAAGGCGCCGACATTATCATTATGGATGACGGTTTCCAGAGCGCCCGCCTGACGGTCGACTTCGCCCTGGTAGTCATCGATACGATGCGGGGCATCGGCAATGGCCACCTCGTGCCGGGCGGACCGGTGCGTGCTCCCATCGCCATCCAGATGCGCCATCTCGACGCGATTTTGAAGGTCGGCAACGGCAATGCCGCGGACCGGCTTGTGCGCCAGGCGGCGCGCGCGGGCAAGGCGGTCATGGTCGCCGCCCTGAAGCCGAAGGACGATGCGGGTCTCGCCGGCAAGCGCGTGCTGGCATTCGCCGGCATCGCTGATCCCATGAAATTCCAGCGTACGCTGGAGGGGCTGGGTGCCGTCGTCGCCGAGTTGCGTCCTTTTCCAGATCATCATCACCTGACGGATGACGAGGTCGATGCCCTGCTGGCCGATGCGGACAAGCAGGGGCTGCTGCTGGCGACGACTGCCAAGGATATCGTCCGGCTCTCGGGTGGCCACGGACGTTCTGACGAACTCGCTTCCCGATGCCATGTGGTCGAGGTGGAGATGGCCTTCGACGATCCGCAGGCCCCGGCCTATGTGCTCGACCGTGCGATCGAGGCCTGTCGGGCGCGCAGGCTGAAGGAAAAGAGCAAGGCTTGAAGAAGAAGCGCGCTCAGCGCTTCTGGTTCGGCAGCGCGCCGGCGCGCTTTTCCGCTTCCAGCGAAGCGGCGGCGTCGACATACGGCTCCTGCCGGGCGACGCTCCAGTATTTCAGTTCGTCGATCAGAATAGGCTTGCCGGTGATCGCGCAGACCACATAGGAGCCCGGCGACAGGATCTGGAAGTCGGCATCGAGATAGCGGATCTTCGCCTCGCGGTTGCCGTTGCCTTCGAAACGGTTCATGGGTGGTCTCCTGCGCCTTTCACGAAACTGCAATAACGCGCCCTCCCGGCAATTTCCAGAACAATTAAAAGGACGCTTGCTGCGGATCGGCAATCGGCTCAGCTACGGCCGAAAAGCCGCTCTATATCGGAAAGCTTGAGTTCGACATAGGTGGGCCGTCCGTGATTGCACTGGCCGGAACCGGGGGTAGCCTCCATCTGCCGGAGCAGCGCGTTCATTTCCTCCACCCGCAACTGTCTGCCGGACCGCACGGAGCCGTGGCAGGCCATGGTGGCCGCGACATGCTCCAGCTTTGCGGCAAGTCCCTGCGCTGTGTCCCATTCGGCAATCTCGTCGGCGAGATCGCGCACCATGCCGGCGACATCCATTTCGCCGAGCATGGCAGGCGTTTCACGCACGGCGACCGCGCCGGGACCGAAGCGCTCGATGGCAAGCCCGAGCTGTTCGAGGGCGACGGCGTGAGCCATCAGCCGGTTGCAGTCTTCTTCCGGCAGGTCGACGATCTCGGGAATGAGAAGGCCCTGCGAGGGAAGCCGCCTTCCGGTCAGCGCCTTGCGCATCTGCTCGAACACCAGCCGCTCATGGGCCGCATGCTGATCGACGATCACCAGCCCGTCCTCCGTCTGCGCGACGATATAGTTGGCATGCACCTGTGCCCGTGCCGCCCCGAGCGGATAGGTCGCCGCCGGCGTTTCCGCGCGGATATCGGGAGCCGTCGCAGCCGTTGCGGGTGTCTCTGCCCGGGCGGTCGGCAGGGTCATGGCGGCGAACGCCGGCTGCTGCGTCTCGCTGAATCCGGAAGCCGAAGCGGCGGCCGGACCGAACGGGCGGCTGGGGGAATTCGCGAAACTCCATCCGCCATGGGAAGAAGAGGCGGCGGAAGCGGCGGGACTGAAGCCCGGCCGGAAGGCGCGCAGCATGCCGCCGCCGCCCGTCGTCGAGGCGCGGTCGCCTTCTCGTCTCATGGCATCGCGGATCGCTCCGACGATCAGCCCCCGCACCAGCCCCGGATCGCGGAAGCGGACATCGGATTTCGCCGGATGCACGTTGACATCGACGAGTGCCGGGTCGAGTTCCAGGGACAGGACCGCCACTGGATAACGGCCCTGCGGAATGGTTTCCGCATAAGCGCCGCGAATGGCCGAAAGGATCTGCTTGTCATGCACCGGCCGGCCGTTGACGAAGGCATATTGATGGGCCGAGTTGCCGCGGTTGAAGGTCGGGATGCCGGCGAAGCCGCCAAGCCGGACATCCTCGCGCTCGGCATCGAGCTCGATGGCATTGTCGCGAAAGTCGCTGCCGAGCACCTGAGCGATGCGGGCGAGGCGATCGTCGCCGGTGGCGGGAAATTCGAGCGTTGTGCGGTCCGTGCCCGACAGTACGAAGCGGATCTGCGGAAAGGCGATCGCCATCCGCTTGACAATCTCGGTGATCGCGCCTGCCTCGGCCTTTTCCGTCTTCAGGAATTTGAGGCGGGCGGGCGTGGCGAAGAAGAGGTCGCGCACCTCGACCGTTGTGCCCGGATTGGCCGGCGCCGGCCTGACGGGCGAGACCTTGCCGCCGACCACGGCGACTTCCGCGCCTTCCGAACCGCCTTGCAGGCGACTGGTAATGGTCAGTTTTGCGACAGAGCCGATGGATGGCAGCGCCTCGCCCCGGAAACCGAGCGAGTGGATATCGAACAGCGAATCCCGAAGCTTCGAGGTGCAGTGCCGGCGGATCGAAAGCTCGAGATCCTCGGCACTCATGCCGCAGCCGTTGTCGATCACGCGCAGCAGGCTTTTACCGCCGCCGGCCGTGGCGATTTCGATGCGGGTCGCACCGGCGTCGATGGCGTTTTCGATCAGTTCCTTCGCCGCGCTGGCCGGTCTTTCGATGACCTCGCCGGCGGCGATCTGGTTGATGAGGGTTTCGGAAAGCTGCTTGATGACCATCGGTCCATTTTCCGGGATTCGCGCCGGCGAGGAAAGAGCCAACTGCATTCTACCGCTCGAAAGTGGTGCATTGCGCGCCATGCCATTAATCCCGCCTTAAGGGACTGCCGATAGCATGATTATGGCTTGAAATGTTTCGTATTGGCATCGTCGGTGCGCCGGCGGAGGAGGAGATGGTGGCCGGACCATCTCCGGACCATATCCTCCTTTTGCCGTCTCAGGCGCTTCCCTGGCATGTCTTCCCATATGCGACAGCTGCAGGATTGCTTGAATTCGGAAACGATTGAACGAGAAATTTGTGGAGCAGGACAAAGGTGTTACAGCGCCCCTCGGTGCATCCGTCAGGGCTTGAGGTGTTGTCTGGACGATAACGATCGAGCGCCGGGAGGGGTTCGGTTCTTTGAGGCGATAGTGTGAAAGAGTTTGCACCGGGCCCGGGCGATGAAACGCCGGGCAAAAACGCAGGGATGGGTGGCGAAGCTATGCAGGCTGCGACGTTGCAGTCCTCCATGCTCGATGCCGTGTCCGAAGCGATAGGTGCCGCGCTGATCGTCTACGATCGCAACGACCAGCTTGTTTATGTGAACCGCCTCGTCGGCAACTATCTGCCCGTGTCCCTCCAGGTCGCCCGTCCCGGAACCCGGTTGAGGGATTTCCTCGGCGCTGTCTATGATGGCGGCGGGCGCGACCGCATGTCCGCCGGCGAAGGCGGTGCAGCGAGCCGCGAGGAATGGATCGCCGAACAGATCGCCGTTCACTGGCGGGAGCGTTTCGATAGCCAGCGCCGCGACGCCAACAATCGCTGGGTGCGTTTTTCCAAGCGCCGGCTGCCCTCCGGTTACGGCATCTGCATCATCAGCGACATCACCGAGCAGAAAAAGCGCGAGGAACAGTGGCGCGCCGATGTCGAGCGTGTCCAGCTGACTGAGGAAATCCTCGACAACCTGCCGCATCCGGTCTTCGTACAGGATCGCAACCTGAACGTCGTGGCCGTCAACAAGTCGTTCTGCAGCCGGATCGGTGCCCGCGCCGAGAGTGTTCTGGGCGGTGCGCTTGACGGGATCTGCGGCGGAGATCTCGCTGAAAAGCTCCGCCGTGCCACCCGCCATGTCCTGGAGACGGGGGCGCCGGCCGCCATCCTGACGGAGCTTCCCTCCGACCCCGCAGGCGAACGCATCGTCGTGCGAAGCCAGCGTGTCGGAAAGCCCGGTCGCTACTTCATCGTCACCAGTTTCGAGGCGGCTTCCGTGCAGTTGTCGGTCGAGCCGGCAGATGGCTCCTCCGTGGACAAGGCGATCGTCACCGCCGGGGCCTCCTATCCGGTGCTGCCTGAAAACGAGTGTCTTCGCGTCGAGGCGGAGGTTGCGAAGCTTGCCGGCCACAAGGCGCTCGTCGTCACAATGGACCGGGATTTCGAGGCGAAGAGCCTGAAGACGCTGGAGCGCCTCGGCATCGACGTCTGCTGCGTACGCAATCCGGTGGAGGAGGATGCATTTCTCACGGTCGCACGCTCCGTTGGCGTAAAGATCGATCTGATGATCGTCGACACGCAGATGGACATGAAGTGTCTTGAGCTTGCGGTCGCAGAAGGCATAGCCACCGTAACGCTGGACGGCTTCCAGCTCGACACGGAACTGGCTTTCCTCGTCCTGAACAAGCTCGCGGCCAAGGATGAGGCGCGGGCCGTTGCCACGGACGACTGGGAAATCACCACCACGGAAGACAGACCGCCTGTCTTGCCGGCGCCGGCCCGGTCGCTTGTCCTCGTGGCGGAGGACAACGAAATCAACCAGATCGTCTTCTCGCAGATCCTCGAAGGGCTCGGCCATGCCTATCGCATCGCCCGCGACGGAGCGGAAGTCGTGCGTCTCTGGCAGGAACTGAAGCCCGCCATCGTTCTGATGGACATCACCCTGCCGGTCATCAACGGTTTTGACGCCTGCCGACGCATTCGTGAGCTGGCGGCAGGGCCTGACGACATGACGCCGGTCATCGGCGTGCTGGTGCAGGCCTTCGACCGTGACCGGGAAGAATGCTTTGCCGCCGGCATGAACGACGTGATCCTCAAGCCCCTGAGCCCGGACGCCGTCGATGCCGTGCTGGCGCAGCATGTTCCCGATCTCCGGGTCGTCGCGGCGGGGTGAAAAAACCCTGTCAATCCCCTAAATAATGGACCATAACCTGTAGGCAACCTCCCGGAATTGCTAGAATTTTCTTAATGTTTGGCGCTCATCCTCGGTATGTGAAAGGAACCTCCTCAGGAACAGCCGATGGCGTCAGCCGAAACAGCCATGCCCCAGCTAGGCCAGAACGAGCTTCAGGCCATGGCCTATACGGACCAGTTGACCGGGCTTGGCAATCGCTATCGCCTGCGCGACAAGGTTCGGCTTCTGGCCTCCGAGCGTTCTGCCGATCCGGCGCCGTTTACGGTCGGCATCGTCAATCTGGACGGTTTCAAACCCATCAACGATCTCTTCGGCTCCGTCGCCGGCGATGAAATCCTTTGCCAGGTCGCCCACCGGCTGAAGGCCTGCGTGCCTGACGGCGCGACCGTCACCCGTCATGACGGCGATGAGTTCGCCATCATCCTGCCGCTGATCTTCGAGCGCGTCAGTGCCGAGCGCACCGGCCAGATGATTAAGGACGTGCTCTCTGCGCCCTACGATCTCGGCGACCGCAATGTCCGTCTCTCCGCCTCTCTCGGCTTTGCCGTCTATCCCTTTGCCGGCGCCGATTTCGAGGAACTGATGAAGAGTGCCGAGACGGCGCTTTATCGCTCGAAGCGCCGGGGTCGCGGCCAGATCACCGTCTACTCACGGGAAATCGCCCAGGAGATGAAGCGCGCCACGCAGCTTGAGCAGGCGCTGCGCAATGCCATCATCGCCGATACCGTCGACGTGCATTTCCAGCCGATCGTCCGTCTCACAGACAACCGTGTCGTTGGTTTCGAGGCGCTGGCCCGTTGGAACGATGCCGATCTGGGCTTTGTATCTCCGGCCGTCTTCGTACCGCTTGCGGAAGAACGCGGCTTCATCGACACGCTGTCCGAAACCCTGTTGCGCAAGGCGGCAGAGGCAACGCTGGCCTGGCCGCGCGAACTCTTCCTCTCGTTCAATCTCTCCTCGGCGCAATTGATGGACCCGAGGACCACGCTGAACACGCTGTCCATCCTCAACAGCGTCGGTTTCGATCCGCGCCGGCTGGAACTGGAAATCACGGAAACGGCCGTCATGGGCTGCGCGGACACTGCGCGCCGCATCTTCGGCGAATTGCGTGACTTCGGCATCAAGATCTCTCTCGACGACTTCGGCACGGGTCAGTCGAGCCTCGGACGCCTGCGCGACTTCACCTTCGACAAGGTCAAGATCGACCGTGCCTTCGTCTCCGCCATAACCACGGACCGCACCTCGGAACACATCATCAAGGCGATCGTCACCATGTGCGAAGGCCTCGATCTCGAAGTGGTTGCGGAAGGCATCGAGACGGTGGCGGAAGCGGACAAGCTGCGTGCGCTCGGTTGCGGCATGGGGCAGGGCTATTATTTCGGCAAACCGGCCGATGCGGCGGCGACGCTGCGTTATCTCGGCGAGCATCATCACGAATTCGCCCTCGTCGATCGGCCCAATTCCTGAAACGTTTCCGTGAGGACGGCCCAGTCAAGCGGAGGTGACGATCCCCGGACGACGCCTCGGGTTTGCAGGCGATATGCGCACGGAATACGGGACCGGCGGCTCGGCATGCGCCGCGGTCGATGCCCAGCCGCTCCGATCACCCGCCTTGCCGGGCGGCTTCCCCCTCCGCCAGCAGCCAGTCCCGCACTCTGGCCGCCGAGGCATTGAGCTCCCGCGCGCGTGGCCACACCACGTAGAAGGCCTGCCCCGTCACCAGCGCGTGCCGGCCGACCTGCACGAGTTGGCCCGAGCGCGCCTGCGCCTCGATCAGGTGGTTCCAGCCGAGCGCGATGCCTTCCCCGGCCAGCACCGCCTGGATCACCAGCACGTAATCGTTAATCGCCAGCCGCCGTCCTTTGGGGGCATAGTCGATGCCGGCGCTTGCAAACCATTCCGGCCAGTTGCACGCTTGCCGCACCGGCTCCTCCAGCCAGATCAGCCGGTGGCGGGTCAGGTCTTCGGGGCTCTCTGCCGGACCGTTCTGCTCGATGAAGGCGGGGCTTGCAACCGCGCTTACCACCTCCGGCGCGAGCAGCGCCGCATGATAGCGCGGCCATTCCTTCGGATCGCCGCCGCGTACGCCAAGCGGAATGGTTTCCTCCTCCAGGTCCAGGTCGCGCACGCTGGTCTGGATACGCAGGTCGATGTCGGGCAGATCCTCCCTCAGTCGGGCCAGTCGCGGCAGCATCCACATCGAAGCGAAGGCCGTGGAGGCGGCGAGTGTTACGTTGACCTCGCGGCTTTTCGCGCGAATGTCCTCGGCGGCGCGCTCGATCCGCGAAAGGCCGGCAACGACATCGGCATGAAAGCGCTCGCCGGCCTCGGTCAGCCGGGCGGAGCGATGCATGCGCTGGAACAGGGCGACGCCCAGTTGTTCCTCGAGCGCACGCACCGCATAGGAGACGGCGGCCTGGGACATGCCGAGTTCCTCCGCGGCCCGGGTGAAATTCTCATGCCGGCCCGCAGCCTCGAAGACCACGAGGCTGTTTGCGGAGGGGAGCAGGCGGCGAAACTGACTCATAAGCTGAACTTATCGCAAGTCGAAAATATTTCCAGCGTCACAATGCCTTTGATCCCGGCTAGCCTTCATTCAAACAGGAGGAAAGCAGTCATGACGGGCGAGACGCTGGAACTGGATCGCAAGGAGCGCCGCACCCGTGGCAACAGGCCGGCGCGACGGGAGAGCGGCGCTGGCCTTTCTTTGAAAGTCCCGTTCATCCGCCGTAACATTCCGACCTACGACATTCTCTCGGAGGAAAACCTCCTTCGCATCGAACAGACCGCAGATCGCATTCTTGCCGAGGTCGGCATCGAGTTCCGCGACGATGCGGCCGCGCTCGATCACTGGAAGCGGGCGGGGGCGAAGATCGACGGCGTTCGCGTCCGGTTCGAACCGGGCATGCTGCGGGAGATTGTCTCCACGGCGCCGGCAAGCTTCGTCCAGCATGCGCGCAATCCGGCAAACAACGTCGAGATCGGCGGCAACAGCGTCGTCTTCTCACCGGCCTATGGCTCGCCCTTCGTCATGGATCTCGACAATGGCCGTCGTTACGGAACCATCGAGGATTTCCGCAACCTCATCAAGCTCGGCCAGTCCAGCCCCTGGCTGCATCATTCCGGCGGCACCATCTGCGAGCCCGTCGACCTGCCGGTCAACAAGCGGCACCTCGAGATGGTCTACAGCCATATCAAATATTCCGATCGGGCCTTCATGGGCTCGGTGACGGCCGAGGAGCGGGCGGAAGAATCGATCGAGATGGCGCGCATCCTGTTCGGTGCCGGTTTCGTCGAGGAGAACTGCGTCATCCTCGGCAATGTCAACGTCAACTCGCCGCTCGTCTGGGACGGCACCATGACGAAGGCGCTGAGGGCCTATGCTCGCGCCAACCAGGCCGCCGTCATCGTGCCCTTCATCCTCGGCGGAGCCATGGGGCCGGTCACCAATGCCGGCGCCATCGCCCAGTCCTATGCCGAAACGCTGGCGGGTTGCGCGCTCACCCAGTTGGAGCGCAAGGGGGCGCCGGTGATTTTCGGCAACTTCCTGTCTTCCATGTCGCTGCGGTCCGGCTCGCCCACCTTCGGCACGCCGGAACCGGCGATTGGCTCCATGGTGATCGGCCAGCTTGCCCGCCGGCTGAAACTGCCGCTGCGCTGTGCGGGGAATTTCTCCAATTCCAAGCTGCCGGACGCGCAGGCCATGCAGGAGGGCGTCATGTCCATGCTGTCGGCCGTCCATTGCGGCGCCAACTTCATCCTGCATTCGGCCGGCTTCGTCGATGGCCTGCTGTCCATGTCCTATGAGAAGTTCGTCATGGACACGGATTTCTGCGGCGCGCTGCATGCTTATCTCGCCGGCGTCGTGGTCGATGACAACACGCTCGCAATGGATGCCTTTCTGGAGGTGGGACCCGGCAGCCATTTTCTCGGCTCGGCCCATACCATGCGCAACTATCAGACGGCGTTCTGGGATTCGGCCGTCTCGGACAACGAGCCCTTTGAAAAATGGGCGGAGGCCGGATCGACCGACATGGCGACCCGCGCCAACCGGCAGTGGAAGAAGACGCTCGCCGAATATCAGGCGCCACCTCTGGACCCCGCCGTGGACGAGGCGCTGCGCGATTATGTCGAGCGGACGATGCGTGCGCGGCCGGATGCGTGGTACTGAGCCGCGACGGATCAGGTCGGGCTGACGCCGAACAGTTCGCGCCGGCGCTGATGATAGGTGCCGGCCTTGAAATGACTGTCCGTCCACGCGCCATCGGGGTCTAGATAGACGGCTTCCTCCGCCTGATCCTCGCCCGGATTGCGGGAGGCCACGGCATTGGCCACCGTGCGGAAGTAGAAATGGTTGAACAGCCGGAAGAATTCCGTTGCGTAGATATCGCCCACGCGCCGGTCGCCGCGGATCAGCAGCATGTTTTCGTCGTTGGACGACAAGGATGCGGGTGAAAAATTGGCGGAGCCGGAATAGACTTGCGGGTCGTCCGACAGGGGATCGATCGCCATGATCTTGGTGTGGACATAGAAGATGTGGCCCTGCTTGCGGTAGTGTTCCTCGTCCGCGAACCACTTGTCCAGTTGCCAGCCATCCAGCTTGCGGCCGATCGTATCGCGACCGAGCGCCTTGCCGAGCGCGATGCGCGTGTCCCTGTCGCGCTTGAGCATCGCCTGAGTTTCGTCGTTGGCATTTTCCTTTTCCATCAGCAGGAAACGCAGATAGTCCCGGTCATTGTCGAAATGTTCGGCGAGCTTCCTCGTTACGCCAAAAGCCGCCGTCAGCATGACGGTGCGCTGCGCCTCGTCCATGCGCGCGCCGTACCAGTCGAGCATGCGCGCGGACGACCGCGGCGAAAACAGAACGGAGATGCCGTTCGCCGGCAACTCGCCGGAAGGCTCGGCATTGTGTTTTTTCGTCCATGCCTTCAGTTCTTTCCGGTCGGGGTCGGTGGCGACCTGCTGCCAATAGGCATTGTAGGCCGATGCCACAGTGTCATCCCGCACCAGATGGCCGACATTCGTCTGGCCGAGAAAGCCGGACGACGTGATATTGGTTGAGCCTGTCCAGACTTGCTGCGGCTTGCCGTCCTTCAGGAGCACCATGAATTTGTTGTGCGGAATGGAGATATGCCGGGTCCGCTTATGAAAGGTCAGGCGCGGCACGTTGTCGTATTTGACGACTTCCTTGACGTTCGCCTTGCTGGTGCTGGTTTCCTCGAAGCTGCCGTCGCTCTTGATATGCCCCGCCTCATAGATGACCTGAACCTTCGCGCCGGCGCCGGCGGCGATCTTCAGGGCCTCCAGTATCGGCTTGTAGGTGAGTTCGTAGAAGCAGCAGCGCAATTCATAGCCCGCGCCATTGGCCTGGGCGATGAAGCCGAGCGCTGCCTCCAGCAGCCCGCGCGACAGCCAGCGCACCTCCCGGTCTTCCGGATCGTCGGGGTTGGTCGGGCCCTTGTTGCCGAACTGGTCGGCAAAGGCCTGGCTGACGATGGCGCCCCGGTTGAAGAATACCGAATGCGTTTCATCCGTGTCGGATTCCGTGCGGATGGAAACGGGAAGATCGGTGCCGGCGACGAGGGCCGCAGGATTCATGTCCGCCGGAAAATAGAGCGGTCGGACGACGTAATCATATTGCCGTCCCGGTTCCGCCGAATAGTGTCCCCACAGGAAGGACTGAACGGGGTGATCGAGGGTGGAGCGCCGTTCGCCGGGCTGTGGGTTCGGCACCAGCGCCTTGAAGAATTTGAAGCCGCGCAACCAATCGATCCGGTTCTGCCGGGCAACGCCGATGGCAAAGCCGGCAAGGTTGCGCCGCGCCGCGTCCGTGGCGTTCATCGCCAGCAGCACGGCATGGTTGCCCGATATCGCATGAACGGAAAAACCGCCTGCCTTTGCAAAGCTTCGCATCGCTATCCCCCCGGTTGTTTCGGCAAATCTATCACGTCCAATATGTAAGTCATGTGAAATGCAACCATTTCGTGTTTCGGGTTCGCGAGGGCGGCCTGGGTCCTGGGGGCCGAAGCCTGTCGGCGATGTCGATCGGAACTGCAGTTTTCAGGCGACGATCCGGGAGATGCTGCGTTAGTGTGGTCACCTCCGAGCGCTGGAAATCGCGCCGGGAGCCTGGAGAGGACGGATATGGAAGGCGGATCTCGCATATTTGAACAGTCGGCAGGGACACGTTCCGGCGACAAACCCGATTCAGTCGCCCGTCTTGAGGCGTGCCTTTCGCGCGAGCCGGCAGCGATGGCGCTTGCGGTTCATGAGGGCGGTATGGTGTGGGGGATCGCATCCCCGGCCGCTGCCCGGCTCTCCCTCGATGCGGCATCTCCGATGCGCAGCGCCAGCAACACCAAGACCTTCGTCGCGGCCACCATCCTGAGGATGTGGGAGGAGGGTGAACTCGGTCTTGATGATCCCCTAGGGACGCTGGCAAGCCCGGCGATTGCCGATATCCTCCGCCGGGGCGGTTACGATCTCGACCGGATCACCGTCCGGCATCTGCTCAACCATTCCGCCGGCCTCTACGATCACGCCGATGACAGTTTCCTCGATCTGGTGTTGGAGGCGCCAGGGCGGCGCTGGACCCGGGAGGAACAGGTACGCCTCTGCATGACCCGCGGCGGACCGGAAAACCCTCCGGGAACGCGGTTCCGCTACTCCGATACTGGCTATATCCTTCTCGGCGATATCATTGAGACACGGCTTGGCCGGTCGCTGGCGTCGGCGGTGCGTGAGCGCATCGGCTTCGATCGTCTCGGCCTGTCAGCGACATGGTGGGAAGCCATCGAACCGGCACCGCCCGGAATATCGCTCGAAGGGCGGCAGTTCTTCCGCAAGAGGGACGTCTTCCATTTCGATCCGACAATGGATCTTTACGGCGGCGGTGGGCTTGTCATGTCGGCTGCGGATCTCGCACGCGCCATGGCGGCGATCTTCGAAGGGCGCGTCTTCCGGCAGGAGGCGACGCTTGCGGAAATGCTGAAGCCTGCGCCCCACGAAGGCGGAGCGGATTACAGGTTGGGCATTTTCGTCTGCGGCCAGGGCGAAAGCCGGTTCTTCTGGCACATCGGTTTCTGGGGCTCGGCCGCCTATTACCGGCCGGCACGGGGATTGTCCGTGGCAGGTTATGCCTCGCGACGGGAGGATCGTTCTCGCCTCATGCAGATCATCGAGACCGAGATGATGCGGTGAACACCAGCGGAGAGCGCAACGAAAAAGGCGGCGCACCTGGCGCCGCCCATCGGATGTTCGCACTTCCCCCGTTCCGGGTCACTGATCGACCGTCGACGAGGTGGTGGTGCGGTCGAGGCTCTTGAATTCCGGCGCGGCCTTCAGGCTTTCCGCCGTTTCGGTCGTCGTCAGGCGAACCTCGTTCTTTGCGGTATCGTGGGTCACCGTCAGCTTGTTGAAAGGAATGGCGACATCCTTTTCACCGATACCCAGGAAGCCGCCGACACCGACCACTGCGGCCACGATGCCGCCCTTGTCCTCGAGAATCAGGTCGTTGATGTCACCGATCGATTCATTGCCCGAGGTGTAGACGGACTGTCCGATGAAGTCGTTGGCGCTGATCTGCGTCGTGCTCTGCTGCGTCAGATAGGAACCCGTGGCTGCAGCGGTCGAATCCGTCGGGGCCATGGTGTTGGTCGAGGGAGCGCTTCCCGTCGCATCCGGTGCCGGGGCTGTCGGGGTTGCCGGTGCCGGGGTGGTTGCATCCTGGGCATAAGCAAGCGGTGCTACCGCAGTGGTGCCGAGCAGCAGTGCTGCAGCAAGGGTGTTGAGGGTCTTCTTCATGATGGACCTACCTTTCCTCTCAGATGGTCTTGGCGACTGGCGCGACCGTGCCGGAGGCGGAACGATCGCGTCGGTTCGAGAGGAAAATGTCCGAGGCCCGCAATCGTTCCCCTTGGAAAATCAAGTAAATTTTCCAGAAAGCAGGGAACAATCGTCAACTTGCCGGGTTAGGGCCCTCCTTTGAAGGGGCGTCTCAGAGACGGAAGCGCGGCGCGTGCTGTCCCTTCACGGGAATGCCGAGTTCGAAGGTTGCGCCACACAAGGCGTCCGAGGTGCGTCCGGCCTCGTCGAGACCTTCCCAACAGGACGTCACCATCAGCCGGTCCGCATCCGGGCCGAAAAAGGCGGGGCAGGTGACCCGCTTGGCCGGCATTTCGTAACGGGCGATATGACGGCCCTCGGCGTCGTAGCGGTCGATTGCGCCGCCATCCCAGCGGGCGTTCCAGATCGTCCCCTCGGCATCGACGACCGAACCGTCGAACACGCCTTCCCGATCCGTTCCGTCGATCAAAACGCGCGCTTCTCCGACCGGCAGGCCGGTATCGGGATCGAGATCGACGCGCATCAGTTTGTTGACCTTCGAATCGACGAAATAGCCGATCTTCCCGTCCGGCGAAAAGCAGATCGAATTCGGAATGCTGATCTTGTCGAAGATCCGCGTCACCTTGCGTCCGGCGACATGATAGATGGCGCCGGCCCCGTCTGCCGCATCCTTGCCCATGGTTCCGATCCAGAGCGCACCCGAGGGATGCACGCGCCCGTCGTTGGAGCGGTTGCCCGGACGGTCGGGCTCGAGTTCGACGAATGGGGTGAGCGCGCCGCTTGCCCTGTCGCGCAGGAAGAGCCCCGAATCGCTGGCGATGAGCTGGCGCTCGTCATCGACGATTGCAAGAACGCTGCCCATGAAGGGGAGCTCGTGGCGGGTCGCGGTATTGGTGTCAAGCTCCAGGGACCAGAGCGCCTTGCCGAGAATGTCGAACCACCAGATCGTGTGGGTCTGCTTGTCGTAGACAGGTCCTTCTCCAAGCTCCAGTCGGTGATCGACCAGAACATTTCCTGCGAACGAATGATGTGACGGCACGCGATTTTCTCCCTGATTCCAGATGGCCTGACGGCAATTTGGAAACCTTCGCCTTCATGGACAGGGGTTTACGGTAAAATAAAGTTGGCTTCTGGACTAGTCCGGGTTTCTGCGTCTAATGTCCCTGACAATGGGCAATGCGGATTCGTCTGCACATTGATACGCACGTCCTCCTTCGGAATTTGCTTTATTTCGAATGGGAAATCTACAACGTGTAAGATGCATTTCATAAGAGCCGCAGTCAGAGGTAACATGACGGGGCTTCAGGGGTGACTTATTTCATTTCCGGCTTGCTGGTTCCTCCGGCTGTTTTGCGCTCGTCGTTCCTCTCCGTTCGAGAGAGGCTGGTCGTCTAAGGAGAGAGACTTGTTGTTTTCTGGTCCCTGGAGTCATGCGAAGAAACATTTGCCATGACCGAGATTGAAACCGACGCTGCCGAACGTACCGCCGCCTACGTTGCCGAAATCGGCAGCTTCAAGACCCAGTTCGACGTTTTTCGTTTCATGAAGAGGCTGACGGAATCCTATGGCGCCCGGGCGTTCATGGTTCTCAACATGCCGTCGCCGACGTCTCTCGATCTTTCCAGCAATTCCATCATTACCAACTGGCCGGCAGACCTGCTCACCGAATACGACCAGGCGCCCCTTTTGGCCACCAGCCCGGTGCTCGTGCGGCTGCGCACTTCCACCACGCCCTTCACCTACGACATCGAGCATGTAGCCAAGCAGCGCGATCCCCGCACCATGGAAATCTCCCGCACGCTTTTCAGCCGCTTCCGGATGGAGCGGGGAGCCTATTTCCCCGTGCATGACGCAGCCGGCATGCGCGGTGCCGTTTCCTTCTGTGGCGACCGGCCGGTATTCTCCACGGCGGAGATGATCGAACTGACGTTTCTCTCCGTTCATATCTACAATCGCCTGGCCGAGATCCGCGATCTCGACAACCGCGCGACCGACATGCTCACCGAGCGTGAGATCGACTGCCTGAACTGGACCGCCGCCGGCAAGACCAGTGTCGAGATCGCCGAGATCCTCGGGCTCTCCGAGCATACGATCAATCATTATCTCAATCGGGCGACCAAGAAGCTCGATACGGTCAACCGCACCCAGGCCGTGGCCAAGGCCCTTAGGCTCGGCCTCATCAAGTAACGCTCGTTCCGCCCGCTTCCCGTTGCATCCAATTTGCTTTTCGGCAAGAAATGCGGGCATGGACGTTGATCGAGATACAAATCCCGCCCCCGTGATATCGAGGGTCCGCCCGCAGAGAACGCGCCCTGGTGGCGCAGTCGGTGAGCCGGAGGGCAGCGACCATGCCTGACCGGCCCGAAATCGTCCTCGGCTTTCTTCCTTTGCTGGACAGCGCAGTCCTGATCGCCGCGCTGGAAAAAGGCTTTGCCGGTGACGAAGGGGTGAGGCTTTCGTTGGTGCGGGAAACATCCTGGGAAAAGATCCGCGAAGGGGTCGGCGCCGGCCGCTTTCACGGTGCCCATATGCCGGCGCCGATGCCGATTGCCTGCAATCTTGCGCTGGTGCCGATGGAGGTGCCTCTGGTCGCGCCGATGGCCCTCGGGCTCGGCGGCAATGCGATTGCGGTTTCCGTGCCGCTCCACCGCCGGCTGACGGAAGCCGGCATGCCGCCGGATCTCGATCCGCGCCGGGCAGGCGAAGCCTTGAGGGCGGTGATCAATGAAGGCAGGCATCGGAACGGGCGTCGCCTGCGGCTTGCGGTCGCCCATCGTCTGTCCTGCTGTCACTACGAACTGAAATACTGGCTGGCCGCCTGCGGCATCGATCCTGCCCGGGACGTAGAGATCGTCGCCTTGCCCGCCGGATTGATCGGCGAGGCCCTCGAGCAGGGCAGTCTCGACGGATGCTGCCTCGCCGAGCCCTGGAACAGCCGCATCGTCGCACGCGATCAGGGGCGGATTGTTACCGTAAAGTCGGCGCTCTGGGCCTCCAGTCCCGGCAAGGTGCTCGGCATGTCGCAGCGGTGGAGCGAGGACAATCGGCTGGCGCTGGAGGCGCTGGTGCGCGCCCTTTACCGCGCCGCTCAATGGTGTTCGAGCGCGGCCAACATAGAGGAACTCGCCGGAATTCTCGCTGCGCGGCAATATCTGGCGCTGGACGGCGAATTGCTGCTTCCCGGCCTCACCGGTCTGTTGGCGATTGCGCCGGGCGAGGTGGTGGAGGTCGGCGACCTGCTGCTTTTCGAAGGCCGTGCCGCGACCTTCCCCTGGCAGAGCCACGCGCTGTGGTTCTACAGCCAGATGGTCCGATGGGGTGACTGTCGCCACACGGACCTCAACGCCGCCGTTGCCCGTGACAGCTATCGCCCGGATATCTACAGGAATGCGCTTAAACCCGTCTTCGCGCCGTTGCCCGGCGCCAATCTGAAGGTGGAGGGAGCGCTGGCCGCCCCGCAATATGTCGGCGTCTCGAAAGGCAGACTGATGCTCGGGCCGGATGGCTTCTTCGATGGCAGGATCTTCGATCCGGACCGGATCGAAGCCTATCTGGCGCAACAGACCGTGGAATGACTGCTGCATTTTTGTGCCATGCATCACGCCGGCGCACATTCGGCAGGCATATTCCAACGGGGTCGCATTTTCGGCCATGCCTGTCGTTCTTGTGTTATCTACATGAAATTTATGTGAAATTTACCGTGCATAAAAACTGGCACGGTTTCTGCATTGCAATAGGCAAGTCCAGAGGGGACGCTGCAAGGCACCCACAAAAGGTGCTGCAAGGACAAGCCGCTGTCGTAGATGTCATGGTCAGGCATCCTTCGACGGCGGCTTTTCCGTTTCGAGCGATAACCGGGGCGCATCTGCCGCATCCTCTTTTGCGTATGCCGCGCCGTTTGCCGGTTGGCGAAGGTCGCGTGGTCGACTATCTACGCTTTATGAGAATTCGAAAGAGGATGGCATGACCGCACTCACCAGAGACCAGGTTCTGGAAACCCTGAAGACCGTTCGCGGCCCGGATCTCGAACGCAACATCGTCGAACTCGGCATGGTGTCGGATGTCTTCATTTCCGATGGCAAGGTCTATTTTTCCATCACCGTTCCGGCTGAGCGCGCCCGCGAACTGGAGCCCTTGCGCCAGGCGGCCGAGCGTGCCGTCAAGTCCATGCCGGGCGTGAAGGGGGCTCTCGTCAGCCTTACGGCGGAAAAGAAGCCGGGCGCCCCGTCGGCGGCGCCCGCGCCCGCCCGACCCCATGCCCATGGCCATCCCCATGCTCATGGCCCGGCGGCCGGCGCGCCGCAGCGGCCGGCCAAACAGAACATCCCCGGCATATCGGCGATCATTGCGGTCGCTTCCGGCAAGGGCGGCGTCGGCAAGTCGACGACGGCCGTCAATCTGGCCTTGGCTATGAAGGCCAACGGTCTGAAGGTCGGCATTCTCGACGCCGACGTCTATGGCCCGTCCATGCCGCGGCTTCTCGGCATCGCCGGACGCCCGCAGCAGATCGAGAACCGCATCATCGTGCCGATGGAAAACTACGGCATCAAGGCGATGTCGATGGGCTTCCTGGTCGATGAGGGAACCGCGATGATCTGGCGCGGTCCTATGGTCCAGTCGGCGCTGATGCAAATGCTGCGTGAAGTCGCCTGGGGCGATCTGGACGTGCTGGTGGTCGACATGCCGCCCGGCACGGGCGATGCCCAGCTGACCATGGCCCAGCAGGTGCCGCTTTCCGGCGCGGTCGTTGTCTCGACGCCGCAGGATCTGGCGCTCATCGATGCCCGCAAGGGCCTCAACATGTTCAGGAAGGTCGAGGTGCCGGTCCTCGGCATCGTCGAGAACATGAGCTATTTCATCGCGCCCGACACCGGCGCGCGCTACGACATTTTCGGCCATGGCGGCGCGAAGGCCGAGGCTGAAAAGATCGGCGTGCCCTTCCTGGGCGAGGTTCCCCTGACGATCGCCATACGGGAGACCTCGGATGCCGGCACGCCGGTAGTGGTCTCCGACCCCGAAGGCCCCCAGGCCAGGGTTTACCGGGAGATCGCCGAAAAGGTCTGGCAGGGCGTGCAGTCGGCCTCCGGCCGCGCGGCTCCGTCCATCGTCTTCGAATAATCGGGAACACGAAACCGGCTGCCCCGCCGGCAGCCGGTTTCCGTAATTCGTCCGCCGCCCCAGGCGGACAGGGGCGGCGGGTTAGCGCGACCTCTTCTTATTTTTCGATCGCGATCTTGCGCTCCACGGGAGCCGTTCCCGGCTTCTTGGGAAGCGTTACGGTCAGCACACCGTTCTCGAATTTGGCCGAGACGGCAGCCTCGTCGACTGTTGCCGGCAGGCGCATCGAACGCTGAAAACTGCCATAGCGCCGCTCGACGACATGGTAGTTGTCCTTGTCGTCCTTTTTTTCCATCTTCTTCTCGCCCTTCAGGGTGAGAACTCCGTTCTGGATGGAAAGATCGACGTCCTGCTCGCTGATCCCCGGCAGTTCCGCCGTCAGCGTGATTGCGTTGTCGTTTTCGGCGATATCGATCGACGGGGCGATGAATTTCTCGCCTTCGGCGCCGCTCAGCAGGCTTCGCTTGCCGAAGAAGCTCTCAAGGGCCTGGTCCATCTCCTTGCGCAAATCCGCGAAGGGGCTGTCGGACCAGAGGCTTGGAAGAAAATTCGACGATCTCTCGTTCATCATGTCCTCCATTGGAAATACCCAGCCGCCACGGTCGCAATGGTATGTGAAGATGATGGCAGCGCTTTGATGCAGGTCAATTTGCGACACGGCTTCTTGACCTTTTTCGGCTGATGACAGGGCCGGAGGTCGCACATAGAGTGGGTTCGTTAATTCCGCTTGCATTTTTTCCGGAAGCGGTGTTTGTCTCGCCGGCCAAAACGGGGACTTTGGGGCGCTATGAGAGTGTCTGCAACTTGATCAGAGCCTATCACGTGGATGGAAGGGCCGAGGTCATCCAGGCCGACGATGCGCGCCATGCGCTCGACGCGGATGTCTTGTGGCTCGATCTGATCCATCCGGATCTTGCCGAGGAAGCATTGGCCGAGCGTCTGCTCGGCGTTCCGCTGCCGACCCGCGAAGACCTGAAGGACATCGAACCGTCGAGCCGGCTTTACGTCGAGGACGGCGGCATTTACATGACCGCCTCGCTGGTGTGGAAGGCGGAAGCCGTCCTTGCCGAACTGACCGATGTCGCCTTCATTCTGGCCGGCAACCGGCTGGTCACCATTCGTTATGCGGAGCCGAGGGCTTTCGCGCTTTTCAGTTCCGCCCTGCTGCGCATGCCGGGAAAATACCGGACGGGTGCGGAACTCATGGCGCGATTGCTGGAAACGATCGTCGACCGCACGGCCGAAGTGCTTGAAATCGGCGTTGCCCGGCTTGACGAGCTTTCAACGACCGTATTCGTCGATCGCAAGGTCGCCAAGCGCCGCCCGCCGCGTTTTCTGGAAGACAAGCTGCTGGATATCGCCAGCCATCACCGCCTGGTCAGCAAGGCGCGCGACAGTCTGGTCTCTCTTTCCAGGCTGGTCGCCTTCCTCCGGTCCCTGCCCAAGGTCCGCGAGGACAAGGAGGCGGAGGAACTGTGCGGCATCGTCGCCCACGACATCCAGTCGCTGTCCGAGCACGCGGCTTTCGTCTCGAACAACATCACCTTCCTGCTCGATGCTTCCCTTGGCCTCATCAACGTCGAGCAGAACGCCATCATCAAGATCTTCTCGATTGCGTCCGTGGTTTTCCTGCCACCGACGCTCGTCGCCTCCATCTACGGGATGAACTTCCAATTCATGCCCGAACTGACATGGACCTACGGCTACGCCCTCGCTTTGCTGGCAATGCTGTTGTCCGCCATCATCCCCTTCTTGTTCTTCCGCTGGAAAGGCTGGCTCTGACGAGCCTGGTTGCCCTATGACCCAGGAAAACTGCGAAAATCCGCACCAGAGCAAAAGCTGGCGAAGTCTGTTCACGCTGGCGCTCGGCTCGGTCGGCGTCGTCTATGGCGATATCGGGACGAGTCCCCTTTACGCCTTCCGCGAGGCTTTGAAGCCGATCGGCCATGACGGCATCACGCGCGTCGAGATCATCGGCCTGATTTCGCTCATCATCTGGTCGCTGACGATCATCGTCACGATCAAATACGTGCTCTTCCTGCTGCGCGCCGACAACGAAGGCGAGGGCGGCACGTTGTCGCTGCTTGCCCTTCTGTCCAAGAATGCCGGCGGGCATGGCGCCGTCCTGATGGTTCTCGGACTGGTCGGCGCCGCGCTCTTCCTCGGCGATTCGATGATTACGCCCGCCTTGTCGGTGCTGTCGGCGGTCGAGGGCCTGAAGCTCGTGGCTCCCGACCTTGCGAACTACATCGTGCCGATTTCGGTCGGAATCCTCATCGGCTTGTTCGCGGTGCAATCCCATGGCACGGGAGCCGTCGCCAATTTCTTCGGCCCGATCACGGCGCTCTGGTTCCTCGTCATGGCAGCAGGCGGTGTTCTGCACATTGCCGACGATTTCTCCATCCTCACCTCCTTCAATCCGTGGTACGCGATCGATTTCATGCTCCGCGAGAAATTCCTCGGCGTCGTGGTGCTGGGTGCCGTCTTTCTGACGGTGACGGGGGCGGAAGCACTTTACGCGGATCTCGGGCATTTCGGCCGCCGCCCGATCCAGTGGGCATGGTTCGTGCTGATCTTTCCGGCGCTGGTGCTGAATTATCTCGGCCAGGGTGCACTCGTCATGAAGCACCCGGAGACCATTTCGGACCCCTTCTACCTGATGTTCCCGGAATGGGCGCTGCTTCCGGTCGTCATTCTGGCGACGGCTGCGACGATTATCGCCAGCCAGGCGGTCATCACCGGCGCCTTCTCCCTCGTGCGCCAGGCGATCCATCTCGGCTTCCTGCCGCGCATGCAGATCATGTTCACCTCGGAGACCCATACCGGCCAGATCTATCTGCCGTCGGTCAATGCGCTGCTGCTCTTCGGTGTCCTGGCCCTGGTCCTGCTGTTCGGAAGCTCCGAGGCGCTCGCCACCGCGTATGGCATCTCGGTCACCGGCGCGATGGTGGTGACCACCGTCATGGCGTTCGAGTTCGTCCGCACCCGCTGGAAATGGTCGCCGGCGCTGGCGACTGTCTCGCTGCTGCCGCTGCTCGCGCTGGAGCTCGTCTTCCTCGGCGCCAATATGCTGAAGATCCACGATGGCGGCTATGTGCCCGTGCTGTTTGCCGGCGGCTTCACGGTCGTCATGTGGACCTGGCGCAGGGGTACCTCGATCCTGTTCGCCAAGACGCGCCATGCAGACGTGCCGCTCCAGCCCTTTATCGTCTCCATCGAGAAGAAGAGCGAACATGCACCCGTTGCCGTTCCCGGCACAGCGATCTTCCTGACCAGCGATCCGGAAACCGCACCGGCCGCGCTGCTGCATAACCTCAAGCACAACCATGTTCTGCACGAGCGCAACATCATCCTGACCATCAGGACGGTGAACCGGCCGCGCGCCACACCCGCCGAACGCTTCGTGGTGGAAAACCTGTCGGAGCGCTTCAGCCGCGTCGAGATCCGCTTCGGCTTCATGGAAACCCAGAACGTCTCCAAGGCGCTCGCCAGCCTGCGCCGCGGCGGTCTGAAGTTCGACATCATGTCGACCTCCTTCTATCTCGGGCGACGCAAGCTGGTGCCCGACGCCAAGTCCGGCATGCCCTACTGGCAGGACCGCCTCTACATTTCGCTTGCCAATGCGGCAGCCGACCCCTCGGACTATTTCCGGCTGCCGGCCAATCGCGTGGTGGAGCTCGGTTCTCACGTCATCATCTGAGGCATCCTTGCCAATCACGAAAATGTCAGGCCGCCGGTCGTTTCCGGCGGCCTTTTTCGTGCCGGAACGGGCGACCGCGCCGGCGTCCGTTAACCATGCATCAAGGTTAATGCGAGATGTTTTTCTAATGTAGCCGTGGTCACGTGTGGAGTACCGGTTTTGCGTTCGAAAAGCCGTCTGTTGAAGCTGTCCCGTTCCCGTTTCGATAAATGGGCCTCGCCTGTCGTCTTCGGTCTGGTTTCCTGGCTTGCCTTCCCGTCCATCGCAGCGCAGGGCGATCTTGCCGGCCTGATCTCCGGCCAGGACAGGGGCTCTGCCAATTGGCGCATGGTGCTGACTGCGTCGCCTGCCGGCTCGCTGCATCAGGCCCAACTGGCCTTCGCCGAAACGGGTTCGTCGGCCCTGTCCGAAGAGAGCGGCATGCTGTTGCCCGATGGCCGGAAGATCGCCTTCGACGGCGGCAAGAAGGTCGCTGACCCGCGACCCGACGAGGAGCGGGTGACGCGCGCGCTGAAAAAGGGCCGCGTCGTCGCAATCGAACCGATGTTGCCGCCGAGGGCTTTCACTGCCGGCTCCGTCCTGAAACGCACCAGTTCGCTGCTCGATCCCCGCAAGCGACCGTCGGAAGAGACGGCCTTCGTCAAGCCGAAGGGCAAGCCGGTCGAGCTCGCCAGCTTCTATTTCAAGAAGAAAGAGCCGAAATACGATCCTGGCGTGCCGAGCATGCTGGCTGGCCTCGTGACCAATCGCCACGCCGACGTGCTGGCGACCGCCTATGCGCCTTCCGATCCCGATTATGCCCGGGTCTCGCCCTTCGACGCGATCCTGAAGGACCGGCAGGAGGGACGTTTCGTGCCCCAGATCGGACCGGATGACCACGCCTGGGCCGCAAGCGTTCTGCCGCCTTCCGTGTTTTCCGCCCGCGAACAGCAATGCCTCGCCTCCGGCATTTATTTCGAGGCGCGCGGAGAATCGGTGAAGGGACAGGCGGCCGTCGCCCAGGTGATTCTGAACCGCGTGCGCAATCCGGCCTATCCGGACACCATCTGCGGCGTGGTTTATCAGAACGAGGACTGGCGCAATCGATGCCAGTTTTCCTTCGCCTGCGACAACATCAAGGACCGGGTGAACTCCCAGTACCACTGGAAGGTGGCCCGCGAAGTGGCGCTGGCGGTCACGGCCGGCAAGATCTGGCTGAAGGAAGTCGGTTCGGCGACCCATTATCACGCTCTTTATGTAAGGCCGGCCTGGGCCCGCACCATGAAGAAGGTCGGCCGCATCGGCCTGCACGTCTTCTACCGCACCTATGGCGGCGGCTGGAGCTGATCCTCGCGGAGCCGGGCGTCATTTCGGCCCGCCCGCCCGCCGATTCCGCGGCCAAGTGACCCGGTTTGACCGCCGTCATGCAGCCCAAATCGGTACTTGCGACTTAAGTCTATGATTTTCCCCGGTTAATTTGTGGTGAAACTTGGGCCCTCAATGCCTTGACTATGGGGGCTCTCAAAATTATGGTGCGCCCGACTTCAGAACGGGCCGGAAGGGCATTTTCCTGCCGTTTCTTGTGTTCCTGGCGGGCCAAGCGGCTGCCTGACTCGGAGAACGGACGGAGGAAGCCATGACGGATGACGATCGGGAAGGTCTGGAAGAGCGTCGCAGGCGCCTTGCCGCCGAACTGGCGAAGCGGGGAGCCGAGGCGAGGGGTGACGAAGCCGCGGAGCAGAGTGCCGAGCAAAGCCGCAAGGGTTATGCTCAGGCCATGAAGCTTTCGAGCGAATTCATTTCCGCCATCGTCGTCGGTGCCATTCTGGGCTATCTCTTCGACCGTTTTGTCGGCACGGCGCCGTGGGGCATGATTATCTTGCTGCTGCTCGGTTTCTGTGCCGGTGTGTTGAACGTGCTTCGTTCGGCGGGTGTCGTTTCGACGCCCCATCCGGCGGATCGCGGTGGGCAGACGAAGAATGGGCGTAACGACGGCTGAGGCCGGCTGGAGCGCAAGTCAGGCAGATCCCCGCCCATGCGGGCTAAAGCGAAAGAGACCATAAGGTGTCAAACGATCCGACTCATCAGTTCCTGATCCAGAAGATTGTGCCGATCGAACTCGGCGGAATTGATTTTTCGTTCACCAATGCGTCGCTCTTCATGGTCGCGACCGTCGCCTGTGCTTCGGGTTTCCTTTATTTCTCGACCTCGAACCGTGGCCTGATCCCGGGCCGTGCGCAGTCGGTCGCTGAAATGTCCTATGAGTTCATCGCCTCGATGCTGCGCGAAGGCGCCGGCAGCCACGGCATGAAGTTCTTCCCCATGGTCTTCTCGCTGTTCATGTTCGTGCTGACCGCGAACCTGCTCGGCATGATGCCCTACTTCTTTACAGTGACCTCGCAGATCATCGTCACCTTCGCGCTGGCTCTGTTCGTCATCGGTACGGTCCTCGTTTACGGTTTCTACAAGCACGGCCTGCATTTCCTGCAGATCTTCGTGCCGAGCGGGGTTCCCGGTTTGCTTCTGCCGCTGGTCGTCATGATCGAAATCATCTCGTTCCTGTCGCGTCCGATCTCGCTCTCCGTCCGTCTCTTCGCCAACATGCTGGCCGGACACATCACGCTGAAAGTTTTCGCGGGCTTCGTCGCCTCGCTGGGCGCGCTGGGCGCGGTCGGCATCGGTGGCGCGATCCTGCCTCTCATCATGACCGTCGCCCTGACCGGTCTCGAGTTCCTCGTCGCCTTCCTGCAGGCTTACGTCTTCGCGGTACTGACTTGCATGTACCTCAACGACGCAATTCACCCCGGCGGGCACTAAGGATAACCGACATTGGCGTCATCCGGCGTCAGTAATTTGCCGCAACAACCATCTCGAAGGAGTTCATTCATGGAAGCGGAAGCAGCAAAGTTCATCGGCGCAGGTTTGGCTTGCTTTGGCATGGCCGGCACGGCTCTGGGCCTCGGCAACATCTTCGGCAACTACCTGTCCGGCGCTCTGCGCAATCCGTCTGCCGCTGACAGCCAGTTCGGCCGTCTGGTATTCGGCTTCGCCGTTACGGAAGCTCTGGGCATCTTCTCGCTGCTCATCGCTCTCCTCCTCCTGTTCGCCGTCTGATAACGGCCGGAGTTTGGGATCACGGCGCGCCGTCCGGCGTCCGTGATCCTTGAGCATTTGAGAGTACACCTGGAGGTGAGCATGTTTGTGACCCCCGCCTATGCCGAGGAAGTACCGGCAGAGGGCCAGACCCACACGGAGACCGGCGTTCCCGGCGAAGCGGGTCATGGTGGCGGCGTATTCCCGCCATTCGACCAGACGACCTATCCGTCGCAGCTTCTGTGGCTGGTGATTACGTTCGGCCTTTTCTACGTGCTCATGCAGAAGGTCATCGTGCCGCGCGTTGGTGGCATTCTGGAAAATCGTCACGATCGCATCGCGCAGGATCTCGACGAAGCCTCGCGGCTGAAGTCCGAGGCCGATGCGGCGATCGAAACCTATGAGCGCGAACTCAGCGCCGCAAAGGCGAAGGCCGGCCAGATCGCCAGCTCCGCCCGCGACGCCGCCAAGGCAAAGGCCGATGCGGATCGCGCCGCCGTCGAGGCTGAACTCGCTGGCAAGCTTGCCGCAGCCGAAACCCGCATCGCGGACATCAAGGCCAAGGCATTTGCCGAGGTCGATACGATTGCCGTGGATACCGTGGGAGCCATCGTCGAGCAGCTCATCGGTGCCAAGGCAACCGCGGCCGACATCAAGGCTGCCGTCAGCGCTGCAGCCAAGCAGGGGGCATGACCATGCATTTCGATGCTACTTTCTTCGCCTTCGTCGGCCTTCTCCTCTTCTTCGCCCTGATCGTCTATCTGAAGGTTCCGGGCATGGTCGCAAAGTCTCTCGACGAGCGCGCCGACAAGATCCGCAACGAGCTTGCCGAAGCGAAGCGCCTGCGTGAAGAGGCCCAGCACGTGCTGGCCGAGTACCAGCGCAAGCGCAAGGAAGCCGAAGCCGAGGCTGCGGCCATCGTCGCCGCTGCCGAGCGCGAAGCCGCTGCCCTGACCGCAGAAGCCAAGGTGAAGACCGAGGAGTTCGTTGCCCGCCGCAACGCGCTTTCCGAACAGAAGATCAAGCAGGCTGAGACGGACGCCGTCAATGCCGTTCGTGCAGCCGCCGTGGATCTCGCCGTCGCAGCCGCCGAAACCGTGCTTGCCAAGAAGGCCGATGCGAGCGTTCAGGACAACCTGTTCAAGGGGGCTCTGGGCGAAGTGAAGGCGCGCCTGAACTAAGTTCAGCTTTCAGGGTTAGATGTTTGAAACCGGGGCCGCCGCAAGGTGGCCCCGGTTTTCGTTTGAGCCAGCGTCCCGATATCGTCCGATGGAGTTCCGGAAAAACGGCGTTCGTCAGTTTGCCTTTCGGTCACCGTAACGTGGCTGTCAGCCCGCCTCCGTCTCCTCGGTTCCGTCCGGTCTGAACGGCCTGAAGCTCATTCTGTGCAGGGGGCAAGGGCCGTGAATGGCGATTGCCGCCCGATGCCGGGCCGTTCCATAGCCCGCATGTCCGGCGAAGCCGTAATGCGGATAAACGAGGCCTGCCCGTGCCATCATGCGGTCACGGGTCACCTTGGCGAGAATGGAGGCGGCGGCGATCGAGACGGAGCGGGCATCGCCCTTGACCACCGCCTTGCCGCTGCAGGTGAGGCCACCGGGTACGTCCCGTCCGTCGGCTAGAACGTGCTGCGGCGGCAGAGCGAGGCCCGCAACTGCCCGGCGCATGGCATCGAGGCTTGCCTTGCGGATGTCCCGTTCGTCGATATGGCGAGGCGACGAAGAGGCGATCGACACGGTGGCGCATTCGAGGATGATCTCGAACAGTGCCTCGCGCTGGGCGACTGTCAGTTTCTTGGAATCGTTGAGGCCCGAAGGAATGTTGCCGGGGTCGAGAATGACGGCTGCGGCCACCACCGGACCTGCGAGGGGCCCCCTGCCTGCCTCGTCCGTACCGGCCACGGGCGATAGTCCCTGTTTAATCGCCATCGCCTCGATCGAAAAATCCGGACCGAGGGAAAGCGCTTCGAAAAGGGTCGGAGAATCGGGCGGCGTGCGTTTCATGCGGCAGAAATCGCACGCCCACCCGATCTCCTGCAAGTCCCCGGCATCGATGTCCGTCAGGGGATACGGACCATCGTGGCGGTTGCCGGGAGACCTGTCATCCGGTGCGAGGCGGCGGATAGCACCGGAAGTCATGCATCCGGCCGGAAACCGGCCGGAGAAATCGAAGCCCTCGGCCCTTTCAGAGCAGCGACAGCTGAACGCCGCTTCCATCCGGCGGGGTGAAAAGGTCGTCGCGCAGATGCATGCTGCGGCGGATCATGCCGAGCCGTTTGGTGGCCATTTCGAAGCGGCGGCTGATCTGCCAGGCATAGGGACCGGCGCCCTTCATCCGCTTGCCGAACTCGGCGTCGTAATCCTTGCCGCCGCGCATTGAGCGCACCAGCGACATCACGTGGCGATAGCGGTCCGGATAATTCTGCAGCAGCCAGTCACGGAAGAGCGGGCTCACCTCATAGGGCAGCCGCAGCAAGACATAGCCGGCTTCGGTGGCGCCCGCGGCCCTGGCCGAATCCAGCACCCGCTCGATCTCGTGATCGTTAAGTGCCGGAATGACAGGGGCAACCAGCACGCCCGTCGGCACGCCGGCTTGCGAAAGCCCGCGGATCGCTTCCAGCCTGCGGCTCGGCGTCGAGGCGCGGGGTTCCATGCTGCGCGCCAGCTTGCGGTCGAGCGTCGTCACGGAAATCGCCACCTTGGCAAGCCCGCGCTCGGCCATCGAGGACAAGATATCGAGATCCCTGAGGATCAGCGCCGACTTGGTGACGATCGCCACGGGATGGTTCGCCTTGTCCAGCACTTCTAGGATCTGCCGCATGATGCGCCATTCCCGCTCGATCGGCTGGTAGGGATCGGTATTGGTGCCGATCGCAAGGGTCCGCGGCTTGTAGCCGGGTTTGGCGAGCTCCCGCTCAAGAAGCCTTGGAGCATCGGGCTTGGCAAACAGCTTGGCCTCGAAATCGAGTCCGGCCGACAGCCCCATGTAGCTATGGGTCGGCCGCGCGAAGCAATAGATACAGCCGTGCTCGCAGCCCCGATAGGGATTGATCGAACGGTCGAAGGGAATGTCCGGCGACTCGTTGCGGGTAATCACCGTGCGCGGCTTTTCCACCTGCACCTCGGTCCGGAACGGCGGCATCTCCTCGAGCGTCGCCCAGCCATCGTCGAAGGCGACGCGCTCCTGGTTCTCGAAGCGGCCGGAAGGGTTCATCCCGGCGCCCCGCCCGCGGCGGCGGTCGATCTCGATCCTGAGCCCCGAGGCCGAAATCATCGCATCGGCAATATCCGCCGTATTGGCAGGCTGGAAAGCAGCCTGCCCCACAAGAGACAGCTCGTTCATGTTTGCTCCTCGCGACTGCTTGCAGCGCGCCGTTGATGATTAAATTCCTAGCGTCAAAATGAGAACATTGCAAGAACAAAATTGAAAAATGGTCTGTGGCAATTGCTTGTGCGATGCGGTAAATCTAGCCGATGCTGACAGTGATTATGGAATGCCGCGATCAGGAACCCGAGCTGGCGCAAACGCTCGGCGTGCTGGTGGCGGGTGCGGTCGAGGGCCTTGTGAGCGACGTGGTGGTGCTGGACCACGGTTCGCGTGACGGCACGTCGCGGATCGCCGATGCCGCCGGTTGCCGCTTCTATGTCCAGTGGGACATCAAGGATGTCCTGCGCGCCGCCCGCGGCGAATGGCTGCTTCTGGTCGAGCCGGGCGCGCGGCCTGCGCATGGCTGGATCGACGAGATCGCGGAATATATCGGGCTCTACAAGGTTCCGGCGCGCTTTTCCCCTTCGCGTTATCACCGGCGTCCGTTCTATCAGCGCATCGGCCGGCGGCTGCCGCCCCTGGAAAACGGTCTGCTGATGCCGAAGCGCCATGCCATCGCCGTGGCCAAGTCCGGCATGGAACTGGATCAGCTTGCCCTTGGCCACAAGCCGCGGCAACTGGCAAGCGAGATCATTCCGTCCTGGGTGGCGCGCCAGACGCGGGCCTGACTCGTCGTAAAGTGCCTCTAGCTTCCGCGCTTCAGATGCTCGTCGAGCCGGGGCATGATTTCCACGAAGTTACATGGCATGTGCCGGTAGTCGAGCTGGGCCTTGAGGATGCCGTCCCAGGCGTCCTTGCAGGCGCCCGGCGATCCCGGCAGCACGAAGATGAAGGTGGCGTTGGCAACGCCGCCCGTCGCCCGGGACTGGATGGTGGAGGTGCCGATCTTCTCGTAGGAAATGCGGTGGAAAACGGCGGAAAAGCCGTCCATCTTCTTTTCGAACAGCGGCTCCAGCGCCTCCGGCGTCACGTCCCGGCCGGTAAAGCCCGTGCCGCCGGTGGTGATGACGACGTCGATCTCGGAGGAGAGCGTCCAGGCATGGACCTGGCTGTAGATGCGCTCCCGGTCGTCGGTCACGATCGCCCGGTCGATCAGAAGGTGGCCGGCCTCGAGAATACGCGCCGCCAGCGTGTCGCCCGACTTGTCGTCGGCCGGCGTACGGCTGTCGGAAACGGTCAAGACCGCAATGCCGACCGGAATGAAGGGGCGCGTCTCGTCTATACGGCTCACAATGGTTCTCCCGAAACTTGACGGCACGACCGGGAACTTGGCATCCCGAATGAAGATGAATACCCCGGCATCAGGCCGTGCGCGTCGCCTGAAAATACCAGTCGGGGCGCTTCCGCGAAAGCCGGGTTGCGGCCGCTTCGGCTGCGGCATGATCGACATATAGCCCGAAACATGTCGCACCCGAGCCGGACATCCGGATGAGAAGAGCCCCGCTTTCCGAAAGCATCTGCGATATCTCGGCGATCTCGGGCAGGCTTGCGCGGGCAGAAGGTTCCAGATCGTTGCGGGCCGAAGCGAGCAAGGCAATCCATTCGGTGGTATCGGAGCCGGTCGGCGTCGCGCCGATGGGCGAATTGTTCTTCTCCTGAAGGCGCCGGAAGATTTCCGGCGTCGAGACGCCCTTCATCGGATTGGCGAGCACCATGGAAAGGGCGGGCATGGCGGGCAGCGCGACAATGTCCTCGCCGATGCCGCGGGCGCGAAGGGGACGGCTGGAAAGACACATCGGCACGTCGGCGCCGAGCCGGAGTGCGAGGGCAAAAAGCGCGTCTTCAGGAAGGGAGGCGCCCCAGAAACGAAGGAGACCGCGCAACGTCGCCGCAGCGTCCGCCGAGCCGCCGCCGATGCCTGACGCGACCGGCAGGTTCTTCTCGAGCCGGATCGCGACCGGCGGCATGGAGACGCCTTCCCCTGCGAGCGCGGCGCGGAGCAGGTCCCGCGCCTTAAGGACGAGATTGCCGTCCTGGCCGGTCGCCTCCGGCGAAAGCAACGGGCCGAATCGGCCGCCCAGCGTAAAACTGTCCCGATCCGCCGGAAGGAAGCTCAGCCGGTCGAAGGCATCCGTGGCGAATGTGACGATGCTGTCGAGCAGATGATAGCCGTCCGCGCGCTGCCCGGTCACGTGCAGCGCGAGATTGATCTTGGCGGATGCCGTCTCGACGACCTCCGCCTCATCCGTCTGACTGCCTGTGATCACGGTGTCAGGATTTCTTCTCGGGAGTGGGCTCCGGCGGCTTTTCGACCGGTGGCGTGGCCGCCTTGGCCGCATCGGCTTCGATCGGCGGCAAGCCCTTGTCGATCTTCGCCTGGATCTTCGGGATTTCGGCTTCCTCGGGCTTGGAGGCCAGCGCCCGCTTCCACTGATAGGTGGCCTCGAGCTGACGGCCGACCCGCCAGTAGGCGTCGCCGAGGTGATCGTTGATCGTGGCGTCGCCGGCCTTCAGCTCGACGGCGCGCTCCAGTTCGGTCACCGCTTCGTCGAAGCGGTTGAGGCGGAAATAGGCCCAGCCGAGCGAATCGACGATGTAGCCGTCATCCGGGCGAAGCTCGACCGCCTTGCGGATCATGTCGAGGCCTTCGTCCAGGTTGCGGTTCATGTCGACCCAGGAATAGCCGAGATAGTTGAGGACCTGCGGTTGGTCCGGATTGAGTTCGAGCGCCTTGCGGAAGTTCGGCTCCGCCTGATCCCACTTCTTCAGCCGTTCATAGGCGATGCCGCGCTGGAAGAAGATCGACCAGTGACCCTTCTGCGGTGCGTTGCCGATGATCTTGACCGCCTCGTCGTAGTTTTCCGCCATCGCCGCATAGTCCTTGGCGTCGGACAATACGCTGCCATAGGCAAGATAGCTGCGGATATCGGACGGATCGGAGGCAATCAGCGATTTCAGGTGCTTTCGCGCTTCCTCGACCTTGCCGGTCTCTGCGAGCGTCAGCCCCAGTTGCAGTTCGGAGATGCGGCGCATCGGCGAGGAGGCCGGCACCTGGCTATAGAAACGGATTGCCCGTTCCGGCTGCTTGGCGCTTTCGGAGATACCGCCGAGCAGGATCAGCGTGTCGGCGCTGTTCTTGTCCAGAGCATGCGCAAGCTGCAGATAGAGCATGACGGTGTCTTCCGCGCCGTCCCTATTGAGCGCGCCGCCGATGGAGAAGAGCACGCCTGCCGCACCTTCGCTCGCCGTCTTGACAAGCATCTCGGGCTTTTCGCCCTTCGAGATGCGGTCGCGCAGCGCCTTGAACGGCGCGTAATTCGTAATCATCTCGTCGCCGGCGGAAATGGCGTCGAGCGCCTTCTGCTTGTTGCCGGCCTGGGCTTCGAGGGCGGCAAGCGACATGACCGCGCGCATGAAGGTGTCGGGCGCCGTCGCGCCGCCGGCCCGGTCCGTCACGGTTTCGTTGAAGTGGCGCCGCGCCGCATCGACATCGCCGATCACGCTGGCGATCGCGCCCGCATTGTAATTCTGGAAGATGCCGTACCAGTTCGGGCCCTTCAGGCCTTCCACCATTGCAAGCGCTTCCTTGCCCTTGCCTTCGCCGACCTTGGCCCAGGCGGTCAGCAACTGGTTCATCAGCCGGTCGAGATCGTTCGGTCCGGTATAGGTCAGGATCTTCTGTGCATCGGCGTAATTGCCGTCGCGGATATCCCGCAGAGCCCGCGCAACCGACGTCACCCGATCCACAGCCGCGTCATGCTTCAGTTCTTCGGCAAGCGCCACGCCTTCATCGTAATCGCCGTTCATGAACAGCGCGATCATCAGCCGTTCCTGGATGTCCAGTTCGGCGGGCGAGAAGGTGAGGGCCTTCTTGTAGAAGGCGATGGCGTTGGCATAATCGCGGTCGGCATCGGCCGTCCTGGCGGCGAGGAACGCGCCGGCAAAGGTATCCACGCTGCCGATATCGAACGTCTCGGTCTGAGCCTTATCCTCGGCGAAGGCCGTGGTGGCGGCCATGCCCGCCTGCATGATCGAGACCAGGAGCGAAAGCGCCGTGCCGGTAAGAAGACGGAGGGCAAAGCTTTGCCGCATGAATGAGCCTTTCAAGAATCGATAAGGAGGCGAGCAGGATGGCGTCTGCCCCATGATCCGCCATGTTTCGCCCAACAGCATGGCTTTTTTGAAGCAGCCCCGCAAGGCGATGTCACGGCTTCGATCCCGCGCGAGGTCAGTTCACACGGGCGATGCAGAAGTCGATGACATCCAGCAGTGCGGACTTGTAGGCTGTATCGGGCAGGGGCGCCAGCGCATCGCGTGCAATCGTGCCGTAATGCAGGGCGCGGGCGATCGTATCGTTAAGCGCGCCGTATTTGGTAATCAGGCCGAGCGCCTTTTCGAGCCGCGCGTCGTCATTTTGCCCGCCTTCGATGGATTCGCGCCAGAATTCCCGTTCGGCCTGCGTGCCGCGGCGGTAGGACAAAATGACCGGCAGGGTGATCTTGCCCTCGCGGAAATCGTCGCCGACATTCTTGCCGAGATCGGCTGCCTTGCCGCCGTAATCCAGGGCGTCGTCGACCAACTGGAAGGCAAGGCCGAGATTCATGCCATAGGACTTGAGCGCATTGCGGCCGGCCCTGTCGGCCCCGGCGATGATCGGGCCGACTTCCGCCGCGGCGGCAAAGAGCGCTGCGGTCTTGGCGCGGATGACCGAGAGGTAGTCATCCTCGGTGGTTTCCATGTTCTTGGCGACGGAAAGCTGAAGCACCTCGCCCTCGGCGATCACCGAGGCCGCCGAGGACAGGACGTCGAGCGCGTCGAGCGAGCCCACTTCCACCATCATGCGAAAGGCCTGGCCGAGCAGGAAGTCGCCGACGAGAACGCTTGCCTGGTTGCCCCAGATCATCCGGGCCGTGGACTTGCCCCGGCGAAGATCGCTTTCGTCCACCACGTCGTCGTGCAGCAGGGTGGCGGTATGCATGAACTCGACGCTGGTCGCGAGCTTCACGTCGCCGTCGCCCTGATAGTCGAACAGGGCGGCGGATGCGAGCGTCAGCATGGGGCGCAGCCGCTTGCCGCCGGACGAAATCAGATGGTTCGCGACTTCCGGAATCATCTGCACGTCGGAACCGGCCTTCGACAGGATCAACTGGTTGACCCGTTCCATGCCTGGTTTCGTCAGGTCCACCAGAGGCTTGATGGAAGCCTGTTTGTTTTTGTTTTCCTCAAGCGGTATGACTACGCCCAACGTACCGGACTCCTGTTCAATTCTCGCGGCGACAATAAAAAGCGGCGGCATGAACGGCAAGTCCCGAATTGGTCGGTGACGCCGATTTGAAAGGGGTTTCCAGCAAAATGCACGAGCTTATCCGCAGCAACGACGCCGTTCTCCTCTCCTTTGCCGAAAGTCTGCTCAAGGACGCGGGCATTTCCTGCATGATCGCCGATCAGGCCATGAGCATTCTGGAGGGGTCGCTCGGCATGCTGCCGCGCCGTCTGCTCGTCGCCGACGAACGGGCGGAGGAAGCGCGGACGCTGCTGGTGGATGCAGGCCTTGCCAACGAATTGCGGGACGAGGACCGATAATCGTGCCGAGCGTGGCCGCCGATACCGTCGATGCCTTCCATCGGGGGCGCTTTCATCTGGTGCAACCGAAGGGCAGGGGCCACCGTGCCGGCATGGACGCCATGCTGCTGGCCTCCCTGGTCGACGCGCAAAAACCGTTCCGCCTCGCCGATCTCGGCGCCGGTGCAGGCGCCGCAGGCCTGGCGGTCGCCGCACGGCTCGACGATGCCGAGGTGACGCTGGTCGAGCGTTCGCCGGATATGGTTGCCTATGCCAGAAAGAGCCTGGACCTGCCCGAAAATGCCGCGCTCCGCCGGCGGGTTCGGGTCATCGAGGCCGATGTTACGCTGACCGGACGGGCGCGCGTCGCGGCGGGTCTTTCCGATGACAGTTTCGACCATGTCATCATGAACCCGCCCTTCAACGATGCCGGAGACCGCAAGACGCCGGATATCCTGAAGGCGGAAGCGCATGCGATGACGGAAGGCCTGTTCGAAAGCTGGATCAGGACGGCGGGCGCGATCATGGTGCCGGGAGGGCAGTTGTCGCTGATCGCCCGCCCGCAATCGGTCGCCGAGATCATTGCCGCCTGCGGCCGGCGCTTCGGCGGACTGGAGATCACCCCCGTCTATCCGCGGGCCGGAGAAAATGCGGTGCGCATCCTCGTCACCGCCATCAAGGGTTCGCGCGCGCGGCTGAACTTCCGCTCGCCGCTTCTCATGCATGATGACCCCGAAAGCCACAGGTTTTCCGCCTTCGTCGACGATCTGAACAACGGCCGCGCCGCCTATCCGCGGGGCTGAGGAAGTCGGCCCGGATTTCGTGCCGTTTCGAAGAAGTGTCCCCAACTTTGACCGCCTTCTCCACCTCTTTCCCCTGCGGATTTGACGGCTGGTGCTTTCGACGATAAGCGACCGGACGGACAGGCATTGCGCCTGCCGCCAATCTTCCTACATGTGTCGAAGCACGTAACAGGACAGTGAGCGATTTTTGATGGCCGGATGGTTGAAGCGCCTTTTGCCGAAGAGGTTTCGGAACGATAGCGTGGTAATTCCCGTGGTGCGTCTGCACGGCGCGATCATGAGCGGGGGCGGCAAGTTCAAGCCGCATCTCAATCTTGCGAGCGTCGCTCCCATGCTGGAAAAGGCCTTCTCGAAGAAGGACAGCCCCGCTGTCGCCTTGTCGCTCAATTCGCCCGGCGGTTCGCCGGTGCAGTCGCGATTGATCTTTGATCGCATCCGCGCGCTGGCCGAGGAAAAGCACAAGCGCGTCCTCGTTTTCGTCGAGGATGTCGCGGCGTCCGGCGGCTACATGATCGCGCTGGCAGGCGATGAGATCATCGCGGATTCGACCTCCATTGTCGGTTCCATCGGCGTCGTTTCCGGCGGCTTCGGTTTCCCGGAACTCCTGAAGAAGATCGGTGTCGAAAGGCGTGTTTACACCGCCGGCGAGAACAAGGTGATCCTCGATCCCTTCAAGCCGGAAAAGGAAAGCGATATCGAATACCTGAAGGCGCTGCAGATCGAGATCCACCAGGTCTTCATCGACATGGTGAAAGACCGCCGCGGCAGCGTGCTGTCCGATGATCCCTCGCTCTTCTCCGGCCTCTTCTGGACCGGAAGGCGCGGACTCGAACTCGGCCTCGTCGACAGCCTGGGCGACATGCGCAGCGAGATCAAGAAGCGCTATGGCAAGGATGCCAAGCTCGAACTCGTCTCCGGCGCCCGCGATTTCTTCGGCCGGCGTGTGCCGGGTGTTTCCGTCGCGACCGACGGCATGGGCGAGATCGCCGCAGCCGCCGTCTCCGGTCTTGCCGAAACGCTGGAAGAGAGAGCATTGTGGAGCCGTTACGGGCTCTGACGTCGCGGGAGGAACATGTCGCGGATCATCTTTTTCATCGTTCTTGCCGGCGGGATCTACTGGTTCTACCGTCGTTTCGTGAGCGATGCCGAAAAGCTTTCGGCAAAGTCGAAGCGTGTGCACAAGGAACGCCGCAACGCTGCCCATGGCACGCTGGTCAAGGATGAAAAGACCGGCGAATACCGTGTCCGACACGAGGACGAATAGAAGGCTGGCTTGCCCTGTCTCTAAGTTGATGGTATGTGTATCGACAATGTTGATACATTGCCTCTTCAGTGGTAGGGTAAGTGCCGTCAGCCGATGAGGGTTTCCGAAAATGCGCGTCACGGTCAGGAAGTGGGGAAATAGTGCTTCGGTGCGTATTCCGGCTGCGGTTCTGGATGCGGCGAACTTGAAGCTCAACGCCGAAGTTGATGTCCGTGAGGAAAACGGAAGGATCGTGATTGAGCCCTTGAGGGTGACTTCCTGCGATCTGAACGAACTTCTGTGCGGTATTTCCGAACACAACCTGCATTCCGAGGAGGATTTCGGCGCTCCTGTCGGCAAGGAAATGCTCTGATGGGGCCTTCCTACGTGCCTGAAGCAGGGGACGTTGTCTGGCTGCATTTCGACCCGCAGGCTGGTCATGAACAAGCCGGACATCGGCCGGCCGTGGTCATTAGCCCTAAGGCTTATAACGGTAAGACTGGTTTGATGCTGTGTTGTCCGATGACGACGCGGGTCAAGGGTTACCCCTTTGAAGTGGTGCTTTCAGGCGCGAGACCAGGCGTTGCACTATCCGACCAGATCAAGAGCCTCGATTGGCGTGCCCGAAAGGCTGAATACAAAGGGCAGGTCCAGCTAGCCGAGCTAGCCGAGATCAGGGCGAAGGCGACGGCACTGATCGGGCATTGATATAAGACGTCCTGCGGTCAAAATCCTTGACCCCTTCGCCCCGTCGTGGCACCAGACGGGCCACCTTTGCAAGACAAGCTCCGGACGAAATTCCCATGACCGAGACCACCATCGCCCCGCATATGGACCCCAAGCGCTCGTTTCAGGCCCTGATCCTGACCTTGCACAACTACTGGGCCGACAAGGGTTGCGCGGTTCTCCAGCCCTACGACATGGAAGTCGGCGCCGGTACCTTCCATCCGGCGACGACGCTGCGCGCGCTCGGTCCCAAGCCGTGGAAGGCGGCTTATGTCCAGCCCTCGCGCCGTCCTTCCGACGGCCGCTACGGTGAAAACCCCAACCGCCTGCAGCACTATTACCAGTATCAGGTCATCCTGAAGCCGAACCCGTCGAACCTGCAGGAACTCTACCTCGGCTCGCTCGCGGCCATCGGCCTCGATCCGCTGCTGCACGATATCCGCTTCGTCGAGGATGACTGGGAAAGCCCGACGCTCGGCGCCTGGGGCCTCGGCTGGGAATGCTGGTGCGATGGCATGGAAGTCAGCCAGTTCACCTATTTCCAGCAGGTCTGCGGCATCGAATGCTCGCCGGTCGCTGGCGAACTGACCTACGGTCTCGAACGCCTAGCCATGTACGTACAGGGCGTCGACAACGTCTACGACCTGAACTTCAACGGCCGCGAAGGCGACGAAAAGATTTCCTATGGCGAGGTCTTCCTGCAGGCCGAGCAGGAATATTCCCGTCATAACTTCGAATATGCCAACACCGAAATGCTGCACCGCCACTTCATCGATGCCGAGAAGGAATGCCAGGCGCTACTGGCCGCCGGTGCGCCGGGTGACAATGCCAACCAGATGCTGCACAAATGCGTTTTTCCGGCCTATGACCAGTGCATCAAGGCGTCGCACGTCTTCAACCTGCTGGATGCTCGCGGCGTGATCTCGGTCACCGAACGCCAGAGCTACATCCTGCGCGTCCGCACGCTCGCCAAGGCCTGCGGCGAGGCCTTCCTGCTCACGGATGCAGGCGGCGCAAATTTCGGCAAGGCTGCCTGACACAGGCAGAGGCGGCAGGCGAATTTCGCTCGCGCGGCCGGATCTACACTTATTTCAAGTTGCAACGGCCGGGAAGACATTGTCTTCTCGGCCGTCATACTTTCAAGCATAGATTCGGTATCTTCTTTGAAACACGCCCCTTTTCCCGAGCCTTCCCCGTTCGTTACTCTGCCGGGTAAGTGGAGACGTCTTTTCGCATGGCTTCTCCTCATCGCCTTGCTGCCGCTTCTGACCGCCTGCAATGATTTCGACGAGGAGTTCTCCGTGCGCTCCGCCGAGAGCACCGTTACCGTGTCCCGCGACGGTTTCGCGCGCGTGTCGGAGACATTTATCGTCAGGGCGCTGGTTCCGCAGAATTACGGCGGTGTCTATGTCGACATACCCCAGCGTTTCGTCGACGGGGAGGGGGGCGCCCATTGGAGAGACTTCCTGTTGTTGGCCGCGCGCCGCGAGGGGCGTGACGAACACTACTCCCTCGAAAATGGAGTCCGGGGCCGCTCGATCTATATCGGCGAGAGACATTGCAAGCGTTGCAGTCCGGACCTGCCGGTCGGGATGAACGAGATCGGGATCGAGTACCGGCTCGGCAGGTTGGTGCGCGAGGAGGCGGGGCGTCAGATCCTTGCTCTGCCTGCTTATCTGGGAAGCATCCACGACCTTCGCGCGGAGAAAAAGGTCAAGTTGACCGTGCCGGCGGGCGGAAAACTCCTTTCGAGCGGTAGTGCCGATCTGGGCTACGAAGTCAGGAGCATGGGGCCGAACGAATTTCTGATTTCCTTCAATACGCGAAACGCTGATCGCACGCCGCTTGACTTGGAGATCGAATATCCGTTGGGAACCTTTGCCGCAGCAACGGCCGCCGATGCTGTATATTGGTGGGCAACCGACAAGGTGCTTGTTTTCTTCAGTCTAGCTGGGCCGTTGATTGCATTGTCGTATCTGCTTGTCATCGTGTTGGCCTATTACCAGTCGACGCGAATGCCGCCTTCGAAACTCGATACGGGAGTTTTTGAAAAGGTATCGCCTACCGTTGCTGCCTTCATCGCCTACGACTGGCAACAGCGGGCAAGCATGCCTGCATTTCGGGCTTGCGTCTGCAAGCTGGCGATTGAGGGCAATTTCCGCATTTCCGGGCTTGATTATGATCTCAGGGCGGTAGGCGATCCGATGCCGGAGGACGAGAGAAAGCTCGGCTCGCGACTGCTGCCCGGCTCCGTTTCTTCGACAGGTATAGTACGAAACCGTATTCTCAAGGCACCAAGCCACGGGGGCTTCCGTCGCGTTTTCGACGTCTTTGATGGGGTGGGGCCGGAACTGCTCAATGCGGCTGATCGCGAGTACAGACAGTACGACAGTCAGAGAGCCGCCAACTCCATCTACACAATGCTTTGCATCGTGGCCTCGGGCGCTGTCACCGCTTATTTCGCAGGCCTTTTGACCGTTACATTCGCAGGCTGCATGTTGTTGGTCCTGCCACTTGTTGCCCTCACCAAGATATTGCGCCCATCGAGTTTACCTGGTCCAACAAGCGAGAGGGAACGCCTCAAGCAGAACTTAAGCTTGGCGATTGGCGTGCCTATCGGGACAGTTTGGGCGTTGATCTACGTTGCCGGCTATCCGCTTGGAGCTGATGAACGACCATATGCGATAGCAATCGGTTTGCATGTCATCGGTTTGGTCGTGGTCTCCCTGCTTCGGCGTGTGCCCTCTTCCAAGCAGAGGCAATTGCGCGACAACGTCTTCCTCCTGCGCCGCTATATTCTGGGCGAAATCTCGGGTCCCGCGATGTCGGTCGAAACTTATGCACGCTATCTCCCCTTTGCTATTGCGCTGGATGCCGAGAGCGCGTGGATCGCGTCGTTCGGCAGGTGGCGCAAGGAGATCGGCATGGAGGTTTACGAGCCCGACTGGCTGATCAGGCCTGCCGCGCAGGAAGCCTAGGTCTTCTCGACACACGCTGGCATGCCGCCGACACTTCCGTCCCATTCTTGGCGCGACCGTTCGATGCATCATGACTTTGACGGTGCAACCGGTTAACCTGCGCCCGTCAAAGCTGGGAGCCCCATTTCATGTTCACGATCCTCGTTATTCTTGCCGCCGTCGCCCTTTACGTTGTCTATGTCTATAACGGCCTCGTCAAATCCCGGCAGATGACAGAGGAGGCATGGTCGGGTATCGACGTGCAGCTGAAGCGGCGCGCGGATCTGATCCCGAACCTGATCGAGACGGTGAAGGGCTATGCCGCCCATGAAAAGGGCACGCTCGAAGAGGTGGTCGAACTGCGCAACAGGGCGCAGGCGGTGCCCTCGGGCGATGTCGCCGGTCGTGCCCAGGCGGAAGGCCTGCTCGGTCAGGCGCTTGGCCGGGTGATCGCGCTTGCCGAAGCCTATCCCGATCTCAAGGCCAACCAGAACTTCCTCGAACTGCAGAAGTCGCTGGAGACCATCGAGGGCGAGATACAGATGTCGCGCCGCTATTATAACGGCGCCGCCCGCGATCTGAACGTCAAGGTCGACAGCTTCCCGTCCAACCTCGTCGCCCGCAATTTCGGCTTCGGCAAAGCGGGTTATTTCGAGATTGCCAACGAGGCCGACCGCGCCGTGCCGACAGTGAAGTTCTGAAGCCGCTTCGGAGCCTCGGTAATGTCCGTTCGCCTGCTCGCCGCCTTCGGCTTCGCCTGCCTGCTCGCGCTCTCGCCCGGCCTTGCCGCGGCAGCGGAATTCATCCGCAGCTACGATGCGCAAATCGTCGTTTCCGCGGATGCCGGCCTCGAGGTCACGGAAACCATCACGGTCCGAGCCGAGGGCAATGAGATCCGCCGCGGCATCTTCCGCGATTTTCCGCTTTACGCCGAGGACGCGAAGGGACGCCGCACCAAGGTCGATTTCGAACTCCTGTCGGTGGAACGGGATGGCGAGACGGAAGCCTGGCACACCGAAAACATCTCAGGCGGCATCCGCATCTATGCCGGTTCCGCCGACACCTTTCTCGCTCCCGGCGACTACACCTATCGCATCGCCTACCGCACCGCCCGACAGATCCGTTATTTCGACGATCACGACGAACTCTACTGGAACGTGACCGGCAATGGCTGGCGGTTTCCCATCAATGAAGCGTCGGCCACCGTCGTTTTGCCGGAAGGCGTGAAGCCGACCGAAACGGCCTACTACACGGGGTATCTGGGCGCGACGGATCGCAACGCGCGAATGTTGCGAACGGGCGAGGGCGTCTATTTCGAGACCACCGCCCGGCTTCTGCCCGAGCAGGGATTGACCATCGTCGTCGGCCTGCCGAAAGGCGCGGTCGCCGCGCCGTCCGGCGAGCAGAACCTCTGGTGGCTGCTGCGCGACAATCTCGCCAATATCATCGGCTTCGGCGGGCTCTCCCTCGTCTTCGTTTATTACCTGCGCTCATGGCTGGCGGTGGGGCGTGATCCGGCCGGCGGCGTCATCGTGCCGCGCTGGGATGCGCCGGATGGCATTTCCCCGGCGCTCGTCAATTACATCGACAACAAGGGCTTTTCCGGCGCGGGTTGGACGGCGTTATCCGCTTCCGCCCTCGATCTGGCGGTGAAAGGCTATGTCGTCCTCGACGATCTCGAGAAATCCATCGTCATCCGCCGGACGGACAAGCCGCTGGAGGGCAAGCTTCCGACAGGGCAGGCAACCTTGCTCGCGGAAGTGGGCGAACCAGGTTCGGAACTGGTGATCGACAAGGCTAATGGCCGGCGCGTGCAGTCGGTCGGACAGAAGTTCCGCTCGGCCATCGAGAAGGAACATCGCGGCAAGTACTACCGTGCAAACTCGGGCTATATCTTCGGCGGCGTGGTGCTGAGCGGCGCGGTCTTCGTCGCACTGCTGATGTTCGGCGATCTGAGTGAAGAGACCATCGGCATGATGTTCGTGCCGATTTTCTTCGCGGTCTTTCTCGGCGGCTTTGCGGTCAGGCTTGGCAAGGGGTTGCGCCGGGGCGCCTCGCTTCCCGTCCGCATATTCTCGATTATCGGGCTGGCGGCGATCTCCGCCGTGGCGTTCGCCGTCTTCTCCAGCTTCCTGCTGGCGATCTTCGTGGAACTGGAGGACAGCCACCAGATCGGCGTGCTCGCAGCCATTGGCGGCGTGGTGCTCGTCAATGCGCTCTTCTTCTTCCTGATGAGCGCACCGACGCCGCTCGGCCGCAAGCTGATGGACGGCATCGAGGGCCTGCGCATCTACATGACGCTCGCCGAAAAGGACCGGATGAACATGCAGGGCGCGCCGAAGATGTCGCCGCAGCATTTCGAAACGCTGTTGCCCTATGCGGTGGCGCTCGGCGTGGAAAAGCCGTGGACGCGCACCTTCGAGACATGGCTCGCGACGGCAGAGGCGGGGGCTGCCGCCTATCAGCCGGCCTGGTATCATGGCGCAAGCCCCGGCGATTTCGGTGGCCGCATCGGTGGTTTCTCCTCATCCATGGCCTCGACCATCGCCTCAACCCTTCCCGATCCACCGAAAAGCTCGTCGTCGGGTCTTTCCTCAGGCGGGGGAGGTTTTTCCGGCGGCGGTGGTGGTGGCGGCGGCGGCGGCGGGTGGTAGGCTACTGAGCCGATACCAATCGCGTTGAGTTTTGTATCGCGACATGATACATTCTGAACGGGTTGGGAGAGCGTCTTGATAAGGTCTTATGCTTCTGCATTGACTGAGGCGGTCGCGTCGGGAAAAGCGCCGAAAGGATTTCCGGCCGATCTTCTGCGCCGTGCCATCGTGAAGCTGACCCTGATCGATAACGCTTTCGCTCTGAACGATCTTGCCAGTCCTCCGGGAAACAGGCTGGAAGCCTTGAAAGGCGACCGACGGGGGCAGCATTCCATTCGCATCAACGATCAGTGGCGCATCTGTTTTGTCTGGGTGAACGGAGGTGCCGAGAATGTCGAGATCGTCGACTATCATTGAAACAACGGAAGGACGGGACATGGTCGCAGAATTGCCCCCGGTGCATCCGGGAGAGATTTTAAGGGATGAATTCCTCCTGCCTCTGGGCATGAGTGCTGGCGCCTTGGCGAGGAAACTCAATGTGCCGCGCACGAGGATCGAACGGCTGGTTGCCGAACAGACGGCCTTGACGCCCGATACCGCCCTGCGGTTGGCGCGCTTTTTCAATACAACGCCGCAATTCTGGATGAACCTTCAGACGAGCCATGATCTCAAGGTGGCGGCGATGACAAAGGCGCAGGAGATCGCGGCCATTCCGGTGATGAGTGCAGCGTAGCCGATAAGCTTTATTGCTTGAACCGATCGCGCATTTTGCCGCGATTGCATGGATGACTTTTTGCGCCGGGCTTGCTAAGTCCGCCGCAGCCTAAGCAACAAAGATAAAGTCAGTCCCATGCCCGATCTTCTGCTCGAACTCCGCTCCGAGGAAATCCCGGCCCGTATGCAGCGCAAGGCTGCCGGCGACCTCAGGAAACTCGTCACCGATGCATTGGTCGAAGCGGGCCTGAGTTACGAGGGCGCGCGCGAATACTGGACGCCGCGCCGGTTGACGCTGGACATTCGCGGCCTGACCGCTCGTTCCGCCGATATCCGTGAAGAGAAGAAGGGCCCGAGCGTCAACGCGCCCCAGCCCGCCATCGATGGCTTCCTGCGCGGCGCGGGCCTTACCTCCATCGATCAGGCAACCGTCAAGACCGATCCGAAAAAGGGCGATTTCTACGTCGCCTATCTCGAAAAGCCCGGCCGCGCGGCGGAAGAAATCATCGCCGAGGTCATGCCCGGCATCATCCGCACCTTCCCCTGGCCGAAATCCATGCGGTCCGGTTCGGCCTCCATGCCGAAGGGTTCGGTCTATGGCGGGATCGAGGGCAAGGGCACGGAAGCGTTGCGCTGGGTGCGTCCGCTGCAGTCCATCGTCTGCACCTTCGGCTCCGATCACGACGAAACCGTCGTCATTCCCTTCGAGATCGACGGCATCACCGCCGGTAACGTCACCTATGGTCACCGCTTCCACGCGCCGGCCGCCATCACGGTTCGCCGTTTCGACGATTACGTCGCGAGCCTCGAAAAGGCGAAGGTCATTCTCGATGCCGAGCGCCGCAAGCAGATTATCGCGCAGGACGCCGCCAATCTCGCCTTCGCCAACGGCCTCGATCTGGTCGAGGACGAAGGCCTGCTGGAAGAGGTGTCCGGCCTCGTCGAATATCCGCATGTGCTGCTCGGCACCTTCGAGGCGGACTACCTGACGATCCCGGCCGAAATCATCCGGTTGACCATCAAGACCAACCAGAAGTGCTTCGTCACCCGCCCGCATGGCGAGACCGAGGGCCTCTCCAACCATTTCGTTCTCGTCTCCAACATCGAGGCGAAGGATGGCGGCAAGGAGATCATGCATGGTAACGGCAAGGTCGTGCGCGCCCGCCTTTCGGATGCGTTGCATTTCTGGAAGCGCGACCAGGGCGACCTGCCGGATCTGGAAACGCTGAAGGCTTCCGCCGAAAAGTTCGGTCTCGACCTTAAGAAGCCGCTCGACCAGCGCATGGCCAAGCTCGACGCTCTGAACGTCACCTTCCATGCCAAGCTCGGCACGCAGGGCGAGCGCGTTTCCCGTATCCGGGCGCTGGCAAAGGAACTTGCCCCGATCGTCGGCGCCGATGCGGCACTGGTCGACCGCGCGGTCGTGCTGGCCAAGGCCGACCTTCGCACCGAAGCCGTCGGCGAATTCCCGGAACTGCAGGGCGTCATGGGCCGCAAATACGCTCTGCTGCAGGGCGAGAACGGCTCCGTCGCAACCGCCATCGAGGATCACTACAAGCCGCAAGGCCCGTCCGACCGCGTGCCGGACGATAAGGTCGCGATCACGGTGGCCCTTGCCGACAAGCTTGATACGCTCGTAGGTTTCTGGGCCATCGACGAAAAGCCGACCGGCTCGAAGGACCCTTATGCGCTGCGCCGTGCGGCGCTCGGCGTGGTGCGCGTGATCCTCGAGAAGGGCATCCGTCTTCCGCTCCTTGAATTGGCGGCATCGGCGTTCTTGGCTCCCATATCACTGCCGGAGAACTTCGGCGGAGGGTATGTGGGGAAGACCTTCCTGGAGCTTTGCGTGGCGAACTCCGGTGGTGGTTACGGGTTTAGTGAGGCCGAACGTCCAGCATTTATGAAGAGTGAAGCGCGACGTTACACCGCCGACCTCCTGTCCTTCTTCCATGACCGCCTGAAGGTCTACCTGCGCGATCAGGGCGCGCGCCATGACATCATCGATTCCGTGCTGACGCCGGAGGCCGACGATCTGTTGATGGTGGCCCGCCGTGCCGAGGCGCTGACCGCCTTCATCACCTCCGAGGACGGCAAGAACCTTTTGGCCGGCACCAAGCGTGCGACCCAGCTTCTGGCCGCCGAAGAGAAGAAGGGCACCGTGGTTGCCGATGCCGTGTCGGATGCGCTCCTGAAGCTCGACGCCGAACGGGCGCTTTTCGCCGCCATCAAGGTGGCGAGCGCGGAAGCGGCCGATGCCGTCGCGAGTGAGGATTTCCGCTCCGCCATGCAGGCCCTGTCGAAGCTCCGCGCGCCCGTCGACACGTTCTTCGACGACGTGCTGGTCAATGACGAGGATGCGGCCATCCGGGCAAACCGCCTGGCGCTGCTGAAGGCCATCCGCGAGGCAACGGCTACGGTCGCGGACTTCTCGAAGATCACGGGGTGATCCGGAGCAATTCCAGCAAAAGTGGGAACCGGTTTTGCGTCCGGAATTGCGTGGAAGGAAACCGGCAATTCCAGCAAAAGTGGGAACCGGTTTTGCGTCCGGAATTGCGTGGAAGGAAACCGGCAATTCCGGCAAAAGTAGGAACCGGTTTTGCGTCCGGAATTGCGTGGTTAAAAAGGCATGGAGCGTTGAAGGCAGCTCCGTTTTCGCTGGACATGCGCCGGTGAAAGGCTGCCTGTCGAGAGGCTTAGACCGCGACAAAGACGGAAAATCTCTCCGCCGTCATGCCGGACTTGTTCCGGCATGACGGCGGCGCGATGTCCGTCGCGCGCAAGGCTCTTTGCGATCAAGGCCTTGATCGCGCTGGTTCCCGGCTCAAGGCCGGGAAGACGGCAGTGGGCGAAGCGCCGTCGGATCGCAAGATACAGTCCGTGAAGAGTTTGTCTGCAGTCCGAGCCCCCGCAAGCGGGGGCTTCTCTCAGGTGGGGTCGGCAACTGCCGGCAGGGCCGAGATACGTTTCTCCCACGTCTCGATCATCGTCCGAAAGGCTGCGCCGCCCATCTGCCGAACGAGATCGTTGCCCTTGTCGTCAAGTCCGACCTGCCGGTATCGGACGGTCACTTCGCTGCCGTCGCCGGCAGGTGCGCATTCGACATCGACGATGGCCGCCCGCACACCGGGCGTCAGGCGATTGTAGCGGACTGTGCCGCGCGCAATATCATGGTGGACCACGGTCCACCATGTGACGGCGCCGTCGTGGGCGGTGGAGAACACCGTTCCCTCGAGGCTGTCGCCTGCGGGGCGGTGGTAGTAGATCGGGTTCCAGTCTTCCACCCACAAACGCTCTCCCTCCGGCGTGAAGAAGCCGAAGCAGCGCGAAGGCGGCATGGGAAGACGGATCGTGTGTTGCTGGTCGTCGTGTTGCGGTGTGAACATATCCTGTCCTTTGCTGGAGCTATATGGGACACAGGACTGATCGTGGCGCTATTCTCCCTTGCGGTCGGAGAGCAGGTGGCTGTCTTCGGACGTCAGGTCGAGGTCATAGATCGCCTTCAGGCGGGTTATCACCTCGATCGTATCGTCCGAGAACGGTTTCTTGCCCTCGAAGGCGTGCAGCACGATCCCCTCGACCAGATCGCCGAGTGTCAGATCCTTGTGTTCAGCGAGCGCCTTGAGAACTTTGACCAGGCGCTTTTCCAGCCGGATACCGGTCTGGATGCGCTCCACCTGCGTCTTCGCAATCATGGGCATGATAGGCTCATTTTCATCTAGGTACATTGGTACATAAGTACCAATTGTCGTGCGAGTCAAGACGGTTTGCTATGGTGTTTGTGTGTCGCTCGGCGTAATGGAAGTCGCATGTCTTCGGCCATCCTCATCAGCGCGTGCCTGCTCGGTCGCCCGGTCCGCTACGACGGCAAGGGCAAGCCGTTGTCGCATCCCGCCATTGAGCGGTGGTCGGCAGAAGGTCGGCTCGTCGGCTTCTGTCCAGAGCAGGCCGGCGGCCTGCCGACCCCGCGCCCGCCCGCCGAGATCGAGAACGGGCTTACCGGCGAAGATGTGCTGGACGGCAAGGCCCGCGTCGTCGAGGCGACGGGCGGCGATGTGACGGCGGAATTCATCGCCGGTGCCGAACGGGCGCTCGCCTTCGCAAGAGACAATGGCTGCGCCTTCGCGCTGCTGATCGACGGCAGCCCCTCCTGCGGATCGGGCCTGATCTACGACGGCTCGTTCGCCGGTCGCAAGCATGCGGGCAATGGCGTGACCGCAGCGCTTTTCCGCCGGTCAGGGATAGACGTGTTTTCCCATCACGAAATCGATGCGCTGGCTGAGCGTCTTCGCAAATAGCAGGTAAAGCGGTCTGCCGGTCAGAAGGGGTAAGCCGCAAGCTCGGAGCTGTCATTGCGTACATGCCCAATCATCACGGGAGACGCTCCAGACGCATCTATTCCTGAAGCAAATAAAAAGCCGCCGGACATACATCGTCCGACGGCTCCCTCACGCCCCCGCGTTCAAGGGGTAAAGACGGCTCAGCTTGCCATGCGCATGCGGTTCGCCATGTCGGAGAGGTTGCTCTCCTGCGAGCCGGAGACCCTGAAGCTGCGGATCAGTTCGAGCAGGTCGCCCGTATCGTTGGCCAGCACCTCGGCCGAAGCCGTGGTTTCCTCCGCCATGGCGGCGTTCTGCTGCGTGGCGGTATCGAGCTGGTTCATCGAAGCGGAGATCGAGCGCAGCGTCGTGTCCTGTTCCTGTGCGCTGTAGGAGATCTTCGACACGATGTCGTTGGCGCTTTCGATCTGACCGGAAATGCGCTTCAGCGCTTCGCCCGCTTCGCCGACCAGTTGCACGCCCTGTTCGACCTGGGCCGAGGAGCGGGCGATCTGGTCCTTGATTTCCTTGGCCGCTGCAGCCGACCGCTGGGCGAGTTCGCGCACTTCCTGGGCGACGACCGCAAAGCCCTTGCCGCTTTCGCCGGCACGGGCCGCCTCGACGCCGGCATTGAGCGCCAGAAGGTTGGTCTGGAAGGCGATCTCGTCGATCACGCCGATGATCTTGGAGATTTCGTTCGAGGACTGCTCGATGCCGCTCATGGCGGAAATCGCCTGGGCGACAACGGCATCGCTCTGTCGGGCTTCGGAGGAGACCGCGTTGACGCGGCTTGCGGCCTCACGCGCGCCTTCCGCCGTCTGGCGAACGGCAACCGTCAGCTCATCGAGAGCAGCCGAGGTTTCCTCGAGGTTTGCCGCCTGCCGTTCGGTGCGCTGGGCAAGTTCGCCGGATGCGCGGCGGATCTCTTCCTTGCTGATGGCGATGTCGTTGCCCTTGAGGTTGACGCGGGCCATCGCCTCTTCGAGACGGGAAAGCGCTTCGTTGAAGTTGTCGCGGAGCGTTGCGTATTTCGGACCGAGATCGGCGCAACGCACGGTCAGGTCGCCATGGGCCAGCTGTTCCAGCGACGCGCCGATGGTGGCGACGACCTCTGCCTGCTGCGCGGCGTCGGCCTGCTGCATGTCGATGTTCCGCTGGCGCTCGGCGCTGATCGCCGCATCCTGCTGGGCCTGGCGTTCGGCCATGGCGTGGCGCTCGCGGATCTTCTCCTGCAGGGAGAGGGTGGCCTTGGCCATCATGCCGACTTCATTGCTCATGTCGGCATGCGGAATGGCGATCGTAGTATTCTCGTCGGCGACTGCTTCCAGCGCCTTGTGGATCGCGCCGAGCGGCCGGGAGATGCCGCGAATGACGTAATAAGACGCGCCGAGACCGACAACGAAGACGACGAGACCGACAGAGATCGCCTTGAAGATCGAGGCATTGACCTCGGCTTTCAGGTCGTCCGTATAAAGACCGGTGACCACCACGATCTTCCAGGGCTCGAAGGCCTTGCCGTATGCTGCCTTGGGAAAGCTGTAATCGTCCACCGGGTGGCCGGGCTTCGGACCGATGAACTCGACATAGCCGCCACCGTTCTGGCCGAGCCGGACCAGTTCGTCACGATAGGCATAGCCAGTTGGGTCGCCCTTGCCCTTGTTGCTCTGGCCGACAGATTTGGATGTCGGATGGAACACCAGAACCACGTCATAGTCATAGCCGAAGAAGTAGCCGTCGGGATCGAATTTCAGCTGGTTCAGAGCGGCAAATGCCTGGGTTTTGGCATCTTCCAGCTTGAGCTCTCCTGCCTTGACCCGATCGTCATAGGTCTTCATCAGGGAGATGGCCGTTTCGACCTGCGTCCTCAGAAGTTCGTAGCGTTGATGGTAGATCGCTTGGGAGGAGGCGCGCACCTGGAAGAAGGTGGCGACGGCAAATGCAGCCATCAAACCCCCGACAATCAGGATCAGCTGCATCGATATTTTCAGGTTTTTCATTTCGCCCCACAGACAAAGGATTGTCGGTCGGCGGTACCTCAGCTTGAGCCTACGCGACCGTGCAACCGAAATGGTTTCGGCGCTTCCTGCGCGCATAACGGTGCTGCATCGCACTTCAGCAAGGATTGTTACACGACAATATTAAATAAACTTCTAAATATATCGCATCGCATCAATTTTTGATGCCAGCGACATAGCAAAAGGCCGCCGGGATTACCCAGGCGGCCTGAGTTCTTCTGTCGGATAACGCTTCAGCCGGCCATGCGCATCTTCTGGGCCATGCCGCCGAGGCCGGACGATGAGCTGCCGGAAACCCGGAAGCCTCGGATGAGGTTCAGCAGTTCCTCGGTATCGTTGGCCAGCGCCTCGGCCGAAGCCGTGGTCTCCTCGGCCATCGCTGCATTGTGCTGGGTCGCCGCGTCGAGCTGGTTCATCGACGAGGAAATCGAGCGCAGCGTGGTATCCTGTTCCGATGCGGAATGGGCGATCTTGCTGACGATGTCGCTCGCCGCCTTGATCTGTCCGGAAATGCGCTTCAGCGCTTCGCCGGCCTCTCCGACCAGTTGCACGCCGTTCTGCACCTGATCGGACGACCGCGAGATCTGTTCCTTGATTTCCTTGGCGGCCGCAGCCGACCGCTGGGCGAGTTCGCGCACTTCCTGGGCGACGACCGCGAAGCCCTTGCCGCTTTCGCCGGCACGCGCCGCCTCTACGCCGGCATTGAGCGCCAGAAGGTTGGTCTGGAAGGCGATCTCGTCGATCACGCCGATGATCTTCGAAATCTCCGAGGAGGAGTGTTCGATGCCGCTCATGGCAGAAATCGCCTGGGCGACGACCGCGTCCGAGCGGGACGCTTCGGTCGAGACCGCATTGACGCGCTTTGCCGCTTCCTGGGCGCCCTCGGCAGTCTGGCGAACCGCGACCGTCAGCTCGTCGAGTGCGGCCGAGGTTTCCTCGAGGTTTGCCGCCTGCCGTTCGGTGCGCTGGGAAAGCTCGTTGGAGGCGCGCCGGATCTCCTCCTTGGAGCCCCCGATGTCCACGCCCTTGGCGTTGACCTTGGCCATGGCTGCCTCGAGATGCGAGAGCGCCTCGTTGAAATTGTCCCGCAGGCCGGAATATTTCACGCCGAGATCGCCGCAGCGGACGGTGAGATCCCCCTGCGCAAGCTGTTCCAGCGCCTGGCCGATGGTCGAGACGACACGGGCCTGCTGCTCGGCTTCGGAACGCTGCATGTCGGCATTCTGCTGGCGTTCGCTGTCGAGCTGCATCTGCTGCTCTTCCTGGCGGGCGGAAAGCGCATGCCGCTCGCGCACCTTTTCCTGCAGTTCCTCGGTGGCCTTGGCCATCATGCCGACTTCATTGCCCATGTCGGTGTGCGGAATGGCGATATCGACATTCTCGTTGGCGACTTCCTCCAGCGCGTTGTGGATCGCCTTCAGCGGCAGCGTGATGCCGCGGATGACGAACCATGCAGCCGCAAGGCCGATCACTGCGACGCTGCCGCCGATCGTCAGGGCCTTCCAGATCATCGCATTGATCTTGACCTGGAGGTCGTCGATATAGACGCCCGTTCCGATCACGATCTTCCACGGTTCGAAGGCGCGGCTGTAGGCGGCCTTCAGGTGAACCTCGCCGCTGGTGTCTCCCGGCTTCTCCCAGTAATATTCGGTAACGCCGCCGCCCTTGCGGGCTTTGTCGATCATTTCTTCCCGGAAGAGGTTGCCCATCTTGTCGGGCTGGCCGGCCTGCCTCAGACCAACCTGCTTCTGCACGGGGTGAAAGACCATGGTCACGTCATAGTCGAGACCGAAAAGATAGCCGTTCGGCTCGTACTTGATCGCGGTCAGCGTTCTGAAAGCCTGGGCCTTGGCCTCGTCCTGGGTCATCTCGCCGGCTTTGGCGCGGTCTTCATAAGCCTGCAAGATAGCAAGCCCGGATTCGACCTGCGTGCGCAGCATGTCGGTGCGCTCGGCATAGATTGCGTCCGCTGCCGAACTGATCTGGAAATAGGTCGCGATACCGAATGCAATCATCAGGGCGCCGATCAACCCAAGCAACTGGCGGGAAATCTTCAGATTTTTCATAGGTCCTCACTCAATGAAAAGGGTCCGGCGGCGTCCTGCCAATCTCGCGAGGTTCCTCTGCACTCGCCAGTGCACATGCATCATGCGGCTTCCGGGTTATGGAGCGAAGATGCGGGGAGGTGTGTAAAATTTGAATTATATCGGGCCGGCAACAAATAAACCCCAAAAAATAGGAGGGTTTTAGTCGCGGGCGATACTATTGTGCAGTATAGTCTAACTATCGGGATTTAATGAATAAATTCGACTTTTCTCATATGCCTTGCGGCGCCTGCCTTGGCAGGTCGTCACCGACGGATTTAGGGCCGGTTTCCTGTTCCGAAGCAGCAAAACGCCCCGGTTGGGCCGGGGCGCTTGCGCCGCATTGACGCGGCAGGCCCGATCAGCCCGGATCGTGAGGCTGGGTGGGGCAGGGAAGGCCTGCGGCTTCAGTTCAGCCGCAACTGGAAATTCGTCAGGTCGAGGGGCCGGGAGGCGCCCTGGCCGGTTATATCGGCCGGAATGGCGTTGCCATCGGCCTTGACCGGCAGGGCGGCGGTCGTGGCCTGGGTGTCGATGCCGTCGCTCTGCGGCGCTGCCGCGGCGATCCTGGAGCCGTCGGTCGTCCAGCCCTCGGCCGTGCTCATGAAAACCACCGGCGAGCCACCCATCCAGGATTCGACCCGCTTCAGTTTCTTTTCGCCGTTGATTTCGACGATCTCGGCCGCCTGCTCACCGGGTGCGACCTGCGGCACGACATAGGTTTTCTTTTCCTGCCGGAGCGGGACCGGGCAGTCGGCGCACGAGATGACGACGATGCTGTCGCCCTTCACCGCATCGGCGCCGACCACCTCGATCGAGGACGCGAAGGCCGGTGCGGCGGCAAGAGCCACGATGGACGTCAGAACGAGATTGCGCATGGCGAGTTCCCCGGATGTCTTTCAAGGGGAAAATAGCCACCTTTCGTTGCTATCCGGTCAGATGCATCGCTACAATTTTACCGATGTGTCGTTTTTTGACGGCACTGCGGGCCTGTCAGCCCTTTTCCCGACCGATGGCGCGCCAGCCGATATCCCGGCGGCAGAAGCCGTTCTCCCAGGAGACCTGGTCGACAAGGCCGTAGGCGCGGTCCTTGGCCGCAGCGACGCTCGCACCGAGCGCGGTGACGTTCAGAACGCGCCCGCCGGTGGCGACGAGCCTTCCGTCCTTCAGCGCCGTGCCGGCATGGAAAACCTTGGCATCACCATCGGCTTCGGGCAGGGTGCCGATCGGCGTGTTCTTCTCGTAGGAGCCGGGATAGCCCCTGGAAGCCATGACGACGGTGAGCGCCGCCTCGTCCCGCCACTCGGCGGAAACCTCGTGCAGCCGGCCCGTGGCCGCGGCGTGAAGCAGCGGCAGGAGATCGCTCTTCAGCCGCATCATCAGCACCTGGCATTCCGGATCGCCGAAGCGGACATTGTATTCAATGAGCTCGGGGCCCTTTGCGGTCATCATCAGGCCGGCGAAGAACACGCCGGAGAACGGCATGCCCATGTCCGCCATACCGCGCATGGTCGGCTCGATGATCTCGCGCATGGTGCGCTCCACCAGTTCCGGCGTCATCACCGGAGCGGGCGAATAGGCGCCCATGCCGCCGGTGTTCGGGCCGGTATCGCCGTCGCCGACACGCTTGTGATCCTGTGCGGTTGCGAGCGGCAGAAGCGTCTTGCCGTCGCAGAGGCAGAAGAAGCTCGCCTCCTCGCCGTCGAGGAAGGCTTCAACCACGACTTCCGCGCCGGCTTCGCCGAACGCACCCTCGAAGCAGTCATCCACCGCCGCCAGCGCTTCCTCGACGGTCATGGCGACCGTCACGCCCTTGCCGGCGGCCAGTCCGTCGGCCTTGATGACGATGGGCGCGCCCTGCGCGCGGATATAGGCCTTGGCCTTTGGAGCGTTGTTGAAACGCTGATAGGCGCCGGTCGGGATGTCGTAACGGGCGCACAGATCCTTGGTGAAACCCTTGGAGCCCTCGAGCTGGGCCGCGGCGGCGGAGGGGCCGAAGACGGCGAAGCCTTCGGCGCGCAGCTTGTCTGAAAGGCCCGCGACCAGCGGCGCTTCCGGCCCGACGACGACGAAGTCGATCTCGTGGCCGCGGCAGAAGGCGAGGATCTCTTCCTGGTCGTCCGCGGAAATCGGCACGAGGGTGGCGTGCTCTCCGATACCCGGATTGCCGGGCAGAGCATAGAATGCCTCCATCAGCGGCGATTGCGCCAGTTTCCAGGCGAGCGCATGCTCGCGTCCGCCAGACCCGATCAACAGAACTTTCATCGCCTGCCCTCCGAATGCCATGATCCCGGCGGTTAAGGGCAGGGGACCGAAAGGTCAAGGCGAAAAGCGTCATTTGGGATACCGGTGCTTTCCTGTGGAACCCCGGGCGCCCGCGTTGCCTTCATCGCCGCTGCCGCTATGGTCGCGGCTCGCAAATTTGGAGAAGACCGGATCACCATGGCCGACGACATCAAATCCATCGCCGCGATCATCGCTTCCGAGATCAAGGCCCGCCCCGATCAGGTGGCATCCGCCGTGCAGTTGCTGGACGAAGGTGCGACCGTGCCCTTCATCGCCCGCTACCGCAAGGAAGTGACGGGCGGCCTCGACGATACGCAGTTGCGCGATCTCTCGGAACGGCTCACCTATCTGCGCGAGCTTGCCGCGCGCCGCAAGGCAATCGTCGAATCGATCACCTCCCAGGGCAAGATGACCGACGAACTGATGGTGAAGATCTTCCAAGTCGCCACCAAGGCGGAGCTCGAGGACATCTATCTCCCCTACAAGCCGAGGCGCCGCACCCGCGCGGAGATTGCCCGCGAGAGGGGCCTGCAGCCGCTTGCCGATGCCATATGGGCCAACCGCGCCGCCGATCCCGCAACGCTGGCCGAGGCCTATATCACCGCCGACGTTGCGGATGTGAAGGCGGCACTCGAAGGTGCGCGCGACATCGTCGCCGAGGCGATCTCGGAAAATGCCGACCTGATCGGCCGGTTGCGCAACGACATGAAGGAGCGCGCCGTCCTCTATTCGAAGGTGGTCGAAGGCAAGGAGAATGCCGGCGAGAAATTCGCCGACTACTTCGATCATTCCGAACGCTGGGCAACCGTGCCTGGCCATCGCGCGCTCGCCATGCTGCGCGGCTGGAACGAGGAAATGCTGACGCTTTCGATCGAGGTCGACAAGGACGATCCGTCGCCGGTCAAGCCGGCCCAGCGCACTATCGCCGCAGCCTATGAGATCCGTCAGGCCGGTCCCGCCGACCAGTGGCTGATGGAGGTCGCCGGCTGGACATGGCGGGTGAAACTCTCCGTTTCGCTGTCGCTCGATCTGATGCGCGAACTGCGCGAGCGCGCCGAGGAAGAGGCGATCCATGTGTTCGCCCGCAACCTCAAGGACCTGCTGCTGGCCGCCCCCGCCGGCTCGCGCGCCACCATGGGTCTCGATCCGGGCATCCGTACCGGCGTCAAGGTCGCCGTCGTTGACGGCACCGGCAAGCTGCTGGAAACGACGACCGTCTATCCCTTCCCGCCGAAGAACGATGTGCGTGGTGCGCAGGCGGAACTCGCCAGCCTCATCCGCAAGCACAAGGTGGAATTGATCGCCATCGGCAACGGCACCGGCAGCCGCGAGACCGAAAAACTGGTGGCCGACATGCTGTCGCAGTTTCCGTCGACCGCCGCGAAGCCGACGAAAGTCATCGTTTCGGAAGCCGGCGCTTCCGTTTATTCGGCGTCGGAATCGGCCGCCCGCGAATTCCCGGGGCTCGACGTATCGCTGCGCGGCGCCGTTTCCATTGCCCGCCGCCTGCAGGACCCGCTGGCCGAACTGGTGAAGATCGAGCCGAAGTCGATCGGCGTCGGCCAGTACCAGCACGACGTCGATCAGGGCAAACTCGGCCGCTCGCTCGATGCGGTCGTGGAAGATGCGGTGAACGCCGTCGGCGTGGACCTCAATACGGCCTCGGTGCCGCTGCTTGCCCGCGTGTCCGGTCTCGGCGGCTCGATTGCCGAAGCCATCGTCGCTTATCGCGATCAGGCCGGCGCTTTCGAAAGCCGCAAGGAGCTGCTGAAGGTGCCGCGTCTCGGCGCCCGCACATTCGAGCAATGCGCCGGCTTCCTGCGCATCCCGAATGGCATCGAGCCGCTCGATGCATCCTCCGTGCATCCGGAAGCCTATGGCGTGGCGAAGAAGATCGTGGCCGCCTGCGGCCGGGACCTGCGCAGCCTGATGGGCGATAGCGCCCTGCTGAAGAGCCTCGATCCGAGGAAGTTCATCGACGAGCAGTTCGGCCTGCCGACGGTCAAGGACATCATCGCCGAACTGGACAAGCCGGGCCGCGACCCGCGCCCGAGCTTCAAGACGGCGACCTTTGCCGAGGGCGTCGACGAGATCACCGATCTCAAGCCCGGCATGCTGCTGGAAGGCACCGTCACCAATGTCGCAGCCTTCGGCGCTTTCGTCGATATCGGCGTCCACCAGGACGGGCTGGTGCATGTTTCCCAGCTCGCCGACCGTTTCGTCAAGGACCCCCATGAGGTGGTCAAGGCGGGCGACGTCGTGAAGGTTCGCGTGGTCGAGGTGGACGTGAAGCGCAAGCGCATCGCCCTCACCATGCGCAAGGACGGCGGGGAGGCTCCCCCGCCTTCAACCCGTGACAATCGTGGTCAGGGCAACATGCGCAACGCCGGGGCCAAGCCGGGCGGCAAGGCGGAAACGCCTGCCATCGGCGGGCTTGGCGCAGCGCTTGCGGAGGCCATGCGCCGGAAATAACACGGCAAAATTCCGCGGAAATATGAATGCCGAAGGCCTGGTTCACAGGCCTTCGGTCCCCTATGCCTCAAAAAATATGAAGCTTCGATAACAATCGCGCGCTTGCCTCGCCCCGCGGACGCGATAGATTTTGGACGTTTGTATAATGGCATAATGGGGGCATGAATGACCTCAAGGCTTGAGGACTTACTGACAAGGATCATCCGAAAAGGAAATTTCCGCGTAACCTTCGCGGATGGCCGGACGAAGACCATCGGAGACGGCAGCGGCCAACCGGTAGCCCTGCGCTTCACCGACGAAAAGGCGGAAAACGAGCTGGTCGCCGATCCCCAGCTCAAGCTCGGTGAAATCTACATGGACGGCCGGATGATCGTCGAGGAAGGCGACATATACGAACTTCTGGCTCTGGTGAAATCGAATACACTTGCCGAGGATCTGAGCTTCGGCATGGTCTGGCGCGGGCTTATGCGCTTCTGCCTGACCCGGATCTGCGGTCTTTTCCCGGTCAACCACAACCGCCGCAACGTCGCGCATCACTACGATCTCTCGGCCAAGCTCTTCGACCTCTTCCTCGATCAGGACTGGCAGTATTCCTGCGCCTATTTCCATCCCGAAGGCATTTCCCTCGACGAGGCGCAGATCGCCAAGAAGCGGCACATTGCCGCCAAGCTGCTGCTGGAACCGAAGCAGCGGGTGCTGGAAATCGGTTCGGGCTGGGGCGGCATGGCCATGTATCTCGCCGAGATGGCGGGTGTGGAGGTCAACGGCATCACGCTTTCGACTGAACAATTGCGCGTTTCGCGCGGCCGGGCCGAAAAGCGCGGTCTTTCCGACCGGGTTCGTTTCGACCTTCAGGACTATCGTACGATGCGGTCCGCGCCCTTCGACCGCATCGTCTCGGTCGGCATGTTCGAACATGTCGGTCGTCACAACTACCGCCACTTCTTCTCCAAGGTTGCGGAGCTTCTGAAGGAAGACGGCGTGATGGTGCTGCATTCCATCGGCCAGCCCTATCCGTCGCTTTTCAACAACCCCTTCTTCGAAAAGTACATCTTTCCTGGAGGTTACATCCCGTCCGTCGCGGAGGTCCTGCCTGCGGTGGAGAAGTCAGGCCTGCTCGTCCGCGATATCGAGATCCTGCCGCATCACTATGCGCACACGTTGCGCCACTGGCGCCAACGCTTTCTTGCCCGCAAGGCCGAGGTGGTGTCGCTTTATGACGAACGTTTCTTCCGCATGTGGGAGTTTTATCTCGCCGGTTCCGAAATGGCCTTCAGCCACGAGAACTTCTTCATCTTCCAGATGCAGCTCACCAGGAGCCAGTTCGTCGTGCCCGACAACCGCAACTATATCGCCGAGGCGGAGGAAAGGCTGAAGGTGATGGAAGGGGCAAGGGCGCCGCTGGAAAAGGTCGAGTTCTAGGACCGCCGGCGGCCGTATCGCGGACGGAAATGCGCCCGCCGGATTGTTTCTTTGGCAGTTTCATCCCTAGCGTCATGCCGCACGATGTTATCATGAAGGTTGCAATAAGAGCTCTATCGGCATTTCGATCTGGGCAAGACCCCTCGTGGTTAATGCTCCGGTAATGCATTCGTGCGAATTTGATGCATCCTCTCTGCCTGTCAGCAGAATTTCAGTATTGCGTTTTCTAGGATCGACCCATGCGAAAGCTGTCGCTTGCCCTCGTTTCCGTGAGCTTTTTCAGCATTTTTGCCACCGAAGGTCATGCAGGTGAACATTTCTGGTCTGGTGACTGGTATCTGACGCTTGGCGGTGCCGGTATTTCCGGCCCGAAGTTCGAAGGCGCCGACAGCCGGAAACTGTCGTTCTCGCCGATCATTTCGCTTGGCCGCCAGGGAAGCGGTTCGCGCTTCTCCTCGCGCAATGACAGCGCTTCCTTTGCCATTGTCGACACGGACATGTTCCGTGCCGGTGTTGCCGGCAAGATCGTTCCGGGGCGCGACTCCGACGACTACAGGGACCTGGAGGGGCTCTCCGACGTCAAGTGGGGTGCCGAACTCGGCGGCTTCGTCGACGTCTATCCGACCGATTTCGTTCGCCTCCGTGGCGAACTGCGCCAGGGCATCCGCAGCCATGACGGCCTCGTCGCCGATCTTTCGGCCGACGTCTTCACCGACATCGCCCCCGATATCCAGATTTCCGGCGGTCCGCGCGCCCGCTATGCCACCAGCGGCTATTCCAAGGCCTATTTCGGCGTGAATGCCGAAGAATCGGCCGCGTCGGGCCTTGGCCAGTACGATCCCGATGGCGGCTGGCAGTCGGTCGGCGTCGGCACCGCGGTGACCTGGAGGGCGACGGAACAACTCTCGACCAGCGCCTTCGCGGAATATTCGCGGCTGGTCGGCCCCGCCGGCGACAGCACGCTCGTCGACGAACGGGGCTCGAAGAACCAGTTCATGTTCGGCGTTTCCGCCAGCTACAAGTTCGGCTTCAGCCTCGACTGAACGGCAGGCGCCTATAGCTTGTCCGGGTTGATCGACACGACGACATAGGAATATTCCGTGGTACCGTCGCGGCGTCCTTCGCCGCCAAACCCTCCGCCATTGCCGATCACCTTGGTCTTGCCGTCGCTGGACGTGATCGTGCCGCCGACACTCAAGCCAGCCGATCCGCCGAGATACTGGTTGGTGACATCGGTCAGCTTGTCGGCGCGCCAGGCATTGAGAACGAGAATGACATTGCTGCCCGCGGCCTTCCGTTCGGCAATAACTGCGCGGCATTCGCCGCCGATCTTCTCCATGACGAGCTTGGCGCCGGCTTCCGTCAAGGTCAGTTCCCGCACGTTTTCCATCGTGTAGATACGCGAGCCTTTGGCACTGGCGTCGGCGGAGATCACGCCCAGTTTGGCAAGCTTGTCGATGGAAAGGCCCGCGCTTGACGTCCTGCTGGCATTCTCCGTCTTCTTGTCGACCCGAACCTTGTCCTCGACGACGACTTGGGCTTCGAGATCCTTCAGTGCGCCGGTCTTCAGGAAGTCGTCGTAGCACAAGGCATTGTAGACGGTGCCATCGGCGGTCATGAACTTCGGCCTCTTTCCCTTGCCGGAGAAGTAGAGGTGACCGACCTCGATTCCGCTCGTGGGCGCCACGGTCGCATAGCCGGGGGGGTGTATGCTCTCCAGCGTCGGCGGCGAGGGAGGTTTGGTGACTGCGGTGCAGCCGGCGAGTGTCACGGATGTCGCGATGAAGAGCATATGATTGCGCATCGATTCCCCCAAAGATTGCACATTCAACAAATACAATCATCGATGATCGGTTCAGGCAATGTAAAATCCCTCAAAAGATGTGAATATCGATAAATACACCTTTTGGGAGTATTTGATTGCGGGCCCGTGGCTCCGATCGTGCTTGACCCGGCTCCGGCGCCGCCTTTAGATGGCGCCATGCAACAGACAGGTGATTTTGCGGGCCGCGTCGCCGACGCGCCTTCCGACAATTGGGTTTACCGGACCTTGCCGCGCGGCCTCTGGCCTTATGCGCAGCTCGCGCGCTGGGACCGGCCGATCGGCTGGCAGCTCCTGATGTGGCCGTGCTTCTGGTCGTCGGCCATGGCCGCCAATGCGCTGGCCGCGGAAGGGCGCCTGTCCTTTTCGCTTTTCCTTTTCCATCTCGTCCTGTTCTTCCTCGGTTCGGTTGCCATGCGTGGCGCCGGCTGCACCTATAACGACCTCGTCGACCACGACATCGACATGCAGGTCGCGCGCACCCGTTCCAGGCCTTTGCCGTCCGGCCGGGTCAGCCGCAACGAGGCGAAGCTCTTCATGGTGGCGCAGGCACTGGTGGGGCTTGTCGTCCTCCTTTGCTTCAACGGCTTTTCCATTCTGCTGGGCATCTTGTCGCTGGCGGTCGTCGCGATCTATCCCTTTGCCAAGCGCTTTACCGACTGGCCGCAATTCTTCCTCGGTCTCGCCTTTTCCTGGGGCGGGCTGATGGGATGGGCCGGGTTGCAGGGCTCGCTGTCGCTCTCCGCCGTGCTGCTTTACTTTGCGGCGGTGGCCTGGACGATCGGTTACGACACGATCTACGCACATCAGGACAAGGAGGACGACGCACTCGTCGGCGTCCGTTCCACCGCGCGGCTGTTCGGCGATGATACGCGCTACTGGCTGATCGCCCTTTATGGCGTCACCTTCCTGCTGTTGCTGGCTGCCTTCGTTGCCGCCGGCATGGGCTTATTTGCCTATCTCGGTTTGCTGGTCGCGCTGGGAATGCTGGCCTGGCAGATCGTTGTCATCGATATCGACAATGCGGACCAGTGCCTTGCCCTGTTCAAGTCAAACAACCGTGTTGGTGTGATCCTGTTTGCCGGCCTGCTGCTGGCCATTCCCTTCGCCTGATTTTCCCGATCTCATGAAGGCCTGATCGATCGCCCGGCAATGCCGGGCGATATGCTTTTGCCTTTCGCTGAAAAATAGGGTACCCCCCTATAGTATGAGTCATACTATAAAGCATCAAGCAAAGCTGCTTGCCCGCGTCAGACGGATGAAGGGGCAGATGGAAGCCATTGAAACCGCGCTGCTGGCGGAAGCGCCCTGCGGCGATATTCTCAACATGGTCGCTTCGGTCCGTGGCGCGATGACCGGCCTGACGGCGGAACTGATCGAGGATCACATTCGCGAACACGTGGTCAATCCCGACCGCGAGGAGGACCCCGAGCGCGCCAAGGGGGCCGCCGAACTGATCGATGTCATCAGGAGCTATCTGAAATGACGCACGGCCACGACGATCACCATCACGATCATTCACATCCCAATCCGCATGCCGATGCCCATGCGGAAGGTCAGCCCCGCCTCGCCGCCCGGCATCATCATATGTTCCTCGGTGCCGATCACCAGCGCAACGCGCGCAAGACATGGGCCGTCATTGCCATTACCTCGGCGATGATGGTGGGGGAGATCGCGGCCGGGACCCTCTTCGGGTCCATGGCCTTGCTGGCGGACGGCTGGCACATGGCGACCCATGCCGGCGCCATCCTCATTTCGGCGCTCGCCTACCGCTATGCGCTGCAGAATGTCGGCAATGCGCGCTTCACCTTCGGCACCGGCAAGTTCGGCGATCTCGCGGCCTTTTCGAGCGCTATCGTACTGGCCATGGTGGCGCTTCTGATCGGCTGGGAAAGCCTGATGCGCTTCCGTAATCCGGTGTCCATCGATTTCAACGAGGCTATCGCGGTCGCCATCCTCGGCCTGGTGGTCAATCTCGTCTGCGCCTGGCTGCTCTGGGACGATCATGACCATAACGGTGCCGGCCAGGGTCATCATCATGGCCACCATCACGATCACGCCGGCAGCCACGCCCATGCGGGCAGCCATGCGCATGGTAGCGGAGATACCAATCTGCGCGCCGCCTATGTCCATGTGATCGCCGATGCGCTGACCTCGGTTCTGGCCATTGCCGGCCTTTTCGCCGGCAGTTTCTACGGCTGGCTCTGGCTCGATCCGGTCATCGGCCTTGTCGGCACGGTGATTATCGGCCGCTGGGCCTATGGCCTCATGCGCGAGGCGGGCGGCGTCCTCCTCGATTATGTTCCGCGTAGCGAAGGTCTGCCGGATGAGATCCGCGCGATCATCGAGCCGGAAGGGGCGGAGATCGCCGATCTGCATGTCTGGCAGCTTGGTCCGGGCCATCACGGCGCCATCGTCTCGCTGACGGCCGCCGAGCCGCGCGCGCCGTCCTATTATCGCGAAAAACTCGCCCGCATTCCCGATCTGTCCCACGTCACCGTCGAGGTCGAGCTGGCCGAGGCGGCCTGAGCTTGTACCGTTCTGAAACGATGAAAGGGTCCGGACGGCGTCCGGACCCTTTCGATTGTAACTTGTCCCTGAAGGATCAGCTGCGGGCGATGATTTCCTTGCCGGAAATTTTCATCGTGACGCCGAGCTTGCCGGTGGTGCGGCGAACGAGAAAACGCGGCCGGCGGTCGGCGAAATAGGAATGGCGGCGGCGCGGCTGGGTTTCGCGGGCGCGAACCTCGCCGAGATGATCCTCGAGCGGCCGGGCAATGCCGTCAGCCTCGACCATCAGCATGGGGATGCGGAAGGCATCCGACCAGTTGCGCCAGTCGGCGGCGATATCGCAGAGATCATGGGCGACCAGAAGCGGAATGCAGAGTTCCGGATCGTCGTGGTGCAGTTCGAGTGTCACGGTAACCTCCCCGTCGCCATGGTCGATCGCGCGGGCCGCGACCCCCTTGAAGGCGCGGGCCGGCAGCGCGAACGAGAGCGGCAATCCGCTGGCTGGCAGGATCTTTCGCAGAACGGCGCCCCGTTCGTCAATCGTAATGGTGACATCGCCGGACGTTCCGCGCAATGCGTAGGTGACCTGTTGCGGAAAACGGGAAGGATCCAGCCGCAATGTCGCTCCTGCCCATGCGGGCTTCATAACCGTGTTCGTCATCTTCATGCTACCCTTGTTTTACCCGAGAGCGCTTCATGCGTTTCTCTGATCGGGACTTTTTCGTCCTCTGTAGCCTGACCATACCGGTGCCCTGTTCCGGACAGCTTAAAAATTGCGGTTAAAAAAACTTTGCCACGTCAAATGGTTAGCATTTTCGGACGAGGCAGGGTTTCGGAAACGTGAATAACGGGCTGCATGTGTCGGCCAATGGGACGGATGCTCGCGCCGGCCTGCCGGCCGCAAAAGCCTCGCCGCCGGCGCCGGTTCTTATGTCTGCGGACGATCCGGCGCGGCGCATATTTGCGGTTCTTCCGTCGATCCCTCCCTTGTCGCCGCATTGCTTTTTCGCTATCGATATATCCATTGAGATATATCGATAGATCGAGAGGCCTTTCATGCACGTTTCCTTCAGTTCCTTCCGCAATCTTGCCCGGGCAGCGGTCGTTGCCGCCGCCGTCCTCGCCCAGCCGGTATCCGCCGCTTTCGCCGCGGAGCCGGTCACCGTTTTCGCCGCCGCCAGCCTGAAGGAAGTGCTGGGTGATATCTCCGCCGCCTGGAAAGCCGAAACAGGCAAGGAAACGAGCGTGTCGCTGGCGGCAAGTTCTGCGCTTGCCAAGCAGATCCAGGAAGGTGCGCCGGCCGACATCTTCTTCTCCGCCGACCTGAAATGGATGGACTACCTCGACAAGGCCGGCCTGATCGCCGCCGACACGCGCATCAACCTGCTCGGCAACCGCATCGTCCTCGTCGCCCCGAAGGACTCGACCGTGGCCACGACGATTGCCGAAGGCTTCCCGCTGAAGGATCTTCTCGCCGGTGGCAAGCTCGCCATGGGCAACACGGAATCGGTGCCGGCCGGGCTCTATGGCAAGGCTGCGCTGGAAAAGCTCGGCGTGTGGGATAGCGTCAAGAGCGACGTCGCCCAGGCGGACAGCGTGCGCGCGGCTCTTCTCCTCGTCTCCCGCGCCGAAGCGCCGCTCGGTATCGTCTATGAAACGGATGCCAAGGTGGAAAAGGAAGTGAAGGTCGTGGACCGTTTTCCCGAATCGAGCCACCCTGCGATCATCTATCCGGCCGCCCTGCTGAAGGACACCCAGAATGCCGACGCCAAAGCCTTCCTCGAATATCTCCAGGGAGCCAAGGCGCGGGAAATCTTCACGGCAGCCGGCTTCACGGTGCTTGCCAAGACCAACTGATATCCGGCCACGTCCTGACATGTTCCTGACCGAGAGGCGGTCCGCTGCGTGACGCTGACCGCCGAAGAAACCACAGCCATGCTGCTCAGCCTGAAGGTCGCGGGAACCGCCGTGGCCTTCTCGCTGCCGTTCGGCGTCTTGATCGCATGGCTGCTGTCCCGCCGGGAATTTTACGGCAAGACGCTGCTGAACGGCCTGGTGCATCTGCCGCTCATCATGCCGCCGGTCGTCACGGGCTACCTGCTGCTGATTACCTTCGGCCGGCGCGGCGCGGTCGGCGCCTTTCTCGACCAGTGGTTCGGGCTTGTCTTCTCCTTCCGCTGGACCGGTGCGGCGCTGGCGGCGGGTGTCATGGGCTTCCCTCTTCTGGTGCGCTCCATCCGGCTGTCGCTGGATGCGGTCGACCGCAAGCTGGAGGCGGCCGCCTCGACGCTCGGCGCGTCGCCCGCATGGGTATTCGTAACCGTGACGCTGCCTTTGATCCTGCCGGGCATCGCGGCGGGAACGGTGCTCGCCTTCGCCAAGGCGATGGGCGAATTCGGCGCGACCATCACCTTCGTCTCCAATATTCCCGGCGAAACCCAGACGCTGGCCTCGGCCATCTATACCTATACCCAGGTGCCGGGCGGCGATCTCCAGGCCATGCGCCTGACCCTCATCTCGATTGCCGTTTCGCTGGTGGCGCTGGTGGCGTCCGAAATCCTGTCGCGCCGGTTGGCGATGCGGATGGGGAGCGCCTGATGCTGACCATCGACATCGTGCATCATCAGGGAAGTTTCGATCTCGTCGCCGATCTTTCGGTCGGGCAGGGGCTGACCGTCTTCTTCGGCCCGTCCGGTTCCGGCAAGACCACGCTCATCAATCTCGTCGCCGGACTGGTGCGGCCGATGAAAGGCCGCATCGTTTTCAACGGCGATGTCTGGAGCGACGGCGAGACCGGCCGTTTCGTGCCGCCGCACCGCCGGCGCATCGGTTATGTCTTCCAGGAAGGCCGGCTTTTTCCGCATCTGACCGTGCGCCAGAACATGCTCTACGGAACCCGCTTTGCCCCGGCTGCCGAACGCCGCGAAAGCCTGGACCGCGTGGCGGATCTGCTGGGTATCTCCGGATTGCTCGCGCGCCGCCCTTCCGGCCTTTCCGGCGGCGAAAAGCAGCGTGTGGCGCTTGGCCGTGCCCTGATGTCGAACCCGCGTCTTCTCCTGATGGACGAGCCGCTGTCGGCGCTCGATGTCGAGCTGAAGGCCGCGATCCTTCCCGATATCGAGCGCATCCGCGACGAGGTCGGCATCCCGATCCTTTATGTCAGCCATTCTCTCGAGGAGGTCGCCCGTCTGGCGACCCGCGTGGTGGCACTTTCCCATGGCCGGGCCACCGCGATCGGTGCGCCGGATGAGGTTCTTGACGTGCTTGCGCCCGGGGCAGGTGTCCAGCCGGGTAATTTCCTGCATGCCACCGTCACGGGCCAGAGCGTGGAGGACGGCATAACTCTTGCGGAAAGCCGGGCCGGACCGCTTTTCCTCAGGAAGACCGACGTAGCGGTGGGAACCCATATCCGCGTCTTCGTGCCGGTCAGCGAGATCGTCGTTGCGACCGGCCTTCCGGAAGGCATTTCCACGCTCAACAGGCTCTCCGGTGTCGTCACCGGCCTGCGCGAGGAGGGAAGCTCGGTCATGGTCTCCGTCGATTGCGGCGGCGAAGCGATGATCTGCGAGGTCACGCGACGCTCGGCGGCCGCCCTCGGCCTTTTCGTCGGTTCGTCGGTGCATCTGCTGTTCAAGACCGTGTCGCTCGCCTCCGAAGCCATTTTCCGGCAGTCGGCGCGGTAGGATAGATTAAAGCGAGGGGACTTGCTGGAGCTGCCACGGCGGTGTTCCGGGTGCCCCCTCTGGCCTGCCGGCCATCTCCCCCACAAGGGGGGAGAGCGCAGAGCGGCTGCCCACTGTGCCTACCCATCTTGTCGGAGAGGGAACTGGCGGGTTCCCCTATCCGGTCTCCCCCCTTGTGGGGGAGATGGCCGGCAGGCCAGAGGGGGTAATCACAAGCTCGTAGCTTGTCGTTCAGTTCCCAAAGGATCAATCCTGGTGCGCATCCTTCGCAGCACCGCCCGCGGGCTGGAAATCGGGCTCCATCCTTTCCTCGAGCCACGAAAGATCGTCGGTAAGAAGCTTGCGGCTTTCCGCCTCCATCTTCCGGCAACGCTCGAGCAGGCTTTCCCCGAACGGCGTCAATCCTGCGCCGCCGCCACTTTTCCCCCCGTGGCGGGTGAAGATCGACGGCTCCTTGAACATGCGGTTGATTTCGTCGGCGAGCAGCCAAGCCCGGCGGTAGGACATGCCCATGGTCGCGCCCGCCGCCCGGATCGAGCCGTGTTCGGCGATGCCGGCAAGCAGCGATATCTTGCCGGGACCGAGGCGGACGCCGTTCGGCAGGTCGAGCCTCAGTGTCAGCCTGATCTTGTCTCCGTTCATTCCGTCGTGACCACCTTGCCCGGGTTCATGATGCCGGCCGGATCGAAGGCCCGCTTGATGCGTCTCATCAGCTCCGTCTCGATTGCGGGGCGGATTGCCGCCAGTTCGTCACGCTTCAATTGGCCGACACCATGTTCCGCCGAGATCGAGCCGCCATGGGCGTGCACCACGGCATGCACGATGGCATTCATCTCCCGCCAGCGGGCAATGAACTCTGCCTTGTCGGCGCCGACCGGCTGGCTGATGTTGTAATGGATGTTTCCGTCGCCAAGATGGCCGAAGGAGACGATGCGGGCGTCCGGCATGCGGGCGAGCACGGCGGCATCCGCATCCGCAAGGAAGCGCGGCACGCTCGAAACGGGCACCGAGACGTCGTGCTTGATGGAGCCGCCTTCGGGCTTCTGCGCCTCCGACATGCTTTCCCTCAAGTGCCAGAAGGCGTTCTGCTGGGCGAGCGACGCGGCGACGGCCGCATCCTTGACCAGCCCGGTGTCATGGGTCTCCTCCAGCAGGCTGGCGATCATCCTTTCCGCAGTTTCGGCGGAATCCGATGTCGAGATGTCGATCAGCGCATACCACGGGTGGGCCGAGGGCAGGGGATCGCGAACGCCGGCAATATGCTTCGTGGTGAAGTCGATACCGATGCGCGGCATGATCTCGAAACCGGTCAGCGCGCTGCCGCAGAGTGTCGAGGCGCGTTCGAAAAGCGTAAGCGCGTCTTCCGGCGAGGTGAGTCCGACGAAGGCCACCTGCCGGCCGCGGGGCCGTGGAAAGAGCTTCAGCACCGCGCCGGTGATGATGCCGAGCGTGCCTTCCGCGCCGATGAAGAGGTCGCGCAGGTCGTAGCCGCTGTTGTCCTTCTTCAGCCGTCTCAGCCCGTCCCAGATCTCGCCGGTCGGCAACACCACTTCCAGCCCGAGGCAGAGCTGGCGGATGTTGCCATAGGCGAGCACGGCGGTGCCGCCCGCATTGGTCGAGAGATTGCCGCCGATGCGGCAGGAGCCTTCCGAGCCGAGCGACAGCGGAAACAGGCGGTCGTGCGCCTCCGCCGCCTTCTGGATATCGGCGAGGATCGCGCCGCCATCGGCCACGATAACCTCGCCGGCGGTGTCGATTTCGCGGATGCGGTTCATGCGTTCCAGCGACAGCACGACGTCGGCAGAACCGTCGCGCGGCACCTGTCCGCCCACATGGCCGGTGCGTCCGCCGGCCGGCACGATGGGTGTGCCTGTCCGGCTGGCGAGAGCCATGATGGCGGAAACCTCCTGCGTCGAGCCGGGCTTCAGCACCAGCGGCGAGGAGCCGTGATAGAGCCCGCGGCTTTCGACGAGATAGGGGGCGATATCGGCGGGCGCGGTCAGCGCGTTTGCCTCTCCGACAATCGTCACGAAGGACTGCAAGGTTTCGGACAGGGGGCTGCCGTTCACATCGTTCTCCTATGCGCTGCGGGGGGCTGCAGCGCGTTTCAGTCGGTCGTTGATCGCTTCGCCCAGTCCCTGCATCGGGATCGGTGTGATGGCAATGCCGGAGGGCTGGGCCTCGTCGGCCTGTTTGATATAGCCGAAGAGGTTTGCCGCAGCTTCGGCAAGATCGCCGCGCGGGCTGAGGTTCAGCACGATCGCAGCGTCTTTCTCGCCGGACACCGGCGTGTCGCCGAAGCGGATCAGTGCCTCGCCCGGCGAGACGGATCGCGCGTCGAGGCGGACGTGGGCGTTCGGCGCGTAATGGGAGGCGAGCATTCCCGGCGCCTCGATGGCCGCCGTGCCGGCGGGTTTCGGCCGTTCGACGGCAAGACCGGTTGCCTCTTCGATCGCCTCAGCGGCGATCCCGCCCGGCCTCAGCAGCCGTATGCGGCCGTCCTCCACCTTGACGATGGTGGATTCCACGCCGACAGGGCAGGGGCCGCCATCCACGATGAGTTCGATCCTGCCGCCGAGATCGGCCTCCACATGCTCCGCCGTGGTCGGGCTGATCTTGCCGGAGGAATTGGCGCTGGGGGCGGCGAGCGGCTTGCCGAAGGCGCGGATCAGGTCGCCGGCAAAGCCCTTCGGCACTCTTATGCCGACGGTGTCGAGCCCGGCGGTTGCCAGCGGATGGATCGCGCTTCCGGCTTTCAGCGGAACGACCAGCGTCAGCGGCCCCGGCCAGAAGCGGTTCGCCAGCGCGCGCGAGAGCGGATCGAAGGTCGCATAACGTTCCGCCATCGCCAGATCCGCCATGTGGCAGATCAGCGGGTTGAAGCGCGGCCGCCCTTTCGTTTCGTAAATGCCGGTGATCGCTGCCGGATCGGTGGCGTCGGCCGCAAGCCCGTAGACGGTCTCGGTCGGCAGCGCCACGGGCTTGGCCTGCGAAAGAATATCGATCGCCGCGCCGATTGCGCCTTGCCTGTCTCTGTCGATCGGGATCAGCCGAGCCATTTTTCCACGCCTTCCTGCCATGTGTCACGCCGTCCATAGCGCGTCTTGCCGGGCGGGATCAAATGCTGATTTCACAAGGGCTGTCAGGGGTTTTCCACAGATTGCGACATGCATTCGGGATCGCGGTCGACCGATATCTAAAACTTTATCCACCGATGTAACCGAAAGAAAGAAATGTTGCGCCTATAGTCCCGTTCGTTCGATCCTCACGCCTCTTCCCGTCGGAAAAAGAACCATGCAGCCAGTCAAGAATCCCGCCTCAAGCATTGCTCTTCGCGTTGCCACCGCCATGCATCAGATGGGAATTGACGGACTGCCGAGAAATTACGAACTGGTCTACGAGGCCTATGCGGGCAGCAATCCGGAACTGGTGCGCGATTTCATCGCGCTCGGCAAGGTGAAGACGCAGGAAGCCCTCGATGCGCTCGGCCGCAAATACCTGCCCCACCACCATGAGGACGGCCTTCTTGCCCGGCAGAACGGCCAGGTTCGCGCCGAGATGAGCAATTTCATCAATCTGCTGAACGAGGAGAAGGTCTCGCTCAGCGATTACGGCCGCCTCATCGGCGATGCTTCCAAGGTCATCCAGACGGTCGGGGAGGTGGATCACGCGGAACTCGGCCAGTCGATCAAGGCGCTGAAGGTCGCGACCGAAAAACGCGCCCACCAGAACAGCAATGTCGTTCGCGCCGTCGTCGACAAGACAGTGGCGCTGGCCGACATGCAACGGGAAGCCGAGGATGCCGAGGCCGCCAAGTTCGTCGATCCGCTGACCGGGCTTTCGAGCCGCCGCGCCTTCAACAAGGCCGTTGCCAAGGTTTACGCCAATCCGGAAATGCCGGTGCTGTGCGGCATCGCCATCGGCGAGATCGACGATTTCGCCCGCCTTTCCGAACAGATGGGGCCGGCCGTCGCCGACCGCTTCTTGAAGCAGGTGGCGAAGGTCATGAAGGCCGTGGCCGGCGACGGCGATCTCGCCTGCCGCTTCGATGCCGGCCGTTTCGGCATGCTGCTCTATACGTCCGATCAGGAAGAGGTGAGCCGCATCGTCGATCTCGTCCGTTCCAAGCTGAAGGCGACGGCGGTCGTCAATTCCGGCAATGGCCGCGCGCTCGGCCAGGTTCTGATGTCCTTCGGCATCTGCCTGTCGGCACAGGCGCCGAACGCCTTCGATTTTACCAGCTTCGCCGAAAAGGCGCTTGCCTCCTCCCGCGCCGCGGGCGGCAATACGGTCACCATCTACGGTTCGAGCGACTATGTGCCGAAGGACTGGCTGATCTACAAGAAGGCCCCGGTCGGGGGCTTCTGAGAGCGGCGGCTTCCGTCGCCGCCATACCATCATCCTTTCAGGAACGGCGAAACGGCCAGGAAAATGCGATTGGCTTCCGCTCGGGCGAGGGGACTCAGAGCCTTGCGATGATCTTGCGAAGGTCCGCGTCGCGAGCGCCGAGCATCAGCACGTTCTTCAGCGCTTCCTTCGGATCGTGGGTGCGAAACAGCAGGCCGTTCTCGCGGATCGAGCGGTCGATTGCCATGGATTTGGTCGACTGGTCCGGCTGGATCGCCACGGCGAAATACATGCGGGAATAATTCGTCCGGATCTGCTCGAAGAACTGCTCGCCTTCGCCCATCTCGGCAAAGAAGTTTGCGATGTAGAAAGCCCACTTCACGTCGGCGTATTTGGCGAAATTCGTCCGCGCCGCCGTGACGTGACAATAGCCGAGATGCGGGCTGTTCTCGAGCGTTTTGTGGAAGATCAGCTTCGGGAACTGGATCGAGCGGTGAAAGCCGTTGATCCGGCTGTGGGTGGCCTCGCCGGCGGCCTCGAGCCGGCGACCGGTGCGTTCGGCCACTTCCTCATAGGTCAGATACCGCTTTTCCTCCGGCAGCCAGTCTTCCCGTCGGCGCAGGATGCGGCCGGTGCGCAGAAACTCCGTATGCACCGCGCGTGAGGTCACTGGCGGCTTCGGGCCGGTCTTCGGGGCGGCGTAGTATCTCAGCTTCTGCATGGGCGTGGCTCGATCAGGAGGGGCGACCGGGATGATTCTAGAACGGGAGTGATTAACGACAATTTGTCGCAATTCTCCCTTTCGACGGTTTCGCGAGGCTTGCCATGCCGATAATGAGCCTGATGTCGCGGATCTCTCTTGTCATTTTGCGCCATCGTTTGCCCGGTTTTTCGGCAGTGGTTTTTATAATGCTATGAAAACATGCGATTTTCCCGGATGTATTCTTGAGGGTCGTCAATTGCGGGCATGTCGCAAACACTTGATGCGGTGTCGTTTCGCAATGCAGCGGGGCCTACGCAATTGTGATTAGATAATTTCAAGCTCAAGGTGCCGCCCGGCTAGGGAGGGCGGGAAATTGGGAAGCCGGTCGAAATCCGGCGCTGCCCCCGCAACGGTGGTGGAGAACAAGCGAAGGGCAAAAAGCCACTGGGAAAGTCTTCCTGGGAAGGCGCCCCACGCGGTCCGGCTTGCCGGACGTCTCCAGAGCCCGGAAACCAGCCTTGAGAGAAGTGATTGAAGGTCGCGGCGGGCGGCCCGAGACAGGTCCGGTCGGCTTCTTCCCGAAAGCCGCTCCCGTGCGTGTGCTCGTCCCTCGCCATTGCTGTTACGAAACGAGGACGACGATGGATTTGCAGAGCACGGTATTGCGCCAATTGAAGAACCGCCGCGAGGGCTTCAGCCTCGAGCAGCCATTCTATATCGACCAGGATTACTTCAAGCTCGACATGGAGACCATCTGGTATCGCGACTGGCTGTTCATCGGCCATGACTGCGAAATCCCGAAGGCCGGCAATTACTTCACCGTCCAGATCGGCGACTACCCGGTCGTTGTCGTGCGCGGCAAGGACGGCGTGATCCGCGCCTTCCACAACACTTGCCGCCATCGCGGGCACCGCGTCTGCACCAAGGAAAGCGGAGCTTCCGCCAAGCTCGTCTGTCCCTACCACCAGTGGACCTACGACCTCGACGGTTCGCTGGTCTTCGCCCGCCAGATGGGCGAGGATTTCGACAAGGCGCAGTTCGGTATGAAGCACGTCGCCTGCGAAAGCGTCGCCGGCTACATCTTCGTCTGCCTTTCCGAGGAGCCGTCCGATTTCGCCCCCGTCCGCGCGACGATCGAACCCTATATGAAGCCTCATCGCCTGTGGGAGGCCAAGGTCGCCCACAAGAACACGATCATCGAGAAGGGCAACTGGAAGCTCGTCTGGGAAAACAACCGCGAGTGCTACCACTGCGCCGGCAACCATCCGGAACTCTGCCGCACCTATCCGGAAGCGCCGACCGCGACCGGCGTCCAGGGTGCCAAGGACGATCCTTTCATCGCTGAGCACTGGGCCCGCTGCGAGGCCGCCGGCCTGCCGAGCGAGTTCACCATGGACCCGTCCGGCCAGTTCCGTGTCGCCCGCATGCCGCTGATCCAGGATGCCGAAAGCTACACCATGGACGGCAAGCGAGCCGTCAAGCGGCCGCTGTCGGACGACGTTCCGATTTCCCATATCGGCACCATGCTGCTGTTCCACTATCCGACCACCTGGAACCACCTGCTGGGCGATCACGCGATCTCCTTCCGTGTGCTGCCGATCTCGGCCGAGGAAACCGCCGTCACCACCACCTGGCTCGTCCACAAGGATGCGGTCGAAGGCGTCGACTACAAAATCGAGGACCTGACCCACGTCTGGAACATGACCAACGATCAGGACCGCGCCATCGTGGAAGAGAACGCCTTCGGCATCCGTTCTCCGGCCTATGAGCCGGGTCCGTATTCCGCCGACCACGAGGGCGGCGTCATGCAGTTCGTCGAATGGTATGCGAACTTCATGATAAACCGTCTGCAGGGCGACAAGGCTCGCCTGTCCGCGGTCGCCTGAGATGACAGTTGCCGTGACCTATCGCCATGTCGACGAGATGCGCCCCTGGTCGGACAGGGAGCATCGCCTTGAATGCGTGGCCGTGACGCCTGAAGCGCCAGACGTGATGACCTTCACGTTCCGGCCGGACCGGTCCGGTCACTGGTTCCGCTATCTGCCCGGCCAGTTCGTAACGCTGGAAATCCCGGTCGGCCCGGAGCCGGTAATGCGGACCTACACGCTGTCGTCGAGCCCTTCGCGGCCTTACACGGTCGCCGTGACCGTGAAGGCCCAGAAGGATTCGATCGGCACCCGCTGGATGTTCGACAATCTGAAGCCCGGAATGAAGCTGAAGGCGATCGGTCCGCTCGGCGATTTTTCCTATGCGAAGCATCCAGGCAGGAAATACCTCTTCGTCTCCGCCGGGTCCGGCATCACGCCGATGATGTCGATGACCCGCGACATGGGCGACCGTGCGCCGGACAGCGACATCGTGTTCCTCAACTGTGCCCGCTCGCCGGACGACATCATCTTCCGCTGGGAACTGGAGGCCAAGGCGCGCGAGATGCCGCACCTGACGCTCGGCTTCATCGTCGAGCAGATCACCCGCGGCCAGCTCTGGTCCGGTCTCAAGGGGCGCATCGACAAGGCGAAGATCGCGCTTCTCGCCCCCGACTTCCTCGAGCGCACCGTGTTCTGCTGCGGTCCGGAGCCGTTCATGGCGACGGTTCGCGAAGCCTTGTCGGGCGCGGGCTTCGACATGAAGAACTATTACGAGGAAGCCTTCCAGCCGGTCGCGCCGGAACCGCCGGTCGTGGTTGCCGATCATTCCGACGGGGCCGCCCCGACCAAGGTGTCCTTCGCAATGTCGGGCAAGGAAGGTCTCTGCGAACCGGGTCATACCGTTCTGCAGGCCGCGCGGGCGGCGGGCGTGCGCATCGGTGCGGCTTGCGAATCCGGCCTCTGCGGTACCTGCAAGGTGATGAAGCTCGCCGGCGAGGTCGAGATGAACCACAATGGCGGCATTCTCGATGACGAGATCGAAGAGGGTTACATCCTCGCCTGCTGCTCGCGTCCGAAGGGCGACATCGAAATCGAGGCTTGAGACGGCCGGCTTGCCGAACCGGACAGGTATCCGTGAGGGCGGTGGAGCGATCTGCCGCCCTTTTCCGTCAAGGTCGTTTAGGGCGGGTAATGGAACAATTCTGAGTAATTTGCGTTGTCCGGTGTCTGAAGCGAAGTTCGGGGCTGGGCTTCATCATGTTTTTCTACTGACAGTGACAGGCCGCAAGTTCCCTACAGCTTTCTGATGTTAATAGTGGGTTCAGGATGCGCCGGCTAGCTTGCCTTCATGTCTTGGCGATACCGTGATCTGGTCACCCGTCGTTCAAGGCTCGCCTTGTGCATTCTGTCACAGCAGGGAATGGAGAACTGACATGACAAACATGATGAAGCGCTGGGTGGCGATCGCCCTCGCCTCGGTTGTTTCGCTGACGAGCTTCGTGCCGACGCAGGCGATGCCGATCACGCCGCCGATCAAGACTCAGTCCGATGTCACGGTTGTTGACCATTACTACGGTCACTATCGCCGTCCGCCGCCGCGTTATTACCACGGCCATCGCGGCTATCGCGACTACCGTCCGGGCTACCGCCGCCACAATGATGGATGGTGGTATCCGCTTGCCGCCTTCGGCGCCGGTGTCGTCATCGGCGGGGCGATAGCTGCGCCGCCCGCCGCGCCGCGGCGTGCAACGGGCATCAACCCGCGGCACTATGAATGGTGCTATGCCCGGTATCGTTCCTACGATTCCTACAGCAACACCTTCCAGCCGAACTACGGCCCGCGCCGCCAATGCCTGTCGCCTTATTATTGAGGTCGGACATTTCGTTCGAACCTTCGATGCCCGGCCTCGGCCGGGCATTTTGTTTCAGAGGATGCCGGCCCGCCTGAGGATCAGCCATGCGGCGAGGATCGAGGCGACGATGAAACCGACGGCCCAGAGCGTGCCGCCGATCCCCTCGGCAAATGGCAGAGAGGACGTGTTCATCCCGAAAAAGCCTGTCACCAGCGATGGCGGCAGCAGAAAGGCCGTCATCAGCGACAGGATGTAGAGATGGCGGTTCGTTTCCGAGGAAAGTTTGGAATCGATTTCCTCGTGCAGCAACCGCGCCCTTTCCTGCAGCGCGTAAACATCGTTGTCTGCCGCCTCCAGCCGGTTTACCAGCCGTTCCGCCACATCCTCGAAGCCGGACGGCAGTTCATCGTCGTCGGTCGCCGCGGCCCGGCGCATCAGCGCCAGCACGGTGCGCAGATGCCTGTGCAGCCTGACCACGACGCGCCGGACCGGGGCAAGCCGCCGGCGCTCGTCGCGCAATTCGCTGTCATAGACGAAATCCTCGATGGCGTTCAGTTCGTCCGTCAGTTCCAGCACCATGGAAATGATGCCCCGCTGGAACTCCACCACCAGGGCCTCGAACACCTGGATGGGCTGGCGGAACTTCGCGGCGTTCTTCTCGATTGCGGCCCTCACCGGATCGATCGACCGGATCGGCTGTAGTCGTGTGGTGATGATGAAGGCGTCGGAAAGGGCAAAATGCAGCCAGCCGATATCGCGGGTCGTTGAGTCGAACTCCCGCTGGAAATCGACCAGCGTGCCGTAGAATGCCTGCTCGTCGACAGTCAGCGCTGCATGGGTCTCATGGGTGGTCAGCGCCGCGCGCGCCTGTTCCGTCAGACCGGGGAAGTTTTCGAGAAAGGCGGTGCAGCGGGCGTCCGCGAGATTGAGGTGCAGCCACACGAAGCAGCCCTCGCCGACATCGATGGCGTGCGGGTCGGTTTCGGGTGAAAAGCGCTCCGCCCGGCCGGATGCGGCATCGATGACATAGCCCCAGACCAGGCCGGGAATTTTCGTGGCGAGAGGATGCATCGGTCTGCTCCGGAAACGGCCCGCCAGCGCTTCTATGCCCGCTTTGTGACAGTTCGATTACAGTCTTTCTGTCACAGAAGCGATCGCAGCACGGAGCAGATGCAGACCAGCAGGAAGCTGAGCGGGATGGAGAAGCGGATGTTGGCCCTGATGGTGGCTTCCAGATGCGGATATCGCCGGCGGCCGGGAAAATTGGCGTCGGTCAGCAGCATGGAAACGAGGAGCACCGCCACGAGATAGAAGTAACCGAGCGACACCATGAAGGCGACAGGCGAATTCATCGAGATCGCGCCGGGGAAGCTCGATTCGTAGGTGAAACCGAGGGCGGCAAGTGCCAGAAGCGCCGAATAGGTCATCGGCGCCTCGTCGCCCCGCAACCGCGCCGGCGCCCACAGCAGGAAGAGCGACACCGACAGCACGGCGGCGAATGGAACGAAGATCGGCAAGACGTAGTGTTCCCATCTGCGCTCGATCTGCGTCGATGCCTTGATCCGCACGAAGGGCTTGGCGTTCCAGCCATAGAAGCGCTCCATCACGAATTGCAGCGACTGGGCCGTCCAGCTATTGGCCGAAAGCTCGGATGCGACCGAGGCCAGTTCCCGGTCTATGTCGTTCATCACGAAGATCACCTCGTCGGCCGAGTGCCGCGGCGTGACGAGCGAAAGCGTCAGCGTCTGCCGGTCGAACGGAAAGGTCGTCATGTCGACCTCGACCCGGAAATCGGCGTCGATCCGCCGGATGCGGGTCACGGTGCCGTCCGCCCGCATCGTCAGGGCGAGCGAGCCGGACCTGGGTTCGCCGATGCGGTTTTCGATCTCGGTTGCCGGCGTCCAGATGGCGGCGAGCTTGGCCTCGGCCTCTGCGCCCACATAATCGAAGCGGGCAAAGCCGGTCGCCTTGGGATCGAAGGCCTGGGTCGGGTCCTTCCAGCGTTCGGTGGTCTCGATCGTCATCGAGGCCTCGCCCGAGGTCTCGTTGAACTTGGAGATGTCGAGCACCCGCATCGAAAAATGGACGGCAAGCGGCAGGTGTATGCCTTGCGGCAGTTGCGGCGTTTCTTGCGCCGTCTCCGGTCCCGCCATTGCCGCTCCCGCCAAGGCAAGCCAGAACCAGGCGGCCGCAACGAGGAGGAGGCGCGGAAGGGGCGGCCTCACGCCACACCCCCGTCATGGGACTTGATCTCTCCTTCGGCCTTGCCCGCCGCAAGGTTGTCGATGGCGGCCTTCAGGCGCTGAAGATCACCTTGCCCGCTGCCGTCGGGGGCTGGACCGCTTCCGTTACCGGAGGCAACCGCCTCCGCATGGTCGGCGAGGTCGCCGAGCGGGCGAATCAGCATGGCGCGCAATGCGACGGTCAGGATCGAATAGGCGAGAATGCCGCCGACGGCGGCAACGATCGCCGCCAGGGCGATCGCCCGCCGGAAGCCGCTCTCGATGCCGGAAAAATCGCGAACGATGAAGATCGTCCCGATCATCCGGCCGGAATAATCGAGCAATGGCTGCGCAAAGGTTCCGTATCGACGTCCGTCGAGTTCCACCATGGCCGCAACCGGTTCGCGGGAAAGCCCGATGGCGCGATGGTCGTAGAGCTTCTGGAAAAGAGCGGTGTCCGTCGCCGATTCGATGGCAAGCCCGGCGCCGTCGGACTTCACCGCGCTGTCTTTCGGAGCGATGCCGGTCATGGCGGGGCTGAGGAAGAGAGCGTAGTCGGCCCCCGATGCAGACTTCGCAATCTCCAGCAGCGTCTTCAGGTCGACGCCGACTTCCACGGTCCCGACCAGCGTCTCGCCGTCGAGCATTGGCGCTACGGCGCGCAGGCTGAGGCCGGCAAGGCCGACCTCCAATCCCTTCTGCAGGATGCGGCTGCGGTTGGCCGCAAGGATCATCGGGCGGATGGCGGAGAGATCCTGTCCGAAGTTCTTCGGGTCCTGCACGCGCAGGAAGCTCTTGATGTCGGCTGTGTGGAAATGCAGCATGTTGACGCCGGCTTCGTTCGCCAGCGCGTCGTAGGACGGCTTCAGGAGCGCGGTCAGTCCCTCCCTGTCGCCTTTCGTCATCAGGTCGAGGACCAGCGGGTCCCTGGCGATGCGATCGGCATGGGTTGCCGACAGGCTCGCGGATTGCGCCATAGAGGAAGTGAGCAGCAGGGCGGTCGCCTGCATTTCGTCGCTCTTGGCGGTTTCCAGTTGCTGGCGGGTGCCGTCGACGACGAGATAGCCGCCAAGCCCGAGAATGGTGGCGAGCAGGATCGTCGTCACGAGTGCGAGAGATCGGTCGAGCGTCATGAAGGTCCGTCTGGGATAGCTGTTATGCCAATGAGGTACGGCAATCCGGGTGGCGCTGTATCGCCCAAGTTTGGGCCCATCGTCGTTGCGGCGGCCTCGTTTTCGGCATTGGCGGTTACCGGTCCCCGAAGCGGGAGCGCAGCAAAAAGATTTGACGTTTACGTAAAAATAAATTAGCCAAAAGACCAGTTGCGGGATCCTTTCCGGGAGTGGAGAAAAGGTCCCATGGCCAACGGCGAAGCAGGAGGACGCTTGCATGTACAAGGCACCGGTAGAGGAAATCGCTTTCACGCTGAAGCACGTGGCGGGCATGGCCGACGCCCTGGAGGAAGGGCAGTTCGGCGACCTCAGCGATGATCTCGTCGATGCCATCCTCGATGAAGCCGGACGCTTCGCCAGCGACGAGGTCGCGCCGCTTGCCGAAATCGGCGACAGGCAGGGTGCGCGCCTCGTGGACGGCAAGGTCGAGGTGCCGGACGGCTGGGCGGATCTTTACCGTCACTGGGCGGAGGGCGGCTGGAATTCGCTCGTCGCTTCGCCGACCTATGGGGGGCAGGGGCTGCCGCACATGCTGAACGTCGCGGCCCTCGAAATGTGGAATTCCGGCTCCATGGCCTTTGCGCTCGGTCCGACGCTGACCATGGGCGCTGTCGAGGCCCTGACCGCCCACGGCAGTTCGGAACTCAAGGAAAAATACCTGCACAAGATGGTCTCGGGCGAATGGACCGGCACCATGAACCTGACCGAACCCCATGCCGGGTCGGACCTCGGCGTGATGAAGACCCGCGCCGAACGCCGCGACGATGGCACCTACCGCATTTTCGGCCAGAAGATCTTCATCACCTGGGGCGAACACGAAATTACCGGCAACATCATTCATCTGGTTCTCGCCCGCCTGCCGGATGCGCCGGCCGGAACGCGCGGCATCTCGCTCTTCCTCGTGCCGAAATTCCTCGTCAACGACGACGGTTCGCTGGGCGCGCGCAACGATCTCCATTGCCATTCGCTGGAACACAAGCTCGGCATCCACGGCTCGCCCACCTGCACGATGATTTATGGCGACGGAAAGTTCGGCGATGAGCCGGGTGCGATCGGCTATCTGGTCAGCGAGGAGAACAAGGGCCTCGCCTGCATGTTCACCATGATGAACAATGCCCGCCTCGCCGTCGGCATGCAGGGCGTGGCGATCTGCGAAGCGGCCACCCAGAAGGCGGTGGCCTATGCGAAGGAGCGGACGCAGGGCAAGGCGCCCGGCTGGAGCGGTTCTGCGATGAGCCCGATCGTCGAGCATCCCGACGTCGCCCGCATGCTGTTGACGATGAAGGCGTTGACGCAAGGGGCGCGCGCCATCTGCTACACCTGCGCCCACGCAACCGACATGGCGCACCACTCCAATGGCGGCAAGGCGGCCCATTGGCAGGAACGCGCGGCCCTGCTCACCCCGATTGCCAAATCCTTCGCCACCGATGCCGGCGTCGATGTCGCGTCCCTCGGCATCCAGGTGCATGGCGGCATGGGCTTCATCGAGGAAACGGGCGCGGCCCGCTATCTGCGCGACGCCCGCATCGCGCCGATCTACGAGGGCACCAACGGCATTCAGGCGGTTGACCTCGTCACCCGCAAGCTGCCGCTGTCGAACGGCGATCATGTCAGGGGCTTCATCACGGAACTCAGGGATATCGTGTCCTCCGTTCGCGGCCTGAACCGCGATGGCTTCGGCGCCACCGCCGACCGCCTGGAAGCGAGCCTTGCCGATCTCGATGAGGCGACCGAATGGCTGCTCGCCCGGCTTGCCGAGGGCAACACCGTCGCAGCCCTTGCAGGCGCCACCCCTTACCAGCGCCTGTTCGGCCTGGCGCTGACCGGCGCCTATCTCGCCAAGGGTGCTCTCGCCGATGCCGACGCCGGCGGTTTCGAACGTATGGCGCTCTGCCGCTTCGCTGCCGAAAACCTGATTGCCGAAACGGCGGCGCTAAAGGATCGCGTCATCAACGGCGAGGCGAGCCTGACGGCGGCGCGTGCGCTGCTCGGTTAAGAACCGTTCGAAGGAACGCGGGTGAGGCATTCTGCCCTCGTCCCGACCCTTTCCCGCAAGCCGGAGAGCGGGCCGGAAAGTCACGGCCGCAACTCCTTCCCCGCCTGGGGAGAGAAGGTGCCGGCAGGCTGGTGAGGGGCATTTTGGATTTGGTGCCTTCAACGAGGCCACAAAAGAAACCGAGGAAAAACCTGATGACCGACCATATTCTGATCGAACGTCCCGAGGCCTGTCCCGGCGTTCTGGTGATCCGCTTAAACCGGCCGGAAAAGAAGAATGCCATCACCAAGGCGATGTACCAGAAGATGACGGCAGGTCTTCTCGAGGGCGAGACCGATCCGGCGATCCGCGCCTTCGCGCTGCTCGGAACCGAAGGCTGCTTTTCCGCCGGCAACGATATGGCCGATTTCCTCGCCTATGCCATCTCCGGAACCGTCGATCAGCCGGCGGCCTTCGAGGTGCTGAAGGCGATCTGGAGCGTGTCGAAACCCATCGTCTCCGGCGTCGACGGTCTCGCAATCGGCATCGGCACGACCATCCACATGCATTGCGATATGACGATCGCCTCTGACCGCAGCCTGTTCAGGACGCCCTTCGTCGATCTCGCTCTCGTGCCGGAAGCAGGCTCAAGCCTGCTTGCACCGCGCATGATGGGCCATCAGCGGGCTTTTGCCCTGCTTGCTGCAGGTGAAGCTTTCTCCGCCACCGAGGCGAAGGATGCGGGCCTGATCTGGAAGATCGTCGCTCCCGAGGCTGTCGAGGCCGAGACCCTGAAGCTTGCCGCTTCGCTCGCCGCCAGGCCGCCGGAGGCCATGCGCATCACCCGCGACCTTTTGCGCGGCGACCGCGGCGAACTGCTTGCCCGCATGGAAGAGGAACTCACCCATTTCATCGAACGCCTGAAGAGCGCCGAGGCCATGGCCTCCTTCGAGACCTTCATGAAGGGGCGCGGATAACGCCAGACGGATAACGCGCCGACATGGGTGGCGAGACCATAATCTCGCCTCTTGGTGTTTCTTTAATCACTGTCGGTCTCTTATCGCCGGAGGAAAACGGAGGAGCCGAAGGGTGAAGATATCAGCAGCAGGCCTCGCCCTCGCATGGATCGTGACTGCCGCCGCCGCGCTTCAACCGCTGACGGCAGCCGTGGCTTTCGCCCAGAGCGGCGGCACTATCGTCAACAGCCAGTCCAATCGCCAGAGGCCGCAGCCCGGCATGCGGCCGCAGCGCTATTACTGCGTGATCGATCCGCCGGCGAGCGCGAAATCCGACGGACAATACACCTGTCCGGCCCAGCCGGGCCGCGTCGGCGGCCGCTGCCGCTGCGCCAATGTCACCGGCTCGGGAACGCTTTATACCTACTGAAGCGCCGGAGCCGGAAGCTACGGCCTGCTGAGGGTTGCCACCACTTCGACATGCGGAGACCAGAGGAACTGGTCGATCGGCGTGATCGCGTCGATGCGGTAACCGCCGGCCGTCAGCAGCGAGAGGTCGCGGGCGAGCGACAGCGGATTGCAGCTCACCGCCACGATCTTCCTGACGGCGGACCGCGCCAGTTCCTTGCATTGGGCTTCGGCACCGGCGCGCGGCGGATCGAACACCACGGCGTCGAAGGTCTTGAGTTCCGATGTCATCAGCGGCCGGCGGAAGAGGTCGCGTTTTTCGATCTTGACCGGCTTCAGCCCCTGGGTGTTGCGCGCCGCGTGATCCAGTGCCTTCAGCGCCTTCTCCTCGCTCTCGGCGGCATGCACCTGCGCGGTGCGGGCGAGCCGGAGCGCAAACGTGCCGATGCCGGCGAAGAGATCGGCGACGCGCTTGGCCTTGCCGACATGCTGAAGCGTCAGCCGCGCCATGGCTTCCTCGGCGGCGACGGTCGCCTGCGTGAAAGCGCCGGGTGGCGGAAAGACCATGACGCCCGAGAAATCGAGAACCGGCTTCTGCGGCTCGATTACCACTTCGCCATTGAACGAGACGCGGGCGATACCGCGCATCGCAAGCACGGTTTCCGTGACGGTGCGGCGTTCTTTGTCTGCAAGCACCTTTACGCCGTCCAGCGCGATGTCGAGGCCGGAAAGCGTCTCGATCACCGTCATCCGGAAGGGATCGGCGTTGGTCGTCGCGGCCCAGCCGATTTTCTTCAATGCGTCCAGCCTCGACAGGATGCCCGCCGAGGCGATGGGACATTCCGTGATGGCGACGATGTGATGGCTTTCTGCCTGGTTGAAGCCGATCAGCAGTTCCTTCTCGGTCCGCCGCGCCGCGAAGACGACGCGCCGGCGCTGGCCGGGCTCGGCCTCGATGATCTCGCCGACCGGTGTTTCGATGCCCTTCGCGTTCAGTGCTGAAATCACCAGCGAGCGCTTGAAGGCGTTATAGGCGGGTTTCGCCATGTGTTGCAGCGAGCAGCCGCCGCAACTGCCGCCCGCCCCGTCGGGGCCGAAGTGCCGGCAGGCCGGCGTGATCCGATCGGGGGAGGTCTCGGCATAGGAGATGATCGTGCCCTGGTTCTTGACGCGCGCGACGGCGAGCTTTTCGCCGGGCAGCGAGAAGGGAACGTAGACCGGCCCTCCGGCGCCGTGGGCGATGCCGTCGCCCTGGGCGCCCAGGCTGTCGATGGTAAGGGTTTCCGTGCTCATTCCTCGTCCTCCGGCTTCCGGCCCGCCAGCAGGAATTCCACATTGCCGTCGCCGCCGGCGATTGGCGAGGGGATGAGGCCGAGGCTCTCCCAGCCCATGTCTTCGGTGAGCCAGCGTTCCAGTTCGGCGGCAACCTGCGGCGCGGTTTCGGGTTCCTTCAGCAGGCCTGCCTTGCTGATCGCATCGCGGCCCGCCTCGAATTGCGGCTTGACGAGCAGCAGGCAGCGGCTGCTCGGTTCGGCCAGATCGAGCGCGGGTGCGAGCGCCAGCTTCAGCGAGATGAAAGAGACGTCCGAGACGATGAAGTCGATGGCGCGGTCGCCGATGTCTTCGGCTTCGAGATAGCGGGCGTTCAGCCCTTCGATATTGGTGACGCGCTCGTCGCTTGCGAGGCGGGGATGGAACTGCCCGTGGCCGACGTCGATGGACGTGACGTGTGCCGCTCCCCGCTTCAGCAGAACCTCCGTGAAGCCGCCCGTGGAGGCGCCGACATCGAGACAATCGCAGCCGGCCGGATCTAGCTTGAAATGGTCGAGGCCGGCGACAAGCTTCAGCGCCGCGCGCGAAACGTAATCCTGTGCCGGATCGTCGATGGTGAAGGTGTGGTCGGCGGAGAAGACGAGGCTCGGCTTGGTAACGACCTTGCCGTCGACCTTGACGGTGCCGCGCTGGATCGCGTCGCGCGCCCGCGAGCGGCTGGCGAAGAGGTCGAGGGCGACCAGAAGCTGGTCGAGGCGCTGGGGTTCGGGCTGTGATGACATTGCCTGTCAATGGCTGCACGGACGCCCGAGCGCAAGTGCTTTGTTGGAATTCGTCCCTCCGATCCGCTCTGCCGCCGTCAGGAAGGCGAATGAAGAACGCGGATCGGTCCGCTCCCAGCCTTGCGGAACGGTCCTCGTCATTGGTGACGACATGATGCCATCCCGAACGCATGATCGCCCGCTTCGGGCAGATGATGGAGGCGAGACGTATTTTCAGGCGTCTCCTGTGATCCTACCCGATTGACGTTCCGGGCGTTGCCCCGCTAACTCCTCGCGGAGCATAATGCGGCCTTAGCGAGGGAGAGGGACGATGAAACCGGTTCTGTTGGCGGCGGTGGCCGTCATGTCGGCCATGCCGGCGCTTGCCAATGACACCATGGCCGAACTCAGGACCGGCGGTCTCGTCTACGTCCAGACGAGCGAGGTCGAGATGGTCTCGGAGGAGCTTTTCATCTCGCCGGACCGGGTCGACGTCGACTACGTGTTCCACAACGGAACCGATAGGGATATCGTCTCCTATATCGCCTTTCCCATGCCGGATATCGTCGCCGAGCCGGACGTCAACATTGCCATCTCCGATCTGGAGAAGGACAATTTCCTCGGTTTTTCCGTCACGCAGGACGGAGTGCCGATCACGCCCGAACTGCAGCAGAGGGTCTATGCCACCGGCATCGACATGACCGATGAGTTGAAGGCGCAGGGCGTGCCGCTTCTCCCCTTCAGCGAGGCCACCGCCGCGGCTCTCGAAAAGCTTCCGGAAGACGTGCTGGCCGACTGGCTGGCGCGCGGCCTCGTCTATGACGATGCCTACGACGCCGGCAACGGCTGGGAGCATCATCCGGCACCGCTCTGGACCCTGAAATCCGCCTATTGGTGGAAAACGACCTTTCCCGCCGGAAAGGAGGTGACGGTGCACCATTCCTACAAGCCGAGCGTCGGCGGCACGGTAGCCATGACCTTCATCGAGGACGGCCAGCCGAGCGACTATGCCTACGAGACCTACAAGACCCGCTATTGCCTCGACGACGACTTCATGCGCACGGCCGCGAAACTCGAAAAGGCGGCCAAGGACGGCAAGGGTCCCTCCTACACGGAGAACTGGATCTCCTACGTGCTGAAAACCGGTGCCAACTGGGGCGGCTCGATCGGGAGCTTCAAACTGACGATCGACAAGGGCAAGCCTACGAACTTCGTGAGCTTCTGCGGAGAGGGCGTGAAAAAGACCGGCCCCACGACCTTCGAAATGAAGGCCGAGGATTTCTTTCCCGAGCGCGACCTCGACATCCTGCTGCTCGTCGCGGGGGAGTAATGCTCGGGGGCCGATTATTGCGGTGACTGAGCCGCCCGCGTGATCGCTGTAAAATTTGTCTATGGTCTATAACGAAAAAATAAGGGCAACCTGCCTATCTTCGACCGATTGCCTGAAAGCCGCAGTTTCTGGCGCGCCATGATGGACTGCGCCGCGGCCTCGTCGGGAATATCCATGGCTCGCTCGCTGGCGGATCATCGGTATTCCCGATTGAAAGCGCAATCATGCCCGATGCGGCGGCAGCGCTCAGTTCATTGCAACTGTTCTCGCTGATCGCCAGGCGAAAGAGACTGATTGCATGTCCCTGAAGAACCTTTCACTCAACAAGAAGCTGATCCTTACCTTTCTCGGCATCATGGCCAGCTGCTTCATCGCGACGGCCATCGTTTTCGTCGAAGCCTATCGCGCCAAGCTCGCGGCGCAGGAGCAGGGGGAATCCGAACACATCCTCGCGCTGTCCGACATGGCGCTCGAATCCATGCTGGAACAGGCCGTCAACCTGCGCGGCTATCTGCTGTTTCGCAGCGAAGACACCTATAACGGCGTCCTCGCCCATCGCGAGAAGATGCTGACCTACATCGCGGAAGCGAAGCAGGCGGCCGCCGATATGCCTTCGATTGTCGCCTCGCTGGACGCGATGAAGTCCGCGGCCGACATCTTCCACAAAGAGCTTTCCGAGCCGCAGCTTGCCGCCGCCAAGGATAAGGCCAAGCCGGTTTCCGAGATCGTCGAGATCGGCAAAAGCACGTCCATGGGACAGCTCGACGCCTTCCGTGCGGAAGCCGCGAAGATCAAGGCCCTGGTCGGCGAACTTTCCGCCAGCAACCACAAGGCCATGGAAAGCGCCCATTTCAATCTCGAACTCGCATTGATCGTCGGTGGCGGCATCGCGGGCTTCGTCGCCGTCTTCCTCATCTGGCAGCTTTCACGCGCCATCGTCCTGCCGATCGTCGGCATGACGGCCGCCATGACCCGCCTTGCCAACGGCGAGCACGACATCGATGTTCCGGCTCTCGACCGAGGCGATGAAGTGGGCAGCATGGCCAAGGCCGTCGTCGTTTTCAAGGATGCCGCCGTCGAGAAGCTGCGCCTGTCGGGCGAGACCGAGGCGATGCGGCTTCGGGCGGAAGAGGAGCGCCGCCAGGCCGAGGCCGAAAAGGCCCGCGAGGCCGGGGAGATTTCCTTCGCCATGGACCAGCTCGCCACGGGCCTTTCCGCGCTGGCGGACGGCAACGTCGCCTATCGCATCGATACGGCCTTCGCCGCCCGCCTCGATGCCCTGCGGCTGAATTTCAATGCCTCGCTTGAAAAGCTTCAGGCAGCGCTTCGCTCCGTCGGCAACAACGCCGCGGCGATCAATGCCGGCGCCGCCGAAATCCGCGCCTCGGCCGACGACCTTGCCAAGCGCACCGAACAGCAGGCGGCTTCCGTCGAGGAAACCGCGGCGGCGCTCGAACAGGTCACGACGACGGTCAAGGATACGGCAAGGCGCGCCGAGGATGTCGGCGCCCTGGTTGCCCGTACCCGCGCCGGCGCGGAGCGCTCGGGCGAGGTGGTCGGCAATGCCGTCGCAGCCATGACCGAGATCGAGAAATCGTCCGGCGAGATCGGCAAGATCATCAGCGTGATCGAGGATATCGCCTTCCAGACCAACCTTCTGGCGCTCAACGCCGGCGTCGAGGCCGCCCGTGCCGGCGAAGCCGGCAAGGGCTTTGCGGTCGTCGCCCAGGAAGTCCGCGAGCTTGCGCAGCGCTCCGCCAATGCCGCAAAGGAAATCAAGGCGCTGATTTCCACCTCCACCGCTCAGGTCGGCAACGGCGTGGCGCTGGTCGATGAAACCGGTGCCGAACTGAAAAAGATCGTCCATGCGGTGCTGGAAATCAGCGATCATGTGGCGGCTATCGTGACCGCCAGCCGCGAACAGTCGACTGGCCTCCAGGAGATCAACACCGCCGTCAACTCGATGGACCAGGGCACCCAGCAGAATGCCGCCATGGTCGAGCAGCAGACGGCGGCCAGCCATTCGCTGGCGACGGAAGCCGCCTCGCTCAACGCCTTGCTGGCCCAGTTCCAGCTCGGCAACGAGCGCCAGGCTTCGGCACCGCGTGCGGCCGGCCGCGATGCGCAGCCGGCGGCCTCGCCGGCCAGAGCGCTCGCTGGCCGCATTTCCAGTGCTTTCGGCGGAGGAGCCGCGGCGGCCAAACAGGAATGGTCGGAGTTCTGACCCTTCTGCGGAGTGACAAGGAAAAGCCCGGCGCGATGCCGGGCTTTTTTATGCGCGCTGCGCGGATCTGCGGGGAGCCTTAGCGCCAGTTCCAGTGGCTGTTGTTGCGCGAAGGCTGGCTGGCATTCGCCAGGAAATAGCCGACGAGGCCCCCGATCACGCCAACGGCGAGCAGGGCGGTCGATGTCGCGGCCGGATGTTCGCGCACGACAGAGGCCATGGTTCCTGCCTCGTCACGGGCATAGGTCGCCACGTCCTGTGCCTTGCGGGACGCGCCGTTGAGCGCGCTGGCCGTACGGCCGCGCACCTCGCCGGAAACCCGTTCGCCTTCCTCGGCCAGCAGATCCTTGAAATGCATGACCTGGGCCTGCAGGCTGCGCAGTTCGTTCATGATGTCGCCGTTATGGGTCGAAGCCATGGTCGATGTCCTTTCTGTCTCGTTGAAACCCTTCGACGGGACAAACGCAGGGAAGACGGGAAGGTTCCGGTCTCGACGCACCGGCCGGGCGAGCGTTGAGGGTTAAAACGTCCCTCCGCAATGGGTCAGGCCGGAAATTCCGCGACACGGCCGAGCGCCGTAAACACTGGTGGAGCAAGCGTGCCGCCGGAAGCCATGGTGTCGGGAACCGCGGGATCCGCTCGGAAGGCGGCGAAGGCGGCTTCGCTCGGCCAGTCGATCAGCACGAGGACGCGACCGGGCTCTGCGGCGAATATGCTGGCCGCCCTACTGCCGTGCTTGCTCCGTATCTCGGCGCCGGCGGTCGCGAAGACGGCGACGAACCGGGCGAGATCCTCGATACGGACGTCTGCAAGGGTGGTGTACATGGCAACTTTCCTCAGAGCGGCGCGCGGGTGATCGCCGACAACTCGGCATTGACGCTGAACGAGCGGGAGACGATGCCTGTGACGCCGAAGCTCTCCAGCCGTGCTTTATGCCTGGCCGCATAGCGCGCGGCGTTGGTCTCGTCGGCAAACAGGTAGATGCCGCCGGCGCGGTGCTCGACCTCGTTTTCGGTCCAGATCTTCCATATCAGTCCGTTTTCGGCAGCGATGTCCTCAGCCAGCCCTGAAAGAGCTTCCGTCATCCGTGCGCCCCAGGGGCCATCGAAGGGAAAATCGAATTGCAGCAACGTCGTCATTCCGGCGATCCTCGGCAAGATTGGTGGAGTGGCGCGATTGTATTGGCGGGCGCGCTGCGGCAGAAGCGCGCATCGGGTAAATTGACCCGTCACTGCGGGTAAACGATGGAGGGGGTATGGACACGCTGGAAAGCATGCAGGTCTTCGTGCGGGTGGTGGAACTTGGCAGCTTCGCGGCGGCGGCCAGAAACCTCGATCTCTCGCCCGCTATGGTCAGCAAGCATATCGGCCATCTGGAAAGGCGCACGGGAGCAAGGCTGCTTAACCGCACCACGCGACAGGTGCGTGCCACCGAGGTTGGCGCCACCTATTTCGACCAGTGCACCACCATCCTACGCAATATCGATGCCGCCGAGGCCGAGGCGGGTGCCGCCACGCGCTCGCCGCGCGGCACGCTCAGGATCACGGCGCCGACGGAATTCGGCAATCTGCATCTGCCGGCGATCATGGCGGCCTTCCTCGAGCGCCATCCCGAGATCGATCTCGTCCTCGATCTCACCAACCGTAGCGTCGATATCGTTCAGGAGGGGTATGATCTGGCGATCCGTGTCGCGCGACATCTGGACACCAGCCTCGTCGGCCGGCGCATCGCCGTCTCCCGTTTCCATGTCGTCGCAAGTCCGGGCTATCTCGCAAGGGCAGGGCACCCGCAAAGGCCGGCGGAACTGGCCTGCCGACCCTGCGTCACCTTCGCCGTTCCGCAACCCTGGACCACATGGACCTTTGCTCATGGCGGGGTGTCCGAACAGGTGAAAATCACCCCGCGCATGCTCTCAACCAGCGCCGAGGCGCTGCTTCAGGCCACTTGCGCCGGCGTCGGCATCGGGCTCCTGCCAACCTTCGTCTGCGGCAAGGCGCTGTCGCGCGGCGAACTGGTTTCCCTCTTTCCGGATTGCGAATGCGGCATGCTCGGCGTCTACATCCTGTTTCCCCACCGCAATCTGCTGCCGGCGCGCGTGCGCATCTTCATCGACTTTCTGGTGGAGAGCCTGGGAGGTGGGGCCGACGAGGACCCATGGGATTTCACGTCCTGAATGAAAAAACACCCGGCACGTCGCGGTACCGGGTGTCTTTCAATGCCGATGAAACGGCGGCGAGGATTACTTCGCGGCGGCTTCGTAGAGTTCGAGAACGTAGTCCCAGTTGATAAGGCTGTCGACGAAGGCTTCGAGATACTTCGGACGGGCATTGCGGTAGTCGATGTAGTAGGAGTGTTCCCACACGTCGACGCCGAGGATCGGGGTAGCGCCGTGAACCAGCGGGTTCTCGCCGTTCGGGGTCTTGGAAATGGCGAGCTTGCCGTCCTTGACGGAAACCCAGGCCCAGCCGGAGCCGAACTGCGTGGTGCCGGCGGCAATGAAATCGGCCTTGAACTTGTCGTAGCCGCCGAGATCGCTGTCAATGGCGGCCTGCAGCTTGCCCGGAAGCTTGTTGCCGCCGCCGTCCTTCTTCATCCACTTCCAGAAATGGACGTGGTTGTAGTGCTGGGCGGCGTTGTTGAAGAGGCCCTGGTTGGTGCCGAACGACTTCTTGACGACTTCCTCGAGCGACAGATCGGCGAGGCCGGCTTCGGCAGCCAGCTTGTTGCCGTTGTCGACATAGGCCTTGTGATGCTTGTCGTGGTGATATTCCAGCGTCTCTGCCGACATGAACGGCGCAAGCGAATCGTAGGCGTAGGGAAGTTCGGGCAATTCGAAAGCCATGGTAAAATCTCCTTTTGGCAACAGATTGCGAATTCGGCGGGTGACGGGAACATAGGAGCGGAACCTCCGGGAGGCAACCTGCCAACGGTCAAAATTGTTCCATTCCGGAGAAAGAATTCACTCCCGCAGGGCCACTTCACGCAGCGTTCATTCCAGACCGGTAAAAACAGCCGAAACAGACCCTTGAGGAGCTTTCGATGCGTCGTTTCCTGCCTGCCGCGCTGGCGTTTTTTACCCTTGCCGTTCCCGCTTTCGCCTCGTCCGACGGCGCGTGGGAAGAGTTCGCCGCCGACGTGAAGGAGAAATGCCTTGCCGCCGCGAAACCGGTGATCGAAAAGGCCGCGATCGCCGTCGATCCCTTCGGCTCCGAACGCTTCGGTCTCGCCATTCTCAGCGGCACGGCCAGGGGTGCGGCCGCCAGCGTCAGCTATGTCTGCGTCTACGACAAGCGGGCGAAGACCGTCGAACTTGGCAGCGAGCTGACGGCGGATACGGTCGCCGTGACCATTCCCGAGGAGGCGAACTGAGCCGTCCGCGGGCTCGGGCAGTCAGCTGAAGTAGCGTTCCGGGTCCGGCAGGCCCGCAAGGCTGAAGCCGAATTCGGCGCGCGCGATCTTGCATTCCTCGTCGCCCGGCATGCAGGTACGGCAGACATGCGGGCGCGCGGCATAGACCGAACAGCCGACATGCTTGCCGATCTCGCCGGTGAGCGCCGCGCAGCGGCCGTTCTCGAACTTCATGCCGCTTTCGTCCTTGGCGATCAGCGCTTCGGGAATGGCGGCGATTTCCTCGTCGCTTTCCAGCGAGAAGCGCGGCCACTCCGCCGAATAGGCGCAGCAGGCGCCGCAGGACTGGCAGTCGAAGATTTCCGGAGGCGATGTTTCCAGCATCGCTTAGCCCCGATTGCGGGCAGGCCGCCCGGCGAGGCCGAATGCGAAGATGCCGGCGAAGATCAGCATGGCGACGCCGGTCGAGATCGGTCCCGCGTCGAGGAAGAGCCCGTCCATGACAAGGCCGGTTGCCCCCGAACCGACGGCGCTGCCGATGGCGTAGGCAAGGCCGTAGGCGGCGGCGCCGGAGACCAGAAGTCCGCCCCGGAAACGGTCGCCGAGCAGCGTGAGCGCGCAGGTATAGAGCGAGAAGCTTGCCGCTCCGAGCGCCGAGACCGTAACCAGCAGCGCGATCTCCGACGTCAGGAAGGGCAATAAAAGGAAGCTCGCGCCGCAGGCGACGGCCGAACCGACGGCGATGATCGGCCGTGAAATGCGGTCGAGCAACCAGCCGACCAGCGGCTGTGCCAGGGCCGTCGGAAGTGCCACCATGGTGACGACGAAGGCGGCGAAATTCTCCGAATAGCCGCGCTCGACGAAATAAAGCGGGATCGTCGAGATAGCCGCGATGTCGGAAAATCCGAAGGCGACGACCATCAGCGCCAGAACCGGCGCAAGCCGCATGAACTGGATCAGTCCGCCCGCCGTCGAACGTTCCGGCAGGGTCCGGGCAAAACGGCCGAGCATGACCGAGGCAAAGGCGACGAAGGCGACATAGACGGCGATCAGCGCAAAGGCGAAGCCGTCCTCCGTTCCGACGAAGGGAATGGCGAGCGGCCCGGCGGCAAAGCCGGCGCACATGCTCGCGCCATAGATTCCGGAAACGCGCCCCCGCAGGCGGTCCGGGCAGGCGGTGTTCAGCCAGGCCTCGCTGATGGTGAAGATGATGCTGGTTGAAACCCCGAGCAGGAAGCGGGCGACGAACCACACCCAGACGGCATCGAACATCGCAAAGGTGGTGAGCGACATGGACGCGCCGATGAGGCCGGCGACGATCAGCCGGTCGCCCCTGAGGATCGCCGTCAGGCGCCCGATCAGAAGGGTCGCGGTGGCAAGCCCCGCCGCGAAGACGGAGGCGTTGAGCCCGGCAAGGCTCGACGAGACGCCGCGGCCTTCCAGCACCAGCGCGATCAGCGGATAGGTCAGCCCCTGTCCGACGGAAAATGCGGTGACGCCCAGAATGACGACCGCAATCGCCGCCCAGTCGGGCGCGAAGTCTTCGGCAATGGCGGACATCTGCATCACGGCCTCCCTTGGGCGCGGCATGTTTCTATAGTTTCTTGTTGGATTGGGCTCCGGTCTACCGGGGCGCGGGGCGGAAGTCCAGCGGGAGCACCACCGCCCCGATTTCAGGACGACGGAGCTGCTGCGATTCTGCCGCCGTTACTCCCCGCTCTTGCGGGTGCAGGCATAGTCTTTCCGGATGCAGGCGATGGACGGCGTCGAGCAAACGGGCTGACCGTCAGTGACCTTGCAGATGCTGCATTGGTCGGTGAACTCGTCGCAATCGGGTTCCGCCTTGAGGAAGGCTTCCATGTTGCGCTGAACCTGTGCCGCGTCCTCGGCGGCAGCAGGGCCGATGACGAAGGCCGAGACCAGCGCCAAAATTCCGGCGACGATAGAAGAACGCATGCTGGCCTCCTTCTGTTCGCCGAAAATGTTTACCCGGCCGCGTTGACGCCGATGCCGCTCTGGCCGAGCGCTGCAAAGACGGTCTTCAGGATGCCGGTGCTGTCGAGGCCGGCCTTGGCATACATGGTCTCGGGTTTCGCCTGATCCATCCAGACGTCCGGCAGCACCATCGGCCTCACCTTGAGGCCGCTGTCGAGCAGGCCCTCGGTCGCGAGATAATGCAGAACCTGCGCGCCGAAGCCGCCGACAGCGCCTTCCTCGACCGTGACGAGCACGGCGTGATGGCGGGCAAGCTGGCGGATCAGGTCGTGGTCGAGCGGCTTGGCGAAGCGGGCATCGGCGACAGTGGTGGAAAGGCCCGCGGCCTCGAGGTCTTCCGCCGCCAACAGACAGTCGGCGAGACGGGTGCCGAAGGAAAGAAGCGCCACCTTGCTGCCCTGCCGGATCACGCGGCCCTTGCCGATTTCAAGGATTTCGCCACGCTCGGGAAGCTGCACGCCCACACCTTCGCCACGCGGATAGCGGAAGGAGATCGGGCCGGCGTCATAAGCAGCGGCGGTTCGCACCATGTGCTTCAGTTCCGCCTCGTCGGCCGCCGCCATCACCACGAAGCCGGGCAGGCTGGCGAGGAAACCGGTGTCGAATGAACCGGCATGGGTCGGACCGTCGGCGCCGACGAAGCCGGCGCGGTCGATCGGAAAGCGGACCGGCAGGCCCTGGATCGCGACGTCATGGACCACCTGGTCGTAGCCGCGCTGCAGGAAGGTGGAATAGAGCGCGCAGAAGGGCTTGTAGCCTTCCGCCGCAAGCCCGGCGGCAAAGGTGACGGCATGCTGCTCGGCGATACCGACGTCGAACGTCCGCTTGGGGAAGACGTCCTGCAGCTTGTCGAGGCCGGTGCCGGAGGGCATGGCGGCGGTGATGCCGACGATCTTCTCGTCGAGACGGGCTTCCTGCACCAGCGTCTCGCCGAAGACCGAGGTATAGCTCGGCGCGTTCGGTTTTGCCTTCGCCTGGGCGCCGGTGATGACATCGAACTTGTTGACGCCGTGATACTTGTCGGCGGCGGCCTCCGCCGGCGCGTAGCCCTTGCCCTTCTGGGTCACGACATGGATCAGCACCGGACCCCTGCCGTTGTCGCGCACATTGCGCAGCACGGGCAGGAGATGGTCGAAGGAATGCCCGTCGATCGGGCCGATATGGTAGAAGCCCATTTCCTCGAACATGGTTCCGCCGGTCACGTAGCCGCGGGCATGCTCGACGGCGCGGGTGATGGCGCGGTCGATGTTCTTGCCGAGATAGGCGGTGAGTTTCTTGCCGAATTCGCGGAAGCCCATATAGGTGCGGCCGGAGGCGAGCCGCGCCAGATAGGCGCTCATCGCCCCGGTCGGCGGTGCGATCGACATGTCGTTGTCGTTGAGGATGACGATCAGCCGCGCATCGAGCGCGCCGGCATTGTTCAACGCCTCATAGGCCATGCCGGCCGACATTGCCCCGTCGCCGATGACGGCGATCACCTTGCGGTCGGTGCCGGCAAGATCGGAGGCGACCGCCATGCCGAGGCCGGCCGAAATCGATGTCGAGGAATGGGCCGCGCCGAACGGATCGTATTCGCTCTCGGCCCGCTTGGTGAAGCCGGAAAGCCCGCCTTCCTGGCGCAGCGTCCGGATGCGGTCGCGCCGTCCCGTGAGGATCTTGTGCGGATAGCATTGATGGCCGACGTCGAAGATCAGCCGATCGTCAGGCGTCTCGAACACCTTGTGGATGGCGATGGTAAGTTCCACCACGCCGAGACCGGCACCCAGATGGCCGCCCGTCTTCGATACGGCGTCGATCATTTCCTTGCGGACTTCGGCGGCGAGCTGCGGCAGGTCGCGGTCGTCGAGACCTCTCAGATCGGCGGGAAGCTTGACCTTGTCCAGCAAGGGCGTCTCGGGAAGGGGTGTCACTGGCGCGTAACTCTTGAGCTTGTCTTCACTTTCGGCATGCCATCCGGCTTTACAGGATTTGGCCGGCCGGCAAAAGCGCGATGCCTCACAAACGAGGCGGAAGGACTTATATAACCGTCAAAAGCCCTCGGGCAAAGGAATAAACTCTTGCTCGTCGCCGGGCACGATGTCGAAGCGTCCGCTTCTCCATTCCTCCTTCGCCTGTTCGATCCGCTCCTTGGAGGAGGAGACGAAGTTCCACCAGATATGGCGCTTCGAGCCCAGTGCAGCCCCGCCGAACAGCATCAGGTGACAGCCGGCGGCACCGGCGCGAAGCGTGATCGCATCGCCCGGACGGAAGACCAGCAACTGATCGGCGGCGAAGACGTCGCCGGCGATCTCGACCTCGCCGGAAAGCACATAGGCCGCCCGTTCCTCATGGCTCGCATCGAAGGGGAAGCTGCCGCCGGGAACGAGTGTCAGGTCGACGTAAAGCGTGTCGGAATAGGATTTGACCGGCGATGTCAGTCCGCCGAGGCTGCCGATCACCACCCGTCCGCTCGCACCGGCAGCGTCGAAGGTCGGCATGGCGCTCTTCTCGGTGTGGGCGAAGGCGGGATCGATCTCCTCCTGGTCGTCGGGGAGCGCAAGCCACGTCTGAAGTCCGGAAATCGACAGCGGATTGCCGCGCAGCTTTTCCGGCGTGCGTTCGGAGTGCACGATGCCGCGCCCGGCCGTCATCAGGTTGATGTCTCCGGGTTGGATCACCAGTTCCGTCCCAAGGCTGTCGCGATGCTTGATCTCGCCATCGAAGAGATAGGTGACGGTGGAAAGCCCGATATGCGGATGCGGACGCACGTCCATCGCTTCGCCGGCCTTGAGAAGGGCGGGGCCCATCCGGTCGAAGAAAATGAACGGGCCGACCAGTCGGCGACGCGCCGAAGGCAGCGCCCGCTTCACCGAGAAGCCGCCGAGATCGCTGGTGCGCGGAATAATCAGGTGCTCGATGGCGTCGCAGGCGAAGGCATCGCCGGGAACGGGGTCATTTCCGGGAAAGAACGACATCGGTTTTGGCCTCCACGTTTGCTCTCCTCGGTAATCTAGGGGCGAATTCCGGCAAAAGACAGGGCGGGTTAAAAGAGGTATCCGACACGTCGCTCTTCAGCCATGCTGACGATCCGACTGGATATTCGGTCGGCCTGCGCCTTTGGCCTGGATGTTATTCCCGGTCGAGCGGTTCTGTGCCTTGCGCCTTGCCGGCCCGGTCGAGGCGGATTTTCTCGATCCGGTTTTCCGCAGCGTTCAGCAGCGCCTCGCAATGTTTCTTCAGGAGTTCGCCGCGCTCGTAGATCGCAATCGACTCGTCCAGCGCCACGTCGCCGCGTTCGAGCCGCGCCACGATGCTTTCCAGTTCGGCAACCGCCTTCTCGAAGGAATAGCCGGAGATGTCGGCGGGAACGGCGCTTTCGGTCATACTCAACCCTTCATCAGTCTCATGATATGCAGGCCCGCCGATTCGGCGAGGCCTTCGAGATCATAGCCGCCTTCGAGAACGCTGACGACCCGGTTATGGGCAAAACGGTCGGCGACTTCCATCAGGCGCCCGGTCGCCCAGTCGAAATCCTCGCCCACGAGGTTGATCTGCGCCAGCGGATCGCGGTGATGAGCGTCGAAGCCGGCGGAAATCAGGATCAGGTCGGGCGAGAAATCGTGCAGCGCCGGCAGGACGCGGCTCTTGAACGCCTCGCGGAAATGCTCCGAGCCCACATTGGGCGAAAGCGGCGCATTGACCACATTGTTCTTGATGCCTGTTTCGTCCTTCTTTCCCGTACCGGGATAGAGCGGCATCTGGTGGGTGGAACAGAAGAGAACCGAGGGATCGTCCCAGAAGATGTCCTGCGTGCCGTTGCCGTGATGCACATCCCAGTCAACGATGGCGACCCGCTCCACGCCATGCTTCTGTTGCGCATGGCGGGCGGCGATCGCCACCGTATTGAACAGACAGAAGCCCATGGCCTTCGCCTTCTCGGCATGGTGGCCCGGCGGGCGCGAGGCGACGAAAGCGTTGTCGTGATCGCCGCCCATCACATCGTCGACGGCGGCCATCGCCCCGCCGATGGCCGTCAGCGCTGCCTTCAAGCTCTGCGGCGAGGCGTAGGTGTCGCTTTCGATGCGGTTGATGCGGTCCTCCTCTTCGGGGATCTGCCGCATGATCGAGAACAGATAGTCCTCCGGATGGGCAAGCGTCACCGCGTCCTCGTTGGCGACGGGCGCTTCCTTCCGGTCGAGCCCGGAGAAGGCGGGATGCTCGAGCGCGATGTTCAGAGAACGCAGCCTGTCCGCCCGCTCGGGATGTCCGGGCGGTGTGTGATGTTCGAGGAAAACGGCATGCTCGTAGAGGCGTGTGGTCATCGCGAAAGGTCCTTCGGCTTGCGCGGAAGATAGTGCAGCGCACCGTCATGATCCACCGCCAACGAGGTTTTCCCGGCATTATGAAGCAAGCGCCATGAGGCGGGGACACCGGTTGCATGGTGCGGCAAGGCGGATGAGCGGATATATTGATGCGGTATGTTCAACGGAGTTGCCTGCATTGACCCGCCTTCCCGACCTTGGAGACATTCGATCGCTCGAAGAAGCCCTGCATCGCCCGGAGATAAGGCGTAGCAGGGAGGCAGTCGAAGACCTGCTGGCAGAAGGCTTTATGGAGTTCGGAGCATCGGGAAGAGTCTATGAACGAGCGACGACCATCGACCTGCTGGCGGAGGAGAGCGATGACGATCAAGGCGATCTCAAGGCGACGAATTACGCTCTCAAGCCCATTTCGAATGATGCTGTCCTTCTGACCTATGAAACGGAGCGCTCATATCGGGATGGCTCCAGGCGACGTGTGCTGCGAAGTTCCATATGGAAGCACAACGGGCTGAAATGGCAGATGCTTTTTCATCAGGGTACGATCAGGGCCTGAACCGCGCCCGGTTAGCGAGGCTCGGGTCTTCAGCGGAATCCTGTCGCGTCTGCTCCGTCAGTTGCGGCTTTCCCCGCGTCGCCTGAGAGTGCCTGTCGGGCGCTACCCTTGTTATGATGGGCCGAATGGTCTTAAATGGCTTAAATGGGTTGGGAAACAGGGACTTGGATGTAATGGACGATATCGAGCGGGTGGAGGTTTCCGGGTTTCGCGTGCCCTTCCGCGACATCGACATGTATGGCCGAATGCACAATGCCGCCTATATCGTCCATGCGGAGGAGGCCCTTGCCCATTTCTGGCGCTACCGGCCGCCGCTGGAGGGCGAGCCGCATTTCGTCGCAAGCAAGATCGAGTGCCGTTTCCACGATCCGCTGCGGCTCGATGACGAGGTGCGCCTGACGGTCCATATCGACAAGATCGGCGGCAAGTCCGTTGGCTTCAATGTGACCATGGAAGCGGGAAACCGTCTGGCCGCCGAGATCGAAATGCTCTGGACCGCGACCGACCCCGATACGGGCGAACCGGTGCCGTTGCCGGAAGATATCCGCGACTGGCTCTACGGCTACCTGCCGTGAAGCGAAGACGGCCGGCTACGGTCTTTGTTGAACGCCGGCCCATCCTTCTCCGTCATGCCGGACTTGTTCCGGCATCCAGCAGCGCGATGTCCATCGCGCGTAAGACTCTTTTGCGATCAAGGACTTGATCGCGCTGGTTCCCGGCTCAAGGCGGGAAGACGGCAGTGTATGCGATGCCGCCGGATCACAAGAATCAGACCAGCAGAGGGTTCGTCAGCGACGCAGGCTGCCGAGGATGCCGCGCACCAGCGCACGGCCGACCGAGGTAGCGACCGAGCGGGCGGCGCTTTTCATGGCGGCTTCGATCACCGTTTCACGCTGATAGCCGGAGGACCGGCGGGTGGTGCCGTTCCTCGAGGTCGAGCGCGGCGCCTCGTCCTCGCCGTCATTGCCGAAGCCGGGCAGCGTCCAGCGGCCGGCGGCGCTGTCGTCGCCGGCTCCCTGGCTCGCCTGTTCCTCCGCCGCGCGCTTGGCGGCTTCTGCCTCCGCGGCCTTGCGGGCGCGCTCCGTCAGGATCTCATAGGCGGATTCCCGGTCGAGATCCTTGTCGTAGAGGCCGGCGACCGGGCTGACATTGATGACGGCCTGCCGCTCGCTGTCTGAAAGCGGCCCGACCCGGCCCGACGGCGGGCGCACCAGCGTGCGTTCGACCATGGAGGGGATGCCCTTGTCCTGCAGCGTCGAGACCAGCGCCTCGCCGGTGCCGAGCGTGGTGATTGCGGTCGCGCAATCGAAGGCCGGGTTGGGGCGGAAGGTATCGGCGGCGGTCTTCACCGCCTTCTGCTCGCGCGGGGTATAGGCGCGCAGCGCATGCTGCACGCGGTTGCCAAGCTGGGCGAGAATGGTTTCCGGCACGTCGAGCGGGTTCTGCGTGACGAAATAGACGCCGACGCCCTTGGAGCGGATCAGGCGCACGACCTGTTCGACCCGCTCGATCAGCACCTTCGGCGCATCGTTGAACAGGAGATGGGCCTCGTCGAAGAAGAAGACGAGCTTCGGCTTGTCCGGATCGCCCACCTCCGGCAATTCCTCGAACAGTTCCGAAAGCAGCCACAAAAGGAAGGTGGCGTAGAGGCGGGGGTTCATCATCAGCTTGTCGGCGGCCAGCACCGAGATTGCGCCGCGCCCGTCATTGGTCGTGCGCATGATGTCGGAGATCTTCAGCGCCGGCTCGCCGAAGAAGTGTTCGGCGCCCTGTTGTTCCAGCACCAGCAACCCGCGTTGCAGAGAGCCGACGGAGGACTTGGAGATCAGGCCGAACTGGGTGGAAAGTTCGGTCGCATGCTCTCCCATATAGTTGAGCAGCGCCTGCAGGTCCTTGAGGTCCATCAGCGGCAGACCGCCCTGGTCGGCGATCTTGAAGGCGATGTTGAGCACGCCTTCCTGCGCTTCAGATGCATCCATCAGGCGCGACAGCAAAAGCGGCCCCATCTCGGCGATGGTGGAGCGCACGCGATGGCCCTTCTCGCCATAGAGATCCCAGAAGATGACCGGGAATTCCTGGAAGGCGAAATCGTTGAAGCCGATCAGTTCGGCACGCTTCGTCACCCAGTCCTTGGCCTCGCCCATTGCCGCGATGCCGGAAAGATCGCCCTTGATATCGGCGCAGAACACCGGCACGCCGGCATTGGAAAAGCTCTCCGCCAGCACCTGTAGCGTCACCGTCTTGCCGGTGCCGGTGGCGCCGGTGACGATGCCGTGGCGGTTGCCGAATTTCAGCTCCAGATATTCAGGCTTGTTGAGGCTGTCGTCCGGATTGCGGCTTGTGCCGATATAGAGCTTTCCGTTTTCGAGCATGCCCGTTCTTCCCCGTTTCCGTGCGCCTGTCGGAGCAACGCCGGCATGCGACAACTTTCATCGATTCATCACCTTGCTCTTATAAGGATAGTGTGAAACATCGACAACAGCGCGTGGAACACAACCGGGCGAGGGAAAACTGCGACAGGTCGCTGTCCAGCGCTTGAGTTCGAGGAACAGTTCAATTACGTTGACGTTAACGTCAAATTTTGCAGGAGGCAGACCATGAACGAACTCGTTACCCGCATCGCCGAAAAGATCGGCATTGAACCCGAGACGGCCGAAAAGGCTGTCGGCATGATGCTGGGCTTCCTGCAGCGGGAAGCCGCTGATGGCCCCGTCGCCAAGATGATCGAAGCCATTCCCGGTGCCATGGACCTCGTCGCCAAGTATAACGGCGAAGGCGAGGGCAAGGGCCTGCTCGGCGGCCTGATGAGCGCCATCGGCGGCGGCGGCATTATGGGGCTTGGCCAGCAGCTCATGGCCCAGGGACTCGGCATGGGCGAGATCACCTCGCTTGCCAAGGAAACCATCGTGGTCGCCCGCGAATATGCTGGCGACGAAGTGGTCGACGAAGTCGTCGCTTCCGTTCCGGGTCTCAGCCAGTTCGTCTGAGCCGAACGGCCTTCATCGAATGAAAAAAGCCGCCGGGTGAAAGCCCGGCGGCTCTTTTTTTACAGAGCCTGGTGTCGAGCAGCGAGGTCTCCATCTCCGTCATGCCGGACTTGTTCCGGCATTGAGTGGCGCGATGTCCGTCGCGCAAAAGACTCTTTTGCGATCAAGGACTTGATCGCGCCGGATTCCGGCTCGAGGCGGGAACGACGATAGTGGAGGCAGCAGAGTCAGAGCACGAGATGTACAGCAAGGGCTGTCGGCAGTCGGAAGCTTCCGGTCGAAAGGCCGGCGACGTTGCCCGTCGCCGGTTTTGCGTCAGCCCTGTTCCACCTGCGGCTCGCCGGCCGCAGCCTGGGTCTTCTGCCTGCGGGTGCGCCAGTCGCCCAGGAAGAGCAGGATGGGCGCCGCGATGAAGACCGAGGACGAGGCGGCGATGAAGATGCCGAAGATCATCGGAACGGCGAAGCTTTCGACCGCGCTGCCGCCCCAGATCGCCATGGGCAGCATGGCGAGGAAGGCGGTGGCCGAGGTGTAGAGGCTTCGGGCCAGCGTTTCGTTGATCGACAGGTTTATCAGGTCGCGGAAGGGCATGGACTTGTAGAGGCGCATGTTCTCGCGCATGCGGTCGTAGACCACGACCTTGTCGTTGACCGAATAGCCGACCAGCGTCAGCAGTGCCGCGATTGCGGTCAGGTTGAAGTCCAGCCCCGTCAGCGCGAAGAAGCCGATCGTCTTCGTCACGTCGAGGACGAGCGTCGCGATGGCGCCGACGGCAAACGGCCAGTCGAAGCGGACCCAGATGTAGGCGAGCATCGCAAGACTGGCGAGCACGACCGAGAGGATACCGGCGGTTGCCAGTTCGCCGCTGACCTTCGGGCCGACGACTTCCGTGCGCTCGATCTTGGCGCCGGGATTGATCTCGGCGATCTTGGCGCGAACCTTCTCGACGGCTTCGGTCTGGGCCGTTTCCGGGCCGTGCTGTCGTTCGAGACGCAGCAGCATGTGGTTGCGGTCGCCGAATTCCTGAAGCGCGACTTCCCCGAGGCCGAGGCTCTCGATACCGGAACGATAGATGCCGAGATCGGCCGGCTCCTGCGTCGATACTTCGATCTGGATGCCGCCCTTGAAGTCGACGCCGTAGTTTAGGCCCGGCGAGATGAAGAGCGCGATGGAGGTGATCGACAGCACGGCGGAAATGCCGATGCCGACGAGGCGGGCCTTCATGAAGTCGATCCGCGTGCCGTCCTTGATGAGCTTGACCGGCAGCAGCGGACGAATGTTGATCGTCTTCATCTTGTAACGGTTGGCAATCGCCACCATGGCGACACGGACGACGGAGACCGCCGTGAACATCGAGATCGCGATGCCGAGGCCCATGGTCACGGCGAAGCCGCGAACCGGGCCGGAGCCGAACCAGAACAGGAGAACGGTTGCGATGAGCGCGGTGACGTTGCTGTCGATGATGGTCGAATAGGCCTTGTCGAAGCCGAGGTCGATGGCGGCAAAGGCGCCTCTGCCCTTGCGGCATTCTTCCCGGATGCGCTCGTTGATGAGAACGTTGGCGTCCACGGCTAGACCGATGCCGAGCACGATGCCGGCGATGCCGGGAAGCGTCAGCGTCGCGCCGAAGAACGTCAGGCCGGCGAATGTCAGGATGACGTTGAGGGTCAGTGCGATGACTGCCAGCAGACCCCAACTGCCGTAAAGCGCGATGATGAAGCCGACGACCAGCGCAAAGCCCACGAGGCCGGACATGATACCCATCTCGATGGCGTCGCTGCCGAGGTCGGCGCCGACGGTGCGCTCCTCGATGACGGTCAGCTTGGCCGGCAGCGCGCCGGCGCGCAGGAGGGCGGCGAGCGTCGTTGCGTCGGAAACCGTGAAGGCGCCGGAGATCTGCCCCGAACCGCCGGTGATCGGCTCGCGGATGACGGGGGCGGAGAGCACCTTGTCGTCGAGCACGATGGCGAATGGCTTGCCGACGTTTTCGCGGGTGATCTGGGCGAACCGGGTGGCGCCCGCCTGGTCGAAGCGGAAGCTGACGACCGGCTGGTTGTTCTGCTGGTCGAAGGCGACGCGCGCATCCGTCAGGCGGTCGCCCGAGAGCAGGACGCGCTCCTGGACGGGATAGGTCTGGCCGTGTTCGTCCTCGAGCATGCGCACCCCGCGCTCACCCTGGTTGCCCAAGAGGTGGAAGCTTATCTTGGCGGTCGAGCCGAGCAGCGCGCGCAGATTGGTCGGGTCCTGCTCGCCCGGAAGCTGGACGAGAACCCGGTCGCCGCCGACGCGCTGGATGGTCGGTTCCGCGACGCCGACCTGATCGACACGCTGGCGGATGATTTCAAGGCTCTGGTCGACGGCGCTCGACATGCGGTGGGCGATGCCGTTGTCCGATGGCTTGACGGTAATGCCGTTGTCGACGGAATCGGCGATGTCGAGGTCGAGGCCGGTGCGCACGCCGACCGTCACCTGGTTGCCGAGCTTTGCCAGCTCCTGCTTGGCCACGTCGCGCTTCGATGGATCGGCAAGCGTGACGAGAATGGCATTGCCCTGGCGCTGGATGGAGCGTGTATCGATCTTGGCATCGCGCAGATTGACCCTGGCCTCCTGCGTCAGGTTCTGCAGCCACTCGTTTTCAAGCGACGGACGGTCGACTTCCAGAACCAGGTGCGACCCGCCGCGAAGATCGAGCCCGAGCGAAACCTTCTCGTGCGGCAGCCAGCTTGGCCAGCCGGCAAGCGTCTTCTCGGAGAGAATATTGGGAAGCGCGACAAGCACTCCGATGAGGATGATGAGCGCGTAGCTCACCACCTTCCATGGTGAATTTCTCAATTTTATGCATCCATTTGTGCGACCCGTCGGACAGACATGGCTGTCCGGCCGCGTTGACGATGTGCCGATATGATGTCGGGTGAGGGATCAGGCGGCGAGCAGCGGAGGCGCGCGCGGATCGAAGGCGCCGGGCGGCGCGATATGATCGGGGCTTCGATCCCGTTCGACGATTTGCAAAGCCCATGCCGGCAAGGGCAGTTCGATGCCGGGAACATCTGGCGACGCATCGGGGCCATCGGATGTCCGCGCTTTGCTGCCCTGCCGCTGATCTGCGGTAAGGACGCTTCGGGCGGGCTCCCGCTTCCCAGCGAGCGCGGGCTTGGCGGCGGCCATCGCGTCCATGGATTGGGCCCGTATGGAACCCGTTTCCTGCCACGGGCCCGAGCCCGACACCGCGAACAGGGCGGCAAAAAGCATGCACATCAACCCCGACATGGCGGCAGCCATGGCGCTGAGATGCGATTTTGCCTGTTCTGTCGATGCGGTTCTTATGGCTCGATATCCTCGTGTCATCGATAACATGACACAAAAACGCGCCGAAGGCCATTCGACGACGCCGATCTCTCCGTTCTCCATGCGTCGTGTCGGAGAGAGATGGCGGGTCTATTCCTCCACGACCACCAGTTCCGGCACGCCTTCGATCTCGAAACGGATGTGGCCGCGTTCGGCGCGGCCGAGCCGGATCGGCCCGCCTTTTTCCTCGAGCCGCCGGCGAAGCAGGATGAGACGGGTCTCCAGATTGTCCTTGTAGTCAGGGAGCTGCAGGCTCCGGTCGCGGCGGATTTCGCGGTTGAGGAAATCCTGCCGGCCGTTCTTCGCATATTCCTCGATGAAATGCCTCAGCAGCCGGCCGGGCACGCCACGGATGAGGTAGTCGTTGTCGATGAAGATCGACCCGTCGCGGGGATAGAAGCGGATGCGCAACGGCCCGGCGGCCGGATGGATGGTATCGGCGGGCACCGGTTTCTCCGCCTCTGCCTCGCTCTCCGGGCGCTCGCGGTCCTGCGAGGCCAGCGTCATCGAGAGGGCAAGGTGCCCGGCGAGGATGCAAAGCGCCTCTTCGTCGCGATGGCGGAAGGCGAAGGACTGCTCGGCCTCCACGAACAGCACGCCGGCGAGCCGTCCCTGCGCCACCATCGGCACGGCGAGCTGGCTGAGCGGCGAGGCAAGCGCCGGAAGCGGCAGCGGGTCCGCCCCGGTGATTCCGCTTGCCGAGCCGACAGCGTTGACGTAGCGCCGGCTGCGGCGAAAATCGCTGATGCGCACCGGCCGGCATGTCGCTGCCGCCATGCCGATGACGCCGGCACCGAACGCGACTTCCGAACCGAAGCCGAAGCGGTCATAGCCACGGCTGGCAATGGTCGAAAGCAGCCTCCGTTCGTCGTCCGGCACCAGCACCATGGAATGCTGGAAGCCGAACATCGTCTCCAGCCCCTCCAGCGCCTTGTCCAGCAGATGCTCGGTATCCGTTTCCGCCGCAAGCTGCACGGCGAGCCGGCGGGTGAGATCCAGATGGTCGCGCCGATCCTCCGCCTCCGGTGAGGGCTCCTCCAGAGGATGGGCCGGGGGCACGAGCCGACAGTCCTCCACCCGGTAGATGTCGACCGCCCTAAGCTTCATGATCCCGCCCATGCCCTGTTCGACGCTCATCACCTCGAGATGCGCGCTGACGGTTTCGAAGACCGGGCCTTCCGTCATCGAGGTCTCGTAGACGAGGTCGAGGATGTATTGCAGGCCGAGATGCCCGTCGACCACCATGACGGTGGCGAGGCCGTTCACCGCTACGTTCTCCGCCGTCTTGGAGAAGAACTGGTTGGAAAGCGCCACATGGTGGTCGTCGATATAATAGACATGGGACAGGTAGGAGGCATTCGGCATGCCGTCGCGGTCGGTGGTCGCGATGACGGAGGGTATCACGCCCTCGAAGGCATCCCGGATGGTGCTGAGCCGGATCATGACGCTCCGTTTCCGGTTTCGCCGAGCCGGCGTCCCGCCTCCGGTCCGGGTGTCTGGACGAACAGGTCGCGCGGAAAGAAGGTGATGCGCACGAGGTTGCGGTCGCTGAGCGTGCTGGAAAGCTGCAGCCGGCTTACCCCGAGCGCGCCCATTTCGGCGAGCATGTCGGCGACATACCGGCTGCCGCGGGCCTGGTCGATGCTGTCGGCTTCGCGCACCTCGATGATCGGTCCCTTGATCTGGTAGGCCTTGTAGTTGTCCGGCTTGACGAAGGTGGCCGAGATCGGAGTCTCAGGCACGGCATGCGCCACGGCGTCAGGCCACTGGCTGGCCGAGACCAGCAGGGAAATCCGTCCATTGCCGGAATCGAAGCGTGCGCCCGTCGCCCGTCCGATCATTGGGCGGTGCGTGTCGTTGCGCGTGGCGATGAGGATCATCACCCGCCCCTCGATGAAACTTGCGACCCCCGCCTCGATCACCGATTTCCCCCTGTTTGAGCGCGATCTTATGAAGATAGGAAAATTTTAGCAACGCATGGCCGGCGTTAGGAAGCATTTAGGAAGCGGGTCGAGGCGGGGTGTCCTAAGAGCCTGTCCATCGCGCCGGCGGGCTGTTCCGTCCGGGCTGAAGACAAGGAGGAAAATCCCATGACCCATCACGTTTCCCATAGCGTCTCGATGACAGCCATTCCCGATCTCTCCGGCCGTTACGATCTCTACGGCGCCATTCACAAGGGCCTGCGCAAGGCCGGCTGTGACATGCTCAACCGCATCGGCACCGCCGATTTCGAAAATCCCGAGGAGACCGAAACCGTGCTCGGCAATCTGCGCAGTTTCATCGTCTTCGCCGCCTCCCACGTAATGCACGAGGACGAGCACATTCATGGTGTGCTGCGGGCGCGCGGCGCCTCGACCGCAACGCTCGAAGACCAGCACGACGATCATCGCACCGCCTTCGCCACGCTCGAAAAGCTGGCAAGCGACATCGAGAAGGCGTGGCCGATGCACAAGCAGGCCGCCGGCCGCAAACTCTATCTCGCCTTCGCCGCCTATCTCGCCGAGGACCTTGCCCACATGCACGAGGAAGAAACGGTGACGGCCCCGGAACTCTGGAGGATTTGCACCGATGAGGAACTGGCGACGATCGAAATGCACATCATCGCCTCCATGTCGCCGGAAAAGAACATGGCCTTCCTGCGCCTGATGATCCCGGCCATGAACCCGGCGGAACGGGCCGCGATGCTGTCCGCCATGCAGCAGAACACGCCGCCGGAAATGTTCAGCGCCATCGTTGAATTCGCCGTTCGCCCGAGCCTTTCGGAAAAGGCGTTCAGCGACCTTTCCGAGCGGATCGCGCTTGCCGCCTGATGCGGCTGGCCGGGGGCGGCGACGGTCGCCGGGATTGCCCGTTCCGGCCTCACCGTTCCGGCCGCAGGCATTCCGCCAGGAAGCCGACGGCTGCGGCAATCGTGTCGCTGTCGCGCAGGTCGTGGTGGTAGGTGATGTAGATATCCCGCATGATATGCTCCCCTTCGTCGCCGGCGACCTTGAGGCCGTAGGTCGCCGCGACGAAATCGGGCAGGGCGGCGATGCCGACGCCCGCTGCGGCGGCTGCGCATTGCACGCCAAGATCGTTGGTCCTGAGCACGGTCTCGCGGCCGGCCGCCATCCGTTTCAGCCAGACCTGCTGCGGCGTTTCATCGAGCAAATCGTCGAACAGGATGAAGCCATACTGCTCGGGTCTCCGTGTCGCCAGATAGGCCGGAGAGGCGAGGAGCAGGTAGCGCACGCTGCCGGCTTTGCGGATGATAAGGCTCGGATCGGTGGGCCGGCTGAGCCGGACCGCGATATCGGCCTCGCGCCGGGTCAGCGAAACGTTGCGCACGTCCGCCACCAGTCGAAGCCTGATACGTGGCCTCGCTTCGTAGAAGGCGGCGATCTTTGGCGTTAGGAGGAAGGAGGTCAGCACCGGCGGCGCGCTCACCGAAATCTCCACCGGCGCCTCGCCCTCGGTTTCGAGGATATCGCGCTCCAGCGCGAAGACCTCTCCTTCCATTCGCCTCGCTCTTTCCGCCACCAGCCGGCCTTTCTCCGTCAGCAGGTAGCGGCGGGGCCGCCGGTCGAAGAGCCGGATACCGGCCTTCTCCTCCAGCGCCTGCACCCGGCGGGCGACGGTGGCATGATCGACCCTGAGGCGGCGGGCAGCCGCCGAAAGCGAGCCCTCGTCGGCAAGCGCCACGAAAAAGCGGAGATCGTCCCAATCCAGCATTGTGCAAATCCGCCCATTTGATGTGCCTCATTGGGGAATAGCGCCCAATACGGCTCTCGGGCAATAGCAAAGGCCTGAACCGCTGGAAAAGGAGCTTACCCATGACCGATAATCGGGAAACCCGCCGCCTGAGGCGCGTCGTTCGGCTGACGATGGAGCCTGGCAGGCAGGAGGAACTGCACGCCGCTCTTCTCGACTTGCGCAAGGAGACGCTTGAAGAACCGGCTTGCGCGGAATTCGATTTCTATCGCTCGCTGGCGGACGAAGCGGCCTTCCTGCTGGTCGAGGATTTCGCCGATAGTGCCGCTCTCGAGGAACATCTGGCAAAGCCCTACACGCAGGCCTTCTTCAAGCGTGGCTTCCTGAAGTCCGCGGAACCGATTTCGCGGGAGTGGCTGGCATGAGCGGCGGCACACCTGCCGCGCTTGCGGCCGAAAAGCCCGCGCGTGCTCGACGGCGGAAACTGCCGGCCCGCAGCCGGCACATCGTCACGCCGATGATCCTGTCTTTCCTGATGTCGGGCATCGTGGCCTCGATCGCCACGATCCGCGCCACGGGACTGACGGCGGATCTCGGCACCGTCATCCCGCAGGCATGGGCCATATCCTATGTCGTGGCCTTTCCCACCGCGCTGGTGGTCATGCCCGTCGTCCGCTGGATCGTCGACCTGATTGTCGAGGCGCCGGGCGGAGAGCGCAATCGCTCTCAAGGAATGCATGCCCCATGAAAAAAAAGGCCGCCGGACGAAATCCGGCGACCTTGTTTTTCGTTTGAAAGCGTGGGCCGTTACGAGGCCATCGCATAGCTCTGGCGGTGCCCGGTAACCTGTCCCGGCGCATGGGTCCGGAACCGTGCGATCATCTGGGCAAGGTTATCGGTTTCCTGGCTGAGGCTCTGGGCGGCGGCCGTGGTTTCCTCCACCATCGCCGCGTTCTGCTGGGTGACCTTGTCCATCTGGTCGGCGGCGGAGGAGACTTCGCGCAGGCTGAGGGCCTGTTCGCGGGCGCTGGTGGCGATTTCTCCGATCGTGGCGCTCATGGCCACCACCTGTTCGACGATCTCCTGCAGCGAGGAGCCGGACTCGCTGACCAACTGCACGCCGGCCTCGACCTGCGCCGAGGACGTCGAGATGAGCTCCTTGATTTCTTTGGCCGCATTGGCGGAGCGCTGGGCAAGCTCGCGCACCTCCTGTGCGACGACGGCGAAACCCTTGCCGGCTTCCCCGGCGCGGGCGGCTTCCACCCCGGCATTGAGCGCCAGCAGGTTGGTCTGGAAGGCGATTTCGTCGATCACGCCGATGATGCTGCCGATCCTGGCCGACGATCCCTGGATCTCGGTCATCGCGGCGATGGCGCGGGCAACGATCTCGCCACCCTTCTCGGCATTCGAGCGGGCGGTCGCGACGGTGCTCTGAGCGCGGCCGGCGCCTTCAGCCGTGCCGTTGACGCCGCGGGTGACATCGCCGAGTGCCGCAACGGTTTCCTCCAGCGAGGCTGCCTGCTGTTCCGTGCGGCGGGCGAGGTCGTTCGAGGCAGACGAGATTTCGCCGAGCCCCGAGCGGATCGTGCTGACGGCGTGCACGACGGAGCGCAGCGCTTCCTCAAGGCTCGCGACGGAGCTGTTGAAGTGATCGCGGATCGTTTCGTAACGCTGGTCGACCGCACCGATCCGGACCGTCAGGTCGCCCTTGGTAAGGGCGTCCAGTCCGACCGAGATCTGGCTGAAGGCGTGAGCCATGGCATCGGCATCGGCAATGCGCTCGGCTTCCTGGCGCAGCCGTTCCTCTTCCGCGGCGAGGCGGGTGCGCTCGGCATTCGCTTCCGCGATCAGCTTGGCGCGGCCGGTTTCCTGGAAGACCTGCAGCGAGCGGGCCATCGCGCCGAGTTCGTGTCGGTGTTCGGTCCCTTCGATCGTAATCGACTCGTCGCCACGGGCGAGGCGCTCCATCGCCTGGGCGATGTTGCGGACCGCCGAGGAGATCAGCCGGCCGATGGTATATGCAAGCACAAGGCCGATGACGATCAGAAGGCCGGAAATCGCCAGTGTTGCCGTCGTGGTCGACTTGACGGTGCTTTCGACGGAACCGTCCAGCGTCTGCTGTTCGCCGGTGATCCGGGCCTGCAGGTTCTGGAAGCCCGTGGCGATCTGAGGCGCCAATACATTGAGTTGCTTCTCGCGGATGTCGTTGCTGGCGAGCAGCACGTTCTTCACGTCGCCAAGCCGGGCGGTATAATTCTGCATCAGCCGTTCGGCGCCGGAAAGGCGTTTCTGCTGGATCTCGTTGCCGACCGCCTTCTGGGCGGCGGTGTTGAGCTGAACGGCTTCGGCAAGCGCTGCCTGTGCGGTGTCATAGGCCTTGAGGTCGTTGGCGTGGACGAAGCGCTCGGAATAATAAAGGCTGCGGTTCAGCGCCTCCAGGGTGTCGCCCGTCATGTGCAGGGTGGAGAGGTCGCCCTGGCGCCAGGCGCTGCGCATCACATCGTTGAGCGCGATCGACGTCCACGGACCGAATTCCGTTACCTTGGCGATAAGCGCCTCGCGTTTGTTCTGCAGCGCGACGATCTCGCCGAAGGCCTTGCTGTAGTCGTCCATGTTCTTTCGGATCGCCGCCATGCCCTGCTGCAATTCGGCGTTGCCGGCCAGCCGCGGATCGTCGGTGGAGAAAGCCTTTACGCCGGCCTGGAAGCGTTCCACGACCTCTGCACTCGGTGTCGTGCGGAAGGCTTCCGCCGCCATCTGGATCTCGTGCAACTGGTTCGAGTAGTCGGAGATCGCGAGGCTCTGGCCGGCCGTGGAACGATAGGATTGGAATATGGAGGCCAGGCCGCTCATGCCGTTCAGGGCAGTCAGCGACAGGAAGCTCATAAGCAGGATCAGCGGCAGGAAGCCGGCGGTGATCTGGGTGCGGATGCCGAGTTTTTTCCAGAAATTCATCGTCGTTGTCCTTGGCTTTCTCACTGGCTCTTGGGCAGGTAGGTGGCGACGTTGGCGGGCGTCACGAGCTCGAAGGGCACGTAGTTCGTCTTCTCGACCTTCTCACCCTTGATAAGCTTCAGGGCTGCCTCGATGGCGCCCTTGCCCTGGCCAGCCGCGTTCTGGAGGATGGTGACGTCGAGATCGCCGGCCACCATGGCGGCAAGCGCGTCGTCGGTGGCATCGACCCCGGCCACCACGACCGTGTCCATCGACATTCCGGCATTCTTCATGGCGCGGATGGCCCCGAGCGCCATTTCGTCATTGTTGGCGATCACGGCATCGAACTTGACGCCGCCTTTCAGCCATTCCTGCATCAGGCTGTCGGCCTGGTCGCGCGACCAGTTCGCCGATTGCCGTTCGACGATCTGGATGCCCTTGCAGGCCTCCGTCGACAACACGTCGGACACGTCCTCGGTGCGCTTACGGGCGGCCGCGTGGAAAAGCTCGCCCATCATCACCACGGCCTTGCCCTTGCCATTCAGCAACCGGCAGACCTCCCTGGTCTCGAGCGTGCCGGAATCCTTTTCGTCGGAGGCGACGACGGCCTGTTTCTCCGGCAGTTCGGCAAGGTTCGAGGGCTCGTTGTTGACGTAGATCAGCGGAATGCCGGCGTCGCTGGCGATCTTCGACATTTGCGGTCCGAGATCGCCGTCCGCCGGGGCCACGATGATCGCGTCGACCTTGTCCGCTACGAATTTCCGCAGTTGTTCCAGCTGTTTGGCGGTGTCGCCTTCGGCGTTTTCCGAAACGATCTTCAGCCCGGGGATCGTCTTCCCATGGGCGAGAATGCCGTTCAGCAATACCGTCTTGAATTTATCGAGGCCTGACATCGAGACGCCGATCGTCTGCGCGCTGGCGGTGCCGGCGGTCAGGAGGAGCGTCAGGGCCAGCAGAGAGGTCTTGTGCATCGAAATCACCGAATCTCCGGTTGTGGATGCAAAAGAGCATGTTCGTTGATGGTTAATTAGATGTATATTTATGGAACATGGCGTAACTTTATTCCGCCGTTATGGAATTATAATTCCATCTATGGAATCGGGCGCACGGTGGTCGCCCCGTTCCGGTGCCGCCGCCCGGAAACCTGGAGCGCCCGTGCGTCCGAACGGACGCACCAAGGACGCTCTTGCTTGTCAAACCTAGGACAATGCCGAATCGACGATCACCAGCGGCCGGCCCTGCGTGCAATTCTCGATGCGGGCATCGACGCGGTAGACGGAACGCAGAAGCTCGGCCGTGATGACCTCGGTCGTCGGACCGCTCGCCACCAGCTGGCCATCGGCCACCACCATGGCATGATCGCAGTAACGCATGGCGTGGTTGAGGTCGTGCAGTGCGATCAGCACGGCGATGCCGCTCTGACGGGCAAGGTCGCGCATATATTGCAGCACCTCGATCTGGCGGAAGAGATCGAGCGCCGAGGTCGGCTCGTCCATCAGCAGGATATCCGGCTTGCGCACCAGCGCCTGGGCGATGGCGACGAGCTGGCGCTGGCCGCCCGACAGCGCGCCGAGATCGCGGAAGGCGAGGTCGTTGATGCGAAGCGAGGCGAGGATACGGTCGATATCCACCAGTTCGTCGTCCGCCACCTTCCAGCCGGACCCCTGCTTGGCGGCCAGCAGCACGGATTCGTAGACGGTCAGAACAGCGTTGGCGCCGGTATCCTGCGGCATGTAACAGATCGGCCGGGAGAGTGCACTCTCGCCGCTCAGATGCACCACGCCTTCGCCTTTCAGCAGGCCCGCGATGCGCTTGAACAGCGTCGACTTGCCGGCGGCGTTGGGACCGATCACGGCCGTCAGTCCGCCGCCTTCGATACTGCCGGTGGAGATATCCTCGAAGATCCGGTTCTTGCCGTAGCGGGCGCCGAGGCTTTCGAGTCTGAGGGCTACCATGCGCGCCTCCGGTTGGTGAAGATCAGCGAGAAGAAGAACGGAACGCCCACGAGCGCAGTGATGACGCCGATCGGCAGGATGGCGCCGGGGATCAGCATCTTCGAGACGACCGAGGTGACGGAAAGCAGCAGCGCGCCGCAGATCACCGAACCCGGCAGGAAGAAGCGCTGGTCCTCGCCGACCACCATGCGGGCGATATGCGGACCGACGAGGCCGATGAAGCCGATGGTGCCGACGAAGGAGACCGGAATGGCTGCCAGCAGGCTGACGAGCATCATCGTTTCCAGCCGGAGCCGCTTGACGTTGACGCCGAAGGAGGCTGCCTTGTCGTCGCCGAGGCGCAGCGCCGTCAGCGCCCAGGCATTGCGGGCGAAAAGCGGCACGCAGAAAACCAGCACGGCGCCCGTCACCGCAACCTTGCCCCATGTCGCCTTGGTGAGCGAACCCATGGTCCAGAACACGACGGCGGCGAGCGCCTGTTCGGAGGCGAGATATTCGAGCAGCGAGAGCAGCGCGTTGAAGGTGAAGACCAGCGCGATGCCGAGCAGCACGATGGTTTCCACGGTGACGCCGCGCAGCGTCGAGACGCCGTAGATGAAGAGCGACGCAGCCATCGCCATCACAAAGGCATTGATCGGGATCATGAACTGCACTGCGGTCGGGAAGATCGCGACGCCCGCCACGAGCCCGAGGGCTGCGCCGAAACCGGCGGCGGCGGAAATGCCGAGCGTGAACGGGCTCGCCAGCGGATTGGCGAGGATCGTCTGCATCTGCGCGCCCGCAAGCGAAAGACAGGCGCCGACGGTGACCGCCATCAGCGCCACCGGCATGCGGATATCCCAGATCACCACCCGCAATTGGTCGCCCGCGGAGGACGGCCATAAAATGGTGGAGACGACCTCGCTCAGCGTATAGCGGGCAGGACCGAGCGCCATGTCGGCGGCGACGCTCACGAGAAGTGCGGCGACCATGAGCCCGAGGATCGTCAGACGCCGGGCGGAAATCGCCCGGTACTGGCTGCGCCCCGCGGCGCTTTGCAGTGTTTCGGTGGCAACGGCCATCAGTTGGTTCCCTTATCGAGCGAGACGAAATAGCCGGGCTTGTAGGCGATCGGTAGGAACTTCTCGTGGAATTCACGGAACGTCGCTTCCGGGTCCAGATCGGCGAAGAGGTCCGGATGGAACCACTTGGCGAACTGCTGGATCGGCGCGAATTCGTAAGGGGCTCCGTAGAACTGGTGCCAGACGGCGTGCACCTCGCCGTCGGTCACCGCCTTGAGCCCGGAAAAGCCGCTGCGCTGCATCAGCGCCTGCAGTTTCTCTCGTGCGGCCTGCGGGTCGGCGCCGCGGCCGACATGGACGAAGCGATTGGTCTTGGATTCGGCCGCCCAGTTGGAACCGGTGGCGATGTATTGGTCCGGATTCTGGACGATCAGTTGTTCGATGCTGATATCGCCGAAGGTCGTCTTGATGACGTCCGCGGCAATGTTGTGGCCGCCGGCGCGTTCGACCATCTCGCCGAAATTGGCCGGGCCGAAGCTCCGGCAGCAGCCGTTCTCGGCGTCGTTGCCGGGAGCGCGCTCGATGAAGACCTTGGGACGTACGAGATTGGGCTGGCTCGCGATGCGGTCCGTGACGCGGGCGATCTGTTCCCGGCGAAACGCGATGAATTCCCGCGCCTTTTCCTCGCTGCCGAAGATCTCGCCGAGAAGCTCGATCGACTTTTCGCTGTTCTTCGCCGGGTCCACGCGGAAGTCGACATAGACGACCTTGATGCCGGCGGCGGCAGCCTTTTCTTCCAGTCCGCCTTCCAGCGCGCCTTTGCGCGACTCGATGTTGAGCGTCAGCACGTCGGGCGCAAGGGCGATGGCAGCTTCCAGGCTGAATGTACCGTTCGGCACGTAGCCGAAGCGGGGCAGGGTCGCAAGGGCGGGAAAGCGCTCCACATAGGCCGCGTAGCTGTCGGCGTCCTTGGTCAGGAAGTCGTCGCGCCAGCCGACGATGCGGTCGAGCATGTGCTCGCCGGTCAGCGCGGCGATGACATGGATCTGCCGGGCCTCTCCGACGAGAACGCGCTTCGCCGGCAGGTCGAGTTCGATCGTCCTGCCGGCGACGTCGGTGATGGTCTCTGCAAGGGCAGGGCTGCCCAGAAATGGAAGAAGGGCGATTATCGTCCGGGTGTATCTGGCAATCATTCGTATCGTCCTTGGGGAAGCGGCCGGCAGATGGTTTCCGCCGGCCTTTCCGTTCTGGCTTAGAGGCCGGCCTTCAGCGAGGCGAAGTAACCGGTGTGATAGGCGACCGGCAGGAAGCGTTCGTGCAGTTCCTTGAACGTGGCTTCCGGATCGAGATCGGCAAACAGGTCGGGATGCAGCCACTTCGCGATCTGCTGCACGGCGACGAACTGGTAGGGGCTGTTGTAGAACTGGTGCCAGATGGCGTGGACATTGCCCTCGGTAACCGCCTTGATGCCGGTGAAGGCCGGGCGCTTCATCAGGGCTGCGAGTTTTTCCTCGGCCTTGGCCTTGTCTGCGCCCGGGCCGACGCCCACCCAGGCGCCGCCCGGAACGTAGAGTTCCCAGTTGGAGCCCGTGACGATCACCTGATCCGGGTTGGACGCGATGATCTGCTCCGGATTGACCGCACCGAAGGTGCCGGGGATGATGTCCTTGGCCATATTGATGCCGCCGGCGAGTTCGACCATCTTGCCGAAGTTCTCGTTGCCGAAGGACATGCAGCAATCTTCGGAATAACCGCCGGCGCGTTCCATGAACACCACCGGCTTCTTCAGGTCGCCGGCCTTGGCGAGCGTATCGGTGACACGGGCGAGTTGCTCGTCGTGGAACTTCACGAATTCCTCGGCGCGCGCTTCCTTGCCGAACAGCTTGCCGATGATGCGCATGGATTCATCGGTGTGCTGCATCGGCTTTTCGCGGAAGTCGATATAGACCAGCGGAATGCCGACCTTGGCGAGCTTTTCGATATAGCCGCTTTCCTCGGTCGCGGACTTCGCCTCCGTGTTCATGATGATGACGTCCGGCTTCAGCGCGACTGCCTGCTCGATGTCGAACGTGCCGTCCTTCATCCCGCCGAAGGTCGGGATCTTCGCCATTTCCGGGAATTTCTGGAGATAGATGTTGTAGCCGTCGAGGTCGGCCTTCTGGAAGTCGTCGCGCCAGCCGACGACGCGCTTGAACGGTGCATCCGTGTCGAGAGCGCCGGTGAAATAGATCTGGCGGCCTTCGCCGAGGATGACCCGCTCCACGGGAACGTTGACTTCGACTTCACGACCCGTGATGTCCTTGATCTTGATTGTCTCACCCGCTTCGGCGATACCCGAAAAAAGCGCAAGCGAAATCGTGGCGGCGGCGGCCACCCTGTTCAAATGGAGCACGTCGTCCTCTCCTGTGCAGTGGAATTCCAAGCGATCTATTATTTTATGACTTTCATAGTCAACTAATATCTTTTAGAAAGTTTCCAATGTCACTCATATTTCATGGGAAATACCGAAATGCAGACCGCTGCAGCCCTTTCGAACCACGATCTTCGCGACGAAATCAAAGCCTACTGGTCGCTGCGGGCAGAGACCTTCGACAGCCAGCCCGGCCATGAGATTTTCTCGGAAGAGGAGCGTGCCGCCTGGCATTCGCTGCTGCGCAGACATCTGGGCGATGGCGAGGGCAGGCAGGCGCTCGATCTCGCCTGCGGCACGGCCGTCGTCTCCCATCTTCTCGATGACCTTGGCTTCAGGGTGACGGGCATGGACTGGGCGGAACCGATGCTCGAAAGGGCGCGCGCCAAGGCGAAAACCCGTGGACGGCAGATCCGTTTCCTGATGGGGGATGCGGAAAATACCATGGAGGCCGATGCGTCCTACGACGTCGTCACCAACCGGCATCTGGTCTGGACGCTGGTCGATCCGCTCGCCGCCTTCCGCGAATGGCATCGGGTGCTGAAGCCGGGTGGGAAGCTGCTGGTGGTCGACGGCGATTTCGTCAATCCCGGTCTGGTCGCGAAGCTTGCCAAGCGCCTGGCCGTCATGGTTTCCCGCTTCACAGGAGAAAGCAGCAAGCCGCAGAACGGGCCGGCGACCGGGGCGATGACCGAGACCCACCAGAGCATCCTCTCCCGCGTCTATTTCTCGCAAGGCGCGCGCGCCGAAGCGGTGGCCGACCTGCTGCGGCAGGCCGGTTTCTCGACCGTCACGATCGACACCGACATGCGGGCGATCCACCGCACGCAGAAGAAGAATTTCAGTTTCCTGAAGGGCCTCGAACGCGCCACTCAGCACCGCTACGCCATCTGCGCGGTGAAGTGAGGGGGCTGGCGTGCTGACAGCGTTCGAAACGAACGCCGGCGCAATTTACTTCTTGATGGCGATCCCGGCTTCCACGGCGGCGGCGATGAAGGCCTGGCGGGCATCCTCATCGGTCTTCTTGCCGGCTTGAACGGCGGCGCAGACCAGAAGGGCGCGGTCGAGCGCCGGACCTTCCTCGGTCGGCCAGTCCTCGATCATCGCCCAGGAGGCGGCTTCCGTGGTGTCGATCGTGACGTCGCTGCCGTCCTCGCCGAGAGCGAGAATGACGGGATTTTTCCAAGGCTTGTTCATCGGGCATGCTTTCGAAATGGGATGGGCGACCGGTCGCTCTTCGGGCGTCGAAGCGCTTCTTACACAAGTTACGCCTTTACCGCCACGACGAAGAAGCGCGGAAATTTCAGGAGCACCCGGCCATCGGCCATGGGCGGATAGGCCTGCCTGATGCGGCCGGTATAGTCGGCGAGGAAGGCGGCCTCGTTTTCGGCCCCTGCCGTAGCGAGATAGGGGCGAAGCCCGGTGCCCTTCACCCATTCGACGATCGCCTCGGCATTGGCCATGGGGTGATAGTAGATTGTGTGCCAGACATCGACGCGGGCAGCTTTCGGCGACAGGCGTTCCATGTAGCTGGCAGGCGAGGGCAGCAGCGCGCGCCGCAGGCACCCTCCGGCGAAGGAGCCCTTCCATGGCCCGGCAGCGCCCGTTTCCTCCATCAGGAGATGGGTCGGCTGCTCGAGATTGTCGGGCATCTGCACGGCGAGCACGCCGCCGGGCGCCAGATGATCCATAAGGCGCGCGAGCAGCGACAGGTGGTCCGGCAGCCATTGGAAGACGGCATTGGCATAAAGGAGGTCGGCGGGCTGCGGCGGCGTCCAGCTGGCAAGGTCTGCCTGGAGGAAAGGCGTACCGGGCAGCCGCTTGCGCGCCTTGGCCAGCATGTCGTCGTCGCTGTCCAGCCCGGTGACGGCAGCCTTGCCGAACCGTTCGATCAGAAGCTCGGTCGAATTGCCGGGGCCGCAACCGAGGTCGTACACCCGGCCGGCCTCGCCAGGCGGCACCTGTGCAAGGAGATCGCGGGCGGGGCGGGTGCGTTCATCCTCGAACTTCAGATATTGCTCGGCCGACCATGCCATGGCGTGCTCCCTGAAACGTCATTACAGACCTCTGGCAGATCCTCGCGATGATCTCATGACGGCAGGCTTTCCAGCGATGGCAGGATGAGATCCGGTCCATGATCGGCATATTCGTCCGGCAGCCCTGCGCGGTTGATCCAGACCGTGCGGAAACCGAACTTCTTCGCGCCGGCGATGTCCCAGCGGTTGGACGACTGGAAGGAGACGGCATGGGGATAGAGCCGGTAGCCGGTCGTCACCATGTCATAGACCTGCGGCGCCGTCTTGTAGGCGCGGATCGCATCGACCGAGAAGACGTCGTCGATTACCGTGTCCAGCGCGGCGTTCTTCACCGCCGCCGCCAGCATGTCGGGCGAGCCGTTGGAAAGGATCGCGATCTTCGCGCCCTGGCTCTTGAGGCTTCTCAGCACGGCCGGCACTTCCGGATAGCAGTCGAGTTTCCAGTAGGCCGAAAGCAGGTCGGCGCGCAGCGACCGGTCGACCTCGGGCATCCGGGCGAAGGTGTAGTCCAGCGCTTCTTCCGTGAGTTTCCAGAAATCGCGATAGCTGCCCATCAGCGTGCGCACCCAGGAATATTCGAGCTGCTTGGCCCGCCACATTTCGGAAAAGCGCTGATGCTCGGGGCCGGCCCGCTCGGCATGGCGGCGCACGGCGGCGTGCACGTCGAACAGGGTGCCATAGGCGTCGAAGACGAAGGCTGCGGTCATTTTTCCCCACTTGGCGTTCCCACCGCCGGATCGGATGGATGGCATGCGCCGGATTATGCCACGCCGCGGCGGCAGCGCGAAAGCGCGCAAACGATCACTATTTTTGATCGACTTATTTGACAAGCTGTTGATTCAACGAAAAGATCTTGCGCGGAAAAAAGCCTTGGCCACGGATTGTTGCCATTTGGGTTGCGGGGGGAGTTTGTCCTTGACCTTGAGGCTTCGGGCGCCCTTGATGGCTGCAACGACAAGAACAGGAGTCCGCCATGGCCGTCGATACTTCCGCCCGCACCACCACCTGGACCTATGTTGATGGAGACTGGATCGCCGGCAATCCGCCGCTGATCGGGCCGGTGTCGCATGCCATGTGGCTCGGATCGACGGTGTTCGATGGCGCCCGCTGGTTCGACGGCATCGCGCCGGATCTCGACCAGCACTGCCAGCGCGTCAACCGTTCCGCTGTCGCCATGGGCATGAAGGCGACGATGCCGGCCGAGGATATCGAGAAGCTCGCCTGGGAGGGCATCGGCAAGTTCGACGGCAAGACGGCGATCTACATCAAGCCGATGTACTGGGCCGAGCATGGCGCGCCTTTCTCGGTCGTTGCCGCCGATCCGGAATCGACCCGTTTCGCCCTTTGCCTGTTCGAGGCGCCGATGAACACGGCGAAGCCGTCGTCGCTGACGCTCTCCTCCTTCCGTCGTCCGACGCCGGAATGCGCCATGACGGGCGCCAAGACCGGCAGCCTCTATCCGAATTCCGGCCGTATGCTGCACGAGGCCCATAGCCGCGGCTTCGACAATGCGCTGGTGCGCGACATGAACGGCAATGTCGCCGAAACGGCCTCCTCCAACGTCTTCATGGTCAGGGACGGCGTGGTCATGACCCCGGTTGCCAACGGCACCTTCCTTGCCGGCATCACGCGCGCCCGCGTCATCGGCCTCCTGCGGCAGGCCGGTTTCGACGTGCGCGAGATGACGCTCTCGGTCGAGGATTTCATGAATGCCGATGAGGTCTTCACCACCGGCAACTATTCGAAGGTCATTCCGGTCATCCGCCTCGACGACCGCCGGTTCCAGGAAGGTCCGGTCGCCCGCAAGGCGCTCGATCTTTACATGGATTGGGCGCGCTCGACCCACGGCACCGACGGCTGAAACACCCTATGCCGGCGGCGGGAGTGGCGGTTCACTCCCACTCTTCGTCGTCGGCTTCGTATTCCGCCGGCCTGGCACGGCTTCTGCCGAAGACACCTTCGAACCGCAGGAAGATGCCGTACATGAAGAGCGTCATGGCGGCCATGGCGAACCATGTGATTGCGTAGGAGAGATGGGTGTTGCGGAAACGGACCACGGTCATGCCGCCGCGCGGCCAGGCCTTCGGGTCCGACCCAGCGCTCTCGTCGACGAAATAGGGAGCTGCCGGAGCAAGCCCGAGCGCCTGCGTGATCGAGCCGATGTCGCGGCGATACCACTTGCGTTCCGCCGGGTTGTTGGCGCGTGAAAACAGCCAGCCGCGATCTTCGGACATCCTGAGCAGGCCTTCGACGGTGACCGCCCCCTGGGGCGGCGTGCGCTTGGCGGGGTCCTTCAGTTCCTCCGGCACGAAACCGCGATTGACCATGACCACCGTGCCGTCGTCGCGCTTGAGCGGCGTCAGCACCCAGTAGCCGGGGCCGAGAATGGTCGGTGTGTAGATCTGCACCTCGTCCTCGTTGAGGAAGGTGCCGGTCAGCGTGACGCGCCGGTATTCGTCCGCCTCCTGCGTGATCGAGCCCCAGCTGTCCGGTCCGGGCGCTGGCGTGGCGGGCGCCGCGACGCGGGCGTCGACCCTGTGGATGATATCCATTTTCCAGAATAGGCGCTCTATCTGCCAGGCGCCGAGCGAGACGAAGCCGACCGTCAGCAGGCCGGCGATCGCCGAGACGATCAGGAAGCGTGGGCGAGTGATGAGCGAGCGGCGATCGGCCATGGCAAAAGCGGTCCTGGGAAACGAAACGGGCGCCCGTCAGGCGCCCGCAGGTCTCGTCAATGCGTCTGATGCTCGGCGCCGGGCTCCGGCGCGATGCCGGAGGCCTCGCCGTCGCTCATCAGCTGCTGCATCGCATCGTCGCCCATGGGCATCATGTTGGCGTTCATATTGTGCATGACCCAGAGCGAACCCGCCAGCACGATCATCAGGATGATAACGGTCAGCATGGTGGACGACATCGTCCAGCCTTCTTCCTGACTGTTGTTGAGGTGCAGGAAGTAGACGAGGTGAACGACGATCTGCGCCGCGCCGAGGCCCATGATGATGGCGATCAGCGCCGTCCTGCTCATCTCGACTTCGGCCATGACCAGGCCGAAGGGAATGATGGTCAGGATCGCGGCCAGCGCGAAACCGATCATCAGGGTCGAGAGGCTGCCATGGCCGCCATGGCCGCCGTGGCCGCCGTGGCTGCCGTGATCGCCGTGGGCGTGGTCCGCATGAGCGGTGTTGTGGCCGTGTGTGCTCATTGAACGATCCCCACGAGATAGACGAAGGAGAAGACCCCGATCCAGATCAGGTCGAGGAAGTGCCAGAACATGCTGAGCGTCGTGAGACGCCGGCGGTTGGCTTCGATCAGACCGCGCTGGCCGACCTGGATCATCAGCGTGACGAGCCAGATGAGGCCGCCCGTGACGTGAACGCCGTGGGTGCCGACCAGCGTGAAATAGGCCGACAGGAAGCCCGAACGCTGCGGGCCGGCGCCGATCTCGATCAGGTGATGGAATTCGTAGAGTTCCATCGCGATGAAGCCGACGCCGAGCACACCGGTCACGGCGAGCCAGCCGAGCACGCCCGACTTGTTCGCCTTGTCCATCTGCAGCATGGCAAGGCCGAAGGTGATCGACGACAAAAGCAGCAGCACGGTTTCGGCCAGAACGAAGCCCGGCTCGAACAGGTCGGCCGGAGCCGGGCCGCCCGCAAAGGAGCGGCCGAGCACGGCATAGGTGGCGAACAGGCATCCGAAGATGATGCAGTCGCTCATCAGGTAGATCCAGAAGCCGATCGAGGTCGGGCTGCTGTGATGGCTGTGCTCGTCCTCGTCGACGACGGTGACGGGAGAATTGATCTTGACGGCTATGTTCATGCCAGCGCCTCCTTGTGCAGGCTCTCGTGCTTGGCGATCTCATCGACCGGGATGTAGTAGTCGCGATCGTAGTTGAAGGTATGCGCGATGCCGGTGACGATTGCCGCGAGGAAGGCGAGAGCCGCCAGCCACCAGATGTACCAGACCAGAGCGAAGCCCAGCACCAGCGAGAAGAACGACAGGATGATGCCCATCGAGGTTCCCTTCGGCATGTGGATCGGTCGGTAGATGTTGGACCAGCGGAAGCCTTCCTTCTTCATGCTCCACCAGGCGTCGACGCCATGGACGCGGATCGTCTGCGGGAAGTTGTAGTCGGCCGGCGGCGAGGTGGTCGCCCATTCCAGGGTGCGGCCGTTCCACGGATCGGGACCGCAGCGCAGGGCTTCGCGGTTCTTGATGGAGACGGCCATGCCGATGAAGTTGCAGGCGATACCGAGGGCGATCAGCACCGCGCCGAAGGCGGCGACGATGAAGTAGATCTGCCAGCCGGTGTCCATATAGGCGGAGACGCGGCGGGTGACGCCCATCAGGCCGAGCGCATAGAGCGGCATGAAGGCGAAGTAGAAGCCGACGAACCAGAACCAGAAGGAACGCTTGCCCCATTTCTCGTCCAGCTTGAAGCCGAACGCCTTCGGCCACCAGTAGGTGATCGCGGCGAAGACCCCGAAGACCACGCCGCCGATGATGACGTTGTGGAAGTGGGCGATCAGGAACAGCGAGTTGTGCAGCTGGAAATCGACCGGCGGAACGGCGAGCAGGACGCCCGTCATGCCGCCGATGGTGAAGGTGACGAGGAAGCCGACCGTCCACAGCATCGGCACTTCCATCCGCACCCGGCCCTTGTACATGGTGAAGAGCCAGTTGAAGATCTTGGCGCCCGTCGGGATCGAGATAATCATCGTCGCGATGCCGAAGAATGTGTTGACGTTCGCGCCCGAGCCCATCGTGAAGAAGTGATGGAGCCAGACGATGAAGGACAGCACCATGATGCAGGTCGTCGCATAGACCATCGAGCGGTAGCCGAACAGCGGCTTGCCCGAGAAGGTGGCGACGATTTCCGAGAACACGCCGAACATCGGCAGGATCAGGATATACACTTCCGGGTGGCCCCAGATCCAGATGAGGTTGACGTACATCATCGGATTGCCGCCAAGGTCATTGGTGAAGAAGTGCGTGCCGATATAGCGGTCGAGCGTCAGCATGGCGAGCGTGGCGGTCAGGACCGGGAAGGCGGCGACGATCAGCACGTTGGCGCAGAGCGTCGTCCAGGTGAAGACCGGCATGCGCATCATGGTCATGCCCGGCGTGCGCATCTTCAGGATGGTGGCGATCAGGTTGATGCCCGATAGCGTCGTTCCGACGCCGGCGATCTGCAGGGACCACAGGTAATAGTCCATGCCCACCCCGGTCGAATAGGCCGCACCCGACAGCGGCGGATAGGCGAGCCAGCCGACGCGGGCGAATTCGCCGACGAACAGCGAGATGTTGATGAGGATCGCGCCGGCGGCCGTCATCCAGAACGAGAAGTTGTTCAGGAAGGGGAAGGCCACGTCACGCGCGCCGATCTGCAGCGGCATGATGTAGTTCATCAGGCCGGTAATCATCGCCATCGCCATGAAGAAGATCATGATGACGCCGTGGGCGGTGAACACCTGGTCGTAGTGGTGCGCGGGCAGGAAGCCCTCGGCCCCGCCGGCGGCCATGGCCTGCTGGGCGCGCATCATCAATGCGTCTGCGAAGCCGCGGACGAACATGATGAAGGCCATCACGATATACATGATGCCGATCTTCTTGTGGTCGACGGAGGTGAACCACTCGTTCCAGAGATAGCCCCACTTGCCGAAATAGGTGATGGCGCCGAGGAGCGCGATGCCGCCGAGCACGACGGCACAGAAAGTGCCGATCAGGATCGGCTCGTGGATCGGGAAGGCGTTGAGGTCAAGCCGTCCGAAGATCAGGTGCTGAAGGTTTTCAGAGAGCATTCGCTGCTCCTTTCTCGGGGGCAAGCGTCATGGCGGCGGCCGCGGCGCTGATCTGGGTCTCGGAAGTGCAGAGCTGGTTGATCGCGTTCGCCTTGGCGATCGTCTCTGCGTCCGGCGTTTCGCTTTGCGAGGTAATCAGCTCGCCATGGCCGTCCTGGGCGCGGTGCCTGTCGTATTCGTAGAGGTTCTTGTTGCCGACCCCTTCGAGGCCGCCGCCGCCCTGCTTGTCCTGCATCATCATCTGGTGCATGCAGACCTTGCCGGGTTCGACGCAGAGACCGACGATGCGCTGGAACAGGTCGGGCATCACGCCGGCGTAATAGGCGACCGGAACCGAAAACGACGGCTTGTCGAGGGCGATATAGGCGTCCTGGTCAAGCTCGGTGCCGTTGCTGCGCACCTTGGCGACCCAGGCGTCGAAATCGCCGTCGGTCATGGCCAGCGTCTGGAATTCCATCTGCGAATAGCCGGGGCCGGAATAATTGGCCGAGCGGCCGTAGAACGTGCCGGGCTTGTCGGCGATCATGTGCAGCTTCGTTTCCATGGCCGGCATGGCGTAGACCATGCCTGCCAGAGCGGGCACGGAGAAGGCGTTCATCATCGAGGAGGCCGAAAGCTTCAGATTGACCGGACGGCCGGCGGGAATGGCGAGCTCATTGACGGTCGCGACCCCCTGTTCGGGATAGATGAACAGCCACTTCCAGTCGAGCGCGACGGCCTCGACCTCGATCGGCTTGCCGAAGCTTGCCTCGAGCGGCCGGTAGGGGTCGAGCTTGTGGGTGTAGATGTAGGTGAGCGTGCCGAGTGCGGCGATAATCAGGACGGGAACGCCCCAGATGAACACCTCGAAGGTCGTCGAGTGGTTGAACTCGGGATCGTAGTCGGTGTTGTCGGCCCGGTTGGCGCGGTAGCGCCAGGGGAAGTAGACGCCCATAATCATCACCGGAACGATGATGATGAGCATCAGCAGCGTCGAATAGATCAGCAGGTCGCGCTGTTGTTCCGCGACCCAGCCGGACGGGTCGAGCAGCACGTAGTCGCAACCCGAAAGCAGCGGGGCGGCTGCGAGCAGGGGCGCGATGCGCAAGGTCTTCTTGAAAATGTTCATATCGGTCTTCATGGCGAGCAAGAGCGCTCCCGCCTCGCCTAAGCGACGCAGGTCCGCGGTTGTTGCTTGAGACGGCCGGCGGCTAGGGCTTCTGACCGCGCGACCGTCCGTTATGAAGAAAGAGCTTGGGAGGATCTTCTTCGGTGGCCTACCTGCTCCCATTTTTGAAAAAGGTTAAGTGGCTCCCCTGTGACAAATCGTCACAAATGAGACCGTTACGTGCAAAACCAATGGCGTTCGCCTGGCGATTCTGTCGTAAAAGTGAAGAGAAATAGACACTTATCAATTTTCGAGGTGGGTGCGGTCATGGTGTCGCAGCATGCGCATTGATCCGGATCAATCGACGGAAAAAGCGCTCCGGCGCCACGTGCCTGTCCCGTTCCAGACCGGGTAGCCGCCCTCGGATTCCGGCTTGATCGTGGGCTTCGCCCTCTCTATCTCTCAGACACCGTCATGTTTTCCGAGAAGGAAGGTCTTCCCTTGTCCGTCTTCAACAATCTGCCCGTTGCCCCGAGTGCCGCCAAGAAGCCCGTGACCGATATCCGGCACGGGATTGTCCGCACCGACGATTATGCCTGGATGCGGGCCGACAACTGGCAGGCGATGTTCAAGGACCCGAGCCTCCTCGACCCGGAACTGCGCCGGCATCTGGAGGCAGAGAACGCCTATATGGAAGCGGCGATGGCCGATACGAAAGATCTCCAGAAGGCGCTGTTTGCCGAGATGAAGGGCCGCATCAAGGAGGACGATTCTTCGATCCCGATGAAGGACGGCCCTTATGCCTATGGCACCGCCTTCGTCACCGGCGGCGAGCAGCCGCGCTACTTCCGCATTCCGCGCGACGCCGACCACAAGGACGAAGCGATCCGGAAGCTTTTGCTCGACGGCGACAAGGAAGCCGCCGGCAAGGACTATTTCCGTCTCGCCGGCATCGATCATTCGAGCGACCATGCCTTCGGCATCTGGGGTTATGACGACAAGGGTTCCGAATATTTCACCCTGCGCGTGCGCAATCTCGAAACCGGCGAGGATCTGGCCGATGTGATTGAGAACACCGGCGGCGGCGGCGCATGGGCGCCCGACGGCAAGAGTTTCTTTTATACGCTGCAGGACGAGAACCATCGTCCGTCCAAGGTCTTCCACCATATCGTCGGCCAGCCGCAATCGGCCGACCGGCTTGTCTATGAGGAAGAGGACCCCGGTTTCTTCATGAGCGTCGGCGGTTCGCTGCTCGACGACTTCATCTATATCGACATTCACGATCACGAGACCTCCGAATACTATATTCTCTCGACTAAGGACCTGACGGCGGAGCCCAGGCTGGTGGCCAAGCGGGTGGAGGGCGTCGAATACTCGATGACCGAGGGCGGCGACGTCTTCTATATCCTGACCAATGACGGCGGCGCCAAGGACTTCAAGATCATGGAGGCGCCGGTGGAGGCCCCCGGCAAGGAGAACTGGAAAGAGGTCGTGCCGCATGAGCCGGGCCGGCTGATCCTCTCCCATATGGCCTTTGCCCGCCATCTCGTCTGGCTGGAGCGCCGCGATGGCCTGCCGGTCATCATGATCCGCGACCGCAAGTCCGGCGAGGCACACGCCATCGCCTTCGCCGAGGAGGCCTATTCGCTCGGCCTGCAGGGGGCTGCCGAATACGACACCGACGTCATCCGCTTCTCCTATTCCTCGATGACGACGCCGTCGCAGCTCTTCGACTACAACATGGCGACGCGCGAGCGCGTGCTCCTGAAGACCCAGGAAGTGCCATCCGGCCACGATCCGGATGATTACGTCACTCGCCGTGTCTTCGCAGAAGCCCATGACGGCGAGAAGGTGCCGGTCACGCTTCTCTACCGCAAGGATACGAAGCTCGACGGCTCCGCCCCCTGCCTGCTCTATGGTTACGGCGCCTATGGCATCACCATTCCCGCCGGCTTCAACACCAATTGCCTGTCGCTCGCCGATCGCGGCTTCGTCTATGCCATCGCCCATATCCGCGGCGGCAAGGACAAGGGCTTCTCCTGGTACGAAGACGGCAAGATGGAAAAGAAGGTCAACACCTTCAAGGACTTCATCTCCGCCGCCGATTATCTGGTGAAGGAAGGCTTCACCTCCTATGACCGGATCATTGCGGAAGGCGGGTCCGCCGGCGGCATGCTGATGGGCGCGGTCGCCAACATGGCACCGGAAAAGTTCGCCGGCATCATCGCCGCCGTTCCCTTCGTCGATGTCCTGAACACCATGCTCGACGACACGCTGCCGCTCACCCCGCCGGAATGGCCGGAATGGGGCAATCCGATCGAGTCGGAAGAGGAATATCGCTGGATCGCCGCCTATTCGCCCTATGACAATGTCGGCGAGAAGCCCTATCCGCCGATCCTCGCGCTTTCCGGCCTTACCGATCCGCGCGTCACCTACTGGGAACCGACCAAATGGGTGGCGAGACTGCGCGAGAAGACGACGGGCGAAGCTCCGATCCTCCTGAAGACCAACATGGCCGCCGGCCACGGCGGCAAGTCCGGCCGCTTCCAGCGTCTGGAGGAAGTCGCCTTCGAATACGCCTTCGCTATCAAGGTTGCGGGTAAGATGTAACGCCGAGGCCACCATGAGAGGAGGTCAGGGCATGACCGTCCATGTCGCCCTGTCGACGGCCGCCAATGTCGTCGGCGGGAGCGGCAAGGCTTCCCGGCAACTGGCGCATGCCCCCGAAGGCGGCTGAAAGAGCGGTTCGACACTATTCGACAAGGAGACTCCGTCCGGCATGACGAAGGTCGTGCCGACGCGGAGCCTTGCCGTTTGCAGGGAGAGCCCGATTCGCGATGCCGTTCGTGTTTTCGCGCCCAAGGCAAGGGCTGTTATCGTCTTTGCAATGTGGGACGCAAGCTTCGCGCAAGCTTCAATGGTTAATGATTGGTTAACTTCTGAAACGAGAGCGTCCGCCATGCGAATCGATAGCGGTCTGAACAGCTACTATTACCAGAACCGGTACGTGCCGATCTCCGCCGAGGGCGAAGACAGCGCTAACGAGCAGGCGCCGGTAACGACGAGCCGTCTCAGCGGTTCGGGCACATTCAGCAGTTCTCTTCTGTCCAATTCCCTGGCCAGCACCCTCTGGGTCGTCGATGGCGGCCGCAAGCCGGTGCCTTCGATGACGCAGCGCACCTCGTCGGCCTCCTCCTCCGATGACCGCACCGCGGCCCAGAAGGTGGAGGATGTTTATCGGGAATACGACGTGACCTTCGACGAGTACGACGCCTGAGTTATACGGCCTCGCCGATCCCTTTGAAGGCGCCGAAAGGCGCCTTTGTCGTTTCCGCTTCCTTGATTTCCGCGAGCGTGCCTCCTAATCTCTATAGAGACTAGAGATTTCTGGGGATGCGAAAGATGTTCTCGATTGGAGATTTGTCCCGCCGCACCGGGGTCAAGGTGCCGACGATCCGCTACTACGAGCAGATGGGCCTGATCGCGGCGGCCGACCGCACGGGAGGCAACCAGCGGCGGTACGAGCGGCCGGATCTCGAGCGTCTCACCTTTATCCGCCACGCCCGCGATCTCGGTTTCCCGATCGATGCGATCCGGGAACTTCTGGCCTTGAGCCGCCATCCCGACGAACCCTGTGAGCGCGCCGACGATATTGCCCGCGAGCAGCTGATCGAGGTGCGCGAAAAGATCGCCCGCCTCAGGAAGCTGGAGGACGAACTGGAGCGTATTGCCTCCCATTGCGGGGCCCACAGCGTCGGCGACTGCTATGTCATCCGCGCGCTCTCCGACCACGGTCTTTGCAACCACGAACATTGAGGAACAGGCCATGCCCGTAATCAGGCAGGAGGATGCGCCGCTTGACCAGGATGACGGCAAGGGGCCGAACGGCGAACTCGGCCCCTACAGCGCGAGGCTGCTCAGCGATGCCGGCGGACTGACCCAGTTCGGCGCCTTCATCGAGACGCTTCCGCCCGGCTCCCGCTCGTCGCGCAAGCACTGGCATGAGCGCGAGGACGAATTCGTCTTCGTTCTTTCCGGAACCGTGACCCTGCACGAGGGGGACGTGATCGCCGAAATGCAGCCCGGCGACAGTGCGACCTTCAAGGCAGGCGTTGCCGCCGGTCATTGTCTGGAAAATCGCTCGGACGGCCCGGTCAGCTATCTCGTGGTCGGGACGCGCTCGCCCGACGAGGTGGTGCATTATTCAGATGAGGATCTGAAACTCACCAAGATCGGCTTCGTCAAGCATTGGACCGATCGGGCGGGCAATCCGATCGTCCGGTAATTCCTCCGGATCAGGCCGATACCGAGCGGAAAAAGCCGATCGAGCGGGATATGGCGTGCGGCAGGGCGGTGGTGTGATCGCCCTCGATCCGGCTAGCCTGGATCGGAAGTCCGGCCGCCTTCGCCCGCTTTTCCATCAGTCTGGCGCCCTGGTTGAGATGCGGCTCCTTGGTGCCGTGCATCAGGTAGGTGGGACATTTGAGGCTCTGCGCATAGCAGAGCGCGGTGCGGACCTCGAACTCGTGGATATCGCTGTCGTCGAAGCGGATATCCTCCGGATAACGCCGGAAGAAACGGAAGGCATTGGGATTGCCGGAAATCGGCACGGCGGCGCGGAACCGGTTCGATGCCATGGCCGACAGCATGGCGAGCGTGCCGCCGATGCTGTGGCCGGCAAGGAACAGTCGCTCTCCGTCCACACCCGGCAGGCCGGCGAGATGCTCGCCCGCCGCCAGAACGTCGCTCACCTCGTTGTAGAAACCGGAAAAGGCGCCGGCCTGCCCGTTTTCGCCCCGGACCGTCGGCATCATCACCACATAGCCCGAGTCGATATAGGGCCTCATCAGCGTCCAGTGACCGGCGCCCATGGCATTGCCGCCATGCAGGAAAAGAACCGCCGGACGGAGCTTGTGCGAGGGCTGGTGTTTCGAAACCCACGCCGCAAGCTGCAGGTTGCCGTTGCGGCCGGATCTGTAGAAGATCCGCTCGGCATTGGCGGGTGGATCGAGCGGTTCGTATTTGTCCGGCGCCGGCCCCCTGGTCAAAAGATGGGTATGGAAGGTCTGGCGCTCCCGCGCGTAGTCGCGGCCGATCAGCGGCGGGTTGACCGGCGTGTCCATGGCGCCGGCGATTTCGGGCAGCAGCATCGCGCCGAGAAGGCCGCCGAGAACGGCCCGGCGCGAGACCGGTTTTTCGAAGCTTCTGTCAGACGTCATGACCGCGATCCGGAAGATCCAAGCCCAATCATTCTCGCGCGCTTTTCGGCAAAGGCAAGGCACGATGTCGTTATGCGCCCGCAGGAATCCTCTGTCATGGGCCCGCAGGTTTCGCCCGTTGACAATCGATTGAAATGGGTGCATTCCATGCGTCCATGATCGACGCACGCGCACTCATCTCCTGCACGTATTTTTGGGCCTACCGGTAACCGGCGGCCCGACAGATCATCTTGTCAACAGGCCGCCGTCAGGCGGCCTTGTTGTTTTCAGCAGCTTCCCCTGATGGCGGTAACCGAAAAAGGGAAGCGAACATGACTGAAGATACCGATATCACCCTCCCACGGCCCCCGGTCGTCATCATCCGCGCGGCGAAACGTCAGGACCTGCCGGCGCTCAATGAAATGATCGCGGCACTCGCCGCCCATCATGGCGACGCCTCGGCCATGACGCCGGAAAAGCTGGAGCGCGATCTCTTCGGCCCCATGCCCTGGATTTCCGCCCTTGTCGCCGATAGCGGCGAAGGCCTGATCGGCTACGCCATCCTCGTGCCGCTCTACAAGGCCCAGGAAGCCAAGCGCGGCATGGACCTGCATCACCTCTATGTCCGTGACGGCCAGCGCGGCAACGGCATCGGCCAGCATCTGGTCGCGCGTGCGAAGGAGATGGCGCGCCAGTCCGGCTGCGACTACCTTTCCGTCAGCGCCGCCACCGGCAATTTCGCGGCCCATCGCTTCTACGAGCACATGGATTTCGTTCCGCGTCCGGTGACGGGCATGCGCTACATGCAGGCCTTGTCCTGAGCATCGTTCTTAAAACAGAGACGTTTTCCGGAGGAAAACCGAATGCCCCGCATCATTGTTGCCTTGCAGAATGACTTCGCCGATTGGGAACCCGCGCTCCTGATGGCCGCCGCGCGCTACTATCTCGACTGCGAGGTGCTCACAGCCTCGCCGGATGGCAGGCCGGTGACCTCAATGGGTGGTCTGAAGGTGACGCCCGACATGAGCTTTGCCGAAATCGATCCGGCCGGTTCCGATGCGCTCATCATTCCCGGCGGCTATGCCTGGGAGAAGGGGAAGGCCTTCGATTTTTCCGAACTGGCGAAGGGCTTCCATGCGAAGGGCAGGGTTGTCGGCGGTATTTGCGCGGCTGCAAGCGCGCTCGCTGCGACCGGCGTTCTGGACGAGGTTGCCCATACCGGCAATTCGCTTGCCTCGCATAGCAGATATCCCGGCTATCGCGGCGCCGGGCGGTATATCGACCGGCCGCAGGCCGTCTCCGACGGCGGTATCGTGACGGCGCCCGGCAATTCTCCGGTGACCTTTACCGCGGAAGTGCTGAAGGCGCTCGGGCTCTGGGTGCCTGAGGCCGAGAGCGAAATCACGGCATTTTCCGCTGAACATCGCTGACGTCGGGAATATCCGAGACCGCCTCCAGCGCACGGCGAATGTCGCGGCTGGTGAGGCTGAAGGTGTTGCCTGCGGGTTTCCCGCGTTTCAGCTTGCGGTCGGCGGCCAGGAGAAAGGCCGGATGATGCCGGCCGAACCAGTCCATGCAGTCCCGAGGCAAGGGTGAGGTCTTCCCGGTCAGGCTGCGGAAGGCGAGACGGTGCACGAAACCGCGGCAGGCAGAGCCTTCATGCAGAAAGACCAGCGCATCGATATCGATGCGCCAGTCGAATTCGGGGCAGGGACCGCCTGCCATATCGGGTCAGGCTTCGAAGCGGCGGCGGAAGTGACCGCTCAAGGCGCCGAGCAACGACCAGAACAGGAGACTGGTCAGCGTTGCCACCACGACGAAACGATGCGACATCGCTTCCGGCGCAAGCGCCTGCTCGCCTTCCGGCGGCACGGGTGCGCCGATGACATGCGGCAGCGCGATCAGCACGATCGCCAGAGCCGCGGCCCATGGCCTGCGCTGGAAGAACAAGAGGGCAAGGCCGGCCGCCGTCGATGCCGCGGTGCCGATCCACCAGACTTGACGCTCGAAGAGCGGTGCGGCCGGTGTGCCCGGAAGCTCCGGATGAAGGCCGAAACCCGGCGCCAGCATGAACGCGACGAAGCCGCAAAGACCCCAGATCAGGCCGCGCCGCCAGTCGCTTTCCGTGCCGGAAATCTGCATCAGGCCGTTCAGAACCAGGGCGAAGCCGATGGCCGTCAGCACATTGGCGACGAAGGTGTAGGCATTGCGCTCGAAGCCGTCGGCGGGTGCCCAGGCATCCGCGTCGTGATGATGGTCGTCCGCCTGCGTGGCCGCGGCTGCGGTGTTGCCGTGGTCATGGCCTTCCTCGGCCGCGCCGGCGGCGTGGCTGTGACCGTCTGCGGCGCCGCCGGTCTCGAAGACCTCTGCGGCCAGGATAAGCGGGGTCGTACCGAGAAACTGCGCAAGCGTCACGGCGGTCCCGACGATCAGCCCGACCAGCACCGAAGTGAAGACGAGCGAACGAAAAACTGACATGGAATCCCCCTCAAGGCATGTCGCGCAAAAGCGCGTCGCGGTTTTGCGGCGGTGACATGCGATAAAACAAAGACTGAAAGCGCGTGGAGCGAACCTAAAAGATCGCGATGCGGCTCAGTGGCAGGGGAAGGCGTTGGCGTGACGGGCATCATGCGCGGCATTGTGCACCACCTCCATCGGCGAGAAGCCGACGAAACCGACGATGAAGAGGCCGAAGAAGACGCTGAGAAGTGCCGGCGCGAAGCGGCTGACGCTGGACGAAGCGGATGAAGTGATGGTGGTCGCGGACATGTTTCCCTCCGAACGATGACGATGATGCCCGACGATCGAAGGGTGGAAAACGGGGCGAGGGTCGGTCGGAAAGATTGTCCGGAGACCATGCCCTGTCTTCCGGACACCCCGTCCGGCAGGCGACAACAGGCGATGGCAGGTCTCCTGGCTTGCGGGTCATGACCCCTGAACTGCCTTCCCGGATTGCTCCAGTGGCCTTGTCGTTCAGGCGTTCGCCGCTCACAGTTGCGGGGGCAGCCACGAATCGAGCCCCGTCAGGGTCGTCCCTATCGTGTTCCCTATTAATCCCCGAAGCGCCGCTTCTGGGGAACCATCGCCGCCAGTATCGGGGGCATGGGCTGCCGTGTCAATCGCGAGGCATGTTTCGCCCGTGAAAAAGGGTGGGACGGTCCCGTCGTCGTCAGTGCCGGAGCGGCGGATTCTCCGACCACTTCTGCAGCGTCGTCTTGATGAGGATGAGCGCCGCCCGATGGGCGTCGTCACGCTCCCGCGGATCGACGATCGCCGAGAGTCGCTTTTCGAATGCGGTCACGGTCTCGTTGACCCAGCGATGCAGGGCCGGATCGGGATAGCTGTCGAGCAGCGAGCGCAAAGCGCTTTCCATCCGCCGTCTTTCGATGCTCATGTTGCCTCCGATCATGTGACGCGGGTCACTCTGTCCGGCGAGGCTTGCGCGATGCTGGAGTTCGCGGTGGCATGGGCCCGCTGGTTTGTGCCCGGTCGCTCGAGCCGATGCGCAATGATCGAGTATGATCGGGCGCTCTACAGGCAGCGCAACCGCATCGAGCGCATGTTTGGTCGTCTCAAGATCGACCGGGCCATTGCCACCCGCAATGACCGGCTGGCCAACGGCTTCCTCGGCCGGTCCATCTCGCCACCGCCGGATACCGGCTCAAATGTGTCCCTCGCGCCTTAGCTTGCATCGTATCGGACACGAGCGTCCCGGATGTTCTCCAGATTGCTGCTCGCCCACCTTACGAGAGCCATCACCGGTGCAAGAAGCGTTCGTCCGACCTCTGTCAATTCATAGTCCACGCGCGGTGGGATAGTGGGAAACAATGTCCGCTTCACCAAGCCGTCACGTTCCAGTCCGCGCAAGTTGATCGTCAGCATGCGTTGCGAGATGCCGTCGATCCGACGCCGCAATTCATTGAACCGGACCGGTCCATCCTTGAGCGTTGCGATGATGTAAAGCGTCCACTTGTCGCCCACGAGATCGAGGATTTCTCGAACCATCCGACAGTCGTCACCTTGGGTGGGGGCAGGAAAATCAGTGATACTGAGTGTCATCGGAGTGCCTTCTTGCGCGAGCCTTAGTGGTCATCTTAATAGTGTTGGTAACAAGAATTTACCACCCTGTCCCCATCGGAGCAACCATGGCCAACATCCTCCTCGTTATCTCGAGCCCTCGTAGCCCCGAGAGCCTGTCCACCCGCTTCGCGGCTGAGATCGCCGAAGGCTTGAAGGTTCGCCTGGGCGGCACCCTTTTCACTCGCGATCTCGCGGCCAACCCACTGCCGCATATCGCGCAGGCCTATATTCAGGGCCGCGTCGCGGCCCCCGAGGCGCGCACGCCCGCGCAGGTTAAGGCGGTCGACCTTGCCCAAGAGCTCGTCGACGAGGTGAAGGTCGCTGACGTGATCGTCCTGGGTTCGGGCATGATTAATTTCGGTCTGTCGTCGCAGTTGAAGGCCTGGTTCGATCACGTCACTTGGCCGCGCGTGACCTTTGGTTATAACGAAGCCGGCAGGCCGCAGGGATTGCTGACCGGCAAGAAGGTCTATGTCGTCACGGCCGCAGGCGGCGTCTTCTCTGAAGGCGACTGGGCCCCCTTTGATTTCCAGACCGACTATCTGCGCCACCTCCTGGGCTTCATCGGTCTGACCGAAATCGAAATCGTCCGTGTGGAAGGCACTGTCTTCGGGCCCGAGGCGGCCAAGGCCGCCATCGCCGCCACCGAAGCCCAGGTTCGCGAGGTCTTGGAAAAGGCCGCCTGACGGTGGGTCGGACGACTGCTCAGGCTGTCAGCGCAAACATGCATGTCTACAGCCAGAGCAGTTGGCCCTCAGGTCAAAAAACACGAGGAAGATGAGATGAAGATTGCTCTCTTTGGAGGGACCGGACCAACCGGAAGACACATTATCGAAGAGGCGCTCCGGCAAGGATATGAGCTGTCCGTCTACACGCGGGACGCCGGAAAGCTCGCGGCCTTCGATGGCAAGATCGAAGTCGTCGTCGGCGACCTCAACAATCGCGAAGCGATCAAGGCATGCGTGACGGGCGCAGATGCAGTCATCAGCGCGCTCGGCCCCAACAGTCTGAAATCGCGTGACAAGCGGCCGATCATGCGCGGCGTTGGCACGATCATCTCTGTCATGGAAGAGCTGAACGTCCGTCGCCTCATTCAAATCTCGACCGCCGCCTATCGTGATCCGAAGGACGGTTTCGACGTCAGGTCGCAAGCATTCGTCATGCTGTTCAAGCTGATCGTTCGCAACGCCTATGACGACATCAAGGCGACCGCTGAACTGGTGAGCAACTCACGTCTCGATTGGACGCTGGTTCGGATTCCCAACCTCAAGGACGGGTCCGCAACAGGCAAAGTGGACGTCGGCTGGTACGGCAAGACGAAGCTCGGCATGAAGCTGTCCCGCGGGAACCTTGCGAAATTCCTGGTCGATCAGGTCACGGCCGGAGAGTTCGTGCGCGCTGCGCCGGGGATAGCCGACCGAGGCTGACGGCAGATAGCTCATCAGGCTTGTTTGACGGACACGCGCGTTGCGACTGCCGCCGGCGCAGCACTCGATCCGGCATGGCGCCCGTAACTTCCCAAACCCGCATCGAGAGAGAGGATAAATCTATGCCATCCGAGGGATTTACGACGGCCGATGTGCCGGACCAGTCAGGCAAGTGCTTCATCGTCACGGGAGCCAGTACGGGCATAGGTTTCGAAGTGGCGAGCGCGCTGGCGGCGCGACGTGCACGAGTGCTGCTCGCGTGCCGTGACGAAGCGAAGGCGAGAGCCGCGACACATTTCAAAGCAGGCCCATGCTCGATCAAATCCGTCCGCACGGCCTGGTCAATGCTTGCAGTGTCTGCGTGCTAGACGGGGCTCACTTCACCGCCGGTATCGCCTTCAGGTAGGTCGCGATCGCCTCGCGGTCGTCAGCCGAAATCTCGGTCATGTTCTTCTGCACCTCGACCATGGAGCCGCCGACGCTGTCGAAGTCAGGCGTGAAGCCGGTTTCCAGATAGCCGACGATGTCGCCCTCCGACCATGTGGCGATGCTTGGCGAGCCGGGGGTGATGTTGGGGATCTTGCCTTCGCCTTCCGGGTTCGGGCCGCCGGCCAGCCAAGCGCCGGCCTTGAAGCCGCCGAGAGCGTCGCGTGGCGTATGGCACTCGCCGCAATGGCCGGGCCCCTCGACCAGATACTGGCCGCGCCTCAGCCTGTCGTCGGGACCGGCAAAGGTGACCCGCGGCGCATCGCTGAAATAGAGGAATTTCCAGCCGCCCAGCACGAGGCGGACGTTGAACGGGAAAGGCAGCTCATGCGCCGGCGCGACCGCTTCGCTGGCCGGCAGGGTCTTCAGGAAGCCGAAGAGGTCGTTGACGTCCTTCGGCGTCATGCGGGCGTAGGAACCATAGGGAAAGGACGGGTAGAGATGCTCGCCGTTTCGGCCGACGCCGCGCGTCATCGCATCGCCGAATTCGGCGAGCGTCCAGCCGCCGATGCCCGCGGTGGCGCTGCTGGAGATATTGGGCGCGTGGAAGGTGCCGAACGGGCTCTTCAGCGGCGCGCCGCCGGAAAGAACGAGCCGCGCATCCCCTTCCGCCCCGGGTGCCGCGTGACAGCTCGTGCAGCCGCCGGCGAAGAAGATCTCGCGCCCGTTGGCAAGGTCCGGCTCGCCGAGATTGGTCCACCGCGCAGGGTCCTGCCGCTTGGGCGCGGTGATGTAGACGAAGGCGGCGGCTCCCGCCGCGCCGAGCGCAATCAGGATGCCCAGTCCCTTCAGCCATTTCGATGCCATAGCACCCTCCGCATTTCGCGGCCCGCCGTTGGTGGCGCGCCTGTCATGAATTGTCTCGAAAGGCGGGCAGAGGGCGCCGGCCCGCTGGCGCGGGGCCCGGACGCCGCCAACCCGCCAGACGCTTATTTCTTCAGGCGGTAGGTCTGATGACAGTCGCCGCAGGTGCCGCCAACGGCCTTCATCACGGCGCCCACTCCGGCCTGGTCGGTCGGCATGGCGGCGAGCTGGGCGTCGGCCGCCGTTGCGAGCGCTGCCGACTTGGCCTTGAAGTCATCCATGTTTTCCCAGATCTTCGGGCTGGCTTCGGTGTCGAGGCCGACTTCCGAACCGGCGGGGAAATGGTCGGGGAACGCCTTGGCCACTTCCGACATGGTGGTGAGCGAAGCCTTCACGACCTCCGCGTCGAACGGCTTTTCACCCTTGGCGATGGCGCCGATGGCGCCCATTGCGCCGCCGACCTTCTTCATCATCTCCTGCCGTACGACCTGCGGTTCGTCGGCGGCGATCGCAGCGCTCATTCCGAGCCCGGCGACGACGGCGGCGGCCATGACAAGTTTCAGCTTCATCGATTTCTCCATTGATATCGGGGCCGGACGCGCCGGCGGTTCTGGGGCGGGCGGATGATTGCAAAATTCGCAAGGCGGAATGAAGTCACATTCCGGTGATTCCGGGAAATATGTCAAAGATTTGATTTTTATCCAGAAATATCCCCGGAAACCTGTCGGTCCGACATCAGGCCGTGGGCCAGCGTGAATGCGGCGGCAACGATCAGCAAGGCTCCGGCGGCGCGTCCGATCCAGATCGTCATCGCCGGCTGTCCGGCCAGGGCGTGGCGGGCACGGTCGCCCGCCAGCGCCACCGCGCCGTAGACCAGGCCCTGCACCGCCATCGTCATCAGCCCCAGCACGAGCCCCTGCGCAAGGATCGGCCCATAGGTGGGTTTCAGGAATTGCGGATAGACGGCGATGACGAAGAGATAGGCCTTCGGGTTGAGCAGGCAGGTCGTCATCGCCCGCCGGAAGGTGGCGGCGAGCGTCGACCGCCCCGTTCCGTCGACCGTGCCGATGGTGATCGCGCTCTTTGCCAGAGAAAGGCCGATCCACATCATGTAGAGCGCGCCGGCGACGACGAGGGGCAGGAAGAGGCGCGGCGCATAGGCGACGAGAATGCCGGTGCCGAGCGTGCCGTAGAGCGTATGCACCGCGCCGCCCGTCATCATGCCGGCGGTCGCCGTGAGGCCCGCCTTGCGCCCTCCGGCGAGCGAACTTGCCAGAACGAAGATCATATCCATGCCCGGCACGATGATGATGCCGAAGATCAGCAGAAGAAAAAGCCAGAGTGCCTGTGCGTAGTCCATGTCAGTATCTCCAGGGAAGGGAACCTGCCGAAAACGGATTTTCCTCCGTTTCCAGACGCTTGGGGTTTCCTTAAGGAGAGCCAACTGACATCATTGTGTCAGTTGGCTTCGGCAAGGACTTCAGAAAAATGCGAAAGGCCTCGCGTCTCTTCGAGATCATCCAGATCCTGCGGCTCGCCCGGCATGCGGTCACGGCGGCAGAGATCGCCGAGCGGCTGGAGGTGACGCCGCGCTCGATCTACCGGGATATCGTCGCGCTGCAGGCCATGCGCGTGCCGATCGAGGGCGAACGCGGGCTGGGCTATATCCTGCGGCCTGGCTTCGATCTGCCGCCGCTGATGTTGACCGTCGAGGAAACGGAGGCGATCGTGCTTGGCCTGGCGCTTCTGGAGCGGACCGGCGATACCGGGCTGAAGACGGCGGCGCGCGCCGTCAACGACAAGATCGCCGCCGCCGTGCCGGAGCCGTTGCGGCGAAGCCTCCAGGCGCCGGTGCTCAGGGCCTGGGGCAGCGTTGCCGCCGAACCGCCGGCGCTCGATCTTGCCGAGGTTCGCGGCGCGATCCGGGACGAACGGTCGCTCGACATCGTCTATCGCGATGCCGAGGGCCGGCTGACGGAGCGCCGCGTGAGGCCGATCGCGCTCGTCTATTATTCTGACGTCGTCAATCTCGTCGGCTGGTGCGAACTGCGCGCGGCGATCCGCAATTTTCGGGCGGACCGCGTCGTCGGCTGCTCGCCGGCCGAGGCGTTCTTCCGGGGTGAGGGTGACGCGCTGAGGCGCCGCTGGAGCGAGGGATGGGCCGTGGCGGGATGACGTCTTTTTGAGTGCCGTTCGCCGGATTTCGTGCTTTCTTAACGGCGAGATCCTAACGTGACGCATCCAAACGGGGAGCTGGGCATGATGACGTCGGAGGCGCAGACGACGTGGCGGGAGGCAGGGCGGCACTGGCCGCTCGCGGCGGTGATTTCGCTTGCCGGGCTGGTGCTCCTCGCCCTGCTGCTGGGCATTGGCGTCGGTCTCGTCGATCCCTCTGCCGATGTCTTTGCCGGGCGCAACCATGCGAATATCTGGCTGGGGTCCTCGCTGCTCTTGTCCGGCGATGCGATGGAACTCTTTCGTGGGCAGGAGATCTATTCCTCCCATGTCCTTTCGGTGTTCGGGCTGGAAGCCGGCTGGCAGTACTGGAGCTATCTGCCCCATGCGCTGCCGATATTCGCGCCCTTTTCCCTGCTGCCCTATCTGCCTTCGGCGCTGGTCTTTCTCCTGTCGACACTCGCGCTTTACGGTCACGCCGTCAGCCTGCAGGACCGTGACTTTCCGGCATTTTCCGCCATCCTGCTGCTGCCCTTCCTGCTGGCCAACATCCTGGCGGCGGACAGCGGCTTTCTCACCGCTGCGCTGATGCTTTACGGCCTTGGCCTGCGCGGCAGCCATCCGGTGCTCGCGGGCATTGCCATCGGCGTCCTCACCATCAAGCCGCAGCTCGGCCTGCTCCTGCCGATCCTGCTGATCTTCGAGGGCAACTGGCGCACCTTCCTGGCCGCGCTGGCCATCGCGCTCGTTATGGTGGCGCTGTCGCTTGCGATCGTCGGGATCAACGGCTGGATCGGCTATGCCACCTTCAACGCGCCCTATCAGATCTATCTGATGAACAATCTCGGCGGCTTCTTTCCCAATCTGGTGCCCTCGGTCTTCGGCTCCATGCGCAGCCTGGGTTTTCCTGCGGATGTCGCCCGGCTGATCCATCTGCCGGTGGCGTTGGCCGCCATCGCCGCCTTCATCTGGAGCCTGATGCGGCTTGAAGCGCCGCTTGCCCGATCCCGCAGCCTTCTCTATGCCACCTTCCTGATTTCTCCCTACACGCAGAGCCATGACCTGGGAGCGCTTGCCGCCCTGGCCGCGCTCGCGGTTCGGCCGGAACCGTCGCTTCCCGGCGGTCTTGCCGTGCTGCGCGTCGTGTTCTCGGCGCTGGCGACCTTCGTGCCGCTGGTAACCCTGCTGCTCGGATTGAAGGGAATGCCGCTCGCGCCGCTGGTGCTGGTATTCGCCTATGGCGTGACGCTCGCCACGGACAGGATTGTCGAAAGCCGCGCCACCCGGCCTGAGCCGCAGATGAATTAGCCGATGGCAGCCTGAAGCCCCGCCACAGGCGATAGGGGCAGCAACCGGTTCTCCTCCCGGCCGAAGCCGTGGATTTCCAGCCGGTCGCCGAACAGTTCGACCACAGAGAACGCATTTTCGTCCGGCGTGTCGACCATGCCTTTCATGTTGACGAAATGCGTGCCGTTGAGGGCGCCGTAGTTGCCGGCATGATTGTGGCCGCAGAAATAGGCGGCAGCGGCGGGCGAGCCCGCAATCAGCCCCGCCACGTCTTCCGCTCCCCACAGATTGTGGTCGCTGGCGGGAAAGAGCGGATAGTGCCCCATCACGATGGCGGTTTCGCCGGCCGCTGCCGCAAGCTTCAACCGCTCGTCCAGCCAGGCGATCTGGTCGTTGCCCATGCCGGCATTCCATGTCTGGGCGTTCTTGGCCCCTGCCGCCTGCAGGGCGGCAAGCCGGGCTTCGGCCGCCTGCCGGCGCGGATCGCCCGGCGGTGGCGCAAACAGCGAAATCTCGTTGCCGTCGGTCAGGATCACGCGCACGCCCTTGCAGACGAAATCATGGTAGGGCGCGGGCATGCCGAGCTTGCCGTGAATCTCGGCAAGCCGCTCGGGCGCGACGGAGAAATCGTGATTCCCCGGCAGGAAAAACGCCCGGTGGCGAAGGCCGCCATAGACGTCCAGAGCCTTGTCGAAATTCTCGAAACCCCGGTCGATCACATCGCCGAGCGTGACCACGAAATCGAGGTCCTCGGCATTCAGTCGGGCGATTGCCGCCTCGAGTTTGTCGAGGCTTTTCGCGTAGTGGCGGTTGAGCGCCATGTTGGGCTCGATGGGCGCATATTGCGGATCGGCGATCAGGCCGAAGCGGAGACGGGGGAGGAGATTGTCGGAGGGCATATTCGGACACGTCATGAGAACCAGGGGCGGGCATAGGCCGCCGACGTGACAGTCGTGTGACATTGTCGCGCGCCATCGGTTCCCGCGTTTGCCCCCACGGTCTCTCGCCTGCCGTCGCTAACGCGCCTTCCTTGCCGGCAGTCCATATGATTTCCGGTGGACGATGGCGCAAAATTCCCTATGAAGGCACCAGACGCATTTCAGGCCCGGCTCGGCCTCGGGCAAAGAGGTTCATCGTCCATGATCGTCCGCGACCGTCCCGGCCTCGTCTCGCTCTTCTTCATCCTGCGCGGTTCGGTTCTGCCGATGATCTTCCCGCAGGTGCTGTTCGTTCTGGCGCTGTCGACGCTGGTGGTCCTGGCCCATCGTTTCATGCCGGAGCAGGTTCCCGGTTTCAACAGCGCGCCGTTGGCGCTGGTCGGCATCGCCCTGTCGGTGTTTCTCGGCTTCCGCAACAATGCCTGCTACGACCGCTGGTGGGAGGCGCGCAAGGACTGGGGGTTGCTGGTGATCGCCGCCCGAAGCCTCGCCCGGCAATCCCTGATCCTCGATGGCCGGGCGATCGACGGAGAGCCGGCTCCCCGTCGCCGCCTGCTCCAGCTCGCGATCGCCTTTTCCTATGCGCTGCTCATCCATTTGCGGCCGGGCGGAGATCACGGCCGCATTCTCCTGCGCCTGCCGAAGGAACGACATGTCGCCTTTCTCGAAAGCCGCAACCGGCCGGATTTTCTCCTGCGCGAGATGGGGGCGCTCACGGCGCGGCTGAAGGCCGCCGGCGCACTGAGCGACATCGAGTATTCGGTGCTGGAAGGCAGCATCCGCGACATGTCTTCGGTGCTTTCGGCCTGCGAGCGCATCCGTTTCACGCCGGTGCCCTTCGGCTATACGCTGCTTCTGCATCGCACGGCCTACATCTTCTGCTTCCTCCTGCCCTTCGGCTTCGCCGATGCGCTCGGTTGGCTGACGCCCTTCGCGACGGCGCTTGTCGCCTACACCTTCTTCGGCCTCGATGCCCTGGGCAACGAGCTGGAAGAGCCCTTCGGCGACCTTCCCAACGATCTGCCGATCGGTGCCATCGCCGAAACCATCGAGATCAATCTGCGCGAGGCGCTGGGCGAACGTGACCTGCCGCCGCTGCCGGAGCCGAAGAATTTCATCCTGATGTAATGCGGGTTTCGCCGTATTCGCTGTCGGACAGGCGTTTCTAGAAGTCCTGACGTTTATTGTTTTTCAACGGGTTGCTGCTAAACCGGATCGTGTCTGGAAGATCCGATGCGATCAATGCTGGCATGAAGGCTGGGCCGGACGTCTTGCGCCTTCAAACAAGCAGATCAAGCATTGGCCGACAGAAAAATGACAACATCGGACAACAGCCGGAACTCCCGTTACGCGAATTCCCGTTACGCGGATGACAGCGAAGGCAAAGCGGCTGCCCTTCCTGCGGCCTCGATGCGCGAGGAGATGGCGGCAGCCTTCCGCCCCATCATCCGCGGCTTCCTCATTCCCTCCGCCATCTATTACGGGCTCATCACGCTCTTCCATTTTATCGGGCAGGACAGCGAGCATTTCCGGGCGCTGGGCGTGCTTTCCTTCGTCACCAGCGTCATAAGCCTTTACTTTCATCAGAAATGGCTGGTGCGCGACGGCGGCTATCTGCGGCTCGAAATCACCAATCTGGTGATGAACCTGCTGATCTATCTCAACACCGTCTCGGCGCTGCTGATGGATTTCGTTCCCGCCAAGCTCGTCTATTTCGTGCTGGCGACCCTCCTCTTTGCGACATCCGGCATCAGCGTGCGGGTCATCCTCTTTTCGTCCGTCCTGTCCGTCGGAACCATGCTCTGGTTCGCCGGCCGCGGCGGGCCGGATGTGTTCTTGAGCTATGCCCTGATCGGTCTCGCCGGCACGTTTGCCGCCCTCGGCATGGCGCTCTTGATGCGCGACGCCATTCTCCGCTCGGTAAGGGCGAGGGTTGTCGCCGACCGGCTGAGGGAGCGCGCCGAGCAGCAGGCCGATTTCGACGCCCTGACCGGCCTGCCAAACCGGCGCCATTTCTTCTCTGTCCTCGAAAGCCATATGTCCGGTCCGGCGCATTCGGGAACCCCGGTCCATGTGGGAATCATCGATCTCGATGGCTTCAAACCGGTCAACGACCTGCACGGGCATGCGATCGGAGACGAATTGCTGTCGGAGGTCGGGCGGCGCATCCATCTCGCATGCCCGTCCGGCTATGTGGTCGCCCGCCTTGGCGGAGACGAGTTCGCGGTGGCTATCCCCAGGACGCTGACCCTTGACGGATTGCATTCGCTCGGCCGCGATATCTGCGATGCGCTGCGCAAGCCTTTCGTGATCTCCGGGATCGGCGTTTCCATCTCCGGCTCGATCGGTTTTGCCCATTATCCCACCAATGGCGAAACGGTTCGCCAGATCTACGAGCGTGCCGATCATGCGCTGGCTTGCGCCAAGCGCGACAATCGCGGCGGCGTGGTGATCTTCTCCGCCGATCATGAGGCGGAGATGAACGATCTCGGACGCATCGACCAGACATTGCGCGGCAGCGATCTTGTCCGCGAGCTCTTCGTGCTCTTTCAGCCGCAATACGACCTGATGCGCGAGCGGATCGTCGGTTTCGAGGCGCTCGCCCGGTGGGAGAGCGAAAAGCTCGGCAATGTCAGCCCCGGTCTGTTCATTGCCGCGGCCGAGCGTTCCGGCCTGATCGAGCGCATGACCAGCATCCTTTTGAAAAAGTCGCTCGATGCCGCCGTGCAATGGCCGGAGGCTCTCAGGCTTTCCTTCAATCTTTCCGCCGTCGATCTCGTTTCGCCACGCTCCATCGCCAATATTGCCCGCATCGTGCGGGAAAGCGGCATCGCGCCGGGAAGGCTGACTTTCGAGATTACCGAGACCTCGATGACGACGGATTTCGAGCGTGCGCGCGTTTCGCTCGGCGTTCTTGCCGGCATGGGCTGTCATATCGCTCTCGACGATTTCGGCTCCGGCTATTCGAGCTTTGCCTATATCCACCGCTTTCCCCTGCACCGGATCAAGATGGACCGCTGCTTCGTCGCCGGGCTGAAGGAAGATGAGGCCGTCAGCCGCAACATCATTCGCGCGATCGCCGATCTGGCCGCCAATCTCGGGGTCGAATGCCTGGCGGAGGGCGTGGAGACGGAAGCCGAACTGCGGGCCGTCCAGGCGGCCGGCATCCGCTACGTTCAGGGTTATTTCTACGGCCGCCCGATGGCGCAGGCCGACATCGCCGAGCGTCTGGCCGCACAGCAGAATGCCGGACCGTTGCAGGAGGCGGCGTCGTAAGCCGAGGTCGCGCTCTGCATTTTAGAGCCTCTCCGGCGAAAACGAGGTCGCCTTCAATGCTCTATCTCTTTGTTTCTATGTAATTCCAGACGCAAGACCGCTTCACATTTTTGCTGGAATGACTCCCGGTCGATCAGTCCTCGTCGAATGTGACGGCTTTCAGCTTGTCGATGCCGAGCACCTGCAGCGTCAGCTTTTCATAGAAGGGTTCGGCCTGTCCGCTCCTGATCTTGTGCAGGAAATACTTCTCGAAGCCCACCTTGGCGGCATGCACCCATTTCCCTTGCGAAGACCAGTTGACGTTGCGCGGCGGGATCTGTGGCTGCGCCACGAAAGCAATGCCGCCATCGCCGAAATCGGCCAGGCAGACGGCGTTCCATGTACCCTGGGCCTTCGGCTCTTCGCCGCGCACCAGCGCCGAGATGTTCTTGGCCGTCGCCGTCACCATGCTCTCGATCATGAAGCCGGTTTTCGGCACGCCGACCGGAACCGGCGTCTTGCCGGTGGGGGCGATCGCCACGCAGACGCCGATTGCGAAGATATTCGGATACCGGCCGTTCTGCTGGTGTTTGTCGACGAGGATGAAGCCGCGCGGATTGGTCAGTCCCTCGATGTCGCGCACGGCCTCGACGCCGCGGAATGCCGGCAGCATCATGGTGTAGGCAGAGGCAACGTCATGCGCCACCTTGACGGAGCCGTCGTCATTCATCTCCTCGACGGTCACCTTGTCGGAGCCGACTTCCTTCACCCGGGCATTGGTGATCCACTTGATGTGCTTGGAGCGCAGCGCGCTTTCGAGCAGGCCCTTGGTGTCGCCGACGCCGTCGAGGCCCAGATGGCCGATATAGGGCTCGGACGTGACGAAGGTCATCGGAACGCGGTCGCGGACCTTCGCATCGCGCAGCGCTTTTTCCAGAATGAAGGCGAATTCGTAGGCCGGTCCGAAGCATGAAGCGCCCTGGACCGCGCCGATCACCACCGGGCCGGGTTTCCTGAGCAGCTTCTCGAATGCTGCCTTGGCGTCGAGCGCGTGGTCGATATGGCAAACCGAATGACTGTTGGCGGCGGGGCCGAAGCCGGGGATCTCGTCGAAAGCAAGTTCCGGACCGGTGGCGATCACCAGATAGTCGTAATCGACGAAGGCGCCATCGGAAAGTTCGACGCGGTTTTCCGCCGCGTGCAGGCGTCTGGCGCCCTGCGGATAGAGCGTGATGTCGCGCTTGCGGCAGGCGGGCTCCAGATCGACCTCGATGCTGTCGCGGTCGCGCCAGCCGACAGCGACCCATGGATTGGACGGAACGAAGGAATATTTCGCTCCTTTGTTGATGATCGAAATCCTGTCGCTGCGTGACAGTGCCTCCCTCAGTTCATAGGCCATGATGGTGCCGCCCAGCCCGGCACCCAGAATGACGACATGCGCCATGAAGCAACCTCCCGTTTGCTTGATGTTCAAAAAATCATATATATGAATATTTGAAGATATTATTTGCGATTTATCAATTTTCGCAAAAAACTTCGCGGGTGTGGGAGGAGATTTCGGGCGGTCGCTCAGTCCGGAAGGTTCGGCTGGATCCGGTTTTGCGGCAGAAGCTCGCTGGCGACGGTGATGGCGATGAGCGAAAGCGGCACGGCGAGCATGGCTCCGATGGCGCCCCACAGCCAGGTCCAGAAGATGATGGCGACGAAGACGGCGAAGGAGTTTATCTCCAGCCGGCGCCCCATGACCGCTGGCGTCACCAGGTTCTCCATGACCATATGAACGGCAAAGAAGGCAGCGGCTGGGGCGAGCCCGACGACGAGGCTGTCATGGGCGATGACCCCGGCGATTGCGAGCGCCATCGTCATCGCGGTGACGCCGAGAAAGGGCACGAAGCTCGACAGGAAGGCGAAGAAGCCCCAGAGCACGGGCATGTCGAGGCCGCCCGCCCAGGCGATGATCGTCATGGAGACGCCGACGACGGCATAGAGCAGCGAGGCGGTGGCGAAATAGAAGCCGAGCGCCTGCTCGATGGCGTTGAAGGTACGGATGGCTGCAAGCCGCCGCGCGCGGTCGCGGAAGGCGATGATGAGGGTCTTGCGGATGGCATGCCTGCTGCCGAGAAAAAGCACCAGCGCCGCAAAGAAGATCAGCGTCTGCACGATGGCCGGCGTCACCCTGGTGGCGACGGTCGATAAAACGGTGCTGCTGTTTTCGATCAGCGCTTCCATGGACATCGATCCGGAACGGAAGCTGGCGCTGTTGATGTGCAGCCACTTTATGCGCTGGAGATAGGGCAGTATCCGTTCGATCGCCTGCTCGACCATGGCTGGCGCGTTTGCGGCGAGTTCGCCAAGCGGGCCGATCAGCGTGTTGGCGATGAAGAAGATCAGCGCCGCAAACCCTGTCGTCAGAATGAGCGCCGACAGCATCGGCGGGACGCCGAGCGCTCCCAGCCGGTCCGCCGCAAGCCCGAGGATCAGGCCGACCACCACCGCAAGGGTGATTGGGATCAGCACGCTCGCCGCGAGATGGATCGCGGTGACCGCAAGGATCACGAAGATGCCGATGACGGACCAGATCAGCGCCAGATCGAGGGCCGTCTTGCGCACCCGCACCCGGCGCACCGGCCGCCGCCTTGCCGCTCCGGCATGGGATGTCCTTGCCCCCATCGCCTCGTGGTTTCTGCCGGTTCCGTTCGGCCCCTCGTTCATGATTGAAAGCCCCCGAGTGATGCTGCCTGACAACGCGAAAACGGCAGGAGTGTTCCGCCAGCGGAAAGCCCTGCGGGAAAGCGGGTCCGCTGCCTTCGACGTCGCCCGGATGACGGCAGGGACAAACGCTTGCGAAGGGGCGATCTCGGACCGTTATTCATGACGTTTGAAGCGCCGTCCTGGTTGATCCCGGCGCTGGCCGGGCGCGAATTCCTGCACTATTCCAAAATGATGGGAGGATTTATGGCATTTTTGACGTTCGTCGGTCCAGTGCCGACATGATGGCGATCGCCGGGCCCCGTCCCTCAATAGGCTCGGGTAAAGCCGCCGTCATGCATGATGTTCACGCCGGTCATGTGATCCGAGAAGGAGGAAAGCAGGCCCGCGACCGCCACGGCCACTTCGGCGGGCTCGCCGTATTTGCCGAGCGGAATATTCGAGGTTTCCTCCGCCAGCCGTTCCGCAAGCGTCACGCCGGCGGCCTCGGCGCGCTTCTCCAGCCCCGCCTTGTACCATGGCGACAGCGTTCCCCCGAGCGAGAGCGTGTTGACGTGGATGCCGCGGCCTCCGAGCGCGAAGGCGAGCGTCTTGGCTTCGCCGAGCCAAGCGCAGCGCAGGACGTTGGAGGTGGCGTAATGCCCGAGAACCTGGGCGGAACTGATGCCGGAAATGAGGACAATCTTTGCCCGCCGTCCATTCGCAGGGTCGGGTGACATCCTGGCAATGGCCGCCTTCAGCAGTTCCAGCGGTCCGATAAAGCAGTTCTGGAAAAGCTCCGTCCAGGCGGAACTCGCCGGCATCGGATCGTTGGTGCTGTGGGCCTGCGGCGGCATCAAAACGACGCCGTCGAGCGTGATGCTCCGCCGGGCCATCTCGTCGGCGAAGGCGGTGATGGAGGCGATGTCGGTCATGTCGACCGCGATAGTCTGGTGAAGTCCGCGGTCGTAGCCGGCCAGTCCGGCGGCCAGCGCATCCAGCTTTTCAGTGTTCCTTGCGGTGAGCACAAGACCGTAACCGAGTTCCGCCAGATGGCGGGAAACCGCCGTTCCGATCCCGCCGCTCGCGCCGGTCACCAGTATCACCTTCCCCGTAACCGCCGGCATCCGTGCCTCCGTCGCTTGAGCCTTGAGGATCGGACAACATTAGCACTCACCGGCGGGTCGGATAATCAGGCGTTCGGGTGAGCCCCCGCACCCGTCGGAATAAGTATGCAGGTCATGCCGGCTCTCGGTCGGTGAGTGCCGGCCCGTCGTCTCAGGCCCCGGTGACCCGCCAGATCACGTCGCCCACATCGTCAGCCACCAGCAGCGAGCCGTCCGGGCCGATGGTGACGCCGACCGGGCGGCCATAGGAATATTTCTCGTCGGGCGCCAGGAAGTCGGTGAGGATGTCCCGTGGCGGGCCGGAGGGCTTGCCGTTTTCGAAGGGCACGAAGATCACCTTGTAGCCGGCGAGCGTCGACCGGTTCCAAGAGCCGTGCTGGCCGATCACCATGCCGTCGGGGAAGCCGGGCAGGGTGCCTGCCGGCAGCCAGCAGAGACCGAGCGAGGCTGTGTGTCCGCCCAGCGCATAGTCCGGCCGGATGGCGCTGGCGACCAGCCCCGGATTCTGCAGCACGCGGTCGTCGACCGTCTGGCCCCAGTAGCAATAGGGCCAGCCATAGAAACCGCCGTCCTTCACCGAGGTCAGGTAGTCGGGCGGCGTCTCGTCGCCCAGACCGTCGCGTTCGTTGACCACGGTCCAGAGATCGCCGGTGGTCGGCTCGAAGGCGAGACCGACCGGATTGCGAAGCCCTCCGGCGAAAATCCTGTTCCGTCCGGTCTCCAGATCCAGTTCGTAGATGCAGGCGCGGCCTTCCTCGGCCTCGAAACCGTTTTCCGCGATATTGCTGAGCGAGCCGACGCCGACATAGAGCTTCTTGCCGTCCTGGCTTGCAAGAATGCTGCGGGTCCAGTGCCCTGCCGGCTTGAAATCGGCGAGCCGGCGGCCCTGCGCGGCGATATGGGTCGTTCCCTCGCTATAGGGATAGGCGACCACGCCGTCGGTATTGCCGACATAGAAGGTGCCGTGCAGCATCGCCATGCCGAAGGGATGGTTGAGACCCTCCATGAAGGTGTGGCGTTCCTCGGCCACGCCGTCGCCGTCTGCATCGCGCAGCAGCGTGATGCGGTTGGGGCTTTTGCCGACGGCGGCCGCGCGCTTCATCGTCGAATACATGGCGTAATCGAAGGGCGTCCTGATCCTGCCGCCATCGACGCCGAGCGCCTCCGCCGTCAGCACATCGCCGTTCGGCAGCACGTGGAGCCAGCGCGGATGCTTCAGTCCCTTGGCGAAGGCATTGACCTTCAGGCCGGGGGCTGCCGTCGGCGTGTGGCCGTCGGTCCAGCCGCGCGCAGTCGGCATCTTCAGCGTCGGGATGCGCTGCGCCTTCGCCTCGGGAATGATCGGCGCGCCGCCGATGGCCGGTTTCTCCGGGCCCTGGCCGAAGCGCCGCATCAGGATCATCGCCGCGCCGATCATGGCGACGATGCGCGCGAAAATTGCCGACATGTCTTGGTCTCCCCCGTCTGATTTTCTCGACGCACCTTAAAGCATGTTGCGCGAAAGTATGCAGCGGTTTTGCGATAACAACATGCGACATGACAATGGGCTAAAGGCGGGAAGCGAATCTGAAAGATCGCCCCGCGCTTCAGACAAAGCTCTCCCGTATTGGAACTGACGATCGCCCATTTCAACGCAGTTCGTCGGCAAGCTCCGGATGTCGGTTACTATACGGGCTGGATGGATGGCTGCCGTCCCCGATAGACGAAGGCCGGAGGTTCTGCGAGGCCATCCTCCTCGGCTGCCGCCGCAAGGGCTGCGTGAAGCGGGGAATGCATGCAGACTGGGTCGGTTGCGCGCGCATCGCCGGCAAGCGCCATCGCCTGGCAGCGGCAGCCGCCGTGGTCGATGTGTTTGCGAGCGCAGCTTCGGCAGGGCTCCCGCATCCAGCCGTCGCCGCGAAAGGCGTTGAAGGCGGCCCCTTCGTACCAGATATCGGCAAGTCCACGCTCCCGTACATTGTCGAAGGCGAGCCCCTTGATGGTTTCCGCCGCATGGCAGGGGAGAACCCGGCCCGACGGCGTGACGTTCAGCCCGCTCGATCCCCAGCCGCCCATGCAGGCCTTCGGATAACTGGAATGATGGTCGGCCGGTACGTAATCGATCACCAGCACGCCTTCATGCCGGCGGCGGGCTTCCGCCACGAAGGCGTTTGCGGTTTCCACCTGTGCGCGGGTCGGCATAAGGGCCTGCCGGTTGCGTTCGGCCCAGCCGTGGAATTGCACTGTGGCGATTTCGATGCGGCGCGCGCCGAGTTCGATGGCAAGCGCCACCATGGGGTCGAGTTCGTGCATGTTCTGCTTGTGGCAGACGGCATTGACGGTGAGCGGAATGCCCACGCTTCGCGTCCAGCCGGCGACCGCAATCTTGCGCGCATAGCCGCCCGCGTAGCCGCCGACGATATCGGCCTTCTCCGGCGTTGCGCCCTGCAGCGAGAGCTGCAAATGGTCGAGACCGGCATCGGCAAGTTCTGTAATGCGCGCTTCGGTCAGCCCGATGCCTGAGGTGATGAGATTGGTGTAGAGGCCGAAGCCCGCTGCCGCACGCGTGAGATCGACGAGGTCGCGGCGCGAGGCGGGCTCTCCGCCGGAAAGATGCAGGTGCAGCACACCGAGATCGGCGGCCTGCCGGAAGACCTCGATCCACTCGGCGGTCGAAAGCTCCTCCGTGGCGCGAGTGAGTTCGAGCGGGTTGGAGCAGTAGGGACAGGCGAGCGGACAGCGATGGGTCAGTTCCGCCAGCATGGCGATTGGCGGTGCGGGCCTTTGCGCAACGAAGCGGGCTGGACTTGAGTGCTCGTTCATGACGCAAGCTCCAGCAGCCGCCGGTTGGAAAACTCCCGGATGAAAGCGATGATATCGGCGAGCACGGCCTCTTTCGGCGCATCGAACTGCCGGGAAAAATCCCCGGCGATGTCCTCGAGGCTGCGCTTGCCGTCGAGCGCCCTGACGATGGAAACCGCGATCTCGTCCAGGGCTAGCGCCCGTTCGGGGGCAAGCAGCACGGTCTGACCGCGAACGGGATCTTCCCGCAGCTTCACGCCGCGCGCGAGCTTCGCGACGGTGGCGCCATCGACGGTGACGGCCGGAGCGCTGGGGGCGTCGGTTCCGTTCATTCAGCCGCCCCCTGCAAGGGCCGGTCGTCGACTTCGCCGGTCACGCCCTCGCGCCCGTCCCAGCCGCCGGGCGGAATGCGCGCCGGCGCGACGTAAGCCGAATGCAGTGTGTCGAGTTGCGACCAGAGCACATCGGTCTTGAAGGTCAGCGCCGCCGCTGCTGCGTCCTGCTTCTCCAGGCTGTCGGCGTGGTCGAGCACATAGGCAAGCCCGAAGGCGACGTCCTGCGGCGCCTCGTTCAGCCGCTGGCGGAAGTAGGAGAGGGCGGCATCCCCGGCAAAGGCATAGTGTTTCAGCAGTCCGGCGATGCGGTTCTCGTGGATCGCGGGGGCGAAAAGTTCGGTGAGCGACGAGGCAACGGCCTCCAGCAACGTCTTTTCCCGGACGAAATGCACATAGGCATCGACGGCGAATCGTATGCCCGGCAGAACGCCGCGGGCAGAGGCGACATAGTCGGGATCGAGACCCACGGCTTCCGCCAGCCTCAGCCACCGCCGGATGCCGCCGCCCTCCGCCAAGCCTCCGTCATGATCCTCGATGCGGCTGCGCCAGATACGCCGGAGCCGGGGATTTTCGCAGCGCGAGAGGAGTGCCGCGTCCTTCATCGGGATGCGGCTCTGGTAGTAATAGCGGTTGATGACCCAGGCGCGCACTTGCGTCATCGAACACGCGCCGCCATGCAGCATCTGGTGAAAGGGGTGCTTGTCGTGATAGCGCGCCGTGCCGATGGCCCTGAGACGCGCCTCGAAGGCGGCTTTTTCAGGCGACGTCGATATCTGCGGGGATGTGGATGTCTGCAAGGCTCACCTCCATGCCGTCTTGGCCGATCTCGAAGCCTGCGGCTTCGACCTGCCGCCGCTCCGGTCCGGCCTGCCAGATCGGGTTGGTATTGTTGATGTGCACGTAGATTTTCCGCGCGATCGAAAGTGTGGAAAGGGCTGCAAGGCTGCCGCCGGGACCGCTGATCGGCATGTGTCCCATGCGCCGCCCGGTCTTGTGGCCGACGCCGGCTGAAATCATCTCGTCGTCGCTAAAGACGGTGCCGTCGAAGAAGACGAGGTCGGCTCCCATGAGGCGGGCGCCAAGCGCCGGCGTCATCGCCCCGCAGCCGGGAATGTAAAAGGCCCGCCGTTCGCCGATCAGGAACTCCACCCCAACCGTGTCCTCGCTCTCCTGCCCGAGCCTGAGGCCTTCTGCTTCGAGATAGAGCGGAGCCTTGCCGGGGACCGGAAACAGCCGTATCCGCATCCCCGGAAGGGGAGAAAAGACGGTGTCGAGCCCGATGGTCTTCCGCTCCACGAGGGCAGGGTCCAGAACCTCGAAGACCGGGTTTTGCCGCAGCGTTTCCATCAGCGTCGCTGTGGCAAACAGCGTGAACGGCTGCTTTTCCCGAAGCGTCAGGAGGCCGGTGACATGGTCGATATCGCCATTGGTGACGATGACGCTACGGATCGGGCTGCCGCGCAGGCCGCGCGGATGCAGGCAGGCGTTTTTCTCGATCTGTGCCCGGATGTCCGGCGAGGCGTTGAAAATCGCCCAGTTTTCGCCATCGGCGCTGACCGCCAGCGACGATTGGCTCTGCGGTGTCATGCCCGAGACCGGATCGCGCGCCGCCATGCAGTTGGGACAGCCGCAATTCCATTGCGGCAACCCGCCGCCGGCGGCCGCGCCGAGCACGAGGAAACGAAGCTTGCTCATCGCCCCGTGCCCGTCGCGCGATCAGAACAGGACGGGTTCGTCACCGTCCGCCGGGGCGTAGCGGTTGATTTCCATACCGCAGCTGACTTCGATGAATTTCGGCGCAGTCCATTTCATGGCAGTTCCTCCCGAAGTTGGTGGGTCTCTGCTTGCTGTCCTCCACCTTGTGTGGATGCCGCCTCCCGTGGGCGGGAAACGCGGACTGGACACTCCTCCAAGCAAGGTCGATCCTAGGAAGCGGAGGCGGTGGGCGGCAATACGGAGAAACGTATCGGTTTTGGTGAAGAACCGGTGCAGGCTGCAAACCTGTTGCAGCCAGCTTTTGGGCGCAGCGCCATCGAATGTGGAAGGCGAGACGGTGCGGCATTCCTAATCCTCCCCTTTGTGGGGAGGGTGCCCGGCAGGCGGGAGGGGTTTTGATGCGGAGTGCCCCTATGCCTTCCGATGTAAATGCCATGGCTTTCGGGGAGGGAGGCTTTCGATGGGGACGAGACTTTTGAAAACGCTGCTTGTCATGCTCGCCGGTCTGGTCGGCGGCTATCTGGCAGCACTCGGTGTGGGACTTGCGGCCTTCGATGTCTTCGAGGTGTCGCAGTTTGAGGGTGCCAACGCCATGGGACTGCTGTTCTTCATCTGCCCCGTGGCGGCGGTGGTCGGCGCTCTGGTGGCGGGCATCTGGTACTGGATCGTTTCCGGCAGACGCAATCCGCAAACGAGAGCCGCGCCGGGAACGAAGGCCGGTATCGCATGGTTGGCCGCAGCCGCGGTCGGCGGATGGCTTGCGGGTCTGATGCTGCAATGGTTGCTCGCCGGCCGCTCCTACGAAACCTATGTCGTGGCGCTCGCCGTCTCGCTTTCGCCTTGGCTTGGGGCCATGGGGCTTGCCGCCGCCGCATGGTGGATGCAGCGGCGGGATTGAGGCAGCGGAAGCCGGGGTAATCACGGCGAGGACGGAACCATAGCCAGCGCCTCGATCTCCACCAGCCATTCGGGCATGGCGAGGGTTTCCACCCCGACCCATGTGCTGGCGGTGACCGGCCAGCGCTCGGCGAACACCTCTCGCCCCACCTCGAATATGGGGCCGATCAGCTCCGGCCTGTGGCCCACGACATGGATGCGCATCTGCAGGATGTGCTCCGGTCCGGCGCCGATTGCAGCAAGCGCGTGCCGGATATTGGCGAAGCACTGGCGAGCCTGCCCGGCATGATCGCCGGGCGCGACGAGGTTTCCATTCTGATCGAGCGCCACCTGTCCGGAGATCGCCGCAAGCCTTGACGCGGGCGGCGCAATGGCGATCTGGGCGATGTGACCGACGAAGGATTGCGTGAGGCTCTGCGGGTCGAGCCTTTCGATCGGCATCATCTCACGCTGCCGCATAGAGGTACCCGTCGGGCCGGATCGTCATTGCCACCGGCTGGCCCATGGGGAGATCGGCGGGCGGGACGCTCTTCATCTTCGCGGAGATAGTCGTGACATTCTCCTCCCGCAGCCAACCCGGACGTGCGGCGCGAATGCCTGGCTGAAGGGAAAGATCGAGCCACCGGCCATCCTGCATCAGGCGATAGAGCGTGGTCTCCGAGCCGTCGTCGAGCACGAGTTCGACATCGCCAACCGATGTGCCAGCCTTCGAATGGTCGGTGCCGACGACGTCGGTATCCGTCCGGCCGTAGCGGACGCCGAAGCCGGAAAGCTCCGCCGCCAGCCGCTGATTGACCGCCGGGATTTGCAACAGCCCGTTCAGGGCATCTCTCAGCGCCAGTGTTGCCGGGTTGAATTCGGTCATCAGCGCGACCTGGGCAAGCGTGTTCTTGTACAGGCCTTCACCCACCGGGCGGCGTTCCTCGCCATAGCTGTCCAGCAGCGATGCGGGAGCCTGACCGCGCACCACCATGGCCAGCTTCCAGCCAAGGTTCATGGCGTCCTGAAGTCCGACATTCATGCCCTGACCACCTGCCGGCGCGTGAATATGCGCGGCATCGCCGGCAAGCAGGATGCGGCCGCGTCGGTAGCTGTCGGCAAGGCGCGTTTCGTCCGCGAAGCGCGACATCCAGATCGGATCGCGCGCCCCGAAATCGCTGCCGAGAATGCGCCGGGCGGATTGCGTCACTTCCTCAAGCGTCACCGGCTCGGTGCGGGCCACATGGCTGCGCAGGGGATCGACCAGAACGATGCGGTGATGCTGTCCGTCTCCAAGCGGCGCCACCATGGCGCATCCGTTTTCGTTGACGGTCGATAGGACCGACCGTGCCGGCGGAGCCGCCAGCACGACATCGGCAAGCATCATCGTGTGACGGGCGGGCGCGCCGGAAAACGGGATGCCCGCACTTTCCCGCACGATGCTTCTCGCGCCATCCGCGCCGACCAGATAGGCGCAGGCATGGACCGCCCGATCCATCGAAACGAGTACCTGCCCATCCTGCTCCTCGATCCCGGTAACGCTCTCGCCGCGTAGCACTCTGGCGCCAAGCTCGATGGCGCGTTCCTCAAGCTTTGCCTCCGTATCCGACTGCGGCAGGTAGAGCGTGAAGGGGAAGTGGCTGTCGAAGGTGGAAAAGTCGAGGCGGGTGTCGAGCACGCCGAAATGCCCGCTCGGGATCGGCCGGCCGGCGTCGAGGAAATGCTTTTCCAGGCCCCGAAGAGCGAAAAGCTCGATGCTGCGCCCGTGAATGGTCAGCGCGCGGGATTGCTGGCTGCGCTCCGTTCGCCGCTCGAGGACCAGGACATCGACGCCTGCAAGCCTGAGTTCGCAGGCAAGCCAGAGCCCGACTGGCCCGGCACCGACAATAATGACTTCATGAAAATTCCGCATGGCATATCTCCAATCTAACGTTGTTAGGTTGGTCTAACAATGTTAGGGAGTCAAGTGAGAAAGGAGAAAATCATGGCTGTCGTGAAGGAAGAGGTGATCGCCACTGCGCTGGGCCTGCTCGATGAGAGCGGTTTGGAGGGCCTGACGATGCGCAAGCTCGCGGAAACGCTGAAGATCCAGGCCCCGTCGCTTTATTGGCATTTCGCCAGCAAGGATGCCCTTCTCGACGGAATGGCCGAAGCGCTGCTGGTGCCGGTGGCGGTGGACATGCGGGCGGGCGAAGCGTGGGACGTGCGTCTCGCGGCAATCGCAAACGAGCTGCGCCGTGCGCTGCTGTCACGGCGCGATGCCGCGCGCGTCTTTGCCGGCACCTTTCCCGTCTCCGGAAACGTGCTGCGGGTCGGGTCTCAGGTGATGGAATGTCTGAAGGAGGCGGGCGGCGACGAACGCCTGGCCGCCTGGGGCACGTTCACGCTGCTCTATTACGTGCTCGGCTTTGCGATAGAGGAGCAGGCCTTCACGGAGAAGCAGGGCAAGCAGCAGGCGGCCCATCCGCCGGAATTGCTGGAAGCTTATCCTCTCGCCGTCTCCGCGATGGCGGAAATCACCGGCGACAGCAGCGACGAGCGCTTCGGTTTCGGCCTGCAGATGCAGATTGAAGGCTTCAGGCATGTCGCCGCCCGGCACAGGGCGGCGAAAGAAAGCGATGCCACCGGTAAGGGCGGCACCGCGCTCAGGAAGGGCTGACGGCTCAGGCCCGCTGCGGCAAAAGCGGATAGCCGACCATCACGGCGCGGCCGGCGAGGCCGGCGACGGCTGCCTTCAGCAGATCGCCCGGAATGAAGGCCATCGAGCCGAGGAAGGCCTTCTGAAATCCGAGGCCCGCGCCGAAGGCGAGATAGCCGATGCCGAAGAGATAGAGCACCACGACACCGCCGATGGCGGCCGCCGCGAAGAAGCCGAGCGTCTGCGGCAGCGCCGCCATGGTCGGCCGCGCGAAGCGCTCGGCGAACAGGCCGGTGACATAGGCGGCGGGAACCCAGCCGATCAGGAAGCCGACCGTCGGGCCGGCGAAGACGGCAAGGCCGCCGCGACCGCCCGAGAGCACCGGCAGGCCGATGGCGACCAAGAGGATGACGAGCAGCGGCGCCAGCGCCCCGCGCTTCGCCCCGAGCATGACGCCCGCCAGCATCACGCCGAGCGATTGCAGCGTGATCGGAACAGGAATGAAGCCGAGCGTGATCGGTGGGATAAGGCCGAGTGCCACGATGATCGCGGCAAACAGCGAAACGAGGACGAGGTCACGGGTGTTCATGGTGTCTCCCTTGGTGCATGTCCGCCTGCAATGACGGCGGCGCTTGCGAATTTCCCCCAGCCCTTGCTCATTGGCCGCGAATGCCGCGCGCGTCAATGGCGGCGGCAATGTTGTCGGCATCCTTCAGCGTCGAAATGATGAGCGGCCCGAGGATCGTGGTGATTTTCGGCCGGATGCCGCGCGCCCGGTGCGCCTCGCGGATCGCTTCGTAACGCGTCAGGATCTCCGGCACGAAACGGACCACCAGCCCGACCGAAAGCCCGATATCGGCGGCCTTGACCAGCCCCAACCGCTCCAGCGGCGAGGCGGCGCGGGTAATCGTGTCGATGAAGGCGGAGACCGTGGTGGAGGCCGTGACCGCCGCACCCAGCATCATCAGCGTGGAAAGCCTGAGCGTCGTCACCATGGCCTCTTCGGCGCTGGTCAGCAGCAGATGGAACAGGCCGACCAGCAGGATCGTCGCCAGCACGGGCCGGAGCGGCCTGATCGCCGCGGTGATCGGTTGACCGAGGCTGAAATAAAGCCCGCTCGATAAAACGAGCGCCGGCACCAGAAAGCGCGGATCGCGGGTGAGGAAGATAAGAACGGCAGCAAGCGCCAGTCCGGCGATCTTCGCCGTGGCGGGCAGGCGGTGCAGCGGGCTCTTGCCGGCAACATAGAGGCTCCTCATGACAGCGCAAGCTCCCTGTAGCGGGCAATCGCTGCCTGCGCCGCGCCATCGAAGACAAGCTGCCCCTGATGAAACACCAGCACGCGGCCATAGCCGGAAACGAGGTCGAGATCGTGGCTGATGACGATCGCCTGTTGTGGCAGCGCGTCGATTGCCGCCTGCACCATGGCGCGGTTCTTGAGGTCGAGCTGGTTGGTCGGCTCGTCGAAGATCACCAGTTCAGGCCCGGTGACGACCACGGCGGCAAGGGCCGCGAGCTGCAACTCGCCGCCGGAAAGCTCATGTGGCCGTCGGTCCGCCAGATGGGCGATGCCGAGTTGCGCCAGCACACCGTCGACCGCCCGGGAGAGCGCGTCGCCCTTCACGCCGCGGCTCTTCGGCCCGAAGGCGATATCGTCGCGGATGATCGGCAGGATGATCTGGTTGGCCGGGTTCTGGAAGATGAAACCGGTCTTCGAAAGCACCGCCTTCTCGTCCTTCACCGTGTCCAGCCCGTCGAGCGTCACCCGGCCGGCGAACGGTTTCACCAGCCCGTTGATGAGCCGCGCGAAGGTCGTCTTTCCCGAACCGTTGAGGCCGATCACACCGATGCGCTGTTCCCCAAGCACAAGATCGAGCGGCTGAAGCGCCACATAGGCGCCGTAACGCACCTCGGCCCGGTCGAACGTGATCTGCAAGCGGCTTCCCCCGACTTTCAAGTGCCCCAAATGCAAGTGGACGCCTCTATAGCTCCTGCGGTGGGGAAGGGGAATGGGCCTACGCCACCCTAGGTGACGTAACATGCGTGGGTGCAAGAGACGTTGTGCGGGAATGAGCGATTTGGTTTCGATTGAAGTGTATATTAAAACAGTAGCTTAATCAAAGGTGCCTCTTGGGCACCCAAGAGCGTTACTCCGCCGCTGCGGTAGAGAGCAAACCTATCAGGTCAACGCCCGAACGTGCCAAGATGACCGCGAGAATAATTAGTCCAAGTGTATAGAGGGCATTCGAAAATATCGATGTGCCGACATCCGGCCAGAATTTACCTTTAACAGCGTCGCGTAGAATTCTCGGCTCAGCTTCAGATATGACGTAGTCGGCATATTCAGCCAAGACCTGTTGCGCATTGTTTCTCGCATTTTGAATCTGCGAGGAGGTCCAAGTGGCGTGATAAGCCTTAAGCTCTTCTTCGCTGGGTGCCCTGCCATGGCGCGCTCTAATTTCGGAGGCCCATTCCCGTTTGGCATTTTTATAGATGCCGTAGGCCACAATACCAAGTAAATCTTGGTTGCCAGCTTCTCCGTCGCCGACAAATCTCTCGAAAATTGTATTGTAATCTTTACTTCCGTTTGGAGCGGAGGAAGCCACGACTTCAGCGGTTGTCATCCGTTTTGCTCTTCACGAACGAACCAGATACCTCTTTCAGCTTCCTGTCTGCCGAGGATAGAGCCTCCTCGAAAACACGCGGATTCATCACTTTCGTGGTTGCTCCGTTTTTTGCCATGCGCTCTATAAATACGCCTGTGCGGGCGTCTCGGCCGATTGTGAAATATGTTGACCTAGCGGTTTTCTTGCTCATCGCAATCCCCTGTACTGCCAAAAACGCTCAATGTATGTAGTGAACAAATCAGCAATATCCTATGGCCATATCAGCACGTTAATGTGAAACCTGCAATCGCGCCGTCGTACACAACGCAAATAGCGTTCGGTAATGCAAGCGAGGCCGTGCTGTTTCGGTTTGTTGGCATAACTATCATCACGCATTGAACATATCATGAACATTCGCTAGCTTCTGCTCATGGCGATTCCAATTTCCAATACGCAGGCGCGAAAAATCTTCATGGAGCGGCAGGGGCTTTCCCGGCCGCCGCATCTGGCGCTGGGCAAGGCGGGGCTCTTCGATCTCGTGCACGATCTCGGCTTCGTGCAGATCGACAGCATCGCGACGGTGGAGCGCGCCCATCACCAGATCCTCTTTTCGCGCAATCAGACCTACCGGCCGGAGCATCTGTCCGCCCTGATCGAGAAGGACCGGGCGCTGTTCGAGCACTGGACGCACGACGCCTCGATCATTCCTTCGGCCTTCTTTCCCTATTGGAAGCACCGGTTCAGGCGGCGCGAGGCAAAGATCCTCGAAAACTGGCGCAAATGGCAGGGCGAGGGCTTCGATCAGGCCTTCGAGGAAACCTACGCGCGCATCCGGGAAAACGGTCCGGTCATGGCGCGCGAGGTGAAGGCGGAGGAACACAAGTCCGGCGGCTGGTGGAACTGGCATCCTTCGAAGACGGCGCTCGAATATCTCTGGCACACCGGCAAGCTGGCGATTGCCGGACGGGAGAATTTCCAGAAGATCTACGATCTGTCCGAACGGGTCATCCCCAAGGAACATTTCGAGGCGGAGGTCGATCACGACGCCTTTGTCGACTGGGCCTGTCGAAGCGCCCTGACGCGGCTGGGCTTTGCCACCTCGGGCGAAATCGCCGCCTTCTTCGATCTCGTCAGCCCGCAGGAAGCCAGGCTCTGGGTGGAAAGCCATCGCGACGAACTGGAGGAAGTGGCGATCGAAACGGTCGATGGCGGCAGGCCGCGCGCATCCTTCGCTTTTGCCGAGGGGCTGGAAACGCTGCTCGACGCGCCGGAGCCGCCGGCCCGCATCCGCACGCTCAGCCCCTTCGATCCCCTGATCCGCGACCGTAACCGTACCGAGCGCCTGTTCGGCTTCTTCTACCGCATCGAGATCTTCGTGCCGGAACCGAAGCGGGAATACGGCTACTATGTCTTCCCGCTGCTCGAAGCCGACCGCCTGATCGGCCGCATCGACATGAAGGCCGACCGCAAGACCGGCGTGCTAGATGTGAAACGGCTCTGGCTGGAAAAGGGCGTCAAACCCTCAGCCGGCCGGCTGGAAAAGCTGCAGGCCGAGCTTGCCCGCATCGCCCGCTTCGCCGGGGTGGAAACCGTGGTGCTCAGGGACGGCTGGCTGGGATAAAATTTAAAAAGGGAGGGGACTTGTGTCCGACAATAGCGACTACCGCATCGAAGCCCGCGTGCCCGGCATCGAGGATTACCTGCGTTTGCGCCATGTCTCGGGCCTCAGCCCCTTTTCCCGCGAGGCGGCGGAGAGGGGCCTGCCGAATTCGATCTTCGGCGTCTGCCTGATGCGGGGCGGGGAGGTGGTCGGCATGGGCCGGATCATCGGTGACGGCGGCTGCTTCTTTCAGGTGACCGACATCGCCATCGACCCGGCGCATCAGGGCAGGGGGCTGGCAAAGTGGATCATGCAGGCGCTCTCCGATTTCATCGCGACGCTGCCGAAATCCGCCTATGTCAGCCTGATCGCCGACGTCCCGGCCAACCGCCTCTACGCCCAGTTTGGCTTCGAGGAGACCGCGCCCCGCTCCGTCGGCATGGCGCGCAAGGTGGCGTGAGCCGGGGTCATCTTCGTGCAACTATGCCGGTTGTCGGCGGCGTCGAACCGCATGCCCGGCTCGAAAAACGGCAAGCCGAACCCGCCCTCGTCGTCGGCGTGGAAAGGGCGGTGTTGCGGGACGGCTGTTCGGGGTGAGTGAGGGCCCTTGTGCTCAACCGTTTCGCGCCGAGACGAGACATTCGCGGACTGGATAGGCTAAATGTTGGTCTGTCGCCAACGATCACGGATGCCCTCATGCCGACCTTGGTTGAAATTGTTCCCTCCAACCCGAAATGGGCAAATGACTTTTTGGCGGCCGAAGTCGTTCTGAGAAAGGTCCTCGGTGGATGCGTCGTGGCAGTCGAGCACATCGGCAGCACTGCAGTACCCGGATTGGCCGCAAAGCCGATAATTGACGTGGATGTCATTGTTTCGGGACTCCGTGACATTCCTGATGCAAGCGCCGCTCTCATCGGCGCTGGCTTTCAGCCGCGTGGTAATCGGTATGATGACGATGTTTGGGCCTTCCTTTTGAATCGCTCTTCGCCCCGAATAAGGGTGTACCTCTGCCCGCCCTCTAACCAAACGCATGAAAGGCGAATGCTTTTCCGAAACTACCTTCGCCAACACGACGATGTGGCTTTGGCATACTCCGCCCTGAAACGCCGCCTTGCGGATCAGTTCCCGTATGATGGTGATCGTTATACCTCGGAGAAAAGTGCTTTCATTTCCGAGATAATCTGCGCGGCAGAGAAGGACATGGGATGACCGCTTCGGGCCGCAACCGGACCAGCGGCTTTCCAAAGCGCCATCCCGGCATGGCTGTCTCCCGACTCGAACGGCCATCGCCCCACCCGTCGCGTGCGACGAGGCGCGAACCTGAACCGGATCGGAACAGCATCCGGCTATCCCGATTGCAGACGCTCAAGCTCAGCCCGCGTGAAGCGCGGCGTGATGTGCTGCGGGCAGTTCCAGTCGTACGCCTCCACCGCGATGAGGACGAGGCGTTCCACGCGAGCGGGGTAATCCGGCACGGTCAGCGCCTTCGCCAGAACCGGATCGTCCGCGGCATCGATGATGTGCATGTGGCCGAAGATCTTCAGGCGTTGCTGGTGAGCATAGTCCATCAGGAACAGCGAGACGCGGTCATTCGCGCGCACATTGCCCGTCGTGATGTATTGCCGGTTGCCGCGAAAATCCGCAAAGCCCAGCATCGATGCGTCGACGGTGGCGAGAAAGCCCGGAGGCCCGCCACGGTACTGGACATAGGGCCATCCCGTCTCTGAGACACTGGCGATATAGAAGCCGTCGCGCGCCCGGATGAAGGCCGTTTCCGAAGGACCGAGGGGTTGCCTCGGCCCGGCATCGTCCGCGTGGCCGCGCGCGCCTATCCGTGCCCACTGCGCTGCGCTGCCATAGTGTTCCTGCGCGGCCGCGACGGAGGCCGTTGTGGCGATGCTGAGATATCTCGTGCCCATGCGTTTTTCCTTTCTCAACCGCGCCGGAACGGCCCTCAGTTCTGTAAGGCCCAGTCCGCCACCTGCCAGCGCAGCTGCCCGCGGTCGGCGACGACGCGGCCGAGCCCCGGAAAGGGCATGTGCGTGGCGGCAATCAGCGCGCCTTCCGAGGCGGCGCGAGGAAAGAAGCGGTCGCGCATCGCCTTGGCCGCGACGGGGTCCTGCTCGAACAGGAAGAATACATCGGTCGCTCCAGGATGCACGACCGGAAAGAGCATGTCCGAAACCATGATGAGGCTCTGCCCGCCATCTTCGACCCGCACGCCGATATGGCCGGGTGTATGGCCGGTCAGGTCGACGATGAAGACGCCCGGCACAATCTCGCGTTCGCCGTCGATCGCCTGGAGTTTCGGGTAGAGGCGCACGACCTCCTCCGCCATCTGGAAGCTGGTCTGCAGATAGTCGGCTGCGCCGCTGCGCTTGGCCGGATCGGTCCAATGCTTGACGTCGCGACGATCGATATAGAGTTCGGCCTCGGGGTAATTGTTCTTCCCTCCGAGAACCAGGCCGCCCATGTGGTCCTGATGCATATGTGTCACGATCACCGCGTCGATCTGATCGGGCTGCACGCCAAGCGTACCGAGCGCCTGCGGCAGTGCGCCGGTCTGTCCGATCGAGCCGGCCGCTCCGGCATCGATCAGGATACGGTGTGCGCCATCCTCGATGAGATACTGGTTGAAGAGGAAGCGCACGCCGCTCGGCCGGGCGGTGAACTGCGCAACGGCCGCCTGCTCGACTTCGGCCGCCGTGCGCCCCGGAAAATAGTCGTAGGGCATATCGGCATACCCGTCCGTAAGGGCGGTCACCGTGAAACGGCCAATGCGGATCTGCGCCAGCGGCGTAAAGGTGGCCGGCGTCTTCGCGACCTCGTGCGTTGCGGCAAGGGCGGGCGTGGAAGCGCCACCAATCAAGCCTCCCCCGAGGAGGCTCACCCCGCCGAGGCCCAGAGGAAGGGCGCCGACAAAGGCGCGACGTGAAAGCTGAGACATGACTTCTTCCTCCGGATCATTGGAAATGCGGGAAGCCGGCCGGCGTCCCCTCGACGGAGTGAAGGCTATGACATCCACAACGAACGGGGTATCCTGCCATTTATGGAGCTTTCCTCTCAAATTCCGGAAGGATTGAATGGATCGGTTTGATGCGATGTCGGTGCTGTTGGCGGCGGTGGATGCCGGCAGCCTCTCTGCGGGCGCGCGGCGCCTGAATGCACCGCTCGCCACGGTCAGCCGAAAGGTCGCCGATCTTGAAAACCATCTTGGTACACGATTGGTTCTGCGCACGCGCCGGGGCCTTGCCCTGACGGAGGAGGGGCGTGCCTTTGTTGCCGCGTCGCGTCGCATTCTGGAAGAGTTGAACGCGGCCGAACGGCAGGCCAGCGGCGATTATGGCGCTTTGCGCGGCGGGCTGCATGTGACCGCGCCGATTGTCTTCGGCGAGCGCTATCTGCTGCCGATTGTGCTGGAATTCCTGAAGGAGCAACCTGACATCAACCTGCGGCTGAGCCTGGTCGATCGGCAGGTAAGTTTCTCCGACGAGCATGTCGATGTGGCCCTGCGGATCGGGCATCTGGCAGACAGCGCGCTGATTGCCACGCGCATAGGCTCTGTCCGCCGGGTGATCTGCGCGAGCCCGGACTATCTCGCCCGCCGGGGAGTGCCGCTTCGGCCGGATGACCTCGCCCAGCATGACGGCATAAGCTTCCAGGGCTTCGCAACCGCGCCGGAATGGCGCTACCGCCGGGACGGTGCGGCCTTTGCCGTCGAACCGCGCTCCAAGCTCGCGGTGAACACGACGGAGGCTGCCATTCAGGCCGCACTGGCCGGCATCGGCATCATACGCGTGCTGTCTTACCAGATTTCCGATCAGTTGCGCTCCGGCGCGTTGCAGGAATTGCTGACGGAGTTCGCGCCGGAACCGCTTCCGGTGAACGTTATCCACCGACCCGCCGATCCTCTGCCGCTGAAGGTACGATGCTTCCTTGACTGGATAGGGCCCCGCCTGCGCGCGCGCATGTCCCAGTAGCCCCCCGTTATCCTGGCTGGCCTCGCTTGATGACCGTCAGACGCCGCTTTCGGTCCGCAACGGATCAACAGCAGATACCCCCGGCTTTCCCGCAACGAAATGCCAATTCCCTCGTCACCGTCGTTTCGCCGGCGCCGGAACAGCGGTGTTGCGGGTTGGATGGCTGGGGTGAGGTGAGGATGGCTTGGGGGTGATCGATTTGGGGCTATAGCCATCGGAATGCCGCTGCAGGTTGTTATGAAGCGGGATGGCTTCTATCGGCCAATCCCCTCGATTGTTTTGGCCCCAAGCTTTTTGGTCTCGTCGTTGATGATGCCATATCCGCCCTCTATCGATGCGATCTGCTGCGCAGTCGCGCCCGGCCCTAGGGCCGCGATTTCGCAAAACATCCCTTCGCAGCCTCCGGGCGTCACGATGCCGAGCATCCGCCCCATCCCTTGGCCAATATTGCGCCAGGCATGTTCGACGTTCGGCGGTAAAACCACGACCGAGCCGGGCGGCGCATCGAACACCTGATCGGCGCACCAGAATCGGTAGGTGCTTTGCAAGACCCTGAACATTTCGGTCTCACGGGTGTGCGTATGAGGTGCCGGACCTTCTCCGGGCGGAGTGAACGTTTCCCATACACCGAACGCACTGTCCGTTTCGCTCTTCAATGCATGTATGACCAGCCTGGCGCCAAACGGCGTCATCGCCACACGTTCGCTACCCGGAAGTGAGATTTGAGCGCTCGTGAAGTTCGAAACCATCGGTCTCTCCTTTGGCTGACGGTTTTCGCATCTTGCCCGCCAGGCCTCTTTGGGTCCCAAAGGAATTCCAAAAAATGTCAACCGCCGCCGCCGAATTCAGTCGGGAAGGCCTGCCAGCCTCATCGAATCCACGACCATCTGGAACCGGTCGGCGTAACGATGTCTCAGGCGAACGATATCCGACATCCGCATGGCCGGAGCTTTCGACATAAGGCGAGACAGGACATTTCTCGCTTGCTCGATGCGGCCCAGTTGGACATAGGCGGCAATGAGCATCCAATAGGCTCCAAGCCAGTCTCCGTTCTGTGCGATGCTGCGCAGCGACCAGGAAATCGAATCCTCGAATTCTCCCTGGAACAGGCGGGCAATAGCGACGCCCGCATTGAGCTCATAGTTGTCGAGTGCCCCCGGAGCGATTCTCAAGGCGCGAAGGAAGCCTTGGCGGCCGATTTCCACGTCGCCTGCCATCACGTTTGCAAAGGCACAAAGCGAAAGCACGGTCGAATTGTGGGGGCAGCGCCGTTCCGCCTCTGCCAACATCGCCAGACTTCGTTCCGACTCGCCTGATATGTTGAGGAAGACGAGCGCGCAAATGGCGTCGACCAATGGGTCGCCTGCGCTGTACCGTAGAGCCCGTTCGGCAAGCTGCAACGCTCTTGCGCGCTCCCTTTCCGACATGCCCGATCCGAATGTGTCAAGTCGCTCGTAAGCCCAGGCAGCATGTGCAAGCCCAATTGCAAAGCGGTCGTCGGACTCGGTCGCCTGTTCCAGGAGCCGTATGGCCTCGTTCCGGTCTTCCGCAGAGGTCCCGCGGAAGTAGGGCAATGCCTGAAGATAGAGATCGTAGGCACGGAGGACGGAGGGAGGACTGCGGCGCAGGCGTTCTATCTCCGCCTTTCTGATACCGGGTTCGACGACGCCAGCCACCGCCTCCGCTATCCTGTCTTGAAATTCGAACACTTGGCCGAGTTCACCATCAAATCGCTCGCTCCAGCGTTGCCTGGCTTTTTCTGTCTCGATCAACTGAACGGTAACTCTCAGTCGGTCGCCCTGACGCTGCAGGCTTCCGGAGAGCGCATAACGCACGCCCAACTTCCGGGCTGCGGATCGAAGATCGAGACGTTTTTCGACAAAAGCGTGGGTTGCGCTGCGCGAGAGTACGGAGAAGGTGGTGAACCTCGAAAGGGCGGTAACAATGTCTTCGACAACGCCATCAATGAAATACCGCTCCGATCCGTTGTCCGAGAGGTTTTCGAATGGCAGGACCATAAGCTGCGGGCCGCTGTCGTCGACAGGGGCGGCTGGTTCTTGGCGTCCGGAAAAACGGTAGCCGACGCGCGGTACAGTCTCTATCCACTCCCCGCCCGATGGCGCGCGGCCTAGCGCTTTGCGAAGCGCTGCGATCTGAACCGAAAGATTCGCCTCGCCGACGGTACGCTCTGGCCAGGCAATTTCAATCAACGCTTCCTTGGATACCACGGCGCCATCGGCTTCCAGCAGGGCGACCAGAAGGGCAAAGGCCTTGCTGCCGAGCGGTACGAGTCCGCCCGCACGCATCACCGTGCCGGCGGCGGGATCGACGGAAAAAGTGCCAAACGAGAAAGTCTCCTGGGCCATTTACCCAGGATAGCCGAGTTTGCATCGGCACACATCTCCGAGCCAGACGCCAGGTTCACTGTCGTGATAGCGAAGAGGCCTTCTGGCTTCGGACCGAAACCCCGCGGTGATGCGGAAGCCGCAGTTACGATTGCGGCAACCCGAGACCGTTCGGCAGCGAGATCCAGATGACGGTTTGCGCTTCTGTGGAATGGCGCGACAGATGACCCTTGCCATGCGTGTCTTCCACCAGCACAAAGCTGCCGGCTGGAACGTGGCGCACATCTCCATCGCTCGTTTCATATTCCACCGAGCCATCCAGCCTGACTGTCAGCACGGGCTCCGGCACCGTGTGCCATGAAACTTCGCGCATGCCGGCAGGAATGTGGGTGAGGCGGACACGGGATGCCGGATAACTGGCCGTAACGTCGAACGGCACGGCGTCGGGATGCACCGAAAGCGATGTGGTCGGCAGTTCGATTTCATCGAAGTGCGATTCACCATCCGGGCTTGCATGTATGCGCAGGCACTTCATCGCTGCTGTCTCCTTCGGCGTCGCGAACGGGGGCAAGGCATGCGTATCATGCGGATGCAGGCGACGCTACCGGTCCGGTGTGAAGTTCAGTGGAGCCGACGGGAACCGCGGCCGGCTCCCGGCAAGGGCGGTCATTGTAACGGTCGTGTTGCAAACCCGCGATAGCCTCCCGCGACGGGATCTCTATGTTACTGCCGAGGACCGAATGAGTGTGACATTCAAAGAGCTGAGCGAACGCATTGGTCAAGTGGGAGAGCTTTATGCGCGGGTGCATAACATCACGCGCAGTGCAGATTGGTATCTGCTCAAGCTGACGGAGGAACTTGGCGAGTTGACAGCCGAACATCTGCTGGTTGGCGGCGCAGCGAGACCAAACGCGGATGGTTCAGGAGGCACTCGCGAATCGCTCGAGAATGAAGCGGCCGATCTTTTCGGGCAACTGGTGCTCTATTTGCGGGCAAATGATATCGACATTGTCGCCGCGATCGAGCGGAAGTGGTTGCGGCATCTGGATCACTACGTTGAACTCGACAAGATAGCCTCCGCTTCTCCTTCGAAAGCGACCTGACGTCCTCCCATCACCCCCGCATCGCCCGCTCCAGCGCCGCAAACACCTTCGCATCGCCGGATTGCGCAACATTGAACCGCAGGAACCGCGTTGCCGTCTGCGAGACGCTGAAGGCGTTGCCCGGAGCGAGCACAACGTTGTCCATGAGCGCTCGGCGGGCGACGTCGGCGGCGTCGAGGCCTTCGGGGAGTTCTGACCAGAGAAACATGCCGCCGCGCGGTTCGATCCATGGCTTCAGGCCGAGCGCCTGGAGTTTCCGGCCGGTCTCTCCCATGGCGCGCGACAGGCGGTCGCGCAGCCCGTTCATGTATTTCCGGTAGGTGCCGTCCTTCATCAAGGCGAGCACCAGTTCGGCCGAAAGCGCATTGCCGCCGAAGGATGTGGCGATCTTCAGGTCGATCAGCCGCTCGATGAAGTCCCGCCTTGCGGCGATGAAGCCGCATCGGGCCGCAGCCGTCAGCGTCTTCGAGAAGCTGCCGATATGGATGACCCGCTCGAAGCCGTCGAAGGCCGCAAGCCGCGGCGCCGGCTCCAGCTCGAAATCGGCGAAGATGTCGTCCTCGATGATCGTCAGCCCGGCCTCATCGGCAAACTTCAGGATGCGATGCGCGCTGACTGGCGAAAGCGTCGCGCCGGTCGGGTTGTGAAGCGCCGAATTGGTGATGTAGAGGCGCGGCCGTTGCTCGGTGAGTGCCGCGGCGAAGAGCGCCATGTCGGGGCCACCAGGCGTATAGGGCACACCGACGACCTTGACCCGATGGGCTCTGAGCAGCGCCAGAAAATTGAAATAGCAGGGATCGTCGACCAGCACGGTGTCGCCCGGCTCGACGAGAAGCCGCAGCAACAGGTCGATCGCCTGCGTGCCCGATTCCGTCAGCATGATCTGGTCCGGCGGCACCTCCATGCCATGTTCCGCCATGCGGCGCGACAGGAGATGACGCAGCGGCAGCAGGCCGAGCGGCGTGCCGTAGTCGGTGAGCACCCTGTCGTCCGCCCGCGCGATGTGACGAAGCGAGCGGCGCAGTTCCGCCTGCGGCATCCACGAGGCTGGCAGCCAGCCGCAGCCCGGCTTCAGCACATCTTCGGTCGCCTCGAGCGATTGCCGCGACACCCAGAACGGATCGACCGCCCGGTCGAGCTTCGGACCGATTTCCGCGAGCGTCAGCGGCGGCAGGTGCCCGGCGACATAGAAGCCCGAGCCACGCCTGGACAGGATCAAACCCTCGGCCGCCAGCCGGTCATAGGCCTCGACCACGGTCGAGGTGGAAACCGCCATTGTCTTCGCAAGGCTGCGGATCGAGGGAAGCTTCGCCCCCGGCGAAAGCGTGCGCACGCCGATCCGCTGCCGGACGGTCGCCATGACCTGCCCGACCCGCGTCCGGGTATCCATCTCAATGATTTCAGGCATCCGTACTGCTCACTTGACCATTACAGTTTGTTAAAACTGTAATGCACTGTGCCTGAAAAATCCATCCGCCATCGCCTATCACCTGTCATTGCAGTGAAAGAAGGAAAGACATGATGGACAAGACAACGACGGGCTGGATCAACGGTTTTCTGGGTGTTCTGATCTTCAGCGGCTCGCTGCCGGCGACCCGTGCGGCGGTGGCGGATTTCGATCCGGTGTTTTTGACCGTCGCCCGCGCAGCCATCGCCGGCACGCTGGCGCTTGTTCTGCTTCTGGCTTTTGGCGAAAAGCGTCCGCGGGGCGGGGATCTCGTCTCCCTGGCGGTGGTGGCGCTCGGCGTTGTCGTCGGCTTTCCGCTCCTGACGGCGCTGGCGCTGAAACATGTCACTTCGGCCCATTCCATCGTCTTCATCGGGCTCCTGCCGCTCGCGACCGCGATCTTCGGCGTGCTGCGCGGCGGCGAAAGACCGAAGCCGGCCTTCTGGCTGTTTTCCTGCCTCGGCAGTGCGCTGGTTGCGGGCTTCGCGCTGATGCAGGGCGTTTCCGCCTCGCCGGTGGGGGATCTCCTGATGCTCGCGGCCATCGTCGTCTGCGGGCTCGGCTATGCGGAAGGCGCGAAGCTTTCCCGCGTGCTTGGCGGCTGGCAGGTCATTTCCTGGGCGCTGGTGCTGTCGCTGCCGGTCATGGCTTTGCTCGCCATTCTCACCATGCCGCAGTCCTTTGCCGATGCGGCCCGCCCCGCATGGCTCGGCCTTGCCTACGTCTCGGTCTTCAGCATGCTGGTGGGGTTCATATTCTGGTATCGCGGCCTTGCGCAGGGCGGCATCGCCGCCGTCGGCCAGCTGCAGCTTCTGCAGCCGTTCTTCGGCCTGGCGCTCGCCGCGACCCTGCTGGGCGAGGCGGTAAGCTGGTCCATGGTCACGGTTACCGGGGCCGTCATTCTCTGCGTCGCCGGCGCCAGGCGCTTCGCAAGATAATCCGGCGGGCTCCAGCGAGCTCCGCCGTCAGGCGAACGTTTCCGCCTCCGTGGTGCTGCCGGAGGCGGAAATCCCGTCGTGTCAGACGATCTCGGTTCCGCTGATGCGGATGCCGAAGCCTTCAAGGCCGACATAGTGGCGTTCGCGCGAGGAGAAGAGCCGGATGGACGTCACGCCGAGATCTTTCAGGATCTGCGCGCCGAGGCCGATTTCCAGCCATTCGCTGTCGCGCTGCTGCGCCTCGTTATGGGCCTCGCGGTCGTGCTTGCCGGCCCGCGCCGTAGTCGATACGCCGACGCCGACCGAGCCTTCGCGCAGATAGACGATGACGCCGCGGCCCTTTTCGGCGATCCGCTTCATGATGTCGTCGACCTGGCGGTTCTTGCCGAACACGTCCTTGCCGACATGTTCGAGCTGCAGGCGCACCGGAATGTCGACGCCGTCGCGGATATCGCCGAAGACAATGGCGAGATGCTGCATCGGGTCCCAGGGAAGCGAATAGGCATGCGCCTTGGCCGGCCCGTAGGGGGTCTCGACGACGAAGCTCGATTCGAGCTGGATCAGCGTTTCCTTGCGCTGGCGATAGGCGATGAGATCGGCGACGGAGACGCGCTTGAGGCCGTGTTCCTCGGCGAAGTCGAAGACTTCCGGCCCATGCTTGACGGTGCCGTTGTCGTTGACCAGTTCGCCGATCACGCCGACCGGCGGCAGCCCGGCGAGCCTGCAGAGGTCGACGGCGGCTTCCGTATGACCGGAGCGCATCAGCACGCCGCCTTCGCGGGCGACCAGCGGGAAGACGTGGCCGGGACGCACGAAATCCACCGGCCCGACATTCGGGTTGGCGAGGTTGCGCACGGTCAGCGTACGGTCCTCGGCGGAAATGCCCGTCGTCGTGCCGTGCTTGAAGTCGACGGTCACGGTGAAGGCGGTGGTGTGGGCGCTGTCGTTTTCGGCGACCATGGCCGTGAGGTTCAGCCGCTTGGCGTCTTCCTTGGTCATCGGCGCGCAGACGATGCCGGAGGTGTGGCGCACGATAAAGGCCATCTTCTCGGCGGTGCAGTGCACGGCGGCGACGATCAGGTCGCCTTCGTTCTCGCGGTCGTCGTCATCGGTCACGACGACGATCTCGCCGGCCTCGAAGGCGCGGATGGCGTCGACGACGCGGCTCTGGTCATAGCTCATGGGAATGCCTCACTTCAGGCGGCCGGTCTGGCCGCGGTCTCGCAGATAATGATCGACAATCGTGCAGGCGAGCATCGCCTCGCCGACGGGAACCGCCCGGATTCCGACGCAGGGATCGTGCCGGCCCTTGGTGCGCACCTCGACCTCGTGGCCGTCGGCGTCGATGGATCGGCGTTCGGTCAAGATCGAGGAGGTCGGCTTGATGGCGAAACGGGCGACGATCGGCTCGCCGGTGGAAATGCCGCCGAGAATGCCGCCCGCGTGATTGGAAAGGAACATCGGCCTGCCGTCCGGACCGATCCGCATTTCGTCCGCATTTTCCTCGCCGGTGATCTCGGCCGCGCCGAAGCCGTTGCCGATCTCCACGCCCTTGACGGCGTTGATCGACATGAGGTTCGCGGCGATCTCCTGGTCCAGTTTGCCATAGACAGGCGCACCGATGCCGGCCGGAACGCCTTCGGCAACCACTTCGACCACAGCGCCGACGGAAGAGCCCGCCTTGCGGATCTCGTCGAGATAGCTTTCCCATACGGGGACGATTTCCGGGTCGGGAGCGAAGAACGGGTTTTCGTTCACCTGCGCCCAGTCCCAGTTGGCGCGGTTGATCCTGTGCTTGCCGATCTGCACCAGCGCGCCACGGATCGTGACGCCGGGGATCACCTGCCGCGCAAGGGCGCCTGCCGCGACGCGGGCCGCCGTTTCGCGGGCCGATGAACGGCCGCCGCCGCGATAGTCGCGAATGCCGTATTTGACGTCATAGGTATAGTCGGCATGGCCGGGGCGGTAGCGCCGCGCGATCTCGCCGTAATCCTTGGAGCGCTGGTCGGTGTTCTCGATCATCAGCGACACCGGCGTGCCGGTGGTAATCATCGAGCCGTCCTCCTGCGGCATGACGCCGGAGAGCACCTTGACGATGTCGTCCTCCCGGCGCTGGGTCACGAAACGCGACTGGCCGGGCTTGCGCTTGTCGAGAAAGACCTGAAGGTCTTCCTGGGTGAAGCGGATGCCGGGCGGGCAGCCGTCGACCACGGCGCCGAGGGCGGGACCGTGGCTTTCGCCCCAGGTGGTGACGCGGAAGAGATGGCCGAAGGTGTTGTGCGACATGTCAGACGAACCGGTTTGCGGGAGGCTTGCGCCGTTTCCGGGTGCCTCGGCTTTCACTGCGGCACACTCATAGTGGAAAACCGGCGAAACCGACAAGCCTTTCTTGAAGACGCTGCGTCGCCTTTATGACGCCTTTCGCTGCGGCAGCGCCCGGGCAAAGCGGGTGAATTCGTCGAAGGGCAGAGGCTTGGCGAAGGCGTAGCCCTGGAGGAAGTCGCAGCCGAGCTGGCGCAGCAGCGCCGCATGTTCGTGGCTTTCCACGCCCTCCGCCACCGTCTCCACCCCGAGCGAGCGGGCGATCTCGATGATCGAGCGCACCAGCGCCCGTTCCTGGAGCGAGTTGACGATCGGCATCACCAGCTGCCTGTCGATCTTCAGGCGCTTGGGTTTCAGGCGCAGCAGGCTGACGATCGAGGTGTGGCCCGTGCCGAAATCGTCGATCTCGATATCGATGCCGAGCGCCTTGATCCTCTCGATATTCCTGGTCGCGACATCGTCGCTCTCGTCGAGGAAGATGGATTCCACCAGCTCGAAACAGATCGAGCCGGTCGCGATGGAAAGACCCTCGAGCTGTTCGACCAGCGCGTCGTCATGCAGCCGGCGCGACGAGACGTTGACCGAGATACGCGGCAGCCGGAGGCCGAGCGAGGTCCAGCGCATCTGGTCCTTGAGGGCGGTCTCCAGCACCAGCTGGTCGATGCGCGCCATCACGTTCAGCTCTTCGGCGACCTTCAGGAAGCGGTTCGTTGGCAGCACGCCCTGGTCGGGATGCCTCCATCGCACCAGCGCCTCGGCCCCGGTGAGTTCCATGGAGCCGGCCGCGAATTGCGGCTGGTACCAGACGGTGAATTCATCGTGTTCGAGGCCGGCGAGGATCTCGTCCGCCATGCGCTTGCGGGCGAAGATATTGGCCTGCAGGTCCGGGGTGAAGAATTCGTAGCGGTTCCGGCCCTTTTCCTTGGCCTGATAGAGCGCGATATCGGCGTTGATGAGCACCCGGCCGGCGTCGGGAAACAGGCCCGAGGACTGGGCGATGCCGATCGATACGCCGCAGCGGCAGGAAAACCCCTCGAAGTCGATCGGTTTGCTCATTTCCGCGATGATGGCCTCGCTGAGCTTCGAAAGTTCCTCGGCGGTCGTTTGCCGCTTGGCGAGGATGACGAATTCGTCGCCGCCGATGCGTGCGACGAGGTCGCCGCGCACGACATTGCGCTGGAGCACCCTGGAGGCGTGCACCAGCATGGCGTCGCCGGCCGCATGGCCGAGCGTGTCGTTGATTTCCTTGAAGCGGTCGAGGTCGAGGTGAAGGATCGTGAACCGGCTGCGCTGCCGGCCGGCGCTGCGCGTCAGTTCCTCCAGTTCCACATCGAGCTTGCGGCGGTTGGCGAGCGAGGTGAGCGGGTCGTGCAGCGCGTTGAACTCGATGCGGTTCTTGGCGAGCTCCAGCTCGATGTTGCGCGCGTCGGCCTCCGCCTTGGCGGCCCTCAGCTCTTCCGCGATCTTCGCGTCCGCCGTGACGTCGAAGGCGATGCCGATGATCTTCTTCCGCCCATCCTTGCCGATATGCACCTGCCCGACCGAGCGCACGTAGCGCAGCTCGTTGTTGGGCAAAAGAACCCTTTGAAGATTGTTGAGGGTGATGCCGGAGTTCAGCGCCCGGTTGGTGGCGAGCAATATCGGCTGCCGGTCGTCCTGATGCAGGGCCGAGAGCCATTCATGCTTCGTCACCGGCCGGTTTTTGTTCGGCAGATTGTAGAGCTGGTGCATCCGCTCGTCCCAGATCGCGGTGCCATTAACCGGATCGCCCTCCCAGATACCGCAATTGTAGGAAGCGAGCGCAAGATCGAGTTTCTGCGACAGCTCCGCCAGCTGGTGTTCGCGCGCCGACAGCTCGTCGAGCGCCAGTTCCAGCTCGGCATTCTTGATATCGCTGGTTTCCTTGGCGATCCTCAGCGTCTCGGTGAACATGGCGTCGGCGGTGATGTCGAAGACGATGCCGATCTGCCGGCCGGCGCCGTTCGCTCCGGCGCAATGGGCGCCGACCGAACGCAGGTGGCGGATGCTGCCGTCCGACAGCCCGACGCGGTACTGTATGTCCCAGCTCTGCTGACCGAGCGGCGACATGCTCGCAAAGATCCGCAGCTCGATGGTCTCCCGGTCATCGGCATGGATGACGCGATACCAGTCGTCCAGCCGGTCCTGCCGGGCGATCTCGCCTGCCGCGCAGCCATGCAGGGAGGCCGCCCTTTCGTCCCAGAAGAGCTGGCCTGTCTTCTCCTCCAGCTCCCATATGCCGATGTTCGAGGTGTCCATCGCCAGGTTGAGGCGCTGGGTCACTTCGAACAGGGCCTCCTCGCGGGCCTTCAGCCGGGCTATGTTGCGGTTGCGCTCGCGCAGCAGAAGCAGCGTGACGAGAACCGGCAGGATCATCGCGATCACCGCGGCGAAGATGCCGAGCCTCGCAGGCAACCGGCTTTGATGGGCTGTCTGCCAGCCGTCGCTCGGCGCAGCGAGGATTTCCCAGCTGCCGCCGGGCACGCTCATGCGCTCGCTCACAGGGTCTTTCAGGGAAAGTCCGGGGGAGCCGTAGAGGAATTTTCCGGGGCCATCCGCCGGTATCTCGCGGATGGCGACGTCGAGATGCTCCCCCGTGAGATGGGACGCCGCGGCCGCATCCTTGCCCTTCAGGAGGCCGCTGGCCTCGATCGTCCGACCTGCGTTCATCGACAGCACCACCGAACCGAGGCTGCGGTCGAAACCAAGGGCGGGCACCGGAACGTCGAGCAGGAGCGTTTGGGAATCCTGCAGTTTGATGACCGGCTCGCCGCGGCCTTCGCGCAGGCCGGGTTTGAACTCCACGCTTTCTATATGCGGGGTGCGGGCGGCAAGGTTCGCGGTCATCGCGTCGAACGATGCCTGCGAAATCGTCGGGTCGGCGGCAATCATGTCGGCGAGATGGTTCGCCGCCGCCGTGTCGGCCTCGATACGGGCCTCGATCGACGAATGCATCAGGCGCAGGTCTTCGGCGATATGCTGGCGCGCCGCATCGAGACTGGCGGCTGCCGACCATTTGTCGAGCATGACGCCGGCGCCGATGATGGCCATGCTGAGCAGGGCACCTCCCAGCAGCAGAAAATCCGCTCCGGATTGTTCTCCGTCGCTGCGCGCCATGATCATCTTACTGTAATTCAAGTCCCCGGAGCCCCCGCTGCACGTCGAACGATCCTAGGGGGCGGTAGTTAATTTAGCATTGCGTGGGAAATATTTGCAGCGGTCCGTTCAGGCACTTTCCACACGCTGTAGTTACTTGAAGCGATTGGAATTTCCAGCGTTCCTCGAAAAGTTGTCGGCGGTGCCGGGATAACGATTGCGGCGGCTTGATCGCCGCCTCAATTCCGGTCATCAATCACACCGAAAATGACATCTTTGCGGGCGACTTTTGCCACATTCTGGAGGCTTATTTTGAGACACATTCTGAATCGGTCATTTCTGGTGAAAGTCATTCGCATGCGGGTCATGATTGCAGTTCTTCTGGCGACGGCGAGTTTCCTGTCTCCGCTCAGCGTTCTGGCAGGCAGCTCGGACGTCGAAGCCACCATCAAGTCCGTGAATGTCGAGAACCTCAGCCTCGTTCTCGACGACGGCAAGACCTATTCCCTGCCGGAGGAGTTCAACTTCGACGGGCTGCAGAGCGGCGTGAAGGTGATCGTGTTCTACACCGAAGTGGACGGCAAGCGCGTCGTCGACGATCTGGAAGTGGTGCAGTAAGGCACGAACCCGGGCGAGCGGCGAGGCTTCTACAGCCAGCCGACGGATACGCCGTCCCGGTCGATCTTCAAAATACGATCCTGCGGCACGTTCATGTCGCAGGCCTCGTCCCGGCTCCATTGGCCGATCAGACGGAAAACGCTGCGCACGACGCCGCCATGGGTGACGCAGACTGTGGGGCGCTCCACGGAATTCAGCCAGGCGCCCACCCTCCAGGAGAGAATCTCGTAGCTTTCCGCGGCTTCGCCCGGCGGAATGAAATCCCATTTGTGCAGCCGCCGTTCCTTCACCCGGTCCGGCGTGCGCTGCTTGAGTTCTGCGATGGTCGAGCCTTCCCAGTCGCCGAAGGAAAGTTCCTTCAGCCGTTCGTCGAGACGATAGCCGTGGGGATCGAGGCCCATCGCCGAGCGGACCCGCTCCATGGTTTCCCGGGTGCGGCCGAGCGGCGAGGCGACATAGTCGAAATCGGCCGCCCGCGAGCCGAGTTCGGCCGAAAGCTGACGGCCGTTCTCGCTGGCCTGGGCGCGGCCGAAATCGTTGAGGCCGATATCCTTCTGCCCCTGCAGCCGTCCCTCGGCGTTCCAGTCGGTCTGGCCGTGACGGATCATGTAGATGAGCACGGCCGAAAAACCCCGGTAAGAGACGTCAGTCCTTGGCGACGGAAATGTCCGGTGCGTCGACGGCCTTCATCCCGACCGTGTGATAGCCGGAATCGACATGATGCACTTCACCGGTAACGCCCGTCGAAAGATCCGACAGGAGGTACATGCCGGATTTGCCGACCTCGTCGGTCGTGACGTTGCGCTTCAGCGGCGAGTTGTATTCGTTCCACTTCAGAATGTAGCGGAAGTCGCCGATGCCGGAGGCCGCGAGCGTCTTGATCGGGCCGGCGGAAATGGCGTTGACGCGGATGCCGCGACCGCCCATGTCGACGGCGAGATAGCGCACGGAGGCCTCGAGTGCGGCCTTGGCGACGCCCATGACGTTATAATGCGGCATGACCTTTTCGGCGCCGTAATAGGTCAGCGTCAGGATCGAGCCGCCGTCATTCATCACCTTTTCGGCGCGCGCGGCGACAGCCGTGAACGAGTAGACGGAGATGTCCATGGTCCGCTGGAAGTTGTCGCGGGTGGTCTCGATGTAGCGGCCGGTCAGTTCGTCCTTGTCGGAAAACGCGATGGCATGCACGACGAAATCGATCTTGCCCCACTTGTCCTCGAGCGTCTTGAAGACGGCATCGATACTGGCGAGATCGGTGACGTCGCAGTCGCCGGCCATGAACGCTTCCAATTCCTGGGCAAGCGGTTCGACGCGCTTCTTCAGCGCATCCCCTTGCCAGGTCAAGGCAATTTCGGCTCCCTGGTCGCGGCAGGCTTTCGCGATCCCCCATGCGATGGAACGATTGTTTGCGACGCCCATGATGACGCCGCGCTTGCCTGCCATAAGGCCGGAACCTTGAGCCATGTTTTGCTCCCTGATACTTTCGAGTGATCCTGCCTATGGCATAGCCCGATCCGTGGTTCAAGATTGGACGGGATCATCAACTGTTAGGGGCCGTAACAAAGGGTGTAATTGTTACAAAGGCTTCACAGAAACAGCCCTTCGCGCATGACACGCATCAGGTCCGTCACCTTATCGTCCGGTTTTTCCCAGAGTTTCACGCGCAGTTCGACCAGCAGGGCGCCGCGTCCGCCGGCGTCGTCATGGAGACCCTGGTCGTCGAGACGGATCACCTGATCGGAGTTCGACCAGGCCGGAATGGTGATGTCCACAGGCCCCGACGGGGTCTCCACCTGGGTCTCGCAGCCGAGCACGGCGTTTTCGAGCGTGATCGGCAGGACGGTCCTGATGTCGAAGCCGTCGACCGAGAACTTGTCGTTCTTCTGGACCCGGATGGTTGCGGCAACGTCGCCGCGCGCCATGTTCGGCAGCTTGTGTCCCTGGCCTTTGAGGCGGACGACATGGCCCTCGCTGACGCCGCCTTCCAGCGGCACCCGCAGCTCCCGGCCGTCGGCAACCGTCACCGGAACGGATTTCTGGGCGAGCAGGTCGTCGATGGTGACGCTGACCTCGATGGCGAGTTCCGGCGCCTTTTCCGGCGGCGGCTGCACCCCGCGGATGCGCCGAACGAGCGAGCTGATGAGCTCCACCGGAGCGAAGATCGAAGTCGGCTTCGGAGCGGCGGCTGTGGCCGCATCCGGGGTTTCGCCCTTTTCCGTCTTGTCGGTCTTCTCCGCCTTGCCTTCCGTCTCCCGCTTCAGGGTTTCCGCGGCCGCGGCCGCTTCTGGCGTGTCGCCGAAGATGCGCGATACCATGTCTTCCGGCGTTTCCCCTGCGGGACCGGCTTTGCCCTGCGCGGAGGTCTGTGCTCCGGCAGCGCCGGCCGTCTGGCCCGCCTTGGCCTGCTGTGCGGCCTGAGCTGCGGCCTGGGCCGCCTGCGCCGCAGCCTGCGCTGCCTGGGCGGTCGCCTGGGCCACCTTTTCGGTTCGTGCCTTTTCGGCCTCGGCCTTGGCGAGTTCGGCCATGATCCGCTCGGCATTGGCCTTGGCGACCTTCGCCCGTTCCGCCGCCTCGCGCGCCGCTTCGCGCTGCTGCATGATGGTCTTTTCGCGTTCCAGCGCCTCGACCTTGCTGCGCTGCTGGTCGTAGAGGTTGCGCTTCTTCGGGTCTTTCAGCACCTCGTAGGCGCGGCCGATCTCGGCGAAACGCTGGTTGGCGTTCGGGTCCTCGCGGTTCTGGTCGGGATGGACGGACTTGGCCTTCGTACGCCATGCCGCCTTGATTTCTTCGGCGCCTGCGTCTCGTTTCACGCCGAGTACAGAATACAGATCGCGCATCTAGGCCACCAGTAAACACAAACGGCCGAGCATCCGGTCATATGACGCGCCGGCAACAAAAAACGCACCGCCCCGCCCAACTCATGGCGGTTCCGGCATAATACAGGCGAGACTATCACAAGAAGATGCTAATCAGTGGTTACGCGGGTTTCCGGCAAGCGGTCCGGCCGGGAATATGGTTGCCGAATTATGAACGGCGGTCGAAGCGCATGAGCTGCCACTCGCCGGAGCCGGTGGTGCAGGTCTTGCCGGCGAAGTAGGCGATACCCTCGTAGGAATGGCGCGTGGTGGAAAAGTTGCGGCAGACGACGCCGTTATCCTTTTCCTCCTGGATCGCCGTGACCACGCCGGCGCTGCCGGTCGCGGCATTGGCCCAGGGCAGGGGATTGCCGGCATTCTTGCTGAGATCGGCCGAGGAGACGGCGTTCTGGACGGTGAGCTCGTCGGAATTGCCCGCCGGAGCCCGCTTCGAGGCGACCGTATTGGTGGAGATAGAGCGATCGACGCTGTCGGAACCGAAGAGATCCATGCTGCCGCCGAAACAACCGCAAAGGGGAAGCGTCACTGTCATTACGGCAAGCATTCGCTTCATTGCGATCCTGTTACCCTTTTGGCGCTCGTGGGACTTTGCTATGTCTCTCAATGGGCGTCCTGTCCAGTGATTTGACCCTGGGCCGAGATGATGTCGTTCAGGAGCATTTGAAGCAATATGTCAGAAATGGGGTTAACAACCGGTGACTTCACCGAGGAGTCGGAACCTTTTGCGCTGTTCGCGGCGTGGTTGAAGGACGCGGAAGCCTCGGAAATCAACGATCCCAATGCGGTAGCACTGGCAACCGTCGACGGGGACGGTCTTCCCAATGTCAGGATGGTGCTGCTCAAGGGGTTCGATAACCGGGGGTTTGTTTTCTACACGAATTTCGAGAGCCAGAAGGGACAGGAAATTCTCGGCCAGAAGAAGGCGGCGATGTGCTTTCACTGGAAGTCGCTGCGTCGTCAGGTGCGCCTGCGGGGCGAGGTGGAAGTGGTTTCCGACGAGGAGGCGGATGCCTATTACCGGTCCCGCCCTCTCGGCAGCCGGATCGGTGCCTGGGCTTCCAGGCAGTCCCGCCCGCTCGAAGGCCGTTTCGCGCTTGAAAAGGCGGTTGCGGAATATACCGCGAGGTTCGCCATCGGCGATGTGCCCCGCCCCCCCTACTGGTCCGGTTTCCGCATCAAGCCGCAATCGATCGAGTTCTGGCACGACCGCAAGTTTCGCCTGCATGACCGCATCGAATTCCGCCGCGAGACGCAGGACGCGCCGTGGACCAAGGTTCGCATGTATCCGTGACGCCGGAAGGCGGCCCTTTCGCTTGAGGGTGGTGAGAGGCCCCCGCCCGCCTTGTCCTCAGCCAAGGCCGAAGGGAATGCCGGAGGCCAGCGCCGCGACGTAGCGCGCCCTCTGGTAGAAGCCGTTGAGCGAAATGCGCGGCAATTGCATGGGCGTTTCGAGGCTGCTTTCCCTGAGCGTGCCCGGCCGCGTCGTGACCGCGAGCCGGAAACCGGCCTGCCTGACGGCGGCGGCGGTCCGCGCGTTCACGCTGCGGTGGTCGCCGTAAGGATAGGCGAAGCTCGCCGGCCGCCGGCCGGTGAGTTCTTCGACATAATCCGCGCTGGAAGCGAGTTCCGCGGCAAGCGACGCATCGTCCAGGAAGGCGAGCGCCCGGTGGCTGACGGTGTGCGCGCCGAGGCTGGCCAGCGGGTGGCGGGCGACCGCCTTCAATTCGTCCGGTGTCATGACCAGCCTGTCCGCGAGCGCCCGCGCATCGACACCGGCCGCAAGCGCCGCCGCATCGAGCCGGCTGATCGCCTGGCTTTCCTCCGGGCCGCCGATGGTCGCGCCGATCGTGTCGCAGGCCATGAGTTTCTCGATGCGGTTCGAAACCGTAAAGCTCGTCCGCCCGCCCGCGGCATCGGCAAGCGTGAAGCTTTCCGTGCGGTTGACCAGTTCGTCGAGCGTCTCCCACCACAGCGTATGGCTGCGCTCGGCAAAGCCCTTTGCCACGAAGATGGTGAAGGGAACCCCGTGCCGTTCGAAGACCGGCAGGGCATGTTCTGCATTGTCGCGGAAACCGTCGTCCAGCGTGAAGGCGGCGAAGGGGCGCCCGGCATCTTTCGCGGACAGAAGCGAAGGGATCTCCTCCAGTGCCACGAATCGGTAGCCGTCCGACTTCAGCCGCGCGATGCAGCGGTCGAGAAAATGCGGGCTGATCTCGAGATGGCGGTTCGCTTCGGCAAGGCGTGGCGCATGCGGGCGAACGTGGTGCAGGGTGAAGATCGCCCCCCGGCCTCTTGCCGCGGGCATGGCGCCAAGACGGGAAAGCGCATGCGAGGCTTCCAGCCCGGCCGTGATCGCCGTCTGCCGCAGCATGCTCTTCAGCAACGCCTTCATCGCATTTCCCCGTTTCGCATCGCAGCGAATGTAGGAGCGGGCCGTTAAGCCTTGCTGAACGGCCCGCTGCCTGTTCTCGCGTCCCGATTGTCAGGTTTCCGGCCAGCACCCGCCAGGAAGCATGGCCGGAGTGGCGACCGGGACGCAAGCAACCTCAGGAAGCCGGGCTTGCCGGGCCGGCGAGCCGGACGGCCCGGCGGGCGGCCAGCAGGGCGGGCACCGCCCAGATCAGTGCGAGAGCGAAAGTCAGCGTGAGGATCATGCGCATGGCCTCCGGCGTTTCGGCCGAGGCGAGCCCCGCGCCGTTCGCCCAGAGTCCGGCCATCGCGGCGCCGAGCGCATATCCGGCCGATTGCAGCGTGGGCAGCAGCGCCGAGGTCTTGTCGCGCTCCCGTTCCGGCGTCGTCTCCATCAGCATCTGGCTGAGATAGCCCCAGCTCAGGCCGAAGGCCGCGCCGATGGTGATCTGGGCTGCGGCAAGAAGCCCGGTGCTGCCGGCGGCGATGGCTGTCGCAAGGGCGGCAAAGCCGCAGACCAGCAGCAGAGGGCCGAGCCAGATGGTGGCCCGTCTTGCCCCTTCATGTCTGAGATTGGCGATCCCGATCGCCGTCAGGCTCCAGCTGATCGCCATCAGGGCGCCGAGCGCGCCGGCATGGGTCGGTCCGTAGCCGAAGAGATATTGCAGGCAATAGACGAGATAGACGCCGCTGGTTGCCTGCGAGAGCGGCATCAAAAGCACCACCCAGAGGCCGAGGCCGAGCGTGGACCGAAGTGAGAATGCACCCTTTGGCAGGATGGAATGATCGGCTCTGCGGTCGAAGCGGACGGCGGCGAGGATGAGGAGAAACGAGGCGGCGACGGCGGCCGTCGTGGCAAGCGCCGAGGGCGCAAGTCCCGCGATCAGCATGACGAGAAGGCCTGCCGAAAGCAGGGCGAGGCGCCGGATCGGGAAGCCGCGCGACGTTGCACCTGCCGCGCCGCGCCCGCCCGGCACCATGACCGCCGCGAGCAGCAGGAAAAGCCCGATGATCGGCGCATTGACGAGGAAGGCGACGCGCCAGGAAAAGCTCTCGGTGAGCGAACCGGCAAGCACAGGCCCGCCGAAGGCGGCGACCGCCCAGACGGTCGCCTCCGCGCCGAACACCTTCGGCACCAGCGCCGGCGGAAACATTTCGGGGATCAGGGCGTAGCAGATCGCCGCGATGATCCCCTCGCCAATGCCCTGGAAAACCCGCCCGACGAGGACCGTCTCCATGTTCGATGAAAGGGCCGCCGCAAGCGTGCCGGCAAGGAACACCAGGGCAGCGGCAAACAGCACCTTTCGCGCGCCGTATCTCTGTTTCAGCAGCGCAGCACTCGCGCCGGCGACGATCGAGGCGACGAGATAAAGCGTCAGCGACCACGGCAGCAGCGCCGCGCCGCCGATCTCGCGGACGGCGGTCGGCAGCACGGTGCTGACCAGAAAACCGTTGAAGGCGTAAAGCGCCACGCCGACGCACAGCATGGTGGTGGTGGCGAGATAGCGGGGTGCCAGCAGCTCCGCCCAGCGCCCGGTGATCGCCGGCGGCGTCGCGGCTCCTGCGTTTCGCTTTTCCATGCGGCTTGCCGTCTCCGTTCGTGCATCCATTCCCGGGCCTTTCCTCTCCATGGTGTTCTTCGAGGCGGGATGCTACAACCTCAACCAAAGTTGAGGTAAAGAGCCGGAGTGACAAAAAATGCAGGGCCTGACCGTCGGCGAAATCGCAAGGCGAAGCGGCGTGGCCGTGTCGGCCATTCATTTCTACGAGCGCAAGGGACTGATCGCCTCCCACCGCACGGAGGGCAATCAGCGTCGCTTCGACCGCGCCGTACTGCGCCGCATCGCCCTCATCAAGGTCGCGCAGCAGCTTGGTGTGCCGCTTTCGGAAGTGGCGGAACAGCTTGCCGTGCTCCCCAGGGACCGCGCGCCGAATCACGGCGACTGGCAAAAAATCGCCACGCGCTGGTCGGAGCAACTGAACCATCGCATCCGCATGCTGGAGGCGCTACGCGACAGCCTCGACGGCTGCATCGGCTGCGGCTGCCTCTCCATGACGAAATGCACGGTCATCAATCCCGGCGACCGCCTTGCCGAAGAAGGGCAAGGCGCCGTGGCACTCGCCGAGATGGCCGCGGAGGAGGAGGATTGATCGGAGGGGCGCTCCGGTCGGAGGCGAGATTTCAAGGCAGTTGATTTTCGTCTGCAAGCGGGCCGAGACGGCCTTCGTTCAGGTGTAGGCGCGAAGCCGCCCCACAAGTATCACGCCGGTCCACGCGAGCATTGACACGACTGCTGCCGCACGAGCAGCGACCGGCGTCACCGCGGCTTCGGTCCACTCGTCGACGTGACGGCAGACGCCACAGTGGAATATCGGGATATACCGGTATCAGCACGGCTCCCAGGGTAACCGCGAGCGAGATTCCGATTTTGGTACCAGACGCAAAGCCCGGACTGGCTTGGCGAGGCGTGCAGTCATGCTGTTCATTCTATTCGTCCTTTCGTGAAAACCATCATCGTCATCCGGGAACTGACCGACTGCTGCGTCGCGGCTGCCCTCTTGCTTCAGCCTTCGAATTGCTCCTGGGTGACGTGCTCCATCCAGTCCACGACCTTTCCGTCGAGATGTTCCTGGATAGCGATGTGGCTCATCGCCGTTGTCGGTCCCGCGCCGTGCCAATGTTTTTCGCCAGGCTCGAACCACACGACATCGCCGGGGCGGATTTCCTGTATCGGCCCACCTTCGCGTTGCACGCGTCCCAGACCGCTCAAGACGATAAGGGTCTGGCCAAGCGGATGGGTGTGCCAGGCCGTTCGCGCGCCGGGCTCGAATGTGACCGTTGCGGCGGTACCGCGCCTAGCTTCGTTGGCGGCGAAGAGCGGGTCGATTCTGACCGAACCCGTGAACCAGTCCGACGGACCTTTTCCGGAAGGTTGGCTGCCGAGTGAAATGATATCCATGGCAAATCTCCTTTGTGGGACCGAGCCGACCGCCCGAATGGCGGCCGGCTTAACGGGCATTATGCCGCAAGGTGCTGGTTGAAGAACTGGGCGAGCTTGTCGAAGGGAATGATGTCAGTCTTGTCGTAGAGGTCAACGTGGCTCGCGCCCGGGATCACCATCAGTTCCTTCGGCTCTGCCGCCGCTTCGAAGGCCGTCTTGGCGAAGTAGAGCGAGTGAGCCTTTTCGCCATGAACGAACAGAACCGGACGCGGCGAAATTTCCGCGATGTAGGACAGGATCGGCATGTTCATGAACGAGAGCGGGGTGGTCTGCGTCCAGGCGTTGCCGGAGTTGACGGCGCGCTTGTGGTATCCGCGCGGTGTGCCGTAGTAGTCGTGATAGTCGATCATGAACTGCGGCGAGTCTTCCGTAACGGCTACGTTGTAGGCCGGCTGATAGGCGGGGCTCCCTTTTTCCGCATCCGCCCAGCGCTGGCGGCTCATCTGTTCCAGCGCCTTTGTGCGCTGTTCCAGTGTGACGCTGTCGTTATAGCCTTTCGACATCACGCGGGTCATGTCGTACATCGTGCTGGCAACGACGGCCTTGACGCGCTTGTCGACCGCGACGGCGTTCAGAGCCATGCCGCCCCAGCCGCAGATGCCGATGACACCGATGCGCTCACGATCGACCTCGGGGCGCAGGCCAATGTAATCGACCGCTGCGCTGAAGTCTTCTGTGTTTATGTCCGGCGATGCGACATTGCGCGGCTCACCGCCGCTTTCGCCCGTGTAGGATGCATCGAAAGCGAGTGTGACGAAGCCGCGCTCTGCCATCGTCTGCGCGTAGAGGCCGGAGGACTGCTCCTTGACCGCGCCGAAGGGGCCACCCACGGCGATTGCGGGAAGGCGGAGGTCACCACGGTTCTTCGGTAGGTAGATGTCGCCGGACAAGGTGATGCCATAGCGGTTTTTGAACGTAATCTTCTCGTGGTCGACGGCTTCGCTCCTGGGAAAGGTCTTGTCCCAGTCCGCAGTGTCCTGGGCGATCGCCGGGCCTCCGACGGCGTTCGCGACACCCAGTGCGGCGACTCCGACTCCGGTTAGCTTGAGGAAGGTACGGCGAGCTTCATTATGATCTGACATGTGCTTCTCCTTGCTGATGGTTGCTTGCAGTGTGGTTCGATCCGGACACGAGGGCGCGGGTGCGGAAACGGGAGGTCTCCACATCGGCAATCCGGGTCTTGGGCGTAATCGGCAGCCAGCGGGCTCGAACCTCCGGCTGGCTACCGGAAGGCGCTAGAGGCGCAAGAGCGTCTTGATCGCGCGGCGGTCGTCCATCGCCTTGTAGCCTTCGGCGACGTCCTCCAACGGAAGCTCGAGGTCGAACACCTTGCCGGGATCGATCTTGCGGCTCAGGATCAGGTCGAAGAACTGCGGCAGGTAGCGGCGCACAGGGGCGGGACCGCCGAGCAGGTTCTTCTGGGCGAAGAACAACATCTGCCCGTCAAGCGATACGCCATGCGGAACGCCGACAAAGCCAATGGAGCCGCCCGGCCGAGCCGCGTTGAGCGCCTGCATCATCGATTCCTGCGTGCCGACGCATTCCAGAACCGAGTCAGCGCCGATGCCATCAGTCAGTTCCCGAATCTTGGCGGCACCTTCGTCGCCGCGCTCGGTGACGATGTGTGTCGCGCCATATTCCAGCGCCAATTCCTGCCGGGGCTTGTGTCGGCTCATTGCGATGATCCGCTCGGCACCCAACTGCTTGGCGGCGAGGACACCCATGAGACCGACCGCGCCGTCGCCGACGACAACGGCCGTGCAGCCCGGCTGGACGCGCGCGGCATCCGCGGCATACCAACCCGTGCCCAGCACATCTGAAGCGGCGAGCAGGCTGGGGATCAGGTCTTCGGGCGGCATCTCGGCGGTCGCCACCAGCGTGCCGTCGGCATTCGGGATGCGCGCGATCGGCGCTTGCCCTCCAGACATGAACTGACGATTGACGCAAGACGACGGCCAACCGCCAAGGCAATTGGGGCACTTGCCGCAAGACAGCACGAACGAGCCGACGACGAACTGGCCGGGCTTCACCGTCGACACGGCCGATCCGACCTCGACGACGACACCGCAATATTCGTGACCCATATGGGCGGGCTGGTTTACGGGCTGGAGTCCGCGATAAGGCCAAAGGTCGGAGCCGCAGATGCAGGACGCCGAAAGCTTGATGATCGCGTCCGTCGGCTCGATGATCCTGGGTTCTTCGACTTCGACGCAGCGGACATCGCCGGGGCTGTAGAGAATTGTTGCACGCATGATCGTGTCCTTCCTTTGATTATTCGGCGCGCTCGATGCGCAGGGGAAACTCGCCGCGGGTCAGCATCGGTTCGATCCCGCCGTCGACGCGCCCGAGGCGGATCAAACCGCTGGAATAGCGATACGATGCATAGAAAAGGATGATGTCACCCCAAGGCGCGTAATAGCAGACGTCGCCGGGCTGCTCGTTTCCGAACGGACCGCTGCCGTCCTCCGTCAATTTCCGCGGCAGGTAGGCAATCTTCTCGTTGTTGGAATAGTCCTCGATCTTGAGGTCGAGCGGCAGCATCGATGCGAAGTCCCGTGCGGAGGGATTGTCGTAGAGGGTCGCGTTGACGGTGTGCCTGTCGAAGCGGAAGCGGACTTTCATATCTGTGGGCTCCTGATTGGCGGGGTCGTGGCCCTGCTGGCCGAATGCCAACGGCGGCAACGTGATGGTGGCGAGGCTGCCGACCAACACCGTTCGGCGATGCAATTGAAGCGACGTCATACGGCGTTCCTCCGGGCGTTGCGCATGGCGGCAAGCGCGAGAATGGATGAAGCCGCCAAGATGAGGGTCGCAAGGGCGAACGGACCCCACCATCCGATGATGTCGAACAGATATCCACCGCCCGCGGCTCCAGCCGTGATGCCGAGTTGGATGACGGCGACGCTCAGCCCGCCGCCGGCTTCGGCGTCATCGGAGATGTGCCTGCTGACCCAGGTGCCCCAGCCCACGGGTGCTGCCGTGCCGAAGAACCCCCAGGCAACCAGCAATGCCGCGACGAGTGGAGACGCTGAGCTGAACGCGACCATGCCAATCGCGAGCAGCGCCATGATGGCGGGAATGCCGATCAGGAGGCTGAACAGACGTGTCCGCAGCGCTCTGCCGATGGCAACCGTGCCGAGCACGCCCGCGAGGCCCATCAGCAGAAGCACGAGGGAGATGGCCTTGATCGTGAAGCCTCCCGCGGTTTCGAGATAGGGTCGCAGATAGGTGAACAGTGCGAACTGGCCCATGAACAGGAACATCGTCGAAGCCATGCCGAGAAGGACCTGGCGGCGGGCAAGAAGCCGCAGGACGTTGCCGCCGGACTTCTGATCCTGCGGCGGCATTGGCGGCAGGCTTATCCATTGCCAGACAAGCGCCAGTATCGCGATCGGAACGACCAGGAAGAATGCGCTGCGCCAGCCGACATACGCACCCAGCAGACTGCCGAGCGGCGCGGAGATCGTGGCCGCCAGTGCGTTACCGCCGTTGATCCAGGCGAGCGCTTTCGGGACCTCGTTGTCCGAGACCAGGCGCATGACGATCGATGTCGACATCGACCAGAAGCCGCCGATTGCGATGCCGAGCAGGACCCGGCCAAGCATCAGAATCGGATAATTCGGCGCGAACGCCACGATCGTTCCCGACACGACGAGCAGCGATGTGAAGGCGCTGGCGACGAGGCGGCGGTCGATGCGGCGGGTAAGGTGCGCCATCACCAGACTGGTGAGCACGGCGAACACGCCGGAGACGGAGATCGCCTGTCCGGTTTGTCCCTCGGTAATTGCCAGATCGTGAGCCACGAGCGGAAGCAAGCTCACAGGCATGAACTCCGAGGCGATGAGGACAAACGCGGCCAGAGCCATCGAAAATACCGCACCCCAGGCTCCTGCTATGCGGACTGGCTGTCGATCGCAAGTCAATGCCATTGGTTCGCGCCTTCCTCATCATTGCTTCGTTACAACGGGAAGATACGCGGTGGCCATTCCAAGGATAAGGTGCCATAATCCGAAAGGACTTATCGATTGGCAATATGAATAGGAGCGGGCTGTTGGAGCGGCAGGACCTCAACGACATGTTGTCGTTCATCGCAGTGGCCGAGGAACGGAGCTTCACCAAGGCTGCCGCAAAGCTGGGGACATCACAGTCCACGCTGAGTCATACGATCAAACAGCTGGAAGCACGGTTGGGCGTCAGATTGCTGACGAGGACCACGCGGAGTGTTTCACCGACGGACGCTGGGGACCGATTGCTCAAGGCCTTCGTGCCGCGACTTCGTGAACTTGACGGCGAACTGGAAGACCTGATGTCAGCCCGCGACAAGCCTGCCGGGGCGGTCAGGATCACTCTTTCGGACCACGCACTGGAGACTGTCGTTTGGCCGAAGGTGCGGCCGCTTCTTCTTGATTATCCCGACATCAAGCTTGAGCTCAACATCGACAACGGGTTCCGGGACATTGTCGAAGAACGCTTTGATGCGGGCGTTCGTTTGGGCGAGAGCCTCGACAAGGACATGATTGCCGTGCGCATTGGTCCGGATTGGCGGCTCGTTGCAGTCGGCGCACCCTCCTATTTCGCGAACCGTCCCGTTCCCGAAGTTCCGCAAGACCTGGTGGAGCACGTCTGCATCAACACCCGGCAATCCCGATCGGGCGGTCTCTATGCATGGGAGTTCGAGAAGGACGGCCGCGAACTCCGTGTCCGTGTCGATGGCCAGATCATCCTGAACAGCTCGATCGCCCAAGTCGAGGCAGCCACGGCGGGCTACGGCATCGCCTACGTTCCGGAAAACCTCGTGGAACGTCAGATCGCCCATGGGGAGCTCATTCAGGTTCTCGACGATTGGTGCCCGTTGTTCACGGGCTACTACCTCTACTATCCCAGCCGACGCCAGAACTCGGCTGCGTTCCTGCTGATCATGAACGCTCTACGGTTTCCGGGCCGAGTGACATCGGTGCGAGAATGACATCTATTGGCGCAATCGCCGCCGGCTTGATCGGCCTTGCGTTGCCGGTCCTCCCTGCCGGAGTTGTACCCGTTGAGCCTCGGCGTTCGAGAGCCGCTCTCCCAATTTGTTGGACTCAGTCAAATAAATGCGCAAGGATGGCCACAGGTCGCAACGGGAGTTCACGCCGCATGTCACAGTCACGTCGCATGGAAGGAAAGGTTTGCCTTGTCACCGGCGGAGGGACGGGGATCGGAAGGGCGACGGCCTTGCAGATGGCGCGGGAAGGGGCCGCCGCCGTGGTCATCGCCGCGCGGCGCGAAACGGAGGGCGAAGCGGTCGCCGCCGCCTGCCGGGATCTCGGCGCCGAAGCCCGCTTCGTCAGGACGGACATAAGGAGCGAGTCGGAAGTCGGAAAGATGGTGGCCGATACGGTCTCACGCTTCGGTCGGCTGGACGTCGCCTTCAACAATGCCGGCTTTCAGGAGCGCCGTGCGCCGGTCGAAGAGCAGAGCGATGCGACCTATGCGGACGTCTTCGACACCAATGTGCGCGGAGTCTTTCATTGCCTGCGTCACCAGATTCCCGCCATGCTGAAGACCGGCGGCGGCGCGATCGTCGTCAATGCCTCGGTCAGCGGCATCCGCAACCCCAATCCCGGCTTCGCTCTCTATAATGCGTCCAAGGCGGCGGTGATCGCCATGATGCGCAGCGCCGCAATAGAGAATGCCGCCCGCGGCATCCGCATCAATGCGGTCGCGCCGGGGCGGGTGGTCACGGACATGATGCTGGCGGCCGGCGTCGGCGATGTGGCGGCGGTCGCGGCCGGTCTGCCGCTGAGGCGCATGGGGCAACCGGAGGAACTCGCCGAAGCCGTCGTCTGGCTCGCCTCGGCAGAAGCGTCCTACGTGGTCGGCCATGTGCTTGCCGCCGATGGCGGTTTTCTGGCGGCCTGATCCTTAGCCATTGCACAATCCAGCCTCGGACCATTTACGGCCTGTTAACTCACAACATGAAACTTTTGGTTAACTTTGGTGATAACGTGGCCGCACTGCACAATTGTCGCCTCAATTCTGCTTTAGTCAGGCCTCGCTTCGCGCAACACGAAGTGCTTCGCCGGTTGCCCGGTATTCTGTAAAATCAAGCCGCCTCGGAGGGTTCATGAACAAGCTGTTGATCGCGTTAACTTTTTTCGTTGCGATCGCATCCTCTTCGACCTCTGTACTCGCCGGCAGCGCGCAATTGTTGCTCGATGCCCGCACCGGTGAGATCCTCGCCTCGGAAAATCCGGACGCCCTCAACCACCCGGCATCTCTCACCAAGATGATGACGATCTATCTGACGTTCGATGCGATCCGGCGCGGCAAATTGTCGTGGGACAGCCCGGTTCCCTTCTCGAAATACGCCGCATCGCGCCCACCGACCAAGCTGCGCGTCAAGCCGGGCGACGAGATCACCGTCAAGGAAGCGGTGCTCGGCATGATCGTGCAGTCCGCCAACGACGCCGCCGCCGCCATGGCGGAAAAGCTCGGCGGCACCGAAGAGCGTTTCGCGGCGATGATGACGGCCAAGGCCCGCTCGCTCGGCATGTCGAAGACCGTTTTCGTCAATGCCTCCGGCCTGCCTGACGATCGCCAGATCACCACGGCCCGCGACATGTCCACCCTCGGCATTGCATTGATGCGCGACTTTCCGAAGGAATACGGTCTGTTTGCCACGAAGAGTTTTGCGTTCCGCGGACGCACCATCAATGGCCATAACAACCTGATGTATCGCTACAAGGGCATGGACGGCATCAAGACCGGCTACACCAATGCCTCGGGCTATAATCTTGTCAGCGCCGTCAGCGACGGCGACCGTCGCGTCGTCGGCGTCGTCATGGGCGGCCGCTCCGCTGCAAGCCGCGACCGCCTGATGGAAAAGCTGATTGCCGCCAATATCCGCAAGGCATCGGGCGGCTCGCAGCTTCTCGCCAGCCGCTCCGGCGGTTCCGGCTCCGCACCGGCGGCGACGGTCGAGGTCGCCCGCCTCGACAGCCAGGCCTCCGTTCCGGTCCCCGCACCCCGCGCCGGACAGGATGCGGTCGCTGCCGTGATCGGCATGGCCAATGGCGCAACCCCGGTTCCCGCAAGCCGCTACGGCAGCGCCTATGCCGAATCGACCGAGGTCGCAAGCGCGGCTCTCGCAAGCGATGTCCCGATGATAACGCCGAAGGCGCCCGTCTCGGCCTCGATGGTCCCGACGACGAAGTCGAAGGCCGGCTCCGGCAATGCCGCCGGGCAGGGACAGACGCAGGCACAGACCAAGCCCCTCGGCAAATGGCAGATCCAGATTGCCGCCGCCACCAGCGCCGAGGCCGCGATGGACCTGCTGAGCGATGCCAGGACCAAGGTCGGCGGCGTCCTGACGACGCTCGACACCTATACCGAAGCCGTCACCCGCAACGGCACGACCTTCTACCGCGCCCGCTTCACCGGTTTCGAAAGCAAGGACGAGGCCCGCACCGCCTGCGAAAAGCTGGTCAAGAACCGCTACGATTGCGTGTTGATGCCGGCGCGGGGATAAGCCTTCCGGCCGCGTCTTTCTCCCTTCCGGTTCCTTGACAGGCGACCCCTCCGGGGCTCGTTTGCGTTTGATCTGCTCGACAATCTCGGGGAAATGCATCACAAAGTCAAGAACAAATGGAGAACAAAATGATTCCCGACCTGATGGCGCAGTTCGAGACGGCATCGGCCACCTACGCCGCCGCCCACGGAATGAAGCGGGATGCCGACTGGTTTCTTCTGAAGCTGCTGGAGGAGGCCGGGGAACTGGCGCAGGTCGCCAACCGGCTGAGCGGCCGCAGCCGGGCCAAGGGCATGAGCGAGGCGGAACTGTATCGCCTGCTGGAGGACGAGACCGCCGATCTCCTCGGTCATATCCTGCTCTTCGCCCACCATCACGGCATCGCGCTCGACGATGCAATCGAGCGCAAGTGGCGGTTCCGGCCGAATGTTTGACGAGGTGCGGTGACGCTTGCGGGGTCAGCCGTTTCGTGACGTCTTGGGAGGACGTCCTCCCTTTGTGCCGTTGGCGCGGGCTGCAGCTGATTTTGCCGGGCTTACCGTTCGCCCCGCCCGGGCCGCCATGAAGGACGCCGTACCGAAAAGACCTGCCATCAGGCCGTCGAGTGCCAGGTCCGTGTCCAATCCTTCCCAGTGAAGCGCGGTTCCGCCGCCGAGGATCTCGACCCTGGAAATCTCCTGCTCGCAGGCATCGGCGAGACCCTGGGCAAGTCGCGCGGGGAAGGCGAACACGCAATCATTGGTCAGGTCCACGACAATCCGCCCGCTTTCGCGGTCATAACGTGCGCTGCGTGCACGAGGCGATGTGGCCCGCAAGGCTCGGCCGCGTTCCAGCGCGTCGTCGATTTCCTTGTCCGTGAGGTCAGCCATGAATTTCTTGCCACCGTTTCAGAAAATGGGATTGCTGCTCCGTAACGATCTTCATCGCGCGGCGAACGTCGTTGCGCTTTACGCCATCTGCCCAGATCAGTTCGACCCCGCCATTCGGTCCGGCAAGATTGATCTTCATCTCACCATCGCAGAACACATGAACATGTGCCGGTTCGTGGTCGTTCTGAAAAATAACGAAACGAAAGCCGTCCGAGCGGAAGATGGTGACCATAAATAACCTATCGCGATAGGTTTTTCAATGAGGTCTTCCTGCCGCCTTTCCCGTTCACGCCCGCGTGCCGCCCACGGTCACCTGGTCCATCCTCAGATGCGGCTGGCCGACGCCGACCGGTACCCATTGGCCGCCCTTGCCACAATTGCCGATGCCCTTGTCGAGCATCATGTCGTTGCCGACCATGGAAATGCGCTTCATCGCTTCCGGCCCGTTGCCGATCAGCATGGCGCCCTTGACCGGCGCGCCGATCTTGCCGTTCTCGATCAGATAGGCCTCGGTGCAGCCGAAGACGAACTTGCCGGAGGTGATGTCGACCTGACCGCCGCCGAAGGAGACGGCATAGATGCCGTTCTTGACGGAGGAGATGATCTCTTCCGGCGTCTTGTCGCCGGAAAGCATGTAGGTATTGGTCATGCGCGGCATCGGCTGGTGGGCATAGCCCTGCCGGCGGCCGTTGCCGGTCGCCTTCATGCCCATCAGCCGGGCGTTCTGCCGATCCTGCATGTAGCCGACGAGACGGCCGTTCTCGATCAGCACGTTATAGCCGGAAGGCGTGCCCTCGTCGTCGACGGTGATCGAGCCGCGGCGCGCGTCGATGGTGCCGTCGTCGACGACGGTGACGCCGGGGGCGGCCACCATTTCGCCCATCAGTCCGGCAAAGGCAGAGGTCTTCTTGCGGTTGAAGTCGCCTTCAAGGCCGTGGCCGACGGCCTCGTGCAGCATCACGCCCGGCCAGCCGGCGCCAAGCACCACGTCCATGGTGCCCGCGGGCGCCTCGATCGCCTCGAGATTGACGAGCGCCTGCCTCAGCGCCTCGTCCGCGCCGTGACGCCAGCTTTCCTCGGTCAGGAAATCGCCGAATGCCATGCGCCCGCCGGTGCCGAACGAGCCGGACTCCTGCCGGTCGCCCGAACCCGCCACCACGGAAATGTTGATCCGCGTCATCGGGCGGATGTCGCGCACCCGGTGACCATCGGCACGCAGGATCTCGACCACCTGCCAGCTTGCGGCGATCGAGGCGGTGACCTGCCGGACCTTGTCGTCCTTGGCGCGCAGATAGGCGTCGATCTCCGAGAGAAGCTTCACCTTTTCCTCGAAGGTCGGCGCGCCAATCGGATTGTCCTCGCCGTAGAGCTTGCGGTTGGTGCCCTGCGGCGCCGCAGCATAGGAACCGCCATAGCCCCGGGTAACGGCGCCGACGGCGTCTGCCGCGCGCTCCAGCGCCGAAAGAGAAAGTTCGCCCGCATGGGCGTAGCCGACAGCCTCGCCGGCCACCGCGCGCAGGCCAAAACCCTGGTCGGTGTTGAAGGAGCCGCCCTTCAGCCTGCCATTGTCGAAGGTCAGCGATTCCGCCTGGGCGTGTTCGACGAAGAGCTCGCCGTCGTCCGCCCCTTCGAGCGCCTTGGCGACGCTGCGGCGCAGCGTGTCCTCGTCGCAGTCGAAGAGGCTGAGAAGGTCCTGGGTCATCGTCATGTCTCCTTGGGGCGTCTTTCTCCCGATGTAGGCGCATCGGCGGCCAACGGCAAGGCGCAAGCGAAAGCCCGAGGGACCGGCGACTTCCAGTCCGGGATTGAAGCGATGCCGGCCGGATCAGGGCAGGGCGTCGTAACCTTCGGCAAAGCCGGTAAGCTCGATCGGAATGCCGACCCGATCCTGGTCCGCCGATTCGCGCAGCGCGAACACCGCATTCTTGCCGGCGCGCAGGATCTTCATCAGCTCGTCGTCGATTTCCACCTCGACATAGCAGCCCTCGGAGAAGCAGCGGGTGAAATAGGCACGGCCGATATTGTTGTGATCGACATAGAGTTCCATGCCGTCCTTCAGGAGCACGCCGAGCGGCGCCAGAATGCGCAGCACCTTCGCCTTGCGGTCGGCGGTCTTCAGCACCACGACGGAAAGGCCGACTTCCGGCCGGTCGTCGGCGATGACGTTCTGCATCAGCGCGCACTGCTCACCGGTCGCACCGGCGGGCGTATCGCAGATGACCGACCATGCGCCGTGATTGGAGCGGATCGTGCCGGGCGGCTGCTGCTGGCCATAAGCCGGCATCGAAAAGGCGGCGATCGCGATGGCGCTTGCGGTCAAACCCGACCGGAAAAGTCTCGGAAGACCCATGGGTACCTCTGGAAATCGAATCATCCCGGACATTCTTGTCGCCCGGGCGGGGAAAATGAAAGCCCCGACCCGTCTTTTCCAGCCGAGTGAGGCATAATTGGGACCGGAACCGCCGGCTGGCCCCGGCTTTTGCCCGGGATGACGGCGATCGGTGTCGCATTGCAGCGAGCGGGAGCGTTTTGGATTTGACGATGCGCAAAAATGCCGCGCCGACTATTGGTCGAACGTATTGCGATTGTGGCCGATCTGTGGTTTGAAACATTGAGGATAGCATAGATTTTGCGTTTTGATTTGATGTGGATCAAACGCTTCTGGGAGAGGTAATCGTGATGAAGAGAGCTTACGCAGCCCTGGCTGCGCTGGTCTGTCTGCTTTTTGCGTCCGGCAGTTTTGCCGATCAGCCGCAGCCCTGGCAGGCGACCCTGCAGCCCGCGGCAACGCCGATCATGGAGCAGATTCGCTGGTTCGAGCAATATACCCTCTGGTTCATCGTACCGATCACGCTTTTCGTTCTTCTCCTGCTGGTGATCGTGGTGGTGAAGTTCCGCGCCGGCGCCAATCCGGTGCCGTCCAAGACCAGTCACAACACGGTGATCGAGATCGTCTGGACCGTCGGGCCGGTTCTCGTGCTGCTGTTTTTCGCGATCCCCTCGTTCAATCTCCTGTCGGCCCAGCTGACCCAGCCGGAGAATCCGGATCTCACCGTCAAGGCGACCGCCACCCAGTGGCAGTGGAATTATGAATACCAGGGCGAAAAGGAAGTGGCCTTCGACAGCTATATGCTGAAGGAAGAAGACCGCGCCGCCGCCGGCAAGGAAGACAAGTCCGTCTATCCGCGCCTTCTGGCCGTCGACAACGAAATGGTGATCCCGGTCGGCAAGACCGTGCGCCTGCTCGTCACCGCCGCCCCGACGGATGTCATCCATTCCTTCGCAATGCCATCTTTCGGCGTGAAGATCGATGCCGTGCCGGGTCGTCTCAATGAAACCTGGTTCAGGGCCGATCGCGAAGGCCTGTTCTACGGCCAGTGTTCGGAACTCTGCGGCAAGGACCATGCGTTCATGCCGATCGCGATCCGCGTCGTCTCGGAAGAGAAGTACGCAGCCTGGCTCGATGCGGCCGGCTCGGATCTGGCTGGCGCCAACAAGGCGCTGATGGCCGCTGTCGACGGGCCGGCTAAGTCCGTCCAGCTCGCCGAAAACGTTTCGAACTAATTGGAGGAGTGAGGACAATGGCTGGAACTATTGCTCACGACGATCACGCCCATGATGCCCACGATCATCATGACCACAAGATGAGCTTCTTTGACCGCTGGGTGCGTTCGACCAACCACAAGGATATCGGTACGCTCTACCTGATCTTCGCGATCGTCGCCGGCATCATCGGCGGTGCGCTGTCGATCGCCATGCGCGCCGAACTGCAGGAGCCGGGCATCCAGATCTTCCACGGTCTGGCTTCCATGGTCTACGGCTTCGAGGGCGATGCTGCCATCGACGGCGGCAAGCACATGTTCAACGTCTTCACCACGGCGCACGCGCTCATCATGATCTTCTTCATGGTCATGCCGGCGCTGATCGGCGGCTTCGCCAACTGGATGATCCCGATCATGATCGGCGCTCCGGACATGGCTTTCCCGCGCCTCAACAACATTTCCTTCTGGCTGATCGTTCCGGCCTTCCTGCTGCTGCTGCTTTCGATGTTCGTCGAGGGACCGGCAGGCGCCTATGGCGTCGGCGGCGGCTGGACCATGTATCCGCCGCTTGCGACCTCCGGCCAGCCCGGCCCGGCGGTGGACCTTGCGATCTTTGCGCTCCACGTTTCCGGTGCGTCCTCGATCCTCGGCGCGATCAACTTCATCACCACCATTCTCAACATGCGCGCTCCGGGCATGACGCTGCACAAGATGCCGCTCTTCGCCTGGGCCGTTCTGGTCACCGCCTTCCTGCTGCTGCTGTCGCTCCCGGTTCTCGCCGGCGGCATCACCATGCTCCTCACCGACCGCAACTTCGGCACGACCTTCTTCGCCCCCGAAGGCGGTGGCGATCCGATCCTCTACCAGCACCTGTTCTGGTTCTTCGGCCATCCGGAAGTCTACATCCTGATCCTGCCCGGCTTCGGCATCATCAGCCACATCGTCTCGACCTTCTCGAAGAAGCCGGTCTTCGGCTATCTCGGCATGGCCTACGCCATGGTCGCGATCGGCGCCGTCGGCTTCGTCGTGTGGGCGCACCACATGTACACGGTCGGTCTGTCGCTCGCCGCGCAGCGCTACTTCCTCTTCGCCACCATGGTTATCGCGGTGCCGACCGGCATCAAGATCTTCTCCTGGGTTGCGACGATGTGGGGCGGCTCGCTCACCTTCCGCACCCCGATGGTCTGGGCGATCGGCTTCATCTTCCTGTTCACCGTGGGCGGCGTCACCGGCGTCCAGCTCGCCAATGCCGGCCTCGACCGCTCGCTGCACGACACCTATTACGTTGTGGCTCACTTCCACTACGTTCTGTCGCTCGGCGCCGTCTTCGCCATCTTTGCCGCCTGGTACTACTGGTTCCCGAAGATGAGCGGCTACATGTACAACGAGTTCCTCGGCAAGCTGCATTTCTGGGTCATGTTCATCGGCGTGAACATGGTGTTCTTCCCGCAGCACTTCCTCGGGCTCGCCGGCATGCCGCGTCGCTACATCGACTATCCGGATGCCTTTGCCGGCTGGAACTACGTTTCCTCGATCGGTTCCTACCTCTCGGGTGTCGGCGTTCTGATCTTCCTCTTCAGCGTCTTCGAGGCATTCGCCAAGAAGCGTGTTGCCGGTGACAATCCGTGGGGCGAGGGTGCCACCACGCTGGAATGGCAGCTCTCTTCGCCGCCGCCGTACCACCAGTGGGAACAGCTGCCGAAGATCAAGTAAGGCAGGCATCTGCCCTGACGAACAACGGGCGCCGCTCCCTCGTAGAGCGGCGCCCGGCAGGAAATGCCCGAAAGGGATCGAAAGACAGGACATGGGATAATGGCAGTCATCGACGATCGCGATACGCTCGGGTTCGAAGGCGAGGTTCGCCTTTCGGAGGCCGGTGCGCGCGATTTCTTCGCGCTCCTGAAGCCGCGCGTCATGTCCCTGGTAGTCTTCACGGCGTTTGCCGGCCTGGTGCTGGCGCCGGGCCATATCAATCCCGTTCTCGGCGTCATCGCCATTCTCTGCATCGCGGTCGGCGCCGGTGCCTCCGGTGCGCTGAACATGTGGTATGACGCCGATATCGACGCCGTCATGAGCCGCACCGCGACACGCCCCATTCCCGCCGGCCGCATCGCGCCGAACGAGGCGCTGGCCTTCGGCCTCGTGCTTTCCGTCTTTTCCGTGTCGATCCTCGGGCTCGCCGTGAACTGGTTCGCAGCCGGATTGCTCGCCTTCACCATTTTCTTCTATGCCGTCGTCTACACCATGTGGCTGAAGCGCTCGACGCCGCAGAACATCGTCATCGGCGGTGCCGCCGGCGCCTTCCCGCCCATGATCGGCTGGGCCTGCGTCACCGGCGGCGTTTCGCTCGACAGCATCGTGCTGTTCCTCATCATCTTCCTGTGGACTCCGGCGCATTTCTGGGCGCTGGCTCTCTTCAAGATGCGCGACTACGGCGCGGTCGGCGTGCCGATGCTGCCGAATGTCTCCGGCGAAACCGTCACCAAGCGCCAGATCGCCCTTTATGCGGTCCTGACCGCCGTCACCGGCGTCGTTCCGACCGTGACGGGCCTCTCCTCGTTCTGGTACGGCCTCTTCGCCGGCGTGCTCGGCGCGCTTCTGGTGCTCTGTTCCATCTCCGTCTGGCGCATGCCTGACGGGGACGAGAAGATGATGCCGGCCAAGAAACTCTTCGGTTTCTCCATCGTTTACCTGTTTGCGATCTTCTCGGGCCTGCTGGTCGACCACTACGTCGCATCGCTTGCCGCCATGTTCGGAGGTGCCGCCTGATGGAAACGGTCAAGCTCAACGAGGCGCAGAAGAAATCCCGCCGCGGGCGCAACATCGCGCTCGGGCTGGTGCTCGCGGCGCTGGTGGTGCTGTTCTACGTCGTGACGCTGGTCAAGATCGGCAACATGGGCCAGTGAAAGCGGAGGGGCGATCTTGACGATGACGACGAACGAGACGGGCAAGGGAAAGCGTGGCAACGGCACGATCCTCGTCGCGTGCCTCGTTTTCGTCGGCTGCATGGTCGGCGTGTCCTTTGCCTCGGTTCCGCTCTACCGGCTTTTCTGCCAGGTCACCGGCTATAACGGCACGACCAAGCGCGTCGAGCAGGTTTCCGATGTCATCCTCGACAAGAAGATCAAGGTCACCTTCGACGCCAATGTGTCGAATGGCCTGAACTGGGATTTCAAGCCGGTCGAGCGCTCGATCGATCCGCGGATCGGCGAGACCGTCCAGATCAGCTACACCGCGACCAATCGCTCGCCCTATGCGACCAAGGGGCAGGCGGTGTTCAACGTCACGCCGATGGAAGCCGCCGCATACTTCAACAAGGTCCAGTGCTTCTGCTTCACGGAAACGGAGCTGAAGCCGGGCGAGACGTTGGAAATGCCGGTCGTCTTCTTCGTCGATCCCGCCATTACCGAGGCGGTGGAGACGAAGGATATCGGCACGATCACGCTGTCCTACACCTTCTATCCGGACAAGGGGGAGAAGCCGGTGGCCCTGGCTCCGCAACAGGGTGGGGCAGAAAAGCCGAAATTATGAGAGGAGGGGTCCGGCCCGCCGGACCTTATGGAAATTTTGACATTCGGGGATTGCTGAAATGGCCGAAGCGCACCAGAAACATCACGACTACCACATCATTGCCCCAAGCTCCTGGCCTGCTCTGGCCTCGCTTGGCGCATTTCTCATGACCTTCGGTGGCGTGGGCTATATGCGCTACCTGAACGGCGGCTCGTTCAAGCTGTTCGGCCTCGAACTCGCCCAGCCCTGGCTGTTCTACATGGGCCTCGTCCTTGTTCTCTACACCATGATCGGCTGGTGGGCGGACACCATCAAGGAAGCGCATGAAGGTGCGCATACCCGTGTCGTTTCGCTGCATCTGCGCTACGGCATGATTATGTTCATCGCCTCCGAGGTGATGTTCTTCGTGGCCTGGTTCTGGGCGTTCTTCGATGCGAGCCTCTTCACCAACGAGGCGATCCAGGCGAGCCGCATGGAATATACCGGCGGCCAGTGGCCGCCCAAAGGTATCGAGGTTCTCGATCCCTGGCATCTGCCGATCTACAACACCGTCATCCTGCTGCTCTCCGGCACCTGCGTCACCTGGGCCCACCACGCCCTGCTGCATGGCGATCGCAAGGGCCTGATTAACGGCCTGGCGCTGACGGTCGCCCTTGGCCTGCTCTTCTCCTTCGTGCAGGGCTATGAATATGCCCATGCTCCGTTTGCCTTCAAGGATTCGATCTATGGCTCGACCTTCTTCATGGCGACCGGGTTCCACGGCTTCCACGTCATCGTCGGTACGATCTTCCTGACCGTCTGCCTGCTGCGTGCCGCCAAGGGCGATTTCACGCCGAAGCAGCATTTCGGCTTCGAGGCGGCCGCCTGGTACTGGCACTTCGTCGACGTGGTCTGGCTGTTCCTGTTCTTCGCGATCTACATCTGGGGCGGCTGGGGTGCGCCGATCGCCCACGGCTGATTGCGCTTCAGGAAATACGGAAAGACGACGGCGCCTGCGGGCGCCGTTTTTCATGAAGCGCGCTTCGGACCGGAACAGGGCGTGCATTTTGAGGTTTGGCGGCCAGGACGTATAACCGACCGGAGCGTGCGCCGCCAAATGGGGTGAGCCGCCATGCAGATGGAAGAGAGATCATGAGCGAGGATAATGCCCATTTCGCCCCCGTCGATCCCGTGAAGGCCGGCCTGAAGGCATGCTGCCCGCGCTGCGGTGAGGGGCGCCTGTTCGACGGTCTGACCAAGCTCAGGCCCCGCTGCAGCAATTGCGGCCTCGATTATTCCTTTGCCGATTCCGGCGACGGGCCGGCGATTTTCGTCATCCTGCTGGCCGATCTCATCGTGGTGGGCCTCGCGGTCTGGACCGAGATCAACTACCAGCCGCCGGTCTGGCTGCATTTCGTGCTGTTCGGCCCGCTGGCGATCTTCGTGTCGATCTGGCTGCTCCGGACCATCAAGGCGCTCCTGATCGCGCTGCAGTACAAGAACAATGCCGCGCCGGGAACGATCGACCGTGGCTGAGACCGGTGCCGTCACCCGGAGGCGAGGAGGCTGGCGTTTCGCCGTGAGCGCCGTTGCGGTGGCGGTCGCCATGGCCATTCTCCTTTCGCTCGGCACCTGGCAGGTTCGGAGGCTTCATTGGAAGGAAGCGCTGATCGCCGAAATCGAGGCGCGGCGTCATGCCGATCCGCTCGATGTCGCAGGCGTCGAGGGCGTGTTGCGCGACGGCGGCGATGTCGATTATCGCGCCGCCCGCGCAGTTGGCCGCTATCTCAACGACAAGGAGCGGCATTTCCTCGCCACCTTCGCGGGGCAGGCGGGCTTCTACGTCTATACCCCGCTCGCTCTGGCCGATGGACGCTATCTCTTCGTCAATCGCGGCTTCGTACCCTATGACCTGAAGGAACCCGCAACCCGGCCGCAAGGCGAGCTTGAGGGGGAGCAGAGTGTTTCGGGTCTGGCGCGCGCAAGGCTCCTGGCCAAGCCCGGTTTCATGGTGCCGGACAATGACGAGGCGAAGAACATCTTCTACTGGAAGGACCTCGACCGCATGGCCGCAAGCGTCGGCCTGCCGGCCGACAAGGTGCTGCCATTCTTCCTCGATGCGGATACGACCGCTGTTCCGGGCGGCCTGCCGCGGGGTGGTGTCACCCAGGTCGATCTGCCGAACAGCCATCTGCAATATGCGATCACCTGGTATGGGCTAGCCTTGGCATTGGCGCTAGTCGCCGCCTTCGCCTATGTTCGCCGCAGGAACTGAGCGGCCCGCTGTCGCCGGCCGAAGGGGGAGGGGAAATCATGACCACTATTGCAAATATTCTCGTCGCGCTCGTGGCGCTCGAACATGTCTATATTCTCGTGCTGGAGATGTTTTTCTGGACGAAGCCGGCGGGGCTGAAGGCCTTCGCGATGAAGCCGCAACAGGCGGAGGCGACGAAGGTTCTTGCCGCCAATCAGGGTCTCTATAACGGCTTTCTGGCGCTCGGCCTGTTCTGGTCGCTTGCCCATCCCTCACCGGAATTTGCGTTTCAGCTCAAGCTGTTTTTCCTTGGCTGTGTGTTCGTTGCTGGCCTATATGGAAGCGTGACGGCATCGCGGAAGATCCTCTACATCCAGGCGCTTCCAGCCGTGATTACCCTGATCCTCGTGCTTCTGGCAGGCCATTGATGAACGTGAATGTCTCCCGACCGCCCCTGACGATTAGGCTTTGCGGGCCCCGCGGCTTCTGCGCCGGCGTGGACCGCGCCATCCAGATCGTCGTGCTGGCGCTGAAGGGCTATGGTGCGCCGGTCTATGTGCGACACGAGATCGTGCACAACCGTTACGTGGTCGAGGGGCTGGAGGCCAAGGGCGCCGTCTTTGTCGAGGAACTGGACGAGATCCCGGAAGAGCATCGCGCCCAGCCGGTCGTCTTTTCCGCCCATGGCGTGCCGAAATCAGTCCCCGCCGATGCGGCCGCCCGAAACCTCTTTTATCTCGATGCCACCTGTCCGCTGGTGTCGAAGGTGCACAAGCAGGCCATGCGCCACCAGCGTCTCGGCCGCCATGTGATCCTGATCGGCCATGCCGGCCATCCGGAGGTGATCGGCACCATGGGCCAGTTGCCTGAAGGCACGGTTTCGCTGATCGAGACCGTCGAGGATGCCGATGCCTACCAGCCGGCCGATCCAGACAATCTCGGCTATGTCACCCAGACCACTCTTTCGGTGGACGATACGGTCGGCGTCATCGCCAGGCTGCGCGAACGCTTTCCCAATCTGAGCGACCCCTCCGCCGACAGCATCTGCTATGCCACGACCAACCGACAGGAGGCCGTCAAGCAGGCGGCCCCTGGCTGCGACCTTTTCCTGATCGTCGGTGCGCCGAATTCGTCCAACTCCAAGCGACTGGTCGAAGTGGCGCTGAAGGCCGGCGCGAAACAGTCGTTATTGGTGCAGCGCGCTTCCGAAATCGACTGGGATGCCGTCGGACCGATCCGCACAGTCGGTCTTTCGGCCGGCGCCTCCGCCCCCGAGGTCATCGTCAACGAGATCATCGAGGCCTTCAAGGCACGCTACGACACCACCGTCGAGCTTGCCGAATTTTCCATCGAGAACGAGCATTTCCTCGTCAATCGCGAACTGCGGTCGATCGAACTCACCCACCAGGACATGGCCTGGGTGAATGGGTGAGTTGCGACGGCGCAGCCGGAAAAACGATCCAGTGAATCGTTTTTAGCAACGAACGCCCTGAGCCTTAGCGAAGGGCCGGGCTACGTTTCCGCGTATTCCCATCCCGCGCAGCCGGAAAAACGATCCAGTGAATCGTTTTTAGCAACGAACGCCCTGAGCCTTAGCGAAGGGCCGGGCTACGTTTCCGCGTATTCCCATCCCGCGCAGCCGGAAAAACGATCCAGTGAATCGTTTTTAGCAACGAACGCCCGGAGCTTTAGCGAAGGGTTGGGATAGGCTTCCGCATGCCAGCCCCGAAGGGCTGCCACTTAACGGAAAGATCCGCCGGTACCCTGCCGGGCGACCTCCTCGTGAACCGGGAAATAGGCCGGCCTGTCGATGTCGGCGAGCAGGCCCGGCTGGGTCGGCTGCCATCCGAGAGCGTTCCGTGTCCACTCGCTGGAGACCCGGTTGTCGATCGCGGCGAAATGCCGGAACCAGCCGAAATGCTCTGCCGCTTCCTCCGCTGACTTGCCGACCACCGGTATATCGAGGCGGCGGCCGATCACCTCGGCGATGGAGCGGAAGGGTATGCCTTCCTCGCCGACGGCGTGATAGCGCGCGCCCATGGCGGCGTTTTCGAAAGCCAGCCGGAAGGCTCTCGCCGCGTCGAGCCGGTGCACCGCCGCCCAGTGGTTCGTGCCCTCGCCAATATAGGCGGAAACGCCGGTCTTGCGCGCCATGTCGATGAGAAGCGGCACGAAGCCGTGATCGCCGTCGCCATGCACGGAGGGCGGAAGCCGCACCACCGCCACGCGAACGCCTTTCGCCGCGACGGAATTCACCGCCTCCTCGGTTGCCACGCGCGGGATCGTGCCGGAGACGGGCATGTCGTCCTCGGTGATAAGGCGATCCCCCGAGAGCAAGCCCGTGCCCGACGTCACGATCAGCGGCCGCTCCGAACCGGCGAGCGCCGAACCCAGCGCCGTGATTGCCCAGCGGTCGTTCTCGCAGTTCTCCGCGAACTTTGAAAAGTCGTGGTTGAAGCCGGTATGGATGACGCCGTCCGCGAGCGCCGCAGCGCTTGCCAGGCTCTGCAGGTCCTCGATATTGCCGCGATGCACCTCCGCCCCTGCGGCAAGAAGCGATGCGGCGGCCGCATCGGAGCGGGCAAGCCCGGTCACCCTGTAGCCGGCGTCGATAAGTTCCCGCACGACGGCGGAGCCGACGAAGCCCGTGGCTCCAGTCACGAAAATACGCATGGTCTCTGTCCTTCCTGATGTCGCGGCTGCCAATTGCCGCGTTGAACAAAGAATAATGCATTGCTGGAGACGATCTATGCGCTATAATCCGCATTATCTTTCAGATCGTCCGAGATGTGTCCATGGACCCGCTGTCAAACGTGCTGTCGCTGCTGAAGCCGCACAACTATCTTTCCGCCGGTTTCGAGGCTGCGGCGCCGTGGGCGATCCAGTTCCCGGATCAGCGGCAAGGCATAAAATGCGTGGCGGTCACAGCCGGCGAGTGCTTGCTGTCGGTGGAGGGCGTGACGGAAGGGGCGTGGCTCGGCCCCGGTGATTTCGTGCTCCTGCCGAGTGGCCGGCCCTTCCTCATGGCAAGCCGCGGCGATGTGGCGCCCGTTCCCGCCACCTCGATCTTTTCGCCCGCGCAGCCGGGGCGTGTCACCCGCATCAACGACGGCGGAGATTTTTCCGCTGTCAGCAGCCGTTTCGGGCTCGAAAGCCAGCATGCCGGCATTCTCCTGAAGGCCCTGCCGCCCATCGTGCTCATCCGCGACGAACGGGGCGAGGCCGGGCTGCGCTGGTCGGTCGAGCGGATGATGCAGGAAATGCGCGAGCCACGGCCCGGCAGCTTTCTCGTGCTGCAGCATCTCGCCCACCTGCTTCTGGTGCAGGCGCTGCGGCTCTATCTGGCAGACGGAGCGAAATCCGTCGGCACGGGCTGGCTTTTCGCGCTGGCCGACAGACAGTTGAGCAGGGCGATGAACGCCATCCATGAAGAACCCGGCCATCGCTGGACGCTGGATGCGCTCGCCGCCCGCGCCGGCATGTCGCGGTCGAGTTTTGCCGAAAGGTTCAGGCAGGTGGTCGGCATCGCCCCGATAGACTATCTGGCCCGATGGCGCATGCTGCTCGCCTGCGACCGGCTGGAAAACACGGATGACACCGTATCGCTCATCGCGCCGGCGCTGGGTTATGAATCGGAAGCCGCCTTCAGCACTGCGTTCAAGCGGATCATGGGTTGCTCGCCGCGCAGCTATGTCCGCGACCGGGATCAGGGGTGGGCGAAGGAGACGGAAGATAAGGACGTATCGCTCTCGCTTGCCTTTTGACGTGGTCGGACGTTCTTTTCCGCCTCCGAAACCTGTGCCTCGTGTCGTTCCGGGACTGGCACTCGTCCATCCCCCTGTGTATGCCTTGCGCTATCATTGCCGGCAGCACGGAACGGATCGCGGGACATAAGAAGTGGCAGTCTATACCGATATCACCGAAACCGACCTCAAGGCGTTTCTCGCCGAATACGAAGCGGGCGAACTCCTGTCCTACAAGGGCATCGCCGAGGGCGTGGAGAATTCCAATTTCCTGCTGCACACCTCCACGGGACCGCTGATCCTGACGCTCTATGAAAAGCGGGTGGAGAAGAACGATCTGCCTTTCTTCCTCGGCCTGATGCAGCATCTGGCGGATCGCGGGCTTTCCTGCCCGCTGCCCCTGCCGCGCAAGGACGGCGCTCTTCTCGGGGAGCTTTCCGGCCGCCCGGCGGCGCTCATTTCCTTCCTCGAGGGCATGTGGCTGAGAAAACCGGAAGCGAAGCACTGCCGCGAGGTCGGCAAGGCGCTCGCCCAGATGCATGTCGCAGGCGAAGGCTTTGCGCTGAAGCGCCCCAACGCCCTGTCGCTCGAAGGCTGGAAGACGCTCTGGGCCAGGTCGAAGGACCGCGCCGACGAGGTGGAAAAAGGGCTGGAGGACGAGATCGGCGGCGAGATCGCCTTCCTTTCGCAGAACTGGCCGAAGAATCTGCCGGACGGCGTCATCCATGCCGATCTCTTTCCGGACAACGTCTTCTTCCTGAACGACGATCTGTCCGGCCTCATCGACTTCTATTTCGCCTGCAACGACTTCCTCGTCTACGACCTGTCGATCTGCATCAACGCCTGGTGCTTCGAGAAGGACGGCGCCTACAACATCACCAAGGGCATGGCGATGATCGAGGGCTACCAGTCAGTGCGGCCGCTCTCGCAAGCCGAGGCGGCGGCGCTGCCGATCCTGTCGCGCGGCTCGGCGCTGCGCTTCTTCCTGACGCGCCTCTATGACTGGCTGACCACGCCGGAAGGCGCGCTGGTGGTGAAGAAGGACCCGCTCGAATACCTGAAGAAGCTGCGCTTCCACCGGCAGGTCGCATCTGCCGCCGAATATGGACTTCGCGCATGAAGCACGTTGATATCTTCACCGATGGCGCATGCTCTGGAAATCCCGGCCCCGGCGGCTGGGGCGCGATCCTGCGCTATGGCGAGACCGAGAAGGAACTCTTCGGCGGCGAGGCCGAGACCACCAACAACCGCATGGAACTGATGGCCGCGATCTCCGCGCTGAACGCCCTGAAGAGCCCTTGCGAGGTCGATCTCTACACCGACAGCGCCTATGTGAAAGACGGCATCTCCAAGTGGATCTTCGGCTGGAAGAAGAACGGCTGGAAGACCGCCGACAAGAAGCCGGTGAAGAATGCCGAACTCTGGCAGCAGCTTGAGGAAGCCCGCAACAAGCACAAGGTGACGCTGCACTGGGTCAAGGGCCATGCCGGCCACCCGGAAAACGAACGCGCCGACGAACTCGCCCGAAAGGGCATGGAACCCTTCAAGAAACCCAATCTCGGCAAGGCGCTGTTGCAGGGCAAGTGAACGTCCGTCCGTGATCGGGCGAAAACACCGATCTTCGGCGTCCCCGCCGCGCACCCGCACTGGTCGTTGCCGCGAACGAACCCTCGCGTCGCATTCCCGCCTTGCCAACCGGACCATTCTCCCTATCCTTCGGCCAACGACAAGGAAGGGAGACATCCATGATTCAGCACAGCGTGTTCCTGCGTTTCAAGGCCGCCACGCAAGCCGCCGAAAAGCAGGCGATCTACGATGCCATCGTTGCGCTGAAGGAGGTCGTGCCCGGCATGGTCGACGTGAAATACGGGCCGAATGTCTCGCCGGAAGGGCTGAACGGCGGCTATCTCGACGGCTTCGTCGTCACCTTCGAGGACGAGACGGTGCGCGACTATTATCTCCGCCATCCCGACCACATCGCAGCCGGCGAACGGATCGTCCGCGCCACCGATGGCGGCCTGTCGGGCGTGCTCGTGTTCGACATGGTGGTGTAAGGTGAGGGGGAAGGCACCATCCCCTGAACCGAAAACGGTGGGCGGCTTTCGCGACCCGCCGCCGGATTGCTGACAAAGGTCTTTATTGAAAGACGATGCATCCTTTTCCGTCATGCCGGACCTGTTCCGGCATCCAGCGGTGCGATGTCGATCGCGCAAAAGACTCTTCTGCGATCAAGGACTTGATCGCGCTGGCCGGAATGACGACAGTGGGCGTGGCACTGTCGTCACAAAAAACAATCTGAAAGGGTGTTTGTCAGCAGTCTGACGGCGGCTAGCTTTCGCTACCCGTCGCAGATATCGAAAACCGGAAGTGATTACCCGTCCAGCCCGTCGAACAGGTCGCGGGCGGCCGCATTGGTGATGCGGCGCGTTTCCACTTCGTCGCGGCGGCTGGCGAGCAGTTCGGTCGCCATCAGCTGCTCGGCAAGATCGGCCGGCAGCGACAGGATGACCCGGCCATCATTGGCATTCAGCGCGCCGAGGTCGGAACGCTTCGCCGTCACCATGCCGCCGGCCACCGTATTGTTGGTGTCCGGATCGATCAGGATGAAGGCGCCGGTCGCCCGGTTCTGCTCGTAAGGATCGAAGATCGCGGTTTCGTCGAAGGCGAGATGCACCTTGCCGATGGCGTTCATCGGCAGTGTGTCGGCGTGGTTCCACTTGCCAGATTTCAGGTCGAGCTGGGAGACGGGCTGCACCACAACGCGCTGGCGGCGCGAACCGCTCTTCAGCCAGTAGCGCTTGCCCGGCTGGATGCCGTCCGGCTGCAGCGCCACGATCTGCGCGTCGAAGGCAAGGCCCGTCTGCGGCTGGCTGTCGAGCGAGACGATCATGTCGCCGCGCGAAACGTCGACCTGACGGTCGAGCACCAGCGTGATGGCGTCGCCCGCGACGGCGGCGTTGCGCACGAGGTCGAAGGTGACGATCTGCTTGACGTTGGCGATCTGGCCCGACGGCAGGATGGCGACGCCATCGCCCGGCTTCACCGCGCCGCCGGCAACCGTGCCCTGATAGCCGCGGAAGCTTTCGCCCGGACGGCTGACCCGCTGCACGGGAAGGCGGAACCCGGTGGTCTGGGCCGAACGCAGCGTGGCGAGTTCCAGCGCTTCGACCAGCGTCGGACCGTCATACCAGGGCATGACGGCATCGCCGGAATAGACGACGTTTTCGCCCTTCAGCGCCGACATCGGGATGGCGGTGACCTGGCGCACGCCGAGCGAAAGGGCGAGCGTGCGGAATTCGTTCGAGATCGCCTCGAAGCCGGCGCGGTCGTAATTGGTCAGGTCGATCTTGTTGACCGCCAGAACGAACTGCTTGATCCCCATCAGCGAGGCGATGGTGGCGTGGCGGCGGGTCTGCTCCAGAAGGCCGGCGCGCGCATCGACGAGCAGCACGGCGAGATCGGCGGTCGAGGCGCCGGTTGCCATGTTGCGGGTATACTGCTCATGGCCGGGCGTGTCGGCGACGATGAACGAGCGCTTCTCCGAGGAGAAATAGCGATAGGCGACATCGATGGTGATGCCCTGTTCGCGTTCGGCCTGCAGGCCATCGAGCAGCAGCGCGAAATCGGGCAGGCCGAGATCGTTCTGTTTGCCGGAGGATTCCCGGCGCAGCGTCGCGGCCTGGTCTTCCTTGACCGCCTTGGTGTCCCACAGGAGACGGCCGATCAGCGTCGACTTGCCGTCGTCCACCGAGCCGCAGGTGATGAGCCTCAGCGGCCGCGAATCGCGGGTGACGGGAGCCGGCTGTGCCTCGGGAAGCGCTGTGGCGAGTACGGTTACGCTTGCGGTCATCTCAGAAATATCCTTCGCGTTTCTTCTTCTCCATCGAACCCGACTGGTCGCGGTCGATGGCCCGGCCCTGGCGCTCGGACACGGTTGCGATTTCAAGCTCGGCGATCACGTCTTCCAGCGTCGTTGCGTGCGAGCGGATGGCGCCGGTAAGCGGGAAGCAGCCGAGTGTGCGGAAGCGGATCATGCCTTCCTGCTTCACTTCGCCGGGCAGGAGTTCGAGCCGCGGGTCCTCGGCGAGGATCATCATGCCGTCGCGTTCGACGAAGGGGCGCTTTGCGGCGTAGTAGAGCGGCACCAGCGGAATGTCTTCCGCCTGGATGTAGCGCCAGATATCGACCTCGGTCCAGTTGGACAGCGGGAAGGCGCGAACGCTCTCGCCCTTGCGGATCATGCCGTTATAGATGTTCCACAGTTCCGGGCGCTGGTTGCGCGGGTCCCAGCGGTGGTCGGGCGTGCGGAAGGAGTAGATGCGCTCCTTGGCGCGGCTTGCCTCCTCGTCGCGGCGAGCGCCGCCGAAGGCGGCATCGAACTGGCCGGCGTCGAGCGCCTGGCGCAGCGCCTCGGTCTTCATGATGTCGGTATAGAGCGCCGAACCGTGGGTGAAGGGCGTAATGTTCTCGGCTGCACCGCGTGGATTGGTGTGCACGATCAGGTCGAGATCGTAGCGCTCCACCATCTCGTCGCGAAACGCGATCATTTCCCTGAACTTCCAGCCTGTGTCGACATGCAGCAGCGGGAACGGCACCCGGCCCGGATAGAAGGCCTTGCGCGCCAGATGCAGCAGCACGGAGCTGTCCTTGCCGATGGAATAGAGCATGACCGGCTTGTCGAACTCGGCGGCCACCTCCCGGAAGATGTGGATGGCCTCGTTTTCCAGCGCCTTCAGATGCGGATCGAGCGGCGGCTTGGCCGGCGTGTCCTTGGAATGCGGATCGAACTCGGAATGGTGCATTGTACTGTCCTGTTGATCCGGGAGGCCGGATCCGTTCTCGGTTGCCTTGTGGCTTGTTTGCTCAGGCGATGGTGGAGGCTATCGGCGTTGCCGCCGCTTCGGGCACGTGCAGACCGCATTCGCGCTTTTCGTCGTTCTCCCACCACCAGCGCCCCGCGCGTTCCGGTTCGCCCGGCTTGATCGCCCGCGTGCAGGGCTCGCAGCCGATGGAGGGGTAACCGCGCTTGTGCAGCGGATTGGTCGGAACCGCCTGGGCCTCGACATAAGCGTCGATCTCTTCGATCGACCAGTCGGCCAGCGGGTTCACCTTGATGAGGTTGCGCTCCGCATCGTATTCGGCAAACGGCGTTGTGGCGCGGTTGCCCGATTGCGCGCGGCGCAGGCCAGTGACCCAGACGGCGGCGCCGGCCAGCGCCTTGCCGAGCGGCACCAGCTTGCGCACATGACAGCAGGCATGGCGGGCTTCGACGCTTTCATAGAAGCCGTTCAGGCCGTATTTTGCCGCATAGGCGTCGATGTCGTCCTGTTCGGGCCGAAACTTTGCGATGGTGATGCCGAAGCGTTCCTCGGTCTCGGCGATCAAATCGACCGTTTCCTTGAACAGCCGGCCGGTCTCCAGCGTCGCCACCTCGATCGGCAGGCCGGCAAGCCCTATGGCCGCGGTGATGACCTGATCCTCGATGCCGAGGCTGGTGGTGAAGACGGCGCGCCCGCCGAGCGCTGCAACAAGACGCAGCCGTTCCGTGAGGTCGGCCTTGGCAAGAGCGGTATCCAGGGATGCGATGGCTTCGGGGGAATTTTGAATGCTCATAATTCTCTTCCTGCTGATGGCTCGGATTATTCCGTATTTCGCGGGGCGCGAACAGGAATTGCCTTTCAAGCAGACGAAGATGAAGAGCAAATATCTCTCTTCACGCGAATAAAGACGGGAATTCGTCCCGGTTTTGTCGCGCGGCGGTTTTTCGTGCCGGACGTCGGGGGCCGGCGGAACCAAGTCATAAAGCAGTATCTCTACAAAATCAATAGACTTAATGTTGGGATAGGCAAACCCGTTCGGAACGGGGGCAGGAATTTGAAAAAACGTGCGAACTCCTTTATCCCGGCGGGATGTGGAGACGTGTCCGCGTCGAGTGGTGATACCAGATGATTTCCCAAAAGGCGAAATATGCGCTTCGGGCGCTGGCCTTGCTGGCCCGTGCGGAGGCCGGCGACCCCGTGCAGATTTCCGATATTGCCGACCGCCAGAAGATCCCGAAGAAGTTTCTCGAGCAGATCCTTCTCGATCTCAAGCGGGCAGGCTTTGTAGAAAGCCGTCGCGGAAAGCAGGGCGGTTACCTTTTGCTGCGTCCTGCGTCCGAGATTTCCTATGGCGAAGTGCTGCGCCTGATCGACGGACCGATTGCGCCCTTGCCCTGTCTTTCGCTCACTGCCTATCGCCGATGCGAGGATTGCGACGGCGAGAGCGACTGTGAAATCCGGCACGTCTTTGCCCGTGTCGCGGACGAAACCCGGGCCGTGCTGTTCTCCACCACATTCGCCGATGCGCTCGGTGAAGATGCCGGATCGCCGACCGTTCCCGAACCGACGAATTGATCGCTGAAATAACGCTGCAACGCAAAAAACTGTCGTCGAAGCGTGTTTGTGTGCAATTTTGCGAAAGCGGTTTTTCTGCGGAAGGCCGCTTTGGCGAACGATTTTCTCCGCCGAAGATGCGCATCTTGGGCCATCATTTTCCGGCCGACACAGCATGGAGGTACTGTTTTGCTATTTTTCCGGCCGCGTTGACTAACACGACCTGACCGGTAGAGTTAACGATAGGGATAACGAGGAAAGGAACGAGTGCCATGAACAGCTTTCTGAAGAACAGCTTTCTGAAACAGGTAAGCGGCCTTCTGGTCGGTCTCTCCCTGAGCGCAAGCGCCGCCACCATGGCTTACGCGGACACGACGCTCCTCAATGTGTCGTATGACCCGACGCGCGAGTTCTACAAGGAATACAACGCCGCCTTCGCCAAGCACTGGGAAGCGGAAACCGGCGAGACCGTTACCATCCAGCAATCCCATGGCGGTTCCGGCAAGCAGGCCCGTTCCGTCATCGACGGCCTTGATGCCGACGTGGTGACGCTCGCTCTCGAAGGCGACATCGACGCCATCGCCAAGGCGACGAACAAGATCCCGGCGGACTGGCGCAAACGCCTGCCCAACAATTCCTCTCCTTACACCTCCACCATCGTCTTCCTGGTCCGCAAGGGCAACCCGAAGGGCATCCACGACTGGGGCGATCTCGTGAAGGGCGACGTGCAGATCGTCACGCCGAACCCGAAGACCTCGGGCGGCGCCCGCTGGAACTATCTGGCCGCCTGGGCCTGGGCGAACAAGGAGTTCAACGGCGACGAGACCAAGATCAAGGAATATATCGCCGAGCTCTACAAGCGCGCTCCGGTCCTCGATACCGGCGCCCGCGGTTCGACGGTCACCTTTGCCCAGCGCGAAATCGGCGACGTGCTGATCGCCTGGGAAAACGAGGCCTATCTCGCCGGCGCCGAATTCGGCGAGGACAGCTTCGACATCGTCGTGCCGAAGCTCTCGATCCTGGCTGAGCCGCCGGTCACCGTCGTCGACGGCAATGCCGACGCCAAGGGCACCCGCAAGGTCGCCGACGCCTATCTCGAATATCTCTACTCGGCCGAAGGCCAGACGATCGCCGCCAAGCACTTCTACCGCCCGTCAAAGCCGGAACTCGTTCCCGCCGACCAGTTGAAGCTGCCGAAGCTGGAACTCGTCACCATCGACGATCCGATCTTTGGCGGTTGGGCCAAGGCGCAGCCGACCCACTTCGGCGACGGCGGCATCTTCGACCAGATCTACAAGCCCGCCAAATAAATCGACGATCCTCCCGAACGGCAGGCCCCGATCTTGAACGGTCGGGGCTTGTCGCATGAAGATTTGCAGGCATGATGAAAAGCGCGATGACGCGATGACGGGAACATTCATGAAAAACTGGCGACAGCCGAGCATTCTGCCGGGCTTCGGCCTGACGCTCGGTTATACCATCTTCTACCTCACGGTGATCATCCTGATCCCGCTTGCTGCCCTGATCTGGCGCTCCGCCGAACTGGGCTGGCAGGAATTCATTTCCATAGCTCTCGATGAACGGACGCTCCGGTCGCTGGAGGTCAGCTTCGGTTCGGCGCTGATTGCCGCCGGCATCAACGTGGTGTTCGGCGTCGTGACCGCCTGGGTGCTGGTGCGATACAGCTTCCCCGGCCGCCGCCTGCTCGATGCGGTGATCGATCTGCCCTTCGCGCTGCCGACCGCGGTCGCCGGTATTTCGCTTGCCGCGCTCTACGCGCCGAAAGGCTGGATCGGCCAGTTGTTCGCGCCGCTCGGCATCAAGATCGCGTTTACGCCCGCCGGCATCGTGGTCGCCCTGATCTTCGTCGGCCTTCCCTTCATCGTGCGCACCGTGCAGCCGGTGATGGAGGAGCTTGACCGCGAGGTCGAGGAAGCCGCCGCCACCCTCGGCGCCAACCGCTTCCAGACGCTGCTGCACGTCGTGCTGCCGGCGCTCGTCCCCGCGATCCTGACCGGCTTCGCGCTCGCCTTTGCTCGCGCCGTCGGGGAATACGGTTCGGTCATCTTCATCGCCGGCAACATTCCCTATGTCTCGGAGATCGCGCCGCTGCTGATCGTCATCCGGCTGGAGGAGTTCCATTATGCCGGCGCAACCTCCATCGCCTCGATCATGCTGGTGATTTCGTTCGCAATGCTGCTGCTGATTAATCTTCTGCAGATGTGGAGCCGCAGGAGGTACAGCAATGTCCGATAAGGCCCGCGCCTCCCGTCCCAGCTTCCATGAAGCCGCAACCGAAACGCCGGTCTGGCGCTGGGTGCTGACCGCAATCGCCGTCGCCTTCATGCTGCTCGTCGTCGTGCTGCCGCTGGTCGCTGTCTTCGTCGAGGCCTTTCGCAAGGGCGCCGAGGAGTTTTTCGTCTCGCTGGCCGAGCCGGACGCCGTCTCGGCCATCCGCCTGACGCTCACCGTCGCCGCGATTGCCGTGCCGCTCAATCTCGTCTTCGGCATCGCCGCCGCCTGGGCGATCGCCAAATTCGAATTCCGCGGCAAGACCTTCCTGATTACCCTGATCGACCTGCCGTTCTCGATTTCGCCAGTCATTTCCGGTCTGGTCTACGTGCTGCTCTTCGGCGCGCAGGGGCTTCTCGGTCCCTGGCTCAAAAGCTACGGCATCGAGATCATCTTCGCCGTGCCGGGCATCGTGCTTGCGACCGTCTTTGTGACCTTCCCCTTCATCGCCCGCGAACTGATCCCGCTGATGCAGGAACAGGGTTCGGGCGACGAGGAGGCGGCGATTTCGCTCGGCGCCACCGGCTGGCAGACCTTCTGGTATGTGACGCTGCCCAACATCAAATGGGGCCTGCTCTATGGCGTGCTTCTCTGCAACGCCCGCGCCATGGGCGAGTTCGGCGCCGTCTCCGTCGTCTCCGGCCATGTCCGCGGCCTGACGGAAACCATGCCGCTGCACATCGAGGTTCTCTACAACGAATATAACTTCGTCGCGGCCTTCGCGGTCTCGACGCTTCTGGCTCTCCTTGCCCTCGTCACGCTGGCGCTCAAGTCCATTCTCGAGCTGCACTACGGCGACGAAATCGCGGCAAGCCGCAAACACTGAAAGGTCTCTCCCCATGGATGTAACCATCAAGAATATCCGCAAGGAGTTTGGCCAGTTCCCGGCTTTGCACGACATTTCCCTGTCGATCCGCTCCGGCGAACTCATCGCGCTGCTCGGTCCATCGGGCTCGGGCAAGACGACGCTTCTGCGCCTGATCGCCGGTCTCGAACAGCCGACCGCCGGCCAGATCTTCTTCGGCGAGGAGGACGCCTCGGAAAAGACCGTGCAGGAGCGCCATATCGGCTTCGTCTTCCAGCACTATGCGCTCTTCCGCCACATGACCGTCGCCGACAACATCGCCTTCGGTCTCAAGGTGCGCCCGAAGGCGACACGACCGCCGGCGGGCGAAATCCGCAAGCGCGTGGCGGACTTGCTCGACATGGTGCACCTGACCGGCCTTGAGAAGCGCTATCCGGCCCAGCTTTCCGGCGGCCAGCGGCAGCGCGTGGCGCTTGCCCGCGCCATGGCGATCGAACCGACGGTGCTGCTGCTCGATGAGCCTTTCGGCGCGCTCGACGCCAAGGTGCGCAAGGAACTGCGCCGCTGGCTGAAGGAATTCCATGACCGCACCGGCCACACCACCTTCTTCGTCACCCATGACCAGGAAGAGGCCCTCGAACTTGCCGACCGCGTCGTCGTCATGAGCCAGGGCAAGGTGGAACAGGTGGGCTCTGCCGACGACGTCTACGACACGCCGAACTCGCCCTTCGTCTTCTCTTTCATCGGCGAATCCTCCCATATTCCGGTCACCGTCCGCGACAATACCGTGCTATTCCAGGGCGAGCCGATCAACATCTCCGAACAGGGGACTGACGGCGCAGGGGAGCTGTTCTTCCGCCCGCAGGACGTGGCAATCAGCGATGACAAGACGTCGCTCTACGGCAAGGTAACGGCCTGCCGCCGTCTCGCAGGCACGCGCATCGCGGAAATCGACATCGCCAATGAGGGCCACGAGCCATATCACCTGGAGGTCGAAGTGCCGCTCGACGCCCCGGTCGCCGTCGGCGCCGAAATCCGCTTCCGCCCGACGCGGTGGAAGCTGTTCCGGAAGTAAGGCGTACCTCTCTCAGCGTACCAAATAAGAAAGGCCGGTCTCGGACCGGCCCTTTACCAGAACATGGAGACCGGGCAGGCAAAGGTCATCAAGACCTCTGCTGCACCAGTTCCCGTTTCAATCGAAGTTTCGCATCAAGTCACCCAGACTGATCCAGATGTCACGCCGATTTGCGGCGGAGCACGACGAAGGACGCTGCCGCAGCGGCAATTCCGAAGATCGCCCATGTCAGCGGCAGGATGTCGGCTTTCTCGCTGCGGATAGGCAGGACGGTAACGGTGCCGGGTGAACTCTCGAAACCGACCTTCCCCTGTGCCTTGGCTTCGGCGATCTGCTCCGGCGAGACCACCCATTCGGCGTTCGTCATCTTGTCCTTCACCATGGCGCCGCCTGCAACGGCAAGACCGATCAGAAGGGAAATAAGGATACGCTTCGTCGTGTTCATTCGTTTTCTCTCTAACATTGACCTTTCGGTATCTGGACCAAACACCAAGGCTTTTCAATGCTATGGCGACGACCGTCCAACGCTTCTATCCGGGCCAGAACGCGTTTTATCAGCCTTTCCGCTGTAAGGCCGGCGCTGATGAGAGCTCACCCGCGGCTCAGGTCGCTTCATTATCCGCCTTGGCCAGTGCGCGCTTGAGGCGCACGCCTTCGGCGATCCAGGCGCGGGAGAGGCCATGATAGAGCGGTTCGCGCGAGATCATGCGCGAGGTCACGTAGCCGAGCATGGCCGCGGCCATCAGGCTGATGATGCCTTCGTGGCTGTCCGTCATTTCGAGGATGATGACGAATGCCGTCATCGGCGCCTGCACCACGCCGGCGAAGTAACCGGCCATGCCGAGCACGGCGGCAAGCCCGATGCTGACCCCGAGCAACTGGCCGATGCTACTGCCAAGCCCTGCGCCGACCGAGAGCGACGGCGCGAAGATGCCGCCCGGAATGCCCGAAACCATCGACAGGAAGGTTGCAGCGAGCTTGGCCGCGAAATAGCCGTAAGGTAGGGCATCGCCCTCGATGGCGCCGCGTGCCTGCTCATATCCTGTGCCGAAGGTGCTCCCGCCGGCCGCAACGCCGATGACGGCGACGAGTAGCCCGCAACCGGCGGCAACGGCCACGCTGCGCTTCAGCGGGGCCGTCTGCACCCATCGCTTGATCCGTTGCGACAGTCGAAGCGCGCCTGCCGAAAACATCGCGCCGAACGCGCCGCCGATGACGCCGCAGGCAATGACGGCGAACCATTCGCGCGCCGTTCCGACCGAAAGCGAGGTTGCGCCGAAATAGGTGTAGCTGCCGACAAGCCCGAGAGCCGAGATGCCGGAAAGGATCACGGCGGTCAGCACGAGGCTGTTTGCCCGCGACTGGTAGGTGCGGCCCATTTCCTCGATGGCGAAGACGATGCCGGCAAGCGGCGTGTTGAAGGCGGCGGCGATGCCGGCTGCCGAACCGGCGAGGATGAGGCCTTGAGCCTGCGCCATTCCGCCGATGCGGGCGGAGAGAAGCATGATGGAGGCACCGACCTGAACAGTCGGACCTTCGCGCCCGATCGATGCGCCAAAGAAGAGCCCGCTCACCGTCAGCAGGATCTTGCCGAGCACGAGCCTGAGCGAAAGCAGTCGTCTGCGTTCCTCATCGCCGCGCAGATGCCGCGCGGCGATAGCCTGTGGAATGCCGGAGCCCTGCGACGCCGGAAAAACCGTGACCGCCAGCCAGGAACAGAGAGCAAAACCGAGCGGCGTCAGGACAAGCGGCAGCAGGAACGACCATTGTCCCGCATTGAGCACGCCGTGGAACAGATGTTGCGCGCCATCGGCGAGCTTGGCGAAGGCAACCGAGATGATGCCGATCGCGAACGCCCCCGCCCAGAACACGGCGCGCGGCTTCCATACCCGCCAGGAACCCCACATCACGCGGGATCGCCGCAGCAGTTTCGATTTTTTGTAATTGTTCGGCATGGGCTTTGCATCTCGGCGGAGCGGAAATTGCGGCGCCGGGGCGCTGAAGCAATGAACCTACTCTCCGGCCGGGCACAGGCCCTAAGCCTTAAACCCCCAACTTGGCAGAAGACAAGTGCCGTCACCCGTCGATGACGGCTTTTGTCATTTCATCTGTCGCTGGTCTCCCAGCGCGGGTTGATCCACGGTTCCTGGTTGGAGCGGGGCAGGGGCTGCTTGCCGAGGATGTGGTCGGAGGCCTTTTCGCCGGTCATGATCGACGGGCCGTTGAGGTTGCCGTAGGTGATATCCGGGAAGATGGACGAATCCGCGACGCGAAGGCCTTCGACGCCGATGACACGGCATTCGGAATCGACCACCGCCATGGGATCGTCCTTCGAACCCATCTTGCAGGTACCGCAGGGGTGATAGGCGCTTTCCAGATGCTCGCGCAGGAATTCGTCGATCTGCTCGTCTGTCTGCACATGTTCGCCCGGCTGGATTTCCGAGCCGCGATAGGGATCGAAGGCTTTCTGGCCGAAGATCTCGCGGGTAAGCCGCACGCAGTGGCGGAACTTCACCCAGTCCTCCTCGGTGCTCATGTAGTTGAAGCGGATCACCGGATCGGCCATCGGATCGGACGACCGCAGCGTCACGCTGCCGCGCGACTTCGAGTGGTTGTAGCCGACATGTACCTGGAAACCATGGCTGTCGGCCGCCGCCTTGCCGTCATAGGAAATCGCGACAGGCAGGAAGTGATACTGGATGTCTGGCTGCTTGACGCCCGGCGCCGAGCGTACGAAGGCGCAAGATTCGAACTGGTTGGAGGCGCCGAGCCCGGTGCCGGAAAACAGCCATTGCGCACCGGCGACCCCCTGCCAGAACCACGGCAGCCAGGAATAGAGCGATACCGGCTTGGTCGCGACCTGCTGGAAATAGAACTCCATGTGGTCCATCAGATTGGCGCCGACGCCGGCACGGTCGAGCTTCACCTCGATGCCCATGTCCTTCAGATGTGCGGCCGGCCCGATGCCGGAGAGCAGCAGCAGCTTCGGCGAGTTGAACGACGATGCCGCGACGATCACCTCGCGGTTCGCCTTCACTACTTCGATCTTGCCATTACGCTCGATTTCCACGCCGACCGCACGGCCGTTCTCGATCACGATCCTGCGGGCGAAGCAGCGCACCAGTTGGACATTCGGACGCTTCAGCGCCGGTTTCAGATAGGCATTGGCGGCGGACCAGCGGCGCGACTTCCAGATGGTCTGCTCCATCAGGCCGAAGCCTTCCTGCTTCTCGCCGTTATAGTCCTCCGTGGTCTCAAAACCCGCCTGCTTGCCGGCCTCGACGAAGGCCTTGAACAGCGGGTTTTTCACCGGCCCGCGCTGGACGTGCAAGGGACCGTCGGTGCCGCGCCAGCCGTCCTGCCCGCCGTGCGAGTTCTCCATGCGTTTGAAGTAGGGCAGCACGTCGGCATAACCCCAACCCTTTGCGCCGGCCTCTTCCCAGCGGGTATAGTCTTCCGCGGACCCGCGCACATAGACCATGCCGTTGATCGAGGACGAACCGCCGATCACCTTGCCGCGCGGCGCGGTGATGCGCCGGTTGTTGAGGTTCGGCTCGGGCTCGGAGAGATAGCCCCAGTTATAGCGCTTCATACTCATCGGCCATGCGAGCGCCGCCGGCATCTGGATGAACGGCCCGGCATCCGACCCGCCATATTCGAGCACCATGACCGTATGCTTGCCGTCTTCGGACAGCCGGTAGGCCATGGCCGAACCCGCCGAGCCGGAACCGATGATGATGAAATCTGCGTTTAGCATGTCGTTCCCCAAAAACTGACCTTGCTGCCCCTCATCCGGCTGCCGCCACTTTCTCTCCGCAAGCGGGAGGGGCCAGGGTGAGGGGCAAATCCAAAAACTTGCCTATCCTTTCCCCCTCCCGTTTGCTCTCGCAAAACCGTTATGGGGTCGCGGGATCTTTGCCGCTTGCCGATCTCCCCCTTGAGGAGGAGATGCCCGGCAGGGCGGAGGGGCTAACCACGAGCGAGAGGCCGGACACCCCCCTCTGTCGGCTAGGCCGACATCTCCCCCTCAAGGGGGGAGATCAGCCGAAACCTTCTCAATACGGCGCCTCGCACTTGCCCATGCCGACATAGACGGTCTTGAGTTCGGAATAGTGCTCGATGGCCGCGAGCGAGTTTTCGCGGCCGAAGCCGGACTGCTTGGAGCCGCCGAACGGGATTTCGACCGGGCAGAGGTTGTAGGTGTTGATCCACAGCGTCCCGGCCTCGAGTTGGTCGACCACCCGGTGGGCGCGGGAAAGGTCGGCGGTGAACACGCCGCCGGCGAGGCCGAACTCGCTGGAATTGGCGCGTTCCAGCACTTCCGCTTCATCGGTGAAATCGAGCACGCACATCACCGGCCCGAAGATTTCCTCGCGTGCGATGGTCATGTCGTCGGTCACGTCGGCGAATACGGTCGGCTGGACGAAATAGCCCTCGCCGGAGACGTTGTTCGGAATGCCACCGCCGGTGATGAGCGTCGCGCCCTCGGCCTTGCCCTTCTCGATATAGCCGAGAACCTTCTCGCGCTGCGCCCAGGAAACCATCGGTCCCATCTGGGTCTCTTCCTTCTGCGGATCGCCGATCAGGATCGCCTCGGTGCGTTCCTTCAGGCGGGCGAGGAATTTTTCCTTGATAGCCTTCTGCACGAAGACGCGCGTGCCGTTCGAGCAGACCTGTCCGGTCGAATAGAAGTTGCCGAGCATGGCGCCGGAAATCGCGCTTTCGACATCGGCGTCGTCAAACACGATCAGCGGCGACTTGCCGCCGAGTTCCATCGTCACATGCTTCAGTCCGCCGGCAGCGGCCGCCGCCACCTTGCGGCCGGTCGGAACCGAACCGGTCAGCGACACCTTGGCGACATCGGGGTGATTGACGAGCAGCGGGCCGGTCTCCCGGTCGCCCTGGATGACGTTGTAGACGCCCTTCGGCAGGCCGGCCTCGATCAGGATTTCGGCGATCTTCAGCGCGCCGAGCGGCGTCGTTTCCGAAGGCTTGAACACCATGGCATTGCCGGCGACGAGGGCGGGCGCCCCCTTCCAGCAGGCGATCTGCTGCGGATAGTTCCATGCGCCGATGCCGACGCAGACGCCGAGCGGCACGCGCTTGGTATAGGCCCAGTCACCGCCGAGCGGAATGTGCGAGCCGTTCATCGCGGCCGGTGCGACCCCGCCGAAGAATTCGAAGGCGTCCGCGCCCGAGGTCGGGTCTGCGACGATGGTTTCCTGGATCGGCTTGCCGGTGTCGAGCGTTTCGAGCTCGGAAAGCTCGCGGTTGCGTTCACGGATGATCTCGGCGGCGCGCTTGAGCACGCGGCCGCGCGCCATCGGGCTCATCGCCGCCCAGTCCTTCTGCGCACGCTTGGCAGACGCAATCGCCTTCTCGACGATGGCGGGCGTTGCCGCATGCAGCTTGGCGATCACTTCGCCGGTTGCCGGATAGATGCTCTCGATGACGGCGCCGTCGGTGTCTTCGACATATTCGCCGTCGATGAAATGGGAGGCGGGGGGCTGGGCTTTCATTGTCATTCTCCGCGCGGATAGCGTTTGGATTCCTCGAGATTGTCGAGGTTCATGTGATTGCGCATGTAGCGCTCGGACGCCTTCTGCAAAGGCTGGTAATCCCAGGGGAAGTAGGCGCCGTTTCTGAGCGCCTCGTAGACCACCCAGCGCCGCGCCTGGCTCTCGCGCACGGCGGCGTCGAATTCGGCCATGTTCCAGCGCGCCTCGCGCCTGGCCCGGAAGCCGGCGAGAACTTCGGCATAGGCCGGATCGGCGGCGAGGTTATGAAGCTCCAGCGGATCGGCCTCCAGATCGAAGAGTTGTTCCGGGTCGAGTTCGCAATGGACGTATTTCCACTTGCCCTCGCGAATGCCGACGAGCGGCGCGTAGGAGGCCTCCGCCGCATATTCCATCAGCACGGGGGCGGTGCGCTCAATGCCGTCGATCATGCCCTTGAGGCTGATGCCATCGGTCCACGGCATGATCGCGTCGATGGAAATACCGGCGAGATCGCACAGCGTCGGCGTCACGTCGAGGTTCGAGGTCGGTGCGACATGCAGGCCGGGCGCCACGCCGGGGCCGGCGATCATCAGCGGCACGCGGGCGGACCCCTCGAAGAAGTTCATCTTGAACCACAGCCCCCGCTCGCCCAGCATGTCGCCATGGTCGGAGCAGAAGAAGATCAGCGTGTCGTCGAGCTGGCGCGTGCGGGCCAAAGTGTCGATCAGCTCGCCCACCTTGTCGTCGAGATAGCTGATATTGGCGAAATAGGCCCGCCGCGAGCGGCGCACGTTCTCGTCGGTGATGTCGAAGCTCGCATAGTCGCAGGATTTCAGGATGCGCTCGGAATGCGGGTCCTGTTTTGCCAGCATGCCGATTTCCGGCATCAGATATTCGCAGTCCTCATAGAGGTCCCAGTATTTGCGGCGGGCGACATAGGGGTCGTGCGGATGGGTGAAGGAAACGGTGAGACACCAGGGGCGGCGGTCGCTGTCGTCGTTTTCGCGGGAAAGCTGGTAGATCTTCTGGTTCGCGAGGAAGGCGACCTCGTCGTCATATTCCATCTGGTTGGTGATCTCGGCCACACCGGCGCCCGTCACCGATCCCATGTTGTGATACCACCAGTCGATGCGCTCGCCGGGCTTGCGGTAATCCGGGGTCCAGCCGAAATCGGCCGGATAGATGTCGGTGGTCAACCGGTCCTCGAAACCGTGCAACTGGTCAGGCCCGACGAAGTGCATCTTGCCCGATAGTGCCGTGTAATAGCCGGCGCGGCGCAGGTGATGGGCAAAGGTCGGGATCGACGAGACATATTCCGCGGCGTTGTCATAGACCCGCGTGCGTGACGGCAGCTGTCCCGCCATGAAGGAGGCGCGGGCAGGGGCGCAGAGCGGCGAGGACGTATAGTTGTTGCGGAACCGCGCGGAACGGGCGGCCAGCGCCTTGAGATGCGGCGCATGCAGGAAGTCCGCCGGCCCGTCGGGAAAGAACTTTCCGTTGAGCTGGTCGACCATGATGATGAGAATGTTCGGCTTTTGCGTCACTGGCTTCGTTCCCCGGTATTCTTGTTGCGTGCCGTCTGGTGACACCCCTCGCACAGATCGACCCGGCGATGCATTTTCATGCTTTTCCGCCTCCCGATACTCTGAGTTGCCCCTCGATATAGTCCTCGACCAGCGCCACCGACGCCTCGATGCTTGAAGGTGCCGACCTCAGACTTTGCCGGATGTAGAGCCCGTCGATCATCGCGGCTGCGCCCTCCGCGATGCGGCCTGCGTCATCGGCTGGCGCAAGCGGTCTCAGCGCCGAAAGCAGATTGGAGTTGAGCCGGCGCGCATAGATTTCCAGGAGCCGGCGGACCTCTTCCGAACGCTGTGCCTCGACGTAGAAGGCAAGCCAGGCCGCCACCGTCTCGTCGGCGAACTGGTCGGCGTGGAAGCTCACCCGGATGACGGACGAAAGCCGCTCGCGCGGTGTCCGTGCCTGGCGGAGCAGGGTGACGGCATCCGCCCGCAACTGTCGCAGCAGCGCCCGCACGGTTTCGATCAGCAATTGTTCCTTGGAGCCGAAATAGTGATGCGCCAGCGCCGGCGACACGCCCGCCTGCCGGGCGATCTCCGACATGGTGACGGAAAGCGAGCCGTGATGGCCGATGGCGCGCAGCGCAGCATCGACCAGCGCCTTGCGGCGCACCGGTTCCATCCCGATTTTCGGCATGCAGGGTCCTTCCCGGTTTCCCGTCGCGATGCCGGCAGTTTATTTTTGATTGACTCATCAATCAATAAAAAATGCGCCACTCTTCGACCTGTCCCCGTCGCTTTCGGGCGCTATTTAAAGTCTTCTATTGTCACGAGAGTTTGAAAGCGCGATGGTAGGCAATTAGGTCAATTGATTAAAAAAACGAGGTGCCGCGATGTTTGACGAAACCAGGCCTGTCCGTTTTTCCGAATTGCGCGCCAAGTGGGGATGGCTGGTGGCGCTGGGCGCCCTCACGCTGATCCTCGGCGGCATCGCGCTCGCCAATCTCTTTCTCGCCACCGTCGCCTCGGTCTATTACATCGGCGCCCTGATGCTGGTCGGCGGGGTTCTGCATCTCGCCCACGCCTTTCAGGTGCGCGGCTGGGAAAGCGTTTTGTTCTGGGCCCTGAGCGGGGTGCTCTACCTGCTGGCCGGCTTCATGACCTTTTCCAATCCGCTGCTTGCCTCGGCCATCCTGACGCTGCTGATCGGCGCCGCCCTGATCGTTGCCGGTCTTGTCCGCCTGTGGGTGGGCTTCGGGCTGAAGGGCGCCGGCGGATGGGGCTGGATCGTGCTGAGCGGCGTGGTCACCGCCCTTGCCGGTGTCATCATCGCGATTGGCTGGCCGGTCAACAGCCTCTGGATACTCGGCCTGTTCCTTGCGATCGATCTCATCGTCCAGGGCTGGTCGATGGTTGCTCTCGGCCTTGCCCTCAGGCGTTGATGCCTCTCTCCGTCACCGGAGCGGTGACGTGACTTGTGTCACAAAAGTTTCATACAGCATTCACGTTCGGGAAAGGTTTTCTTGACGAAGTGCGGACCAGACTGACCCCTATAAAAACAAACAGGTTTGGAGAAGAAATAAATGGTCCCGGGCGCTGTGGTGGAAGCGGGTGTTTTGCGTCGCTTCGCCAATGACCAGCTGCTGGCGCTTGCCAAGCTCGTCATCGAAAATGCCTTTCAACCCATTGTCGAAGTCGGTACCGGCGCCGTTTTCGGATACGAGTCCCTGATGCGCGGTCATGAGCGGATCGGTTTCGAAACCCCGCTCGATATCCTCGACCAGGCGGCCGCCAGCCACCAGCTGCTGCCGCTGGAGCAGATGGTCGCCAGTCGGGCGCTGGCGAAGTTCGCCACCCTTCCGGATTTTTCCGACACCACGCTCTTTCTCAATCTCGATGTCCGCCTGATCCCCGAGGGCGACCATCTCGTCGACAGCATTCTCGAACATCTGAGAAAGGCGAACATCCCGCCGTCCTCGGTCTGCTTCGAGCTGTCCGAGCGTTTCGACAACACCTCCGTGCCGGAATTCTCCGGTCTGGTGGCGCGGCTCAGGAAATCCGGCTTCAAGCTGGCGATCGACGATTTCGGCGTCGGCCACGGCGAGATGAAGCTGCTTTGCGATTTCCCCGTCGACTATGTGAAGATCGACCGGCATTTCGTCGCCGACATGGATAGCAATCCGCGCAAGCGGCATCTGGTCAAGAACATCGTCAACTTCTGCCACGTGCTCGGCGTCCGGGTGATCGCCGAGGGCATCGAGACGGAAGCGGAATTCATCGCCTGCCGGGAATTCGGCGTCGATCTGGTGCAGGGCTGGTTCATCGCCCGCCCCACCACGCTGCTCAACGAGCTGAAGCCCGCCTTTCCCCATCTGCAGGACATCGGCAAGGTTCGCCGCTCGACCCAGTCGCTCGACGAGGTGCTGATCCGCAAGCAGATCGAGCGTCTGCCGACCGTCTTCGAACACGAGAGCATCGACAGCGTCTTCGATCTCTTTCGCCGCAATCCGCGCCAGTCCTTCTTCCCGGTGCTCAATGCCAACGGCGAGCCGCGCGGCATCATCAACGAATTCCATCTGAAGGAATATATCTACCAGCCCTTCGGTCGCGACCTCTTGAAGAACAAGGTCTACGAGCGCTCCATCTCGCATTTCGTCGACCGCGCTCCGATTGTCGGTCTCGACGCCGATGCCGAGCGCCTGATGACGATCTTCGCCAACATGGACGGCAACGACTGCGTCATCCTGACGGAAAACATGCGTTATGCCGGTGTCGTCTCCGCCGCCTCGCTGATCCGCGTCATCAACGAGAAACAGCTGAAGACGGCGCAGGACCAGAACCCGCTGACGAGCCTGCCGGGCAACCGCGCCATTCGCGATTTCATGCAGGACAGCGGTCGCGACGGCGACGACGACCGGCATCTCTGCTATTGCGACTTCGACAACTTCAAGCCGTTCAACGACCATTACGGCTTCCAGATGGGCGATCATGCCATCAGCCTGTTCGCAGCGCTGCTGCGCCGCTATTTCTTCTCCGAGGGTGATTTCCTCGGCCATGTCGGCGGCGACGATTTCTTCATCGGCGTGCGCGACTGGAGCCGCGAGGAACTGACCGAAATCCTCGACCGGCTGCTTTCGGACTTCCACGACGACGTGGTCGAGCTCTATTCCGAAGACGACCGCGGTGCCGGTCGCATTCGCGGTTACGATCGCCATGGCCGCGAGCGGGATTTCCCGCTGATGCGCTGCTCGATCGGCGTTCTCGAACTGCCGAAGGGGTTCGTGATCGACGACATCCACCGGCTCGGCGCCGAAATCGCCGAACTCAAGAAGAGAGCCAAGGAAAGCGAAACGGGCCTGGTGATTAGGGCCTTCGGTTCTCTGGAGGAGTAAGGTATTTTTCCTGCGGTGCATCGCACCAAATTGCTGAATTCTAATATATCCTTAAGAGTGTATTTTGCCTTGATATGATACGTTGGAGCGAGTATCGCTGAAACGGGTCATATTTGGTGGGGTATATTGATGTTGAAACGATTTTTGCCCCTTCTCGGGCTGCTTTTGCTTGCCGGCTGCCAGAGCAGCGCTCCGCAATCCGTCGCCGATTCCCAGGTGCCTCCGTCTCCGGCGCTGCGCAGGGCCGTTATCAAGGCGTTCGAAGCCGGGGCTTTCAGTGCCCGCAACATCTACGATCCGAAGATCTCGAGTGTGGTGCTTCTCGATCCGCCGACGAAGACCTATGCCTTCTGCCTTCGTGGGAGCTCCCAGCGAGGGATTGAAATTCCGACAATACTCGGTGTCTCCTTCCGGGACGGCCGCATTCTGGGCGCGAGCAAGACCGACTTCCGCTGCCGCGACAAGCGGCTTCGCTATTATCCCTTCCCCGAGCTCTACGCCTTCAATTCTCAAGGCTGAGCAGTCCGCAGCGTAAAAAGCAGGCGGGCCGCCCTTCCGCCGGGTTGCATTCGCGGCCCGGTCGCGCCCGCTTGCGACGGCGGCTTTGCTCCCGGTCTGCGCGATTGTCATGCTCGCCGCAGCGCGATTTGTCGCGCGCGGCAATGAGCCTCCTTTTCAGACGCTTCGGCGTGTCCTATGTCCTGTCATCCTGCGCGAGAACCTAGGAGACCCGTTGATGTCGCTTCCTGCAAACATGCGTTACGTCGATCTTCCCTTTTTCGGCGCTCCCGAGGCGATGACCTTCGCGACCGGCCCGCTGCCGATACCCCGCGCCGGCGAAATCCTCGTCAGGGTCGAAGCGGCCGGCGTCAATCGCCCCGATGTCGCGCAGCGGCAGGGCACCTACCCGCCGCCGAAGGATGCAAGCCCCATCCTCGGGCTGGAAGTCGCCGGCGAGGTCGTGGCGCTCGGCGAGGGCGTCGATGAATTCTCTGTCGGTGACAGGGTCTGCGCGCTGGCGAATGGCGGCGGCTATGCCGAATATTGCGCGGTTCCGGCCGGTCAGGCGCTGCCCTTTCCCAAGGGTTATGATGCGGTGAAGGCCGCGGCCCTTCCCGAAACCTTCTTCACCGTTTGGGCGAACCTCTTCCAGATGGCGGGGCTGACGGAAGGCGAGACCGTCCTCATCCATGGCGGCACGTCAGGCATTGGCACGACCGCGATCCAGCTTGCGAAGGCCTTTGGAGCAGAAGTCTTCGCCACGGCCGGCTCGGCGGAAAAGTGTCAGGCCTGCCTCGACCTCGGGGCGAAACGCGCCATCAACTATCGCGAGGAGGATTTCGTCGAGGTCATCAAGGAGGAAACCAGCCGGCGCGGGGTCGACGCCATCCTCGACATGATCGGCGCCGCTTATTTCCAGAAGAACCTCTCCAGCCTCGCCAAGGACGGCTGCCTCTCGATCATCGCCTTTCTTGGCGGCTCGCTGGCGGAAAAGGTCGATCTCACCCCGATCATGGTCAAGCGGCTCACAGTGACCGGCTCCACCATGCGCCCCCGCACGGCGGAGGAAAAGCGCGGCATTCGCGACGAACTCGTGGCCGAGGTCTGGCCGCTGATCGAGGCCGGCGAGGTCGCCCCCGTCATCCATTCGGTATTGCCCTTCGATCAGGTGGTCGAATCCCATCGCCTGATGGAAAGCTCGAAACACATCGGCAAGATCGTCCTGAAACTGGCGTAACGGCGAGGGAAGGGAGTGGCGGTGACCGCTTCTGGCCCGACGCGATTTTGTCAGGCCTGCGCATGATAAGGCCTCGCCGCCCGTTTGCAACTCACTTATGCCCGGCCCGCGTTACACAACGTGCCTTGCGGATCGGCCTCGACGCACCTACCTTTTGACTATGGTCAACGTAGAGAAAGGAAGGTGATCCAATGTCTAGTGAGATTTCGGTCTTTGTTGCTGACATGGGAAAGGTGTCGGTTTTGACGGGGCAGCCCTCGGCCTGACCAACCTTCCTTCGGATCGTGTTTCATGATCCGGGTCCGCAGCGGACTAAACCTCATGGAGAGCCGCCTCGCGCGGCTCTTTTTGTTTTTGCGCCTCCCTCTGTTCTTGCCGCCGCGCCTTCGTCCTGCTTCCTGTGCAAGCTCCGGCATCGCACGATACCCGAGGCAACGATGCTCCTGGCCATCCCCCTCTGGTCTGTCGTCGCGCACCGCGACCGTATTGCCCGACCGCACTTCCGCTTCCTTTCTACCCGCATATCGTTGTCGCAAAATCGCTGCGCACTTTTGCGCGACATGCTGTAAGAAGCTGCAAAAGTGCAAATCAGGGAGCCACGCCATGCACCACCCCGTCACCGTTGAAGTCACCCGCGGCAAGCTGGTCGAGAGCCGCCATCGCGGTCTCGCCGTGGTGGTGGATGGCGACGGCAAGGTCGTCTATTCCGCCGGCGCGATCGAGACGCCGACCTTTCCCCGTTCGTCCTGCAAGGCCATGCAGGCGCTGCCGCTGGTCGAAAGCGGTGCCGCCGATGCCTATGGCTTCGGTCAGAAGGAACTGGCGCTGGCCTGCTCCTCCCATTCCGGCGAAGACGAGCATGCGGCACTTGCCGCCTCCATGCTGAAGCGAGCCGGGCGGGATGAAAGCGTGCTCGAATGCGGAGCCCATTGGTCGTTCGAACAGAAGGTGCTGATCCATCAGGCCCGCACGCTCGACAAGCCGAGCGCGCTTCACAATAACTGCTCCGGCAAGCATGCCGGGTTCATCTGCGCCTGCTGCCATGCCGGCGACGATCCGCGCGGCTATGCCGGTTATGAGCATCCGCTGCAGGTGGAAATTCGCGCCGTGATGGCCGACCTGACCGGAACGCCGCTCTCGCGCGACAATTGCGGCACCGACGGCTGCTCGATCCCGACCTATGCCGTGCCGCTGGTCGGCCTCGCCCGCGGCTTTGCCAAGATGGCGACCGGCAAGGGCATCGGGCCGCAGCGCGCCGCCGCCGCGAAACGCCTGATCGAGGCCTGCATGGCCGAACCCTTCTATGTCGCCGGCACCGGCCGTTTCTGCACCCGGCTGATGCAGGTCGCGCCCGGCAGGATCTTCGCCAAGACCGGCGCGGAAGGCGTGTTCTGCGCCATCCTGCCGGAAAAGGGCCTCTCCCTTGCCGTCAAGTGCGAGGATGGCTCGAGCCGCGCAGCCGAAAGCATGATCGCCGCCCTTCTCGCCCGCTATTTCGACAAGCACAGCGCCGAATACGCCGCCCTGATGGGCATGGCCAACCACGCCATGCACAATTGGATCGGCCTGCATGTCGGCGACGTGCGGGTTACCAACGTGCTCTTCGACTGAGGTTTTGTTTCTCGGCTCCTCGCTGGCCAGCCTGTCATCCGGCTGCCGCTACCTTCTCCCCGTGAACGGGAAGAAGGAATATGCTGCGACGGTTCCATTCTCTCTTCCCGCTTGCGGGAGGTCGAAGGACGGGTCGAGACACGCGGCTCGACCCCGGTCGGCCGGGGTGGGCAAAGCCAGCGGCAGATTAGCCCCTTTTCGTTCCGGCGCTGACTTCCCCCTATCCGGCCAGCGCAACAGCATCGGCGCCCGCAGGGAGGCGCATGGGCGACGACGGATCGGTCGCGGCGCGCCAGATGGCCTGAGCCACGTCAACGGCATGGGTGATTTCCGCGTCTGCCTGTTCCTCCCATTTGGCGAAGACGGACTGGACCACGGAGCCATAGGCTGCCGGGAAGCCGCCTTCCGCCTGAATTCTGGATCGAGCCGTGTCGCCGAAGCTCGTTGCCGGCGCCCGGCCCGGCAGGACGATCTTCATGCGCACGTTGAAAGGTTCGAGTTCCAGCGCGGCACTCTCCGTGAAGGCATTCACGGCGGCCTTGCTGGCGGTGTAGACCGACAGCAGCGGCAGGGGCATCAGCGTCACGCTCGACGTCACGTTGATGACGACCCCTTGTCTGCGCTCCCGGAACTGCGACAGGACCGCCTGCGTCATCGCGATGGTGCCGAAGGTATTCGTCTCGAAGAGATCGCGCACGATGTCCATCGACGTTCCCTCTACGGCATTCAGCCAGCCGATGCCGGCATTGTTCACCAGAACGTCGATCGGGCCGGCTGCCTCGACCGCCTTGCGGATGCTCTCGGCGTCCGTGACGTCGAGTGCGAGGATATCGAGGTTTTCCGAAGGAGGCAGGATGTCGGCGCGCGGTGTGCGCATGGTCGCCACGACCCTCCAGTCATTGTCGATAAAGAGTTTCGCGGCCTCCAGCCCGAACCCGGAGGATGTCCCGGTGATGAGAACGGTCTTCATGCTTGTCTTCCTTTTCAGTCTCGGATGAAAGAAGGCTAGACCGTATGGAGGATGCGATACATAATGCATCGTCCCTCATACGTTATCAGGAGTGTCGTTTGAGCGATCCGCTTGCCGAGATGGTCACGTTGCTGCAGCCGAGTGCCGGGCTTTCGAAAGCGGTCAGCGGCGGCGGCGTCTGGAGCGTCACCCGCGACGGGCCGGGAAACCCGTTCTATTGCGTGGTGATCGAGGGCGCGTCCCGCCTTGCGGTGGAAGGCGAGGCCCCGGTCGATCTGCGCGCGGGCGATTTCGTGCTGGTTCCCGGCATGTGCAACTTCACCATGTCGGGCAGCGGGGAGACGCTGGACGGGACGGTGGACCCGCGCACGATCACCCGGCTTCCGGGCGAGATCCGGCACGGCGATCCCCATGCGCCCGCCAATGCGCGGCTGCTGGTCGGCCATTTCTCCTTCGGCTCGCCGGATGCGAAACTGCTCCTCTCGCTGTTGCCGAGGTTCTTTCATATCCGCGGAGACGAAAGGCTGTCGGCCCTCGTCGGCCTCGTGACCGACGAAGCCCGAAACGAAAGGCCGGCGCGCGAGATGATCCTCGCCCGCCTGCTGGAAGTGCTGCTCCTTGAGACCCTACGCTCGACTTCGGGCGAGGCGGCACCCCACGGCATCCTGCGCGGTCTCGGCGATGAGCGCCTCGCCCCCGTCATCCGCCTGCTTCACGAAGATCCGACCCGGGAATGGACGATGGAGCAACTGGCAAGCGAAGCCGCGCTCTCCCGGTCCGCATTCTTCAAGCGCTTCCGCCGCGCCATGGGGATCGCTCCCATGGAGTACCTGATTTCCTGGCGGATGACGCTGGCGAGAAACCTTCTCATGAAGGGCGATATCGGCGTTCAGGAAATCGCCGAACGGGTCGGCTACCGCTCCGCCAGCGCCTTCAGCACCGCCTTCACCCGCTTCGTCGGACGTCCGCCATCGAGATATGCTCTGACCGGCACGGGGGATTGAGGTTCTTGCGGTCTCACCCCTCGATCACCTCCGCGCCCGCCTCGCGATAGGGGGCGAGTCGTTCCGAGTCCATGCCTGCCGGCACGATCAGGCCGGCGATCTTCGAGAGCGGCGCGATCAGGCAGGGTGAGAGCGCGCCGATCTTCTCTTCGGTCACCGGCACGTAGGTTTCGGCGCTTGCCATCAGGATATGCCGCTTGATCGCGGCTTCCTCGAAATCGCCGGTGGAGAGACCGTGCGAGGGATGCACGGCGGTAACCCCGAGGAAGAAGATGTCGGGGCGGATCTCGTCGATGGCCGCCATCGCCGCTGCACCGACCGCCACCATGGAATGCTTGTAGAGCCGCCCGCCGATCAGGATCACCTCGATCTGCCGGTGGTGTTCGAATTCGGCGGCAATCGTCGGCGAATGGGTGGCGACGGTCAGCGGCATGTCCTTCGGCAATCGCCGGGCGATTTCCGCCGTCGTCGTGCCGCCGTCGAGGAAGATCATCTGCCCCGGCTTTACCAGGGCTGCCGCGCGCGCGCCGAGCGAGGCCTTCTCCTCCGTGGAGACGCTTTGCCGGGCTGAAAAATCCGGCAGGTCGGGGGAAACAGGCAGCGCCCCGCCATGCACCCGCCGCAGCAATCCCGCCATCGCCATGTCGCGCAAGTCCCGCCGGATCGTATCCTCGGAGACGGAGAGTTCGCGGGCGAGTTCGCTTGCCAGCGCGCGACCTGTCAGCCGCAGGGTTTCGAGGATATGGGCACGGCGTTGATCGGTAAGCATGCGGCTTTCTGCGTGTTTGTCCGTGAATATGCACGATAATACGCAAAATGAGTCGACATTCCAGAAAATTCGTGCAGATTCGCGCATGTTTCAGCAATGCGACATGAAAGGAGCACGAAATGCTGATCTTGATTGCAGGTCCCTACCGGTCGGGAACGGGGGATGATCCCGCGAAGATGGCCGAGAACCTGAAGCGTCTTGAGGCGCCGTCCCATGCCCTGTTCAGGGCCGGTCACGTGCCGATGATCGGGGAGTGGGTGGCGCTGCCGGTCTGGCATGCGGCGGGTGGAAAGAGCGTTGGCGACGATCTCTACGAGGAGATATTCCATCCGGTCGCGGGCCGTCTGCTTCAACTTTGCGAGGGCGTGCTGCGCCTGCCGGGCGCTTCCAAGGGGGCGGATAACGACGTGCGGATCGCGACCGAACGCGGCATTCCGGTCTGGTACCGGCTGGAGGACGTGCCGGGCTGCGCCTGAGTGTTACCGTCTGCCTGTGGAAGGCGAGGTAAGGCCTTGGTCGGATAAAAGGCGAGGGAGGACCAAAGGCCTCCCTCAGCTTGCTGACAAAGTCTCGTATTGATCGTCGAGGCTCCCTTCTCCGTCATGCCGGACTTGTTCCGGCATTGAGCAGCGCGATGTCCATCGCGCAAAAGACTCTTTTGCGATCAAGGACTTGATCGCGCAGGTTTCCGGCCCTAGGCCGGAATGACGACCTTGGGGGAGCGTCGGCGGACACAAGGATATGTTCGAAAAGGCGCTCGCCAGCGCTCCGAAGCAGGCCGGAAGACCTCCTCTTTCCGGTTTGGAAGGAGGGAGGCCCTTATTCCTGTTCGTCGGCGCGGGTCTGCCACATGGCCTTGAAGGCCGGGCGATCCTGGCAGCGCTTCAGCCATGCGGTAACATGCGGGTGCTCTTCCATCAGCGGCTGATAGGGCTGGGCGTAGCGGACGATTTCCGCAACGTTCAGGTCCGCGACGGTGAAGCGGCCGCCGACGAGATAGTCTTGGGCGGCAAGCTGCTGTTCCAGCACGCCGAAGGAGCGCTTCAACAGGCGGCTGACGGCATCGGCCTCCGCCTTGCCGGCATCGGTGCCGAGGCGTCCTTCGGCATTGGCCGTCGAGATCTTCAGCGCGTTCAGCTCGATCTCGGTCGCCGCGAAGAACGACCATTGGGTCATCAGCGCGTCCTCGGTGAGATCCTTCGGCGCAAGCGGACCGCCATGCTTCTTGGCGAGGTAGAGGTTGATCGCGAGGCTTTCATGGAGCTTCAGCCCGTCATCGTCGATGGAGGGAATGGCCCCCATGGGATTGACCGCCAGGAATTCCGGCGAACGGGTGTTCAGCCTTGCGCCCGGCGCCAGCGGATCGGCAAGCTTGCGGGCCTGGATCACCGGCACGTGCTCGAAGGCGAGGTCGAGTTCGCCCGCGAGCCAGAATGTGCGCGTCGCGCGCGATTTGTAGACGCCGTAGATTCTCAGCATGATCTCTTCCCCTGTTCGGTTTGGGCCGGAGGCTATCCGGTGGGATGGGGGATGAAAAGCCGTGTCGGATTGATCCGCGCATGAATTCTGATGATGGAAATGCCGCGCTCGTTGACTTCGAGGGACGGGGAATTTATGAAGCTCGCCAAGGGTCAGCAGTTCACCCAGGCGTCACCGCCCCGCAAGGGGAGCTAAACCTGAATTCTCGATTTCGACGACAGCCACTTTTCCCGTGCCCAGTCGGAAGACGGTGACCACCGGCCATCCTGGTTCTCCCGGCCTGGTTTTTGGGCACGATATCGAGGAAAAGACGATGTCGCGTATCATTCATGCCTATGAGGCGCCCGATCTTTCGGCCCTTGCCCGCACGATCAAGCGGGAGCTCGACGCCCGCGCGGAAAAGCCCGGCCATGTCGAGATCCTGAACATCCTGTCGCGCGCGGCGGGCTATCGCAATTACCAGCACCTCAAGGCGGCAAGAGCCGCCGAAGGCCGCATGGCCGAGCCGGTCGCGGAAGCGCCGGCGGTCGATTTCCAGAAGGTCGAGGTCGCCGCCCGCTGCTTCGATGCCGCGGGCGTGCTCGCCCGCTGGCCGGCCAAGACCAGCCTGCAGCAGCTCTGCCTCTGGCGGCTGTGGTCGGCGTTTCCGGCCGGCGAGGAAATGGACGAGCGGCAGGTCAACGACCTCCTGAAACGCCGCCACGCCTTCGGCGACCATGCGCTGCTGCGCCGCGAAATGGTCAACCAGCGGCTTCTTTCCCGTTCCACCGATTGCCGGGTCTACCGCCGGGTCGAACGCCAGCCGCCACCGGATGCGCTGGCGCTCATCCGCCTTGCACCTTCGCCTGTTTCGGGAGCACGCTGATGGCCCGAGCTCCGCTTTCGGCCCTGCCGGTCAAGGCAAGGCTTGATGCCGCACGCCCGCATTTTGCCGATCTGCCGGCGGGTCGGCTGGAATATGCCGATGTCGGCGGCGGCCCGCCGCTGCTTGCCCTGCATGGCGCGCTCGGCGGTTTCGATCAGGCCCTGTTGCTGGCCATGGCCGCTTTCGGCGACTGGCCGGCGCGCCGCATTCTCGCTCCGTCGCGTCCCGGCTATCTCGGCACCCGCCTTGAAACGGGGCGCTCGCCGGAGGAGCAGGCGGATCTTTATGCCGCTCTCCTCGATTATCTCGGCATCGATGCGGTCGATGTCGTCGCCGTCTCCGGCGGCGGTCCCTCGGCGATCCTTTTCGCAGCCCGCCATCCGGCGCGTTGCCGGTCGCTCGTGCTCATCTCGGCCTGCATGGAGCGGCTGGTCATTCCGCAGGAATACCAAGGCCGGTTCGAAACCATGCTGCGGATGACCCGTCATGCGCCGGTGCGCTGGCTGATGGCGCTGACGGGACGCTTTGCGCCGGAGGGGGGCATTCGCCGCTCCATTGCCGATGAGGCCCTTTGCCGGCGCACGCTGGCGGACCCCGAAGCGGGACCGCTGATCCGCGCGCTGCAGTTCACCGTGATGAGCCGGCTTACCCTCAGGATGCCGGGCCTCGTCAACGATACGGCCTGCTGCGCGGCGCTCGAAGACTTGCCGCTGGAGAGCGTTCAGGCCCCGGCCCTGGTCGTTCACGGAACCGGGGATCGAGCCGTTCCCTTCGCCCATGCCGCCAATGCGATGAAACGGCTGCCGCAGGCGCGGCTCCTGGCCATCGAAGGCGGGGAGCATGTCTGCCTGTTCACTCATATCGAACGGGTGCGCGCGGCGGTCGCCCGGCTCTCGGGCGAAGGATGAGCCTGCCTGCCGTTGTCAGCCCGTCGCGCCGAGACGCGACAGGTCGCAGGCGGGCGCGGTCTCGACGATGCCGCGGTCCTTCAGCAAGGTGGCGATGGCGGTGCGGTCGACGGCCCGGGAGAAAAGGAAGCCCTGGCCGTCGGTGCAGCCGAGTTCCTGGAGGGAGCCGGCCTGTTCCGCCGTCTCGACCCCTTCCGCCGTCACCCTGATCCCGAGCCCGTTGGCGATGTCGATGAGGCCCTTGATGATGACGGCGCCGGCGCGGTCGCCGATCATGCGCTGCACGAAGGACTTGTCGATCTTGATGATGTCGATGGGAACCGTCAGAAGGTGGGTGAGCGACGCAAACCCGGTGCCGAAATCGTCGAGCGCGACCGCTATGCCGGCGGCGCGCAGCGCCCGGATCTGTTCGGCGACGATCTGGTCGCGCTGGTCGAGATAGACCGATTCCGTCACTTCCACGATCACCCTGTCGAGCGGTACGCCCTTTGCGCGAAAAGCGGCCGCCACCCGCTCTGCAAGGCCGCTGCGGTAGAAATCGGCTGCCGCAACATTGATGCCGACGCGCCCGAAGGCAAGCCCTTCGTCCATCCACTGCCGGGCGTCGGCAGCGACCTTGGCGAGCATGCGGTCGGTCAGTTCGAAGGCGACGCCGGCGTCCTTGGTCGCCTCGTGGAAATAGCCGGCCGCAACGACTTCGCCGCCGCGCGTCGTCAGCCGGCAGAGCGCCTCCAGGCTGACGATCCGGCCTGTCGCCAGTTCTACGACCGGCTGGTAATAGGCGTCGATGCGTTCCTCGCGCAGCGCTTCCGTCACGTCCTGAATGGCGCGGAAGCGCTTGGCGATGGCGGTGCCAAGCCCCGGCACGAATTCGATGTAATTGCCCCGCGCCCGCTCCTTGGCGTGGTAGAGCGCATAGTCGGCGTTCTGCCGGACCCTCTCGGCGCTTTCGCCCTCGAGGGCCACGGCTCCTCCCACGGTCACCGAGGGATAGACCACCCGGTCGGCGCAGGCGCAGGGCAGCCTGACGGCTTTGAGCAGGCGCTCGGCAATGGTGCCCGGATCGATGCCCGCGTCGGCCGGAACGATGACGGCGAACTCGTCGCCGCCAAGACGGAAGGCGGAGCCTGGCAGGCAGGCTTCGGCGATACGCATTCCGACCGTGCGGATCAGATCGTCGCCGGCCAGATGGCCGAAGGTGTCATTGACCAGCTTGAGGTTGTCGACATCGGCGAGCAGGATGCCCCAGGGCCTGCCGATCTTGTCCTGCTCCGCCACCTGCTCGTTGAAGCGGCTGCGATTGGGAAGCTGGGTGAGGGCGTCGGTCTCCGCGATCCTCCGGCGTTCCGCGGCGCGCTGGTCGCGCTCGATCGCGATGGCGCACAGATGCACGCATGCGGCGACGATCTTGTGCTCAAGCCGGGAGGGGCAGCGCGTCGTGTGAAAGTAGAAAGCGAAGGTGCCGAGAACCTTGCCCGACGCGATGATCGGGGTCGACCAGCAGGCCCTCAGCCCGAGCGGCAGGGCGAGATGCTTGTAGGGCGCCCAATAGGGGTGGGTTTCGATGTCGGTCACGATCACGGGTTCGCCCGTAAAGGCCGCCGTTCCGCAGGAACCCACGCCGGGACCGATGAGCGTGCCGTCGATGGCAGCGGCATATTCCGGCGCCAGCGAGGGGCCTGCCAGATGCCGAAGACGTTTTCCCGCGTCGACCGTCAGCACCGAGCACACGATATCGGGAATGGTCGCCTCGACATTGCGGCACAGGAAATCGACCGTCTCCCGAAGCGGAGTGCCGGTCGCGATCATTTCAAGGATGGTATTCTGCAGCTTGGTGAACATGGGTCGTCGGGATGTGTTGCGCGCATCGCATACAACCACATCTGCCTTAAGCAGTTCTTACGGTTATTCTAAAACTATAAAATAAAGCGGCGATTTCCCTGGAGGTCTCTTTCGAATAGGGCGCTCCAGCCGCATGTATTCTTCAATCCGGTGTGCCGTTTGAACTGCAACGTTTTCGTTTCGTCGTGGGCGCGGCGTTACCTCATGAACGCCGGTTGCCCTCGATGGTGAGGTGCGGGAAGCTTTCCGCCCCGTCGATCAGTTCGCCCGTCGCCTTGTCGTTCCAGCGATAGCCGAGGATCGCGCCTTCGGGCGCCTCGGAGATGACGTTGCCGGAAATGACGACGTCGCCGGACCCCTCGACCACCGACACGGCGATACCGGCCTGGCCGGCCTTGCGGATCACGTTGCCCGAGGCGACAATGTTGCGCAGATAAGGCCCCCAGCCGAGCATCAGCCCCCATTTCGGTGCGTTTTCGATGGCGTTGCCGGAGACGACCGTATCCGCCTCGACGGCGATGCCGAAGCCGAAGCCCGCTCCATCATGCACATAGGGGCCTGTCTCGGAGAGATTGCGGACGATGTTGCCGGTGACCGTCGCGAGCCGTCCGCCCTGATCGAGATTGACCACCAGAATGCCGCTCGCCGCCCCGTCGACCAGGTTGTCGGCGATCAGCGCGCCCTCGAAGGAGAATTCCGCATAGATGGCGGTCTCGCCCGAACGGAAGCACTGGTTGCCGCTGATCGTGGCGTTGGAGGCGGAATTCGCCCGGATCGCGGAAAAGGCGCAGTCGGAGACGTGATTGCCGCTGACCATCACGTTGTCGGCGCGAAACAGGTTGATGCCGTTGCCGTTCTGCCCGGTGCCGCCGTCGCGCGCGCCGATCCGGACCACGCGATTGCCGGTGACCATGGCGCCGTCCTCGCCCTTCGTCCAGCGATGCACCAGGATGCCGCCATTGCCGCAGTCGGAAACCTCGTTGCCGGCAATCGTCATCGCCCTGGTTTCGATTGCCATGATGCCGGCATTGCCGGCGCCGGTGATGCGGCTTGCCTCCAGCCGCCCGCCGCAGCGTTCGAATTGCAGGCCGTGCTTGCGGCTGCCGGAGACGGCGCAATCGCTGATCCTGACATCGCCGACCCCGCGAAAGGCGACGAGCGCTTCGGTATAGTCGCCGAGCCAGCGGTTCGCGCCGTCGAGCGAGATCCCCGTTAACGAAACATGCTTCACGTCGCGGGCGGAAAGGAGATGCCCTTCGCCGCCATAGGAAAGCAGGGTGAGGCCCGGCACACCCGCAAGCCGCGTTCCCTCCCGGAGTTCGATGTTGGACACCCGGTAGGTGCCGGCCGGCAGGAAGATCGGCTGGCCGCTGGCCGCCGCGGCATCGATCAGCGCCTGCAGCTTGCGGCTCTGGTTGTCTGTGGCGCCGGGCAGTATGCCCGCCTCGCCGGCGTCGATTGCGCCGCGGAGATCGGCCTGCGCCAGGGTCTGCGCTGCCGCCCGCCGAAAAGACGCCGGTCCGAGCGCCGTCAAGGCGGCCGAAAGCCCCGTCAATACCGTGCGTCGCTGCAGCATGCCGCCTCCTGTTTGCCGCCCGGACCTTGGCGGAAACGGCAGCATGCGGCAAGCGCCGCCGTCGATCACGGTTAAGACGGCTGTCGGCGGGGAGGGCGGCGACCGGCAGGCCGAGGGTGCGACAAAAACGCCATTTCGCGCTGCGGGGAAACCGTTTGCGCCAGATCAATGCTGTGTTGCCGGGAAAGCATAGTTTCAATTTTAGCGATGAACGATGGAGGCCCGGATGTTTCGTCTTGCTGCAGTATTGTATATCCTCTGCGCCACGGTGTTGGGCGGAGGCGCTGTGACCGCGGTTTTGGCCATGAGGATGATGGAGCGGTGGCAGATCGCCGGCGCTTTCCTCGCGGGCTGCGTGGTCGCATTGCCGATTGCGGCGGTGCTCGCAAAGAAGATCTACACCGCGATGAAGCCTCCGGCTGCGGCCTGAGGGCGGGAATACACGAGGAATAAACGGGCGCGTCCAGCTTGCTGGCGTCTCTTTAGGCGGACTGGCGACAGCGGATCGTAGCTGCCAACGCGCCCGGCTCCGGCCGGCCTTCTTGGGGGAGGGTCGGCCGGATCAGTCTCTCCGCCGATTGTCCACAGGATGAATTATTCCCGGGAGGCAGCCCGTGCCGTTCCATAATCCATATCCGCGTCCGCGGCCCGATCCGCGTTTTCCGCCTCGAACTGCTGCAGCCGACGGTCGAAGCCGTTGAGGAAGCGGTCGTAGAGCTCGGCGAAGCGCTCGATATCCTCTTGGGGCCAATCCGCGACGATCCCCTGGATCGTCTCGTGCTTCACGTCCTCCACCTTTTTTAGCAGTTCCTGTCCGAGCGGCGTAATCACGACGATGGTGCGCCGGGCATCCTCCTGCGACACCTCGCGCCGAAGAAGCCCCTGCCGCACGAGATCGGCGACAATCCGGCTCGATCGGGAAGGATCGACCCGCAATTGCTCGGCGATGGCGCCGATGGTCGCTTCCTGCCCGTCCGCAAGACGCCGCACCATGGCAATCACGTCGAGATGGGAAAGCTCCATGTTCCCGCTGAGCCGGCTGATTGCCAGCTTGCCGATGAAACGGCGGCCGATCATCAACCGCATACGGCCCATCGAGCGGCCGATACGGGTGATCGTCTCGTCCAGGCTGGCGTGCGGCGCGGCGTTCTTTTCGTTCATTCCCTCTCCTTGAGGCGTTTCTGTCGGGCGAACTGGTTTTTCATGCGCCCGGCGGTCATCCTTTTCAGCTTCGCTCCCGACGCTTCGGCCCTTCTTATTATCCCTGCCTCCGCTTTCTTCACATCCCTAGCAGATATGCGGCTGGGCATAAAGCAATTTGATGCCGATGTCATGTGTATGCAATTGACAAATATTTGCGAAAGTCACATAAAATGACGATCCTCAAATCCGGAGCCCCCGTCATGGATGTGAAATCGCCGCAGAAGCCTGCCGTGGATGTGGCCGGTGCCGAGTCCTTCGTTCCGCTGGTGCCGGACCCGCGGCTGCGTCTCCTGGCGTTCCTGCTGCTTCTGACGGCGATGTTCATGGCGACGCTCGACAACCAGATCGTCTCCACCGCGCTGCCGACCATTGTCGGCGAGTTCGGCGAACTGGAACGATTCGCCTGGGTCGGCTCGGCCTACCTGCTGACGACGAGCGCCGTCATGCCGCTCTATGGCAAGCTCGGCGACCTCTTCGGCCGTAAATACGTCATCATGGCCGCGGTGGCGATCTTCACCCTCGGCTCGCTGGTCTGCGGCATGGCGATTTCCATGGATACGCTGATCGCCGCCCGCGTCTTGCAGGCGCTCGGCGGCGGCGGCATCATGGTGTCGATTTTCTCGATCAATGCCGACCTCTTCGAGGCGCGCGAACGCGCCCGCTACCAGAGCTATGCCAGCCTTGTGCTGATGGCCTCCGGCGCGGTCGGTCCGGTCCTCGGCGGCACGCTGAGCGATCTCTTCGGCTGGCGTTCGATCTTCCTCGTCAACCTGCCGATCGGCATCCTCGTGCTGTGCGGGCTGGCGTTCCTCCTGCCGTATCGCAAGCCGCACCGCCGGCCGAAGATCGATTACGCCGGCGCGCTGCTGCTGGCCGGTGCGGTGGCAAGCGTCGTGCTGTGGGCGGACAGCGCCCAGATCTTCGGCTCGCTGGTCGCGCCGCAAAGCCTCGCCGTCGTCGGCTTCGGCCTTGCCTGCGCGCTTGGCTGGGTCTTCGTCGAGCGCCGCGTCGACGAGCCCGTCGTGCCGCTTTCGCTCTTCGCCAATCCGACGGTCAATCTGCTGCTCGTCATTTCGCTCGTGTCGGGCGCGATCGGCATCGGCTCGGTGAACTATGTCGCGCTCTTCCTGCAGACGACCACCGGCCTGTCGCCAACGGTTGCCGGTCTGTTCTTCATCGCGCTCACCGGCGGCATTGCCACGGGTTCGCTCGCCGCCGGTCGCGTAATCTCGCGCACCGGCCTCTACAAGCCCTTCGCCGTCGCATCCACTGCGACCGGTGTCGTCAGCATGGCCATCTTCAGCCAGTTGCATGCCGGCACGCCGCTTTTCTTCATCGCCGCCGTCATGCTGCTTCAGGGCATCGGCGTCGGCATCGGCCAGCAGGTGCCGGTGATCGGCGTGCAGAATGCGGCAGCCCGCGGCGATGTCGGGGCTGCGACCGGAACCGTGACGCTGACCCGCATGTCGGGCGCGGCCATCGCCATTTCGATCTACGGGGCGATCATCGGCTCGCGCCTTGCCGGTGCGGCCGTCGAATTGCCGGGCGGCGTGGATTTCCGCGAATTGACCCCGCGCGTGATGGCCTCGCTGCCGGAGGCGAGCCGCGCCGCCATCGCCGAGGTCTATGCCGATGCCTTCTTCCCGCTGTTCCTTACCGCATCGGGCATTGTGGGCCTCGGCCTCGTCGCCGCCCTCCTGCTGAAGAACGTGCGCCTGCCGGTTGCCGGAAAGGCCGCAAGGCACTGAAAGGCGACCGGAGGAAAGCTTCGCGCCAGCCGCGTTTGCAAGAGTGACGGCAATTCTGTCGGCTTGAAGCGGTGAATCATGGTGTCTCGGCCTTCTTCCATGCGGTCCTTTTCGCGTTCCGCCCTCGTTACGCGCATGCTCGGCCTTTCTGCCGGAGGCCTTGCGCTCGCCAGCCTGTCGGGCTGCCTGTTCGTCACCGATACGAGCCGGATGAATGTCGAGGTCTTCCAGGACGAGGTGGCGCCCGTCTATTACGATCCCGCAAGGGTGCAGCCGGCGGCCACCCAGCCGGTGCCGCAGAAGCGCGAGCTTTACCAGACGCAGTTCCACCAGACCTACGGTCTGCCGGTCAGCAATCCGCTGCACAAGGCGCTTTACGGCGTCATCAGCGACGAGGGCCATACGCTGCCGGCGATCCCGCTCGACCGTGTCGATAGCCGCTATCTCCGCCAGGAGGTGAGCTACCAGACGACGGAGGCGCCCGGCACCATCGTTGTCGATACCAGGGCGCGTTTCCTCTATCTCGTGCAGCCCGGCGGCAAGGCGATCCGCTATGGCGTCGGCCTCGGTCGCGACGGTTTTGCATGGTCGGGCCGCGGCGTGATCGAGATGAAGCAGAAATGGCCGCGCTGGACGCCGCCGGGCGACATGGTCGAGCGCCAGCCCGATCTGCGCACCGTTTCCGCCGAACGCGGCGGCGCCGTGGGCGGTCTCAACAATCCGCTCGGCGCCCGCGCGCTCTACATCTACCAGAACGGCAAGGACACGCTTTACCGCGTCCACGGCACGCCCGACTGGCAGTCCGTCGGCAAGGCGACCTCCTCCGGCTGCGTGCGCATGTTCAACCAGGATGTGATCGACCTCTACGACCGCGTCGGAGCCAAGGCCCAGATCGTCGTCATCTGACCGCAGACGAGCCGCCCGCACAAGGGCGGGGCGGCTGAGCCTGCTCTTCGGGTCAGCCTTTCAGAGCATGGCCAGCCCCACGCCCCCCGCCGCCAGCAGCGCCACGACGATCCAGGGCGGCATTTTCCACGCGACCAGAAGGACGAAACCGGCAAGCGCCAGCGCGAAGTCGCGCGGTCCGAGGATCGCGCTCGTTGAGACAGGGCTGTAGAGGGCCGCGCCCAGAATGCCGACCACGGCGGCGTTTGCGCCGCGCATCGCCGCCTGCGCCAGCGGTCTCCGGCGGAAGTGATCCCAGAAGGGCAGCGCGCCGAGAAGCAGCAGGAAACCCGGCAGGAAGATCGCGACGAGAGCGATCGTCGCTCCGACGAAGCCGTTCGGTGCCGGTCCGGAAACGGCACCCAGATAGGCCGCGAAGGTGAAGAGCGGGCCGGGAACCGCCTGCGCCGCGCCATAGCCCGCGAGAAAATCGCCGGCGCTGACCCAGCCGCGGCCGACCGCTTCCGTCTGCAGGAGCGGCAGCACCACATGACCCCCGCCGAAGACCAGCGAACCGGCGCGGTAGAAGGCATCGAAGAGCGAGAGGCCCTGCGATCCGGCCGTGGCCGCCGCCACCGGCAGCAGGACGAGCAGCAGGAGGAAGGCCGCCAGGCAGGCTGCGCCGAAGCGGCGCGAGACGCGGAACGACAGATGGCCGGATGTCGCGGCGGGCCCGTTCCGGCAGAAAAGCAGCCCGGCGAGCGCGCCTGCCACGATGGCCGCGATCTGTCCGGCGGCGGTCGCGGAGAACACCACGATCAGCACGGCGAGAAGCGCGATTGCCGCGCGCTCGCGATCGGGCGTCAGGCTCTTCGCCATGCCCCAGACCGCCTGCGCCACCACGGCGACGGCGACGATCTTCAGCCCGTGCAGCAACCCGCTTCCGACGACCCCGCCGAAAGCTGTAGACGCCATGGCGAAGGCGACGAGCAGCAGCGCGGAAGGCAGCGTGAAGGCGGCCCAGGCGGCGAGCGCCCCGAGCGGCCCGCCGCGCAGCAGGCCGAGCGCGAACCCGACCTGGCTCGACGCCGGCCCCGGCAGGAACTGGCAGAGCGCCACGAGATCGCCGTAGCCGGCCTCGTCGATCCACCTGCGCCGCACCACGAGCTCATCGCGGAAATAACCGAGATGGGCGATGGGGCCGCCGAAGGAGGTGAGACCGAGCTTCAGGAAGGCGCTGAACACTTCTCCCGGCGTGCCCTGCGGCCGTTCGGCGGCCGGTTCATTCGTGGTTTCCGCTGATGACTTCACGAAAAAGCTCCCTGGCCCTTTTCCGCGCCATGTCAAGCGCGGCGATCCCGTAGGGCGTGGCGTTGTAGATCCTGCGATGCGTCCGTCCGACCCGCTCTGTCCGCGAGGTCAGGTAGCCCTTCTTCTCCATGGAATGCAGCATGGGATAGAGCGTCCCGGCACTCACCCTGTAGCCGTGATGCGCCAGCTCCTCGATCATCCACAGCCCATGCAGGTCGCCCTCTGCCGCATGATGCAGCACATGGAGACGGACGAAGCCGGAAAGAAGGTCCTGGTGTTCCATGGCCCACCCTGGGAAGCTCGGTTTTGCGGATAACGATATCGAAATTCGATAAAGAAGTCGCGCAACTCCATGACATCCGTATGAAGACATCCGGATGAGCGGCCGCCCGCGATATCCTCGACGGCCCGGCGGGGAGGGACGGCGGAGGAGGGATAGCCGGGGATGCGGGGACATGCGGTGCACTTGCGCATCGCTTCGGGAAAAATTCGCGCGCCTCTCGCAAAGTTGAGCCGCTCTTCCGTTGCAAGGTTAATACATTCCTGTTGCATTGCATGATATGTCGGAACAAATCGGGTTCGAGCAGCTTGCTCTGCCGTCGTTTCGCGTCGTCTCTGAATAGGAAGTTCCCTTGCCCATGTCGTCTTCGCGTAGCCTCTCCCGCAGATCCTTTCTGTCTTTGTCCGGGCTGGGGGCCGCCAGCCTTCTGGCCGGCTGTGCCTCTTCGCGCCCCGTCGTCACTCCGGGCGGTTTTGCCGTTTCCTATCGCGGCGGCATGGGCGGCCCGGTGGAATATGCCCGCTCGGAGCCGGGATCGGCCGAACTCGACGCCATGTATGGCGAAATCTACGATAACGGCTATGTCATCCCGGCCGTGCCCTACCAGAAGATCGATCCCCGCTATTATCGCCAGCGCGTGGTCGATCCGACCGGCCAGCCGCCGGGCACCATCGTCGTCGATACCCCCTCGCGCTTCCTCTATCTGGTCGAATCGGGCGGCACCGCCATGCGCTATGGCGTCGGCATCGGCCGGGAAGGGTTCGCATGGCAGGGCACCGGCGTCATCCAGTGGCGTCAGAAATGGCCGAAATGGACCCCGCCGGACGAGATGATCGCCCGCCAGCCGGAACTCGCCAAGTATTCCGCCACCAATGGCGGCATGCCGCCGGGCCTCAAGAACCCGCTCGGCGCGCGCGCGCTTTACATCTTCCAGAATGGCGAAGACACGCTCTACCGCCTGCACGGTTCGCCGGAATGGAACTCCATCGGCAAGGCCGTATCGTCAGGCTGCGTGCGCCTGATGAACCAGGACATCATCGACCTCTACGACCGCGTGCCCAACAAGGCCCGCATCCTCGTCTGGCAGTAAGAAGCCCGCCCTCTCGCCGGGGAGGGCGAAGGGTCCGGATGTGCACAAACCTTTCCTCTCCCCGCCGGGGGAGGGGCGATACGCTGGAAAACGCCCGCCAAGCGGTATGTCCGATCCGCCTCATGAGAGGATGGCCGACGGGCGGGAAGGGGTTGCCGATGTGTGGGCAGGCTCCTTCAAAGACCGATTGTCGGCTTGCTGCCCGGCTGTCTTAGGTCGGCTGTGCGCCTTCATTTCGGTCGTTCGGTGACTGTCTGACCGAGCCCCGAAGCCGCCGTCCGTCTAGGTGAATCTTATTGGGGGACGTCCTCGAAATCCTCCGGTCCCAGCGAATCCATGCAGACTGCGTAGTGATGGCCATCTATGACTACTTCAACGACCGAAAGTAGCGAGGGCTGACTTGATCTGGCCCCGTCTTCATCGACATGAAATGGCGTATCCCCAAGTTCATGTAAACCGGGCAGGTCGTCGGGGTTGTACAGATAGATGTGTCGATCGAGCAGCTGCCGGGTGTTCAGGCCATCAGGAACAGACCCGAACCGCTTGAGAAAATAGTCCTCACGGCGCATCGGTCCCTGGCTGCCGCACCAGCCCACGATCCTGGCGATCGTCGCTTCGTTCGGTCGCACGGCGGCATTGTCGCTTTGACGTCGGAATTCGAAGCGCCCATCGATCACAAACCGGCCGATACGCTGCAGCGGCTCGTAATACGTCAGGAGTTCGACGGGGCCGAGTTTCATGCGCGCGCATAAGTCATGCAGTGCAGAGTAAAAATTCCAGAGCGAGTCCTCCCGATATCCCAGAGGAAATGGCCATGACTCTGTCGTGATACTTTCGCTATCGAGGCACTTTTGGAAGACATCCTTGCCTTGATGACTAATGGTCCCAATTCCAAGCACGCAGACGTAGTTCGGCCAGAGCTCGGGCGGATGACGCTGCTCCCACTCCCGTAGATTTGCCGTCAAAGAATCCAGCGAATTCCCCGCGAGATTGTAGGCGAAGATCATTCCGAACGGCCTTGGTCGGGGAAACGATATGGTCACGCCGCCTCTTGACAGCCAGACGTGCCCACCAGGTGCCATCGACTTGAAGGCGGCGATCTTGTCCAAGGCGTCGATGAATTCGGTCTTCGACAGAGCGGACTTTACCTCGATGATCCCGTAGACGCAGTCGATGGGATAGACTTGGGTATGCTCGTCATAAAGGAGCGTGACGCCGTCAATCTTGTCGTAGATGATGAGGTCAGACTGACGCGACGTGTCCTTGATACGGCCGACAATCTCTCCGGAGCCAAGGCCGTATTTAGACGGTAGCCGACCTTCATCTAGAAACTTCCTGAGGATATTTTCCCGGATGGTTCCCTTGGAACCGTGATGCGCAACCTGGGCCGACGCTTTGAAATCTGCGTGCATCTTGCTGCTGATAGCTTGAAAGAGCGCCTTAGTGTCCATAATGGTTTCTCGCAGAAGTAGAAGGCGTATTGAACAAGCGGCAACTTTTCATCGCGAACCGGCACAAGCACGTGTTCAAGAGAAGCCGTTCCGACAAGTGTGCTATTTACGCATTGTATCCCCCGAAAGCAGTCAGTCGTCAAACGGCCCCAAAGCTGCCGACACGGCGCCGGTATTTCCTGGCGGCATCCGCGGCCTGATTTTGGAGAGCGGAAAGCCCCATAACCGGCAGACATACCGCTGCAGCCTGAGACCTGCCGTTTTTTAATCGCGCATGTCTTTGCAGAGGCCTTGCCCTCACAATGCGTCCGTCAGCACGTCCAGGAAGGCGCGCACGGCCGGGTTGGTGCGGCGGCTTTCCGGCCAGACGGCCGTGATGTTGTGCCGTTCGACCGCGAAACCGGCAAGAACGGGGACCAGTTCTCCACGCTTGACAAAGGGTGTCGCCATGAAGCTGGTGGCCATTCCGATGCCGGCTCCCGCCGCGACTGTCGCGATCACGGCTTCGCTCGCATCGACGATGATCTGAGATGGCGGCACGATCTCGATCTCGCGGTCCCCGACCCGAAATGGCCAACGGAACAATTGGCCGCTGCTCTGGTAGCGCAGGTTCACCGTCTCGTGAGCCTGGAGGTCGTCCGGATGGACGGGCGGGCCTGCCGCGGCCAGATAGTCCGGCGAGGCATAGCAGCAGAGCCGGTAGGGCGAGAGTTTCCGTGACAGGAGGCGCGAGTCGGGAAGGTCGCCGATGCGCACGGCAATATCTATGCCCTCCTCGATCAGATCCACCTTGTAATCGCTCAGCCTGAGGTCGACCGAGACCTTGCGATGATGTGCGCGAAAGCCCGGCAGCAAGGGGGCGATGACATGCAGGCCGATCGGAAGCGAGGCCGCAATGCGCAAGGTGCCGGCGGGCTCGGACCGGGCAGCCTTGGCAGCCTGTTCGATCTCCTCCGCATCGCGCAGCAGCTTCAGCGCGCGCTCGTGCAGGTCGCGGCCCTCATTGGTGAGGGTCAGCGAGCGCGTCGTGCGGGTAAAGAGCGGAACGCCAAGCTGACGTTCCAGACGCTGGACGCTCTTGCTGATCGCCGAAGGCGAAACGGAAAGCGAGCGCGCCGCAGCCGTATAGCTGCCCAGCGATCCCGCGCGGGCAAAGGCGATAAGGCCGGTCAGCCTCTCCAATCCGATTTGTTCCGTCATGGCACTATTAAAGCGAAACGGAGAGCCATTATCAATCTCAAAGTCCAGCCATATATCCGGTCGAAGCAAATCCGAAACGGAAAGAGGTTCCGATGAACGAGACGATGAAAGCCGTACGCCTGCACGAATTCGGCGGACCTGAGGTGCTGCGTTACGAGGAGGCCCCGCGGCCTGTGGCCGGAGCGGGCGAGGTGCTTGTCCGCGTGCATGCGGCAAGCCTCAATCCGCCGGATCTTTATCTGCGGGACGGCTACCGGGCGCTTCCGCCCGAGTGGCGACCCAGCCCGGTCTTTCCGTTGATCCTCGGCACGGATATCTCCGGTGTCGTCGCAGCCGTCGGAGAGAACGTTACGGAATTCGGCGTTGGCGACGAGGTCTTTTCGATGGTGCGTTTCCCGCACGATCTGATGACCGGCAGCAATGCCTATGCCGACTATGTCAAGGTCCCGGTCTCCGATCTCGCGAAGAAGCCTGCGGGCATCGACCACATTGAGGCCGCCGGCGCTCCGATGTCGCTGCTCACGGCCTGGCAGTTCCTCGTCGAACTCGGGCATGACGCACCCAATCCGCTCCAGGACCTCGCCCATGCGCCAATCGCGCTCGAAGGAAAGACCGTGCTGGTCAACGGCGCCGGCGGCGTCGGTCACCTGGCGGTTCAAGTGGCGAAGTGGAAGGGTGCCCGCGTCATCGCCGTTGCCTCTGGCAAGCACGAAGCCGTGCTGCGCGATCTCGGCGCCGATGCCTTCATCGACTACACCAAGCAGAAGGCCGAGACAGTTGCGCACGATGTCGATCTGGTCATCGACGCTGTCGGCGGCTCCAACATGGAGCGCTTCCTGACCGTAATCAAAGACAATGGCGCCCTCTATCTGGTCAATCCCCTCGGCTTTTCAGGCCGTGAGGAAGCGGCAAAACGCGGGATCACCGTTTCCACGACCCAGGTGCGCTCCAATGGCGCGCAACTGGCAGAAGCCGGGCGCCTGCTCGGCGACGGGACGATCAGGGTCGTGATCGACAGCGAGTTTCCGCTTTCGCAAACCGCCGCAGCGCATGAGCGGGCCTCCAAGGGAAGTATCCAGGGCAAGATCGTTCTCGTCAACGAATGAACCTGTGTGCCCCGACCGGAACCCGGTCGGGGAAACTCGAATCCAGGGACGGAAACCATGCTGATTGTAACCGGATATGTGAACGTCGACCCCGCCGATCTGGCGGAATTCGCCGCGGAACTGAAATCCCTTGCGGCGGCGACGCGCCAGCGTGTGGGCAACATCTCTTACGATGCGGCTCTGGATGATCCTGAAACCGGCCGATTGCTCGTCGCGGAACGGTGGAGAGACCAGGCCGCGCTCACCGCGCATCTTGAGGCAGAAGATACCCTGGCCTTCGTCAATCGCTGGCAGGGACGCATGCGGGGTGACATTCGCAAGTACGATGCCTCGAATGAACGCGCGCTTGGGGACGATTGACCGATAGAGAGGTCATGCATTCGCTGTGTTCATTGGAGCCGTGACGGGCCGGATCGACGAGAAGCTCCTCCAAGATGCCATCGCGATGCTTTGAACGCCCGCTTTCGGCCTCATCGCTTCCAGCAACGGACGGTCTCCTCCCGGCCCCGTAAAAGTCCCTCGCGTAACCCGAGCCAGGTGCCACGTCCGCCCCCGAGGCCGGCGGCCTCAGGCCACGGCGTCCAGCTCGTCCTTCAGCTTTTTCAGATTGTCGCGCAGGCTTTCCAGTTCCGAAAGCGAGCGGCCCGTCGCCTGGCCGATGGCGCGCATCACGCCGACGGCCTTGCCCTTCATCGTCCGGCCGTTCTCCGTCAGCGTGACATAGACTTGGCGCTCGTCGGCCGTATCCCGCTGCCGTGTGACATACCCCGCCTGTTCGAGCCGCTTGAGCAGCGGCGAAAGCGTGCCGGAATCGAGCCCGAGCCGTTCACCGAGCGTCTTCACCTTCAATCCGTCTTCCTCCCAAAGCGCCATCATCGCGAGATATTGCGGATAGGTGAGGCCGAGCGGCTCCAGGAGCGGCTTGTAGGCCCGCGTAAACGCATGCGCCGCGCCATAGAGGGCAAAGCAGATCTGTCGATCCAGCTTCAGTTCCTTTTCCAGTTCCTTGTCGTCCATCGGTGGATCGAAGCCCCTTGTCTGCGCGCAGGGGAATTGTCGCCAATTCCCGGTTCGGAAGCAATGTGAAAAAAGACAGTTGCACACAATTAATTTTTGCGATATACAAAATCCATCGCCAACCCCCACGACCCTATCAACCAGACAAACCTGCAAGGAGAATGACAATGGCTATCCTCTACACCGCACAAGCTTCCGCCACCGGCGGCCGCGCCGGCCGCGCCGTTACCGACAACGGCGTCCTCGACGTAACGCTCACCGTCCCGAAGGAACTCGGCGGCGATGGCGCCACCGGCACCAATCCGGAACAGCTTTTCGCTGCCGGCTATTCCGCCTGCTTCCTCGGCGCGCTGAAGTTCGTCGCCGGCAAGGAAAAGGTGAAGATTCCGGAAGACGCGAAGATCACCACCCGCGTCGGCATCGGCCCGCGTGAAGATGGCACCGGCTTCGGCATCGAAGTCGCCATCACCGCGGAGATCCCCGGCCTCGAGCGTGAAGTGGCCGAAAAGCTGGTCGCTGCCGCCCACATCGTCTGCCCCTACAGCCACGCCATGCGCACCTCGACCGAAGTTCCGGTCACTGTCGCCTGATCTCTTTCCGGCGCCGTCCCCCGCGGCGCCGGTCTGCCCCGCATGTTGATCCACCGCCAAAGGCCGGCCTTGCGCCGGCCTTTCTGCTGTTGCCGAGGGGGCCTGTCGAAAACCGGTGCATCCTCTTTAGTTATGCCCCATCGGGGCCGGATGCCGATACCGGCGCAGGACAACCGTCCAACGGTCGAAAAGCTTGTCCATGGAAAGAAAAGTGCTATATCTTATCCATGGAAAGGAATGATGACATGCTTCACGCGCTTGAAAGCCCCCAGGCTCCGGCCTCCGAAGCTGCGACCGTCACCAAGGCGGTGATTGCCGCAGCCGACCGGCTGGGTCTCTCCGCCCGCCAGCTTGCCGGTGTGATCGGCGTGTCGGAGGCGAGCGTGTCGCGCATGAAGCGCCTCGACTTCCAGCTCGAGCGCGGCACGAAGCCGTTCGAGCTTGCACTTTTCCTCATCCGCCTTTTCCGCTCGCTGGATGCGATTGCCGGTGGCGACGAAGGTGTTTCCCGCGCGTGGCTGCGCGCCGGCAATGTCGCGCTCGGCGGCGTGCCGCTCGAAAAGATCGCAACTGTTTCCGGCCTGGTCGATGTCCTTGCCTATCTGGACGCCCGCCGCGCTCTCGTCTGAGGCTGCCGCCATCTCCGGCGCCTTCTGGCGTCTGGTCGAGGCGCAGCATCAGGTGTCGACCATGAAGCTGGTCGATACCGTCGAGGAGCAGACCCTGCTCGAAAGCCTGCTGGAGGAGACCAAGCCCGTGCTTCCGCCGGAATGCGCCGGGCTCGATTATCTGCTGGCGACACCCTTCCGTTATGGCGGCGTCTATCCCCATGGCTCCCGCTTCCGCCGCGCCGGGCGAACGCTTGGCGTCTATTACGCGGCCGGCCGCGTCGAAACCGCACTGGCCGAAATGGCCTTCTATCGCTTGCTGTTCTATGCCGAATCGCCGGAAACGCCGCTGCCGGCCAATGCCGGCGACTACACCGCCTTTTCCGCCGCGATCGCCACGGAAACCGCGATCGACCTCACCTTGCCCCCACTCGTCCGCGACGAGGCGGCATGGACCGATCGCCGCGACTATACCGCCTGCCAGGCGCTGGCCGATGCCGCGCGGGAAGGGGGCGTCGAGGCGATCCTCTACCGGTCCGTCCGCGATCCCTCCGGCGGCATGAATATCGCGCTGCTGACGGCGAAGGGTTTTGCCGCGCGCGAACCCGTCGAGCGCCAGACCTGGCGCATCCGCCTGTCATCCGCCGGCATCCAGGCGCTCTGCGACTTCCCCCGCCGTCTCGTCGGTTTTTCCATCGCGGATCTCTCGAGCGACGAGCGGCTGAAGGCGCGGTTCGGGTGAGGGCGGCTACGAATAGGTTGGTCGCGAGCGCCACCGATAGCGATCTTTTGCTCAAAGTAGATCGCTATACAGCAACACCTCATGCGGATGCGCGACTCGACAGCTGTTTTAAGCGGCAAGGCGGGATATGGAAAGAGCGGACGAATGGCGTAAACCATTCGTCGAAAACGTTACTTAGAAAATTTCGCTTTTAGAGCTTCCAGTTTTGGAGCGATATCAACATCACGATGGTCGATGGTTCTAAGTCCGTACATTTTTTGCGATCCATAGTGATTTTCACTCTGAAAAACTACTTCGGAAAGAGGCGTGTGGTACTTTTGGCAATGAGAGTAATCCAAAAGGCCTTTTTCCAAGACTGCCACGTCTGAGGAGAGTTTATGTCGGTAAACGTCGGCATAGATCATACCAGACACGATGTCGGCGATTTGCAGTCCAGCAGTAATTCCCGAGTCTGCAAACATTGGAGCTTCAACGATTCGCTTCAGGAGCTTTCCTTCATTATTTCCAAATATAAAGCTCAGGTAGCTAGTCGCGACAGTGTAATCGACACCGTTCCCTTTGCGCATGTGAGCCATGCGTGAGTCCATGATAATGATGCCCTGCTCATCAGATTCTCGCAGGAACACATCAAATCTTTCAGCTAATATCTGCAATCCCTTTGTGTAAATCGAGGAGCGCGGCATAGGATTATTTACGCTCTTCAAAAAATTTACTCCGAAGGCTCTTCCTTTATATTCTTTTATGAGGTCGAGAACTTTATAAGCGAAAACCTTATTTCGTTCGGATGCTGCATTTCGAGGTGCGAATAGATCGCTACCTTTTACCTCCCAAACAACGTCTATCTTTGTCGAGGCATCGATTTCTTTGGCAAAAAACTCGCGCTTCAAACGAAGATATCCGCGATCATAGTCGCGCCATCGATCTATGGGAAGCGCGACCCCTGCCAACGTAAACATGGGCGTTATACCAGGTTTTAATGGAACCGTGTGAGCATCCGTCGTCCCGGTTTCATCAAGATAAAGTGCCCACGCGACCATTAAGTGCCCCCAAAACACAGACGGCCCTTCCTAAGAAGAGCCGCCTTAATCGCTCACTTTGATCATGCGATCCATCGTCCCTATCGGACAATTAAGTGAGCATTTCATAACTAGGTTCATTTGACCGGGCCGTCAATATGGCCATCGTTTATAAAACGACCATGCGCTGAAATGGTTTCAATTCTGGAAATTTACAAATGCTTTGCCGTTCGATCAGCCATTCAAAAATGAACGAGATGTTTCCGACTTCTAATGGGACGGTAGAAAACGCGTTTTGGTGTGAAGCAAAGTGCCGCCTCCGTCCGCCTATCTCGAAATCTCCATCAGATCGCGCCTGAGGCTGTCCGCATCGCCGGAGGAAAGCTCGGCCTCCACGGCGGCATGGGTGTCCCGCCAGATCGGCAGGGCCGCCGAAAGCACCGCTATGCCGTCTTCCGTCAGACGCAGGCGCCTGCCGCGCTTGTCCTTCGGGTCCGGCTCCACGGATACCCAGCCCCGGCGAGCGAGCGGTTTCAGCGCGGCGGTCAGTGTGGTGCGGTCCATGGCGAGCAGATGCGCCACCGGTCCCATGGGCGGCGGCTCGGGCCGGTTGAGCGCCATCATCAGCGAGAATTGCCCGTTGGTCAGCCCGAGCGCCTTGAGCGCGGTGTCGAAGCGCCGCGCCAGCGCGCGCGCCGCCCGCTGCGCATGCAGGCACAGGCACGTGTCTCGCACATGGATCGTTGTCGAAAAGGGAATCAGACGCTCATTTGACATGTGATAAATATATTGATATCAACCTTTTTGTCAAGTCGGAACGTTCCGGGGGAGTAAAGCGTTGGCGTGCCATGCACGCGATTTGGCGCAGACCGCGCACCGAGGAGGAGGAGAAAATGCAGCATCCTGTCGTATCCCGTGAAGAATGGTTGGAGGCGCGGCGAGCGCTCCTGTTGAAGGAGAAGGAGGCGACCCGTCTCCGCGACCGGCTGAACGCCGAGCGCCTTGCCTTGCCCTGGGTCGAGGTCGACAAGGACTATGTCTTCGACACGCCCTCCGGCCCGAAGACCCTTGCAGGCCTGTTCGATGGCCGCAGCCAGTTGATCGTCTATCACTTCATGCTGGGGCCCGACTGGGAGGCCGGCTGTCCCGGATGCTCCTTCCTCGCGGACCATCTGGACGGCGCGCTGCCGCATCTCAACCATCACGATGTCACGCTGGTCTGCGTCTCCCGCGCGCCGCTCGACAAGATCGAGGCCTACAAGCGCCGCATGGGCTGGCATTTCCCCTGGGTCTCGGCCTTCAACAACGATTTCAACAGGGATTTCCACGTCTCCTTCACGCGGGAGGAACTCGCCTCCGGCCATGTCCTCTACAATTTCACGCAGACGCCTGCGGAGCAGGCCCATGACGAACTGCCCGGCCTGTCGAGCTTCTACCGGGACGAGGCGGGCCGCGTCTTTCATACCTATTCGAGCTATGCCCGGGGCCCGGAGGAACTGATCGGGACGCTGATGATCCTCGATCGCGCGCCGAAAGGCCGCAATGAGGGAACCACCATGGATTTCGTCCGCCGCCACGACGAATACGAGGAACGGCCGAAGGCGGCGACCTGTTGCCATTGATGCGGCCGACCGGGAGGAAAGAGCATGGAATTTTCAAAACCTCGGGAAGAGCATCGCTTCCTTGAAAAGCTGGTCGGCGACTGGATCATCACGTCCTCCTCCAGTCACGAGGACTACGATCCCGCCGATCCCGCCAAGGTATGGACCGAGACCGTGCGATCGGTCGGCGGTCTCTGGTTCGTTGCCGAGGGCAGGGGCGTCACGCCGGGCGGAACGCCTGCCACGACGGTCATGACGCTCGGCTACGATCCGCGCGCCGGCCATTATGTCGGCACCTGGATCGGTTCGATGATGGACACCTTCTGGGTCTACAAGGGCTGGGTCGAGCCGGATGGCAGGACGCTGACGCTGGAGGCCGAAGGGCCCGATTTCGAGGCCCCCTCGAAGACGGCGGTTTATCGCGACGTCACAAAATTCCACGATGATGACCGCCGGCAGTTTTCCGGCAGCGTGCGCCAGCCCGACGGTTCATTCAAGACTTTCATGACGAGCGAAATGTTGCGCCGGGGCTGAAGGACGGTCCCGATGCCGACGGGCGGCGGGGAGGTGCGATCCTCTCGGCCGAATACCTTGGCGGGCCGTGGGGCCCGGATATTCCTGAACAGGCAATCTGAAGAGAGAGGACCTTCCCATGCAAGGCGGATTTATCTGGTACGAACTGATGACGCCGGATACAGCGGCGGCAGCCGATTTCTATACGAAGGTGGTCGGCTGGACGGCGGCCGACAGCGGCATGCCGGGCATGGCTTATACGCTGTTCAACGTGCCCGGCTTCGAGATGGGCGTCGCCGGCATGATGGAGCTGACGCCGGAGCTTGCTTCCCGCAACATCCCGCCGAACTGGAGCGGCTATGTCATGGTCGATGACGTCGACGCCAAGGCGAAGGAATTTGCCGACAATGGCGGCACGGTGCATCGCCAGCCGGAGGATATTCCGGGCATTGGCCGGTTTGCCGTGGTCGCCGACCCGCAAGGGGCGGTCATCAATCTCTTCAGGCCCAACATGCCTGATGGCCCGATGCCGCCTTCTACGGCGCCGAATGCGCAGGGCACTTTCGGCTGGCACGAACTCATGGCCGGCAACGGCGAGGAGGCCTTTGCCTTCTATGCGAAGATGTTCGGCTGGACCAAGGACATGGCGGTCGATATGGGGGACATGGGCATCTACCAGTGCTTTGCCCATGAGGGCAAGGCGATCGGCGGCATGATGACAAAGCCGGCGGAAGTACCGGCTCCCTTCTGGGGCTACTACATCAATGTCGACGGCATCGATGCCGCCCTGGAACGGGTGAAAGCCGGAGGTGGGACGATCGTCTTCGGCCCGCAGGAAGTGCCGGGCGGCAGCTTCATCCTGCAATGCCAGGACCCGCAGGGCGCCTATTTCTGCCTCGTCTCGAACAAGCGGTGAGCCGATATCGGGCAGGGGTGCGGGCTTGTCCGGCGCCACCCCTGCGCCTCAGGCCGGAACCCGCTCGCCCTGGGCCAGAGTGGAAGCAGGAGCGACGAGCCTTGCTGCATGGTCCCCGGGCGCGATCAAGCCCGTGGGGTGGGTGACGGCGATCACCGTCATCTCGCCGGCGAGCGCCCGCCGGCGCGGCAAGGCCTCAGCTTTGCGGTCTGGCCGAGGCCGGCAGGCCGAACAGCCTGTCGAAGGCGAGATTGAAGACATAGGTGAAGGCGAGAAAATAGATCAGCAGCCCGACATTGGTCACGAAGGCCTCGGCGAACGGCATGCCGAGCGTCAGCGAAAGAACCGGCGTGAGCACGAGGGCAAGGCCGCCCTCGAACAGGACCGCATGCACCGCACGGCGCAGCGCGCTTCTTCCCTTCACCGGATTGCCGCTCTCCCACCATTCGAAGAGCGTGGTAAAGACGAAATTCCACGCCACCGCCGCGATGGATGCGGCGAGCGCCGCAATGCCCGAAGAGGTCGTATCGTTTCCGAGCATCGCGAAGACCAGCATGCTGGACAGCAGGGCAAGGCCTTCGAAGGAGCAGACATAGACGATCCGGCGGACGACGGGTGACATGACGATGTGCCTCCGGGACATGGCTGGCGAGAATGCGGGAGAGCCGGGCGGTGCGCCACCGTATAGCAAATACATCGGCCCCGCAGGAAGGCGATGCGCGAAAACTCTTGTCCGCCGGACCGGCTGTTTGCTTCGGTCGGTTTCGCATATGCGGCTGCGGCCGCCCTCGGAAAGGAAGTGTCGGCAGGGAGGGAGGCGGTAGGAAGGCCAGACTGTCTCCGCTTGCGGAGAAAGGCAAAGGTTCAGCGTGTGGCGGTCTTTTTCGCGGGGCGGCGGGCCTTTGGCGCAGGTTCGCCGGTCCGCCCTTCGGCGGCGTCACGCTCCAGCCGGAGCGCCTTCAGCTTTTCGGTCTTCTTGTCCCGGGCGATGACTTCCGCCTCGATGATGCCGCGGGCTGCGCTGTCTGTCGTCTGCGCCTTGTCGCGGGCGTTGATCTTTTCCGGCTTGAAGAATTTTTCCTTGGTCGCGGTCACGGGGGTCCTCCGATGATGGGGGCCATGCGCCCGTCGGGCGCAAAGCCGGGGAAGAATGGTCAGCGGCCCGGACGGGCCACTTTCTTCGGCGCGGGCAGGAGCCCTTCGCGCTGCAATTTCTTGCGCGCCAGCTTGCGTTGGCGGCGAATGGCCTCGGCTTTTTCGCGGGTGCGTTTTTCCGAGGGCTTTTCATAGGCGCTGCGCGCCTTCATTTCACGAAACAGTCCTTCGCGCTGCATCTTCTTCTTGAGAACCCGAAGTGCCTGATCGACATTGTTGTCCCGAACGAGAACCTGCAAGTGAACTCCTTTCCTGGCGGTAGAGCACCGCCTCTGTTGACTGGTACTGACGCTTGCCGGCGGGGCCGGCGGCTGTCAGTGGTGGATGCGGATGGACGAAGGCTTGAGCCAAGGCTCGCCCTTCGCGGTTGCTTCCGGCTTTTCCGGCGGCGTCGAGACCGTTGCCAGCAGATCGATGTCCGAGAGCACGATACGTCGATCGAAGTTTTCGGTTTCGAAGCGGATGCGATACTGCTTTTCGCCGCTGTCGCTCGGCAATATGGCAACGATCCGGCACGACGTCCTGTTCCGGCCCGTGCCGGAAAAACCGTCCTTGAGGATGACGACGTCACCGACTGCGGGGTCTGTTGAAGTCATGGCCACCTCCTTTTGCTGACGTTGCGCTTTTCTCTTCACGAGGGATTGGCCGGGTCGCGGCACTGGGCCGCCGGCTGCGCAACATCCCGGCGCCTCAGCGATGCCCTTGGGCGGTGCGGAGGGCGGAATCCTCGCGAAAAAACAAAAAGGCCGGGAATGAACCCGACCTCTTCTCGTCACTCAAACCCTGAAGCGCATTGCGCTCTTGCTGCCAGTACATCCGTGGTCAGCCAGGGCGAATGACAATCACGCAGCCCGAAGGTTGTCTGCCGAGCTCTTGCCCGACCGGTTGTCGCGCACGATATCGTAGGAGATCTTCTGGCCTTCGCGCAGTTCGCGCATGCCAGCCCGTTCGACGGCGGAGATGTGCACGAACACATCCGTAGAGCCTTCGTCAGGCTGAATGAAGCCGAAGCCCTTGGTGCTGTTGAACCACTTTACGGTGCCGGTATTCATAACGATTTCCTTTCAATCGTTTGGTTCGCCGGGGAGATATTCGTCCGGCTTGATCGATGTTGAGAGGAAATCTGACCGTGCGCCGCAGCGCTTAGACAAAGGTCACAAGCAATCTTCGATAGCGTTAATATAGGCGTTACCGTCCATAATGCAATGAAAGAATGAAAAATATCCGAAATTTCGATTTTTGCGAGTGCCGGAAAAAACTGCCAAGTCCCCTGTTTTGTTTGGGATAATCTTGCCGCAGATCGATAATTTTCTGGCGGCCCAGAGGGTTGAGGTCCGGGCTTCCGGATAGCGTTGTGGCCCGTCTCGTCGTCATTTTGGGTAGCGTGCGCCACAATTTCGGCACGCTCCGGGGCGAAGGCTTCGGTCGGTTTCGCAACCTGTCATTTTGTCCGTCCGATTCTCTCCCTCGTTCTTGAAGCCTCCGTCCATGTCGTCACCCCTGCGATTGTCCCGCCGCGCCTTCTGCGCCTGTCTTGCCTGCGCTCTTGCGGCCCCGCGCGCTTTGGCGGCAATGCCGGAAGCAGCGTCGGCTGTTCCGTCTGCCGGCCCGGAGGTGTTGAAGGAGACGGTGGAGCCCCGCCTCACCGTCGCGAAAGGCGGAAACCGGGCAGCGCCGCATGTGGCCCTGACGCTCGATGCCTGTTCCGGCCATGTCGACATGCGCATTCTCTCCGTGCTGATCGAGGGCGAGATCCCCGCTACGATCTTCGTCACGGCCCGCTGGCTGCGCCGCAACGCCGAGGCGCTCGCTCTCCTGAAAGGTCGACCGGACCTGTTCGAGCTCGAGAACCACGGGCTGAACCATGTCCCGGCGATCGACCGGCCGGGCACCGTCTATGGCATAGCGACGGCGGGCTCGATGGAGGCCGTGGTCGGCGAGGTGGAAAACGGGGCGAAATGGATGGTGAAGGACGGTCTCGATGCACCGCGCTGGTTTCGTGGCGCCACCGCCCGCTACACACCCGCCGCCATCGCCGCGATCGAAGCGATGGGCTACCGCATCGCCGGCTATTCTCTGAATGCCGATCAGGGCGCCACTCTGCCTGCCGCGGCGGTCGCGAAGCGGATCGCCGCCGCCCGCGACGGCGACGTGATTATCGCCCATGTCAATCATCCCGAGCGCTACTCCGGCGAGGGCGTCGCCCGGGGCATCGAGGCGCTGAAGGCAAAAGGTGCGGTCTTCGTCCGGCTGGATACGCTCGACGGGAAGGAGATCGCCGGTGTGGCGCAGCAGTGACGAGGAGGAGACGGCGCCTCGTGCCGCCGTCCTTGCAGCCGCTTTCGGCCGTTCCGCATCGTCATGGCCCTTGCCGTGCCGGTCAAGACGCGGTTTACCATTCGCCGTTAATACTGTCCGCATAGCCGCATCTGTGCCGGTCGCACTTTTCTTCCAACCTCATTTCAGGAGGTTCAATGCCCGAGGCATTCGATTCCGATATCTTCAATCTCGCCCCGATCGCCATGTGGATCGAGGATTTCAGCGAGGTGAAGGCGCAGTTCGACATCTGGCGTGCCGAGGGCGTCACGGATATTCGAGGCTTTCTGCGGGCGGATGTTTCGCGCATTGCGGAGTGCTCCAGGCGAATCCGGGTGCTGGATGTCAACCGCAAGACGCTGGAGCTTTTCGAGGCAGACGACGCCGATCATCTTCGGGCGAACACGTCGAAGATCTTTCGCGACGACATGCTGGAAACGCACATCAACGAACTGGCCGAGCTTTTCGACGGAAAGCAGGCCTTCTCCAGCGCGACGGTGAACTACACCCTCTCCGGCAGGCGGCTCGATATCCAGCTTCGCGGCGCCGTGCTGCCGGGTTATGAGGACACCCTCGGCAAGCTGCTTCTGACGACGGAGGACATCACCGCCCGGGAAGACGCGCGGCGCGCCGAAGTCGCCCAGAGGCTCCAGGCAGAGGGCATCTTCAAGCACTCGCCCGTCTCTCTGTGGATTGAGGATTTCAGCGGCATCAGGGCGTTGATCGAGGACGTTCGCGACCGCGGCATCGTCGATTTCCGGACCTTCATGGACGTTCATCCGGAGTTCGTGCGCCAGTGCATGAGCGAGATCAGCGTCATCGACGTCAACCAGGCGACGCTTGACCTGTTCTGTGCGCCGGACCGGATGACGCTTCTGCAGCGGCAGAACGAGATCTTCCGCGACGATATGGAAAAGCCTTTCCGCGAACAGCTCATGGAGCTCTGGAACGGCAATCTCTACCACCATCGCGAGGTCATCAATTACGCGCTGGACGGCTCGGAGCGGCACATTCTGCTGCATTTCTCGGTTTTTCCCGGTCATGAGAAGGATTGGTCCCGCGTTCAGGTGGCGCTCGCGGACATCACCGCCCGCAAGAAGGCCGAAGCCTATCTCGAATATCTCGGCAAGCACGACGTTCTCACCAAGCTTTACAACCGTGCCTTCTATACGGACGAGATCAACCGGCTGGAGAGAAAGCCGCTGCGGCCGGTTTCGGTCATCATGATCGATCTTAACGGGCTGAAGGAGGCAAACGACCAGCTCGGTCACGATGCCGGCGATGCCCTGCTCAGGCGCTTCGGGGAAATCCTGAACGGCGCCGTCTCGCCGCCCAACCATGCAGCGCGGATCGGCGGCGACGAATTCGCCGTCCTGATGCCGGGGGCCGACGCCAAGGCGGCGGGCGCCATGGTCGATACGATCAACGAACTTTTGAAGATCAACAACCAGTTCTACTCGAACGCTCCGCTCGGCATGTCCCTGGGTGCGGCGACGAGCGAGCCCGGCGAGACCATGGAAGCCGTCGTCAAGCGCGCGGATACGCTGATGTACGAGCAGAAGAAAGCCTATTACGAAGCAAGGGGTATTGTTGGCATGGCGGCCGCAAGGATGGCGGGCAGGGTTTCCTGATGCATGTCGCCGGGCTTCAAGCCGGCGGGGACCCTTGTACTTTCCTGCGTGACGTGAACTGGCGTCTGCCGAAAAGCTTCCTACATGAAGCCGCGCTGTTGAACGAAGCTACGAAGGAACCTGTCCGATGGAATCTCCGGCGCGAAAGCTGACGACGCTGAAGTCGATCTCGGACGCGGAAATCGAGGCCGAGCGCGCCCTGGCGGTGCTCCGGCTCTTTTGCGCGCTGGTGCTGCTGGCGCCCCATTTCGTCGAGCCGCTACTCAGCATGCCCGGGCAGCCTTTCCGCTGGCAGGTTCCGTCGGTGCTTTCGCTTGTGACCCTGTCATTGAGCGGGCTTGTCGCGCTCTTGCTCATAGGCCTTGGGAAATTCCGAGCCTGGATGCGCTACCTGTTCTCGTTCATGGACGCGGCCATGGTGGCGGCCGTCTGCTATCTGTCTTTAAGCTTCCACCAGCTTTCCGGCGCGTGGATCTTCGCCGCGCCCGTCACCTGGTCCATTCCGCTGCTGCTGACGGTCGGCGCATTGCGCTACCAGCCGGCGATCCAGATCTGGTCGACTTTCCTGTTCTTCATCGCGCTCGTGGCTGTCGCCATGCTGCTTCCGCTGGAGATGGGCGAACAGGCCGCCATACCCGCCGGCGTGTGGGCGCTGTTTTCGCCGCTGCCGTCATTCGCGCGTTTCAGCCTCCTCGTCCTCACCGGGCTTGCCTCCGTCGTGGTGATGTATCGCGCCCGCTCGCTCTTGCGCCGCGCCCAGCAGGCGGCTTATTCCACCGCGGAATTGTCGCGCTTTCTGCCGCCGGAAGTCGTTCCGCTGGTGACCCAGGGCGATGAGTGGCGGCAGGGTCGCAGACAGGTGGTGTCGATCCTCTTCGTCGATATCCGCAATTCGACGCAGATCGCCGAGGGCCTCGATCCCAAGGCGCTGTCGAAGCTGATCCGTTCCTTCCGCTCGATCGTCCAGCGCGCCTCCCAGGCCAATGGCGGCGTGATCGACAAGTTCATCGGCGATGGTGCCATGCTGTTGTTCGGCGTGCCCGATCCATCGGAAGACGATGCGGCAAGGAGCCTGAACTGCGCCCGCGACATCCTGCGGCTGATCGACGAACGCAACGGCTCGGTCGACGACGCCGTCCGTTTCACCGTCGGCATCGGTGTCCACATCGGCAAGGTCTATTGCGGCATCGTCGGTGACGACGCGCGGCGCGAATTCACCGTGATCGGCGATGCCGTCAATGTCGCGTCCCGCATCGAACAGGCGACCAAGCAGTTCTCCACCCCGCTGCTCGCCTCCGGCGAGGCCGTCGCGGCGGCGAAGGAGGACGGCCTCTGGGAAGTCGCCAGTTCCGAACCGCTCCGCGGCCGGCAGAAGGCGATCTGCCTGATGGCGCCGAAGGCCGCGGTCCAAGCCTGAGGCATGCGCATGTGCGGCGGGGCGGAAGTCTCCCTCACGCCGCAGCAGTCAGCGTCAGGCCGATGCCCCACGGGTCTTTCAACGCATGGCCCTCGGCGGTGCGGGTCACGGGGATTTCGAGGCTTTCCAGCGTGGCGAGCGCCTTGTCGAGCGCATTCCTGTCGTTGAAGGTCAGCGAATAGTCCGAAAGGCCGGACATGCCGCCTTCGCGGACGGTGGCGCCGCGGCTGTTCCAGATATTGGCGGCGATGTGATGATGATAGGTCCCGGCGCCGAAGAAGCTTGCGCCCGGATAGGCAGCCATCTTCTTCAGGCCGAGCACGCCCTCGTAGAAACGGTCGGCCTGCGGAATATTGCCGACCTGCAGATGCATGTGGCCGATCGCCGCCCTGTCCGTCATCCCGCCCCAGGCTGTCTTCGGAGCCTTGTCGTAGAGACCCTGCAGGTCGAGAGGCAGCGTCGCCATCTCCACCGTGCCGTCCGACAGGAACCTCCAGTCCCTGACGGGGCGGTCGGCATAGACCTCGATGCCGTTGCCCTCCGGATCGGAAAGATAGATCGCCTCGCTCACCAGATGGTCGGAGGCGCCGTCGAGGCGCACGCCATGCGCCACGGCATGGGCGAGCCAGTGGCCGAGTTCGTTGCGGTCGGGCAGGAGGAAGGCGGTATGGAAGAGGCCGGCGGCGTTGCGCGGTGCCCGCGCGACATCGCCGCCGGTCGTCAGCGTCAGCAACGGCTTGCCGCCCGCGCCGAGCACCACGCCGCTCGCCGTCTGCTCGATGGCCCGCAGGCCGAGCATCGTCTCGTAGAACTGTTTCACCCGGTCGAGATCGCTCACCACCAGATGGCTCCGGCCCACATGCACCGGTCGGGTAAGCGCAAAGCTCGGGGTTTCGTCTGCCGCAAGCGTGTCTGCCATGGAAATCTCCTTCGGATCGCCGCCGCTTCGGCTTTCGGCCAAGCGCTTTCGCACCGGTCTCGCCGCCGGCGGTCGGGCCGCGCCGCCGATCCTTTTCCTCATCTCTGCCCGGCGTTAATATGGAGATGTCGCATCGTTCACGAAAGGCTGAATAAAGTGGATTTATCGTTCGACGATTGTTGACGATGACTGTTTTCTTTGCCCGGCGAAAAATTGATCCTGATCAATGCGGGAAGGGCCGCGGCGACCCATGTTACGGACAAAGAGAGGAAACGCGGCGGGGACGGTCGCAGGTTAAAGGAGAAAGTCATGTACAAGAAAATTATTGTTCCGGTGGATTGCGGACAGCTCGACAAGGGCGAGAAGATCCTGCGCAAGGCCGCTTCGCTGCTCGATGCCGGTGGTGAGATTATTCTGCTGACCGTGGTCGAGGACATGCCGGGTTATCTCGCCATCGACCTGCCGGTCGACGTCATCGAAGGCGCGATCAAGGACGGCAAGGCCAAGCTCGTCGAGATCAAGGAAAAGACCGGCATCGACGCCCGTGTCGAGATCCGTTCGGGCGCGCCGGCCCGCGAAATCCTGGCGGCTGCCGGCGAACACGGCGCCGATCTCATCATCATCGCCTCGCATATTCCGGATCTCGCCAACTATTTCATCGGCGCCACCGCCGACCGCGTCGTCCGTCACGCAAAATGCTCGGTTCTGGTTGACCGCTGAGCGGCCGGCCCTCAGACTGCCATAGAAGAACAAGGAAACACCCGGGATGGACACCGCAAGATACGAACAGATCCTGAAGGACAGGCAGCAGGAGATCTTGGCCCGCCTGCAAAAGATCGACACCGATCTTGGCCGGCCCCGGGACCAGGACAGCGAGGAGCAGGCCACCGAGGCTGAAAACGACGAGGTCCTCGAGGAGTTCGGCGAGGTCGGCGAGAAGGAGCTGAAGGCGATCGATGCGGCGCTCGACCGCCTCGCCAAGGGCACCTTCGGCACATGCGTCAAGTGTGGCCAGCCGATTTCCGAACAGCGCCTCGCAGCCGTGCCCTACACGCCCTTCTGCCAGGAATGTGCATCCGGCAAGTAAGATATCCGGCCCGTCTTCGTTTTAACGGAGGCGGGCCGGTTTCAAATGATCCCGTCAAATCGTTTCGCCTTCGTCAGGTTGGTCCTCAAGGCATCTTGAGCAATGCGCCGATGGTGCCGCCGACGAGCAGCACGAGGCCGATCAGGGTGGTGAGTGCCGCGCCCGGCCCGCGTTTCCTGGCGTCGGAGTAATATTCCGTGGCATAGAGGGCACGCGCCGCCGTCCAGCAAAGGCCGAGCAGCCCGGCCACGGCATCCGAGGTATAGGTGCCGAACAGCCAGAGTGCCGGCAGGAACAGCACCAGCTGTTCCGCGGTGTTCTGCTGCACCCGGAAAACCCGTTCGAAATCGAGATTGCCGGACACCTTGGGCGCCTCGACGCCGAACTGCTTGCGGGCGCGCGCCACCTTCACCATGAACCAGACATAGGTAATCAGCGCCGCGAATGTGGCGAGCACGGTGAAACGCATGGCGTCGATCCTCGAAAAACAGCCGGAACGGCGAGGAATTTCTAGGTTAAACCGAAACGCTCCGCAAGGCGCGGGCACGCTCTGGCGATTGCCGCCTGACAAGGCGGGGGAAAGGCGCGGGGCGCGCCGGCGCGATCACGGAGTATTCCACCTCCGCCCGAAGGTTGACTTGTCCGGTGCCCTAAATTCGCTCATGATCTAATTGATGGCATGCAAGATGAAACATCAGGAAGTCCCGCGTCGATGACCGATCAGTTCCGCTTCGGGCGGCCCTACGATTTTCACGAACTGGTGGCCGATGGCATTGTCCACGCCGTCGGCGTGGTTTTCGCGCTGGTCGGTGCTACCGCGCTGATTTTCTATGCGACGGTCTGGTCTTCCCATGCGGAAATGGCGGCGGCCTGGATCTATGGCCTCGGTCTTGTCATCGCGCTCGGCGTTTCCTGCACCTACAACATGTGGCCGCATTCGCGCACCAAGTGGATACTGCGCCGTTTCGACCATTCGGCGATCTTCGTGCTGATTGCCGCCACCTATACGCCGTTCCTGGTCAAGGGTTCGGATGACTGGCGCATCATGGCGCTGCTCGGCGCGGTCTGGCTCACGGGCGTCATCGGCATCTGGCTGAAGTGTCGCTATCCCGGCCGCTACGACCGGCTGGCGATCCTGCTCTATCTCGCCATGGGCTGGAGCGGCGCCATCGCCCTGGGCCCGATTTCCAAGATCCTGCCCGGCATCACCATCACCCTCATCCTCGCCGGCGGCATCCTTTATTCGGCCGGCGTGATCTTCCACGTCTGGGAGCGCCTGCGCTTCCAGAACGCCATCTGGCACGGCTTCGTGCTCACCGCCGCGATGGTGCATTACTCGGCGGTGTTTACCGCGATCACTCTCTGAGGTTTCGCCAGCCTTTTGCTGATCTTGGAGCCATTTTCGATCCGAAACGGAATGAGATGGCGGTTACGATCCAGCTCAGTAGTGAGCCAAAAACGATGGCAAAGCCGAGTATCCCGATAAGCGTGCCCGAGGCCAGTGATGATGCGTCAAAGGGAAGGCCACCTGCTGCATAGGAGATGGCCAGCGAAATTAACGCCAGCACGAGTTGCGGCAACAACAAAACGGTCGAAATCCGCCAGCACTCGTCCCATTCCGCGAGACGGCCCTCGCGTTTGCGAAAATATGCTCCGGTTAGTAACCCGCTGGCGAAAGTTACACCTGTACCGGCACTTGATCCCACTTTCTCGACTACATTGAAATGAAGAAGCAGGGCAACCAGTGCTATCAGGGCTGCGGTGAACGCGAGCGATATCAAGAAATAACGAATAACAAGCGGCACAATGAAGTTTGGCATGGAGGCCTCCGTCGAAAATGGCTAATGAAACCACGACAACTTGAGGGTGATTCTTGCGAACATTCAAGTGGTGCGAGAGGGTCTGGTCTTTCTGATGCGCGTCAGGGAAGCCGGTGCGCCCTTCACCGCCCCTTGAGCAGCACCACCGCGTATCGGCAGGCTTCGCTGCTCTCGTTCACGAAAGCGCAGTCGGCGGGCGGGCCGAGCGCCAGACAGTCTCCCGCTGCGATGTGGTGGCGCGTCTCGCCCTCGAGGAAGACGAGGCTGCCCTCCTGCACCCAGATCATCTGCTGAAGGAAGGCGAAGGCCGCTGCATCGTAGGGAACCCTGGCGCCGGCCGGCAGGGAAACCTCGACGATTTCGAGCGGCATGTCGACAGCAGGTGAAACCTGCCGCCGCACATAGCCTGTTTCAGGATCGGTCCACACCGGCTGGTCCTGCGCCCGGGAAAGCCGCCTGCCATTGGCTTCGGCCCGCGCAATCAGGGTGGAGACGCTGAGCGACAAGGCACCGGCGAGCTTGCCGAGAAAGGCGGCCGTCGGGCTGCTCTCGCCTCGCTCCACCTTGTTTATCATCGCGCGGGAAACGCCGGCCCGTTCGGCAAGGTCGCTCAGCGACCAGTTGCGCGCGGTGCGTTCAGCGCGGATTCTTTCCCCTAGACAGCGGTCGAAATCGTCTGATAAATTGGACATATCGCCAATATAGTGGACAATATTCCATGCCGCAACCCGTTCTCATCCGTGATGCCGTCGAGGCCGATCTCCCGGCGATCCGCGACATCTACAATCATGCGGTCGAGCACACGACCGCGATCTGGAACGATGTGCTGATCGACGTCGACAATCGCCGTGCCTGGCTGGAACTGCGCCGTGCGAAGGGCTTTCCGGTTCTGGTGGCGGAAAGGGACGGCAAGGTGGCGGGCTACGCCTCCTATGGCGATTGGCGCGCCTTCGACGGCTATCGCCACACCGTCGAGCATTCCGTCTATGTCGACAAGGATTGCCGTGGCGCGGGCATCGGCAAAAAGCTGATGCTGGAACTGATCGCGCGGGCGAAAGCCGCCGGCATGCATGTGATGATCGCCGCGATCGAGGCGGAGAACACGCCGTCCATTGCCCTGCACGAGCGCCTTGGCTTCCGCCTCGTCGGCATTCACCGGGAAGTCGGCATCAAGTTCGGCCGCTGGCTCGATCTGGCCGCGATGGAACTGAGGCTGTAAAGCTTTCGAAGGCGCCAAGATCGCGTCTGCCCTCGTAGCGCCGCATCTCCGGCGCCTTGCCCCTGTTGCGGCGATAGTGCCAGCGCGCATAGACGAGGAAGGCCGGCAGGCTTGCCGGCCAGAGGAAGCTTGCGGCAAGCCCCAGAATGCGGGCGCCGTCCCAGCGGTTGCCGTTCGCCATGCCCTCGACATAGGTCAACCCCATGAAGAGCGCGGCGGGCAAAAGCCAGAGAATGAGCGCGAGCGAGGACATTGCGCAATTACCGACAAAACGAATCAATCTTTCTGAGATTACTCCGGAAATATGGCGTTTTGGCAAGCTCTGTTTGCGACGCACAATACGGTTGCGACGCACAATCGCGACCGGCCTATTCGATGCGGGCGCGCAGCATGTCGCCGCGGATGAGGATCGCCGGCTTTGCGCCGGGCGTATTCGGCAGGGCGCTGTCGACGAAAGAGGCCGTGGCCTCCACCAGATAGCTGACCGCCGTTGGCTGCAGGAAGCGCAGCGTCGCGTCGAGCATCTTGCCGGAAATCGCGATCGTTTCGTTTTGCATGACCCGCTTGAAGGTGATCCGCGCTCTCAGTGCCGCGCCTGAGATCGTCAGGTTTTCCGCATGCCCGTCGAGGCTGATATCGCCGGCGTCGCTGCGGATGTCGACGGCGGAGAAATCGCCGTCGAGCCGGGTGCGCGCGGCCTTCTGGTCGATGATGACAGCAGCCCCCGGCCGAATGTCGGCGGCAAGCTCCATGGTGCAGTCCGACCAGTCGAAGAAACGCGGTGTGCTGCCGACATCGACGATCAGCGTATCTCCGTCGATGCGCATCGCCCCCCGCGCCGGGCAGGCATCGGAGAACCAGCCGGAACGCCAGATCGCGCCCCAGCCCCGGCGCTCGCCCCTCAGCTCGGCGATATGCGGGCCTTCCGCGCCGGTGGTGATACGGATGTCGCTTGCCGATCCCTCGACGCGGATCGTCGAGACCTTCGAGAGGTCGACGGGGCCGGCGAGGCTGTCGCGCGTGGAAACGAAGGCGACGGCGCCGTCGATCAGGGCGAGCGCGATAATCGTGCCGGCGACGGAGAGGAGGGCGGTTCGGATTTTCATGGGAGTGCTCCTTTGGACGTGGGGATGTCCTTATCGAGCATGCCGGTTGCCCTGGCCGCGACCTCGATCGTGTTTCAGGTCGACCTCGAACGCGCTTTCGGGCCATATGGAGATATCAGACCGAATTCGTCACACCCGCCGACCTGCCCATGATCTTCGTACCGCTATCGTTTGCCGTCTCGCTTTTCCTCCTGGCCTTTCTCGTGCGGCTGTTGCTGCAGGGGCGGGAAAGCCTTGGCAGCAATCATCTCTTCGTCCTGCTGGTCGCGCTTTACGTGGCGCAGACGGTGCTGGTCGGCCTGCGCTGGGGCTATGGCGTGACCGCCATCCTGCCGATCCTGTCGCTTTTTGCGAGCCTCGTGCCGCCGCTCACCTATCTTGCCTTCCGCGATCTTGCCCGCGAGGAGGGGAACGGCCTTTCCGCCCGAGACTGGCCGCATCTGATGCCGACGCTCGTGCTGGCCGTGCTGCTCGTCGTCTGGCGCGATCTGATCGACCTGCTGATTATCGGCGAGTTCCTGGGGTACGGGATGCGGCTCGCCTGGCTCGCCCGCCTCGGCACTGACGGGCTCGTGGCCTCGCGTCTCGACGGTTCGCTCCGCTCCCATCGCTCGCTGGTGCTGGCGGCGCTGACGCTCATGTCGTCGGCCCTGACGGACATCGGCATCAGCTTTGACATGGCGTTCGGCGGCGGCCGCCATTCCGCCGCGGTGGTCTCGGCGGCGACCACCGTCATCCTGCTCCTGCTCGGGATTGCCGCCGTCGTCGCCGGCGCCGAAGAGGGGGCGGGCGGAGAGGAGGAGGCATCGCCTGCAGACGAAGTCAGGGCATACTCCCCGACACCGGAGGTTTCCGGCGCGGACGGGGAAGTCGCGGCCGGTCTCGACCGGCTGATCCGCGAGCGGCGCCTTTATGCCGATGCCGGCCTCAATCTCGGCAAGCTCGCCCGCCGCATGGGCCTGCCGGCCCGCGCCGTTTCCCATGCGGTCAATCGCGTCCACGGCATGAGCGTTTCGCAATACGTCAACAATTTCCGCATTGCCGAAGCCTGCCGGCTTCTCGCGGAAACCGACATGCCCGTCACCCGCATCGTCTTCGAGGCGGGCTTCATGACCAAGTCGAATTTCAACCGGGAATTCCTGCGGGTAACGGGAACGAACCCCACGCGCTGGCGCGGGGAAAAGGCCGCCGCCATTTGTGCGGATCAGCCGCCGAAATAGTTGAAATAGGCCCAGACCAGCACGAAGACCGCGATAACGCCGGCGGCGATCAGCGCCTTCTTCAGGCCCGGTGGCACCTTCTTCGGTTCCTTCGGCTTCTGCGGTTTCCTGAATTCGACGACATTGCTCACGCGGATGATTCCCTTGGATGCTGTGGCGCGGAACTTAGAGCAATTCCAGCAAAAGTGGGAACCGGTTTTGCGTTCGCAAATGCGTAAAACAAAGAAGTAAAGCATGTCGCGCAAAAGTGCGAAGCGGTTTTATGGGGTAGCGGGGAGGCGAGGAGGTGGGGTGTTTCCGGCTCTGCTGCAATGGAGTTTTCTACGATAAGCCATTCGCTTGCGGCTTCACCCCCTGTGCCCGGCAGGGCAGAGGGGGTATCCGCAGAATGTCGCAGCTTGTGTCACCGCTTCCGCAACGGCTCGACCTATGTAAGCCTTTGCGTGATCGATACCCATCACCGCCCTCTCACAACCATCAAGCCTCAGGTTCGAACACCATCGAATGACCGTTGATGCAGTAGCGCAGGCCGGTCGGCTTCGGACCGTCGGGGAAGACGTGGCCGAGATGGCCGCCGCAATTGGCGCAGCGGATTTCCGTCCGCACCATGCCGTAGGAGGCATCGCGGTGTTCGGTGACAGCACCGGGCTTCACCGGCTCGAAATAGCTCGGCCAGCCGCAGCCGGCGTCGAACTTGGTGTCGGAATAAAACAGCGGCTCGTCGCAGGCCGCGCAGCGGTAGAGGCCTTTTTCGAACGAGTTCCAGTAGGGTCCGGTGAAGGCCCGCTCGGTGCCGTGCTCGCGCAGGATTCGGTATTGTTCCGGCGTCAGCTGCTCGCGCCACTCGGCTTCGGACTTCTCGATCTTCGGCTTGACGGGATCTGCCATGGTCATCTCCTTGTTCTCCCCCTAGATAGGACGCCGATCCATCCGCGGCAATGCCGGTGATACCGTCGCCCCCGGCATGTCGGCCGGGCATGGCCGCCGACCTGGTTCCCGGCAGGATTGACAAACTACCTATCGATAGGTAGGCATGTTCCATGAGCAATCTCTCTACCACCTCCGACGACATTCTTCGCTGTGCCCGCAAGCTTATCATTGAAGGGGGCTATAACGGCTTCAGCTATGCCGATATCGCCGAGGTGGTCGGCATCCGCAAGGCCAGCATCCATCATCACTTCCCCGCCAAATCCGATCTGGTTCGCGCCCTGGTCGCGCGTTATCGCGAGGAGATGGAGGCGGGGGTCGCCGCGCTCGAACGCGAAGTGACGGACCCCGCCGCGCAGTTGCGCGCCTATGCCGGATACTGGCGGGCCTGCATCGTCGATGATAGCGAACCCTTTTGCGTCTGCGCCCTGCTGGCGTCCCAGATCCCGGTCCTTCCGGAGGATGTTGTCGTGGAGGTGAGGGCCCACTTCCGCGGCCTGTCGCGCTGGCTCGCCTCGGTGCTGCGGCGGGGCGGCGAGCAGGGCGTCATCGCGCTTTCCGCGCCCGCCGAGGCGGAGGCCGAGGTTTTCATGGCCACGGTTCACGGCGCCATGCTGTCGGCCCGCGCCTATGGCGATCCGGCCGTCTTCGGGGCGATCGTCGATCCCTTGCTTCTGCGTCTCGAAGCGCGCGACTGATGCCGCGCGGCGCAATCGTTTTTGTCGTATTTACCTACCGACTGATAGGTAGGTCGAAATCCCGTTTCGAAACCCTTGAAAGGATCTCCGCATGTTCGGTATCTCCCCGCTCGGCTGGCTGCATACGCTCGGCAGCCTGCCCGCCATCCCCGTCGCCTTCTATATGTTCGCCCGCCATGGGCGCATTGTACCCCGCTCCATTCCGGGCGGCATCTATTTCGTCTCGATGCTGATCGGCGCCGCCACGGTGGTTCTCGTCGCTCACCAGCCGGTCAGCTACGTCATCGGCCTCATCACCGCCTTGCTGGTGCTTGCCGGTTACGGAGTGGGGCGGCTGCCGGTTCCTCCGCGCTTGGCGCGCTATGTCGAGACCGTCTGTCTCAGCCTGTCCGCCTTCTTCCTGATGGTGCCCACGGTGAGCGAAACCCTGCGGCGGGTGCCTGACGGGCATCCCTTCGTTACCGCGCTCGATGCGCCGCTTCTCCTCGGTTTCCAGGCCGGCTTGCTCGTCCTTCTCGTGGTCGGCCTTTCGGCGCAGATAATCCACCTGCGCCGAAAGGGGACGGCGCGCGGCTTGGTCGAGTAGCCGCCGGACAAGGGCGGCGGGTCGTCCTGCACGGCGCCCCGCCATGCGCGCCATGGTCCCCGTCGCGTGCGTTCAAATCATCTTGAAGGCGTTGTCCGTCGGTTTTTTCCTGTCTTTTTCCGAACTTGCTTGAGGCTGCCGGCCATTTATCCTAACAACGGACGCATCGAAGATGTCGGGGGATCGGGCTGCGGGAAGCGGCAGGGGAGTATTGATGACAGGAGACGGGGCTGCCCTGACCTTTCTTGCCATGGCCCTGCCGTTTGTGGCTGCGCTTCTTGCCCCGCTTGTCGTGCGCCGACTGGGTGCCAATGCCGCGTGGCTTATTGCGCTCGCTCCGCTGGCCGTGTTTGCCCATCTCCTCGGCTTTTTGCCGGAGATCGCCAGGGGCGAGGTCGTCACCGGCGGCTATGCCTGGGTGCCGAGCCTGAACCTCAGCTTCTCCTGGTTTCTCGACGGCCTGTCGCTTACCTTCGCGCTGCTGATAACCGGCATCGGCACGCTGATCGTGCTCTATGCCGGCGGCTATATGAAAGGCCATCCGCAGCAGGGACGCTTCTTCTCCTTCATCCTCATGTTCATGGGCGCCATGCTCGGCGTGGTGATGTCGGACAGCTTCCTGATGCTCTTCGTCTTCTGGGAGCTGACCTCGATCACCTCCTTCCTGCTGATCGGTTTCGATCATCAGCGGGAAGCCTCGCGCCGGGCGGCGCTGCAGGCGCTGGTGGTGACGGGCGGCGGCGGGCTTGCTCTGCTGGCCGGCCTGATTTTCATCTGGAACATCACCGGCGTCACCCAGCTTTCCCTTCTGGTTCACACCGGCGATCTCCTGCGCGCAAGCCCGTTTTATGTCACCGCGCTTTTCCTCGTGCTGGGCGGCGCCTTCACCAAGTCGGCGCAGTTTCCTTTCCATTTCTGGCTGCCCAACGCCATGGAAGCGCCGACCCCGGTTTCCGCCTACCTGCATTCGGCGACCATGGTGAAGGCCGGCGTCTATCTCCTGATGCGGCTCAATCCGGTCATGGGCGAAACGCCCGCCTGGGAAATCCTCCTGCCGTTCTTCGGCGGCATCACGCTGCTCGTCGGCGCGCTGCTCGCCATCCGCCAGACCGACCTCAAGCTGATGCTGGCCTACACCACCGTCGCCTCGCTCGGCCTTCTGGTTCTGCTGACCGGCTTCGGTTCGACCTATGCGGTCGAGGCCGCCGTCCTCTATCTGGTCGCCCATTCGCTGTTCAAGGGCGCGCTCTTCATGGTCGCCGGCATCGTCGATCACGAGGCGGGCACCCGCGACGTGACGAGGCTCGGCGGACTGCGCGCCGCCATGCCGGTCACCTTCGCCGCCGCCCTTCTCGCCGCCATTTCCATGGCTGGCCTGCCGCCCTTCTTCGGCTTCCTCGCCAAGGAGGAGATCTATGCGGCGCTGGCGGGGTCCGGCCCGCGCGCCGTGCTCTTCGCGCTTGCGGCGATCCTCGGCAATGCGCTGATGTTCGCCATCGCCTTCGCCGTCGCCTTGAAGCCTTTCCTCGGGCCGAAGGTGGAAACGCCGAAACACGCCCATGAGGGGCCGCTTCTTCTGTGGTTCGGGCCGCTGCTCCTGGCGCTTGCCGGCCTTGCGGCGGCGGTCTTTTCGGGTCCGTGGCATCGGGCGGTTTCCTCCCCCATGGCCAGCGCCGTGGCGGGGACGGCAAAGGCCGTGACGATCGATCTCGTGCCGCATCCCGGCCTGCCGCTCGCGCTTTCCGGGGCGACGGTCGCCCTCGGCATTCTCGTCTATCTCGGCCTTTCCCGCGCCCGCCTTGCGATGGAGCGCCTGCTCGATATTCTCGGCCCCGGTCCGGATCGCGGTTTCGATGCCTTCATTCGCGGCCTCGTGCGCCTTTCCTTTCAGGTGACGCGCGTGATCCAGAACGGCCGGCTGGATGTCTACGTTACCTTCACCTTCGCGCTGCTGGCTCTGGCGCTTCTCGTGCCGCCCGTCCTCTTCGATGAATTGCCGAAGCTGCCGGCCTGGCCGGCGGATGCGCGGTTCCATGAACTCGCCTTCTTCGCCATAGCCGTCATCGGCCTCTTTGCCGTGCTGCGGGTGAACGACCGGCTGACGGCGATCGTCTCGCTCGGCATCCAGGGCTTCGCGGTGGCCATCATCTATCTGCTGTTCGGCGCGCCCGACCTGTCTTTCACCCAGTTCATGGTCGAAACGCTTTCTGTGGTCATCCTGGCGCTGGTGATGACGCGGCTGCGGCTTTCGCCGGCCGATCCCCGCACCCTGCTCGAACGTGTCGTCGACGGCACGATTGCGGTTGCCTGCGGGCTCGGCTTCTCGATGCTGCTGTTGAAGTCGACGGAAATCCCCTTCGATGCGGTGCTCACCGATTTCTTCAACACCTATTCCAAGGTGATCGCCCACGGCGCCAACGTCGTGAACGTCATTATCGTCGATTTCCGCGGCACGGACACTCTGGGCGAAATTGCCGTGGTGATGATTACCGGCCTTGCGATCCTGGCGCTGATCCGCATCCGGGTCGCTCCGAAGGGAGGCAAGTGATGACGATCGTTCCTTGTCTCTCTCCGGCGTGCTTTTACGGAGGCCACGCATGAATACGGTCATCTTCCGCACCTTCGCCCCCTTCGTCACCGCGCTGATGCTGCTGTTTTCGGTCTTCGTGCTGCTGCGCGGCCATAACGAGCCGGGCGGGGGCTTTATCGGCGGCCTGATCGCCGCCTCGGGATTTGCGATCTACGGCATTGCCTTCGGCGTGCAGGCGGTGCGCCGCGCGCTCTTCTTCCACCCGCTGTCGATTGCCGGCGCCGGACTGTTGCTGTCGACGCTCTCCGGCCTGATCTCGGCGCCCTTCGGCATGCCCTTCATGACGGGGCTGTGGATCTATCCCGAAATCCTCGGCGTCGAGGTGCCGCTCGCCACGGTGATGTCCTTCGATGTCGGCGTCTATCTGGTCGTCGTCGGCGCGATCACCTCCATCGCGCTCGCGCTGGAAGAAAGGGGGCTGGACTGATGGAAGCGCTGCTCTGCGGCCTCGTCGGCATCTTCTTTGCCGCGGCCTTCTACCTGCTGATGTCGAAGCATGTCGTGCGCATCCTGCTCGGCGTCGCCATCCTCGGCAATGCGGTGAACCTCATGCTGTTCACCGCCGGCCGCCTGACCCGCGAAGTGCCGCCGATCATTCCGGCCGGGGCCGATGCGCTGCCCGCCGGTGCCGCCAATCCCCTGCCGCAGGCCCTCATCCTGACGGCGATCGTCATTTCCTTTTCCTTCTTCTGCTTCCTGCTGGTGCTTGCCTATCGCGCCTATGAGGATCTCGGAACCGACGACACCGATGACATGCGCGTCGCCGAACCGAAGGGCGAACCGCTGCCGCCGCTGGGGTATTGATGATGAATTCTGCGAAGATGTTTCCGCGCTCGGCTGATGGTTGGTGCTCCGTAGCTACCCACTATTCCAAGGGCACCCCCCTCAAGGGGGAACTGCCCGGCAGGGCAGAGGGGGGTAACTCCCTGCCATCGGAGGAGCGCCTCTGATGGCCGCATCGTCCCCCGTCGATTTCTCCCGTACCCTGGTGATGGCGCCGGCTGCGGCAGGCGACTGGCTGGTCATCCTGCCGGTGGCGCTCTGCCTTGCCTGTGGCGCGGTGCTGATGATGCTGCGCCAGTCGACCCGGCTGCATCCCTATATCGCCATTGCTGGCCTCGCCGCTCTGGTGCTCACCGATGCGGCGCTTCTGGCGCGCGTCGCCTCGCAAGGGCCGGTGACGATGATGATGGGGCGCTGGCTGCCGCCCTTCGGTATTGCCTTCACCGTCGATCTCACCGGCGCGCTGCTGGCCTTCACCGCCGCCATCGTGGCGCTCGCGGGCGGGATCTACGCGATGAAGGATATCGGCACGAGCGGCCGCCGCTACGGTTTCTATCCCTTCCTGATGGTGATGATGGCCGGCGTCTCCGGCGCCTTCCTGACCGGCGACATCTTCAATCTCTACGTCTGGTTCGAAGTGCTGCTGATCTCCTCCTTCGGCCTCCTGATCCTCGGCTCGGAGCGCGAACAGATCGACGGCGCGCTGAAATATGCGGTGCTGAACCTGATCGCCACCACGCTTTTCCTGATCGCCGTCGGCTATCTCTATGCTGTCTTCGGCACGCTCAACATGGCCGACATCGCCAGCAAGGCCGGTGAATTGCCGGAGAGCGCGCCGCTGATGACGTTGTCCGCCCTCTTTCTTCTGGCCTTCGGCATGAAGGCGGCGGCCTTTCCGGTGAATTTCTGGCTGCCGGCCTCCTACCATACGCCCCGCATCGTGGTCTCGGCGCTGTTTGCCGGCCTGCTCACCAAGGTCGGCGTCTATGCGCTCTTGAGGGTCGTGGTCATGCTGCTGCCGCTCGAGCGCGAGGCGCTGAGCCTCGTCATCGCGGTTGCCGCATCGCTCACCATGGTGCTGGGTGCCATGGGCGCGCTGGCGCAATCGGATATCCGCCGCCTTCTCGGCTTCGTCGTCATCTCCGGCATCGGCAACATGCTGGCCGGCATCGCCATCGGCGGCGGGACGGGCCTCTCTGCCGCCATCGCCTATGCGCTCCATTCGATCGTGCTGATGACGGCGCTCTATCTTCTGGCGGGGGAGGCCGCCCGCCGGGGCGGTTCCTACCGTCTGGAAGACCTCGCCGGGCTCTGGAGCGCGGCGCCTGCCTTCGGCGGCCTGTCGCTCGCCCTGTTCTTCGCGGCAAGCGGCCTGCCTCCCTTTTCCGGCTTCTGGCCCAAGGCCATGCTGGTCAAGGCCTCGCTCGACATTGGTGCGTGGTGGCTCGCCGGCGCGGTGCTTCTGTCGGGCTTTCTCACCACCATCGCCTTCGGCCGTCTTTTCCTGCTCGCCTATTGGCGACCGGCGCCCGTATCCGCCCCGGCCGGTGCGGACGGCGTTCCGGCCGCGGGCCTTCCGGTTTCGAGAGCGGGCTTTGCCGCGATCCTTCCGGTTGCCGCGCTTGCCGCCCTCGTCGTCGGCTTCGGCGTCTTTCCGGAGCGGCTGATCGCCGTCAGCTTCGATGCCGCCGTCGGGCTCGGCGATCCCTCGGCCTATTATCTCTCCGTCTTTCCTGAAGGAGGGGCGCCGTGAACCTCTATATCGTCAATCTGCTGATGGCCGTCGTCTGGGTCGCCGTCACCGGCAGCGCCTCGCTGCACAACCTTGTCCTCGGCTTCGTGCTGTCGATGCTGGCGCTGCGCCTGATCCGCGAACGGCTCGGCGGCGTGCGCCACGCCGTGCGCCCGCTGCGGATTCTGGCGCTTGCCGGTCTGTTTTTCGTCGAACTGGCGAAATCCGCCTGGAAGGTGGCGCTGATGGTGATGAAGCCGAGGATGGAGGTGCAGCCCGGCATCTTCGCCTATCCGCTGACGCTCACCCGCGATTTCGAAATCGGCCTGCTTGCCAATCTCATTACGCTTACCCCCGGCACGCTCTCCGTCGATGTCTCAGACGACAGGAAGACGCTCTACGTGCACGCTCTCGACTGCTCGGATGTCGAAGGCGCCCGCCGCGATATCGCTGCCGGTTTCGAGCGCAGGATCAGGGAGGCCTTCGAATGACCGCGACCGACGCCCTCATCGGCATGGCCTGCAATTTCGCGCTCGTCGTGCTCGGGCTTTCGCTTCTGCTCACCGTCTACCGGGTCGTGCGCGGGCCGACCCTGCCGGACCGGGTGCTGGCGCTCGATATGCTGGTCGGCATCGCCATCGGTTTCATCGCCGTCATCGCCATCAGGACGCGATATGCGCTCTATGTCGATATCGCCATCGCGCTTGGCCTTGTCGGCTTCCTTGCAACCGTCGCCTTCGCGCGTTTCATCCTGGCGCGCGCGCTGGTGAAGGGGCAACCGGCCGGGGACGGCGCGGTGCCGCTTGCCGAAGCGGGCGGCGGTCCCGGCGCCGCCGGTCCGGCCAACGATCCGTCCCGGAAAGGTTCCGACTGAGGGCCGTCATGGTTTCGATCGTCACCCTTGTGCTCATCGTCGCCGGCGCTCTCTTCGCGCTGGTGGCGGCCATCGGCATCAACAGGCTGCCGGATCTCTATACCCGCATGCATGCGGCCTCGAAGGCCGGCACGGTCGGATCGGGATTGCTGCTTTTGGCGCTCGGCCTGCATTCCGGCGATGTCGCCGTTTTCAGCCGCGCGCTTGCCGGGTTCTTCTTCTTCATCCTGACGGCGCCCTTGTCTGCGCATCTGCTCGCCCGCGCCGCCCATAAGGCCGGCTACACTTTATCCACTGTTTCCGTCATTGATGAATTGAAGAACAAGACGCCTTAAATACTGGCTTCTTAAGTGCCCTAATATTCAGGATGTTTCACTATCGGTGCGGTTGCAGCATTGGCGGAAATTGCAATGTCTAAATTAAAAGGTGAGCAGGCTCCCCATATTTGGTGAAAAATATTAAGTGGACTTTTGTCCGAATGGTGATAATCGATTTAGTCGAGCACAGATCTTGAGAACTTGGCTGTTGCAACGGAAAATTCATCCGGCATTTGTTGTATTCAAAAGTACTACACTTGGGAGGGGTTTCGCGTCGTTGTAAAGACAGGTGCGGGATCGGGCAGGTTTTGTCCACCGCGTCAGCCGGAATCTAGGGGTGGATTCCAGGTCGGAAACGGCAGGGTCGTCACGGAGGCATCACCTGTTTGCTTAAGGAGTGGCGTTTGTCTTGCGGCAGGCGTCTGGCAGGCATTTTTTGAACAGGAGAAGTGAAATGACTGAAACCGCATATGGCCAGGGCCATGATCTGTTGGTGGAACTGACCGCCGACATCGTGGCGGCCTATGTCAGCAACCACGTGGTTCCGGTCGCAGACCTTGCCAATTTGATTTCCGACGTCCACTCGGCGTTGAGCAATACGTCTGCGCCGGCGCCCGTCGTGTCGGTGGTTGAAAAGCAGAAGCCGGCGGTCGCCGTGCGCAAGTCCGTGCAGGACGACCAGATCATCTGCCTGGAATGCGGCGGCGCTTTCAAGTCGCTCAAGCGCCACCTGATGACCCACCACAATCTCGGCCCGGAAGAATATCGCGAAAAGTGGGATCTGCCGGTCGATTACCCGATGGTGGCGCCAGCCTATGCCGAGGCGCGTTCGCGTCTCGCCAAGGAAATGGGCCTCGGCCAGCGCCGCAAGCGCGGCAAGTGAGCCAGAGCCAAAGCAGAAGAACCGGGCGTCAGCCCGGTTTTTTTATGCCTGAATAGAGGAAATTAATCCCATATGAAATCATCATTTTAAGGAAATCTCCAACGGATTCAGGGAATTTTGTGATGCATGCTGCTTTTCACGTCCCCGTTTTCCGCTAGTGTTGTATGAATAAATTCCTACAATTTAGGAGTATTCATATGTCACCCGATAGTGCCGTTCCTTCCTCCCTGCCGGGTCCTGCGAAAGCTTCGCCCGCCCGCCGCATTCTCTGCATGATCGTGCGCCAGATTACCGCCGAACTGCTGGCCATGACCGGCGACGGCAGCAAGGAACGCAGCGATCGCCGCCGCGCCGTCTGCCATGTGCGGCAGATCGCCATGTATGTCTGCCACGTCGCCCTTCAGATGCCGCTCGCCGAGATCGGCGATGCCTTCGGCCGTGATCGCACCACCGTCGCCCATGCCTGCCATGTCGTGGAGGACCGCCGCGACGATCCGGCCTTCGACGCTTTCGTCGCCATCATCGAGCGGCTGGCTGAGACGCTGCTTCTTCTTCCCGGGAGCCGCTCATGAAGAAGAAGGGTGTCACGGAAGCGCACACGGCCCGCAAGGCCCACGACGACGCTGGCGATCCCATCCGTCGTCCGCTCCTCAGGCTCCTGCGCCTGTCGCTGAAAGGCCCGCTCGTCATCGCCGGCATGGAGGGGGAGACCGCAAGCCTTGCGCTCGCGGACGGGCGGGCGGCGCCTGTTCCGGTAGCGGTGCTGCGCCACGCCGTATCCGCGGGTCTTCTGGTGCGGGAAGGAAGCAGCCTCTCGTCCTGCGAGGGAACGGCCACCTGGCTGCGCCGCGCCATGGCGGAGGAAGCCGACGACGCTTTCGCGGATCAGCATCGGGATGTTGTCCCGGCGACGGTCGAGACCGGGGAGGGGCGATCCGTCACCCGCCGCAATCTGGCCGAATCGCCGCTTTCGGCGCTTTCACGCCTGAAGGAAAAATCCGGCGGGGCCTATCTCGTCGAGGAGGCGCTCGCCGCCGGCGAACGGTTCGCCGCGGATTTCGAGCGTGCCGGCCTGCAGCCGCGCATCACCGCCTCCTGGGAGCCCAGGCTTGCCGGCCGCATGCGCGCGCAGCCCGCAGCCGCCGGAGATCTCACGGACTCGGCACTCGGCGCCCGCGACCGCCTGAATGCGGCAATCGAGGCTATCGGGCCGGAGCTTTCAGGCGTTGCGCTCGATGTCTGCTGCTTCATGAAGGGATTGGAGACCGTCGAGCGCGAGCGCCAGTGGCCGGCGCGCTCCGCCAAGCTGATGCTGCGCACGGCCTTGATGGCGCTTGCCCGCCACTATGCGCCGCCACCCCAGCGCAGCCGCCGCGCTCACCGCTGGGGTGCTGAGGATTACCGTCCCGAACTCGGATGAGGCGGGGTCAGGATGTCGCCGAAGCGACCAGATGGCGGGCGGCCTCCTCGCGGATACGCTGGATCATCGAGCGCAGGCCGTTGGCGCGCTGCGCCGATAGATGCTCGATCAGGCCGATCTGGGAAAACAGGTCGATGGCGTCGAGCTTGACGATCTCGGAGGCGTGCTTGCCCGAATAGGCGGCAAGCACGATTGCCACCAGACCGCGCACGATGTGGGCGTCGCTGTCGCCGGAAAAATCGATCACCGGGTCGGCGCCCTCGTGCACGCGGGTGGAAAGCCACACCTGGCTTGCGCAGCCCTTCACCTTGTTTTCCGCCGTTTTCTCGGCTTCGGGCAGATCGGGCAGCGCCTTGCCGAGTTCGATGACATAGCGATAACGATCCTCCCAATCCTCGAGATAGGCGAAGTCGTCGATCATCTGCTGCAAGGTCGTCATGGGTCGGAAATCCTTCCTGTTCCCTTGGATATAAGGGATAGCTCGCAAAGATGGAACAGTTCTAAAGCATGTCGCGCGAAACTATCGTGCGGTTTTGCGCCAGCGTCATGCCCGGCGTCTTGCAATGAAACGAGGATTTGGAGCGTGCGGAGCGAGTCTGGAAAGTTGCGACCCTTTTCAGGAGCAACCCGCAAGCTGGACAGGTGTTCCGCCCGGCCTGCTCCAGGGATCGGCGGAACCCTATCGTCTTCCGCCGGCGTGAAAGAAAAAGGCCGCGCGGTTTTTTCCGCGCGGCTCGGCAATATGGCCGTAAGGTCCTGTGGGACAGGCAGACAGGCAACGGAACCGGCCGGGAAATCCGGAAGGCGGTTTCGATGCAAGCGGGTGGCGGGGCCGGTTCGGCCCCGGAGAAATGGTTCAGAGCTTCGGCGGCGTATAGGGCTTCGGGCCGTTGCCGTTCTTCGGGCGCGGCTCCGGCGTCACCGTGCCGGTGATGATCTCGGAAATGGTGGTCGGCTCGGCGGCGGTTTTCGCCTCGGTCGTGGCGGCGGGAGCCGGCTTCAGCGTCATGGCCGGCGCGGCGGGTTCAGCCGTGTTCTGGTCGGCGAACTGGCTGTCGAGGATCTGGTAGGCGACATAGGCGCCCTCGCGGGCCCGGTGGCCGAGCGCGGTCAGCGTTTCCGCGCCCTTTTCGCAGACGTCGGGCTTCTCGGTGCAGATGGCGGAGATATATTGGTAGGCATCGGTCACGACGGCGATGGCGTCGCCGACGGCGACCTGCGGGCCGGTCGCTTCATCATTGGCGGGCCGGGTGCTGAAATAGGACAGCGCGACCAGCACCATCGAAAACCAGAACGTTCCCTTGATTAGAAACCACATCGTCTTCACCAATCCCGTGTTGCCGGTCCTGCCCGGCCTGCGCCGGGTTGTTTCCCGGTCGTCTTCAGCGACACTACGGTGGGGGTGCAAAGATCGCTTTGCAAAACTCCCTCGGATTCGCGCAAAATTCGATTAAAAGTTGAACGATTGGCCCGTTGATGGACATTCGTGTCGAATTGTAGCGACCGCCGTTAAGCATAACTATGGCGAAGCCCCGGCAATCCACCGGCTTTGCCGCGACCGCGCTGCCACAAAGGTTAATGCGGTTGAGAAATATGAGACAATTCCGTCGCTTACGCCCCGTTAACCACGATTTTGAAAGCTTCCCGGAATTGTCCCGATATGGGCCAGAGAGGGCCTGCGAAGGGCTTTCGAAGGCCCTGCCTTATCTTTTCCTTAAGCGCGGAAGGCCTATGTTCGGCTCACGAAATGAGTCGTTTCGCGGGTATAAGTCGTGTTGGTATTGCGTAACATTGCGGGTAGGGCGGAGGCGATCCTGGATCGTGCGGCCGGCAACTGCCTGTCGTGGAGCGCCGATGGAGACCCGGTCGAACCCGGCGAGGTCGTGCTGGTGCGCCGCCTTGCCGCAGGATTCGTTATCCCGCTCGTCGCGGTTCCGCTTGCTCTAGCCTATCTCCTCGGACCGGCCACCGCGCTGCCGCTCGGCGTCGCGCTGGTGATTGCCGCCTTCCTCGTCTGCTGCGTCCTCTTGGTCGCCGGTCATCGTTATGGCGCCGCCCTGCGCCGCAGCGAGGAGAAGGAACGGCCGGCGGGGCTCTCGGTCGATTTCTGCCCCGGCCTCGTGCTGTGCCTCGATCCGGTCGGCATCGTGCGCTCGGCCGGCGGCCGCGACCGCGACTGGTATCTTTCTTTCCTGCGCGATCCCTTCGATCGTCCCTTTGCCGAGCAGGTCCATGTCTCCGATCGCATCGCCTTCGTGCAGGCGCTGGACGAACTGCGCCAGGGTGTGGATGCCGAGGTGATCGACCTGAGGCTCGAGCGTCCGGTTCTCGGGCTCGATCACAAGCAGTTCATGCATGTACGTCTCGACATGTCGGCCGAGCGCGCCGCCGATGGCAGCCTTCGCGCGATCCATGTCCAGGTGCTCGACATCGCCGGCGAGATGCAGATCCGCGACATCGCCGCCCGCAGGCAGGACGAGGCCGTGGCCGCCCATGAGGCGAAGTCGCGCTTCCTCGCTGCCGTCAGCCACGAACTGCGCACGCCGCTCAACGCCATCCTCGGCTTCTCGGACATTCTCGCCGGCGAGTATTTCGGCAAGCTCGAAAACGACCGTCAGCGCGAATATGTCCAGTTGATCCGCCAGTCGGGGGCCCATCTGCTTTCGGTGGTCAATGCCATGCTCGACATGAGCAAGATCGAGGCCGGCCGTTACGAACTGGTGCTGGAAACCTTCCCGGTCGCCGAAGCGGTCGCCGAATGCGAAAAGATGCTGTCGCTGCAGGCTGCCGGCAAGGGCGTCGCTCTGACGAGCCGTGTTCAGCGCGGTCTCGGCGAGGTGGTGGCCGATGGTCGCGCCGTCCGTCAGGTCTTGATCAATCTCGTCGGCAATGCCATCAAGTTCACGGAAGCCGGCGGCGCCGTCATCATCGATGCGATGCGCGAAGGCCCGGACCTGAAGATCGTCGTCAGCGACACCGGCATCGGCATTGCGCCCGAGAAGATGGCGCTGGTCGGCAGGCCTTTCACGCAGATCCACGACGATCTGAACCGCGGCCACGAAGGATCGGGCCTCGGCCTGTCGCTGGTGAAGGGGCTGACCGCCCTGCACGGCGGCACCTTCCGGATGGAAAGCCGTCCGGGCGAGGGCACGGTGGTCACGGTAACCTTCCCGGCGGACGGTTCGGGGGCGGCCGCCGTTCTCGCCGGCGGGGACAATATGGTCGAGTTTCCGCCACGGCTGAAGCCGCTGGAAATGCAGGTCCGCGAATTGGGCAGGAAAGAGACTGTGTATGACGAAGCGAAAGCGAAAATCGCCTGAAAGGAAGCCGGCATCGCGGGTGCCGGGCTTGCTTTCTGCGGGGTTTGCCGCGCTCGTGCGCGGTGCCTCCCGCCATCCACGCCTGATCGGCGGGGTGGCGAGCTTTGCCGTTGCTTTCGGTTTCGTCGCCGCCAATGCGCTCTGGTACCAGCCGGGTCGTCATCCCTCGCCGATCTTCCGCACACGCGACGCTTCCGATTTCAACGCGCTGGCCGGTGTCGCCCGCAATCCCATGCTGGAACAGGACCCCGCCAACACCACGACCTTCAAGATCGAGCGTGCTCCTGCCGAGGGTGAGGCCGTGGCGACCGAAGCTGCCGCCGTCGAGCGGGCCGAGACCCTTCCGCCGAGCGGCGATCTCGATGGCGACGGCGTGAGCGAGCTTGCGGTTGCCGTGCAGGCGGAACTTGCCCGCCGCGGCCTTTATGCGGGTGATCCGGACGGCGTGATCGGGCCGCAGACGGAAGCGGCGATCGCCCTTTTCCAGAAATCGGTCGGCATGGAGCCGAACGGCCTCGTCAGCGACGAGCTTCTGGCGGCGCTGAGGGTCGACAACAGCGCGACCGCCGCCGTGCCGAAACAGCGCCCGCCGACCGATGTCTCGTCGCAGGACGCCGCAAAGGACCCGGTCGCCGCCGCGATCCGCAGCGCCGAGAAGGCGGTTGTCACCGCGCCCGCCCGTTCGGCCGCGAAGCCGGAAAAGACCCCGGCGCAAACCGCGGCAAAGACCCTACAGGCGAAGCCGGCCGCGCCGCAGCCTCCGGCTGCCATTCCGGCTTCCGCGAGCAACGATGATGCCGAGGCGCAACCCGCGAGCCTGACCGCCGCGCCCGATCCCGGCCTCGTGATGGAGATACAGCGCGGCCTGTCCAACATCGCCTATACCGACGTCCGCATCGACGGCGTGGCCGGCGAGGCAACCCGCGCCGCGATCCGCCGTTTCCAGCGGCATTACCGCCTGCCGGAAACCGGCGAGCCGAATGCCGCGGTGCTGAAGAAGCTCAAGGATATCGGCGCGCTCTGAGCGAGAGTACTGGGCTTGCCAGGTACGAAATCGCGCCTCGGTTGTGGCGACTTTGACCATTCCAACCTTTGCAAATCGTTAACTGCTGCGACCGATACTGTTCTCGGGCTGGGAGGACCGATTGCATGAGCGCCGTGGAAAGACTGTTGCCGGAGGAAGAGTCCGTTTCGACCGGCTCTCCGCATGCCGATGCGGATGCACTCCGCAGCATCGTCGGCAAGCTCGCCCGGGAGGCCTCGACGCTCGGCGTCGATCTGGTCGATATCGCCGGCGCGATCCAGGACGTGGCGGCGATGTCGAAGCGCCATTCCGATACCTTCGATGCGGTGACGCGCACCGCGCTTGCGATTGCCGAAACCAACAACGATGTCGCCTCCACACTGCGCGCGACCGATGAAACCGCGGCCGAGGCCCGCCATATGCTTGGCGATTCGGCGAGCCGGCTTGCCGGCGCCGTCGACAAGATCGACCGGATGGTCGCGGTCTCGCAGGAGATTTCGAGCGAAATCGGCACCTTCGCCGTGTCGCTTTCCAATGTCGACAAGGTTGCCGAGGAGATCGGTTCGATTGCGCGCCAGACCAATCTCCTGGCGTTGAATGCCGCAATCGAGGCGGCGCGTGCGGGCGAGACGGGCAAGGGCTTTGCCGTCGTCGCCGCCGAGATCCGCGCACTCTCGCTGCAGACCTCCCAGGCGACCGGTTCGATCCAGGCGATCCTCAACGAAATCCGCAGCAGGATCGCAAGGCTCTCCGAGGCGGGCAGGGGTGCCAGCGAAAGCGCGCTTGGCGTGCGTGACACCTCCCAGGCGATGAACCAGTCCTTCTCCACCATGGAGGGCGTCATCACCCGCATTCTCGACGGCTCCTCTGCCATGGCGAAGACCACGGAAATGGTCGACCGCCAGTGCAGCGATTTCGTCACCACCCTCGGCTCTGTGGCAAAGGAGGTCCGGCAGTCGGACGCCGCGCTTCAGAACGCGGCGGTGCGGGTCGACAAAGTTGTCAATCTGTCGGAGACCCTGATCCAGCTCACCGCCAGCGCCGGCATCGAGACCGAGGACAGCCGGTGGATCGACACCGCCCGCGATGTGGCGGCGGCGATCTCCTCCGCCTTCCAGCGCGCCGTCGATGGCGGCCGCATCGGGTTGTCGGCGCTTTTCGACCAGGCCTATCGGCCGATCCCCGGCACCGATCCGGTGCAGATGCTTGCAGCCTTCACCGAATTTACCGATCGGGAGCTTCCGGGCATCATCGAGCCCGTTCTCGCCCTCTCCGACCGCATCGGCTTCTGCGCGGCGGTGGATACCAACGGCTACCTGCCGACCCATAGCCGCAAGTTTTCCCAGCCCCAGCGCCCCGGCGACCCCGTGTGGAACGCCGCCAACTGCCGCAACCGCCGCATCTTCAACGACCGTGTCGGCCTTGCCGCCGGCCGCTCGACCGCGCCCTTCCTCGTTCAGACCTATCGCCGCGACATGGGCGGCGGCAATTTCGTGGTGATGAAGGATATCTCCGCTCCGATCACGGTCTCGGGCCGTCATTGGGGCGGCCTGCGCCTCGCCATCCGCGTCTGACTGCGCCTTACGCCGGTTGCGGCTGCCGGGCGGCTTGCATCGTCCGGCAAAGCTTTTAACCATGGGGCATCAAGGAGATTCCCCGATGGCCCATGAACTGAACCGCCCCGATCCGGCCTTTGCCGTCCGCCGCAACGTCAATCTCGAGACGGACGAGATCTGGCAGGCCCGCGTCGATCTGGCCGCCTGTCTGAGAACGGCGGCGCGCCACGGGCTGGAAGAGGGCATCTGCAACCATTTCTCCGCCGTCGTGCCGGGCCATCCCGATCTCTTCCTGGTCAACCGCCTCGGTTATGCCTTCGAGGAGGCGAGCGCCTCCAACCTGCTGATCTGCGATTTCGACGGCAACGTTCTCTCCGGCGATGGCGAGCCTGAGGCGACGGCCTTCTACATTCATGCCCGCCTGCACAGGATGTCGCCCCGCGTCGGCGCCGCCTTCCACACCCATATGCCCAACGCCACCGCGCTCAGCATGCTGGAAGGCGAACCGCTGGTCTGGGCGGGCCAGACGGCGCTGAAATTCTATGGCCGCACCGTGGTCGACGAGGACTACAACGGCCTGGCGCTCGACGAGCGGGAAGGCGACCGCATCGCCGCCGTCCTCGGCGACAACGACATCCTCTTCATGAAGAACCACGGGGTCATGGTCTGCGCCGCAAACATCGCCGAGGCCTGGGACGATCTCTACTACCTGGAGCGCGCCGCGGAAGTGCAATTGAAGGCGATGAGCACCGGCCGCCCGCTCCTTCCGGTCAAGCCCGAGGTGGCCGCCGCCGCGGCCCGCCAGATGCGCGACGGCGACCCCGAAAGCGCCCGCCTGCACCTCGAAAGCATCAAGCGCGTTCTCGACCGCAAGGACCCGGACTACAAGCTCTGAGGTGTGGGACGGCGGGGCGTCGGGCGGTTTTCCGGGGCGGGACGCGCGTTGACGCAAAAACGGAGCGGAGGCGAAGTCGTCGGGTTGCGTAGCGGCCGGGCAGAGGGGTGCCCCACGCCCACAGTTCTGTCGCCCACCGTGGATTCCGTTGTCGCCGGAAATGTTCTATGAGCGTTTCAAGGATTGCAGCGAGACGATGAAGAGATGCCGGGAGAGGCAATGACGGTAGGGGACAGCCGTGAAATGACGGGCGTCGCGAAAAGCACGCTTGCAGGCGCATTGCAGGACAGCGGGATGAGCGACCGGCATCGCGATATCCTCGAAGCGGCCGCCGCCCTCTTTGCCGAGCGCGGTTATGCGGCGACCTCGGTGCGCGATATCGGCGAACGGGTGGGGCTGCTCGGCGGCTCGCTCTATCACTACATCAAGTCGAAGGAAGCGCTGTTCGTCCGCATCCACGATATCGCCCTGCAGGTGGCGGAGGACCGCATCCGCGCGGCCATCGCGCCCGTGTCCGATCCGTGGGAACGGCTTGAGGCGGCCTGCGTCACCATGATGGAAATCCAGCTCGATCCCAATTCGCTGACCATGCCGCTGATGAACGACTTCGCCTCGGCCCCGGCGGAGATCCGCGAACGGCTGGTCGAAAAACGCGATGCCTTCGAACAGGTATTCCGCGACCTGATCGCCGCCCTGCCGCTCGACCCGGCGCTCGATCGTGGCGTCTATCGCCTGCTGCTGCTGACCCTGCTCAACAACGTCTCCGGCTGGTATCGCCCCGGCCGCATGACCCCCGACGAACTCGGCCGCCAGATCGTCCGCATCTTCAGGCACGAGGCGGCGAGGGGATAGCTCCCGGACACAGCCTGCGCCTTTCGGCACATGGCCGCCCGCCGGTGTCCGGTTGGCGGCAACTGTCTTGTCAAGGCCGAGGCGTCCTTCCCGTCATGCCGGACTTGTTCCGGCATCCAGCGGCGCGATGTCCATCGCGCGAAAGACTCTTATGCGATCAGGGACTTGATCGTGCTGGATCCCGGAACAAGTCCGGGATGACGATGGTGGGTGCGGCACTGTCCGGTCACGATAGACGGTTGGCGTAGGATTTCGCCCCCCTCCGGCCCCATCCCGCAACGCACTCGACGCAAACCGTCAGCCGCGCCGCGCGGCCTCGATGGCGGCGACGTCGATCTTCTTCATCGTCATCATCGCGTCGAATGCCCGCTTCGCTTCGGGGCCGCCTCCGGTGAACGCCTCGGTCAGGGTGCGTGGGGTGATCTGCCAGGAGATGCCCCATTTGTCCTTGCACCAGCCGCATTCGCTTTCCTGCCCGCCATTGCCGACGATGGCGTTCCAGTAGCGGTCGGTTTCCGCCTGGTCCTCCGTGGCGATCTGGAAGGAAAAGGCTTCGCTGTGCTTGAAGGCCGGCCCGCCATTGAGGCCGATGCAGGGAATGCCGGCGACGGTGAATTCCACCGTCAGGACGTCGCCCTGCCTGCCGGACGGAAAATCGCTCGGAGCCCGGTGAACGGCGCCGACGACGCTGTTGGGAAAGATCGACGCATAAAAGCGCGCCGCGGCCTCGGCATCCCGCTCGTACCAGAGGCAGATCGTGTTCTTGGCAATGGTCATGGCGTGTCTCTCCTCCCTTGATCCGCCCGGCGCAACGCGCGGCGGTTTTCCTGCTGAATTGTGCCGGACCACGAAGCGCCGGATTGCCGTCGTGTCGTGTGTCGCGCCCGGTTCCACCGGGAGCGCCCAGGGTCCGTTCAACCTCGCATCCGTCAGCGCGGCGTCGGCGTCGGAATGGTGCCGTGGTTCGGATCGTTCGCATCCTGCCGCTGTCGCTCGGGCCCGGATCTCGCGGTTTCGCGCCGCCGGTCCGCCTGCCGGATCGCCCGGATGCTGGTCGCCTCGTCGATGAGATCGGTCAGTTCGTCTTCGGACAGACCGGACAGATCGAAGGTTCTTGCCATGACACTCTCCTTTGCTGGCTTCGGTGTTCGGGGAGGTAACGCTGGACGTCGAAAAACGTGCCGTCGCATGGCGAATTTCCTGCGAGGAGGCAAAACGATAAGCCCGGCCCTGAGGCAACTCCGGCAGGAACGGGAACCGGCTTCGCTTTGGAAATTGCAGGAGAACGAAGGGAGGAAACCCTGAAGCGCTGCCTTCTCGCCCGCTTGCCGGCATGTCTTGCCGGCTGCGCGATTTACACAAGGCGGCGCCTGCCCTATTCGGGCAGGGCCGGCACCCACCTTGCGGGTGCCAAGAACACTTCCGGGGATCTGATCGCCATGCGACTTCGTTCCGATATCTTCGTGTCGGCGCTTCTGCGCCGGGTCTTCGCCGCCGGCGGCTTTGCCGCGGTGGTCTCGAAGGGCGTCGAGGAAGCGGGTGCGATCTTCGTCAGGCAGCGGTTCCGCGACGGGCTGGAAACGCTCTACGGACCGGCGCCGCAGGCCCTGCTCGGCGAGGAGGATCGCGACAGCCGCCTGTTCGAGGCGAGGCTGGAAAAGGCGGAGCCGGAAGCGGTCGACGAAATGCTTGCGCGCGAGCGCCGCTGGGACCCGGATTGCTGGGTGGTGGAGCTTGAAACCGACGAGATCGGCGACCTTCTGCCCATGGCGAAGGAAGGCAGGCCATGACGGTTCTCGGGCGCGGCTGACCCGCCCGGAATGCCGACCGTCAGCGCTGCCGCGCCTTCAGCACCTGCCGGCTGTGTTCGTCTACGCTTTGCAGGATCGCTGCGACGGGCTTGATCGCCTGCGGCTTTGCCGGCGCGGTCGTGGGGTCCTCGCCGCCGGCGGAATGGAAGGTGTAGCTGTCGGCGCGGCGCCAGGTATCGACCCGTTCCTCGCATTCGATCGGATCGAGGCTTTCGATCAGCCGTTCGGCGCGGGACATGCCGCCCTCGTCGCGGGAAAGATGCGGATAGAGGCTTTTCAGCACGAAGGCGATTTCGGCGGGCGCCATGGCGACGCCGACAAGCGTGGTGGCAAGCTGGCGGCCGGAAATATCGAGCAGGATGCGTTCGGCGAGCCAGCGGCTGGAAGACAGCGTGTCGGCGAGCGTCGTGGCGAGAAGGCCGGCCTCCCGGTTGCGGGCGAAGCGCACCAGGAGCGCCTCCTGCAGCGAGGTGACGGTCCTGAGGCCGAGGCGATCGGCGGGCGGACGGTTGACATGGGCGGCGAGCCGCCTGATTTCGCCGCGCAGTTTCTCCTCGCGCTCCAGCCGTCCGTCATCGGCGGCGGCCGGTCCCGATGCCGCCGCAGCCGCCGTCGCCGATGGGCCGCTCCGCTCGCCGTCCGGGGTCGTTGCGGCCGGTTTCGGGTGTTCCGCGGGCGTCCGGCTCTTCGGCGTATCGAGATGCCGCATTCCGACCAGCGCATCGATCACGGTGGGCGAAAGCGCCTCGCGCCGGACGATGGCGCGGGCATGCGCGGCCCCTTGCGTGCGGGCGATCATGATTAGAAGGTCATCGGAAAGGCAGGGCGAGGAGGCGAGAAAGGGGGCGGCGATGGCAATCGGCTGGGATGCGATGAAGAGGGCGACGGCGGTCGGGATGTTGGAGCATTGGGAAAGGGCCGCGACCGCCTGCCGTCTCGCCTCTTCGCTGGAGGCGTGGAAGAGCGGCGTGAAGAGTTCGGCGAACTGCCTGAGTTCCGACTTGGTGGGGAAGGCAATCTCATCGAAACTGGTGACGGTGGCCATCAGCACTACGTCCTTCTTCCTTACGCCCACCGGCTTTTCCAGCTCACGAAACCGACTGTTCATGATACGACCCACGCTCACGCAATACCCGTGTTCCAGATTAGAACGAATTTGTTAGCAAGCTGTTAACTAAGCTGTGGCCAAATCAGGGCATGGGGGTGCATAAGCATGATTCGTGTATCTCTAATTTAGTGCAGTTCGCGTGTCCCTCCCGGTGGGCGGCTTCTACCTCCGGCAGGTTCGCGCTGAGAAAGGCACGATTGGCTCCGGCCCATGGGCCGCATGGCATTGCCGTCCGCCGGAGACGTGCTGGCCCTTCATCGAAAGGGCAGGGTGAGATCGCACGTCCTCATCCGTCTCGATCTGGAAAACGGAGACGAGAATGGCGGAAATTATCAGGATCAAGGATCGGTTGTCGCTGGCGGACAGGCGCGTGCGACGGGACGGGACGGCGGCGCAAATCCTGCTGTTCACCGGCATACGCTACGAGCGTTACGAGCCGCCGCGGATAACAGAGAAACGCCTGCCGGCGCTGCCCCGCCCGCTCGACGGCGGCATGGACCAGAGGCCCTGACGCCTGCGGCTGGACGTCTGTCGCGAAAGGCGTCGAGCGGTTTTGCTTGCCGCGACGACCGGCAGCACGACAAATAGAGCGCCGGTGGCGCACCCGTTCCCGGCAGTTTGCGGCAGGGCAGAGGGGGGCGGAATGCCGCCACGTCAGAAACGCCCGAACCCAAAAGACCGGGCTCAAAGCCCTTCCACGGGCGCGCAGACGGCCTCATCCAGGAAACTGTCGGCCTGCTCCTCGAGGCTCGGCTGCGGCGCCATGGCGCGGAGCACCGCATAGCCTGTATTGCTCCTTGCCTCGACGATGATCGATTCCGTCAGGGCGGCGACCGGTGTCTTGCGGATTCTCGCCATCTGCACGGGGTTTGCCACCAGCACGTCGAGATTGCCCGAGACCGAGGTGCGGTCGTTCATGCTGAAGATTTCGTTGGAATTGGCGTCGTAGAGCGCCAGCGACCAGAAGGCCGGCCCGCGCGGCGCAAGCAGCCGGAGCGGCCGCCGTTCGATGTCGAAATGACAGACGGCGACCCGGAGATAAGGATCGCCGTTGGAAAGCCCGGCCGCATCCGGCGTGTCGGCAAGCGCATAGAACCGGTTGGCATTGCCCTCCGCCTTCACCCGCGTATAGGCGTCGCGGCCGGTATAATGCGGCAGCGAGAGAATGATGATGATATGCAGCACCACGGCGCCGACGAGGCCGGTCGCGACGGCATAGAGGAATTTATTCATTGCCGCACCCGATCGTCTCGACCTTCGGCATTTCGAGCCCGATCAGCCCGGAACTTCCCGCCGCCGGCGTATCGAGCAGCGTCAGCACCAGCGAAAAGCGCCCGGCATCCGGCAGCGCCAGCCAGTTGCCGGCATGGGCGGTGGGCGAAATCACGATCTCGAAGCTGCCGTCGCGCTTGCGCAGGATGCTCTGCGAATTGTGCGAGCCGGGAAGCTCGGCCCGCGTCGAAAGCGGCCGGCCGGCGGCATCGGCGGCATAAAGCGTCCAAAAGCGGGCGGTCGGCGTGCGCCCGGAGAGCCGGTAGCTGCAGGTGCCGATGAGCTGGCGGCCGCTCTCGTCATGGCCGGCGGTAAACGTCAGCCCTTCCGCCGAACCGTAAAGCAGTCGCCCGGCCTTCGCCCGGTGGGATTTCGCATAAGGATCGGCGGCATCCGTCTGCGCCTGCGGGAAGGCGCTCCACACCCCGAGCCGGATCGCGCCGAAGCCGACCGAGGCATTGAGCGCCGAAAGCGCCGACAGGATCCCGCCGCCGAAGGCGATGACGAGCGTAACGGCGATGAGCAGTGGAACACGCAACACGGCTGGCTCTGGACCCTCTTGAAATGCAACGCGGCCCGCCCCGCGCCGGGTTCCAGCGGTATCACTGATTCTGGGGAAGGGGAAGGCGAGGGGTGTGGGGGGGCGTATTGCATTCGCCTAAAGCCTTGAATTATTTGATGCATGTCAGTAGCAGGGGAGGGAGGATGTCTCCCTTTTGTGTCTGTGCATTACACTGGATGCAATAGTGGTAACCGATATGGATGTCGAGTACGAAGACTGTAGATGTCACCGCAATGAGACACGCCACCAGAGAGTCATCAAGTTGAGAGAACAAAAAAAGAACGTTATACTGCTGCACAAGGATCAAGCAGCATTGACCAACCGGAATGGCTATGTGATTTTGAACTGAAAATTGTACTACTTCGTGGGGAAAACGTGGATCATCTCGGGCAACATCAGAAAGCACGCGGCGCGTTTTTCACTCCGTTCGAAATTAGTCAATTCATCAGTAATTGGGCTATTCGCACTGGCGGCGATCGCGTCCTTGAACCCTCATGCGGTGACGCGGCGTTCCTGCTTCCAAGTGCATCGAAGCTAGTTGAGCTTGGCGCGTCCCCAAAAGAACTGCCTCGTCTCCTCTACGGTGTGGATATTCATGGGCCTTCGGTTGCGGAAGCTGGCAGTCGCCTCACGCAGAAGGGGTTCGCGGCCTCGATTACGGAGAGCGATTTCTTCGACCATGAGCCCCAGCAGTTATATGATGCCGTAATAGGCAACCCCCCTTACGTACGTTATCAAGATTTTTCCGGCGCGGCGCGGGCGAAAAGCTTGAGGGCTGCGCTTGCGCATGGCGTTCGGCTTACATCGTTAGCCAGTTCTTGGGCAGCATTTACCATACATGCATCTGAGTTCCTTAACGACAATGGGCGGTTGGGTTTGGTTTTGCCTGCCGAACTTATGTCGGTGAATTATGCCGGAGAAGTTCGGCGTTTCTTGATGAGTCGATTTGCCAAGGTGCGTTTAGTCGTTTTTGAGCAACTACTTTTCCCCGGCGTCCTCGAAGAGGTAGTCTTGTTGCTCGCGGAGGGACGCGGAACCGCGAAGAGCTTTGAAGTGTATCAGGCGCGTGACGCAAGCAGCTTGGCCAGTCTCGACACATCATCATGGCGTGGATTTGTACCGGCTGCCGATGAGAAGTGGACACCCGCTCTTATACCGAACGACGCCCTTGATGCGTATCGCGAACTTACGCAGGGTGATAGCTTCGTGCGCATGGTCGATTGGGGCGACACATACCTAGGGTCGGTGACCGGCAATAATAGTTACTTCACAATGTCGGCAGCAACAGTATCGGACTTGGGCTTGCGCAAGTCTGAGGTTTTGAAGATCTCTCCGCCCGGCGGTCGGCACCTGAAAGGCTTGACGTTCAGTGAACGAGCATGGGGGCAGTTGGCCAAGGAAGGTGCACGATGCTTCCTGTTCGCGCCCTCAGTATCAGATATGTCGAGCGGAGCGAAATCATACATTGAACAAGGCGAGCGTGATGGTGTGCCCAAGGCATACAAATGTAAGACGCGAACGCCGTGGTGGCGTGTGCCACTGGTAGCACAGCCTGATTTGTTGTTCACATATATGAACCATGACCGACCGAGGCTTACGACCAACGAGGCAGGGGCGCTAGCTCTAAACTCTTTGTACGGCGTTAAGCTCAAATCTGAATTGAGGGAACTAGGCAAATCAATGCTTCCAATTGCTTGCTTGAACACCGTGACACTTCTGGGTTCGGAGGTTGTCGGTCGCTCATATGGTGGCGGTCTCCTAAAACACGAGCCGCGAGAAGCCGATTTGATGCCGGTTCCTACACCTGCAATTTTGAAAGCCGCCGCTAACGAGTTAATGCTGATAGCCCCTCAACTAGCCGTCACACTGAGACAGAACAAGCTGTTGAAGGCTGTGGAAATGGTGGATGCAATCATATTGGAGCGTCATCTTAAGCTGGACGCCGTGCAATTGGGCCAGTTGAGACAGGCGCGCGAAGCGCTGTTTCAACGACGCGTCGCAAGAGGAAAGAAGTAGTAGTGCCTAGGATTGATGACCTTCTTGAAACGGCACTAAAGTCGTTGCCTGCAAAACCAGACGACAATGCGAACCAAAGCGACAAGAAACGGTACAGCGAGCGTGTCTCTGAAGTCGTGGCCCAAGCATTGGCGGCTGAATTACGGCATCGCGGATTGAAAGAAGCTCGTCCGGCCCCTCCGGGGGCTTTGGACAGCTCGGGAGCTGAACGCCGAATGGCTGGTGGCCTTGGAGCAAAGAAGGTCGATGTCACATGGGCCACCGAAGAAGCGGGCTTGCTTCTCGCCATTTCGGTGAAAAGCATTAATTTCAGGGACAAGAAGACTGGCAATTTCCAAAAGAACTTGGTCAATCGGCGCGGCGATATGCTTATGGAAGCAGTCACGCTTCACCGTCGTTTTCCTTATGGTGTCCTGGCGGGTTTCTTCTTCATGGACAAGGGCGCTGAAAACGATAACACCGCTCGACGCAAATCTACGTTCTTGAACGCCAATGCCCGTTTGCGGCTATTCACCGGCCGCAATGATCCTGCCGGCCGCGATGAACAATTCGAGCGCTTTTATCTCATCTTGTTGGAGGCATCGCCTACCTCGCTCGATTTGAGGGCATACGAGGTTGGAAAACCAGACGAGCAGGTGCCGTTGGACAAAGTCATAACCGGGTTGCTCACCATAGTTGCTGAGCGGAACCCCGACTTTTATGAACTTGATGACGATGGAAATCTGCGTTCTGCCGTCTGACATGACTACAAGTGTGCAAAGCGAATTTATATAACGAGAAATTTGCGAGGGGATATTCATGTCTCTTCCGGGGGGGCGGTGTCGCCATGGGATGCCACTAGTTTGGGCGTGCTAAACGATATCCCGGCAATACTTGCGATCTTTTCGCTCCAGCTTCTGCCGCGACATAGAGAGTATAATGGCCAGAGCATGCTTGTCCGCAGGTGCATCCTAATCGACACCCAAAACACCGCTCCAGCAGTTGCCAGCTGGAGCGCTTTTTCAAATTCCTGACACCTAGCCCTGCGGACACAACCTCCACCGTATCCCACCCCTCAAGCCGCATCCGTCCTCTCGCCCTCGGCCGGGGGGCCGAAGTGCCAGCCGTTGCGGCCGTCGGCCTTGACGGCGTAGAGGCCGCGGTCGGCGGCGTCGAGGGTTTCGGAGAAGCTGGCTTCGTCGGCGATCGAGCCGCAGCCGATACCGATGCTGATGGTCACGTGGCGGTTGCGGTCGCCGGTGTGGTCGTGCGGGATGGCAAGCGCCCGGACCGCCCGGCGCATGCGCTCGGCGAACATGCCGGCGCGGGCGGAATCGGCAAGCGGCATCAGCGCCAGGAATTCCTCCCCGCCATGGCGCGACAGGTGGATTGCGTCAGGCAGTTCGCGGCGCATGCTTTCGGCGACGGCGCGCAGGCAGGCGTCGCCGGCGCTGTGGCCGTAATTGTCGTTGAAGGCCTTGAAATGGTCGATGTCGATCAGCAGCAGCGCCGATTGCGCAAGGTCCTCCGCCCGATACCAGCGGCGAAGGCGCGCCAACTCGGCCTCGGCGCCCCGCCGGTTGGGAAGCTGGGTCAGGGGATCGGTGACCGACAGACGCTCCAACTCGCCGTTCTGGCGGGAAAGCTCGCGCTTCAGCGCCTCGTTCTCATGCGCCTGCAGGAAGGCGATCTGCCGCTCCGCCTCCAATTGATGGCTGGAGATCAGCGTCAGCGCCGCCGTCGGTATGTAGAGGGCGAGGTGATAGAGCACGTAATCGAGGCTGACGCCCTTCAGGAACCAGATGAAGCCGTAGTTCAGCAGGAAACAACAGAGCGTCGCATAGAGCGTGATCTTCAGGGGAGCCCTGACGGCGATGGTGATGACCATCTGGAACACCGCCGCGGCATAGTAATAATGCAGCGCCGCCGGGCTTTCGCTTGCCGTCAGCACGATGCACCAGACGAGATTGCCTGACAGCACCACGGCGAGCGTCGCCGCCTCCTTGCGGGCGATCGGCCGCCGGCCCATCTGGTATTGGCTGAGCGCCATCGCCAGCGGCAGCATCAGCCCGAAGCGCAGCGACAGCGACAGCCAGACGATGTCGCCGAGCAGCATCGCGTCGACGGCGGCATAGATCAGATAGAACAGCGTGACGGTAAACGTGGTCTGGTTCAGCGAATGGCTGCGGGCCACCGCGCGGTCGCGCTCATAGGCCGAACGTTGTTCGTCCGTCAGGCGCGGGCGTGGGTCCAGACCAAGCCAGTTGTCCATCAAACATCGTCCAAGGCGCGAAAGAAAAGGGAAGCCCCGCTCGGGACCGGCGCAACAAATAGGTCGTTCGACTTAATCAGCCTTTAAAGCAACGAAAAACGCGCCTGAAACGGGCGGGCTTGACGCTCCGTGGTTAACGGCGGGTAACCGTCGGGGCAAGCGGCGTTTCAGCCCCGGATACTAAGGGGTTTTTGCCGGTCCGGCCGTCTCATTCCGAGCCACGCAGTTCGGCGCTTGCAAGCTTCTGTATCGGCCGGGCCGGCGGCTTTGCTTCCTTCAGCATGCGGGCGATATCGCGAATCAGCCGGGTCGAGCCGGCCGACAGCGAACGCGGCCGGACCGGGGCGGGCAGGGCCTCCTCGCCGTCCTTCGGCGCGGCCTTTGCCACCTTCTCGCCGGTCACCTCCTTGCCCGGGTTCTCGAAGCCGGGAATGGGCCTGAGATCGATGCCCTGATGGGCATAGTCCATCAGCTTCTTGAAGGTCATGGCCGGCACCGAGCCGCCGGTCATGTTGTTGGTCGAGGTATAGTCGTCATTGCCGAACCAGACGGCGGCGGCGTAGTTGCCCGTGAAGCCGCAGAACCATGCGTCGCGATAGGCCTGCGTGGTGCCGGTCTTGCCGCCCGTCAGAACCCCGTCGACGGCGGCGCGCCGCGCCGTGCCGATATAGGGAACCTTGGTCAGCATCTGCAACATGGAATGGGCTGCCTGCTCGGAGAGGACGCGCTGAGGCTGCGGTTCGTCGCGGTCGAAATCGTAGAGCACGTCGCCATTATAGTTCATGATCTGCTGGATGCCGTGGCGGCGCGACTGGTAGCCGCCGGTCGGAAACACCGCATAGGCGGTCGCCTGGTCGAGCACGGTCACTTCCGAGGTGCCGATCGGGATCGTCACGTCTTTTCGGATGGGTGTTTCCACGCCGAATTTCTTCGCCTCCGCCATGATATCGTTAATGGCGTTGGGGCCGAGCCTGTCCTTGGCGAGACGCACCGGGATGGTGTTGATCGACTTGACCAGCGCCGTCTCGATGTTGATGCGGCCGGCATAGCTGTTGCCGTAGTTCTTTGGGCTCCAGTTGCCCCAGGAAATCGGGCCGTCGGTGATCGGCGTCTCCGGGGTGAGCCCGCTCTCCATGGCCAGCGAATAGGTGTAGATCTTGAAGGAGGAGCCCGGCTGGCGCAGCGCCCGCGTGGCGCGGTTGAACTGGCTTTCGCCGTAGTCGCGTCCGCCCACCATGGCGCGCACGGCGCCGCCGTTCTCGATCAGCACCAGCGCGCCCTGCTTGACGTGATAGGCCTCGCCATATTCGCGCAGGCTGGAGGCGACGGCCTCCTCCGCGGCCTTCTGCAGGCCGGTATCGACGGTGGTGCGCACGACAAGCGAATGATCGGGGAATTTCGCCGCGATCCTTTGCACCTCGTCGAAGGCCCAGTCGAGGAAGAAATCCGGCGCCTCGGCCTGGCCGCGGTCGACCACGGTCGCCGGGTTGCGCCGGGCGGCGATCACCTGTCCCTCGGTCATGATGCCGCCCTGCACCATGTTGGACAGCACCTCGTTGGCGCGGGCGCGGGCCGCCGGCAGGTTGACATGCGGCGCGTATTTCGCCGGCGCCTTGAACAGGCCGGCGAGCATGGCGCTTTCGGCGAGCGTCACCTCGGTGATCGGCTTGCCGAAATAGAATTGCGAGGCTGCCGCCGCCCCGAAGGTGCCGCCGCCCATATAGGCGCGGTCGAGATAGAGCGAGAGGATTTCCTTCTTGCTGAGATTGGCCTCGAGCCACAGCGACAGGAAGGCTTCCTTGATCTTGCGCTCGATCGAGCGTTCATTGGTGAGGAACAGGTTCTTGGCGAGCTGCTGGGTCAGCGTCGAGCCGCCCTGCACGACGGAACCGGCCTTGGCGTTTTCGCTCATGGCGCGGATCAGGCCGAGGAAGTCGATGCCGAAGTGATCGAAGAAGCGGCGGTCCTCGGTGGCGAGAACGGCCTTGATGAGATGGTCCGGCAACTCGTCGATCGGCACCGAATTCTCGTGGATGATGCCGCGATGGCCGATCTGGTTGCCGTAGCGGTCGAGGAAGGTGACGGCGAAGTTGTCGTGGTTGCGCCAGTCCTTCTTGGTCTCCTCGAAGGCCGGCTGGGCGAGCGCCAGAAGCACGACGAAGCCGGCGGTGCCGAGCGTCATGCCTTCGCCGAGCACCTCGAAGAACAGCCTTTTGAGGCCGCGCACCCGGAAGCGGCGGAAGAAGATGGTGATCTCCTCCCAGGCTTCGGTGAATTTGAAGCCGGCGTTCCACAGCGTGGAATCGATCCAGCTATCGATGCGCAGGAAGATATGGCGCTTGAGGCGCGGCTTCTTTTCCGGTTCCGGCGGCAGGTTGTCGGCCACGCAATTGCTTCCCAGGAATGCTGCGGACAGGCGTCCGCGACTGTCGATCCGGACCGTCCGATACGGGGGTGCCCGCAAAACGCAGCCGGCCCCTGGATCGTTCGACCCTTGACGCGACCGCCGGCAGGGGCCAAGAGCATGACGAACCGGCCGGCAAATCGGTGAATGCTGATAGATTGTCGATTTGTACGCAAAGAACAAGAAAAAAGCGGGGCGCAGTCCGCCCCGGTGACGGGCAATGACCGAACTACCCTACTGGAAGACCAAGACCCTTGCCGAAATGACGCTTTCCGAATGGGAAGCGCTGTGCGACGGCTGCGGCCTCTGTTGCCTCAACAAGCTGGAAGACTGGGACACCGGCGAGGTGGTGTTCACCTCCGTTGCCTGTCGCCTGCTCGACGGGGAAAGCTGTCGTTGCAAGGATTATGAAAACCGCAAGGCGACCGTGCCGGACTGCATCCAGCTCACCGTCAAGGGCGTGGACGAGATCGGCTGGCTGCCGCCGACCTGCGCCTACCGGCTGATCGGCGACGGCGAGGATCTCTACTGGTGGCATTATCTCGTTTCCGGCGACCGCGAGACGGTGCATGCGGCGGGCATCTCCGCCCGCGGCCGCACGGTGTCCGAAGAGGACGTCGATGTCGAGGACTTCGAGGACTACGTGGTCGACTGGCCGCTGAGGGTGGGAGAGGGCGGCCGCTGAACGCCGCTGCCGCCGGGTGATGCGCTATCCGGCAGACCGGTTGCCGCGCATCAGGCCGATGAAGAAGATGCCGCCGGCAAGGCCGGTGATGATGCCGATCGGCATGTCCTGGGGCGGAATGATGATGCGCGCGGCGATGTCGGCGACCACCAGCAGGATCGCCCCGGCGAGCGCCGACAAAGGCAGCACCCGCCGGTAATCGCCGCCCACGACCCCGCGCACGATATGCGGCACCATCAGCCCGACGAAGGAGATGATGCCGGAAAACGCGACGGCGGCGCCGGTCAAAAGGGCGCAAACGACGAAGGTCGCCAGCCGGAAGCGGCCGGCGTTGAGGCCGAGCGTCGTCGCACTCTCGTCGCCGAGCGTCATGGCGTTGAAGTTGCGGGCGTTGAGGAAGATGTAGAGGCCGCATCCGAAAAGGGCCGCCAGCGGGTAGGGCAGGTGCGACCACTGGGCAAGGCCCAGCCCGCCCAGCATCCAGAAGACCACGGTATGGGTGGCGCGGGGATCGCCGAGCAGGATCGCGAGGCTTCCGAGCGAGGAGATCACGAAGGAGATCGCCACGCCGGAAAGGATCAGCCGGCCCGCATCGGCGGAATGCGTGAAGCGCGCCGTGGCGATCACCAGCGCCGTGCTGCCGAGAGCCCCCGCGAAAGCGAAGAGCGGCACCGTCACCGCCCCGAGGATCATGCCGGTATGCAGCATGGCGACGATGGCGCCGAGGGCCGCCCCTGAGGATATGCCGAGCAGATGCGGATCGGCGAGCGTATTGCGCGTCACCGATTGCAGCGCGGCGCCGACGAGCGCCAGGCTCGCGCCGATCGTCGCGCCGAGGATGACCCGCGGCGCCCTGACTTCCCAGACGATGTTGTCGCGGCCCGCCGACCAGCTTGCCTCTATTCCCTCGATCCCGAGATGGCTGGCGACGACCTTCCAGACGACATCGAGCGGAATGCCCGTGGAGCCGACGCTGACGCCGAACAGCATGGTGCCGCCAAGGGCGAGCGCCAGGCCGGCGATCAGCAGCGGCATGGCGTGGATCAGTGCGTGGCGCGGACCGCGGACGAAATTCCGATGACTCATCAGTTGCTCTTCGGATGGAAGGCGGTGGCAAGCGCCTTCACCGCCTCGATATTGCGCGGGCCGGGCGTGGCCTGGGCATAGGGCAGGATCACGAAACGGTTGTTCTTCACCGCCGGAATATCCTTGAAGGCTGGGTTCCGGCGCATGAAATCGATCTTCTCCGCTGCGCTGACCGCGCCGTAATCGACAATCAGCACGATATCGGGATTGCGCTCGATGACCGGCTCCCAGCCGACCTCCGTCCAGCTCGTTTCGACATCCTCCATGATGTTCCTGCCGCCGGCCGCCTCGATGAGCGCCGTCGGCATGGCGAAGCGGCCGGCGGTGAACGGCTTTTCCTCGCCGGAATCGTAGACGAACACCTTCGGCGCCTCGCCCGCGCCGGCGACGGTCGCCGTCGCCGCCGCAATCTCCCGCTTGTAGCCGTCGACCAGCGCGGCCGCCTTTTCCTCGACGCCGAAGATGCGCCCGATGTTGAGGATGTCGTTGTACATGTCGTCCATGGACGACTTGTCCTTCTTCATGATGTGGATGCAGCTTTCGGTCAGTTCATAGACCTTGATGCCGAGGGGTAAGAGCGTGTCCGGGGTGAGCTCTCCCCCGACCTTGAGGCCGTAGTTCCAGCCGGCGAAGAGGAAGTCGGCGTCGGCTGCGAGCAGCACTTCCTTGGTCGGCCGCTGCGGCGCCAGTTCCGGCAGGCTGCCGAGGCGCTCCTTCAGCGCGGCGTCCATCTTGTACCATCCGGAAATGCCGGAATAGCCCGCCATGTTGCCGGTGAGGCCGAGCGCCAGCATCATCTCCGTCAGGTTGATGTCCTGCGAGACCGCGCGCTTCGGCGCCGCCTCGAAGGTGACGTCGCGATTGCAGCTTTTGACCGTGACGGGAAAGCCGGATGCTGCCGCCATGGAGGCGGCAAGGCTGAAGGTGGCGGCAAGAAGAAGGGCTAGGCGCATCAGATACTCCCCTGAACATGCGTTTCGAGATGAAAGGAAAAGCGGGGACGGCCGGTCGCCGGATTGCGGTCGATCACGGTTTCCACGGAAAAGGTTTCGCGAATGGCATCGGGCGTCAGGACGCCGGCGGCGGGACCGCAGTCGACCTGTCGTCCGTCGCGCAGCACCAGAACCCGGTCGGCATGGGCCGAGGCGAGGGCGAGGTCATGCAGCGATACGATGACGGTCGTCGGAAGCGCCGACAGCAGGGCGAGCACCTCGAGCTGGTGGCGAATGTCGAGATGATTGGTCGGCTCGTCGAGGATCAAAAGGTCCGGCTTCTGCACCAGCGCCTTGGCGATCAGCACGCGCTGCTTTTCCCCGCCGGACAGCGAGGTGAAGGACCGGTGCGCCAGATCGGCAAGGTTCAGGAGGTCGAGCGCCGCGCCGATGGCGAGACGGGTCTCCCTGCGGTCAGCTTTTCCGGCATGGGGCGCAAGGCCGAGTTCGACCACCTCGGCGACCGTCAGCCCGAAATCGCCGGCCGGCTCCTGCAGGACCGTCGCCACGCGCCGGGCGACATTGCGAAGCGGCATCCGCCAGATATCCGCGCCGTCCAGCGAGATACGCCCCGCAAGCGGCCGATGAAAGCGGTAGAGGCAGCGCAGCAGGCTGGACTTGCCCGCGCCATTCGGGCCGACGATGGCGAGCATTTCGCCGGCGGAAACGGAAAAGCCGATATCCCGGACGATCGGCGCACGCCGCGAGGGCCCCCACGCGAGATCCTCCACGAGGAGCGCGGCGGGACTAGCTCCGTGAAGATAGGGTGAAAGCTCCATCGCAAGCCTCCGCGAACGCACGGGGGCTCAAGCGAGAATCAGTCGGGCAAAGATCGGAAGAGAAATCTACAATCGCCATCGTCATTCCCCCAGGCACACCCCGGCCAGGTTTCGTTGATCGTCGACGGCAGGTCTCCTGACTCACGGGTCAAAGCGCCTTCGCACCTTCCCAGCCTTTCGGGCCAGTGGCGCATGTTGCGAAGGAACTCGCCGTTCACAGTTGCGGGGGCAGCCACGGATTTGCGCCCTGATGGGTACGTCGCACCGTGTTCCCTTTTAATCCCCTGAAAGCGTATGCCGTTGGGGGAACCTTCAACGACCGGCATGTAACTTTGTAACGGCCATGAAGTCAACTGCCGATATCAGGTTTGTAAGGCTTCGGGCGCGAAGGGGCCTCCTTCCGCCAAAAGCACAAGCGACAAACAACGTCCAATCGCCGATCCCCTCCCGTGTCGGGAGGGGCATCCCTGATGTGGTCCTCGGGTGCTTCCTTGATCGGGCGGGGATATCGCAGCGGATTTCAGGCGGTGCGGCCGGTGGATGCGCCGTTTCGCTCGAGGCGCTGTGCGATCAGGTGGTCGAGGGAAAAGAGGCCCGGCCCGCGGGCGATGACCACGAGCAGGCAGGCGGCCCAGGTGCCGTGGGTCGGCCAGGCGTCCGGATAGACGAAGATTTCGATCACCAGCGTCATGCCGAGCAGCGCCAGGGCGGAGAGACGGCTGGCAAGTCCCAAGACCAGCAGGACCGGAAAGAGATGTTCGGCAAACGCGGCCATGTGGGCGGCAAGCCATGGGCTGAGCAGCGGCAGCCTGTATTCGTTCTCGAACAGATAGATCGCATTTTCCGAGACGCGCCAGCCGTCGAGCTTTGTCTGGCCCGACTGCCAGAAGACGCCGGCAATCGAAAGCCGTGCGACCAGGGCGATGAAGCCGTTCGGAATGCGTTCGAGCATTGCTATGCCGGAGAGCGCTCTGTGCAGGAGCGGCTGGCCCTGCGCCGGGGCCATGGTCATCGGATGTGGCATGGGTTTTCCTCCCTGATCGTGATGTCGATGAATGCGCCGCTGGCCAGGAGTGTGGCGAGAGCGGCCGCAAGGTTGAAGGCGTCCGTCTCCCGGACGGCGAGGTCGGCGGCTTCCGCCAGCGAAAGGCCCCGGACGAGCGCGTCGAAGAAGGCGGCGGCGCCGGGCGGCAGACGATGAACTTCGACGGTCATCGCCGGACGCGCGATGAGGGCGTCCTCGCCCGCCCAGTCGTCGACCGGCGCAAGCTCCGCCTCGCCGGCATTCATCGCCCAGATGGTGACGGCGGGATGGGCGAAGCGCAGGACGGCGAGGGACGGATGCGGCGTGAAGGTGAGATCCGCCAGCCGTTCGGCAGGCACCTGCGCCAGCGTTTCCGCCGCCAGCGGCACGGCATCGGCTGCATGATAGGCGTGCCCGCGGGCGATCTCCAGCCGGATGACGTCGGGCAGGTAGGGCAGGCCCGCCGCCGGCGCGAAGGTCGAGACGAAATCGGCGAAGCCATCGCCATAGTGCATGAGCAGCGGAGAGCGAGGCGGATGCGCGGCGATATATGCCGCGGCCATGGCGGCGAAGAAATCGGGTCCGACGATTGCCTCGCTCGCTGGAAAACGCGACGCAAGCGCCGCAGTGAGCCCGGCGCGCACATTGTTGCGATAGATGGAAAAGCGCCGTTCCGGCCGCGCGCCGGTCCATGCGCGCAGCCCGGCGGGAACGGGACTTGTCCAGTCGGCAAGGGCTTCGGCGAAGCGCGCCTGTGTCGTTGCGGTCATGGCGGCCTCACGCGGCATGGCCGCGGCGCGCACGGCCGAGCACGGCTTCGGCGGCCTGCGCCTCGGCAAGCAATATCGGCCATTCCGGCACGTCGTTATCCCACTCAATCAGGGTGGCGACCGGGCCGGTGCGCGACAGGACGGTTTCGTAGAGCGCCCAGACCGGGTCCTTGACCGGTGTGTCGTGCGAATCGACGAGCAGCGGTGCGCCGGCATCGTCCAGAGTCTCGGAATGGCCGCTCAGATGGATTTCCCGCACATGCGCTAGCGGGAAGCCGGCGAGATAGGCGCAAGGGTCGAGATTGTGATTGGTCGAGGCGACGAAGACGTTGTTCACGTCGAGCAGCAGGCCGCAGCCCGTGCGCCGGGCGATCTCCGACAGGAATTCGGTTTCGGCAAGCGTGCTTTCCTCGAAGAGCAGATAGGTCGCCGGATTTTCCAGGAGCATCTGCCGGCCGAGACGCTCCTGCACCATGTCGATGTGTTCGACGACCTGGCGCAGCGTCTCGTCGGTATAGGGAAGCGGCAAGAGGTCGTTCAGGAAGACCTCGCCATGGCTCGACCAGGCGAGATGTTCGGAAAAGCTGTCCGGTTCGTAGCGGTCGCAGAGGGTTTTCAGCCGGGCGATGTGCTCGCTGTCCAATGGCTGCATTGCGCCGATCGACAGACCGACACCGTGGATGGAAAGCGCGTAGTCGGCCCTGATGCGGGCCAGCCTGGCATGTGGCGGGCCGCCCGCGCCCATGTAGTTTTCCGCATGCACCTCGAAGAAGCCGACGGGCTGGCGTGCCGCATCGATCTCCGCGAAATGCTCGGGCTTGAAGCCGACGCCGGCTGAGGCGGGCAGCAGGGAAGATTTCATCGCAGGTTCTCCGGGTTTCCGTCGGTGCCGCGGCGCGGTTTTGCCCGCGCCGCGTTGGTTTTCCTGTGTCAGACCGGTGCCGGGCCCTGCATCAGCGAGCCGTTGCCATCGGGCGTCTTGATGGTTGTGCAGGTGCCGGCCGGCACCAGCTTCCAGGCATTCTTCTGATAGTCGATCTTCGAGGTGCCGGCGCAGGTGGTGCCGGGGCCGGCGGCGCAGTCGTTCTGCCCCTTGAGGGCCACGCCGTAGCACTTCTCCTTCTGTGCCTCCTGCGCGGAAGCGCCAAGGTTGCCGGCGAGCACGAGGGCGGTGGCAAGCGACGTGGCCAGCGCGGTGCAGCGTCTGTTCATGGTGATGTCCTTTTTCGATGATGAAGGCAGAGGGTGGAAATCAGGCCGGCGTGAGCGAGCCGTGGCCGCCGCCCGGCACCATCATCGTCGTGCATGTGCCGGCGGGAACGAGCTTGAAGGACTGCTTGTCGTAGTCCATCGTCGCCTTGCCGGCGCAGTCGTGCTTGCCGGCGGCGCAATCGTTCTGTCCCTTCATCGCGACGCCGTAGCATTTTTCCTTGGCGGCATCCTCTGCGAGGGCCGGCGCGGCGAGGGAGGCGAGTGCGGAAGCAAGCGAGCCGGCAAGCGCCAGAGTGACAAAGCCGTTTTTCATCGTTAGTTCTCCTCATGTGGCAAGCCCTGATTGGCTTGGACATCGGGAGCTACGCAGCCGCCGGGGAAAACATTACGCGGGGTTTTCGCTTTCTTTGGCCGTCGTAATGGCGCAGTGAAGCGTTGTCTTGCGAAATAAATGCTGAAAATCAATGTGTTGACGAGCCGAAAAATTCGTCTCGATCGCTGCGGTAACAAAAACGTGTAGGCCGACGTAGAGGGTATAGTGAAGCAGTTGGAACGGGAAGCGCAGTGGGCCGAATGGATGCGCGGAGCGCTGGATGGCGACGCGGCGGCCTATGACCGTTTCCTGCGCGCGGTGACGCCGCATCTGCGCGCCATGGCCAGAAGGCGCTGCGAGCAGTTTGGCGCGCCTGCCGGCGAGGCCGAGGATATCGTTCAGGAGGTCCTGATCGCCGTGCATCTGAAGCGCGGCAGCTGGGACCCGGGCCGGCCCATCGGTCCATGGCTTTCGACGATCGTGCGCAACAAGCTGATCGACAGCCTGAGGCGGCGCGGGCGCCGCATCGACGTGCCGCTCGAGGACGTGATGGCGACGCTGGAAGCGGAAGAGGGCGCGGATGTCGCCGACAGGCTGGACGCCGAGACCGTTCTCACGCGGCTGAAGGAGCCGCAACGGGACATCGTGCGTTCGATTTCGCTGGAGGGCGCCGGCGTGAAGGAAACCGCCGAGCGGCTGAAGATGAGCGAAGGTGCGGTCCGGGTGGCGCTGCACCGGGCATTGAAGACGCTGTCCGCCCTTTACCGGAGTGAAGCATGAAGACGGACGAACTGATCAGGCTGCTTGCGGAAGACGCGCCGGTGCGCATGCGCCTCGGCCGGATGCTGGTCCCGGCGCTCGTCTTCGGCATACTGGCTTCGGCGGGGCTTTTGCTTTCGACGGTCGGGCTGCGCGTCGATCTCGCAACGGCGATCGAGACGGCGCGTGTCGCCTTCAAGATCGGTGCGACGCTGCTGCTTGCCGTTCTCGCCTGCGTGGTCGTCGCCCGGATCGGCCAGCCCGGCCTCGCCGTCCGTTCCCAGGCTCTCTTGCTCCTTGTGCCGGCCGCCCTGCTGCTCGTGGCGATCCTTGCCGAGCTTTTCGTCCTGCCGAGAGGGGAATGGACGACGCGCCTTCTCGGCCTGCACGCGGCCTTCTGCGTTTTCTTCATTCCGGTGCTGTCATTGGCGCCGCTTGCCGGCCTTATGATCGCGCTGCGCCAGGGGGCTCCGGGAAATCCGGGCCTTGCGGGCGCCGCCGCCGGGCTTGCGGCGGGCGCCGTGGGGGCCGCCATCTATGCCTGGCATTGCCCGGATGACAGCCCACTTTTCATCGCCACCTGGTATACGCTCGCCATCGCCTTGGTGACGGCCGCAGGCTACGGGCTCGGCCGGAAGGTGCTGAGGTGGTGAGGGCGGGTATTCTCTCCCCCGTCATGCATGCGACAAAAAATCTTCCATTCGCTCCTTGACCCTCCCATGATGGGAAGGTGCATCTATGGTGCGGTCCTCCCTCGCTTCCCATATGGGGTGGGGGATATCGCAACGGTTTTCAGGTTTCGCGGCCGGTCGAAGCGCCTGTTTCGGGCGAGGCTGCGAGACCGGGGGTGACGATGATGAACGAGATGCCGAGAAACAATGCGCCGGCCGCCCAGCCGATCATCCTGCCGGTCGAGGGCATGACCTGTGCCTCCTGCGTCAAGCGGGTCGAGAAGGCGGCCGCCAAGGTGCCGGGCGTTGCGGCAAGCGCGGTGAACTTTGCCACCGAGACGCTGAGTGTGACGCCGGGGCCCGGTTTTTCGGCGGAAGCTCTGGTCAAGGCGGTGCAGGATGCGGGCTATGAGGCGAAGGCCGAGACGGTGACGCTCGATATCGAGGACATGACCTGCGCCTCCTGCGTCTCAAGGGTGGAAAAGGCCCTGAAGAGCGTGCCGTCCGTCGAGAGCGCCTCCGTCAACCTTGCAACCGGCAAGGCGGTGGTGACAGTGCTTGGCGGCAGAAGTGCCGTTCCCGCTCTCACAAAGGCGGTCGAGAGGGCCGGCTATAAGGCGAAGCTGCAGGCCGAAGCCGGCGAGACGGATACCCACGAGGAAGCAAAGGAGCGGGAGATTTCCCGCCTGACCCGCGACTTCTGGATCGCGCTGGTGCTGTCGCTGCCGCTTTTCGTGATGGAGATGGGCAGCCACATCTATCCGCCGCTGCATCACAGGCTGATGGACATCTTCCCCGGCAACCTCCTGAATTACATCCAGTTTACGCTCGCGACGCTGGTGCTTTTCGGCCCCGGCCGCCGTTTCTTCGTCAAGGGCGTTCCGGCGCTTTTGCGCGGCGGGCCGGACATGAATTCGCTGGTCGCGATCGGCACCGGTGCCGCCTATCTCTATTCGCTGGCGACCACCTTCGCGCCTGACGCGCTGCCCTATGAGGCACGGCACGTCTATTACGAGGCGGCGACCGTGATCGTGACGCTGATCCTGCTCGGGCGGTTGCTGGAAGCGCGCGCCAAGGGCCGCACCGGGGCCGCGATCAAAAAGCTTGCCGGCCTGCAGGCCAAGACCGCCCGCGTCGAGCGCGACGGCGAAACGCTGGATATCGCCGCGTCCGACGTGGTGGCCGGCGATGTCGTGGTGGTGCGTCCGGGCGAGCGCATTCCGGTCGACGGCAGCGTGATCGACGGAGCCTCCCATGTGGACGAGGCAATGATCTCCGGCGAGCCGGTGCCGGTCGAGAAAACCGCCGGCGCAACCGTGATCGGCGGCACGATCAACGGCAAGGGGTCCTTCCGTTTCCGCGCCGAACGGGTCGGCTCCGACATGATGCTCTCGCAGATCATCCGCATGGTGGGCGAGGCGCAAGGGGCGAAACTGCCGATCCAGATGGCGGTCGACAAGGTGACGGCCTGGTTCGTTCCGGCGGTGATCGGCATTGCCGTGCTGACCTTCCTCGTCTGGCTCGTTATCGGGCCGGAGCCTGCCTATACCTACGGCCTAGTTGCGGCCGTCGCCGTTCTCATCATCGCCTGCCCCTGCGCCATGGGGCTCGCCACGCCGACCTCGATCATGGTCGGCACGGGGCGCGCCGCCGAACTCGGCGTTCTCTTCCGCAAGGGCGAGGCGCTGCAGACGCTCAAGGATGTCGACACGGTTGTCATGGACAAGACCGGCACGATCACCAAGGGCCGGCCGGAACTGACCGATATCGCCGTGGCCGAAGGCTTCGGGGAGGATCGGGTGCTGACGCTTGCCGCAAGCCTCGAGGCGCGCTCCGAGCATCCGGTGGCCGAGGCGATCGTCAAGGCTGCAACGGCGCGCGGGCTTGCGGTCGAAGCGGCCGACGCCGTCGAGGCGGTGGCGGGCTACGGTATCGCCGGCAGGGTTTCCGGCGTCACGGTGGCGGCCGGCGCCGACCGTTATATGGCAAAGCTTGGCCTCGACGTATCGATCTTCGGCGAGACGGCGGCACGGCTGGCAGCAGAGGGCAAGACGCCGCTTTATGTCGCGCTTGACGGCCGGCTTGCCGCTGCGATTGCCGTTGCCGATCCGTTGAAGCCGACCAGCATTCCGGCGGTGAAGGCGCTGAAATCGCTGGGATTGTCGGTGGTCATGGTGACGGGCGACAACCGCCGGACGGCGGAAGCGATCGGGCGCGCGACCGGCATCGACGAGGTGGTGGCGGAAGTGCTGCCCGAGGGGAAGGTGAAGGCGATCGAGGCGCTGCGCGACAAGGGCCGCAAGGTGGCCTTCATCGGCGACGGCATCAACGATGCGCCCGCACTGGCCAGCGCCGATACCGGCATTGCGATTGGAACCGGAACGGATGTCGCCATCGAAAGCGCCGACGTGGTGCTGGTTGGCGGCGACCTCTCGGGCGCGGTGCATGCCGTGGAAATCAGCCGCAGGGTCATCCGCAATATCGGCCAGAATCTTTTTTGGGCCTTCGGCTACAACATATTGCTGATCCCGGTTGCCGCGGGCATCCTCTACCCGCATTTCGGGATCATGCTCTCGCCGATGGTGGGCGCCGCGGCCATGGGGCTTTCGAGCGTCTTCGTCCTGACCAATGCCTTGAGGCTGAAGCGGGCCACCGTGGCGGATATCGGCACGGCGGGGGCGGCATGATGCAAGCGGTTTCGAAGGAAGGCCATCGGGTTGGAGAACGGAAGGGAAAGGAGTGACGCATGAACATCGGTGAAGCCTCTCTCGCCTCCGGCGTTTCGGCCAAGATGATCCGCTATTACGAGGAAATCGGCCTGGTTCGCCCCGCCACACGCACCGCCAGCAATTACCGCATCTATGGCGAGGACGAGGTGAACCGGCTGCGCTTCGTGCGGCGCTCCCGCGATCTCGGCTTCTCGCTGGAGGAGACGGAAAAGCTGCTGGCGCTCTGGGCCGACAAGGAAAGGGCGAGCGGCGAGGTGAAGAAACTCGCGCTCGACCACATTGCCGAACTCGAGGAAAAGATCGCCTCGATGAAGGCCATGGTGGCGACGCTGAGCGAGCTTGCGGAAAGCTGCCACGGCGACCACCGGCCGAGCTGCCCGATTCTCGCGGATCTCGCCGGCAGCGGCAAGAGGACGCGGGCCCACCGGAACTGATCCTGGTTTTTGCCTCTTGACCTTCCAATTGTAGGAAGGTGCAAGAAGGACCGGTCCGATAGGTCGGAAACGGAAGGAAGAGACGATGAACGAGATAGTGCGATTTGCGGTGGAAGACATGACCTGCGGCCATTGCGAAAAGGCCGTGACCAGGGCGCTGGGCGAGGCCCTGCCGGGCGCTGCGGTGACGATCGACCTGAAATCCCACGAGGTCTCGGTGGCCGGCGACGCTGCCAAGGCCGAGGAAGCGATACGCGAGGCCGGCTATACGCCGGTCCGGAAAAGCGCCTGACGGCGCGGGCCCTGGCGCATCGAGCTTTCCGAAGATCGGTATCGATTTTCGGAGAGCTCGATGCGCAGATTCAATAATTCGGAGCGTCCTTTGTGCGTCCTGATGGACGCACGGCGCTCCAGGGTAAGGGGTCCGAAAACGGCCGGGAGCGATCCCGGCCGTTTTCTTTTTGTGGGTTGGGTTTGTTCTTCAATGGATTGAGAACGAAAAAGACGGAGCGCTGTGCGCCCGCTAGTCCAGTTTGCCGCACCATGTCTTTCCGTCGTTTTCATGCTTGCGGCAATCTGAAATCTTCATGTATATGAATTTATATATGTTTTGATTGAAAGGGTGACCGGTGAGCAAGGACTATCTCGACATCACGAAGGAAATCTCCAATGGTCTCAAGATCTTGCGCAAGGACGTTCCGGATGTGATGGCCGGCTTCTCCGCCCTGGCGCAGGCCGCCACCAAGGCAGGCGCGCTGGACAAGAAGACCAAGGAACTGGTGGCGCTTGCCATTGCGATCTCTACCCGCTGCGACGGCTGCATCGGCTTCCACACCGAGGCGCTGGTCAAGCTCGGCTGCAGCAAGGCGGAATTCGAGGAAACGCTGGGCATGGCCGTCTACATGGGCGGCGGCCCGTCGCTGATGTATGCCGGCCATGCGATGACCGCTTGGGAACAGTATGGCGGGGCGGCTGAGTAGGGGGAAGGCGCGATCCGCCCAGTATTGGCGTTTCTCCGGCGGAGGCCTGGGCGCTAGCTTGAGCCTCTGTTTTCCGAGGAGCCCCCGCCATGCGCCGCATTGTCCCGATCCTGCTTTTTTTCGCCGGCATGCCTTTCGCAGCGAATGCGGCCTAGCCGAACTTCTACGAAAAGGAGATCGGTTCGATGAAGGATTGCGACGCGATTTTTACCGCCACTACGCCGGACTGGCAAAACCGGCCGGAATTCATCACGCGTAACCTCTCGGGTGGACGCAAACAGGTCGTGCAATGCCTGCCCGACGGCGTTGTCGAACTCTCTTGCGATCCGCAGAACCACCACGCGATGGCGGCGGTGCTGGAAGGCGAGACGCTGCCGGCCTGCAGCAAGATCACGCCCGGCATCAAGGTTCGCAATGTGGATACGTTGATGGAGCGGTAGTGAGGGGACGGGTTTCACCCCATCCCTCGGTGGCCAGCCGGTATCAAATAGCTGTGTGGAGCGACCGGAAGGGGAAAATCCGAAAATAGGAAAATAATCCTTGACGGCGTGACGGTGGTTTGATAGGGTTCAGGCATCGTCGGAGAGTTGCGGCCGGAGCGGAGTGTTTCGGGGCGCGGTCTTCGGCAAAGGGATTTCAGCAGGGCTCGGGCGACCGGGCCTTTTTTATTGGCCGGTGGTTGCCTTGCGAAGCCGGCGGTGAGCGGGAGGCGGCGATGCGCAAGGAGCGGGAAATCGATCTCATGCTGTCGGGCCGCAAGCCTTTTGCTTTCGAGCGTGAGGGCGAAGGCGAGGGCTGGAGCTTCGAGCAAATCGGGCGCGCGGCCGAGCGCGTGGTGCTGGAATTGAAGTCGGCCGAGGGGCTTTCCGCCGCCGACCGCTATGAGCTGCTGCTCAATGAGTTGATGGGCGAGATGGCGCGGCAGTTCGAACTGTTTCGCAGCCTGAGGGCTTCGGCGGAAGCGATGCTTTCGCGGATCGAGGCGGATGGGGGAGCGGCCGACGATGCGGCGGCAAAGCTTGCCCGCGCCGACGCCAAGGCGGCGACCGATGCGATCTCATTGATTGTCCGCACGCTGGAAAAGGTCGATGCCCTGCAAAGGCAGTTTGCCCGCGACCGGGCGGAGGCCGAGGAACAGCGAGCCGAGAGCGAGGATCATGACCGGATACGACAGGAACTCGCCGACCTCATCGAAGAGCGGGCACTGGAGCGCGCCGCTGCCATGCTGGCCGCGCGCGGCGACGGCTCTGGAGATGCTGATGGCGAGGGGATCGGCTGTGCAGGGCCTGGGTATGCCGGGCTTGGGGCCGGATGCGGGCCTCCCGGATAACCGGGCGACAAGCCGGAAGAAGAAAGCAAAGGAACGCCATCGGATCGCCGCGTCGGCGAGAGCGGTGGCTGCGGCCACGGACGACATGGTCAAGGGTATCGGCACGATCGCGGACAGGGTGACGGGCATGCGTCGGTTGACCGCCGCGTTGGAGGGCGTTGCCGCCGCCGGCTCCAGCGTGTCGACGAGCCCGCCGGACGGACATGGTCCCGGATCGGCGAAAGCGCAGGCGCAAGCCATCGCGGCCGGGGCGACGCATGCGCATCCGAAAGAGGTTTCGGCGGGCGGGCAGGGCACGATGCAGCCGGCCGGCAGCGCGGCGGCGGCCGCCACGCCCGGTAGTGGACGGGGTGCGGCAGGCTTTGGGGGTGAGGCTGGCTGCGCTGTGGATGAAGGCCCCGAAGGCGGACGCGGTTCCATTGGGCGGTCCGATGGAGGGCGGGGTGAGGTGGCTCACACCGGAGGCGGTGACGTCGGGAATGGATGGGCTGCGAATGGGCAGGCCGAGAGGCGTTCGGCCGAAGGCGAACGCGCGGGGAATGCGCGGGCGGATAACACGCGGGAAAAAGGAAGGCATGCCACCGGCGCGGTGGCGGGTCTCGATGCCCTGCTGCGCTCGGCGCCTTCGGGTGCGATTGCCGCGATGCGGCGCGACTGGCGTTTTCTGGCGCGGGCCGAGCAATTGCCGCCGCCGGGCGACTGGCTCACATGGCTGATGATGGGCGGGCGCGGCTCCGGCAAGACAAGGGCGGGCGCGGAATGGGTTCAGGCCATCGTCCGGGCCGCCGGGCCGAAGACGGATTTGAGGATCGCGCTGGTGGCGGAAACGCTGGGCGATGCCCGCGAGGTGATGATCGATGGCCCCTCGGGGCTGGTGCGTATTGCAACCCGCATGCGGCCGGAGGTGGAGATTACGCGCAGGAGGCTCGTCTGGCCGAACGGCGCGGTGGCGCAGATCTTCTCCTCGGAAGATCCCGAAAGCCTGCGCGGCCCGCAATTCCACTTCGCCTGGTGCGACGAACTGGCGAAATGGAAGCATGCGCAGGAGACCTTCGACATGCTGCAATTCGCGCTGCGTCTAGGGACCGCGCCCCGGCAGGTGGTGACCACCACGCCGCGGGCCGTGCCGCTTCTGAGGCGGCTGATCGCCGAGCCCGGAACCCGGCTGACAAGGCTTTCGACCGCGGCCAATGCCGGCAATCTCGCTCCCGGCTTCATCGCCGCGCTGGAGCGCCGCTACGGCGGCACGCGGCTCGGACGGCAGGAACTGGGCGGCGAACTGATCGAGGATCGCGAGGATGCGCTGTGGAAGCGCGACCGTCTCGAAGGCATCATCATAAGGCTGACCGAACCGCTGAGGCGCATCGTCGTCGCGGTCGACCCGCCGGCGGGCAGCGGCGAGCGCTCCTGCTGCGGTATCGTCGTGGCCGGCCTGATGGAAAACGGGCAGGCGGTGGTGCTGGCGGACGTGTCAGTCGAGGGCCGGAGCCCGGCAATATGGGCAAGGGCCGTCGCCTCCGCCTATCGCCGCTTCGAGGCCGACCGGGTGGTGGCGGAAGTCAACCAGGGCGGGGAAATGGTGGCGGCCATGCTGAAAAGCGTGGAGGCGAACCTGCCCGTCAGCATGGTCCGGGCGACGCGCGGCAAGTTCCTGAGGGCCGAGCCGGTGGCGGCACTCTACGAACAGGGCCGGGTCCTGCACGCGGCCCGGTTTCAGGAGCTGGAAGACCAGATGTGCGACTTCGGCCCGGAGGGGCTCTCGTCGGGACGCTCGCCCGACCGGCTGGATGCGTTGGTCTGGGCGCTGACGGCACTTCTCCTCGAAGGCGCGGGCGAACCGCGAATCCGCGGCGTCTGATGCCTATCGCCGCTTCCCCGAACCCGGCACGGGGCCGGGTCCGGCACGATTGACAAGTTTCGCGGAACGTACAATCCTGAGTGGAGGTTTCGGGGGAGGGGTCCATGAAGAAACTGATGGTGGCCGCGCTTTGCGCGGAGCTCGCAGGCTGCGCGACATCCGGAGGTGGTGGCAATGTGACGCCGATCTCCATGGCCGATTTTCTCGCCAAGCTGAGTTGCGAACTCTACAGGAGCCGCGAGGAATTCGGCTATCTGAAACGTGACGACTGGGTGGTCTCCGCCGCCTTCGAACTCAAGATGAACTATGAAGGCGGCCTGAACCCTTCGGCAACCTTCAGCGACACGCTCTCGACACCGGGGGAAAGCCTGTCCTTCGCCCTGCCGTTCGGCGTGAGCCGGAAGGGTTCGCGAACCTATAACCAGAATTTCGTGATTTATCTGTCCGACAAGTCGGAGAAGGCCTGCAGCATCCATGTCCCGGATGCGAGCCCTGTCGTCGGCACGCTCGGTACGCGCGAACTGATTGCCGAGAACCTTCGCGCCGAGACATTCGTCAAGGAGATGGGAGGTGCGATTGAGGTGACCGGCATTCAGGGGGCGGAGAAGGCCGTGTTTTCCGGCAAGACGGAATTCGCCTTCACCGCCCGTATTTCGGACGCTGGGCCGACCTGGGTATTGACCCATTTCACCGGGCCGGGACCGCTGGTTTCCGCCTCGCGCACGAATATCGGTACGCTCACCATGGTCTTCACCCGCTTGCCGCCAAAGCCGGCGGCGCCACCGCCGAAAAAACCGCAACCGCAGTTCACCAAATTGCGGGCTGCGCCCTCGGCCGAGGCCCCGGCAGCGGTCCAGCCGGATTGGCTGCGACGCGGCATCGAAGGCTTCAAGGTGCTGGAGTTCAACCGCGATCTCAGGGAGTGAATGCGATGCCGGCCGTCCTGCGGCCGGCACTGCCAAAGGAAACGGCCGGTCCCTCGATGGAGGGCCGGCCGTTTTGCTTCGGGTCGTTCGACGCCGGGATTGCCTGGAACCGGAATGAGAACCGGGATTACTTGGAAGAAGACGCGGACGGCTGGTTGCTGCCCTGGCGCATCTGGCGCCATTCGCTTTCGAGACGCTCCATGACATGGGCGGGAATGGTGGCGGCATTGGTCTTCGTCTGGGTCGTGCTGTTGGTCTGCATCGATCTACTCCTCACGGCTCAAGGTTAGGCCAGAAATGCTGTCTGCAGGTGCCTAAACGCGGAATAAGCCGGAAGGTTCCACAGAGTTAAATCTTTGTAAATATGAGGGTTAAGCTCCTCAAACGATTGAAATTATTTTAAACGTTTGAATTCCTCAGGAAATTTTCGCGTTCCACGCCGCAGACGGTTTTCGGGCCGGAGACGTCTATCCAGATGTGCAACTATAAAGATTATTGAATTGTAATTATATTTTTAGTTGCATTGAATCGCAGGGAAAACACGACGGATGCTCCCCGGCAGGCTGCCATCGGCCGGGCCGGGAGGGTGTCACGTCAGGGAAGAGGGGAAAGCGATGAGCAGGATCAACCGGGGTTTCTTCTACGACCGGGTGCGCATGGCATTGTTCAACGGGCGCATCCAGCCGCCGCAGGCGCAGGGCATGGAGGCGATCCTCGACCACTGGGAGGCGACGAGCCCCGGCAATGACGACCGGTGGCTCGCCTACATGCTGGCCACCGCCTTTCACGAGACGGCGCGCACCATGCAGCCGGTGCGCGAGACATTGGCGCCGACCGACGACAGGGCGATCGCCATTCTCGACCGGGCGTTGGCGCGCGGACAGCTTCCCTGGGTCAGCAATCCCTATTGGCGGCGCGACGCGCAGGGCAAGTCCTGGCTCGGGCGCGGGCTGGTGCAGCTCACCCACAAGACGAACTACGCCAAGATGAGCTCGCTGGTGGGTGTCGATCTCGTGGCCGATCCGGCGCAAGCCATGCGCATGGATGTGGCGATCAGGATCATGTTCATCGGCATGGAAAGGGGCACTTTCACCGGGGTGCGGCTCGACCAGGTCTTCAATCCGAACCGCGAGGACTGGGTGAATGCCCGCAAGATCATCAACCGGCTCGACCGGGCCCTGCAGATCGCCGACTACGGGAGGGCCTTCTATGGCGCGATCAGCTATACGACCTGACCTGCTCTTGGCCGGCCTGCTGTTTTCCGCGACCGGAACGGCGGCGGCCGACGAGGTGATCGAACTCGGCTGCAGCGCCGAGGTGATCTATTACTGCCATCCGGCCTGCGAGGAGGGTGGCGGTTTCGCCGATTTCTCCTTCAGCACGAAGGACGGCAAGGTGAACTATTGCCGTGGCGAGCGCTGCGACGAGGGCCGGATCGGCGAGGTGAAGACGGCGACGGGCGTGCGCGACGACGAGCGCTATGTGATCTTCCGAATTTTCGGTGAGGGCGAGGTTCCGTTCGAGGTCTCGGGCGCCGCCTCGCTGAAGACGGGCGTCTTCGGGGCCGAGGGGGATGTTGGGCGCATGATCGGCACCTGCAGCGCCGGCACGGACCGCTGAACGGCAAGCGAGCGATTGAGCCCCGCGCGCGGTCATGCTATCGCGGCACGGGCCGGACCGATACGTCGGCCCCCGTGAGACCTGCCTTCGGAGCCGATGCCCTTGATCCGCCATATCGTGTTCTTTTCCGTGCCGGACAAGGCCAATCTGGAGCGCGTGCGGTCGGGGCTTTCGATCCTGACCGAAATACCCCATGCGCGGCATCTGGAAATCGGCACGAGCGTCAAGAGCGATCTCTACGACACCAGCGTCGATCTCATCGTCTATGGCGAGTTCGACGACGAGGCGGCGCTTGCCGCCTACCGGGCGCACCCGCTCTACCAGGAGTCGATTGCGCGCGTGAAGCCGCTCCGCGAACTGAGGATCGCCGCCGATTACGATGTCGCCCATGCGGTGACGCGGCCGGTCTGAAGAGCGGGCCAAGGCCCTGCCTGTTTCAGGCAAGGGCTTTTCCATACATAACGACCGAAGGAAGCTGCCGATGAAACTGTCGTTTCGTCTGCCGTGGCGTGGCCCGGCGGAAAGTTCACCCGTGTCCGCAAATACGGTGAGCGATACCAAGGGGGCTGTCGGGGCGGGCGGGCTGTCGCTGATTGCGTCGGAAGCGCCCGCGCACTGGACGGGCCGCTCCTATGGGGCGCTTGCCCGCGAGGGCTTCATGAGAAACCCCGTCGCCCACCGCACGGTGCGGCTGGTGGCGGAGGCGGCCGCGGCAATCCCGTGGCTTGCCTATGAGGACGGCCGAGAGCTGACCGATCATCCGGTGCTGGCGCTGATCGCAAGGCCGAACCCGCGCATGGGCGGGCCGGACTTCCTGGAAGCGCTCTATGGCCACCTGCTGCTCTCCGGCAATGCCTATGTCGAGCCGCTGGCGCTCGGCGGACGGCCGGCCGAACTGCACCTGCTTCGCCCGGATCGGGTAAGCGTGGTGACGGGAGCCGACGGCTGGCCGGAGGCCTATGACTACCGCGCGGATACCGGACGGCGCCGGATCGCAGTGGGACGGGATGGGGAGGGGCTGCTGCATCTGAAGCTCTTCCATCCATTGGACGACCAGACGGGTTTTCCGCCGCTGGCCGCAGCCCAGGTCGCGCTCGACCTGCACAATGCGTCGGGCCGCTGGAACAAGGCGCTGCTCGACAATTCCGCCCGTCCTTCCGGCGCTCTGGTTTACCAGCCGAAGGAGGGCGGCAACCTTTCCGCCGACCAGTATGAGCGGCTGAAGCAGGAGCTGGACGAGGGTTATTCCGGGCCGATGCGAGCCGGCCGTCCGCTGCTGCTGGAGGGCGGGCTCGACTGGAAGTCGATGGGGCTTTCGCCGAAGGACATGGACTTCGTAGAGGCGAGGAACGGAGCGGCACGCGACATCGCGCTCGCCTTCGGCGTGCCGCCCATGCTGCTCGGCATTCCCGGCGACAACACCTATGCCAATTATCAGGAGGCCAACCGCGCCTTCTACCGGCTGACCGTTCTGCCGCTGGTCACGCGCACCGCCGCACGGTTTTCGGCATTCCTTTCAGGCCTTTACCTGAGACCGTTGAATCTCGTTCCCGATCTCGATCAGGTGGCGGGACTTTCCGCCGAACGCGATGCGCTATGGGCGCGGGTGGGGGCGGCGGACTTCCTCTCGGAGGAGGAAAAGCGCGAGGCCGTGGGATACTGAACGAAGGACGTTTGCGCGGCGATGACCGAGCCTTTTGCGCGATGGACATCGCGCGGCTGGATGCCGGATCAGGTCCGGCATGACGGAGGAAGGGGCGACGCCGAAAGCCCGTCGTTTCCATCTGAATCAGAAAGTGAAGGACTTAAAGCACTGCATCGGGAAGCGGAATCGAAGTGTGAGGTTCTGCAGCCAAGCGATTCTTTCGACTCGACAAAAACGCCCCGCTTAAAGCGCCGCGTGAAGGCGCTTCCGTTCGTTCGACGAATGGAGAAGGGGAGACCGGCCGCCGCCATCGTAAGACGAAATCCTGGCGGGATCGTGCGGCCGGTCCGATTTCATCCTAGCTGCGAGAGATTAAAAATGACTGACTTCAGCCACGACGGCGGCGTTTCCGCCGCCCGCCTGATCGGCGCGGTCGCGGGCTCGGCGATCTCGCTCGTCTATCTCCTGCCTAAGGGAAATCGCGAGGCGGCGACCCGCTTCCTGACCGGCGTTGCCTGCGGCCTGATCTTCGGCGGACCTGTTGGGCTGTGGCTGGTGCGCAAGCTCGACGTGGCCGCAAGCCTCTCGCCGCAGGAGACCATGCTGGCGGGGGCGGCAGCCGCAAGCCTTTCGGCCTGGTGGGCGCTCGGCGTGCTGGCGCGGCTGGCCCAGCGCTATGGCGGCCGGCCGGGCGAACCCTGACCGCGACACGGCAGGCATCTTCATCGGCTCCGCCGTGACGCTTCTCCCACTGCCGTCATCCCGGCCTTGAGCCGAGATCCAGTGCGATCAAGTCCTTGATCGCAAGAGAGTCTTTCGCGCGATGGACATCGCGCTGCTGGATGCCGGAACACGTCCGGCATGACGGGGAGGAGCCTCATCGGCGGCCGGACCAAACACATCATTCCATGACGAGGAGTAGGACGATGACGCCGAAGCGCGAACAGCCTTCGCTGACCCATACCCGTGCCAACCTGACGCTGAAGGGTGTCTCCGGTGACGGCAGTTTTTCCGGCTATGCCAGCCTGTTCGGCGAGGTGGACCTCGGCCGTGACACGATAGAGCCCGGAGCCTTTTCGAAATCGCTGAGGGCGCGCGGTGCCGCCGGTGTGCGGATGCTCTTCCAGCACGATCCGGCCGAACCGATCGGCACATGGACGGTGATCCGCGAGGACGAGCGCGGCCTTTATGTCGAGGGCGTGCTTTCTCCTGGCGTGGCGCGCGCCCGCGAGGTGCATGCGCTGATGAAATCCGGCGCGCTGGACGGGCTGTCCATCGGTTTTCGCACCGTGCGCGCCCGCACCGACAGGGCAAGCGGCGTGCGCCGCATCCTCGAGGCCGATCTCTGGGAGATCTCGGTGGTGACCTTCCCCATGCTGCCGGCGGCACGGGTCTCGAACGTGAAACATGCGCGGTTCTACCGCGACAGGGAAACCGAGCTCGTCCGCGCCATGCGTCGGGCAGCGCGGGCAATGGCGACGAGTGTCTTCAGGAAAGGATGACGAGAATGGAAAACATGCATGACAAGCAGCCGGCAAAGCATGGGCTGCCTCGGGAAGTGGCCCCGGAAGTGAAGGCCGTTCCGGACGGCGTGACGGCGGCCTTCGAGGACTTCATGGGCGCTTTCGAGGCGTTCAAGGAGGTCAACGACCGCAGGCTTTCGGAAATCGAGGAAAAGCTCGTTTCCGACGTCGTGACCCGCGACAAGGTGGAGCGCATCAACAAGGCGATGGACGACCAGAGCCGGATGATCGACGAGATGCTCTTGAAGAAGATGCGTCCGTCGCTTTCCCGAGGCGGGGCAGGCGAGATCGAGGCGGCCGAGCACAAGGCGGCCTTCGACGCCTATATCCGCCGTGGCGACGAAAGCGGCCTGCGCGAACTGGAAGCCAAGGCGATGAGCGCGGGTGCGCCCGCCGACGGCGGTTATCTGGTGCCGCCGGAAACCGACAGCGAGATCGGCCGCCGGCTTTCCGTCGTCTCGCCGGTGCGTGCGCTGGCGACCGTCAGGCAGGTTTCGGGTTCGGTGCTGAAAAAGCCCTTCTCGCCGGCCGGCATGACGGCGGGCTGGGTGTCGGAGACCGCGGCGCGGCCGCAGACGGCAACGGCCCAGCTTGCCGAACTCTCCTTCCCGACCATGGAGCTCTACGCCATGCCGGCCGCAAGCCAGGCGCTGCTCGACGATGCGGCGGTCGATATCGAGGCCTGGATCGCCGGCGAGGTGGATATCGCCTTTGCCGAGCAGGAGGGCACGGCCTTCGTGACCGGCGACGGCGTGAACAAGCCGAAGGGGCTGCTTTCCTACGATCAGGTGGCCGATGGCGCCTGGGAATGGGGCAAGATCGGCTATGTGGCGACGGGGGCCGCGGGCGCATTTTCCGCCGCCGGTGCCTCGGACGTGCTGGTCGACGTGGTCTATGCGCTGAAGGCCGGTCATCGCCAGAATGCAAGCTTCCTGATGAGCCGCAAGACGCAGGGGCAGATCCGCAAGTTCAAGGATGCCGACGGCAACTACATCTGGCAGCCACCGGCCAAGGCAGGTGAGGCGGCCTCGCTGATGGGCTTCCCGGTGGCCGAGGCCGAGGACATGCCGGCGATTGCCGCCGGCGCGACCTCGATCGCCTTCGGCGACTTCCGCGCCGGCTACCTCGTGGTGGACCGGGTGGGGGTCCGCGTTCTGCGCGACCCCTATTCGGCCAAGCCCTACGTCCTGTTCTACACCACCAAGCGCGTCGGCGGCGGGGTGCAGAACTTCGAGGCGATCAAGCTGGTGAAGTTCTCGGCGAACTGATGGGGCGGATGGGGGCGTGTCCCCGTCCTTCAGCCCCTCCGTGAACGGGAAGAGGGAATGGACGCGGTTCGGCATTCCTAACCCTTCCCCTTGTGGGGAGGGGTCCGCAGGACGCAGGCGGGAGGGGTTTTTATTCGGGGCAAAGACCCCTCCCCAACCCCTCCCCACAAGGGGGAGGGGCTCCACACAGCCGCCCCGTGCCTTCGTTTCAAACGGGTGCCGGCCTCTGCCCACCAATCCGACCTCCGCCCACCAAACAGGAGACATTCATGATCTATATCCCGACCGTGCCGCCCGCGGGCGAGCCGGTGACGCTGGCCGAGGCGAAGGCGCATCTCAGGGTCGATATCGACGACGAGGATGCGCTGATCGAGGGGCTGATTACGGTGGCCCGCGAGCATCTCGAACGCGAGACTGGTCTTGCGCTGATGACGCAGGGGTTCCGGCTGGCGCTCGACCGCTGGCCTGACGATGGCGTGATCCGCATCGAACGTGGCCCCGTCAGAGCAATCGAGACCGTGACCGTCTACGACGAGGCGGGAGAGCCGTCCCCCGTGTCGCTCGACGATCACCTGCTGGAGGGCAACAGCCGCCCGGCGCGGCTGTGGCTTCGCGAGACGCCGGCGCCGGGCCGCGCGATCAACGGCATCGAGATCGATTTCATCGCCGGTTTCGGCGACACCGGCGCAGACGTGCCCGGCACGCTGAAACGGGCGATGCTCTCCCATGTCGCCCTGATGTTTTCCGTGCGCGGCGCGGTCTCGCTGGAGGACCAGCCGGCGGCGATGCCGGCGGGCTACGAACGGCTGATCGCGCCCTATTGCCGGCGGAGGCTCTGACCATGGGGATTGCCGATTTCGACCCCGGACGGCTCAGCGCCCGGCTGGTGCTGGAACGTCCCGTGCCGGTCTCCGACGGACAGGGCGGAGCGACGGAAGCTTTCGAGGCGGTTGCCAGCGTCTGGGCGCTGGTCACGCCGCTTGCCGCAAAGGTCGAGGAACGGGCTGGCGCCGAGACGGTGGAGATCACCCACGACATCTGGGTGCGCCGGCGTGGCGACCTCGTCTCCGGCATGCGCTTTGTGAAGGGTCTCAGGCATTTCACGGTGGAAAGCGTGCGCGATCCCGACGAGAGCGGCCGCTATCTCGCCTGCCGCTGCAGGGAGGAAGGGCGATGAAGGCCGCGATCCGCCTGACGGGCGGCGATCTCAAGACCGCGCTGTCGCGGGCGCTTTCGGCACGCCTTGTCCGGCGGTCGATGGAACTTCGCGAAAGCGGCGAGCCGACGTCCAGGGCTGGCCGCGGTGGCGGGGCGACCGATGAAACGACGGAGGGCGGAAGCCATGGCCAACCCGGTTAATGAACTGCTGAAGGCGATCCATGCACGGCTAATGGCCGATGCGGCGCTCCTTGCCCTGATCGGCGCGGACGGCATCCGGGACCGGCGCGTAGCGGGTCTGCCGCTTCCCGCGCTGGTGATCGGTGAGGCAGAGACGCGGGATTTCTCGACCGCGAGCGAGGACGGAGTGGAAATCCTGCTGACGCTGGAAGCCTGGTCGAAGATTGGCCGGCGCGAGGCGGAAGAGATCGCCGGGACAGTGCGAAGGCTGTTGCATGACGCGTCGCTGGATGTGTCGGGTCATGCGCTGGTGAGCCTTGTCCACCGGGGAAGCATCAGCCGGCGTGAGCCGAAGACGACGCTTTTCGTCGCCGAAGTGCAGTTCCGGGCCGTTCTGGAACCGCTTGTATCAGCCGGTTGAGCCGGCGCGTTTTTCGATACGGGACAGGCTGAAGAAGGCCGCGAGCGAGATGACGGCGAGGCCCGCGCAATAGGCGAGCACGGCATTGGGACCGCCGCGATCGATGAGGAACGTGACGATGACGGGCGCGATCGCCATGGCGAGATTGGCCGGCAGCGACAACTGCGCCGAAAGCTGCGCATAGCGGCTGGCGGAGAAGAAGCCGAGCGGCAGGAGCGCCCGCGACAGCGCCGAGATGCCCGATCCGAAGCCATAAAGCGCGATGAACAGGAAGAGCGGCAGGGTGGCGCCGCCGGAGAGCGCGAGCACCGGCATGGCGATGAACATCAGCACGCAGGCGATCTTGCCGGAAAATAGCGGCGAGGCCTTCCTGCCGGCCAGCGTATCGACGGCGCGGGCAGCGATGCCGAGCACTGACCTGAGCGAACCGAGCTGCAGGGCGACGGCGGCGGATGCGCCGGACTGCTGCAGCAGCTCGAGGAGCGACGGGGCGAGGCCGAGGGTGAGCAGGCTGAAGGTGATGGTGATGACCGCGATCAGCCGGAAGGCGAGGCGGGACTGGTCGGGCGACAGCGCGAGCGGCTCCCGATCCGCCGAGGCCTGTCCTTCCGCATTGCCATCCGATGGCGGGGGCAGGCCGAAGAGATGCAGCGGCGCGAGCAGCAGCAGATGCAGGAGGGCAGCACCCATGAGCGTAGGCCGCCAGCCATAGAGATCGCCGAAGAAGCTAAGCGCAGGCCAGGCGAAAGTTGCCGATAGACCGGTGAAGATCATCAGAAGGCCGATGCTGCGCTTGGCATCGGAACCTTCGCGCTCGACGACGGCGGCATAGCAGGGAACGGACAGTCCGAAGGCGCCGCCGAAACCGATGACCAGCCAGGCGGCGAAATAGCTTGCCGGACCCTGCGCTATCGAAAGCATGAACAGGCCGGCGCTGAAGGCAAGCGAACCGGCGGCAAGGACGCGGGCTGCGCCATGACGTTTCAGCAGCCGTCCGACCAGCGGACCGGCGAAACCCGAAACCAGCATCATCACCGTGAGGCCGGCAAAGGCCATCTCGTTCGACATGCCGAGATCGGCGGCGATGCGCCGGCCGAAGACGCCGGGCATGTCGAAGCTCACGCCCCAGCCGGCGATCTGGCTGACGGCGAGCAGGGCGATGAGGCGGAGGCGCGAAGACGACATGAAGAAATTCCGGAGGGGCCATTTCCTCTACGGCTTTCCTAAGTCGCGGGCAACCGGCGAGCCTCCCGGAAAATCCACGGAACGAACGGACAAGAGAAGGAAACCGACATGGTCGCACAGAAGGGCAAGGACCTGCTGCTCAAGGTTCTGGATGGAAGCGCATACATGACTGTCGCCGGGCTGCGCTCGAAGCGGCTCGCCTTCAATGCCGAGACGGTCGACGTGACCGACGGGGAAAGCGCCGGACGCTGGCGGGAACTGCTGGCCGGAGCCGGCGTGCAGCGCGCCTCGCTGTCCGGCGCGGGCCTGTTCAAGGACCAGGCCTCGGACGCGCGGGTGCGCTCGGCTTTCTTCGCCGGCGAGATTGTCTCGTGGCAGGTGGTCATTCCCGACTTCGGCACTGTGACTGGCCTCTTCCAGATCACCGCGCTCGAATATGCCGGCGCGCATGACGGCGAGGTGACTTTCGAACTGGCGCTGGAATCGGCGGGACAGCTTTCCTTCGGGGCGCTCTGATGCGGGGCGCGGGCGATCTTGCGCCTTCGGTCTTCAGGGCGAACCGCAGGCGCGGCGAGGTGGAGGCGGTGATCGACGGCGAGCGCCGCATTCTCTGCCTGACGCTCGGCGCGCTGGCCGAGCTGGAAACGATGTTTCAGGCCGATAGCCTGGCAGGGCTTGCCGAGCGCTTTTCCAGCGGGCGGCTGAAGGCGGCGGATCTGATGAGCATCATCGCCGCGGGCCTGCGCGGCGGCGGCAACCGTTTCAGCGACGAGGACGTGGGCTGCATGGCGGTCGAGGGGGGCGTGGCGGGTGCCGCCGCGGTGGTGCGCGAACTGCTGACGCTGACATTTGCCCCTGATGAGGCGAGCAGGACGATCGACGGGTCCGGCAAGTCCTCCCAGGACCCTTGCCAGGACCCTTGAGAGCCGCAGGCGGCGGGGCGGGAGCGCGTCCCTTCCCCTGGGGGGCGGTGCTCGACACCGGCCTTTGCCGCCTGCGGCTAGATCCGACGCGTTTCTGGGAGCTGAGCCTCGTCGAGTTTGCGGCGATGACGGGTGCATTTGCGCCGCGGCCTGCGCGGTTGAGGCGGGATGGGCTGGAGATGCTGATGCGGGCCTTTCCGGATTGAGGGGATGGGTTTCGTTTATCTGCCACGAGTCTGCACCTAACCCCAACTGTCCCTGCCCCTCACTCTGACCCTAACCTTCTCCCCGCTTGCGGGGAGAAGGTGCCGTAGGACGCAGGCGGATGAGAGGCCGAAAGGGTCTTTCGGCCCAAGGACTTGGGCTGGCTGGGTGCCTGTGACGAGCACAGGCATGACGGTGCGGAACGTATCGAACTCGCCTCCGTTTTGTTCAAAGGAGCATTCAACCATGAATGACGACGGTCTTTCGTTTGCGGTCGAGCTGGATGCTTCGGCGGCGCTGAAGGCGCTTGACGATCTTGAAAACCGCTCGGCGAGTTTCGGCCGGGCGCTGACCGGGGCGCTGAAGAGCGCCACCATCGGCGGCAAGGGGCTCGACGATACGTTGCGATCGCTGGGCCTGCGGCTTTCCGACGTGGCGCTGGCCTCCGGGCTGAAGCCGCTCGAAACCATGCTTTCGACGCTGACCTCGGGGCTGATCTCGTCGCTGACGGCGGGGTTCGGTTCCATCCTGCCCTTTGCCGATGGCGGCGTGCCGGGACGGGTGACGCCGTTTGCAACGGGCGGCGTGGTCTCCGCGCCGACCTATTTTCCGCTGGGCGGCGATCTCGGCCTGATGGGCGAGGCGGGGTCCGAGGCGATCCTGCCGCTGAGGCGCGCGGCCGACGGTTCGCTCGGGGTCGCTGCGGCCGGCGGCGGGACGACCCAGATCAACTTCAACGTGACGGCGACGGATGCGGCGAGCTTCGCCCGCAGCGAAGGCCAGATCACCGCGATGCTGGCACGCTCGGTCGGGCGCGGCCGGCGGAATCTGTAAGGAGGCATGCCGATGGTAGACGGCTTTCACGAGGTGCGGTTTCCGCTGCGCCTGTCGTTCAACGTGACGGGCGGGCCGGTGCGGCGCACCGACATTGTCAACCTGTCGAACGGCAGGGAGGCGCGCAACCGCCGCTGGCGCGACAGCCGGCGCGCTTACGATGCGGGGTCCGGGATGCGCTCGGTGGCGGACCTTTACGAGGTGCTGTCCTTCTTCGAGGCGCGGGGCGGCGCTCTTCACGGCTTTCGCTTCCGCGATCCGGTGGACGGGAAATCCTGCGCGCCCGACCGGGCGGTAACGCCCTTCGACCAGGTGATCGGCGAGGGGGACGGCGAGACCGTGACCTTCCAGCTTGCGAAGACCTATGGGGATGTGGCGGGCGAATGGCGGCGGGTGATCGCCAAGCCGGTGGTGGGAACCGTGCGGCTTGCGGTCGAGGGCGTTGAACTCCCGGCTTCCGCCTTCACCTGTGATGCGGCGACCGGTCTTGTTGTCATCGATGAGGATTATATTCCTCAGTCCGGCGCGCTGGTACAGGCGGGCTTCGAATTCGACGTGCCGGTGCGCTTCGATGCCGAACGCATCGATCTCAACCTCGAGGCCTTCCGGGCCGGTCGCATTCCGACCATTCCGCTGATCGAGATCCTGCCATGAGAAAGATACCGGAAGCGCTGGCCGCCCATATCGAGGGCGGTGTGACGACGCTCTGCCGCGCCTGGCGGGTGACGCGCCGCGATGGCGTGGCGCTGGGTTTCACCGAGCATGACCATCCGCTGGTGTTTGCCGGCACGACATTCCGGGCGGCGAGCGGCTTTATCGCGAGCGAGGCGCGGGAAACGGGCGGCATGGCGGCGCCGGCGGCGGAGGTGACCGGCGGCTTCTCCAGCGAGGCGATCACCGAGGCCGACCTTGCGGCCGGGTGCTACGATGGCGCACGGGTGGAGGTTTTCCTCGTCAATTGGCAGGAACCGGAGGCGCAGCACCTGCTGGTGTCCGTGAAGGAAATCGGCGAGGTCTCGCGGGCCGGCGAGGCCTTTACCGCCGAACTCAGGAGTTTCGCCCACCGGCTGTCGCAGGAAAAAGGGCGGATCTACAATCGCCGCTGCGACGCGAGCCTCGGCGACGGTCGCTGCGGCATCGACATGACGGCGGGCGGGCGGCGGCTTTCCGGGACGGTGGTTGCAGTCGAGAGCCGGGACCGGATCGTGGTGGCGCTGTCGGCAAGCGTCGGGGACGGGCATTTCCGGCTCGGCCGGCTGGTTTTCGATACCGGTCCCAATGCCGGCCTCTCCGTTCAGGTGGAGGACAGCGAGGCGGCGACGGGCGGGGTGCGGCTCAGACTCTGGTTGCCGCTGGAGGGATTGCCGGAGGCGGGGGATGCGGTGACCGTTTCCATCGGTTGCGACAAGGCGTTTTCCACCTGTCGCGACCGGTTTTCCAATGCCATGAACTTCCGGGGTTTTCCGCATATGCCGGGCAGCGACTTCGCCTATTCCTACGTGAAGGGCGAGAGCCTGCATGACGGGAGCGTGCTTTATGAGTGAGGCTGGTTCGCCAAGCTGAACGTTTCGCACCCCGTAGGTGATATGGGGCGATCGCGTATTGATGACATCGGGCGATGCGCCTGAGCCCCTCCCCCTTGTGGGGAGGGGTTGGGGAGGGGCCTTCGCTCCGCATCAAAACCCCTCCCGCCTGCGTCCTGCGGACCCCTCCCCACAAGGGGGAGGGTTAAGAATGCCGCAACGCCGCGCGTTCCTTATCCATCGCCTGACAGTAAACGGCGAGAAGGTGCCGGCAGCGGGATGAGTGGCAATCCCTTACGCTTTCAATCAAGGAATTTACCATGACCGAGATCGGCAACCGCGTTCTGGCTGCGGCCGGGCGCTATATCGGCACGCCATATCGTCATCAGGGATCGGCGGCGGGGATCGGTTGCGATTGCCTCGGGCTGGTGCGCGGCGTTTGGCGCGATCTTTACGGCGAAGAGCCGGAGGTAGTGCCGGCCTATGCGCCGGATTGGGCGGAAAGGGCGGGTAAGGAGCGGCTGCTCGATGCCGCCATGAGGCATTTCGTGCCCGTTTCAAGTCTTGCGGAAGCAGAAGCGGGCGATCTCTTGGTCTTCCGCTTCCGTCCGCAATTTGCCGCCAAGCATGCCGGCATTCTCGCCGGTCCCGACCACTTCATCCATGCCTATGAGCAGGCGGCTGTGATCCGCTCGGCGCTGGTGCCGGCGTGGAGACGGCGGGTCGCCGGCGTCTTTCGTTTTCCCGACATTCTCTGAGGTCCTTCCATGGCGACCATTCTTTTCCAGGCGGCGGGCGCGGCACTCGGCTCCGTCTTCGGCCCGCTGGGCGCTGTGATCGGCCGGGCCGCCGGCGCGCTTGCCGGCAGCGCTGTCGACCGCATGCTGATCGGCGGTTCGACGGTGACGGGGTCGCGTCTCTCGGCGGCGAGACTGCCGGGGGCCTCGGAGGGAACGGCGATCCCGCGGCTTTACGGCACAGCAAGGCTCGGCGGCACGCTGATCTGGGCGACGCGCTTCGAGGAGGAGGTGACCACCGAACGCGCCGGCGGCAAGGCGACGGGAACGCGGGTGAAGACCTACAGCTACTTCGCCAATGTCGCCTTCGGACTGTGCGAAGGACCGGTGGCGGCGATCCGAAGGGTGTGGGCCGACGGGCAGGAAATCGACCTGACCGGCCTGGAGATGCGCTTCTATCCGGGGTCGGAAAGCCAGCTTGCCGATCCGCTGATCGATGCGAAGCAGGGGGCGGGCAATGCGCCTGCTTATCGCGGACTTGCCTATGTGGTGTTCGAACGGCTGCCGCTCGACGATTTCGGCAACCGCATTCCGCTGCTGCAGTTCGAGGTGATCCGTCCGGTCGGCAGGCTGGAAAGGGATATCCGCGCCGTGACGATCATTCCGGGTGCGACCGAGCACGGCTATGCTGCAACGGCTGTTTCGGAAAAGACAGGGGACGGCGAGGAGCGCATCCTCAACCGCAATACGCTGACAGCGCCGACCGACTGGCAGGCCTCGATCGACGAATTGCAGGCGTTTTGCCCGAATCTCGAAAACGTGGCGCTGGTGGTGAGCTGGTTCGGCACCGATCTGAGGGCCGGCGAATGCCGGGTGGTGCCGGGCGTCGAGGTCTCTTCCCGCGACGACGAAAGCCGGACGTGGCGTGTCTGCGGCATGGGCCGGGATGAGGCGCGGCTGGTGAGCCGCCACGAGGGCGGACCCGCCTATGGCGGCACGCCCGACGATGCAAGCGTGGTCGAGGCGATCAGGGATCTGAAGGCGCGCGGGCTGAAGGTGACGCTCTATCCTTTCCTGATGATGGACGTGCCGGCCGGCAACGGCCTGCCCGATCCCTATGGCGGCGCGGAACAGGCGCCCTATCCCTGGCGCGGGCGCATCACCTGCCATCCGGCGCCGGGACGGACCGGTTCTCCCGACCGGACCGCCGCCGTGCGGGCAGCGGTCGAGGCCTTCCACGGTTCGGCTGAGGCCAATGATTTCACGGTGTCGGGAACCGCCGTCGCCTATGCCGGCGCGGACGAGGGCTATCGCCGGTTGGTGCTGCATTATGCGTTGCTGGCCAAGGCGGCCGGCGGCGTCGACGGCTTCCTGATCGGCTCGGAGCTGCGAGGACTGACGACGCTGAGGGACGGGGCGGACGCCTTTCCCTTCGTCGAGGCGCTGGTGGAACTGGCGACGGATGTCAGGGCGATCCTCGGGGCCGGCACGAAGATCACCTATGGCGCGGACTGGAGCGAATATTTCGGCCATCATCCGCAGGACGGGACGGGAAACGTCCATTTCCACCTCGATCCGCTCTGGGCCAGCCCCGCGATCGATGCGGTCGGCATCGACAATTACATGCCGCTCTCCGACTGGCGCGACGGCGATCTGGAGGCCGGCAATCCCGATGGTTTTGCCACGCCCGACGATGCATCGGCGATGGCCGTGCAGATTGCCAGCGGCGAGGGCTTCGACTGGTATTATGCGAGCGATGCCGACCGGGCCGCGCGCATCCGCACGCCTATTACCGACGGGCTGGCCGGCAAGCCCTGGGTCTTCCGCTACAAGGATATCGCCGGCTGGTGGGCGAACCGGCACTACGACAGGGTGAACGGTGCGGAGAAAGCTTTGCCGACGGCATGGACGCCGGGGATGAAGCCGGTCTGGTTCACCGAACTCGGCTGTCCGGCAATCGACAAGGGCGCGAACCAGCCGAATGTCTTCGTCGATCCGAAATCGGCGGAAAGCGCCTTGCCGCATTTTTCGGGAGGGCTGAGGGCCGACAGCCAGCAGCGGCGGTTTCTGGAAGCGCATCTGGGGTATTGGCAGGGCACGGGCGCGCCGGCCGGCATGGTCGATCCGGAAAGGCTGTTTCTCTGGTGCTGGGATGCGCGGCCGCAGCCGGCCTTTCCGCTCGACACCGGGCTCTGGGCCGATGGCGGCAACTGGCGGACGGGCCACTGGCTGAACGGGCGGCTGGGCACGGCGACACTTGCCGATACGCTCGCCGCAATCCTCGACGACCACGGTTTTTACGACTACGACGTGTCGGAAGTGGCAGGCGATCTCGGCGGCTATGTGCAGGGCGACCTGGCTTCCGCCCGCGGCCTGATCGAGCCGCTGGCCGAGGCCTTCCTGATCGACGTGATCGAGGACGGCGCCGTCCTGCGTTTCCGTTCGCGGGCGGCCGCCGGGCTGGCCGCAACGGCAATGCCGGTTCTTGCCGATATCGAGGACGAACCGCTTTGGCGGGAAACGCGCGGCCATGACAGCGATTTCGCCGCCGAAGCGATGCTGACCTTCTACGACCCGGCGGCCGATTACGCCGAGGCGAGCGTTCGCTCGCGCCGGGTGGAAGCAGCGACGACGCGCCAGCTCGCCCGCGATTTCGCGGCCGTCATTCCCGAGGAAACGGCGCTCGCGGCAGCGGAATCCATGCTGCGCGACCACCGTATCGGGCGTCGGCGGCTGGAACTTTCACTCGGACCGGGCGAAATCGAGGTGCAGCCAGGGGATATCCTGGCCTTTCCCGAGGGACCTACAGGACGCTTTCTTGTCGAGGAGATCGACGACGGTGCGGCTCGGCGGCTGACGCTGCGGGAGGTGGCGGCGGCGACATCCGCGCGCAGGGTCTCGACGGCGGACGGGCGCGTTCCGGACAATCCGGCATCGGCGGGCTTTGCACCGCTTCTCGCCTTCATGGACCTGCCGCAATACGCGGCGGGAGAGGCGGCGGGCTTCGCGCGGGTCGCGGGCTTCTGCCGGCCATGGCGGCGCATCGCGATATCCGCCTCCGCCGAGGCGGAAGGCTATGGGCTGCGCACCGTTCTCGAACGCCCGGCGACCATGGGCGTGCTGACCGCTCCGCTGCTGCCCGGCGTCTCGGGGCGCTTCGACATGGCGCGGACGCTGGACGTGACGCTTTCCTTCGGCGGTCTTTCCTCGGCAAGCCGGCTCGCAGTGCTGAACGGCGCGAACCGGCTGGCGGTGCGCTCGAGCGGCGGGAGCTGGGAAGTCCTCGCCTTTGCCGACGCAAAAGAGGTTGCTCCGGGACGCTGGCGACTGACTGCCCTGCTGCGCGGTCTTGCCGGCACGGAGGATGCGATGGCGGCGGGGGCCGAGGAAGGCGCGGCGGTCGTGCTGCTGGACGAGGCGGTGAAGCCGGTCGGCCTTGCCGGAGAGGAGGCGGGGCTGGCGCTCAACTATATCGCGGAAGCCGTGGGCGGAGCGGGACCGGCCAGGGGACCGTTCGTCTTTGCCGGCGGCACGAGGGCGCAAACGCCTCTCGCGCCGGTGCACCTTCGGGCCGCGAGAGCGCCGGAGGGCGATATCGCACTCGGCTGGGTGCGTCGCGGTCGCGTCGACGCCGACAACTGGTTGGGTGCCGACATTCCGCTCGATGAGGCGGAGGAGGCCTATCGGATCGAAATCCTCGACGGGGATGCAGTGGTGCGCACCGCGGAGGCCGATGAGGCGCACTGGATCTATCCACGGGCGCTGGAGCTTGCCGATTTCGGGGTGGCGCAGACGTCGCTCAGGTTTCGCGTCCGGCAGATCGGGCGGCTGGCGGCGGGTGTCGCTGCCGAGGCGGCGGTGACGGTTGGGTGATGCCCATGCAGCCGTCATGCCGGATCAAGTCCGGCATGACGGAGGTCGGTCGGGCCTTTTTCGATGGAGCGGCCGGATAGCGAACAACCGAAAACAATCAACCAAGCAGCAAAAAGGAGCATGACATGAACGACCTGAAACAATGGTATCAGTCGAAAACGGTGTGGGGCGCGCTGATTGCAATCGGGGCTTCGACGCTTCGGCTTGCTGGCTTCGAACTCACTGCCGCCGACCAGTTGCAGCTTGCCGATATCGCGGTTTCCGCCGCCGGCGCGCTCGGCGGCCTGCTTGCGATCTACGGACGCCTGAAGGCCACGCAGGGCATCGAAACACGCAAGATGAACTGATCGTAACCAGCATTCATTTGCCATTCAGACGTCATGCGATACATAATCGGGCAACAGTAAAAGTAGTCCGGAAGAATTAGCTATGGCATCACTGATGGTCATCACGGGTCTGGCGGCGGGCCTCGCGGTTCCCTCGTGGCCCTATTTCGCGTCCGATGCCACGACGCCGGCCCCCGTGCTCGTTCAGTCGCAGGACGACAACAACCGCGCAAGAACCGATTGCCGTGCGGCGGCCGCAAGGGCGGTCTCCGAGATCGGCGGGCAGCTTCTTTCCGTCCGCCAGTCCGGTGGTCAGTGCATCATCACCGTGCTCGTGCCCGGCAACGGCAACGAGCGTCCACGCAAGGTCACGATGCAGGTTTCGGAATAACCGAGCTTTCGAACAATGGACCGTCCCGGCACAGGACCGTGCCGGGACGGATGCAGGCAGGCAGGGGGCAAATCTGATGCGCATTCTCGTCGTCGAGGACGATGTCAATCTCAACCGGCAGCTCGTCGAGGCGCTGCAGGAAGCAGGCTACGTTGTCGACAAGGCCATGGACGGCGAGGAGGGGCATTTTCTCGGCGATACCGAGCCCTACGACGCCGTCATCCTCGATATCGGCCTGCCGGAAATGGACGGCATCACCGTTCTCGAAAAATGGCGGGCGGCGGGCCGGGTCATGCCGGTGCTGATCCTGACCGCGCGCGACCGCTGGAGCGACAAGGTGGCCGGCATCGACGCCGGCGCCGACGATTATGTCGCCAAGCCCTTCCATGTCGAGGAAGTGCTGGCACGCATCCGCGCGCTGATCCGCCGGGCGGCGGGTCACGCCTCCTCGGAAATCGTCTGCGGCCCGATCCGCCTCGACACCAAGAGTTCCAAGGCAACCGTCAACGGCGTGGCGCTGAAGCTGACCTCGCACGAATACAGGCTGCTCTCCTACCTGATGCATCACATGGGCGAGGTTGTATCGCGCACCGAACTCGTCGAGCATCTCTACGACCAGGATTTCGACCGCGATTCCAACACCATCGAGGTCTTTGTCGGACGGCTGCGCAAGAAGATCGGCATCGACATGATCGAGACGGTGCGGGGTCTCGGCTACCGCATCCAAGCGCCCTGAAATGGCGCTGAAATCCCTCACGGCAAGGGTTCTCCTGCTGGCGACGCTCTGGTCGGCGGCGGCGCTCGTGACCATTGCCGTGGTGATCTCGGCCCTTTATCGGCAGGGTGTCGAACGCGGTTTCAACAACCTGCTGCGCGCCCAGCTCTACAACGTCATCAACTCGGTCTCCGTGAGCGACGGCAACAGCCTCGCCGGCAGTCCGGCACTCGGTGACCTGCGCTTTTCCCAGCCGGAAAGCGGCTGGTACTGGCTGGTCGAGCCGCTCGGCAGCTATGGCGCGGCCCCGCTCGCCTCCACCTCGCTCGGCATGGCCAACCTGCCGGTGCCGGGGCTGGAGGAATATCCCTTCGACGAGCATTACGAGCGCTTCTATCCGATGGAGGACGCCGCCGGAAACCGGCTGAGGGTGGCCGAGACCGAGGTCGTGCTCGACGGCGAGGGGCGCGCGGCGCGTTTTCGCGTTTCCGGCAATCTCGAAGTGGTCGAGGAGGAAATTTCCTTCTTCTCGACCAGGCTCTATGCAGCTCTCGCTCTGTTCGGCTTCGGCGGGCTCGTGGTCAACGGCCTTGCCATTCTCTACGGCCTGAAACCGCTCGACCGGGCGCGGCGGGCGCTGGAAAAGATCCGCGGCGGCGAGGCGGAGCGCATCGAAGGCGAGTTTCCGCGCGAGATCCAGCCGCTCGCCAATGAGATCAACGCGCTGATCGACAGCAACCGGCGCATCGTCGAGCGCGCCCGCATGCAGGTCGGCAATCTCGCCCATTCGCTGAAGACGCCGATCGCCGTCCTGCTCAACGAGGCGAGGACGCTCGACAAGACCCATGGCGAGGTGGTGGTAAGCCAGGCCGAGGCCATGCAGGGCCAGGTGACCTCCTATCTCAACCGTGCCCGCATCGCCGCCCAGAGGGACTCGGTGCTTGCCCGTACCGAGGCGGAGCCGGTGCTCGAACGCCTCGTCAGGGTCATGCGGCGGCTCAATCCCGAGACCGAATTCCGCCTCAGCGTCGCTCCGGGGCTGATCTTCGCGATGGAGCAGCAGGATGTCGAGGAAACCGTGGGCAACCTTCTCGAAAACGCGGCGCGCTTCGCCAAGAAGCTGGTCACAGTGCGCGCCGTGCATACCGATTCCGGCGCGGGCGGAACCGACGCCTCCCGGCGTAACTGGATCGAGGTCACCGTGGACGACGACGGGCCGGGGCTGAAGCCGGACCAGATCGGCGAGGCATTGAAGCGCGGCAAGCGGCTGGACGAGAGCAAGCCGGGAACCGGACTCGGCCTTTCGATCGTCAAGGAGATTTCCAGCGAATATCAGGGGGCTTTCGGCCTCTCCCGTGCGGAAATCGGCGGATTGAAGGCGAGACTTGTGCTGCCGGCCGTGACAAGAGACACTGCATGATCGATATTTTCCATGAAAAAACAATGCCGGCCATAAAGATGCCATGTGCATGCCGCAGCAGAGCGAGGATTGACGTGACAATCGGATGTTTCGACGAGACCTGGGCTGGATCGATGGGAGATACGCGCATTCGTTCGGTGGCGCTGGCGGCGCTGACGGCGCTGGCATTGACCGGCTGCTCCACAACAGGGGGATCGCGCGGCGGCCTCGTGTCGTCGGGCAAGGCGGACGCCTCGGCCCTTTATATCTCTGCGCTGCAGGGCGGCATTGTGTCGCGGTCTGGCGTCAAGCTTTCCAATAGCGAGCGTCAGCGGGCGCTCGAAGCCGAATACCGCGCGCTGGAGGCGGCTCCCGGCGGCCAGCCGGTGGCCTGGACGAGCGACGGCGTCAGCGGGCAGGTGGTCGCGGCGGCGCCCTATCAGGTCGGCCAGCAGAACTGCCGCCAATATACCCACAAGCTGGTAGACAACGGCAAGCAGATCGAGGCGAGGGGCGCGGCCTGCCGCAACAGCGACGGCACCTGGACGCCCTTGACATAAGTCAAGGCTTGCTGGCGTTCTCTCCCTTACTGCTCGGCTTGCGGCCAAACGCCTCAACTTTGCGTCATCGGCCGTTTGTCTGTTGGAATGAGCTTCGGCTTGAAGTAATTGGGCGCCATGCTGTTCTGGATCATTTCCGCTCTCCTGACGGTTGCCGTCGCCGTCGTCCTGTTGCTGCCCCTGCTCAAGGAGTCGGTCGCGGAGCCGGATGACGACAGCGGAGAAGCGGCCGTTTACCGCGACCAGTTGCGAGAACTCGAGCGCGACAAGGGCCTTGGGCTGATCTCCGCCGAAGACGCCGACTATGCCCGCGCCGAGATCGGACGCCGGTTGCTGTCCGTGTCCGCGGGCAAGCCGCAGGCCGACGCTGCGAAGGCCGTTCGAAAGAGCCGCCATCCGCTGGCGCAAGCCTTCGTCATCCTCTGTCTTCCCGCGATCGGGCTCGGGCTCTATCTGCTGACCGGCAGTCCCGGTACTCCTTCGGCGCCGCTTGCCGAGCGGCTGGAAAACCCCGGCAACAATCTTGAGCTTCTGGTCGCCAAGGCCGAGCGTCACCTGGCGGAAAATCCCAATGACGGGGCGGGCTGGGATGTGCTGGCGCCGATCTATTTCAAGAGCGAACGCATCGGCGACGCCGAACTCGCCTACCGCAATGCAATCCGGTTTCTCGGGCCTAACCCGGCGAGGATGAGCGGTCTCGGCGAAGTGCTTGTGGCGGGCAATGGCGGTATTGTCACCGAGGATGCCCGCTCGGCCTTCGAGGAGGCGCTGCGCCTCGATGCCAACAATCCGCGCGCCGAATTCTATCTGGCGCTGGCGCTCGAACAGGCGGGCAAGCGGGCGGAGGCGAAGGCCGCCTTCGAAAAGCTTCTGGCTGCCTCGCCCAAGCAGGCGCCGTGGGTGCCTCTGGTCAGCCAGCACATCGCCGCCAACAGCGGCGAAGCACCCGCAGCCGCACCGGCGGCGCCCGGAAATCCGACGGAGGCCGAGGTGGCGGCCGCCCAGGACATGTCCGCCGGCGACCGCATGGCGATGATCCGCGGCATGGTGGAAAGCCTGGACGCCAAGCTCAAGCAAGACCCGAAGAACTTCGAGGGATGGATGCGCCTCGTGCGCTCCTATGCGATGCTCAAGGAACCGGAACGCGCGGTCGGCGCATTGAAGGACGGACTTGCTACCTTCCCCGCCGACGGGGCGGAAGGCAAGCAACTGATCGCCATGGCCCGGGAACTCGGCCTGCCGGTTGAGGAGGCACTGAAATGACCCGCAAGCAGAAGAGACTGGCCGTCATTGCCGGCGGCATGAGCTTCATCATCGCAGCCGTGCTGCTGATGATGTTCGCCTTCGGCCAGTCGGTCGCCTATTTCTACATGCCCGCGGACCTCGAAAAGACGGCCGTCGGCCCGGGCACCCGCATCCGTCTCGGCGGCCTCGTGGCCGAGGGATCGGTGGTCCGCGGGGAAGGCTCGACCGTCAAGTTCTCCGTCACCGACGGGACCGGCACGGTGCCCGTCACCTATACCGGCATCCTCCCGGACCTCTTCCGCGAGGGACAGGGCGTGGTGACCGAAGGCGTCTTCGACACCTCCGGCGGTTTCGTCGCCGACAGCGTGCTTGCCAAGCATGACGAGAACTACATGCCGAAGGAAGTCGCCGACCGGCTCAAGAAGGACGGCGTCTGGGAAGGCGAGGGGAAGACCCAATGATTATCGAACTCGGACACTATGCCCTGGTGCTGACGCTGGCGACGGCGCTAATCGTGTCCGTGCTTCCGGTGATCGGCGCGCGAAAGGGCGACAAGGCGCTGATGTCGGTCGCCGTCACCGGCACGCTGGCGGAATTCGCGCTGGTCGTCTTCTCCTTCGGCGTATTGACCTGGGCCTATATGGTCTCCGACTTTTCGCTGCAGAACGTGTGGGAGAATTCCCATTCGCTGATGCCGGCGATCTACCGTTTCTCGGGCGTCTGGGGCAATCATGAAGGCTCGATGATGCTCTGGCTGCTGATCCTGAGCCTGTTCAGCGCCCTCGTCGCCTTCTTCGGGCGGAACCTGCCGGAACGACTGAAGGCCAATGTGCTGGCCGTGCAGGGCTGGATTACAACGGCCTTCACCCTGTTCATCCTTTTGACCTCGAACCCGTTCATCCGCATTTCGCCGGTGCCGGCGGAAGGCAAGGATCTGAACCCCGTACTGCAGGATGTCGGCCTCGCCATCCATCCGCCGCTCCTCTATCTCGGCTATGTCGGCTTCTCGGTCTGTTTCTCCTTCGCCGTCGCAGCCCTGATCGACGGACGGATCGATGCGGCCTGGGCCCGCTGGGTGCGGCCGTGGACACTCGCCGCCTGGACCTTCCTCACCGCCGGCATCGCCATGGGTTCCTACTGGGCCTATTACGAACTCGGCTGGGGCGGCTGGTGGTTCTGGGACCCGGTCGAAAACGCCTCCTTCATGCCCTGGCTTGCAGGCACGGCGCTTCTGCATTCGGCGCTGGTCATGGAAAAGCGCGATGCGCTGAAGATCTGGACCGTACTGCTTGCCATCCTGACATTCTCGCTGTCTCTGCTCGGAACCTTCCTCGTGCGCTCGGGCGTTCTGACCTCGGTGCATGCCTTCGCCACCGATCCGAGCCGCGGCATCTTCATTCTCTGTATCCTGACGCTCTTCATCGGCGGGGCTTTCACGCTGTTTGCGCTTCGTGCGCCGATGCTGAAGGCGGGCGGCCTGTTCCAGCCTATTTCGCGCGAAGGGGCGCTCGTTCTCAACAACCTCATCCTGACGGTCTCGACCGCCACGGTGCTGATCGGCACGCTCTATCCGCTGCTGCTCGAAACGCTGACGGGCGAAAAGATTTCGGTCGGCGCGCCGTTCTTCAACCTGACCTTCGGCCTTCTGATGACGCCGCTTCTGGTGGCCGTGCCGTTTGGGCCGCTCCTGGCGTGGAAGCGTGGCGATCTGCTCGGCGCCATGCAGCGGCTGTTCGCGGCCGCTGTCATCGCCTTCCTGTTCGCCATCCTCGTCTACTACGTCGAAAACGGCGGACCGGTGCTGGCCGTGTTCGGGCTTGCCGCCGGTTTCTTCCTGGTTTTCGGGGCGCTTTCCGATCTCTGGTATCGCTCAGCCTTCGGCAAGGTGCCGTTCAAGGTCGCCCTTGGCCGTCTGAACGGCCTGCCGCGCTCGGCGATCGGCACGGCGCTCGCCCATCTCGGCTTCGGCGTCACCGTGCTCGGCATCGTTGCCGTCACCACCTTCGAGACCGAAACCGTCCTCGAGATGAAGCCCGGCATGGTGGCCGAGGCCGGCGGCTACACCATTACCTTCGACGGCATGAAGCAGGCTGTCGGGCCGAACTACACCGAGGATCGCGGCCACTTCACCATCCGCCAGGGCGGCGTCGACAAGGGCGATTTCTGGTCCTCCAAGCGGCTCTACACGGCGCGGCGCATGCCGACGACGGAAGCCGGCATCCGCACCTTCAACCTCGTCAGCCAGCTCTATGTTTCGCTCGGCGATCCGATGGACGACGGCGGCATCGTCGTCCGCGTCTGGTGGAAGCCCTATATTCTCTGCATCTGGTACGGCGCGCTCATCATGATGGTCGGTGGCTTCGTCTCGCTCTCCGACCGCCGCCTGCGGGTCGGTGTGCCGAAGCGGGCAGCCAAGGTCGTGGCACCGGCGGCGCTGGGAGCGGCGGAATGAGGACGGTAGCTTCTTCTCGGATAAACCCCTCTCCAACCCCTTCCCACAAGCGGGAGGGGCTTAACCGCCTCACTTGGCTGTCAGGGTGGGCGCAAGACCTTGCCGCGCGTTTTCTCCCCCCTCGTGGGGGAGAGGGCCGGCAGGCCAGAGGGGGACTTGCTTCATTCCTTCTGATTTTTCTCCTCCTTGCCCCCCTTCCGGCGCTGGCCGTCAATCCGGACGAAATCCTGCCCGACCCGAAGCTCGAGCAGCGGGCGAGGGATCTTTCGGCGCAATTGCGCTGCATGGTCTGCCAGAACCAGTCGATCGATGATTCGAATGCCGAGCTTGCCCGCGACCTGCGGCTCCTCGTGCGCGAGCGGATCGTCAACGGCGACAGCGACCAGCAGGTGATCGACTACGTCGTGTCGCGCTATGGCGAATTCGTGCTGCTGAAACCGCGCCTGTCCATGCACACGCTGCTGCTCTGGGGGCTTCCCGGAGTGCTCTTCGTCATCGGTCTCGGCGTTGCTTTCGGTTATGCCCGCGGCCGGGCAAAACCCGTTCCGCAGAAGCTTTCCGCCGACGAGGAAGCACGTCTCGGCAAGCTGCTCGACGAGTGACGGAGGCCGTCCGGCCCGCGCGTGACATCGCGTTTTCGGGCCTTTCGGAAAGATTACCAAGTTTTCATCCTCCGTACAGTTCGCAGTAAGGTGACGCGGCCTATATCTCCTTCATCCACCGCTTCCCGCCGGGTTTTCCCGGTCTCCAGCAAGAAGAACAGATGAAGGTAACATCCATGTCTGAAAAGAACGGTCGCTCCAACCTCAAGACGATCCTGAAGAACTCGACCGCTGCCGGCCTTGCCGCGCTGATGCTGGCCGGCGCTCTTCCGGTCGCCGTCAATTCGGCCTACGCGGAAGCCGTCAAGGTTCAGGCCGCACAGGTTCCGAGCTTCGCCGACGTCGTGGCCGCCGTTTCGCCGGCCGTCGTTTCCGTCCGCGTTCAGTCCAACGTCCAGAACACGTCCGACGAGAGCAACTTCTCGTTCAACTTCGGCGGGCGCGGCTTCGACGATCTTCCCGACGACCATCCGCTGAAGCGCTTCTTCAAGGAATTCGGCATGCCCGGCCCGGACGGCAGGGACCGCGGTCCGAATGCCGGCCCGCGTGAACACCGGGAAGGCAAGGGCCGCCTGCGCCCGACCTCGCAGGGCTCCGGCTTCTTCATCTCCGAAGACGGCTACATCGTCACCAACAACCACGTCGTCGACGACGGCGCCGCCTTCACCATCGTGATGAACGACGGCAAGGAACTCGATGCCAAGCTGGTCGGCAAGGACAGCCGCACCGACCTCGCGCTGCTCAAGGTCGACAATCCCAAGCAGAAATTCACCTATGTCGACTTCGCCGATGACGAGGCGATGCGCGTCGGCGACTGGGTCGTTGCCGTTGGCAACCCCTTCGGTCTCGGCGGAACGGTGACGGCCGGCATCATCTCGGCCCGTGGTCGCGATATCGGCTCCGGCCCCTATGACGACTACATCCAGATCGACGCCGCCGTGAACCGCGGCAATTCGGGTGGCCCGGACTTCAACCTGGCCGGCCAGGTGGTCGGCATCAACACCGCCATCTTCTCGCCTTCCGGCGGCAATGTCGGTATCGCCTTCGCCATCCCGGCATCGGTCGCCAAGGACGTGATCGCAAAGCTCAAGGAAGGCGGCAGCGTGCAGCGTGGCTGGTTGGGCGTTCAGATCCAGCCGGTGACCCAGGATATCGCCGACTCGCTCGGCCTGTCCGAAGCGAGCGGCGCGCTGGTTGTCTCGCCGCAGGCCGGTTCGCCGGGCGACAAGGCCGGCATCAAGCAGGGCGACGTCGTGACCGCCGTCAACGGCGAGCCGGTCAAGGACCCCCGCGATCTCGCCCGCCGTATCGCTGCCTTCGCACCTGGAACCCAGGTCGACGTATCCCTGTGGCGTGAAGGCAAGGCGGTTTCCGTCAAGGTCGATCTCGGCACCCTGCCGAGCGAGCAGGCGCTCGCCGGCGAAGGAAGCGAGGGCAGCAGCCAGGCTCCGGCCACCGAGCAGGCGCTCGCCAACATGGGCATCTCCGTTGCTCCGGCTGAAGATGGCAAGGGCCTGTCGATCATCGATGTCGATCCGGACTCCGACGCCGCCGACAAGGGCATGAAGGCCGGCGAGAAGATCACCTCCGTCAACAACCAGCCGGTCGCCTCGGCGGCCGACGTGATGAAGGTGATTGACCAGGCCAAGAAGGACGGACGCACCAAGGCGCTGTTCCAGATCGAATCGGACAACGGCAGCCGCTTCGTGGCCCTTCCGATCAACCAGGGCTGATGCCCCTCGGCACTGACTGACCGCGGGGCGCCGAAGATCGGGTCTTCGGCGCCCCGTTTGTATAAACCGAAAACAAGGACGAGAGCATGAATTCCGGAGGAAGCGGGACTGTGGGACCAGCCGATTCCGGTTGTGCCGATGGCATGGCCGGCGGTAATGTCGCGCACATGAAGATATTGGTTATTGAAGACGACCTGGAAGCCGCCGCCTACATGACGAAGGCTTTCCGTGAGGCGGGCATTGTCGCCGATCATGCCAGCGATGGCGAAAGCGGCCTGTTCATGGGGTCGGAGAATGCCTATGACGTGATGGTCATCGACCGCATGCTGCCGCGCCGCGACGGGCTGTCCGTCATCAGCGAACTCAGGAAGCGCGGCATCGATACGCCGGTGCTGATCCTTTCCGCGCTCGGGCAGGTCGACGACCGGGTGACCGGCCTTCGCGCAGGCGGCGACGACTACCTTCCCAAGCCCTACGCCTTTTCAGAATTGCTGGCCCGCGTCGAAGTGCTCGGCCGCCGCAAGGGCAAGCCGGAACAGGATATGATGTATCGTGTCGGCGATCTCGAACTCGACCGGCTGTCCCACGAGGTCAAGCGCGCCGGCAAGGAGATCCTGCTGCAGCCGCGCGAATTCCGCCTTCTCGAATACCTGATGAAGAATGCCGGCCAGGTGGTGACCCGCACCATGCTGCTCGAAAACGTCTGGGACTATCATTTCGATCCCCAGACCAACGTCATCGACGTGCATGTCTCCCGGCTTCGCTCCAAGATCGAGAAGGATTTCGACAAGCCGCTGCTGAAGACCGTTCGCGGCGCAGGTTACATGATTAAGGACGAAGGCTGACATCGGGATGAGCCGCGCCAAGCTCCTGTTCAAGTCGACGGCCGTCCGGCTGTCGGCCCTTTATATCGGCCTTTTCGCCCTGTGCGCGGCGCTGCTCGTCATCTATGTGACGGCGCTTTCCGAGCGCATCCTCTACACCCAGACGCGCGACTCGCTGAAGGAAGAGGTTCAGGAAATCACGACGGCCTATGAGCGTGGCGGCATCAATCGCCTTCTCGCGATCATGGAGCGCCGCGCCCGTCAGCCGGGTGCCAATCTTTACGTGATCGCCGGACCGAATGGCGAGATCCTCGCCGGCAACGTCGCCTCGGTGCAGCCCGGCGTGTTCGATCACGAGGGCTGGACGGACTTTCCCTTCCGCTACGAGCGTTACAACGAGAGCGGCGACGTGCAGCGGCACGTGGCTGCGGGCCATGTCTTCTTCCTCGACAACAGCCTGAGAGTGCTGGTCGGCCGGGATCTTGGCGAACCCACAAAACTGCGGCTGCTGGTGCGCCAGGCCCTGATGGTGGCGCTCGCGATCATGGGGACCGGCGCGGTCATCATCTGGTTCGCGATCGGCCGCAATGCCCTGAAGCGCATCGACCGCGTCTCGGCCGCCAGCAAGAAGATCATGGCGGGCGATCTCTCGGAGCGGCTGCCGGTGTCCGGCTCCGGCGACGAGTTCGACCGTCTCTCCTCTTCGCTGAACGAGATGCTGGGCCGCATCGAGAAGCTGAACGAGGGTCTGCGCCAGGTCTCGGACAATATCGCTCACGATCTGAAGACGCCGCTGACCCGTCTGCGCAACAAGGCCGCCGACGCGCTGAGCGAGGACGACGACGCGACCCGCAGGACGGCTCTGGAAGGCATCATCGCCGAATCCGACCAGTTGATCCGCACCTTCAACGCGCTCCTGATGATCTCGCGCGTCGAGGCGGGCTCGATCGCAGCCGAACTGACGGACATCGATCTTTCGGCCATCGCCGCCGACAGCGCGGAGCTTTACGAACCGGTGGCGGAGGAGGCGGGGCTGACGCTCGAAACCGAGATTGCGCCGGGTCTCTCCGTAAGGGGAAATCGCGAACTCGTCGGCCAGGCAATCTCCAACCTCATCGACAACGCCATAAAATACGGCGCCGAGGGCGATCGCGACCGCAAGGTGAAGGTGACCGTCGCCAAGACCGGCGCCGGAGTGGAGCTCAGGGTTTCCGACAGCGGGCCGGGCGTTGCCGCCGACAAGCGGGAAGAAGTGGTCAAGCGCTTCGTTCGCCTGGACAAGAGCCGATCCAAACCCGGAACGGGTCTTGGTCTCTCGCTGGTCTGCGCGATCATGGCGCTGCATGGCGGTCGCCTCGAACTTTCCGATACCCATCAGGACGACGCCCCCGACAACGGCTTGACCGCAGCCATGGTCTTTCCCGGCCAGAAGCCCTAACTTTGCCTCGCGAAACGGGATTCGGGGAAGAGGACCCCGGCAATTTCGCCCGGAGGGAGGCCTGTGAGATGAGGCAAGCAGAGACGACACTTCTGGCGGAGGTTGCGGCGGATGTGATCCGGCCATTCAACCAGGCGGAGCTGAAATCGGTCCTATCGACGCTCAAGGATGCGGGCAGGAACGAACCGGCCATCGCGGATCTGCTGGCGAATGAAGGGCCGCTGAAGAGCTTCGTCACGGCGGCGCTGACGCTTTCTCCTTACCTGCGGGATGTGGCGAACCTTTCGCCGTCGCTGCTCGCCGATGCCATTGAAAAGCCGATCGTGCCCATGCTGGAGACGCTGGTCGCCACGGCGCGCGATGCCTGGAAAGGCGAGCCCGGCGGACCGCCGGCCACAGAGGCGCAGGTGATGTCGCGGCTGAGGGTCGCCAAGCGCAAGGCAGCCTTCCTCACCGCGCTTGCCGATCTGGCGCGGATTTTCGACGCACGCGATACCACGCGCTGGCTGAGCGCCATTGCGGACGCATCGGTGGCGGCCGCGATCGATCATCTGCTCGTCGCAGGCCAGGAGGCGGGCAAGCTGACCCTCAAAAACCCTTCCGAGCCTTCGAAGGGAAGCGGCCTGATCGTGCTCGGCATGGGCAAGCTAGGCGCTTGCGAACTCAACTATTCCTCCGATGTCGATCTCGTCGTCTTCTTCGAGCCGGAAGCCGGCATTCTCGTCGTGCCGGAGGATGCGACGGAGACCTATGGCCGGATGATGCGCCGGCTGGTGCGCATCCTGCAGGAGCGCACGGCCGACGGCTATGTCTTCCGCACCGATCTTCGCCTGCGTCCCGATCCGGGTTCGACGCCGCTTGCCGTGCCCGTGGAGGCGGCGCTTCTCTATTACGAGGGGCGGGGGCAGAACTGGGAGCGCGCCGCCTATATCAAGGCCCGTCCCATCGCCGGCGACCTTGTGGCCGGCGAGCAGTTCCAGCGGGAACTGGTCCCCTTCGTTTTCCGGAAATATCTCGACTATGCGGCGATTGCCGACATTCATTCGATCAAGCGGCAGATCCACGTCCACAAGGGCCACGGAGCGATTGCGGTCAAGGGACACAATGTCAAGCTCGGCCGCGGCGGCATCCGCGAGATCGAATTCTTCGCCCAGACGCAGCAATTGATCGCCGGCGGGCGCATGCCGGAACTGAGGGTGCGGCCGACGGAAGCCGCTCTTCGCGCGCTTGCCGGCGCGAACTGGATCGACGGCGAGACCTGCGAGGAACTGATCGCCTGTTACTGGTTCCTGCGCGATATCGAGCATCGCATCCAGATGGTCCATGACGAGCAGACTCATCTTCTGCCCGATACGGAGGCGGAACTTCGCCGCATCGCCTTCATGACCGGCTTTTCCGACACGGCCGGTTTCTCCGCCAGGCTGGAAAACGTGCTGAAGACCGTCGAGCGCCGTTACGCGCGTCTGTTCGAGCATGAGGAAAAGCTGTCGACGGCGACGGGAAACCTGGTCTTCACCGGACAGCAGGACGACCCGGACACGCTGAAGACGCTGAAAAGCCTCGGCTTCGAGCGGCCGGAGGATATTTCCCGCGTCATTCGCACCTGGCATTACGGCCGCTATCGCGCCACGCAATCCGTCGAGGCGCGAGAACGCCTGACAGAACTGATGCCCGAGCTTCTCAAGGCCTTCGGCGAAAGCCGCCGTGCGGACGAAGCCCTGCTGCGCTTCGATAATTTCCTCTCAGGCCTGCCCGCCGGCATCCAGCTTTTCTCCCTGCTCGGCAACAATCCGGCATTGCTCGACCTGATCGTCAACATCATGTCGTCGGCGCCGAGGCTTGCCGAGATCATCGCCCGGCGTCCCCATGTCTTCGACGGCATGCTCGATCCCGGCCTGATGGTGGAACTGCCGACCCGCGACTACCTGGCGAAAAGGCTCGCCTCCTTCCTGAACGGCAGCCGCTTCTACGAGGAAATTCTCGATCGCCTCAGGATCTTCGCGGCTGAACAGCGGTTCCTCATCGGCATACGCCTGCTCACGGGGGCCATCGGGGGCACACAGGCCGCCCATGCCTTCACCGATCTCGCAGGCCTTGTCATCGGTGAGACGCTGAAGGCGGTGGTGGAGGAAATGGAGGCAAGCCACGGGCGCATCGAAGGCGGCACCGTGGCGCTTGCGGGCATGGGCAAGCTCGGCAGTTTCGAGCTGACGGCCGGGTCGGACGTCGATCTCATCCTTCTCTACGAACATGCGGACGACGCGGGCGATTCCGACGGGCCGAAGCCGCTCGACCCGGTCCGCTATTTCACCCGGATGACGCAGCGCCTGATCGCCGCCCTTTCGGCGCCGACTGCCGAGGGAGTTCTCTACGAGGTGGACATGCGGCTCAGGCCCTCCGGCAACAAGGGGCCGGTCGCGACCCGTTTGCGGGCCTTCGAGAAATACCAGCTCGAGGAAGCCTGGACCTGGGAACACATGGCGCTGACGCGCGCGCGGCTGATCTGCGGCGACGAGGATCTTGCCGAGCGCACGAGGGCCATCATCGAGACCGTGCTTGCAAGGCCAAGAGAAGAAGCCGGCATCGCCGCTGACGTGGCGGAAATGCGCGCTCTGATCGAAAAGGAAAAGCCGTCGCGCGACATTTGGGATTTCAAGCTCTTCCCGGGCGGGTTGATCGACATTGAATTCATCGCGCAATACCTCGCCCTGATCGCCAAGGGCAGAGGCGTCGATGTGCATGTGAACGGGCATTCGACGGCGGATGCCCTCAGGCAGTTGGGCGGCGTCCTGCTCGATCCGAACGATCTTGAAACCTGCCTGACGGCGCTCCGGCTCTATACGGATCTCTCCCAGGTAATCCGTCTTTGCATCGACGGTCCCTTCGATCCGGACAACGTGCCCGCCGGCCTTGCCGATCTCGTCTGCCAGGCCGGTGACTGCCCGGATCTGAAGACGCTGGAGGCGGAGGTGAGGCGGCTCTCGAAGGCGACGCGGAAGGTGTTCCAGAACATCGTGAAGACTTGAGCGCGTCGGCGTTTCAGGCCGCGCAATCCTGCCGTTCCACAGATGTCCGGTCCGGAATTCTGACCGAGACCACCGTACCGCGGCCTTCGCAGGAACGTATCCTGAGGTCGCCGCCGTGCATGCCGACGAGCGAGCGGGAGATGGCGAGACCGAGGCCGGAGCCGCCATTGCTCTTGGCGTACTGACTCTGCACCTGTTCGAACGGATGCCCGATCTTCGACAGGGCGGATTTGGGGATGCCGATGCCGGTGTCGGCGATGGTGATCGTGACCGCATCGCCGATCCTGCGGGCGCGCAGCGCGATGCGGCCGCCGGCTTCCGTGAATTTCACCGCATTCGACAGGATGTTGAGCAGGATCTGCTTCATTGCGCGCCGGTCCGCGTTCATCGTCAGGCTGGGCGAAACGCGCTGCCGGATCAGTATGTTCTTCTCGTCCGCCGGGATGGCGGTAAGCCGCATGCTTTCCTCGATCAGCGCGTCGAGATCGATGGTCTCGCGGCGGATCTTCATCTGCCCCGCCTCGATCTTCGACATGTCGAGGATATCGTTGATGAGGTTCAGCAGATGCTTGCCGCTGTCATGGATATCGCGTGCATATTCGGAATATTTCGGCGAGCCGATCGGGCCGAACATGCCGGCGACGAGGATTTCCGAAAAGCCGAGGATGGCGTTGAGCGGAGTTCTGAGCTCATGGCTCATATTGGCGAGGAATTCGGATTTCGCCTTGTTGGCGGCCTCGGCGCGTTCCTTTTCCGCGAGGTAGTTGGTGTTGGCGACGGAAAGTTCGGCCTTCTGACGCTCCAGCTTCTTCTGCGAGGCGGAAAGATCGCCGATCGTCGCCATCAGGCGCCGTTCCTGGTCACGCAACCGCTCCTGATGGCGCTTCAGGAGGGTAATGTCGGTTCCGACGGACACGAGGCCGCCGTCGCGTGTCCGGCGCTCGTTGATCTGCAGCCAGCGCTCGTCGGCAAGTTGCACCTCGGTAGTGCGCGAATTGCTGCCGAGATCGGGGTCGGCGATGCGGCGCTGGATAATCGGCCGCGCAGCCGCGGCCTGCACCACCGCGCGCTCGGTACCGGGCACAAGGATGCTGTCCGGCAGGCCGTAGACTTGCTGGAAATGCGCGTTGCACATCACCAGGCGGTCGTTCTTGTCCCACAGAACGAAGGCCTCGGAGGTGCATTCGATCGCGTCTGCGAGCCGCTGGTCGGCTTCGGCGTAACGCTGGGCAAGGCGATGCTGCTCGGTGACGTCCATGGCGATGCCGATGACGTGCAGGCAGCCGGTGTTGGAACGGATGACTTGGGCGCGGGCGCGCATCCAGACATAATGGCCGTTGGCATGGCGCATGCGGAAGACCTGATCGATCTGCCGGGAATTGCCTTTGCCGATGGCGCGGGCAAGCGCATAGAGATTGCCGTCGGCCGGATGCATGAGCCTGGCGGCGTCGGCAAAGGTCAGCATGTCCTCGGACGGTGAAAGTCCAAGCATCTCGTACATCGAGCGCGACCAGAAGAGCTTGCGCGAGGCGAGGTCGAAGTCCCAAAGGCCGCAGCGGCCGCGCGACAGCGCCGTCTCCACCCTGACATTGGTCTCGAGAAAGATCTCGTCAGCGTCGCGGGCGCGCTTCACCTGCTGGAAATAGGCGTAGAGGATGACAAGCAGGATCAGGGAGATGCCGGAAAACAGCGTGACGTTGAGCGAGATTTCGCTGCGCCAGAATGTCGTGGCACCCTCAAGCGAATGGGCCGCCAGAATGAGTGCGCCCTCGGCTCCGACGGGCGTGACCACGGCGAAATGACGGATGCCGCCGATATCGGTCTCGATTGCGCCACTGCGATCGGTAAAGCGCCGGATGGTGGTGACCTCCGGCAGGAGTGCGCCGAGCGGCAGGCCGACATAGCCGGAGCCGGCCGAGGTGGCGGCATAGATGCTTCCGCCGGCATCGACGAGCAGGACGAAGGCGCCATCCGCCATCCGCTCCTGCGGCAGGAAGCGCGCCAGCGCCGCCTCGGAGCCTGATCGGTCGGCCTTGGTGAAAAGTTCCGGCTGCGTCGTCAGCGCGGCGTTGGCAGCCGCCGATATCAGCGCCGTCGACTGACGCACCGCACTTTCGATGCGTGCATGTTCGGAAAGAATGCCGGCCGTGCGTGCAAGTGCGACGACCGCGAGAAACGCCAGGATGAGCACCGGAATGGAGCGTCGAAGGATCGTCTCCACCCGTCGGGACGCCCCGACGTCTGCGCCGGCAAGCGTCGCGATCCCCGTCGAAAGGGTTTCCAAAAGAGCCGAAAACACGGTAGTTTTAAGCCGCAACCGTTCATCGGCTGCGGTTGCCCGCTGCGCGTTCGACATCGTCCCCTGCCTCGATTTCCTCGTGTGATTCGAGGCGCCGCCGCCCGAATCTGACTTAATGAATCATTGCTGATTCGCCTTGTCCAGACCGGGGTGATGAACAAAATCTTAAGCCATTATTCCGAATCGTCTTTTTTTCTGCGAGACGCGCCAAACGCTTGAATCTGATTGGAAAGACGGCGGTGTCCCGCCCGTATCCGAGGGCGGGCGAACGAGGCGAGGCCAATATGCCGGCCGCAACCCGATCTGCCGGAAGACGAGGTCCAGCGGGAAGAAATGCCGGGAGCGCCAGCCTCGGCAGAGCGGTCTATCGGCGATCGCGATGGGAAAGCCCGTCGGCGCAGCGCTGGCAAGGAGAGGCGCGGCAATCCTGTATCCGCGCCCGCGCCCCGTTTTCGCGTTCGGTCAGCCCTTCAGCGTGCGATCGACGATGTCGCGGACATCGTTGGACAGCGAGCCACTACGTTCGATGGTCATCAGGGCCTCGCGCGCGTGATCGGCCCTGCCGGGTTCGAGCAGGCGCCAGGAGCGCAAGGCGGTGAGCAGCCGGGCCGCAAGCTGCGGATTGCGCTTGTCGATGGCCAGAACCTGTTCGGCGAAGAACGTGTAGGCCCTGCCGTCAGCCCGGTTGAAGCCCGTCGGGTTGCCGAAGGCGAAGGTGCCGATCAGCGCGCGCACGCGATTGGGATTGGAGGCGACGAAGTGCGGGTTCTGCATCAGCCGCATGACGCGGTCGAGCGCGCCTTCGCCCGGTATGGTCGCCTGGATCTGGAACCACTTGTCGAGCACCAGCGCATTGGACGAGAAGCGCTTTTCGAATGCCGCCAGCGCTGCATGGGTCTCCGGCGCATCGGGGAAGCGGTGGGCAAGAACGGTCAGGGCCTGCGACAGGTCGGTCATGTTGTCGGCCCTGGCGAAAGCCGCAGCGGCTGTCCCCGGAGCGTTCTCGCTGAGGGCGAGGTAACCGAGGGCGCAGTTGCGAAGCGCGCGGCGGCCGGCGCTTGCGGCATCGGGGCTGTAGGCAGAGTCCGATGCCAGACCTTTGTACAGCGCCTCGAAGGTTGCCGCGCCCGCGGTCGCTATCTCCTTGAGGATCGCCTGCCGGCCGGCATGGATCGCGTCCGGATCGTTGTTCGCCCCGAGTTCGCGGGCGATATCGGATTCGCTCGGCAGCGTCAGCGCCTGCGCCCGGAAGGCGGGTTCGAGGCTGTCGTCGGCGGCAATGGCGAGAAGGGCGTCGAGAAGGCCCTTGTCGCAGGAGACCGGATCGCCCTTGCCAGCGGCGGCGGCCGCCGCCGTCAGGTTCGGCAGGGCGAGATCGGTAAGCGCCTGCCAGCGCGAGAAGAGATCGCTCTCGAAACGCGCGATGAGGGCGAGATCCTCCGTCGCCTGCGCAAAATGCAGGGTCACCGGCGCGGAGAAGCTGCGGTTCAGCGAAATGACCGGGCGGCTGGCGATGCCGGAAAAGACGAAGGTCTGGCTGCGCTCGGTCAGATGCAGGACGTCGCCGGTGACCTCGCCGCCAGTGACGGAGGAGGGGTTCTGCTCGTCGCCATTGGCACCGATCAGCGCGAAGCGCAGCGGTATGTGCATCGGCTCCTTGTGCGTCTGGCCCGGTGTGGCCGGAATCATCTGCTCCAGCGACAGGGTCAGCGTCTTCGCCGCGGCGTCATAGGAGGACGAGACGGTGATCTGCGGCGTGCCGGCCTGATTGTACCACAGCGAAAACTGCTTGAGATCGCGGCCGTTGGCATCCTCGAAGGACTTGACGAAGTCCTCGACGGTCGCGGCTTCGCCGTCGTGGCGCTCGAAATAGAGATCCATGCCCTTTTTGAAGCCGTCGCGGCCGAGAATGGTCGCAATCATCCGGGTGACCTCGGACCCCTTCTCATAGACGGTCGTCGTGTAGAAGTTGTTGATCTCACGATAGGCGGTCGGGCGGACGGGATGGGCAAGCGGCCCCGCATCCTCCGGGAACTGTTCCGAGCGCAGGTGACGCACTTCGGCGATGCGCTTCACCGGACGGGACCGCTGGTCGGCCGAGAATTCGTGGTCGCGGTAGACGGTAAGGCCTTCCTTCAGGCAGAGCTGGAACCAGTCGCGGCAGGTGATGCGGTTGCCGGTCCAGTTGTGGAAGTATTCATGGGCGATGATCGCCTCGATATTGGCGTAGTCCTGGTCCGTTGCGGTTTCCGGATCGGCCAGCACGTATTTGTCGTTGAAGATGTTGAGGCCCTTGTTCTCCATGGCCCCCATGTTGAAGTCGGACACGGCGACGATCATGAAGATGTCGAGGTCGTATTCGCGGCCGAAGACCTCCTCGTCCCATTTCATCGAGCGCTTCAGCGCGTCCATGGCATAGGCCGCGCGCGGCTCCTTGCCGTGCTCGACGTAGATCTTCAGCGCCACCTCACGGCCGGACATTGTGGTGAAGGTGTCTTCCACCACGCCGAGGTCGCCGGCGACGAGCGCGAACAGATAGGAGGGCTTGGGATGGGGATCGAACCAGGCGGCGAAGTGCTTGTCCGGACCGTAGCCGGCGCCGCCGAGGAAGTTGCCGTTCGACAGCAGCAGCGGGTTGGCTGCCTTGTCGGCGATGATGTTGACCGTATAGACGGCCAGCACGTCCGGACGATCCGGGAAATAGGTGATGCGGCGGAAACCCTCGGCCTCGCACTGGGTGCAATAGACCCCGTTTGAGCGATAAAGGCCCATCAACTGCGTGTTTGCCTCGGGATTTATCAGCGTCGTGACGGTGATTTCGAAAGGCGTGCTTTCAGGCAGGTCGCGGATGGTGAGGCTTTCGGGCGTTGCCGTGTAGCGCTCCGGGGCCATCTCGATCTGGTCGAACAGGAGGCTTGTCATGGTGAGGTCGTCGCCGTCCAGCACCAGCGGCGCCGCCGGATCGACACCCTCGCGACGGTGGAAGATCAGACGCGCCTCGACCTTTGTTTCGGTCGGATCAAGCTCGAAGGTCAGGTCCACCCGTTCCAGCACGAAGTCGGTGGGGCGGTAGTCTGCCAGATGAATGATCCGGCCCGTATCTGTTCGCATGATTTGTCCTGATCGTAAGTGAATGCCCGCCTTGCGGCACCGGCATACGACATACGCCCGCAGGATCACCGCCAGATTATTGTGGATGATTACATTAATTTCTGAACGATTGTTAAAACACCGATCAATTTAATGCCCATTTTTGGACGGGCATCCGGTCTCTTCCAGACGTCATTTCAGCCCGAAAGCCGCCCGAATGGCATCGTCGCTTTCCATCTGCTGGGCGATGACGCCATACCAGCCGAGCCCGTCATAATCCTCGTATCCGAGCGTCTTGGCGAAGGCGACGATCGAACCCTTGCCGTCATAATAGCTGCCACGCATCAGTCCCTCGGGATTGTGAAGCGCAAAATGCGTGTAGCGGCGGGCCGGATTGCTCGAGGCAATCACCCGTAGCGCGCCGTCGAGCAGCATGACTTCCGTCTTCTCCGCCACCTGGGGCGGCAGGTTGGCTTCCTTCTCGACAATCGCCTGGCCCTGCGCCTGCCAATCGAAATAGACGCCAAGGGTGCCGACCAGCGCGCCATCGGAGCGGCCGCCGGCCCGGATGCCCGTCGCATAGACGAGCACGTCGCGATTATCGTGGGAAAGGCTGGGCTTCACCTCGTCGACGGCATAGTCGTCACCGCTCGCGCACTGGCGCGCCGCCGCAAACCACGGCTCGCCGGCGAAGCTGCGGTCCTTGAGCCCCTTTTGGAACCTGGGATTGGCGGATGCGACGACACGACCGTTCGCATCGGTCATCACCAGGTCGAGATAGACAGTGTAGAAACGGTTGATGACGCCGAGCCGTTCGGCCGCATAGGCGAACCGGTCGCTGGTCGGGTCCTCAAGCGCCTGCCAAAGGGCCGGGTCCGTCGCCCACCAGCGCACATCGGCGGTGCGTTCGAACAGGTTGCGCACGATGAACTGCACCAGCGTCTGGGCGAGATCCGTGAGACGGACGCCTTCCATCTGCTTGACGAGGTCATCGGCCATATTGCGGCCGACGCCGATACGGCCAAGCACGTTTTCCTGGAAACGGTCGGCGATGTCGGCCGCGGCCTGGGCAAGGCGCTGCACTTCATTGGCCACGACCGCAAAGCCCTTGCCGGTCTCTCCAGCCCGTGCCGCCTCGATGAGCGCATTGATCGCCAGCAGCCGGATCTGTTTCACCACATGCGTATTTTCCGCGCTGAACCGCTCCAGATCGACGCCTATGCCCTCCGTCACCAGGCGCATCGAGCGGGGAGTGGCAACGAGGGGGGCTGTGCTTTTCAACTTCGGAACGGCTTCGCTCATGGACAACTATCCAGAAAAGGAGTGGCTCTTGCAGTGTCCGCCTGTAGCGTTGCAACCGATGGCGGTACTGTGGAAATGTATGGGTATTGAACGAAGGCGAGTATCCGTAAAATTGGTTAACTGAGAATAAAGTATATTTCATCAATTCTATTGTGCATATCGCTCCTCGCAGCCTCTTCCACGGTCTCGGTGGCGATATGTTCTTGCTTCCCTCCTCCGCAAGCGACTATCGTCCGATCAAAGCTTCGCCGTCGAACAAGCAGTCTCGTCCGGTTGCCGCATCTCCTGTCTCTCCGCATCCGGAGCCTTATCGATGGCTGTCGCCTCTTACGATCCCCTTCGTGGCATTCTTCTCAAGGTGGCGTCCGTCACCGTCTTCGTCGGCATGCAGAGCTGCATCAAGCTTGCGGGCAGCGATCTCCCGACGGGACAGATAACTTTTTATCGCTCCGCTTTCGCAATCGTTCCCATTCTTCTTTATCTCGCCTGGAAAGGCGATCTGCGTCATGCCTTTCGAACGAACAATCCGTTCGGCCATCTCAAACGTGGATTGATCGGCGTGGCAGCGATGACGGTCGGCTTTTACGGGCTCGTTCTCCTGCCGTTGCCGGATGCGATTGCGATCGGTTACGCGATGCCGCTGCTGGCGGTGGTCTTTGCCGCCGTCTTCCTGCGGGAGACGGTCAGGGTCTATCGCTGGAGCGCCGTTTTCGTCGGCCTGATCGGCGTGTCGATCATTTCCTGGCCGAAACTGACGCTGTTCGGCGAGCAGGGTTTCGGCTCCCAGGCGGCGGTGGGCGCCTGTGCGGTGCTTCTGTCCGCCGCATTGGGCGCGGCCGCCATGCTGCAGGTGCGCCAGTTGGTGCGGGAGGAGCGAACGGCGACCATCGTGCTCTTCTTCTCGCTGACGGCTTCGTTGTTGTCGGCGGTGAGCTGGTTCTTCGGCTGGCAGGTCTTGTCCTGGCAATCGCTCGGGCTGATGGTCATGGCCGGGTTCTTCGGCGGGCTCGGTCAGATCTTGCTGACCGAGAGCTATCGTTTTGCCGATGTCTCGACCGTCGCACCCTTCGAATATTGTTCGATCATCCTCGGATCGATCATCGCTTTTCTGCTGTTCGATGAGGTTCCGACGCTGACGACGGTCATCGGAGCGGTCTTCGTCGTCGGAGCCGGCATCTTCATCATCTTCCGCGAACACCAGCTCGGTCTCGAGCGCCGCGCCGCGCGCAAGGCTTCGACGCCGCAGGGATAGCGGCGTTCCGTGGGCTTCTCAGGAGACCTGGTCGCCGATGCCGCCGGACGGGTCCGGCCCCTGCATCGGCAGCGGCTTGGACTGGAAATCGGTCTTTTCGGCCGGTCCCTCGCTTGAGGGGCGGCGCAGCATGCGGAATCCCGCATAGCCGGCATAAAGCGCAAAGGCCGTGGCGAGGAACCAGATGAGCCCGTTCGGGCCGAAATATTCCATCAGCGTTCCCCCCATCAGCGGTCCGGTGACCGTGCCGAGACCGTAAAGGATCATGATCGCGCTGGAAATCTTCACATATTCGTCCGGCTCCGCCATGTCGTTGGCGTGGGCGACATTCAGCGCATAGACCGGATAAAGAACGGTACCGACGAAGAAGCCGGCGATATAGAGCGCCACCGGACTGCCGCCGAAGATCATCATGGCAAGGCAGGCCGTCATGCCGAAAATACCGGAGCCGATCATGACCAGCCGGCGATCGATGAAGTCGGAAAGACGTCCGAGCGGCATCTGCGCGATTGCGCCGCCGGCAAGCAGGGCCGCAAGCAGGGTGGCCCCTTGCGCCGTGGTCATGCCGACATTCTGCGAATAGACACCGCCGAGGCTGCCCCAGGTGCCGGAAAGCGCGCCGGACAAAAGCGATCCGAAGAAGGCGACCGGCGAACGGGTGAGCAGCCTTTTCAGGTCAAACTTGGCTTCAGCAATCGGCGCCGGCGACTGCGCCGTCGAAAGGGCGGTGGGAAACAGCGCTAGGCAGAAGAGCAGGGCGCAGACGATGAAGAGCTCCGTCCGGCGCGGATCGCCGAGCGGCACGAGATACTGCCCGCCGATCGATCCGGAGAGACTGGTAATCATGTAGACCGAGAAGATCGCTCCCCGGTTCTCGTTGGTCACGCGCTCGTTGAGCCAGCTTTCGATCAGCAGGTAGGCGCCGGCGATGGCAAAGCCGGCGAGGCCACGAAACAGCATCCAGGCGCGCCAGTCCACCAGCAGCGAGCACAACAGCACGGAGACCGTCAGAAGGGTCAGAAGTGCGGTGAAAACCCGTACATGGCCGACGCGGCGCACGAAGATCGGCGTAACGATGCACGAAAGCGTGAAGCCGAACGTGTATGCGGTCGCGATGACCGAGATCGTAAAGGTCGACCATCCCTCGTCGATCGAGCGGATCGGAAGAAGGAAGTTCATCAGACCGAACCCTGCCATCATCAGCAGGGTTGAGAGCATGAGCGAAGCGATCGAGGCGAGGCTGGCCAGCATCGGGTGACCCTGAAATGAAGAAACCGGATTGTGCCTTTAATCCAACCGCGACGGACTGTCGATTGCGACAGGTTTCGGCGCAAAGTCGTATTGGGTCGTATACTCAATTTTTCGTCAGCCGACCGGTAATAAGGTTGGAACTGTCAGGCATTTCATTTAGTTTAAAAGAACTGCGGCTAATCTACGATGTAACGGGCACGGGAGCACGCCGGGCGGCCGTTGCCTATGTTGGTATTATGAATTGCATATCTGCCTTATTCCATTTGCGACCTGACCGTCGCGGCTCGTGCTCTGGCGGTATCGGGGAGGCGCCGGGAGCGTATCGTTGCGGCCTTGACCTGCGATCCGAAAGGAGGCCGGCCCTTGGCGTTTTCCACTGAACAACTGGCTTCCGATCCGCGCTTCGTCGAGGCGTTGAGAGCCTTCGCCATAGAGCTTCGCGGCCGCTATGACGAACATCCCCGACTGGCCCGTCTTCTGGCCTCGCATCAGCGCTGGCTTTTGAGCCAGGCCGCCTTCGCGCTCCATCTTGAATACGATCCTTCCGAACCGAATTCCGGCCTGACCACCACCCGGCTTCGCGATCTGGTCACCACCGTGGGAGCCGCCAGCCGAAATACGGTGCTGAACTTCCTCGATCAGCTGACAAGCTATCGTTTCATCCGGGTCGCCGGCGATCCGGCCCGCCGTCCCCGGCGGTTCGAGGCGGCCGACGTGACCGCGCAGGCCATGTTCGACTGGCTTCTCGCCAATCTCGCCACCCTGGACCGGCTGGACGGCGGCGTCCGGGCGGAGACGCTGGCGACACGGCCGGAACTGTTTCGCCTGATCCAGCCGTGGGTGGCGCGCAAGTCGCTGTCGGACCCGTGCTGGCGCGAACCGCCGCCGCGCGTCGCGATGTTCCTCTGGACCGAGGCGGGCGGACTGGTGATGGACGAACTGGTCCGGCGCATACGTCCCGCCGAGAACCATGAAGGCCGATTCGACATCGGCAGGATCGACGCCCGGCAGATGGCCGAGCAGTTCATGATGTCGCGCACGCACCTTCAACGGCTGCTTCGCAAGGCGATCGACGAAAACTGCCTTCAGTGGCAGGACGAGACCAAGAAGGCCGGCCTGTGGTTCTCTGCCGATTTTCTCTTCGAATATTGCAGCTGGCAGGCCGTGAAGTTCTCGATCGTCGACCAGGCCTTCGAGGAGGCATGCGCAAAAACGGCGGTGGAGGCGGACGTTTCCTCGTCCCAGCGCAACGCTGCCGGCGGCGAGCCCTGAAGCGTAGCGCGATCCTTCGGATTCGCCATGCGGGCCTTAAGTCATTTTTTTATCGATTATCTCTGCAGCAAATCCGCGCCGCACTTTTGCACGGCAGCCCCAAATCATGGTTCTGCGATCTGCCGCCCGGTTAAGGATGTCAGAGCGGGATCTGGCGGATCAATGCGTTTTCGCGTGCGGCGGGGCCGGTCTTGCCGCGAACTTCGTTGGAATAGGCTTCCGACGCGCTGACGGCGCTGCCGATCTGGAAGACCGCGGCCTTCAGGCTGCGGAGCGGATGAAGCATCAGGGTCATGGTATTCGCTCCTTGCACTCGTACATTGGGCGCGATGATCGCGCACTTTCCCGTTTAAGTTTAGGAGAACGTCGCAATTGTGCAATGCACAATATCGTCGGGCTGCAATGCAGTTGACACAGGGCTGCTTGCGGAAGTCTCAGCTCTGGCGGAAATCGGCGAAGACGGCAGCCGGACGTGTCGCATGGCTCATGCGGGTGAAGACACGTGCGGTGAGCTGTTCGTTGGTCGCCGAGCCGAAATTGTGATAAGGCTGGCCGGAGCGCACAGGCTCGCTGGCGAGACGCAGGGTCTCGAACTTGCAGTGAATGGGACGGGCGCGCATAGACATCGCTGTGATTCCTTGTATGCCGAATCCTCCCACAACTTGGCTCTATATTGCAACGCAACATGATTTCGGCAAGGCGGGCGCATGCGTCGCTGCATTGCGCCAGATGCATGGCTCCCTTCATATTCTTTTAACGGATGTCACTTTTTTGATCGTCTGTCGCGAATCCGGACCCGGCCAGGCCGGGAACGAGCCGGATCGCCATATGCTTTCAGGCGGGCTGTTTCAGCGCTGCTCCAGCCGTGCCTTGAATGCCAGAAGGTCCTGCCAGGCCAGTGCCTTGCTGGCCGGCGCGGTCAGCAGTTCCTGCGGATGAAGCGTGGCGATGGCCGGGACGGCATGATTGCCGCCGGCGATATCGCGCCACTGTCCGCGCAGGGCGTGGATGGTGCCGGTTTCGCCGAAGAAGAAACGCGCGGTGAAATTGCCCAGGAGAAGGACGGTTTTCGGTTCGGCGAGCTCGATCTGCCTTTCGATGAAGGGGCGGCAGATGGCTGCTTCTGGCTGCGAAGGCGAACGGTCGCCGGGCGGCCGCCACGGCATGACGGTTGTAATCATCACGCCATCGCGCGAAAGCCCGATGGCCGCCAGCATACGGTCGAGAAGAAGCCCAGCGCGGCCGAAAAAGGCCGCTCCCTCGCGGTCGTCGTCGCCGGAGGGCATCGGCCCGATAACCATGATCCCGCTTGCCGGATCGCCGTTGGCAAATATCGTCGAGCGTGCTGATGTCTTGAGGTTGCATCCGCCGAACGCTTCGAGCGCCGTCCTGAGTTCGGCGAGCGAACGCGCGCTCTCGGCGGCAAAACGTGCTTCGGTGACGGCATGCTCGTCGGGAATGGCGGGCGCCGGAACAACGGCGGCGGGCCTCGGGGCCGGGCGTTCCGCAGTCGGCCGAGCGCGTCCCTCGGGTGCAGCCTGGGCCGGTGCGGCCTGGCTGGCGGGCGAGGCCGCTGCCGAGGCCCTGGGCCCGCGGGCGCGCTGCTCCGCAAACTCGGCGACACGATCTACCGCTTCGTCCTCGACGAGCCAGTCGACGCCCGCTTCCGCATAAAAATGCAGGAGCGCAGCCAGTTCGGCAGGCATCATGTCGCGGGTAGGGGTCATGATCGGGTCTTAGCGCAAAGCGCGCCGGACAGGAAGGCCGATTGAGCGGCGATTGTCCGGCCGACCTCAGGCGTCAACGGTTTTTGCCAGGCGGTCGTTCGGGGAGGGTGGGCGTCGAGCGGCGCGTCCCCGTCGCTTTCCCGATTGCGTCTTTTCCCCAGTGGATGAACGGCCTTACGCCGTCCATTGCTCGATATCGTCGCGCTCGCCGATCAGCGAGAGACCGTGGGCAATCGATACCATTTCGCCGCCGGTCTCGATCCGGTTTGCATCGAAGCGGTTGGTGAAGATGCGGCGAACGGCCGGGACGAACGAGGTGCCGCCCGTCAGGAATATCTTATCGATATCTTCGGGCGCGGTGCCGGTGCTCGCCAGCACCTCGTCGAGCGCGCCTTCGATGCGGGCGAGATCGTCGGCGATCCAGTTTTCGAAGTCGTTCCGCTTGACGCTCTTGTGGCCGGCCGGCCCGAGCGGGGCGAAGTGGAATTCGGCCTCCTCTGCACTCGATAGCGCCATCTTGGTGGCCGACACCGCCTGATAGAGCGGATAGCCCTCGTCATGCTCGATGAGTTCGATGAAAAGCTCCAGCTTGTCCGGCTCGGTGGCCTGGCGCACCAGCGATTGCAGGTCGGCAAACTCGCGCGAGGTCTTGAACACCGAAAGCTGGTTCCAGCGCGAGAAGCTGAGATAGTAGTTGCTCGGCACGTCGAGCAGCTTGCCGAAGCTCTTGAACTGGCTGCCCTTGCCGATTTCCGGCGCCACCAGATGTTCGATGATGCGGGCGTCGAACTGGTCGCCGGCAAGGCCGACACCGGAATGGCCGACCGGCGTGGCGCTGATACGGCCCGCATTCGTCTCGAAGCGGATCAGCGAATAGTCGGTGGTGCCGCCGCCGAAGTCGGCGACCAGAACGGTCGCATCCTTCTTCAGGTTGCGGGCGAAATAGAAGGCGGCCGCCACCGGCTCGTAGACATAATGCACTTCCGGAAAGCCGAAACGGGAGAGCGCCTCGTTGTAGCGGGTGATGGCAAGCTGCGGGTCGGGATTGGAACCGGCGAAATGCACGGGACGGCCGGCGACGATGCGTTTTGCCTCCGAGGGCCAGCCCTCGCCGGCATAGGTTTCGAGCCGCCGCAGGAAGACCTCCATCAGATCCTCGAACTGGAACCGGCGGGCATGAATGAGCGTGCCCTGGAACAGTGCCGAGGCCGCAAACGTCTTGATCGACTGCAGGAAGCGGCATTCGCCCGGATTGTCGATGAACTGGCGGATGGCCGCCTGTCCGGCCTCGACCTTGAGCGCGCGTGCGCCGAGCTGCGCATCCTTCATGAAGGAGAGTGCAGTGCGCATGCTGTCGGTCACGCCCGCCGACGAGGCAAAGGATACCGATTGCGTCGTGCCGTCCGCATCCGCAAGCGCCATCACCGTATTGGTCGTGCCGAAATCAAGCCCCAGCGCGTGAGCCATCGCTGCCGCTCCCTTTTGATATGTCTGTCTCTGGAATCGGGCCGTGCCCGAACATGAAAGGGGCGCAGTCGATGCGCGCCGCAATGAAGAGCGCGCCTAATGGCATGGATGACAGGGCGAAGGCAAGGCCCTTTCGGCTCAGCCGTTCGCCTCTTTCGTCTCGTGCGCCATGGCCATCATCCACGCGCCGAAAGCCTGCATGGCGGGTGTCACGCTGCGGGATTTCAGCCGGGTGAGCCAGTAGCAGCCCTTGGAGACATGGATCGGAAAGGGCTGTTCGATGGCGCCGCCGGCGAGATGGCGGGAAAACATCAATGGCGGCGCGAGCGCCACGCCGGCGCCCTGCAGGGCTGCCTCCACCATGATGATCGAGGAATCGAAGACGGGGCCGCGTATCTGCGGCGGGTTGACCCCGGCTGCCTCGAACCAGTCCGGCCATTCGTCATGTCGATAGGAACGCAACAGGTTCTGGCGCGCGACGTCCTCGGGCTTTTCCAGCTGGCGGGCGATCTGTGGAATGCAGAGCACCGAAAGCGGCGCTTCGAACAGGGCTTCCGCCTCGATATCGTGCCAGGCGCCGTTGCCGAAACGGATGGTGTAATCCAGCCCTTCGGCGGCGATGTCCACCCGGTTGTTGTTGGTCGAAAGCCGGACGTCGATATAGGGATATTGGCGGCGGAAGTCGCCGAGGCGCGGCAGGAGCCATCCGACCGCAAACGTGCCGACGGCGCCGATGGCCAGCACCTCCTGCACATGCCCGCCATGAAACCGCTCCAGCATGTCGGCCATGCGGTCGAAGCTCTCCTGCAGCGAAGGCAGGAGCGCCAGTCCCTCTTCGGTAATCATCAATCCACGCGGCAGGCGGCGGAAGAGCGTCACCCCGAGCCGCTGTTCGAGCAACTTCACCTGGTGGCTGACGGCGGCCTGCGTGACGCGGAGTTCGATGGCGGCGCGTGTGAAGCTCAGGTGGCGGGCGGCGGCCTCGAAGGCGCGCAGCGCATTGAGCGGCAGATGCGGTCGAACCATGGAAGGCCTTATTTTTCTAATGGCTCGCCGCAGTTATCATCGTTTGTGCGCGGCTCGCAAGCCGGACTAGAAATGCCGTGTTCAACCAAGGGAGCATTCCATGGCATTTTGCAGACGCATGTTTCTTGGCTTTTCATTCGGCGTCACCGCCCTTTTTATCTCAGGATATCCGGCATTCTCGGCGGAGCCGGTCCATTGTACCGTTGTCATCGACGAAGCGAGCGGCGATACGCTTTACCGCAAGGGGCTCTGCGACGAGCCTTTCTCGCCGATGTCGACGTTCAAATTGCCTTTGGCCATGATGGGCTATGATGCGGGCATCCTCGAAGACGAGCGCAATCCCCGCTGGGACTACCGCGCGGAACTCGACCGTCCGAAACGCGAACAGAAGGCGACCGATCCGACGATATGGGAGAAGGAGTCGATTGTCTGGTATTCGCAGGAGATCACCCGCCGGCTCGGTGAGCGCCGGTTTGCCGATTATGTGCAGCGCTTCGGCTATGGCAATCGCGATGTGTCCGGGAATGCCGGCAAGAAGGATGGTCTCACGCAGTCCTGGCTCATGTCGTCGCTGAAGATCTCACCGGATGAGCAGGTGGCGTTTCTGCGCCGTTTCCTGACAGGTGGCCTTCCCGTCTCTGAACATGCGGCGGACATGACGCTTGCCATCGTGCCGCATTTTTCTGCCGCAGACGGCTGGGATATCCAGGGCAAGACCGGCAGCGGCTTGATGCGGGACAAGGCGGGGAGGGCGGATCGTTCGCGCCCGCTCGGCTGGTTCGTCGGCTGGGCCACGAAGGGCGACCGGCGCGTGATCTTCGCCCGGTTGAATATCGCCAACCGCCCGGCCGATGAGCCGCTCAGCCTCATGACGCGCGATAGCCTGATTGCGGACTTTCCGCAAATCGCGGCCGGTTTCTGATCGTTCGGGCGGGGGCAACCGCCCCCGTCAGTTTTCACGCATATAGTTTTGCGCGGCCCAGATGACGCCGAGGCCCGCGATCATGGCCACGAGGCCGTAGGCGATCCATTCGTCCTGGTTAATCATGAAACTCGTTGCCGGATAGGGAAACAGTCCGGTTCCCTGTCCGACCCACACCAGACCGGTCAGACCCAGGATGAGCCCCATTGCCGTAAACAGCAGACGTGCGGTTGCAATCATTGCCTTCCTCCCGATTTCCTCCTCTGGATCAGAGGCTTGGCATCTGCGCCAGAGAGGTGCTTCTTGCACTGTTCAGCGCCGCCGGCCTCCCGGTCCAGTTGCGCTACTTCTCATGTCGAGCATGGAGCGGTCAGGCGGACGGCTCGTGATCGCGCGGAAGAAGGAAGCGTGCCCCGACAAGCACGATCAACCCGAAGATGGCGACGAGCGAACCGTTGACGGTCCAGACGCTGTCCTTGGGCATGAAGTCCGTGCCGGGCAGGCTCACCATATGAGTGCCGTGCGCGACCCAGGCCGCGCCGACGACGATAATCAGGCCTCCGACGATCGTCAGTAGCTGTCGAATATGCTCCATATTTCTCCTCCCATGGAACAAATTGTCGCATCTACTATAGTCGAAAAACCGGCGAAATCCAGCGTTTTCAGGGGTTTGAAAACGGCGGCGGAAGCCGGAAAACCCCGCGCACCCTGAGATGCGCGGGATCGTCAATCTCAGGGTCGGGTCTCAGATCGAGCGGGCCGCGCCGCCATCGACCCTCAGCATCGTGCCGGTGATGTAGCTGGCGGGCTGCGAGCACAGGAACGCGGCGGCGGCGGCAAATTCCTCAACCATGCCCAGTCGTCCGGCCGGAATGGTCCTGATCGATGCGGCGCGAACCTCCTCGATGGTGCGGCCGGTCCGCTGGGCATTGGCGCTGTCGAGTTCCTCGATGCGGTCGGTGTGGATGCGGCCGGGCAGGATCATGTTGGCGGTCACGCCATAGGAAGCGACTTCCGTGGAGATCGTCTTGTTCCAGCCGACCAGCGCCGAACGCAGGGTGTTGGAAAGCGCAAGATTGGGGATCGGCTCGAACACGCCGGAGGAGGCGACGGTGACGATGCGGCCGAAGCCCTGCGTCTTCATCAGCGGCAGCAGTGCGTTGGTCAGCGTGATGACCCGGACCACCATGCTCTGAAAGAAGTTGTAAAGCTTTTCCGGCGTCATTTCCTCTGCGGTTCCGGGCGTCGGGCCGCCGGTATTGTTGACGAGAATGTCGATGCCCCCGAGTTTCTGGTGAACGGCGGCCAGCATGGTATCGACGAAATCGGCATCCGAAAGATCGGCCACGACATGATCGGCCTTGCCCTGGCCTGCGGCATTGATGGCCTCGCAATTGGCCTTCAGCTTCTCGCCGCTACGGCCGCACAGCAGCACATGCGCGCCCTCCGCCGCCAGCGCCCTGGCGATGCCGAGGCCAAGTCCGCGCGAGGAAGCCAGTACCAGTGCCCGCTTTCCCTTGATGCCGAGATCCATGTGTGAGTCCTTCCCGTGACGTGATTGCTTTGATCCTACGTTAGCAAGGGCGCGGTGCGAAAGGAAAGGCCTCCGGGATTGTCGGAGGGGATGACTTTGCCCGCTGCCTTGTCGAGCGCCGGGATGGAGCGGGCTCCGGCGTTTCGGTCCCGCTTGCCGCCGACAGAGCTTGGTTGAAAATGTCACAAAGGTTACATTTAACTTTGAGATAACCATTGACGAACGGGAAAATGCCCGGTTTCGCCCCAAAATTAGCTCGTCATGGTGATTAAATGTCAAAAATCTATCATAATCATATGAAAAATATGGCAGCCAGTCTTTCGCGCCGCCGCCTTGGTGTTTTGCTCTGTGGAGCGGCCTTCCTCGGAGCTTCGCTCGGTTCCGCCCAGGCCGCGGATGAAGGCACTTTCCGGGTGCTGTCGCTCAACACCTGGCTCGACCGCTTCAAGCCAGACGCTTCCCAGATTTCCGATTTTCTCATCAACGGGGCCTACGACATCATGGCCTTCCAGGAACTGCGGGCCAACAGCACCTATTCGGCGCAGATCCCCGGCATTCTCGCAAATGCCGGGCTCGGTACCTATACGAGCACGCAGACGAGCGATGTCGGCGTCACCTATCGCCTGCCCGGAACTTCCGGCAACACGACGCTTCCGAATGGCGGACCGGCGGTCAGCTACGTTACCCTTGACAACCAGAACGGCGTGCCGACGACCATCGTCGGCTCGGTTCACCTGAACTATTACGACGAGGCCGACAATCGCGTTACCCAGGCGAAGGCGCTCAACGAATGGGCCCTCTCGACGGATGCGCCGGTCATGATCGTCGGCGATTTCAACGCCGGGGACCTCTCCGAGCGTGGCCTCCACAATGCCGAACAGCAGGCTTATCTCTTCGCGCGCACAATCATCGATGGCGGCAGCTCGGATCTGTGGCTGGACCTTGCAAGCGAATACACGCCCGAGGGCCGGGAAGCCGAATTCCAGGCCTATGTGGACAGCATGAAGGCGACCGACGGAAACGGCAGCGAGCATTATCGCAATGTGATCCAGGCCTATTTCGATGCGCACCGGAGTGATTATCCGGGGCTGACCAGCATCTCGCAGATGAGCTGGCGCCAGTGGGAGGAAATCGTCGCCAAGGACATGGCCGATAATGGCCTGACCTTCGAGGACGAGACATATCCTGTGACCTCGAACACGCCGCAGACCATGAACCTTCTGAAGAAGCAGTATATTCTTCTGCAGAACGAGAGCGAGCGGGAAACCTACGCGCCGCACGACCTGAACGACGGCAGCACCACATGGCCTTCCCATGGCGAGGATGCGACCAACACCTGGACGAGCTGGGACCGGGTCAAGATCGACCACTTCCTCGTCTCTCGGCCCTACGGCAAGTGGTGGATCATCGCCGACGATCCTTCCGATCCCTATGTCGGCGTTCTGGACGATGTCGGTTATGCCAACGACGGCACCACCCCGCTTTCGGACCACGAGCCGGTAGCCCACACCATGAAGTGGATCGGCCCGGCGCTCGAGAAATACACCGATGCTGCCGGCGTGACCGGCCAGACGCGACTGGTCTGGGGTACGGATGCCCCCGTTTTCGAGGAAAACGGCAAGGTCTTCTATCTGACCCGCAACAACATGCGCACCGACCTTTATCTCGGCCAGGTCTCCGACGATGAAGGCATGCCGATCCTGACCGGCCTGACCACGGCCGAAAAGAAGACGCTCCTCGATTGCAAGAGCACCGATCCGCGTTTCCAGCAGGCCATCCAGGAATACTGTATCGACGACCACAGCTTCATCGACGAAACGCTCGTCACGGATGGCGGCACGGTCATCGTCGACGAGGATGCGGCCCTCGGCACCTCGGCGGCGGAACTGCGCCTCGACGACGGTACTTTGAAGATCGCCGGCACGGCTATGACCGCACTCGACCGTTCCGTGATCCTCGAAGCGGGCGGCGGCACCATCGATGTCGACGATCCCGCCAACAGGGTGACGATCGCGCGCGAGATTTCCGGCATCGGTTCGTTCACCAAGGCCGGCGCCGGCGCTCTGAACCTCACCGCCGACAACAGCTACACAGGCGAAACCATCGTTGCCGAGGGGCGTCTGGCCGTCAACGGTTCGATCGAGGACTCCGTCCTGACCACTGTTCTGAATGGCGGCATTCTCGGCGGCAACGGCACTGTCGGCGATCTCCTGGTCGCGTCCGGCGGCACGGTCGCGCCCGGCAATTCCATCGGTCGGCTGAATGTCGCAGGCGACGTGACCTTCGAGGCGGGCTCAACCTACGAGGCCGAAGTCGACGGCAGCGGCAATTCCGACATGATCGCGGCCTCCGGCTCGATCTTCATCAACGGCGGCTCGCTCTACTTCATCGCGGCCGGCAGCGATTTCGATCCGATGACCGACTACCAGATCCTCTCCGCCGGCGTCGGCATCTCCGGTCAGTTCGACAGCGTCGGGTCGGATTTCGCCTTCCTGTCTCCGGACCTGCTTTATTCCGCCACGGGCGTCACCTTGCGGCTTGAGCGCAACAATCTCGGCTTCGGCAGCGTCGCCACCACGCGCAACCGTATCGCCACCGCCGGCGGCATCGAAAGCCTCGGCAGCGGCAACGACCTCTACGACGCCGTCCTCAGGCTGGACGCGGCAACGGCCGACGAAGCCTTCCATCAGGTATCCGGCGAAATCTATCCCTCGATCGCCGGTGCACTCGCCGACGACAGCCGCTTTGTCCGAGATGCCGTCGAGCAGCGGCTGAATGGCATGGGTCCCGCCGAGGGCGCTTCGGGTCAGTCGGGCGACGACGCCTCCGGATATCAGGCCTGGAGCCAGGGCTTCGGTTCCAGGGGGTCGACCGATGGCAGCGGCGTGGATCAGCTCGACCGCAGCACCGGCGGCCTCTTGATGGGCATCGACGGCATGGTGTCGGAAGACCTGCGCCTCGGCATTCTCGGGGGGTATGGCCGTTCCTCCTTCTCCCAGGCCGGCCAGCCGGCTTCCGCCGACGCCGACAGCTACATCCTCGGCTTCTACGGTTCCTCCCAGTTCGGCGCACTGCGCCTGAATTTCGGCGGCAGCTATGGCTGGAACGCGATCGAGGCCGACCGCGACATCGCCTTTGGCAATTTCACCGACAGCCTGAACGCCGATTACGATGCGGCAACCGCGCAGCTCTTCGGCGAGGCGGCCTATCGTATGCAGCTTGGCGAGGCGGTGTTCGAGCCCTTCGTCGGTCTGGCCCAGGTCCATGTCTCGACGGACGGCTTCACGGAAGACGGCGGCGCTGCGGCACTCTCCGTCGATGACGCCACCTACGACGTGACCTTCGCCAACATCGGTCTGCGTGCGGCAACGACGTTCGACATCGGCGGCACGATGGTTCGCCTCAAGGGACAGGCCTCCTGGCGGCATGCCTTCGGCGATATCACGCCGGAGACGTCCATGGCGCTGGCCGGCGGCTCGGTCTTCGACATCGAGGGCGCTTCCGCCAATCGCGATGCAGCCGTCGTCAAGGCCGGTGTCGACTTCGATGTCGCGAAAAACTCCTCGGTCTTCGTCAACTACGTCGGCGAGTTCGCCGCCGACGGGGCCGATCACGGCATCAACGCCGGCTTCAAGCTGAAGTTCTGATTTGAAACAACCATCTGGAAAAGTGAAGGCGGGTTTAGGCCCGCCTTCGTTGTTTCTGTTGGTGACGCGTTGCGGTTGCTTGCATTTTGCCGGCGATATGGTTCCCTCGCGATAAATCGAAATCCGGGCAGGGGCGGACAGCCGGAGGGTACGAAAAAGACAATGGACAAAAAGACACGCCGTCAGCACAGCCTGATGCAGCATCTCGAACAGTACCGCTACATCTCGCTCGAGGAGATCGCCACGCGCTTCTCCGTCACGACCCAGACGGCGCGAAGGGACATTCAGGAACTGGAGATGGCCGGCAAGGTGCGTCGCCTGCATGGCGGCGCAACGGTCGCCCATCCGATCGACCCCGGCGTCCTGCGCGCCCGGCGCGTCGAAAATGCCGAAGCCAAGGAGCGCATCGGTGCAGCCGTCGTCGAGCGGGTCAAGGATGGTTCGGCAATCTTCATCGACACCGGAACGACGTGCGAGGCCGTCTCCCGCGCTCTTCTCGGGCACAAGGGCCTCAGGGTCGTGACTTACAGCCTGCGCGTCGCGACGGTTCTGAGCGAGGGCGCGGATTTCACGGTTGCGGTACCGGGTGGTTTCGTCCGTCGGGTGGATGGCGGCGTGTTCCGTCAGGATACGCCGGAATTCATCAGCAAGTTCAAGTTCGATACCGCCATCATCTCGGTGAGCGGGATCGATTCGGCCGGCGATATCGGGGACGACGACCATGCCGAAGTGGCGGCCGTCCAGGCGGCGATGAAGCAGGCGGAAACTATCATCCTCGCCGTCGACAGCAGCAAGTTCGGCCGCCGCGCCCTGGTGAAGCTCGGCGGACTGGCCGATATTCATGAACTGGTCTGCGACGCGCTGCCGGATGCCGATCTGCTGCGCAAGCTGAACGATGCGGGTGTGCGTCTCTTCGTTGCGGGCAGGTGAAGGCGCGGGGCGAGGCGCGGAAACCGCAAGTCAGGCGAAAGGCACTTTCCCCGGATTGAACATAGCCTTCGGGTCGAGCGCCTGCTTGATCGCACGGGCAAGCGCCCGTTTTTCCGGCGATATGCAGGTTTCATAGCCGTGACGCTTCTCGAAACCGACGCCGTGCTCGGCGGAAAAGCTTCCGCCCGCTTCCTGCACGCCAAAATAGACTGCGCCTTCAACGGCGAGCAGCTCGGCTTCCATCAGCGGTCCCCGCCTGATGAGGGTGATATGCAGATTGCCGTCGGCGATATGGCCGTAGACATAGGCGTCATAGGTCGCATCGATGGCTCTCAACCGCGCATGAAGGCCGGCGACATAGGCGTCCAGACCGGTTGGTGGCACGGAAATGTCGAAGGAGGCTGCGCCGGGAATGTCCGCATAGTAGAAACCGGAGTCCTCGCGTATATCCCAGAACCTGCGGGCCTGCTCGAGCGACTGGGCGATGATGCCGCCCTTGAGATCCGCCGGTTCCCAGAGCGTCTCGAGGCCTTCTTCCAGTGCCGCCGTCGCCCGTTCGACCGTCTCCGCGGAAACTTCGATCAGCAAGGCGCCGGCATCGTCTTCGAGCCATGAGAGATCGAAATTCTTCAGTTTCGCATGGTCGCGGATATAGCGCGGCCACATCATTTCGGCGCCCTCCAATGTAACGGCCGGCAGCGAGCGGAAATGCCTGATGACCGAAAGCGCCGCGGCTGCGTCCGCAACGCCGATAAAGGCCGTGGCACGGTGAGGGCGAAGGGGCTCGAGTTTCAGCACGACCTTCGTGACGAAGCCGAAGGCGCCTTCACCGCCGATGAAGAGATGCTTGAGATCGGGTCCGGCGGAAACCTTCACCACCCGCGTCATGTCCGAATAGATCTCGCCGGAGGGCAGGATCGCCTCCAGCCCAAGAACCTGATGGCGCATGACGCCGTTGCGGAAGGCGAGAATGCCGCCGGCATTGGTGGAGACCATGCCGCCGACGGTGGCGGTGCCGCGCGAGCCGAGGTCGATCCCGGTCGTCAGGCCGTGGGGGGCCACTGCCTGCTGCAGCGTCTCGAGAGCCACGCCCGCCTCGACCTCGACCGTCATCTCGTCGGCGTGAATGGCCAGGATGCGGTTCAACCGCGATGAAGACAGGATCACTTCGCCGGCATGGCTGACATTGCCGCCGACGAGGCCGGTCAGGCCGCCCTGCGGCACGATCGCGACGCTGTTGTCCGCGCACCAGCGGACGAGCGCCGCAGCCGCCTCGCTCGATCCCGGCTGGGCCATGACGCCGCCCGCAAAATTGTCGGGATGCTCGCCCGCATGGCGTCCGGTAAGTTCCGAGGGACCGAGAATGGTGAGTTCGGGATGAAGCTCCGACAGGCGTTCGGCAAGGTCGGCTGGCGAGAGGCGGGGAGCGGCTGGCATGGTGGCGAAATCCGGACGATGGGCCCTCTGCGGGAGAGGCGGAGCTTTTCCGATTGCCATGCACCCATGCGGCTTTTTTGGCAAGCGCGCGTGCCTTCCGTTCTGCATCTAGCCTGCCTTCGTTAAACTTTCGCAATGCGGAATTTTGGGCTTGATCCTGCCGCGATTTGGGATCATCTGATGTGCGTCGCGACAGGATCGCGTCTCAACCCGAGGATATCGCAATGGATCCTTCCAGTCGAAGTTCGAACCAAACCCGCCGTTCCCTCCGGTAACAGGTCCGATCTTCGCGCCTGCTCCGGATGGCAAAAAGCCCTGAAGGAGCATGTCCATGCTGCGCATCTATCTCCGCGAAGCAGAACGCCTTGTTCTGCGTGACAATTCCGAAATCGACATCATCGAAAACAACGCCACCGAGGCCGCCGCTCCGGTCCTCTGGTACGATCTCGTAAGCCCGACTCCGGAGGAAAGCCGGCATGTCGAGCAGGCCCTTCAGCTTTCCATCCCGACCCGCGACGAGATGGAGGAAATCGAGCTTTCCGCCCGCCTCTACCAGGAGGACGGAGCCGAGTTCATGACGCTGACGGCGCTGACCAATCTCGACAATGGCGAGCCGACGAAGACGCCGATCACCTTCATTCTCAAGGGCGCGACGCTGGTTACGGTGCGCTATGCCGAGCCGAAGCCCTTCGTCGCCTTCGTCCACCGGGCCTTGCGTGTCAATGCCCAGGCCTATGGCTGCGGCGAGGAGGTCATGATCGGTGTGATCGAGTCGATCGTCGATCGCATGGCGGACGTGCTGGAGCGCATCGGCAACGAGATCGACGGTATCTCGCGCGAGGTGTTCCGCAGCAAGGCGTCGCCTTCCACCAAAAAGACCCAGGACCTGCAGTCGCTGATCGAGCACCTCGGGCAAAAGGGCGATTTCCTGAGCGGTGTGCGCGAAAGCCTCGTCAGCATCTCCCGGCTGGTTGCCTATCATGCCGCGCTGGAGACGCCGCAGCGCAAGCCGAGCAAGGAAGTCCGCCAGCGGGTGAAGATGGTCCAGCGCGATGCCTCCTCGCTCGGGGATCATGCGGCCTTCCTGTCGGGCAAGGTCAATTTCCTGCTGGATGCGACGCTTGGGCTCATCAATCTCGAGCAGAACCAGATCATCAAGATCTTCACGGTCGCCTCGGTCGTCTTCCTGCCGCCGACGCTGGTTGCCTCGGTCTATGGCATGAACTTCGAATCCATGCCGGAACTGCGCTGGGATATCGGTTATCCCTGGGCGATGATGCTGATGGTGGCGTCGGCTGCCCTGCCGTTCCTCTATTTCAAGCGGCGCGGCTGGCTGTAAGACCGGCCACCGCCTCATGTCGGGGAAGGGGGCGTGTGGAATACGCGCCCTTTTCATTCGATGCTCTCGGTCTCCATTGCTGACACCATCGACGGATCTATGGGGCACGCGGTCACGAGCATGGCGCGTCAGGATGGCGCAGCGCATATAATTGACGTGAACGTAAACGGTAGATATTCTGTGCGGGAATGATCCCATACCATAATTTCGGGCCAGAGCGTGTCGCATCCCGGCTCGACAAGCCGCTTGTGTTTTGACAAGGAAGAAGCCGGATAAAAGGGGATCGGTCGAGCGGAGAGGACAATGAGCGAAGCGATGGAACTGCCCGAACGCGAAAGCATGGAATTCGACGTGGTGATTGTCGGGGGAGGGCCGGCGGGCCTTTCGGCGGCGATCCGGCTGAAACAGGTCAATCCCGAGCTTTCCGTCGTCGTGCTGGAAAAGGGCGCCGAAGTCGGAGCCCACATTCTCTCCGGCGCCGTCGTCGACCCTGTTGGTATCGACCGCCTGTTGCCGGAGTGGCGCAACGAAGCGGACCATCCGTTCAAGACGCCTGTGACCGACGACCACTTCCTCTTCCTCGGGCCTGCCGGCTCCGTCCGCCTGCCGAATGCCTTCATGCCGCCCTTGATGAACAATCACGGCAACTACATCGTCTCGCTCGGCAATGTCTGTCGCTGGCTGGCGACCCATGCGGAAGCCCTCGGCGTCGAGATTTATCCGGGCTTTGCCGCGACCGAAGTGCTCTACAACGACGAAGGCGCCGTGATCGGCGTCGCCACCGGCGATATGGGCATCGAGAAGAACGGCGAGCCGGGTCCGAACTACACGCGCGGCATGGCGCTGCTCGGCAAGTATGTACTGATCGGCGAGGGCGTGCGCGGTTCGCTCGCCAAGCAGCTCATCGCGAAATTCGATCTGCAGAAGGATCGCGAGCCGCAGAAGTTCGGTATCGGTCTCAAGGAGCTCTGGCAGGTCAAGCCGGAGAACCACAAGCCCGGCCTCGTTCAGCATTCCTTCGGCTGGCCGCTCGGCATGAAGACCGGCGGCGGCTCTTTCCTTTATCATCTCGAAGACAATCTCGTGGCGGTCGGTTTCGTCGTCCACCTGAACTATAAGAACCCCTATCTCTTCCCGTTCGAAGAGTTCCAGCGGTTCAAGACCCACCCGGCCATCGCCCCGACCTTCGACGGCGCGAAGCGCCTGTCCTACGGCGCCCGCGCGATCACCGAGGGCGGCTACCAGTCGGTGCCGAAGCTCTCCTTCCCGGGCGGTGCGCTGATCGGCTGTTCCGCCGGCTTCGTCAACGTGCCGCGCATCAAGGGCTCGCACAATGCGGTGCTGTCGGGCATGCTGGCCGCCGAAAAGATCGCCGAGGCGATTGCTGCCGGCCGCGCCAATGACGAGCCGGTCGAGATCGAGAACGAATGGCGTTCGACCGATATCGGCAAGGATCTGAAGCGCGTTCGCAACGTCAAGCCGCTGTGGTCGAGGTTCGGCACGGCGGTCGGCGTGGCGCTCGGCGGTCTCGACATGTGGATCAACCAGATCTTCGGAACCTCGCCCTTCACGCTGAAGCACGGCAAGACCGACGCCCAGTCGCTGGAACCGGCGTCCAGGCACACCCCGATCGCCTATCCGAAACCGGACGGGGTATTGACCTTCGACCGCCTGTCCTCGGTGTTTCTATCCAACACCAACCACGAGGAGGACCAGCCGGTCCACCTCCAGGTGAAGGACATCGCCCTGCAGACGTCGTCCGAACTCGGCGTCTATGCCGGTCCGTCGACGCGCTACTGTCCCGCGGGCGTCTATGAATGGGTCGAGAAGGATGGCGAGATGAACTACGTCATCAACGCGCAGAACTGCGTGCACTGCAAGACCTGTGACATCAAGGACCCCAACCAGAACATCAACTGGGTGCCGCCGCAGGGTGGCGAAGGGCCGGTTTATCCGAACATGTGACAGGCCTTGTCCTCGGATATCCGGCAAGGTTTCCGAGCACGCGAGATTTCAGCACCAGACGATCCTGCACCCGACGTCCTGCCAGACGTCGGGTGCAGTCGTTTTGAGCCGCGGCATGCGCGCTGCTGCGGGCGCCCGCGCGGGGGTATTGATACATATCAATGTTTATATGAATTAGGAATGTAATATGTGACTTGTCCGATGGGACCGGGAGCGGTCCGTCGGCCTGACCCTTGCACCGGAATTGTTGGAGGATTGAGCGGATGGTACGGAAGCTGAAGACATTTGTGACCCTTTCCCTTGCCGCAGCTCTTGTGGCAGGTGTCGCCGAAGCACAGTCCTATGGAGCTGGCGGGGGTCCCGGTTGGGGCCGTGGCGGCATGATGATGAATGCACCCGGGCGTGGCCGGTTCCCGATCATCGACGCGGACGAAAACGGCGTCATCAGCGCGGAAGAAGCGGCCTCGGCGGCGGAAGATGTGTTCGCCGCAATGGATTCGGACGACAACGCCGAACTGACCATGGAAGAGTACATGGCCGTTCGCATGGGGCCGCAGAATGGCTGGAACAAGAGCCGGCAGGCTGAGCGGGAAAAGCAAAAGAGCGACCGCTTCGGCACCATGGACACGGACAAGAACGAGAGCGTTTCTCAGGCCGAGTTCATTGCCAATGCCAAGGCACGTTTCGAGGCCGCGGATGGTGACAAGGATGGCAAGGTCACTCCCTGGGAGTGGCGTAGCCAGCAGTGGAACTAGCAGCCGCCGCATAGCGCATGTCTGACCGGCATCCGTGAAAGGACCGGGAACGACGACTGGCAAGCGCCTGTGCATCGGGCCGCCCGGTAGGCGGCTCGATGAAATTACCGGTTTGTCCAACTTTCCCTGTTTGAATGACGCCGCAGTTTTCCTAGATAAAGGGTGTGACGGCGCGCGGTTGCGCTCGGTATCGGTTTGCGGAGCGAAATGATGACGATCCTGGATGGTGCGCGGTTGACGTCGCGGCGGACTGCAGCCTGGGCCGCGATGCTGCTGCTGTCGGTTGCGGCCGGCGCCGGCGAGGCGAAGGCCGGGGATTGCCGCAGTTACGCGCAGCCGGGCGCCGACTGGAGCGGTTGCAAGAAGTCGATGCTCATCATCACGGAAAGCGAGCTTGACGGTGCCAATCTCGCCAAGGCCGATTTCAGCTTCACCGATCTGCGTGGCTCCTCGATGAAATCCGCCAATCTCGAAAAGGCCAAGATGGTCCGGACATCCTTCGTCGCCGCCAAGCTCGAGGGCGCCAACTTCAACAAGGTCGAGGCCTACAGAAGCAATTTCGCCCGCAGTGCCGCCGACGGCGCTACCTTCGTCAATGCCGAGATCCAGCGCGCAGACTTCCGTGAGGCGCAATTGACGGGCACCGATTTCACCAAGGCCGAACTCGGCCGGGCCGATTTCCGCGGGGCGACGATCACAGGCAGCCGCTTCACCATGGCCAATCTGGCGCGTGCCCGGCTGAACGATGCGGTCTTCACCGGGCCGCTGGATTTTCGCAACGCCTTCCTGTTGCTGGCGCGCATCGAGGGTCTCGATCTTTCTGCCGCTACCGGTCTGGAGCAGGAGCAGGTCGACCTCGCCTGCGGTGACGCCTCCACCCGCCTGCCGCCCGGACTGAAGGCTCCCGCCGGCTGGCCATGTGCCGACGATCCGGACGACAGCAACGATCCGTGACCGGCCGCCGGACCTCGCTCGACCCGTGTAGCGCGATGGTTGGGCGCGGCCGGCATGACTTTGCCCCGCTCTCACGAAATGCCTTGAAAAATCCCGGCCGAAGCGGCAGTTTGCGCCACCTCCAAGATCACTTGAAAGATCATCGTCCATGCAAGCCGAAACGCCCCGCCTTACCTTCGATATCAAGCCGAATACCAGTCCGATGCCCGAAGCCGATCGCCTCAAGGCCTTCGAAAGCCTCGGTTTCGGCACGCTCTTCTCCGACCACATGGCGGTGATCCGCTGGAGCGAGGGCAAAGGCTGGCATTCCGCCGAGGTGACGGCGCGCGCACCGTTCCCGATCGATCCGGCATCGAGCGTTCTGCATTACGCCCAGGAAATCTTCGAGGGCATGAAAGCCTATCGCACGGCCGATGGTCGCGCCGTGCTCTTCCGCCCCGAGGAGAATGCCCGCCGCTTCAACGAGTCGGCCCGCCGCATGGCCATGCCGGAACTGCCGGAAGAGGCCTTCCTCGAAGCGGTCGAAAAACTCGTTCGCATCGACGCCAAGTGGATACCGCAAGGCGAGGGCGCAAGCCTCTATCTGCGCCCCTTCATGTTCGCCAGCGAGAACTTCCTCGGTGTGCGCCCGTCGAAGGAATACATCTTCTGCGTCATCGCCTCGCCGGTCGGCCCCTATTTCAAGGGCGGCGCCAAGCCGGTCAGCATCTGGGTTTCCGAACATTATACCCGTGCGGCTCCCGGCGGAACCGGCGCCGCGAAGTGCGGCGGCAATTATGCTGCAAGCCTCGTCGCCCAGGCCGAAGCCTATGCCAAGGGTTGCGATCAGGTCGTCTTTCTCGATGCCGCCGAACACAAGTGGGTCGAGGAATTGGGCGGCATGAACGTCTTCTTCGTCTTCGAGGACGGATCGATCGTCACCCCGCCGCTTGGCGGTACGATCCTGCCGGGCATCACCCGCAAGTCACTGATCTCGCTTGCCCGCGAGGAGGGCGTCACCGTTCATGAAAAGCCCTATTCCTTCGAGGAATGGAAGGCCGATGCGCAGAGCGGCAAGCTCAGGGAAGCCTTTGCCTGCGGCACTGCCGCCGTGGTTGCCGCCATCGGCACGGTCAAGTATCCGGAGGGTGAATTCAGCATCGGCGGGGGCGAGACCGGCCCGCTCACCACGAAGCTTCGCGACACGCTGGTCGGCATCCAGCGCGGCCAGAGCAATGACAGGCATGGCTGGCTCCATGCCATCGACGGCATCTGAAAGCGGAACTCTTTCCACCCGATGACACAGGGCCCGTCATTCCGGCGGGCCTTTTTTCTGGTTGCTGCGCATTTGCGATGGGCTCGTTCCGGTCAATCGCCGGAACATGGCGATGAAGGCCGATGTGTTGCCATAGCCCAGCCGGTGCGAAACCGATTGGACGCTGTGTCCCTCCTCGAGCAGGGAAAGCGCCGTGACCAGCTTCAGCCGTTGTCGCCAGTCGTTGAACGGCATGCCGAGAAGGTCCTGGCATCGCCTCGCCAGCGTGCGCTCCGTCGTGCCGCTGAGCCGGGCCCATTCGGCGGCCGAGCGACGATCGCCCGGATCGTCTTGCAGGGCGCGCAATACGGGGGCCAGCAGCGGGTCGTCCGTTGCGGGCAGGTAATGCAGGAAGCGCGGCGCGACCCGGACCTGATCGACGATCGCCATGGCGAGCCTGAGATCGGCGTCACTGCGGGGATGGCGCACGCCCCGCGCATCGAAATCCGCGAAGATCGCCTTCAGCAGCGGGCTGAGGCCGAGGGTGCAGGGTTCCTGCGGCAGGTCCGCGCATAACGATGCCTCGATATAGGCGGTGGCATAGCGGATGTCGTGACGATTGACCGCCTGATGGCTGAAACCCGCCGGAATCCAGATCGCATAATGGGGCGGCGACAGAAATGGCACCCCCTCGATGGTGATTTCAGAGACGCCTTCGAGCGCGTAGTTCAGTTCGGCCCAGGCCTGCCGGCGCGACGGGAAGACGGTTCCCGCACGATAGTACTCGGTGCGCAGGAAAACCGGCCGGGGCGGCTCCCCGTCGATGTGGCCGTACTGGATCGGCATGGCGTCTCCTCGTAACATTTTGTCTGATATTCGTTATATTGCGAGATTTAGACATTTGCTAGAGAGATGCCGAGCGTAACAATGCGAGGCGGCCATGGCGAAGTTTCAGCAGCGGGAAAGTGGATCGGACAATGGCTTGCCGATGATGCCGGTTTTGCTGGCGCTTGCCACCGTCGTCATCTGGTCCGGCAATACCATTGTCAGCAAGGCCGCGATCGATGTCATTCATCCGGCCTCGATCGCCTTCTATCGCTGGGTCATCGCTTTTCTCGTGCTGGCGCCCTTCGTGCTGCGTTCCGCCTGGAGCGAACGGCACGTCAGCCTGCGTTATGCTCCAAAGCTTGCCTTCCTGGGATTGATGGGCATGGTTGCCTATCAGAGCCTTGCCTATGAAGCGGCCAAGACCACCACCGCCGTCAACATGGGTGTGCTGATCGCCCTCGTTCCCCTGATTTCAACCTTTCTGGCGGCGCTCATCGCCGACGAGAGGCTTGCCGTGACCCGCATCATCGGAGGTATCGTCTCCTTTGCCGGCCTTCTCTACCTGACCGCGCGCGGGAACATCTCCAATCTGATTGAGGGCGGTGTGCATGTCGGGGATGGGCTGATGATCGTCGCGGTCTTTTCCAGCGCGCTTTACGGGGTGCTGCTCAAGCGTTGGCGTATTCCGATTTCCACCTGGCTGCAGCTCTGGTGGCAGATCGGCGCGGCGGTGTTGATCCTCCTGCCGTTCTGGCTGGCCAGCGAAAAGAGCCCACTCACGGCCGCCAATCTGCCGCTGGTTCTCTATGCGGCGCTGCCGACCTCGCTGCTCGGCCCGTTCATGTGGATGATCGCCGTGCGCGAGCTTGGCGCCGCCCGCTCCTCGATGTTCTTCAATCTCTTTCCGGTGCTGGTCGCAGCGCTGGCGATGATCCTGCTCGGCGAGCGGCTGGAGAGCTTCCATGTCATCGGCGGAGGACTGGCGCTTCTCGGCGTGATGATCGGACTGCGTCAGCCCGCACAACTCGCGGCGGGAACGTGAATGTCCTGACCGGCGGCGGACGCTCTCCGCGTCGTCCCGCCGACCGGCCTCACCTGCCTGCTTTCCACGCAGCGACCATCAGGCCGCCGATCACGGTGATATGCTCCATCACCAGGTAGAACTCAACGGTCTTCAGCGGCTCCTCCATCCTCCAGAACGTGTGGGCGATCGGAATGGTGAGCGCGGTGAAGACGCCGAGCGCACCCGCCCCGAGCCAGGTCCATCGGTTGAGAATGACCAGCAGGGAGCCGGCGAGCTGCACGAAAATGGTTGCGACCGCAAAGAAAGCCGGTGGATTGAGACCGAAATGCTGCATCTCCGCAACCGCTGCTGGAAAGTCCACGAGCTTGGAGACGCCGCTTGCCCAGAATATGTAGGTGAGCAGGATGCGTGCTACATAGCCGAACCATGTGGTCGCAGTGATCGATGTAATGACACTGTTCATGTAATCTCGTCCCCCAGGTTAACGACTGGCGAGTTTGCGCATCTTTCAAATATTGGCAATTATCAAAATTCGCCGTTCCGTATATTTTTCTTGCCGTTGAGCTTGCGGGCCAAAGAATTTCAGGGAAATCTCTCTTTATAGTCTGGCAATCAGGGCTGACCGGGGGGCGAGTGATATGAGCGACCATATCGAAAACGGCAAGCCACAGTTTCGAGCCCAGACCATCGAACTCTTCTTCGATCTGGTCTTCGTCTACACGATTACCCGTATCACCCACCTCGTCGAGCATGCCCATGGGGCGGTTGACTATCTGCACGCCTTTGCCGTGCTGATGCTCGTCTGGTGGATGTATGGCGGCTATATCTGGCTCACCAACCATGCCCACACGCCCAAGACGATGCGGCTCGTTTTGATGGCGGCCATGGCGGGCTTCATGGTGATGGCCCTGAGCTCTTCTGCCACCGAGGGAGAAGGTCGCCTGACCTTCGGGCTGGCCTATCTCTTCGTCGTCGTCCTGCATTTCGTCGCCTTTGCTGCGCAAGGCGGACGCGCAGCCGCGCTGGCCATGCTGCGCATCGTGCCATTCAATCTTTTCGCGGCCCTGCTGGTGCTTGCCGGAGGAGTGATCGATGCGGAATGGAGCTGGGTTCTGCTTCTCGCGCCCGCAGCCCTCTATCTGTCGGTGGCGGTGATGAACACCGGCGAGGGGTTTGCGCTCGACCCCGCACATTTCGTCGAGCGCCATGGTCTGCTGCTCATCATCGTGCTTGGGGAGACGATCATCGCGGTGGGAGCCGGTATCGGCGACGGCCCGCTGAATGCCGCGACGATAATGCGCCTCGCCCTCGGGATCGCTCTCATCGCCCTGTTGTGGTGGAGCTATTTCGATGCGGATGACGAGCGCGCCGAACACATCATGCTCGCGGCCGACAACCGGCGGCGGACACGCATTGCTCTGTTCGGTTATACGATCGGCCACCTTGCGATGATCGCGGGCCTCATCCTCGTGGCAGCCGGTCTCAAGGCGGCCGTGGGCGCTCCGGGCGGAGAGGAAGGACACGGTTCGGAAATGCTGCTAGCGCCGGGTGTTGCCGTCTATCTGGCTGCGGATGCCTTCTTCCGCCGTCTGGTCGGGCTGGCACCGGTGGCGGTGCGCTTGGTCGCGGCGCTTTTCTTCGCGCTGGTGCCATTGCTGCATCTGCCCTTGCACGGGGCTTTCCTGATTGCGGCTCTTGCGGCCGGAATTCTTCTCGCCTTGTTGGCAGAGGCAGGCCTGTCCAGAACTCGTGCCGCCTTGTTGCGTGCGGAGTAAGTAATTCCCGCAATTCAGGGATAGTATTTACCGGTTTTTCCACCGATTAACTCCGCATTAACCATGATTTCCTTAATTTGCCGTCATTCGACGAACACATTGAGGACATCAAAATGACGATTTCGCGCCGTGGTCTGCTGATTGGATTGCCGCTCTTCGTGGCGGGCTGCCAGTCGGTTCCGAACCAGCAGGCGATGTATGGCGATCGTCCGGAAGAGCCTCATCCGCTGAAGAAGATCCCGCTCGAGAAGATCAAGCCGGAACTGCGTCGCCAGGAAGTCGCTTACGAAACCGCGGAGGCCGCGGGAACCATCGTGGTCGACACGCCGGCACGGCGGCTCTACTACGTTCTGGGCGAGGGCCGCGCCATGCGTTACGGCGTCGGCGTTGGCCGCAATGGCTATGCACTGGCCGGCACCGCCTATATCGGCCGCAAGGCCGAATGGCCGACCTGGACGCCGACTGGCAACATGATCCGCCGCGATCCGGAAAAGAACCTGAAATATGCCGGCGGCCTTCCGGGCGGCATCAACAATCCGCTCGGTGCGCGCGCCATCTATCTTTACCGCAGCGGCAACGACACCATGTTTCGCATTCACGGCACCAACCAGCCATGGTCGATTGGCCAGGCCATGTCGTCCGGCTGCGTCCGCATGATGAACCATGACGTCATCGACCTCTACGAGCGTGTCAAGGTCGGCGGACGGGTCGTGGTGCTGCAGGCTTGAAGGCCCGAATTTCAGCTTCGCCTTGAGAGGATGCCGGTCGAAAGAAGTACGCCGGCCCCGGTGACCAGCGTTGCGGCAATCGTCAGCGCGCCGAGAGGTTCGCCGAGCAGGACGGCGCCGCCGAGGGCGGCTGCAACCGGAGTGACGGCGGTATAGGCGGCGGCCTGCGTGCCGCCGAGCGCTCTGACGGCATTGCCGTAAAGGATCGTCGCCAACAGCCCGGACAATATGCCCTGGGTGAGAACCTGCAGGCCGGTCTCGCTGACTGGAGCATCGAAGAGATGCGTGCCCAGGAAAGGAACAAGCGCAAGGTTGATGATCGTCGACCAGGCGCAGATCAGCGCACCGCCCTCATAGGCCGAGAGCCCGGAGTGCCGGAAGGCATGGGTGTAGACGGCCCAGAGCGTTGCACCGATCGGCAGGACGATATAGCTCTTCCAGCTCAGGACGCCGGTGGAAAGGCTGCCGAGCAGCAGAAGAACGCCGCCGCAGAAGATCGCGGCCATGCCGAGCCTGCGCATCCGGTCCGGCCTTTCCCCGAGAAGCACGATGCCGATCAGCGCTACGGCAAGTGGCATGACGCCCGGCAGCAGGACGCCTGCCGCAGAAGCCGGCGTTGACTTCATCCCGAAACCGACCACCTGGAAGAACGGCGCGCCGGAACCGAGAACCATCAGGATCAGCGGCAGTTTGGGTGTCTTCTTCGGCCAGAGCCCCGTTCTGAGCCAGACGGGAGCAAGCACCAGAGCCGGCACGCCGTAACGCAGCAGGCTGAGGTCGAGCGCGGAAAGGGAGGTGCCGACGCTGTGGCGCGTCGAAATCAGCCAGGAGGCCCAGATCAGCACGACGGACAGTGCCGAGATAGCGCCGAGGCCGGCGGAAAGCGGCGGTCGGGTGGCGTTGCTGATGGTGGTCATGGCGGCTCTCCTGATGCAGTCGCATGAAGATAGCGCGATATGCAGCAGTGTGTCCTTGCCATTTATGCCTGTAAAGGACACCATATTGGCAGAAAGATGCATCATTCTAGGTTTGGAGTTTCGAATATGCCAAAACTTGATAAATTCGACCTGGCCATTCTCGAGGCGCTCCAAAAGGACGCCCGCGCGACCAATGTCCAGATTGCCGAGCAGGTAAACCTGTCGCCGTCGCCCTGCCTTCGCCGAATACGGCTCCTCGAGGAGAGCGGTGTCATTCGCGGTTATCGTGCCGATATCGATCGCGGAACGGTTGGCCTGGAGCTCACCGTTTTCGTAACCTTCAAGGTCGCCCATCACACGCGGGAACATGCCCAAGACTTCCAGCAGGCGCTCCAGGCATTGCCCGAGGTCGTCGGCTGCTACATGATTTCGGGCAATTCCGATTTTCTTGCCGAAGTGGTGGTCGAAAACCTTGCGGCCTACGAAGCGCTTTTGACCGACAAGTTGCTGGTTCTGCCGCATGTCACCGACATCCAGTCGAACTTCGCCATCCGCAGCGTCAAGACGAGCGGACCGCTGAAACTGCCGGCGGCGAAGACCTAGCCCCGCCGCCGTATCCTTTTTGCCTCAGAAACCTTCCAGCACGACCTTGCCGGTGGTGCGGCCGCTCTCGATCAGCGTGTGGGCCTTCTTGAGGTTTTCCGCATTGATGGTCCCGAGCGTCTGCGACAGGGTGGTGCGGATCTTGCCGGCGTCGACGAGATCGGCGACGTGGTTGAGGAGCTTGTGCTGCTCGATCATGTCGGCGGTCTGGTGGACGGGACGGGCGAACATCATCTCCCAGTGGACGGAGACCGCCTTGCCCTTGAAGGGCATGATGTCATAACCGTCCTTCATGTCGTCGATCAGCACCACGCGGCCCTGCGGGGCGATCAGTTCGGCGATTTGCAACCGGTGCTGGGCGCTGCCGGTGACGGAGAATACGAAGGCCGGAGCGCCGATCCCCAAGGCTGAATATTCAGCCGCCAGTGGCTTCGAGTGGTCGATCACGTGGTGGGCGCCGAGCGCCCTTGCCCATTCGGCGGATTCCGGACGCGAAGCGGTGGCTATGACGGTCAGGTCCGTCAGGACGCGGGCAAGCTGGATGGCGATGGAACCGACCCCGCCGGCGCCGCCGGTCATCAGGATGGCATTGTTGGCGCCCGGCACCTTGTCCTGGACCTTGAGCCGGTGGAAGATCGACTCATAGGCCGTGATGGCGGTGAGCGGCAGGGCCGCGGCCTCGGCGAAGCCGAGCGAGGAGGGCATCCGCCCGACGATCCGTTCATCGACCAGATGAAACTCGCTATTGGTGCCGGGCCGGTTGATGGCACCGGCATAGAAAACTCTGTCGCCGGGCTTGAACAGCGTGACCTTCTCGCCGACCGCCTTGACCACACCCGATGCATCGAAGCCGAGGATGCGATATTCGCCTTCCGGCGGCGTTGCTCCGGCCCGGACCTTGGTGTCGACCGGATTGACGGACACGGCCTTGACCTCGACCAGCAGGTCATGGCCGGCCGCCACCGGTTCGGGCAACGTGATGTCGAGAAGGGAATCGTCGGACAAGATGGGGCCTGACTTCAGGTAACCGACTGCGCGCATGGAAATCTCCTTGGGATTGTGAGCACGCCATTCAATTGATACATATGTCCTGACTTCGCAAGAATGCACATTTTCTGTCCGTAGCGACATAAAATGTAGGTAGTATCAAAAAGGATACTGTTGATGTCCCGACCCCGCGCCAAGCTCACGAACAATTTTCCCGGCTGCCCCGTCGAATCGACGCTCAGTCTTCTGGATGGAAAATGGAAGGGCGTGATCCTCTATCACCTCATCACCAGCGGCACGCTGCGCTTTTCGGAACTGCAGCGCAAGCTGCAGAGCATCACCCAGCGCATGCTGACCAAGCAGCTCAGGGAACTGGAGGACAGCGGTATCGTCGAGCGGACGGTCTTTCCCGTCGTGCCGCCCCGTGTCGATTACAGCCTGACCTCGCTCGGACGCAGTCTCGGGCCGGTGATCCTCGCGCTGGAGCAATGGGGCCAGCGTCATGTCGTCTGCCGCGACGGCAAGAAATACGTGGTCACGCCGGACGATCCCTCGGCGGAGACGGAACTTGAGTTGGGCGGCGAACGCTCGGCGGCCTGAGACGACCCGCTCAGACGCTCGCCTTGTTGGCGACTGCCTGCGGTTTCCGTTCTAGCGCGATCGACATCAGGAACACCATGAGGCCGAGGAACGAGAGCACCGATCCGACATAACCGGTGGCGCCATAGCCGTATCCATGGGCAATCACGAGGCCGCCGAGCCAGGCACCGAGGGCGTTGGCGATGTTGAAGGCGGAGTGATTGGAGGCGGCGGCAAGCGTCTGGGCGTCGGCCGCGACGTCCATCAGCCGGGTCTGCACGGCCGGGCAGGCGGCAAAGCCGCAGCCGGTGAGGAAGACGCAGATGCACAGCATCACCGGATCGGCCGCCGTCAGCGAGAAGATCGCCATCAGCACCACGTTGAACGCCAGCATGCCGCCGATCGTGCCCTTCAGCGAATAATCCGCCATGCGCGATCCGACGACGTTTCCGACATTCATGCCAATGCCGAACAGCGCCAGCACGATCGCCACCATGCTGGCCGGCAGGCCGGCGGTATCGGTCGTGGTCTTGGCGATATAGCTGAAGATCGAGAACATGCCGCCGAAACCGACGGCTGCTACCGCGAGCGTCAGCCAGACCTGCAGTCGGCCGAAAGCGCCGAGCTCGCGCCGGATGCTGGCGCCTTCCGCGACCTTGTCCTTTGGCAGATAGAGCGCGATCAGGACGACGGTAAGCCCGCCGATGGCGCCGACCATGAGAAAGGCCGCCCGCCAGCTCATCAACTGGCCGAAAAAGGTCGCGATCGGCGTGCCGATCAGGGTGGCGATGGTAAGCCCCAGCATGACGCGGCCAACGGCGCGCGCCCGCCTGTGCGGTGGCACCATGGAGGCGGCAACCAGGGCCGCCACGCCGAAATAGGCGCCATGCGGCAGGCCGGTGACGAAGCGCAGGGCCGTAAAGCTCAGGAAATCGGGCGCCAGCGCCGACAGGATATTGCCGAGCGCAAAGACGCCCATCAGCGCAAGAAGCAGCGTCTTGCGGGGGAGCTTGGCCGCAAGAACCGCGATGATCGGCGCGCCGACCACGACGCCGAGCGCATAGGCGCTGATGACCCGGCCCGCCTCGGGAACGCTGACGCCGTAGGTGGTCGCCACGTCAGGCAGGAGACCCATGATGGCGAATTCGCCGGTGCCGATGCCGAAGCCGCCGGCGGCAAGCGCGAGCTCGATCAGGAATACCATCATCGGCGTCAACGTCGGCGATGCCTGGGCGCGGTCTGAAGGCGTGGAAGGCAGAGCGGTACAATCGGTCATGGAGCCACCTGAGGCAGGCCGCTGGCTGCGGCCCTGGCAAGGGAGATGAAATTCTGGAGGGTCAGAGATGCCCGGACGGACCGGCATTTCTCTTCAAATGCGATTTGATACCTATCATGTATTTGTGCGTCGCCGCAAAGCCCTTTCGCTTTCCGGCTTGAATTTTGGGCGCTGCATCATGATTTCTCCGGAACGAAACCAATACGCCACAGCTGCGTTGGATATCGGCGGCGGCGCATGCCCCTCCGGCATCCGAAAGACGAGGAAAGATGAAGGTCAAGGCAGTCTTTAACCGTGATGGCGGGACGTTCAGGACCATCGACATGACGGAATACTGCGCCCGCGCGACCGAGGCGTTCAGGGCCGCAGGCCACGAGATCGAATGCCGTGTCACCCCGGGGAACGAGGTTGTCGATGCCCTGGAGCGCGCGGTCGGCGAACCGGGCGTGGACGCGCTGGTGGCAGGCGGCGGCGACGGCACGATTTCGGCAGCGGCGGGGATCGCCTGGAAGGCTGGTCTGCCGCTCGGTGTCGTTCCGGCGGGCACCATGAACCTCTTTGCCCGTTCGCTGAAGATCCCGCTTGATATTCACGCGGCCCTCGACGTACTGGCGGGCGGAGAAATAAAGGCCGTCGACATCGCCACGGCCAACGGCAAGCCCTTCGTGCATCAGTTTTCGGCCGGCCTGCACGCGCGCATGGTGCGCATGCGCAATTCGATGAACTATGCTTCCCGCTTTGGAAAGATGCGGGCGAGCATACGCGCAGCGCTTGGTGTCATGCTGCGGCCCTTGCGTTTCGAGGTCGTCTTTGACATCGACGATGATGGCCGCGCCGAGCACCGTGTTGTCGCCGCCATCTCGGTGTCCAACAATCCCTTCGGCAACAATCCGCTGTTCTTCGCCGACGACCTGACGACCGGCAAGCTGGGGGTTTATTTCGCAGATCCGTTGCAGCCCCCCGGTGTCGCCAGACTGGCGGTCGATATCCTGCGGGGAAGGCTGAAGGAGAACGAGGCGGTGACGGCCGCGACTGCTGAGACGGTCCGGCTGCATTTTCCCAAACGCCGTCACGGCGCGCTGTGTGTCATCGACGGCGAGCTTCTGCGCATGCCGCGCGACGTGGAGCTGCGTCAGCATCCCGGAGAGTTGAAGGTGCTGGCGCCGATCTTGTGACGGCGCCCCGCACTTGCGCAAAGGACGGGCGGCGGCTCAGATGCGCGGTAGATAGGTCTGGTAGTCGAAGCTCGAGACGGTGCGCAGGTAGGTGATCGCTTCCTTGCGCTTGGTGTCGCCGTAGATGCGCTGGTATTCGGAGCCGAAGATATCGGCGATGAACGGGGATGCCCTGAAGCGATCGACGGCCGTCAGGAAGTCGTGGGTCAGGATTTCGGGGTTTTCCGGCGCGCTGTCCGGGCTGGTGACCGGGCCGGGGTCGAGCGTTTCGTCGAGGCCGAGCAGCATGCCGCCGAGGATCGCCGCAAGCAGCAGGTAGGGGTTGGCATCTGCACCGGCGACGCGATGCTCGATGCGGGCCGCGGGTCCGTCCTTGTCCGGAATGCGGATCGCCGTGCCGCGATTGCCGAACCCCCAGTCGATCTTGTCGGGCGCGAATGAACCCGGCTGGAAGCGGCGGAAGGAATTGGCGAAGGGGGCGAAGACGAGCTGGGCTTCCTGCATGGTCTTCAGCATGCCGGCGGTGATCGACTTCAGCTTCACCGGATCGCCGCCCTTTGCGTCGAGGATGTTCTTGCCGTCCTTATCGATGATCGACGCATGCACATGCAGGCCGGAACCGGCCTGATCGCTGTAGGGCTTGGCCATGCAGGTGGCCTTCAGGCCATGACGGCGCGCGGCGAAATCGACGACGCGCTTCAGGTAGACGCAGTCGTCCGCGGCCGCCAGCGCATCGGGTCGGTGCAGGAGGTTTACCTCGAACTGGCCGGGGCCGAATTCCGCCGTCGTCGCGTCGGCCGGAAGTTCCATCGCGTCGCAGTAGCGGCGCACCGTGTCGAGATAGTCCTCCATCGCGGCGGTCGCGCGCATGTCGTAGAGTTGGAAGCCCTCGGCCTCGCCCTGCATTACCAGTTCCTTCGGCGGCAACGGCTTGCCGGTTTCACGGAAATTGGGCTGTATCACATAAAATTCGAGTTCGGTGGCAACGACCGGGGTGAGGCCGCGCTCTTCATAGCGTTTCAGCACATTCGCAAGGATCGCGCGCGGGCAGATGTAATGCGGATTGCCGTCCAGCGTGTGCATGGTGGCGAGCACCTGCTTGGAACCGGCCGGCCCCCAGGGAAGGGCGGTGAGGGATCGCCTGTCGGCGACGCAGATGCCGTCGGGATCTCCGAGCGTGAGGGAAATGCGGGTGATGTCGTCGTTGTCGTCGCCCCATATGTCCAGCGACTGGGTGGAGGCCGGCAGGCGCACGGCATTTTTCCAGACTTTATCCTCGGCCTTTATTGGGATCATCTTGCCGCGCAGGTCGCCGCTCATGCCGACGAGCAGGACTTCGATGCGCGCGGACGGGTCGGCTGCGGGATTTTCGGCGGCCTTGGACAAATCGGTCATGAAAATGCTTCTCGCTGGCGAATTGAGGGGCAATTTGGCCGCAGGAAGTGGGAAATCGACGCCCTTGCCAAACGCATTTTGGAAGGTCATGTTCGTAGCCGATAAACTTCCGCCTTTCAATCTGGCAAGGCAGACGACCCCGCGGATCAGCCTTTACCGGCGCGTCCGGCCCCGTCGTTCGTGCTTGCTTCGGGGAATAAATGCCATGACGAAAAATGCTGCTGCGCTTTCCAATCTCGGCGCCATCGACGCCGCCCATCACCTGCATCCCTTCTCCGACATGAAGAAGCTGAATGCAGCCGGCACCAAGATCATCAACCGTGCGGAGGGCGTGCATATCTGGGATTCGAATGGCAAGCAGTATCTCGACGCCTTCGCCGGCCTGTGGTGCGTGAATGTCGGCTATGGCCGCAACTCGATTGCCGAGGCGGCCTATGCCCAGATGCAGGAACTGCCCTACTACAACACCTTCTTCGGCACCACGACACCGCCGACCACGCTGCTCGCCCAGAAGATCGCAAGCTTCACCGGGCCGACGCTCAAGCATGTTTTCTTCACCAATTCCGGCTCCGAGGCCTCCGACACCTGGTTCCGCATGGCGCGCGTCTACTGGAAGGCGCTCGGCCACGAAACCAAGACGATGGTGATCGCCCGCAAGAACGCCTATCACGGCTCGACCGTTGCCGGCGCCTCGCTCGGCGGCATGAAGTGGATGCATGAGCAGGGCAACCTGCCGATCCCCGGCATCGCCCATATCAACCAGCCCTATTGGTATGCCGAGGGCGGCGACCTTTCGCCGGAGGAATTCGGCCTCAAGGTCGCGAAGGAACTCGAGGACAAGATCCTTGAACTCGGGGAAGAGAACGTGGCCGCTTTCGTTGCCGAGCCGATCCAGGGGGCCGGCGGCGTCATCGTCCCGCCGTCCACCTACTGGCCGGAAATCAAGCGCATCGCCAGGAAGTACAACATCCTCCTGGTCGCCGATGAAGTGATCTGCGGCTTCGGCCGTCTCGGCACCTGGTTCGGCCATCAGTATTACGATTTCGAGCCGGATCTCGCACCGATCGCCAAGGGCCTGTCTTCCGGCTACCTGCCGATCGGCGGCGTGCTCGTTTCCGAGCGGGTCGCCAAGGTGATGATCGAGGAACTCGGCGACTTCTATCACGGCTACACCTATTCCGGTCATCCGGTTTCCGCAGCCGCAGCCATCGAGAACCTGCGGATCATCGAGGAAGAGCGTCTCGTCGAACGTGTGCGTGACGATGTCGGTCCCTATCTCGCCCAGGCGCTCGCCTCGCTTACCGATCACGACCTCGTCGGCGAAGCTGTCAGCGTCGGCCTGATGGGCGCGGTCCAGATCGCCGCCGACAAATCGACCCGCCGCCGCTTTGCCAAGCCCGACGAGGTCGGCACGCTGGTGCGCAACCAGTGCGTATCGAACGGCGTCATCCTGCGCGCCACCGGCGACCGCATGCTGTTCTCGCCGCCGCTCGTCATTTCCCGCTCGGAGATCGACCAGGCGGTCGACACGCTGCGCAAGGGTCTCGACTGGTTGAAGGACAACCACAAGGAATAGGCTGACAGCAAAAAGGCCGGCGAAACGCCGGCCTTTTTCGTTCCAGAGCAATTCCAGCAAAAGTGGGAACCGGTTTTGCGTCCGGAATTGCGTGAAACCAAAGAGATAGAGCATTGGAGGCGATTCCGTTTTCGCCGGAAATGCTCTATTGGCCGCCGGTCGCTCAGGCGGCCTTCCATTCGAAGGGAAGCGGCGCCTCGCGAAACGCGAAACGGTCGAGATGGCTCGACACCACGCCCTTCATCCGCTCCAGAACCTCCGGGGAGACGGCTTCGAGTTCGACCGTCAGCCCGGCATCATCTGCACGCATTGTCGCGACCGCCTCGGAGAAGCGGACGATCCCGCTCTTTTCGCCGAGTTCGACCTCGAGCTTGTGTGCCCAGTGCTTGCAGAGCTGCTGCAGGTATTTCCAGCCGTTTTCGGTCGGCACGATGGCTATTGCCTTGGTCATGTTCAGATCCTTTCGATCCGGCTTGCCGCTTCATCGAGAATGCGGGCGACTTCGAGCTGCGTTTCGCGGCTGACGCCGTCTTGTGACAGGCGATCCTGCAGGGCGGCCTTGAGGTTTTGCATGGCGCGGCGCACGGGAGCGGCATCCGTGCGCTCGCTGACCTTCGCCAATGCTTCGAGGCGGGCCATCGCGACCGTCACCTCGTCTGCCCGCTCCGAAAGATGTTGACGCCCGGCTTCGGTGATGGCGAGCAGCTTGCGCGGGCCTTCGCTGGTTTCCTCCTCCGCAAGCCCCATGTCGAGGAGCAGCGTCATGGTGGGATAGACCACGCCCGGGCTCGGCGCATAGGCGCCGCCGGAGCGGTTCTCGATTTCCCGGATGAGGTCGTAGCCATGGCGGGGCTGTTCCTCGATGAGCTTCAGGAGCACGAGCCGCAGCTCGCCGCCCTCGAACATGCGGCGGCGTTCACCGCCGCGCCCCCGTCCGCGCGGGCCGTCCGGCCCGCCGCCGAAGAAGCCGTGCCGCATGGCATGCCAGGCATGTTCGTGACCATGCCGTCCGAAATGAAAGTGTTTCATGGTGTCTGGTTCCTTTAGACCGTATTTTATTGCATCTAAGATATATCGTAAATCTATCGAAGCAAGAGGCGTCCGGAAATTTTTCCGGTGCAGCGATCCGCAGGCGGGATCATTGCCGGCTTGGAGGCGTGAGCGCGTTGACATATCGTCACCCGCAACGAGACATTGGGAAGGCGTTGAAAACATGGCTGGCAAGCAGCACGAATACCGCGTCACTGTGACATGGCAGGGCAATCTCGGAACCGGCACGTCCGGCTATCGCGAATATGGCCGGGATCACGTGATTTCGGCGGACGGTAAGCCTGACATTCCCGGATCGTCCGACCCCGCCTTCCGCGGCGATGCGGCGCGCTGGAACCCCGAGGACCTGCTCGTCGCTTCGCTCTCAGCCTGTCACAAGCTCTGGTATCTGCACTTCTGTTCGGTGTCGGGCGTGATCGTGATTGCGTATGAGGATCATGCCGAGGGGACGATGGTCATGGACGAGGATGGCGCCGGCCGCTTCACCGAGGTCGTGCTGAAGCCGCGCGTGACGATCAAGGCGGGAACCTATCCGCAGATCGCGGCCGAACTCCATGACGAGGCGCACGAGAAGTGTTTCATCGCCAATTCGGTGAATTTTCCGGTCCGGTGTGAGCCGGTCATCATCGAGGAATGAAGGAAGGTCTCACTCCGCCCTGGGATAAATATAGCTGTAGGCGAAATGGTAGAGATCGCCCGCTCGGCCGAAATGATAGGGCAGGGCGACAGTCCTGATCTCGGAGACCTTGAGGCCCCCATGGGCCGATAACCATCCGGCAAGTCCGTCCGGCAGGGGCAGGTCGGCTTTTCCGCGATTGCGCCAGACGACCAGGACCGGATGGGTGCCGTCGAAAGCGAAGGGCTTGAGGAAGGCTTCGTATTCCGGAAGCATTACCGGAACATCCGGGGCCTGAAGGCGGATGTTTCCGGCCAACTGCTGGTCCGAGGCGACGACCAGCGACGGAGGGTTCGCTTCGCTCGCCAGCATTCTCTGGACGGCCTCGGCATAAGGCACGTTGTTCTTTTCATAGTGGCCGGTCATGCCGTGAACCGGGATGCGTACCAGCAGGATGAGCGGGATCAGCACCATCGCCCCGATGCCGATCGGCAGGAAGCGGGGCAGCAGCCGCTCGCTCGCAAGGCCGGCCGCTTCGATCTTCAGGCAGAGATAGAGCGGAAGCACGAGAAAGAACGGCGTCAGCCAGCGGTCCTTGATCTGCGTCGCGCCGCCAAAGACCACGAGCAGCACGACAACCGCCGCCGAGATCAGCATGATCCGCCCGGTCAGCCGGCTCCACGGGCTGGAGGCCGAAAACGCCCGGGTGAGCTCGCGTCCGAAAGCGATGGCGAAGACCGCAAGCGTAATGATCGAGAAACCGATTGTGGCGGCAACAAGGGAAAAGAGGCCGGTATTGATCTGCCCGATTCTGCTTGTCGCGCCTGCCGACGTCAGCTTTCCGATCGTCCGTCCGGTGGCGATATCGAGGTGATCGAGGAACCAGAGCCCGTGCGGCAGGGCGACAAGGGCAGCGACGGCGACCATCAGGACAACGCGCCAGTCGAGCACGCGGCGACGGAATTCCGGCTCCATCAGCATGGCCAGTGCCGCCGCCGCCGGCAGCAGCACGAAATTGTACTTGGCGATGAAGCCGAGCCCGATGGCAAGGCCGGTGAGCGCATAGTTCGCGATGGTCGGCGATTTGATCGCCCTGACCAGCGCGAAGAGGAAGAGGCAGGCGGTGAAGATCACGGCGACGGTATGGGTCAGGTCGCGCTGCGCCTCGAAGCTGACCTGCGGCATGGTCAGGAGACCGAGCGTTGCGACGATCGCGAGATCGCGTGAACGCAGAACCATCGCCGCCGTCACGGCAAACAGCGAATAGGACGCGAAGAGCATCAGGTTTTTAAGGATCGACAGGGAGGCGAGCGTCGGCCCCAGCACCTGTTCGGCGCCATATTGCAGCCAGTTGTAGAGCGGCGGCTGGCTGTCATATCCGACAGCAAGCCACTGGGCGAGGAACAGCTGCTGCCCCTCGTCGAGTTCCAGTTCGTGCGGCAGGACGAGCCGCACGGCGACATTTACGATGAAATAGATCGCCAGCAGCAGGAAGAGGAGCTGCGGCCGCTGCCGGAGCGCGGCGACCACGTTCACGCGTCCTTCTGATAGGTCTTGCGCACCACGTAGTTCTTCGGCGTGTCGTAGGATCGCGTCAGCATCTCGGCGAGAATGCCCGTGGTAATCATCTGGATCGAGGTGAGGAACAGCATGACGCCGATGAGAAGCAGCGGACGGGTGCCGATATCCTGGCCGAGACCGAACTTCACCCAGAAGAGATAAAGCAGGATCAGCGAGCTGATGGCGCCGATGACAAGGCCGATCGTGCCGAAGAAGTGGCCGGGCCGCTGCTTGAAGCGCATGAAGAACAGCACCGACAGAAGGTCGAGGAACACGCGGATGGTGCGCGAGATGCCGTATTTCGATTCGCCGAACTGGCGGGCGTGATGGGTGACGACCACTTCGCCGATCCGCGAGGAGGGTACCACCGAGGCGACCCAGGCCGGAATGAAGCGGTGCATGCCGCCGAGAATGCGGACCTGCTTGATGACGGCGGAGCGATAGAGCTTGAGCCCGCAGCCATTGTCGTGGATCTTGACGCCTGTGACGGAGCCGATCAGATAATTGGCGCACCAGGACGGGATCTTGCGCAGGACCAGCGCGTCCTGCCGTGCCTTGCGCCAGCCGCAGAGCAGGTCGAGGTCGCGGGCGTCGAGTTCGGCCACCATCGACGGGATGTCGTAGGGATCGTTCTGCAGGTCGCCGTCGAGCGTCGCGATCAGCCGGCCGCGCGCTGCGTCGAAACCGGCCTGCAGGCCGGCGGCCTTGCCGAAATTGCGCTGGAACTCGATGATCCTGAGAACCAGGCCCTCCCGGCCGAGATAGGAGCGCGCATAGGACAGCGTGCGGTCGGTCGAGCCGTCGTCGATCAGGATCAGTTCCCAGCTCTTGTCGAAACCCTTCATCGCGTCGCAAATGCGGTCGATCAGCGGGCCGAGGCTCTCCTCTTCGTTCATGACGGGCACGACGAGCGACAGCTCGACCGCATAGGTGGCACCGTCTTCAATGGGCAGGGCGAGGCGTTCGAACGACACGGGGGAAGGACTCCGGAAAATACTGGCTTTTGTTGGGGCGTTTGTTATAGGAACTACGCATTGAGCGCAATTCGGAAGTTTTGATACCGCCATGAAGAGCGATGCGGCCATGCGCCGCCCTTCGGCATTCGCCCGTCATCGGCTTTCGCTGATCGCGCTGGCCGCCATTCTCGCCTACGCCGTCTTCGTACATTACATCTGGGGCTGGTCGACGATCTTCGCCGAATGGCAAGCGATCGGCTACGGCACGGTGGCGCTCGCCATCGGACTTCTGGTCTCGACCTATTTCGTTCGCGCCTGGCGGCTCTATGACTACTTTCCGCGCCAGACCGGCGGACGCTTCATCGAACTCTTCCATCTCGCCCAGGTGCACAACCTCTTGAACATCATGTTGCCCTTCCGCAGCGGCGAGACCAGCTTTCCGCTGCTGATGCGCACCGAGTTCGGCGTGCCGCTGCTGCATGGAACCTCGGCCCTTCTGGTGATGCGGCTTCTCGACCTGCATGCACTTCTGGCCGCCGGCGGCCTCGGGCTGGTTCTGGAAGCCGAAAACAAGCTCTGGCCGGCGTCGTCGTGGCTTGCTTTCTTGCTGGCCCCCATTCCGGCCTATCTCATCAAGGGACCGGTTCTCCGGCTCCTGCGGCCGAAGCTCAAGGGCAAGCTCGGCCGTATTCTCGACGGTATCGAAGACGGGTTGCCGGCAACGCTTGGCGGGCTTCTGCGCGCCTGGATCGTGACGGTCATCAACTGGGGCGTCAAGGTTCTGGTCTTCGCCTGGGCGCTCGGCCTCATGGGCGTCGGACCGCTGGCGGCGAGCTTCGGCGGCGCTCTCGGCGGGGAACTGTCTTCCGTTCTGCCTTTTCATGCCCCCGCCGGTGTCGGCACCTATCCGGCAGGCATCGTTGCCGGCGCGCTGGCGCTGGGCGCTCCGGCCGACAAGGCCGCCGTCGAATTGCTCGGCAAGGCGGCGGTCAACATGCATCTTATCATCATGCTGGCCGCTCTCATCGGCGCGGCCGTCTCGCTGGCGCTGAACGGCCTCCGCAAGCTGGCTGCCGGCCGCTGAGAACGGCCGGTGCCGGGCGTCTTACTGGAACGCGGTTTCGAAGAAGCTGCGCAGCTTGCGGGAATGCAGGGTTTCCTTCGGCATGGCGCCGAGCTTCTGCAGGGCGCGGATGCCGATCTGCAGATGCTGGCGGACCTGGGTCTTGTAGAAGGCGGTCGCCATCCCCGGCAGTTTCAGTTCGCCGTGCAGCGGCTTGTCGGAAACGCACAGCAGCGTGCCATAGGGAACGCGGAAGCGGAAACCGTTCGCCGCGATCGTCGCCGATTCCATGTCGAGGGCGATGGCGCGGGCCTGCGAGAGCCGCTTGACCGGTCCGCGCTGGTCGCGAAGCTCCCAGTTGCGGTTGTCGATCGTGGCGACAGTGCCGGTGCGCATGATCCGCTTCAGCTCGAAGCCTTCATAGCCGGTGATTTCCTCGACGGCATCCTCAAGCGCAAGCTGCACCTCGGCCAGCGCCGGGATCGGCACCCAGACCGGCAGGTCGTCATCGAGCACGTGGTCTTCGCGCATGTAGGCGTGCGCCAGCACGTAGTCGCCGAGACGCTGGCTGTTGCGAAGGCCGGCGCAATGGCCGAGCATCAGCCATGCGTGCGGCCTCAAAACCGCGATATGGTCGGTGATCGTCTTGGCGTTGGACGGGCCGACGCCGATGTTCACCATGGTGATGCCGGCGTGCCCCTTCATCTTCAGGTGATAGGCGGGCATCTGCGGCAGGCGACCGACGGACACGCCGCCCTCGGGCTCGCTGTGGCCCGGCAGCGTGATGACATTGCCCGGTTCGACGAAGGCTGTATAGCCGCCGCCGCCCTCGGCCATCAGCTTGCGGGCATAGGCGCAAAACTCGTCGATGTAGAACTGGTAGTTCGTGAACAGCACGAAGTTCTGGAAATGCGTCGCGCTGGTCGCCGTGTAGTGCGAGAGGCGGGCCAGCGAATAATCGATGCGCTGGGCGGTGAACGCGGCCAGCGGATGCGGTTCGCCCGGACGCGGTTCGTATTCGCCGTTGGCGATCTCGTCGTCCGTGGTGGTGAGATCAGGCGTGTCGAAGAGGTCGCGCAGCGGCATGTCGACGAGGCCGCTTGCCGCGGCCTCCACATGCGCGCCTTCGCCAAAGGCGAAATGCAGCGGGATCGGCGTTTCCGATTCGGAGACCACCACCGGAACCTGATGGTTGCGCATCAAAAGGTTGAGCTGTTCCACCAGATAGTGCCGGAAGAGCTGCGGCTTGGTGACCGTCGTCGTGTAAAGGCCGGGTGAGGTGACGTGACCATAGGAGAGCCGGGAATCGACATGGCCGAAGCTGGTGGTCTCGATGCCGACCTGCGGATAGAAGGCCCTGTAGCGCCCGGCGATCGGCGCCCCCTTGGCGAGCCCCGAAAAGGCGTCGATCAGGAAGGCGGTATTGCGCTCGTAGAGTTCGATCAGGGCAGCGACCGCAGGCTCTGCCTCGCTGAATACCCTGGGCTCATAGGACTCAGGCAGGATGAAATTGACGGGTGATGGGATATGGATTCGCTTGTTCATGCTTCATTATAGTGGAGCTTGCTTGACAAGCAAACGACGCGACCGGCCGCTGGGCGGGAAAAAGATGTCGGCGCATGGTCGGGCGCAAGGACGGCTTTCCTTCAGCTCATCGACTGGCGCTGAAGGCTGACGAAAAGCACGAGCCCGGCGCCGCGCTTTTCGGCGCGAAGTTCCTGCGAATGCGCAATCCCGATGGCCATGACCGGGCCGAGCATGAGCGTTGCGATCAGGACCGGGCGCAGGAGGCAGGAGGCGAGGGCGGTCACGGAGGCGGTCATCGGTCGTCCCTCTCAGAGCGCCGCGACGCAGAGCGGGCTTGCCGGATTGATGCAGGTGGTGGCGATGCCGACCTGCATGCGGCGAGGGCTCCCGCCGGCTGAAACGACGAGTTCGGCAAGCAGAATGGCGAAGATCGCCATGACCAGCGTGATGATGGTGATTCGTCTCGAAAGCTTGGCCATTGTCGTCGCCTTTCCTTCTGGGTTGTCGCCTTTATGACGGCAACGCCCTGAATGGCGCCTGAGACGGAGGTTCATCCATGGTTCATTTCAGTTAACGATAGTGCTGGTGTGTCTCTCCGGACACTGGACATTCCCTCTTGCGTTAACATAATTTAACATAACTTGGCTGGACATCGCGTTTCGTGACCGGAACGCGAACCGGTTGAATTGTGGTTTCGGCGGCGCCTCGGTGGCCGCACAGGGGGATGCATGGACGGTCGGCTTGCTGCGTTGTTTTGGCTGATGAGCCTGCCTTCCGCCGAGGTGCAGGGCGAAAAGTTCTCCATCCATCGTCCCGAACTGACGGACCGACTGGCGATCTCCATGGGCACGACGCTCTATCAGGAGGAAGCCAAGAGCTTCGAAACCCGCCTCTCCTATATTTACGGCGAAAAACTGTTCGACCGTCTGCACCCGATGATCGATCTGTCGGTGACGAGTTCCGGCGGCGCGTGGATCGGTGCGGGCTTCTACCAGCAGATCGATTTTTCCATCAACGATATCGATCTTTTCGCCGGTTTCTCCTTCGCTCCCGGCCTCTACATGCAGGGCGACGAAGTCGATCTCGGCCATCCCATCGAATTCCGTTCCGGCGTTGAACTCGGCTGGAAGGCGCCCAACGACTGGCAGTTTTCCGTGCTCTATGACCACCGTTCCAATGCCGATCTCGGCAAGAAGAATCCGGGCATGGAGACGTTGCAGTTCCGCATTTCGAAGCCGATCACCTGGTAGGCGCAGGCCAGACGCACCGGGCGCCGCCCGGCGCTTGAATATCGTTTCGTCATCTCCACTTCTTGAGAACGCGGTTTTCGCAGGCGGCACGCTGTCTGCGGGCCGCGATTGCTTTCAGCACGGAGAATTTGAATGACCGGACCGATCGAACTCTATTACTGGCCGACCCCGAACGGCTGGAAGATCTCCATCATGCTCGAGGAACTCGGCGTTCCCTATGAGGTGAAATACGTCAATATCGGCAAGGGTGAGCAATTCCAGCCGGACTTCCTCAGGATCTCGCCCAACAACCGGATGCCGGCGATCATCGATCCGGACGGACCGGGCGGCGAGCCGATCTCTGTTTTCGAATCCGGAGCCATCCTGCAATATCTCGGACGCAAATACGGCAAGTTCTATCCCTCCGAAGAGCGCGCTCGTGTCGAGGTCGACCAGTGGCTCTTCTGGCAGATGGGCGGCCTCGGTCCGATGGCCGGTCAGGCCCACCATTTCCGCCAGTATGCGCCGGAAAAGATCGAATACGGCATCAACCGCTATACCAACGAGGTGAACCGCCTTTACGGCGTGATGAACAGGCGGCTTGCCGACCGCGACTTCCTCGCCGGCGATTACTCGATCGCCGATATCGCCTGCATCGGCTGGGTTATCCCCCACAAGAACCAGGGGCAGGATCTCGACGATTTCCCTAACCTGAAGCGTTGGTTCGAGACCGTGATGGCTCGTCCGGCGGTGGAGCGCGGCATCGCCGTCGGTCAGGAGCGGCGCAGCAACATCGCTCAGGACGAGGAAGCCAAGAAAGTGCTGTTCGGCCAGAAGGCGCGCTGAACCGTCCTTTCGCGGCACCGTTATCAGCCCGGCGGAGACGCCGGGTTTTTCGTGTTGACCGATTAGGGCAATTATCCTAATTATAAATTAGGTCAATCGTCCTAATCGAATTGTTTGAAAGTGGTCGCATGAGCCGGAAGAACACGCGGGAAACGATCGTCGAAATGGCTGACAGGCTTTTTTACGAGCGCGGCTATGAACACACCTCGTTTGGGGATATCGGCGACGCCGTTGGGATATCCCGCGGCAATTTCTACTATCATTTCCGGACCAAGGACGAGATTCTCGAGGCGGTCATCGGGCGTCGGCTGGAACAGACCGCGTCCCTGCTTGCGCAGTGGGATCAGGAAAGCCTGACGCCTCGGGAGAGGATCGCGCGTTTCATCGAAATCCTGATCCTCAACCAGGCGAAGATCATGCGGTACGGTTGCCCGGTTGGCACCCTTTGCGGCGAATTGGCCAAGCTCGACCATCCGTCCCTTCCGATGGCCAACCGGTTGTTCTCGTTGTTCCGGGACTGGCTCTCCCGGCAGTTCGTGGCACTCGGGCGCGCGGATGCGGACGACCTTGCCATGCATCTGCTTGTCCGCAGCCAGGGCGTTGCCGTTCTCGCCAATGCCTTTCGCGATGAAGCCTTCGTGCGCCGGGAGGTGCGGATGGCTTGCGATTGGCTCGATGGCGAGTTGTCGAAGGAACCGGTGGAGGTTCGGGCCTCCGCCACGTCGCCCACCGTTTGAATCAGTTTTCCGATGTCCCTCAGTCCGCCGAAGGAGGATTCCCGGTGTTTGTCGTGCAGTTGAAGTTTACAGAAGCCCGCGCCCGCGCGCCGCAATTCATGGAGGTACATAATGCCTGGCTGAAACGCGGCTTCGATGACGGGATATTCCTGCTGGCCGGCAGCCTGCAGCCCAGACTGGGTGGCGCGATCCTTGTTCATGGCGTGTCGCTCGATGCCCTGCAGCAGCGCCTGGAAGACGATCCCTTTGTCGCGGAAGGGATTGTTTCCACGGAAATCATGGAAATCGATCCCGGCCGTGCCGACGAGCGATTGCAGTTCCTGGTCGCTTAGGAGGGGCAGCCCATACTGCGGCAAAGTCCGGTTCAGATCTGCGCGGTGGCGAAGATGCCGGACACCCAGTCGAGGAACGCGCGAACTCTCGCCGATGTATGTCGGTTCTGCGGATAGAGCGCCGAGAGCGGTGTAGGCGAGGGCGGGAAATCCTTGAGTACCTCGACCAGCGTGCCGTTTTCGAGATCCCGTTCCAGCCGGTAGCGCGGCGCCTGTATGAGGCCGAAGCCGAGTCGGGCTAGATCGGCCATGGTGTCGGAATCGTTGACGGTGACGCGGCTCGGCAATGGTACGAGCCGCGGCGCGCCGTCGATCATGAATTCGAGTGGTATGACCTCGCCGGTGCGAGACGAAACGAAACCCACGCAGACATGGCCCTGGAGGTCCTTGGGTGAGGAAGGCATTCCGTGCCGGGCGATGTAATCGGGACTGGCGCAGGTGACTTCTGAAATGAAGGCGAGCCTGCGGGCGATCATGCCGCTATCGGGGAGTTCGCCCGCCCGGATCGCGCAGTCGATGCCTTCGCGCACGAGATCGACCAGCCTGTCTCCCTGTCCGATATGCAGATCGAGTTGCGGGTTGCGGGCAAGAAATTCCGGGAGACGCGGCAACAGGAAGGTACGGGTCAGCAGCGGATGGGCATCGATCCTCAACAGCCCGCGCGGCCGGGCGTCGCGGAAGGCGTTGTCGGCCTCCTCCACCTCGGCAAGGATGCCGACGCAGCGTTCGTAATAGGCGCGGCCGTCCAGCGTCGTCGTCACATGGCGCGTTGTCCGCTCCAGCAATCGCACCCCGAGATCCGTTTCCAGTTGCTTGATCGCTTCGGTTGCGGTCGATCGCGATATGCAGAGATCGGCCGCGGCAGCCGAAAAGCTGCGGCGTTCCACGACACGAACGAACAAATGCATGCGGTCAAGGCGATCCATGACAATTGTTCGGCATAGCCGAATTCAAATGTCAATTATCCGCCGATTGTTTTTGAATGTCGGCGGCGCGATTTTCCTCTCAGACGCAAACAAGGAGTGTCGTCATGACAGGAAACATCAACAGGACAGCCATCGTAACGGGTTCGTCCAAAGGCATTGGGGCGGCGATCGCCAGGCGCCTCGCGGCAGACGGCTTTGCCGTCGTCGTCAATTACGCAAGCGGGGCCGAAGCCGCCGCCGCGGTGGTGAAGGAGATAGAGAGCGCCGGAGGGCGCGCTGTCGCCGTCAAGGCCGACATTGCCGCGACCGATGGTATGAAAACGCTGTTCGATTCGGCCGAACAGGCCTTCGGCGGGGTGGACGTGCTGGTCAACAATGCCGGCATCATGCAGCTCTCCCCCATCGCCGATACGACGGATGAAGCCTTCGAACGGCAGGTCGCCATCAATCTCGGCGGTGTCTTCCGCGGTGTTCGCGAAGCGGCGCAGCGACTGCGCGAGGGGGGCCGTATCGTTAATTTCTCATCGAGCGTCGTCGGTCTCTACCAGCCGGCCTATGGTGTCTATGCCGCCACCAAGGCGGCGGTGGAAGCGATCACCCACATCCTCGCCAAGGAACTCGGACCGAAGGGCATCACCGTCAACGCCGTGGCGCCCGGGCCGGTCGAAACGGAACTCTTCATGAAGGGCAAGTCGGACGATCTGCTGAAGGCGATCATCGGCATGAACCCCTTGAAGCGCCTGGGCCAGCCGGAGGATATCGCCGGCGTCGTCTCCTTCCTTGCCGGACCGGATGGCGGCTGGGTCAATGGCCAGGTCGTTCGCGCCAATGGCGGCGTGGTGTGAGGAGGGGCCATGGAAAAGACCGTTCTGATTACCGGTGCCTCGAGCGGCTTCGGCGCCATGACCGCGAGGTCGCTCGCCCGCGCCGGCCATCGGGTCTACGCCTCCATGCGTGACCTCAAGGCCCATGGCGGAGCGCCGGTCGCCGAGATCGAGACTATGGCAAAGAACGAGGGTTTGCATCTCTTGCCGATCGAGCTCGATGTCACCTCCACTTCTTCGGTCGAGAGCGCCGTTGCCCGCATCATCGGGGAGATGGGCCGGCTCGATGTGCTGGTCCACAATGCCGGCCACATGGGTTTCGGCCCGGCGGAGGCCTTCTCGCCGGAGCAGCTTGTCCAGCTCTATGACGTCAATGTCGTCGGTGCGCACCGCCTGAACCGGGCGGCCCTGCCGTTCATGCGCAAGTCGGGTGGAGGCCTTATGGTCTGGATCGGCTCAAGCAGCACGCGCGGCGGCACGCCGCCCTTCCTTGCCCCGTATTTCGCGGCCAAGGCGGCTATGGATGCGCTTGCTCAAAGCTATGCGCTGGAACTTGCCCGTTTCGACATCGAGACCACGATCCTCGTGCCGGGTGCCTTTACCAAGGGCACGCAGCATTTCGCCCACGCCATGCAGCCGGCCGATACCGAGCGTTCGGCCGTCTATTGGCAAGGTCCCTACGCCGGTGCCGATGAGACGGCTTTGCAGGGCCTTGCCAGCCTCGAGCCGGCGGAGGCAGACCCGTCCGCCGTGGCGCGGGCCGTGGCCGATGTGGTCGCCATGCCGCATGGGAAGCGTCCCTTCCGCGTCCACGTGGACCCGTCCGAAGATGGCGCGGAGGTCGTCAATGGTGTCGCCGATCGGGTCCGCGCGCAGCTTCTCGAGCGCATCGGCCTCAAGGACCTGCTTCATCCCACACGAGCCTGAAAGGAAAAGATCATGCCGTTCGTGAACATCAAGACGCCTGAGGGCGCTCTGTCCAGACTGCAGAAAGAGGAAATCGTCCACCGCACCACCGACATGCTGGTGGAATATTTCAGCGAGGCCGCGCGGCCCCATACCATGGTGCTGATCGAGGAAGTGCCGGATGGCGGCTACGGCCGCGCCGACGAAATCTTCGTCATTCCGGAAGCCTATCGGGCAAGGGATTAATGATTATCCGCCCGCTGGTCGACGCCAGCGGGCGCGCAGACCCTGCAACCGGCTTCTTATTTCGGAGCGGCGAGCCCGAGGCTCAACCGCTCCGCCCCACCCCTGGGTTCAAAGCCGGGTCCAGGTCTGCGACTTGCAGAGGACCGCGAGAACGCAGCCCTTCATCTTCAGCGAGTTTCCGGAAACCGTGCCCGAGCCGGAATAGGTCTTGTCGGCCTCCGGATCGGTGATTTCGCCCTTATAGGTGCCGCCGGTGCCGGCCATCTTGCCGATCTGCTTGCCGGCATGCTTGCCCGATTTCAGCGTCACGCAGAAGCTGCCGCCGCAGGGCGCGATCTCGGCGGTTGCGCCGCTGGCGGTCTTCCAGTTGCCCTCGATCGGCTCGGCAGCCTGGGCGGTGACGGCCGCAAGGGCCAGTGCTGCGGCGATGATGATGCTACGCATGGTGATGTCTTCCTCCCGAAAAGAACCAGAATGTCGATGAGGCCTCCGCCGTCCTCTCCGGCCGGACGATCTCGTCCCCAAGGCAGCCTCATCAGCGAGGGGAAATTATCTTACGCAAACGTAAAGGTAAATAGCCGTTCTGCGGTCCAGGCAGCCCTCGACCCCGCCTCTTTTGATGTGGCGCCGGCGGAACAAGCGATTCTCATGGTTATCGTTCGGTTTAAAAGCAAATCTGAATCTTTTGTAAATTTTAGTCGAAAGTCCTTAATACGCAGGCAAAGTGATGTTTAACAAAAAACCAAGTTTACCAAGCGTTTGTACTTTGTTTTCAGCAAATTAAGCATGCATTTTAAGCGCATGTTGAAAGGCGTTTGGCATAGTGGGCTCATCAAACGAGCAGGGGAAAACCCGCCGGCCGGAAGGATCTTAACAAAGCCGCGAATGAGACGGCAGGGGTCCGGAAGGAGCTCCGAAAGGGGCAAAACAGGGACAGTACAAACCGTTAGGCTAGACAGGGACAAAACCGATGGCACGCTTTGAAATGCACAATTCCGGAATGGCCACGATGGGTGGCGAAACCCGCGCCGATGTCTTCTGCGACATGGGTCTGATGTATGCAACCGGCCGCGGTTGCCCGATCGACCTCGTCTCGGCGCACAAGTGGCTGAACATCGCAGCCATCAAGGGCTGCGAACGCGCCGCCGAACTGCGCGCCGATCTGGCCCAGACGATGAGCAAGCCCGAGCTGGCAGCCGCACTTCGCGCCGCCCGCGAATGGATGACGATGCACTGAGTATTTTACCGACCAGAGCCGGCGTAACCGCCGGCCGGGGGCGACAAGAAAAACCCTGGGAGAGGGGAACGTGGCGGGGGTCTTTTGGACGGGGCCGATGCCAACACATGAGAACCGCGACCGGCAGGGACAAGGCCGGCGCGGTTCTTTTTATTGTGGCTAAGCAACCGGGCTCAGAGAGAAGCAAGCACCTTCGGCAGTGCTTCCTCGAAAAGATCGAGCGCTTCGGGAAGACCGGTCGAGACGCGGATGCAGCGGTTGAGCGGCGCCACCCCCGGCATGCGGATGAACACGCCATGCTGCATCAATCCATCGACGATCGAGCGGGCGTAAGCGCCGTCGCGGCCGCAGTCGATGGCGACGAAGTTCGTTGCCGAGGGCAGGGGCTTAAGGCCGTTCGCGACCGCGATGGCCGCAATCCGCTCCCGCGCCGCTCGGATCTTCCCGACGACCGCCTTCAGATAAGGCTGGTCCGCAAGCGCAGCCAGCGCCGCCTCGGTGGAAAGCCGGGGCATGCCGAAATGGTTGCGGATCTTGTCGAAGGCGGCAATCGTCTCCGGCGCGCCGAAGGCATAGCCGACGCGCGCGCCGGCGAGCCCGTAGGCCTTGGAGAAGGTGCGCGTGCGGATCACGTTCGGCAGGTTGACCAGCGCGTCGGCGGCGGGCGTCGAGCCTTCCGGACCGCATTCGCTATAGGCTTCATCGAGGACAAGCAGCGTGGTCTCGGGCAGCGCGCGGGCGAAAGCCACAACGCTTTCGGCATCCCACCAACTCCCCATCGGATTGTCTGGATTCGCGAAGTAGACGAGGGCCGCGTTCTCCCGCTTGGCAGCGGCCAGGAGCCCCTCCATATCCTCGCGGTCGCCGCGATAGGGCACCGTCACCAGTCGGCCGCCGAAGCCGCTGACATGGAAGTTGAAGGTCGGGTATCCACCGAACGAAGTGACAACAGGCATGCCCGGCTCGATCACCAGCCGGACGATCAGCCCGAGCAGGTCATCGACGCCCTCGCCGACCACGATATTGGCCGGCGCAAGCCCGAGATGGGCGGCAAGAGCCGTCTTCAGCGCGAAGTTTTCCGGATCGTTGTACTGCCAGATGTCGCCGGCCTTTTCCCGGATCGCGGTAAGAACCGAGGGAGCGGGTCCGAAGCCGCTTTCATTGGCGCCGATGCGCGCCTTGACCGCAAGGCCGCGGCTTCTCTCGATGGCCTCGGGGCCGACGAAGGGAACGGTTGCTGGAAGGGCATCGACGAGAGGCGTGAATCGGGTAAATCCGAGCATTGCTGAATGGGTATCCTGGGCAGACGTGAAAATCGGCCCAACATAGGACGTTGCGCCGAAGGCGCAAGGGCAAGCTTCCGGCTCTTCCGCAGCGAGGAAACGGAAAAACGGAACGGTCCGGACAGGGTCAGCGCCGTTTCGGCTTTTCGATCTTTTCGCCCATCATGAAATCGGCGCGCACGATGGTATGCAGGAGCGCCTCGGGAATGATGGATATGAACTTCACGCCGACGCGATTGCCGTTTCGATAGACTTCCGCGCAGCCGATACGATCGGCGAGGCCGAGAATCTGCAGATAATAATGGGCGGAAAGGCCGATCGTCGTGGTGATCTCCATCGCCGCGCCGCCTTGCGAGATATCGACGACCTCACAGCTTCGCATGGTGATGCCGCTGAGGCCCGGGCTCACGGCCATGATGCGCGCCGGTCGGCGTACATAGAAGCGCTCCCACTTGCGCTCGTACATCTCCGATCTGACCGATGCGAGATGCGTGGCACCCAGCATCTGTCCCTGTGCACTTTCCATTTCTCCTGCCTCCTCGGAACGGCGATGAAAAGGACTGTCCGCCAAAACACTTGTCCTGACGTCAAAAGGAAGGTTACAGTTTTACCGATCCTTCGGTTTTGCCCTGTTTTTCGCTGAAATAACGTCTCTGCACACCGTTTTTTGACACAGGTCATGAAATCCGGCGGCGAACTCCTATACTTAAGAGGGTACCGAGCGGGGGGCTTGGGCCGGCGATAAAAACAAAGACGGAGGAAAATGATGGAACGCATTGTTATCGGCCGCGAGGCCTGGGTTGTCGTCTGCGATGGCGCAAAGGCCCTGTTCCTGCGCAACAATGGCAACGCCCAGCTTCTGGACCTGGCCGTTGTCGAAACCGTGACACAGTCCGACGAGCCGAGCCGGGAACAGGGAACCGATCGTCCGGGCCGCGCGCACCAATCGATGGGCGAGGCGCGCAGCGCCATGGAAGAGACCGACTGGCATGAACAGGCGGAGGCCGACTTTCTCAAGGAAATCGCAGAGAGGCTCGGTCGGATGGCCCAGAGCGGCGAGATCGAGAACCTCGTGCTGGTGGCTCCGCCCAAAGCGCTCGGCATCCTTCGTCCGCAACTGAGTGCCGAGGTCGAGGCGGTGCTTCGTGCGGAAGTGGCGAAGGACTATGTGAAGATGCCGGTCCCGGAGATCGAAAAGCTCCTTGCCGCATGAATGGCGCCTCTCGAAGCGGGAGCCATGATCCGGCCGCCGAGGCGGCCGGCATCCGTTACTGACCGAGTTCGAAAGACAGTCGGACGACGTGGTGCAGGAATTCCGCGTTAATCAGCATGTTGAAACCGACCGTCACTTTCTCCGCCTCGCGACGGATCAGGGTGCAGCCGATCTCGTCGTGAATGCCCAGGATTTCGAGAAAGAAATGGTCGGGCAGGGAGATATGCGGGCTCACCTCGAGTTCGGCGCCGTAAAGGGAGATGGTGCGGATCAGACAACGCAGCTTGGTCTTCGTGCTGAGGTGGCGGCCGACGAAGATGATCTTGCCCGGCCGGTCGACCGTGAATTTCTCGTAGACACGGTCCGGCGGTATGTTCTGTTTCGCGTCCGGTATGGCCTGCAAGGGCATGACACCCTCCCTCGATTGTCTTTTGGTCTCAATATAGCGCAACTTCCCTTATGCTTTCTCAACGGGATGCGTAAAATACGAGCGGTCTGTGCCGTTCGGCCGCAGTACGACACGCCTGAACGGAGTTTGAGCCGCGGCTCTTGACAGCGGCGGCCGGTCTTTCCATAAGTGCCACCGGTTGAGGCACCGGCCGCCCGCGGGCAAGAGCCCTTGGTGAAGTCCTCTGGAAACATGGAAGAACCCTCGTCAGCGCATGCGCGTCAGGGGCAATGCGGGTCCCCTTCGATTCTTGCATGCGGTAAGAAGAGAGGTTGCCATGTCCATGGCCACATTGACGATCGATGAACTGAAATCCCAGGCGAAGCGTTTGCGCGATGCCATGGCAGGCAGCGGTACGCCTGTCAGCCACGGGGCCGCATTGGAACTGGTGGCGAAGAGCCACGGCGTTCGCGACTGGAACACGCTGTCGGCCCTGGCGGCCCGCAGCGACAATGCCGAAGCGGCCCCGGCCGCCGTCGGAGCGCATGTCAGCGGCGAATATCTCGGGCAGCGCTTTACCGGATGCGTCCTCGCATTCTCCCGCCTTTCGCAGAGCGGTTATTATACGATCACCCTGCATTTCGACGAACCCGTGGATGTCGTGACGTTCGACAGCTTTTCGGCCTTCCGCCAGAGAGTGAACGCCACCATCGACGGCAAGGGTGTTTCCCCGCGCCAAACGTCGAATGGACGTCCCCATCTGGTGCTGGATCTCTGACAAGGCAGCGATGCTCCGGCCTTCCCTACACGGGAAGGTCGGAGTACCGACCGGCGCGTCTGGCTGCTTGACGGGTTGATGCCGCCGCGCTACCCCTTGCCCATCCTTCCGCGCGGCCAGAAGCGGCCATCGGCGCGATCTCCAGACAGGCACGTCGCGCAGAAGCGGGCAGCGCTTTTGCGGGAACGGCATGCGAGGAAACAAGACATCGGGAGAATGACGTGACGGGCAGACTGGTCATCATCGGGGCGGGGCAGGCCGGTTTTGCGCTTGCGGCGAAACTCCGGACCCTGAAGGACACGCGACCGATCACCATTCTCGGCGCCGAGGATGTGCTGCCTTATCAGCGCCCACCGCTTTCCAAGAAGTATCTGCTCGGCGAGATGAGCTTCGAGCGCCTCCTCTTTAGGCCGGAGGCCTGGTATGGAGAGAACGACGTGGAGATCCGCTTGTCCACGCCGGTCGAGGAGATCGACCGGTCTAACAAGACCGTGCGGCTCTTCAATGGCTCCACACTTGCCTATGAAACCCTGGCGATCGCCACGGGATCGACGCCGCGTCGTCTGCCGGCGGCGATCGGCGGCGATCTAAAAGGTGTCTATACGGTCCGCGACAAGGCGGATGCGGATCGGCTGGCGGAAGAGATGAAGCCCGGCCGGCGACTCTTGATCGTCGGTGGCGGCTATATCGGCCTGGAAGCGGCCGCGGTTGCGCGTCATCTCGGGCTCGAGGTGACATTGATCGAGATGGCGGACCGCATTCTCGCCCGTGTCGCCGCGGCCGAGACGGCGGACGCCATGCGCGCCATCCATCAAACCCGCGACGTCGTCATCCGCGAAAAGACCGGTCTCGTTCGCCTCATCGGGCAGGATGGCCGGGTCAGGGCGGCGGAACTTTCCGACGGTTCCGTCGTCGATGCCGATATCGTCATCGCCGGGATCGGCGTGACGCCCAATGACCGGCTGGCGGCCGATGCCGGCATCGAGACCGCCAACGGCATTCTCGTCGACGCTTTCGCCCGTACTTCCGATCCCTCGGTCTATGCCATGGGAGACTGTGCCGTCTTCGACTGGAAAGGGACGAAGATCCGGCTGGAATCGGTGCAGAATGCCGTCGATCAGGCGGAAGCCGCCGCGGCGGTCATGGCCGGAGGCAGCGATCCCTATCGGCCGAAGCCCTGGTTCTGGTCGGACCAGTATGACGTCAAGCTTCAGATCGCCGGTTTCAACCTCGGTTATGACGAGACCGTCGTCAGGCCCGGTGCCCGCGAAGGAAGCATGTCCATCTGGTATTTCGCCGGCGGGCAATTCATTGCCGTCGATGCGATCAACGATGCCAAGGCCTATGTCACCGGCAAGAAGCTGCTGGAACTCGGACGGAACGTGGACAAGGCCGTGATCGCCGACCCCGCCGCAGACCTGAAACCGCTGCTGGCCTGAACAAGTCGACGCCGGATCGGGCGTATTTTCCGCCCTGTGAGCTTCGCCTTTCTCTACTTTATATATAGCAACGCAACGACGTCACCGAAGGCCGGGCCCCAAAGGGTCCGGCCTTCATGGTTTGGCGGAGTGGTCTGCTGCTTTGTTCATCATCCCGATCACGAAGCGATCACGAAGATGTTAGCGCTAACATTTTCCCCTCAAAAAAAAGGGGTGGTCAGCAGGCGGCAGCGCGCTCCAGAACCGGTACGCACATGTCGAGATCATGCGAGGCAAGATGCGCGTAACGCATGGTCATCGACAGGGTCTGGTGGCCGAGCCACATCTGCACACGACGGATGTCGATCCCGCCCTGCACCAGGCGCGACGCGCAGGTATGGCGCAGCACGTGCGGAACCACGTCCTTGTCATCGCCGAGGCCGACAGCCTCCTTCGCCTGGTGCCAGGCGATGCGGAAGCGCTGCTGGTCGATTTCGCAGAACGGGCCGGGTTGGCGCTTGCTCGACTTGGCGATTGCCTCGGCAGCCCGGTGGGTGAGGGGGACCGAGCGACTGCGTCCGGATTTCGTCACCCAGAAGGTGACGCGCGTGGAGTTCATGTCGCCCCAGCGCAGGTTCAAGCCCTCGCTCAGGCGGGCGCCCGTATCGACGAGGAAGATGCAGAATCTGTAGTAGAGATCGGAATGGGCCCTCATTTCGTTGAAGAGCGCGTTTTCCTCGTCCTTGTCGAGAAAGCGGATTCGACCGGCCTTCTCTTTCTGACGTTTGAATTCGGGCAGGCTATAAACGTCTCCCATCTTGAACGCCTTTCGCAGTAGTTTGCTTAAAGCCGCCATCTTTCTGTTGATGGTGGCATTGCTGTTACCGCGTTTGCGCAACTTTCCAATCAGTTCATCGAGCATGTCGTCGGAGAACGTCGAGAAGCTCGGGCAATCCAGCAGATCGTGCAGTTCGGCAATGAAGTTGGTGACGTTGTATTTGTGGCTGCCATTCAGCCAGAGGATATCACCATATTTGGCGAACAGCGCACGGAGGGATGTGTCACGAACTTCGTTTAGCCTGCTCGTGGAGCCGTATTGGTAATGAACGGAATAAAAAGGCACTTCGACGCCTGCGTCGAATGTCTCCCTGTTTTCCGATACCATGCTGTTCACGCTTGCCTCACTACAATCCCGGCCCCTCTTGGGCCTTGCGGGATCGAATATGGTTATGATTCATAAAAAGTATAGTTCATAAGTTGCGCAATGCCGCGGAAGATCGAGTTTTCGTCACATAACGTTGCGGGCCGGCAACAGTCGTCTCAACTGGCCAGCTCGAGGCATTTCAGACATTTGACATGCAAAACCGCTGGATATCAGGGCTTTGGGGGTGGGATCCGGCCGCAAGGCCGGATCCCCGATCCGAAAGATCGGATTAGAACGAACGCTGCAGGCGGACGAAACCTTCCCAGGAACCGTCGTCGTCGGCCTGGTCTTCGTCGAAGTACTGAACCGAAACCTTGGTGGTCAGGCCTTCCGCGATTTTGTAATCGAGGGTTACGCCGGCCTTCCAGGCTTCGTTGTCTTCGTCGAATTCGTCGACGCTGACGAGGCCGTAGTTCCACCAGTACTGGAAGCCGGGGGTCAGGCTGATCTTGTCGGTCAGCTTGGCTTCGTACTGAGCGGCAACGGTCCACTCTGCGAGGTCGTAGTAGGCGTTTGCGCCGGAGGAGTAGATCGCTGCGAGGCCGAGGGTGCCCGGGCCGATGTCAGCAAGCAGCTTGGCGCGAACGGCACCGTTTTCAGCTGCGAAGTCGTAACCGCCGAGCAGTTCGCCGGTGACGACGCCGAAGGTGGCGGCGATCTGGGCGTCGATACCGACATTGTCGTTATCGCCGTAGAAGGACTCGTCGCCGCTGTAGGTCTGGGTCAGTTCTTCAGCGAAGACGCCGACCGAGAACGCGTCGGAAGCATATTCGTAACCGATGGCGTTCAGGCGGTTCGAACCGAGGTCGTCGGTTTCGCCGGACAGGTCGTTATCCCAGTAGTTATACATGTAACCGACCTTGAAGCCGGCTGCAGTGATGTAGGCTTCGTCGATCTCGAGTTCGCCACCGTCGTAGTCGCCTTCAGCCCAGGTGCGGATCGCGATGTAGGAACCGATGGTGCCGATTTCGGAGTCGTTCTTGGCTTCGAAGTTGACCTTGGCGCGGGTACGGGCGTTCCAGTCGAAATCGTCGGAGCCGTCGCCGCGGTCACGGCTGGACCACTGCAGTTCGGTACGAACGTAACCGCTGATCTTGAGGCAGGTTTCGGTGCCGGGGATGTAGAAGTAGCCGGTGCCGAAAGCGTCGCAAACGCGAACGTATTCAACCGGCTCGGGCTCGGCAGCAACGATAGCGTCAGCAGCCTGAGCGCCGGATACTACTGCGAGAGCAGCAGCGGAGCCGAGAAGAAGGCTCTTGATGTTCATATTGACCTCCAGTCAATTATAAGAGGCTGGAGGTTCGATTTTTTGAATTTGATGATTGATTTCAAATGGTTGATCGGAGATGGAGATCTGGATGAACGCTTCGATGACGCCATCCGCCGTGTCTGACAACGATTTTGGGCGCACTGAAAAGGCCTCAGGCAGTCGCACAAGCGCATGCGAGCTGGCGGCGAGATCGGCCAGGGCGATGCCTGGAGAAACGACGATGTCTGGGAAAATGCGTGGCGGAGAGGAAGGGATTCGAACCCTCGATACGCTTTTGACGTATACTCCCTTAGCAGGGGAGCGCCTTCGACCACTCGGCCACCTCTCCGGTCCGGCCTGATTATTTGCTTGGATGGCCGATTGCAAGGCCTTTTCCGCAGTCCGATGACAATTTCCAAGGTTGTCATGTGCCGGCAGGCCGGATCGCGCCGATCCCGACTAAAGCCAGGAGATACCGGGCGATTCTGTTTTATCCCCGAATCGATTGAGGGCGATTCTCGCGGTCGAGTCGCCTTTCCTGGCGAATGACTACCTATAAAGAGCTAGGATTCGGTGCTCCGGGTGACGATCGAATGCCATCCTCCGTGCGTTGTTTGTATGTAAGTGGTCGCTAAACGGCCCGAATGGAGGGGCGGAATCTGTATCCTTTTGGGAAAAGGTGGCATTTGAACCATCCGCAGATCTGCGTGAAAATCCCTCTAAGTCCGTCTTTCATAACGACTTTCTTAACAGAGGGTAAACGGTTGGGCCGGTCTGGTGGCGACTTTGTGTCCTTTCAGCAACAGCCATTTGGGAAGGGCGTATGGAAACCTCCCTTTCGCTTGTTTGGTGATTGCATGACGGACGGCGTTTTGTATTTTCAATCTCGGAAGCGAGGCGGTGGATCGTCCGTCTTCTGAAACCGACGGGGATGGGGCAGGGAATGCTGTCCTTCAGCCAAAGAACCCAGACCCATACGAAACTTGACTGGAGGTCAATATGAACATCAAGAGCCTTCTTCTCGGCTCCGCTGCTGCTCTCGCAGTAGTATCCGGCGCTCAGGCTGCTGACGCTATCGTTGCTGCCGAGCCCGAGCCGGTTGAATACGTTCGCGTTTGCGACGCTTTCGGCACCGGCTACTTCTACATCCCCGGCACCGAAACCTGCCTCAAGATCGGCGGTTACGTTCGTGCTCAGTTCGACTGGTCTGAAAGCGACGACGACGACTTCGATTGGAACGCCCGTACCCGTGGCTACCTCTCCATCGAAGCCAAGAACGACTCCGAAATCGGCACGATCGGTTCTTACTTCGCATTCAAGTCCTGGGGTGACGACGACTACGGCAACACCTCTTTCGAACTTGACGAAGCCTACATCACTGTCGGCGGCTTCAAGGTCGGCTACATGTACAACTACTGGGATGCTGGTCTGTCCGGCGAAACCGACGACCTCGGTTCGAACCTGATCAACGCCATCGGTTACGAATATGCTGCTGACGCCTTCAAGGTCGGCGTATTCGTTGACGAACTGACCGACACCTACGCTGACTGGGATCCGGCCTTCGCTTACTACGACGACAACGACAACGTCGGTATCGAAGCCATGGTTTCCGCTACCTTCGGTCCGGTCACCGGCACCTTGCTCGGCGGTTACGACTTCGCAGCTGAAAACGGCGCTGTCCGCGCTATCGTCGAAGCTGAAATCGGCCCGGGCACCCTCGGCCTCGCAGCTATCTACTCCTCCGGCGTAAACGCTTACTACGACCTGGCAGAGTGGACCGTTGCTGCTGAATACGCAGCCAAGCTCACCGACAAGCTGACCCTGACCCCCGGCTTCCAGTACTGGTGGAACTACGGCTATGCTGACGCTGACGGCGACTTCACGGGCGACGTTGACGCTTGGAAGGCTGGCGTAACCCTCGACTACGCTATCGCTGAAGGCCTGAAGACCAAGGTTTCGGTTCAGTATGCTGACACCGACGAAGCTGGTGTTGACGGCGCTTGGGAAGGCTTCGTCCGCCTGCAGCGTTCGTTCTAATAAGATCACCCGATCTTATAGGGAAAGCCCGGTCGCAAGACCGGGCTTTTCTTTTTTCAGACAACGGTCTGCGATTTTCGCACGTCGAAGGGCTTGCCGCCCGAGCGAACGCGAAAGGGCGGCCTATCCTCGCCGCGGGCATATGGGTTATTTTCGTCGTGCCCTGGCTGGAGACGAGGCGCCTTCTTCCACAGCGTCAGCGAATAGTGCTCAGAAACGCATGAAGTTTCGAAGGGATGTCTCCGAGATGCAGGATCGGGGCATGGCCCTGGCCCGGAACGATCAGCAGGCGCATCTCCGGATGCCGCTTGGCCATGGCTTCGGCGGTTTCCTGTGACAGCAGGCGCGAGGTTGCCCCGCGTATCGCCATCAATGGCAGCGTACGGAAGAAATCGAACTGCGCCCACAGGTCGGGAAGTGGCTGGCTGAGATCCGCCGCACGAAGCTGTTCGGCAATTGCAGGATCGAAATCCGCAACCAGCTCTCCATCGATGTCCCGGTAAATCGCGTCGGCCATGTCACGCCAGTCGGCATCCTCAAGTGTGGGGAAGCTTGCGCCATGCGTTTCTTTCAGGATCGCCGTGGCATCGTCGAAATCCGCCGGATGGCGCTCTCGACCGAGATAGGCCTGTATCTGCTTCAGTCCCTCGATCTCGATCACGGGGCCGATATCGTTGAGCACGACGCCGGCGATGCGTTCCGGATGTGTGGCCGCCAGCACATGCAGGATAAGGCCGCCGCGCGAGGTGCCGATGAAGGGGGCGCGATCGATGCCGAAATGATCGAGAACGGCAACCACGTCCTGCGCCTCGGTCGCAACGGTGTAGCGCTCTGTCTTTTCATCCCGGTCCGAGAGGCCGCGCCCGCGCGAATCGATGGTCATTACGCGCAACGGTGCGGACGGCTGTGTCGAGAGTTGAAGCGCAAGCTGATGAAAATCGCGGGAATTACGGGAAAGGCCGGGCAGGCATATCACCGGCAGGCCGTCGTTTCCGGCGCCATAGACACGGACATGCAGCCTGAGCCCATCGATGAGCGGAACGAAATGCCTGTCAAACCCACTGGTATAGTTGCTCGTCACAAGAGCCTCCCGCAAACGCGCCGAGAGGCTGTTGTAGCGCGCTTTGCCGCCGGCATGAAAGATGGTCAGCGACCGTATCGCAGGTCGTGGACGATATCGGCCTTCTGGCCGAGCCGGCTCTTGTAGATCTGGTAGTTCTCCATCACCCGCTGCACGTAGTTGCGCGTCTCGGGGAAGGGGATACGCTCGATCCAGTCCACCACCTCGTCGATCGGCCGCCCGCGCGGATCGCCATAGCGGTCGAGCCATTCGGGCACCCGCTTCGGTCCGGCATTATAGGCGATGAAGGTCAGGATATAGGAGCCGCCGAAAGCGTCGATCTGTTCGCCGAGGTAATGGGCGCCGAGCGTGGCATTGTATCCGGCATCGGTCGTCAGCTTTTCCTTGGAATAGGCAAGGCCATGGCGGGTCGCGACGCCTTTTGCCGTCGTCGGCAAAAGTTGAAGCAGGCCGCGGGCGTTGGCGGGAGAAACGGCCGCGGGATTGAAGGCGCTTTCCTGGCGGGCGATGGCGTAGGCCAGGGCCTTCCCTGATCCTTCGATATTGGCATTCGCGGGAATGACGCCGATCGGGAAGGCGAGCGCGGGCACGTCGATGCCTCGCGCATAGGCGGTCTTGCCGATCTGCAGCGACAATTGGTGGTTTCCTGTCTTTTCCGCCTTGGCCGTTAAAAGGGCCAGTTCGCCGGGGCTGTCGAGCTGCTGGGCAAGAGCCCGGTAGAGGCTGTCGCCGCGCCATGCATGACCGGCTGCCTCGAAGCGGGCAATGGCCTGCACCGCCTCGCGCCTGTCGAAACGCTGGCGTTCCTCGGCGCTCGGCTGGGGATAGGGGATCTGCAGGCTGCCGTTCTTCGCGCGCGCGCCGGCCAGCTGCCCGTAAAAGGTGCTCGGGAACCGGGCGGCCTTGGCGAAATATTCCTGCGCCTTGCCGTCTCCGCTCGCCTCCGCGGCCCGGCCGAGCCAGTACCATGCGCGCGACGCCGATAACGGCTTGTCCGACACCTGCAAAATCCTGCGGAAATGACCGGCCGCGGTCTGGCCGTCCAGCAGCCCGCGCAGGGCGAACCAGCCGGCGTGGAACTCGGCGTCCACCACGTCCACGGGCTCGGTGGCGGCGTGGCGTGAGGCGATCTGATAGGCGGCCTTGAACTTGCCGAGGTCAGCCAGCCCCCGTGCGACGATCCGCTGTTCGTTCCACCACTCCGTCGTGTTGACGAGCTTCGATGCCTCGCGCGGCGCCTTTGCCAGTAGCGCGGCGGCTTCCTCGTATTTCTCCTGCCGCCGCAGGTTTTCGATCCGGGCAAACAGGAAGGCCGGATCGGAAGCCCATTTCGCATCGACCGCCTTGAGCAGGGCGGGAGCCTGCGCGGACCGGTTCAGCACGGCCGCCCAGGCATTGTAAAGCGATTGCGCCTGTCCGAGACTGGAGAACCGCTTGGCTTGGCCGATCCGGCTCCGGTACATCAGGTAATCCATGCGGGCCTTGTGATCCGCAGGCGTCAGGAGCTGCGGAAACTCGGCAATGATCTTGTCTTCGAGCGACGTGTCGAGCGCCTGTTCCCGCCATATCTTGCGGAGCACCTTTGCCGCTGCCGCGCTGTCACCCTTTGTAACGAGTGCCCGAGAAAGAATGATGGCGCCTTCCGCGGTTTCCGGCGCCGTGGTGCCGAAGGCAGAAAGCACGTCCGCCGCCGGCGGGTTCTCGCGATAAAGCGCCCGCTCGGAATTGGCCCGGAAGGCTGCAAGGCCCGGCCAGCCTTTCAGTTCGTTCTGCGCTGCGGCGATTTCCGCCGAGGGAATGCCGGGCAGGCCGGACATGGCGATGGACCATGTCAGCATGTGGCGGTCGAGCCCCTCCGGCATCCTGTCGCGGATCGCCAGCGCATCGGCGCCCTTTTTGTTGGAAAGCGCATCCAGCCCGCTTTTCAGCAGCGGATTTACCGATCCAAGCCGACCCGTGCGCGGGATTGCGCCGGTCGTTTCCGGAGAGGGCGGGATGATCGCGGCGATACCCAGGGCGACCGGTTTCGCCGGGGGTACGGGTATGGATTCCGCAAAGACGGACAGACCGTTGGCGGCCATTACGGCAAGCCCCAGACCGAAGATGGATATCGAAAGTCCGACCCGTCTCATCCCGCTACTCATGGAACACTGTGCATCGTCTCCATTAGCCATCCGTCAGATTAACGAAACCTTTCCGAAAAGCCAGAAATTCGATGTTCCGCATCGCCAAATCCGTCACAAAACCGTCAGCGTTCCGCTTGTCGCGCTGCATTCTGCAAAGTAATGTGCGCGCGTCTTAATCGAGGAATACGGCCGAAGCGTGAGCGCTGGCCGGCAGGAGTCTAATGTATGTTCCAGGGATCCATTCCCGCGCTCGTCACGCCGTTCACCGAAACGGGCGCCGTTGACGAGGCCGCCTTTGCCGCCCATGTGGAATGGCAGATCGCCGAAGGAAGCTCCGGCCTCGTGCCGGTCGGCACCACCGGCGAATCTCCGACCCTTTCCCATGACGAGCACAAACGGGTCGTGGAACTCTGTGTCGAGGTTGCTGCCAAGCGCGTGCCTGTGATTGCCGGCGCCGGCTCGAACAACACCCGGGAAGCCATCGAACTGGCCCAGCATGCCGAAGCCGTTGGCGCCGATGCCCTGCTGGTCGTCACTCCTTATTATAACAAGCCGACGCAGAAGGGCCTTTTCGCCCACTTTTCCGCGATTGCCCAATCCGTGAAGCTGCCGATCTTCATCTACAATATTCCCGGCCGGTCGGTCATCGACATGTCGCCCGAGACCATGGGCGCGCTGGCGAAGGCGCACAAGAATATCGTCGGTGTGAAGGATGCGACGGGCAAGCTGGAGCGTGTTTCCGACCAGCGCATCACCTGCGGCGTCGATTTCATTCAGCTTTCCGGCGAGGATGCGACCGCGCTTGGCTTCAACGCCCATGGCGGCGTCGGTTGCATTTCGGTCACGGCCAATGCCGCCCCGAAACTCTGTGCCGAATTCCAGGCGGCGACGCTTGCCGGCGATTACAAGACGGCGCTCGCCTATCAGGACCGTCTGATGCCCCTGCACAAGGCGATCTTCATGGAGCCCGGCCTCTGTGGCGTCAAATACGCGCTGGCCAGGCTTGGCCGCATGAGCCGCAATGTGCGCCTGCCGCTGCTGCCGACGCTGGAGCCCGCGACCGAAGCGGCGATCGATGCCGCGCTGGTGCATGCAGGTCTTGCCAACTGACCGACAGGCCGGGCGCCAGCGCCCGGCTTCTTCCCTTCCGGCGGTCGCTATATTACATAGGAACGACAAAAGCTGGACGGGACGCCCGCCCTCCGCAAGATAACAAGCATTCCGGGCGGATTGGACTTTTCATCATGGCACCCCGAGGCAGCCAGCGCATCGTGAACAAGGTCGTTGCGGAAAACCGCAAGGCCCGTTTCAATTACGAGATCATCGATACCTACGAGGCCGGTCTTGTTCTGACCGGCACCGAGGTCAAGTCGTTGCGTGAAGGCAAGGCGAATATCGCGGAATCCTACGCCTCGGACGAGGGGGACGAGATCTGGCTGATTAACTCCTATCTGCCGGAATATCTGCAGGCCAACCGCTTCAACCACGAGACCCGCCGTCGTCGCAAACTGCTCCTGAACAAGCGCGAGATCAACCGTATGCGCGCCGCCATCAATCGCGAAGGCATGACGCTCGTGCCGTTGAAGATCTACTTCAACGAAAAGGGCAGGGCCAAGCTGGAACTCGCGCTCGCCAAGGGCAAGAAGCTGCACGACAAGCGCGAGACGGCGAAGGAACGGGACTGGAACCGCCAGAAGTCGCGCCTTCTCAAGACGGCCGGCTGATATGGCTGACGAATTGCTGAAGCTGGTCGTCGGCCCGTTTGCGTTCACCGCCCGTTTCGAGATCGAGAAGGCGCCGGAAACCTGCCGGATATTCAAGAGCTTCCTGCCGTTTCGCAACCAGACGATCCATTCCCGCTGGAGCGGTGAGGCCGTCTGGGTGCCGCTTGGCGATTTCCAGTTCGGGGCGGGCTTCGAAAACCATACCTGCCACCCCTCCCGTGGCGACATCCTGCTTTATCCCGGCGGATACAGCGAGACGGAACTTCTGTTCGCCTATGGCAGTTCCCATTTCGCCAGCAAGATGGGCGCGCTCGCGGGAAATCATTTCCTGACCGTCATCGAGGGCAGGGAGAATCTGGAAGCCATGGGCCGGATGGTTCTGTGGCAAGGCGCCCAGCCGATCAGCTTCGAAGCGCCGTAAGACGAAAGCCGTGCATTCATTCCGCTGCCGCGGCCCGATCCGGACCGGCAAACAGCGTCGCATGGGTTTGAAGAAGCTTTGCCAGCCGGTCGATCATCAGGCGTACCTCGGGGCGGCTGCGGTCGTCGTCATGCATGGTGATCCACAGGTCCGCCGTAAGCGCCTCGATCGGTTCGCCGATCCGTACCAGCCCTTCTTCCCGTTCCCCGATGAAGCACGGCAGGATCGCCCGGCCTCCTCCGGCGCGAACCAGTTCAAGAAGAGCCGCCGGCGTCGTGGTCCAGACGCTGATCCATTTGTCAGGTTGGCGTGAAATCCACTTGTCGGCTGCGGCTGTTGCCTGTTCGCGGCCGATCGAAATCCATCTCTCCTGCTTTTCCTGTGCAACCGCGGGAATCGCATAGGCTGCATAGCGGATCCGCACGGACTGGCGCGCTGCCAGGTTGCCGGCGGATGGGCGTTGATGCGTGAGCTCGATTTCGGCTTCCCGGAAGATAAGGTCCACGCCGGCATCGCTTGCCTTGACGCAGAGCCGGAAGGAATCCTGAGGGCTCCAGATCGCGGGCAGCCGCCGGGCGAGAAACATCGACAGCCAGCTGTTGCTGGCAACGGAAACGATCGGCAGGCAATAGCCGTTTTCGTTCCAGCGGCGGATCGCGACCGCCTCCGCCTCCATGCGCTGCACGTGTTGCAGCAGGACTTCGCCGTCCGGCGCCAGACTGTAGCCCTTGCTGTGGCGGATGAAGAGACTGTGGCCGGTCGCCCGTTCGAGCGCCAGCATGCGGCGGCCGATGGTTGGCGCGCTGATGCCGGTGCGCTCGGCGGCGCCGACCAGCCCGCCCGCCTGCGCCACCTGCAGGAAAAGCCTGAGATCATCCCAGTTCTCGTCTTTCATGGCTGAAACGCTCCGTTCATTCCTGCATCTACACCCTGAAAAAACAAAGGCTTAACTAAGGCATGCCGCACAAGGCGCAAAGCCGCCCGGCGGCAGCGACCTGCGGCGAAACAAGGAATTAACGGCATCAGTCTGGAGGAAAACGCCATGCGGCTCAACTGGCTTCTGCTCTTTCTGGCGGCAAGGCCGGGCCGGCAAGCCCGGCATCCGCTCGCCGATCCCCTGGAAAGGCCGGAATGGAAGGGCAGGGATCGCACGATCCGGCTGCTCTGCTGGCTGGCTCGTTTCCTGTGAGCAATAGGCCGGATGCTTTAGCGCGTTGCGGAGGTCTCGCGGCTCCCGGCCATGCGTCGCTCGTGTTCGATCAGCCAGCGCTTGCGCCAGAGGCCGCCGCCATAGCCGGTGAGGCTGCCGTCGGCGCCTAGCACCCGATGGCACGGGATCAGGATGGCGATCCGGTTTGCGCCATTGGCGCGCGCGACAGCACGGACTGCGGAATGGCGACCGATCCTGCCGGCAAGCTCGGAATAACTCGTCGTTTCGCCGGCCGGGATCGCCTGCAAGGCGGCCCAGACGTCGCGTTCGAAAGCGGTCCCATGGCCGGCGATGCGAACATCGAATCCGGAATTCTCGCCGGAGAAATAGCGATCCAGCGCCGCCGCAAGCATCTCCGTTACCGCGGTGCGTCCGCTGGCAATCGCCATTCGGGAGGTTTCCTTGAGACGCCGGATCTCGTTCGGCAGGGCGGGGCGGTCGGCGAATTCAAGGAGATGGAGCGCATGGTCGTCGACAATCGCCATCATCGGCCCGAGCGGCGTTTCGATCCAGTCGGCCTTCAGCAGCGTCTTGCCGCGAAGCCCTGCCGGCGCCTCGCCGATCAGGGCGTTGATGGCGGCGCGAAAGCCGCTGCCGGACTCGAAGCCTGCATCGAGTTGCGCATCGATGACCCGACCGCCTTCCGACAGTAGCTCCGCAGCCTGGCCGATGCGCCGCAGGCGCGCCATTTCCAGAAAACTCATTCCGAACTGACGCTTGAAGGCCCGCCGCACAGTGGAGAGATCGTATCCCGCGGCTTTCAGATCGTCTTCCCGCCAGCGTCGCGCCGGTTCCTTTTCCAGTGCGTCAAGCAGTGCGCTGACTGTCGGGTCCTGATCCTTGTACTTGAGGAGCGGACGGCAGCGCTTGCAGGGACGATAACCCGCTTCGAGGCAGGCCGCGACATTGTCCTGGAAAATGCAGTTTTCCGGCTTCGGCTTGCGGGCGGGGCAACTCAGCCGGCAGAAGATGCGGGTGGAAGTGACGCAGACATAGGCGAAACCGTCATAGGCCGGATCGCGGGCGACCAGAGCGTCATAGAGGACTTCGTCGGTGGGGCGGGTGAACAGCATGACGCCGTTTTACCCCGACAGAGAAACTGCCGCCGCCAAAAAAAGAGCATGGATGTCTTTTTCCGCCGGCGGGGAGGTTCGTTCCGATGGACAGGACCTCTGCGGCCCCGCCGTCAGGCCGCGTAGCGCGGCCGGTATTCGCCGGATGCGACCGGCGCGTCGTAGGAGCTGGATACCGAGAAGCGCGAAATCAGCCGTGTCAGGTGGGTCGAGACGTCCATCAGCGTATGGGTCGAGGCATTGGTTTCCTCGACCATAGCGGCGTTCTGCTGGGTCATCTGGTCCATGCTGTTGATGGCGGCGTTGATTTCGCCGATGCCGGCGGATTGTTCCTGCGAGGACGTGGCGATCGCGGCGATATGCTCGTTGATGGCGTGCACCTGCTCGCCGATGGTCTTCAGCGCATCTCCGGTTCGGTTTACCAGCGAGACGCCGCGTGCGACATCCTGCGACGAGCGGTCGATCAGCGTCTTGATCTCCTTGGCAGCCGCAGCCGATCGCTGGGCAAGTTCGCGCACTTCCTGCGCGACGACCGCAAAACCTTTACCGGCTTCGCCCGCGCGGGCGGCCTCGACCCCGGCATTCAGCGCCAGAAGATTGGTCTGGAACGAAATCTCGTCGATCACGCTGATGATATGCGTGATCTTGCGCGAGGATTCCTCGATGTCGCCCATGGCGCCGACCGCCTCCGAGACGATTTCGCCGGAACGGACCGCCTCTTCGGCGGATGTCCTGGCGGCCGCGCGCGCTTCTTGGGTCCGTGTCGCGGCCTGTTTGGAAACCGTGGCGATTTCCTCGAGCGCCGCTGCCGTCTGTTCGAGCGCCGCGGCCTGTTGCTCGGTACGCTTCGCCATATCGTCGGTGGCGGCGGTCAATTCGCGGCTGTTGGAAGTGACGCGCGCGGCTTCCTCGACGATCTCGCCGAAGGCCGTGGCAAGCGAGGAAATGGCCTTGTTGTAATTGATCCGGAGACCGTCGAACTTGGGAGCGAGGTCATGTTCGATCGTGGCCGTCAGGTCGCCGGCGCTGAGATGCCCGAGCGCGCCGTCGAGAGCCTTCAGCGCCTCTTCCTGTTCGGCCTCCAGGCGGTTGCGCTCCTCTTCCGCCCGGGCGCGTTCTTCGGCAAGCGCCTCGAGATAGACGGAAATGGAATAATCCATGTCCAGCATGGCGGCTTTCATGATTGCGCTAACATTGGCCGTGATGCGCTTGGCCTTGCGGGACTGTCCGAAACCCTTCAACTCTTCTGCGACAACACGTTCTATGATGCCGTCGAGGATCAGCGCGTAACCGCCGATATACCAGCGCGGTTCCAGGCCGAGCCGCGCATGGGTGCGACCGATTGCAGATACCGCATCGACATAGTCGTCGTCGAAGCGGCCCGAGGCGATCAGGCTCCAATGGCTTTCCTGCCGGCCCTTGGCATGCTGGATATGGGCATCGCTGGAAAAGAAACGCGCCGTTTCGGGATGGACCTTTGCGCGGCGGTAGAACTCGTCGAGCGCAGGGCCGATCGCCGCCTTGATGACCGGCTGCAAGGCCGATAGCGTGTCTTTTTCTTTCGCACCCAGATCGAGAAAATTCAAACGGTCGTTCAATTGGGATGGGTCCCGGCGGAAGCTGCCCATGGGTCTGCCTATATGTTGTGAAAACTCCGGACGGACTGAAACGCGCCCTTCGTTTGAATAAGGAGTGGTGGAATAAGATCCTGAGGCGCAATGATTGCGCAGGTGAGCAAAATAGCCCTGATGACTTAACGAAATGATAATATTTAAGTTTGCGGCGATGAAGAAATTGTCGCAAAACTGAGACAGTACTTCACTGCCCACAGTTGTATCGGCTTGTTTTGCCGCATTGAGGAATATGGAGCCTATTCCATATTTGGTTATTTTTGAGGGCAAGCATCTATCGGAACGAACGGATATTTGCAGCAGAGTTGCAAAGGCTGTGGCCTTACGCCGCCTCTACTCTGTGTCGACCGCCGGAATGGGGTCCAGTGCCCGTTGCGGACGCTCGCTCGGGTCCCTGCCGATTTCCCCCTTCAGCGAGACGAGATCGATGAAGTAGTCGGCCTGCCGGCGAAGGTCGTCGGCGATCATTGGCGGCTGTGTTGCCATGGTGGAGACCACGGAGACCTTGCGGCCCTTGCGCTGAAGCGCCTCGACGAGCGTGGTGAAATCGCCGTCACCGGAGAAGATCACCAGATGATCGACGGTTTCCGATTGTTCCATCGCATCGATGGCCAGTTCGATGTCCATGTTGCCCTTCACCTTGCGGCGTCCCATGGAATCCGTGAATTCCTTGGCCGGCTTGGTGATGACCTTGTAGCCGTTATAGTCGAGCCAGTCGATCAGCGGACGAATGGAAGAATATTCCTGATCCTCGATCAGCGCCGTATAATAATAAGCCCGCAGAAGGTAGCCGCGCTTCTGAAACGCCTTGAGCAGTTTCCGATAGTCGATGTCAAAGCCGAGGCTCTTTGAAGCGGCGTATAGGTTCGCGCCGTCGATGAAGAGAGCTATTTTTTCCCGCGGGTCGAACATCGCGCAATTATCCTTGAACAGGAATATGAGTTATCTGGCAAAAGATAATCAAAACAGAACCTTGCCTGCACGCCAATGGATAGTCCCTGTAATTTATGAACTATTCATATAAGAATGATTTAGGGCACGATTCGCAATATTCCAAGCACGTATAGGTTGAAACAATCGGATTGGGTCGTGCTTTTTTTCAAGTCCCGTTCCCTTGGCGGGGCGGGATGTTGACGAAAAACTTGAATTTGCCTTCCATTGATTGTATCGGGCTGCTAATCCCTGAAAGTTCACGACCGCAAAGGACAGGCAATGGCCCGCGTCACCGTTGAAGATTGCATCGACAAAGTAGACAACCGCTTCGAGCTCGTGCTGCTGGCAAGCCACCGCGCGCGCCAGATTTCGCAGGGCGCACCGATCACCGTTGACCGCGACAAGGACAAGAACCCGGTTGTTGCGCTGCGCGAAATCGCCGATGAAACCCTCTCGCCCGACGATCTCAAGGAAGATCTGATCCATTCGCTGCAGAAGCACGTCGAAGTGGATGAGCCCGAGCAGGAAGCCGGCGCGATGATCGCAAGCGCCGCAGTCGCCACCAAGGGCGATGAAGAGGACGATCTGCCGGAAACCCTTACTTTTGACCAGATGTCGGAAGAGGAATTGCTGGCCGGCATCGAAGGCCTCGTTCCGCCGGAAAAGAGCGACGATTACTAATCGTCAATTGATTCCGTCATAATCTGACGGAGAGGATACGGTTTCGTGCGCCAATCGTGACGGTTGGCGCGCTTTTCTTTTGTGGAGCAGCTTTGCATGATGCGGCAATACGAGCTCGTTGAGCGGGTTCAGAAGTACAAGCCCGATGCCAACGAAGCCCTCCTCAACAAGGCCTATGTCTATGCCATGCAGAAGCACGGCAAGCAGAAACGCGCCAGCGGCGATCCCTATATCTCCCATCCGCTCGAAGTCGCCGCCATCCTCACCGACATGCATCTCGACGAATCGACCATCGCGGTTGCGCTTTTGCACGATACGATCGAGGACACCACGGCGACCCGCGCCGAAATCGACGAACTGTTCGGCGAGGATATCGGTCGGCTGGTCGAGGGACTGACCAAGCTCAAAAAGCTCGACCTCGTCACCAAGAAGGCAAAACAGGCGGAAAACCTCCGCAAGCTGCTGCTTGCGATTTCCGATGACGTGCGCGTCCTCCTGGTCAAGCTCGCCGACCGCCTGCACAACATGCGGACGCTCGAACACATGCGCGACGACAAGCGCGCGCGCATCTCCGAGGAAACGATGGAAATCTATGCGCCGCTCGCCGGGCGCATGGGCATGCAGGATATGCGCGACGAGCTGGAGGATCTGTCCTTCCGTTATATCAATCCGGAAGCCTACGAGACTGTCACGCAGCGGCTCGCCGAACTCTCCCAGCGCAATGAAGGGCTCATCAAGAAGATCGAGGACGAACTGCGCGAACTGCTGGTCGCAAACGGCCTCGTCAAGGCGTCCGTCAAGGGACGGCAGAAGAAGCCCTATTCGGTCTTCCGCAAGATGCAGTCGAAGTCGCTTTCCTTCGAACAGCTTTCCGACGTCTACGGCTTCCGCATTCTGGTGGATGACATTCCGTCCTGCTACCGGGCGCTCGGCATCGTGCACACCCGCTGGCGGGTGGTGCCTGGTCGCTTCAAGGACTACATCTCGACGCCGAAGCAGAACGACTACCGCTCGATCCACACCACCATCGTCGGGCCGTCGCGCCAGCGCATCGAGTTGCAGATCCGCACCCGGCGCATGCACGAAATCGCCGAATTCGGCATCGCCGCCCACGCGCTGTACAAGGATGGCGAAAACGGAGAGCCGGGCGAACTTCTGTCGCGCGAGAGCAATGCATATTCCTGGCTGCGCCACACCATCGAGGCGTTGGCCGAAGGGGACAATCCGGAAGAGTTTCTGGAGCACACCAAGCTCGAACTGTTCCAGGACCAGGTCTTCTGCTTCACGCCGAAGGGCAAGCTGATCGCGCTGCCGCGCGGGGCGACCCCGATCGACTTCGCCTATGCCGTGCACACCAACATCGGCGATACCTGCGTGGGCGCCAAGATCAACGGCTCGATCATGCCGCTGGTGACGCGGCTGTCGAACGGCGACGAAGTCGAGATCATCCGTTCTGGCGTGCAGGTTCCGCCAGCTGCTTGGGAAGAGATCGTCGTAACCGGCAAGGCGCGCGCCGCCATTCGCCGGGCGACCCGCTTGGCGATCCGCAAGCAGTATTCCGGCCTCGGCTATCGCATTCTGGAGCGTACCTTCGAGCGCGCCGGCAAGGTGTTCTCGCGGGACGGACTGCGCCCGGTGCTGCACCGGTTGGGTCAGCGCGAGGTGGAGGACGCGATCGCCGCCGTCGGTCGGGGCGAAATTTCCTCGCTCGACGTGCTGCGGGCGGTCTATCCCGATTACCAGGACGAGCGCGTGACGGTGAAGCCCTCGAGCGACGAGGGCTGGTTTGCCATGAGCACGGCGAGCGGCATGGTCTTCAAGATCCCCGGCAAGACGCGGGGGACGGAAGGCGAGAAGACCGCCGAAGGGCCGGAGCCGCTGCCGATCCGCGGTCTCTCCGGCAATGCCGAAGTGCACTTCGCACCGGCCGGTGCCGTGCCGGGCGATCGCATCGTCGGCATCATGGAAGACGGCAAGGGCATCACCATCTATCCGATCCAGGCATCGAGCCTGCAACGCTTCGATGACGAACCGGAACGTTGGATCGACGTGCGCTGGGATCTCGACGAGGCGAACAAGTCGCGTTTCGTCGCCCGCATCCTGATTAATGCGCTGAACGAGCCGGGCACACTCGCGACGGTCGCCCAGACGGTCGCCCGCCTCGACATCAACATCCGCACGCTCAGCATGACGCGCGTGGCCACCGATTTCACCGAAATGGCGCTCGATCTCGAGGTATGGGACCTGCGCCAGCTGAATCAGCTCATTTCCGAACTCAAGGCTCTCGACTGTATCTCGACGGCGCGGCGCGTCTACGATTGACGAGGGCCGCCGCAAGGCAGGCGACGAGGCTCCGGGCGTTTCCCGGCGCCGTGTGGATGCTCGCTTGCCCAACTGTTATGCGCGGATGCGACAAAATGCCTTCGAGATGGGCAGTGGCGGGCCGCATTATATGCAAGTCATGCATTTGATGCATGGCTGTCGCTATTTATCGGAACTGGTGGTTTTTGCGTCGCACAATTACATTGTCCTCACATAAGAGAGAAAGAACGAGGACAGAAAAATGTTTGAACCCATCCGCAAGCTGGCCAAGGCCCTGCGCGTTCCGAGCGTTGCAGATCGTGAAATGGCATACCTGAACGGCGCCCGTGATATGGTCGACCTGGAATTCCGCCAGCGTCAGATCGACCGCGGCATGTTCCGTCGCGGCCTCTGAGCCGACGCACCGTCCGAAGGCGCATGACGGCTTGTCCTGCGCCTTATTTTCGCCGGGAGCGATGGCGAGTATCCTCAGGCTCTCGGCCGCTCTTGTCGAAACGGGGGCTCATCGACTACATGTGCCTCCATGCTGTTTCGCAGACGTAAACCCGCAGGACTAGCCGAAAGGCTGCGTGGCCTTTTCTGGCCGCGAAAGGGTTTTTCGCGTCCTTTTCAGTATTTCCGTATGCGTATCGTCCGCCTGACGGCTTCGCCGCATGCGGTCGCTGCCGGTTTTGCCGCCGGTATCGCGTCGTCGTGGACGCCGTTCGTCGGACTGCATTTCCTTTTCTCCTTCGCGCTCGCCTATCTCGTTGCGGGAAACATGGTTGCGGCGGCCCTTGGCACCGCTTTCGGCAATCCGCTGACATTTCCGTTCATCTGGGCCGCCACGTGGGAGATCGGTTCGATGATCCTTGGCGGCGGGGACAGCAGTATCGGGCGCCATCTCGATCTTCATCATCTCGTCAGCACCTTTGATCTGTCGCAGTTGTGGCGGCCGGTGCTGGAGCCCATGCTGATTGGCGCCGTTCCTCCTGCTCTTGTCACCGGTCTCGCCGTATACGGCTTGACCTTCCATGCGGTGCGGGGCTTTCAGGCCCGCCGCCGGGCACGGCTTTCCCAGCGCGCCAGGATGCGCCTGTCGGAAGCGGTCGACGGTGGCGTGAGCGTCTGATGTCGGTGCGTTAGGGCGAAGGAAATCATGATTATCGGCATCGGCAGCGACCTCATCGATATCCGCCGCGTCGAGCAGTCGCTCGAACGGTTCGGCGAACGCTTCACCAACCGTTGTTTCACCGAGATCGAGCGCCGCAAGTCGGACGGCCGCAAGAACAGGGCGGCTTCCTATGCCAAGCGGTTTGCGGCGAAGGAGGCGATGTCAAAGGCGCTCGGCACCGGTATGGCGCAGGGTGTGTTCTGGAGGGACATGGGTGTCGTCAACCTGCCCTCGGGTAAGCCGACCATGCAGTTGACGGGCGGCGCTGCGGCGCATCTCCAGCGCATGCTGCCATCGGGTCATCGCGCGGTGATTCATCTGACGATCACCGACGACCATCCCCTGGCTCAGGCTTTTGTTATTATCGAGGCCGTGCCCGGCCATGGTTGAGCCCGAATGGGCTGCCAAATGCATGCCTGCGCCGTTGCCGCGGACGCCTGAAACGTCTAGAGAGTGCAGGATTTCAGAGAAGGAAGAGACTGCGTGACCGAACGAGCAGAAAAAAAGCAGAGTGCCCTTTGGGAGAACATCAAGGTCGTGATCCAGGCGCTTTTGCTGGCGATGGTGATCCGGACGGTGTTTTTCCAGCCCTTCACGATCCCGTCGGGTTCGATGATGCCGACTCTGCTGGTGGGCGACTACATCTTCGTCAACAAGTTCTCCTACGGCTATTCGAAATATTCGTTGCCCTTCTCACCCGACCTGTTCGAAGGCCGCATCTTCGCAAGCGAGCCCAAGCGAGGCGACATCGTGGTCTTCCGCTTCCCGCCGAACCCGCAGATCGATTACATCAAGCGGCTGATCGGCTTGCCGGGCGACCGTATCCAGGTGATTGACGGCGTCCTGAACGTCAATGGCAAGCCGGTGCCGAAGGTGCCGGATGGCAGCTTTACCTCCGATTACCGCCTCGATCCGGGCACGGACGTTCCGGTATTCCGTGAGACGCTGGAAAACGGCGTGACCTATGACACGTTGGACCAGTCCCCGGATTCCCGCGGCGACAACACCCGCGAATTCATCGTTCCCGAAGGTCATTATTTCATGATGGGCGACAACCGCGACAACTCGCTCGACAGCCGGTTCGACGTCGGTTTTGTGCCGGCCGAGAATCTGATCGGCAAGGCGTCCGTCATTTTCTTCTCGCTCGGCAACGACACCTCGTTCCGCGAAATCTGGAAGTGGCCGTCCAACATGCGCTGGGACCGTCTGTTCAAGGTGGTTGAATGAAGAAGCCGAAAGGCCTGACCGACGAGGACCGGTCGTGGCTCGAAGCCGCGATCGGTCATCGCTTTGTCGAGAAGGAGCGCCTTGACCGGGCGCTTACCCATTCGAGCGCCAAGGCGGGCTCGAAGGGGGGCGATTACGAGCGGCTGGAATTCCTGGGCGACAGGGTGCTCGGGCTCTGCGTCGCCGAACTTCTTTTCAAGACCTATAAGGCGGCGACCGAGGGCGAGCTTTCCGTACGCTTCAACCAGTTGGTCAGCGCCGAAGCCTGCGCCGAGATCGCCGACCAGCTCGAACTGCACCGCTTCATCCGCACGGGCGCCGATGTCAAGAAACTGACCGGCAAGCATATGCTGAACGTCCGGGCCGATGTGGTCGAAAGCCTGATCGCGGCGATCTACCTGGATGCCGGGCTGGAGGCTGCGCGCGAATTCATCCTGCGCTTTTGGTCGAGCCGCGCCACCCGCGCCGATGGAGCGCGGCGCGACGCCAAGACTGAATTGCAGGAATGGGCGCATGCAAAGCATGCCGTCACCCCGACCTACCGGATTGCGGAACGCTCCGGACCGGATCATGATCCCCGCTTCACGGTGATCGTCGAAATTCCCGGCGTTGCGCCGGAGACAGGAACCGAGCGCTCGAAGCGCGCTGCCGAACAGGTGGCCGCAACGAGGCTTCTCGAACGCGAAGGCGTCTGGCAGAAAGCCACTGACGCAGGCTGATTGGAACCGATGACAGAACCTGAAAACACTTCCGCCGACACTCCTGCTGCTGGCGACACCCCGACCCATTCCGGCTTCGTGGCCCTGATCGGTCCGACGAACGCCGGCAAGTCGACGCTGGTGAACCGCTTCGTCGGCGCCAAGGTCTCGATCGTCAGCCACAAGGTCCAGACGACCCGCGCGGTGATGCGCGGCATTGCGATCCACGACAACGCCCAGATCGTCTTCATGGACACGCCCGGCATCTTCAAGCCGCGTCGCCGGCTTGACCGCGCCATGGTGACGTCCGCCTGGGGCGGGGCCAAGGATGCCGATCTCATCCTGCTGCTGATCGACAGCGAGCGAGGCTTGCGCGGCGATGCCGAGGCGATCCTCGAAGGCTTGAAGGACGTCCCCCAGCCGAAGATCCTGGTGCTCAACAAGATCGACCGGGTGAAGCCGGAGGATCTGCTGAAGCTTGCTTCCGCCGCCAACGAGGCGGTGAAGTTCGAGCGCACCTTCATGATTTCCGCGACGACCGGTTCCGGCTGCGACGACGTCATGGATTACTTGGCAAAGACGCTTCCCGAGGGCCCCTGGTACTACCCCGAAGACCAGATTTCCGATCTTCCCATGCGCCAGCTCGCGGCCGAAATCACCCGCGAGAAGCTGTTCCTGCGCCTGCACCAGGAGCTTCCCTATTCCTCCCACGTCGAAACCGAGAAGTGGGAGGAACGGAAGGATGGTTCCGTCCGCATCGAACAGGTGATCTATGTCGAGCGCGAAAGCCAGAAGAAGATCGTGCTCGGCAAGGCCGGCGAAGCGATCAAGTCGATCTCGACCGCTTCCCGCAAGGAACTCTCCGAAATCCTGGAACAGCCGGTGCATCTCTTCCTGTTCGTGAAGGTGCGCGAAAACTGGGGCGACGATCCCGAACGGTTCCGTGAAATGGGCCTCGAATTCCCGCGCGAATAGAGCAATTCCGGCAAAAGTGGAAACCGGTTTGCGTCCCAAATTGCGCGAAAACAGAGAGATAGAAGTCGCGGGCGCGTACGACGTCAGCGGTCGATGAGGCGGGCCACCGCCTTCGAGATGGGTCCGCCGAGCAACAGCACCAGCAGGAAACGCGCGGTCTGCAGCGCCATGACGAAGGGCAGGTCGACCGGCGTCGAGGCGGCGATGATCGCGACCGAGTCGAGACCGCCCGGGCTGGTCGCAAGGTAGGCGGTCAGCGGATCGATCCCGAGGAAACGCCACAAAAGCATGGCGAGCCCGCCGCAAAAGGCGATCAGCACGACGATCGAGAGCATGATCTGCGGCAGCGCGTAGGCTGCATGGCGAAGGATGCGGCGGGTGAAGCCGAGGCCGATCTTCCAGCCCAGCAGCGCATAGGCGAACGCCAGAAGCCATGGCGGCAGTTCGATGGTGATGAACCCGAGGCCGTGCAGCAATGCGGTTGCCAGCATCGGCAGGAACATGGTGCCGGCCGGGATTCGGAAACGGGCGCCGATGGCGCAGGCGCCAAAGGCGACGGCGAGTGTCTTGCCCAGCTCCAGCCAGTCCACCGGTGGAAACCAGACGACCTCGGGGGCCTGTCCGCCCGTTGCGTGGAAGACGGCGGCTGCGATGATCGAAGCGGCCGAGGCAACGCAGACCACCCTTAAATACTGCATGAAGGCGACCAGCCGGGCATCCGCGCCATAGGCCTCCGCAAGCACCAGCATGGCGGAGGCCGCGCCGGCGGACGTTCCCCACACGGCGGTCGTTCCCGGCAATACGGCATTGCGCGCCATAACATAGCCGATCAGCGTGCTCGACGCGATGACGGCGAGCACGATGGAGAGGAAGATCGGCCAGTCGGCTGCGAAGGTCGTCACGATCTCCGCGTCGATGGAGCGAGCGATGATGCAGCCGATCAGCGAGTGGGCGGCGAGATAGGGCAGGGTGGGCGCCGAGAGCCGCGCGCCGTTGGTCGCCACGACGATGGCCGCCATCATCGGTCCGAGCAGAAGTGCGGCCGGGATATGGACGACCGTCAACAGACCGGCAAAGGCGAGCGACAACAGGGTGAGGATCGCCCAGCGGACAGGTTCCGGCAACGCGGTCAGCCGGCCGGGCTCTGGTGGCTGCTCTTCTGGGCCTAGGGAGGCGGGGGCCATTCGGAACCTTCCCGTCAATGAGATATGCGTCGGAAGTATAACGATTCCGGCCGCACGGGAATGCCGGATTGCCGCCGGTGGGAAAATTAAATGCGGCCGGCAGGTTGCCCAACGGACGATTCCGTTCGCGCGCGATACGCTTTGCAGCATTTCCGGCAGAGGCGGCAACGGATCTTGCGTCGGGAATGGCGCTAAAACAAGGAGATAGAACAGTGAAGGCGATTCCGCTTTGGCCGGAAATACTCTAGAATGGCGCCATGGAATGGACGGACGAAGCAATCCTGCTCGGCGCACGGCGTCATGGCGAAACGAGCGTCATCGCGGAGATGATGACGAAGAGCCGTGGCCGTCATCTGGGACTGGTGCGCAGCGGACGTTCGCGCAGCATGCAGCCGGTGCTGCAGCCCGGAAACCGGCTCGAGGTCACCTGGCGGGCGCGGCTCGATGAACATCTCGGGGAATACCGGGTCGAGCCGGTAACGCTAAGGGCGGCGAAACTGATGGAAAGCGCAACCGCCGCCTATGGCGTGCAGGCGCTTGGGGCGCTGCTGCGGCTCTTGCCCGAACGGGACCCGCATCCGCATCTTTTCGAGGCGCTGGATGTGATCCTCGATCACCTCGACGAGCCGGCCGCGGCCGGAGAGCTTTTCGTGCGTTTCGAACTCGCGGTGTTGAACGATCTCGGCTTCGGTCTCGATCTCGACCAGTGCGCAGCGACCGGAGGCCGGGAGGATCTTGCCTATGTCTCGCCGAAATCGGGCAGGGCGGTCTGCCGGGCTGCCGGGCTGCCCTATGCCGATCGCATGTTTGCCCTTCCCCCTTTTCTTCTGGCGGGAGCGGGAAAGGCTGCTGATGCGGGAAGTCTGGCGGAAGCTTTTCGCCTGACCGGCTTTTTTCTCAACAGACACGTCTACGAGCCGCGAGGCCTTGAGGCCGGCGCGGCTCGCGAGGGGTTCTGTCAGGCCGCATTGAAGACCTTGCGGTCGGAGGCAAGGCCTGTGCCATTGGCGGCGCGTGCGAACAGCGTCTGATCGCTGGACGAGTTCTGCATATGCCGGTGAATGGCGTTCTGCAGCTCGCTGACGTTGCGGTAGGTACCGCCGTCGAGATCGATGACCGGGAACTTGACGGCGATGAACTTGACCCGATCCCCGTCGGGAACGGTGATGCCGACGGGAATGCCGGCGTATTCAATGACTTGCTTTTCCATAACGGTTTCCCCGCCTGCGCGCTCGCGCAGACTTAAATAAATGCGTCGTTTGTAGAATTCAGTGCTTGTTCAGCGTCACATTCGACAGAAGCAACGTCGGCAATTGGATTTCACCACGCCGAGCGGGGATTTATGCCAAGGGCGGGCGGCATTAAGGGCAATATGCATTCGCTGACCTCCTTATTGGCAAGGGCTTCCTCTGAAGCCGGTTTCATCTTGGGTTTATCGGTCTCTTTCCGATGCGACAAAGGTAGGTGTCGAACATTCTCCCGTCAACAGGTGCAGAAAGAAAAATAAAATAAAATTCTTTCATGCTCCAAATGTGGGTGCATTGCGGCAAAAAATCATCGCTCATGCCGCATTTCTTAAAATGACATCCTGTCGCACCGCGACCTTAGGCCGCCGCGGGAAGTCCGCGTTCGACAGCGCTTTCGCGGATCGGCCAATGGACGATCGCCGCAAAAATGCCGAGCGCCACGCCGAACCACCAGACGGCATCATAGCTGCCGAATTTGTCATAGAGATAACCGCCCATCCAGACTCCGAGAAATGAGCCGACCTGATGCGACAGAAAAACGATCCCGCCGAGCATGCCGAGATGCCGCGTGCCGAACATGATTGCCACCAGCGCATTCGTCGGCGGCACCGTGGACAGCCACAGGAGGCCCATGACGATGGCAAACACGATCACCGAGGCCGGCGATTGCGGCAACAGCAGGAACAGCGTCACCGCCAGCGACCGGGCAAGATAGATCCATGCCAGGAAATACGGTTTCGAATAGCGCTGGCCGATCACTCCAGAAGCGAGCGAACCGATGACATTGAAGAAACCGATCAGCGCCATGGCGATCACCGCGTAGCGGGCATCGATGCCGATATCGCCGAGATAGGCCGGGAAGTGGGCGGTGATGAAGGCGACCTGGAAGCCGCAGACGAAGAAGCCGCTGGTCAGCAGCAGGTAGCTCCTGTGGCCGAAGGCTTCGCGCAACGCTTCGCCGGCACTCTGTTCGAACTCTCTGCGTGACTGCTTTCCGGATTTTGCATTGCCGCGCAGCGGCCACGCGAGCAAGGGGACGATCAGCATCATCAGGCCGAGATAGACCAGACTGTCCGACCAGCCGAAGGCGGAGATGAGCCCCTGGCTGAGCGGTGCGAAGAGGAACATGCCTGCCGAACCCGCGGCTGTGCCGATGCCGAAGGCGAGCGAGCGCTGCTCCGGCGCCACGTTGCGCGCGAAAGCGGACAGCACGATGCCGAAGGAGCCGGCCGCAACCCCGAGACCGACCAGCACGCCGCCCCCGATATGCAGCCAGACAGGCGCATCGGCATGGGCCATGGTGAAAAGACCGAGGGCATAGAGCGCGCCGGAAAGCGTCAGCATGCGACCGGTGCCGTATTTGTCGGCGAGCGCCCCGAACAGCGGCTGCCCGAGGCCCCAGCAGAGATTCTGGATGGCCATGGCGAGCCCGAAGGTCGAGCGGTCCCAGCCGGTGTCGTTGAGCATGGGCAACTGGAAAAAGCCCATGGCCGAACGCGGCCCGAAGGTCAGCATGGCGATCAGCGAGCCGGCGACGATGATGAGCCAGGGCAAAGCGGGGCGGGTGGTCGTGGCGGACATGAAAATCTCCTCTCAGGAATTGGACGATAATCAGTCGACCCGCCGCGGAAAAGCGCCTTTTCGTGAAGCGCTAATCAACGGAATTGATGACTGTCACGTATGGCGACCGACCGGAAAGGGGTTGGCGGGTAGCGCCGCTGCCCCTTGTGGGGAGAGGAGGGTTAGGAGCACCGCGACGGTGCACGTTCCATATGCCGTCGCCCTGGGGGAATGGGAGACGTCAGCCGCGCCGCTTGATCGTCCAGCCTTCGGCACGCCGCTCGATGACCGTCACAGCGTCTCCGACCGCAATCGATCCTTCTCCGCGCGGCACGACGTTCCAGCCGAACAGCGGTCCCGGCACGCGCCGGTCGCCGGACATGCGGATGCGCCCCATGGCCGGCATCGGGCTTGCGACCTCGCGCGATCCGGTGATCTGGTCCTGGGTCGTCATGATGCAGCGGGCGCAGGGTTTGACCAGGTCGAACCGGATACCGCCGATCTCGATGGCCGCCCAGCCGTCTTCGGCCCATGCCTCGTCGCAATCGACGACGATGTTCGGGCGGAAGCGCTCCATGCCGACCGAGCCTTCGCCATGGGCGGCCATGTCGTCATTGATCGCCTTCAGCGAGCCGGCGGTGGTGACGAGGATCTGGTAGCCGTCGGAAAATCCCACCGGACTGTCGGGGCCGGCCCATTCGGTACTGGCGCTGCGGCTCGCCTCGCCGTCGAAGAAGACGAGTTTCATTTCGCGGCCGAACCACTCGGAAAGCCTCGCATTGACGCTGTCATCGGCCACAGCGGCGCTGACGATGGATTTCCAGATCGCCACGTTCATCCGGCGCTCGGGATGCGGTGGCGCAACCATCATCTCGCGGCCGTCATCGAGCGAAAGCTTGAGATGGGTCGCCGAGGGCAGGGCGGTGAGACCTGCAAGCGCCGGCAACTCGCGCTGGGTGATGAAGTGACCGGATGGGTCCGTAATCATCATCCGCCGGTCGCCTGCAAGCCCCCGCGCCTCGATCCGGGCCGTCTGGAGCGGGATGGCGCGGGCACTTTTGAGCGGATAGATGGCGAGTTCGGTAACCTTCATGGCCTGCCTCAGATTTCGTCGGTCAAGAGTTCGAGCACCTGCTCCAGACGCGCATGCCGCTCGTGGGCGATCACGCTACCGCTCGCCGTCTGGAAGTTCCCGGAAAGCTTGAACAGCTTTGCGGCGAAATGGTCAATGGCGAAAGCCTTGTCGTCGAGCGGCCGGTTTTCAGCAAGGGGATCGACGGGGTCGTAGAGTGCTGAACCCATGCGTCCCGCAGTATAGAAGCAGCGTGCAGCGCCCACCATGCCGATGGCGTCAAGCCTGTCTGCATCCTGCAGGATCTTCGCTTCCAGCGTCTCCGGCGCGATGTTGGCGGAAAAGCTGTGGGTAAGGATGGCATGGGCCACGGCCTCGATCCGCTCCTGCGGCCAGCCGAGGCCTCGAAGGATATCCGATGCCCTGTCTGCTGCGAGTTTGGAGGCTTGCGCACGAAGCGGCGAGTTCTTTTCCACCGAAACGCAATCATGCAGCAGGACGGCGGCGGCGAGGATCTCCCGGTCTCCGCCCTCGGCGGCATGGATGCGCATGGCATTGCGGAAGACGCGCAGGATATGGGCGATGTCGTGCGAGCCGTCATTTCCCTCGATTGCATGGGGAAGGAGGGCTTCCGCAAGCTTGTTTTCCGGCGAAAATGCTTCGCTCATTCCGCTTCGATCCATCTTGCTCTCCTCCAGTCCTGACAGCTGTCAATCCGGCGGCCCTTAGTAATAGGCTTAAAGGAGATTGCAAGAAGAGGCGCGCGTCAGGCCGGCAGGGGTGTGGAAAGCGTCCGCCGCTTCCAGGCTCCCATCAGCACGGTGCGCGACGGCGCCTCGACGATGCGGTAGCTGATATCGGCGAAGATCATCGCCGCGACAATGCAGAGCGCGATTACCACGCCGACCGGCAGGCTCTCCGGCAGTGCCTTCGACGTCAGGAACATCACCGGCATATGGAAGAGATAGAGCGAGAAGCTGATCTTGCCGATATGCCGGAGCGGTGCCGAGCCGAGCAGCGGCGCAAGCAGGCCGGATTCTGTGGCCGTCAGGAAGACGATGACGGTTGCGGCCAGCGCTGAGGTCACGCCCCAGAAGCTCTCCTCCGTGTGGAAGATCGCCCGGCTGGCGAGGAAGAAGGCAAGCGCTGCAAGCGTCAGGAAGCCGGCGGCATGACCGCCGTCGAGACGCCCCGTCAGCGCGAAGAGACGGCCGGCGAGCGCTCCGAACAGGAAATAGGAGATCTTCGACGGCAGCAGGATGCCCGGTCCCGGAAAGCCGAGATAGGCAAGCATGACGAAGCCAATGGCGATGGCGATGCCAAGCGGAAGGCGGTCCTTGGGCTTTTCGAACCAGAACCAGAGCATGAGGAAGAAGACGTAGAACTGTATTTCCGGCGGGATCGACCAGAAGACGCCGGTCGAGCCGAGAAGGGCGATATGGCGGATGATCTCGACAGAGCCTGCGAGCGGTTGCGGATACTCAAGCCCCGGAACCATCGAAAGCAGCGCCACCGAAATCACCGCGACGAAATAGACGGGATAGATGCGCGCGAAACGGTGAACCAGATAGTCGGTTGCCGAGCGGCGGGTAAACGCTTTGCCGCCATAGAGATAGGCCATCAGGAAGCCTGAGAGGCAGAAGAACAGAGCCACCGCTTCATTGCCGAATACCAGTGCTCCGGCCCATGTCTCCCTGGGGAAAAGGAGGATGATATGGGAAAGGACGACGGCGAAGGAGGCAAGGCCCCTGAGGCCGTCGAGGCTGCGGATATGCTGGGGCTGCTGCATCGGTCTTCCGTCCCAGTATGGGCTTGTTCTCTTCTCTCGGTGGCAAACTAGGGCGCGCGCAGGCGCATTTTGTCAACGAAACCACCCGGAAACAGCCGGAAAACCGGTGCGCATGGTTAAATCCGGGCAACCATCGGCTGCCCGGTGGAACTGATCCCCCGCCGACGGTTTCGTCACAACGATGGGTCGGGACCGGCATTCGGCGCCGCTCGGCCGTCCGCCTCTTCCATCTTCCGGCCGTCGCTCAAAATCTTCTGGTAGAAGAGGCCGATGCCGATCAGAACGAAGCCTAGGCCGATAAAGGAAAGAGCCCTCAAAACGCCCTCGAGATTGCTCATGTCGATGAGGAATGCCTTGGCGACGGAAAGCAGCACCAGCACCGCCGAGGCTATCCGGATGCTCTTCGCATGGAAGCGCGAGCCGAGCGCCAGAAGGCCGACGCCGATCGCGAGCCAGACCACCGAATAACTGTAGGTCTCGCCCTGGAGGAAACCCTTCCAGTCGGAGATGAATTCACCATGCCAGAAGCGGCGGACGGAGAGCGTCGCCCATGCGAAGCCAAGGGCTGCGCCGGTGACCGCAAGCATGACGACATAGGGCTGCGGGCGCTTGTCGCGGGCATAATAGGCAAGTCCGCCATAGGCGACCGCCGGCAGCAGGTAGCCGACCAGAAGCAGATTGAAGAATGGCCACGAGCCGGTGCTTTCGCCGCTGAAATAGGGGTTTAGCACACTGAGGTGCAGGAAGAGCACATTCAGTGCCGCAACGCTGCCGGCAAGCATCGAGCCATAGCGGAAGACCGGGCTCGGCGACTTGAGGTCGAGCGTCATCAGCACGCCGGAAAGGCCGGTCAGCAGCAGGGTGTAGATGGATTGCTCGCCAAGCGTCGGCACGCTTTCGCTCAGCACGCCGCCGTTCATCGCATGGCGCACGAGGATGGCGACGGTCAAGAGCCCCATCAGGCTGGCCAGCGCCTGCAGCGCGTTGCGGACCCTCACACCCGGCCAGTTCCGCAGCAGATAGGCGGAGAGGATGGCAAGCAGGGCAGGGACGCCATAGCCCGGCAGCAGGGCGTTGAAGACCGGCGTCTTGCCGAGCGATTGCGGTCCGACGACGGTCGGCTCCCAGGCGATGCGGGCGAGAACGGCAAGCGATGCCGCAACCATCATCCATGGCAGAGCGCGCCAGTCGCGCAGGCGCGTCGCCTGCACATAGGCAAAGCCCGCCGCGGCAAGAAGCAGTATCAGCGTCAGGCCGGATGTCAGCGCATTCAGTCCGAAGGCAAGGGCGAGGAAGGAGCCGGCGACAAGCAGGTCGATGGCAAGCGTCAGGCTCTCACGCCGCCTGCCGCGAACCTGCGCTTCCGCCGAGGCGAGGAGTGCCGCCGCCAAGACGACACCGTAGAGGCCATGTGCCCAGTCCCTGTTATAGTCGCCGTAGCCGAAATAGCTGATGGCGGCGATAGCAAGGGGAGCCGTCGCCATGATGCCGGCCCAGACCGTTGCAAGAAGCGGATCGCGGTTCCCCTTTCTCTGCAGGAAGAACAGGCCGGCCAGAACGAAGAAGGCGCCGAGGCCAAGCGAGATCGGCATGATATTGATCGTGATGCCGGGGATGGCGACGGCATCGTCCATGGAGTTGCCGAGCATGGCGAGCAGGCTTTCGGCGAGCTGAACCTGCAATGCTGTGCCGAGGATTGCGCCCGTTGCGGCGAGAAGCGCCGGCCACACCATCGAATGCCGCCCGGCGCCGATGCCGGCAAGTGCTGCGGTGAGCGCGGCCATCACATAGAAGGGATCGATATCGCTTCCGACCGTGGCGATGAGCATTGCGACCGCAGGCAGGATCGTGGCGAAGGAAAGCGTCATCGCCATGCTGAGAGGCGGCCGGGCGAGAACCCGCAAAAATGCACCCGGCGACGGTTCTTCCGGTTGCGGGACGACCTCGAATGCCCGGCCGGGCCAGAGGAAGGCGGAGGCGGCGAGCATGGCGAGCAGCGCAAGGGCAACCGGTGCCAGCTCGGCGGGAGGAGCAACTGCCAGATAGAGGAAGGCCCAGCCGCCGAGGCCCAGATTGGCAAGCGCCGGCACGATGTGCCAGTCGCGGAGCCGCGAGGCGGCGGATGTAGCGACAAGCGACAGGGTGAGAAAGCCGAACAGTGTCCAGGGGCTCGGCGATGTGCTGGAGACGAGAAGCGGCGTCACCATCGAACCGGCAAGTCCGAGGCCGGCCAGTGCCTGCCCGTGCATGAGCGATAGCCCGATGGTCGCAAAGGCGACGAATGCGAGAAGCAGGAAGGCGGCCGTCGCGCCGATGAAGCCGTATATGCCATGGGCGGCGTAAATTGCCCCGAACAGGGAAAGCGCCCCGGCGGCAGTGAGGATGCCAGGGATCATCGCATTGGAATAGAGCGCCGCAATCCCCGGCATCGCCTTGCGACGGATCGCCTCGCCGACGCCGATCAGGGCAAGGCCGAACAGGCTCGCAAGGATCAGGCGCACACCGGGTCCGAGAAGGCCGCTCTCGATGGAATAGCGCACCAGGAAAAGGCCGCCGAGCGCCAGAGCCAGGCCGCCGGTCCAGACGGCCCACCTTGCCCCGAGATAGCTTTCGAGACTTTCCTTCGGCTGTGCGGGCGGCGTCGAGGCCGAGGCTGCGGGGAGGCCTTCCGTCGTCATGGGCTCGGCGACGCTTTCCCCCATGCCTTCGGAGTTCGCAATACCGGACAGTTCAGGCGCCGGTTCGCCCGGCTGTGCTGCTCCAGCCGGTTCCTCCGTTGTCGGGACGGGGTCGCTCGCCGCAGTTCGTGCGGCGGGGACGGCAAGGGCCGCCTCCGGGGAGGTCCGGAAGAGGACAAGCTGTTCCGAAAGCGCGGCCACTTCCTTTTCCAGTCTGTCGATCCGCTTTGCAGTGCCGCGGCCGACAGCGAACAGGATCACCAGCAGAATCAGGAACAGACTTTCGAACATGGGACCTCCCGGCGTCTCTATTCGAGAGACCGAGACTAGCGTTTTTCCAATGTGACGAAAGGGGGCGCCGTCACATCTTCGGAATCAAGATGTCAAATGGTGCTCCCAAGCATTTGGTTTTCCCTGGTTTTCCAGACGTCTAAAGCGTCTTCTCCGACCGGCGACGACGCAAGATGCGTTCCGATGCGCCTGTGGATATGCTTGCAATCCGTCACAAAACTTTCTAAATCTGCGTCACCGGCATCTGCCGGTTTTCTTTGGGAGCATTTATGCTCAAGATGAGCATAAATGCCGTTGGATACGGCAGGGAGGTCGAGATGCAGCATGTCACGCAACCCGGAAACGCGGGCAAGGCGCCGTCGTCGCTGACGGCAGCGGAGCGCTTCGGCGTGCTGGAGCGGCCGGATCTTGCCTATACGCCGGCTGTCGCAAAGGAGACGGCGCATCTCTACGAGCGGGTCAAGGATTTCATTCCGGCGATCGAATGGCCGGTTTTCGCGCCTTACATTCATGCCATCAACCGGCTGAAGAAGGAGCGAGGCGCGGTCATTCTCGCGCATAATTATCAGACGCCCGAGATCTTCCATTGCGTGGCCGACATCAAGGGCGATTCGCTGCAACTGGCGCGTGACGCTACCCGCGTCGATGCCGAGATCATCGTTCAGTGCGGCGTGCACTTCATGGCCGAGACCTCCAAGCTGCTCAACCCGGAAAAGACGGTGCTCATCCCGGATGGGCTTGCCGGCTGCTCGCTATCGGAATCGATCACCGGCGCCGATGTCCGCGCCCTGAAGGAACGCTATCCGGGGGTGCCGGTGGTGACCTACGTCAACACCTCCGCCGACGTAAAGGCCGAAACCGATATCTGCTGCACTTCGTCCAATGCCGTGGCCGTGGTCGACAGCCTCGAGTCGGACACGGTGCTGTGCATCCCCGACGAATATCTGGCGATGAACGTCGCCAGGAAGACGAAGAAGAAGATCCTCACCTGGAAGGGCCATTGCGAGGTGCATGAGCGCTTCACCGCCGAGGAGCTTCTGGAATACAAGGCCTCCGATCCGTCGATCGAGATCGTTGCCCACCCGGAGTGCCATCCGAGCGTGCTGGCCGTATCCGACTATGCCGGCTCCACCTCGGGCATGATCGATTACGTCAAGACGAAGCGCCCGGGGCGCGTGCTGCTCGTCACCGAATGCTCGATGGCGTCGAATATTCAGGCCGAGGTGCCGGACGTCAATTTCGTCAAACCCTGCAATCTCTGTCCGCACATGAAGCGGATCACTCTGCCCAAGATCCTGGACAGCCTTCTGTTTATGACGGAGGAGGTCACCGTCGATCCGGCGATTGCCGGCCGGGCCCGTCTGGCGGTCGAGCGCATGGTGAACCTGAAGAATTAGGTCCGACGAGACAGGAAGGCCGGCGCAGGCCGGAGAAATGTGCCGCATGCCCAGCAATACCGAATCCATTCGCCCTCAATCCTGGCAGGGCATAGACGATATCGTCATCATCGGCGGCGGGCTTGCCGGCCTGTTCTGCGCGCTGAAGCTTGCGCCCCGTCCGGTGACGGTTCTCGCCGCTGCCCCAATCGGCTTCGGCGCTTCGTCGGCCTGGGCGCAAGGCGGCATTGCCGCCGCCATGAGCGAGGGCGATACCTTCGACAAGCATCTGGCCGACACTGTCGCCGCCGGTGCCGGCACGGTCGACGAGAAGATGGCCCGCCTGATGATTTCGGAAGGGCCGGACCGCATTCGCGATCTTCTCGCCTATGGCGTTCCCTTCGACCGGGACCTCGAGGGCAAGCTTCTGCTGTCGCGTGAGGCGGCCCATTCCGAGCGCCGTATCGTGCGGGTGAAGGGTGACCGCGCCGGCAAGGCGATCATGGAGGCGCTTATTGCCGCCGTGCGCAAGACGCCTTCAATCCGCGTGATGGAAGGCTATGTGGTCGAGGAATTGATTTCCGAGGGCCGCTTCGTCTCCGGTGTCATCGCCCGACCGGATGCAGGCCAGTCCACGACCCGCGTCGCCTTTCCCGCCCGCGCCGTCGTGCTCTGCTCCGGTGGCGTCGGCCATCTCTATCAGGTCACCACCAATCCGACGGAGGCCCGCGGTGCCGGCGTCGGCATGGCGGCAAGGATCGGAGCCGTAATCGCCGACCCGGAATTCGTACAGTTTCACCCGACCGCGATTGATATCGGCCGCGATCCGGCTCCGCTGGCGACCGAGGCATTGCGCGGCGACGGCGCGACGCTGGTCAATCGCGCCGGCCATCGTTTCATGACCGATCTGCATCCGGATGCCGAGCTTGCCCCCCGCGATGTCGTGGCGCGCGGAGTCTTTGCCGAGGTTCAGGCAGGCCGAGGCGCTTTTCTCGATTGCACCAAGGCGGTCGGTGCGCATTTCCCGGAGCTTTTCCCGACCGTCTATGCCTCCTGCATGGAGGCGGGCATCGATCCGGTGACCCAGCCCATCCCGGTTGCGCCGGCAGTGCATTATCACATGGGCGGCGTGCTGGTGGATGCCGACGGCAAGACCACGATCGACGGCCTGTGGGCGGCAGGCGAGGTCACCTCGACCGGTGTCCACGGCGCCAACCGTCTCGCCTCGAACTCGCTGCTGGAGGCCGTGGTCTTCGCGGCCCGGATCGCCGAGAACATCAAGGGCATGATGCCGGAGCCCCGGCTTTACGAATGGCCGAAGAGCGCCGGCGAAAGCGACGATCTCGTGACACTGGAGGATAGCCCCCAGCTTGCGAAACTGCGCCGGTTGATGTCGGCCAATGCCGGCGTCATCCGCACGGGCGAGGGGCTGAAGACGCTCATCCGCGAAATCGTTGCGCTCGAAGAGGAGCGGGGAAGAACCCGTGTCCGCTTCGCCAATATGGCGACGACCGCCAAGCTGATCGCGACCGCCGCCTATCTGCGTGAGGAAAGCCGCGGCGGGCATTACCGTTCGGATTGCCCCGAGCCGCGCGAGGCCTTCCACCACCGGACCTTCATCACCTTGAAGGATGCCGACCGTATCGCCGCCGAACTTGTCGGTTGAACCCAAGGATACCTGCCATGATCGAGCCCTTTCGCCCCGTTCTCTCGCCGCTGATGATCGAGGATATCGTCAAGGCCGCGCTTCTGGAGGATCTTGGCCGCGCCGGCGATATCACCACCTATGCCACCATCGGGCCGGAGAAGACCGCGAAAGCGGCTCTCAACAGTCGTGAGGACGGCGTGATCGCCGGCATCGAACTTGCGCGCGCCGCCTTCCGCCTCGTCGATCCGGCGGTTGTCTTCACGGCGCTGGTGTCCGATGGAGACCGGGTCGCTCCAGGCACCCCGCTGATCCGCGTCGAGGGGCCTGCGCGCTCCATCCTTTCGGCCGAACGGGTGGCGCTGAATTTCCTGATGCATCTTTCCGGCATCGCCACCTACACGGCGCGCTTCGCCACCGAGATCGCCCACACACGGGCCCGCGTTACCTGCACCCGCAAGACCCTGCCGGGCCTTCGTGCCGTGGAAAAATACGCCGTCCGGCTGGGCGGCGGTTCCAACCACCGGTTCGGGCTCGATGACGCCATTCTCATCAAGGACAACCATATCGCGGTTTCAGGCGGCGTCGATCGGGCAATCCACGCCGCCCGCGCCTATGCCGGCCACCTCGTCAAGATCGAGGTCGAAGTCGACAATCTCGACCAGATGCGCGAAGCGCTTGCGGCGCGGCCGGATGCGATATTGCTGGATAACATGGGCCCTGAACTGCTGCGCGAGGCGGTGGAAATCAACCGTGCGCATGGTGGACTTGCGGAGACGGACTACGCGGCCGCAGTCGGCCGTGTGGCGCTGGAGGCCTCGGGCAATGTCAACATCCACACGATCCGCGCGATTGCGGAAACCGGGGTCGATTACATCTCGACATCCAAGATCACCATGGCCGCACCCACCCTCGATATAGGCCTGGATGTCGAAATCGACTGATGAATGTTATTTTTTCGTGACAATTCCGGCTGTTTATGACAACTGGATCTTTTTGGCGCTTGCAAAATATTGAATAATTTTCAATGGCTTGAGAATTTTTTGAAGATGCGTTGACTAGTTGTTGTAGATAATTATTGGCTTTTGACCGGCTAGCGCGAATCCCTTACGCCGGGACATCCCTGCGATTTTGTATTGCGTACTGAGGATACAGACACTTTCCAAGCATATTATGGAGGTTTGTATGACCAGTATTTCCTCGCCGCTTGCCGGCTCAAGCCCTTATTCCACTTCACTGAGTTACCTCGACACCAATGGCGATGGCGTGGTGAGCGCCGATGAGGCGGCGGCTGGGGCCGAGAGCCGGCGCAGCCAGGACCCGACGGTGGAAAGCGAGAATGCCGCAACCGGTGTCGCTTCCCAGGTCACCGGCGGCGTCATGGCCATGCTCCTTTCGGGATCTGAAGACGGCGGTTTCGAGGACAAGCCGTCCGCGAAGGATTTGTTCACGGCCATGGATGCGGATGGCGACGGTATCGTGACGGAGACCGAATTCGTTGCCGGCCGGCCGGAGGATATGAGCGAGGAAGAGGCGGCCGCGCTCTTTGCCGAGCTCGATACGGAGGGAGCGGGTTCACTCAGCGAGAGCCAGTTCGTGACGGCGATGGAGGCGAACAGGCCCGAAGGTCCTGACGATGAGGATGGCGACACCGTCAGCCTGCTGGATGTTCTTTCGGAGATGCAGTCGGTCATTGCCGCCTATCAGGCCAATGCCGGGGATGAACCGGACGATACCGAAACGGTTCTGCAGGTCACGATCTGATCTCCGCTTCGGGCCGGTGCCGGCTGCTCTATCAAACGGCGTTCAGCGGCCGCCGACCTTCAATCCGGGGGCGGGGCGTTCCTCCAGGATCTGCCGGCGGAAGCGGAAAAGGGCCGCCGGCCGGCCGCCGGTCGCGGCCTGTGTGCCGCCCGTCGGTTCGACCAGCTCCGCGCCTTCGACCAGACGACGGAAGTTCTGCTTGTGCAGATGGCGACCGGAGATCGCCTCTACCGTCGACTGGAGTTCCGTCAGGGTGAATTCGGGCGGCATCAGTTCAAACACCACCGGGCGATACTTGATCTTGCCGCGAAGCCGGGCAAGCGCGGTTGCGGCGATCCGGCGGTGATCGAAGCGCATCGGCGTGCCGAGCGGCACGGTAACCCGGCGTGTCGCGACCCGCTCGTCCAGCACGGCCTCCTCGATCAGTCCCGCTTCGTAAAGCAGTTCATAGCGCTCCAGAACCCGTTCCTCGTCGAACGGGAAGTCGTCGAGGCCGAAGGCGAGCTTCAACCGGGAGCGGCGAGAGGGCCGCATCGTATCGGTGTCCTCGACCGGGGCTTCGTCAGCCCATTCCGAAAGGGCGGGCAGGATCACCTGATCGAGGATGGCGGGTCGCCCATGGCGCCAGTCCTCCCAGGGGAGATAGCCGTACCAGTCGCGCCAATGAACGCCGGCCGCATGCAGGCTGTCCCGGCGGGAGGGGTCCATGCGGGTCAGCGCCAGATAACCGACGGACACCACATGCAGCCCGCTCTCGCCCGGCATCCTGTGGCGACCCTGGTCGCCGAAGGTGTAGAGCTGCTCGATATAGCCCATGTGCAGCGCCGTCTGGTTGGTGACGGTCGTGCGCAGCGACACCTCCATCGTCCGGTGCCGGGAGGGATCGAACGGGCCGAAGGGCAGGGCCTCCAGCGGGTTCGACCGATCGCTGACGACGAGCAGGCGCGGACTGCGGTCGGCCACGGCGACGATTGCCGCATTGAGACCGATCTCGATTGCCGCCGGCCCCTCGGTCATCGTGCGATGTCCGCTTCTGCTGGAAGGGGGAGGGTAAACGGCGCGTTGCCGTCGGCATCCGCTCCGCGCCCTATTGTCTTGACGGCGCGAACCAGCGCGCCGCCGCGCCCGAGAAGATCGTCGCCGATCTCGACCAGTCTGGCATTGGGCGTGGCATAGGGGGAGGCCGCTCGAAGCCGACGTACCAGAAGATCGTCGGCTTCCTCCGGGGCGACGGCGAGGCTTGCAATCAGCGCGGCCGCAGGCGAGCGCGATACGCCCATCCAGCAATGGATGAGGAGGGGGGAGGCGCGATCCCACGAGCGGGCGAAATCGATGATCTCGCGCACATGGGCCTCCTGCGGCGCGACCAGATTGCCGGTTCCGGCAAAGCTGATGTCGTTCATCCCGAGTTTCAGGTGCCGTTCTTTCGCAATCACCGCGGGCCGGTGAAAATCCTGTCCCTCGGCTATCAGGCTAATCATCTCCCGCGCCTTGTGGCGAACGGCCATTTCGGCGATGCGGGACAGGGGCGCAACCACGATGTAGCTCATCTCGCCACCTTCGCACCCGGCAGGCGGGCCGCCTCTATATCCTCGAAACGCCGCAGGAAAAGCGCCTGCGCCTGGTATGCCGGCAGCGGTTCTATCGCCAGGCTTTCGCGGGTGATGCCCCGGGGCTGGCCAAAGAATTTCCGAGCCTCCGTCTCCGAAAAGCCCGCAAGCCCGGTGGCTTCGAAATAGGCCGAGACACGGTCCGCCTTCTTGATGAGATCCTTGAGGGTCGGAGCAGCATGGGGCGGCAGCGCAAAGCGCAGGTGGATCGCCGCCTCGAGCCGCTTCTCGACCTTTTCATAACCGCCGCCGACGACGGCCTTGAAGGGGGAGATCATGTCGCCGATCACATATTCCGGCGCATCGTGCAGCAGCGCCATCAATAACTCGTCGGCCGTCGCCTTCGGATTGCAGCGCCGGAAAATATCCTCGACGATCAAGCTGTGCTGGGCGACGGAAAAGGCGTGATCGCCCGATGTCTGGCCGTTCCAACGGGCAACGCGGGCCAGCCCGTGGGCGATATCGGTAATCTCCACGTCAAGCGGCGACGGGTCGAGGAGATCGAGCCTGCGGCCGGACAGCATTCGCTGCCAGGCACGACCCGAAGTGTCGCCTACCGCCATGGCTCAGGCCTCCTCCGAGGCGCTTGTCGGAAAGGTGAGCCCCGTCCATGCGGGAAGGGCAAGGGTGACCGGCCTGCCATCGGCAAGGATGTCGGCGCCGGCCGCCATGGCTTCTCCGGCACGGTCCACGCGCACGATGGCGAGGCCGCGGCTGCCGGCGACCGTTCCGAGCGCCCCGACCGGTTTTCCCAGCGTCACCAGTTCCGTGCCGGTCGCCGGTAATGTTCCTTCGCCGCTGACGATCACCACCCTGCGGCGGGCGGTGCCGCGATGCTGCATCCGCGAGACCACTTCCTGCCCGACATAGCAGCCTTTCTTGAACGAGACGCCGCCTGAAAGATCGAGCAGGACGTCATGCGGAAAGGCATCCTGAAGGGCGTAATCGCTGCCGGACTCCGCAATGCCGGACAGAACGCGGAGCGCATCGTAACCGGTCGCATTGTGTGCGCCATGTTCGCCCGGCTGACGCTTCAGGGCCACGCCGGCGCGGGCAAAGCGATAGTCGGCGGCGCCACCGTCTGCAATGTCCTCGCCCCAGGAAACGGTGACGCCTGCTTGCTGCGCGCCGGCGATCTCGACCGCGGCCCTGAGCTTGTACATGGAAAGGCGCCTTATCAGCCCGTCCTGCTGGGATGACGCCGTCTCCAGGACGAAAGCGTTCCCATCGCGCGAGATCAGGAAGTCGAAGAGGATCTTGCCCTGCGGGGTCAGCAGCGCGCCCGGACGGGCCTCGCCGGCCGGCAAGGCCTCGATGTCGGTGGTAATCAGGTTCTGCAGGAAATGTTCGGCGTCCGCTCCGCCGATACGGATAAGCGTGCGGTCGTGCAGGAAGGCGGCTGGCATCGTCATCCCAATCCCGGTTGTTCGTTACAGGATGCTGTAGAACATCGGGCCGGAAAAGGGAATCGTTTCCATCGGTGGCGACGGATGCGATCCACGGGAATGGCGGTGGATATGACGGCCGGCCTCAGTCGCCGGCCGTGAAGAACTTCCATTTTCCATCGGGCGCAATTCCGACACGGAAGAAATTGTAGTTGCCGTATTCCTGCATGTCCGCGAAGTCGCCGGCCGTGACGATGCGCAGCAACTCCACCTTTTCCGGCGGTGTCAGCGAGGTCAGCGGCTTTTCGGCGAAGTAGGGCCAGACATAGGCTTCCTCCGGTGTGCCGGCATCGACATGCACGAAACCGGTGGAAAGCACGTCGATCAGGATCGCCAAAATCTCTATTCCGTCGTCGTCGCCGGAAAGGCCTTTCAGCGCCGTGATCGGATCGGCCTTGTCGTCCTCCATCAGGATCTGAGTCTGGTCGGGGCCGGGATTGAGGAAGGGACGAAGCCGTTCGATATCGCCGGACGCCGCGGCCTCGATCAACTGTTCGCGCAGGTGGCGAACCGGTTCCGGAGCCTTCGTGATGTCGTAGATGACCTCCGGCGGCGGCGCTTCGACGCCGGCGTCATCCTGTTGCTGCTTGTTGATAAGGGGATCGGGTGAGGGAATGCCGGGCAGCGCCTCGTCCGCAGGCGCTTCGGTTTCCGGCGCCGGTTGCTGCTCCTGTGCGGGCTGGCCTTCTTCGGATTGCTGAGGGCTGGGGGCCGGCAATTCCTTGATGTCCGACAGCGCCATCGCCGCGCCGTCCCAAAACAACGTTGCCGATAGCGCCGTCGACATGGCAATCATGGCCGCAAGGCCGTTGCGCCTGACTCTACGTCCGATATGCATCGTCCGTCCTCTGGAATCTGTTATTGTACGCGCCGCTCGGGAGAGAATTCGCCGGCCAGCATGCGGCTTCGCAACGAATCGAGGATAGCCTCGGCGCCGTCCTCGCCATGGATGCGGATCGTCTCGCGCATGGCGAGCGCAAAGGCGGCATCCGCAATGATCTCGGGCTCGATGCCATCGGCCATGCCGTCGGCCCAGGCTTCGTTCTGGTATTCCAGCGCAGCCTGCATCTTCTCGTGTACGATCATGTCGTCGATCTCGTTGCGGCGCGGTTCCATGGCTCTTACTCTAGTCCTTACTCACCTGTTAATAACTTTAGCAGCCTTTTGCCGAAACGACACGGCTGCAAGGCAAAACAGGTTAATTAATCGTTAATTTCCGAAGCGCGAGGCAATTTCGACGGCGAGTGTTGCCCCTTCGTTACGGTAATTCTCCTCTGCGGTGACCGCAGCCGGGGTACAGGTCGTGTAAACAGAGGCGAAAGATCGGTAGCCGCGGTTGTAAGCGGCGATCATTCGCGCCTTTCGCTTCGGTTCCGTCGCCGTCTCCGAATCAATCAGCTTCTGCATGGCGTCGCGCCACTCGGGTTCTCCCTTTTCGATGCAGAGATTGCGCAGGTAGTGGACTGCTCCCATGATCTCGGAAAGGCGGGCGAGGCGATCGTCATAAGGCGCTGGCTTTTCCTCCGGCGCTGCCGTTTCGGCCGGTTTTGCCTGTGCATCCTTGTCCTGCGCCGCGACAGGCGCCGTTCCGAAGCAGGGGAAGGAGGCCAGAAGAAGTACGGCCAAGGCAGTCTTCAGGTGAAAGGGCGTGCGGGCCGGCCAGCTAGCGCCGCCAGGACGGACTGAGCGAAGGATGCGGTCGTTGGTCATCTGCGCTTCTCCCATTCCGCCGCCAAACGTTCGACGCAGGCCCTCACACTTGGCGGCACGGGCAGGGCGTAAATCTCCTCCGGCAGGAACCAGCCGGCTTCTGCCGCATCGCTGTCGGCCTGCGCCGATGTTTCCGCATCGGCGTCGAGGCAGAAGACCGAAAGAAGAAAATGGCTTCCGGGTACGCCTTCTTCCGGCAGCAGCTCCACCTCCTCGAAGAGCCGCGGATTGCGGCCCTGGAGCCCGGTCTCCTCCAGAAGTTCGCGGATAGCGGTTTCCTCCGGCGTTTCGCCCGGTTCGGCGCGTCCGCCGGGGAAGGCGAAAAGATCGGCAGCGGGGGGATTCATGCGCCTCACGAGCAGGATGCGGCCATCCCGTTCTACGATGGCTGATGAGGCGAGGCGGGGCTGGCTCGGCATTGGCAATCGTGTCTCTGCGTCTCGCTGGGATATGCTGCGGGAGGGATTCGCGCCGCTCGGCGCATCAACGGGAATATCGGGGTATTCGGTCTGGACCGCAAGGGACTTGCTGCGCATCCTGCGCCTTGACCGCCTGTCGCGCGGCTGGCATGGATCGCTGCATGTGTGGACGCTTTTCACTGACGGCAAAGCCCGACGATGTCCGCGAAGCCTTCGGGCTCGTGGAGCTCGAGGGCTTTCCCGCCCGCTACAACATAGCCCCTACGCAGCCCATTCTCGTGATCGTTGCGAGCGACCGGCGGGAGCCGGGCAGCAATCTGCCGGAGAGGCAGGCGATGCTGGTGCGCTGGGGTTTCATGCCCTCCTGGGTCAAGGACCCCAGGGATTTTCCGCTGCTTATCAATGCACGCTCGGAAACGGCGATCGGCAAGGCGTCGTTTCGCGCAGCGATGCGCCACCGCCGCGTGCTGGTTCCCGCCTCCGGCTTCTATGAATGGCATCGTCCCGGAAAGGAAAGCGGCGAGGCATCCCAGGCCTACTGGATACGACCGCGCCACGGACGATGCGTCGCCTTTGCCGGCCTGATGGAGACATGGTCGTCAGCAGACGGTTCCGAAGTGGATACGGCTGCAATCCTGACCGTGGCCGCCAACCGCACCATCGGCCGCATTCACGACCGCATGCCGGTCGTCATTAACCCTGAGGATTACACGCGCTGGCTCGACTGCAAATCCGGCGAGCCGCGCGACGTGGCCGATCTGATGGTTCCGGCGGAAGAGGATTTCTTCGAGGCGGTGCCCGTTTCAAGTCTTGTCAACAAGGTCGCCAATACCGGTCCCGAGATCCAGGAACCGGTGGGTGACAGTCTTCAACCGGCAACAGTGCCGGCTCCCAGGGCGAAACCTGACCAGCTCAGTCTTTTTTGACGGAGCTCAGGCAAGTCGCTTGGCGGGCTTGCGCTTCAGCATCAGCGCGGCGGCGAGAACCGCCTTCAGCCCGAGAGGCCGGTAATGGGAATCCAGATTGCTGGCCGGAGGCTTCCCCTCGGTGGAAGTCTTCTTCTTTTTCATGACATGCTCCTGTGGTGTTTCCTGATGTCTTTGTCTTTTTTTATTTTTTGCTCTGTCTGAGCAGATCATGACAAAAACGTGACGCTTTCAATGACGCAAATCAAATTTGGTCAATGTCAACCATATTTCGCGATTGGCCTTCGCGGAAAACGTCAGGGAGCGGGAGCGGTTACGCTGGGGGTCAAAGACCGCGATCGATCTCGGAAAGGCCGCTTTCGTGGCCTTCTTCGCCGATGGTGAGCGTACCGTAGCGCCGGTGCCAGGCCCTTGCGCCGAAGGGCAGGGACAGGAGATAGGCAAGCACGGTGAGGGAAAGGACCTCGAAGGTGAAGCTCATCAGAAGGGCGACGTAAAGCACGACGCCGAGAATCATTGGCAGCACCAGGTCGCGCCGGATGCGGCTCGTCTCCGACTTGCCGGACCAGACCGGCAGGCGGCTGACCAGAAGATAGCCGATCAGCACGGTGTAGACGGCACCGGCATAGGCGACCGGAGCCGTCGGCGGTACGCCGAGAAAACCCAGATATACGGGCAGCAACACCAGCAAAGCTCCAGCCGGCGCCGGCACGCCGACGAAATATTCGGACTGCCAGGGCGCCTTGGTCTCGCGTTCGGCCATCACGTTGAAGCGAGCCAGCCGGAGGCCTGCGGCGATGGCATACATCAAGGCCGCAATCCAGCCGAACGAACGGGCCTGATCGAGCAGGAACACGTAAAGCACGAGCGCCGGGGCGACACCGAAGTTCACGATGTCGGCCAGCGAGTCCATCTGCGCGCCGAACTTGGATGTCGCCTTCATCATGCGGGCGATCCGGCCGTCTATGCCGTCAAGGAAGGCAGCCGCCAGCACCATCGTCACGGCGAGTTCATAGCGGTTTTCGAAGGCCAGCCGGATGCCGGTGAGGCCGGCACAGATGGCAAGCACCGTAATCAGGTTCGGGATCACCAGGCGGAGCGGGATTTCCCGAAGCCGGGGTCCACGCAAACCGTCATCCTTGACCGTGCCATCGGGCTGCTGCTGTGCTGTCTGCATATGCCTTGCTCCTCGCGGCGCGCTCAGCTTCGCCGGCTGACGACCGGACCCTTGGAGGAGCCGAATTCGGCAATCACGGTTTCGCCGGCGATGGCCGTCTGGCCGAGGGCCACGCGCGGTTCAGCCCCTGCCGGCAGGAACACATCGAGACGCGATCCGAAGCGGATCAGGCCGAAGCGTTCGCCGGCGTCCAGCGGCTCGTTGGGATGGGTCCAGCAGACGATGCGGCGCGCCACGAAGCCCGCAATCTGCACGACACCGATCTCGCCATGGGTGCTTTCGATCACGAGGCCGTTGCGCTCGTTTTCCAGGCTCGCCTTGTCGAGTTCGGCGTTCAGGAAGCTGCCTTCGCGATAGGCCACGTTGATGACGCGGCCGCGCACCGGAGCGCGGTTCACATGGCAGTTGAAGACGTTCATGAAGATCGAGATGCGCAGCATGGCTTCGTTGCCGAGGCCGAGTTCCTCGGGCGGCGTCACCATCTGGATCGCCGAAACCCGGCCATCCGCAGGGCTGATGACCAGATCGTCGTCCTGCGGCGTCACGCGCTCCGGATCGCGGAAAAAATAGGCGCACCAGAGCGTCAGCACCATGCCGACCCAGAACAGCGGTTCGAAAATCCAGCCAAGGATGAGCGAGGCCACAAAGAATGCGGCAACGAAAGGATAGCCTTCCTTATGTACCGGTACGATGGTCTTACGAATGCTCTCGAACAGATCCATGATTACCTCGTTTCATCGCTTCATTGATGTCCGGTCCGCCGGGGTTGCTCCGGGAGTGCCGAAACAAGTGCACGAACGTCTGATAGTGGCTGCTGACTACTCCGAAAGCGCTTCCGGGGCAATGCTTGCGACCATCAAAGCTTGTTCGTGTGACACTTGGACCGCCGCTCGAAGGCGATTCGACGGTGCGTGCTGCACTGCCGCAAACTTGGTGGTTCGTGCACTTTCCGTCAACGATTACCCGATAGAAACAGGGGTATAAAACGGATGGGGGTATGCGCGGGACATCTCGCGAGGGGCTGGGCGATCGAGTGCACAAGGCTGAAAAGACTTCTGACGAGGATATGCGGGGCCGACAACGGGGCGATCTGCTCTGGATCGCGGCATCGGATCGCATTGTTCCTTCGGTTCTGCTGCAGGCTGGCGTAACGGTAAGACACGACGTCGCCACGATTGGCGATCGCGCCATCGTCTTTGCACCGCTTGCGCAGGAAGGCCTCGGTGCACAGATCCGCGACCTGCGCCGCCTGCTCGGCGACCGCGCCTATCTCATCGTCGTGACGGAGGAGGAACTGGCGCCTCGCTGGTTCGAACGCGCGCTGGAACTCGGTGCCGACGATGTGCTGGCAAATGCCGGTGACGCGGAAATCGCGCGCTGTCTTTCACGCGCCCGCAGGGCGATCACGCGCGCGCGGCACGCCGACGACGAGATCGGCCATGTGAGCCTCGAACGCGATTACCTTCAGGCCTGCATCGATCATCTGCCGACGCCGATTTTCTTCAAGAACGTGGACGGCATCTATGTTGGCTGCAACCGGGCCTTTGCCGAATATCTCGGCCTCTCGCTGGAAACCATCCTGGGTGCGAGCGTCTACGAGGTCGCCCCGGAGGAGATCGCAAGACGCTACCAGGAGGCTGACGAGGCCCTGTTCGAAAGCGGCGGCGTGCAGGTCTATGAAAGCCGGGTCTGCCGTTCCGTCGGCGAAGTCCGTTTCGTCGAATTCCAGAAGGCGGTCATCAAAAGCCGGAACGAGGACGTCTATGGGATTGCCGGCGCCATTCTGGACATTACCGACCGCAAGCGTCTTGAGGCGCAGCTTATCGAGGCTGCCGAACGCGATCCCCTGACCAATGCCTATAATCGCCGCAAGTTCTTCCAGCTCGCGCAGGATGCCGCCGAATGGGCGCGCAGCGAGGCGAAGCCGGTCTCGGTGGCGGTCATCGATGTGGACCAATTCAAACTGATTAACGACCGTCTCGGCCACTCTGAAGGCGACAAGGTGCTCTGTGCGGTTTCCCAGGTGATCGAAGCTGCCAGCGGCGAAGGTAATATCGTTGCCCGAGCCGGAGGCGAGGAGTTTTACGCGCTTTTTCCCGGAATGACGCTGGAGAGCGCCGCTGCGGTCGCGGACGCCATGCGCGGCGAGGTCGAACGGTTCTGCCGCCTCGATGTCCTTTCCTCCGTCGCCGGAACGGTCAGCATCGGGCTGGCCGAGTTCGATCCGGGGTCGGAAAGCCTCGATGAGGCTCTGCAGCGGGCCGACTCAGCCCTTTACGTCGCCAAGCGCGAAGGGCGAAACCGGCTGCGGATCGCAGTCTGAAGCGGCAAAGTCGGGCGGTCAGGTGGCCGGCGCCTTGCGCACGATGACGCCAAGTTCGTCGCTCTCGCGTACCTGCCGCAGATGCTCTTCCGCCTGGGTGGCCTCGCGCTGGCGGTTCCACATCGAGGCGTAAAGTCCGTTCATCTCCAGCAGAGCCGAATGCGTACCGCGCTCGGCGATCTCCCCGCCCTTCAACACGATGATCTCGTCCGCTCCGACCACTGTCGAGAGCCGGTGCGCGATGACCAGCGTCGTGCGGTTCTTGGAGACGATGTCGAGCGCCGCCTGGATCTCCTGTTCGGTCGTGGTGTCCAGCGCCGAAGTGGCCTCGTCGAGGATCAGGATCGGCGGTGCCTTGAGGACGGTTCGGGCGATCGCAACGCGCTGTTTTTCGCCGCCGGAAAGTTTCAGGCCGCGCTCGCCGACCATCGTCTTGAAACCGTCCGGCAGGTCGCGGATGAAGCGGCTGATCTGCGCGACATCGGCCGCCTGCTCGATATCCGCATCGCTTGCCGTCGGGCGTCCGTAGCGGATGTTGTAGGCGATAGTGTCGTTGAACAGGACCGTATCCTGCGGCACCATGCCGATGACCGCGCGCAGGCTGTGCTGGGTGACGTCGCGTACATCCTGGCCGTCGATGGTGATCGATCCCTGCTGGATGTCGTAGAAACGATAGAGCAGCCGCGAGATCGTCGACTTGCCGGCGCCGGAAGGGCCGACGACGGCGACGGTCTTGCCCGCCGGCACTTCGAACGAAATGCCCTTGAGGATCGGCCGCTGCGGATCGTAGGCGAAATGCACGTCCTTGAAGACGATGCTGCCCTGACCGATGGCGAGCGCCGGTGCGCCGGGCTTGTCGACCACCTCCGCCTCCACTTCGAGAAGGTCGAACATCTGTTCGATATCAGTCAGCCCCTGCCGGATTTCGCGGTAGACGAAGCCGATGAAGTTGAGCGGGAAGGAGAGCTGCATCAGCATGGCATTGATGAAGACGAAGTCGCCGATGGTCTGCTCGCCGCGTTGCACGGCGAGCGCGGACATGACCATCATGATGGCCGTGCCGACGCCGAAGATCACGCCCTGGCCAAAGTTCAACCAGCCGAGCGAGGTCCAGACCTCGGTGGCAGCCTTTTCGTAGCGCGCCATCGAGGCGTCGAAGCGCTTGGCTTCCATCTCCTCGTTGCCGAAATATTTGACGGTTTCGAAATTGAGAAGCGAATCGATCGCCTTGGTGTTGGCGTCGGTGTCGCTGTCGTTCATCGCCCGGCGGATATTGATGCGCCAATCGCTCGCTTTGATCGTGAACCAGATATAGGCCCAAACGGTGACGGCCGTCACGGCGAGATAGGAGAAGCCGTAGCCCCACCAGAAAATCACGGCCGTCAGCAGGAACTCGATAAACGTGGGGACGGAATTGAGGATCGTGAAGCGGACGATCGTCTCGATGCCCTTGGTGCCGCGCTCGATGATGCGCGACAGACCGCCCGTCTTGCGCTCCAGATGGAAACGCAGGGAAAGTTGGTGCATGTGGACGAAGGTCTTGTAGGCGAGCTGGCGGACCGCATATTGCCCGACGCTGGCGAACAACGCATCACGCAGTTGGTTCAGGCCGACCTGCGCGATGCGCACGAGATTGTAGGTGATGACGAGAACCACCGCCCCCAGCAGGAAAGCGGGCAGGAGCCCTGCCATGTCGAGCTTGCCATTCAGCGCGTCCGTCGCCCATTTGAAGAAATAGGGAACCAGGATCAGCACGAACTTGGAGACGATCAGGAAAACGGTCGCCCATACGACCCGCATCTTGAGGTCGAACCGGTCGGCGGGCCACATGTATGGCCAGAGATTGACCAGCGTATCAAGCGGATTGCTGCTATCCGCCGAAACCGTCTTCTTCTTCTCAGCCATGAATGCCGGCCCCGTCCTTCCGCAAACGATAAAAGGCGGCGGTCCTGTCCGGGCCGCCGCCTTTCGGCAAATAGGGTTTCGCCCCCGTCATTGCAATGGGCGTTTTTTGATCCTCAGTTCAGCTTTTCGCCATGTAGCCGCTTGCGGTGGAGCTCTTCGGCATTCGGCAGGGCTTCGTCCGGCACGGAGAAGATCTGTCCCGGCTCGATCCTGTCCGGATTGGTGATCTCCTTGGCATTCGCCAGATAGATGGTCGTGTAGCGGACGCCCTGACCGTAGACGCGGCGCGAGATCTGCCACAGCGTGTCGCCGCGCCGGATGATGACGCTGTTGCGGCTCGCCTGCAGCGGCGCCTGCGTGATCGTCTTCGGCGCGGCGGCTGCCGTTTCGGTCGTGCCGGGAGTGCTCTGTGCCGTCGGGTTCCCATCGCCGGCAGGGGCGGCAGGCGCCATCGGCGCGAGGATCGCCTCGATCAACCGGGCGAGCTGAGGCAGAGCGGTACCCATCGCCTTGACGTCGCCTGCCGGCACGGCCTGAAGCGCGGCAAGCGCCGTCTTTGCGCTTGAGGTTGCCTGGGAAATGAAATCGACGACCGCCTGGCTCGATGCCGCCGGCAGGCGGAAATCGGCGATCGATGTGAGGCCGATTTCGGTTGCCGAACGGGCAGCAGCCAGCTCTTCGATCGCCGGCGACTTGCCGTCGGCGTAAAGCCCCTGGAGGATGCCGAAGGCTTTTGCCAGCGCATCGCGCTGCTTTTCAAAGGCGGCCTGTTCCAGCGGGATGAGCGTGCTCGTTGCGCCGGTGCCGTCGCCGGAGGTCTGGGCGACGACGGAGACCTGCTCGCCGGCCGGACGATCGAAGGGCACCGAAACCTTGAGCTTTACCCCGCCCTTGTCGTCGAGAAGCTCTACCGTGATGGTGTGGTGGCCGACCGAAAGGTCGATGGTGCCTTCCACGACGAAATGGCCGGTGGCATCGGTCTTGGTTTCACCGATCCGTGTTTCGTCGGCCAGGGCGCGCACGGTGCTGCCGGCAGGCGCTTCGCCGGCAACGAAGATACGCTTGCCTTCGATCTCCACCGCGCTGACCTGGATCTCGGCCTTTTCGGCTGGTGCGGAGGGAGCCGCTGCCGAAGGAACGGTTGTGGCGTCGGCAGGCGCCGCTACGGTTTCCTGCGCGAGGCGGGCCTGCTTGCTGTCCGAATTGACCGTTTCCGGCGACGTGATGACACGGCTTGCTTCGCCGGGCTTCGTGACCATGGCCAGCAGCTTGCCGTCCGCGGAACTGGGTACGGAGACGGTGGCGACTTCATCGGACGTTTCGGTCTTGCCGTCCTTGCCTGTCGCTCGCAGCGCCAGAACGTGATCGCCGGGCGGCAGCGGCTGTTCCAGCACGGCAACGAAATCTCCGCTCGGCTGCACCTCGACCGACGAAATGGTCTTGTCGCCGTTGACGATGTCGAGCCTGGAGCCCGGTTCGGCATTGCCGGCGATTACGGTCGAGCCGTCCGGCTCGACGCGCAGCACATCGAAGCGCGGCAGGGTGGATGCGCTTTCGTCCGCCGGTGCCCGTCCGCCGGTTCCTGTGGGAGCAGGCGGTGCGAGCAGGGTCTTCTCGATCGGAGCCACGAGAGGCTGCGCCGCCGAGGGGTCCTGCGGAAGAGCTTCGAGCAGCGCCAGCGCCTTGGCGGCATTGTCGCGGGCGGTCGTCAGCGCGTCGATGGCGGACGTATCCGGCATCTGCGGGATTTCCAGCGCCGAGAGTGCCGAAAGAGCGGTCTGCGCGGCGGATTTTGCCGAGGCGAAGGCTTCGATTGCCGGCGTCTTGCCATCCGCGAACAAGGCCGTCAGGCTGCGGACCGCCGTCGTCGCGTCGGTCTTCAGGCGATCCATCTTTTCGGCAGCAGCCTTGCCTGCATCGGCAACCGCCGTTTCCGTCTTCGCCATGGTATCCTTGGCTGTATCGGCGGCGGTTGTCGCCGGCTGCTCGGCATCCTTGCCGGTTCCGGAAATCCGCGGCAGTACGAAGAACACCATCAGCAATGTCGCGACGCCCAGCACCAACAAGGCGACCCATCCGGTGCGATTTTTCATCATTCTTTCTCTCCGGGCGGATAAACCGCCATGACCCCAAGGAAATTGCTAGCCTCATCTGACCGTTTTCACAAGCGTTCTCAAGGGATTCCGGGTTTCAGCGCACTGCTTTCCGTCTATTTTGTTGACCTCGCGGCATCGGCATAGTTTTTTGAGCTTATGGCCGAAAACAATTTTCCGATTCGATCCGTCTGCGTCTATTGCGGCTCCCAGCCCGGGCGCGACCCCGCTTACATCGCTGCGGGCCGTGAACTCGGTCGCTCGATCGCCGTTCACGGACTGCGCCTCGTCTATGGCGGGGGCACGAAAGGCATCATGGGCGCGGTTGCAAGCGGCGTGCTTTCCAACGGCGGAAAGGTCACCGGCATCATACCGGAATTCCTGGTCGACATGGAGGCCACCCGCCATTCCCTCGGCCAGCTCGACGATCTGATTGTCACGCCGGACATGCATGCACGCAAGCATGCCATGTTCGAGCGCGCCGATGCATTCGTAACGCTCCCCGGCGGCATCGGTACGCTGGAGGAGATCGTGGAAATCATGACCTGGGCGCAGCTCGGTCGTCACGAGAAGCCGATGGTCTTCGTCAACGTCAACGGTTTCTGGGATCCCATGCTGGAGCTCATCCGTCACATGCGCGATCAGGGCTTCATTCACACTGCCCATCGCGTCCAGCCGCTGGTCGTCGCGAATGTCGAGGACGTCGTGCCGACAATCCTCGACAGGCTCGAGGCCGCCGGCAATGCCGACGGAGCCCAGGAGGTCATCTCGAAGCTCTGATCCGCGGGCGCGTCAGCGCCGGCGATAGTCCCGGATCATCGGCAGCGAATAAAGCACGAGCGCCACCCAGATCAGCGGGAAGGCTATCGCGCGTGCGGTGCCGAGCGGTTCCTTGAAGAGGAAGACGGCAATCAGGAAAATCATCGTCGGCGCGATGTACTGCATGATGCCGATGGTCGAGAGCCTGAGGAGCTTGGCGCCGTTCGCATAGATGATGAGTGGGCAGGCCGTCACCACGCCGCTCGAAAGCAGCAGCAGGGTATCGGTTGAACTGGTCGCGAAGAAGTGGCTCTGGCCGGAAAGGCCGAGATAGCCGATATAGGCGAGCGAAGGAATGCTGAGCAGCAGCACTTCCAGCAGAAAGCCCTGATTGGGTCCGATCGGCAGGGTTTTGCGGAAGAAAGCATAGAAGCCCCAGGTCACGGTGAGCCCCAGCGAGACCCAGGGCAGTGTCCCTGCCTCTACTGTCAGGATCGTAACGGCAATGGCGACGAGCGCAATGGCGGCGATCTGGGCCGGCTTGAGCTTTTCCTTGAGCAGAACGGCTCCGAGGAAGATGGAAAACAGCGGATTGATGAAATAGCCGAGCGCCGTGTCCAGTGCGCGTCCGGCGCCGATGGCCCAGACATAGAGGCCCCAGTTGATGCTGATGAGTGTCGCGGTCAGCGCCGCCATCAGCATGATGCGGGGGGATCGCAGCGCGATCTTGAGATCGTCCGTCCGTCTAAGAACGAGCAGTACGGCCGCCGCAATCGGAACGGACCAGATCACCCGGTGCGCGATCACTTCGGTCGGGGGGATGTGCGCGACCGCCTTCATGAAGAGCGGCAGGAAGCCCCATATGACATAGGCTGTCAGCGCAAACGCAAAGCCGCGCGCGCTGTCTTCGTTCTTGATTGCCGGAGCAACGGGGTCCGCCATGGTATTTCCGCCCTAATCTTCGTTTTTGTTGGATGCGGTTACCTGAAGCCTCGCGAATGGACAAATTCATTCCGGTGAACGATGGCTGATTGCATCTGAACGACGCATACGGCAGGTTGTATCGTTGCGGGCGTAGCAAGCATTTTTGGGAGACGGATCATGCTGCGGGGGTCGACCGAGGAGCAACGGCACCAGTTCGCCGTTCGAATGCTGGAAAAGGCCGGGGTCCCGCCCGATCCTGCGCTGCTTGCCGCATTCGGCGCGGTCCGCCGGGAGGATTTCGTCGGTCCGCCGCCCTGGCTGCTGTCGAGCCATGGCGGCTATCGCAGGGCGCCGTCCGAGGGAGTCGATTGTCTTTACGACGATGTGCTCGTCGCCCTTGATGCGCTGCGCGGGGTCAACAACGGCAGCCCTTCGCTGCATGCCCTTGGCATCCACGCGCTTTCGCCGAAGCCGGGCGAGCGGGTCTGTCATATCGGCGCCGGGACCGGATACTACAGCGCGATCCTTGCCGAGATGGTCGGTGCCGGCGGGCATGTGACGGCGGTGGAGTATGACGCCGGACTTGCCGCCCGCGCCGAGGCGTGCCTGGCCGGACGGGCGAATGTCGAGGTTGTCAGAGGCAACGGGCTGGAATGGCCGCAGGACGACGTCGATATCGTCTACGTCAATTTCGCCGTCGACCAGCCCGCAGGTCCGTGGGTCGATCGGCTGGAGCCCGGCGGACGTCTGCTCTTTCCCCTCGGTGTTCCGATTTTCGAGGAACGCGGCATGAGGCCGATCTATTCCGCCATGGCGGGCTATCTTCTCGTGCAGCGAGAGGAGCATGGATATGCCGCACGTTTCATCGAAAGCGTGTCGTTCGTCTGGGCGGAGGGAGCGCAGTTTTCGGACTGGGCCAGCCATGCGCGCCTGCGGACGGCCTTCGCGGACAACTGGCGCGCCGTGCGCAGCTTGCGGTGGAAACAGCCGGAACAGCCGGACGAATGGTATTCCGAGGACGATTGGGGTCTTTCGACCCACCCGCCCGGTAGGATTGCCGATCCGGAGGTTCCAGGCGAGTTCCCCTCGTAACCCCGCCGGAAACCGGGCGTTTCAGTCAACTCGGCCATGCTCCGACAGAAAATCCAGCATGACCCGGATGCGTGCCGGCAGATGGCCGCCCTGGCCGACATAGACTGCATGAAAGGCCTCGCTGCGCCGGGTCCGCGGGTCGTCGAGCACCTGCACCAGACGGCCGGCGGCAATGTCCTCGCGCACCGTGAAGGCCGCAAGCCGTGCAAGGCCGGTGCCGCCGATGGCCAGGTGCCGGATAGCTTCGCCATCGCTGGCGCTGACGCGTCCGGCAACCGGAACGGAGACGATCCCGTCGCCCTGTGGAACTTCCCAGTCCGAGAAGGCCCTGACATAGCCGAAGCCCAGCCGGCAATGATGTTCCAGATCGTTAGCCGTAACAGGAGTTCCGTGGCGTGCCAGATAGTCCGGGGACGCGACGATCATCAGTCGAGTGTCACCGAGTTTGCGGGCAACGAGGCTGGAGCTGGTCATCGGGCCGGCGCGCACCGCGATATCCGCCCGCTCGGCCAGAAGATCGACCACGAGGTCCGTCTGCACGATTTCCACGGAAATGCCGGGATAGTCGCAAAGGAAGCGTGAGAGAATGGGGGCGAGTACATGCGTGCCATAGGCCGCACTCGTATTGATACGGATCAGCCCGCGCGGATTGTCGAGCGAAGCGGCACTTCGCTCGGCCTCGTCGATATCCGCGAGAATGCGCACGCAGCGCTCGTAGAAGGCCTGTCCTTCCGGCGTCAGCAGCAGTTTGCGGGTCGACCGGTTGACGAGCCGCGCACCGAGCCTGCTTTCGAGCCGTGCAACAAGCTTGCTGACCGCCGATGGCGTCATTCGGCAGGCGCGGGCGGCTGCGGAAAATCCACCACGCTCCACCACCTGCACGAAGACTTCCATCTCTCCGGACCTGTTGATGTCCTGTCGGCCCATATGTGACTTCAACTCACAGATATTGTTCTTGAAGGCAGACTATTTCATCGAACTTCGCTTGTCTATCTGAAGGGCTCGCTGGCTTCAGAAAGGACGATCCAATGCCTCTTGCCCTTTATGCACTGACAGCCGGAGCCTTCGGCATCGGCGTCACCGAATTTGTCATCATGGGACTGCTGATCGACGTCAGTCGCGATCTCGGCATTTCCATTGCGACCGCCGGCCTGCTGATTTCCGGCTATGCGCTCGGCGTCGTTGTCGGTGCGCCGGTTCTGACGGCCTTTTCCGGCCGGTTGAAGCCCCGCACCACGCTGCTGATGCTCATGGTGATCTTCACCATCGGCAACATCGCCTGTGCGCTCGCCCCGAGCTTCGAGGCGCTGATGGTCGCCCGTCTGGTGACGGCCCTTGCTCACGGCACCTTCTTCGGCGTCGGCTCCGTCGTTGCGACCGGGTTGGTTCCGGAGGATCGCCGGGCCTCGGCCATCGCCGTCATGTTCACCGGCCTGACGGTTGCCAATATCGCCGGCGTTCCGTTCGGAACCTGGCTCGGACAGGAATATGGCTGGCGCATGACTTTCTGGGCCGTCGCCGTCGTCGGCGTCATCGCGGTCGCGGTCCTCGCCATCTTCCTACCGAAGGAAGACGCTGCGGAAAACAAGCCAGAGGAAGCGGGCTCGCTCTCGGTGCTCTTCAGCGAGCCGGTGGTGACCAGCCTTGCCATGACGGTGCTCGGTTTTGCCGCGGTCTTCGCCGTCTTCACCTTCATCGCTCCGATGCTGACACAGGTGAGCGGCTTCGGCGAAGCGGCGGTTTCGCCGATCCTGCTGCTCTTCGGCGGCGGGCTGATCGTCGGCAACCTGCTCGGAGGTCGTCTGGCGGACCGTAATCTCGACCGTGCGCTTCTCATATCGCTTGGCGCCCTCGGTGTCGTCCTGATCGCCATGGAGTTCCTGATGGGCATCCGGCCGGTTGCAGCCGTCATGGTCGGCCTGCTCGGGGCGGCGGGCTTCGCAACGGTCGCGCCGCTTCAGCTCCGTATCCTGCAAAAGGCCGAGGGCATGGGGCAGGCGCTCGCCTCCAGCCTCAACATCGCCGCCTTCAACCTCGGCAACGCCATCGGCGCCTGGGTCGGTGGGCTCTCGATCGACAACGGTCCGGGCCTAGCCCATCTGCCGCTCGTCGCCGCCGTCTTTCCGGTTGCCGCCGTGTTGCTCGCCGTCTTCGCCATGCGCCGGGAGGCAAGGCGGCCGGCTGCGGAACCGGCCCGCGCCTGAGCCGACGCATGCCCTCTCTTCTCGTTTCCACTGTTCCACAAGGAAAGGATAGTCAAATGGAATATCGTCGTCTGGGAGCGTCCGGTCTCCGCGTTCCCGTCCTGAGCTTCGGCTGCGGTACCTTCGGCGGCTCCGGCCCGCTGTTCGGCGCCTGGGGCAATTCCGATGCCGCCGAGGCCCGCCGTCTGGTGGATATCTGCCTCGAGGCGGGTGTGAACCTCTTCGATACCGCGGACGTCTATTCCGCCGGTGCATCGGAGGAAGTGCTCGGTCAGGCGATCAAGGGGCGTCGCGGCGAGGTGCTGATTTCCACCAAGGCAGGCCTGCCGATGGGAGATGGCCCGGCCGACTGGGGAACGTCTTCCGCCCGCCTGACGGCCAGCGTCGATGGCGCTCTCCAGCGGCTCGGCACCGACTACATCGACCTCCTGCAGCTTCACGCCTTCGATGCCTCGACGCCGGTCGAGGAGGTGCTGTCGACGCTCGACCGTCTCGTGAATGCAGGCAAGGTCCGCTATCTCGGCGTCTCCAACTTTGCCGGCTGGCAGATCATGAAGTCGCTTGCTGTCGCCGACCGTCACGGCTGGCCGCGCTACGTGGCGAACCAGGTCTATTATTCGCTGGTCGGCCGCGATTACGAATGGGACCTGATGCCGCTCGGCCTCGATCAGGGCCTGGGCGCCATGGTGTGGAGCCCGCTCGGCTGGGGCCGTCTCACCGGCAAGATCCGCCGCGGCGCACCTCTCCCGGAAAAGAGCCGACTCCACGAAACCGCGGCCTTCGGCCCGCCGGTGGACGACGAACGGCTCTATCGTGTCATCGATGCGCTCGACGCAATTGCAGGAGAAACGGGCAAGACAGTGCCGCAGATCGCGCTGAACTGGCTTCTGTCGCGCCCGACCGTTTCATCGGTCATCATTGGCGCTCGAAACGAGGAACAGTTGCGCCAGAACCTTGGCGCGGTCGGCTGGAGCCTGACGGCCGATCAGATCGCCGCCCTTGATGCGGCAAGCGCCACTGACGCTTCCTATCCGCATTTCCCCTACTACCGGCAGGAGGGCTTTGCCCGCCTCAACCCGCCGGCCGTTTGACGCGCATGGTGCGGTCGCCGCCGATCACTCGGCGGCGATCTTGCCTGCGAGCTGCCGGTTCTTCATCAGCTTGTAGACGACCGAATCCATCAGCGCCTGGAACGAGGCATCGATGATGTTTTCGGAAACGCCGACCGTCCACCAGCGCACGCCGGTATTATCGGTGGATTCGATCAGGACGCGGGTGATAGCCTCGGTGCCGCCGTTGAGGATACGCACCTTGAAGTCGACCAGTTCGAGATCATCGATCTCGGTCTGATACTTGCCGAGGTCCTTGCGCAGCGCAAGGTCCAGCGCGTTGACCGGGCCGTCGCCTTCGGCCACCGACATCACCCTGACACCATCGATGACAAGTTTTACCACCGCCTCGGAAACGGTCTTCAGATGGCCGTTGGCGTCGAAGCGCCGTTCGACCATCACCCGGAAGCCTTCGACCGAAAAGAAGCTAGGCACTGTGCCGAGCGTACGGCGGGCCAGAAGCTCGAAACTCGCGTCGGCCCCTTCATAGGCATAGCCGGAGGCTTCCCGCTCCTTGACGATGGAAATGAGCTGGTCGAGCTTCGGGTCGTCCTTTCCCACGGCGATGCCGCGACGCTTCAGCTCGTTGATGAAATTGGCCTTGCCGCCCTGGTCCGACACCATGACCTTGCGGAAATTGCCGATGCTCTGCGGTTCGACATGCTCGTAGGTCTTCGGGTCCTTAAGCAGGGCGGAGGCATGGATGCCTGCCTTGGTGGCGAAGGCGGACGCGCCGACATAGGGCGCCTGATGATCCGGTGAGCGGTTGAGCAATTCGTCGAAGGCGTGCGAGAGACGGGTCAGCTCGACCAGCTTTTCCGTATCGATCGCGGTGGTGAAGCGCGACGCATAGGTATCCTTCAGACAGAGCGTCGGGATGATCGTAACCAGATTGGCGTTGCCGCAGCGTTCGCCGATGCCGTTCAGCGTTCCCTGGATCTGCCGCACGCCGGCCTCGACGGCGGCAAGCGAATTGGCGACCGCCTGTCCGGTGTCGTTATGGGCATGGATGCCGAGCGAGGAGCCGGGCACGCCGGCCGCGATGACGGCGGCGACGATCTCGCGGATCTCGGGCGGCTGCGTTCCGCCATTGGTGTCGCACAGCACCACCCAGCGCGCGCCAGCATCATAGGCGGTGCGGGCGCAGGCAAGCGCATATTGCGGATTGGCCTTGTAGCCGTCGAAAAAATGCTCGCAATCGACCATCGCCGTCTTGCCGGCCCCGATGGCTGCCTCGACGCTCTCGCGGATCGCATCGAGATTTTCCTCGTTGGTGCAGCCGAGCGCCACCTTGACGTGATAGTCCCAGCTCTTGGCGACGAAGCAGATCGCGTCGGCCTTCGCCTGCAGAAGCTGCGAGATGCCCGGATCGTTGGAGACAGAGACGCCGGCGCGCTTGGTCATGCCGAAAGCGACGAAGCCGGCTCGCTCCGTGCGCTTTTTCGTGAAGAAGGCGGTATCGGTCGGATTGGCACCGGGATAGCCGCCCTCGACGTAATCGAGCCCGAACGCGTCCAGCATGGCCGCAATCGCAATCTTGTCCTCGACCGAAAAGTCGATGCCCGGCGTCTGCTGGCCATCGCGCAATGTCGTGTCGAAGAGATGGATTTTCTCGCGTGTCATGTGTTCGCCTCCCCGGGCGGTCGTCGGTCTATTTCCCCCTCTGGTCGGCAGGCCAGAGGGGGTATTCCTTTGTTCAATCTTTCCCGGCAAACCTGTCGGTTGCGCGGATGAGCTGGTCGAGAATGCCGGGTTCCAGAAAGGCATGGCCGGCGCCTTCGATCAGATGGAAGTCCGCCTTCGGCCAGGCCTTGTGAAGCTGCCAGGCATATTTGGCCGGACAGGGCATGTCGTAACGTCCATGGACGATGACGCCGGGAATATCCTGAAGCTTGTGCGCATCGCGCAGCAACTGGCCTTCCTCCAGCCAGCCGCCATGGACGAAGAAGTGGTTCTCGATGCGCGCAAACGCGATCGCATAGTCGTCCTCGCCGAAATGGGCGGCATATTCGGGGTTCGGCAGGAGCGTGATGGTCGCGCCCTCCCATGTGCTCCAGGCGATCGCACATTCGAGCTGCTTCTTGCGGTCGCCGCCGGTGAGGTATTTGCGGTAGGCGCCCATCATGTCGTGACGTTCGGCTTCCGGGATCGGCGCCTGGAACATCTCCCACCGGTCCGGAAACATTTCCGATACGCCGAACTGGTAGTACCAGAGGAGTTCGGGCCTCGTCAGCGTGTAGATGCCGCGCAACACCAGTTCGGAGACCCGGTCCGGATGGGTTTCCGCATAGGCAAGCCCCAGCGTCGAGCCCCAGGAGCCACCGAACACCAGCCACTTGTCGACGCCGACCATCTCGCGCAGGCGCTCGATATCGGCCACCAGATGCCATGTGGTGTTGGCTTCCAGCGAAGCATGCGGGGTGGACTTTCCGCAGCCGCGCTGGTCGAACAGCAGCAGGTCGTAGACTGCCGGATCGAACAGGCGGCGCTGGGTCGGGCTCGATCCTCCCCCCGGGCCGCCATGCAGGAAGACAGCGGGCTTGCCGCCCTTGGTTCCGACGCGCTCCCAATAGAGGGTGTGGCCGTCGCCGACGTCGAGAAAGCCGGTCTCGTAGGGTTCGATTTCGGGGTAGAAGCCGCGCAATTGGCTGGTCATCGATCAATCCTCTTCCGGCGGCCAGACCGCCGTATCATGGTCGGGATGCTGGTTTGAAACCACGGATGCGAAGAAGGCCTCCATCTCAGGCGTTTTCACGGCGGGCTTCTCGAAAAGGTGATCGATCCACGGCAGGCGCTTGTCATGATTGACCTGTACCTGCGGTTCCAGCAGTTCGGGATGATCGAAGGCGCCGATGGCCAACTCGATTCCCTCTCCCGCATGGTAGGAAAGTGGGGTGCCGCACTTGGGGCAGAAGCCGCGCTTCACCTTGGCCGACGAGCGGAACAGGGTGGGCTGGCCGCGTGTCCATGTCAGATGCGCATGGTCGGCCGTCACCAGAGCGCCGAAAAAGCCGCCGAATGCCTTCTGGCACATGCGGCAATGGCAGATCGACGGTCGTCCGAGCTTTTCAGCCCGAAACCGCACCGCGCCGCACTGGCATCCACCGGTAAATACGCCTTCCATGTTCTTCTCCTAGCGCAAGGCCACATAGGCGACGACGCCGATGGTGATGACGGCAACGAGGACGCCCTTGCCGATGAGGCCGTAGAGCAGCCATTTCGGCATCTGGGTATTGGGGTTCTTCTCGCTCACCGCATCTCCTCCCGCGGCCAGCCGCCGTCGGTGTCGTGGTCGGGATGCTGGTAGGAAACGACATCCAGCACGAAGGGCGCTGATTCCGCATCCTCTTCGGTGCGGTGTCCCGGCAGTTCGTGCAGATGGTCGACGAAGCCGATCTTGCCTTCCGTTCCGAACTGAACCGTGGGCGGCAAAAGCGATGGATCGTCGAAGGCGCCGGCCGCGACCGCTATGCCGTCGGGTGCCTCGTAGGTCAGCGGCGTGCCGCAGTTCTCGCAGAAGCCGCGCAGCGCAAAGTTGGAAGAGCGGAACCGCTTCGGCTCGCCTCGGGTCCATTCGAGCTTCGCCCCACGGGTGGAAACGAGCGGCGCGTAATAGGCACCGAAGGCCTTCTGGCACATCCGGCAATGACAGATCGAGGAATCGGTGAGCACCCCCGTGACGCGGAAGCGCACCGCGCCACACTGACAGCCTCCGGTATAGGTTGGTTCTAATGCGGCGCTCATGGTTTCACTCCGGCTTCTGGCAGACGGCTTCGAGATTGTGCCCTTCCGGGTCGATCACGAAGGCGGCGTAGTAGTTGGGATGGTAATGCTCGCGGATGCCGGGCTTGCCGTTGTCCTGCCCACCGGCAGCCATCGCAGCCGCGTAGAAGGCGTCGACCTCGGCGCGGGTCTCGGCTTTCAGTGCCATATGCAGGGGAGGTGTGGTCTTCTCTGTGCCGACCAGCCAGAGGAACGGCTTGTGGCCGCCGAAACCCGCCATGTCGGCATAGCCGGTCATTTCCTTGGTCACCTGCATGACGACAGACATGCCGAGCGGCGCGCAGGCCTTTTCATAGAAGGCCCGCATGGCCTTGAGGTCCGCCACATGCACGGACATGTGGTCCATCGTGCGTTCGCTCACCGCTTGACCTCCCAGGTGGTGACCCGCTCGCCGGTCTCCCTGTTCTTGCCATCCTTGAGCTGGATACCTCGGGCGGAGAGGTCGTCACGGATCTTGTCGGCTTCCGCGAAGTTCTTCGCCTTCAGCATTTCAAGCCGCATCTGGACGAGCGCCTCGACGGCGGCGGAAAGATCGTCGCTGACTTCTTGTGGTGCTGATCCATAAAAATCCGAGAATGCACTTAAATCGTTGAAGCCGAGCAGAGCTAGGTTCGCTGCAAGTTCATACTGACTTTCGAGAAATTCATTAGGGTCTTCTGGAACGTCAGTATATCTATGAAGCAATGCAATCGCGGCTGATACATTAAGGTCGTTTTTCAGTGCCTCAACAAATGCAGGTGATGGTGGCACCTCCTGAGTCGCCGCTAGGTAATTGCCATTCGTCGTCAGCAGGCCGCCAAATTTATTCAGCAGGCGTTCGGCTTCCTCCAGCCGCTTGACGGAAAAGTCGATCGGCTCGCGGTAATGGGTCATCAGCATGGCGAGCCTGAGCACTTCCCCCGGCCACTTGCGGCCGCCGAATTTTTCGGTTGCCAGCAGTTCGTGGATGGTGACGAAATTGCCTTCCGACTTCGACATCTTGCGGCCTTCGACCTGCACGAAGCCGTTATGCATCCACACATTCGCCATGACATGGGTGCCATGGGCGCAACGCGACTGGGCGATCTCGTTTTCATGATGGGGGAAGATCAGGTCCAGCCCGCCGCCGTGAATGTCGAACACGTCGCCGAGATAACGGCCGGACATGGCCGAGCATTCGATATGCCAGCCGGGACGGCCGTAGATCGCAACCTTGCCGCCGTCGATGGTGAAATCGGCCGGCCAGCCGGGCTCCGTCGCAGCCGACGCCTTCCAGAGAACGAAATCGGCCGGGTTCTTCTTGTGGACCTCGACGGCGACGCGCGCGCCGGCCTGCTGATCCTCGAGCTTGCGCTTGGAAAGCTGGCCGTAATCCACCATCGATGTGGTCGAGAACAACACTTCCTGCCCCTCGGAACCGGTCGCGACATAGGCGTGTCCCTTGTCGAGGAGCTTCTGGATGATCTCGATCATCTGCGCGATATTGTCGGTCGCGCGCGGCTCGACATCGGGTGGCAGGCAGCCAAGGGCTGCCACGTCGGCGTGGAACTGGTCCTCGGTCTTTTCCGTGACGGCGCGGATCGCCTCGTTCAGCGGCAGGTTCGGATAGTCGCGCAGCGCCCGCGCATTGATCTTGTCGTCGACGTCGGTGATGTTGCGGACATAGGTCACCTTCTCCGCGCCGTAGATGTGGCGCAGCAGCCGGTAGAGTACGTCGAAGACGATGACCGGTCGGGCATTGCCGATGTGGGCGTAGTCATAGACGGTGGGGCCGCAGACATACATGCGGACATTGTTCCGATCGATCGGTACGAAATCGATCTTCTCGCGTGTCAGCGTGTTATAAAGCTTGAGGCCTGCGGCCATGTCTGTCTCCCGAAATGCAATTGCCCGGCTGGACCGGGGCGTTTGTCATCTGGGACTTGAACAGGAGACGAAAACGGCCGGGCCAGCGTTTGCGCTAGCGAATAATAGTCCCGCAAATAATGCAGATGCTCGTTTTCATGCGCGGTGTTATGGCGCGGCTCAGGCGCAAGGTCAAGTGCTCGTGATTGACGTTCGCGAGCGTCCCTGACGTCCGTCAGGGATAGACATAGGTGTAGAGCGCGCACATGGTTTCGTCGCTCGTAGGAGCGTCCGGCGTCTCGAACACGGCGACTATGGTGACATCGTCGTCGAGCCACGAGGCGAGATAGGTGACGGGACTTTCTCCGCACAGCCGGTTGCCGTTGAGGAGCTTCGGATTTTCCCGCCCCTTGACGCTGTAGACCGAAGCCGGAACCTTCTTGCCGTCGACGATGAAGTTGTCGGCGATCAGCTCATCGAACACCAGTTTCCTGCCGTTTTCAAAAACGATTTCATGGTCGTCGAAGCTGATGTCGCCGGTGATCGACGTCGCGGTCGTGCTGAGCGCCGTAAGGTCGTCGGCAAGCGTTGGGCTCGCGGCAAGCAACAGGGTGATGGCATAGGCGAGGGCTTTCATTCGAAATATCTTCCGGGTTCGACAGTGACGCGCGACGCTAGCCAGATGTTCGGGTGAAGGAAAGGCACGGACCGTTGCCGAAGAGGGGAAATCCGGAGGAAAGCCGGACCAATTTTGGCATCAAGGCATGCAGACAGGAGGACTGCGGCGCGGCTTCCCGACTCCGGAAGGAGAGGCACTTGGCCGCCCGGCGACGGCGAGGGCGTGAGAGGCTCCGTCCGCGGTGCCGTCGGCGTAAGGGTTTCTCAATGAGCCGTCTTGTAGGATGACGCTACAAGGTCTCTTTGAGCGGACACTTATTTCAGCATGAACCATTTCCTGCATCTTCCGACCATCATGGTGATCCATGGGTGTTCGACGTTGATCTCGGCATTGCTGGTCGGAAACCTTTGGCGTCAGCGCTGGAGCAGCGTGCTGCTCGGCATCCTGACCTTCGCGGCCGCTATCGGTTTTCTCGGGACGGTCGCACATGCCATGCGTCCAATCGTGCCGTTCTGGATTTCCGCCGGGTTCGCGCCGGGCGCCGGCGCACTGGCACTGGGTCTGTTCTGGCAGGCTATCGCGGTGTTCGAAGGAAAGCGCCCCAACTACGTCCGGGCCGCGGCCGGGACGGTGATCTGGGTGGTGCTGTATCTGACGCCGATCTTCCATGCCTCGATGACGTTCCGCACAGCGGCCGCCGCTCTCATCCTGGGTACCTATTCGGTGCTCGGCGGGCGCGAGATCTGGCTTGGCATGCAACGCGAACCGCTACCGTCCCGCAAGCTGGCCGCCGGGGTGCATTGCGCCCGCGGCGGCGTTTGGTACTCGATGCTCGTAGGCTCGTTGTTGCTCGAACCGCCCTACAAGGCGCCGGGTCACTATGCCGACTGGTTCGTGTTGGCATCCCTGCTGCAGACTCTGCTTGTCATGCTGTCGATCATTACCCTGCTGATCCTCGCGCTGGAGCGCGACGAGGGTGCAAGCCGCCGTGTCGCGGAACGCGATCCGCTCACCAATCTGCGCAATCGCCGTTCCTTCGTCGAACATGCCGAGACATTGCTGAAGCTTGAGAGCAATCCTTCGGCGCTGCTGCTCTTCGACATCGATCATTTCAAGCAGATCAACGACACCCACGGCCATGCCGCCGGCGACAAGGTGCTGATGGAATTTGCCGCCATGCTGGAAGGGCGGATGCAAGCCGATTGGCTTCTGGCCCGCATCGGCGGCGAGGAGTTCGCCTGCCTCATCCCGAACGTCGGGACCAGCGATGCGGCCGACATCGCCGAGGCCATGCGCCGGGCCGTCGAATGCCTGCACACGACGATCGACGGAAGGTTCGTTCCAGTTGCCGTCAGCATCGGGGTGGCCGCGACCGACGAGATGGCATCGAGTCTCGATCCCTTGCTCGCGGCAGCCGACCTCGCGCTCTATCAGGCGAAGGCCGATGGCCGAAATGCCGTGCGTATCCATCGGCCGGGCGAGTCCTTGCGTGACCTGCTCACGCAGGACCAGGCGACACCCGTTGCCGCGAATGAGGCGGGCCCCTCCGGGCGCTCGTCGCGGGCCACAAGAAGTAGCTGAACACGGGGCTGGTTCCCCCGGTGGCGGACGTCTTCTCTGCTTGGCGGTCCGGCGCTAAGATCCGGTGCCGGTCATGGGAAAGCCAGGGGGGAGCGCGGCTATGCGCGGTGCGGTCAAGGCAACCATCGTCGGTTCGGTGACATTGGCCGCTGCATGTGCGGCTCTTATTCTCTATAGATCGGAAATGGCTCCCTTCCGTTCTCCATCGCTTGAAGACTTTCCGATCCAGGGCATCGATGTCAGCCATCACCAGGGCGACATCGATTGGCCAAGGGTCGGGGCGCAGCCGAATGTGCGCTTCGCCATCATCAAGGCGACCGAGGGCGGCGATTTCAGAGACAAGAAATTCGCCGAGAACTGGCGGCGGGCAGGGGAGGCCGGTCTTGTGCGCGGCGCTTACCACTTCTTCACCTTCTGCCGACCGGGGCGGGATCAGGCCCAGAACGTCATCGCCACGGTTCCGAGGGAGGAAGGGACGCTGCCGCTCGCGGTCGACATCGAGTTCCATGGAAATTGCGACAAGGTGCCGACGGTCGACGAACTGGCGGGCGAACTGAACGCCTTCATGGATGGGATCAGGGGTACGTTCCCGCAAAAGCCGATCTTCTATGTGACGCAGGACTTCCACGACCGCTATCTGAAGGGCAACGAGCCGCTTTTTCCCGAGCATTATCTCTGGCTCCGAAGCATTTCCCGGGAACCGGAGCAGGAAGGTTGCAAAGAATGGTCCATCTGGCAGTTCGCCGATAACGGCATCCTCGACGGCATAGAGGGTCCGGTGGACCTCAACGTCCTATGCCCTTCGGAAGCAGGATTTTCCCGTCTCTTTGCGCCTGCTGTCGCGACGAACTGAGATCAGTTCGCAACCTGGGCCTTGGGTTTCAACGGCAGCAGGCCGAGCACCAGCGAGCAGCCGGCGATGATGACCGCTGCGCCCACAAGCTGCATCGCCGTTAGCTGTTCGCCGAGCGCCAGCGCGCCGACCAGAACGGCGACGATGGTCACGACGAATTCGACGCTGATGGCGCGCGTGGCGCCGATGCGGCTAACAAGGTTGAAATACGTGACATAGGTCAGGGAGCTCATGACCCCGGCCAGCATGACGAGATAAAGGTAGTCGATCGGCTCCGGCGAGACGGGAACCGGCACGAAGTAGATGAGCGGCAGGGTCATAAGTCCGCCCCACAGGAACGAGCCGATTGTGGTTTCCCACGCGCCGGTGGCGCGCAGGTGCCGGCTGGCGTAATTGCTGCCGAAGGCCGCCGAAAAGGTGGAAAACAGCATGCCGACGCAGCCGAGCAGGAAGGAAGCGTCGACAGGGGCCGCCGGGAAGCCGACCAGCATGACGATGCCGACCGTGCCGAGCAGCAGTCCGAGGACGCGCGGCGGCGTGATGCGCTCGATGCCCCAGAGCTGCCCGATAATCATCGAGAAGAGCGGAATGGTGGCAACGAAGATCGCGGCCATGGCGGTGCCGATCAGCGGCGTCGAATAGGAAAGGCCGATCAGCTGTCCTGCGACGGTGGTGGCGCCGATGACGAGGAAGGGCAGCCATCCGACGCTGAAATCGAGTTTTCGCCCGCGGAGCCGGGCGGCGGCAAGCAGGATGAGACCGGCAAGAAAACAGCGGAACGTCACCGCACCGATCCAGCCGAAGGCATGGACGACCTTCAACAGCAGCAGGAAGGAGAGGCCCCAGGCAATCGCGAGGAAACTATAGGCTGCGATGTCTCTGGGTTGCATGGGAAACTCTGCAAGGCGGTTGGAACGGCCGCCGGATCGCCCTCGTTGGGGTCACTCCGGCAGGCGGTAGTCGACGATCCTGTTCTCGCGAACGATGAAAAGCTTGCCTGTTTCCGTCTGGTCCGGTCCGCAAAGCGGCAGGAGCTTCGCGGCGACCTCGGAGGGATGCGGCAGCGTTTCCGGATCTTCGCCCGGCACTGCCTGGGCGCGCATGGCGGTTCGGGTGGCGCCCGGGTCGATGGAGAGGATGCGGAGCGGCAGGCGCTGGGTCTCCGCAGCCCAGGTGCGGGCAAGCGCCTCGACGGCTGCCTTTGAGGCCGAGTAAGCCCCCCAGAACGGGCGGCACTTGTGGGCGGCGCCCGAGGAGAGGATCAGTGCGCGGCCGGCATCGGACCTGGTGATGAGCGGTGCCACCGACCGGATGAGACGCCAGGTCGCGGTGACGTTGATGTTCATCACCTTTTCGAACACCTTGGCCTCGACGTGGTCGATCGGCGAGATGACGCCGAGCACGCCTGCGTTGGCGACGAGAATGTCGAGCTTGCCCCAGCGCTCGTGGATCGAGGCGCCGAGCGCGTCGATTGCATTCATGTCGGCGAGGTCGAAGGGAACAAGCGTTGCCGAGCCGCCGGCGGCCTTGATCGCATCGTCGAGCTCTTCCAGCCCGCCGACGGTCCGCGCGCAGGCGACGACATGAGCGCCGGCCTTTGCCAGTTCGAGCGCGGTAAAGTAGCCGATGCCGCGCGAGGCGCCGGTGACGAGCGCGATACGGCCCTTCAGGTCAACTGTCATGATCTGCCTGTCTCTTGTCTCTGGCGTTCAGCCGTTGCTGGCAAGCATCGAAAGCTTGTTACCCATCGCTTCGCCGTTCTTGTCGAGAAGGCGCGTCGGATAGTCGCCGGTGAAATAATGATCGGTGAACTGCGGCCGGGCCGCGTTGCGATCTTCGCCGCCGACGGCGCGGTAGAGGCCGTTGATCGACAAGAAGGCAAGCGAATCGGCGCCGATATATTTCGCCATGGCTTCGACATCCGCATACTGGTTTGCCAGAAGCTTGTCCGCATCGGGCGTGTCGATACCGTAGAAATCGGGATAGAAGATCATCGGCGAGGCGACCCGCAGATGCACTTCCTTCGCGCCGGCTTCGCGGATCATCTGCACGATCTTGAGCGAGGTCGTGCCGCGCACGATGCTGTCGTCCACCAGGATCACGCGCTTGCCTTCGATCATCGCGCGGTTCGCCGAATGCTTCAGCTTGACGCCGAAGGCGCGGATCTGCTGGGTCGGCTCGATGAAGGTGCGGCCCACGTAATGGTTGCGGATGATGCCGTATTCGAAGGGGATGCCGCTTTGCTGGGCATAGCCGAGCGCCGCAGGCGTGCCGCCATCCGGAACCGGAACGACCACGTCGCCCTCGACAAGGGATTCCTTGGCGAGGTTGATGCCCATGTTCTTGCGTGTCGTATAGACGTTGCGTCCGCCGACGACCGAATCCGGCCGAGCGAAGTAGACATATTCGAACAGGCAGAGCCGCTCCGGCTGGGGCTTGCTCGGCTTGCGGGCGTCGACGGTGATCGAGCCGTCCGGCTGGATCTCGCAGATGATGACTTCGCCGTTTTCGACATCGCGGATGAACTTGGCGCCGATGATGTCCAGCGCACAGGTTTCCGAGCAGAAGATCGGCTTGCCGTCGAGCTCGCCCATGACCAGCGGACGGATGCCGATCGGGTCACGGGCGGCGATGAGCTTGGTGCGCGTCATCGCCAGCATGGAATAGCCGCCCTCCATCTGCCTGATGGCGTCGATGAAGCGGTCCGACGTGGAGGAGTGGCGCGAGCGGGCGATCAGGTGGAGCACGACTTCCGTATCCGAAGTCGACTGACAGATGGCGCCGGTGGCGATGATCTGGCGGCGCAGCGTCAGGCCGTTGGTGAAATTGCCGTTATGGGCAACGGCGATGCCGCCTTCCTCCAGCTCGGCGAACAGCGGCTGCACGTTGCGCATGGCAACTTCGCCGGTGGTCGAGTAGCGCGTATGGCCGATGGATATGCTGCCGGGCAGTCGCGCCAGCGTCGCCGGATTGGTGTAGTGGTCGCCGACGAGGCCCATATGGCGTTCCTGATGGAAGCGCTTGCCGTCGAAGGAAACGATGCCGGCTGCCTCCTGACCGCGATGCTGAAGCGCGTGCAGGCCGAGCGCGGTCAGTGTCGCTGCGTCGGGATGGCCCAGAATGCCGAACACCCCGCACTCTTCATGCAGGGTGTCGTCGTCGAGACCGAATGCGAAATCGGATTGGGTGGACTGGATCATCGAAGCTCGCCTTTGCTCGCATGGGACAGCTGCAATCTGGAATGCGTTACCACGGCGGCACCGGTCTGTCCCGATCCGGCTGCCTCCGTCATGCGAATTCTTGCGCGGCCGATGGCCGCGCCGTGTCAGTTGCTGGTTGCGGGTGCCGGTGCGTCTTCGGCGGGTGCCTGTTCGCCCGGAACCTGCTCTGCCGGCGGTTCGCCAGCCGGCTCTTCCTTGCCGAGGATGCGGGCGCGGATCTGCGGCTCGATATCCTCCGGCAATACTGCCTCAAGTTTTCCGACGAGGCCATCCAGGAACGGCTTCGTCTTGGCATTGTTGACCCAGTCGGGCCGGTGCTTGACGTCGATCAGCCAGTTCCAGAACGCCACGGCGACGACCAAAAGCAGAATACCGCGTGCGGCGCCGAACAGGAAGCCGAGCGTGCGGTCAAGCGCGCCGATCCGGCTGTCGATGATGAAGTCGGCGATCCGGGTCGTGATGAAGGAAATCACGATCAGCGCGATGAGGAAGATCGCACCGGCCGAACCCGCAATCGCGATACGGTCGTCGCTGGTGTAGTTCTTAATGTACGGCACCAGGATCGGATAGAGATAGTAGGCCGCGGCAACCGCGCCAGCCCAGCTTGCGATCGAGAGCACTTCGCGTGAAAAACCGCGCACCATGGCGAGCACGGCGGAAAACAGAACGACGCCGATGACAATACCGTCGAAAATCGTAATGGGCATAAATACCAACTCCAAGAGTTGCAGGCGGAGCCTGCATCAAGTCACCGTCACCACCGTCTTCGGCGCGCAGGGCATGTCTGCCCAATTCCGTCACTCGCCGTCCTGTTCCTGGCGGGCCTTCAGCCGGGAACCGGCGATCCGCGCCACGAGATCCGGCAGGCTTTCCACCTCTTTCCACTTTCCCGCCGCGCCTTTCGGCAGTTCCGACGAGGCCGCGGGCAGAACAGCGGTCGAGAAGCCGAGCTTTTCCGCTTCTTTCAGTCGCTGAGCCGTATGCGCAACCGGCCTGACGGCACCCGACAGGCTGACTTCGCCGAAATAGACGCAATCGGCCGGAAGGGCAAGACCGGCCAGCGAGGAAACCAGTGCCGAGGCGATCGCCATGTCCGCGGCAGGCTCTGAGATGCGGTATCCGCCGGCAATATTCAAGTAGACGTCGTGCTGTCCGAGGCGAACGCCGCAATGGGCCTCCAGCACGGCGAGGATCATGGCAAGCCGCGAACTGTCCCAACCGACCACCGCGCGGCGCGGCGTGCCGAGCGTCGTCGGGGCGACGAGCGCCTGCACCTCGACCAGCACGGGGCGGGTACCCTCCATGCCGGCGAAGACCGCCGCACCCGGAGCCTTCTCGTTGCGTTCGCCGAGGAAGAGTTCGGAAGGGTTGGCGACTTCGCGCAGCCCCTTGTCGGACATTTCGAACACGCCGATCTCATCGGTCGGTCCGAAGCGGTTCTTCACCGTGCGCAGGATGCGGTAGTGATGGCCGCGATCGCCTTCGAAGTAGAGCACGGCATCGACCATGTGCTCGACGACGCGGGGACCGGCGATCTGGCCGTCCTTGGTGACATGGCCGACCAGCACCATGGTCGCGCCCGTCTGCTTGGCGAAGCGGATCATCGCCTGCACGCCGGTCCTGACCTGCGTGACCGTGCCGGGTGCCGATTCGGCCGTATCGCTCCACAGCGTCTGGATGGAGTCGATGATGACGAGGTCGGGGCGCTTGCCCTCTGAAATCGTTGCGAGAATATCCTCGACATTGGTCTCCGCGGCAAGCAGCACATCCGTCTGCGCCGCGTTGAGGCGCTGTGCGCGAAGCCGGACCTGGGCGACAGCTTCCTCACCCGAAACATAGATGACGCGGTGGCCCTTGCGGGAGAGGGCGGCCGCCGCCTGCATGAGCAGCGTCGACTTGCCGATGCCCGGATCGCCGCCGATCAGCACGGCCGAACCGCGCACGAAACCGCCGCCGGTGGCCCGGTCGAGCTCGCCCATGCCGGTCGGAATGCGTGGCGCTTCCTCGATCTCGCCGGAAAGCGAGGTGAGTGTCACCGGGCGGCCCTTCTTCGGTACCTTGCCGGGACCCGCCCCGATGCCGCCCATCGGGTCTTCCTCGACAATGGTGTTCCATTCGCCGCAGCCGTCGCACTTGCCGGCCCAGCGGCTGTGGACGGTTCCGCAGTTCTGGCAGATGAATTGAGTTCTGGCCTTCGCCATCAGGAGGCTTCCCGCGTTTCGTTCCGAGGGAACAAAAAGTGAATATCTGTTCTCCAGTTAGGCCAAACTGCAGGAAGATACAAGTCTTCAGACTGTGGTCAGTCTGTTTCGTTATAGTGACGCTCGTAACGCAGTCCGACGGAGGTCAGAAGCTCGTAACCGATCGTGCCGGCTGCCCGCGCCACCTCGTCGAGCGGCATGTTGGGGCCGAAGAGCTCGATATAATCGCCGACGGCAATCGTGTTGGCGGGAACGTCCGTCACGTCGAAGATGGTGATGTCCATGGTCACGCGGCCGGCGACCGGGACCTTGTGGCCCGCGATGAAGCCGCAGGCTCCGGCAATGCCGGTCTGGCGCAGCGCGACGCCGCTGCCGGAGGCGGAGCGCTGATAGCCGTCCGCATAACCGGCGGCGGCGATGGCAAGGCGGCTGTCGCGGGCAAGCTTCAGGCTTGCGCCATAGCTCACGCACTCGCCTGCCTTGGCCTCGCGGATCTGCAGGATTCGCGCTTCCGCCTTGACTGTCGGGCGCATCGGGTTGGGCGCGCCGTTCACGGCCTCGCCGCCATAGACGGCAATGCCCGGACGGGTGAGGTCGAAATGATATTCGGGGCCTAGAAAGATTCCAGCAGAAGCTGAAAGACTTGAATCGATGCCTTCGAAAGCCGCGCTAACCCGCCGGAATGATTCAAGCTGCTGGCGGTTCATCGGCGAGGTGGGATTGTCTGCGCAGGCAAGATGGCTCAGCACCAGCACCGGCGAAAAGCTGGCCGGCCGGGATACATCGTCGGCCAGCGCCAAGGCATCCTCGACCGACAGGCCGAGACGGTTGAAGCCCGTGTCTACATGCAGCGCGCAAGGGTGGTCGCCATGTTCCGCCACGGCGGACATCCAGAAGGCGAGCTGTTCTTCCGATGCGAGAACCGGCACGAGATCGTAGTCGAAGAAGAAATGCTCGGAGCCGGGCCAGATGCCGGATAGCACGAAGATCCGGGCTTCAGGCGCATAGGGCCTGAGCGTCGCACCCTCGGCGGGCACCGCCACGAAGAAATCGCGGGCGCCGGCATGATAAAGGGTACGGCCGACATCCTCGATGCCGAGCCCGTAGGCGTCTGCCTTGACCACGGCGGCAGCGCGCGCCCTGCCGGATCGCTTCGCCATGTCGCGCCAGTTGCTCGCGACGGCGTTAAGGTCGACGGTCAGGCGCGTGGCCGCGGCGAGAAACTCGTCGGAGGCTTCGGAGAAGTCAAAGGCATCGGTCATTTTGGAAAAGCGCATGTCTGTTGAGGGATGCGGCGAGCCTATCACTTTTCTTCAAGACTGGAACGGCCGGAGGCGCTAATATTTGGCGATGCACAATATCTCTCAGGCACAGGCCGTCAGCGATATGCCGCTGTCGAAGATCGAGACGACGCGCTTCTGGCGGGACGGACGATTTCGCGACATGGAATGCCTGAGCGCCACGTTTCAGACCCATGAATATGCGCCGCATTCCCACGAGACCTTTTCGATCGGCGCAATTGAGGCCGGAAGCCAGATCGCACGTATCCGTGGCAGCAGGGAAGAGACAGGTCCGGGTCACCTCTATCTGATTAACCCGGAAGTCGTGCACGATGGCGTGCCGGGAGAAAGCGGCTATCGCTACCGCATGATCTATCCCGCAGAAGCCTTGTTTCGTGAGGTTCTGGAAGACGTGACGGGCAAGGCCTGTCGCGCCACTCCCGCCTTCGCCCGGGAACTGCCGCAGGACGGGGAACTCGCGCAGGCCTTTCACGAAGCTCACCGCGCGCTGGAGGAAAAGTCCGGCGCGCTCGAGGCGGAGGAGGGGATGTTCCGGGTCCTTGCCGCCGTCTTTGCCCGCTACGGCAGTCATAACCTCGCACCGATCGACACGCGCGAACGCACTGCCGTATCGCGTGCGCGCGATTATCTCATCGCCAATTTTGCGACCGATGTCGGGCTTGAAGAGCTGGCCGAGGTCGCCGGGCTGTCGAGGGCGCATCTCATCCGGGCTTTTCGCAAGGAGTTCCATATCACGCCCCATGCTTTCCTGACCGATGTCCGCGTCCGTCAGGCGCGCATGCTGCTCCGGCTCGGACGTCCGATTGCAGAGGTCGCCTTCGACTGCGGCTTTGCCGATCAGGCCCATTTCAGCAGGCATTTCAAATCTCGCATCGGTGTTACACCCGGCCAATTCCGTGTTGCCTGACACACTGCAAAAGGCCTGGGCGAGCGGTCGTGCCGCTTCGGACCGGCCGTTTCCGCGATGAAGCGGCGAAGAAAGCCCGGCCGCTGATGCGGCACACTCTCGCCATTCTCCCGATCCCTCATTCGCCGCCTTTGCGCCCGGCGATCACTTTCCTTCAAGATCCGGTGGACCCGAAGCCCTATCCATGCAGGGAGATTCTGCAGGGGAGACAGCATGACATCCTCGCTACGCCAGGAATTCCGGCAAGGCTTTCACTCCATCTTGCCGCTCACCGTCGCGGTCGTGCCGATCGGCCTCGTCTTCGGCGCCGTCGCTGCGACCAAGGGGCTTTCGCCGATGGAAGCCATGCTGATGAGCGCGCTGGTTTTCGCAGGCGGTTCGCAATTCGTCGCGATGGACATCTGGACCCATCCGGCGAACATCGCCGCACTTGGCGCGGGAGCCCTGCTCGTCAACATCCGGCACGTGCTGATGGGCACCTCGATCTCGCGCCATATGGCAGGCTTCAGCCCTTGGCAGAAGGCGATGTCCATGCTCCTCCTCGCTGACGAAATCTGGGCCGTCGCCGAATTTCGTGCCCGTCGGCAGCGGCTGACGCCGGCCTGGTTTTTCGGCGCCGCCTTGCCCTTCTATGCGACATGGGTGCTGTCAGGGCTGTTCGGCGCGCTTGTGGGGCGCCTGGTCGGAGATCCGGCGGTAATCGCCATGGACTTCGCCTTTCCGGCCGTCTTTGTCATCCTGATTGCCGGCTTCTGGCGCGGGAGCCGCACGGGCCCGATCCTCGTCGGGAGTGCGGTATCCGCCCTGCTGGTCCATCGTCTTGCACCGGGCGTCTGGTATATCCTCGGCGGCGCACTCGGGGGCGTCGCCGTGGCCGCCATAGCGTCGTTGCGGGAGCGGGAGGTCCGGGCATGACGGTCGACCCCACGACCTTGTTTGCCATCCTCGCGATGGCCGCCGCCACCATGTCCACACGTCTGGCAGGCCTTCTCGTCGGCCGGTTCCTGAAGCTCTCGCGGACAACGGAGGAAATCCTCGGCGCCATCCCGCCCTCGGTTCTGATGGCAGTGGTGGCACCGACGGCCTTTGCCACAGGCTGGGCCGAAACCATCGGATGCGCCATCGTGGCAGTCGCCGCCACCCGCCTGCCGCTCCTTCCGGCGGCCGCAAGCGGCGTGGTCACGGTCGCGTTGCTGAGGGCGTTCGGCTTCTAGAGTCATTCCCGCAAAAACGCGAAGCGGGTTCGCGTCCGGAAATCCGTGAGAACAAAGAGAGAGCATGGAAGGCGACTTCGTTATCGCCGGAAATGTTCTTGCAAAAGAAAAGGGCGCCTGCGGGCGCCCTTCGATCTCAAGGCTCTTCGTACTGGATGAAGGTCGGGTCGGCGAGGTCGGCAAAGCGGGTGAACTCGGCCTGGAAGGCGAGTTTCACGGTGCCGGTCGGTCCGTGGCGCTGCTTGGCGATGATGACGTCCGCCGTGCCCTTGACCTTCTCCATCTGGGCTTCCCACTCGGCATATTTCGGATCGGCGGGGTCGCGCGGTTCCATGTTCTTCACATAGTATTCCTCGCGGAACACGAAGAGCACCACGTCGGCGTCCTGTTCGATCGAGCCCGATTCACGCAGGTCGGAGAGCTGTGGGCGCTTGTCGTCGCGGCTTTCCACCTGACGGGAAAGCTGGGAGAGCGCGATGATCGGCACGTTCAGTTCCTTGCCGAGCGCCTTCAGGCCCGTGGTGATGGCGGTGATTTCCTGAACGCGGTTCTCGCCGGCCTTTCCGGTGCCGGTCATCAGCTGAACGTAGTCGACCACCAGGCAGTCGAGACCGCGCTGGCGCTTCAGTCGGCGCGCGCGCGCCGCAAGCTGGGCAATCGAGATGCCGCCGGTCTGGTCGATGAAGAGAGGCACCTTCTGCATGGTCTGCGAGAAGCCGACCAGCTTTTCGAATTCGTGTTCGGTAATGTCGCCGCGGCGGATCTTGGAGGAGGAGACTTCCGTCTGCTCGGACATGATACGGGTGGCAAGCTGCTCGGACGACATTTCGAGCGAGTAGAAGCCGACGACGCCGCCATTCTTGGCCTTGAAGGAGCCGTCCGGCATGATCTCCGGCTCATAAGCCGCCGCGATGTTCCAGGCGATGTTGGTTGCGAGCGAGGTTTTACCCATGCCGGGACGTCCGGCGAGAATAATAAGGTCGGAGCGCTGGAGGCCGCCCATTTTGGAGTCGAGCGACATGATGCCTGTCGATATGCCGGAGAGGTTTCCGTCGCGTTCGAAGGCAGCTCCCGCCATGTCGACGGCGAGCGCCACGGCGTCGTTGAACGACTGGAAGCCGCCGTCATAGCGGCCGTTCTCGGCAAGCGCGAAGAGACGCCGTTCCGTGTCCTCGATCTGCGCCTGCGGCGGCATGTCGAGCGGGGCGTCATAGGCGATGTTGACGACATCCTCGCCGATGGTAATCAGCGCGCGGCGGAGTGCAAGATCGTAGATCGCGCGGCCATAGTCCTCGGCATTGATGATAGTCACGGCTTCAGAGGCAAGACGGGCGAGATACTGCGCCACCGTCAGGTCGCCGACCTTTTCCTCTGATGGCAGGAAGGTCTTGATGGTGACCGGGTTGGCCGTCTTGCCCATGCGGATGATTTCCGAGGCGACCTCGAAGATCTTGCGGTGCAACGGTTCGTAAAGATGCTCCGCCTTCAGGAAGTCCGAGACACGGTAATAGGCATCGTTGTTGACGAGGATTGCGCCGAGCAGTGCCTGCTCGGCCTCGATATTGTTGGGAGCCTCCCGGTAAAGCGGCTCGGCCGGCTTGATGGGAGCAATCTTGCGCGCAGCGTCGTTCATCGCGGGCTACCGTCTTTTCTTTTCGAAACGTCGATCAACAAAAAAACCGGTTTGTCGGCTGCCTGTCCAAGAGTCAACGACATCACGGCAACACGTGGGCGCAAAGCGCCGATCGCGCGCCATCGGGGCGGTTGTCCCTCTTATCCACAGGCGAGGGAAAATCAGCACGCGAACGGCGGATTCTCCTTGCGTCGCCCGGGACGCGAATCAGCACGACCTAGCGACGAATATAACCCGCAAAAGGATCGGCCAGGCGGAAATTTCAAGGCCGCATTCTCATGAGATGCCGGTTGGGAAGTTGTGTCGTTCGGCAGTCGACTTCTCCCGATGGCGCGATGACGGGCAGCCCCCGAATTTGTCTTCGTTGCCACCCAAAAGAAAACGCCCGGTCCGCAAGGACCGGGCGTTTCGCAATGCCCTGAAGGGCCGATTGCTTATTCTTCGTCGCCGTCGCGGTCTGCATCCGGATCGAAGAAGTCTTCCGGACGCAGCGCGTCTTCGTCAACGCCGTAGATGGCGTCGGCCGAGGTAAGGCTTTCGCCCTTGGCCTGACGCTCGGCTTCTTCGGTGGAGCGGGCAACGTTGACTTCGATCGAGATCTCGACCTCGGCATGCAGGTGCATCGTCACCTTGTGCAGGCCGATGGCCTTGATCGGGTGGTTGAGCTCGACCTGGTTGCGGGCAATGTTGAAGCCTTCGGCAGCCAGCGTGTCGACGATGTCGCGGGCGGCAACCGAACCGTAGAGCTGGCCGGTTTCGCCAGCAGCGCGGACGATGATGAAGGACTTGCCGTCGAGAACTTCGGCAACCTTCTGGGCTTCCGACTTGCGCTCGAGGTTACGGGCTTCGAGCGTTGCGCGCTCGGATTCGAAACGGGCCTTGTTGGCCGCGTTGGCGCGAAGAGCCTTGCCGAGCGGCAGCAGGTAGTTACGGGCAAAGCCGTCGCGGACCTTTACGGTTTCGCCCATCTGGCCGAGCTTGGCGATGCGTTCGAGAAGGATGACTTCCATTGCATTGTTCCTTTCAGTTTGAGTTCACGAATCGGGATTGTCTGGGCCGGAGCCGGAGGCCGCCGGTGTAAGGGCCACGGTCCGCCTTGTGTCGGCGAGACCGAGAATGAGAACGATGAAGGCCGGCAGGGCCAGCAGCATCGAGAGATAGACGAGGACCAGCACCGGTGCGCGCCAGTCCTTGCCGCGGGTACGCAGATGCAGCGACGCGAAGCCGCTGATCAGGAAGCCCGCGCCGAAAGTGCCGCAGAGCGTCGCCCCGATCAGGGCCGGCGTACCGCCCGCGAAACAGCCGAGAATGCCGGCCAGAAACACGAAGAGCGCATTGCGGTTCATTCTGAGTGCCGACGGAATGTCTTCCCTCGGACGCAAGGCGCGGCCGGAGGCGGAGACGATCCGAATGGCGATGTAATAGGCGGCGAACAGCATCATCACCCACATGCCGCCCTGGACGACCGGGACGGTGATGACGAAGAGCCGCTTCACCTGTTCGACGGCGGCCGGCTCCATCGCCATGGAGGGGTCCTGTTCCGTCATGGTGGAGACCATCACGTCGATCAGCTGGTTGGTCAGTTCCGGGCCATAGCCGATCATGATACCGAGAAAGATGACCGCGAGCGCAACGAGCGCGCAAAGGTGCAGCAGGATATCGGAGAGCGGGTACCAGGCCATCAGGTTCGCCGGTCCGCCGATTTCGGAGGCCGGGCGGGCGAGGTTGGCGAGATGGCCGAGCCATCCGGCGGGCAGCAGCGTGAAGATTGCCATCATCAGCGCAAACAGCGGCGAGATGGCGACAGCACCGATAACGCCGGCGACGGCGATCGCGACGATGGCCGCGAGATTGCCCCAGCCGAGGCCCACGATCAGAATGGGCAGCGCCGATGCGGCATAAAGAATGGCGGAAAGGGACGGCTGTGCATTCGCGCCCAGCACCAGCAGGGCGGCGGTCATACCGGCGATGATGCCGGTCAGCAGCAATTGTCCATTCACCTGTTTCACGTTCGCTGTCCTGCTACATCAAGCAGTTAGGGGAAAATCCGGACTCAGAAACTGAGCGCCGTGCCCCAACATGGGATTTCACCCGAAGACGCTGAGACTTCGCTCGAAGTCCGGCTCTTCCGGCATGGGTTCCGATCCGCGCCCAACGCGGAAGGGAGATCGACCCGCCGACATTTGTCAGCGGGTCGAAAAAGCGAATTAAGCGACGACGTAGGGCAGCAGGCCGAGGAAGCGGGCGCGCTTGATCGCCTGGGCGAGTTCGCGCTGCTTCTTCTGGGAAACGGCCGTGATGCGGGACGGAACGATCTTGCCGCGCTCGGAAATGTAGCGCTGCAGGAGACGAACGTCCTTGTAGTCGATCTTCGGAGCGTTGGCGCCGGAGAAGGGGCACGTCTTGCGACGGCGGTGGAACGGGCGGCGTGCCGGGGAGGAAGAAACGTCAGCCATTGTCATATCTCCTTATGCACGGTCTTCGCGCGGACGGCGCGGACCACGGTCGCCGAAACCACCTTCGCGGCGCGGGCCACGATCGTCGCCTTCGCGGCGCGGACGGTCGTCGCGGTCGCGCTTCTGCATCATCGCGGACGGGCCTTCTTCATGGGCTTCGACGGCGATGGTCATGTAACGAAGAACGTCTTCGTTGATGCGCATCTGGCGCTCCATCTCGTGGACGGCCGGTGCCGGAGCATCGATGTCCATGAGGGCGTAGTGAGCCTTGCGGTTCTTCTTGATGCGGTACGTCAGGGACTTGAGGCCCCAGTTCTCGATGCGCCCGACCTTGCCGCCGTTAGCTTCGATGACGCCCTTGTACTGTTCGACGAGGGCATCAACCTGCTGAGCGGACATATCCTGCCGGGCAAGGAATACATGTTCGTAAAGAGCCATGGTAAGCTTGCCTTTCTTGCGGTTGTCATCACCCGGGATCCGGCGCTAAGCCTCAACGACTGCTCCTGATTGGGTTTCCCCAAGGCAAGAAAAGCGTTTGATCGAGACGGTCGAGAGCGGAGACACGGGAGGCCGGAACCCCTTGGGTTCCTGCGGCGATCTTGCGAAAGCCTGCCCTCCGTTCAGCCACCAGCCATGAGACCGGGTGTTGTGAACAGCGCGCTTATACGCATTTTTGCCGGGAAGGCAAGCGGGCAGGGCGTAAAACCTCTCCGCCCACCATCGAAGGTCGGTTTTCGCCTCAGATCGGAGCGGGATATTGCCGACGGATGGCGACGATTTCCTTCATGATCTCGTCGGAAAGCGTGAGGTCGGCTGCGCCGATATCCGTTTTCAACTGCTCCATCGATGTCGCGCCGATGATGACGGAGGCCATGAACGGGCGTGTCAGGCAGAAGGCGAGCGCCATCTGGGCCGGATCGATGCCGTGCTTTTGGGCAATGTCGACATAAGCGCGGACCGCCGGTTCCTGCAGCGGCTGCAGTCGTCCGCCGAGGTCGCCGTTGATGGCGCCGCGGGAGCCGGCCGGTTTCTGGCCGCCGAGATACTTGCCGGTGAGAAGACCGGCGGCGAGCGGCGAATAGGCAAGCAGGCCGACATCCTCGTGATGCGAGAGTTCCGCCATGTCGAGATCGAAATGGCGGTAGAGGAGGCTGTATTCGTTCTGCACGGTGGCGACGCGGGGCAGGCCGCGCTCGGCGGCGAGCGACAGGTATTTCTGCGTGCCCCAGGTCGTCTCGTTCGAGAGCCCGATCGCTCGGATCTTGCCGGCCTTGACGCACTCGTCGAGCGCTTCCAGCTTTTCGATCATGTCGGCGATGGTGCGTTCGCGATCCTGATGAAAGGGGTCGTATTTCCACGCCTGGCGGAAATGGAAATGCCCGCGATTGGGCCAGTGGATCTGATAGAGGTCGATATAGTCGGTCTGGAGACGCCGGAGGCTAGCGTCGACGGCTTCGCGGATGGTGGCGCCATTGATCGGGCGGCCCCCGCGGATATAGGAGCGGCCCGCTCCGGCCACCTTGGTGGCGAGAACGACATCCTTGCGCTTGCCGGTTCTTGCGAACCACCGGCCGATGAAGGTCTCCGTCAGCGTATAGGTCTCCGGCGACAGCGGCGTCGTAGGATAGAGTTCTGCGGTGTCGAAGAAGTTGACGCCGTGTTCCAGCGCGTAATCCATCTGCTCGAAGGCTTCTGCTTCGCTGTTCTGGGAACCCCAGGTCATCGTGCCCAGGCAGATTTCGGAAACGGAAATACCGGTGCGGCCAAGTTGTCTGTGCTTCATGAAAATGGTCTCGGACGGTGGGAGGGGGAAGGAAAGAGGAGGGACGGCCCCGCGCAAATCTAGGACGGTTTTGCTGCGGCGCAAGCCCAAACAGGAGGTCGATGAAGTCTGTGGCCTATGGGGCGTTCAGGGCGCGCGGACTTGACTCATGCGGCAAGAACGTCAATTGGAAAGGAAAAACGAAGGGTAAACACCCGATCCGAGGAAGGATAACCCTATGACTTTGGCATTTACGTTTCCGGGCCAGGGCAGCCAGGCCGTCGGCATGGGCAAGGAACTTGCCGATACATATCCGGAGGCGAAGGCCGTATTCGAAGAGGTCGACGAGGCGCTGGGCGAAAAGCTTTCCGCGGTCATGTTCGACGGGCCGGAAGACAAGCTGACGCTGACCGCCAATGCCCAGCCGGCGCTGATGGCCGTGTCCATGGCCGTCATCCGCGTGCTCGAGGCACGTGGCCTCGACCTCAAGGCCAAGGTCTCCTATGTCGCCGGCCATTCGCTCGGCGAATATTCCGCTCTCTGCGCCGCCGGCACGTTCTCGCTTGCCGACACCGCCCGGCTTCTGCGCATTCGCGGCAACGCCATGCAGGCGGCAGTTCCTGTCGGCGAAGGCGCGATGGCGGCGATCATCGGCCTGGAACACGGCGATGTCGAAGCGGTCTGCAAGGATGCATCCGCGCTTGGCTCCTGCCAGATCGCCAACGACAACGGCGGCGGCCAGCTTGTCATTTCCGGCGCCAGGGCTGCCGTCGAGAAGGCCGCAGCACTTGCGAGCGAAAAGGGCGCCAAGCGCGCCATCATGCTGCCGGTTTCCGCGCCCTTCCATTCCGCCCTCATGGCACCCGCCGCCGACGCCATGCGCGAGGCGCTTGCCGGCGTTGAAAAGAAGAACCCCGTCGTGCCGCTGATCGCCAATGTGCGCGCTGCCCCCGTCACCGATGCCAACGAGATCGCCGCTCTGCTCGTCGAGCAGGTCACGGGCCAGGTGCGCTGGCGCGAGACGGTCGAGTGGTTCGGCAAGAACGGCGTCACGACGCTTTATGAGCTGGGTTCGGGCAAGGTCCTGACGGGACTTGCCCGCCGCATCGACAAGAATGTCACGGGCGTAGCCGTCAATACGCCGGCCGACATCGATGCCGCGCTTGCGGCACTCCTCGGCTGACATCCGGAACCATCAGAACAAGGAACTCGCATCATGTTTGACCTGACCGGCCGCAAGGCACTCGTCACCGGTGCAACCGGCGGCATCGGCGAAGAGATCGCCCGTCTCTTGCATGCGCGCGGCGCAACCGTCGGCCTGCACGGCACCCGCGTCGAGAAGCTGGAGGCGCTGGCCGCCGAACTCGGCGAGCGTGTCAAGATCTTCCCGGCCAACCTTTCGGATCGCGACGAGGTCAAGGCTCTCGGCGAGAAGGCCGAGGCTGAACTCGAAGGCGTCGATATTCTCGTCAACAATGCCGGTATCACCAAGGACGGCCTTTTCGTCCGCATGAGCGATGCCGACTGGGACAGCGTGCTGGAGGTCAACCTGACGGCCGTCTTCCGCCTGACGCGCGAATTGACCCATCCGATGATGCGCCGCCGCTACGGCCGCATCATCAACATCACCTCGGTCGTTGGCGTCACCGGCAATCCGGGCCAGGCCAACTACTGCGCATCCAAGGCGGGCATGATCGGCTTTTCGAAGTCGCTCGCCCAGGAAATCGCCACCCGTAACGTGACGGTCAACTGCGTTGCCCCGGGCTTCATCGAGAGCGCCATGACGGGAAAGCTCAACGACAAGCAGAAGGAAGCCATCATGGGTGCGATCCCGATGAAGCGCATGGGAACGGGTGCGGAAGTCGCGTCTGCCGTTCTCTATCTGGCGTCGTCGGAAGCGTCCTACATGACCGGCCAGACTTTGCATGTGAACGGCGGCATGGCGATGATCTGATGTTGCATCGCGTCGTTAAGCGGCGACATGCAATTGTATGTTGACCAATTGGCGACGGCGATTTTCAGGCTTTGCGCGGAACTTAAACCGTGTTAAGCGGGCCATGACTGTGAACAGTCGCCCGGTTTTGAAGGGAAACGGCTATGCGCCTGATCGCATGGCGGCTTCGAAAGACAGGGCAGAACAAATTTGTCGGCTGGTATAGAAAGAGCCGCCGACGAAAGGCAGGGCAGGGACGCCATCACGGCGACCCTTGAGATAAAGAAGGTCGAGGAAACCGACATGAGCGATATCGCAGAACGCGTTAAGAAAATTGTTGTTGATCATCTCGGCGTAGACGCTGAAAAGGTTGTTGAAGGCGCGAGCTTCATCGACGATCTGGGCGCGGACTCGCTCGATACCGTCGAACTAGTCATGGCCTTCGAAGAAGAATTCGGCGTCGAAATCCCGGACGATGCCGCTGACTCGATCCTGACCGTCGGCGACGCGGTCAAGTTCATCGAGAAGGCTCAGTCCTGATCGATCATCGTCATTGCGGGAAGGCTCTCAGGAGCGTTGATCCCGCTGAGGCCCGCAGACAGCGGGCCTTACTGTATTCAAATGGCATCGGCTGCAAGAGTGGGGTGGGCTACGGACGATGAGACGTGTCGTTATCACCGGTACCGGCATGGTATCTCCTCTGGGATGTGGAACGGAACTGGCCTGGTCGCGCCTTCTGGCTGGTCAGAGCGGCGCGCGCCGCGTGACCGAATTCGAGGTCGAGGACCTGCCGGCGAAGATCGCCTGCCGCATCCCGACCGGCGAAGGCGAGGGCACCTTCAATCCCGACGATTGGATGGAAGCCAAGGAACAGCGCAAGGTCGACCACTTCATCATCTATGCGATCGCGGCGGCCGACATGGCGCTTGCGGATGCCGGCTGGCATCCGAAGACCGATGACGACCAGTGCGCCACCGGCGTGCTGATCGGTTCCGGCATCGGCGGCATCGAGGGCATCGTCGAGGCGGGCTTCATCCTGCGCGACAAGGGTCCCCGTCGTCTTTCCCCGTTTTTCATTCCGGGCCGCCTGATTAATCTAGCATCCGGCCAGGTATCGATCCGCCACAAGCTGCGCGGTCCCAACCATTCCGTGGTCACGGCCTGCTCGACCGGCGCACATGCCATCGGCGACGCGGCGCGGCTGATTGCGCTCGGCGATGCCGACGTGATGGTCGCCGGCGGCACGGAATCGCCGATCAGCCGCATTTCGCTCGCCGGTTTCGCCGCCTGCAAGGCGCTGTCGACCCAGCACAACGACGATCCGACCCGCGCCTCCCGTCCCTATGACAAGGATCGCGACGGCTTCGTCATGGGCGAAGGTGCCGGCATCGTCGTGCTGGAGGAGCTTGAGCACGCCAAGGCGCGTGGCGCCAAGATCTACGCCGAAGTGGTCGGTTACGGTCTCTCCGGCGACGCCTTCCACATAACGGCCCCGTCGGAAGACGGCGACGGTGCCTTCCGTTGCATGACCATGGCGCTGAAGCGTGCCGGTCTGAAGCCCTCGGACATTGACTATATCAATGCTCACGGCACCTCGACCATGGCTGATACCATCGAGCTCGGCGCAGTCGAGCGTCTGGTCGGTGACGCGGCATCCAAGATTTCGATGTCCTCCACGAAGTCGGCCATCGGCCATCTTCTCGGTGCTGCCGGCGCGGTCGAGGCGATCTTCGCCACGCTCGCGATCCGCGACAATGTCGCTCCGCCGACGCTGAACCTCGACAATCCCGATGTCGAGACGGCCATCGACCTCGTGCCGCACAAGGCCCGCAAGCGGGACATCAACGTGGCGCTGTCCAATTCCTTTGGCTTCGGCGGTACCAACGCCTCGCTGGTCCTTCGCCGCTACGAAGGTTGAGCGGTCGCCGGGATCGCCAGGGCCGATATGAGAGAGGCCGTCCCGGCGCGGGGCGGCGCCTTACCTGTATTTTGCCGCATTGCTTGGCCAGATAGCAGCGATACCGAACTGAAGAGGATTGCCGGTGAGCGACAATAGCCAGAACAGCGGTGTTTCCTTCGGCCGCGACACAGACGTCCAGCCGAAAGGTCCGATCATCCCGAAGTCGCCCAATGAAGCGCTTCGGCCTGAGCGCGTGCCCGCCCCGCCGCGCCGTTCGCGCAAGGCCCGCAGCCAGCTTGTCATCTTCCTGAACTTCATCATGACCATGGCGGTCGCCGTCTGCATCGCGGCCGTCGCCGGTTTCTACTATGTCATGTCCGCTTATCAGGATCGGGGACCGCTGACGGTGAATACCAATTTCGTCGTGCGCAACGGTGCCGGCACATCCGAGATCGGAAATAGCCTGGAGCGCAACGGCATCGTCAGCGATGGCCGTATTTTCCGTTACGTTTCCGATATCTATCTGGAGGATGGCGAGACGCTGAAAGCCGGCGAATACGAGATCAAGGCGGGTGCTTCGATGAAGGAGATCATGGAGCTCCTGAAATCCGGCAAATCCATCCTCTATTCGGTGTCCTTGCCCGAAGGCCTGACCGTCCAGCAGATGTTCCGCAAGCTTGCCGAGGATACGGTTCTCGAAGGCGATCTGCCGGCGGAACTGCCTGCCGAGGGGACTTTGCGACCCGATACCTACAAATATTCGCGCGGCACGAAGCGCACGGAGATTGTCAACCAGATGCTGGCGGCTCAGGAAAAGCTCGTGGACCAGATCTGGGAACGCCGCGATCCGGACCTGCCGCTCAAGACGAAGGAAGAATTCGTAATCCTCGCGTCCATCGTCGAGAAGGAAACCGGCAAGGACGACGAACGCGCCCATGTCGCTTCCGTCTTCATCAATCGCTTGACCAAGGGCATGCGCCTGCAATCCGACCCGACCATCGTCTACGGCCTGTTCGGCGGTGAGGGCAAGCCCGCGGACCGACCGATATTCCAGTCGGATCTGCAGAAGGAAACGCCCTACAACACCTATCTTATCAAGGGGCTTCCGCCGGGGCCGATCGCCAATCCCGGCCGCGCCGCGCTGGAAGCAGTCGCGCATCCGTGGAAGACGGCCGATCTCTACTTCGTGGCCGATGGAACCGGCGGGCATGTCTTTGCTCCGACGCTTGAGGAACACAACGCCAATGTCAGGCGCTGGCGCAAGCTGGAGGCGGAGAAGGGCTCCGATCCGAATATAGCGGTGGATGGCCAGCCCGAAGGCGAGCAGGAACCTGCGGCCTCAAAGAAGAAAAAGAACTGATACGGACAGCCGGGGGTAAACTGCTATGGCGCTGCAATCCATGACCGGCTTCGCCCGCGCCGAAGGAACGAGCGGGCGATATCGCTGGGCCTGGGAGCTGCGCTCGGTCAACGGCAAGGGTCTCGATATCCGCATGCGGCTTCCGCAGGGCATGGAGGGTTTCGAGACGGAGATCCGGCGGTTGCTCGGTCAATATCTTACCCGCGGCAATATACAGGTCGGCCTCTCGGTTTCGGTCAGCGAAAACCGGATGGAGGCGGCGCTGAACCGTGATGCGCTGGATGCCGTGCTGCGTTTGCGCGACGAACTCGGCATGGACCTCGTCGACCCAGCGCCGCTGCGCCTCGACGCGCTTCTTTCCATTCGTGGCCTGGTCGATTTTCGCGAAGCCCAGGACGATGAAAAGGCCCTGTCCGCCAGGGATGCGGATATCCTTTCCGGCCTGGAGCAGGCGGTGCGTGCGCTATGCGACATGCGGATGACCGAGGGCGACGCGCTCTGTCGCGTGCTCTCGGATCATGTCGCGAACATCGAGGAGCTTGCCCTCAAGGTCGAAGCCGATCCATCCCGGCAGCCGGAGGAGATTGCCCGCAAGCTGGAAACCCAGCTCGCGGCCCTCCTCGAAGCGTCCCCCTCGCTCGACCGCGACCGGCTTCATGCCGAGGCGGCGCTTCTGGCGACCAAGGCGGACCTGCGCGAAGAGATCGACCGGCTGAAGGCCCATGTCACCGCCGCGCGCGATCTGCTTGCCATGGGCGGTCCGATCGGCCGCAAGCTCGATTTTCTTGCGCAGGAATTCAACCGCGAATCGAATACCATCTGTTCCAAGTCGAATGCGGTGGCCGTTACCGCCGCCGGCATCGAGTTGAAGGTTGTCATCGACCAGTTCCGCGAACAGGTCCAGAATCTGGAATGACCATGGCCGAAGAGAAAAGAAACGCCGTTCCGATTGCCCGCCGGGGCCTGATGCTGGTCATCTCCTCGCCTTCCGGCGCCGGAAAATCGACCATCGCCCGAACCCTTCTGGAGAAGGACCGGCAGATCGGTCTTTCCGTCAGCGTAACCACCAGGCAGCGCCGGCAGAGCGAGATTGAGGGTGTGCACTATCACTTCGTCTCCCAGAGGGAGTTCGAACGCCTGAGGGATTCTGATGCCTTGCTCGAATGGGCGACCGTGCACGGCAACTCCTACGGAACGCCACGGGAGCCGGTCGAGCAGGCAATGTCCGAAGGCCGCGACATGCTGTTCGACATCGACTGGCAGGGGGCCCAGCAGCTTCAGGAGAAGATGAAGGCGGATGTGGTCTCGATCTTCATTCTTCCCCCGACGATGGAGGAGCTGCAGTCGCGCCTGCACCGCCGCGCCGAGGATACGGAAGAAGTCATCCAGACCCGGCTCGCCAATTCCAGGGCAGAGATATCCCACTGGCGGGAATACGACTACGTCATCGTGAATGACGACCTGCAGGCCGCCTTCGATGCCGTGCAGTCGATCGTCAAGGCCGAGAGGCTGCGTCGCGACCGTCGCCACGGACTGTTCGATTTCGTCGAGGGATTGGTCCAGTAGGGCTGCCGGACCGGAATTTCGCTCAGCCGAGCAGGCTCGCCAGCCGAACGAATTCCTCGACGGTCAGCGTTTCCGCACGCCGCGCCGGATCGATGCCGGCTTTCGACAGCAAGGCCTCTCCTCCAAGCGACTTGAGGCTCTGGCGCAGCATCTTGCGGCGCTGGCCGAACGCAGCCTGCGTCACCTTTTCGAGTTTTTCCGGATCGCAGGGCAGGGGCTCCGCGCGCGGCACAAGGTGCACGACGCTGGAGGTTACTTTCGGCGGCGGAGTGAATGCCTGGGGCGGGACGTCAAACGCCATGTGCGCCTGTGTGCGCCAGCCGCAAAGGACGCCGAGCCGACCGTAATGGTCATCGCCCTCGCGCGCGACGATGCGCTGTCCGACTTCCTTCTGGAACATCAGTGTCAGCGATTGCCAAAAGGGCGGCCATGACCTCGGCAACAGCCAGTTGACCAGCAGTTGCGTGCCGACGTTATAGGGCAGGTTGGCGATGATCTTGACCGGCCCATCGGGCGCAAGCGCCTCGAAATCGGTCTTCAATGCGTCACCCTCGATGACATCCAGCCGGCCGGGATAGCGCTCGGCCACTTCGGCCAGCGCCGGCAGGCAGCGCGCGTCACGCTCGACCGCTATGACCTTTTTCGCGCCGAGCGCCAGAATTGCGCGCGTCAGGCCGCCCGGACCGGGGCCGACCTCGAAAACGGTTGCGTCTTCCAAAGGACCGGCCGTGCGGGCGATCTTCTGCGTCAGGTTGAGGTCGAGCAGAAAATTCTGCCCGAGCGCCTTGCGAGCGTCGAGCCCGTGGCGGGCGATCACCTCGCGCAGCGGCGGAAGTCCGTCGAGAGCTGCCATCAGATCTGTGCTTCGGCCGTCTGGCTGATATCGGCCGCAAGCCGGATCGCGGCAACGAGGCTGTTTGCGCGTGCGATGCCCTGTCCGGCAATGCCGAAGGCCGTGCCGTGATCGGGAGAAGTGCGCACGAAGGGCAAGCCGAGCGTCACGTTGACCGAATCGTCGAAGCCGAGTGCCTTGACCGGGATTAGCGCCTGATCGTGATACATGCATATCGCCACGTCATAGCGGTGGCGGGCCTCGTCGTGGAACATCGTATCCGCGGGCAGCGGGCCGAAGGCGTCGATGCCTTCCTTGCGCAACTGCATGATGGCGGGATGAATGATTTCCTCGTCCTCATGGCCGATGGCGCCGTCTTCCCCCGCGTGGGGGTTCAGCCCCGCGACGGCAAGACGCGGATGTTCAAGTCCGAACCGTGCCTTCAGATCGGCCGCAACAATGCGGCAGGTTTCCAGGATAGCGGTCTCGGTGAGGGCGTTCGGGACGTCCCTGATCGGAATGTGGATGGTGACCGGCACGGCCTTGAGCTTCGGACCGGCCAGCATCATCACCGGCCGGCAGGCCTTGCCTGTCCGCCGTTTTGCGAGATCGGCGAGGAATTCCGTGTGGCCGGGAAAGCCGAAACCGGCTTCATAAAGAACGGACTTGGCGATGGGGTTGGTGACCATTCCACGCACCTTGCCGTCGAAGCAGAGCGAAACGGCGGTTTCGATCGAGGCGATTGTACCCTTCGCCGTTGCCACATGCGGCTCACCGGCGACCACGTCGACGCCAGTGGAAATCGGCAACACCGGAAACGCATTGCTGAATGCGGATATCGCGCCCGCCGCATCGGTTTCGCGGATGGGAACCTCGATTTCCAGCTCACGGGCGCGCACTTCAAGCACGGCCGGATCCCCGATAAAGATGAACGGCGGTAGTTGATACTGCTCGCGATTGAGCCATGCCGTAAGCGCGATATCGGGACCGATGCCGGCAGGATCACCTTGACTCAAGGCAAGAGGAAGCATGTCGGCAGCCGTCATATCGTTTCCCGGAATCAGTTTTCGACAATCTGGGCCTTGGAGCGAAGGTCGTCTAGATATTTCTTGGAGTTCGGGTTTTCACCGCTCTCCTTTTCCTTGCCGATGTCTTCGGCACGGAAAACGACTTCCGCGGCCACGTCGTCGGAAACCTGACGCTGGTTGCAGATCGCCAGATATTCTACGCCACGCTCGGTAACCCGGGTTCCGGTGGTGCCGCCGCTGGCCTTCTCGATCAGAGGCTTCCAATCCGGTGGAAGTTCCGGCTCCAAAACGCGACCGAGATTGCGGATCGATACGTCGAGATAGTTCTTGGCGAATTCCATGGCGCCGTCGCAGCCCGGGAATTTCGCGCGTGATGCCTCGGCTTCGGCCTTCCGTTTCCCGACGATCCCCTTTTTCGAGGCAGGCACGACGAAAATGACCTGTTTCAGGAAGTATTCGGTCGTCACCGGCTTCTGCTTGTTTTCAAGCAGGCGGCTGACCAGTTCCTGGTTCGAGAGCTTGCCCTTGCTGCCATATCGGGCGTTGACCAGCCTCGGCCAGCTCATCGACACGGCGATATAGGCCTTGAAGTGCTCTGCGCCGACCCCTGCCTGGTTGAGAATGCTGTTGAGCTGTTCATTCGTCAGCTTGTTCGAACTCGCAAACCGGCCGAACGCCGCATCGACCTCATCCGTGCTGACGGACATGCCCACGCGAGCGATCTCCTGGCGCTTCAGCGCCTCGTCGATCAGTTCCTGCTTGGCGAGTTTGTTGAGGTCGCCCTTGCGACGCTGAAGTCTCAGAAAGGCGACACGTCGTGCGACGTCGCCATTGGTGATCGCCGTCTTGTTGACGACAGCGACCACCTGGCTCGCGGCCTGTGCATGTTCGACAAAAGGAGCAGGCCCTATGCAGAGCCCGAGCGCCAGCGTGCCCGCCAGCAGGGATCGCATCCCCTTCTTCGCAAAGGTCATCGGTATTTCCTTCCCTCGGACGCCGCCAGCACCGCCCGCCTCGCATCCGTCAATCAATGTACGATCTGCCGCATCGATTGCATAATCCATGCGGCAAAACAATGACATTGCGCTAATAGACCCGGCTTTCGCCGGTCGTCGAGAGATTCGACGGTCCGGCGCCGGCCTGAAACAAAGGAACTACTCGCTGCTGCCGAGCCTGATGTCGCCAAGCGTCCGGAAGGTCAGTCGACCGGCAATGGTCCAGTCGCTCGCCACTTCGGCATCCGGATCGTACTTGTCGGAGAAGGCCACCGTCAGGATCGTGCACTCGTCGGCATAGCTGAGGCCGACGCTGCGGCGCGAGAAGACGTTTTCATCGATGTCATAGGTGAGCGAGCCGAACACCGACCAGTATTCGTTGATCTTCAGCGTGTGCGACGTCTGTACCGACTGATTGTCGTTGGTAAAGCCGTATTCCGGTTGAGCATCGAGCTGGGTGAAGACGAGTTCGGATTGCAGCCGCTTGTTGGCATAGGAAATGGCGGCGTCCGTACGACGCAGTTCCAGGCTCTTTTCGTCGAGTCGGACGCTGGTCGACAGGCTGACGCCGTTCGGCATATCGATGCCGGCCATCGCCACGTAGTCGGATACGTCGGTTTCGAGGCCGGAATTGGCGCCGGCATAGACGAGATCGTCGGTGGCGAACGAATTCTGCCCTGCAAGATGGTAGGACTGGCCGAAGATGCCGCGCAGACCGAAGCCGTTGTCGAACGTTCCGGTATACTGAACGCCGACGTTGGCGCGCGTTCCGCCTTCCACGCGATCATAGCCGGAGAACTTGTCGCGTTCGAAGAGGTTCGTGGCGTCAAACACGAAACTCTGGGCATCCTCGTTCGGAAGCATGCCGGCCAACTGCTCGTCGTTGCGCGCGTAGATCTGCGCGATCGGCTCGATGATGTGGCTGCTGTTGGCGGTCGTGACAAGGATCGGATAGCGGGCCTCGAGGCCTGCGGTGAGCATGCCGCGGGTCGCCGTTGCGTCGGAGGAGAAGTCGCCGGCATAGCCGGACGGCGTGTCCATATCCAGACCGAAGGCATCGCCGCGTGCCGCAAGCAGCGGCGTAAGCTGCAGACCGCCGGGAACGGTGAAGCTGCGCTTCCATTCCACTTCGCCCGTCATCCGGCTCATCGTGCCTTCCAGGCCGCGATAGCGCAGGATATCGTCGATGCTGTCGCCATTGGTGTCGACGCCTTCTTCATCCTCCTTGAAGCGGGAGAGGGCGGTAAAATTGAGCTTGGCGGAAAGCTCCCCGCCAGCCACCGGTTCGGGGGCATAATAGCTGTAGTCGATGGAGGGCAGCACCGTCGGCTGCTTCTTCTCCGCCGTGCTCTCCGTGTCCGCGTCCTGAACGTCGAAATAGAAGGCGCGGGCGTCGAAATAGTTACGTTTTCCAAGGCCGGTCAGGTAGACCTGATTGGTATGCGTCGATTGGTCGAGGCCGGCGAGATCGTAGGTGCGGGCGAAGTTGTTGTCGCTCTGCAGCATGACATCCCAGCCGAAGGCCCACCGCGGGTTGATTTGGAAATCACCCTTGGTGGCGACCATGCCGCGCTGGTCGCGATTGGAATCGCTCGTGCCGGCGGTAAATTCGTCGGAGTTCAACTGGCTGATGCCGGCGGCGCGTACCGTAACCATGCCTTTCTCGAAACGCTGGCGATATTCGCCCTCGAGCAGCACACCCTGGGTGGTGTAGCCGGTCGTGGTGATCGTCGCGTCCCGGTCGTTGGCGATCGCGATATAATAGGGAACCGCGAGACCGAAGCCGAGATTCTCCGAGGTGCGCATTTCCGGGAACAGGAAGCCCGTCTTGCGCTTGACCGTGTTATCGGGCACCTCGATGAACGGCAGGACGGCAAGCGTCTGGCCGAACAGTTGGAACCGGGCCTTTTCGAGCCGCACCGTGTGCTTCTGGCCGTTCTGGATGACCTTCTCCGCCTTTACTTGCCAGATCGGCGGGCGCTTCGGATTTTCCGCGCAAGGCAGGCATGCCGTGTAGACGCCCTTATGCAGGATCATTTCCGTGCCGGCGACACGCTCGCCGCTCTCGGCGGCCATACGGGTATTGTCGGTCGTCTCGATACGCAGCGACCTCACGAAGCCGTCCGCGAAATTGTCGGTCACATCGAGCGTTTCGGCGTAGATCCGATTGCCGCCCGGCTCCACCAGCTCGATATTGCCGGAGGCCATCACCCGGCCCGTCTTCTGGTTGTATTCGACCTTGCGGGCCACCATCTGGTAGCCGGCATAGTTAATCTGCACCGCGCCGGTCGCGATTACGCGTTCCGAATCACGGTCATATGTCAATTCGTTTGCCGCCAGCATCAGCTTGGCGTCTTCGGGCACGACAACATCGGCATAACCCGTCGATTCGCTGCTCTGGGCCATGGCGTCGACCGCTGGGAGGAGCGGGACGCACAAAGCTACACCAGTCAGCAGGGCCTGGGTCAGCCTCCTGATATTCTCGCGGTCTTTTACCGCCACTAACCATCCTCCTTGTGGAGCAGGATTGTCGCTCCGAGTGCCATCGCTACGACGACCGGAACCCAGGCCGCAACGAAGGGCGGCACGACACCGCTGCTACCGAATGCTTTGACAAGCACGGTGACAACATAAAGCACGAAGCCGGACAGGATTCCACCCAGAATCACCGAGCGGGACTGGTTGAACCTGCTGAATTTAAGCGAGACGGTTGCAGCAATGAGTGTCATTGCGACCAAAAGGAACGGTAGGGACAGCAGCGAATGAAACTGTGTTTCCAGTGCCTTGGTTGAAACCCCGAATGATCTGGCCACTGCAATTTTCTGAGAAAGCTCATAAAAAGCAACGGTCTCCGGTTCTGCAAGCCGCTGTGCGACAAACTCCTTTTTCAAATTGGTGGGAACCTGCGCTGTGGGCAGGTGCTTTTGTATCTCGCCGGGGCGAGTCTCGGTTACATCGGTAAGAAACCAGTAACCATCTTCCAATTTTGCTGTGCGTGCGTCCTGCCGCACTTCGATGCGTCCGTCGCGGTCGAAATGGATCAGAACGACGCCGCTCAGAAGCGTGCCTTCCTCCTGAATTGTGTTCGCACCGATGATGACATCGGACTTTCCGCTGATCTGCCGCAGCCACGGAACCGCGGTGTTCTTCGGTCTGTTGCTCGCTTCGCGCCAGTCCGCCTCGATCAGCAGGGCCTGCTTCTGTCCCCATGCGGCGAGGGGATTGACCACCAGCATCGTCGCCAGGCCGATGAGGAAGGCTCCCAGCACGAAGGGCGTCATGAACTGCCAGACCGATATGCCGGCGGCCCGCGCCACGACCAGTTCCGATTTGCGATTGAGCGCGATCAGCGTGGTCATGCCGACGAAAAGGGAGATGAAGGGGATCGTCTGCTGCAGGATGAGAGGCAGCCGAAGCGCGGTCAGCCACAGGACCCCGGGAACAGAGTAGCCGGTCAGGCCCGCGAACCTTCCGGAGGTTTCGCTGAAGTCGACCAGATAGGCGATTGCGATCACGCCGATGAAGAACCACAGCGACGTGACGACGTAGCGCCTGAAGAAATAACGGCCAAGCGTGACGATCACGGCGTGCCTCCCCCGGTCGCGTCGCTCTTCGGTCCGAAGCGTCGCATCACCGCGGACCATTGCTCCGCGAGAACCGTCGTGAGCGCCGACGTCTTGTGCGGATGCCGTTTGCGCGCGAGCATCACCGCCGCCGCCGCTCCGCTACCGAGCGGAACGAGATAGGCGAGAGGAACAAGCGCGGCAGACGTGCCGGCGAGTTCCACCGTGTAGTTCGATAGCCAGAACAGGGCGAGCGAGAGCGTCAAGGCAATCGCCATGGGATGCAGACGGGCCTCGCGATGGGAACGGGCGTCGCTGCAGATGACGAGCGACATGAGCGCGAAAACAAAGGGGAATGTCCAGGTGCTCATGCGGCGATGCAGTTCGCTGCGGTAGTCCTTGGCGTTTCGCTGCACGTCGGGATCGTTCTGATCGGGATTGAGCAGGAAGCCGAGGTCGCGATCGCCTGCATGCAGGCGAGCCTGTCCGCGGGACTGGGAAAAGTCGGAGAGATCGAAGGAATAGGAATCGAAGCGGACGATCGATACCTCGCCGTTGGGGGCCTTGCGCTGAACCTCGCCGTCTTTCATGACGAGCGCCGAACCGCTTTCGTCGACCGCGCCTTCTCGGGCGTAATAGATGAGTTCGTAGTTCGGATCACGCGAATCGGCGACGAACAACCCCTTCAGCACGCGCCCCGACAGGCGTTCGGAGATCTGCACATAGAGGCCGTCCTCGATCCGACGGAAGCTCTTTTCTTCAATGACCGTCGACAGGAGGTCCGCATAGGCGGCCGCAATCATTTCCCGGACGCCGACGCGAAGCTTCGGCTCCACGAAGTTCGTCATCAGAAAGGAAAAGACGGCGAGGATCGCAGCAAGCGAAAGAATGGGGCGCAGGATCGTGTGACGGGGGGCGCCGGCGGCGTCGATGACTGCGAGTTCGGAATCGTTGTTCATCGCCGTCAGCGTCTGGGTGATGCCGATGACAAGTGCGAAAGGCAGGACGGCCGGGATGATGGTCGGCAGGATGAAGGTCGCAAGCTTCATGAACGAGCCGACGGATTGCCCGCTGTCGGTAACGAGATTGATTCGCGCGAGCACCTGGGTCGTCCAGATGATCGCCAGCACCGGCAGGAGCGCGGTGAGGAACATCTGCACGGTACGTCGCAGTATGTAGTGTTCGAGTAGCTTCATACGTGACCCGGGGTGGGGAAGGGCAAACCCATTCCCGCAGCGGAAATAAGGCCTTGTCTACGATGCTTGGGGCTTTTTGGCGACGGCTGCGCGCGATTTTTCCGCATCGTCATCGCTGATTTTTCCAGGAGCGCGCTATTTCTAACACGGCGAAGGTCAGCGCGAACAAGACTGGCGAGGAAAGCCAGCCGAGCAGGACGTCCGAAAGATAGTGTCCGCCGAAAGCCACCCGGAATGCCGAGGTCACGAAAGAGATCACGATGATGGCGGGACCCAGAACCGGACGCAGCCTTTCCGGCAGAAGGAAGATCAGGCAGATGAGCCAGCCTGCGCCGGCTGCCTCGCCCGAGATGAAGGAACAGTTGTCTTCGCATTGGCCCGCAAATGAGCCAGCGGGCACGAAGGGCAGATGGCCGGCGAAAAGGTCTGTTTCGTAGGGGCGAGGGCGTTCCGAAACCTGTTTCAGGATCAAGTTCACCAGCACGTAGGGGCCGAGGAGCAGCGTCACCAGCGAGGCTATGTAATTTTCTATATCGCGGATGTTCCGCTCCGCCCTATGGCGGCGAAGAGCCTGCGCCAGCGCCACGACCAGCACGACCGCGCCAACCGCCGGAAGATAGAAGAGGGCCTTTCGCAGGAAGGTGTAGAGCGCATCGCGACCGTAGGGAAAGCTGCCGCAGACCCGCGCCGCATTCGAATCGGGACAGGTCGCCTGAACGAAGAAGGCGCGCGATGTCGCTATGTCGATTTGCGGAATGAAGTGGAACAGTGCCAGAAGCAAGCACCACAGAAAGAGAAGGGCGAGCGCAAGCATCACCCATTTGCGAGCCTGCGGATCACGAACAATCGCGTCATGTAGAGCGTTCATATGAATGTCGAAGCCGGCTGCACCGTTGAAAGGGGGCGCCCGGCCCGCTGGCTGAGCGCGGCGGAAACTAGCGTTACTGGCTCGACCCGACAAGAGGGGATGTCGAAGCCGCGGTAGCCTTCGGCCTGCTATTCCCCAAGTGCAGGGTTTTCCTTGCCTTTGTTCCGGAAAAAGTGAAGATCGCGCGATCCGTTTTCGTTCAATACATCTCAGGAAGTGCCCATGTCGCTGAAGCTCGATATCGCGTTTGCCAAATCCCATCACGTGACAACCGGCCTTGCGATCCTCTTGAAGACCGCAGAAGCCGATCTCCCGGCCGGCGCGGAAGAGGCCGATCCGGCGGGCATCTATGGGCGTGCGGCCAAGGTCGCGAAATTTACCGGCAAAGCGCTGGCGACACTGGATATCGTCGCGCCCCACGGCTCGGAGGCCGACCGCATCCTCGTCCTTGGTCTCGGCAAGGCGGAGACGCTGGTCGCCCATGACTGGCTCAAGGCCGGCGGCGTGGCTGCGGCTGCGATCAAGGGGGCGGAGAAGGTTACGGTTTATCTGGACGTTCCCGGTCTCGATCTCACCGCGAAAGCTGCCGCCGATTTCGCGCTCGGAATGCTTCTGCGCGCCTACAAGTTCGATACTTACAAGACGTCGAAGAAGATTGATGACGAGGAAGGCAAGAACGGCGACAAGAATGTAAAGGTCACGATCGTCACGGTAGCTGCCGCTGCCGCCAAGAAGGCGTTTGCCGATGCGCAGGCAGTCGCCGACGGCGTCAATCTTGCCCGCGATCTCGTCAACGAACCCGCCAACATTCTGGGGCCGGAAGAGTTTGCCGACAGGGCGAAGGAGCTTGAAAAGCTCGGGGTCGAAGTCGAAATTCTCGGCGAAAAGGAAATGAAGAAGCTCGGCATGGGCGCGCTTTTAGGTGTGGCTCAGGGGTCCGTTCGCCCGCCGCGCCTCGTGGTGATGCAGTGGAACGGCGGCAGGGCCAAGGACAAGCCGGTTGCCTTCGTCGGCAAGGGCGTCGTCTTCGACACCGGCGGCATTTCGATCAAGCCGGCCGCCGGCATGGAAGAAATGAAGGGTGATATGGGCGGGGCGGCCGCCGTGACCGGACTGATGCACGTGCTTGCCGCGCGCAAGGCCAAGGTCAATGCCGTCGGCATCATCGGTCTCGTCGAGAACATGCCGGACGGCAATGCCCAGCGTCCGGGCGACATCGTCAAGTCGATGTCCGGCCAGACGATCGAGGTTATCAACACCGATGCCGAAGGCCGGCTCGTTTTGGCGGATGCGCTGTGGTACTGCAACGAGCGCTTCAAGCCCGATTTCATGATTAATCTCGCGACGCTCACCGGGGCGATCCTGGTTGCGCTCGGCAATCTTCATGCCGGTCTCTTCTCCAATGACGATACCTTGTCCGAAAGGCTGCTCGCCGCCGGTCTCGTCACCAATGAGCGGCTGTGGCGGATGCCGATGGGCAAGGACTACGACAAGATGATCGACTCGAAATTCGCGGACATGAAGAATTCGAGCGGACGCCATGCGGGCTCGGTTACGGCCGCACAATTCCTGAAGCGCTTCGTCAAGGATACGCCCTGGGCGCACCTCGATATCGCCGGCACCGCAATGTCGTCGCCTTCGGACGAGATCAACCAGTCCTGGGGTTCCGGCTACGGGGTTCGGCTGCTCGACGAACTCGTTCGCGCCAGCTACGAAGCCTGATCGAAACAGGAACAGGGCGAGGGAACGGCCGTTGGCTGACATTCTTTTCTACCACCTGACGGAATCAAAGCTCGAGGACGCCCTGCCTCCGCTTCTCGAAAAGAGCCTGGAACGCGGCTGGCGGGTGGTGGTGCAGACTGCCGATGCCGCCCGTCGCGATGCGCTCGACACGCATCTGTGGACCTGGCGCGACGACAGCTTCCTGCCGCATGCCACTGATGAGGCGGAGGCGCCGGAAAATCAGCCGGTGCTGCTGACGATGGAGGATGGCAATCTCAATGGCGCCACCGTTCGCTTCCTCGTCGATGGCGCCGAGCCGCCGGCGTCACTGGACTACGAGCGTGTCGTCTTCGTCTTCGATGGCCACGATCAGGCGCAACTCGAAGCCGCGCGGGGCCAGTGGCAGCGCCTCAAGACGGAAGCTCATGCCCTGACCTACTGGCAGCAGACCAGCGAAGGTCGATGGGAGAAGAAGGCATAGTGCGCGGACGTGCGGTGTTGGTTCCGGTTAACGAAGCCTATTCCCGAGTAATAGCTCTGTAATTATCCGGTTTTGACATTCGTCACTATCGACCGCAAGGGACAGACCAATTCTGGTCTTATCCGACAAAGTAGAAGCTGCGGCCCTGTACCTTTATTGTTTTTTGATCGTTTCGGGCGCATTTGCGTTCTGCGATTTCCATCAAGAAACAATAAGATGATTAAACTTGCATTCTTGCTTATCGGGGGCAGGGCGTTTCGTGACGACTGGTGGGAGCCGGCGGCTCTCGGCAGTGTCATGGTCGCGCTGGCCTTTGTCATAATGGCTGATCTGTCGGATGGCCTGACGATGGTCACCGTACAGCTTTTCGGATTGCTCTTTCTTTTCCAGGGACTTTTCGGTCTTCTGTCGACCGCCATGCGCGAAACGAATACCGGTCGGCTTGCGGATGGCGTCAAGTCGCTGCTCATGCTGACGGTTGCATTTCTGATAATCGATACGCCCCTGAAGAGCGACTGGCTGCTTTCGTGGCTGTTTGCCTTCGGCTTCGCTTTCGACGGCCTCTCCCGCCTGGCGACGGTGGCGTTGGTCCGTTTCCGTCGATGGAGTGTGGCAGCGGTCGCGAGCGGTCTGGAACTGACGCTTGCCGCGATGCTCGTCCTCGAATGGCCGTTTCCGCAGCGGCTCAATGTTCCGTTGTGCATCAGCCTGTTCCTCGTGCTCTCCGGTGCCACGATGATTCATTTCGCACGGGCGTTGCGGCGGTACGACAGCACTCTCTCGATCTATTCCCTTCCCATGCTGTGCGGACGGGGATGGAACGAGGAAAATCCCGTCGTCATGCCTGATGACAGTCCGGATGACGACACGATCCTCAACATGCGCATCCTCGTATGGACACCGACCGGTGCCGCCGAAGTCGAGCCGAGACGTCCTCTTGTCGACCGTTACTTCGCGGTGCTCGACAAGGAGGGCAAGGTTTCCACCGGCCATGCAGCGGTAGAGATGGGCACCCATCTCTACATCAGCCATTGGCCGGCCGAAGAGATCGAACCGGATCGCGAGGAGATCGTGGACACGCTCTTCGCTGGAGAGGAAAACGACGTGGCAGGGCTCTTCCAGCCATCCTATGAAAAGGAAAAGGCCTGCTGGACCGCCGCTGACGAAGAGGTGGTGTTCACCCGTTTTCACGCGTTGCGCCTGAAAGCCTTCTGGGAGGGCTATCGCCGGCATTCCACCTATAACGTCACCAATCGCAACTGCTCGATCGCCGCAGCAGGAGCGCTTGAAGCAGCGCTTGAGGGGAGCCTCGACTGCCCACGACCGTGGCTGCGTCTCCTGCGACTGCTCGTAACGCCTTCCTTGTGGGAGGCGGCCTATATCCGGTCGCGAGCCGCGCATCTCTGCTGGACGCCTGGCATGGTGCTCGACTATGCACGCGCGCTGAAACGCCTTGTCGAACCTGAGACTGTGCCGTGGCGTGAAAAGCTGCTTGCCCATCTGCATCATCTGGGCAGTTCCCTGAAGATGAGGGACTACGCCCGATGAGCGCGACGGATCTGCCCGCCGTCTCGGAAACGGGTACGTTGATTTCCCGCATTGCGGTGATCCTGACCGTCGCCATGTTCGGGCTGACCTATTCGCTGAGCGCGCCGCTGATCGCGCTTGAAATGGTCGCAAGAGGTGCAAGCCAGAGCCTGGTGGGCGCCAATGCGGCGATGCATGCGATCGGTGTCCTCGTGGTCGCGTTGGTGCTTCCGGGCGTTGTGTCGAAGGTCGGACCGCGCCGCCTGATCCTGCTGTCGCTGGTCGTATCCGCCGCCGTGCTGGGGACAATCGCCCTGGTCGATAATATCTGGCTGTGGTTTCCGCTGCGCCTGTTGCTCGGCATGGCCGCGGAAGCGCTGTTCGTGCTTTCCGAGACCTGGATCAACGCGCTCAGCACCGAAAATACCCGCGCCCGTTTCATGGCGATCTACACGGCGGCGCTCTCTCTGGGGCTGGCGCTCGGCCCGCTTCTCCTCTCGCTGATCGGTTCTCGCGGGACGCTGCCGTTCATGGTCGGTGCCGTCATCGCCCTGGCAGCCGCATCCTTCGTACTGTTGCCAATGGTGCGTGCGCCCGTATTCGAAAAACCGAGTTCGGGCAATCCGCTGCGTTTCCTGAGGCTGGCGCCGGTGGCGATCGGAGCGATCGTGCTGAACGCTGCCGTCGAGACGGCGGGCCTGTCCTTCCTGGCGCTCTACGCGGTCGGTCTCGGCTGGAATGCCGACGATGCGGCCCAACTCATGTTCGTGATGATGGGCGGCGCGATCCTGCTGCAGCTACCGATCGGCTGGCTCGGCGACATGGTCGACCGCCGCAAGCTGGTGCTTGGCTGCGCGCTGGTGGCCGCTGCCGGGGCCGCTTGCTGGCCCTGGGCGCTCGCCATGCCCTTCTTCACCTATGCCATGCTGTTTGTCTGGGGCGGTGTCTTCGTCGGCATTTACACGCTGACTTTGACCATCGTCGGCAGCCGGTTTTCGGGTGGCGATCTCGTTGGCATCTATGCGCTTATGGGATTGGCCTGGGGCGCCGGCGCACTGGTGGGGCCGCTTGCGGCCGGCGTGTCGCTTCAGATCGGCACGCACGGCCTTCCGGTTTTCACTGCTATCGCCTGCCTCGCCTTCGCGCTCGTCGTGGCAATGCGCCGGGAGAGTTGACCGGTCGGCCCGTCGCCGGAACCTGTCCGGCGACGGGCGTGTATGTCAGTTCGCCGATGCCAGCATCATCATTTTCTTGCGCTCGTGGCGCAGCGTTACGACCTTGTAACCTTCGGCCTTCAGGCGCTCGAGCAGCATCGGCAGCATGACGGCGGTGCGCAGATGCAGGTCGTGCATCAGGATGATGCCGCGGCCCCTGCGGTGCAGGGTTTCCATCGTGCGGTCGACGATTTCCGATGGCGCCGACTTGAAATAGTCCTTGCTGTCGATCGCGACGTCGAGAACGACGACGTCCCGTTGCGCCATTTTCGTGCGCAGGCTCTTCGAGTCGGAAAGGTAAGGGAAGCGGAAGAAGCCCGGTTCCACGCCGGTCCCCGCCTTCACCGCCAGTTCCCCCCTGGTGATGTCGGCCATGGCCCGATCGAAACTCAGCTTGTGAAGATCGGCATGGCTCCATGTATGGCTGCCGATGGCATGGCCCGCGTCGGCAACCTTTCGGGCGACGGCCGGATGGGCCTTGGCCATTTCCCCGACCATCAGGAATGTCGCCTTGACATCGTACCGGGCGAGCGTGTCGAGGATACGCTCGGTTCGGCCGGGCACGGGGCCGTCGTCGAAGGTCAGCACGACCTCCTTCGGTCCGAGCTGGAGATCCCCGATCGAGGCGACGTCCAGCGTGCGTCCGGCAAGGGCGTTCCGGGGGCGGTTCGGCTTGAACCAGGTTGCGGGCTCCATCGGAACGCGGTCACCGGCGGAAAGCGGCTTGCCAGTAGGATTGTCCGTGGATGCGGCAAATGCCGTCTTGGCCGACGGCTTTTCCGTCTTGGTGGTGGCACATGACGCCAGGGACAAGGCGATGAGGGCGCTCACCGCAACGCGTAAAGAAAGCATGAAAACCACTCGAACGGGAAAGGATTCGAGTGAAGTTTTAGGCAGTTATGGTTAACGGTCGGTTTCCGGCGCATCCGGCCCCTGCCGGATCGAGGGCGGGTCAGCCCGCCATCGCATCCTCGTATTCGGCGGAAAGCTCGAGCCATTGTTCTTCCGCGGCCGAAAGCTTCGCCACAGCCTCGCCGCGCTGCTTGGCCTTTTCCGCGGCCTTGGCCGGGCTCTTCTCGTAAAGCGCCGGATCTGCAAGTTCCGCATCAAGAGCCTGAATCAATGTCTCCAGCTTTTTCGTCAGGGACTCGATTTCATTGATCTTTTTCTTCAGTGGAGCGAGGCTCGCCCGCCTGTCGGCGGCGGCCTTGCGCTGGTCGGCCTTGTTGACCTGGACGGCGGCATCCGCCTTTTCCCGGTCATCGCTCTTGCGGGCGGAGGAGACCACCAGACTACGATAATCCTCCATATCGCCTTCGAAGACGCTAACGGTTCCGTTATTGACCAGCCAGAGGCGGTCGACGGTCGCCTCGATCAGGTGGCGGTCATGGGCGATCAGGATGACGGCGCCGTTATAGTCGTTCAGAGCCTCGATCAGCGCGCGGCGGCTGTCGATGTCGAGATGGTTGGTCGGTTCGTCGAGGATCAGAAGGTTCGGCGCGTGAAACGCGGAAAGGCCCATCAGCAGACGCGCCTTTTCTCCACCCGAAAGATCCTTGGCGGCGGTCGCCATCTTTTCGGTCGCCAGTCCCATCTGCGCGACGCGGGCGCGAACCTGCGCTTCGCCCGCAAGCGGCATCAGCCGGCGAACGTGGTCGACCGGCGTCTCGTTCGGCACGAGATCGTCCAGTTGATGTTGTGCGAAGAAGCCGACGGAGAGGTTCGGCGCAAGCTTCATCTCGCCCGCCTGCAGGTTGAGCCGCCCCGCGATCAGCTTGGCAAATGTGGATTTGCCGTTGCCGTTCGAGCCGAGAAGGGCGATGCGATCGTCATTGTCGATGCGCAGATTGATGTTCTTCAAGATCGGCTTGCCGGGTTCGTAGCCGACTGCACCGCCGCTGATGGCCACGATCGGGGAAGCCGGCTGTTTCTCGGGTTCCGGGAAGGTGATCGGCTGGACATGATCCTCGATCACGGCCGCGACCGTTCCCATGCGCTCCAGCGCCTTGATACGGCTCTGGGCCTGCCGAGCCTTCGACGCCTTGTAGCGGAAACGGTCGATATAGCTCTGCAGGTGCTTGCGGGCAGCATCGCTCTTCGCCTTCGCCTTCATCTGCAATTCGTCGGCTTCCGCCTTCTGCCGCTCGAACTGGTCGTAGCCGCCGCGATAGAAGGTGAGCTTCTTCTGATCGAGGTGGATGATCGCGTTGACGGCGGTGTTGAGCAGGTCGCGGTCATGGCTGATGATGATGACGGTGTGCGGATAGCGCCGGACATATTCTTCCAGCCAGAGCGTGCCTTCGAGGTCGAGATAGTTGGTCGGCTCGTCGAGCAGCAGCAGATCCGGTTCGGAAAACAGCACGGCCGCCAGCGCCACGCGCATGCGCCAGCCGCCGGAAAAGGAAGAGGCGGGGCGAAGCTGCGCTTCGTGGTCGAAGCCGAGACCTGCAAGAATGGTGGCCGCGCGCGCCTCTGCCGAATGTGCGCCGATATCGGCGAGCCGGGTCTGGATTTCCGCGATGCGGTGCGGATCGGTGGCTGTCTCCGCCTCGGCCAGCAGGGCGGCGCGTTCCTTATCTGCGGCCAGCACGATCTCGATCAGCGGCTGTTCGGTACCGGGAGCCTCCTGCGCCACCTGGCCGATCCGAGCATTCCTGGGGATGGTGATCGATCCCGTTTCGGAGGGGAGGTCTCCGGTGATGATCTTGAAGAGCGTCGACTTGCCCGCGCCGTTGCGCCCGACAAGCCCGGCCTTCGTGCCTTCCGGCAGCGAGATGCTGGCATGGTCGATGAGCAGGCGGCCTGCGATGCGGGCAGAGATATCGGTAATCGTAATCATGCCTTGGCTTTTGGCCGAACTGCCGGCCAAAGGCAAGCGGTCGCCGGGCTGCGAAGGTGTTCGCGGCAATCGGGCGACGAAGGGTGGCGCCGGCGCAACATCCCGCGCCGATTGGAAGATTAGGCCACGTTTCGTCCCATGCCGCGCTGAGGCTCTGAGCCATAGCCTGCGATCGGGTGACGAGGGGTGGCGCGGGCCGTCGCAAGCGCGGATTCGGCGTGGGCAATCAGTTCGCTCGGTGTGGCCGCATCCGCTGTCATGGCGAAGCCGATGGAGAGGCCAAGGCTGCCCTGGCTGCGTCCTTGCTCGGTGGCGAAGATCAGGTTGTTCTCGACGGCCGTCCGAAGCCGCTCGGCAATCGCCTGAGCCTCGGTTGCACCGACGTCGCTGAAGAGGAAGGCGAAGTCGTCGCCCTCGATGCGCGCGACGAAGTCATACTTCTTGATCGTCTTGCGGAAAACCGCAGCCAGCCGCTTGAGCAGCCTGTTGCCGGCCTCGTCGCCGAACTGTCGATTGATCTCCCGGAAATTGTCGATGTCGACAAGCAACATGGCGGTTCCGAAAGGAACGGTTGCCTGTTCGTAAAGGCTTTCCAGCCGGTTCATGAAGGCGATGCGGTTGGGCAGTTCGGTCAGCCGGTCGGTGAGCACCATCGAGCGGGCGGCCTCTGCGGTGCGTTCGGCGGCTTCGATCTGTTCGAGCCCCGCCTTCAGCTTGAACTCGATTTCGGTCTCCTCCCGGATCAGGTCGCTTGCCGCGGAATCGAGGAAATCAAGTTCCTCCAGGATTTCCGAAAGGCCCCGGGTCTCGTCCTCGCGGATCGATTTCACGATGGTTTCGAGCGCGCGGGTGAAGGTCTGCTTGCGCAGGAGACCGAGCGAGACCTGTTCCGCGAGACGTTTCAATGCGGCCGTGGCCTCTGATTGCACATGTTCGTCGGCAAGACCGCAATGGCTGACCAGACGGTGCTTCAGGCCCAGATGGTCCAGCGCGATCTGGCTGGGTTGCGCCCCGAGAGCGACGAGATCGCGGGCGATCTCCGCATTGCGCCTGACCATGGCCTCATAGACGATTTCGAAATTGCGCGGCAGGCCGGCGATCTGGTGCTTGGCCATGAAAGCCGTGATCTTCTGCAGGTTGTCCTGGACGATGGGCGACTTCGGTGGTTGGACGTGCTGATGGCTTGTACTGGCATCAGACTGCATGGCTGTTCCCCCGCCGGATGTGGCTCCGGTCTTTCCGCTCGATGAATGTCGGTTATCTCCGGCCGCACCATCCGCGAAAGAACTCATCATTCGGTTAAATACGCGGCAAACGGGCAAACCTTCGGGATTTTCCGCAAAGAACGGTTAATGCCGGATTGTCGAATTGGCGGACAGGTGTCCCCGCAGGGGCAGGCTCTAAAGCCACCGATCGCCCTGGAGCCGCTGGAAATAGATGAGATCAAGCGAAAGGCTCGGCTTGCCGAGCGCCGTCAGGCACATATGGGCCTGGCCCCTGTGGTGTGTCTGGTGGTTGAAGAAATGCGATATCGCCGGCCCGAGCCGATGGGTGATCGGCGTGGGTGTTGTGATCGGCGTATAGCTGATCGGCCCGCGGATTTCGTCTTCCGTCAGTTCCCCGATCCATGCGATGATCCTTCGGTCCTCTTCGATCCGGGCGGCTTCCAGTTCGGCAAGCGTTGCAAACGGCTTCTCGTTCAGCGCCGTGTGTTTCGGTCCTTCGCCGGTAAAGCGCCGGAGCCAGACGCGGTCTGCGACCAGGATATGGGTGAGCGTTCCAAACAGCGATCCGAAGAAGGCTCCCAAGTCGCGGTTCAGATCCTCGGGTGAAAGCTCGTTGGCCGCGGCATAGACGAGATCGTTGGCCCATTGGTTGTAGGCCGCGAACATCCTGAACGTTTCCAGCATCCGATTCTCCCGTTTGTTCCCCGATCTGCGAGCGTAGCGTGATATTGCGACAGCGGGGCTTATGAAACCCATGAAATATCATGATTTGATTGGTAGCGGCGGGACATGCATCCTAGCGCGGAAAGATGATCGAGGAGCTGCCATGTCCATCACCCTTTATTCTCTCTGCGGAGCAGATTTGGCCCGCCCGTTCTCTCCCCATTGCTGGAAGACGGTCATGGCGCTTCGTCACAAGGGCCTGCCGTTCAGCGAACGGCCGCTTGCCTTTACGGCCATTCCGTCCGCCGAAGGCGGATTTTCGAAGACCGTTCCCTTCCTGAGGGATGGCGAACGGCTTGTCTCTGACAGTTTCCAGATCGCGCTTTATCTGGAAGAAGCCTATCCGGATGCGCCGTCGCTCTTTGGAGGCGAGGGCGGCCAGGCCATGGCCCGCTTTGTCGAAGCCTATTCCCAGACGACCGTGCATCCGATCGTCACACGCATCGCGCTGAAGAACATTCACGACATGCTGGCGCCTACCGACCAGGCCTATTTCCGCGAGAGCCGCGAGAAGCTGCTCGGCAAGACCATCGAAGAGATCGCCGCCGTCCGCGAAACGGCGATCGCGGCTCTGCCGGAAGCCCTGAAGCCCCTGCGCCACATGCTGAAGGCGCAGCCTTTCATCGGCGGCGATGGCCCGCTGTTTTGCGACCACATCGTCTTCGGCGCGCTGCAATGGCTGCGGATCACCACCGGATCGGTGCATCTGGCCGACGACGATCCGGTGAGGACCTGGTTCGAGCGGTGCCTCGATCTCCACGGCAGCGAGGCGAGGGCGGTCGCCTGAGCCTCAGCGTCCGTAATGGACGGTGATCGACGCCTTTGCGAGCGCGTTTGCATTGGTCATGAAACCGATCAGCGCGCCGCTGGCATTGCTGTCAAGGTCGAGCTTGTCAACCGAAAGCGCCGTTACGGTGAAGACATAGCGATGCATTTGCCCCGGCGGCGGGCAGGCGCCGATATAGCTTGAAAAGCCGGCATCGGCGCGGCTCTGAATCGCACCGGCGGGTGCGCCCCTGTCCGGCGTGATGCCCGCCTTCAGTTCCGTGACGCCGGAGGGAATGTTGAACATTACCCAATGCCAGAAACCGGAACCTGTCGGCGCGTCCGGGTCATAGGCGGTGACGACGAAACTCCGCGTGCCGGCGGGTGCGTTCGACCATGAAAGGGCTGGCGAGACGTTGCCGCCGTCGCATCCGAGCGCGTTCGCCACCTGCGCCTGGGCGAGTTCTCCGCCCTCGGCGATGTCAGGGCTTGAAAGCGTGAACTCCGCCGCCATGGCCGGAAGGCCTGATACCAGGGTCAGTGCGGCGGCGAGAACGAGGGGTCCATAGGTCATGATCGGCTCCTTTCGATGGGAGCCCGAACATATCGCCGTCGCTATCCGGCCGCGGCTCTGCTGCGCTCGAATTCAGCCCCGGAACGCTCACCTGCCTCCGTGGCGATGCGAATGTCCCGCGGAGAAAGGCCGAAGCGGGCGCGAAAGCGGGCCGCAAATTTCGACGCCGATTCATACCCGACATCGAGCGCCACCCGGTTGATCGGAAGTTCGGTCGCCTGCAGCAGAGCGAGCGCCGTCGTCATGCGCACATCGGCGATGATGTCGGTGAGGCTTGTCCCGACCTGCGAAAGCCGGCGCCGCAGCGTCGCCTCGCTCATGCCCAGAGCGCCGGCGACGGAACCCGCCGGCCATTCCTGCGCGGGCTCTGTGCGAATGAGGCCGCGTATCCTGAGGCAGAGGTTTTCGCGTGGATCGGGCAGGAGGCCGATCCCGAGCGCCTGCAAGCGGATAAGGAGTTCGCCGACGATGTGCCGGTGGATATCGTCGGAAGCGGCGTCCTTACCCGCGATCGCGAGGCGCGCGCGCTCGAGCGCATCGAGGAATCCGCTGTCCGGCTCGATCCGGATCGCCTCGTTCGTGGAATGCGCTGCCGCATCGGCGTAGAACGCCACGAGGGCGGAGGAAAAGACATAGGCGTCGGAATGATAGGAGCCGTTTTCCTCGGCCCCGTTGATGACGGTGCATTCGAGCCCCTGCGGCAGGAAGATCGCCTCTCCGGGGACCGCTGTGACATCGGCCTCGTTGGTTACGATCCGCTTCCAGCCGTTCTTCACGTGAATGAGGGCGGGCTGGTCGATGAGGAAATGCCGGAAACTGCCCGTTGAGGCCTGCAGGATCGAACAATGGACGGCGATGTCGGCCAGCGCGCACGTGGAGCGGCGCGCATTCTCGGAGAATTTCTGCATGGTTCCTTCCGCACGCTGCCGGCCCGGAATGTGCCGTGAAAGCATTCGCCGCGACCGGTTCCGGTCAGATAGTATGACGGCGGCGTGAAATTCGTCCATCCCCCTTGTCTTCGCGATTCGGGGCGGGTAGAAACCGCCCACTTTCCCATGAGACAAAAGGATGAGACTGATGGCGATTGAACGCACCTTCTCGATGATTAAGCCGGACGCAACCAAGCGCAACCTGACGGGCGCCATCACCAAGGTATTCGAAGACAACGGCCTGCGCGTCGTCGCCTCGAAGCGCGTTTGGATGAGCAAGCGCGAAGCCGAAGGCTTCTACGCCGTCCACAAGGACCGCCCGTTCTTCGGCGAACTCGTTGAAGGCATGACCTCCGGCCCGACCGTCGTTCAGGTCCTCGAAGGCGAAAACGCCATCCTCAAGAACCGCGAACTGATGGGCGCCACCAACCCGGCCCAGGCTGCGGAAGGCACCATCCGAAAGACCTTCGCGCTCTCCATCGGCGAAAACTCGGTTCACGGTTCCGACGCCCCGGAAACCGCCGCCCAGGAAATCAAGTACTGGTTCTCCGACACCGAGATCGTCGGCTGATTCAGTTGCTGAGGCTTCGGTCTCAACGCATTGATTAAAATCGACAAACCGGAGTGGAGACACTCCGGTTTTTTTGTTGGGTTTCTTGTGCCCGAAAAAAAGCCGCGGACCTGCCGCGGCTCTCCTGATTGTCCGCGGCGCTGTCTTCAGAGCTGCTCGATAATCGTGGCAGCGGAGGAAACGGTTGCCTGGCCCGGGTTCTCCTCGACATTGAGCGACTTCACCACGCCGTCTTCCACCAGCATCGAATAACGCTTGGAGCGGACGCCGAGCCCGCCGCCGGAGAGGTCGGCATCGAGGCCGAGCGCCTTGGTGAAGGAGGCATCCCAGTCGGCGAGGAAGTGGATCTTGCCGAGCCCGCCGGATTGCTGCGCCCAGGCCCCCATGACATGCCAGTCATTGACGGCGATCACTGCGATGTCGTCGACGCCGCGCGACAGGATCGCGTCACGGTTCTCCAGATAGCCGGGCAGGTGGTTGAGCGAGCAGGTCGGCGTAAACGCACCGGGCACGGCGAAGAGCACGACACGCTTGCCGCCGAAAAGCTGCTCGGTGGTGATCTCGACCGGACCGTCGGCGGTCTTTTCCTTGAAGGTCGCCTGCGGCAGCTTCTCGCCGATGGAAATGGTCATCAGATTCTCCTCGCTGGATTGGCCCCGGCCGGTGCCGGGCGGTGTTTCGGCAGCGACTATAGATTGACGCTAGTCAAAGGCAAGCGTGCTTTCCATTGCCCTGTCGCCCGAGAGAACGAGGATACCCCAGGTCTTTCTGGCGATCTTGTAATTGCGCGGCAGTTCCTCAAGCGGCATCGAAATATCGAGCTCGCCGTCGGCTTGGGAAACGATGTCGTAGTCCATGAAGACGTGACCGTTCGGACCGGTGACGAAGACTTGCGGACGATCGTTCGGGGAGGGAAGGCGGAGTGTCAGGTCGAGCCGGAAGAGATCCCCGATCATCCGGTGGGATTCGACGCCGAAGCTTTCGGTCTCCCTTTCGGGCAGGCTTTTCCATGCGGATGCGAGGATGGCCTCTTCCTCGGGGTTTACGGTTTCCTCAAGCGTCACCGTAAGGTCGGCCTGGAACGGAATGCAGATGTTCTTGCACACGCCGATGAAGACATTTGCCTTCACCGTGGCCGAGGCGACCGGCTGGGCCTTGAGGGTGAAGGGAAGGGCGATGGGCGTGTCGTAGCCGATATCCCTGATGTCCCCGTTGTCGATGCGCTTCGGCACCGGAAAGGAAATTTCTCCGATATCGAACCGGCTGGCGGGATCGAGCGTGATGCTTGGCGGTATGCCGGCGTCTCCCGGCTCCCGCCAATAGGTAATCCAGCCGGGCGTCGGCTCGATCTGAAGCGCAGCCTGGCGCGTGCCGTCTGCGGCGGCCGGCAGGACGAGGAGGCGCATCCGGCCGCCTTCACTGGTCGCCCATTCGCTGCTTGCCGCCTGTGCGCTGCCGGCGCCGAGGACGGTTGCGGTGAGAAGCAGGCCGATGAAGCGGCGCATGCGGGAAAATTCGATGCTCATGGCCTGCGTTTAAAGCATAGTGCGGAGCCTCGCCAGTCACGGTTTTCGGCCCATATGTCATTTTCAGTTGATTGCGGGGGCGGTCTGCCTCATCTTGCTAAAATGAGAAATGACGGACTTCATCCCGGAGTTCACGTCGGATGTCTCGGTTACAGAGACGCTGGAGGTCCAGCATGGCTTTATCGAACTTGAAGAAGGATCGCGAGCGTGGCTTTCTGGACGGCCAGTTCCTGATAGCCATGCCAGGAATGACGGACGGCAACTTCGCACGGGCCGTCGTTTATGTTTGCGCCCATTCTCCGGCCGGCGCCATGGGCTTCATCATCAATCGGTCGCAGCCGGTGACCTTTGCCGACGTGCTCCTGCATCTGGAACTGATCGACAAGAACGATGCGATCATGCTGCCGGACCATGCCCGGCATTTCCCGATTCAGAGTGGCGGACCGGTGGAAACGGGCCGCGGTTTCGTCCTTCACTCCGACGACTATCTGAGCGACAGCAGCATCCCGATCAGCGACGACATTTCGCTGACGGCAACGCTCGACATCGTGCGCGCCATCTCCGATGGCCGCGGTCCGCGCCGCGCCACGATGCTGCTCGGTTATGCCGGCTGGGGGCCGGGGCAACTCGAATTCGAGATTGCCAATAACGGTTGGCTGAACTGCCCGGCCACGGAAGACCTGATCTTCGATCGGGCGCTTGACACCAAGTACGAACGCGCCCTGGCGCTGATGGGCGTCAGCCCGGCCATGCTGTCGATGGAAGCCGGGCACGCCTGAGGAACGGCTGGCCGCCGGGTTGGGCTTGCGCCCGGCTCAAGCCCTCTTGGTCAGCGGAAAGCGTTCACGCAGCAGACGGAGAACGGACTCGGCGCCGATCGGTGCGCCGTAAAGATAGCTCTGTCCGAAATCGCATCCCAGTTTCGCGAGTTCCTGACCGTCTTCCTCCGTTTCGATGCCTTCCGCCACCACCTTCATTTCAAGCCCACAGGCCATGGCGATGATCGATTTCAACAGGACGCCCCGTTTTTCGGATTGGTCGCATACCAGCGCCTTGTCGAGCTTGATCGTGTCGAAGGGGAAACGGGTGAGATAGGCGAGCGACGAGTAGCCGGTGCCGAAATCGTCGAGCGCCAGACTGATGCCGGTATCCCTGAGCTTGCCCAGCACGAGGCGCGCCTGCTCCGGATTTGCCATCACCACCGACTCTGTCAATTCGAGCTTCAGTCGGCCCGGATCGCATTGGGTCTTGGTCAGCATCGCGCGGATATCGTTGTAGATCTCACTGGAAAGCAACTGCGCGCTCGACAGATTGACGGAGACGAAGATCGGCACGTCCCCGGTCTGTTTTTCCCAATCGGTCAGATCGGTGGTGGCGCGTTCCAACGCGAACATGCCGAGCGGCTCGATCAGGTCGGATGCCTCCGCGATCGGGATGAATTCGGACGGCGGAATGCTGCCGCGCTTGGGGTGATCCCACCGCATCAGGGCCTCGAAACCGGCGACTTCGCCATCGGCAAGCCGGATGATCGGCTGGTAGACCATCGACAGTTCCTTGCGGTCGATGGCGCGGCGCAGATCCGTTTCGATCTGCAGCCGGTCGGTTCCGCCGGCGCGGAAGGCGGGGCGGAAGGGCTCCACCCGGTTTCCGCCTGCGCGCTTGGCGCGGTACATCGCAAGCTCCGCATCGGACAGCAGGCTGGTTGCGCTTTCCTGCTGGTCGACCCATGAAACGAGGCCGATGGAAGCTGTCAGGATGATCTCGCGATTGGCGAAATTGATCGGCACCATGATCGCCTTCGAGACGGCGTCGGCAAAATCTGCGACCTTGCCGGGATCGCGCTCCGAAACGAGGATCAGGCCGAACTCGTCGCCGGAAAGGCGTGCGAGCGTGTCCTGCGGTTTCAGGAGGCGTCGAAGCCGTCGCGTCAGCGCGATCAGGATATTGTCGCCGGCGGCGATCCCGAGACTGTCGTTCACCTGCTTGTAACGGTCGATGTCGATCGCCATGACGGTTGGCCGCAACGCCTCGGACCCGTTGCCGAGCGTCAGGACCGACTGCAGCCGGTCGAGGAAGACTTCCCGGTTCGGCAGGCCCGTCAGATTGTCGTGCATCGCATCGGCGAGCAGGCGATCGATCGAGTTTTTCTGCTCGGTCACATCGATGATGGTGCCGACGCAGCGGATGACCTCGCCATTGGAGCCGAGGACTGGCCGCGCCCGGATCTTCAGCCAGTGGAAATGGCCGTCTTCGGCGCGGATGCGGAATTCGTGATTGAGGCGGCCCTTGCGATGTTCCAGCAGCACATCGAGCGTGGCGCGGAACCTGTCCCGGTCGTCCGGATGCAGGCGTGGGAGCCAGTTGCGGGCGGGGCCGTGCATGGTTCCCGGCGAAAGACCCAGGCGGACGGAAATGTCGGGGCTCGTCACCACGCGGTCGCGGGCGACATCCCAGTCCCACACCGTATCGCCGGAACCGGTGAGCGCCAGCGACTGGCGTTCGAGGTCGGAGAACAGCCCCTGTTGATAGGCACCGCCGGCGAAGGCATGCTGCATGACGGTAAAGCCGATCAGCAGCACGATCAGTACCAGCCCTCCGCCGAGCGCCGGCTGGATGATATCGTTGTCCAGCCGCCCGGTGACCGTCAGCCAGCCACCGAACAGCCAGACGAGGATCAGCGCCCATGTCGGCACGAGAAGGATCGCCCGGTCGTAGCGGTTGAAGCCGAGATAGATGATGAGCACGATGCCGGCGGTGGCGGTCAGCGCAAAGGACAGGCGCGCGATGCCGGAGGCGACCGAGGGGTCATAGATGGCGACCCCGAAAAGCAGGCCGAGGCCGAGGATCCATGCGAAGGTCGCATAGCCCAGATGGACATGCCAGCGATTGAGGTTCAGGTAGGTGAAAAGGAATATGACGAGGCTCGATGCGAGCGCCACTTCCGCGCCCGCTCGCCATATTCGCTGGTCGCTGGACGTGATGCTGATGAGTTTTTCAAGGAAGCCGAAGTCGACGCAGATATAGGCGAGCACGGCCCAGGCGAGCGCAGCGGCGGCCGGCAGCATGGACGTACCCTTGACCACGAACAGGATCGTCAGGAACACCGCGAGAAGGCCGGCGATGCCGAGAACGATGCCGCGATAAAGGGTGAAAGCGTTGACCGTATCCTTGTAGGCGTTCGGTTCCCAGAGGTAGATCTGCGGAAGCTGCGGCGTCGAAAGCTCGGCGACGAAGGTGATGACAGCGCCCGGGTTAAGCGTGATGCGGAAGACGTCCGCCTCCGAACTCGGCTGCCGGTCGAGCGCGAAGCCTTCCGAAGGCGTGATGGCGATGATGCGCTGGGAGCCGAGATCGGGCCAGAACAGCTTCGAGTTCACCAGACGGAAATGCGGAGCGACGATCACGCGCTCGAGCTGCTCTTCCGAAACGTTGGCAAGCGCGAAGACGGCCCAGTCGCCCTGATGCTGCGGAGAGCTCGAGCGCACTTCGATGCGGCGGCGAATACCGTCCGCGCCGGCTGCGGTTGAAACCTGAAAGGCCTCTCCCTGGTTCGTATAGATCTCGGTGGTCGCGGTGAGGTCGAGCGCCGTGTCGTCACGGGCGATCTTCACCGGTTCGGCGGCGTTGGCGACCGTCGCGAAAAGGCCGGCCAGCACGAGCATGACCATGGCGAAAGCCGCCGCCAGCGTTCGGCCGGCTGCCGTCTGCCTGTTGTCCGTGAGTTTCATGAGGGCTCTTTGCCGCCGTTGTCCGTGGCCCGATCCGCCAGAAGCGAATAGATCGCATGGTCGCGCCAGCGCCCGTTGATTTTGAGATATTCCCGCAAGAGACCTTCCCGCTCAAATCCGGCTTTTTCGAGCAACCTGATGCTGTTGCTGTTGTCTGGAATACAGGCTGCTTCGATCCGGTGCAACTCAAGCACCCTGAAGATATAGGGAATAGCGAGCCGAAGTGCGGCAAACATATGGCCCTGGCCGGCATATCTTTCGCCCATCCAGTATCCGATCATGCAGCTTTGCGAGGCTCCGCGGCGGATCAGGCCGATCGTCAGGCCGCCGAGAAGAATCTCCTCCGGCCTGTGGAAGAGAAAGAAAGGGACAGCCAGACCCGAGTTGAATTCCTGCTCGTTGCGAATGACTCGCGCCCGGTAGGAGCTCTCGGTCAGTTCGTCCGCCCGCCAGGTGGGCTCCCATGGCTGCAGGAAGGCGCGGCTTTCGCTGCGCAGCCTGTGCCACTGGTCGAAATCGCGGTAGCGGGGCAGGCGCAGAAGATGATCGGGGCCATAGAGCTCCGGCGTTTCCGGCTGCCGCGACAGAAACCGAAAGACCGACCGTGCCATGCCATGCCCCCACAAAGGCGAGGGCGGTCATGCGCCGCTGGCTCGCCGCAACCCCTTGTCTCGCCGCAGTTTTTCAGCCAGCCGCCTTGAGGGCGCCGCCGGCATTGCCGCTGGAAAGGGCCTGCGTGATTTCGTTCATCGGCGCAAGCTGATCGAGCGGACCGATGGCCGAAAGCGTCGGCACGGTCTCGAAGAACAGCCGGCCGGCAAGATCCGTCAGCCGTTCGGTGGTGATGCCGGCCAACCGCTCCATCATTTCCTGATTGGAGATCGGGCGTCCATAGAGCATCATCTGCCGGGCGATCTGGCCGGCGCGCGCCGCCGGGCTTTCCTGTCCCATCAGCAGTTGCGCGCGGATTTGCGCGCGCGAGCGGTCGATTTCCTGCTGGTTTATCATGTCCGACGACTTGCGCAGTTCGTCGATGATGACGGGAACCAGTTCCGGCAGGTTTTCGCCGCCAGTCGCGGCGTGGATGCCGAAGATACCAGTGTCGGAAAAGCCCCAATGGAAGGCATACACCGAATAGCAAAGGCCCCGGAATTCGCGCACTTCCTGGAAGAGGCGCGAGGACATGCCGCCGCCGAGAATGTTGGCGAGGATCTGCGAACAATAGAAGTCGCGCATGTGATAGGCACGGCCCTCGAAGCCGAGCAGCACCTGCGCATCCATCAGGTCGCGTTCCTCGCGGGCCTCACCGCCGGTATAGCGCGCGGCTTCGAGGACGGGCGGGGCGGCAGGCTCGGTTCTGAGGCCGGAGAAGCGGTCTTCGACCTGGCGAACGAAAGCGTCATGGTCGACGGCCCCGGCCGCGACGACGAACATGCGGTCGGTCGTGTAGTTGCGCGACAGGTAGCCCCGGATTTCGTCGCTGGTAAACGACTTTACCGTATCGGGTGTGCCGAGGATGGGACGGCCGAGGGTCTGTCCGGCGAAGGCGAGTTCCGAGAAGCGGTCGAACACCACGTCGTCGGGCGTATCGTTGGCTGCGCCGATCTCCTGCAGGATCACGTGCTTTTCGCGCGCCAGTTCCTCCTCGTCGAAAACCGACTCCGTCAAGATGTCGGCGAGGATATCGACCGCGAGCGGTACGTCGTCCTTGAGCACGCGGGCGTAATAGGAGGTGGTCTCTGTGGAAGTCGCGGCATTGAGTTCGCCGCCGACATTCTCGATCTCCTCGGCGATCTGGCGGGCATTGCGTCGCTGCGTGCCCTTGAATGCCATGTGTTCGAGAAGATGGGCGATGCCGTGCTCCGCGTCGGTTTCGTTGCGAGAACCGGATTTGATCCAGGTTCCGAGCGCGACGCTTTCGAGATGCGGCATCTTCTCGGTTACGACCGTCAGCCCAGAGGGCAGCCGGGTACACTCAACATTCATCGATCCGTCTTTCTGCATTTCTCAATTATCTGTGCGGGCATGTTCACCGACAAAGGTTTCGACGGCTTTAAGTTCCGCGTCCAGGATATCGAAATGCTCCTCCCTGGTCATCAGATCAGCAAGCCACGCCGGAAGCGCCGGGTCAATACCGCTTGCTGATTTTACTGCAGCGGGGAACTTTGCCGGGTGGGCTGTGGAGAGGGTTATCATGGGGCTGGAAGGCTTGGCGAACTTCGCTGCGACATGAACGCCGACGGCCGTATGGGGGTCGATCAGGTAGCCGGTCTCGGCCAGCGTGTCGCGGATCGTGGCGGCCACCTGCTTCTCGGTTGCGCGGCCGGCGCGGAAGTCCTTGCGGATCGCCTTCAGGGCCTCGGGCTTGATCTCGAAGGAGCCGGACTGTTTCAGGCTTTCCATCGACGAGCGGATAGCCGCGTCGTCGCGGTCATAGGCTTCGAACAGCAGGCGTTCGAAGTTGGACGAAATCTGGATATCCATCGACGGCGAGGTGGTGGCCGAGACGCCCTTCATCTCATAACGCCCGGTCTTCAGGGTGCGGGCGAGAATGTCGTTCTCGTTGGTGGCGATCACCAGCTTGTCGATCGGCAGCCCCATTTTCTTGGCGACGTAGCCGGCGAAAATATCGCCGAAATTGCCCGTCGGCACGGTGAAGGAAACCTTGCGATCCGGCGCGCCGAGCGAGATCGCGGCGGTGAAGTAATAGACCACCTGCGCCATGATGCGGGCCCAGTTGATCGAGTTGACGCCGGAAATCCTGTAGCGGTCGCGGAAGGCGTTGTCGTTGAACATCGCCTTCACCAGATTTTGGCAATCGTCGAAATTGCCCCTGACGGCGATAGCATGAACGTTGTCGGCCTTCGAGGTCGTCATCTGCCGCTGCTGGACGGGTGAGACCTTCTCGTGCGGGAACAGGATGAAGACGTCGGTGCGGGCACGGCCGGCAAAGGCGTCGATGGCGGCGCCCCCGGTATCGCCTGATGTCGCGCCGACGATGGTCGCCCGTTCGCCGCGTTCGGCAAGCACATGATCCATCAGCCGGGCGAGAAGCTGCATCGCCACGTCCTTGAAGGCGAGAGTCGTGCCGTGGAAAAGTTCGAGCACGAAGGCGTTCGGACCGGTCTGCACCAGCGGGGCCACGGCCGGATGGCGGAAGGTCGCGTAGGCCTCGTCGATCATCGAGCGGAACGTGCCGGCCTCGATCTCGCCGCCGGTGAAGGGATGAAGAATTTCGAAGGCGATGTCCTGGTATGTCTTGCCGCGGAGCGCGCGGATTTCCTTCTTCTTGAGATGGGGCCATTTGCGCGGCACGTAGAGGCCGCCGTCGCGGGCAAGGCCCGCAAGCAGGGCGTCACTGAAACCGAGGCTTTTGGCCTCTCCGCGGGTCGAGATATATTCCACGATGGTCATCCTTGGTCAGAAGAGGTAAGGCGCGTTTGGGTGTCCGAGACTATGACGTTTCGAGAACGTAAGTTCGTCTTTTTGCGCCAGACGGGCCGGGCGGATTTCGCAGGCACGGCAGCCGCGAACGGATTTGTCCAGGTTGAGGCGAAGCCTCTGAATGCCGGCGGTATTGAAATTCGAAGCAAAACGCTGGCTACCCAATCGATTTTTCGCTGCGCCGCTGGTATAGACCATCCTCCCTGGGCATGAAAAGGCCCAAATGGAATGGCTTTTGGCTTCTCGAAGCTCAAGAATGCGGAAGGTGCATATCGTGTCTGTGAAGGTGTCGCGCGGGCTGTTGGCCGCATTTTCGATGATGGTTCTCGCCGGCTGCAACGCTGGCAATCCCGGTGGCGCTCTCGGTTCGGCCGCGGAAAAGCCTGAGGCCAGCGCCGCCGCCCCGGCCGTGGCGCCTGTGGTCCAGGGCTTCTGCCCGACGATCGCCCTGCGTGACGGCACGTCCTATTACCGCACCTATGCCAAGGGCGCGAAGGACGATCCGTCCAAGGTCGTCTATCAGGCTTCGCTGGCCGATACGACCCGCTCCTGCGCCCGCAGCGAGACCAGCCTGACGATCACCGCCATGGTTCAGGGGCGCCTCGTGGCGGGACCTGAGGGCAAGGCCGGAACCGTCACCCTGCCGATCCGCGTTGCCGTGACGGATGGCGACAACGTGCTCTTCACCGAACTGACACAGCATCCGGTCACCCTGGCCGATGCCGCGCAGCCGACACAGTTCGTCTTCTCCAAGCAGGTGACTGTTCCGAGCAATGTGAGCGGTCTCACCAAGGTCTTCATCGGCTTCGACGAAGGCCCGAAGAAGAAATAATTCCTGCGGCCGCGGCCGCAGGCGGAAAAGTGAATGGGCAAAGGCCGCCATCCGCAACGGGTGGCGGAACGCCATATGCCGGGGGGCATAGGTGAAAATTGGAATAGTCAGAAATCCCGTGTCCGGCGGGAGGGCGTCGGTGCGTGCATGGCCGGCGCTTTACCAGGCGTTGAGGGTCCGCTTTCCGGACCTCGCTGTTTGCGAAACCACTACTGCCGGACAGGCGACCGACATGAGCCGGGCGCTGGCGGATTCCGGCTGCGACCTCGTCATTGCCGTCGGCGGCGACGGAACGGTGAGCGACGTGGTCGACGGTATCCTGTCGTCGAGCCGGCCGAAGACGGCCTTTTCCCTGATCCCCAACGGTACGGGATGTGATTTCGCCCGCAATTTCACCCTTGCGAGCGTGCCTCAGGCGATCGCGGGCCAGATCGCCGAGGCACCCGTCCGCTTTATCGACGCCGTGCGTATCAGCGGCCCCGATGGAAACGGCGGCAGGATCAACCGCCATTTCGCCAATATCGCAAGCGTCGGCGTTTCCGGAGAGATCGTGCGTGCCGTAAATGCGGCGCCACGCGGCAGGTTTCTCGGCGGTTCGATGCGCTTCATGCTCTATTCGGCGCGCGAGATCCTTAGCTACCGTCCGCAATCGGTACGGGTCGTCATTGACGGGGAGGAGATTTATGCCGGCGGGGTCACGGTGGTGAGCGTTGCCAACGGGGCCTGGTTCGGTGGCGGCATGCATGTCGTCCCGCAGGCGGACCTGGCGGATGGCCTGCTCGACATTGCCGTGATGCGGGCTGCCTCCAGGGCCGGCCAGCTCGGGCTGCTGGCGCGGCTTCCCTCGGCAGCCCATGTCGACCATCCTCTGTTGAGTTTCCACCGGGGACGTTCGGTCGAGATCACACCGCTGGAGGATGGCCGCTTTTCCAGCGAGATCGACGGGGAAAACTCCGGTCTGAGGGCGCTGCGCGCGGATATCCTGCCGGCAGGTCTTGCCCTGCGCATTTGACGACCGGTTTTTCGCACGAGGCGGGGAACGGGTGGATCAGATCGCACCCGCCCAGTTTTCCATGGCCGCAATGACCGCCGGCAGATCCATCATGCGCGAGATCACGGTCTCGGCTCCGGCATCCGTCAGGCGGTCGGCATGGGAAGGGTAGGTGTGGGAGGCGCCGGTGAAGCCGATCACCCGCATGCCGGCGGCGCGTGCCGCATGAACCCCGTGCACGGAATCCTCGACGACGACGACCTTGTCGGGCGTGACGCCGAACTGTGCTGCGCCATGCAGGAAAATGTCGGGTTTCGGTTTGACCCGGTCGGGGCCGAGATCCTTGGCCGAATAGACATGCGGCGCGAAGAATTCCTTGAGGCCGACCTTGGTCAGCATCATGTCGAGGCGGGCGGAAGACGAGTTCGAGCAGATGCAGCGCGGTCCCTTAAGCCGGGAAAGCGCGAAGACCACGCCGTCGATGATCTTGACTTCGCGAGCCAGCCGCTGGTCGAGCAGGGCTTCCGACTTGTCGAGCAGGCTGGCCGACAGCGGGATGTCGACCTCTTTCTCGACTGTGAGGAGGATGTTTTTCCAGGTCATGCCGGCAAAGCGTTCGCCCATTTCCTCGATGGAAATCGGATAGCCTGCTTCGTTCAGGAGCTTGGATTCGACCTTGGCCGCGATGATCTCGGAATCGACGAGCACGCCGTCGCAATCGAAAATGGTTAGGTCGAAACCGCTCATGAGGGGAGGTCCTGTCGCATGCCGTTGGGAGGAGGCCTCACCTACACGAAGAGGCGGTAAAGGACAATCCGCAAGTGACCTCCGTCAAGCGCCGGGTGAGGCTTCCGATGCAAGTGCAAGCAGTCCGCGCTCGATATGGGAAACGTCGCGGAAGGGTTCGCGATCCTGTTGCAGGAGGTCGGCGAGCCAGACTCCATCGGCGGCAAAGCGCGCGATTTCGAACATTGGTCCATCATCCGTCGGCCGGTGTGCGGCAAGCTTTCGTTCCAGCCATTGCGACCAGAGCCGTCGGAGGCCGGGTTCCGAGATCATGGAAACGGAAAGCGCGACCCACGGGCTGCTGCTGCCGAGCTTCCGGTCGGCGAAGCTCGCCCTGATATAAGCGCGGGTGAAGCGTCCGCGCATCTCGCCGTCCTCCGCCATGTAGAGCCCGATTTCCTGGTCGAGCTTTTCGAGCAGGTCGGCAAAGACCGCCTCGACAAGCGCCTGTTTGCTGGCGAAATGATGCAGAAGCCCACCCTTCGTCACGCCTGCCCGGTCAGCCACCGCCTGGATGGTGATTGCCGCAGGTCCGCCTTCGACCGCCAGGGCTGCAGTCTGGTCGAGCAGGGCGCGACGAACCAGTTCCGGCTGCTTCTTTCTGGAATAGGCGTTCGCCGTCATCCGTGCGTGACCGAATTGGAAAAGGCATTCATCACGATCACGCCCGCGACGATCAGGCCGATGCCGGCCATCGCCGCCGGATCGAGCGACTGCTTGAACAAGAAGACGCTGATGAGCGCTGTGAGGATGATGCCGAGCCCGCCCCACATCGCATAGGCAATGCCGAGCGGCATGCCTTTCAGTGCCTGCGACAGCAGATAGAACGAAACGGCATAAAGCGCGACCATGGCAAGCGTCGGCCCGAGCTTGGTGAACTGGGCGGATTTCTGCAGGAAGGTGGTGCCGATCACCTCACAGATGATGGCGCCGGCAAGCGAGGCATACGCAAGGGCAACGGGATTCATGGCTGGGTCTCTCGATTGGCTTTCATAAAGATACCGTCTGGTCGGTATCTTTTCAAGGGGCGGCTGAGAAAGTGAAGGGGCGGGGTAAAACTCAATCTGCTGTCGGAAACATGACGGCGAAACGCCGTTCGCCCTCGGGGCTGAAATGGATCACGCGGCTGCCACTTTCCCGTCGCGCGAGGCCGTTATCGAGGAAATGGGAAAGCAGCGCCCGGCCGAGCGAACCGGAGAGATGTGTGCGACGCTCGCTCCAGTCGAGGCATGCCCGGCAGAGCGGGCGTCTGAGCGCCTTCAGTATATCGACGTCGATGCCATGGCTTGCGACCAGTCTTTCGCCGGCTTCCGTCAGATGCGGGTGTTCTTCGTCGCCTGCGATGGCGCCCGTCGCGCGCAAACTGTCGAGCATGCGCACACCGTAGTCTCCGGCAAGATGGTCATAGCAGATCCTGGCCTTGCGCAGCGCCGGCTCCTTCGGTCCTGTCCGATGCCTCAGGTGTCCGCGGCTTGCGGCAAATCCCATGAGGCTTTCGATCAGCGTCCCGACACCGGCATCGGCGAAGGTGAAATAGCGGTGGCGTCCCTGCTTGCGTTGGCGGATCAGGCCGCCTTCTTCAAGCTTGGCGAGGTGTGAGCTTGCGGTTTGCAGGGTGATTCCGGCCGCGCCGGCAAGCTCGGTCGCCGTCAGCGCGCCACCTCCCATCAGCGAAAGCAGCATGTTGGCGCGGGCGGGATCGCCGATCAGGGCGGCGATGCGGGCAATATCGGGTCCTTCCTTCATACTTCGATCATAACCGAAGCATGCCCTTTCGGCAACATGGCAGAAGGAGGTATGAAGCAAAGGAGAATGCCAATGATTACCTGTGTCATCCGCTATGAGATCGATCCCTTCGCCAAGGAGGAGTTCGCAGCTTATGCCCGCAACTGGGGCGAGGCCATTCCGCGCTGCGGCGCCGATCTCGTCGGATATTTCGCGCCGCATGAGGGCTCGTCGACCACTGCCTACGGCATCTATCACCTGGAGAGCCTCGCAGAATACGAAGCCTATCGCGCCCGGCTCGCCGAAGATCCCCTCGGGCGGGAAAACTACCAGTTCGCCGCCCGCGAGAAGTTCATCATCCGTGAGGATCGTCTTTTTCTGAAATGCGTGTCCACACCCCATGCGGCGAGGGTCGCGCGATGATTGCCGTTATCTTCGAGGTCGTCCCTTATCTTGACGCCCGGAGCGCCTATCTCGATGTCGCGGCTGAACTGCGGCCCCAACTGGAAAAGATGGATGGATTTCTCTCGGTCGAGCGTTTCGAGAGCCTGACCCTGCCGGGAAAGATCCTGTCGCTTTCCTTCTGGCGAGATGAGGAGGCGGTGGCGCGCTGGCGCAATCTTCCCGAACATCGCGCCGCCCAGACAATGGGAAGGGAAGGTGTCTTTGCCGATTACCGGCTTAGGGTTGCGCATGTCTTGCGAGACTACGGTCTCGACCGGCGCAATGAGGCGCCGGAGGACAGCAGGGCAATCCATTCCGCTCCTTGATCTTGCCGCCCGGCTTGCCTCGACAAGCCGGGCACCGCCGACTATGCATGTCCACATGCAGAAAGATCAGGACGATACGATTGCGAGCCGCATCAGCCGGGCCCTTGCCGAGCGCATCATTCATGGTGAACTCGTGCCGGGCTCCCGTCTCGCCCAGGACCATATCGCCGAGGAATTCGGCGCGAGCCATGTGCCGGTGCGCGAGGCTTTCCGTCGTCTCGAGGCGCAGGGCCTCGTCATCAGCCTGCCGCGCCGCGGTGTGCGTGTCGCCTCCTTCGACCTGAAGCAGGTGCGCGAAGTCGCGGAGATGCGGGCCGCCCTTGAGGTTCTCGCCTTGAAACATGCCGCGCCAAACATGACGCCCGATGTGCTCGATGCCGCTGGGCGGGCGGCGAGCGATGCCGACGCGGCGAGGGATGTGCAGGCCTGGGAAGAGGCAAACCGCCGTTTCCACCGTCTGATCGTTTCCACCTGCGATATGCCGCGACTGCTGGCAGTTATCGACGACCTGCATGCCGTCAGTGCCCGCTTTCTCTTCGTTGCGTGGCGGGCGGGCTGGGAGGCCAGGACCGACCACGACCATCGGGCCATTCTCTCCGCACTGCGCCAGGGCAGGGCATCCGACGCCTGCGCCATTCTCGAGCGGCACGTACAGTGGATCGGCCGCACGCCCATGCCGAAGGCCGGGGCGCGCGAGGACGAAGGCTTCGCCATCGTCGGTTAGGAATTATAGATAAAATTGAGTGGCGAATAATATCTTCATAAATTATTGATTGTGAAGAGTTATTTCTTGCATTCCTCGTACTTCATTCCTTTTTTGAAGCCGGATTTCCACGCAGTTGTACCATTCGCTCTCTATGACATTGGCCGCAGGAGCTTGCTCGGAATCAAAAAATAGATAAAAAGACTCGCGCTGAATAAATTATCTATAAAATGGAGATCCCATGCCCTTCGCTTCTTCTTCCATGAGTGGTCGTTTCGACCCGTTCGGTATCGCCGCGCGTCCGGCGGGCGTTCGCGTTCTCCTGGTGCTCGCCGGTACGGCCGTGCTTGCGTTTGCCTCGCAGATCTCCGTGCCGATGGTGCCGGTTCCGATCACCATGCAGACCTTTGCTATCACGATGATCGGCGTGCTCTATGGTTGGCGTCTCGGTGCCGCCACCGTGCTGGCGTGGCTCGGCGAGGCGGCAATCGGCCTGCCGGTGCTGGCAAATGGTGCCGGCGGGCTTGCCCCGTTCATGGGGCCGACATCAGGCTATCTTGTGTCCTTCCCGATCATCGCGGCGCTTGCCGGCTTGCTCGCCGAAAAAGGCTGGACGGGCGAACGTGTCGTGCTCAGCTTTTCGGCACATGTTCTCGCCAATATGCTCTGCCTTGCAATCGGCGGCGCGTGGCTGATGCTCCTTCTCGGCGTGGAAAAGGGCCTCGCCCTCGGTGTGGTGCCGTTCATCCTCGGCGGTGTCCTGAAATCCGCTCTGGCCGCAGCCGTCCTGATGGCGATCGGACGCCATTTCGTACGGAGTTGAAGGTGGCGGTCCGTCTCCGCGCCCATCATCTTCTGTGCATGCTGACATTCGTCGGCAGGGGATATTCGCCGCGATTCACCGCCAATTACGAGGCCCTGGCGCGGCGGCTTTCCCGCGGAGAAACCATCGTCCTCGTTGAGGGGCCGGATGATATCTGCACTCCTCTGCTCGAAGACGAGAACGCTCCCCATTGCCTCGGCGAAAGCGTTTGCGGTCGCGATGCCGAGGCGCTTGCCGCGGTCTCGGACCTGCTCGGGCGTCCGTTGTCCGCTGGCTCCTCAATCGTGCCTGGAGCAAACCTGTTCAGAAAGCTTCGCCTTCACTTTTCCTCCGGCGGGCTTCGTGCCGCCTGTATCGGGTGCGAGTGGGGGAGCCTTTGCGACCATGTGGCGGAAGGCGGATATCGCGAGGTGTGTATCCGTTGATTTGCAGGCGGCGACATCGATCGCCGCCTGTGCATTTCCAGCGCCCTTTGTGCCGTCCTGAAGCTTACCAATGGAAATTCGCCAGCGCCATTCAGCCTTTGGTAACCAAACTCGGTAACCATAAGCCTCGTATCCCCGTGCTGCGTCAGCGTAACAGTGAGTATCCGATGGCTTCCGTATTTCCGCTCGCCGATCTTCGCCGTTCCAACGATCCTTTTTCCTGGGTCGACAGCATCATCAAGGGCGATTGCGTCGCTGCGCTCGAAGCGCTTCCCGACAAATCCGTCGATGCGATTTTCGCCGATCCGCCCTATAATCTGCAGCTTGGTGGCACCCTGCATCGTCCCGACCAGTCGCTGGTCGATGCCGTCGATGACGAATGGGACCAGTTCGCATCCTTCGAAGCCTATGATGCCTTCACCCGCGCCTGGCTGCTTGCCTGCCGCCGCGTTCTGAAACCGACCGGCACCATCTGGGTGATCGGCTCCTATCACAACATTTTTCGCGTCGGCGCGACGTTGCAGGATCTCAATTTCTGGATCCTGAACGATATCGTCTGGCGCAAGACCAACCCTATGCCGAACTTCAAGGGCCGGCGGTTCCAGAATGCCCATGAGACCATGATCTGGGCATCTCCCGACCCGAAGGCCAAGGGCTACACCTTCAATTACGATGCCCTGAAGGCGTCGAACGACGACGTGCAGATGCGCTCCGACTGGCTGTTTCCGATCTGCGCCGGTGGCGAGCGCCTGAAGGACGAAGACGGCAAGAAGGTGCATCCGACCCAGAAGCCGGAAGCGCTACTCGCCCGCGTCATCATGGCATCCACCAAGCCCGGAGACATCGTGCTCGATCCGTTCTTCGGCTCGGGAACCACGGGTGCGGTCGCCAAGCGTCTCGGCCGTCATTTCGTCGGCATCGAGCGCGAGCAGGATTATATCGAGGCTGCCTCTGCGCGCATCGCCGCCGTCGAGCCGCTCGGCAAGGCGGAACTCACCGTCATGACCGGCAAGAAGGCCGAGCCGCGCGTTGCCTTCAACACGCTGGTCGAAAGCGGTCTGGTCAAGCCGGGTCAGGTACTGACCGATGCCCGCCGTCGCCATTCGGCAATCGTGCGCGCCGATGGCACCATCGCATCCGGCGGCGAGGCCGGCTCCATCCATCGCCTCGGCGCTCGTGTCCAGGGGCTCGATGCCTGCAATGGCTGGACCTTCTGGCACTTCGAGGACGGCAACGGCCTTCGTCCGATCGACGAACTCAGGGCTGTCATTCGTAGCGGCATGGCGAAGCTGGACTGATTTCCAGCCGAACGCCGTCCACCGGTGGCGGGTCGAGGTTCTGAACCGGACGATCCACCTGCTTATGCAAACCGCGACCCGATCTCCGGAATTTCTCCGGCCGGTTAAGTACCTCTAGTCCCGGCGGGAGACCTTGACGCCCGGTGTGCCACGCACCGGGCGTCATTTCGCTTTATCAGACCTTGTAGTCGGTCACTTCCACCGAGACGATCTTGCCGTCGGCGTTGAAGGTGATCGTTTCCTCGCCGAACCGGATGAGCGGTTCTCCCGTCTGCGCATGGGTCGCTTTCAGACGCCAGACCGAGCGTGCGGCCGAGGCCGAAACGACCTCGATCAGTTCGTCGGTCGCGACCTGATCCGGATAGGTTTCGAAATAACGGCGAAAGGCCGCCAAGATATCCGACTTGCCCTTCAATCCACCGACCTTGACGGAACCGTAAACCGCGTCCTCGGCGAAGAAATCGTCGATTGCGTCGAAGTCCAGCGCGTTGATGGCCTCATGAAAAACACGCACCGCATGGGCCGGATCGAAACTCATGCATCATTCCTTTCTGTGCAAAGCGAGAAGAATGACCCAGCTTTAGCCCCGAAGGGCTATTGACGGAAGGACAGCCCCGGGCAAGTTTTGGTCAATATGAATATTCGAAAATAATCACGGAAGGGGAGGAGGGTTCCCAACCGCAATCATGCCTCTCAGGAGTCCGCTACGGCGAGCTGTCGGGAAGGTGTGCTTCTATTCCAATTCGGCCGCCTTGGCGGTTGGACTGGCGCAGGATGGGAACCGCCAGACCCGCCTGCGCCAGAACTTTTTTGCGCGGTCTTTCTGCGATGCACGGGCCAAGGCGCCAAGGCGCCAAGCCCTCAGGCCATTTCCGCCTTCAGCGTCGCCATGTCGATCACGAACCGGTATTTGACGTCGCGATGTTCCATGCGGGCAAAGGCCATGTTGATGTCCTGCATCGCAATCGTTTCGGTGTCGGGCAGGATCTGGCGCTCCGCGCAGAATTGAAGGAGTTCCATCGTCTCGGCTATGCCCCCGACGAGGGATGCGGAAACCCGCTTTCTGCCCCGCAACAGGGATTCCGGCGTGATCGAACCATGGCTGGCGAGGCTGCCCACGACGACGAGCGAGCCTTCGAGGCTCAGCAGATCGAGATAGACGGAGAGGTCGTGGGGGACGGGGATCGTGTCGAGAATATAGTCGAGATGGCCCGACGCCTCCGCCATGGCGCGCTCGTCGGAACTGAGCACGACATTCTTTGCCCCGAGCTTCAGCGCATCCTCGATCTTGGTCGGCGATGAGGTAATGACGGTAACCTGAGCGCCGAGCGCCACTGCAAGCTTCACCGCGATATGGCCGACGCCGCCGAGGCCGACGATGCCCACGCGGCTGCCCGCGCCGATTTCCCACCGGCGAAGGGGAGACCAACCCGCTATGCCGGCGCACAGCAGCGGCGCGGCTCGGTTCATGGCAAGGCCCTGCGGGAGCCGCATGACGAATTCTTCCGATACGACGATACCGGTGGAATAACCGCCATAGGTGACGTCGCCGCTCACCCGGTCGCGACCGTTATAAGTCAGTGTAGGACGGTTCAGGCAATATTGCTCCTCGCCGGCGGCGCAATGGGCGCATTCGAGGCAGGCATCGACGATGGGGCCGACGGCGACGATGTCTCCGGGCCGGAATTTCCGCACCGAACTACCCACGGCAAGCACCCGGCCGACGATCTCCTGGCCCGGCACCACGGGGTAAACCGTATTCTGCCAGTCGTTGCGCGCTTGATGCAGATCGGAATGGCAGACACCGCAATAGAGGATGTCGATCTCGACATCCTCCGGTCTGGGTTTGCGCCGATCGAATGTCCACGAGATCATCCGGCCGCCTACTTCCGACGCGGCATAACCCTTCGCAATCATCGACAGCCTCCAGCCCGTGGCGGAACGGAATCACAGCCTTCCCGCCCCGAAACGGCATTCCGGTGGCGGATGAAACCGGAACGCCGGGTTCGGTGGGGGACGAACCGGTCACTTTTGAAGTGACCTAGTTATAACTATACGGATTACGTAGTGTTCGTCTACCGAATTTTTGCGTCGCGACGCAGGGATTGCGTTTTCTCCGCGATCTGCTCCATGAGGTGAATATAGACGTCGCGTTCGTCGGAATTAAGAAATTCCAGAATCCTTTCGCAACTTGCCCGTTTGGCGGTGGTGATTTGATCCTGTAACTGCTGACCGAGCGGCGTAAGCCGCAGCCGCACCGTCCGCCGGTCCTCTTCGCTGCGCCAGCGCTCGACAAGGCCCTTGCGGACGAGCCGGTCGACGACGGTGGTGGCCGTGGAGAGCGGCGAGGAGAGTTCGTTCGCCACGTCGCCCATGATGCAGCCCGAGGAAGCGCTGACGAAGGCGATAACCGAAAGATCGGAAAGGTTGAGGTTGGAATAGGGCGTGTTCGCCATGGTCCGACACTCCACCTTGAAGAGCGGCGCCATTCGGCGCATGCATTCCCAAAGTCGTTCCGCGTCTTCCGGCCTGACCATTTTTTCATTTACCTCACTGTCTTGCCGCCCTGATTTGGGGCGGCTTGTTTATCGTGGCGCGGTTGCCATGCCGAGGCAACCGGCAAGGCCAGTCTCTCTCTGTCAGTGTGTGACGCCGAGGCTGGCGAGATCACATTTCAGCTGCTCCGCACCGACAAACTGCACGGCATTCCAGCCGGCGGCTTTTGCGCCCTCAACATTCTCCAGTACATCGTCAATGAAGAGCGTGGCTGACGGTTCCAGCCCGAAATCCTCCGTGTGTCGCTGATAGATTTCGATATCCGGCTTGATGAGGCCGATCTCGCCGGAAACCGTGACGCCGCGCGGCCGGTTCAGGAAGGGATAGATTTCCCGTGCTTCCCTGAATGTGTCTGCGGCGAAATTGGTCAGCATGGTGACGTCGTGTCCGGCATCGATCAGGCCGTTCAGAACCTCGACGCTGTCCTGATAGGCATAGGGCACCATGGCGCGCCAGTTCTGACGGAAGGCACGGATATGCGCCTCCCTGTCCGGAAACCGCGCAAGGAGTTCTGCCTCGGCATCGATCCAGCTGCGCCCACGGTCCTGCTCCAGGTTCCATGCGCTGGTGCAGACATTGGCGAGAAACCAGCGGCGCTCGGCCTCGTCCGGGATGATCTTCGAATAGGGAAGATTGGGGTCGTAATGGATCAGGACCTTGCCGATATCGAAAACGATGTGGCGGATTGCGGGCATGATTTATCCTCTTTCGATCGGGAAGGCTTCCGGAATGGCCTGCGAAATCGCCTTTTTCATCACCGTTGGCAAGGCTTGGGCATCAAGATTTGCGACATCCTCCCACCAGCCGTGAATTCGGACGTCATTGGGCGCCGGTCCATGAAACCGGTAAATGCTCAGGCGAAGCTCGAAATGGGTGAAGACGTGGGTGACCGTTCCGCAGGCCTTCCATTCGGCGGCGAAGGGGGCGGCGGATGTGCCGGTTTCGCCGTCCTTGCGGGAGTTCCAGTCGGTGGTCGGTACTTCCGTCATGCCGCCCAACAGGCCGGTTTCTACCCGCCGGCGCAGGAGCACATTGCCATCCAGATCGACCGCAACAAACGCAGCACCCAGCCGGACCGGCTTTTCCTTTTTGGCGGCCTTGACCGGAAACCGTTCCGGATCGTCCCCTTCGAGAGCGCGACAGTCGCGGCGGAACGGACAGAGCGCGCATGCAGGCCGCCTCGGGGTGCAGATGGTTGCCCCCAGATCCATCATGGCCTGGGCAAAATCCCCCGGCCGATCGGAGGGCGTCAATTCCGCCACGCGCGCCTTCATTGCGGGTTTCGATCCGGGCAGCGGGACATCGACCGCATAGAGGCGGGAAATCACCCGCTCGACATTGCCGTCCATGACCGCGGCAGGGCGGTTGAAGGCGATGGCGGCGACGGCCGCCGCGGTATAATCTCCGATGCCGGGGAGGCTGCGAAGCCCGTCTTCCGTATCGGGAAAGCGCCCGCCATGGAGGCTTGCGACCGCTTCAGCGCATTTCTTCAGGTTGCGGGCGCGGGCGTAATAGCCGAGCCCGGCCCAGGCCGCCATCACGTCTTCCGAAGGTGCCGCCGCCAGCGCGTCGACGGTCGGCCAGCGCGTCACGAACTTGGCGAAATAGGCCTTCACCGCCTGCACTGTGGTCTGCTGCAGCATCACTTCGGAAAGCCAGATGTGATAAGGATCGGGCCGGACGCCGCGGGCGGCCATTGGCGGCGATATCCGCCATGGCAGGTCGCGGTGATGGCGGTCGTACCAGTCGAGCAGCTCTTTCGCGAGCGCGCGCCCTGTTGTCGGAGCGGGGGAGGTTTTCATCGGCTGGAAGATAGGGGCAGCGCCGCTCTTCGCCAATTGCCTCCTGCGTAAAAGTTGGGGAATGCAGTCTCCCTCGGCGGTGCGGGGAATGGAACATGCCAACGGATTGATGCCCGTGTCGCGCCCCTTGTCTTTTTGTCGGCGTTCCCGCCAACTCCCTTTTTACGGGGACGCCGGTGATCGACGACGTAAAGACGTGGTATGAATTCAATGACTGCTATATGGAGGCGAAGTGCTTCGCTCCCTTGGAACAGGATGATGGCGGGTTATGACCCTCGATGAAAAATCCCAGCGGTTCAGGCGTCGGGGAGAAATCCAGATCTCCGAGATCGCCAACGGCATCATCGATCCCGTCCTCGCGCGGCGGGCGGGGATCTCGACGGCGCTGCTCGGCTCGTGGGATGAAATCGCCGGCGCAAACTTTGCCGAATGTTCGCGCCCCGAAAAGATAGTCTGGCCGCGCCGTGGCGATCCGGGTGACGAGGGCGGCCACCGGCCCGGCGTGCTGACGATTGCCTGCGAGGGGGCAAGGGCGCTTTTTCTCTCCCATGCGCAGGGCGAACTGATCGCTCGCATCAACGGTTTCTTCGGTTATCCCGCGATCGGCCAGATCCGCATCGTGCAAAAGCCCGTCTCCACCGCGTCGCTTAGGCCGTCCCGCCCGCGCAAGCTGGAAGGGGAGAAGGCAAAACGGCTTGCCGCGATGATGGAAGGCATCGAGGACGAAAAACTCAGGCAGGCGATTGAACGGCTCGGCACGGGCGTTCTGTCGCGGCGCAAGCGCTAACGCAGAGTCGTCATCCGGCAAACATGAAGAAGAATTAATCTCTTAGCGGCGGAAAGGTCACGATTCTTTGATGAAACGGCATTTCCGCCGCCTTGTTTGCGGCCGCGTCGCATTATAACGGTGGTTCGAACTCAAAATAGCTCCAACAGGTGTCCCATGCCGAACCTTGAATTGAAACTCACCAAGCGCAGCCTGCTGAGCGGCATTGCCGCTGCCGGTGTCGGCGTGACGTTCGCCTCGACTGCGGCGGCCGTAGATATTCCGCAGCCCGACCGCGACGTGGACATGGAGGAAGTGTTGAAGCCGGGTCCGCTCAAGGACATGGCGCTCGGCGATGCCAACGCTCCGGTCAAGATCGTCGAATACATGTCGATGACCTGCCCGCACTGCGCCAACTTCCACGCCAAGACCTTCGATACGATCAAGGAAAAGTATATCGACACCGGCAAGGTCTATTTCATTCTCCGCGAATTCCCGTTCCCGCGTGATACGGCATCGCTTGCAGCCTTCATGCTGGCGCGTTGCACCACGGAAGACCGCTACTTCCCCTTCGTCTCGATGTTCCTCAAGCAGCAGATGGCCTGGGCCGCTCCGGCCGACAACGACGTGCGCTCCGCCATGCTGCAATTGTCGAAACTCGGCGGTTTTACACAGGAGAGCTTCGATGCCTGCTTGACGAACGCGCAGCTTGCCGCTGATGTGACGGCGGGCAGGGATCGTGCGGCCAAGGATTTCGGCATCCAGTCGACGCCGACCTTCCTGATTAATGGCAAGAGCTATTCTGGGGACATGTCGGTTGAAACCATGTCGGCGCTCATCGACAGCTTGCTCTGATCCGCGCTTCGGACTGATGTCGGGCGGCGGCGGTACCCGTGCGCCCGATGTCTGCTCGCCGGTCCTCGTCGGCGGAGAGGTTGCATGAAGTTCAATCGCCTCCGTCTTCTCGGCTTCAAATCCTTCGTCGAGCCGACTGAATTCATCATCGAGCGGGGCCTGACCGGTGTCGTCGGTCCGAACGGCTGCGGCAAGTCCAACCTTGTCGAGGCCCTTCGCTGGGTGATGGGCGAAAACTCCTACAAGAACATGCGTGCGTCCGGCATGGACGACGTGATCTTCTCCGGTTCCGGCAACCGCCCGGCGCGCAATACCGCCGAGGTCGGGCTCTACCTCGACAATTCCGACCGCACCGCGCCCGCCTCCTTCAACGATGCCGACGAGATCCAGGTGACGCGCCGTATCGAGCGCGGCGAGGGGTCCGTCTATCGCATCAACGGCAAGGAAGCCCGCGCCAAGGATGTCCAGCTTCTCTTCGCAGATGCTTCCACCGGCGCCCGCTCGCCCTCCATGGTCGGGCAGGGCCGTATCGGCGAACTCATTCAGGCAAAGCCTCAGGCGCGGCGGCAACTGCTGGAAGAAGCGGCCGGCATTTCCGGCCTGCATTCGCGCCGTCACGAGGCGGAACTCAGGCTGCGTGCCGCCGAGACCAATCTCGAACGCCTGGAAGACATCACTGCCCAGCTCGAAAGCCAGATCGAGAGCCTGAAACGTCAGGCCCGTCAGGCCAACCGCTTCAAGATGCTCTCCGCCGATATCCGGGCGCATGAAGCCATCCTCTTGCATATCCGCTGGAGCCAGGCCAAGCAGGCCGAGGGCGAGGCGGAAAGCGCGTTGAACCAGGCGACCGCCATCGTCGCCGAGAAGGCGCAGGCGCAGATGGAGGCGGCAAAGGCCCAGGGCATTGCCAGCCTGAAGATGCCGGAACTGCGCGAGGAGGAAGCGCGCGCCGCCGCCGCTCTCCAGCGTCTGCAGATTGCCCGCACCCAGCTTGACGAGGAGGCGAGCCGCCTTCTCAAGCGACGCGACGAACTCACCCGGCGGCTGGCGCAGCTCGGCGAAGACATCCGGCGCGAAGAAAGCATGGTCGCGGACAACGCCGAAGTGCTCGAGCGGCTCGCGGCGGAAGAGACGGAGCTTGAGGAGATCCTTGCCGATGCCGGCCGCTACGGCGAGGAGGCGCGCGAGACCTTCGAGGCCGCAGCTGCAACGCTAGCCGAAAGCGAGAAGCGTTTTGCGGCGCTGACCGCCGAGCGTGCCGAAGCCGCCGCCGGTCGTAACCAGCTGGAGCGCCTGATCCGCGATCTTGCCGACCGCCGCCAGCGTATCGAACGGCAGGTGGAAGAGGCTGCCCGCGAACTGGACCAGATCGCCGCGCGCATCGCCGCGCTTCCGGACCCCGAAGAAAAGCGGCAGATGGTGGAGGCGGCAGAACAGGCGCTTTCAGACAGCGAGGCTGCGGTGGCGGACGTGGAAACGGCTCTCGCCGACGCCCGCCGCAGCGAGAGCATGCTGCGCGCGCCACTTGAGGCTGCCCGCTCGAAGCTCAATGGGCTGGAAACCGAAGCGCGGACGATCAGCCGCATGCTGTCCTCCGCCGCCGCGGGCGATTTCTCGCCCGTTGCCGACGAACTGACGGTCGACCGTGGTTTCGAGACGGCGCTGGGCGCAGCGCTCGGTGACGATCTCGACAGTTCTCTCGATCCCGCAGCACCCGCCCATTGGACGGATAACGGCGATGGTGCAGGTGACCCGCCGCTGCCGGAAGGGGTGGTTCCGCTTGCCGCGCACATGACCGCGCCGGCAGCGCTGGCCCGACGCCTGCGCCAGATCGGTATTGCCGACGAGGCCTCGGCGCTGAGGCTGATGTCGCAGCTTCGTCCCGGCCAGCGGCTGGTAACGAAGGATGGTGCTGTCTATCGCTGGGACGGTCATGTGACGGGTTCCGAAGCGCCGAGCGCCGCCGCCCTGCGACTGGCGCAGAAAAACCGCCTCGCCGAAATCGAGGGCGAGGCGGAAGAGGCGCGTTACGCGCTTTCCGAGGCCGAGGAGCGTCTGGCGGAAGCGATGGAAGCGATCCGCATGGAGGAGGGTAGGCTTTCGGAAGCGCGCGAGATGCAGCGCCTTTCGGTTCGCCACCTTGCCGATGCACGCGAAGCACTGACCCAGGCGGAGCGTGCCTCCGGCGATCTCGTGCGCCGTCGCGTCGTGATCGAAGAGGCGGTCAACGGCCTGAAGGGGCAGATCGAGGAAATTCTCGAACAGGAAGAAAACGCCCGCATCGAGATCGAGGAAACGCCGGATCTTTCCGCCCTCGACAGCCGTCTGCGCGAGGCCGAGGCCGAGGTCGCCACCGACCGTGGCAGGCTTGCCGAGGCGCGCGCCCGTTTCGAAGGCCTTGCTCGCGAGGACGAGAGCCGCCGCCGCCGCATTCTGGCGATCCGGCAGGAGCGCTCTACCTGGCAGGCGCGCGCCAGAAGCGCGGAAGACCATATCGCCACCCTGCGGGAGCGCGAGGCGGAAGCGCAGGACGAAATGGTGGCGTTGGAACTTGCGCCCGACGAATTCGATGAGAAGCGCCGTGTCCTGCTGTCGGAGCTGGACAAGGCCGACAGGGCGAGACGCGAAGCCGCCGACCGTCTGATCGAGGCTGAAGGACGCCAGCGCGAGGCCGACAAGAAGGCCGCCGCCGCCCTTTCCGAACTTGCAGAAAGCCGGGAGAAGCGGGGCCGCGCGGAAGAGCGTCTCGTTTCGGCGCGCGAATGGCGCAAGGAGGCCGAACAGCGCATTCAGGAAGCCTTGAATGTGCCCCCGCACGAGGCGTTCCGGCTGACCGGCCTGAAAGACCCGGCGGAGATCCCGGATCTTCGAGAGGTGGAACGCGATCTCGACCGCCTGCGGATCGAGCGCGAGCGTCTGGGCGCAGTCAACCTTCGCGCCGACGAGGAGCAGAAAGAGCTTTCCGACAAGCTCGAAGCGCTGGTCAAGGAACGCGACGACGTGATCGACGCGATCCGTAAGCTGCGCGGTGCGATCCAGAGCCTCAACCGGGAAGGCCGCGAACGACTGATTGCCGCCTTCGACGTGGTCAACGCCCAGTTCCAGAGACTTTTCACCCATCTGTTCAATGGCGGCACGGCCGAGCTTCAGCTTATCGAGAGCGACGATCCGCTGGAGGCAGGTCTCGAAATTCTCGCCCGCCCGCCCGGCAAGAAGCCGCAGACGATGACGCTGCTTTCCGGGGGCGAGCAGGCGCTGACGGCCATGGCGCTGATATTTGCGGTGTTCCTGACCAACCCGGCGCCGATCTGCGTACTGGACGAGGTCGATGCTCCGCTCGACGACCACAATGTCGAGCGCTACTGCAACTTGATGGACGAGATGGCGGCCTCGACCGAGACCCGCTTCGTCGTCATCACTCACAATCCGATCACCATGGCCCGCATGAACCGCCTGTTTGGCGTGACCATGGCAGAGCAGGGCGTATCTCAGCTCGTCTCCGTCGATCTCCAGACCGCCGAGCAGCTGCGCGAGCGGGAAGCGGTGTGATCGACAGGTGGCAGACATCGGGCAGGATGCGCATGAGAGCCACCATCACCGCTAGTCTCGCTGCTTTCGTTCTTCTGACGCTCACTCCTTTTGGGCGGGCGGACGACCAGCCGACGCTCTCGGGAAACTTCCTGCCCTCCGTCCTCGCGTCGTCCGAAGCGCATCGCACTTCGCTGACCAAGGTCATCAAGGGCAGACAGCGCATGCCCGTCTGGGTAAGGTCTATGATGAACAATCCCCGCTACGTATCGCTTGCTTCGGAGAAGGTGGAGGTTGAGGGACGCCCGATGCAGTTCTTCAAGACCTGCGAGCCGAGAACCTGCGTGGACAGCGAGATGCGGGTGCTTTTTTCCGCCGATGGCAAGCATGCGGTGGTGCTGGTGCGCGACAAAAAACGAGGGGAGCAGTTTCTCGGCGACCCGAGCGCCGGGGAAAAAGAAGCACTGGCGCGTTAGCTCTCTGCGCCAGCTTGAAGGCGGCCTGTTCGCTCGCCGGGATTTTCAGACCTTTGCCAGCCGAACGCGGGTGCCCCATGGATCCGAAGCTTCGATACCGTTATCCGTTTCGGTAAAGGTGAAGCCCTGCGCCTTCAACTGTTCCTTCTGCCGGTCGATGATCGCAGCATCAGCCGTCGTCAGCGAGAACCAGTCGAGGCCGGTCGTGGCCTCGTTGCGCTGGCCGGCATTTTCGCTTTCCCAGATATTGGCGCCGATGTGGTGGTGATAGCCGCCGGAGGAGAGGAAGGATGCACCGCGCTCGTCTGAGCCCGAGGTGACGTCCAGCCCGAGGCCCGCCTGATAGAAGGATCGGACCTTTTCAAGTGCGCCAACCTTCAGGTGAATGTGGCCGATTCTGAGTGCCGACGGCGCACCTGTGTAGACGTCCCGGTCCGTGCCGGTTCCGGTCTTCTCGAGTATGTCGTCGACATCGAGCGGCTTGGTTCCCATGGTCACGCGGCCCTCGTTCCACACCCAGCCTTCCTTTGACCGGTCGGAATAGACCTCGATGCCGTTGCCTTCCGGATCTGCAAGGTAGACCGCTTCGCTGACGCTGTGATCGGCAAAGCCGACGAGCGGGATCTGGTTGATTGCCACATGCACCAGCCACTGTGCCAGATCCGCCCGCGACGGCATCAGGAAGGCGGTGTGGTAGAGCCCGGCTTCGCCGCCTGCCTCGTATTCCGCATTCGGCCGGTTCAACAGGTTCAGGAGAGGCGTTCCGCCGGCCCCAAGCGTGACCATATCGGTATCCTCGCGGATCACCTCGAAGCCAAGCATCTGCTGGTAATAGCGCTTGAGCAGCGCCATGTCCTTTGCCCTCAGACTGACTTCGCCGACATGGACGGGGGTGGTGAGCGCGAAGGGCAGGGAAGAGGCGGTCCGCGGCGCAACTGGTGCCGCCAGTCCTTCTGCCCGAAGAGCGCCGGCCATGGCGCCGACAAGGCTCACGCCGCCGCAAAGCTTGAGAAGGGTTCTTCGGGTAAGGGCGGCGCTCATCGGATTTTCCTGTCGATTGTGTCCCGTTCGGGATACATGCCCGCGGGTCACGGTGCATCTCACAAGTGCGTGTGTTCTTGCGCCCTTACACCAACCCCGTTTCCGATACTGCGATGTCCGCCGCGGGAAGCCGGTGAAGAAGGCGCACATCTTCATGGGGGCCGGAGGCGAACGGCCGACCGGCGTTTCCGAGACCCTGCCGCAATTATGATGCATTGCAGCATGAAGATCGGGAAGCGGCGTTCCCAAGCATTCATATTTGCTGTAAAGCGTCGGGAAACAGCCTGTCTGGGTGGAGAAGAGGCATGAGGAAGTGGGTATACACCTTCGGCAATGGAAAGGCCGAGGGTGGAGCGGGGGATCGCGAACATCTGGGAGGCAAGGGCGCCAATCTCGCGGAGATGGCAAGCCTCGGTCTTCCGGTGCCGCCGGGCCTCACGATCGTCACCGATGCCTGTTCCTGGTATTATCAGAATGGCCGTGGATTGCCCGATGACCTGAAGGAGCAGGTGCTGGAAGGCATAAAGGGCATGGAGCTTGCGACCGGACGCGGCTTCGGCGATGCCAGCCAACCGCTGCTTCTTTCCGTCCGCTCCGGCGCCCGCACCTCCATGCCCGGCATGATGGACACCGTTCTGAACCTCGGCCTCAACGACCACACGGTCGAGGCGCTGGGCCACAATGCCGGTGACGCCCGCTTTGCCTGGGACAGCTACCGCCGCTTCATCCAGATGTATGGCGATGTCGTCATGGGCCTCGACCACGAAGTCTTCGCGGAGATTCTGGAAGACGAGAAGGCGCGGTTCGGCCATGAACTCGACACTGACCTGTCCGCCGTCGAATGGCAGCATGTCACAGCCCTGTTCAAGAGGGTGATCGTGGAGGAACTGGGCGAATCCTTCCCGCAGGACCCGCATGTCCAGCTATGGGGTGCGATCGGCGCCGTCTTCCGCAGCTGGATGAACCCGCGCGCCGTGACCTATCGCATGCTCCACAACATTCCGGTGGAGTGGGGAACGGCCGTCACCGTTCAGGCCATGGTGTTTGGCAATCTCGGCTCGACCTCGGCAACCGGCGTCGCCTTTACCCGCAATCCCTCGACCGGCGAGAAGTCGCTCTACGGCGAATTCCTCGTCAATGCCCAGGGCGAGGATGTCGTGGCCGGCATCCGCACGCCTCAGTCCATCACCGAGACGGCACGGATCGATTCCGGCTCCGACAAGCCATCGCTGGAAAAGGTGATGCCGGATGCGTTCGCCGAGTTCAGCCGTATCTGCGAGCGGCTGGAATCGCACTATCGCGACATGCAGGACCTCGAATTCACCATCGAGCGCGGCAAGCTGTGGATGCTCCAGGCCAGAAGCGGCAAGCGCACCACCAAGGCGGCGATGAAGATCGCCGTCGACATGGTGTCCGAGGGGCTAATCAGCGAGGAAGAGGCGGTCTTGCGTATCGAGCCCGCCTCGCTCGACCAGTTGCTGCATCCGACCATCGATCCCAGGGTCGACCGACACGTCATCGGTTCTGGCCTGCCGGCCTCGCCCGGCGCTGCGACCGGCGAAATCGTCTTCACCGCGGAAGAGGCGGTCGAGGCGGAGGAAGAGGGGCGCAAGGTCATCCTCGTGCGCGTCGAGACCAGCCCGGAAGACATTCACGGCATGCATGCGGCCGAGGGCATCCTGACCACGCGCGGCGGCATGACCAGCCATGCGGCCGTCGTCGCCCGCGGCATGGGCATTCCCTGCGTTGCCGGTGCCGGCACCATGCGGGTCGACCTCAGGAACGAACTGCTGATCGGCATGGGCGTCACGCTGCGCAAGGGCGATATCATCACCATCGATGGCTCCTCCGGCCAGGTTCTCAAGGGCGAGGTGCCGATGCTGCAACCGGAGCTTTCCGGCGATTTCGCGCAGTTGATGGAATGGGCCGACAAGACGCGCCGCATGACGGTGCGCACCAATGCCGACACTCCCGTCGATGCGCGTGCCGCGCGCTCCTTCGGCGCCGAGGGCATCGGCCTCTGCCGCACGGAGCACATGTTCTTCGAGGGCGACCGCATCCAGGTGATGCGCGAGATGATTCTCGCCGAGGACGAGACGGGACGGCGTGCCGCGCTCGACAAGCTCCTGCCGATGCAGCGCTCCGACTTCACCGAGCTTTTCGTCATCATGCATGGTTTGCCGGTGACAATCCGCCTGCTCGATCCGCCGCTGCACGAATTCCTGCCGAAGACCGACGAGGAAATCGCGGAAGTGGCCGAAGCCATGGGAATGGACGCGCAGTTCCTGCGACAGCGGGTCGATGCGCTGCACGAATTCAACCCGATGCTCGGCCATCGTGGCTGCCGGCTGGCGATCTCCTATCCGGAGATTGCCGAAATGCAGGCGCGCGCGATCTTCGAGGCGGCCGTGGCCGCCGCCCGCGAGACCGGCGCCCCGGTCGTGCCGGAAATCATGGTGCCGCTCGTCGGGCTGCGTTCCGAACTCGACTACGTCAAGGGCTGCATCGACCGGATCGCAAGAGAAGTCATGACCGAGGCCGGGCTCGAAATTTCCTATCTCGTCGGCACGATGATCGAACTGCCGCGCGCCGCGATCCGCGCCCATGTGATCGCCGAAGCCGCCGAATTCTTCTCCTTCGGCACCAATGACCTGACGCAGACGACCTTCGGCATGTCGCGTGACGACGCCGCCGCCTTCATTCCGATCTATCAGAAAAAGGGCATTATCGAGCAAGACCCGTTCATATCGCTCGATTTCGACGGCGTCGGCGAACTGATCCGCATCGCCGCCGACCGCGGCCGCCAGACCCGGCCCGACATGAAGCTCGGCATCTGCGGCGAACATGGCGGCGACCCGGCCTCGATCCATTTCTGCGAGGATGCCGGGCTGGACTATGTCTCCTGCTCGCCCTTCCGTGTGCCGATCGCCAGGCTGGCGGCGGCCCAGGCGGCGATCAAGGCGAAGGCGTAAGGACTTCCGGAGAGGCTGGCTTTTCACCCGAATAGCCCGCTTCCACCTTCAGGACCATCGAACCGGTCCTGAAGGCGCATAACGTGCTGCGGTTCAATCCGCCAGCGGTGCATCGATCGGCGGGCCGACGATTTCCATGCCGAATTCCAAAGCAAGCTGCGGAATGTCCGCGGTCGGGCGGCCCTTCATCGCCGGCATGAACTGTTCGAAGCCGCCTGGGGTGAGCAGCACCACCATGCGCAGCGGCGTCGTCTCGAAATTGCGGAAGGCATGCGGCTTGCCGCGCGGAATGGCGGCAAAGCCGCCCGGGCCGGTGCGGAAGCGTTCGCTGCCGCAGATGAAGTCGCCGATGCCTTCAAGCACGTAGAGCACTTCGTCGGCATCGTGATGGATATGCAGCGGCGGTCCCGATTGCGGTGCGACGATGATCTCCGTCAGCGAAAAGGCGCCGTTGGTGTGCTGGCTTTCGACGCGCATGGCAATCTGTTCGCCAGGCAGCGGCTGGAACCAGTCGCGGCTCTCGCCGGAGCGGAAAAGATGGGTGCTCAGTCCTTTGTCGGTCATGTCGGTTACTCCTTGTCTGAACGTTCGAGCCACCCGGCGAGGACCGGCGGCGGCGAGACCCTAGACAGGGAGGGACGGGCATTCTTGCACGCATCCGGTACGACTTGAACCAAACCGATGCAAATCAGGCGCGACCACGGCGCCAGCGAAACGGGCTCTCTCCGGTCTGCCGGAGGAACGTGCGAGAGAAATGGCTCTGGTCGGCGAAGCCGCAGGCCTGGGCGATTTGCGAGATCGGCAGCTCCGAGCGCAACAGCAGATCCTTGGCTCGCGCGATCCGCCGCGCCTGCAGCCAGCCATGCGGCGTCTGCCCGGTCGAAGCCCGGAAGGCACGGGTGAAATGGTCCGGCGAAAGGCCGAGCGCCTGCGCGATTTCGCGGATAGAGGCCGGTCGCCCGGAGGCATCGTCCAGCATTTCCAGCGCCCGGCGCTCCTGCCAGGCCGCGAGCCCGCCGCGTGCCGGTCGATGACCTGAGGTCACTCCGCCATAGCGCCGCACGAAATGGGCGCCCAGGCCGAGCAGCAGATGTTCGTTGAGCAGGCCGTTCACCTCCGCCTCCGGCGTCGCGAGCGCCTCGACGAGGACCGGCGCCAGCTGATCGACCAGCGGGTCGGTCGTGCGCCAGGGGTCGGGGGCGCGCAATCCCGAGATCGTTGCGGCATCGGCGCCGTCCACCACATGCTCGATGGCGCGCACGGGCACATGGAACATCAGCGTGTCGACCGGATGCAGCAAACGCCCGCAGGCATCACCCAAACGCAAGTCGACGATGTTGAGCGTCCCGCGCCGCGCGGCATCCGGAAGCTCCAACCGCCCGTCGAGCTTGAACTCGTGCGCCGGATGGTCGCGCAGCTGGTAGAGCACGACAAAGGCCTCTTCGCCGGTCATTTTCGCCACATGCTCCCGCCCGGCAACAATCTGTGGCCGGAACCGGGTGACGCTGATCGCCGACTCTCCGGCGGGTGCCATCAGCGCCGGCTGACATCCCGGAAAGGCCGGGCGGCGAAGCGAGGTGGATTGTCTCATTCTCTGCATGGCGCATCTCTAAGATCCGGGAGAGCGCCGTCCCATTCGCCCCGTCCGGTGATCCCGAGCCCGGATTGTGCATGTTTCGCCGCACGAGAAAAGTGCAATCTCAGAGCGCGCGTTGTGATTTGGCGGCCGGACGCCGCCGCTGCCCGGCGATCCGGAAATCACGGCGTCACTGGTCGGCCGCTCTTCGAGCTCGATTTCGACGGCCTCGGCGAATTGATCCGCATCGCCGCCGATCGCGACCGCCAGACCCGGCCCTACATGACGCTCGGCATTTGCGGCGAACATGGCGGCGGTTCGGCCTCCATCTATTTCTGCGAGAGCGCCGGGCTCGATTACGTCTCCTGTTCGCCCTTCCGCGTGCCGATTGCCCGGCTCTCCGACGCACAGGCGGCCATCGGCAAAGCCGCGAAAGTGGATCAGTAGCCGGGAACGGCTGGCACCTCTCGCCGAAGATCCGGCTCGTCGTGAATGAAAGTGATCTGCAGCGTTGCCATCCGTTCGGATGCCGGATCGGACGTGCCCGCCGTCTCGGCAGGCTGGTCGATGTGAATGCCCCCTTCGTTCAGCAAGGCATGGAATCTGGGATAGGCGCCTGCGGGCAGGGTCATGCGGATGGTGTTCATGATGTTTGAATACATCTGCACGTCATCGATCCATCCGCCAAGCGCAATGACGGTGTCGAAGACCAAGCTGGTCGCGTCCTTTCTCTCCCGCCGCGTGATGGCGCTGAGCATAAGCAGCCGGTTCATGGTCGATTTCCGGGTGAAGACCTGTTTTTCGACATTGCGCGGGGAGCGGATGACAAATCAAGCGGTTTGTGGAATAGCCGGTTGCGAACAGCAAACCGCATCAGCAGGGAAGCGGCCCGAATGACCAAACGGCGCCAGCAGCAACGCGCGAAGAAAAGACGGCAGGGGCAGGCGGGGACCGCCTCTCCGCCGGCAGCGGCAATTCCTGCCGCCGGGCAGGCGCAATCGCCCGTTCCCGCCGGAACGCGGCCGGATTTTCTCCGTATCCTCCGGACCTCCTCCTTCCGCTGGTCGCTTTCGCTGCTGTTGTTCGGCTTCTTCTTGCTGCTTCTGTCGCAGACGATCCCCCACGACTACGGTTTCCTGGAACTCGGTTTTCTCTTCACGCTGTCGATCTACGATATCGTTCTGGCCATGCTTGGCCTCGCCGTTGCCTGCGCGATGGCGCCGCGCGCCGCCGACATGCGGACGATCGTGCTGGTCTTCTTCGCCGTATTGGCCGGCATGCTCATGTTTTTCGATCCGATCTTCCGGGCGATCTTCGCAAGCCCGCTCGGTGAATACCTGTTCCTGATCGCGCCGGCCGCGGTCATGCTGACGGGGGCGTCCCTGTGGGTTGCCGGCGTATGGCGCCAGCGTGTCGTTCTGCTCGCCGCGGCTGTCGTGGCCTTCTCGCTGTCTCTCTTCATCGGGCTTGACGATCTGGGCATCGGCATTTTCGATTTCACCGCCGGCAGTGTGCTTTGCGCGCTGTGGCTGGTCGTGGCTCCGGCCCTCCCGCTTCGCCAGTTCCGCGGGCCGTGGCTCACCATTCCCTCCCGCATCATCGGAAGCTGGCTGGTGGTCATCGGCATCATCGTCCTTGCTTCGCTCTACGTGCCGTTGCCGGTCAAGGCGCCGTCGCTACCGGATCCCTCCATGCCGGACGGCGGGGCGACCATGGAACTGCAGATTCCCGACGACGGCTCTGCCCCGACGCTGAACGGGGAGGAACTGCCGCTCGATCTGTTGGAGCCGGGTGACGGGCTGGAGGCTCCCGATCCGTCATCGCAGTGATCCGGGCCGCTTGTCGGTCTCGCGGGCAGCGGCTAAACAAGGTGTTGACGTGCTTCGCTTTCTCCCCGCCATCACCGGTGCCTGCAGATGACCATCCGCTACGACCGTCCCGTCTCCCGATCGGCCTTTCTGGCGATGCGGCTCGGCTTCTTTTCGGCCGGTATGCTGGTGCTGGTCATCCTTGCCCATCGTTTCGGTCCCTTGAAAGCGCCGGACTTCGTAGCCCTCGTTCTTTTGTCGGGCATACCGGCGGCGCTGGCGGTTCCGCTGGCGCTGATCGGTCTTGCGCGGCTCTGGTATGTGGGCGCGCTCGGCGGCATCGCCGCGTTGAAGGCGCTTGTCTATGCCGCAATCCCGCTGGCCCTGATCGGCTTCGCGGCCTTTCGTTACTTCGAGCGCCCGCCGATCTATGACGTTTCGACAGACCTTGTCGATCCGCCCGGCTGGCTGATGCCCCCCGACGCCGACCAGCGCTGGCTGCAGCGACCGCCGATCACGCCGGAAAGCCGCGAACTGCAATATCTTGCCTATCCCGGTCTGACCGGGCGGCGTTACGACGGTGCGCTGGACCGCGTGTACGAAGCGGTCCGGAAAGTTGCCGACCAGAGCCGGCTTGAGATCGTCGCAAGCCGGGGCCAGGAATATGCGATGCCGGAATTCCAGCCGCGTGCCGCGGCGGCGGCGGACGAGGAGAACGCCGATGCTTTGCCGCGCAGCGTTCCCGTGCCGCGTCCGCGTCCGGAGCCCAAGACCGCGCCTGTCTATGCCGAGGCTGAGCCCGAGGGAACCGTGCGCATTCAGGCGAAAACCCGAACCCTCCTGCTCGGCCTGCCGTTCGACGTGCTGATCCGTCTGCGCGAGGAAGCCGAGATGACCCTCGTCGATGTCCGGGTCGAAAGCCGCTACGGTCCCCACGATCTCGGCATCGGTACCGAAATCGCCGAACATTTCCTGCATATGCTGGATGCGGAGTTGCTCGGCATCGCCGGTGACTGACGGATTTCGGATCGGGAAGGGGCTGTTCAGCTCTTCCGGTAGATGCCGCCAAGCCGCGGAGGGCCGTCCGTCAGCACCTCGCCCTTTTCAACGAGGTCCTCGATATGGGCGAGCACGGAAAGTGCTGCGGCCCCGTGAAGCTTCGGATCCGTATCGCGATAGATCGCTTTCACCATGTCGGCGATCAGCCGGTCCCCGCCCTTGATGCGTTCCAGTATGGCGCGTTCGCGCATCCGGCGGTGGGTGCGCAATCCGCGCAGGAAAGCGGTCGGATCCTTCACCGGTCCGCCATGACCGGGAAAATAGATCCGGTCATCGCGGGCAAGCAGCCTCTCCAGCGATGCCATGTAATCGCCCATGGCGCCATCGGGCGGCGCCACGATCGACGTCGCCCAGGCCATCACGTGATCGGCGGAAAAGACAATACCCGCATCGTCGAGCGCGAAGGCGGCATGATTGGCGGTGTGTCCGGGCGTGAGGATCGCTGTAAGCTGCCATCCGTCGCCTTCCACCTTGTCGCCCTCGCCAAGCGAAATGTCGGGCGCGAATTCGGTGTCCGAGCTTTCGGCAAAGGGATTGGTCTCGCCTTCATGCAAGGGGCGCGATGGCCGGTGGGGGCCTTCCGCAACGATCGTCGCCCCGGTCTCTGCTTTCAGCCGGCGCGAAAGCGGCGAATGGTCCTTGTGCGTATGGCTGACGGCGATATGGGTCACTTCGCGCCCGGCAAGCGCGGTCATCAACGCGCGGAAATGGGCTTCGTCTTCGGGGCCGGGATCGATCACGCAGACCGAGCGGTGGCCGACGATATAGGTATTGGTGCCGTGAAAGGTGAAAGGACCCGGATTGTTGACCGTGATCCTCTGCACCTTGTCGGCTACCGGCACTGCCTCGCCGTAGGAAGGCTGGAAGCTCAGGTCGAATTCGGGAGGCTTCGGGGCGTCTGAGCCGCTCATTTGTATTCTATCTCGATGAAGGACATGGGGGCCTCGCCGCCGTTGACGACATTGTGCTCGACACCGGCTTCCCGGCGATAGACTTCGCCTGCCTTGCTCGTTATCCGGCGTTCGCCTCCGGCATCCTCGATGAGAAAGTGGCAGTCGGTCATCGGCACCACCACATAGCCGAGGCCGTGGACATGATGACCGGTGGCCGCGCCGGGCTCGAAATCCCAGCGCGTCACGCGGACCACAGCATCATCAATGATAACAGTCGAAATGGCGGGCGGTCGGGCGGAATATCCAGGCATTTGCTCTCCTGTCGCATGGCTTGGGCCCAGATATCGGCCGAAGCGTTGCCGCCGTAAAGGGGTTTCGACAGAAGCGGCAGGCAGTTTTCAGGTTTCCGCCCGAAGAAGGGAGGATCAGGCGGCGTGTCGTGCGTGCCGACCTTCTTCCACCTCTTCGACGATCTTGGCGACGAACGCGCCGAGATCCGCCGGCGAGCGCGAGGTGATGATGCCATGGTCGGTGACCACGGCCTCGTCCTTCCAGATGGCGCCCGCATTGCGCAGATCCGTCTTGATCGAAGCGTAGGATGTAGGCTGGCGTCCCCGCAGGGCATCGGCCTCGACCAGAAGCCAGGGACCGTGGCAGATTGCGGCGATCGGTTTTCCGGATTTCACGAAGGCGCGGACCAGTTCGACGACGGCTTCTTCCTTGCGCAGGAGGTCCGGATTGATCTGGCCGCCGGGAATGACCAGGGCGTCGTAATCGTCGACCGAGACCTCGCCGACGGTCGTGTCGACGTCTACGGTGTCGCCCCAGTTCTTTTCGGCCCAGCTCTTTATCGGCTCGGGGGTCAGCGAGGCAATGGAGACTGTTGCGCCGCGCGCCCTGAGTTCGTCGAGCGGCACGCGCAGTTCCGAACGTTCGTAGCCGTGGGTGGCGAGGATGAGAATGCGGGCGGATTTGATGGAGGGCATGGGAAGATATCCTTTCTCGTCTCGATCTTCACTTCGGGTGAGATAAGGGAAACCAATGGCGACCGGGATCGTTCCCCGGCATCGCCTCTGTCGGGGAGCCGATCCCTTAAGGGAAAGAAGGAGGAAGCCTCAAAAAAACGCCGGAAGGTCATTGCCGCCGGCCGGAGGCTTTGCTAATCAGGCGGCCACTTGCGGATCGCGGCCTTAGGCCAAGCACCGATCCGTCCCGGTGGGGCGTAGCCAAGCGGTAAGGCAGCGGTTTTTGGTACCGCCATCCCCTGGTTCGAATCCAGGCGCCCCAGCCACCTTTTCCCTCATTTCTGCATTTACCGGGCGTAATTTTGCCGTTCGGGTCAGAAGCCTGGTCAAGCGCAGGAACGGCAGGCAAACAGCCCGGTCGTCAGCGAGGCAGAAACGCCTGGACGGCCTTGTCGCAGGTTGCTGGACCCAGAAGTTGAGCCTGGCTGCGGTAGGCAAGCGTTAACTATGACACTTATATAAAGGCCGGGCTTCCACAAGGTAATGCGTAGAGAAGAGCGTTGGTTTCGAGTTCCCTTGGGAGGACGTCATCCACGGCGTCCTCCGCAAGACTCCAGCGGCCTGGAAACTGACCTTGCGCGCGATATCGCAGCCTTGCCCCGGACACCTCCTGTCCAACCTATCCGGCATCCGCTTGCAAGACGCTGTTCCTGACGGATACTGTCAAAAAAAGCCCCCGAACCGCCAGATCGGGAGCTTCGATGATGGGACGGCTCACTCGGCCGTCAGGAACTCTTCGCAGTAGCTCTTGCCGCCGTCGACGCCGGGCTTGTCGATCACCGTGCGAACGCCGCGGATGACGTAGTCGGAGGAAACCGTAAGCTGGACCTCGCAGCGCAGATATTCCGAACGGGCCGGCTTCAGCAGCTTGCCCTTCTTGCCGTCGCCGAGATCCTCGTAGACTGCGGGAACCATACGGGTCTTGTAGCCGCCGCGCCAGGTGTAGAGCGTGGTTCCGCCGCTTTCGGAATCGCTCGTTGGCGGGCCGAACTTGGCAAAGAACGCGCCGGCCGGCTGGCCGTTCCAGCGCGTTTCGATGCCGTTCCTGGCAACGCCCGTTGTTGTGCAGCCGGCAAGCGCCAGCAAGACGCCTGCCATGGTGATCACGCGGAAATTCATGTCTCTGTCCCTTGAGCTCTTGTCTGCGAGCCGGCCTGTCTTCGAGCCCAATTCCCCTGGCCCGCCAGCGTCCCGCATCACCGGCTTTATCCCCAAATGACAGCGGTGAAAATCATAACTGCGACAAGAACGTGCAATTTTTCTTGATGATGCGGGGAGGCCACGTTTGTCTTAGCTGCAAAATCCGGGCGCCGGCTCTCTGTCGTGAAAATTTCATCTTTTATCGGAATTTTTCCGCCAACCCGCTTGTGCAACAAAAAAGGCTGGACTATAGAGGCGCCACTGGTCACGGAGTGTAGCGCAGTCTGGTAGCGCACCACGTTCGGGACGTGGGGGTCGAGTGTTCGAATCACTCCACTCCGACCAGTTAACCGCCTGATCCCGAACAGGTTTTCCCGAAAATATCCCGGTAGATACAGCATACGCTTTCGCCTGCGATAGGTCGGAATTGCATTCCCTTCATACGCGGAAAGGGCCGCCCGCAAGCGCCGGGCGGCGGAATATTCGGGCTTTGAATTTCGGGATCGAGCCTCCGACGGAGGCGGGCTGTGGGCCGCCGCCTCGTCCCGTCGAGGGGGAGATTTGTCTCATTTTTTGCGCGGTGAATTTCCGCTTAAACGAATCGCCGGAGGCGTTGCTTATCGAGACGATCGAAAAGCTCCGACCAGGGCGGGACCCGCAAGTTTAAGGGGTAGGGGGACTGCGGGTCCCTGACCACCATCATGGTGGCTGGCTCTCTGATAGCAGGTCATTTCGCGAGCGCAGCATCGAATTGTGTTGCTTTCACAGGCACTTGATATGGTCCCTAAACCTGGGTGAACGCATATGTCCGCCTTGTGCCGAAATGAGGCGAAGCAGCCCGGTTTTCTGGTCTTGTGCTGTCTGGCGGGGACCGGGTATGCCGAGAGCGGGAAGGGCGAAAGCAATACGCTGGATTTTCCGTCCGTTTGCCCCGATATATCGAGGCCAGGCCGGCGGTTGTTCGTCGCGGCAGGATCTTTCTGTTCAGGGATTTTTTGTGAAGAGCACATTTCTTATCGGCTGGTCGGTAGCTATCGCCGTGTTTGCTGCATCGCCCGCTGCCGCGCAGAGCGCCTGGCAGGCCATCGAGAAGATCGAGACTTATTCGATCCGCGGACAGACCGGCCCCGAACTTTACGCCTCCATCGGCGAACGTGGCCCGGTGATCGGCGGTGACGTGCGCGCCATCGCCCATACCGGTTTCAAGCTGACCTGGCGGCGGGATTACCAGCCCCGCGGCACTGCCTGCGTTCTGGCGAGCGCGGTTCCGAAGCTCATCATCACCTATACGTTGCCGAAGCCGGCCAATCCCTTACCTCCGGCCGTCCGGCAGAAGTGGGACCGCTTCTATGCCGGCATCCAGGCGCATGAACGTGTGCATGGCGATTTCATCAAGGAACTCGTTCGGCAGATCGAGGCGGTATCGGTCGGCCTGACCGTCGCTGACGATCCGGGTTGCAAGAAGATCAGGACCGAGCTGACCAGCCGGCTGGGTGAGCTTTCCCGCGCCGAACGCCAGCGAAGCCGTGATTTCGACCGCGTCGAAATGAGCGATGGCGGCAATGTCCACCAGCTCATTCTCGCTCTCGTGAACGGCGGATAACAAGACGATCCCACGCACGGGAACTGACATTTCCGCCGGCGCCGTGTAGGGCTTGTCCGATATCGCGTGGCAGGGCCGGAGAACCGCAGAGCATGGATCGACTGGATTGCATCCGGATGTTTGTCGCCGTGATGGATACGGGCAGCTTTGCCGCCGCTGCAGCCCGGCTCGGCATCAGCAGCAGCCAGGCGTCAAAGTTGGTCTCGCGCCTTGAAGCCGAACTCGGCGTGCAACTCATCAAACGCACGACCAGGGTGCTTTCGCCGACCGAGGCCGGCACCTCCTATTGCGAAAGGGCAAGGGCGCTGCTCGAGGAATTCGACCAGCTCGACGCCTCCGTCCGCAATGTCTCCGCCGCACCCTCCGGCCTTTTGCGGATTGCCGCGCCGATCACGTTCGGCACCCGCCAGCTCGCACCTTTGCTGAACGCTTTCGCCGAGCAATATCCGGACATCCAGATCGACGTCAGTTTCTCGGACCGGCCTGTCAATCTGGTGGAGGAGGGATTCGATGTTGCCGTGCGGATCGGTCACCCGGCCGACAGCACGCTGATCGCGAGGCGGCTCTGCGCCATCCGTATCGTCGTCATCGCCTCGCCCGCCTATCTCGCCGTCCACGGCACGCCGATGGCGCCCGAGGAACTCGCGGGCCATGCCTGCATCGTCGATACCAATTTCCGTGATCCCCTGCAGTGGCGTTTTCGGCCCGGCGGGGAAGCGGTCATCGCCGTCTCCGTTCACGGGCGGATGCGTTTTTCCAACGCCGAGGCCTGCCTGTCGGCGGCTGTGGCCGGCCTCGGGATCGCTCGGGTGCCGAGTTTCGTTGCCGGTGCCGCTCTCGCCGCCGGCGACGTTCGCCAGCTCTTCCAGGGGCTGGAAGATGAACCTCGTGGCCTCTACGCGCTCTATCCGCCTGGCCGCTACCTTGCCGCGAAAGTGCGTGTGCTCGTCGATTTCCTGGCGGAGCGTTTCCGCGGCGAGCCCCCATGGGATGTTGGTTGGCGAGATGATTAATTCCATTTTGGACGTAATTTTCGTCCGATTAATGGGATAATACTTCGAATGGAAATGATGCATATCGAACCGGACGAACCTCTGTTCGTATCGTCTGGGAGATTGCTCATGGTCGATGGCTCCGTCATTTCCTCCGTTCGGCGGCACAAGGCTGATACCGTTAAAACCGTCGCGGACAACAGCTTCGCGATCGGTCGCGTTGTGCTGACCGTAAACGACCTCGATGCCGTCAGCAGTTTCTATCGGCAGGTGGTCGGCCTTCATCTGCTGAGAGGCGATGCCGCATCCGTCGAACTCGGCGCTGGCGGCAAAACCCTGCTCGAACTGCGCCGCGATATATCTGCCCGCCGTCGTTCTCCGCGCGAGGCCGGCCTCTTTCACACCGCTTTCCTGTTGCCGTCGCGCGCCGATCTCGGGCGCTGGATACGCCATGCGATGGAGAGCCGGGCGAGGGTCGCCGGCGCCTCCGACCATGCCGTCAGCGAGGCGCTTTATCTCTCCGACCCGGAAGGAAACGGCATCGAGATCTATGCCGATCGCCCGATCCTCGAATGGCGTTGGCGCGACGGTCAGGTCTACATGCCGTCCGACCGGCTCGACATCGACAGCATTCTCGCGACTGCCGGTGACGATCGCTGGAAGGGATTTCCCGAAGGCTCGTGCATTGGCCATGTTCACCTGCAGGTCGGCGCGATAGATGCCGCCGAGGCCTTCTATCATGGGGTTCTCGGTCTCGACATCACCAGCCGCTATCCGGGCGGCACCTTCTACGCCGTCAACGGCTATCACCACCATCTGGCGACCAATATCTGGAACAGCCGGGGAGCCGGCCCGCGCAACTATCCGAGCACGGGCCTGGAAAGCGTCGAGTTCATTGCCGGGTCGCGTTTCGTCGATCCGGTCCGGCATCGCCTCGATACGTCTGCGGCAGCCACGGCCTTCACCATAGCCGATCCCTGGGGCACGAAGATCGCCTTCGAGACCCGCGATACGGCCGCGAACTGAGGAGAAACAATCATGCTTGTCGATGGCAAATGGACGGCCGAGTGGCATCCGGTCCAGGCGACCGATGCGAAGGGTGGTTTCGTGCGGCAGGTCTCGGGTTTTCGCAACTGGGTCACGCCGGATGGCAGCGCCGGCCCGACGGGTGAGGGCGGCTTCAAGGCGGAGGCCGGGCGCTATCATCTTTATGTCGCTCTGATCTGCCCCTGGGCGTCGCGCACACTGATCGGCCGCAAGCTGAAAAAGCTCGACCGCGCCATTTCCGTTTCCGTCGTGGAGCCGGCCCTTTCCGCCGAGGGATGGCGGTTCGGAACCTATCCCGGATCGAACCTCGATACACTGAACGGCGCCACCTACATGCACCAGATCTATACAAGCGCGGATCCGCATTACACCGGGCGCGCCACGGTGCCGGTTCTGTGGGACAAGCAGCGCAAGACTATCGTGAACAATGAGTCGGCCGATATCCTGCGCATGCTGAATTCGGGCTTCGGCGAACTGGCGGATGACACGTTCGATTTTTATCCGGAGCCGCTTCGTGACGAGATCGATGCGCTCAACGACCGCATTTATCCGCGTCTCAATAACGGCGTCTATCGCGCCGGCTTCGCAACGACGCAGATTGCTTATGAAGAGGCGTTCGCGGAGGTCTTCTCCATGCTCGACGAACTGGAGGAGCGGCTCGCCGGCGGAGAACCTTATCTCTTCGGGGCCAATCTGACCGAAGCCGATATTCGTCTTTTCGTGACGCTGGTACGCTTCGATGCCGCCTATTTCGGGCTCTTCAAGTGCAACCTGAGGCGCATCGCCGACTATCCGGCGCTGAACGCCTATCTTTATCGGGTTCTGGCGATTCCGGGCGTCGCCGAGACCGTCAGCATCGACCATATCAAGCAGGGCTATTACTCCATCAAGGCGCTCAATCCGAACGGCATCGTACCGGTCGGGCCGGATCTCCCAGGTCTCGCACCGGTCGGTCTGAGCGCAGTTTACCCCTCCGCCTGACTCTTCCGGGAAAGACAATGACGAATACCGAGGCAAAAGCTCTTGTAATCCTCCTGCACGGCGTCGGCTCCAGCGGTGCCGACCTCGCCGCACTGGTTCCCGTCATGGCACCGGCGCTGCCGGGCATCGTTTTCGATGCGCCGAATGCGCCGCATCCCTGCGATTTCAACTCCGGCCACCAATGGTTCAGCGTTGTCGGCGTAACGGCCGAAAATCGGGCCGAAAGGATCCGCGCCGCGCGCGGCGCATTCGATGCCGTCGTAAGCGAATCCATAAAAAGGAACGGGTTCTACGGCCGGCTGGACCGTGTGGCTTTTCTCGGTTTTTCGCAGGGTACGATCATGGCGCTCGATGCGCTGGTCTCGGGGCGCTGGCCGGTGGGCGCCGTCGTTGGCCTTTCGGGACGGCTCTCGACCGACGATATGGCGGACAATATCCCGCCCACGCCCGTGCTGCTGCAGCACGGCGCCATGGACGGCGTCATTCCCGTCGGGGAAACGCTGGAGGCGGAAAGGCGGTTGAAGGCCCTGGGCGTTCCGGTCGAAACGCTGATCGTGCAGAGCCTGGGTCATTCGATCTCAGCCGAAGGCATTAACAGGGCGAGTGCCTTTCTCGCGCGGCATCTTGCCTGAACGTGACTGAAGGATTGGAAACCTCGAAATCCTTGCGCTGAAAAAACTGACCTTTTTTGGTTCATGTCGGCATTTCTTGATCCTCCCCCAACTCCTGGGGAGTGTATTTGCCCGGTTTTCCACAGTGCATCGATTGCGAGTGAAACTAAAATTCGATATTCTTCACAATTAAAGGTTGCCGAATGGGGAGACGTCGACGTTTGGTCGTTCGACGTCAGGCAGCCGACAGGCGGCGGGTGGGGCATTTGGGAACGAGGCGGCGACGTCAGCGTCAGGAAAGAGTAACGCTTCTCGATGTGGCGGCTGCTGCGGGAGTAAGTTCCATCACGGTTTCGAGAGCGCTGCGGAATCCGGAGAAAGTCTCTCCGATTCTTCGCGAAGCGATACTGAAGATCGTCGAGGACATGGGCTACGTGCCGGATTTCGCCGCTCGGGCGCTGGCCAGCCAGAACAGCGGCATCATCGGAGTGCTTTCTCCGGCCCTGACCAACTACGCCTTCTTCGGGGTCATGCGCGGCATAGAAGATCGGGTCCGCTCGACCGACCTGCGAATACAATATGCCAATACGCATTACGAACCCGCAGATGAGATCAAGCAATTGCGCCTGTTCTTTGCCCAGAACCCCGCCGGTATCATCATCGCCGGTGTCGAGGAACATCCTGACGTTCTGGACCTGCTGAAAAAGGCTCCCTGTCCGGTCGTGCAGATCATGGACATAACCAGTGAACCGACCGACATGGCGATCGGCATAAGCCACCGCCTTGCTGCCGAGGCGGCCACAAGCCACCTGCTCCAGCGAGGCTTTCGGCGGATAGCTCTGATGGGCGGTCGCTGGGATATCCGCAGCCGGCGCCGTCTCGACGGCTATCGCGCAGTGATGGAGAAGGCAGGTCTCTACGATCCAGACCTCGTATTCTCGCTCGATGTCCACACGAGTGTCGGATTGGGAGGGCATCTGCTCGACCGTCTGCTTCGCAAGGTGCCGGACGCCGACGCAGCCTTCTGCCACAATGACGATATCGCTCTCGGCGCATTGTTCGAATGCCAGCGGCGCGGCATACGGATGCCGGAGGATTTCGGTATTTGCGGTTTCAACGACCTCGAATATGCCGGTGCGTCGATGCCAAGCATGACGACGGTCCGCGTGCCGCGTTATGAGATCGGCTACAGGGCGGTCGACATGATCGTTCGCGCCTCCGGCGACGGCGTTCAGCCGGAAACCCAGATCGATCTGGGTTTTCATCTCGTCGAGCGGGAGACCACGGCTCGGGTCTGATCCGCTGTGCGGGCATCCGCGTCAGCTTTTCCCTTCGCCGTAATCGCATCCCTTCTCGGGTGAGAAATCCGCCGATCCGTCCGGTTTGAAAACCTCGGGATTTTCCGTGTAGACCGGACCGACGACGAGAGGTTTCGCGGGCAGGATGCTCTGATCCACATCGGAAGTGACCGTCGTGTCGATGGATTGCAGCAGTTCGCCGCGGCCGTCGACGATGCGGATTGCAACCGCATAGGGGCGTTCCTTGCGCACACAATGGATGGGCGGGCTTTCGAGCGTGATCCTTTCCCAGAAGGGAAAGATCTTCTCGCGTGTCCTGATCGGTTCACCGCCGGCCGGATTCTCGAATGCGGCTTCCGCATAGCTTTCCTCGGGCAGGGGGCCGTTGCGCGCCAGGGTGAGCAGGTAGGTGGCTTTGGCGACCCGGTAGTTGAAGACGAAAAGCTTGCCGGAAATCGTAAGCGGTCCTTCCTCTTCGCGTTGGCATCCTGCAAGGGCCGCGACGCCGAGCATGAACAGGACGGTTGCGGTGATCCGGGCCGTCATGACTGTCCTTCCTTCTTCCTGCGATAATGGCGGTTCGCCTTCACCCGGTTGCCGCAGACCGCCATGTCGCACCACGCCCGGCTCCGGTTCTTGCTTCTGTCGAGAAACAACCAGCCGCAATTGCCGCAGATCTTCATTCGTTCAGGCTCCGGCACGCTGATTAATGCGAGCGCCGAACGAGCCGTCGCCGCTTCCAGCGACTGCTCGCTTTCCGCGCCTCTCAAGGCGGCGGCGGCGGCATCCAGTAACTCGGCGAGTGCCGTGCGGCTCTCCCGTCCGAGAGTGCGGCCGCGAAAATAACGGTCGATCGCCTCGCGCAGTGCGATCAGCCGCTCCCGGTTTTGCCTGGAAACGGCCGCAAGGTCGCCGAACAGAGCCCTCTCGGCGGAAAAGGTGGAGGCGGCGGCGGCAAAGTTGTCCAACTGGCGATCGTCGGCGAAGCGATCGACGGTTCGCTGCGCATCGAAGCGCAGGATGACGCTGTTCGCCACGTCTAGCGCCAGCGCGCCGCCGGCAAAACGGTGAGGAGTCCAAGTGAAGCTCATGGCGGAATTATAACTGGTAAAAATATGTTTACTAGTTATAAATGCGCGAGGAGGCGACAATGTCCTACCTGCTGCAACAATTGGTCAATGCCGTACCGATTGCCGCGCTCTATGCTGCGCTCGCGTTCGGCTATGCGCTTGCCTTCGGCATGACCCGGCGTCCGGATATCACCTACGGCGCGCTTTTTGCCTTTGCCGGGCAGGTCTTCTTGTTGTTTGCCCATATCGGCTGGAATCGACTCTTTCTCGTGCTGCCGGCGACGCTGGCGCTCGCGTCAGCCGCTTCGCTGGTCTACACGGCGACTGTCGGCTCAGGCATTGCCCGGCATGTTCTGAGGCCGCTGCACAACGCCTCGACCAATGCGGTGATCGTCGCATCGCTGGCGCTGGTCCTCCTGCTCTCGGAATTCATGCGTCTGTCGATGAACAGCCGCGAACTCTGGCTTTCGCCATTTTTGAACGGGCGCATCGTCTTCTGGCGGCAGGACGGCTTCGAGGTCGGCCTGACGGTCATCCAGCTTGGCAGCGCGGCGTTCATGGCCGGACTGGTTGCCGTCGGCCATGCCGTCTTGACCCGCAGCCGTCTAGGCAGGGCCTGGCGGGCGGTGGCGGACGATCCCCGTGCCGCGCGCCTTTGCGGTGTCGATGCCGATGGTGTCTTTGTTCTGTCCTATGTGTCGGCAGCGTCGATTGCCGCGATCTGCGGCATTCTCGCGACATCCTATTATGGCTCGATGGATTTTGCCTCCGGCCTGCTGTTCGGCCTGAAGATCGTGTTGATCGCCGCCGTCGGTGGATATTCCGTGCCTTTGAAATCGGCGCTGGGGGCCGCTTTGGTCGGTCTCGCTGAAACCCTCTGGGGCGGCTATGCGCCGCTTCTGTGGCGGGATGCCGCGATCATCTCGGCGCTGGTCCTGCTTCTGGTCGCAAGCCGTCGGGAGCGGCCCCTTCCTTGATTATCGCCACTTGTCGCGGGCGCGGTCGTCGGCGTCCCTGGCTGCCACCCACTGTCCGCTCACCCCGTCCAGCATGTGCTCCTTCTTCCAGAACGGAGCCGAGGTCTTCAGATAATCCATCATGAAACTGGCGCCGTCGAAGGCAGCCTGCCGGTGCGGTGCCGCCGCGATGACCAGGACGATCTGTGCTCCGGCCTCGATCCGTCCGAAACGGTGAATGGCGGTGAGCGCCTGAAGATGGAAGCGCTCGATGGCCTCCAGTGCGATGCGGCGCATTTCCGCTTCCGCCATGCCGGGATAATGCTCCAGTTCCAGGGCCGAGAGCGAACCGCCTTCGTCGCGGCAAAGTCCGATGAAGGAGACCAGGGCGCCGATATCCCGGCGTCCCCCGGTGATGGCGCGCGTTTCGGCCGCGCCGTCGAAGTCCTCGGCTTGTACGCGGATGATCGGAATGACGGTCATCGTCTCGTCCCCCATTTCCTGTTCGGCGAAGCGCGCCGAATATCCCGTGCGTCCGGCGTGGCGTAGTTATCCGCCCGTCATCGGCGGGAAAAGCCCGATCTCGCGCGCTCCGCCGATGGGTTCGTCGTGTTCCACATGCTCCTGGTCGAGCGCCACGCGGATAGCCTTGGGAAACTGCAGGGCTGCCTCGTATTCCTCGCCGAGGGTCGCAAGATGGGAAATCAGGTCGCCGGCGGTCTTCACGCTGGCGGGAAGCTCCACCTCTTCTTCGCCCCTTCCGATCCGTTCCCGCACCCAGGCGAAATAAACGAGCTTCACCATGGTCATTCGTCCACGATGTGCTTCACGCCGGCCCGGAAGTAGTCGTAGCCGGTGTAGATGGTCAGGAGTGCGGCGATCCACAGCAGCGTAATACCGATTTCCGTCGTGTAGGGGAGAACCTTGTCCCCGGCCGGACCTGCCAGCAGGAAAGCGATGGCGACCATCTGCAGCGTCGTCTTCCACTTGGCGATACGGGTGACGGGAACGCTGACTTTCAGCGCCGCCAGATATTCCCGCAGGCCGGAAACCAGGATTTCGCGGCAGAGAATCGTGATCGCCGCCCAGAGCGACCAGCCGGCGATGGTGCCGTCGGCCGCCATCAGCAGCAGGACGGAGGCGACCAGCAGCTTGTCGGCGATCGGGTCAAGCATACGGCCGATATTGGACGTCTGGTTCCAGATGCGGGCGAGATAGCCGTCGAAGAAGTCGGTGATCGAAGCGATGATGAACAGCCACAGCGCCGTCCATCTGGCGAAGTCGGAGCTCTGCAGCTTGCCTTCGATGAAGAAGCACAGAACGATGATCGGCACGGCCACAATGCGCCCGTAGGTCAGGATATTCGGAAGATTGTATGCGCGCGATGCCATGATGTCCTGCTGCCGGAAAATTTCGGTTGTAGATGACGGCTTTAAACCGGAAGCGTCAACCCAACTTTTTTGAATTGTCTATAGGAAATCGACGCCTGCAATATGCTTCGTGACGTCAGTCTGCGGCGTTTTCATGAAAGTGATTGTAGACCAGCCGCGCCACGGCCTCCGAGATGCCGTCGACTGCCAGAAGGTCGGACATCGCGGCGCGCGAAACGGCCTTGGCTGTGCCGAAATGCTGGAGCAGGGCCCTTTTGCGTGTGGGTCCGATCCCCGAGATTTCGTCGAGTGGATTCTTGACCATTTCCTTCTTGCGGCGCGCCCTGTGGGAACCGATGGCGAAACGGTGTGCCTCATCGCGCAGGCGCTGGATGAAATAGAGGACCGGATCGCGCGGCGGCAGCGTGAAGTCGGGCTTGCCTTCCGTGAAGAAGCGTTCCCGGCCCGCGTCGCGATCGACGCCCTTGGCGACGCCGATGGCCGTCACGCAGTCGCGGATGCCGAGCTCGTCGAGTATCGCGCGCACCGCCGTCATCTGCCCCTGACCGCCGTCGATCAGGATCACGTCGGGCCATGCCGGGAAGGGGGCGTCCGCCGAATCCTCGGGAGGAGTCGAGCGGTCCGGTTTGCCTTCTTCCTTGAGGAGGCGCGAGAAGCGCCGTGTCATCACTTCGCGCATCATGCCGAAGTCGTCGCCGGGCGTGATGTCGGTCGAGCGGATGTTGAACTTGCGATACTGACCCTTGACGAAGCCCTCCGGCCCCGCCACCACCATGCCGCCGACGGCATTGGTGCCCATGATGTGGGAGTTGTCGTAGATCTCGATCCGGCGCGGCACATAGGAAAGACCGAAGGTCTCGGCGAAGCCAGCGAGCAGCCGCGATTGCGAGGCTGTCTCCGCCAGCTTGCGGCCGTGGGCCTCGCGCGCATTGGCGTTGACGTGGTCCACCAGATCCTTCTTCTCACCCCGTTGAGGGACGAGGATCGAGACTTTGTGTCCCGCTTTCTCGGTGAGCGCCGCTGCCAGAAGATCTTGTTCCTCGACGGTTTCGGAGAGGAGGATCTGCCGGGGGCAGGGCTTGTCGTCGTAGAACTGCGCGAGAAAGGCGTTGAGCACCTCGGCGCCGGTGAGCTGTGGATCGGCCTTGGGGAAATAGGCGCGGTTGCCCCAGTTCTGTCCGGTGCGGAAGAAGAAGACCTGAATGCAGGAAAGTCCGCCTTCGTGATGGATGGCGAAGACATCCGCTTCCTCGACGCCGGCTGGGTTGATCCCCTGGTGGCTCTGCACATGCGAAAGGCCGGCAAGACGGTCGCGGAACACGGCGGCCCGCTCGAAGTCCAGTTCTTCCGCCGCTTCGTTCATGGCCCGCGCCATGGCTTCCTTGACGTTCTGGCTCTTGCCGGAAAGAAAGTCCTTGGCCTCCTTGACCAGCCCGGCATAGCCCTCGTCGGTGATCTCGTGGGTGCACGGGGCGGAACAGCGCTTGATCTGATAGAGCAGGCACGGCCGCGTGCGCGTCTCGAACACGCTGTCGGTGCAGGTGCGCAAGAGAAACGCCCGCTGCAGCGAATTGATCGTGCGGCCGACCGCGCTCGCGGAAGCGAAGGGGCCGAAATAGTCGCCCTTGCGCGCCCTTGCGCCGCGATGCTTGTAGATCGCGGGAGCACGGCTGTCGCCGGTAATCAGGATATAGGGAAAGCTCTTGTCGTCGCGAAGCAGCACGTTAAAGCGCGGCCGCAAGCGCTTGATGAGATTCGCTTCCAGCAGCAGCGCCTCGACCTCGGTCCGAGTCGTGACGAATTCCATATGGGTGGTCTCACGCACCATGCGCGTCAGCCGGTTGGAATGAAGTCGTCCCTGCGCATAGTTGCTCACGCGCTTCTTCAGGCTGCGCGCCTTGCCGACATAAAGAACGTCGCCATCGGAATTCAGCATGCGATAGACGCCAGGGCCGTTCGGCAACTGCTTGACGAATTCGCCGATCAGTGCGGCACCTGTCAGCCCCTCATGGCTGACTGCGCCCTCGTTCCAGTCGATGACGGCTGTGGCCTGCGGAGCCTCGGGCTCGACGATGGCGTCTTCGTCGTCTTCTTCCGTTTCGTCATAGAGAATGCCGCCATCCGGCAGCTTTCCTCCGGTCATTCATTGATCTCCGTGGCGCCCGGCAAGCGCCAGGCGAGATGTTGTCCGCCATCCAGCGCAATCATTTGGCCGGTGATCGACGGCGTGTCAAAAAGAAAGCGGATCGTCCGCCCGAATTCCTCCAGCCGAGGACCCTGTTCAAGCGGCAGGGCATCGATCTGCGCCTGGAAATCGGCTTCGGTCTGGCGCACGCTCTTGAGGGTCGGACCGGGACCGATGGCGTTGACGCGCACCTTTGGAGCAAAGGCCTGCGCCATGGTGTGAGTCGCCGTCATCAGCGCCGATTTCGATAGTGTATAGGAAAAAAATCTTGGCGTCAGCGCCAGAACCCGCTGGTCGATGATGTTGACGATCAGGCCTTGGGCGTCCGCCGGCAATTGCTGGACAAGCCCGGCGGAAAGAATGGCCGGCGCACGCACATGCAGGTCGAAATGCGCCGCGAAATGCTCCGCCTCGAACCGGTCGGCGCTGTCTTCGAGAAAGACGGAGGCATTGTTGACGAGGAGGCCGATCGGCCCGAGTTCCGCCGACGCCATCCGCATCAGTTCGGTGGTTTCTTTCACATCGCGCAAATCGGCTTTCAGCGCGACGGCCTCGTGCCCTTCGGCGCGCAGCCGTGCGGCAAGAGCCTGCGCCTCCTCAATCGATCCGTTGCCATGGATTGCGATGGCAAAACCATGGCGCGCGAGGTCCTCCGCGATGGCTGCGCCAAGTCTCTTTGCGGAACCGGTTACCAGAGCGGTCTTGAGTATGCTTGCTTTCATTGTGTTCCAACCCGACTGCCTGAGCGGCTGTTGCGCATATATGTCGTTTGCCGCCACGTTGAACAGGGGCGAGGAAATTCTTTTTGTGCAGGCGCCTTAAGAAATACTTGGTTTAACTTAAGTTTAATTCGGAATTAATGGTGTATTGTCGCGTTTAGAATTTGTTATGGTTAACAAATTTTGTGTTGTCGCAAAGCAACATCCCATTTTGGTCACTGCTGCGCCACAATCATTTCATATTTTGGCTCTTTCAATTCCTCATTTCACCGCCATGTATTCCTTCGGAACGGGCAGGGATTTCTAACTATCGTTCTCGCCGCTGTTTGTAAGGATTAAGCGCGGCAGTGAACTGAAAGGAGACTAGTATGCGTACCCTCACTATGATTCTTCTGGCTTCCGCCACGAGCTTTGCTGCTATCCAGGCTGCAAGCGCCGCCGATGCCGTTGACCAGATTCCGGAGGCTCCGGCTGCTTCGGACAACTATGCCGCTCCGGCAGGCAACTGGTCCGGTGCCTATGTGGGCGGTATGGCCACCTACGACTTCGGTCGTTTCGACGGTGCAAATAACCGCGACGCCAAGGCGCTCGGCGGTGCCGTCTACGGTGGTTACAACATGCAGAACGGCCAGCTTGTCTATGGTGCTGAAGCCGATCTCGGTTACAATGGCGAAGACGGCAGTGCCGGCGCCGGCTACAAGGGCACCCAGGGCGTCAACGGCTCGATCCGCGGCCGCGTCGGTTACGACATGAATCCGTTCCTGATCTACGGCACGGCCGGTCTTGCTGTCGCGAACCACGAGCTGAAAAGCGCCACCGACAGCGACGAGCGCATTGCTGCGGGTTACACCGTCGGCGCCGGTGTCGAAGCGATGGTCACCGACAATGTCACCGCTCGCGTCGAGTATCGCTACAGCGACTACCAGAAGCGCGACTTCGACCTCGACGGCACCAACGTTTCCAAGGGCTTCGACGACCACAGCGTCAAGGTCGGTATGGGCGTCAAGTTCTGATCCCTGTCAGGATCGAACTCAGGAAAAGCCGGGCGCAAGCCCGGCTTTTTTGTTGTCTGGAATTCGTTATTCCTCAGGACTGCGGCCGCAGCGCGCCATAGTTTTCGAAGCGCTTGGCGAACTTGATCGGCCATCCGGTCAGTTCGGTATGACCGTTTTCCCATTGGCCGGGAAAACGCAGCATGAGATAGCCGAGCAGGCTTGCCATGGCGAAATGGCCGCCATGCAGCTTCTTGCCGGTCTTCGGCATGTTGTTGTCGAGATGCTCGAGGGAGCGCAGGACTTTTTCCCACTGACGGTCGATGGCGGCCTGACTGACCAGTTCCGGCGGGCGAAAACGCTTCTCGTAGACGATCGCCAGCAGGCAATCGTTGATCCCGTCGCAGAGCGCTTCCAAAACTTCCGCTTCCGTCCGTTTTTCATCCTTCTTGGGATAGAGTTGCTTGCCGGAAATGCGATGCAGGTAGTGCATGATCGCGCGGCTGTCGAAGATGGCTTCGCCTTCGTCGGTAATCAGCGTCGGGATCTTGCCGAGCGGATTGGCATGGATCAGCACTGGCGGGTCGTCGCTGGTATTGACCTTCACCTCTTCGAGATCGATCCCGAGATAGCGGGCGGCCATGCGGACCTTGGACGAATAGGGGGAGGTGGTCGAAAAAAGCAGCTTCATGTCTGATCCATTCTCTTTTGCGGTCTTTACCGCTGAGGCGGTATGGTGATGTTCCGCTGCCGGCAGCTGTTGCGGTCGACTTCGGGGCAGGTGCGGAATTCCAGATCCTTTGTCATGCAGATCTGCACTTCCTCGAACTTGCCGTCCTCGCAGGTGACGGCGATACCGAGCGGCTCCAGCCCGCGATTGGCATCGAGAAACTGCTTTTCCAGTGCCTCAGGAGATATCCTGGTTTCCTGCCCCGCATTTGACAGGGCGGGGGGCGCGTTCACCTTTTCATAGGCGGTGCGGGTGATGGAGAAATAGTCGACCTGGCCCAATCCCGAGCAGGTTCCATGCTTGCGCCATTCATGCCCGATCAGACCCATGCTCGGCATGATGTCGAGCATCGCCCGACCGATGCTCTCCGGCACCCGTTGGGGAGCATCGCTGGCGCAAGATTCCGGGTAGCCGCGTTCGAACTGTGGCCAGAGCCCATGGACGACAAGACCGTAATCCTTCGATGCATGGCACTGGTCGCGATTATTGCCGCCCGGATTGAGCGAACAGAAGGTCGGCGACCACGACAGGGCCAGTACGTAGAAATCGAACCCCGTTCCCTGCGGCAGTCGCGCCGGGGAGGGAGCCGCCGGCGGCAGCATCGTGCTCTCCTGTGGCGCCGGTGACGGGGTGGACGTGCCGGAGGGCTTGAAAGCGGTGTAGGCGAAGGCCGCCAGAGCCAGCAAGGCGAGGGCAATGAAACCTGCATACCGGGACATGGCGTTCGCCGATCGACCCGGCTCAGCGCAGCGAAGCGCAATGGGCGCCGTAGACATGCCAGGGGTCAAGGCCGCTGGCGCAGAACTCGACCGAAGGGCCGACGCCCGCGAAACCCCATGTGCTTTCGATGAGATACCAGAGCTTGCGACGCTGGCCGTCTGTTCCTGTGATTGTCGTCTGGCAGTAGCGCCGCTCGACCCTGTGCGTGTCGTCGGCCGGCTCGAAGCGGCCTTCGCGGATGCTACCGAAATCCTGAACGGCGAGATTGATCTTCAGGAAGTCGCGGTTGTTGCGGGTGAAGCGGGAGCTGACATGGCCGGCCACCTGTTCGCAGGACGGCGTTGCCGCAAGGCTCTCTGTGGCGACGCCGAGGGGCATGAAGCTTGCGAGCGACAGCGCGGCGCGGATCAGCAGACGTTTCGTCATGATGAATCTCCCCAGTGAGCCGCCACAATGTTGAGAAACATCGGTAACGTCAAGGGACCTCGCGGGTGCGTCCCGCCGGTTGTCAGGCCTGCTCCTCGCCCCTCAGCCAGAAGCAGCGCTGCGAGGCGAAGCGGTCCTTGGCCAGCACGCGCTTCAGTTCCGGCAGCGCCGCATGCAGTTCCTCTTTCAGCGTATAGGGCGGGTTGACGATGATGAGGCCGGAGCCGGAAAGGCCGGTCGTTTCGCGGTCGCTGCGGACGGAAAGCTCGGCGCACAGCATCTTCGGGATTTCCAGGTCCTTGAGCGCCTGATGGAAGGCAGCGATCGGCGCGCCTTTCTTGATCGGATACCACAGGCAATAGACGCCCGTCGAAAAACGCCGCCAGGCGCGGGAAAGACCGTCGACCAGCCGCTCATATTCTCCTTCGATCTCGAAGGGGGGATCGACCAGGACGATACCGCGCTTTTCCTTGGGCGGCAGATGGGCGCCGAGCGCCAGCCAACCGTCGAGTTCGGTCACGCGCACCTGATAATCGCCCTCGAAAAGACGCGACAGCGCGCGGCAGTCGTCCGGATGAAGTTCCATGGCGGACAGCCGGTCCTGCGGGCGGAAAAGCACCCGTGCAAGCTTCGGCGAACCGGGATAGAGCCGGATCGGACCGGCCGGATTGAGCGTGCGCACCGCATCGAGATAAGGAGCAAGGAAGGTCGCGACCGCCTCGGGCAGTTCCGCCTCGATGAGGCGGCCGATTCCGTCCTGCCATTCGCCGGTCTTCTGGGCCTCTTCCGACGAGAGATCGTAGAGCCCGATGCCCGCATGCGTATCCAGCAGGCGGAAGGCCTTGTCCTTCTGCTGCAAGTAGACGATCAGGCGCGCCAGAACCGCATGCTTCAGCACGTCGGCGAAATTGCCCGCGTGATAGATGTGGCGATAGTTCATCTGGCATCCTGATGGTTACGATGATTTGTTTGAATGGGCCTTTTGGCACCTTCGAGCTTGCAATATACAAAAGCCATGAACATCGCGAGCCCTATTCGTAAGACCGGTCACACGGTCTGTCCGCACGACTGTCCCTCCGCCTGCGCGCTCAACGTCGACGTCGAGCCGGACGGCCGCATCGGCCGCGTACGCGGGGCACCCGACAACAGCTATACTGCCGGCGTCATCTGCGCCAAGGTCGCCCGTTATGCCGAGCGGCTCTATCATCCGGGCCGGCTTCTGACGCCGAAACGGCGCAAGGGAGCAAAGGGCGCGGGCGACTGGCAGGAAGTTTCCTGGGAGGCTGCCCTCGACGAGATTGCCGATGCTTTCGTCAAGGCGGAAGCGGCGCACGGCTCAGAAGCAATCTGGCCGTATTTCTACGCTGGCACCATGGGGCAGGTGCAGCGCGACTCGATCGAACGGTTGCGCCACGCCAAGCGCTATTCCGGCTTCCTGGGCACGATCTGCACCAACATGGCCTGGACCGGCTATGTCATGGGAACCGGTGCGCTTCGCGGACCAGACCCGCGTGAGATGGCGAAAGCCGATTGCGTCGTCATCTGGGGAACGAATGCGGTGGCCACGCAGGTCAACGTCATGACCCATGCGACCCGCGCCCGAAAGGAACGCGGGGCGAAGATCGTCGTCATCGACATCTACGACAATCCGACGATGAAGCAGGCCGATCTCGGCCTGATCGTCCGTCCGGGCACGGATGCGGCACTGGCCTGTGCGCTGATGCATGTCGCCTTCCGCGACGGTTATGCCGACCGCGAATACATGGCGAAATACGCCGACGATCCCGAAGGTCTCGAGGCGCATCTCGAAAGCCGCACACCGGAATGGGCGGCAGCCATCACTGGCCTTTCCGTCGACGAGATCGAGACGCTGGCGAAGCTGGTGGGAACGACGAGAAGGACCTTCTTCCGCCTCGGTTACGGTTTTGCCCGTCAGCGCAACGGTTCGGTGGCCATGCATGCAGCGCTCTCGGTCTCGACCGTGCTCGGCCTCTGGCAATACGAAGGCGGCGGCGCCTTCCACAACAACGGGGATATCTACCGTCTGAACAAGTCGGAACTGATGGGTACTGCCTATATGGACCCGTCGATCCGAATGCTCGACCAATCGCAGATCGGCCGTCTTCTGACAGGCGATCCGGAAGCGCTGCGCCATGGCGGGCCGGTGACGGCGCTCCTGATCCAGAACACCAATCCGATGAATGTCGCGCCCGAACAGCGGCTGGTGAGACAGGGTTTCCTGCGTGACGACCTCTTCGTCGCCGTCCACGAGCAGTTCATGACGGAAACCGCCGCGGTCGCCGATATCGTGTTGCCGGCCACCATGTTTGTGGAGCATGACGATATCTATCGCGGCGGCGGCCATAGCCACATCCTCCTCGGGCCGAAGCTGGTGGAGCCGCCGGAAACGGTGCGCACCAATCTCTTCGTGATCGAGGAACTGGCGAAGCGTCTCGGCGTGTCCAACTATCCGGGCTTCGGTCTTTCCGAAGAGGAGCATATCGACCGGCTTTTGAAGGCAAGCGGACAGCCCGGCTATGACGAGTTGAAGGCCGGCCGCTGGATCGACTGTCAGCCTGATTTTCGCTCGGCCCATTTCCTCGATGGTTTCGGCCATCCGGATGGCAAGTTCCGCTTCCGGCCGGATTGGGTTGCGGGCAAGTCTCCCAACAAGCCGCCGGCAAACGTCGGCAATCTCGGCCCCGTTGCAGCCTTGCCTGCGCTTCCCGATCATGTCGACCTGATCGAGGTTGCGGACGCCGAACATCCCTTCCGCCTCGCCACGTCTCCCGCGCGCAACTTCCTGAATTCGACCTTCGCCGAAACGCCGACCTCGGTCGAGAAGGAGGGCAGGCCGGAAGTCATGGTCAACCCGCAGGATGCGGAACGGCTTTCGATTGCCGTCGGCGATATTGTTCGCATCGGCAACCGGCGCGGCGAGGTTAGGATACATGCGCGGGTCACCGAAGCGGTGAAACCGGGCGTGCTCGTGGCCGAGGGATTGTGGCCGAACAAGGCGCATCTCGACGGGGAGGGCATCAACGTGCTGACCGGCGCCGATTGCGTAGCGCCCCATGGTGGCGCGGCCTTCCACGACAACAAGGTCTGGCTCGCGAAGGACGGCGAATGAGCCGCTTCGACCGGACGGGCATCGACATCGTCAGCGACGAGACCGTCTGGAAGGGATGGAGCACCCTGCGTCGCGTCGTTTTCGACTATGGGCGCGACGGCGATACGACGCAGCTCGAATGGGAGGTCTTCGATCGGGGCGAGGCTGTTGCCGTGCTCCTGCACGACCCTCACCGGGATGCAGTGGTTCTGGTGCGGCAGTTCAGAATTCCGGTTTATCTCCAGGGAGATGCTCCGTTTCTGCTGGAAGTGCCGGCCGGCTCCATGGCGCATGGCGAGGATCCCGCTGAGACGGTCGTCCGGGAGGCCGAGGAAGAAACCGGCTTTCACATCAAGCGGGTGAGGCGACTGTTCTCGGTCTACATGTCGCCGGGAGCGGTAACGGAGAAAATCCATTTTTTCCATGCCGAGATCAGCCAGGCTGACAAGGTCTCCGAGGGTGGAGGGCTGGACGAGGAGCACGAGGATATCGAACTCGTGGACATCCCGTTCAAAAGCGCCCTTGCCATGATTGAAAGCGGAGAAATCTGCGACGCCAAGACGATCATGCTGCTGCAATGGGCGGCCCTGAACCGCGCGCGGCTTTCCGGGGAAGGCTGATCCTTCTCGCGTGAAAAAAAAGCCGCGAACGCGCAAAGATACGTTCGCGGCCAGACGGACGGCATGGCTGGCCGTCCGCGGGGGGCTGGGATTGTCAGAACTTGCCCTTCAGGCCGAAGGAGATCGAAACGGCCTGGAAATCCGCCCCGGCACCATTGGAGAAGTGCTGGTCTTCGCTTGCTCCGGTCGTGTCGACCATGCGGACGTCACCCTTGGATTCGAAGACCTTCTCGAAATTGCCGGCGACGTAGAACGCAGCATTCTGCGTCAACTCGTAGTTCACCGCGACATTGGCACCGAACATCGGAGCCGCTTCCATGGAATCGTAGAAGCGCAGGTCACGCATCCAGTGATCGTCGATATCCTCGATGCCGAAGCTCAGGCCGCCCTTGAGTCCGCCCGAAATCGTAAAGGCGCCGATCTTGTGCTCCGCATTTGCCGCCAGGAAGGCAACCGGGATCTTCTGCCGGTAGCTGATCGCCCTTTCGCCATCGGCGAAACTGCCCACGGTGTCGTGCAGGGCGGAGGTGCTGTAGATATAGGAGCCGCCGAACGCGCTCCACTTCACGTCGGAATAGCCGAAACCGACCCCGACATCGAGGGTCGTCGCGTCATCGGAGTAGACATCACGATCCACCTCGATCGAGCCGTTGAAATAGTGGTCGAGTTGCGTGTCCGGATGGGTGGAGCGATGCGTCCAGTCATCGATGGAATAGACAAGCCAATCGTAATCGACCATATGGCCGTTGCCGTTGGCGCCGATGTCGACGTTTGCCTTCACGCTCCAGTTTTTGTCGAGATTGGCGGTGGCGCCGAGGCTGTAGAGCATGACGCCCTTGCTTTCCCAGTCGAGCTGGCTGAGCTTGTGCGATCCGTCATAGACATATTCGCCGGCCTTGATATTGGCGAAGCCGATGCCCCCGTAGATGGAGAAACTCTGGTCCGGAGAAGTGAACAGATTGTCGGCCGCCATCGCCGGAGAACAGAAGACAAGACCCGCCAGCAAAGCGGCTTTGGTGCGAAGAAGAGACATGTAATTACCCCCATGCGTCGTGTTCTAATGCCGACGGACACTAAGGTTTTCCTCTTTTTCCTCAACGGGTTGAGCCGTCCATTTCTGGGGGTGCCCCGGGCCAAAAATGGGTTTATTGATCGGAGAAGTGATTTTTGAACTTCGGCGCTGGCCCGGCCGACCTCAGAAACGGCCCTTGAGACCGAACGAGACCGACCACGACTGGAAGTCGGCACCTGCCGCGTCGTCGTAATTCGCCGATGCGGAGCTGGTCGTGCTCTCGACCTTGGTATCGCCCTTGGCGTGATAGACCTTCTGGAAGTCGCCGGCCACGTAGATCGACGCCGACGGCAGAAGCTGGTAGTCGAGCGAGACATTGGCGCCGATCATCGGCGCGGGCTTCATGTCGTCATAGAAGCGCAGGTCGCGCAGCCAGTGATCGTCGATGTCGCTGATGCCGAAGGTGGCGCCGCCCTGTATGCCGCCGGCAAGGGTCAGCGCTCCGATGCGCTGCTCGGCATTGGCGGAAACGAAGGCGACGGGAATCTTCTGCCGGTAAGTGATGCCTTTTTCCCCGTCGGCGAAGTTGCCGACCGTGTCGTGCAGCGCATAGGTCGAATAGATGTAACTGCCGCCATAGGCACTCCACTGCACGTCCGAATAACCGAGGCCGCCGCCGAGCGAAAGCCGTGTCGTATCGGTCTGGTAGAGGGTTCGGTCCGCTTCGATCGTGCCGCTCAGATAGTGATCGAGCCGGGTGTCTGGATGGACGGACTGGTGAGTCCAGTCATCGATGGAATAGACCAGCCAGTCCCTGTCGACCATGTGGCCGTCGCCATCCATGCCGATGTCGAGCTTGCCTTTCAGGCGCCAGTTGTATCCGAGTTCCAACGTTGCCCCCATCTTGGCCGTTGGGACATTCTTGCTCTCCCAGTCGAGCTGGCTGAGCTTGTGGCTTCCGTCATAGACGTATTCCCCGGCCTCCAGGCTGGTGAGGCCGAAGCCGGCAAACGCGCTCACCGAACCGTCGGACGAGGAGTAGAAATTGTCCTGGGCGCGAGCGGGCAGGGCGATGGCCACTACGGCTGACGCAATCAGCGGTAAATGAGAAAAACGAATCGCCATGCCCTGCAACCCCTTGTTGTTCAAGGGGAGCCTGCATCGGAATGGTTAATGATTGGCTAGCGCAGGATATGCCGCGGCATGCCGTTCGATCAGAACGCGAGGGCGTCGGCATCCGCTTCGGCGAGGTTTGCAAGGGATGGCGCGGTGCGCACCATCTCGTATTTAACCTGCGTCACCTTCACGGCCCGGTACCAGTCGACGAGGTCGCCCCAGGGATCGTTGATCTTGGCCAGTCCCGCGATGAAAGCCGCGATGGTTCCCACTTCGGTCTGGCCGGTGACCACGAAGTAGCCGCCCAAGGCCAGGATGCCGGCGTAACCGAGCTGGGTGAGGAAATTCATGAGGAAGTTCATGGTGAACTTGATCTTGTAGACGCCCATATTGAGCGCGAAGATCTGCTCGATCCTCTTGTCCTGCACGCCATCTGTATCGACCGCCGCGCCGCGCTCGACGATGCCGGCGCTCATCTGGCGGGTGACGTCGATCTTGGCTCCGACACGGCGATTGATGGCCGATTGCATCAGCGGCACGAAACCGATCTGCGGACAGAAGACCAGCACGACCACGAGCGCCATCATCGGCTGGAGATAGATGAGATAGCCGGTGACGGTTACAAGGATGCCTGCCTGCAGCAATGGCTCAGAGATGGCGCCGCCGACAAAGCCGCCGATGGGTTCCGCCTCGGCGATGACGATTGAAAGTTCAGCCCCCTCCTTCCCGATGTCGACGGGAGCGGGATGGACCTTGTCGGAGACGAAGACGACACGGCGCAGCCACCGCACCGATCTCTCGCCGATCCAGTTGCGGTAGATGTTGAGCGCGAGTTTTACGGCTCCTTCGGCAAGCACGCAAAGCACATAAAGTGCCACCAGCGTGAGGATGGCGCTGAACGGGTGCCGGTCGGTTGCGTCGTTGACGATCCTGCGCTGGATTTCGAGCGGTACCGTGCCGAGAAGGAACAGGACTACGGACAGGATGGCGATGACAGCCTGATGCGGGCCGCTGACCTGCCAGACGAAGCGATAAAGTGAAGTCGGCACCGCGATTCCCTGCCTTCTCGATCGATGTGCAGGGAATGTTGCGTGCGCGCGCCCGGCATTTCAAGCGTCGAGGTTGCCGCAGGCGTCAGAACGCCGCGATCAGCTTGTCGTCCGGACGGGGCGTATCCTGGGGTTCCCGAACGGCATGGCCGTTTTCCATGCGAACCTTGCCTTCCGCCATCAGCTTCAAGGCGAGCGGATAAAGCCGGTGTTCCACGGTCAGAACCCGCGCAGCGAGGCTGTCCGATGTATCTCCGGTCACGACCGGAACGGCCGCCTGCGCGAGGATCGGGCCTTCGTCCATGCCTTCGGTGACGAAATGCACGGTGCAGCCGGCGATCCGCATGCCTGCGTCGATGGCGCGCTGATGGGTATGCAGGCCCGGAAAGAGTGGCAGCAGGGAAGGGTGGATATTGATGATCCGGCCTTCGAAGCGCTGGATGAAATGGCCGGACAGCAGGCGCATGTAGCCGGCAAGGCAGATGATATCCGGCGACAGGCTTTCAAGCGTCGCAAGGATTGCGGCCTCATGCTCGGCCTTGCCTGCATAGTCCCGGCGCTCGAAGACGAAGGTCGCAATGCCGCGCTCGGCAGCCTTGGCGATCCCGCCCGCCGTGGACTTGTCGGAGATGACTGCGACCACCTCAGCTGGAAAATCCTTCGCCTCGCAAGCGGCTGCAAGCGCCAGCATGTTGGAGCCGCCACCGGAAATGAAGACGACGACGCGTTTGCGCGGCATGGTCATAGGGCAAGGACACCCTGATAGCGCGTGCCGGGCTCGCCCTCGGCGCGTGCGATCATCCGCCCGAGCGGGACAACGGTCTCGCCTTCGGCTTCAAGAATGGCCGAGACGCGGCCGGCATCCGCTGCCGCGACCACGACGATCATGCCGATGCCGCAGTTGAAGGTACGCAGCATCTCGTTCTGTGCGACGCCGCCGGTCTTTGCCAGCCAGGAGAAGACTGCCGGCGGTTTGATGGCGCCAAGGTCGATTTCCGCCGCCAGATGCTTCGGCAGGACGCGCGGAATGTTTTCCGGGAAACCGCCGCCGGTGATGTGTGCCAGCGCCTTGAGCGCACCCGTCTCGCGGATCGCCTTGAGGAGCGGCTTCACATAGATGCGGGTCGGCTCCAGCAGGGCCGCGCCGAGCGTCTTGTCGGCGTCGAAGGGCGCCTTGTCGTCCCAGGACAGGCCGGAAAGGCCAACGATCTTGCGCGCCAGCGAGAAGCCGTTGGAGTGAACGCCGGAGGAAGAGAGACCGAGAATGACGTCGCCTTCCGCGATATCGCCGGCCGGCAGCAGCTTGCCGCGTTCGGCAGCGCCGACGGCAAAGCCCGCAAGGTCGTAGTCGCCGCCCGCATACATGCCGGGCATTTCGGCGGTTTCCCCGCCGATCAGCGCGCATCCTGCCTCGCGGCATCCGGCCGCGATGCCGCCGACGATCGCCGCGCCCTGTTCTGGATCGAGCTTGCCGGTTGCGAAGTAGTCGAGGAAGAGCAGCGGCTCCGCGCCCTGTACCACGAGATCGTTCACACACATGGCGACGAGGTCGATGCCGACAGTATCGTGGATGCCCGCGTCGATGGCGATCTTCAGCTTGGTGCCGACGCCGTCATTGGCCGCAACCAGGATCGGGTCGTTGAAGCCTGCGGCCTTGAGGTCGAACAGGCCGCCGAAGCCGCCGATTTCGCCATCTGCGCCGGGACGGCGCGTCGAGCGAACCGCCGGCTTGATCTTCTCGACCAGCAGGTTTCCGGCATCGATGTCGACGCCGGCGTCGCTATAGGTCAGACCGTTCTTTCCAGACTGGCTCATCCGTGCCTCCGATGGGTATCGATTATGCGGCTGGCAATTGCATGAAGAGGCTCGACATGCAAGCCGCGAGGCCGGATTCGCGATGTTTTCCGGCTGTTTTCGCAAGAGACTGATATGTAGCTGCCCTTCGTTAGCCGGCGTCTCCATCCGGTGGCCATCTTGACCTGCGCTTTGCCCATACCCTAATTCCTATGGGTCGGTCCGTCGCGTATTCGCGCGAAGGGCGAGGCCGGCGCGACGAGAGGAACGCTTCATGGTGCATCATATCAGCGGAACGGGTCTGCGGCGCCAGTTGCTGTTCTGGCTTGCTGCCCTCATCGTCTTTGTCTTTTTCCTGATGACGTTCCGGGCGATTCTCCTGCCCTTCATTGCCGGGATGGCGCTGGCCTATTTTCTCGATCCGGTGGCGGACCGGCTGGAGCGGCTCGGTCTCAGCCGCATGATGGCGACGGTGGTCATCCTCATCGCCTTCGTCTTCGTTTTCGTCCTGTCGCTGATGATTATCATCCCGATCCTGGCGAGTCAGTTCAACCAGTTCATCCAGCATGTTCCGGGCTACGTTTCCGATCTGCAGAATTTCATCGCCACGTCGAATGCCGCCTGGCTGCCGCAATGGCTGAATACCCAGATGGATACCATCAAGGGGAATTTTTCGCGCTATCTCTCGGAAGGGGTAGGTTTCATCGGCACGCTTTTCGGACAGATCTGGAATTCCGGCAAGGCGCTCGTCGATATTGCCTCGCTTCTGGTCGTGACCCCCGTCGTGGCCTTTTATCTGCTCCTCGACTGGGACAGGATGATCGCCAAGGTCGATAGCTGGATCCCTCGTAATCATGTCGCCACCGTCCGCGAGATTGCGACTGAACTCGACAATACCATTGCCGGCTTCGTGCGCGGCCAGGGATCGCTCTGCCTGATTCTCGGCGTCTATTATGCCGTCGGCCTCTCCCTGATCGGGCTGAATTTCGGCCTGCTGATCGGCTTTTTCACCGGCATGATAAGCTTCATTCCCTATGTCGGCTCGACCGTCGGCCTGCTGCTTGCGGCGGGCGTCGCCCTGGTTCAGTTCTGGCCCGATTATGTGCATCTCATCATCGTGGTGGTGTTCTTTTTCTCCGGACAGTTTATCGAAGGCAATATCCTGCAGCCGAAGCTTGTCGGCCAGAGCGTCGGCCTGCATCCCGTCTGGCTGATGTTTGCGCTGTTTGCCTTCGGCGCCCTGTTCGGCTTTGTCGGCGTTTTGGTCGCGGTGCCCGCCGCCGCCGCCATCGGCGTGCTTGTCCGTTTTGCGCTGGCACGGTATCTTGAGAGTGATTTGTATTACGGGCAAACGGCAGCCGGCGGCGAGCCGCCCGTGAAGGACGTTTCAGAGAAGTAGATGAGTGAGATCAAGAAGGTCGCGTCGCGGCGCAGTATCGCCGAACAGCTTCCGCTCGCCTTCGATCACGGCAGGGCGACGGGACGTGACGACCTGCTGGTGTCCGATCGCCTGGAGGCTGCCGTCGCCATCATCGATTCATGGCCCGACTGGCCGTCGCCGGTCGTGGTGCTGATGGGCCCCGAAGGCTCCGGAAAATCGCATCTGGTCGATATCTTCCGCCAGCAGAGCGGGGCTTTGGATATTCATCCGCTGACCGGAACCGATGCCGTGCGCAAGGCGGAGGCAGGACCGGTCGTGTTCGAGGATGCGGACCGGCAGGGTTTCGACGAGGTCGAGCTTTTCCATGTCATCAACAGCGTTCGCGAACACGGCACCAGCCTTCTGATGACCTCCCGCACCTGGCCGCCGTCGTGGAATGTCGCGCTGCCGGACCTGCGTTCGCGCCTGAAGGCCGCGACAATGGTGGAGATCGGCAGTCCCGATGAGGCATTGCTTTCTCAGGTGATGGTGAAATTGTTCGCCGACCGCCAGCTTTACGTCGATGACAAGATTGTGGGTTATATCGTGCAGCGCATGGAGCGGTCTTTTTCCGCCGCGCAGGAGATCGTCGAAAGGATCGACCGGCTGGCGCTGTCACGCCGGACCCGGATCACCCGGGCTCTCGCCGGCGAGGTTCTGAACGAACTCTATGCGGCGAACGGACCGGAGTGATTGTCACAGGACTGTCGTCAAACTGTTATAATCGGCGCGGGTAACCAGAAAGGGATGGAAGACATGGACTCTGTGGTAAGCGACGCAGCCGAGGTTGCACAAGCTGAGGCGACGGCCACGGACGATCTGCTGTCGAGTTCCGATCGCTTCATCAACCGTGAATTTTCGTGGTTGCAGTTCAATCGCCGTGTGCTCGAGGAAACCCTGAACACCGCCCATCCGCTGCTCGAGCGGGTGCGTTTCCTGTCGATTTCGTCCACCAATCTCGACGAGTTCTTCATGGTGCGCGTTGCCGGCCTTGAAGGGCAGGTTCGTCAGGGCATTACCATCAAGAGCCCGGACGGCAAGACGCCGGCTGAACAGCTCGACGAAATCCTCAAGGAAATCGACAATCTGCAGATGGAGCAGCAGGCTTCACTTGCGGTCCTGCAGCAATATCTCGCCAAGGAAGACATCCTGATCGTTCGTCCGGCGGCACTTTCCGCCGAGGATCGGACCTGGCTCGGTAGCGCGTTCGAAGAATCGATCTTTCCCGTGCTGACGCCGCTTTCGATCGATCCCGCCCATCCTTTTCCTTTCATCCCCAATCTCGGTTTTTCGATGGGGCTGCAGCTGGAAAGCAAGCGCAATCGCGAGCCGATGACGGCGCTGCTGCGCTTGCCGCCGACGCTCGACCGCTTCATCCGCCTACCCGACGAGAAGACGACCATCCGCTACATCACGCTGGAAGACGTGGTTGGCATGTTCATCCATCGCCTCTATCCCGGCTACGAGGTGACCGGCTTCGGCACCTTCCGCATCATTCGCGACAGCGATATCGAAGTCGAGGAAGAGGCCGAGGATCTGGTGCGCTTCTTCGAAACGGCGCTCAAGCGCCGCCGCCGGGGTTCGGTGATCCGTATCGAGGTCGATTCCGAGATGCCGGTCTCGCTGCGCCAGTTCGTGGTTCACGAACTGGCCGTGCCCGAAAACCGCGTTGCGGTTCTGCCGGGTCTTCTGGCGCTCAATACGCTCTCCGAAATTGCCAAGGCGCCACGCGACGACCTGCGTTTCGAAGCCTATAACGCCCGCTTCCCGGAGCGCGTGCGCGAGCATGCCGGCGACTGCCTTGCCGCCATCCGCGAAAAGGACATGGTGGTCCACCACCCCTATGAAAGCTTCGACGTCGTCGTGCAGTTCCTGCTGCAGGCCGCCCGCGATCCGGACGTGCTGGCGATCAAGCAGACGCTTTACCGTACGTCGAACGACAGCCCGATCGTGCGTGCCCTGATCGATGCCGCCGAGGCTGGCAAGTCGGTGACCGCCCTGGTCGAGCTCAAGGCCCGCTTCGATGAAGAGGCGAACATCCGCTGGGCGCGCGACCTTGAACGGGCCGGCGTGCAGGTGGTCTTCGGCTTCATCGAACTCAAGACCCACGCCAAGATGTCCATGGTGGTGCGTCGCGAGGACGGCAAGCTCAGGACCTACTGCCATCTCGGCACCGGCAACTATCACCCGGTGACGGCGAAGATCTACACGGACCTTTCCTTCTTCACCTGCAACCCGAAGATCGCCCACGACATGGCGAATGTCTTCAACTTCATCACCGGCTACGGCGAGCCGGAGGAAAGCATGAAGCTCGCGGTCTCGCCCTATACGCTGCGTCCGCGCATCCTGCGGCACATCGAGGAAGAGATCGTCCACGCCCGCAACGGCGCGCCGGCGGCCATCTGGATGAAGATGAACTCGCTTGTGGATCCGGAAATCATCGATGCGCTCTACCGCGCCAGCCGCGCAGGCGTCGAGGTCGACCTGGTCGTTCGCGGCATCTGCTGCCTGCGTCCGCAGGTGCCGGGCCTCTCGGATAATATCCGGGTCAAATCGATCGTCGGCCGCTTCCTGGAGCATAGCCGCATCTTCTGTTTCGGTAACGGCTATGGCCTGCCCTCGGAAAAGGCCCTGGTCTATATCGGCTCGGCGGACATGATGCCGCGCAACCTGGACCGTCGTGTCGAAACGCTGGTGCCGCTGACGAACCCCACCGTGCACGAGCAGGTGCTTTCACAGATTATGCTGGGCAATCTGATTGACAACCAGCAGAGCTACGAGATATTGCCCGACGGGACGTCAAGGCGGATGGAAGTGCGCCCCGGCGAGGAACCTTTTAACGCGCAGCATTATTTCATGACCAATCCGAGCCTGTCTGGACGCGGGGAATCGCTGAAATCTAGTGCGCCGAAACTGATTGCCGGTCTCATATCCGGCCGGAAACGCTAAACTGGTACTTCATGACAAGATCTGAAGCGCAGGGGCGCCTGCCCGGCATTGCCCCTGTTTCCGTTGTCGATATTGGTTCGAACTCGATCCGTCTCGTCGTCTATGAGGGCCTTTCGAGAGCCCCGACGGTGCTTTTCAACGAGAAGGTGCTGTGTGGCCTCGGCAAGGGGCTCGCTTCCAGCGGTCGCATGGACGATGAAGGTGTAACCCGCGCGCTTGCGGCCCTTCGCAGGTTCGGCGCCCTTTCCCGTCAGGCTCGCGCCACCGCCATGTATGTGCTTGCAACGGCTGCTGCCCGCGAGGCGGTCAACGGCCCGGAATTCATTCGCAGGGCGGAAGAAATTCTCGATCACAAGGTGATCGTCCTGACCGGCGAGGAAGAGGCGCGTTACTCCGCCCTCGGCATCGTCAGCGGCTTTCACGATCCCGATGGTATTGCCGGCGACCTCGGCGGCGGATCGCTCGAACTGATCGACGTCAAGGGGCGTGATCTCGGCAAGGGCATTACCCTGCCTCTTGGCGGACTGCGTCTCTCCGAGACCGTCGGCGGCTCCATTTCCAAGGCGAGGGCCCTTGCCCGCAAGCAGATCAAGGGGGCGAAGCTGCTCGAGAAGGGTGCCGGCCGAACCTTCTATGCCGTTGGCGGCACCTGGCGAAACATCGCCAAGCTGCATATGGAACTCCGCGATTATCCTCTGCACATGATGCAGGGCTACGAACTGCCCTACAGCGAGATCGTTTCCTTCCTGGAGGATGTGATTTCCGGGGCCAATTCCCGCGATCCCGCCTGGGCCTCCATCTCGAAGAGCCGCCGCTCGCTTCTTCCGTTCGGTGCCATCGCCATGCGGGAAGTGCTGGATGTCATGAAGCCGGCACGGGTTTCCTTCTCGGCACAGGGTGTTCGCGAAGGCTATCTTTATTCTCTCCTGTCGGAAGAAGATCAGGCGCAGGACCCGCTGCTGGCGGCGGCCGACGAACTTGCGATCCTGCGTGCCCGTTCACCGGAGCACGCCCGCGAGCTGGCCGAATGGACAGGCCGGATGATGCCGTATTTCGACGTTGTCGAAACCGAGGAGGAGGTGCGCTATCGCCGGGCGGCCTGCCTGCTGGCCGACATCAGCTGGCGCGCCCACCCGGACTATCGCGGACTTCAGGCGCTCAACATCATCGCCCATTCCTCGTTCGTCGGTATCACGCATCCGGGCCGCGCCTTCATCGCGCTGACCAACTACTACCGCTTCGAAGGCCTCTACGACGACGGCCGTACCGGTCCGCTGGCGACAATTGCGACCGACCGCCTTCTGGAGCGCGCCAAGCTCCTCGGCGGCATGCTGCGGGTGGTCTATCTCTTCTCCGCCTCGATGCCCGGCATCGTTCACAACCTGACGTTCCGTCGTTCCGAACGTCCGGATCTCGACCTCGAATTCGTCGTGCCGTCGGCCTACCGGGATTTTGCTGGCGAGCGCCTCGACGGCCGGCTCCAGCAGCTTTCCCGGCTCACCGGCAAGCGGATTGCTTTCGTATTCGAATGATCTTTAGCCGCGCGTATGGGCGGTTTCATCGCAGTTACAGTCAACGACAAGTCCGATCCGGACCGCTGCGCAGCCGGCACCCGCAGCCCACCAGTCCTGTCGGTGGGGGGCGGAGACTCTAGCTATGACGTAAACGTAAAAATCCAGCCTGGAATACCAAGTTCGGCTCGAGCGTCTCGTTCATGCTGCGAACCGTACGATTGACGAGACGGAAATAGAGGCCGACGGCAGGAATGCCGCCGGCCTCGTTCATTACTTGGCAGCGAGGAATTCACCGACTTCGAGCAGGACGAACTCGTTGTCGTCGGCCTTGTCCAGCGCGCGACCGGCCGAGAAGGGCAGGTTGTTGTCGTTGCCGACGATGATGTGGGTCGGATCGACCACGTCGACGTTTTCGATGGTGACGAAAGGCATGTCATAAAAGCCTTCGCCGCCGCCCTGGCGCTTCTTGTTGTCCGGATCGGAGATCTTCATCAGATCGATGTAGCCGATCTTGCGGGCGGCCTTGCCGGCGTTTTCGTCCGTCATCTCGATCTTGTAGATGCGCTTGTGCTTGGCCGGAACGGCAAAGCAGGTCGCCTCGGGCTTCTTCGGGTCGGCGCAAGCCTTGTCTGCCGTGCCGGCGCCGTTGTCGCGCTCGATGATGAGAGCGGTGGTGCCGTCGATCATGTTGAAGTCGCCGATGGCCTCGCCGCCTTCAGACAGCGGATAGAGCCACGAGCGGCCGGTCCATGCCTTCGAGGCGTCATCGAGCTCGATGATGCGCAGCGCCGTCAGGCCGTCGGCCTTCTCGACCGAACCGTCCTCAAGGTAAAGCGGGCCCTCGAGCAGGCCGTAGAGCTTGGAGCCGTCCTTCGACATCGCGAGGCCTTCATAGCCGCCCGAGCGCTTCAGGTTGAAGACCGGCATCTTGGCGGTCGGATTGGCCGGAACGACGAGGGTTGCGTTGTCGGGCGATTTCACGTCGGTCTCGCCGGCCTTGGTGGCGATAACCTCGGTCAGCTTGCCGTCCTTGGAGAATTTCAGGATGTAGGGACCGAATTCTTCACCGATCCAGAAGCCGTCGGCGACGGGCTGGATCGACTCGACGTCGAAGTCAGCGCCGGTGAGGTAACGCTGCTCGGCGCCTTCCATGACGATCGGGAAGGGGGCCTTCTTGTCGGGGTCGGACAGGAACACGGTTTCAAGACGCTCGACCTTGCCGGCATCCCAATCGAACTTGAGGTGATGCAGCATTAGCATGGAGTCGCTGGAATTGATCTTCGAGCCGAAACCGTTGTCGGAAAGGCTCCAGAAGGTGCCGTCCTCCATGGCCTTGATCCCGGAAAAACCCTGCACGGCCTGGCCGTCGAAAGGCATGGAAAGGCCGGTCGGGCGAACGCCGTCCTTGCCGGGAATTGTGCCGAGGCCTTCTGCACGCTTGCGGTCGGCGGTGGTGAACTTGCCGGACGTCTTCAGATGGGCGGGGGCATCGGCCGGAGCGGCGATGATCGTGTTGGCCGGAAGGATCGCATGGGAAACGAGCTTGGCCGGGAAGGCGACCTCGTCGGCAAAGGCCGGAGCGGCGAGGAGGAAAAGGGCTACCGATGCAAAGAGATGTTTTTTCATGGCGTCACCATTCGTAGGACGGTTAGAGACGCGGCATGCTTAAGGAGCGCCCATGTCAGCGCGATTTCCGTTCGATGAAGTTTCGGTGACTGTCCTCAGGCGCGAAGCAGCGTCAGCCAGTGGCCGGGCGTCATGCCGTAGCAATTCCTGAAATGGCGGGTGAAATGGCTCTGGTCGGCGAAGCCGGCATCGTAGGCGGCCTCCGCAATCGGCATGCCATCGCGCATCGTGCCTCTGGCCCGCTCCAGTCGCCGCATGGTGAGATAACGATGCGGGCTCGTTCCCGTCACCAGCCGGAACTGGCGGGCAAGCGAATAGCGGTTGAGGTTGGTCAGCGTTTCCAGATCTTCTGAGGAAACCTGCCCGGCACAGTTTTCCCTGAGATAGGCGCAGGCGCGTGCGACGGCCCGTTCCGCCTTGCGCGACACTGTCTGCCGGTTGCCGGCATGGCGTCCCAGGCCGTCTGCGATACGGGCCAGCAGGTCCGAGAGCGCCAGTCCATCCGGAGCATGGTCAAGATCGGCAAGCGCTTCCGCAAGAGCGCTGGCAAGCCGGTTGTCGGAAAGGACCGGGGTCGATACGAATGGCAGGGTCACGGACGGCCGGTCGCAGGCGTCGCGGATCAGTTCCGGAGGAATGTACATCATCCGGTAGCGCAGGCCGTCGTCGGTGCCTGCAGCGCCGTCATGAATCTCGTCCGGGTGGAGAACGATGATGTTTCCGGGCAGGCTGAAGCGCGACTGGCCGCGATAGGAGAAGGTCTGCACCCCGCTGACGGTCAGCCCCAGCGCATAGGTGTCATGCCGATGCGGCGCAAAGCCGTTGCCGGAAAACCGAGCCTCGATGCGCTCGATGCCGTGGGTATCGATACCGGCACGGATCGCGTCGGCCGGTCTGCACGAACGTTCAAGACCTTCACTATCAGGGACTGGTAGCCCGGCAAGCGTATCAAGAAGACCGTTTGCGGAGTGCTGCATGTTCGATACCAAATTCGTCGTTGTCCTGCGCGAGGATCTCGCCGCGTGGCAGAAGCTCAACGTTACCGCCTTTCTGACGAGCGGCATAGTCGCAAGGGAGGAGGGCATTATCGGCGAGCCCTACAGGGACGCCGCGGGCAACATCTACAATGCGCTGTGCATCCAGCCGATCGTGGTGCTCTCCTGCGATCAGGAGACATTGCGCAAGATCCACCAGCGGTCGCTTGAGCGCGAAGTGCCGACTTCGCTCTACATCGAAGAGATGTTTTCAACCGGACATGACGCCGCCAATCGGGCAGTCTTTGCCGAATTTTCGCCCGAGAATGCGAAGGTGGTGGGCATTGCGCTCCGCGCCGACAAGAAGATCGTCGACAAGATCACCAAGGGCGCCCGGATGCATGGATAAGGTCAAACAGGGCGCCGATGCCGAGAGGCAGCAGGGTGATCGCAGCGCTGACGGGCGTCGCGAACCCGAGCACCAGGGAGGTGGCGAGGCTCACCACCAGGTAAAGACCCCAGGCCAGCTTATGCCGGATCATGAGGCCGGCGATGCAGAGGGCGAGATTGACCAGCAGCAGCGAAATGGCGATAGCCGAGGCGAGCGGCGGCGGCACGAAACCGCGTCGTCTCAGGTCGACGGTGGCCAGTGCAAGCACGGCAGTGGCGAGCACAAGCCCGATCAGCTTTCTCGAGGGTAGAATGCCGGACAATCAGGCCTCCAGAGCCAGAACAGCGAAGCTCGCGAGCCAGTGTTCGCCCATATAGTCGCCGGCGACATGGGGCAGTGACGCGGTAAGGTGCCGATCAGCCGCAGCTTGCAGGACGGCACGGCGCCCATCGTCCATAGAGAGCGCACTGGCCAGCGAACGGAAGCACCATGCGCGGCTGAGGTTCAGCCCGTCCAGATGCGCGATCTTCCCGTCGGAGGGGTCCGAAACGCTGGCGGGTGAAAACAGCGTTGCCGGCTGCCCCTCCGCAAGCATCGGCAGGAATCGGCTGAACCAATCGACGAAAGCCTCCGCAGGCAGGAGGCGGCGCACGCATTCTGCCTCCGCCAGCGTCGACGACAGGAAATCGTCGCCCGACGGCTCTCCCCAGGCCGGGCAGTCCCGGTCCTTCCCATACCAGCGAAGGGCCGTTGCGCGCAGAAGATCGACGAACGCAGCGTCGTTGACCGCCTCGCCGTAATCCGCCGCAAGCCGGATCGCGAAGGCCGTGTTGAAATGCGTCCCAACCCGCACCGGATAGGTGGCGAGCGGCAGGAAGCTCTCGAAGCGGCCTGCGATGAGCCGCGAAAGCGGCCGAAGCGTTTCGGCGAAGCCGCGATCCTTCATGACCTCCAGTTCGGCGGCGAGCTTCAGCAGCCAGCCCCAGCCATAGGGACGCTCGAAACCGCGTGAGCCGGACCGTTCGAAGAGTGCGACTTCACCGGCGACAGCGTCTGTGGTCAACCGCCGTTCGAAAAGGCCGAGGATCTCAGGCGCTGACGCGAGATCGGCAAAGCGATTGAGAAGGCGGGCGAGCATCCAGTAGCCGTGCACGCAGGAATGCCAGTCATAGCTGCCGAAGAAGACCGGATGGGTCTCGCGCGGCGAACGCACATCATCGGGGCTGCCGAAGACGAAGCCGGGCTTGTGGGGATACTCCCGCTCGACATGGGAAAGCGCAATACGCGCAAACTTTTCAGCCGTCTGCAGGTTAAGTTCATGCTTCTTCGACATCGCCATCTCCCCTCGCATCGAAGGCATCGCCCCAATCCGCCCGGCGGGCCGCCTTGAAGACCGCGCCGTCGCGGCGGCTGACGGTGATCTCCGAGGCGCTGCCGTCGGCGCGACAGAGCTTAAGCCGTCCGACGCCGCCGGAAATCTTCGGCGGAGCGAGCACTCTTGCTTCAGGCGGTTCGGCGGCATGCCTTGAGGCGGCGATGAAGATGTATTTCTCGTCCTCCCATGGCACCTCTCCCTGCTTGGCGAGGCGATGCACGCGCGAGCGCGCGACGCGGCGGGAGAAATGACACCAGTCCGGCGCCTCGATGGGGCAGGCCGCGGCATGCGGACAGGGCGCCACGACATGGGCGCCGGCCTCCAGCAGCGTGGCGCGCGCCGTCAGGATACGCCGCCAGCCGGCCGGTGTTCCGGGTTCCACGATGACGATGGTATGGCCGGTCAGCGCCCAGAGCCGGGAGACCGCCGTCGGTATGGCGCTCACGGCGATCTCGTCCAGCACATAGGCAAGCGTCACGAGATCGGCGGGCGGCAGCTGCGGGATGGAACCCGTGAGATCGCCGGCAAGCCACTGGCAATCCACCTGTCCGGCCTTCGCCAGCGCATCGCCGACCGAGCGTATCGCGGCACTGGCCTCGACAAGGCTCGCCCGCCTGAGTTCCGGCCAGCAATCGGCCGCGGCCCAAAGCGCAGTGCCGGGACCTGCGCCGACATCGATCAGGCTTTCCGGGGCAAAGGAGGGCGATGCCTCCTCGACCATGGAAAGGGCGGCGCGAACGGCTGCGAAGGTGGCGGGCAGGCGGGTGGCGAGATAGGCCTTGGCGGCCAGCTCGCCATCGATGTGGAACTTGCCGTCGCGCACCTCGCGGCGATAGCGGTCGGAGAGTTTTTCGCTCGCACGCTGTAACCGCTCCAGCGGTTCGCGGGCGAGCATCTGGTCCACAGCGGCTCTGAGCGGAGCGGGGAGTTCCACGGAGGTGACCTCAGTTTCGCGCCGACCATTCGGGGCGCAACATCGACATCATGACCATATCGGCGCGGCTGCCATCGGGAAGCAGTGCGGCCTGCCGTCGGGCGCCTTCCTCGACAAAACCGCTCTTGCGGTAGACGCAAAGCGCCCTGCCATTTCCGCGAACCACCGTCAGCCAGAGGCGGAAAGCTTCCGTTTCGCGAAAGGCGAAATCGATCGTAGCGCTCACCAGCTGCGATCCGCAGCCCCGGTCCGGAACGGCCACCGCGACCCTCTTGAGACAGACATTGCCATCCCGGTTGTCGAGCTCATTGAGGATCGCGAAGCCGACCGGTGATCCGGTCACGTCTTCGCCGATCAGATAGGCGAAGGCTTCGCTTGCCATATACCGCTTGTGCTCGTCCACGCTGTAACGGCCTATGAAGTAGTCATAACCCGGCAGACGTTCGGTTTCCATGATGAAACCGACGTCGTCGGGCGATGCGCGCCGCAGCCGCAGGGCCGGCATCTGCTTAGAATTCCACCGCTTCGACGCGCCTGTCGACGAAGCGCAGCCCGACGCCGCCGGAAATCAGCTTCAGCGCCAGATCGCCGAAAAGGTCGCGACGCCAGCCCTGCAGCGCCGGAACGTCGGCCTTCTCGCCTTCGGCCGCGATCTTTTCCAGGTCTTCGCTGTTGGCGATCACCTTGGAGGCGACGCCATGCTTTTCCGAGGTCAGGCGCAGCAGCACCTTGAGAAGTTCGACTGCGGCCTGCGCTCCCTCCGGGGCGTGGCTGTGCCGCTGGACATGCGGCATATCCGATTTCGGCAATGCCAGCGCCGCATTGACCTGATCGACGATGGCCGCGCCCGATGAGGAGCGTTCCCATCCCTTGGGTATGGTGCGCAGGCGGCCGAGCGCCTCGGTATCCTTGGGCTGTTGCTGGGCGATCTCGTAGATCGCATCGTCCTTCAGAACGCGGGAGCGCGGCACGTTGCGGCCGCGGGCCTCGCGTTCGCGCCATGCGGCAACATATTGCATGACGGCGAGTTCCTGCGGCTTGCGCAGCCGCATTTTCAGCCGCTGCCAGGCATCGTCGGGGTGCAGGTCGTAGGTCTCGCGCGATTCGAGGATGGCCATTTCTTCCGTCAGCCATTCGGCGCGGCCTTCGCGCTCCAACTCGTCTTTCAGCCGCAGATAGACTTCGCGCAGATGCGTGACATCCGCCAGCGCGTATTCGAGCTGTTTGTCGGAAAGGGGGCGCCGGCTCCAGTCGGTGAAGCGCGAGGTCTTGTCGATATGGACGTTCTTCACCTTCTGCACGAGCTGGTCATAGGAGACGCTGTCGCCGAAACCGCACACCATCGCCGCCACCTGGGTGTCGAAGATCGGATGCGGGATCAGGTTGCCGAGGTGGAAGATGATTTCGATGTCCTGCCGGGCGGCATGGAAAACCTTGACCACCGACTCATCCGCCATCAGGGCGAAGAACGGCGCGAGGTCCAGACCCTTGGCCAGCGGATCGACGATCACTTCTAGATCGGGGCTGGCCATCTGGATCAGGCAAAGCTCCGGCCAGAAGGTGGTTTCCCGAAGAAATTCGGTGTCGATGGTTATGAAATCCGATTGGGCGAGCTTGTGGCAGGCTTCCTCTAATGCGGCGGTAGTGTCGATCATTTCGGCTCGGTCATGAAAAAAGGTTGCTAGCCTTAGTTCTCCTTTAGATCGGCGATGTCAATATGATCGGGCTGCTGGGGCCGCGCTTGCGACAGTTGCTCCCCGTTTTCGCCATCTGCGACGCTAAATCGTGAGGCTGGCTTGCTTTCTATTGCGGAGAGCGGCGATGTTGTCGCTGTGGACCCGCTCATAGGGCTCGAAATAGCTGATGCTTCCCTGCATCACATTGGAGGCGACGAAATCGGCAAGGCTGGTCTTGTCGAGATCGGGATCGTCGATCGTTTCCATGAGACGCATGAGGTAATCGCGGTTCGCCTGGATCAGGTCCGGCGCATAACCGCCGCCGGAAATACGTTTCTCCGAGCCGTGGTTCGGCAGTATGTGGCGGATGGGAAGCTGCGCGAGGCGATCCAGTTCCTTGATGTGACGAAGCGTATGTTCCGGCTCGGAAATATAGGTGACCGTGTCCTCCAGCGTATCGCCGGCGAGGAGGACCCCGATATCGGGCAGGAACAGCACCGTTCCGTCGGCGCTGTGGATTTCGAACTGCAGGAGTTCGACTTTTCGCTTGCCGACGTCGAGTTCGAGACGTTCGTTGAAAAGGCTGTTCGGCATGACGACAGGATCGATGGGCGGGTTTTCGGCGGCAAGAGCTGCGGCGTTATCCGCCATCGCCTGCGCCGTCAGCCGGTTGGCGATGATTTCGCAATCGGCAAAGATCGCATTGCCGGCGATGTGATCGGTGTGCCAGTGGCTGAGCACGACGCGAATACGGGAGACGCCGAGTCCTTCCAGATGACGCCTCACCGCCTGGGCATGATCCAGGGAAATATGCGTGTCGTAGACGAGTGCCTCGTTACCGGAAACGATGGCGTAACTGGCGACGCCGAGGCTGTAAGCACCATCGTCCAGCCAGTTTCTGTCAGTCGAATACAGGCGTTTGCCGGAAATACGGCCGTCGTAGTAGGCGTAGATTCCGGGATAGGGCTCAAGGGTGCGGAGCGTGGCAGCAAGGTCGGTCACGGCAGCTTCCTGCGCTGGTGTCGTTGCCAGTTGATGCCAGCGTGGCTTGTCTGCTGTCAAGTCACGGAATAGGGCCATATGGCTGGCCTGGCGGGTCAGACGACTCGCACGTAGCTGGTCATGCCCGTCTTCTGATGTTCGATGATATGGCAATGCAGCACCCAGTCGCCCGGATTGTCGGCGACGACCGCGAGCTGGACCTTTTCGTCGGGCAGCACGAGATAGGTATCTGACACCAGAGGCGAAACCGGCCCCCTGGAAGATGAGATGACCTTGAAATTCATGCCGTGGATGTGGATGGGATGCGCGTGCGGCGTCACGTTTTCCAGATTGAAGAGATAGGTCTTGCCGAGCTTCATCTCGACGAGCGGTGCCATCGGATCGGAGCTGTCGCCGGGATAGGGGACCTTGTTGATGGCCCAGAAGGAATAGCCGAGCGAACCGCAGATGGAATCCTTGGCAGCCTCCTCTGCGGTCGCGCTGAGCACGAGCGGAACCGGGGTCGCGTCGGAGAGATCGGCTTCCACGGGTGCGTTGGGTGCAAGCGGCGCCACGTCGCCGAGGCTCCGCTTCAGCGATGGGCCGACTGAGCGCAGCCGGGCGACCACCTTCGGCGTCGATGGCCGGATGTCCTCGAGTGCTGCGGTTTCGCCTTCCGTCTCCGGCATGCGCACCACGAGATCGAGCCTCTGGCCGGGAGCGACGACCGCCATGTCGAGGAGAATAGGCCGGGGAACCGGCTGCCCGTCGATGGCAGCGATCAGGGCTTCCGCGCCCACCATTTTCAGGTTGTAGATGCGGGTCACATCGGACACCAGAATGCGCAGGCGGACGAGGCCGCCGGCCGGGGCATCATAGCTCGGTTCGATCTGCCAGTTTGCCGTGCGCACCGTGCCGAAGGTGCCGGTCTTGGCCGCATCGCGCGCCTTGAACTGTTCGATGAACTGGCTGTTGCCGCCAAGCCGCCAGTCGCGAAGGTTGAGCGCCACTTCCGCGTCGAAGACCGGATCGTCGGGGTCCTCGACAATGAACATGCCGGCAAGGCCGCGGCCGATCTGTTCGAGCGTGTTGCAATGGGGATGATACCAGAATGTACCGGCATCCGGCGGGGTGAAGGCGTAGTCGAACCCGTCGCCCGGATAGACATAGGGCTGGGTCAGGAAGGGAACGCCATCCACGGCGTTGTCGATCCTAAGCCCGTGCCAGTGAACCGTGCTCGGCTCGTCGAGCCGGTTGTCGAAACGGGCGGCGAAGGGTTTTCCGCGGCGGGCTCGAAGGACGGGCGGAAGGGCATCGGCCGTATCGTCGCCGCCCAGACGATAGCTCATGACCCCCTCGGTCGCCGCCTTGCCGTCGATTTCCGCGCTGCGCCTGTAAGCTTCGAGCTTGAGCGGATCGGCGGCCGCGAGCGCGCTGGTGAGGCGAGGCAGGAACGCCATGCCCGAAGCGTATGCTCCGGCCACGGCCGATGCCTTGAGGAGAGTGCGGCGGGTCAGCAGGGCCATGAGGCGTCTCCGGCAGATGAGGTTTCGCCTCTTTTAAAGTTGAGGTGGAAAATCATCAATATCGGGCTGGCGGCCAAACTGCCGCAGGTCAGTCCTCGTCCTTTTCGGTCGGCGGTGTCGCCAGCTTGTTGAAGAAGGTCGATGTTCTCAAAAGATTGCGAAAACGGCTTCGGCGGCTGCTTGCCGGCACCCCCTCGCGGGCGCTCATGCGCTGCAGCGTGTAGACCATGAAGGCAAAGAGCACGGCGGTCGTGTAGATGAAGAGCGCCCGGGGGCCGAAGTGATCGAGCATGAAGGAAGCGAAAAGCGGGCCGATGACGGCGCCGATGGACCAGAAGAACAGCGTGCCGGCCGATACCAGCGCATGCTGGCCCGGGGCGGCATGGTCGTTGGCGTGGGCCGAGCAGAGGGAATAAAGTGGCATGCCGAAGGCGCCGAAGACGAAGATGCCGACGAAATTCAGCCACTCGTTCGTGCCGGCGACGAAGGCGAGGAAAAGACCGGCCGAGAAGGTTCCGAATGCGGAGATGAGGATGATGAATCGGCGGTCCAGCTTGTCGGAATAATGGCCGAGCGGATATTGCAGCACCACGCCCGCGAAAATGCCGACGCTCATGAAAGTGGCAATCGAGGTGATCGACATACCGATACCGTCGGCATAGATCGGCCCGAGCGAACGGAAGCTGGAATTGGTGAGGCCGACGACGATGCAGCCGACGGTCGCAAGCGGCGAGACTTTCCACAGAACGCGGAGATCGAAGCGCACGGCCTGCGGCGGCGCCGGACTGGACCGGTCGGCAAACGAGATCGGCACCAGCGACAGAGTGAGCGCCATGGAGATGATGGTGAAGAGTTCGAAGCCGCCGATGCCGACCGCCGGGATCATGTATTGCGCGAGCGTCACGGCCCCGAGATCGACGAAGCGGTAAATGGAAAGGGTGCGCGCCCGCGTGCTGTTCGTCACCCGTGCGTTGAGCCAGCTTTCGACGACGGCGAAGAGGCCGGCGAAACAGAGGCCCTGGATGAGCCGCATGGCGAACCAGCTCGTCGGATGGATGAAGAGCAGCATGGAAATGGAGGCCGCCGAGGCGATCGCCGCCAGGGCACTGAATGTCCTGATGTGCCCGATCGACCGGATGATGCGGGTCACGTAAATGCAGCCGATGGCAAAGCCGATATTGTAGCCCGTGCCGATGATGCCGATCATCGACGTGGAGAAGCCTTCCTCAAGCGCGCGAAGCGAGATGAACGTGCCTTGCAGGCCGTTGCCGCCGATCAGGATGCCTGCGGTGATGAGAAGAGGGATGAGGGGCCGGATATCGTTCATGGGACCTGCATGGATGAGCGGCCGCCTTGAGTCGCCGCCGTCACAGGATGCACCTTGTAGAGCAGAGGGTTGTGCTGTTACAGCGGAAATCTCGGCGACATATGCTCCAGCCTTGACAAATCGGACAGTCCGTGCGCTTTTCCGCCCGATTTTTATCGGTTGTCTATGGTCGCCCGCGCGCCTTTTCGGCCGTTACCTTAGTCCAGGAAAGCTCTGAAAAATGCACCGTTACCGCAGCCACACCTGCGCCGCCCTCCGCAAGCCCGATGTCGGCGCAACCGTCCGTCTCTCCGGCTGGGTCCATCGTGTCCGTGACCACGGTGGCGTTCTCTTCATCGATCTGCGCGACCATTACGGCATCACCCAGGTGGTGGCCGATCCCGACAGCCCGGCTTTCAAGCTGGCCGAAGCCGTGCGCGGCGAATGGGTGATCCGCATCGACGGCGTGGTCAAGGCCCGCACCGAGGATACCGTCAACAAGAACATGCCGACCGGCGAAATCGAGCTCTATGCACAGGAGATCGAGGTTCTCTCCGCCGCCAAGGAATTGCCGCTGCCGGTCTTCGGCGAGCCCGATTATCCCGAAGACGTGCGCCTCAAGTACCGCTTCCTCGACCTGCGCCGCGAGACGCTGCACAAAAATATCGTCAAGCGCACCCAGATTATCTCCGCCATGCGTTCCGGCATGGGCGAGGCGGGTTTCGCCGAATACACGACTCCGATCCTGACGGCCTCCTCGCCGGAAGGCGCGCGTGACTTCCTGGTGCCGAGCCGCATTCATCAGGGCAAGTTCTTTGCCCTGCCGCAGGCGCCGCAGCAGTACAAGCAGCTCCTGATGGTTGCCGGTTTCGATCGCTATTTCCAGATCGCTCCGTGCTTCCGTGACGAAGACCCGCGCGCCGACCGTCTGCCGGGCGAGTTCTACCAGCTCGACGTCGAAATGAGCTTCGTCACCCAGGAAGATGTCTGGCAGACGATGGAACCGATGATGACCCGCGTCTTCGAGCAGTTCGCCGAAGGCAAGCCGGTTACCAAGGAATGGCCGCGCATTCCGTATGACGTGGCGATCCGCAAATACGGTTCCGACAAGCCGGATCTCAGAAACCCGATCGTCATGGAATCCGTCACCGAGCATTTTGCCGGTTCGGGCTTCAAGGTCTTCGCCAACATGATCGCCTCCAACCCGAAGGTCGAGGTCTGGGCTATTCCCGCCAAGACCGGCGGCAGTCGCGCCTTCTGCGATCGCATGAATGCCTGGGCCCAGAGCCAGGGCCAGCCGGGCCTCGGCTATATCTTCTGGCGCCAGGAAGGCGCTGTTCTGGAAGGTGCCGGCCCGCTCGCCAAGAACATCGGCGAGGAGCGCACCGAAGCGATCCGCAACCAGCTCGGCCTTGACGAAGGCGACGCCTGCTTCTTCGTCGCCGGCGAGCCGTCCAAGTTCTACAAGTTTGCCGGCGAGGCCCGTAACCGCGCCGCCGACGAGCTCAACCTGATCGATCGCGACCGCTACGAGTTCTGCTGGATCGTCGACTTCCCGTTCTACGAATGGAACGAGGATGAGAAGAAGGTCGACTTCGCGCACAACCCGTTCTCCATGCCGCAGGGTGGCCTCGACGCGCTGAACAGTGAGGACCCGCTGACGATCAAGGCCTATCAGTACGATGCGGTCTGCAACGGCTTCGAAATCGCCTCGGGCTCGATCCGTAACCAGTCTCCGGAACTCATGGTCAAGGCCTTCGAACTGGTCGGTCTTTCCAAGGCCGATGTCGAGGAGCGCTTCGGCGGCATGTACCGCGCGTTCCAGTATGGTGCGCCTCCGCATGGCGGCTGCGCCTTCGGTATCGACCGCATCGTCATGCTGCTTGTCGGCGCCAAGAACCTGCGCGAAATCTCGCTGTTCCCGATGAACCAGCAGGCGCAGGATCTCCTGATGAACGCACCGTCCGAGGCCACGCCGACCCAGCTTCGCGAACTTGCGCTGCGCGTGGTGCCGCAGAAGAAGGATTGATGTGATGGCATTCCGGATTCCTGAGCGAGTCCGGGATATCGCAGTTCACGCCAGCGCCGCGGCCATTGCCGCGGCGTTGTCTTTTTATCTGGCGCGCTGGCTGTTCGGCCATCCGGAACCGATCTTCGCCGCGATCACCGCGATCATCTGCCTTGCATCCGGCATTCCCAATCATTTTCGCCAGACATTGAACATGATGGTGGGCGTGACGATCGGGATACTGGTGGGAGAACTCGCATTCCTGCTGCCGATCCCGTTTCTCGAAATCCGGATATTGCTGTGCGTCTTTCTGGGCGTGCTGATCGGCGCCCTGATAAATCTTGCACCCGTCGTTCCCATTCAAGCCGGCGCTTCGGCCTTGCTGGTGATGGTCATGGGACCCGCGACCGCAGGTCTGGTACGCTTTCTTGACGTCGCAGTGGGAGCGGCAATCGGCGCGGCTTTCGCGCTTGCGCTATTCCTGCATAACCGCGCCGCATCCTCCGATCCGGAAGGTGGCGAGCCATACGAAACGAAAGAGGCTGTCCTGAAGGACGGCCCCTGAGCTTTTCCGAGAGACTGCTTATTCTTCGTTGGCACTGACGGACACGCCGAGCAGTTGCGGAATGGTTTCCGGTGCGCCCATGCCGGCACCCATAATCATGGGGAAGGGGACCGGCTTTTCCGGTGCGGCGCTGATCGTCAGGTTCTGCGGATCGTCGAGATAGGTGTTGACGGCGGTGGAGACCTCGTTCTGCAGCGCGCCGAGCTTGGCCTGGGCGAGCATCATCGGCACCATTGCCTTGACCATCTGGGCCATCTGGTCGCCGGTGGTACCCTGTTCCTTGCCGGCAAAATCGAGGCCCCGCTTGGTGATGCCGTCGTCCTCGAAGCTGATTTCGGCGCTGACGAAAGACATCTGCTGCATGAGGCCGAGCATGGCGAGACCGGCGGCCTGCTGGGCCTGCTCGTTGTTTTCCTGGCCCTGCATCGTGCGGGCGGTTTCCTGAAGCTGCTTGACGAGGTCCATGGTGTAGCCGGAGAGGCTGAATGCCAGGTTCAGACGGCCGATATTGGCGAAATCGAAGCTGTATTCCTCGATGTCGATCGTGCCGCTTTCAAGTTCCCAACTGCCCGAGAAAGAGACGTCGCCCTCAAGGTTCTGAAGGTTCAGCGCGTCGATGGTTTCCTTGCTCTTGGCATCCTCGACAACGGAAAGATCTGCCTTGAGGCCGCTGACGCCGCCTTCGAACGAAAGCGATTTCTCGTCGTCGCCGACCGTTGTGGTGGCGGAAGCCTCGGCCATGGTGAATACCGGCTTGCCGTCGACGCTGACGTCGATCGGGCCGCTATGGGCTTCGTCATAGAGCATCATCGACTTGAGGTCGTTGCCATCGGTGCTGCCGGGCACATGCACGCCTGCAAGGTAGAGATCCTTGACCGAGATTCTGGTTTTTTCTTCGGTGAAATCCACTGCCGGGAAATCGATGCGCTCGATGTAATAGGCGCCGCCGTCTTCCTCGCTGACGCCCTTCAGCGTCAGGTCTCCGAGCGGGACCGATTTTTCCTGCGGGCCGGTCGTCGTGAACTTGGAGCCCTTGAGGGTGACCGCGCTGCCGTTGACCTCCACCGATTCGGCGGAAATCGCGCCGCTACCCGCCGCATAGGCGGCATTGATCTTTTTCAGGAGATCCTGACCGTCCAGCGCCCATGCCGGGCCGGAAAGCGTTGCGAAGGCGGCGCCAGCCAGCAGCAGCCGGGAAGTGCGGGAGAAGGTCATATGTGCATTCCTTTCGGAGAAAACGGCTCTGAGTTACGTCATTCGCGACCAACAGCATGTCTTTATATTGGCAGATTGCGAAACTTCCATCGCTTTTGCCATGACATTTTGACCTAGGTTAAAGGGTGGTGACTTTCGTCACACCTCAGCTAATCCACAACCGGATTGCGCTGATTCCTTGCCGTTTCCGGCCTTCTCGTCTAGTTGAAAGACCATGGGGACAAATCTTACTCCGCCGGATGACGGCGGCGACAACATTCAGCCGGTCGATCTCAAGGCGGCGCTCGAAGAGCGCTACCTCGCCTATGCCTTGTCGACGATCATGCACCGCGCGCTGCCCGACGTGCGCGACGGCCTAAAGCCGGTCCATCGTCGTATCATCCATGCGATGAGCGAGATGGGCATTCGCCCGAACTCGGCCTTCAAGAAATGCGCCCGTATCGTCGGCGACGTCATCGGTAAGTTCCACCCGCATGGCGACCAGTCGGTCTATGACGCGCTGGTGCGTCTCGCGCAGGATTTCTCCCAGCGCTACCCGGTCGTGGACGGACAGGGCAATTTCGGCAACATCGATGGCGATAGCGCCGCTGCCTATCGTTACACCGAAGCGCGCATGACCGATGTCGCGGCGCTGCTGCTCGAGGGCATTGATCAGGATGCCGTCGACTACCGCCCGACCTATAACGAGGAAGACGAGGAGCCGGTCGTTCTTCCCGGCGCCTTCCCGAACCTGCTCGCCAATGGTGCTTCCGGCATCGCCGTCGGCATGGCGACGTCGATCCCGCCGCACAATGCACACGAGATCTGCGACGCGGCCCTTTACCTGATTAAGAACCCTGGCGCACCCGTCGAGGAACTGCTGGCCGATCCGGCCAATCCCCAGAAGGGCGGTATCGAGGGTCCGGACTTCCCGACTGGCGGCATCATCGTCGAGAGCCGCGAAAGCATGCTGGAGACCTACCGCACGGGTCGCGGCGGCTTCCGTGTGCGTGCCCGCTGGGAGACCGAGGATCTCGGTCGCGGTGGTTACCAGATCATCGTCACGCAGATTCCGTTCCAGGTACAGAAGTCGCGGCTCATCGAGAAGATCGCCGAACTGCTGATCGCCAAGCGGCTTCCGCTTCTCGAAGACATCCGCGACGAATCCGCCGAAGACGTTCGCATCGTGCTGGTGCCGAAGAGCCGAACGGTCGACGCGACGCTGCTGATGGAATCGATGTTCAAGCTCACCGAGCTGGAAAGCCGCATTCCGCTCAACATGAACGTGCTGTCGCAGGGCAAGGTGCCCAAGGTGATGGCGCTGAACGAGGTTCTGAGCGAGTGGCTGGAACACCGCAAGGATGTTCTGGTTCGCCGTTCGCGTTTCCGCCTTGCCGCAATCGATCGCCGCCTTGAAATCCTCGGCGGCCTGCTGATCGCCTATCTCAACCTCGACGAAGTCATCCGCATCATCCGCGAGGAGGATGAGCCCAAGCCGGTGATGATCGCCCGTTGGGACCTGACCGACGTTCAGGCCGAGGCGATCCTCAACATGCGGCTGCGCAACCTGCGCAAGCTCGAGGAATTCGAGATCCGCAAGGAACACGAGGAACTCAGCAAGGAAAAGGCCGAGATCGAGGCGCTGCTCGCTTCCGACGAAAAGCAGTGGCAGACGGTCGCGTGGGAGATTGGCGAGGTCAAGAAGAAGTACGCCAAGGCAACCGAACTCGGCCGCCGCCGCACCCAGTTCGCTGACGCGCCGGACGCCGACAGTGAGGCCATCCAGCAGGCGATGATCGAAAAGGAACCGATCACCGTCGTGGTATCCGAGAAGGGCTGGATACGGGCGCTCAAGGGGCACATTTCCGATACGTCGAGCCTGACCTTCAAGGAAGGCGACGGCCTGAAAGTTGCCTTCCCGGCGCAGACCACGGACAAGATCCTGCTGGTCACGACCGGCGGCAAGGTGTTCACGCTTGGCGGCGACAAGTTGCCGGGCGGCCGTGGACACGGCGAACCCCTGCGTATCATGGTCGACATGGAGAACGATCAGGACGTGCTGACCGCCTTCGTGCACGATGGCAGTCGCAAGCTTCTCTTCTCCTCGACCGTGGGCAACGGCTTTATCGTTGCCGAGTCCGATATCGTCGCCAACACCCGCAAGGGCAAGCAGGTGATGAATGTCGGCATGCCGGACGAGGCGAAGCTGGTGGTTCCCGTCTCCGGCGACCATGTGGCCGTTGTCGGCGAGAACCGCAAGCTGCTGGTGTTCCCGCTGGTGCAGGTGCCGGAAATGACGCGTGGCAAGGGCGTTCGCCTGCAGCGTTACAAGGATGGCGGCATCTCGGACATCAAGTGTTTCGCGATCGCCGATGGGTTGACCTGGGAAGACAGCGCCGGCCGCGTCTTCAGCAAGTCGAAGGAGGAACTTGCCGAATGGATGGGCGACCGTGCCGCGGCTGGCCGCACCGTTCCGAAGGGCTTCCCTCGCAGCGGCAAGTTCTCCGGTTGAGCCGTCAGTTTATCGGTTGGGCGTGATCCCTGAGGAAGCGGATTCTGGCGTCCGGTTCCCGTGTCCTTGATCCTGGGCAAGAGCTTGTGCGGTTTATCGGCTAGACTGCCGTCGAAGAAGATGGAGGCTGGCGATGTTGAGCAGGCGAGCGATGCTGACAGGCGGGGCGGGGCTCATCGCTCTCGGAACCGGAGGAACTGTGCTTGCCCTCGGTCTCGGGAGCCGTCGGTATCAGGACTATGCTGAGAGGATTCGCGCGCCGCTCGGCGCCGATCCGCCGCTGGTCGAACTGGTGCGCCATGCGACGCTTGCCGCCAACGGCCATAACACCCAGCCATGGGTTTTCCGCCTTTCCGGCGACCGCATCTCCATCCGTCCGGATTTCTCGCGCCGTACGCCGGCGGTGGATCCTGACGACCATCATCTTTATGTGAGCCTTGGCTGCGCGCTCGAGAATCTTGTGATCGCCGCCGCGTCGGCAGACCGTGTTGCGGAGGTTGCGGTGGTGGACGAAGGGCAAAACGGCGTGGCCGTGACGCTGTCCCGTGGTGCTCCGAGCGACGAGCGGTTGAAGGAAATGGCCCCTGCAATTCCGTTGAGGCAATCGACCCGCAGCGTCTACGACGGCAGGCCGGTTGCCCCGGGGGATCTGGAAAGCCTGGCGAAAAGCGCGGCGGTCGCAGGCGTGGATACCGTTCTCGTCACGCAACGTTCGCAGGTCGACCGGGTGAGAGACCTCGTCATTGCCGGTAACGACGTCCAGATGGCGGATCGCGCTTTTATCCGAGAGCTCAAGGATTGGCTGCGCTTCAGTCCTTATGTCGCGATGCACAGGGGTGACGGCCTGTATTCGCCGGCAAGCGGCAATCCGGCATTGCCGGAATGGCTCGGGCCGGTCGCGTTCGATCTCGCTTTCAGGCCCGGTTCCGAGGCCGACAAATACAAGCGCCACATGGACAGTTCGGCCGGGGTGGCGGTCTTCTCCGCCGCCGCGGAGGGACCGGCCGGCTGGATTGCCGTTGGGCGGGCATGCCAGCGTTTCTGCCTTATGGCGACCGTGCTGGGTCTGAGGACTGCGTTCGTCAACCAGCCGGTCGAGGTCGCGGCGCTGCGAGGGGACCTTTCCGTCCTGGCAGGCCTTGGTGGACGGCGCCCTGATATCGTCCTGCGCTTCGGCTATGCGCCGGCGATGACCTATTCGCCGCGGAGGCCCGTCGAAGCGGTCATAGAAGTCTGAGGTTCGCGGGCTGCAGGCATTCGGTCCATATTCGTGCGAACGATTTTCCCATCGGCGGAACGACCACGATACCGTCGGGAGACCCGGTCCTGCGGAAGCCCGGTCGGGAAGGGGATGATGTCATGTTTTTGCCAGAGCGGCCGCCTGCTCGTCGGGGATGTAGCGTTCCCATCCCTGGTTCGTCAGGTGCTCCTGGGGCAGGAAGCGGGTCTTGTAGTCCATCTTGTTGGAACCGCGCACCCAATAGCCGAGATAGACATGCGGAAGTCCGAGCGCCTTCGCCCGGTTGACATGGTCGAGAACCATCATCGTGCCGAGAGACCGCTTTACCATGGCGGGGTTGAAGAAGGAGTAGACCATGGAGAGCCCGTCGCTCATCAGATCCGACAAGGCGACCGCCACCAGTTCTCCGCGCGGCTGGCCGCCGAGCCCGTCACCGGGCGCGCGCAGCCGATATTCGATGACGCGGGTCTGCACATGCGTATCTTCGACCATGATGGCATAGTCGAGCGCAGACATGTCGGACATGCCGCCTTCCTGATGCCGATGATCCAGGTAGGTACGAAAGAGTGAAAACTGTTCGGTCGAGGGCTGGGCGGGAAAGACGGTCGAGACGATGTCCCGGTTCGTGGCGCTCACCCGCTTGAAGGAACGGCCAGGCTCGAACTCATCGACGAGAATGCGCACCGATATGCAGGCGCGACAGGATTCGCAGGCGGGGCGATAGGCGATGTTCTGCGACCGGCGGAAGCCACCCTGCGTCAGCAGGTCGTTCATCTCGGTCGCACGCGGACCGACGAGATGGGTGAAAACCTTGCGCTCCATTTCCCCCGGCAGGTACGGGCACGGCGCCGGCGCCGTGAGGTAGAATTGCGGGGACGGAGACGTCTGGGTGTTCATCTTGGCGGTCGGATTCCTCTGGCGACCATGGTTTTCATTAGCATGGCGCAAGAATAAAAAACGTCAACTATCCGTCATCAAAGAAGAACACGCCAAACCCTGGAGGATGGCGTGTTCCGCACGTTTTGTTCGGATGAGCGCGTGTTCAGGCGGTACGGACAGCCGCCGTGCCGAGCAAAAGGTCGTGCACAAGCCGCGATTTTTCGATGAACAGGCCGGCCAGCAGAATCAGCGGCGTCAGCACCGAATTCAAAATCCAGAACAGTGCGAGGTGCGCGATCGCGGTGACGAAATCGATCTTGCGGCCATCGAGGCGGACCATGGCAACGCCCATGGCGCGCATTCCCGGCGTTGCCTGGCTCGGTCCCGCAAGGGAGAGACCGAAATAAAGGCCCGCCACGACGAAGAACAGGATCGGATAGAGCAGCCAGCCGAAGCCCAGCGTGATGATGCCGAAAAAGAAGACGAAGATGGCCGCCGGGATCCAGAGAGCCCCAACAAGCAGGTAATCGATCAGGAAAGCGAACACCCGTCGCGACAGCACGCCGCTATAGGCCCGCCAGTCGTCCGGTGCTGCATAGATCGGGTTGGTGTCGAGGCTCATGGTCGGCTCCGTTGTCATTCACCAAAGCATATGGGGACAGACGGCGGAAAAACAATGGCTCCGGCCGTCTGCCCCTGAAAGCCTCAGCCGTTCTTGGCGAGATGCCGCGCCACATCCATGGCGAAATAGGTGAGAATGCCATCGCAGCCCGCACGCTTGAAACAGAGCAGCGTTTCCAGCATGACCTTGTCGCCGTCCAGCCAGCCGTTCAGCGCCGCGGCCTTGATTTGTGCGTATTCCCCGGAAACCTGATAGGCGAAAACCGGCAGGCCGAAGGCCTCCTTCATCCGCCAGCAGATATCGAGGTAGGGAAGGCCGGGCTTGACCATCAGCATGTCTGCGCCTTCCTCGACATCGAGCGCAGCATCGCGGATCGCTTCGGTCCCGTTGGCCGGATCGATGTAGTAGCTCTTCTTGTCGCCCTTCAGCAGCCCGCCGGTCGAGATGGCCTCGCGATAGGGGCCGTAATAGCCCGAGGAAAATTTCGTCGCGTAGGACATGATGCCGACATTCTGGTGCCCGGCGGCATCCAGCCCGCGGCGAATGGCGCCGATGCGCCCGTCCATCATCTCGGAAGGAGCGATGATGTCGGAGCCGGCGTCTGCCTGCAGCACTGCGGCGCGCACCACCTGTTCGACGGTTTCGTCGTTGGCGATTTCGCTGCCGCGCAGGATGCCGTCATGGCCGTGGCTGGTGAAGGGGTCGAGTGCAACGTCGGTGATGACGCCGATATTGGGAACGGCTTTCTTGATTGCAGCCGTGGTGCGGTTGATCAGGTTGTTCGCCTCAAGGATCTGCGATCCCGTCTCGTTGCGCAGTTCCATCTCGATATTCGGAAAGGTCGCCAGCGCCGGAATGCCGAGATCGGCCGCCTCCTTCGCTGCCTCGACAGCCTTATCCACAGACATTCTGTTGACGCCCGGCATGGAGGCGACGGGCTCGACGATGCCTTCGCCGGGAACGACGAAGATCGGCCAGATGAGGTCGTCGACCGTCAGCCGGTTTTCCTGGACCATGCGTCTTGTCCAGTCGGCCTTGCGATTGCGCCGCATGCGGCGGTGCCCGGTGATCTCGTCGACCAGATGTGTCTTGTCCTGCATGGTATTGCCTCGTCTTCCTCTGCAAGGGGGAACCCTGCTGTAATCCAGCAATTGAAAAACCGCAAAGAGGCGCTTCGTCGCGCCATGACTGGCAACGACACGCCCCTTGCGCATATGCTTCGCGCATGGAGCCTGATTCTCAACATGCACCGAAAGGCAGCGTCGCGGAAATCCTGTTCGTGATCTTTTTGAGATTGATCGCGATCGCATGCCTGTGGTTCGGCCTGCAATACTGGGGGATGCTGGTCGGCTATTCGCTGGGCGGGCAGGGACGCTTCGACCTTCTGTCACTGCCGTGGAAGGTCGCGGGCGCCAGTCTCTCGGTCATCTTCCCCGTTGCGGCCCTCGGGCTTTGGCTGACCGTCTCCTGGGGGCCGGTCATCTGGGCGCTGGCGGCCGGAACGCAGATCCTCATGCACGGCCTCTGGTCCGGGGTTTTCGGCGCCAATCCGATCGTGATTGCCATGCATGCTTTGGTCGCGCTGGTCTATGTCGTGTTCCGCCTGGCGCTGTGGCTCGAAAAGCGCCACAAACAGGAGGAGATAAGGCTTGATTTACCGTAATGTCATCGCTCTTGCCGGTAAACTCTTGTTAAGCCTGCGTTTTAAGTAGAATTTTATGTGCATTGGATATGGTCACTCACAAGGCGGGAGAAAAACAAAGCCGCCAGACAAAACAGTGAGGCAGACCGACATGAACACCAAGCTCAAGCCGCAGCAGAACACCCTGGCACCGCAGGACGAGGCGATCCGTTCGCTCTACATGGAATCGCTCCATCTCGTTGAACGCCTGCACCGCCGCCTTCTCGACGTCATCAAGGACGAGTTCGACCGTCAGGGTCGCAGCGACGTCAACGCCGTTCAGGCACTTCTGCTGTTCAACATCGGCAATTCCGAATTGACCGCCGGCGAACTGCGTTCGCGCGGCTACTATCTCGGCTCCAACGTTTCCTACAACGTCAAGAAACTGGTGGATCTCGGCTTCATCAACCATCAGCGCTCGCGCATCGACCGTCGTTCGGTCCGCATCAGCCTGACGGAAAGCGGCCAGGAAATCGCCGAAACCGTTGCCAAGCTCTACGAGCGGCATATCGGCTCGATCCAGAAGGTCGGCGGTATCGGTTCCGACGAGTTCACCCAGATGAACAAGCTGCTGCAGCGTCTGGACCGCTTCTGGAACGACCAGATCTTGTATCGCCTCTAAGCAACGGGTTTGCTTGCCAGCTCTGGCCGGGATGCATTGGTTTGCTTCCCGGTCCACTCCGCTTTAAGGGCCGGATAGCGTGCGAAGATGGCCTCGAAAAGACCGTCTCGGGCGCGTTTGAGACGTCGCCTGTTGAGGAGGGGGCTGAGCGAGCGCAGCGGGATAATATTCTTCTCGCCGATCCCGTCGATGACCACGAATTCGGGTCGGCCGGAGCGGGTTTCGCTATATAGAAACTGCCGCATATGCATGTCGGAGAGCACCACGTGCATCTCCATGCAATCGTCGAAAAGGCGATTGAGCGCTTTCAGGTGCTTGAAGGCCAATGCACCGTTCTCAAACAGTTTTTCAAGCGTCGGGGCAAGTGCGTCGCCGGTACCGCCGATCTTTTCGGTCACGAGCGCTAGCCCGGCTGTCGTCGACACCAGGCCGCAGGGCACCGCAATCGGCGGCGCGCCCCGCAGGTCTTCGTTCCAGCGACGGCTGAGGATCAGGTATTGGGTGAGTTCCCGCCGAAAGCCGCGATAGACACCGAGCGGGTTTGTCCGCTTCATCAGGCTTTCGCCCTTCAGACGGGCATCTCCGGATGTCCTCGCCGGATCTATGATTTTTAGAACCACATCCTGCATGTCCGGGTGCGTGTAGACACGTTTTAGTGATCCGGCCGTCTCGAACTTGCATTCCGCGATATCGAGCCGGCTGCTAAACCTGCCGTGAAAGTCCTTGCGTGCCATGGCGTTCTTCGATCGTAATATTTTGTAACAAAACATAATATGACAGGAATACGACAGTTCGTGCAATAGCCGGAGCCACGAATTGGCCATATTGGTGTGTGAGCGCCGGACATCAAAGGACGGTCATGTATCCGTCGCGGCGCCTCAGGCCTGTATGCCGAAAACAGGCCCTGGCGTCCGTTTGTTAACCATGCCTTGCTAGAGGATGGTTTTCGTTTGAATTGAAAACGGTAGGGAAGATGTCGAAGAAATCCGGAATTGTCGACTTGTCACGCCGCGCCCTGTTGCGCGGTGCCGCAGCAGCAGGCGCAGCCGCCATCGCCGGTCAGGCCGCAGCACAGACGGCCGTCGATGAGTTGATCACCGCTCCGAGGCGCGGCAACTGGGACGACCAGTTCGATGCTCAGGCTTCCCGCGCAACGGCAGCTGTCGTGTCGAACACGCCGATGCTCAGCGCCAGCAATCTCATTAACTTCCAGCAGGCCATTGCCAACTATCAGGCCATCGTCTCCAACGGCGGCTGGCCGCAGGTCAATCCCGCGGTAAAGCTCAAGATCGGCGTCATCGACCCGTCGGTCCAGCAGCTTCGCCAGCGCCTGATGATCTCCGGCGACCTCGACCGCTCGGCCGGCATGTCGAACGCCTTCGACACCTATGTCGATGACGCGGTGAAGCGTTTTCAGGCACGCCACGGTCTGCCGGAGGACGGCGTTCTCGGCGAATTCACCCTGAAGGCCCTCAACGTTTCCGCCGACACCCGCCTGATGCAGCTGAACGTCAATCTGCAGCGCCTCCAGGACATCACCGCCAAGCCGATTGAGTATCGTTACATCGTCGTCAACATTCCCGCGGCCTATGTAGAAGCCGTCGAGGGCGATCGGGTGGCGCTTCGCAATACCGCGATTGTCGGCCGCGACACCCGCCCGTCGCCTCTGGTCAGCTCCAAGGTGTCCGACATCATCCTCAATCCGTACTGGACTGCGCCGCGCTCGATTGTCGAAAAGGACATCGTGCCGCTGATGCGTAAGGACCCGACCTATCTGGCGCGCAACAACATCCGGTTGATCGATGGCAAGGGCAATGAGGTGTCGCCAGAGAGCATCGACTGGTTCGCGCCCAAGGCGCCGAACCTGATGTTCCGCCAGGACCCAGGCAAGATCAATGCGATGTCCTCGACGAAGATCAACTTCCCGAGCCCCGAAGCCGTCTACATGCACGACACGCCGACGCAGGGCCTGTTCAACAAGCTGATGCGCTTCGAGTCCTCGGGCTGTGTGCGCGTCCAGAACGTGCGCGACCTGATTGTCTGGGTGCTGAAGAACACACCCGGCTGGAACCGCCAGGAGATCGAGCGCGTGATCGCAAGCCGCGTCAACACGCCGATCCCGGTTTCGGATGAAATCGGTGTTCACTGGGTCTACCTGACTGCCTGGTCGGCGAAGGACAACGTCGTCCAGTTCCGTGACGACATCTACGGAAAGGACGGAAACGCCCAGTTGGCCCTGCAGACCAACATCGGCGTCGAACAGGTCTCCGGTTCCGTAGAGGACGATATCCTGCCCCAATAAACGGCGCATGCATCCGCCGCCCCATGCTCGAGCGGGGCGGCGGACGCGCGTTAACGATCGCGCAGCATACCGCTATCGGGTGACGAGTTCTAATCGTTAAAAATTCATTAAAATTTTCAGTTGTGTTAACCATCAGCCGAAAATATCATCTGACTGGCCATTTGTTTGAGTTGGAGGCTGGGACCCACGATGGATATGAGTAGCTCGAGCCGGAAAGTCAGCATTCCAGCAGCAGCCCTTCAGGGCAGCCTGAGGGACTATCGGGCGCCGACAGGTCCCGATCTTGTCGGTCGCGTCGACGGTTTCTTCGAATGGCAGGATTTGCGGCGGCGAAACGAAGTGTGGCCATATGCCCGCTCGACGGAAACGGCGCCGGCAACCTTTTGCAAGGTGCGCTCCGATGCGGACCGAAGCTTCCAGGGCATCAATTTCGCTTCCCAGGATTATCTCAGCCTTTCCTCCCATCCGCGCATCAAGCAGGCGGCGATCGAGGCGGTCGAACGTTATGGCGTGCACAGCGCCGGCTCGGCCGCTCTCCTCGGCAATACGGCCAACTCGCTTGAGCTCGAAGCCAAGTTTTCGGATTTCCTCGGGGGCAGGGAGGTCGTGCTCTACCCCACCGGCTGGTCGGCCGGTTTTGCTTCCGTGCAGGGTTTCGTCCGTCCCGACGATCATGTGGTCATGGACGTGCTTGCCCATTCCTGCCTGCAGGAAGGTGCGCGCGCAGCCACCCAGAACATTCATCATTTCGCCCATCTGAATACCGGGGCGGTAATCCGGCGGCTTAGCAAGATCCGTGAGAAATTCCCGGATGCCGGCATCCTCGTGGTCACGGAAAGCCTCTTCTCGATGCATTCCGACGTGCCGGATTTCGCCGGTCTGCGCGAGGCATGCGACACGTATGGGGCGACGCTGCTGATCGACTGCGCCCACGATCTCGGCGCAATGGGCCCGGGCGGTCTCGGCAATCTCGGGGCGACCGGAATGCTTGGCGCTGCCGATGTGCTGATCGGTTCCTTCTCGAAGAGCTTTGCCTCCAACGGAGGTTTCGTTTCGGTAAAGACGCGGAGCGCGGCGGAGTACCTAAAATACTTCAGCGCCACCCAGACTTTTTCCAATGCGCTCTCGCCGGTTCAGGCCGCGGTGGTCGCAACGGCGCTCGATATCATCCGGTCCGAGGAGGGCGACGAACGGCGCCATCGTCTGATGGACAACATTCTCTATCTGCGGCGAACCGTGGAAAATACGGGGCTTCGCGCGCTCGGCGTGCCATCACCCATCGTGCCGGTCTTCGTGGGCAGCGAAGCGCTCGGACGACTGATCGCGCGCCGTCTCCCCGATTTCGGCGGCATCGCCAATCTTGTCGAATATCCGGCTGTTCCGAAGGCGGAATCGCGGTTCCGTTTCCAGGTGATGGCGGATCATACCCATGCCGATGTCGACCGCGTCGTCGTAGCATTGGGGCAGGCGCTCGATGCGGCGCGCACCGATCTCGAGCTCTGCGTGACGACGGATGAAAATCCCTTAAAATCGCCGGGTACCGCCGCCTCGGCCGCAGCTTGAGTGAAAGCTTATATGCTTTTTGTTAGGCGTACATAGCGTCAACATGCCTTTTTTGTCGTCAAACGCCGATGTTAACAGCGTTTAACGATTGAATTTACTGTTTGGAAACACATTTCACACAGAGTTGACGAGCTCTGCGGTTGAAAGGCTGTCGCATGACACTTGTTTCCCGGCTCGAGACAGCCATCGATTGGTTGACGCCGGCGCATCTGAAAGAAGATGTGCACACGCGTAAACGCGTACGCATGTTTCTCATCAGTCATATGTTCGGGCCCATCACCGGCGCGCCGATACCCATAAGCTTGTTCGTCATCGATCCGGCTCCCTCTCCGCAGGTGCCGATCCTGGCGGCCTCGATTTTCGGCTTCTGGCTCTTTCTTCCGCTGATAAAGCTGCTTCCACGCAGCTACGGCGCGCTGGCGCAGCTTTCGATCCTCAACCTGAACTTCGCCATACTCTGGGGTTCATACCACTACGGCGGGGCGAGCTCTCCCTTCCTGATGTGGTATGTCGTCATGCCGATGCTCGCCTTCTTCTATATGGGGGCGACGCTGGTGACGCGTCTCGTGGTGCTGTCCCAGCTCATGCTCGGCCTGTCGATCTTCGTGGCGGCCTATATCTTCCACGGGGAGCGTTTCCCCGACAATATACCGCTCGAAAACATGGTCTATGCAGGCATGGTTTCGGCTTTCAGCGCGACCGTCTATGCCTTCTTCATGGCCAGTTATTATGCCAGCGTCGTCGACAGCCAGTCGGAGCTCATCAAGGAGATCGCCCGCCACGAGAAGACGCTCGAAGAGCTGACCGAGGCCAAGGAGGAGATGGAGCAGGCCAACGCCGCTCTGATAAACGCCAAGAACCTTGCGGAGGCGCGCAACCGCGAACTCGAGGCGACGAGGGCGAGCCTGGAATACAATGCCCTCCATGACGCCCTGACCGGCCTCCCGAACCGGCGCTTCCTCGATCATGTACTGGCGCAATATGCCGAATCCTGCCGGCGAGACGGCAGCGGCATCGCATTGCTGCATGTAGACCTCGACCGCTTCAAGCAGATCAACGATACGCTCGGCCACACAGCGGGCGATAATATGCTGATCTATGTCGCGAAACTCATAAAGTCGGAGGTCGGTGAAGACGATTTCATCGCGCGTGTCGGCGGCGACGAGTTCGTTATCGTCAGTCACGTGACGGAGGAGAACAACGAGGCACTTTCCGCCAAAGCGGACGGACTGATCGAAAAGATACGTCAGCCCGTGCCCTATCAAGGGCATCTCTGCCGCGTCGGGGCCAGCGTCGGCATTGCCGTCGGCATGGGTGAGAAGGTCGATCCGAAGAGCCTGCTGGTCAATTCCGACATCGCGCTTTACCGGGTGAAGCAGCGGGCCAAGGGGCACAGCGAATTCTTCTCCGAGGAAATCCAGCGCGAGATCGTCGACACCAAGCGGACGGCGGACGACATCCTGCGGGGCATAGAGCAGAAGGAATTCATCAGCTTCTACCAGCCGCAATTCGATGCACGCACCCATGAGATCGTCGGTGTCGAGGCGTTGGTCCGCTGGAACCACCCCACCAAGGGGATACTGGCGCCCTCGCATTTCCTCGGCATTGCCGACGACCTGAACGTGCTCGGCACGATCGACGGCATCATTCTCGACCGGGCGATCGCCGATCTGGAGCACTGGAACACCCTCGGCCTCGCCATACCCAAGGTGGCCGTGAACGTGTCGGCCCGGCGCTTGAATGATCGGCAGTTGATCGACAATCTCCGGACGATGAAATTCAGGCCCGGCACCGTCTCGTTCGAACTGGTGGAATCGGTCTTCCTCGATGAGACCGACGAGGCGATATCCTCCAACATAGAGCAGATCAAGGAACTCGGCATCGAAATCGAAATCGACGATTTCGGCACGGGCTACGCGTCCATCGTCAGCCTGCTGAAGCTCAATCCGAAGCGGTTGAAGATTGACCGCCAGTTCGTCGCGCCGGTGCTGATTTCGCTGGAGAAGCGGCGGCTCGTGTCCTCGATCATCGATATGGGCAAATCGCTCGGCATCGAGGTGATCGCCGAAGGCATCGAGACGATGGAACAGGCGCAGATTTTGAAGGAACTCGGTTGCGACGTTTTGCAGGGCTACGCCTTTGCAAAGCCGATGACGTCCGTCGATCTGGAACGGTTCGTCGAGCAGCATCAGTGGCGCCAGGCTTCCTGATTGCCGCCTCCCTTTTCGGAAATTCTCCCGGCTCGCAGCGTCCTATCGCTCTTTGATGCGCAAATGTCGCGTCCCGTATTGCCCTTGACCATTCGTGGCGGTAAGACCCCTTGGCATCAACCCGTCAGGAGCATTCAATCATGTCGAACACAGATGCCTTCTTTTCCCGTCCGCTTGCCGAAACCGATCCGGAAATCTTCGGCGCGATCGAGAAGGAACTGGGTCGCCAACGTCACGAAATCGAGCTGATCGCCTCGGAAAATATCGTATCCCGCGCAGTCCTTGAGGCTCAGGGTTCGATCATGACGAACAAGTATGCCGAGGGTTATCCGGGCAAGCGCTATTATGGCGGCTGCCAGTTCGTGGACATCGCCGAGGAACTGGCGATCGAGCGCGCCAAGAAGCTGTTCGGCGTCAACTTCGCCAACGTCCAGCCGAATTCCGGTTCGCAGATGAACCAGGCCGTTTTCCTCGCTCTGCTGCAGCCGGGCGACACCTTCATGGGCCTCGACCTCAATTCCGGGGGCCACCTGACCCACGGTTCGCCGGTCAACATGTCCGGCAAGTGGTTCAACGTCGTCTCCTACGGCGTGCGCGAAGGTGACAACCTGCTTGACATGGATGCCGTTGCCGAAAAGGCCCGCACCCACAAGCCGAAGCTGATTATCGCAGGCGGCACCGCCTATTCCCGTATCTGGGACTGGAAGCGTTTCCGCGAGATTGCCGACGAAGTCGGCGCCTACCTGATGGTCGATATGGCCCACATTGCGGGCCTCGTCGCCGGTGGCCAGCATCCGTCGCCGTTCCCGCATTGCCATGTCGCGACCACGACCACGCACAAGTCGCTTCGTGGCCCGCGCGGCGGCATGATCTTGACCAATGACGAGGATCTGGCGAAGAAGTTCAACTCGGCCGTCTTCCCCGGCCTGCAGGGTGGACCTCTGATGCATGTCATCGCCGCCAAGGCCGTGGCCCTCGGCGAGGCCCTGCAGCCGGAGTTCAAGGATTATGCGGCCCAGATCGTCAAGAACGCCAAGGCTCTTGCCGAAACCCTGATCGCCGGCGGCGTGGATGTCGTGTCGGGCGGCACCGACAACCATCTGATGCTGGTCGATCTGCGCAAGAAGAACGCGACCGGCAAGCGGGCGGAAGCCGCCCTCGGCCGCGCCTACGTCACCTGCAACAAGAACGGCATCCCGTTCGACCCCGAAAAGCCATTCGTCACCTCCGGCGTTCGTCTCGGCACGCCGGCCGGCACGACCCGCGGCTTCAAGGAGGCCGAATTCAAGGAAATCGGCAATCTCATCATCGAAGTTCTCGATGGCCTGAAGGTTGCGAATTCCGACGAGGGCAACGCCGCAGTCGAGGCGTCCGTCCGGGAAAAGGTGGTCAAGCTGACCGGCCGCTTCCCGATGTATCCTTACATGTAAGGAAGACGCATGCGCTGCCCCTTCTGCGGTTCGGACGATACCCAGGTCAAGGATTCCCGCCCGGCGGAGGATAACACCTCCATCCGCCGGCGGCGTATTTGCCCGGATTGCGGCGGTCGCTTCACGACTTTCGAACGGGTGCAGTTGCGCGAGCTCATGGTTGTCAAGAAAACCGGTCGCAAGGTGCCCTTCGATCGCAACAAGCTCGTGCGCTCGTTCCAGATTGCGCTGCGCAAGCGGCCGGTCGACAACGATCGCATCGAGCGTGCGGTTTCCGGCATCGTCCGTAGGCTGGAAAGCTCCGGCGAGACCGAAATTTCCTCCGAAGAGATCGGTCTGCAGGTTCTCGAGGCGCTGAAGAGCCTCGATGACGTCGGTTTCGTGCGCTATGCATCCGTCTATCGCGACTTTTCCCATGCGGAAGACTTCGAGCAGGTGATCGCGGAGATCAATGCGAAGATTTCCCGCGATAGCGGCATGGAGTGATCCTTGGCCGCCGCGCCGGATGACGAGCGCTACATGGCGGCCGCGATCCGCCTGTCGCAGTGGAACCTCGGCCGCACTTCCACCAATCCTTCCGTGGGTTGCCTGATCGTCAGGGACGGCATCATCGTCGGTCGCGGCGTTACCGCCGAGGGCGGCCGGCCCCATGCCGAACCGCAGGCTCTTGCCGATGCCGGGGAAAGGGCGAGGGGAGCGACGGCTTATGTCACCCTTGAGCCCTGCTCGCATCACGGCAGGACACCGCCCTGCGCCGATGCCCTGATCGCAAGCGGTGTTGCCCGTGTCGTCGTTTCCGTGACGGACCCCGACGAACGGGTGTCGGGACGGGGACTTGCCATGCTTGAGGAGGCGGGCATTGAGGTGGCAAGCGGCGTTCTGGAAGAGGAGGGTCGCAAGGCTCTGTCCGCTTACCTCACCCGTCAGACGAAGGCGCGTCCACAAGTGATTCTGAAACTTGCCGTTTCGCAGGATGGCATGATCGGCCGCGATGGAGCGGGGCAGGTGGCGATCACCGGTCCTCTCGCTCGCGCTCAGGTACAGATGCTTCGCGCGGAGACCGACGCGATCCTCGTCGGGATCGGCACCGCAATTGCCGACGATCCGGAACTGACGGTACGCTTGCCGGGACTTGCGGACCGTTCACCCTTGCGCATCGTCCTCGATCGCAGGCTGGAATTGCCTCTCGGCTCGAAGCTGGTGAGAAGCGCCAGAGAGGTTCCGGTCGTCTCTATTGCCGGCGCGGACGACGACGAAGGCTTCTCCGGCCGGAAAAATGCCCTGCAGTCGGCCGGCGTGGAGGTCCTGCAATCGGAGGATCTCGAAGCGCTTCTGTTTGCGCTTACCGCTCGCGGTATTTCGTCGCTGCTGGTCGAGGGCGGAGCGCGCGTCGCGCGATCCTTTCTCGATCTCGGGCTGGTTGATGAGATCTGGCTCTTTCGGGGCGCCACTGTCGTCGGAACGGGCGGCATTGCGTCTCCGGTGCTTCCGTCGACCGTGCCGCCGGACTTCGTTCTCGCTCGCTCGCTCGCCTTAGGTCCTGACGGCCTGGAGATCTTTCGTCGCTCCGACGTCGAGTGAACCCTGCTCAGCGCCAGAACAGCAGGATAAGAATGATGAGCGGAATCGGAACTCCGAGTAGCCATAGCAATATGCCGCGCCCCATGTGAAATCCTCCTCTGTCAGGGCGGCAGACCGTTTCGATGGCGGCTACCGCTGGTTTGGTGACGGGTGATAAAGGTTTGAGGAAAGCCTTTTGTTCCGGCCGGCGGCCGTCAGGAGGCAGGACGGCGTGCTCTCCCGAGGGGCGGTTTCAGCTAAAAACACTTGCCATCGGCGATGCGCCGTGGTTTGACCCGTCTGACCGGCCGATGGCCGCACTCTCTTTAAAAACCGGGACCGGAATCATGGCAAAGAAGAAATCCGCACCGCATCTTCTGATCGTCGAGGCACGATTCTACGATGACATGGCAGATGCGCTGCTGGACGGCGCGACGGTTGCCTTGAAGGAAGCCGGTGCGACGTATGATATCGTCACCGTTCCGGGCGCCCTCGAAATTCCGCCGGCGATCGCCATGGCACTCGATGCTGCCGATGACGGCGGTGTCGCCTATGACGGTTTCGTTGCGCTCGGCATGGTCATTCGTGGCGAGACCTATCATTTCGATATCGTCGCCAATGAATCCTCGCGTGCTCTCATGGATCTCGCCGTGTCCGAATCGCTTGCGATCGGCAACGGCATCCTGACGGTCGAGAACGACGAGCAGGCCTGGGCCCGCGTTCGTCGTACGGATAAGGACAAGGGCGGCTTTGCCGCCCGCGCGGCGTTGACGATGATCGCGTTGAAGGAAAAACTGGGTAACTGACGAAACATGTCGAAGGAAGAAAACCAGCCGGTAAAATCCGCCAATCAGCGCGGGGCAGCCCGCCTTGCCGCGGTGCAGGCGCTCTACCAGATGGATATTGGCGGCACCGGCGTTCTGGAAGTTGTGGCCGAATACGAGGCGCATCGCCTTGGCCAGGAAATCGATGGCGATACATACCTGAAGGCCGATCCTTCATGGTTCCGTTCCATCGTGGCAGGCGTCGTGCGCGACCAGAAGGTGATCGACCCGATGATCCGCCAGGCGCTGCAGGACGACTGGGCGTTGTCGCGCATCGATAGCACCGTTCGCGCCATTCTTCGTGCCGGCACCTTCGAGCTTTTGGAGCGCAAGGACGTGCCGATTGCGGTGATCGTGACGGAGTATGTCGAAATTGCCCGCGCCTTTTTCGAGGAGGACGAACCCAAGCTCGTCAACGCTGTCCTCGACCGCATCGCCAAGCAGGTGCGCGCTCCGGCGAAGAAATAATCTGAAGGACTGACGGGAATGACCGCTGCGGAGCCTCAAGGGTTGGACGGCCAGTTGCGCTCTGCGAAACGCAATGTCTTCCTCCTGACGGCTGCCCAATCCATCCTGGGTTCGGCCGCACCCCTCAGTTTCTCGGTCGGCGGGCTTGCAGGCTTCCAGCTTCTCGGCGCCGACAAGTCGCTTGCAACCGCACCGCTGACCGGCTTCAACGTCGGTGTGGCGCTGGGGGCGATCGTCGTTGCGGCCGCCTCGCGCATTCTTGGGCGGCGCGAGAGCTTCATGCTCGGCGCGCTGATGGGGGCAACCGGCGGCGCGGTCGCGGCGCTCGCCCTGTTCCGTTCCGATTTCTGGCTTTTTGCTTTCGGCCTGCTGCTGATCGGTCTTTCCGGCGGGTTCACCCAGAAGATCCGTTTCGCCGCCGCCGATGCCTCTCCGAGTTTCTACAAGGGCAAGGCCATCTCCTGGATTCTCGCCGGCGGCATCGTGTCGGCGATTGTCGGACCGCAGCTTGCCATCTGGCTGAAGGACGTGATGGCCCCGGTCACCTTCGCCGGCGCATTCATGGGCCTCGTGCCGCTGATGTTGCTGGCGATCGTGGTTCTGGCTTTCCTGAGATTGCCGGATGCGGCGGGCAAGGTTGGTGAGAATGGCGAGCCTGCCAGACCTCTGCGTGAAATCGTCGCGACGCGGCGTTTCATCACCGGCATGATCTGCGGCATCAGTTCCTATGCCTTGATGACCTTCATGATGACCGGGGCGCCGCTTGCCATGGTCGTCGGTTGCGGCTTTTCATCCGAACTCGCAACGCTCGGCATTCAGTGGCATGTCATCGCCATGTTCGCCCCAAGCTTCTTCACCGGCATGCTGATTTCCCGCTTCGGCACCGAAAGGGTCGTGGCGGCAGGACTCGTGATTTTGATGGCCTGCGCGGTCGTCGCCCATATCGGCGTCGAACTCTGGAATTTCTGGGGCGCGCTCGTGCTGCTCGGCATCGGCTGGAATTTCGGTTTCATCGGCGCAACCGCTATCGTTGCTTCCAGTTACCGCCCGCATGAGGCCGACAAGGTTCAGGGCTTCCACGATATCATCCTGTTTGGCACCGTCGCGCTCTCCTCCTTTTCCTCGGGCAAGGTTTTCACTGCCTTCGGCTGGTCCGTCATGAACCTCGTCGTCTGGCCGGTGACCATTGTCTGCCTCGTTCTGGTGATTGTGCAGATGCGCGCCACCGCTGCCGCAAGGAAGAGTTGAACCCTTTCGGCTGCGACACCGGCGGGACTTGACGTACAGGAAAGCGCAACGCAATCTCGCCCCCAAGCCGGACGACCTCGGAGGAGGGGGCCGAGTCCGGATGTCACCGCCCGCGAGGAGTGAGGCGCGGGCAATACGGGAGGGTATTGCGAATGACAGTTTTACCAGTCGTTATTTTGTGTGGTCTTCTTTCTGTGGCCTATGCGATCTGGGCCACACGTTCCGTGCTGGCGGCCGATCAGGGCAATGCCCGCATGCAGGAGATCGCGGGCTATATCCGCGAAGGCGCTCAGGCTTACCTCGCTCGTCAATACCTGACCATCGCCATCGTGGGTGCCGTTGTCTTCATCGGTGCTTGGGTTCTGCTGTCCGCGACCGCCGCAATCGGTTTCCTGATCGGAGCGGTGCTGTCCGGTGCCGCCGGCTTTATCGGCATGCATGTCTCGGTCCGCGCCAACGTGCGCACCGCTCAGGCCGCATCACAAAGCCTTTCCGCGGGGCTCGACATCGCCTTCAAGTCCGGTGCCATCACCGGCATGCTGGTGGCCGGTCTCGCCCTTCTCGGCGTTTCCATCTATTTCTACGTGCTGACCGCGGTACTCGGCCATCAAAGCGGCTCGCGCGAGGTGATTGACGCGCTGGTCGCGCTCGGTTTCGGCGCATCGCTGATCTCGATCTTCGCCCGTCTTGGCGGCGGCATCTTCACCAAGGGCGCCGACGTCGGCGGCGATCTCGTCGGCAAGGTCGAGGCCGGCATTCCGGAGGACGATCCGCGCAATCCGGCGACCATTGCCGATAACGTCGGCGACAATGTCGGCGACTGCGCCGGAATGGCCGCCGACCTCTTCGAGACCTATGCGGTTTCCGTGGTCGCAACCATGGTTTTGGCCGCGATCTTCTTCGCCGGCACGCCGACGCTCGATATCGCCATGACTTACCCGCTCGCAATCTGCGGCGCCTGCATCGTCACCTCGATCGTCGGCACCTTCTTCGTCAAGCTCGGTACCAGCGGTTCGATCATGGGCGCTCTCTATAAGGGCCTGATCGTCACCGGGGTTCTGTCGATCCTCGGCCTCGGCGCGGCCACCTCGCTCACCGTCGGCTGGGGCTCGATCGGCAATGTCGCCGGTCTCGACATCACCGGCTGGAACCTGTTCATCTGCGGCATTCTCGGCCTTGTCGTGACCGCCCTGATCGTCGTGATTACCGAATTCTACACCGGCACCAACAAGCGGCCGGTCAATTCCATCGCCCAGGCTTCCGTAACCGGCCATGGCACCAACGTCATCCAGGGGCTCGCCGTCTCACTGGAGTCGACTGCGCTTCCGGCGATTGTCATCGTCGGCGGAATCATCGCGACCCATCAGCTTGCCGGCCTGTTCGGCACCGCAATCGCCGTCACCACCATGCTTGGCCTTGCCGGCATGATCGTGGCGCTCGACGCATTCGGTCCGGTCACCGACAATGCAGGCGGCATTGCTGAAATGTCCCATCTGCCGCCGGAAGTGCGCAAGTCCACCGACGCGCTCGACGCGGTTGGTAACACCACCAAGGCGGTGACCAAGGGCTATGCGATCGGTTCGGCAGGCCTCGGCGCGCTCGTGCTCTTCGCCGCCTATTCCAACGACCTACAGTATTTTGCCGCCAACAGCGACAAATACCCGTATTTTTCGGGCATCGGGGATATCTCCTTCAGCCTGTCCAACCCCTATGTCGTGGCCGGGCTGATTTTCGGCGGCCTTATTCCCTATCTCTTCGGTGGCATTGCCATGACCGCGGTCGGCCGTGCTGCTGGATCGATCGTTGAGGAGGTGCGCCGACAGTTCAGGGAAAAAGCCGGCATCATGCAGGGCACGGAGCGGCCGGACTACGGCCGCGCCGTCGACATGCTGACGAAGGCGGCCATTCGCGAGATGATCGTCCCTTCGCTGCTGCCGGTGCTGGCTCCGCTCGTCGTCTATTTCGGTGTGCTGCTGATCTCGGGTTCCAAGGCCTCCGCCTTCGCCGCACTCGGCGCCTCGCTGCTGGGTGTCATCGTCAACGGCCTGTTCGTGGCGATCTCCATGACCTCGGGCGGCGGTGCATGGGATAACGCCAAGAAGAGCTTCGAGGACGGTTTCGTCGACAAGGACGGAGTGAAGCACCTGAAAGGCTCCGACGCCCACAAGGCATCGGTAACCGGCGATACGGTCGGCGACCCCTACAAGGATACTGCCGGCCCGGCCGTCAATCCGGCGATCAAGATCACCAATATCGTCGCCCTGCTGCTGCTTGCGGTGCTGGCAGGCTGACGGCTTTCATTCTGCTGAAACGAAAGAAACCGCGGAACAGGCTTCCGCGGTTTCTTTTTTGTCGGTTCCTGCCGTGCGGTCAGGTGCCACCCAGCATATTCTTGATGCTGTTGGCCGCGCCGCCGCCGCCGGAAAGAATCTGTTGCAGGAAGGTGAGGTCCTTGCCGCCCGTCGGAGTGGTGCGGGAAATCATGTCGAAGACCTTGCCGTCCTTCATCGTGTAGTTCGCGCGCTGCGACACGACGCCGTCCTTGTCAAAGTAGATGGCGAGAATCTGCTGCTCCACCAGCCGCTGCTTCATGAAGGCGACCGAGCGCGTGCGCGTCTGCGATATGTAATAGAAGACTTCGCCGTCAAACGTCGCGGTCGTGGACGGCGTGCCGAGCGACAGGAGCACCTGCTCGCGGCTGGAGCCGACCGGCACGAGGTCGAGCGCGTTCTGGTCTACGACGTAGCCGTTGTGGAAGACCTCCTGGGTGGAGCAACCCGAAAGGCTCGCGACCGCCACAGCAAGGGCGACAGCAGTGCATCCGAGAACGTTCCTGTTCGATCTGAGGTACCGCATTTCCAACCGCAAGTCTCCCATGACTCTAGATATGGACGTTCGAGAAAACGTCCGCAAACCTGTTGCGCATACCATTGTGGCCTTTCCGGGGACAAACGGCCGACTGCGAAAAACTCGCATTCGCTCCGGCGGTCGGAGACCGGCGTCGCCGTGCCGGCGGGTGCAGGCAGGCAGAAACGGCATTGCAATTCACGCCTGCTTCGGTAAACCAGCTTTCGCAATCATGCAACATGAGCATGGGCAGGCGGGCTTGTTCCTGCGGTTCTTTTTGGTGGAATTGAATGGTATTCGGCTTCTTCCGGCAGAAAAAGCATAACCGGCTCATCGTCGAGCGCCAGTATGCGGCGTTGACTTCCGCCGCGCGCACGCCGTTCTTCTATTCCGACCTCGGTGTTCCCGATACCGTAATGGGCCGTTTCGAAATGCTGTCCATCGTCCTGATTCTGTTCTTTCGACGCACCGCGCGTTCGCCGCGCAGCGGCCAGGAAATCGCTCAGGAGATCGTCGATGCCTTCTTTCAGGACGTCGATCATTCGATCCGCGAACTCGGGATCGGCGACCAGGGCGTGCCCAAGCGCATGAAGAAGCTGGCCGGCATGTTCTACGGCCGCCTTGAGTCTTATACAGGCTGTCTCGACAAAGGTGCGCGCGAGGAGTTGGCGGCGGCGCTTCGGCGCAATATATACCCGGAAACGGCAGGAACTGCGCCTTCGATGCAGGGGCTTGCCGACTGGATGATCGAGGCCGAGCGGCATTTGGCCGGTCTTGGCGAGGACGTGATCGAGACCGGATCCGTCCGACTTGTGGTTCCCGGAGGAACGCACTGAGATGACGACGAACAGGAAGGATGCCGCAGGCTTTACGTATCTGGTCAAGGTGGGCCATATCTCGGCCAACCCGGTGCAGGTGCATGTGGAAGCCGATGAGCGCGAATGCGCCTGGCTCGCGCAATTGTGGAAGGTGCTGGCAGTGAACCTGCTGGCGGCGGATCTCCAGATCGCCCGCTGGAAAAAGGACGGTGTCCGCATCAAGGGGCGCGTTAAGGGTGAGATCGTCCAGGCCTGCGTGGTGACGCTCGATCCGGTTACGTCGGTGATCGATCAGGAGATCGACCAGATCTTCGTTCCGGAAGGTTCCAAGCTGGCGCGCATCGTGACCGACGAGGCCGGTGAAATGGTCCTCGATCCGGAAGGTCCGGATCTGCCGGAGACCTTTGCCGGCGATGCCATTGATGCCGGTGCTCTTGTCGCCGAATTCGCCGCCCTTGCCATCGACCCTTATCCCCGCAAGCCGGGCATCGCTTTTGAGGGCCACCGGGAGGGTTCCGCCGAAGACGACCGGCGTCCTTCGCCCTTTGCGGTGTTGAAGGACTGGAAAAAGGACTGAAGCGCCGCGGATTCCCGGCGATTTGGGTTGTGCGTGGCGGCAAAAACGGTATTTTGGCCGAAAATTTCGCCCGGCAGCGAAAAGAAGGATCAGACATAAGTGATCAGAATTTCTCTCGACGTCATGGGAGGCGACTTCGGCCCTGAAGTCGTCATTCCCGGAGCTGCCAAGGCGCTGGAGCGGCATCCCGATACGACGTTCATTCTTTTCGGTCAGCAGGAGCGCTGCATGCCATTGCTGGCGCAGTATCCGAAGCTGAAGGAAAAGTCCGTCTTCCATCATTGCGAGGTGGCGGTCGGCATGGATGAGAAGCCGAGCCAGGCGCTTCGCCGCGGCCGTTATATTTCGAGCATGTGGCGCGCCATCGAGGCCGTGAAGACCGGTCAGGCCGATGTCGTCGTTTCCGCCGGTAACACCGGCGCGCTGATGGCCATGGCCAAGTTCTGCCTGCGCACGATGGCATCCATCGAGCGTCCGGCAATCGCCGCCATCTGGCCGACGCTATCCGGTGAAAGCATCGTGCTCGACGTCGGCGCGACCATCGGCGCGGATGCGCAGCAGCTTCTCGACTTCGCCCTGATGGGTGGCGCCATGGCACGTGCCCTGTTCGAGGTGGATCGTCCGTCCGTCGGCCTGCTCAATGTCGGGGTGGAAGAGATCAAGGGACAGGAAGAGGTCAAGGAGGCCGGGCGGCTTATCCGCGAGGCGGGCCTCGACACCATCGATTATTTCGGCTTCGTCGAGGGCGACGATCTCGGCAAGGGAACGGTGGACGTGGTCGTCACCGAAGGCTTTACCGGCAACATCGCCTTGAAGACCGCGGAAGGAACGGCGCGTCAGATCGCCGAATATCTGCGCTCGGCCATGTCGCGGACCTGGCTTGCGAAGATCGGCTATCTCTTTGCGAAAGGCGCATTCGATCGCCTGCGTGAAAAGATGGACCCGCGAAAGGTGAACGGCGGCGTCTTCCTCGGCCTGAACGGCATCGTCATCAAGAGCCATGGCGGAACGGATGCCGAAGGCTTTGCTGCCGCGATCGATGTCGGCTATGACATGGCCCGCAATGGCCTGACGCAAAAGATAGAAAACGATCTGAAAAGATATCATGCCCGGCACCCCTCAGCGGCCGGTCCCGAAGCGGCATGATCCTAGGGGTAGGAAACTAATATGATCCGTGCAGTTGTTCGCGGCTTCGGGGCATCGCTTCCGAAGCGGGTGATGACCAATCGCGAATTGGAAGACCTTGTCGAAACCTCGGACGAATGGATCGTGCAGCGCACGGGCATTCGTCAGCGTCATATTGCCGGCGAAGGCGAGACGACCGCGTCGCTGGGCGCTGCCGCAGCGAAGGCCGCCTTGGACAATGCCGGCCTTGTCGCTGCCGATATCGACCTCATCATCTGTGCGACCTCCACCCCGGACAACACCTTTCCGGCAACCGCAGTCAATATCCAGAACCGGCTCGGCATCCATCACGGTTTTGCCTTCGACGTCCAGGCCGTCTGTTCGGGCTTCGTCTACGCCATGGCGACGGCCGATCTCTATATTCGCGGCGGCATGGCCAAGCGCGTCCTGGTGATCGGGGCGGAAACCTTCTCCCGCATCCTCGACTGGACGGACCGCACCACCTGCGTGCTCTTCGGTGACGGCGCAGGGGCGCTGGTGCTGGAAGCGGAAGAGGGCGAGGGCCGGACCACCGACCGCGGCGTATTGACCTCTCAGCTCCGCTCGGACGGTACGCACAAGGACAAGCTCTATGTCGACGGCGGTCCTTCGACCACGGGCACGGTCGGCCATCTCCGCATGGAAGGGCGAGAGGTCTTCAAGCACGCGGTCGGTATGATTACCGACGTGATCGAGGCGGCCTTCGACGCCACCGGCACGACCGCCGCGGATCTGGATTGGCTGGTGCCGCACCAGGCCAACCGCCGCATCATCGATGGGTCGGCGAAGAAGCTCGGCATACCGCTGGAAAAGGTTGTCGTCACCGTAGACCTGCATGGTAATACCTCCGCCGCTTCCATTCCGCTGGCGCTTGCCGTTGCCGCCGGAGACGGCCGCATCAAGAAGGGCGATCTCGTCATGCTGGAAGCGATGGGTGGTGGCTTTACCTGGGGTGCGGTGCTGCTGCGCTGGTAGGGCGAGATTCCAAATAAAGGATTTCATACAAGCGCTTGACCGTCACGCCCAAGGGCAATACTCTCACACCGCTTCAACAAGATCATTGATTTAAACGGGCGGGACACATGGCCGGAAAGACAGTGACGCGAGCGGATTTGGCGGAATCGGTCTTTCGCAAAGTTGGCCTCTCACGCACCGAATCGGCGGAACTCGTCGAAACCGTGATCGATGAGATCTGCAACGCCATCGTTCGTGGCGAGACCGTAAAGCTTTCTTCTTTTGCGACCTTCCAGGTGCGCAGCAAGAATGAACGCATCGGCCGCAATCCCAAGACGGGCGAGGAAGTGCCGATTTCGCCGCGTCGGGTGATGACGTTCAAGGCGTCCAACGTGCTGAAGCAGCGGATTCTCCGGGCGCATCTGTCCCGAAAGGCCAAGCAAAAGCCGCAAAGCCCGGTGTCGTGATCGGCTCGGCCGATTGATTGAGGCGTTCTAACCCTGATAGGGCGCTTGAATTTCTCTGCGCAAATCGTTGAAATAGCCGGCGAGTCGCGCCGACGCGCGTGTCATGGAGCATGAACATGCAGTTGGATAAGAGCCCGGATGCCTTCCGCACCATCAGCGAAGTTGCGGACGATCTCGATCTGCCGCAACATGTGCTGCGTTTCTGGGAAACGCGCTTTCCTCAGATCAAGCCGATGAAGCGCGGTGGAGGACGCCGTTATTATCGGCCGGACGATGTCGAACTGCTGAAGGGCATTCGCCATCTGCTTTACGATCAGGGTTATACGATCAAGGGCGTTCAGAAACTTCTGAAGACCAACGGCAACAAGTTCGTGATGGCGGTGGCTACCGGCGATCATGCTACCATGGAAGCGCTGATCGCGGCAAACGCCCAGAAAACGGACGAGCCGAAACTCGGCCCTCCGGACGAGGACCAGGTCGTCGGACGCCCCAAGGCGAAAGTCAGTGGCCGATTCTTCGGATTCGGTGGCGGCGACGACGACATGCCCGAAATCTCGGTCGGAAAGAGTACGGTGGGCAAGGAGGATAGGGCGTTGTTACAGGAAGCGCTTTTCGACCTCCTCGAATGCAAGCGGCTGCTCGATCAGGTCCGCTGAGGCTTCCGTCGCCTGTGCCCCGCATGGGGCTTGCACAAGCTTTACAGCCAACGCCACCGTTTCGGATTGTCGGCCGATTCGATCATCAGCCAGTGAAGGTCGACCTTGTTCACCGGCTTGATCTCGTCGTTTCTGTTGTCGAGAACGAGATCGGCCGTCGGCGTTTTGACGATGACGACCACATGCGCCTCTCCGTTTGGCGTGGTGGCCATTGCCAGGCGTATCGAGCGGGGAGGAAGCCCGCCATCGATCAACTTCTTCCGCTTCGTGACGGCATAGTCCTCGCAGTCCCCTGAACGGGGCGACAGACGCCAGGCATCGTTTCCCTTGTTGTCCTTACCGGGCAGGATCGCCTTGTTTACGCTCCTGTTGACCGAAACCAGCGCACGCTCCACCCGACTGTTCAATTGAGTCCGGTTCGCGCCGCCTTTCGTCCGGCATTCGCGCGGCGTCTCGACACAGAGTTTCACGAAGGCATAAGGCGCAATCGTCGGCGTTTTTTCCTCGAGAAAGGGAGCCGAGAGCCGGCCGCCGGCCTGGGTTTGGCTGGCCGGCCACGAGAAGAAGAACGCGACTGAGGCAATAAGGATGCAGACGGTCATGAGAGGCATCTCACGGCTCCATGGCTGTTTACCCGGCGGAACAGGTGGAACGCGGAGCACCACCAGCTTAGGCTAAAGCATCGACTCCAGAGAATGTCCCCCAATGATCGCAAAATTATGTCGCAGTGCAACATGGTTTTTGCGGCGCACTGGAAACTTGAGCACCGGAAAACGGGAGCAACCGGACGGACAAAACCCGGAGCCCTCCATATCCTTTCGAGAGGCAGGCTGTGTCCGGGTGCGATGTCCGATCATCTTTTATGGGGATACCGCCTTCCAACAGGCCCAATTTCCGGTGCGTTGTCCTTCTTTTTAATCCGGGCCTGCATTTTTCCGCTTGCGCTTCGGAGCCGGAAATCATAATGGGATCAGGCCTTAATGGCAGGTCGGGGCGTAGCGCAGCCCGGTAGCGCACTTGACTGGGGGTCAAGGGGTCGTGGGTTCGAATCCCGCCGCCCCGACCATTAAAATCTTGATTTCCCAGCAAAATATTCTTCAAATCCGGGACTGTCCGCCGACCGGACGCGCTGGCGCGACATTTTCGGTAAATTTTTCCCAATTTTGCCCTATCATTGCTGCGTTGCAGCATTATATGGACATTGTCCGCTGCCGGAGGAGCGCGAGCGCGTCGCACTCGATACGAGGAGTGCGCCTGTTCAAGGCTGTGGCGGGCGATCTTCATGGGAGTGAGAAGCCGAATAATTGAACGGAACCGCATTTCCATGCGTATGAAAATTCCCGTGCCGTTTTCCTATATAACGGCCCAGCAGAAGAAATGGCAAAGGCGCTTGAGCCGCGCCGCAGAGATCGTGACGCCGGTTGCTCCTCCTGTGAGATTGCCGCGTGTTCGCGGTCCTCGTCCGCACCTCACGGAAGTCACTGGCTTCGGCACCAATCCGGGGCATTTGCGGATGCTGGAATATGCGCCGCCGAAGGGATTGAGCCGGCCCGCGCTGGTGGTCGTCCTGCATGGCTGCCTGCAGACCGCCGAGGATTTCGACCGGGGCAGCAACTGGAGCATGCTGGCGCGGGATGGAGGCTTTGTCCTGCTTTATCCGGAGCAGCGTCAGTCCAATAATCCCAACCTGTGCTTCAACTGGTTCCGGCCGAGCGCGGTGGCGCGCGATCGTGGCGAGCTTATGTCGATTCGCCAGATGATCGAGAATGCCTGCGAGCGGCACGGGATCGACCGCGGGCGTATTTTCCTGCAGGGTCTCTCCGCTGGCGGGGCGATGGCGGCCGCCTTGCTCGCCACTTATCCCGATCTCTTTGCGGCCGGACAGATCGTTGCCGGTTTGCCCTTCGGTTCCGCCCGCGATGCCATGACAGCCCTGTCGGTGATGAAATCGGGCGCGAACCGGACACCGCAGGAATGGGGCGACCTCATTCGCGCCGTCACGCCGGAAGTCGCCTGGCGGCCGACGATCTCCATCTGGCACGGCACCGCAGACCGCGTGGTCTCGACAGCCAACGCACGCGCCGCTCTCAGTCAATGGCTTGATCTCTATGGCCTTCGGGACGAGGACGGCAGACCGGTTTCAATCGAGGGCCATCCTGCACGCCTCTGGACGGACAAGGCAGGCAGACCGCTCATCGAGTTCTGCATGATCGATGGCATGGAGCATGGTTTGCCGGTGCTGAAGAAGCCGCGCAAGGTGACGGGCGAGGGGGGGACGCCCTTCATGCTCGAAGGACGACTGAGCGCGCCCCTTCACATGACGCGCACCTTCATGGCGATCCCCTGAGGCAAGCCAGCGGGTCAATGCACGAGAGATGGCGTGGGCGATCGGCCCCGCCATCGGAAGACAATGAACGCGAAACCTCAGTTCTCTTCGATCGAAACGCCGCTGCGGCCGATGTTGAGTTCTATGCCCTTCGGCTTGGTCTCTTCCCGATAGACGTGGTAGCCGAGGCCCATGACGACGACGGCAAGTGCACCGATGATGAGATAAAGACCATTGTTCCGGTTCATGACTGCTCCTGTTTCCATTCGACAGGGCAATAATCCGAACTGCGGAAAATTGTTCCACTCAGTCGTCGTTGGCAGCGTTGAGGTCTTCCGGACGCACTCCGTCATCTTCCTCGTCCCGCGCGGCGAACCGGACACCGGCGCCGCCGGGAGGGCTGTCGCCGTCGGCAAGGAAGAGAATGCCGCATGCTTGCAGCGACTGCTTGAGAGCGTAAAGCGTCGCCTGATCGACATTTGCCGTTTCGCCCGCCTCCGTCTGCAGAATCAGGAAGGCGGATACCCCGCTTTTTTCCGAAAGCTGGTCGACGGTGATACCGAGAAGCGCCCTTGCGGCGCGGATTTGAGCGGGTGTGGTCATAAAATCAATATGGCGAAACCGCGCCCGAAATCAATTGGTTCGAAAGTGGATCAGGAAAGGACTTCGCGGTAGATGGCGAGCGTCTGATCGACCATCGCTCCCACGCCGAAAGCATGACGCCGGCCGTTGGCGCTGCCGGCGAACCGCGCGCGTATTTTGCCGTCGGAAAGCGTTTCCATGGCCGAGGCCAGATGCGCGGGATCATCGTCATTGGCAACAATGATGCCGTTTTCGCCGGGAATGACGACATTGCGCGCTCCGCCGACATCGGTAACGATCATCGGCAATCCGTTGGCCGCCGCCTCCAGCAGGACATAGGACATCGCCTCATAGCGGCTGGGCATCACCAGCACATCGAACGCCTGCATGGCTTCCGCGCCTGTGATTTCCGAGCTGATCGTGACACGGTCGGCAAGATTGGCGGCGTGGACCTCTTTGCGGACTGCCTGTTCCAGTTCGCCATGTCCGACCATGAAAAGTCGGGCATGTGGTACGCGCGCCGCAACTCCGGCAAAGGCCGCGATCATCCGTTCCGGTGCCTTCTGTGCGGAGAGCCGGCCGACGAAGCCGAAGACGAGCGCCTCCTCAGGAAGACCGAAACGCTTGCGGATGGCTTGGCCATCTCCGCTCGGCAGGTCTCCCACGCCGTTGACCACGACACGAAGCAGTTCGTCGGGAATGCCGAGGCCAAGCGCGTGGTCGTATTCGCTTTGCGAAACGCAGATCAGCCGGTCGGTGAAGAAGCGACCGAGAAGTGTCTCCACCTTTCCGAACAGCAGACGGCCCTTGGCGCCCAACGCCGGGTCCATCGTGCGAAAGGCGTGTGGGGTGTAGATGCGAGGCACATGCGGGCCTGGAAGCCGGATGCGGGTCAGCGCACCGGCCTTGGAACTGTGGCCATGGATGATGTCGAACGGGCCTTCCTCCCGTACGACCCGCACCAACGCCTTCCATGCGGAGGCATCTTCCGGTCCGACGGCACGCAGCATCGGGACGGCGATGACACGCTCAAGATCGAGGGCCTTGAGCTCCCGTACGAAGCGTTCCTCCGCCCGCACCGGCGAATAGACCGCGGTCACGCCATGTCCCTGCGCCTTCAACCCGGCGCAAAGGTCGATGAAATGACGGCCGGAACCTCCGCCGCTCGGTTCGAGAACCTGGAGGATTCGCAGCCGGGAATTCGTATCTTGCATGGTCATGGTCCGGCCGGGCGTCGGCTTGTCCGCTGATGACGCCATTCCAGCGCGCCGCAGCCCCAGACGATACCGAGCAGGAGGTAGAAGTGTCGCCAGTGATCGGTGTCGATGACGTTGCCGATCATCATGTGACCGATGACGACGATCCAGGAAATCATCAGGTAGGGCTGCCATGGGCGGTTACGAAGGAGGTAACGGAAGCCGATGGTGACGGTCCACGCCATCATCGAGATGTAGGAGACAAAGCCGAGCCAGCCGTAGCTGGTAAGGGATTTCAGCCAGATATTATGCTCGTCTTCCGGAAAGATCTTGCTGAACACCATCGGGCCGATGCCGAACGGCTGTTCCATGGCGTTCAGGAAGCCGATGCGGTGGCGGGCAAAACGGCCGAGATGCCCGCCGTCATATTCCTTGACCAGCGTCGTGCGGTCGAGGAACAGGTTGCGGACCTGCTCGAACTGCAGCGCTATTGTCACGGCGACAACCAGCGTCGCCACGGCTGCAAGCGACAGCAGCAGTATCTTCAACCGGAAGGCGCCGGTGCGCTCCTTGAGGAGCAGGATCAGCACGAGCGCCATGGCGGAAAACAGGAAGAGCGCCCATGCCGCGCGCGAGAAGGACAGGAAGACACCGAGCGCTATCACCAGAAGACCGGCGATCTTGAAGGGCGCTCCCGCAAGCCGCCCGGTCAAAAGGCCATGGATCAGATAGAGCGAAGGTGCGATCAGGAAGGGGCCGAAGACGTTGGGGTCCTGAAACGCGCCCATGGCGCGGTCATAGCGGGTAAAAGCCTCCGCGCCCGGAAAGGCGTGAAAATAGCCGAGGATACCGAGCAGGGCGGTAATCACGGCTGCGGCGACCCATGCGCGGAAGATCAGCCGCAGCCGCCTGTGGTCGTCCTCGATGATGGCCGCATAGAATACCGAGGTCAGCGCCAGGAAGGTGGAGACGGCGAGATACATCGGCCCATCGGCCAGATCCTTCATCACGGTCAGTGAAAGAATGCCGCCGACATTGAATACCAGCAGGAATGCCAGCAATGGAGCGACGGCCCGTGAGATCCTCAGCCCGAGCAGGAACCAGATCGCGACCTGGACCACCATGACGAGCTCGTAAGGGGCAGGTTCCGAAATGACGAAGCCGGACAGGAAGACGCCGAAGGCGACCATCGCTGAACCGATGATCGCCAGCGCCGCGCGCTGTGGCCTGAAAACGACAGGAGCCTGGACCTCGATCGTACTCAATACGCATTTTCCGTGTTCAGCAGACGGATAGGCGTCAGGAAGAGGATCTTCAGATCGAAGAGCAGCGACCAGTTCTCGATGTAGTAGAGGTCGTAGGCTGTCCGGTATTTGATCTTGTCGTCGCTGTCGATCTCGCCCCGCCAGCCGTTGATCTGCGCCCAGCCGGTGACGCCGGGCTTGACGCGGTGACGGGCGAAATAGCCGTCGACGACGTCCGCATAGACCCGGTCGTGGGTCGCAGCGGAGACGGCATGCGGGCGAGGGCCGACGAGCGAGAGGTCACCCCGCAGCACGTTGAAGAGCTGGGGCAGTTCGTCGATCGACGATTTGCGGATGAAGCGCCCGACTTTGGTCACTCGAGGGTCGCCCTTGGTCACTGCCTTGCGCGCCGAGGGATCGCTCATCTCCGTATACATCGAACGGAATTTCAGGACGTTGATGACTTCGTTGTTGAAGCCATGGCGCTTCTGCATGAAGAAGACCGGCCCCTTGGAGTTCAGCTTGATCGCGATGGCGGTGGCGATGAAGACCGGCCAGAGGAGCGAGAGCGCCACGAGGCTGAAGAAAATGTCGAAGGCGCGTTTTGCAACCGAGTCCCAGTCGCGGATCGGCTTGTCGAGGATGTCGAGCATCGGCACTGCGCCGACATGGGAGTAGGAACGCGGACGGAAGCGAAGGCTGTTGGAATGGGCCGCGAGACGGATATCCGTCGGCAGGACCCAAAGCAGCTTCAGAAGCTGCAGGATGCGCGCCTCGGCGCTGAGGGGCAGGGAGATAATCAGCATGTCGATGCGCGCGAGGCGGGCGAATTCGACGAGTTCGGCAACCGTGCCGAGCTTTGGATAGCCTGCGACCACATCGGGCGAACGGGCGGAACCGCGGTCATCGAAGATGCCGCAGATGCGGATGTCGTTTTCCGGCTGCTGCTCCAGTGCGCGGATCAGGTCCTTGGCGGGCTGACCGCCGCCGACGATGACAGCGCGGCGCTCCATGATGCCGTTGCGGCCCCATTTGCGGATCGCGAAGCCGACCAGATTGCGCTCGACGAGCAGGAAGGCAAGGCCGCAGCCATACCAGATGACCAGCCAGTCGCGGAAATCGAGGCCGTTCTTGCGGAAGAGGAAAAGCCCGAGAGCGACAAGGGTCAGCGCCACCGTCCAGCCGCCGACATATCGGCTTGCGGACCGCAGCGGCGTACGCAGCACGGAAATCTGATAGCTGTCCGCAATCTGAATCAACAGCACCGTGATGGCGGAACCGATCGCGCTCAAGCCCATAATGCTGAAGAAAAGTGCGGCCGGTTGAGCGGCTATGAAATAATGAACCCCGAGGCCGATGGCGAAGAGGCAGAGGAATTCGAGCAGCCTGAGCTGTCCGATGATGATCGTCGGTGAATAGTTGGACTCCTGAAACTGGCTGGCGATCTGCCGGGCCAGCGGATTGATCTCCGCGCTCTCCGAGGCGCCTGGCATGGCATCGCCCATGGCGGCGTTTTCAGAGATCTTCTTGCGCAGCGCGTCGACGTCGAACTGCTCGGACTTTTCCATCTGATTCATTTGAGGATCTCGCCTTGTGTGGCCGCAGCCTAGAGGAAAGGTCCTAAGAAACGTTTGATCGCGAACGGCAAAAACCACCCGTCGCCTTGGAAACTGCCATGTTTTGGCACAGTAATGAGGCTTGCGCCCTCATCCGCGATTTGACAGAAATCAACGTGGCGCCAAGCCGATCATGCGATGGAAAGTCTTGCGGCCGGTGGCTTCCAGAAAGGCATTTTCGCATGGAAAAGAAACACGTTTTCAACCTTGGTTATTTTCTCTTCGCTTTTTCGTTGCTGCTGATTTTCCAGGCATGGATCGGCTATCGCGACTACGCGCAGCTCTCCTATACCGAGATGCTGAATGCGGTGAACGAAGGCAGGGTTGCTGCCGTTACCCTGACCGAGACCACCGTGCAGGGCGAGTTCAAGGAGCCGCAGTCCGGCCGCAAGTATTTCGTGGCGAACCGTGTGGACCCGGCTTTTGCGGAGATCTTCGAGAAGGCGGGGGTCAAGATCACCGGCGCGACTGACGCCAACTGGCTGACCACCTTGCTCTCCTGGGTGCTGCCGGTGGTCGTATTCTTTGCCCTGTGGTCGTTTTTCTTCCGTGGGATTGCCGAGCGCCAGGGCATGGGCGGGTTAATCAACATCGGCAAGTCGAGAGCCAAGATCTATCTGGAGCGCAAGACCGGCGTGACCTTCGACGACGTGGCCGGCATCGACGAGGCAGAGGCCGAACTGGAAGAGATCGTTTCCTTCCTCAAGGACAAGGATCGCTATGGCCGGCTTGGCGCGCGCATCCCGAAGGGCATCCTGCTGGTCGGTCCTCCCGGAACCGGCAAGACGCTGATGGCGCGCGCGGTCGCCGGCGAGGCGGGTGTGCCCTTTTTCTCCATCTCGGGTTCGGAGTTCGTGGAGATGTTCGTCGGCGTGGGTGCTGCCCGCGTGCGCGATCTGTTCGAACAGGCCCGCGCTGCGGCGCCCTGCATCATCTTCATCGATGAGCTCGATGCGCTCGGTCGTGCGCGCAATTCGTTCGGCGGTTTCGGTGGTAATGACGAGAAGGAGCAGACACTCAACCAGTTGCTCGCCGAACTCGATGGCTTCGACCCGCGCGTCGGTATCGTCCTGTTGGCGGCGACCAACCGCCCGGAAATCCTGGACCCGGCCCTGATGCGCGCCGGTCGTTTCGACCGGCAGGTGGTGATCGATCGCCCGGACAGGAAGGGTCGCGTGGCTATCCTCAAGGTGCATATCAAGAACGTCATCATCGACCAGGATGTCGATATCGATGCGATTGCCGGACTGACGCCGGGCTTCACCGGCGCCGACCTCGCCAACCTCATCAATGAGGCAGCGATCCTTGCCACCCGTCGCAGCGCCGGCAAGGTGGCTATGGAGGATTTTGTCGCTGCGGTCGAGCGCGTGATTGCCGGCACGGAGCGGCGCAGCCGCATTCTCAATCCGGAGGAGCGCCGCCGCGTCGCCTATCACGAGATGGGCCATGCACTTGTCGCCTCAGCGTTGAAGACCGCCGATCCCGTGCAGAAGGTCTCGATCATTCCCCGCTCCATCGGGGCGCTCGGTTATACCTTGCAACGGCCGACCGAAGACCGCTTTCTGATTACTTCTGGCGAACTCAGGGAGCGGATGGTCGTCCTGCTGGCTGGTCGTGCAGCGGAAGACCTGATCTTCGGGGAGATTTCGACCGGCGCCGCCGACGACCTCGCCAAGGTGACGGATATCGCCCGGGAGATTGTGACCCGTTTCGGCATGGACGCCTCCGTCGGGCAGGCGGTCCTGGAGCCGCAGCGCAGCCAGTGGTTGGACGATGGCCAGATGCGCATGCGACCGAAGGATTATTCCGAGGCGACAGCGCGTGAGGTGGATCTTGCTGTGCGCTCCATGATCGATGCCGCCTACCAGCAGGCAAAGCATGTGCTGGAGGGGCGCCGTTCGGAACTGGAAAACGGCTCGAAGCTGCTGCTCGAAAAGGAGACATTGACGCCGGTTGATTTTCCGCCGCTGGCGCGCCGCAGCGGTGGCGTTGAGGTGCCGGCAGTTTGACCGGCATGGTTCAATTCAGGAAAGCGGCCTCGAGGCGCTCCCGGTAGAGGTCGGCAATCTGGTCGGCCATGGTGGATGCGGAAAACTTGGCTTTGAAAGCCGCCGCATCCGGCATGGTCGCGTGGCGCCAGCCGGGCGTGGTGATGGCTTTTGTCATGACGCGCGCCAGATCTTCTGCGTTGCCCGGTTCCACAAGCGCCTCGCTCTCCGGTCCGAGCGCTTCCGGTACACCACCGACCCTCGACGCGATCACGGATTTTCCGGCGGCGAGGGCTTCGAGCACGATATAGGGCATCGCTTCGGCGCGGGAGGGCACGACGACGATGTCGGACATGGCAAAGGCTTCCTTAACCGGCATGGCCGGCAGAAGGCCGATACGCCGGCCAAGCCCGCGCTGTTGCATCATGGCGTCGTATTTGTCGCGATCAGGACCGTCGCCGATGATGAGAGCGCTGAGCGGATGGCCGACGAGGCGCTCGGTGCGGGCGAAGGCGTCGATGAAGACATCCGGTCCCTTGAGATCGCGCAGCATGCCGGCATAGAGGAAATGCACGCCGTCGGAGCGCGGCGGAATGCGCACGAAATCGCGGTCGTTGATGCCATTATAGACCATCCTGTCGGCGCAGCGCGGCCGTCCGATCTTGCGGACATAGGTCTGTCGCTCATAGTCACAAACGAAGACGAGTGCGTCCGTCATGTGTTCGAGCATGCGTTCGGCGGCAAACACGCCGCGGCCCGCAATCGACCTGGGGTCGAAATGCAGGCTGCCCCCATGGGGCGAATAGAAGCGGGCAACGCGATACCTCTTGACCCGCAAGGCTGAGCCGATGATGCGTGCGACCGCGCCGCCCTTGGCGCCATGGCCGTGCAACACATTCGGCTGCAAGCTCCTTATTTCCTTGTAACTGGCGTAAAGCGCCGAGATGTCGCTGAGCCCGATCGAGCGCTGGATCGGCATGCGCGTCAGGCCGAGCGACAGATAGGGACGGATCTGCTCGAACATCCGGTCCTCGTGTTCGCTGCCGGTCGAACTGTCGCACAGGATGCCGACGTCGTGCCCGGCGCGCGCATGCTGTTCCGCAAGGTCGCGCACATGGCGGAAGATACCGCCTATGGGAGACCGGAAACAGTGCACGATGCGAAGGGGAATGGCTTGTGGCATCGATCAGAAGAGCCGTTCGCGAACGTAGATTGTGTCGCCGGCAAGAATGGGATCGGTGATCGGCACGCGGCCGGTCAGGATCTCTCCGTTGATTTTGCGGGTAACGTCGACATCGCGCTGGTTGGCCCGAGTCGAGAACCCGCCTGAAACCGCAATCGCATTGAGGACGGTCATTCCGGGAACATAGGCATACTGGCCCGGCTGACCGACTTCGCCCATGACGAAGATCGAGCGATAGCGGTCGATCTCGATCGAGACGTCGGGGTCGCGCAGGTAGCCGCCGCGAAGCTTCTGCGCGATCACGCCTTCCAGCTGGGGCAGGGTGGCGCCGCGGGCCGCCACCTGTCCGATGAGCGGAAAGGCGATATAGCCGGCCTGGTCGACGGTATAGGTATTTGTCAGGCTCGCCTGTTCGAAAACGGTGATCCTCAGTCGATCGCCGCTGTCGAGCCGGTAGGGTTGGATCGTGGCTTCATGGAAGACCTTGGGAGCCGGTTTATAGCTCGCGCAACCATTGAGCATGGCAAGAGCCAGCGCGGCGAGCAGCCAGACCATTCCTTTTACACCAGACGATGACATGCGCCGACGCGCCCCCGGTAGCGAATTCCGATGGTTCCGTTATCATTCCATTAGGGTTAACGCGAGGTAAAGAACGATATTGTCACGGGAGGCCGTAGGATAATTTCCGCCGGTCCAAGAATACTGCAGTTAACGCTTGGGTTACCATGTTCCTTTACTATCCGGCCGGATTCGTACCGGGAGTATGGCATGTCGAGCTTGGGCAACGGACAGCAGGACGTGGATATCGATCTCGCGCAGCTCTTTCGGGCCGTGTGGCACAAGCGCCTGCGTATTCTGGCAGTCACCGCGCTGGCAGGCGGCCTGGCCTTTGCCGGAGCGAACCTCATTTCGCCGAGCTATCGCGGCGAGGCGCGCATCCTCATCGAGCCCCGCCAGCCGACCTTCTCTGCGACCGAAAGGGCGGGTACGACGACCGAGCCTGTTCTCGACGAATTGAACATCGTCAGCCAGGTGCAGCTCCTGCAGTCTGTCGATCTGATCAAGCAGGTCGTGCGCGATCTGAAACTCTACGAACTGGAGGAGTTCGATCCGGACACCAATCCGTCCGTGGTCTCCCATCTCCTGGTCCTCGTCGGACTGAAGAAAAACCCGCTGGATCTCGCGCCCAAAGAGCGGGTGCTCAAGACATTCCAGGAGAAGCTTCAGGTCTATCAGGTTGAGAAATCGCGCGTCATCGGTATCGAGTTCACCTCCGAGGACCCCAAGCTCGCCGCCGCAGTGCCGAATGAGATTGCCAAGGTCTACAGCGCCATCCAGAGCGGCGCCAAGCTGGACAGCAACTCCGAAGCCGCACGCTGGCTGGAACCGGAAATCGCCAACCTGCGCGAAAAGGTGCAGGAGGCCGAAAAGAAGGTCGCCGACTATCGTGCTTCGGCGGGCCTGCTGCCGCTCAGCGAAACGTCGACCTTTTCCGCCCAGCAACTGAGCGACATTTCTGCCGAACTGGCGCGGGTCCGCGGTGAGCGGGCCAATGCCGAGGCAAAAGCGGAAGACGTGCGCGCGGCGCTGAAGGCCGGCCGTTCGACGGAAACGCTCGAGGCCGTTGCAAGCTCGGAGGCAATCCAGAGACTGAAAGGCACGGAATCGGAAATTCGCGCACAGATTTCCGATCTTTCGACCACCTTGCTGGAAGGGCATCCCCAGATGAAGGCGCTGCGCGCCCAGCTCGCCGGCATTCGCGAACAGATTGCCGCCGAATCCGCAAAGGTGGCAGCCGGACTGGAGAACGCGGCTGCCGTTTCCCGCGCCCGGGAGACGCAGCTCATCCAGCAGCTCAACACCGTCAAAGCCGAGTCGGCACGCGCCGGCGAGGACGAGGTCGGCCTGAAGGCCCTGGAACGCGAAGCCGCCGCCCAGCGCCAGTTGCTCGAAACCTATCTTGCCCGTTATCGTGAGGCGACGACCCGCATGGCCAAGGATGCGAGCCCGGCGGATGCCCGCTTGATCTCGCAGGCGGTCGAGCCGACGGAACCGAACTTCCCGAAGGTCCTGCCGATCACCGTCGTGGCGACACTCGCCGCTTTCATCCTGAGTGCGGTCGTCGTCATGCTGTCTGAACTCTTCAGCGGCCGGGCGCTGCGGCCGGTCGAAGGCGGCCTTCCTGCAATATCGCCCCATCAGGCGGAAATGGTGGGCATGGCGGCGGTCCCCTCGACGGGTGAGCCCGTTGTCCAGCCCCGGGCAGCTGCCGTCGAACGTTTGACCGAAACGCCGGTGCCGCAGCCGTCCGCAACAGGGTTTCGCGCGGATCTGCCGGCCAGCCTGCTTTCCGTTGCTCCCGACGAGGAACTGGCCGAGGAGATGGAACAGGCGCTCGATTTCGCCGAGGAAGAACCGGCGGATGAATTCTCGATCGAAGCCGTCGCCCGCTATCTGGTCGACGAACATGTGCGGATCGCACTGGCTATCTCTCCCTCCGGTGACGAAGGCTCGACCGCGACCGTGATGCTCGCCCGCGAGGTGGCGGAACGGGGCGTGAAGGTGGTGCTGATCGATATGACTGGTTCGGCATGTCCGACCTGGCTCATGGCATCTCGCCGGGATCTGCCGGGTATTACCGATCTCCTGTGCGGCACGGCTCCCTTCTTCGAAACGATCCACCCTGACCGCCTCTCGGATGCGGACATCGTGCCCCAGGGCAATGCGGATGTGCGGCAGGCCATGCGCGGAGCCGATCGTCTGTCGATGATTACCGATGCGCTGTCGGAGGCCTACGATCTGGTGCTGGTCGAATGCGGTCCGGCCGATGTCCAGGGCATCGCCCGCCTCAGCAGGAGCGGCGAGCATGAAATCATCCTGTCGGCACCCGACCCGGACATGACGGAACTCGCCCGCATCATGGAAGCCTTCGAGAAGGTCGGTTATACCGATCTCGTGCTGATGACCGGCAAGGGGACGGCTCCGGAGGGGCAGGGCAAGCGCGACGCTGCCTGACTTGCGGACCCTAATCGTCCGTGCCGGTTGCCTGGGCCGGCACGTTGTCGGCATGGGCCCGCAGTCTCTGGATGAACGAGTAAAGCTGCGGATTGCCCTTGATGACAGCCTTGGTGCGCACCACGCCACGCTGGGCGAAGGCGGCCAGATGGCCGGCCGCGCTGATCGGCAGCAATATATCGTGTTGCACCGTTTCGACCGTGCACCAGCGGCGCTTGTAATCCTGATCTCCAAGGCCGAAGTCGAAAAGGGCGGCTCCTTCCTCGCAGCTGCGTTCGATCATCAGCCAGAACAGCAGTTCGCCGGGACTTGCCTCCGGCACGAGACTTTCATCGATCGATCCGAACTGGCAGATCACATGATCGCCCTTGCGTGAAAGCCCGGCAATGGCGGCAATCCTGCCCCGATAATCGCCCTTGAGGCGAAGCGCATGCAGTTCCAGCGGTGTGTCGAGACTGCTGCCGTCGACCTCGAGCAGCATGTGAAAGAACGCTTGCGTCTCCGGCGCCTGAAAGGTGTTGGGCAAGCCAAGCGCCTTGAAACGGATGGCCTTCTGCTCGAAGAAGAGATTAAGGAGTGCATTCTTTTCCGTCAGCGATCGGGCGACGAAATGCTCGAAACCGCCGACCGCCTCGATCTTGCGCACCTGTCCGCGGAATTTCTTGCGTCGGCGCTTGGCGTTCAATTGCGCAAGCGTTTTTTGAAAATCCCCCGTCAGCGGCAGTTGGAAGGCGTGGTTCTGGTTCTCGATGGCGGGCAGGGCCGCAAACGGGCTTCTTTCGCCGCGCCATTCGAGCGGAATATTTTGCAGGTTGACGAGATCCGCCTTGCCGGCGAGCAGGGCGGTGATCGCTTCGGCCACTTGAGCGACATCGCTTGCGCCGGCTCCCGCCCGGAATTCGGCGGAGAACAGGCCGCTATTGATGTTGTTGTACCGGGCGGCGATGAACTGTGCGGTCCGCACCATGTTGGCGCGAACGATTTCGAGCGGCAGGATGAATGCTGCTTTTGCGCCGCGACGGCCCCTGATGATGGCGAGCGGATTGCGATGGGTCTTCGTCCAGGCATGGCACCAGTCATAACTCTGGTGAAGGGAGTTGAGCGGATCGACGTCGAGCGCGCGCCATTCCTTCTCCAGCGGCTCCATGCTCTCGTGCAATGTGATGTCGAGGGCGCTTGCGGCTGCCATCGTCCCGGCGTGCGAAAACTCCGCATGGTCCATGCGGCTCAGGCGGTCTATGGCCGCAAGGCTTTGAAATTCGACCGGCGATGTCTGCACAGCACTCTCCCGTCCGACGAGACTGGGGGGAGACTAGCCGAAGCGCACAGAAAAACGGTTAGCAAACCTGTGTCGCCGGAGCTTTTCCGCAGAGTGCGGTTATCGGTCGGTTAACCGCCGCGTTTGCCGTCATTTGCGGACGGGACCGGCCATCCATTTGATAATCAGCATGGCCGGCAGGATCCACAGGAGGCCGGACAGGAGGAAATAGAGGAGATGGACCCACCATGGCGAGGTGGCAAGCAGGCTGGAGGCTATCGTGGTGGCGACGAGCGCATAGACGACGACGAGGATGATGATGATGATCGTGCCAATGAATGAGCGCAACCGGGCCGGCATCGTCTGTCCTTTGTGTGTTCTTGCAGGTGGAGCCCTGAGGGATGTTCCCACCCACGGGTCTCAGGTCTTGTTTTGCATGGCCAAGTGATGCAAATCAACAGCATAAACGAGGATGGCGGAATGACTGACGCGACAAGCACCACTGAGATCCAGATACGTGAGGCGATGGAACGCGGCGGGCGAAACCGGCGTGCAATCCGCATATGGTTCGGAGTCGTGCTCGTCACGCTTTTTTGTCTCGTGCTGGTGGGGGGAGCCACACGGCTAACCGGTTCCGGCCTTTCCATCACCGAATGGAAACCCATTCATGGCGTCATCCCCCCGCTTTCGGCCGAGGAATGGCAGGAGGAATTCGCGCTCTACCAGCGTATTCCGCAGTACCAGCAGATCAACAAGGGCATGACGGTCGACGAGTTCAAGTCGATCTTCTGGTGGGAGTGGGCGCATCGCCTGCTGGCCCGCAGCATCGGTGTGATCTTCGCCTTGCCGCTTTTCTATTTCTGGCTGACGGGCAGGATCGAGCGTCGCCTCCGCTGGCCGCTGGTCGGACTGCTCGCGCTTGGCGGCTTCCAGGGCTTCATCGGCTGGTGGATGGTGTCGTCGGGGCTGACCAAGCTGACCAGCGTTTCCCAGTACCGGCTGGCGACGCACCTCGTGATTGCCTGTCTGATCTTCTCCGCCTGCATGTGGATCATGCGTGGTCTGTCGCCGCATAGCGGTGATGCTCCGCCAACACCCACGTCCCGACGCTGGGCGGCTGGCCTTGCATTTCTCGCGCTGTTTCAGATCTATCTCGGCGCTCTGGTGGCCGGCCTCGACGCCGGTCTTGCCTACAACACATGGCCGCTGATGGACGGAGCGGTTGTCCCGTCGGACCTCTTCATTCAGCAACCCTGGTGGATCAACCTGTTCGAGAATCCCAAGACAGTTCAGTATATCCACCGCCTCGGAGCCTATGCGTTGCTGGCCGTTGCGCTGTGGCACATGATCCAGTCGCTCCAGGCCGCACCGCAATCGACCCATGCCCGCCGCAGCGTCGTGCTCTTTGCCCTGATCGTTATCCAGGCGGCCATCGGCATAACCACGCTGCTCCTGCAGGTGCCGTTAGACGCGGCCCTTGCGCACCAGGGCGGCGCGCTCGTCGTCCTCGGCTTTGCCATTGCCCACTGGCGCGGGTTCTATGGCGAATACGCGCCAGAGACGGCGGTCGTCCTGCGCAACTGAGTGTTTCCATCCCATTTCCAACCTCGCCGGAAGGCGGGCGGAAAACTTCCGCCCGCCTTTTTCGTTCGCGCATTTTTTCCCGCTTGACGCTGTCTGCAATTAATGTCACTAATAATGACATGAATACATCAAGAGTGACAAAATATGAGAGCCCGTTGCGGGCGGAGCAGGCCCACGCGACCCGCGAGAAGATCCTTGCGGGCGTGCGGACGATGCTGGAGGCCGACCCCGACAATGCCCTCGGGTTCGACGAGCTGGCGGAGGTGAGCGGTGTGAACCGCCGCACCATCTTCCGGCATTTCCCGACCAAGGAGGATCTGCTGTCGGCCTTCTGGCAGAGCGCCAACGCCTCGCTCGGTGTGCGCTTCTGGCCGGAAAGCGAGCGGGATCTGGTGGAGTTGCCGCCGGACCTTTTCGCTTCGCTGGACGGCATCGAGGGCATCGTGCGCGCCTCCCATGCGAGCGGCGCCGGCCGGCAGATGCGCCTGCAGGCGAACGGCGAGCGGCAAGCCGCATTCCGCAAAAGCCTCTCGGATGTGACGGACAATCTGGACCCCGAACGGGCAAGGCAGCTCGAAGCGACGGTCCAGCTTCTTTTCAGCGCCACCGCCTGGCAGACCATGAAGGATTACTGGGGTCTGTCGGGAATGGAGGCTGGAAAAGCGGCCGCATGGGCGATCGGTGCCCTGCTCGATGCGGCGAGACGGGAAGGGCGCCTGTCGAAGGACGAACGGTTGGAGGAAGACGGGAATGAATGACAATTTTTCAGCGAAAGTGCATCCGGCCGCAAGCGCCGGAAAGATGTGGGTGATGGGCGACGAGGTGATGAAGCGCGGCAGGCTGGAAGGCACCGGCTTCAATGTCATCGACGTGGCCGTGCCGCCGGGCAGCGGTACGCCGCCGCACACCCATGCCTCACCGGAGATCTTTCGCATCCTGCAGGGCACGGTGACGATCTGGGCCCTGATCGACGGCAAGCCGACCGAGACCGAGGCCGTACCCGGCGACGTGGTGACCATTCCGGCCCATGCGCCGCACGCCTATCGCAACGCCTCGCAGGCGCCGGCGCTGATGATGTCGGTCGTCGACGACCGGATGATGGAATTTTTCGAGGCTGCTGCCAGCCACGAGCCGCCGGCCGGTCCGCCGACGCCCGAGGCGATCGGTCGCATCATGGCGCTCACCGAGACTTACGGCATCCATATTCTGGCAGCATAACTCCCGCACCGTTTCCGGCAGAAGGGCGGCGGGCGGCCATCCTTCCGGCGGAAACCATCAGGTCCATGTTCTGGACGGCTGCGCCGGAAGCGCCTTTGCCCAGATCATCGAGAGCGGATCTTGAGAGTGCGACCTTAGCCGAACCTGTAGCCGGAATAGGGCTTGCCGCGGAATTCACCACGGAAAATGTGTTGGCCGGCGTCCTGACCGGCGGCTCCGGCTACAACGAACAGGGGCACGAGGTGGTCGTGGTCCGGAACGTGGCAGGCCTGTGCGTCCGGGTTTCGTTCCCAGGTCGCAAGTGTTGCCGCCCGCTGGTCCGAGTCCTCGATCGCGACCACATCGCTTAGCCAGTCGTCGAAGCGGATGGCCTGCTGCTTGTGCTCGGGATTGTCGTGGAAGAACATCCGCATGTTGTGGTAGCTCATACCGGAACCGACGATCAGTACGCCTTCGTCCCGCAGCGGTTCCAGTGCTTTGCCTATCGCGACGTGACTCGGAACGTCGAGCGTGTTCTTGAGCGACATCATTACGACAGGCACGTCGGCATCGGGATAGGCGACCATCAGCGGGATGAAGACACCGTGGTCGTAGCCGCGCCTGTCATCCTCCGCAGCCGGAATGCCCGCGGCTTCGAGAAGCTGCTTTGCCCGGTGCGCCACATCGGGAGCGCCCGGGGCGGGGTAGGTGAGCTGGTAGGTTTCCGGCGGAAAGCCGTAATAGTCATAGAGCATCCCGGGACGGGGCGCCGAACTCAGGGTTGGCAGCGGTTCCCCCTCCCAATGTCCGGAAACCATTAGAATGGCCTTCGGGGTGCGGCCGACATCCTTCGGAAGCGACTTCAGGAAGTCTGCAAGATCGGCCCACGGCTTCTTGCCGTCCGGTCCTGCCGGAAACTGCATGAAGGGCCAGGGGCCTCCGCCATGGGGAATGAAATAGACTGGAAAACGGGTGTCGCTCATGTCGCGCCTCATCTTTTGATGAGCCGGAACATAGCAAGATCATCAAGTGCAAACGATCCGTCTATCAGGCGACGAATCGTTCACTTAGAGTGAACGACAAAGCTGCCGTTCGCCAATTCTTGCGAACGTTGAGCCCGTCGTTCAGGCGGAAAGCATCAGGTCCATGTTTTGGACGGCTGCGCCGGAAGCACCCTTGCCCAGATTATCGAGAACCGCGACGAGGTTGACGTGCGGACCGCCCTGCGTGCCGAACACGAAGAGCTTCATCGTGTCCTGATCGGTCAGCTCTTCGGCATCGATGCGGGCCAGCTTTGCGCTGTCCGCGAGCGAAACCACATTGACGATGTCCTGGCCGGCATAGTGCGCGACGAGGGCGGCATGGATCGTTTCGATCGTCGTGCCGTCCTTCAGGTCGTCGAGGAAAAGCGGTACCTGTACGATCATGCCCTGCGCAAAACGACCGACCGACGGCGAAAAAAGCGGCGCGCGATCGAGCAGGCCGTGGGTCTTCATCTCCGGCACATGCTTGTGCTTCAGCGTCAGCCCGTAAAGGAAGTTGTTGGCCGTGATGGCATCGGGCCGGCTCTGGTCTTCCATCTGGGCGATCATCTGCTTGCCGCCGCCGGTATAGCCCGAGACCGCATTGACCGTGACCGGATAGCCGTCCGGCAGGATGCCTGAGGCACGAAGCGGCCGGATAAGGCCGATCGCGCCGGTCGGATAGCAGCCGGGATTGGCGACGAAACGGGCGGAACGGATCTTTTCCCTCTGGGCCTTGTCCATTTCGGCAAAGCCGTAGGCCCAATCGGAAGCGACGCGGAAAGCCGTCGAGGTGTCGATGATCCGGACCTTATTGTTGCCGGAAACCATCTGCACCGCTTCCCGCGAGGCGTCGTCGGGCAGGCAGAGAATGGCGATGTCGGCGCTGTTCAGCAGGTCTTCGCGCATTGCCTGATTGCGCCGCTCCTCTTCCGGGATGGACAGCAGTTCAACGTCGCGGCGGCCGGCCATGCGGGTGCGGATCTGCAGTCCCGTGGTGCCGTGTTCGCCGTCGATGAAGATCTTCGCTGTCATTTTATCGTCCCCTGTCAGGAGGTTGGTGGAAATTGCGGAATCTGTTTCGGAGAATGCTGAATCAATGTGTCAGGTGCGTGTCGCGAGTTTCTCGGCGCGCAGGCCGAGCATATACATCGCGACCGTCGCGCCCGCAATGGCGGTGATATCGGCGTGGTCATAGGCAGGCGCCACCTCGACGATATCGGAACCGCGAATGTCGAGCGCGCCGAGCTTGCGCAGAACCGAAAGCATCTTGGCCGAGGATGGGCCGCCGGCTACCGGCGTACCTGTCCCGGGGGCGAATGCCGGGTCGAGGCAGTCGATATCGAAGGTGAGATAGCAGGGCTTTCTGCCGACGTGGGCGAGGATGCGGTCAGCGATCGTCTGCGCGCTGAGGTCTTCCACTTCGTAGCCGTGCAGGATGCGGATGCCGAAGTCCTCCGGCGCATGCGTCCGGATGCCGATCTGGATCGAATGGCTCGGATCGATCACGCCTTCACGCACGGCGCGGCAGACGAAGGAGCCGTGATCGATCCGCTTGCCATCGTCGTCCCAGGTGTCCTGATGGGCGTCGAAATGCACGAGTGCCAGCGATCCGTGCTTGGCCGCATGGGCCTTGAGAAGCGGCCAGGTGACGAAGTGGTCGCCGCCGAGACCGAGCAGGTAGGCGCCGGAAGCAATGATCTTCGCGGCCTCCTTCTCGATCATGCCGGGCGTCTTCTGGTGGTTGCCGTAGTCGAGCAGCACATCGCCGTAATCGATGACGGCCATCTTCTCGAAAAGGTCGCGAGAAAACGGGTATTGCGGGTCGTTGTCGAAGATCGCGGATGCGCGCCGGATCGCCTGCGGTCCGAAGCGGGCGCCCGGCCGGTTGGAGACGGCAGCGTCGAAGGGAATGCCGAGGACTGCGGCATCGACGTTCTTCAGCGACTTCGAGAATTTGCGACGCATGAAGGAGAGCGCGCCCGCATAGGTCGGATCTGTCGCGGCGCCGCGAACGGCTTTTGCTGTAAAGGCATTGTCGATGGATTTGCTCGCCATATCTCTCGTCTTCGTCTCTTGCCTGGAATCTGCCTGAACATAGGCGACGGCCTGCAATCAGCAAAACCGAAATGCTGGCCGGATCGCCCAAAACGAAAAAGGCGGAGCCGAAGCCCCGCCTTGATTTCCGTTTCCGGATATCCAGCGATTAACGCTTGGAGAACTGGAACGAACGACGGGCCTTGGCCTTGCCGTACTTCTTGCGTTCGACCACGCGGCTGTCGCGGGTCAGGAAGCCGCCCTTCTTCAGGACCGAGCGCAGGCCCGGCTCGAAGTAGGTGAGGGCCTTGGACAGGCCGTGGCGAACGGCGCCGGCCTGGCCGGAGAGACCACCGCCGGTGACGGTCGCAACGATGTCGAACTGACCGGTGCGGGCAGCCGCGACGATCGGCTGCTGCAGGATCATCTGCAGAACCGGACGGGCGAAATAGGTCGTGAAGTCACGGCCGTTGACGACGATCTTGCCGGAGCCCGGCTTGACCCATACGCGGGCGACAGCGTTCTTGCGCTTGCCGGTGGCGTAGGAGCGGCCGAGGGAATCGACCTTGCGGACATGCGCCGGAGCGGCGGCCTGCTCGGTGGTGCCGAGGTCCTTCAGGGAAGAGAGGTCAGCCATTATCAGGCGCTCCTTACGTTCTTGCTGTTCAGCTTGGCCACGTCGAGGGCAACCGGCTGCTGGGCTTCATGGGGATGGTTGGAACCGGCGTAAACGCGCAGGTTCTTCATCTGGCGACGGCCGAGCGGGCCGCGCGGGATCATGCGCTCGACGGCCTTCTCGATGACGCGCTCCGGGAAGCGGCCTTCGATGATCTGGCGAGCCGTACGCTCCTTGATGCCGCCCGGATAACCGGTGTGCCAGTAGTACTTCTTGTCGGCATACTTCTTGCCGGTGAAGGCGACCTTCTCGGCATTGATGACGATGACGTTGTCGCCGTCGTCGACATGGGGGGTGTAGGTGGCCTTATGCTTGCCGCGCAGGCGCATGGCGATGAGGGAGGCGAGGCGACCGACAACGAGGCCTTCGGCATCGATGATGATCCACTTCTTCTCCACCTCAGCAGGCTTCTGAACGAAGGTAGACATGGTGTTATCTTTCCGTTTTGGACCCTTGCGCCGTGAGGCGGGCGGGCGTTTCTTGTTGCTTGGTTTCATGCATGTGGTGCACGAAAAAAGAATGCGGTCCGAAGGGGCCGCAAACCTGGGCGCTGTATAAGCTGCGGCTGTACCATGGTCAATAGCCGTGCTTTCTGGATGATGTCAAAAAAAATCAGTAAAAACAATTAGTTGATTATGTGGTATTATTTTACCGCATTTTTGAGCGGTCCCGACAGCTTGGAAATCGCCTGTTTGGGGCTTGCTTAGCCGCGTGGCGGGATCGAATAGGTTGCTGTGGCCTGTGCGATCGGTTCAGGGCCGCCGTCCTGGCTCAGAAGCGCGTCGATGACGGCCAGCCGTTTGCCGAGTTTCAGGATGCGGCACCGACAGATGATCGGTTGAGGCTTTGGCAGGCGCAGGAAATTGATGTTGAGGCTGGTGGTCACGGCGAGCGCCACCGGTCCGATATGGGCGAGCACCGCGGCATAGGCGCAGACATCGGCGAGCGCGAACATGGCCGGGCCTGAGACCGTGCCGCCGGGGCGCAGATGCCGCTCAGACGGGTCGAAGGTCATTGTCACTGCGCCGGGTTCCACAGCCGTTACCGTGAACACGCGTCCATCCGTGTGGATCTGCGGAAAATCCGTCTCCAGAAAACGGTTGATTTCCGCGGCGGTCATGATCGGCTGCATGTTGGATTGTTCCTCCCTTTGTCCAAAGCCTCGATTTTCGATGGCGGAGCCGGCGGCATTTATGGCAGGCTTCCACGCATATGAAAACGAGAAGCCGGGAGGTTTGTCATGGCGGAAGTGGTGTCTTTCAAGAAGGTTGCGGGTGAGGCGGCGGAGGGGCCGGTATTGTCGGCGCTGGCGAACGGTGTGATGCGCCTGACGCTTAACAATCCGCCCGCCAATGCCCTGTCCATCGCCACGATGGAGGCCCTGATGGTTGCGCTGGAGACGGCGGGCAGCGATCCGGACGTGCGGGTCGTCGTTCTTGCCGCCTCCGGCAAGCTCTTTTCGGCCGGTCATGACCTGAAGGAAATGACGACGCACCGGGCAGACCCGGATCGCGGCCGGGCTTTCTTTGAAAAGACCATGCGGCTCTGCGCCGACCTCATGCTGAAGATCGCGCATCTGCCGAAGCCGGTGATCGCCGAGGTCGATGGACTGGCGACGGCTGCCGGCTGCCAGCTTGTGGCCTCCTGTGATCTCGCCATTTGCACCGATACCTCCACCTTCTGCACGCCGGGCGTGAACATCGGCCTTTTTTGCTCGACGCCGATGGTTGCCGTCAGTCGCGCTGCCCATCGCAAGCAGGCCATGGAAATGCTGCTGACGGGCGAAACCATCGATGCCTCCACCGCCAAGGATTTCGGCCTCGTCAACCGGATCGTGCCGAGGCAGTACCTCGCCCAGGTCGTTGACAAATATGCCTCCGTCATCGCTTCCAAGTCGCCGTTGACCCTGAAGATCGGCAAGGAGGCATTCTACCGCCAGATCGATATGTCGCTGGAAGAAGCCTACGACTATGCGGCTCGCGTAATGGTCGACAACATGCTGGCGCGCGATGCCGCCGAAGGCATCGGCGCCTTCCTCGACAAGCGGCATCCGACCTGGACCGGCGAGTGACGATTTCCCGGCGAGAACGCCATTTGGTGGATGGGGCCAATTGTTGTCCCATTCATCAATTATATATCAAAAAGATCATGATGCGAACGAATGCAACCTTAAGGTTATACTAATATTGACGCGAACAAAAAGGGTACATATGTTAAACGAACAGCGTTTAACATATGAGGATTGATATCCACTCATGCAGATCGACCGCCGTGTCTCATTGATTACCCTGGGAGTTGCAGATGTGGGGCGCAGCACCGCCTTTTATGAAAGCCTCGGCTGGATACGCTCGTCAGCGTCGCAGGAGACCATCACTTTTATTAGGCTGAAGGGCGTTGCTCTTGCCCTTTTCTCCCGTGCCTCGCTCGCGGAGGATGCAGGCGTCGAAGACACTTCGCCGGGCTTTTCCGGTGTCACGCTTGCGCATAATGTCGCCAGCCCCGCAGAGGTCGACGCCGTGATGGAATTTGCAGTTTCCTGCGGCGCCAGCCTGGTGAAAAAGCCTGAAAAAGTGTTTTGGGGCGGCTATCGCGGTTACTTCGCCGACCCCGATGGGCACCTCTGGGAAGTCGCCCACAATCCGTTCGCGCCGCTCGATGAAGACGGTCACATCGTCTTGCCGGAGTGAGATCGAGGGGAACCGGCAAATCGCTCGCATTTTTCCGATCATGGAGAGCTGTCATTAAGTGAATGCAAATATATTGGGCGCGGGAGAGACAGCGGATCGTTAGAAGGCCGTTTACGGCCGGAGGAGGTTTCCATGACGCATGTTTCCTATCCTGCAGCCTATCTCGCCGATATTCTTCATTCAGCAAAGAACATAGCCATCGTCGGCGCTTCGACGAGGGATGACCGTCCGAGCCACTGGATTGCCGGCTTCCTGCTCGGCAAGGGCTATCGGGTTTTCCCCGTCAATCCGAATCACGCCGGAGAAACGATACTTGGACAGCGGGTCTACGGGCGGCTTGCGGATATTCCCGTCGATATCGACATCGTCGATGTTTTCCGCCGTGCCGATCAGTTCGCAGCGGTCATCGATGAAGTGTTGAGGCTTCCAAACTTGCCTCGTGCAATCTGGGGACAGCTTGGCGTTCGCGACGACGAGGCCGCCGCCAGGGCGCAAGCCGCCGGCATAAAGGTCGTGATGGATCATGCGCTGGTGACTGAATACCCGCTGGTCTACGAACTGGCGCACGCGCCGCGGTCGCGCCCGGCGGCCTGAAGCATGCCGCGCAAAGTGCCGACCGGATTGCTCCAGCCGCAGCGATAAACCAGAGAGTTGAGACACTGCGGGCGTATCCGGAAGATCGCGGCACCCTTGGGCGTCGAGGATCAGAAGCGGATCCAGGGGCGGCGCAGGATGAAGCCGTTGCTGTCGTCCACCGGCTTGCAGGCGAGGACCGGGCAACGGGGATTGTCGCGCGTCGGCACATAGGCGCGCGCCGCATAGTCATGCTGTTCGCACTGGTTGTTGTCGCGGACATAGCGATCGTAAAGCGTCATGCCGGCCACCCGTTTCGACGGATAGCGCAGGATCACCGCCCCCTGGCTCAATACGGCTGCGCGAGCCGCTTCGCAGCTCATGGATAGCGAGTTATAGCGCGAGATCGCCAGCGCCGGCGATGCGATCGTCGAGGCCACCATGGCCAGTAGAACAAGCTTTTTCATCGCTCTGTCTTCCTTGCTCGGGAATGGATGGAAGGGCTTTCGTCGTTTGTGGCCATTCCGTCTTGTAGCCGGTTGCGGCCACCCCATCTATTCGTTGTTACCGATTATAGCCGACTTCGACGGACGTCGCCATGAACGAGGATGAAATGACAATCGATCACGACCGCTATGACGATGCCTACCTTGCCGGAATCCTGAAGGACACGAAGACGATAGCCCTGGTGGGGGCTTCGCCCAAACCCGATCGGCCGAGCTACGGCGTCATGCGGTTTCTGCTTTCGCGGGGGTATCGGGTGATCCCGGTCAATCCGGGGCAGAAGGGCAAGGAAATCCTCGGCCAGAAGACGGTTGCGCGGCTCGCTGACATCGATGAAGCGATCGACATGGTCGATGTGTTTCGCGCGTCGGAATATCTCGACGGAGTGATCGACGATGTGCTGGCGCTTGAAACGCGTCCGAAAGCGGTGTGGTCCCAGCTTGGCGTGAGGGATGACCGCGCAGCGGTCAAGGCGGAGGCGGAGGGGATCAAGGTCGTGATGAACCGCTGCCCGGCCATCGAAATTCCCCGCCTCAGCCTCTGAAAACCGACCGGAGCGCAATGTCGGCGGACTACGCGATCAGGAAATCCGGGTTGGCGCGAAGCGCATTGAGAGATTCGGCATTGCCGCAGTAGTGGGCGAAGGTCTCGGCTGCGGTGCCGCGCGCCAGATCCTTGCGACATTCGCTCTTGGATGCGCAGTGCGAGCAGGTGATCTGCATGTCGCGGAATTCGTTGCGCAACCGCAGTTCCACCTCGCTCGGATCGATATTCAGGGCACGCATCATTACCACCATTTCATCGGCGGCGTGCGGACCTGCCTTGGCAAGCTCGATCAATTGGTCCGGCGAGATGCCGCAGTCGTGAGCGATGCTGCGGATGGTGGAATCGTCGAGCGATGCGATCATGTCGGCTTCGGCCGCGCTTTCCCAGCTTCTGGAAAACCACTCGGTCAGCCGCGAAAAGACGGTTCTCGTTGCGTCAGTCACTGCAGTGTCCATGGGAATACCTCCATTTTGCATTAATCCTGAGCCGCCGGCCGCATGACCGCATTGACTTCGATCAATCTTGAGGGATGGCCGGTCGCGAGGCGGCGAAAAACCCGGCTGACAACCGGCGGCCAGACGCTATGATCCGCCCGACCAATCAAGGGAGGTTTCAACCATGACGACGAACAATCCGGGTTTTGCCACGCTGGCGGTTCATGCCGGGGCCCAGCCGGACCCGGCGACCGGGGCGCGAATCACGCCGATCTACCAGACCACTGCCTATGTCTTCAACGACGCCGACCACGCGGCGGCGCTGTTCGGACTGAAGCAGTTCGGTAACATCTATACCCGCATCATGAACCCGACCCAGGCGGTGCTGGAAGAGCGCATCGCCGCTCTGGAAGGCGGTACGGCGGCGCTCGCCGTCGCCTCGGGTCACGCGGCTCAGATGCTGATCTTCCACACGCTGATGCAGCCCGGCAATAATTTCGTGGCTGCAAGGAAGCTCTACGGCGGATCGATCAACCAGTTCGGCCATGCCTTCCAGAATTTCGGCTGGCAGGTCCGCTGGGCCGATCCCGCCGATCCCGCGGACTTCGCCGCGCAGATCGACGAGAACACCCGTGCGATCTTCATCGAAAGCCTTGCCAATCCTGGCGGCACCTTTGTCGATATCGCCGCGATTGCCGATGTCGCCCGCCGTCATGGCCTGCCGCTGATCGTCGACAACACGATGGCGAGCCCCTATCTCGTCCGGCCGCTCGAACACGGGGCGGATATCGTCGTCCACTCGGCCACGAAGTTCCTCGGCGGGCACGGCAATTCGATGGGTGGAGTCATCGTCGATGGCGGCACCTTCGACTGGTCGCAGTCCGACAAGTTCCCGATGCTTTCAAAGCCGCGCTCGGAATATTCCGGTATCGTGCTGCATCAGGCCTTCGGCAATTTTGCCTTCGCTATCGCCTGCCGCGTGCTCGGGCTTCGCGATCTCGGGCCGGCGATTGCCCCGATGAACGCCTTCCTGATCCTGACCGGCATCGAGACGCTGCCGCTGCGCATGCAGCGTCATTGCGAAAACGCCCTGCGGGTCGCCACATGGCTGAAGCAGCATCCGAAGGTGGCCTGGGTGAATTATGCCGGCCTGCCCGATGATCCGAACCATGCCCTGCAGCAGCGTTATTCGCCGAAGGGCGGCGGTGCGGTCTTCACCTTTGGTGTAAAGGGCGGCTATGCGGCCGGCAAGGCGCTTGTCGAGGGGCTGCAACTCTTCTCGCATCTGGCCAATATCGGCGATACGCGCTCGCTGGTGATCCATCCGGCTTCCACCACCCATGCCCAGCTTTCCGAGGAACAGCAGATTGCGGCCGGTGCCGGGCCGGATGTCGTGCGCCTGTCGGTCGGCATCGAGGACGCCGAGGACATTATCGGCGATCTCGACCAGTCGCTCGCCAGGGTCTGACCAAGGTAACCGCGCCGTGGCCTTGAGGCTGCGGCGCATCGGAGAACCAATGACGAATTTTCTGACATTCGATCTCGCAGGAATCGAGCCGGAGGAGGGTGCTCCCGCCCCCGACCGTCTGATTTCCGGCGATCCCCGTTTCACCACCTGGAACATCGAGGAGCGAGAGGGTTCGCTTTATGCCGGAATCTGGCAGGCGACGCCGGGCAAGTGGCGGATTTCCTACGACGAGTGGGAATATTTCAACGTCCTCGAAGGTCATTCGATCGTGACCGAGGATGGCGGCGAACCGGTCCATCTCAGGGCGGGCGACCGGATGATCCTGAGACCGGGCTTCAGCGGAACCTGGGAAGTCGTTGAAACGACTCGCAAGGACTACGTCATCAAACTCTGAAGTCGAGCCGGGATGGGAGCGCCGTCAGCGCAGCAGCATAGCGAGCAGCGGCGCCGCGAGGACGTTGACGAGGCCGACCAGGACCATCACCAGGCCGGCAATGGAGCCTTCCTCCGAGCCGATCTGGTGAGCCTTCGCGACGCCTGCGCCGTGGGCGCCCATGCCAAACAGGGCTCCGCGGGCAAGTGTCGAGCGGATCGGCAGGAAGCGCAGCAGGGTTTCGCCCAGCGCCGCACCGCAGACCCCCGTGACGACCACGAAGATGGCGGTCAGATCCGGTACGCCGCCGATATCCTGCGAGATGGTCATGGCAAAGGGCGTGCTGATCGAACGCGGCAGAAGGCTGAGACGCAATGCGCCGTCGATGCTGAGCAGGCTGGCAAGCGCCCAGGCCGTCAGCATCGCCGTCGCGCTGCCGACAACGACGCCGAAGGCCAGCACCGGCCAGTAGCGCCGGATCGTATGGCGTTCCTCGAAGATCGGGATCGCGAAGGCCACGGTTACCGGACCGAGCATGGCAACCAGCCAGTGGGTGGCGTGGATATATTCCGCATAATTGGCCCGCAGCAGCAGGGCGAGCGTAATCAGCGCCATCGGCGTCACGATCAGCGGCGAAAGCCAGCTTTGCTGCCAGCGCCGGTAGATCGCCTTCGAGACGATATAGAAGAAGATCGTGGCCGCCGACCAGAAGGCGGTCATCAGGGTGGGATTACCGACGAAGGGCACGGTCGCCTCCATGGGCGAGCATGAGGCGATAGCCGATATCGACGGCGATCGCGGTGGAAGCCATGACGGCAATCGTGCCGCCCAGAATGACCGCAAGAACCTTGAGGCCGAGAAGCCCGATGAACTCCTGGTGGTCGAGGACAGCAAGAACCGCCGGAACGAAGAACAACAGCATTTCCGCCAGCAGCCAGCGGGCGCCATCACGCATGCTGGACGGACGCAGTCGGCCGCTTGCCAAAAGCAACAATACCATCGCCATGCCGATGACGCCGCCGGGGATCGGTAGCGCTAGCAGGCGGGCGACGGTTTCTCCGGCCAGCCAGAAAGCCGCGATGATGGCGATCTGCACCAGCCGGTTTGAGTGCATCTGGCGGCGTATGAGCAGGGCGATGTTACGGGATGACATTTTCAGCACCTTGTGTGGTCGCTGGAAATATAGGCGTGATCGTACTATGAACAAAATGAATTGATGTCATAGAAAAAAGTCCGAATTGGAATACTTATGGAAATTCGAACGCTCCGCGCCTTCGTCGAGGTCATCCGTCAGGGCGGTTTTTCCCAGGCCGCCCGAACGGTGTTCATCACCCAGTCGGCGGTGAGCAAGGCCGTTCGACAGCTTGAGGAGGAGCTTGGTTTCGCGCTGATCGACCGGACAGGTCATAAGGTTGCGTTGACGGATGCGGGCGAGATCGTGTTTCGCCGCGCCCAGACCATGCTGACGCAGCGGGAGGATCTCCTTGCCGAACTCTCGGAGTTGCGCGGTTTGCGCCGCGGGCGCCTGCAGCTTGGCCTTCCGCCGATCGGCAGCGATGCCCTGTTCGCACCTCTCTTCGCCATCTACCGCAGCCGGCATCCGGAGGTGGAAATACAACTGGTCGAGCATGGCAGCCGCAAACTGGAGGAACTGGTCATGGCGGGGGAGGTGGAACTCGGCGCTTCGCTGCTGCCGGTCCCGGATCGTTTCGAATGGCAGGAGGTGACGCGCGAGCCGCTGCACGTCCTCATTCCGGAAGATCATCCACTTGCAAAACGGGAGGGCGTCGCCCTTCACGACCTCCAGTCCATGCCGTTCGTCCTGTTCGATGTGGGGTTCGCTCTCAACCCGATCATTCTGGATGCCTGCCGGGAGGCCGGGTTCGATCCGGTCATCGCGGCCCGCAGCGGTCAGATCAATTTCATTGTCGAACTGGTGGGGGCAGGGCTCGGGATAGGGTTTCTGCCGAGGATGATTGCAGAACGCCGCGTGCGCCCCGGCGTCACCCATGTTCCCGTGCATTCGCCGCGAATGGACTGGCACATGGCCTGGGTCTGGCGGCGCGGCGGCTATCTGTCTTTCGCGGCCAAGGCGTGGCTGGATCTTGCCCGCTCCGCAAAGGTTCCGCCGGCACCCTGAAGCCGGGGTCGCTTATATCCTGTTCCCGGTGTCCGTCCACACCTGTTCATGGCTTCGTGTCGGGTGCCTTGAAGCGAGCGGCAAAGTCCCGGGAGGCAATAACGGCCAGTGCCTCGCGGATCTCGCGCGATTGCCGTTCGCCGTAGATTTCATCGAAACGGTCTTGCGCCTTGCGCCACAGAACAGTCGCTTCCTGCTGTTTGGTTCGACCGCTCTCGGTCAGCCGCACCCGCTTGGCACGCCGATCGGCTGCGTCTGCCACAAGCTCCACATAGCCGTCGCGGATCAGGGGCTTCAGGGTGTGGCCGAGGGCCGACAAATCCATGACAAGTGCTTCGGCCAGTGTTTTCAGCGTCGGCTCTTCCGAACGGGCAATCTGCGACAACAGGGAGAATTGGGTTCCCTTGAGGCCGCTTTGCGAAATCATATCGTCATAGAGCTGCCCGAGCTGCCGGGCGGCGCGTCTTATCGCGCTGTTGGTGCAATGCATCCAGACCTCTTCATCTTTCTTCATCGTTTCGTTCTTCCTCGTTTCGTGCTGAGCGGCATCGGACTCCTATGCTCACCCGGTCCGGATGAAAAGTTTCTGCCGACACCTCTTGCATTGCGGGAGCATTGCCTCAATATAGTGGCATATGCCAGTAAATGAAACGGAGATCGACATGGCACGCAATGAAACATCGCCGGGCACCGCGCTCGTTACCGGCGCCTCTTCCGGAATTGGCGCGACCTATGCCCGCAAGCTTGCTCTGCGTGGCTATGACCTGATCCTTGTTGCACGCGATGCCGCACGGCTTGGCGCGCTGGCCCAGGAGTTGCAAGAGAGCGCCGGCATTTCCGCCGCCGTCCTGACCGCGGATCTGGAGAAGGCCGGGGATGTCGCCCGGGTCGAGGCGCGGCTACGCGAGGACGAGAATATCGCGCTGTTCGTCAATAATGCCGGCATTGGTCCGAGCGGTCCGCTTCTTTCCGGCGAGACCGCCTATCTCGACCGGATGATCGCGGTCAACGTGACCGCCGCAAACCGGCTGGCCATTGCCGCCGCCCAGGCTTTCGTTGCGCGGGGTAGGGGAAGCCTTATCAATATCGCTTCGGTGGTCGCCATCATGCCGGAATTGTTCAATGGCACATATAGCGGCAGCAAGGCGTTCGTTCTCGCCCTGACTCAGTCCTTGGCCAGCGAACTCAAGGATCATCCGGTTCGTATCCAGGCCGTGCTGCCGGGTCTTACGCGCACGGAGATTTTCGATAGGGCGGGCGGCAGCGTCGAAGCGCTCAATCCTGACATGGTCATGGAGGTGGATGACATGGTGGAGGCCGCACTGGCCGGTTTCGATGACGGCGAACTGGTTACCATCCCCTCGCTGGAAGATGCAGGATTGCTGGCGGCGCTTGGCGCTGCGCGTTCCGCGCTCGGGCCGCATCTTTCGAAGCGTCGGCCCGCTCCGCGCTATCGGGTAACCAACTGAGATCTTGCATCGATCATGATGCGGGTATATGCCCGCATCATGATCGTTTCTTCCTGTTATTGCATCAAGCTCCGGAATGCCTCGCGCCGACTGACTGCGATCTATGACGCAGCGCTGGCTTCGCTTGGAATCAATGTAACCCAATTCAGCCAGTTGCGACGCATCCGGCGTCAGCAGCCGGTTTCTTTGACCGACCTTGCGAGGCAGTCGGATCTGGATCGCTCGACCGTTGGCCGCAACGCTAAGGTTTTGGAGCGAATGGGACTGGTGGCCGCTGTCCCTGTGACGGATCATCGGGAAACTGCTTTGGCGCTGTCGGAACGGGGCGAGGCCTTGTTGAAGGATGCCATGCCGATCTGGGAAGAGGTTCAGGCTCGTATCGAGAACAGGCTCGAAGCGGATGGCCTCGACCGTATTCTCGCCGCCATCGAAGACCTTGAATAAAGCAATTCATTAATTCCCTAATTTCCTGAACGAATATGTGTGGGCATATACCCGCATATATCCGCCGCCGGCAACCAACTGTAGGAGAGCGACCTTGATTTCCGCCAAACTTGCCCGTTACCTCGCGGCGCGCGGTATCCACTATGGATGGGTTGTTGCCGGGATTACCTTCATCACCATGCTTGCGACCGCGGGCGCCATGGGGTCGGCCGGGGTGCTGATCGCGCCGCTTAGCCGTGAATTCGGCTGGACAACGGAGGAAATCTCCTCTGCCATGGCAATCCGGCTGGCGTTCTTCGGGTTGCTTGGTCCATTCGCTGCTGCCCTGATGAATCATTTCGGTATGCGCGCGGTGATCGGGGTGGCCCTTACATTGATCGGCGGGGGTATTCTCCTTTCCTTCGGTATGAAGGAGCTTTGGCAGATGGTCGTGCTGTGGGGTGTTGTCGTCGGGTTCGGCACCGGCATGACGGCACTCGTTCTCGGTGCAACCGTCGCGACCCGATGGTTCCAGGCGCGCCGGGGTGTCATCGTTGGCCTGATGACGGTGAGCAATGCGACCGGCCAGCTTGTTTTCCTGCCGCTGCTGGCAAGTCTAACGGAGGCCTATGGCTGGCGTGTCGCCCTGTCGCTGAACGTCGCCGTACTGATGCTCGCGATGATGATTGTGCTGGCGCTGATGCGCAACTATCCCGCCGACCTTGGCCTGGCGCCTTATGGCAGCCGTGAACTGCAGCCCGCGCCGATCCGCTCGGCGCGCCTTTCCTCACTCCTGATCGCGCCGATTGTTGCCCTGCGGGAAGCATCGGTGAAGCCGGCCTTCTGGATCCTGTTCTTCACCTTCTTCGTCTGCGGTCTCTCCACTAACGGCCTGATTCAGACTCACTGGATTTCGATCTGCGGCGATTATGGCGTGGCTGCGGTCAGTGCCGCCGGCATGCTGGCGCTGATCGGGATCTTCGACTTCATCGGCACGCTCGGTGCCGGCTGGCTGTCCGACCGTTTCGACAATCGCTGGCTGCTCTTCTGGTTCTACGGCCTGCGCGGCCTTTCGCTGATCTTCCTGTCTGCCTCGGGCTTCGACTATGTGACGCTTTCGATCTTTGCCGTCTTTTACGGTCTGGACTGGGTTGCCACGGTGCCGCCGACGGTCAAACTAACGGTGGAGAACTTTGGTCGCGACAAGGCCAACATCGTGTTCGGCTGGATCTTCGCTGCCCATCAGCTTGGCGCTGCAACTGCCACTTTCGGGGCAGGCTATATCAGGACGGATTACGAGACCTTCCTGCCGGCCGTCTACATCGCCGGTTTCATGTGCCTGTTGGCGGCCCTGTCGGTTCTTGCAATCGGGCGCGGCGTCCGCCGAACTGTGGTCGTTCAGCCGGCGGAATGATCGCGGCAAACCTCGCCTACCAGGCGAGGTCCAGCTGCTCCAGTCCATGGAAGTGATAGACGTCCTTCACCCGTAGCGGAGCAGTGATCCGCATACCGGGCAGCCGCTGAAACAGCAGCGGCAGTACGATGTTAAGCTCGAGACGCGCCAGCGGCGCGCCGATACAGAAATGGATGCCCGCGCCGAAGGAGAGGTTCGGCGCCTCGTCGCGCTCCGGCCGGAAGGTCAAGGGTTCCGTGAATTTCTCGGGATCGAGATTGGCGGCGGCAAGGATCATGCTCACCTTGTCGCCGCGCTTGAACGACACCCCGTCGATTTCAGCCGGCTCCAGACAATAGCGCTGGAAAATATGTACCGGAGCGCAGATGCGGAGTGTTTCCTCGACGGTTCTCTCGGTCGCCTTCTCGTCGCGGAACATCTCGGCAGGCGAAAGACCGCTTTCGAGGATGACGCGCACGGAATTGCCGATCTGGTGTACCGTCGCCTCATGGCCGGCATTCAGCAGGACGATGGTGGTCGAGATGAGCTCGTCCTCGGTCAGATACTGGCCCTTGTGCTCGGTGTGGATCATGTGGCTAAGCAGGTCGTCCTGCGGATTGGCGCGGCGCTCCGCGATCATGCCTCGCACGTACTCGGCGAACTCCTTGGCGGAGCGATTGGCCGCGTCCTCGTCGGCACGGGTGCGCTTGAACATGTACATGCCCACATAGTCGTGGGACCACTTGAGCAATTGGGGGCCCATGTCCTCGGGAATGCCGATCATGCGGGCGATCATGGTCACCGGAATGATGTCGGCGAAGGAGGAGAGCAGTTCTGTCTTGCCATCCTTTTCGAAGGCGTCGATCAGCCGGTTGGCAAGCTCCTCGATCTCCGGTTTCATCTTCTCGACGTGCCGGGAAACGAAGGCGCGGTTGACCAGCGTTCTAAGCCGGGTGTGTTCCGGCGGTTCCAGTTCCAGAAGGGAATGCGCTTCCGCGGCGTCGAAATGGCGCGTGTGGTCGGCAGGCTCGGGCATGCCGAGTTCCTCGCGGGTCGCGATGTGCAGGATCTGGCGGCCGAAACGCCGGTCCCGCAACAGCGCGTTGACTGTGTCGTAGCCGGTCACGAACCACTGCTTCTGCTCCACCCAGTAGAAGGTCGGACATTCGGCATGCAGCGCCGCGTAGACCCGGTTCGGATCGGAGTAGAAAGCCGGATTGCGGCCGTCGAGGCTGACGCGGCGTGAAGCCTTGTCGATGGAAAGGAAGGAAAGATCGGTCATGGGTGGGTTCTCTATCCAATCCGCATCGTTGCCGGAAGAGGATTGTTCAGGAACGGTAGAGATCCTGCTGTGAGGATGCCATCGTCTGCAGGCGGCGCAGCGCCGCGACTTGTCTGTCCGCCTGTTCGTCGATGGCCTGTGGCGTCGATGAGGGAACGCAGAGCACCTTCTCGCCCGTCAGGACCGCCGTACGGTTCCGTCCCCTGGCCTTTGCCTTGTAGAGGGCGCGGTCCGCGCCGCTCATCAGCCGGTCGAGATCCGTTTCTGTGGCAGGCAGCGTGGCGATGCCGATACTCACGGTGACACGCAGGATCTGTCCCCCGAAAGCGATCGGCTTTTCGGCGACGGTGCGCCGAATGGCTTCCGCCACCAGCACGGCGTCATGCATGCCGGCAAGATCGAGGAGGGCTGCGAATTCTTCGCCGCCGCTTCGACCGAAACAGGCATTGGCCGGCATGAGCGACCGGCAGGATTGGGTGAACGCCACCAGAACCGCGTCCCCGGCCTGATGGCCGCGACTGTCGTTGATCTTCTTGAAGTGATCGAGATCGAAAACCAGCAGTGCGACCTCGCGCTTCATGTCGCCGGCGCGGGCGCGAATGATTTCGAACCGGTCGATCAGGCCCCGCCGGTTCAGTGCGCCGGTCAGCGGGTCGGTTATCGCAAGCAGCCGCAACCGGTCCTCGGAACGGTCCATCAGAAGCTTGGCGATAATGGCGATGGAGCCCACGAAGCCGATGATGCCGGCGATCCCCACCAGGGCGCTGATCGAAACGTCCTTGAAGTTGGCGGGCTGCTGCAGGACGACGGCAACGGCGAAACCGAGATTGAACAGCGCCTGCGTCATCCAGATGCCGATCAGTGCGATACGGTGGCGGCCGGTGCCGAACCGCGCCGTTGCCACCGTTGCCGCCATCAGGCTGAAGCCGACCGCTGTTGCGACGTCGTACAAAGCCATTCGATGGGCGAAGCTGTCGCGCACCACGGGGAGAAGGTTGCCGGCGACCCAGATGAGGCTGGGGATGGCGGCGAAGGAGGCAAGGGGACGCTCGTCGAGGCAGCGCAATCCGGACAGCCATAGACCGAAGGCTGAAAGCGCGATGAAGTTTGCGGCCTGGATCGAAACGAAATCGGGGATCTGTCCGCGAAAGCTGACCAGCGCGATGCCAAGCGCATGCGCGGCAAACCCCAGCCCGAACATCAGATAGTGCTTTTCACCGCGGGACCGCAGCCACGCCACAAGCAGCAGCATTGCCAGCGTGCCGGCTTCTGTCGCCCAGAGGAGGAACGCCGTTTTGACATCGAGCACAGGGGTCGATCCTGAATTGGTTTTTCGAGAATATGACTTCAAAGTGATGAAGACAGGTTAATCAGTTCCTACGAAAACGGCGATGCCGTGGCCGTCCCCAGTTTTTCTGCCCCTGTATTGAACGTTACCGAACGTTCACCATATGAGCCGTTTCTTGTGAAGTGGTTCCCCAGGCGTTCGGAAAGATTAGGTAATTTGCCGCAAAAGCCTTACGCCGGCGGTTAAGACCGGCGCTTGACGATTAAGGATATCCAAACCTCGCGTCTTGAAGTCGAGGGTGCGGACACTCTATGTAGGGATTGACAGATATTACGTGATTCCCGCCGCGCATCGAGTGTTCGGGGAACAGGCTGACAAAGGACGGACATGAGAAATCCAGTTGATACCGCCATGGCTCTGGTGCCGATGGTCGTGGAACAGACCAATCGCGGCGAACGCTCCTACGACATCTTTTCCCGCCTGCTGAAGGAACGCATTATCTTCCTCACGGGTCCGGTCGAAGACACCATGGCTTCGCTCGTCTGCGCGCAATTGCTGTTTCTCGAGGCCGAGAACCCGAAGAAGGAAATCGCCCTCTACATCAATTCGCCGGGTGGCGTCGTGACTGCCGGCATGGCGATCTACGACACCATGCAGTTCATTCGCCCTGCCGTGTCGACACTCTGCGTCGGCCAGGCTGCTTCCATGGGCTCGCTTTTGCTCGCCGCCGGCGAGAAGGGCATGCGCTTTGCAACGCCGAACGCGCGCATCATGGTGCACCAGCCTTCGGGTGGTTTCCAGGGCCAGGCGTCCGACATCGAACGCCACGCTCGTGACATCATCAAGATGAAGCGTCGCCTGAACGAAGTTTACGTAAAGCATACCGGCCGCACCTATGAAGAAGTCGAGCAGACGCTCGATCGCGACCACTTCATGGAGGCCGGAGAGGCGAAGGACTGGGGTCTGATCGACAAGATCCTGACGTCGCGCCAGGAAATCGAAGGTACGCCGGCAGCCTGATGCTCCGTTGCCATATGGTCACGACGCTAAATGAAGTGAAGCGCTCGTGATCACGTAAGGGGTTTAATCTGGCTGCGAAAGCGCTAATAGTAACTATTAAGGCTGTGTTGAATTTTTATGACATAGTCTGCGGTCTGTAGGGGTTTCGTTGCCGCCGGTCTGATTTGTGGATCGAATGGACCGGCTAGTACCTCTCCGGATCGGATAAGGCCCGGGGCCGAAGGGCGATCCGCGCCGGGCGTAGAGAGTGACCGCCCTCCGTCGAGGCGGAGGAGCGGCGTGCTGGAAGGATGAAGATATGAGCAAGGTCAGCGGTAGCAACGGCGGTGACTCCAAGAATACCCTTTATTGTTCCTTCTGCGGCAAGAGCCAGCACGAGGTCCGCAAGCTGATTGCCGGCCCGACGGTATTCATCTGTGATGAATGCGTCGAATTGTGCATGGACATCATCCGCGAGGAGAACAAGAGCTCCATGGTGAAGTCCCGTGACGGCGTTCCCACGCCGCAGGACATCATCAAGATCCTCGACGAATATGTGATCGGTCAGAAGCAGGCCAAGAAGATCCTCTCCGTCGCGGTGCACAACCATTACAAGCGCCTGTCGCACGCTTCGAAGGGTGGTGACGTCGAGCTTGCGAAGTCGAACATCCTGCTCGTCGGGCCGACCGGCTGCGGCAAGACCTATCTTGCCCAGACGCTGGCCCGCATCATCGACGTTCCCTTCACCATGGCGGACGCCACGACGCTGACCGAAGCCGGCTATGTCGGTGAGGACGTCGAGAACATCATCCTGAAGCTCCTGCAGGCTGCCGACTACAATGTCGAGCGCGCTCAGCGCGGCATCGTCTATATCGACGAAGTCGACAAGATTTCCCGCAAGTCGGACAACCCCTCCATCACCCGCGACGTGTCGGGCGAGGGCGTGCAGCAGGCGCTCTTGAAGATCATGGAAGGTACGGTTGCTTCGGTTCCGCCGCAGGGTGGCCGCAAGCATCCGCAGCAGGAATTCCTGCAGGTCGATACGACGAACATCCTGTTCATCTGCGGCGGCGCATTCGCAGGTCTCGACAAGATCATCTCCGCCCGCGGCGAGAAGACTTCGATCGGCTTCGGCGCGACCGTCGCTGCCCCGGACGACCGGCGCGTCGGCGAGGTGCTGCGCGAACTGGAACCTGAGGATCTCGTCAAGTTCGGTCTGATCCCGGAATTCATCGGCCGTCTGCCGGTTCTAGCGACGCTGGAAGACCTCGATGAGGACGCTCTCATCCAGATCCTGTCCGAGCCGAAGAACGCATTGGTCAAGCAGTACCAGCGCCTGTTCGAGATGGAAGACGTGGAGCTGACCTTCCACGAGGATGCGCTTCGCGGCATCGCCCGCAAGGCGATCGTCCGCAAGACCGGCGCCCGCGGCCTGCGCTCGATCATGGAGAAGATCCTGCTCGACACCATGTTCGAACTGCCGGAACTCGAAGGTGTGCGCGAAGTCGTCATTTCGGACGATGTCGTCAACGGCAATTCGCGTCCGCTCTACATTTACGCCGATCGCCAGGAAGAAAAGGCCAACGCTTCGGCCTGACCCGCGGCCCGCGCAAGAATGAAGATGAAGGCTCGCCCTTGTGGCGGGCCTTTTTCGTTGCGCAGACCCTTTTCCAGTGTTGTTTTAGACCAATGACGCTGCCGCTACCGTAAATCGTCAAAACGCAGTTTTCGCCGGCCACGGCTTGGGTTAGAAAAGAACGAAGTGCTTCGCTCGCGGTCGACACCGCGGATCGGATCGCGGGACTGGCCGCTTGTCTCGCTTCAGACCAGGCAAACGGGTTATTTGTAGGTTCGGGCATCTGCCTGTAATATCGCTGTCACAATGCCGGTGGCGGTACAGGCATGTCAGGCTTGAATTCGCGTTCTGAGAACTCCATTTCTTGGAGGAGCAAGAAATATGCCTGTCGCCTTCGGGGTAGGGCATTAGGTTCCGGGTCCGCCCCGGGACGTCGGAAAGGAAGTGAAATGTCGAAAACGTCTGCAGCAAACGAGAGCAATATCTATCCCGTATTGCCTCTGCGCGACATCGTGGTTTTTCCACACATGATCGTGCCTCTGTTCGTCGGGCGCGAGAAGTCCATTCGCGCTCTGGAAGAGGTCATGGGCTCCGACAAGCAGATCATGCTGGCGACCCAGATCAATGCCGGTGATGACGATCCGGCTCCGTCGGCCATCTACGAGGTCGGCACGGTTGCCAACGTTCTCCAGCTTCTCAAGCTGCCGGACGGCACCGTCAAGGTGCTGATCGAAGGCCGGGCGCGCGCCCGGATCGATGGCTATACCGCACGCGAAGAGTTCTACGAAGCGACGGCCCATGTTCTCGCCGAACCGGCCGAAGACGCCGTCGAGATCGAGGCGCTCTCCCGCTCGGTCGTCTCCGAGTTCGAGAACTACGTCAAGCTGAACAAGAAGATCTCGCCGGAAGTCGTTGGCGCCGCGAGCCAGATCGAGGACTACTCGAAGCTGGCCGATACGGTCGCTTCGCACCTGTCGATCAAGATCACCGAGAAGCAGGAGATGCTCGAGACCGTCAGCGTCAAGCAGCGTCTCGAAAAGGCTCTCGGCTTCATGGAGGGCGAAATTTCCGTCCTTCAGGTCGAAAAGCGCATCCGCTCGCGCGTCAAGCGCCAGATGGAGAAGACCCAGCGCGAGTATTACCTGAACGAACAGATGAAGGCGATCCAGAAGGAGCTCGGCGACGGCGAGGATGGCCGCGACGAGATGGCCGAACTGGAAGAGCGCATCTCCAAGACCAAGCTTTCCAAGGAAGCCAAGGAAAAGGCCGAGGCCGAACTGAAGAAGCTGCGCCACATGAGCCCCATGTCGGCGGAAGCGACGGTCGTTCGCAACTACCTCGACTGGCTGCTGGGCCTGCCCTGGGGCAAGAAGTCCAAGGTCAAGGTGGACCTGAACGCCGCCGAGAAGATCCTCGACGAGGATCATTTCGGTCTCGACAAGGTCAAGGAACGCATTGTCGAATATCTCGCCGTCCAGGCTCGTGCGACCAAGATCAAGGGCCCGATTCTGTGCCTCGTCGGCCCTCCGGGCGTCGGCAAGACCTCGCTTGCGAAGTCGATCGCCAAGGCGACCGGCCGAGAATATGTGCGCATGGCGCTCGGCGGCGTTCGTGACGAAGCCGAGATCCGCGGCCACCGCCGCACCTATATCGGCTCGATGCCCGGCAAGATCGTGCAGTCGATGAAGAAGGCGAAGAAGTCCAACCCGCTCTTCCTGCTCGACGAGATCGACAAGATGGGCATGGACTTCCGCGGCGACCCGTCCTCGGCCCTGCTCGAGGTGCTGGATCCGGAACAGAACTCCACCTTCATGGACCACTATCTCGAGGTGGAATACGACCTGTCCAACGTGATGTTCGTCACCACGGCCAACACGCTCAACATTCCGGGTCCCCTGATGGACCGCATGGAGATCATCCGCATCGCCGGTTACACGGAAGATGAAAAGCGGGAGATCGCCAAGCGGCACCTGCTGCCCAAGGCGATCAAGGAGCATGCGCTGCGGCCGGAAGAGTTTTCGGTCTCCGACGATGCTCTGATGGCCGTGATCCAGCAGTATACCCGCGAGGCCGGTGTCCGTTCCTTCGAGCGCGAACTGATGAAGCTCGCCCGCAAGGCGGTCACCGAGATCATCAAGGGCAAGGTGAAGTCCGTCGCCGTGACCGCCGAGAACATACACGACTATCTCGGTGTGCCGCGCTTCCGTCATGGTGAAGCCGAAGGCGAGGATCAGGTCGGTATCGTTACCGGTCTGGCCTGGACCGAGGTCGGCGGCGAACTGCTGACGATCGAAGGCGTGATGATGCCGGGCAAGGGCCGCATGACGGTCACCGGCAACCTGAAGGACGTCATGAAGGAGTCGATTTCGGCTGCCGCCTCCTATGTCCGCTCGCGGGCCGTGGATTTCGGCATCGAACCCCCGCGGTTCGACAAGAGCGACATCCACGTGCACGTTCCGGAAGGCGCGACGCCGAAGGACGGTCCGTCCGCCGGTATCGCCATGGCAACGGCAATCGTCTCGGTGATGACCGGCATTCCGGTGTCCAAGGATGTCGCCATGACGGGTGAGGTCACGCTGCGCGGTCGCGTTCTGCCGATCGGCGGTCTCAAGGAAAAGCTGCTTGCGGCTCTCCGCGGCGGCATCAAGAAAGTTCTGATCCCGGAAGAAAACGCCAAGGATCTGGCGGACATTCCGGACAACGTGAAGAACAATCTGGAGATCGTTCCCGTCTCGCGCATGGGCGAGGTTATCAGGCATGCCCTGGTCCGCGTACCTGAACCGATTGAATGGGACGGAACGGTTGAAACTCCTGCAATCGGCACTGTGGAAGGTGCCGACGATGCGGGCGCTTCCATGGCACATTGAGGCTCTTTTGCCTTAATCTTGCCAAATTGGCACATCGAACGGAAAAAGGCTGGCAAAAATGCCAGCCTTTTTTGTGCAAACTCCCTGAAACGTCTTGTTTTCCGGGCAATTGCGGTGCTTTTCAGTTGCGTAGGGCAGATGCTTACGTATTCTCCGCCCGACTTATCCATTGAGTCGTTTCATACCAGTCAGAAAGGGTGGAAACATGAACAAGAACGAACTCGTATCCGCGGTCGCCGAAAAGGCCGGCCTCACCAAGGCCGATGCAGCTTCCGCCGTTGACGCCGTTTTCGAAACGGTTCAGGCCGAGCTGAAGAACGGCGGCGATGTTCGCCTCGCTGGCTTCGGTGCTTTCACCGTCGCTCGTCGCGAAGCCTCCAAGGGCCGCAACCCGTCGACCGGCGCTGAAGTCGATATCCCGGCTCGCAACGTTCCGAAGTTCACGGCCGGCAAGGGCCTGAAGGACGCTGTCAACAGCTGATCGGCTGGCTGTCGTTCGGCCCCAGGGCGGAACGCATAGCTCTGCAAATTAAGCCCGGCCTCGGCCGGGCTTTTCTTTTGTGTCTTGCCGGCTGTTACGACTTGCCTTGCCGATCCATTCGCCGGCGTCTCGGGGGAGGGGCGGGCGTCCCGACAAAGTGAGTCAACTGTCATGTGCGTGTCATGCACGTGACGCAAAAGCCTTCTGTTCCTTTCTCATGGAAACAGGAGGTTTCCCGATGACGTATTCTATTTCCCGCGCCGCGCTGACGGCCGCGCTGCTGGCTTCGGTCGCGGCGCCGGCCGCTGCCGACCAGGTCTTCAATCGTATTGCGTCCTTCCCCGTTGCCACCAACCTGCCGGCCGACAAGGACAAGCTTTCGACCACCTCGGCCGAGATCATCACCGCCTCGGAAGACGGTAACACACTGATCTATTCGGACAGCCCGCTCGGCGCGATCGGTTTTGTCGACATCACCGACGCCAAGGCTCCGAAGGCCGGCAGCGCCCTGATGATGGACGGCGAGCCGACCTCCGTCGCCGTCGTCGGTGCCAAGGCGCTGGTTGCCGTCAACACCTCCGAGAACAAGCAGAAACCTTCCGGCAAGCTCGCCATCGTCGACGTCGCCTCCATGAAGATCGATGCGACCTGTGATCTCGGCGGCCAGCCGGACTCCGTTGCGATCTCTCCGGACAAGACGTTTGCCGCCATCGCCATCGAGAACGAGCGTGACGAAGAGCTCGACGAGGGCAAGCTGCCGCAGATGCCGGCCGGCGATCTCGCAATCGTCTCCCTGAAGGACGGCGTTGCCGATTGCACTTCCATCAAGCACGTCGCCCTGACCGGGCTTGCCGAAATTGCGCCGGAGGACCCGGAGCCCGAATTCGTCTCGATCAACAGCCTCGGCGAAATCGGCCTGACGCTCCAGGAAAACAACCATATCGTCATCGTCGACGGCAAAACCGGCGAAGTGAAGAATCACTTCTCCGCCGGCAAGGTCGATCTCGCCGGTATCGATACCAAGTCCGATGGCGCGTTGAAGTTCACCGGCAAGAAGGAAGGCGTCCTGCGCGAGCCCGACGCCCTGAAGTGGCTGGACGACAATCGTTTCGTCGTTGCCAATGAAGGCGATTACGAAGGCGGTTCGCGCAGTTTCACCATCTTCGACAAGACCGGCAAGGTTCTTTACGAATCCGGCCCCTCGCTGGAACTCGCCATCGCCCGGATCGGTCATTTCCCGGACAAGCGCGCCAAGTCCAAGGGCGTCGAACTCGAAGGTTTGGAAGCCGCAACCTTCAACGGTCAGAAATACTTCTTCGTACTTTCCGAACGTGCTTCGATCGTAGGCGTCTACAAGGACACCGGCGCGGAGCCGGAACTCGTTCAGCTTCTGCCGTCCGGCGTCTCTCCGGAAGGCGCGGTTGCCATTCCCGGCCGTAACCTGTTCGCGACCGCCAATGAGGTTGATCTCGGTGAAGACGGTGGCCCGCGTTCGCACGTCATGGTTTATGAGCTTGCCGAGGGCACGCCGGCCTATCCGATGATCCGCTCCGAAATCGTCGACGGTGCACCCATCGGCTGGGGCGCGCTCTCCGGTCTTGTGGGCGATGCCGAGAAGGCCGGCACGCTTTATGCGGTCAATGACAGCTTCTATTCCATGCAGCCGACGATCTTCACGATCGATGCGACGCAGAAGCCTGCCGTCATCACCTCTGCCCTGCCGGTGACTCGCGGCGGCGCGGCGGCCCAGAAACTCGACATCGAAGGCATCACGCTGGACGGCAAGGGCGGCTTCTGGCTCGCTTCCGAAGGCGATCCGGCAAAGCTCATCGGTCACGGCATCTACAACGTCGACGCCAAGGGCGAAATCAAGTCCGAAATCGGCTTCCCGGTCGAACTGCTTGCGGGCCAGACCCGCTTCGGCCTCGAAGGCATCACTTCGATCGGCGAGGGCGACGACCTGACGCTGTGGATGGCCGTTCAGCGTGAATGGAAGGATGATGAGAAGGGCACCGTCAAGCTCGTCTCCTACAACCCGAAGGCCAAGGAGTGGGGCGCCGTCAGCTATCCGCTCGACAAGTCGGAAGCCGGCTGGGTCGGTCTTTCGGAAATCACCGCCCATGGCGACTACGTTTATGTGGTCGAACGTGACAACCAGGTGGGCGACAACGCCAAGCTCAAGAAGCTCTACCGCGTCGCCATCGCCGACCTGAAGCCTGCTAAGCTCGGCGACAAGCTGCCGCTGGTGAAGAAGGAAGAAGTCCACGACTTCATCCCGGACCTGATGAGCGCCACCAACGGCTACGTCGTCGACAAGCTGGAAGGCTTCACCTTCGATGCCGCCGGCAAGGCCTTCGCCGTGACCGACAATGATGGCGTCGATGACAGCTCGGGCGAGACCCTGTTCTTCCCCGTCGATCTGAAGGTCATCAACTGATCCTTCGTCCTTTCGGGACGACGCGGTCCGAGGCCGGGCGAGAAATCGCCCGGCCTTCCCCCGTTTTATCGGCGTGTTCGGCGAAGAAATTCGGCGACAGGCCCGATCAGGCGGTCGGGAGCCGAAACATGGGGTGCATGCCCCGTGTCGAGTGTTACGACTTCCGCACCCGGCACCAGTTCCTGCATGCGCCGTTGCAGGTAGATGAACACCGACTGGTCATCGGTCGCCTCGACATAAAGGCGCGGGATGCGGCCGAAGCGTTCGCTGGTGAGGAGAGGGGCCGCTGCCCGCCCGCCTTCCGGCTGCGGCGTAAGCCTGGCGGCAGCCGAAAGCGCGGCCTCGCGCGGCAGATCGTTGAGAAAATGCCGGGCTGCGGCCTCGGCCGGAACGGTGCTGACAAGCCCGTCTTTCGACCATACGAGGTGGGGCGAGATGCCGCCCGCCTCCGGATGCGCGGGGAGTGCCTGTTTCACGACCTCACCGTATCCCATGCCCGAAGGCAGCATCATGCCCGCCACATAGACGATCCCGGTGATCGCTTCCGGTATGGCCTCGCCCAGAGCCGAAGCTGCAACGCCGCCGCCGGAATGGGCGATCACCGCCACACGTGCACCGGCGGCACCGACGAGCGAACGCAGATGCGAGACATAGAGATCGAGATTGACCGCTTCCGGCGGCGTGTCGTCCACCCCGTTGCCCGGCAGATCGACCGCGATTGGCTCGAAGCCCGATGCTTCGAGTAGGGGCGAAAACCCTTCCCATACCCATGAGCCCTGCCAGGCCCCGTGAATCAGGAGAACGGGAAGCCTTCGGCTCATGCGCGGACAGCCGGCGTCGGCGCATAGGTGCGTTGGTACATGGCTTTCAGGTGGTCTTCCACCGTCGTGGCTGCATATTTCGGCTGCTCGCCCGGCCCGAGGCAGTTCGGCAGGCATTCGACCATGTGATCGGGATGGCCAACGAAGAAGAACGGGATGGAATAGCGCTCCCTGCCGCTTTCGTTGACCACGCGGTGCAGCGTCGAGCGATAGCGGTCGTTGGTCCAGCGCGAGATCATATCGCCGAGATTGACGACGAAGGTGCCGGGGATGGGATCGGCATGGACCCAGCTGTTACTTGCCGCATCATGCACCTGCAGTCCACCGGCGTCGTCCTGCATCAGCAGCGTCAGCCCGCCGAAATCCGTATGGGCGCCTGCACCCTTTTCATTGGGGGCGGCATCCTTCGGCTGGGGCGGATAGTGCAGCAGGCGCAAGGTCGCGAGCGGCTCTCGGACGAAGGCATCGAAGTGATTCTCCGGCAGGCCGAGCGATAGCGCCATGCCGCGCATGAGCCGCTCGCCGAGGTCCGTCATGGCTGCGAAATAGGCCATCATCACCGGCCGGAAGCCCGGCTGGTCGGCTGGCCATTGGTTCGGTCCACGATTGAACCGTTTGGCCACGACCCGCGGGTCGTCCATAGGAAGGTCCGGTCCGATGTAGAAGCCCTCCTTGAGATCGGCGGGGGCGCCGGCCTCAAGCGTCTGGCCGCGCATATGTTCGTAACCCCGGTTGCAGAAGGAGTGCGCCTTGTCGACGGCGAGTTTTTCCTCAATCGGCCGCTCGAAGAAGGCCTTCGCTTCCGCAAAGGCGGCATCGATCAGTCCTTGGGGAATGCCGTGGCCGGCGCAGTAAAAGAAGCCCTTGTCCAGGCAGGCCCGCCGCAGGGCTTCGCCGACGGCGGCGCGCGTCTCGGGCAAGGATGAAGAAAGGCCGGAAACGTCGATGATGGGAAGCGTGGCGGCCTCGACCGAACGCGCACCGAGTGACGATGCATTCATGATGTTCTTCCTGTTCCGTTCATGCGAGCGGCGGCGCTCACCAGAAAAGGGAGGCTAGTGCAACGCATCGATGCCTGGCAACGACGAATTTGACTATAAAATAGATAGGACCAGAAATTGCCTATGAATTGCGCAGAAGAGAAGCCGCCGTTGCGGACAACACAACATGCCTTGTGGGGGCGTCAGGCCGTGGGCTAGATTGAAGCGTGTCACTCTTTTGCGAGACAGCCGACTTGGAAGCAGACCTTTATCCCCCGGTAAAACGTTATCTTGAAGGCTTGGGCTTCGAGGTGAAAGGGGAGATAAGAAGCTGCGATATCGTGGCGATTTCACAGGATGTGACGGAGCTCGTGGTGATCGGGGAGCTGAAACGGAGCTTCACATTGGAACTCGTCCTGCAGGCGGTGGAGCGCACCGCCGTTTGCGATGAGGTCTGGCTTGCGGTGGAAGCCTCAAAAAAGGGTCGCGGTCGGGAAAGTGATGCACGCGTAAAGAAGCTGTGCCGTTTCCTGGGATTCGGCTTGCTCACCGTTGCCGCCACCGGTCGGGTGGATGTGATCGTGGAGCCGGGACCATGGAAGCCCCGGAGCAACAGGAAGCGTCGTTCGCGCATCGTCGAAGAGTTCCGTCGCCGCAGGGGCGATCCCATGGCCGGTGGTTCGACACGCATGCCGCAGATGACGGCCTATCGTCAGCAGGCTCTCGTCATTGCCGAAGCTCTCTCGGAAGGGCCGTCGCGCCCCCGCGACCTCAGGCCGATCGCTCCCGATGCCGCCAGGATATTGCTGTCCAACGTCTACGGTTGGTTCGACCGAATCGATCGCGGACTGTATGGCTTGAACGCGGTCGGCCATGCGGCGCTCGCCACATGGTCCGATAAGATCCCGCGGGAAAAGGGAAAATCCTCCGAAGCCGCCTGACCAAGGGGCACTGATTCCCCGGCTCTCCATCTCCGTCGGAGGCTGCGGGCGTCGATTTCACCATCTCTGGTGCACGTGCGGCGCGATCAGTCGATCGTACACGTCACGGGCAGCGGCCATGATATCGGCGGAAAGGGCCGGCAGACCGGAAGCAGCGGCATTGGCGCGCGCCTGCTCGCCATTGCGCGCTCCGGGAATGACCACCGTCACGGCCTCGTTCATCAGGATCCAGCGCAAGGCAAAGGCGGCCATGCTGGCGCCGGCCGGCACGAGCTTCCGGATATCCTCGACGGCCGCAAGTCCGGTCTCCAACGGCACGCCGGCAAAGGTTTCTCCGACGTCGAAGGCCTCGCCGTGGCGGTTGAAGTTGCGATGATCCTCGCTTGCGAAAGTAGTCTCGCGGGTGATCTTTCCGGACAACAGGCCGCTTGCCAGCGGAACGCGGGCGATCACGGCGATATTCCGCCGGCTTGCCTCCTTCAGGAAGAGATCCGCGGGCCGCTGCCGGAAGAGATTGAAGATGATCTGGACGGAGACCACGCCCGGATATTCGATGGCCTTGAGCGCCTCCTCGACCTTCTCCACGCTGACGCCGTAATGGGCGATCTTGCCCGCACGCTTGATGTCTTCCAGTCCCTCGAAGACTTCGGGCCGATAGTATACATCGGTCGGAGGGCAGTGAAGCTGCACGAGATCCAGGCGTTCCACCGCGAGGTTCTTCAGCGACCGATCGATGAAGGCCTCGAGATTCGCTTTTGTATATCCATCGGCGACATGCGGATTGAGTCGTCGACCGGCCTTGCTGGCCACCATTGGACGTTTTCCGCCGCGCGCCTTGAGCACATCAGCGATGATCCTCTCCGAACGGCCGCCTCCATAGACGTCCGCCGTATCGATGAAGGTGACGCCGGCATCGAGCGCCGCATTGAGTGCTGCCCGGCCTTCGGCTTCCGGGACGTCTCCCCATGACCCACCGATCTGCCAGGCTCCGAACCCGATGTCGCTGACGGTAAAGCCGGTCCTTCCGAACGCATGCTGACGCATAACCATGCCCTCCTGTCTGTTGCATTGTTGCGATTGGAGGTAGCAAGCACCGCCGGAGGTGGCAAGAAGAAGTGGGTGTGGCGCGCAAACGCTCGAATCGCATGGCCGCGATTCTTCTCGGGTGCAGGTGGATCGACAGGCGGCCAGGCGACCGACGGCGACGCAAACCGCATCGCAAACAAATCAGTCGCTGCAGCTCTTTATCGAGATTGTGTGGAAATGGTGGGCGATGAGAGACTCGAACTCCCGACATCCTCGGTGTAAACGAGGCGCTCTACCAACTGAGCTAATCGCCCTTTCGCTGAGCGGGTCAGGCCCGCCGCGTCGGTGGCCGTGATCTATGCGGATCGCGGAAAAACCGCAAGAGTGTTTATGAAGTTTTTTTGTTTTTTTTGCCGCTGCCGCAGAGGAGGGGGATGAAAAACCCGGGAATCCCGCGCTTTTTACGGCGCGCTTCAGAGGGGGTGTTTTTTCCGTCCACAGCCGGGCGGATTGCCGGCGCGGATAAAATTCGATCTGTCATGGATTTGTCTTCGATCCCGCTTGACACCAATAACCGAACCCCTTAGTTAGCCGCTCATCGAACGGGCAAGGCCGGTTCGGGAAGGGCGGAGACGCCTTTCAAGAAATGCGCGGGTGTAGCTCAGTCGGTTAGAGTGCCGGCCTGTCACGCCGGAGGTCGCGGGTTCGAGCCCCGTCACTCGCGCCATTCTTGGAAATCATCTTTCTTGCTGTCGCGGAAACGTCGCCGGTAAGGTCGGATCGGTCAACTTCCGGTCCATCTATGCGCGGGTGTAGCTCAGTCGGTTAGAGTGCCGGCCTGTCACGCCGGAGGTCGCGGGTTCGAGCCCCGTCACTCGCGCCATTTTCGTTTTCCTTCATAACTTTATGTTGCTTCGCAATGGCGCTCTATGGACTTTGTTGCGTTGCCGCTTTACACCTCGGTAAACTGCGTGATGTATCGAGTGAAAAGCCGGCGCTCGGGCTTGCACAAGCAGGCAGGCTGCGCTAACGACGGCTCGTTGCAACTCTTCTTTCGGCTTGTCGGCCCAGCGCCAAAAATGCCGCCCGGCATTCGAGACAAGCAGGGATGGATATGATGACTGAACTGCTCAGTTCCTACATTCCGATCGCTATTTTCATCGGTATTGCCCTCGTGATCGGCCTGGCGCTTCTGATCGCGCCGTTCGCCGTCGCCTTCAAGGCGCCCGACTCGGAAAAGCTGTCGGCTTACGAATGCGGCTTCAATGCTTTCGACGACGCCCGCATGAAGTTCGATATCCGGTTTTATCTGGTGTCGATCCTCTTCATCATCTTCGATCTCGAAGTCGCCTTTCTGTTCCCCTGGGCAGTCTCGTTCGGCGATCTCGGCTGGTTCGGCTTCTGGTCGATGATGGTGTTCCTTGGTGTGCTCACCATCGGCTTTATCTATGAATGGAAGAAGGGGGCGCTCGAATGGGAGTAGTCCAGTCCAACACGACGCTCGTCGCGCCTCAGGCCAAAGGGATCATCGATCCCAATACCGGCAAGCCGGTCGGCAGTGACGATGCTTTCTTTGGCGAGATCAACAACGAACTCGCCGACAAGGGCTTTCTCGTCACGTCGACGGACGAACTGATTAACTGGGCCCGTACGGGTTCGCTGATGTGGATGACCTTCGGTCTTGCCTGTTGCGCCGTTGAGATGATGCAGCTCTCCATGCCGCGTTACGACGTCGAGCGCTTCGGTTTTGCGCCGCGCGCCAGCCCGCGTCAGTCCGACGTGATGATTGTTGCCGGCACGCTGACCAACAAGATGGCGCCCGCGCTCCGCAAGGTCTACGATCAGATGCCCGAGCCGCGCTACGTCATCTCGATGGGTTCCTGCGCCAATGGCGGCGGCTACTATCACTATTCCTACTCGGTGGTGCGCGGCTGCGATCGCGTCGTGCCTGTCGATATTTATGTTCCCGGCTGTCCCCCCACGGCAGAGGCGCTGCTTTACGGCGTGCTTCTGCTGCAGAAGAAGATCCGCCGCACTGGAACGATCGAGCGCTAAGCCAAGGGACGCGACAAGATGAGTGAAGCCCTGAACGAGCTTGCATCCTACCTTTCCGAGGTGCGCGGTGCGCTCATTGTCTCTTCGGAGATCCGCTTCGGAGAACTGAACCTGACGGCGACGCCCGAAAACGTGATCGCGCTTCTGACCTTCCTGCGCGACGACGTGCAGTGCGGTTTCGTCAATCTGATCGACATCTGCGGCGTGGACTATCCGGAGCGGGAAGATCGCTTCGACGTGGTCTATCACCTGCAGTCGCCGCGCCAGAACTTGCGCATCCGCGTCAAGGTTGCGACCGGCGAAGACAAGCCGGTGCCGTCTGCCTGTTCGGTCTTCCCCGGCGCCGATTGGTTCGAGCGCGAAACCTGGGACATGTACGGCGTGCTCTTCACCGACCACCCGGATCTGCGCCGCATCCTCACGGACTACGGTTTCGAAGGGCATCCGTTGCGCAAGGACTTCCCGACCACCGGTTTTGTCGAAGTTCGTTATGACGACAACGCCAAGCGCGTCGTCTACGAACCTGTCGAACTGAAGCAGGAATTCCGGAATTTCGACTTCCTCTCGCCCTGGGAAGGCACGGATTACGTGCTGCCCGGCGATGAGAAGGCGGCTCAGTGAGAAAGCGGAAGGTTTGTTGCTATGACTGAACATAACGTCCGCAACTTCAATATCAATTTCGGTCCGCAGCACCCGGCTGCCCACGGCGTTTTGCGTCTTGTGCTGGAGCTTGACGGCGAAATCGTGGAGCGCGTCGATCCCCATATCGGGCTGCTTCACCGCGGCACCGAAAAGCTGATCGAGACCAAGACCTATCTGCAGGCTGTTCCCTATTTCGATCGCCTCGACTACGTGGCGCCGATGAACCAGGAACATGCCTATGCGCTGGCGGTCGAAAAGCTTCTGGGTGTGGAGATTCCGATCCGCGGGCAGTTGATCCGCGTTCTCTATTCGGAAATCGGCCGTATCCTGTCGCACCTCCTGAACGTGACGACGCAGGCGATGGACGTCGGTGCCTTGACGCCGCCGCTCTGGGGCTTCGAGGAACGCGAAAAGCTGATGGTCTTCTATGAGCGCGCCTGCGGCGCGCGCATGCATGCGGCCTATTTCCGGCCCGGCGGCGTCCATCAGGACCTGCCGCATCAGTTGGTCGAGGATATCGGCAATTGGTGCGATCCCTTCCTGAAGACGCTCGATGACATCGATGAGCTTCTGACCGGCAACCGCATCTTCAAGCAGCGTAACGTCGATATCGGCGTTGTGGCTCTGGAAGACGCCTGGGCCTGGGGTTTCTCGGGCGTGATGGTCCGTGGGTCCGGCGCTGCCTGGGACCTGCGCCGGGCACAGCCCTACGAGTGCTATTCCGAACTCGATTTCGAAATCCCGATCGGCAAGAACGGCGATTGCTTCGACCGTTACCTGATCCGCATGATCGAAATGCGGGAATCGGTGAAGATCATGAAGCAGTGCGTCAATCGTCTCTTGGGCGATGCGAAGACCGGTCCGGTCTCGTCGCTGGACGGCAAGGTCGTTCCGCCGAAGCGTGGCGAGATGAAGCGGTCGATGGAAGCGCTCATCCACCACTTCAAGCTCTATACCGAAGGCTATCACGTGCCGGAAGGCGAGGTTTACGCAGCCGTCGAAGCGCCGAAGGGCGAGTTCGGCGTCTACCTCGTGTCGGACGGCACCAACAAGCCGTATCGTTGCAAGATTCGCGCTCCGGGTTACGCTCACCTGCAGGCCATGGATTTCATCTGTCGCGGACATCAGCTTGCTGACGTCTCGGCGATCCTCGGCTCGCTGGATATCGTGTTCGGAGAGGTTGACCGCTGATGAAGGTGTGGCTGCTCACGGTCCTCGCCCTGGCCGGCGGCGTTCAGGCGCAGGCCCAGGAAGAGACCGTTTCTTCGAGCAGTTCGAGCACCAGCATGGCGGAGCTCATCAGGCAGGGCTACGAGATCAAGGCTTCCACCAGCAGCGGTTCGAAGCTGATTGTGTTCCTGCAGAAAGACAAGACGGCCTATGCCTGTGAATTTGCGTCCCTGACGCGTTCGCGGTGTGGATCCATAAACTGAGACAAGGGGCGAGGAAGTATGTCCGTTCGTCGACTAGCCGAAGAGCAATTCCAGCCGGCAGGCTTTTCCTTCAATGAGGAAAATGCGGCCTGGGCTGAGGCAACCATCCGCAAGTATCCCGAGGGACGTCAGCAGTCGGCAGTCATCCCGCTTCTGATGCGGGCGCAGGAGCAGGACGGCTGGGTGACGCGAGCGGCGATCGAATACGTCGCCGAGAAGCTTTCCATGCCCTATATCCGGGTGCTTGAGGTCGCGACCTTCTACACCCAGTTCCAGCTCAAGCCGGTTGGCACGCGCGCCCATGTGCAGGTCTGTGGCACCACGCCGTGCATGCTGCGCGGCGCCGAAGATCTCATCAAGGTGTGCAAGAGCAAGATCCACGCCGAACCCTTCGAGCGCAATGCCGACGGCACGCTCTCCTGGGAAGAGGTCGAGTGTCAGGGCGCCTGCGTGAACGCGCCGATGGTGATGATCTTCAAGGACAGCTACGAAGACCTGACGCCGACCCAGCTAGAGCACATCATCGACCGTTTCCAGGCCGGCAAGGGTTCCGACATCAAGCCGGGTCCGCAGATCGATCGTTTCTATTCCGCTCCGGCCGGCGGTCTCACGGCCCTGACTGACGGCGATGCCAAGCCGGCCGCGAAGCGGAAGGCCGCGCCGGTGGAAGCCGAAGCGGTGGCTGTCCCGCCGTCGAATGCGGCCAAGCCGATAACGTCGGCCGATGAGACCAATCCGGCCATCAAGAGCCCGGCCGACGGCGAAACGGCTCTCCCGGACGCAAGCCCCAAGGCTAAGCCTGCGAAGGCCGAAAATGTTGCCGCAGGCCAGCCCTCGCTGGACGATAAGAACCGCCCAGCCGGTATCGAGAAGCCCGAGACCCCTGATGATCTCAAGATGATTTCCGGCGTCGGTCCGAAGATCGAAGGTATTCTGAACGGCATCGGCATCTATACCTTTGCCCAGATCGCTGGCTGGAAGAAGGCCGAACGCGAATGGGTCGATAGTTACCTGAAGTTCTCCGGCCGCATCGAGCGTGACGACTGGGTCAAGCAGGCCAAGGCGCTCGCCAAGGGTGGCGAAGCCGAATACATCAAAGTTTTCGGCAAGAAGCCGCGGTAAAGGGGGTAGGACATGTTGAAGGATCAGGATCGTATCTTCACCAACATCTACGGCCTCAAGGACAAGTCGCTGAAAGGCGCCATGAGCCGTGGCCACTGGGATGGAACCAAGCAGATCCTCGAAAAGGGTCGCGACTGGATCATCAACGAGATCAAGGCTTCCGGTCTGCGCGGGCGCGGCGGCGCTGGCTTCCCGACAGGTCTCAAGTGGTCGTTCATGCCGAAGGAATCCGACGGCCGTCCGCATTATCTCGTCGTCAACGCCGACGAATCCGAGCCTGGCACCTGCAAGGATCGCGATATCCTGCGTCACGATCCGCATACGCTGATCGAAGGCTGCGTGATCGCTTCCTTCGCCATGGGTGCCAATCACGCCTTCATTTACGTTCGCGGCGAGTTCATGCGCGAGCGTGAAGCCCTCCAGGCGGCCATCGACGAATGCTACGAGGCAGGCCTGCTCGGCAAGAACAACAAGCTCGGCTACGATATCGACGTCATCGTCCATCATGGCGCCGGCGCCTACATCTGCGGCGAGGAAACCGCACTGCTCGAGAGCCTTGAGGGTAAGAAGGGTCAGCCGCGCCTCAAGCCTCCGTTCCCGGCGAATATGGGTCTCTACGGCTGCCCGACCACGGTCAACAACGTCGAATCGATCGCCGTTACCCCGACGATCCTGCGTCGCGGTGCAGGCTGGTTCTCTTCGTTCGGCCGCCCGAACAACGTCGGCACCAAGCTTTTCATGATCTCGGGTCACGTCAACACGCCGTGCACCGTCGAGGAAAGCATGGGCATTTCATTCCGTGAAATGATCGAGAAGCATGGCGGCGGCATCCGCGGCGGCTGGGACAATCTCCTTGCCGTCATCCCCGGCGGCGCATCCTGCCCGGTCGTCAAGGGCGAGGACATGATGGACGTCACGCTCGATTTCGACGGCCTTCGCGACGTGAAGTCGTCCTTCGGCACCGGCGGCATGATCGTCATGGACAAGTCGACCGACATCATCAAGGCCATCTGGCGCATCGCGGCCTTCTTCAAGCATGAGAGCTGCGGCCAGTGCACGCCGTGCCGTGAAGGCACCGGCTGGATGATGCGCGTCATGGAGCGCATGGTGAAGGGTAACGCGCAGAAGCGCGAAATCGACATGCTGTTCCAGGTGACCAAGCAGGTCGAGGGTCACACCATCTGTGCGCTCGGCGATGCAGCGGCATGGCCGATCCAGGGTCTCATCCGGAATTTCCGTCCGGAGATCGAGGCCCGCATCGATCAGTACACCCGCAACGCCATGGCGCATGGCGTTGTCATGGAAGCGGCCGAATAAGGAAGGGCGGCAATGGCCAAGGCATCGGACAAGACTGGAGAAGGGAATGCCGCAGATCCGGCTGACTTCAGCCGTGTCGCCGATGTTCTCAAGGACATGCCGCATGTTCCGCTGCATCCGCTGATGGCCCATCCGGCTGCGGCGCTTGCGGCCGCAACCGCAATCGGTTTCGGTCTGGCCACGCACATGACGAGCGTGTTCCTCGGCTCCCTTCAGGGGGCGGTGGAGGCGACCAACAAGCTGGCTCGCAAGCTTGAGGAGGAAAAGCTTGCCGGCGAGGCGGAGCCAGCCGCTCCTTCCGAGCCAACCGGCGCTGTCGCAGAGGCTGTCGAGCCCGCTGCGGTGGCACGGAAGACCCGTAAGGCTCCGGTCAAGCAGGTTGAGGCGAAAGCGGCTCCCGCTCCGAAGGCACGCAAGGTGGCGGCCGAGGTGGCGAAGGCTGAAAAGCCTGAAACCGTCGAGCCGGTCGCGAAGGCGCCGAAGGCAGGACGGTCCACCAGCAAGGCTGACGATCTGAAGAAGATCGAAGGCATCGGCCCGAAGCTGGAGCAGGTCCTGAACGAAAAGGGCATTCGCCGCTTCGCGCAACTGGCGGCGCTCGATGTCGCGGCGCTTGATGCGCTGGACAGGGAAATCGGCCTGGGTGGCCGGGCGGTGCGCGATGACTGGTCGGGCCAGGCGCGCAAGCTCGCAGGCGCAAAGAATTGAGGGTTGCGGGACACCCTTCGTGAGGGTGTCTCGAAGTCCGGAGAGAATGAGCAATATCCGGCTCCGGAAAATGGAGCGGGAAAGGAAATAAACGGCGGGACGCCAGTCGAGATTGGATGGTCCCGCTTGCCGGAGCGAAAGCTGCGGTGCAATGCGCACTATGCGTGAGGCAGGAAGGCGAATATGGCAAAGCTGAAAGTCGACGGTAAAGAGATCGAGGTCCCGGATCATTTCACGCTGTTGCAGGCGTGCGAGGAAGCCGGCGCCGAGGTTCCGCGCTTTTGTTTTCATGAGCGGCTGTCGGTCGCCGGCAACTGCCGTATGTGCCTCGTCGAGGTGAAGGGCGGTCCGCCGAAGCCGGCTGCATCCTGCGCCATGGGCGTGCGCGATATCCGCGGCGGCCCGAACGGCGAACTGCCGGAAGTCTTCACCAACACGCCGATGGTCAAGAAGGCCCGCGAAGGCGTGATGGAATTCCTGCTGATCAACCATCCGCTGGATTGCCCGATCTGCGACCAGGGCGGCGAATGCGACCTGCAGGACCAGGCCATGGCCTTCGGTATCGACTCGTCGCGCTACGCGGAAAACAAGCGCGCGGTCGAGGACAAGTATATTGGCCCGCTGGTCAAGACCGTGATGAACCGCTGCATTCATTGCACGCGCTGCGTTCGCTTCACCACGGAGGTCGCCGGCATCGCCGAACTCGGTCTGATCGGTCGCGGCGAGGATGCCGAAATCACCACCTATCTCGAGCAGGCCATGACATCGGAGTTGCAGGGCAACGTCGTCGACCTTTGCCCGGTCGGAGCGCTGACTTCGAAGCCCTTCGCCTTCACGGCCCGTCCGTGGGAACTCAACAAGACCGAATCGATCGACGTCATGGACGCGCTCGGTTCGGCGATCCGCGTCGATACCCGTGGCCGCGAAGTCATGCGCATCCTGCCGCGTGTCAACGAGGCCATCAATGAAGAGTGGATCTCCGACAAGAGCCGCTTCATTTGGGACGGTCTGAAGACCCAGCGTCTCGATCGCCCCTATGTTCGCCGAGACGGTCGCCTGCAGCCGGCCACCTGGGCAGAAGCCTTCGCCGCCATCAAGTCGGCCGTGGCAGCCACGTCCGGCTCGAAGATCGGCGCCATCGCCGGCGATCTCGCCTCCGTCGAGGAAATGTATGCGCTGAAGGCACTCCTCAACGCGCTCGGTTCGGTCAATACCGACTGTCGCCAGGATGGGACGGCAGTCGATCCGTCGCTCGGTCGCGCAAGCTACCTCTTCAACGCAACGATCGAAGGCATTGAAGCTGCCGACGCGATCCTCATCGTCGGTGCCAACCCGCGCTACGAGGCTGCGGTGCTCAACGCCCGCATCCGCAAGCGCTGGCGCCGCGGCGGCCTGCCGATCGGCGTGATCGGCGAAGGCGGCGAACTGCGTTACCCTTACGAATATCTCGGTGCGGGCACCGAGACGCTGGCAGACCTCGTCGCCGGCAAGAACGGCTTCGTCGAAAAGCTGAAGGCAGCCAAGACGCCGCTCATCATCGTAGGGCAGGGGGCTCTGACGGGCGCTGAGGGCTCGGCTGTTCTCGCCAATGTCGCGAAGCTTGCTGAAGCTGTCGGCGCGCTGAGCGAGGAGTGGAACGGCTTTGCCATGCTCCACACCGCCGCTTCCCGTGTCGGTGGTCTCGATCTCGGCTTCGTTCCGGGCGAAGGCGGGCTCGCCGCAGCCGACATGCTCGCTTCCGCCGACGTGCTCTTCCTTCTCGGCGCCGACGAACTCGATTTCACCCGCAAGGCTGCGAAGTTCACCGTCTATATCGGCAGCCACGGCGACAACGGCGCGCACCATGCCGATGTCATCCTTCCGGGCGCGACCTATACCGAAAAGTCGGGCACCTGGGTCAACACCGAAGGACGTGTGCAGATGGGCAACCGCGCAGGCTTCGCGCCGGGCGATGCCCGCGAGGACTGGGCGATCATCCGCGCGCTTTCCGACGTGCTCGGCAAGAAGCTTCCCTTCGATTCGCTGACTGCGCTTCGTGCAAAGCTCTATGCGGAATACCCGCACTTCGCCGGTCTCGACGAGATCGTTCCGGGTGCCGGCGACGAAATTGCCGCAATTGCGAAAAAAGCCGGGCAGATGGCCAAATCCGTGTTTGCGTCGCCGGTCAAAGACTTCTATTTGACGAACCCGATTGCACGTGCGTCGGCCGTCATGGCCGAGTGCTCGGCATTGGCCCGCAACAACTTCAAGGCTGCGGCAGAGTAAGGGCAGGGGATCATGGACAACTTCGTTTCCACTTATGTCTGGCCGGCGGCCATCATGATCGGCCAGTCGCTGCTGCTCCTGGTCTGCCTGCTGGTGTTCATTGCATATATCCTGCTCGCCGACCGCAAGATCTGGGCGGCCGTTCAGCTGCGTCGCGGCCCGAACGTCGTCGGTCCCTGGGGGCTGTTCCAGTCCTTCGCCGACCTTCTGAAGTTCGTGTTCAAGGAGCCGGTCATTCCGGCGGGCTCCAACAAGGGTGTCTTCCTTCTTGCACCGCTCGTCGCCGTGACGCTGGCTCTGGCCACCTGGGCCGTGGTCCCGCTCGCGGACGGCTGGGTGATCGCCAACATCAATGTCGGCATTCTCTACGTCTTCGCGATTTCCTCGCTCGAAGTCTATGGCATCATCATGGGCGGCTGGGCTTCGAATTCGAAATATCCGTTCCTTGGCGCGCTTCGTTCGGCGGCACAGATGGTGTCCTATGAGGTCTCGATCGGTTTCGTCATCGTCACCGTTCTGCTCTGCGTCGGTTCGCTCAATCTCTCGGACATCGTCTACGCGCAGAAGGACGGTCTCGGCACCATGCTCGGACTGCCGAACTCCTTCCTCGACTGGCATTGGCTGGCGCTCTTCCCGATGTTCGTCGTGTTCTTCATTTCGGCGCTCGCCGAGACGAACCGTCCGCCCTTCGACCTGCCGGAAGCGGAATCGGAACTGGTGGCCGGTTTCATGGTCGAATACGGCTCTACCCCGTACATGATGTTCATGCTCGGCGAATATGCCGCCATCGTGCTGATGTGCTCGCTGACCACCATCCTGTTCCTCGGAGGCTGGCTGCCGCCGGTCGACGTATGGTTCCTGAACTGGGTCCCGGGCGTCATCTGGTTCGTGCTGAAGGCTTCGCTGGTGTTCTTCATGTTCGCCATGGTCAAGGCCTTCGTGCCGCGCTACCGCTACGACCAGCTCATGCGTCTCGGCTGGAAGGTCTTCCTTCCGCTGTCGCTCGCCATGGTGGTCATCGTTGCATTCGTGCTGAAGCTGATGGGATGGGCATGATGATGAGCAATGCGGCATTGTTCGGCGCGGTGCTCGGTTTGGCCGTAGCCATTTTTGCGAACCTAGTTGTGTTTCCATGGGTGGCACGGGCGAGGGAAAAGCGTTTCGCTGAGTTTTATTCGGCAATGCCTGCCGATAAGTCACTGGCACGAAGGAAGTGGAGCTTATTAGCTCTCAAATTGCAGTATCGCGTCGTGATGCCGCTCCTCTTCGCAGGGATCGGATACATGTTTGGAAATAAGCTCCTGGGAGCGAATTGATGGCAAGTCTCGTACAATCAATAAATTCGCTCTTCCTGAAAGAGTTCGTCGGCGCTTTCTTCCTGTCGATGCGCTACTTCTTCCGCCAGAAGGCGACCATCAACTATCCTTTCGAAAAGGGTCCGGTCTCTCCGCGTTTTCGCGGCGAGCATGCGCTGCGTCGCTATCCGAACGGTGAGGAACGCTGCATCGCCTGCAAGCTTTGCGAGGCGATCTGTCCCGCCCAGGCGATCACCATCGAAGCCGGCCCGCGCCGCAATGACGGCACCCGCCGCACGGTGCGTTACGACATCGACATGGTGAAGTGCATCTATTGCGGTTTCTGCCAGGAAGCCTGCCCGGTCGATGCAATCGTCGAAGGGCCGAACTTCGAGTTCGCGACCGAAACCCGCGAAGAGCTTTACTTCGACAAGCAGCGGCTGCTGGATAACGGCGATCGCTGGGAACGGGAAATCGCGCGCAATATCGCGCTGGATGCACCCTACCGCTGACAGGCGGAATGACGACGCCTTGGCGGGAACCCGATGGGGCGCCGCCACGGCACAGATTTTAAACGGAGCGCGCCGGTGGGGATGCCGGTGGCGCTTTATCGGGCGAAGGGCAGGGGCCCTCGTCCGGGGGAAGATGAAAAGGCACCAACATGGGTCTTCAGGCTCTCTTTTTCTATCTCTTCGCCTTTGTCGCGGTGGCTTCCGCGTTCATGGTCATTTCGGCACGGAACCCGGTTCACTCGGTGCTGTTCCTGATCCTGACCTTCGTGAACGCTTCGGGGCTCTTCCTGCTGACGGGGGCTGAGTTCCTCGCCATGATCCTGCTGGTCGTTTATGTCGGCGCGGTCGCGGTTCTCTTCCTTTTCGTGGTGATGATGCTCGACATCGATTTCGCCGAATTGCGGTCGGGTGTGCTGAAATATGCTCCGATTGGTTCGCTGATCGGACTGGTTGTCGCAGCCGAACTGGTCATCGTGATCGGCGGTACCGCGATTTCGCCGGCAGCCAAGGAAGCGATCACCATGCCGATCCCGGCACTGACGGAGCGCACCAACACCGCCGCGCTCGGCGACGTGCTCTACACCAATTACGTTTATTTCTTCCAGATCGCCGGCCTGGTGCTGCTGGTGGCCATGATCGGCGCCATCGTGCTGACGCTTCGCCACCGCGAAAACATCAAGCGGCAGGATATCTCCCGCCAGGTTGCCCGCACGCCTGAGACCGCCGTCAAGGTGGTCAAGGTCAAGCCGGGTCAGGGCGTCTGAGGCAAGAGAGGTCAAGGAAACAATATTATGGAAATCGGTCTTTCCCACTACCTGACGGTCAGTGCCATCCTCTTCACGCTCGGCGTCTTCGGCATCTTCCTGAACCGCAAGAACGTCATCATCATCCTGATGTCGGTCGAGCTTATCCTGCTCGCGGTCAACATCAACATGGTGGCCTTCTCCTCCTTCCTGAACGACATGGTCGGCCAGGTCTTCGCCCTGTTCATCCTGACGGTGGCGGCCGCGGAAGCCGCGATCGGCCTCGCAATCCTCGTCGTCTTCTATCGCAACCGCGGCTCGATCGCCGTTGAAGACATCAACATGATGAAGGGCTGATACGGCTATGCTTCTCTATAAGGCTATCGTCTTTCTTCCGCTGATCGGAGCGATCATCGCCGGTCTGTTCGGCCGCCAGATCGGCGCCAAGGCTTCGGAATACATTACCAGCGGCCTGATGGTGATCGTCGCGATCCTGTCATGGACCGTCTTTTTCAACGTGGCGCTTGCCCATGGCGAAGGCCATGAGGTCATCAAGGTTTCGGTGCTGCGCTGGATCCAATCCGGCGGCATCGACGTCGAATGGTCGCTGCGTATCGACACGCTGACCGCCGTCATGCTGGTCGTCGTCAACACGGTGTCGACGCTGGTGCACATCTATTCGATGGGCTACATGCACCACGATCCGCATCGGCCGCGCTTCTTCTCCTATCTGTCGCTCTTCACCTTCGCCATGCTGATGCTGGTGACCTCCGACAACCTGCTGCAGATGTTCTTCGGCTGGGAAGGCGTGGGTCTCGCCTCGTACCTGCTGATCGGCTTCTGGTTCAAGAAGCCCTCGGCCAATGCAGCCGCGATGAAGGCCTTCATCGTCAACCGCGTCGGCGACTTCGGCTTCATCCTCGGCATTTCGGGTGTCTTCGTGCTGTTCGGCTCGATCAATTTCGAGACCATCTTCGCAGCCGCGCAGACCTATCTGCCGCATGAGGGTGCGGAAGCCGGCGAAGCCGTCATCAATCTCTTCGGCATGAACCTCGACAAGGGACACGCCATCACTGCCATCTGCCTGCTGCTCTTCATGGGCGCCATGGGTAAGTCGGCCCAGTTCCTGCTGCACACCTGGCTGCCGGACGCGATGGAGGGCCCGACTCCGGTTTCGGCGCTTATCCATGCCGCAACCATGGTCACCGCCGGTGTCTTCCTCGTCGCCCGCATGTCGCCGCTCTTCGAACTGTCGCCGGATGCGTTGACTGTCGTCACCCTGATCGGTGCGATCACCGCCTTCTTCGCTGCAACCGTTGGTCTCGTGCAGAACGACATCAAGCGCGTCATCGCCTATTCGACCTGCTCGCAGCTCGGCTATATGTTCGTGGCGCTCGGGGTAGGAGCCTATGGTGCGGCCGTGTTCCACCTGTTCACGCACGCCTTCTTCAAGGCTCTCCTGTTCCTTTGCGCCGGCTCGGTTATCCACGCCGTCGATGGCGAGCAGGACATGCGTTACATGGGCGGCCTGCGCCCGCACATCAAGGTGACCTTCCTGATGATGCTGATCGGTACGCTCGCCATCACCGGCGTCGGCATTCCGTTCACGCCGGTCGGCTTCGCCGGGTTCTTCTCGAAGGACGTCATCATCGAGGCGACTTACGCTTCGCATTCCCCGCTCTCGGGTTTCGCCTTCACCCTTCTGGTGGTCGCTGCCCTGTTCACCAGCTTCTATTCCTGGCGTCTGATGTTCTTGACCTTCTTCGGCAAGCCGCGCGCTTCCGCCGACGTCATGCATCATGTGCATGAATCGCCGCAGGTCATGCTGGTGCCGCTCTACATTCTGGCAGTCGGTGCGGTTCTCGCGGGCTGGATCTTCGAAGGCCGCTTCTATGGCGAGGAGTATCTTGAATTCTGGAAGGGCGCGCTGTTCACCGCGGAACACAACGAACTCCTGCACGAGTTCCACCACGTGCCGGCCTGGGTTGCTCTCAGCCCGTTCATCGCGATGGTTCTTGGCTTCGTGACCGCCTGGTACATGTACATCAAGTCGCCTTCGACGCCGAAGAAACTGGCCGAACAGCATCGTGTTCTCTACCAGTTCCTGCTCAACAAGTGGTACTTCGACGAACTCTACGACTTCCTCTTCGTTCGCTCCGCCAAGGCTCTTGGCCGCTTCCTCTGGAAGAAGGGTGACATCGGGATCATCGACACCTATGGCCCGAACGGCGTTGCAGCCGGCGTCGCCGACGTAACCCAGAAGGTCGTCCGCCTGCAGTCGGGTTACCTCTATCACTATGCCTTTGCGATGCTGATCGGTATCGCAGCCCTCGTTACCTGGATGATGCTCGGGAGTTCCTTCTGATGACCGATTGGCCCATTCTCTCGACGGTCACCTTTCTGCCGCTCGTCGGCGTTGTGCTCCTCCTCCTGACACGTCAGGATTCTGCCCAGGGTCGCCGCAATATCCTCAATGTGTCGCTGCTGACGACGGTGTTCACCTTCGTGGTGTCGCTCTTCGTCTGGATCGGGTTCGACAATTCGAACCCGGGTTTCCAGATGGTCGAAAAGCATGAATGGCTTAACACCGGCATCGCCTATCATGTCGGCGTCGACGGCATTTCGATGCTCTTCGTCATCCTGACCACGCTGCTGATGCCCTTCTGCATCCTCGCAAGCTGGCTCTCGGTCGAAAAGCGCATCAAGGAATACATGATTGCCTTCCTGCTGCTCGAAACGCTGATGATCGGCGTCTTCGTTTCGCTGGATATCGTTCTCTTCTATGTGTTCTTCGAAGCAGGCCTAATCCCGATGTTCATCATCATCGGTGTCTGGGGCGGCAAGGATCGCGTCTACGCATCCTACAAGTTCTTCCTCTACACGCTGCTCGGCTCGGTGCTGATGCTGCTCGCCATCATGGCGATGTACTGGGATGCCGGCACGACCGACATCACGCAGCTCCTCAGCCATAAGTTCCCGGCCGGCATGCAGACATGGCTTTGGCTGGCCTTCTTTGCGTCTTTCGCCGTGAAGATGCCGATGTGGCCGGTTCATACCTGGCTTCCGGATGCGCACGTTCAGGCCCCGACCGCAGGCTCGATGATCCTGGCCGGCATTCTCCTGAAGCTCGGCGGCTACGGCCTGTTGCGCTTCTCTGTGCCGATGTTCCCGCTGGCTTCGGATTATTTCGCGCCGCTGGTCTTCACCCTGTCGGTCATCGCCATCGTCTACACCTCGCTGGTGGCGCTGATGCAGGAGGACATGAAGAAGGTCATCGCCTACTCCTCCGTGGCGCATATGGGCTATGTGACCATGGGCACCTTTGCGGTCAACACCCAGGGCGTTCAGGGCGCGATCTTCCAGATGATTAGCCACGGCTTCGTCTCCGCCGCGCTGTTCTTCTGCGTCGGCGTGATCTACGACCGTCTCCATACCCGTGACATCGCGGCCTATGGCGGGCTCGTCAACAACATGCCGAAATATGCCGTCGCCTTCATGATCTTCACCATGGCGAATGTCGGTCTTCCGGGAACCTCCGGTTTCATCGGCGAATTCCTGACCCTGATCGGCGTCTTCCGCGCCAACACCTGGGTCGCCCTCTTCGCCGCCACCGGGGTCATCCTTTCGGCCGGCTATTCGCTCTGGCTCTATCGCCGGGTCGTGTTTGGTGCGCTCGAAAAAGACAGCCTCAAGGCGATGCTGGATCTCTCGCTCCGCGAGAAACTCATCCTCTACCCGCTGATCGCGCTCACCATCTTCTTCGGCGTCTATCCGGCTCCGATCTTCGATGCGACGGCTGCGTCGGTGGAGCTTCTGGTGAACAACTATTCCACGGCTATCGAGGCGGCACGTAACGTGGCGCTTGCAGTGAACTGACGACAGGATCCCTTGGACATGACCGCTGAAACACTCCTTGCAAGTCTGCATCTGGTCACGCCGGAACTGATCCTCGCGGTTGGTGCGCTGGCGTTGCTGATGATCGGCGTCTTCGCTGGCGAAAAGTCGGCGACGACGGTAACGGGCCTTGCCGTGGCATTGCTCATCATCTCCGGTGTCTGGCTGGTCTTGGTGCCGGCAGAAGGTTCCGCCTTCGGCGGCGCCTATGTCGCAGACGGCTATGCCCGTTTCATGAAGGTGCTGGCGCTGATCGGCTCGATTACTGCGATGATTATGGCTGTCGGCCATGCGCGCTTCGATCATCTCGACAAGTTCGAATTCCCGGTTCTCCTGGTGCTCGCGACCCTCGGCGTCATGCTGATGATCTCGGCCAACAACTTGATTTCGCTCTATCTGTCGCTCGAACTGCAGTCGCTGGCGCTTTACGTGGTCGCCGCCATCAACCGGGACAGCCTGCGCTCGACGGAAGCCGGCCTGAAGTATTTCGTTCTCGGCGCCCTGTCCTCCGGCATGCTGCTCTACGGCATGTCGCTGATCTACGGCTTCACCGGCAATATCGGCTTCGTGGAAATCGCCGGGGTGCTGGCGGGCGGTGGCGCTTCGCTCGGCGTTATCTTCGGCCTCGTGTTCCTGCTCGCGGGCCTGGCATTCAAGATTTCCGCCGTGCCGTTCCACATGTGGACGCCGGATGTCTATGAAGGCGCACCGACTCCGGTGACGGCATTCCTCGCCGCGGCGCCCAAGGTCGGTGCCATGGCGATCCTGGTGCGCATCGTGATCGATGCCTTCCAGCCGATCTTCGACCAGTGGCAGCAGATCATCGTTTTCATCTCGATTGCGTCCATGCTGCTCGGCTCCTTCGCCGCCATCGGCCAGCGCAACATCAAGCGACTGATGGCCTATTCGTCGATCGGTCACATGGGTTATGCGTTGGTTGGCCTTGCTGCCGGCAATGACACCGGCGTCAGCGGTGTCGTTATCTACATGATGATCTACCTTGTCATGACGCTCGGCACCTTCGCCTGCATCATGGCGATGCGCCGCAAGGAAGGCGGCAATGTCGAGAATATCGAAGATCTTGCGGGCCTTTCCACCACCAAGCCGTTCATGGCCGTTGTGATGACCGCGCTCATGTTCTCGCTGGCCGGCATCCCGCCGCTTGCGGGCTTCTTCGGAAAGTATTTCGTCTTCATCGCCGCCATCGAGGCCAAGCTCTATGCGCTTGCCATCATCGGCGTGCTCGCTTCGGTCGTCGGTTGCTATTACTACCTTCGCGTCGTGAAGGTGATGTGGTTCGACGAGGCCAAGGGCGAATTCACTCGCATCGCCGGCGAGCTTCGCCTCGTCTTCGGTCTCTCCGGTCTGTTCGTCGTCGGCTATGTTCTCTTCGGCGGTCCGCTCGGCACGGCCGCGGAAGCGGCAGCCAAGACGCTCTTTAATTGAGCGTGGTCGGTAACGGAGGCCGGATCTCGCTCGACGATTTCCGGCATGAGGCCCTCGGCGCCGTCGCGTCGACCAATACGGAATGTCTCGCCCGCGCTCGCGCGGGCGATTTCGGTTTTCTCTGGATCACGGCCGAAAGCCAGACCGGTGGCCGCGGGCGCCGCGGGCGTCCCTGGATGTCTGAACCCGGCAACCTCTATGCGTCGCTGCTCCTGATCGATCCGGCGCCGGTCGAGCGACTGCCTTCACTGCCGCTTGCCGTTGCTCTTGCCGTGCATGGGGCGATCCGCCATGTGCTGCCTGCGGGTGCGCTGCCGCTCGAGGTCAAGTGGCCGAACGACATACTCATTGGCCGGCAGAAGACCTGCGGCATTCTGCTGGAAGGCGAGCGTCTTGCCGATGGCCGGCAGGCGTTGGTGATCGGCATCGGCATCAATATCGCCAACAAGCCGGATGCGCCGGCCTATCCGGTGACCTGCCTTGCGGAACATGGCGCTGCCGTCGCGCCAGAAGTCCTGTTTGCCCATCTCTTCTCGGAAATGGCGGAGGTTCTCTCCATCTGGGACAGGGGCAGGGGGATCGGCGAGATTGTCGAATTGTGGCGCAAGGTCGCTTGTGGCATCGGTGAAAAAATTACGGTGAACCTGCCGGACCGTTCGATTTCCGGCCATTTTGCCGGAATCGATGATAAGGGAATGTTGATCCTCGACCGTGGCCCAGAGGGGCGCATGGCGATCGCCGCCGGCGATGTTTTTTTCGGGTGAGATGGAACTAGAAGAGTAATGGCGAAGAACGAAGAATTGGTATTTCTGCCCCTGGGCGGTGTTGGCGAAATCGGCATGAACCTGGCGCTCTACGGCTACGGCACGCCGTCGAACCGGCAGTGGATCATGGTCGATTGCGGCGTCACCTTTCCCGGTCCGGAACTGCCCGGTGTCGATCTCGTCCTGCCCGATGTCGGCTATATCGAAGCCGAGAAGAAGAACCTCAAGGCGATCATCATCACCCACGCCCATGAAGACCACTACGGTGGCCTGAACGACATCTGGCCCGGTCTCAACGTCCCGGTCTATGCCTCCGGCTTTACCGCCGGCATGCTGGAGGCCAAGCGCGACTACGAAGGCACGCGCGCCGAAATCCCGGTGACGCCGTTCAAGGCGGGCGATGTCATCAATGTCGGCCCGTTCTCCATCGAAGCCATCGGCGTCAACCATTCCATTCCCGAACCGATGTCGCTGGTGATCCGAACCCCGCTCGGCAATGTCGTCCATACCGGCGACTGGAAGATCGATCACAATCCGTCGCTCGGTCCGCTAACGGATGAGGCCCGGTTCCGCGCCATCGGCGACGAGGGGGTTCTTGCCCTGCTGTGCGACAGCACCAACTCCATGCGCGATGGCGTCTCCCCATCGGAAGAGGAAGTGTCCGAGGGCCTGCGCAAGATCATCGAGACCGCCGAGGGCCGGGTGGCCATCACCACCTTTTCATCCAATGTCGGCCGTATCCGGTCCATCGCCCAGGCTGCGGAAGCTGCCGGTCGCGAGGTGCTGCTGCTCGGCAGTTCTTTGAAGCGGGTCGTCGCGGTCGCGGACGATCTGGGGCTGATGGAGGGTCTCAAGCCCTTCATCGCGGAGGACGAGTTCGGTTTCATTCCCCGCGACAAGATCGTCATTATCCTGACCGGCAGCCAGGGCGAGGCCCGCGCCGCGCTGGCCAAGATAGCCCGCGACGAGATGCGCCATGTGGCTCTGACGGCAGGCGATACCGTCGTCTTCTCCTCGCGCACCATTCCCGGCAACGAAAAGGCCATTCTCGAGATCAAGAACGGTCTGGTGGAGCAGGGCATCCACATCGTCACCGACAGCGAGGCGCTTGTGCATGTATCCGGCCATCCGCGTCGCAACGAACTCCAGCAGATGTATGAATGGACGAGGCCGCAGATCCTCGTGCCCGTCCACGGCGAGGCCGCGCACCTGATGGCCCAGATGGAACTCGGCCTTCAGTCCGGCATCAAGACCGTGCCGCGTGTGCGCAACGGCGATATCCTGCGCCTCGCTCCCGGACCGGCGGAGGTCATCGATCAGGCGCCCTTCGGCCGCGTCTACAAGGATGGAAAGCTGGTCGGCGATCTCGATGAGATGGGCATATCCAACCGGCGAAAGCTCTCCTATGTCGGCCATGTGGCGGTCAACGTGCTGCTCGACAGCCGTTACGAGTTCATGGGCGATCCCGACGTCGTTCCTTTCGGCTTGCCGGAATACGACGACGAGGGCGAGGCCATGGAGGACACGCTTTATGATGCCGTTCTCGGTGCCGTCGAAAGTATTCCGAGGGCGCGCCGCAAGGACCTCGAAACCCTGCGCGAAGCGGTCCGCCGCGCTGTCCGCGCCGCCGCCAACGAGGCCTGGGGCAAGAAGCCTGTTGTCACCGTATTCGTGACCAAAGTCTGAGTGACGGGCGGCCGCGCGCTGGTATAGGTTCGCGCCGCTCACTTTCAGGAGATTGCCATGCTCGGACGAGTAAACCACGTCGCCATCGCCGTACCGGATCTCGGAGCCGCGACCGCATCCTACAGGGACACGCTCGGCGCCAGGGTCTCGGAACCGCAGTCCCTGCCGGAACACGGCGTGACGGTTGTCTTCGTCGAACTGCCGAATACCAAGATCGAATTGCTGGAGCCTCTGGGCGCGGACTCCCCGATTGCAGCCTTCCTCGCCAAGAACCCGGCCGGCGGCATGCATCACATCTGCTACGAGGTCGAGGACATCCTGGCGGCCCGGGACAAGCTGGCAAGCGGCGGCGCCCGCGTTCTGGGCAGTGGCGAACCGAAGACCGGCGCTCACGGCAAGCCGGTTCTGTTCCTGCATCCCAAGGACTTCCACGGCACCCTGATCGAGCTTGAACAGGTCTGAAGTCAGCCGTTCCGTTTGCCCGCCGGCCGGAGCTGGCTTATATCTTGCCTGTTGCCGGCGGACATGATGCGCCCCGGCTGAAAACGGGAATCATATCGATGCAATTCGTTTCGGCCTTCGCCGTCTACTTCGTCATCTGGTGGATTACGCTCTTTGCCATCCTGCCGATCGGCATGAAGACACAGGCCGAGGTCGAAGAGGTGGTTCCCGGCAGCGTCGAAAGCGCGCCGGCGCGCTTCCGGGGCGGCAGGGTCGTCTTCTGGACGACGCTCGTGTCGGGCCTGATCTTTGGTGGCTGGTATGCCGCATCGACCTGGTTCGGGATCGGCATCGACAGCCTACCGAACATCGTACCCAAATTCGATTGACCCGATTGAGGCCCGGCATCCGGCGCAGTCGAGCCGCGATGTCGCGCAAAGGCAAAAAAAAACAAGGTCCGAAGACCTTGTTCTAATTTTCGCGTGATCCTTCACCAATTAAGGGGCAGCGAACAAGCGCGCCTAAGATCTGATCCTCCCAAGACTTGACCGCGAAATAGACAAGAATTTAAGCTCCTTGCCTCTTTTGTGAGCTAAACTAGCCCAAGAAGTGCGCCTTGTCACCACATTTTTTGCAAATTTGCTACAGTTACCAAAAAAAATCCCCAACCGCGTAAATGTCGCAGCTTCGACATAAAACGCGTGCTTCGCCATCGTCTCCACAGTGCCGCAAATGTGTTCGGGCGAGGCTCCCCGACACCGGTGGACGCCTTGCCGGATGCGGGTTTTCTTCGCGAAAGGAAACCGCTATGTACGCTTCGGGAAGCACCCTCGTAATCGCTGATTCCGCCGATCTGGCGGGAAAACCAACGTCTGGAACCCTGTTATGCGTCTGTCGCGCTACTTCTTGCCGATCCTGAAGGAAAATCCGAAGGAAGCCGAAATCGTCTCCCACCGTCTCATGCTGCGTGCCGGCATGATCCGCCAGCAGTCCCAGGGCATCTATTCCTGGCTTCCGCTCGGCAAGCGCGTGCTCGACAAGGTCAACGGCATTATCCGCGAGGAACAGAACAGGGCCGGCGCCATCGAGATCCTGATGCCGACGCTGCAATCTGCCGAACTCTGGCAGGAAAGCGGTCGTTACGACGACTATGGCAAGGAAATGCTGCGCATCAAGGACCGGCAGGAGCGCCCCATGCTCTACGGTCCGACCAACGAGGAAATGGTGACCGACATCTTCCGGTCCTACGTCAAGTCCTACAAGGATCTGCCGCTCAACCTCTATCATATCCAGCTGAAGTTCCGCGACGAGATCCGCCCGCGTTTCGGCACCATGCGTTCGCGCGAATTCATGATGAAGGATGCCTATTCCTTCGACCTGACGATGGACGAAGCGGTTCATTCCTACAACAAGATGTTCGCCGCCTATCTCCGCACCTTCTCAAGGCTCGGTCTGCGGGCGATCCCGATGCGCGCCGATACCGGCCCGATCGGCGGCAATCACAGCCACGAATTCATCATTCTCGCCGATACCGGCGAATCGGAAGTCTTCTGCCACAAGAATTTCGTCAATTTCGACATTCCCTCGGAAGACACCGATTTCGACGATGTCGCCGGTCTGAAGAAGATCTTCGACCAGTGGACCTCGGTGTATGCCGCGACGTCGGAAATGCACGACGAGGCCGCATTCAATGCCATTCCCGAGACCGATCGCCTCTCTGCGCGCGGTATCGAGGTCGGCCACATCTTCTACTTCGGCACAAAATATTCCGAGCCGATGGGCGCCAAGGTGCAGGGTCCCGACGGCAAGGAACACACTGTCCACATGGGATCCTATGGCATCGGCCCGACCCGCCTTGTTCCCGCCATCATCGAAGCATCGCATGACGAGAACGGAATCATCTGGCCGGCCTCGGTCGCTCCGTTCGACGCGGTGGTTATCAACATGAAAGCCGGTGACGAACAGTGCGACGCGGCCTGCGAGCGGCTCTACCAGGCGCTTTCCAATGCCGGCAAGGATGTGCTCTATGACGACACGGACGACCGCGCGGGCACGAAGTTCGCCACAGCCGACTTGATCGGTGTGCCGACCCAGGTGATCGCCGGCCCGCGCTCGGTCGCCAATGGCGAAATCGAGCTCAAGGATCGCAAGACCGGTGCGCGCGAGACGATGACGGTCGAGGCGGCCATCAACAAACTGGTCGGCTGACGGCCGGGGCGAGGAGACCAAATGAAGAGTGCAGTCGCCGGCAACGCGACGGAAGCGGCCGAGCAGGGATCTGTCGGCCGGCCGTTCTCCGCCTTCGAGCGAATGGTTGCCTGGCGCTACCTGCGCGCCCGCCGGAAGGAGGCCTTCATTTCGGTGATCGCCGGCTTCTCTTTTGTCGGCATCATGCTCGGCGTCGCGACGCTCATCATCGTCATGGCGGTGATGAACGGTTTTCGGACAGAGCTGATCTCCCGCATCCTCGGCATCAACGGTCACATGATCGTGCAGCCTGTGGATGGCCCACTCGAGAATTATGCCGATCTCGCCCAGAAATTTTCCGCCATTCCGGGCGTGACCATGGCTCTGCCGCTGGTCGAGGGACAGACGCTCGCCTCCGGCCGCGCGGGCGCCGGAACTGGCGCGCTCGTGCGCGGCATCCGGCCGGACGACCTGACCAAGCTTTCCGAGGTTTCCGGCAATATCCGCCAGGGCGATCTGGTTGGTTTCGCTGCCGGGCAGGGCGTCCTGATCGGCTCGCGCATGGCCTCGGAACTCGGCGTCGGGGCAGGCGACACGATCACGCTCGTCTCCCCGGAAGGCGATGTCACCCCGCTCGGGGTCAACCCACGGGTCAAGTCCTATCCGATTTCCGGCGTCTTCGAGATCGGCATGTCGGAATACGACTCCTCGATCATCTACATGCCGCTCGAGGAATCCCAGCTTTATTTCAATGCCGAAGGCATCGTTCAGTCGATCGAGCTGTTCGTGTCCGATCCGGATGCCATCGACGAACTGCGCCCGAAGATCGAGGAGGCCGCCGGTCGCCAGATTTTCATCACCGACTGGCGCCAGCGCAACCAGACCTTCTTCTCCGCCCTGCAGGTGGAGCGCAATGTGATGTTCATGATCCTGACGCTGATCGTGCTCGTCGCCGCGCTCAACATCATCTCGGGCCTCATCATGCTGGTGAAGGACAAGTCCAGCGACATCGCCATCCTGCGCACCATGGGGGCGACGTCCAGTGCGGTGATGCGGATTTTCTTCATGACGGGAGCCGCCATCGGTACGGCGGGTACTTTTGCCGGCGTGCTGCTCGGTGTGCTCGTCTGTCTCAATATCGAATCCATCAGGCAGTTCTTTTCCTGGGTCTCCGGCACGGTCCTCTTCGATCCGGAGCTCTATTTCCTCAGCCAGCTGCCGGCCGACATGAATGTCGGCGAGACGGTTTCCGTCGTCGTCATGGCGCTCAGCCTTTCCTTCCTGGCGACGATCTTCCCGGCCTGGCGCGCCTCGCGCCTCGATCCGGTCCAGGCCCTCCGCTACGAATAAGGAAACGTCCGATGGCCTCCAAGACTGTTCTTTCGCTTTCCGGCATCGACCGCCATTACGGCCAGGGGGACACCCTGCTCGGCATCCTGAAAGGGGCGGATTTCAATCTTCGTAGCGGCGAGACCGTGGCCCTGGTGGCGCCGTCTGGAACCGGCAAGTCTACGCTCCTGCATGTGGCGGGTCTGCTCGAACATCCTGATGCGGGCGAGGTCACCATCGGCGGCGTTGCCTGCCAGGGGCTCTCCGATGACCGCCGCACGGCGATCCGCCGCAATTCGGTCGGCTTCGTCTACCAGTTCCATCACCTCCTGCCGGAATTCTCCGCCCTGGAGAATATCATGATGCCGCAACTGATCGCGGGACTTTCGAAGCAGGAGGCGCGCGAACGCGCGTCGCAGCTCCTCGATTACATGCGTATCGGTCACAGGGCCGATCACCGGCCGGCCGAATTATCCGGCGGCGAGCAGCAGCGCGTGGCGATTGCCCGCGCGGTGGCCAACGCACCGTTGGTCCTGCTGGCCGACGAGCCCACCGGCAATCTCGATCCGGAGACGGCATCCTACGTCTTCTCAGCGCTGGAGGCGCTGGTGCGCCAGTCGGGGCTCGCCGCCCTGATCGCCACGCACAATCATGAACTGGCGGCTCGGATGGACCGCTGCGTGACCCTGATCGACGGAAAGGTCGCGGATTACAGCGCCTGACGCAGGCCCCGCCGCCGGCTCGCTCTCTCTCTTTTTACATGGACCCGGCCTGATCGATCGGTCACGGCCCCGCGTGGCCGCAGATCTCTTCCTTTACGTCGCTGAGCGACCGTCATGACGTCGGCCGTCTTCCGGAACTCTGTTCCTGTTGCATTCGGCCGTCAGCTTTTTTTTGGTTGACATGTGAACATATGTGGAACAAAATAAAAACATAAAGAGTAGGAGAGAGCCATGACTGAAATTCTTCGTGATGTCGCCGCATTCGCCTCCATTACTATGTTCGTCGCCAGCATGTCGGTGTTTCTGATGGCGCTTTGACCATCGCACCATTTCTGTAGAGATCGCCGAGGCTTCGCCGAACCGGTCTGGACTTCACGGCTCGGTCGGTCGAAAATCGGACCGAGTCTTGGTAAGTTGAGGATCGGACAGAGATGGGTGATATGGCCGCCGCGGAAGCAGGTACGGGCGTCGTAAAAGGCGGTCCTGGCTTCGTCCACCTGAGGGTGCATTCGGCCTATTCCCTGCTCGAAGGCGCTCTGCCGCTCAAGAAGATCCTGGGCAAGGCCGTCTCGGATGACCAGCCCGCCATCGCGATCACGGACACCAACAATCTCTTCGTTGCGCTCGAATTTTCGCAAAAAGCGGTCGGGGACGGCATTCAGCCGATCATCGGCTGCCAGTTGTCGATCGACATGGAGGATGCCGACGGCGAAAAGCGCGTCGGTCATGGCGCAGGCTATCCGGCCATCGTGTTGCTTGCGGCCGACTCCGAAGGCGCGGAACGTCTCGTCGATCTTGTGAGTCGCGCCTATCTCGGCGGGGATTCAAGCCAGGCGGTACATATATCGGTCTCCTGGCTGGACGAGCTTGGGACCGGCGGCCTGATAGCCCTGACGGGCGCCGCCAAGGGGCCGGTGGATATGGCCTTGAAGGATGGGCATCGGCCATTGGCGGAAGCGCGGCTTTCGACTCTGAAGCGGCTGTTCGGCGACCGGCTTTATGTCGAATTGCAGCGCCATGGCGACTATGATCGCGGTCACGAGCGTCGCATGGTGTCGCTTGCCTACGCGCACGATCTTCCGCTCGTGGCAACGAACGAGGCCTTCTTTCCGACCCGGGCCGATTACGAGGCGCACGACGCCCTGATGGCGGTTGCCCATAACGCGATCGTGTCGGACGATAGCCGTTTCCGCCTGACGCCGGATCACTACCTCAAGAGCCGCAAGGAGATGTGCGAACTGTTCGCCGATCTGCCGGAGGCGCTCGACAATACGATCGAGATTGCCCGGCGATGCTCGTTCATCCTCGATACGCGCAAGCCCATCCTGCCGCGCTTCGCCGGTGTCGGCTCCGATGCGGAGGAGGCCGAAAGGGCAGAGGCCGAGGAGTTGCGGCGCCAGGCGGTCGAAGGCCTCGAACACCGCCTGTCCGCGCTCGGCATGGCCGCCGGCTTCGAGGAAAAGGATTATCGCGAACGGCTTGAGTTCGAGCTCTCGATCATCGAGCGCATGAAGTTTCCGGGTTACTTCCTGATCGTTTCGGACTTCATCAAATGGGCGAAGCAGCATGACATTCCGGTCGGCCCCGGCCGTGGTTCGGGCGCGGGGTCGCTCGTTGCCTATGCGCTGACCATTACCGACGTCGATCCGCTGCGCTTTTCGCTGCTGTTCGAGCGCTTCCTCAATCCCGAACGCGTCTCGATGCCGGACTTCGATATCGATTTCTGCCAGGACCGCCGCGAAGAAGTGATCCGCTACGTGCAGCGGAAATACGGGCGCGAGCAGGTGGCGCAGATCATTACCTTCGGTTCGTTGCAGGCGCGCGCCGCGCTTCGCGACGTCGGCCGCGTGCTCGAAATGCCCTACGGTCAGGTCGACAAGATCTGCAAGCTCGTGCCCAACAATCCGGCGAACCCGACGCCGCTTTCCAAGGCGATCGAGGAGGAGCCGAAGCTGCAGGAGGCTGCCGCCGAGGAACCGGTCGTTGCCCGCCTCCTCGACATCGCGCAGAAGATCGAGGGTCTTTATCGCCACGCTTCGACCCATGCAGCCGGCATCGTGATCGGCGACCGGCCGCTGTCGAAACTCGTGCCGATGTATCGCGATCCGCGTTCCGACATGCCGGTCACCCAGTTCAACATGAAGTGGGTCGAACAGGCGGGCCTGGTCAAGTTCGACTTCCTCGGCCTGAAGACGCTGACGGTTCTGAAAACGGCCGTCGATTTCGTCCGCCGCCGCGGCATCGAGGTCGATCTCTCGGCGATCCCGCTCGATGACAAGAAGACCTACGAGATGCTGTCGCGCGGCGAGACGGTCGGCGTGTTCCAGGTGGAAAGTGCCGGCATGCGCAAGGCGCTGATCGGCATGCGCCCCGACTGCATCGAGGACATCATCGCGCTCGTGGCGCTCTACCGTCCGGGACCGATGGAGAACATCCCGGTCTATAACGCCCGCAAGCACGGCGAGGAGGAGATCGAGTCCGTCCATCCGAAGATCGATTACCTGCTCAAGGAAACGCAGGGCGTTATCGTCTACCAGGAACAGGTCATGCAGATCGCCCAGGTGCTGTCGGGCTATTCGCTCGGCGAAGCCGACCTTCTGCGCCGCGCCATGGGCAAGAAGATTAAGGAGGAGATGGACAAGCAGCGCGCCCGCTTCGTCGACGGCGCCGTCGAGAACGGCGTGTCGAAGAACCAGGCGGATGTCATCTTCGACCTGCTCGCGAAGTTTGCGAACTACGGTTTCAACAAGTCGCATGCCGCCGCCTACGCCATCGTTTCCTACCAGACGGCCTATCTCAAGGCGCATTATCCGGTGGAATTCCTCGCCGCGACCATGACTTACGATATGGCCAACAGCGAGAAGCTGAACGACTTCAGGCAGGATGCAGGCCGGCTCGGCATTGCCGTCATCCCGCCATCGGTGCAGACGTCCTACCGTCGTTTCGAGGTCGGCGAGAACCGGATCTATTACGCCCTGGCCGCCATCAAGGGGGTCGGTGATTCCGCCGCGGAGCACATCGTCGAGGTCAGGGGCGACAAGCCCTTTGCTTCCATCGAGGATTTCTGCCTGCGCATCGATCCGAAGCAAATCAACCGGCGCGTCTTCGAAAGCCTGATATCGGCAGGCGCCTTCGATTGTTTCGGTCATGACCGCGCCCAACTGGTCAACGGTCTCGACCGCATCCTCGGTTATGCCCAGCGCGCCCAGGAGAATGCTGTCAGCGGCCAGTCCGACATGTTCGGTTCAGGTGGCGCGAGCGGACCGGAGCGCATCTCGTTTCCGGCCTACAATGCCTGGCTGCCCTCGGAAAAGTTGCTGCGCGAATTCCAGGTCCTGGGTTTCTATCTGACGGCCCACCCGCTCGATTCCTATCGGTCGCTGCTCGAGAAGATGCGCGTGCAGACCTTCGCCGATTTCTCCCAGTCCGTGCGTCAGGGCGCGACGGCGGGACGGCTGGCGGGGACTGTCATCTCCCGCCAGGAGCGCAAGACCCGCACCGGTAACAAGATGGGCATTGTCACGCTGTCGGATTCTTCCGGTCAGTACGAAGCCGTGCTTTTCTCCGAGGGGTTGAATCAGTACCGGGATCTTCTCGAGGCGGGCAAATCGCTGGTCATCACGGTCCAGGCCGACGAACGCCCAGAGGGTATCGGTCTGCGCATCCAGACGGCGCAGTCGCTCGAGGAAAAATCCGTGCAGATGCAGAAGACGCTGCGTGTCTATGTGCGCGACAGCGGACCACTGAAGACGGTAGCGGCGCATCTCAACACGCGCGGCGACGGCCTCGTCTCCTTTATTGTCATCAAGGAGGACGGCAAGCGGGAGATCGAGGTTGAACTGAACGAGAAATACCGGATATCCCCGGAGATCGCGGCGGCCATGCGGGCCGCCCCCGGCGTGGTGGATGTCGAACTGGTCTGACCGATAGCCGGGGGCCCATACGGACACGCAAGGGTCCCGACGGGCACGGTCAGCCGGCCTCCGAGTCCTTTCCGACTTTCACGACGATCTGTCTTTTCCGTGCGGGTCGCTACCTCAACCTTTTCGGGCGAGATGGGTGATCGTGATGAAATCGGTTCCTGGGCCGGTTTCCGGGCTGATACCGTTGTCGGAAATGGTGATCGAACTGCCTTCGCTCAGCATTTCCTCGATGCGCCGACGGATGTCGTCGGGAATCTGGATGCGATCGAGGGCGCTCGCCGCATCGTGGATGGCGGTATCGCCGGCGGGAGCCGTGATGCCGAGACGCTTCATCATTTTCGGCGGCAGATCGTTTTCGAGCGTGACCGCATGCCATTCCGCCTTGCCCGAGAGCCGGTTGACGTCGGTCGCCTCGATGAAATGCGTACCGAGCGCGATTTCGGGATCGCTGATACCGATGGGAGCCTCGAAGACGGGCTTGAAATCCCGCCGCACCATGATCTGGCCCCTGGGCGGCTCGCCGCGGCCGGCGCTTTTGTAGAGCGCCTCGACGAATTCCGGCGTGATGAGTTCGCCCCTCGTCGAAAGTCCTTTCCAGCGCTTGAAGCCATTGACCGCCGAGATCGTCAGTTCGCCGATATGGCCGTCCGGCAGGCCTGCATCGAAACCGAGTTCGCGCAGAAGCGTCTGGGCGTCGAGAACCGTTTCGCGCATGCCGCGGCGCGTGATGAGTATCCGCAGCGGCGAGGATTGCTCTTCCAGTACGACCTTGGCGGACGCGCCGGCTTTTGGCAGAACGTCAGCCATCGCCACCTGCACGGGTTTTAGCGAGGCGTCGATGGTGGTCGGCCGCAGCTCTGCATCCGACAGAAGCATGCCGTCCGGGGCGGGTATGCGCGGTGAAAACAGCGTTCGGTGGCTGATGCTCACGGGTTGCACGGGTTCGTCGGTGATGATGACATGCGCGCCCCGCTCGGTCATGGAGAACAGCGCCTTGGCGAAGGCGGCAGGCAGGCGCACGCAGCCATGGGATGCGGGATAATTCGGCACGCTGTTCGATTCATGCAGCGCCACGCCGGACCAGGTGATGCGCTGCATCCACGGCATCGGCGCGTTCGAATAGAGGTTGGATTCGTGATATTTGCGCTTCTCGAGGATCGAGAAGATGCCGGATGGGGTCGTATGCCCTTGCTTCCCGGTCGAGACCCTCGACGTCGCCACGACCTGTCCGCCGTCATAGACGACGAGCGACTGATCGCTCTTGGAAACGAAGATCTGCAGGGTGCCGCCATTTCCCGCCAGGGCCGGAGAGGTGAGCGCGGTCGCACAAAGAAGGCCGATGGAAACGGCAAGGGACTTGAACATACGAAACGATCCCATACGCAATACAGTTCCGGCTAAAATAATTGCCGAAGTTTAAGGAAAGTTTGAAGGGGTCGCGGCCATCACAACCTTGTGTTCCGGCACGCCGCTGGCGCGCTCATCCTGCCCGGGGGTCTGCAAGATCGGCTCGCGACAACTCGATCTTCCCGTCGAAACGCATTGTTCGGGCGAATGAGCTGAGCCGTTCTACTGCAATGCTTAATTTGGTGCGGTTTTTCTATGCCGGGCGGCCGGCGACAGGAGCTGGGGGCTTGCGAGAACAAGAAGAAGCGCGGCAAGCGGCATGGAGAAGCCGTAGCCGAGATGCTTGAAGCCCAGGGCGCCGACGAGGCCTCCGAGGAAGAACATCGCGACCACGCGCAGCAGGATCCTGAGCTTGCGCATATCGGGCTGAACGCGCGGCAGCGCCGATTGCCGGCCGAAAAGACGGTAGGTGAGCTTGCCGAGTTCGATCCCGATGTCGGTTACCATGCCGGTCATATGCGTGGTGCGGATGCGGGCGCCCGAAATTTTTGTGATCGTGGCGTTCTGCAGGCCCATGATGAAGCAAAGCAGGGCCGTCACCCATATCCCGGCCTGCGGAATATGGCCGATCACCGGGCCGATGGCCCCGAAATTCAAAAGCAGGACGGCCTCGAATGCAATCGGATAGGCATATTGCTTGCGCCGGGCATTCCTCCGCCCCCAGTTGATGAGGATCGCCGAACCGCCGGCACCCGCCGTGAAGCTGAAAAGCATTATCAGCCCGGCGCCGACCAGCGTGAAAAGGCCGAGCGCCAGATTGTCGGCAACCGCCGAGATAACCCCGGACATGTGCGAGGTATATTGCCCGATCGCGAGAAAACCGCCGGCATTGGTTGCGCCCGCCACGAAAGCCAGCAAGGCTCCGAGGAGAAGATCGCTCGGCCCGGTGCGGCTATGGGCGGTGACGGTTCTGAAAATGCGAATTGGCAGGTGGCGATGCGGTGGCTGGCTCATGGGATCAGGTTGCCGACTCAGGCTTGTCGATGAAATGCGGAAGATCGCTGCCAAGATATACGACGGCGGCCCGTGCAGGAAATTCAAGTTTTGCCGTTTGTCATCCGTACAACGAAATGGAAGCGTTTTCCCGAGCCGGTGCCGATGTGCGTCAAGGCTGTGCGGCAAGCCCCATGCCGTTGCCGGCAGGCAGAGCTGGCATTACTTGTTGCCGCGGTCGAAGGTGTAGCCTGTCTGCACCGTGCCTTTTCCGAACTTGTCGCGAAGCTTGTCCATGGCGGCTTCCGCCTTGGCGCGTCGGCCGGCCTGTGCGTCGATCAGGTCGGGCGGGTCGGCGGTCGCGGCATCGGTAAGGTCCGTCACGCCGATGCCGATCAGGCGGTAGCGCGTGCCATCCGTTTCCTTTTCGAGCAGTGAGAGGCCGGTCCGGAAAATTCTGTCGGCAAGCTGTGTCGGATCGTCCAGCCGCCGGTTGCGCGTCCGGCCTTTGAAATCCGCTGTCTTGAGTTTCAACACAACGGTCTGGCCGGCAATCCCGCTTTTCTTCAGTCGCCAGGCGACCTTCTCGGACAAGGAGCGCAGGTGAACGACAAGATCGTCGTGGCGCCAGATATCTTCGAAGAACGTCGTCTCGGCCGAAACGCTCTTGGCTGGCTCGTTGAGATGGACCTCACGGTCGTCGATGCCGCGCGAGAGGCGGGAAAGCCTTTGGCCGATGGTGCCGTAGCGGCGCATCAGATCGGTTTCGTCCATCTCCTGCAACTGGCCGATGGTGCGGATGCCGTCCTTCTCCAGCGTCGCGGCAAAGGCTTTTCCGACGCCCCAGATCGTGGTGACGGGTCTCGGGGCTAGGAAGGAGAGCGCCTCTTCCTGGCCGATCACCGAGAAGCCACGCGGTTTCTGCAGGTCGGAAGCGACCTTGGCCAGGAACTTGCAATAGGAAAGGCCGATGGAAACGGTGATGCCGATTTCCCGCTCGACCTTGCGGGCGAAACGGGCGAGCACGCGCGCCGGCGGATCGTGATGCAGCCGCTCCGTACCCTTGAGTTCAAGGAAGGCCTCATCAATCGAGAGCGGCTGGACGAGCGGCGTCAGCTCCTCCATCATTGAGCGGATCTGTCGCCCCACACGGACATACTTCTCCATGTCCGGCTTGATGACCACCGCCTGCGGGCAGGCTTCCAGTGCCTTGAACATCGGCATGGCCGAGCGGACGCCATGGATACGCGCAATGTAGCAGCAGGTGGAAACGACGCCGCGCTTGCCGCCGCCGACGATGACGGGCTTGTCCGCAAGCTCTGGATTGTCGCGCTTTTCCACCGACGCATAAAACGCATCGCAGTCGATATGGGCAAGTGTCAGCCGATAGAGTTCCCGGTGGTAGAGAAGCCGCGGACTGCCGCAGGCTTTGCAACGCCTCAATCCTTCCGGCTGCCCGCGCAGGCAGTCGCGACAGAAGCCCGGAAAATCTGCATTGTCGGTCATCATTGCGAGAACAAAGGTTGAACATCGAAAGATTAGGCGCTAGCCTCCATCCTGACAAGTGAGGAGAGCGGTCTATGCAGCGGGATTTCTTCGCCCGAGCTTTGACACCGGATTTCTGGCCGGATTTCGAAAAGGTGATGGGACCCCAGGGGGCATGCTATGGCTGCTGGTGCACATATTTCCGGATGCCCGCGCCCGAGCGTCAGAAGGCCTCGGCCGATGAGAAGAAGGCTTTCATTCGCGCTCGGGTTGGACGGGAGCCGCCTCCCGGTATCATCGGCTACATCGATGGAGAACCCTTCGGATGGGTGCAGGTCGGGCCGAGGGCGGATGTACCGAACTGGAATTCACCGAGAACCGTGTCCCGCCCGCTGGAGGAGGCGGATGCGAAAGATCCCCGGGTATGGGCCGTTAGCTGCTTCATGATGACCAGCAAGAGGAGGGGGCAGGGTCTGAGCCATGCCTTGCTCGGCGCTGCCGTCGACTTCGCCAGGAAGAGCGGCGCCCGTCTTTTGGAGGCCTGTCCCATGCAGCGGGCCAAGCAGTCGAAATCGGTCAGTCTGTTTGTCGGGCCGGCCAATATCTTCGCAGCCGCAGGCTTTCGGGAGGTGGCCCTGCGTAAGGCCGGACGTCCGCTGATGCGGCTCGTGCTTGCCGACCCGGATCAGCCGGCGATGTGAGCGGCGACGAGGCTGCCTGCTTCCGCCCAGTCGCGCGCCTTGCGGACATGCTCGCCGGCGGCGGGGGCGAATTTGTGGATCTCGACCGGAGGGGGAAGATGGACGAGAAGGCATTCAGGCACATGCTCGCCGACAGAATGCAGATTGGACACCATGTCGTCGATGAAGGCGAGGGGGAGGGTTCGTCTTTTGTGAAGGCGTTCGACCAGGGGGCCCTTGGCTTCATCTGCCGCAATCATGGGATAGCGAAGGTCAAATCGGTCGAGCAGCCGTCTGCGGGCGGCGGCGTGTTTCGGCGGCATGGCGGTGAGAAACACGAGATCGGCCTGCCGGCTGATCCGGCCGAGCGCCCCGACGGCTTCGGCAAACGGCGTTTGCCACGCTTCCTGGTCGGCAAAGAAGGCCTCGATCAGGGCGGTTACCACATCGTTCTCGAGAACGGTGTCATCAGCGGCGCTGACAATGTTGCCATGCAGCCGGAAGGAGCGGGGGATGAGGCGATGCCCACGGCTCTCGAGAAAGGTCTGGAAGGGGGTGACGAACTCAAGCACGACGTCGTCCACGTCGCAGACGACGAGCGGGCGGTCGGTGAGCGCTATGCCGTCGAGATCCGGTGCCATTCAGTATTCTCCCGAGCCGAGGGTTGGGCCGGTATAGTGCTGCGAGGCGCGGACCACGTCCTCCGGTGCCGTTCCCGTCGCTTCGCAGAAGGCGAGCAGCGTCGGTTCATGCGTCATCAGGAAATCCAGCATGCCGGCAAGGAAGGCCGGGTCCTTGATCGACTGGCGCAACTGATCGGGCCGCGTTCCGGACAGCGCAAGGAAACGCCCGAGCATGTCCGGTTCGCCCGCGAGCCATGTCAGCACCGAGACTGCCGTTTCTTCGGCGGGAACGCCTATATTACTGTTTTTCATCGTTGCTTTCCGTATTGCCCCGGCGAGTTACCTATTTCTCAACCAAATCACCTTAGCATGTCGGGATACGGAAAGTGCAGACTGCTATCGGGAATTGACCGCCGGCGGGGCGCTGGAAGGGATCGAAGGACTGGTTTATGCCCAAGAAGGTAATGATTGTCGAAGACAACGAGCTGAACATGAAGCTCTTCCGCGATCTTATCGAGGCCTCCGGTTACGAGACGATCCAGACCCGCAACGGCATGGAAGCGCTCGATCTCGCCCGCAAGCACCGGCCCGACCTGATCCTGATGGACATCCAGCTTCCGGAGGTTTCGGGGCTTGAGGTCACGAAATGGCTGAAAGAGGACCCGGAACTGCATGTGATCCCGGTCATTGCGGTCACGGCCTTTGCCATGAAAGGTGACGAGGAGCGCATTCGTCAGGGCGGTTGCGAGGCCTATGTCTCGAAGCCCATCTCGGTGCCGAAGTTCATTGAGACGATCAAGACCTATCTCGGTGACGCTTGAGGGGATGGTGAAGGATGACTGCGAGAATTCTTGTCGTCGATGACATCCCCGCCAACGTGAAATTGTTGGAGGCGCGGCTTCTTGCCGAATATTTCGACGTGCTGACCGCCGACAATGGACGCGACGCCCTCGATATCTGCGAGCGCACTCAGGTCGACGTCATTCTTCTCGATATCATGATGCCGGAAATGGACGGCTTCGAAGTCTGTGAACGGTTGAAGGCCAGCCCCCGAACCGCGCATATTCCGGTCGTCATGGTAACTGCGCTCGACCAGCCCTCCGATCGTGTGCGCGGCCTGAAGGCGGGCGCTGACGATTTCCTGACGAAACCCGTCAACGACCTGCAACTCATCTCCCGCGTCAAGAGCCTGGTGCGGCTGAAGACGCTCAGCGACGAACTCAGGATGCGTGCGGAAACCGCGCACGACATCGGCATGTTCGACCCCGTCCGCTTGAGTGACGGCCGGCTGGAAGAACAGGCGCAGATCCTGCTGGTCGACAGCCGCGCCGCCTCCCAGGAACGCATCATCAAGACCCTGAAGCCGATCGCGGTCGTCAGCGCGATGTCCGATCCCCAGGCTGCGGTCTTCGAAGCGGCGGAGAATTCCTTCGATCTGGTGATCGTCAACGGCAATCTGGAGGACTACGATCCGTTGCGCCTTTGCTCGCAACTGCGGTCCCTGGAGCGCACCCGCTTCATTCCGCTGTTGCTGATTACCGAGCATGGCGACGAACCTACGGTTATCCGGGCGCTCGATCTGGGCATCAACGACTATATCATGCGCCCCCTGGACCCGAACGAACTTGTCGCGCGCTGCCTGACGCAGATCCGCCGGAAGCGTTTCAATGACAGGCTGCGAAACAGCGTCAAGCAGACGATCGAGCTTGCCGTCACCGACGGGCTGACGGGCCTTCACAACCGTCGTTATCTCGACAATCACCTCAAGATGCTTTTTGCACGGGCCAAGGCGCGTGGCCGTCCGCTTTCCATCTGCATGACCGATATCGACCGCTTCAAGCAGGTCAATGACGGTTATGGCCACGATGCGGGGGACGAGGTGTTGAAGGAGTTTGCCTCCCGCATCCGTTCAACCGTCCGCGGTGCCGATCTCGCCTGTCGTTACGGCGGAGAAGAGTTCGTGGTGGTCATGCCAGACACGCCGCCGGATATTGCCGCGATGATCGCCGAGCGTTTGCGCGGCATCATCGAATCCAGGTCCTTCGCCCTGAAGTCGGCTGAAGGAAGCCTCGACGTTACGGCATCCATGGGCATCGCCTCGCTGGGGCAGGGGATCGAGACGCCCGAACAACTGCTGAAGCAGGCCGACCGCGCGCTCTATCAGGCCAAGGCTGGCGGCCGCAATCGCGTCGTAACGTCGGCAGCCGCCTGAGAACCAGCCTCGCACTCCAATTTAAGCGGTTTCGATCCGTCGAGGGCTGTCAACCTCCCGTATTGGGGGATTGCGTCCGCGTTTTCCTTGAACCACTATCTTGAAAAGCAATGTGTCGCGCGATTTCCAGCCTTGGTCATCGCAAGGAAAATGACGCCGGTACAGTATCCGATGCCGACTCGATAAGCTCGCTTACTGGTTGTTTTTAAATTTCAGCTTTCTCGTAAGTCTTTCTCACGATTTTTTATGCATTTCGGAGTTTCTCCGGCATTTATTTGTGCTGGGAAATCGGTGCCATGTATCTGTATGGCGCTTCGAAACTGTGTCGTCGTGGCACGACAATGCGTTTTTTCTCAGATTTGCCCGAAAGTATTTTGGCTGAATATCGATGTGATCGGGAATATACCTATGTATTCGCCTTAATAAGAATAGTGCCGTTAGTGATGATTTTAACCATAGCGGTAACTCCAATTTAAAAGAGTTAAGAAAATGTTGATTTTTCGTCCGATTTGGAGGAAGTTGTCCTTAACAAGGAAAACGCCTCTGAAGAGGCAAGCGATACCCCATGATGCTCAGGTCCGCCGCATCTCCTGGGTCGTGGGGTCGGTCGGTTGACATGCAATATCAAAACGGTTCCTCGTGCCGTTTTTGCATGTTGACCGGCCCCCAATACGAAAGGCACCGCAGCCGATGAGGCGCGGTGCCTTTTTTGTTGGGCCGGATTTATTCCGGGGCAAATCTCGCGTGCCGGGCAGGCCCAGTTCATGTCCCGGTCCTGAAACGAAAAAAGCGCGTTGTCAGACAACGCGCCCGTTCCGCTGAAACCTGTCGGATCAAGTCTTACTTGATCTTGGTTTCCTTGAATTCGACGTGCTTCTTCGCGACCGGGTCGTACTTCGTCTTCGTCATTTTTTCCGTCATCGTACGGCTGTTCTTCGTGGTGACGTAAAAGAAGCCCGTGTCGGCCGTCGACAGCAGCTTGATCTTGATGGTTGTAGCCTTGGCCATGGTCGTCCTGCCTTTAATAAACGAAGCCGTGGACGACCGAGGTCCACGGCAAATCTGGCGCGAAACTACAAATCGCGCCCGAAAAGTCAAGTCCGTTTGGGTTTAAAAAACAATCTGCCCAGAGAAACAAGTACATAGAGAGCGAAGAAGCCTGCAATCGACCAGGCGAATCCGTGACTGCCCGAAATATCGATGGCAACGCCGATGGCTTGAGGCCCCGCAACCGTTCCAACCGCATAGCAGAAGACGAAAGCCGCATTGGCGGCCGCGAGGTCGGAGCCGGTGAGTCGCGAACCCAGGTGGCTGAGGCCGACCGTGTAGAGACCCGAGACGCTGCCGCCCCAGAAGAACAGGACGACGGCCATCAGCAGCCAGCTCTGTGACAGCCAGGGAAGCGCCAGCGAACCGGCAAGACCGACTGCGGCCATGACGCCGAGCAGGACGCGGCGATCCTTCATATGGTCGGACAGCATGCCGAGCGGGATCTGGAAGACCATGTTGCCGATACCCATCACCGTTAGCAGTAGCGCGGCTTGCGACTCGGTGAAGCCGGACCGCGTTGCGTAGATGGGAAACAGTGAAAGGCCGCCGGCTTCCACCGCGCCAAAGACGAAGACGGCTGCCGTCGCAGTGGGTACGAGGAAAATGTAGCGGAAAAAATGCCGCTCCGGCTTTGCGTCAAGGGCAGGGCTTTCCCCGCGCGCGATGAAGATCGGAACCGCCGCAGCCAGGATCGCGACGGCGGCCACCATGAACGGCAGCACGCCCTCGCTGCCGATCAGCGAGAAGAGCAGGGGACCGGTGGCGAAGCCGACAGAGAGGACCGTGGCATAGATGCCGAGCACGAGGCCTCGCCGTCGTGGAGGTGCCGCGGCATTAATCCAGAATTCGGAGAGGATGAAGAGCGTGGTAGTTGCGCCATGAAAGGCAAGCCGCAACGGAAACCACATCCAGAACTGTTCGGCGTAATAGAAGCCGAGGCCGCTCAGCGCCGAGATGAGAACCGCCCAGAGCATGGTCTTGGCGACGCCATAGCTGTGGGCAAGCTTCATGGTCACCGGTGCGGCGGCCATGGCCGCGATGCCCGCCATGGCGGAATTGAGCCCGATCATCGTGGACGAAATCCCGCGCTTTTCGAGAATGATCGAAAGCAGCGGCAGTCCGAGACCGATGGCGATGCCGACCGAGGAAATGGAGACAACAGCAGCGATAAGAGAGGGCCAGTGGATCTCTTCGCGATGGCAGTTGTCGCCGTTGGACGGCTTTGTCATGAGGTGGCCCTTAAATCGTATCGTGGAAGAATCGCCCACGCCGGGAGAAGTAGAACGGTCCGTCGCTTCCAAAAGGTAAAGACGGATCGTCTTTCATCTGCAGTTTGACATCTTCCAGGATCGTCCTGGTGATGGCTGGCATGTTCAGACCGGAAACATCGTGCATGTCAAGCCATTGCAGGTCATGCAGCTCGGCGGAATCGCGGATTGCGCTAGGGTCCACCTCGGCTTCGTCGCAGAACGTCAGGAAAAAGCGGGTATCGAACCGCCGGATATTGCCGGGCGGCGTGATGGCGCGCGCCACATAACGAAGGGTGCCGAGGTCGGCGCTGAAACGGCCATGCCTGTTGCCGCCTTCATCGATGCGCCCGATGACGAGCCCGGTCTCTTCGTCGAGTTCCCGCAGCGCCGCCAGCGCCAGCGCGCGGCATCGATCGGCAAGCCGGGGATCGGAGGCTCCCCCCGCAAGCCTTGTCAGGACTGCAGGCTGCAGGTCGCGCAGGAAGGGCAGGTTGCGATCCTGTCGGTCGCGCCGGCCGCCGGGAAAGACGTAGAGGTCCGGCATGAAGGCGTGTTTGCTGCCGCGCCTGCCGACGAGAACCCGGGGGCGGCTGCCGGCCCGGTCGATGAGGATCAGCGAGGCGGCATCCCTCGGACGCAGCCTCGCATTAGAGGCCGAAGCCTTGTCCTGTGCCTCGAAGGGATGCGATGTCATGAACCGGTCTTCTGGCCAAATTCTCCCGGCTCGCCGGCATCGTCTCCGAACCCATGCATTCGCAGCGCCCATTGCAGGCCGATGACTCCGCCTTTGATCGGCTGGATCGTCAGAAGCGACGTGATGATGGCAATCGGCACCCAGATCGCCAAGTGCACCCAGTCGGATGCAGGAAAGACGAGATCGGTCATCATGAAACCGCCGAGCAGAACGTGGCCGAGCACGATGATGACGAGATAGGGCGGCAGGTCGTCGGCGCGATGGTGGAATATCTCCTCGCCGCAGGCCGCGCAGGTATCGACTGGTTTCAGATAGGCGCGGAACAACTTGCCGCTACCGCAGGCCGGGCATGTGTTGAGAAGGCCGCGCCTGATCGACTGCCAGAGCGGGCGTTCGGGCCGTGCCTCTTCGCCGAAGCGCATCGCCTCCTGCGTGTTTCCTGCCGTCATCCTCTCTCCCTCCATTTATTACCTCCGTGGCCGGTTGGGCCGTGTACCGGGCTTCCTCGCGGCGGCGCGCCGCGTCGATTTATGGAAGGAGCGGACCGCAACGGGCATGGGCCGGCCTTCGCTCAGCATTTCAAAGCGCAGGGCGCCGGCCAGAGGAATGGCCTCCACCAGCCTTACCTCGACGGCATCTCCGAGGCGGTAGCCGAGGCCCGTCCTCTCGCCGGAAAGCGCCTGATGCGCTTCGTCGTAGATGTAGTAGTCACGCCCGAGCGTCGAGACGGGAATGAAACCGTCCGCACCGAACTGCGGCAGGGCGATGAAAAGACCGGCCTTGGTGACGCCCGAGACCTGGCCTGCGAACTCGTCGCCGATCCGGCCGGCGAGATGATGGGCGATCAGGCGGTTGATGGTGTCCCGCTCGGCCGCCATCGCACGCCGTTCGAAGGTCGAAATCTCCGCCGCGATATCGTCGAGAGCTGCCTCTTCTTCGGGTGTGATGCCGCCTTCGCCGAGGCCGAGCGACCCTACCAGCGCCCGATGCACGATCAGGTCGGCGTAGCGACGGATCGGCGAGGTGAAATGGGCGTATTTCATCAGGTTCAGGCCGAAATGGCCGATATTTTCCGGGCTGTAGATCGCCTGGCTCTGGGAGCGCAGCACCATCTCGTTGACCATCGTCTGGTGCGGCGTGTCGAGCGCTCTCGCAAGGATGCCGTTGAACGAGTTGGAGCGCAGGTTGCCCTTGGCGAGCGACAAGCCGATCGTGCCGAGAAACTCGCGCAGCGCCTCCTGCTTGGAGAGCGCCGGCGCGTCGTGGACGCGGTAGACCAGCGGCTGACGTTTTTTCTCCAGCGTCTCGGCGGCGGCGACGTTCGCCTGGATCATCATCTCCTCGATCAGCTTGTGGGCATCGAGTCTGTCCGGCACATGCACCCGGTCGACGGTGCCGTCTTCCTTAAGGATGATCTTGCGTTCCGGCATGTCGAGTTCCAGCGGCTGGCGGCGATCGCGCCCACGCTTCAGGATCGCGTAGGCGTGCCACAGCGGCTTGAGGATCGGTTCCAGCAGCGGTCCCGTCTTGTCGTCGGGCTTGCCGTCGATGGCAGCCTGCGCCTGCTGGTAGGACAGCTTGGCGGCGCTCTTCATCATGATCCGGTGGAAGGTATGCCCCGCTTTGCGTCCTTCCTTCGAGAACACCATGCGGACGGCAAGCGCCGGCCGGTCGACGCCTTCGCGCAGCGAGCAGAGATCGTTGGAAATCCGCTCCGGCAGCATCGGTACGACCCGATCAGGGAAGTAGACCGAGTTGCCGCGCTTCAGCGCCTCCCGGTCGAGCGCCGATTTCGGCCGTACGTACCAGGAAACGTCGGCGATCGCGACCGTGACGATCACGCCGTCCGGATTGTCGGGCGAGGGGTCAGGCTCCGCATAGACCGCGTCGTCGTGGTCCTTGGCGTCCGCCGGGTCGATGGTAATCAGCGGCAGGTCGCGCCAGTCCTCGCGATGCGACATGGTCGCGGGGTTGGCAGCCTCGGCTTCGGCAATGACCGATTGCGGGAGGATATATGGAATGCCGTGCGCATGTATGGCGATCATCGAAATCGCCTTTTCAGTGGCGACCGAACCGATCACCGAGAGCACGCGGGCGCGGGTCAGGCCGAAACGGCCGGAACGCAGGACTTCCACTTCGACGAGGTCGCCATCCTTGGCGTCGCCGAGATCGGCCCCGTCGATCTGCAGTTCCTCGCCGCGCCGGTCGATCGGCATAAGCCGTCCGCCGTTCGTGCCCGGCATCTCGCGATAGACGCCGAGCAGGGCGTTGCGGTGCTTGTCGAGGACCTTGATGATCCGGGCCGTGTAGGCGGGACCTGCCCGATCCTTTGACGGGAATATCTTGGCGAGCACCCGGTCTCCGAGGCCGCCGACCGGCGCCTTGCCCTTGGCGCGGTCGGTGCTCGACTGGCGAATGGCGACGGCCGGCGCGACGCCCAGTTCTTCGTTCCATTCAGCCGGGCGACCGATCAGCTCGCCGTCCTTGTCGCGCGTGGTGATGTCGAGAACGGTGACGGGCGGCAGCGCTCCGGGACGGGCTAGCGACTTGCGGCTTTTCTGCAGAAGGCCGTCGTCTTCCATTGCGCGCAGCAGGTCCTTGAGCTCGACGCGCGCCTCTCCCTTCAGGCCGAACGCCTTGGCGATCTCGCGCTTGGAAGCGCGGTCGGGATTGTCGGCGATGAATTCCAGCAACACTTCACGCGGCGGCACGGCCCCATGGATGATGGGTTGCTTGCCGTTCTTGGCCACGCCGGCTGCCTTCTCCGCGCGCCGCTCCCGCCGGTTGCGGGGAGCGGTGTCAGTGTCGGGATCGCGCGGTGGTCTTTTCAATTTCAGCTCTTCTTCGTCTTCGGTGCCGCCTTCGCCTTGGGCTTGGCGGCGGATTTCTTCTTGGGCGCGGCCTCGTCGGCATCCGCAGCCTTGGCCTTCGCTGCCTTGGCGGGAGCCTTCTTGGCCTTGGCCGGCTTGCCGCCGTCCTTGGCGGCCCGCTCGGCAATCAGCGCAAGCGCCTCTTCCATCGTCACGGACTGTGGGTCCTTGCCCTTCGGCAGCGTGGCGTTGACCTTGCCCCAGTTAATATAGGGACCATAGCGGCCATCGCGAACAGTAATTGCACCGCCATCCGGATGTTCGCCGATTTCTTTGAGCGCGGCAGGTGTGCCCCGCCCGCGGGCGCCGGCCCCCTTGCTCTGCTTTTCGGCGAGAACGGTGACGGCGCGGTTGAGGCCGATCGACAGAACGTCCTCGATGCTTTCCAGATTGGCGTAGGTGCCGTCATGCAGCACGAAGGGTCCGTAGCGGCCGAGACCGGCCGAAATCATCTTGCCGGTTTCCGGATGCGCTCCGACGTCGCGGGGCAGGGACAAGAGCGCCAGCGCCTTCTCGAAATCGACGGTCGCCGGCGTCCAGCCCTTGGGCAGCGACGAGCGCTTCGCATCCTTCCCGTCGCCACGCTGGACATAAGGTCCGAAACGGCCGCTCCGAAGCGTGATTTCTTCGTCCGTAACGGGGTCCTTGCCGAGCGCCTTCGGTTCGTTCGCGCCCGCGGCCTCGGCCTCCCCGCCGTTTTCGGAGGAAAGCTGACGGGTATAGTTGCACTCCGGATAGTTCGAGCAGCCGACGAAGGCGCCGTACTTGCCGAGCTTCAGCGACAACTGGCCGGTGCCGCAGACCTGGCATATGCGCGGATCGGAACCGTCCTCGCGCTTCGGGAAGACGAGCGGCGCCAGGGCCTCGTTCAGCGCATCGAGCACATTGGTGACGCGCAGTTCCTTGGTGTCCTCGATCTGGGCGAAGAAATCCTGCCAGAAGTCGCGCAGCACCTGTTTCCAGTCGAGTTCGCCGGCGGAAATCTTGTCGAGTTTTTCCTCGAGATCGGCGGTGAAATCGTATTCCACATACTTGGTGAAGAAGCTTTCGAGGAAAGCCGTCACCAGCCGGCCCTTGGCCTGCGGAATGAGCTTGCGCTTGTCGATCGTCACATAGTCGCGGTCGCGCAACGTGGCGAGCGTCGCCGCATAGGTCGAAGGGCGGCCGATGCCGAGCTCTTCCATCTTCTTGATGAGCGAGGCTTCCGAATAGCGCGGCGGCGGTTCGGTGAAGTGCTGGCTGGCGTTGACCTTCTGCTTGGCCAGCGCCTCGCGGGCGTTGATCTCGGGCAGGCGGCCGTCCTCGTCGTCGTCTCCGCCTTCGCCGTCTTCCCGCTGGTCCACATAGGCCGCGATGAAGCCGTCGAAACGGATGACAGAGCCGACGGCGCGAAGGCCGGCCTTCTCGCCGTCGCGGGTAGCAAGGATCTCGACCGTGGTCCGCTCGATCTCCGCCGATGCCATCTGGCTGGCGATGCCGCGCTTCCAGATGAGATCGTAGAGCTTCAGCTGGTCGGCGTCGAGGAAGCGGCGCACCTGATCGGGCGACCGGTTGAAATCGGTCGGACGGATGGCTTCGTGGGCTTCCTGTGCGTTCTTCGCCTTGGTGGAATAGAAGCGAGGCTTGTCCGGTATGTAACGCGCGCCGAACTGTTCGGCGACGGCGGCGCGGGCGGCATCGATGGCTTCGGGCGCCATCTGCACGCCATCCGTACGCATGTAGGTGATGAGACCCACCGTCTCCCCGCCGATGTCTATGCCTTCATAGAGCTTCTGGGCGACCTGCATGGTGCGCGAAGCGGAGAAACCGAGCTTCGACGATGCTGCCTGCTGCAGGGTCGACGTGGTAAAGGGCGGGCCGGGATTGCGCTTGACCGGCTTGGCCTCGACGCTGTCGACGGCGTAGCGAGCGCCCTCCAGCATCTCCTTGATCCGGCCGGCATCTGTGCCGTTGGTAATGGAGTTGCGCTGGATGCGCTTGCCGTCGGCGGAAACGAGCTTCGCTTCGAACTCGTCGCCGCGGGGCGTTTTCAGGAGCGCCGAAATGTTCCAGTACTCTTCCGCGACGAAGAGCTCGATCTCGTTTTCGCGGTCGCAGACGAGGCGAAGCGCCACCGACTGGACGCGGCCTGCGGATCGGGCGCCGGGCAGTTTGCGCCACAAAACAGGGGACAGGTTGAAGCCGACGAGATAGTCGAGGGCGCGGCGGGCGAGATAGGCATCGACCAAGGGTATGTCGATGTCACGAGGATGCGCCATCGCGTCGAGAACGGCCTTCTTGGTGATCGCGTTGAAGACGACGCGCTTCACCGGCTTGTCGCCCAGAACCCGTTTCTTCTTCAGCAGGTCGAGCACATGCCAGGAGATCGCTTCTCCCTCGCGATCCGGGTCGGTTGCAAGAATGAGGCCGTCGGACGATTTGACCGCGTCGGCAATGTCCTTCATGCGTTTCTGTGAGGCGCTGTCTACCTCCCAGAGCATTTCGAAATCTTCCTCGGGTCGAACGGAACCGTCCTTCGCCGGCAAGTCGCGCACGTGGCCGAACGAGGCCAGCACCTTGTATCCGGAGCCGAGATACTTGTTGATCGTCTTGGCCTTGGCGGGAGATTCTACGACTACGACATTCATTGTTTTTCTCTGCACCTCGATCAGTGCTTCCAATCCGGCGGCGTTCTTGCAGCCTGGCTTCGGGAACCCGTCCCGAAACCGGTTCCCCGAAATGGACAGGGATTCGGTCGCGGTCAAGGGGTAACGGACATTTTCTGCAGTATGCAACGCAATACAACCTATTGGAGATTAACTTGTGATTGCAATTTAGGATAAATGGGCTATCGTTTTCCGCAGATGTTTTGAGGGGGTGTTCGGTCGGCTCCGGACACAAATTGCGAGCTATGGAATGGTTTCGAAAATAAACGGTGCGGGCCGCGCGGACACGCGGGAGAACATAGCCTATATCAGGCAGATGCTCGGTGAGTTGCGCTCGGTCGCCGAGAGCGAGGGCGCGGAAATGCTCTGCTATCTCATCGAAATGGCTTATGTCGAGGCGGGCGACGTGCAGGCCGGCCGCCGTTCGCTGTCAATCCATCATGGAAATGGAAACAAGGCCACCGGCATGCCGGTGTAGGCGCCCGGCGATGTCGAGTTCGAGAAGCACCAGATAAACGGACTGCGCGGGCAATCCCGTGTGGCGGATGATGTCGTCCACCTCCACCGGTGTCGGCCCGAGCGCATCTATGATCCGTGTCCGGTCGGTTTCGCTGGGCGGCGGCGTCATCGGTCGCTCATGTTCTCCGCCGTCCGGTTCGTTTGCTTCCGGTTGGGAGAAGAGGTCGATCGCCGAAATCGGAGCGAGCGCTTCCAGGACATCCCCGGCGCGGGTCGTCACCGTGGCACCATCCTTCAGCAAACCGTTGGTGCCCTCGCAGCGCGGGTCGAGCGGCGAGCCGGGGACGGCAAAGACCAGCCGGCCGAACTCGCCGGCGAGCCTCGCCGTAATCAACGAGCCCGACCGGGCGGCGGCCTCGATCACGACAACGCCGAGCGAGACACCGGCAATCAGCCGGTTGCGACGGGGAAAGTCCCGCGCCCGGGCCTCCCAGCCGAAGGGCATTTCCGAAATCGCAAGACCTCGGCCGTCGCAGATTTCCCGGAAGAGATCGAGGTTTTCGGGAGGGTAGGGCTGGTCGAGGCCGCCGGCCATGGCGGCAATCGTTCCGGTATCGAGACTGGCGCGATGGGCGGCCGTATCTATGCCGCGGGCCAGGCCGGATATGATGGAATATCCGGTACGCCCGATCTCACGGGCCATCATGGCTGCAAATTTAGCACCGCTGATCGAGGCATTGCGTGAGCCGACGATACCGACGCTCGGCAGTGTCGCCGTCGCAAGATCGCCTTTAACGGCCAGCAGAGGAGGCGCCCCGTCGATCTGCCGCAATGCGGGAGGATAGTCGGGTTCGCCGATGCCGAGAAAGCGGGCGCCGAAACGTGCCGCAGTCTCGAGTTCCCTGAGAGCTTCGCTTTCGGAGGCGATCCGGATCGCGCGGGTCGATCCCCCGCGTCGGGAGAGTTCCGGCAGGGCTTCGATGGCGGTTTCCGCCGAACCGAAATGATTGATGAGGTCGCGGAAGGTGGCCGGGCCGACATTGTCGCTGCGAATCAGCCGAAGCCAGGCGATCCTTTGCCGGTCGGTGAGCGCAATCCCTTTTCGTCTTGCGCCGCCTGCCGGCATGCAGTCATCCCTTCTGCCCGATCTTGCTTTCCGTCCCGGCGATCAGCCGCTCGATATTCGGTTTGTGCCGCCAGTAGGTGATGACGGTCATGGCCGAGGTGACGAGAGAAGCTTCATGTGCGCCTAGTATCCACAGGACAACCGGAATGACAAGGGTTGCAACCAGAGCGGATAGTGAAGAGTAGCGGGAGAGATAGGCGATCGACAGCCAGACGATGGCGAACACCACGACCATCAGCGGCGCGACCCCGAGCAGGGTGCCGATATAGGTTGCGACACCCTTGCCGCCCTTGAAGCCGAGCCAGACCGGGAAGAGATGGCCGATGAAGGCGGCGAAGCCTGCCAGCAACCCGGCATTCTGGCCGAACACGGCCTGCGCGATCACGGCGGCGGCCGTCGCCTTCAGTGCGTCGAGCAGGAGCGTCGCGGCGGCAAGTTTCTTGTTGCCGGTTCTGAGCACATTGGTCGCGCCAATATTGCCCGAGCCGATCGAGCGCAGGTCGCCGAGGCCGGCCATGCGCGTCAGCACAAGGCCGAAGGGAATGGAGCCTAAGAGATAGCCGAGGCTGAGCACGGCGATGAGCGCCGGCCAGCCGATGGCGAGATAGTTCACTTCGGGCACGATTTTTCTCCCCCTTCGCTTACATCGTTAGAGCGAATGCACGCACTTGCCGGCGACATAGGTCGCAACCGCCCGGCCCGAGAAACGGGCGTCCTCGAACGGCGTGTTCTTGGAGCGCGACAGGAGCAGGTCCTTCGCCACCAGCCACGGCTCATCGAGATCGACGAGGGCGATGTCGGCATTGGCGCCGGGCTTCAGCGTACCCGCGTCGAGCCCGAAAATCTGAGCGGGACGGGTCGACATGGCGTCGATCAACCGCATCAGCGGAACCTGGCCATTGTGATGGAGGCGCAGTGCCGCAGACAGCATGGTCTCGAGCCCGATGGCGCCATCTTCCGCCTCCCCGAAGGGCAGACGCTTGGTATCGACACCCTGCGGATCATGCGACGAGACGATAATGTCGATCTTGCCTTCGGCCAGTGCCTGAACCATGCCCATCCGGTCATCCTCGGAACGAAGCGGCGGATAGAGCTTGAAGAAGGTGCGGTATTCGCCGATGTCGTTTTCGTTGAGTGTCAGATGATTGATGGAGACTGCGCAGGTGACGTTCGCGCCGCGCTTGCGGGCCGCCTCGATGGCCTCGACCGATTCCGGCACGGAGATCTGCGCCGCATGGTAATTCGCCCGGCTCAGGCCGGCGATCCTGAGATCGCGTTCCAGCGGAATGATCTCGGTTTCCTTCGGCACGCCCGACAGTCCGAGCCAGCTCGCCAGAAGTCCTTCGTTCATCACGCCGTTCGCCGCGAGATATTTCTCCCGCGTTTCGAGCGCGATGATGGCGCCGAACTCCCGCGAATAGGTCATGGCTCGGCGCAGCACCTGCGTATCGTACAGGCCGTGGCGGCCATTGGTGAAGACGACGGCGCCGGCTTCCCGCAAAAGGCCCATCTCCGTCATCTCGTTGCTGGTGAGCCCCTTGGTCAGGGCCGCTGCCGGATAGACGTTGACGACGGCCTTGTCGCGAGCGGTCTTGCGGACGAATTCCACCAGCGCGATGTCGTCGATCACGGGATCGGTCTCGGGCATCATGATGAAGGAGGTGACGCCGCCGGCGGCGGCCGCGCGGCTGGCCGATGCGATGGTTTCGCGGTGTTCCGAGCCCGGCTCTCCGACGAAGACGCGGGCGTCGACAAGACCCGGAATGGCGGTGAGGCCGGCGCAGTCGCGGACGTCCGCACCGGTGGGGATGCCCTGGTTCTGCGCGTCGTTGCTCGCTGCCGCGATGCGGCCGTCTGCATCGACGATGATCGTGCCGGTTTCGTCGAGATCGCGCGAAGGATCGACGATCCGGACATTCTTCAAGACGAGAGGCCTGCTCATGCGCCCATTCCTTCCGTGCGCGGACCCTGGTTCTGGGAAACGAGCAGCGCTTCCATGACGGCCATGCGGACGGCGACGCCCATTTCGACCTGTTGTTCGATCACGCTCTGGGGGCCATCCGCGACTTCCGAGGCGATCTCGACCCCGCGGTTCATGGGGCCGGGATGCATGACCAGCGCATCTTCCTTCGCCGCCTTAAGTTTCTCGGCGTCGAGGCCGTAGAAATGGAAGTATTCGCGCACCGAAGGCACGAAGGCGCCGGACATGCGTTCGCGCTGCAGGCGCAGCATCATCACGACGTCTGCGTCCTTCAGGCCTTCTTTCATGTCGTGATAGACCTCGACCCCCATGTCGGCGATCCCGGTGGGCAGCAGGGTTGCAGGAGCGACGACCCTAACCCTGGCGCCCATGGCGTTCAGCAGCAGAATGTTGGAGCGCGCGACCCGCGAATGCAGCACGTCGCCGCAGATGGCAACGATGATGCGGGAGAGCTTGCCCTTGGCGCGCCGGATGGTCAGCGCGTCGAGCAGCGCCTGCGTCGGATGCTCGTGCTGTCCGTCACCGGCGTTCACCACCGAGCAGGCGACCTTCTGGGCAAGGAGCGCTGCAGCGCCGCCCGAGGAATGCCTGACCACCAGAACATCCGGCCGCATGGCGTTGAGCGTCATCGCCGTATCGATCAGGGTCTCGCCCTTTTTGACGGAGGAATTGCCGACCGACATGTTCATCACGTCGGCGCCGAGGCGTTTTCCTGCCAGCTCGAACGAGGACTGCGTCCGGGTAGAGGCTTCGAAGAAGAGATTGATCTGGGTAAGGCCGCGGAGCGTGGAAGTCTTTTTCTCGCGCTGGCGGCTGATTTTGACGGCTTCGTCGGCCTTGTCGAGCAGATAGGTTATATCCTGTTCGGTAAGGCCCTTGATGCCAAGAAGATGGCGGTGGGGAAAGAAGACCATGGACGTCCTCCTGAGATGTCACGCGGTCTATAAAGATTGCCGGGCCAGGGGGCAAGCATATGCTATGTGGATAGTGAAGCCCTCCCCATGTTAAACGAGCGCTTTTCCGCTAGAAGATCGGCATGACCCCAATGAACCGGACTGAAGAAAAACTCGCTGCCCTGAACCAGCCGAAGCCCTGGTCCGGTGTGAATGCCTATCGTTCCGATCCGCTGCTCGTCGATCTGACGGCCGGTTTGCCGCGCAGCCTTCGCGAGGAATATGACGTCATCGGCAAATATGTGACCTCGCATGAGGCGCAGGAACTCGCCCGCATGGCAAACCAGAGCCCGCCGGTGCTGCGCACCCATGGCGTGCGCGGCGAGCGGCTCGACGTGGTCGAGTTCCACCCCGCCTGGCATGCGCTGATGCGGCGCTCCATGTCCGTCGGCCTGCATTCCTCCGTCTGGGAAAACCTGCCGGATGCCCGCGGCCACGAACACAAGGCCCGCGCCACCCGCTTCTTTCTCACCGCCCAGCTCGAAACCGGCCATCTCGGAGCGTTGACGACCACCAGCGCATCGGTTGCCGCTCTCGTGGCCGCGCCGCATATACAAAAGGAATGGGCACCGAAGATCCTGTCACGGAAGTATGATTCGTCGAACAAGCCACCGTTGCAGAAGACGGCCGTGACGCTCGGCATCGGCATGACGGAAAAGCAGGCCGGCACCGATGTGCGGGCGATATCTACTTCCGGCGAACGGGTGGGCGAGGGGATCTATCGCCTTTCCGGTCACAAGTGGTTCATGTCCGCGCCGATGAGCGACGGCTTCGTCATGCTGGGCCAGACCAAGGATGGCATGGGGTGCTTCCTCGTGCCGCGTCTGCTGGAGGACGGTTCCTCCAACGGGCTCGAATTCCAGCGACTGAAGGACAAGATCGGCAACCGTTCGAATGCAACGGCGGAAGTCGAGTTCTCGGATGCGTTCGGCTATCTGCTTGGCACGCCGGGCGATGGTATCCGCACCATTCTCGACATGGTGACGCTGACCCGGCTCGACTGCGCACTGGCCTCGGCCGGCATCATGCGCGCCTCGATGGCGGAAGCCGTGCATCATGTCCGGGGGCGTTCGGCCTTTGGCAAGAAACTGATCGATCAGCCGATCATGACGCGCGTGCTGGCCGATATGGCTCTTGACGTCGCCGCCGCTACGACGCTTGCCTTCAAGCTTGCCGACACCTTCGACCGCGCCCGGGAAAACCCTGTTGACGCGGCTTATGCCCGCGTCATGACGCCGGTGGTGAAATACTGGATCTGCAAGATCGCGCCGGCGCTGATCTACGAGGCGATGGAATGCATCGGCGGCAGCGGATACATTGAGGAACGGCCGATCGCCCGTCATTATCGGGAGGCACCGGCGGCGGCGCTCTGGGAAGGCTCGGGCAATGTCATGGCGCTGGACGTCCTGCGCGTTCTCGAGCGTGGCAAGGATCTGATCGACACGCTCTTTGCGGGCTTCGAGCGGGATCTCGGCCCCTCCGGCAAGAAGACCGTCGAAGTCCTGCGCGCGGCGACCGCTCTTGCCGAACGCGACGAAGGGGCGGCACGCCTGCTGATCGAACAGATGGCGCTGGTTGCTTCGGCGGCCGAACTCTACCGGCTGGGCGCCGGCAAGATCGCCGACGCCTTCCTCGAATCACGGCTCGCGGGCGGCTGGCGTCATACCTACGGCGTGCTCGATGCCCGTTTCGACGCGCGCTACGTCCTCGATCTTCTCTACCCGGCAGCGACCTGATCGCCTTCCAGGCCAACTGAGCGTTCTGATCTTGAGTCCATGGTAAGCCGGGGGTAGTCTCCCCGGTGTCGATGCGTATGCGCCGTGTCCGGCCCCCGTCGCGCGCCTTTTCCCCCGATGATCCGATCGCAATCGCCTGTTGCCGTGCCGGCGAAGGAGACATTCATGAATCATGTTCTGAACGAAGGCGAATATCGCCTTGAAAACATTGCTGCCCGCCGCGACGATCTCGTCATGATCTCCGGCTGCTCCGGCGGGGGCAAGTCGACATTGCTCGAAGAATTGTCGCGGCGCGGCTTTGCCACATGCGAGGAACCGGGGCGACAGGTGGTCCGCGAACAGCTTTTCATCGACGGTGACGCGCTGCCATGGACGAACCTTTCCCTCTTTGTCGAACTGACCGTCTCGCGTTCGATCAATTTCATGACGGAAGCGAGCCGCAGGGGAGGGCGAACCTTCTTCGATCGCGGGATCGTCGATCAGATTGCCGGGTTGGAACAGGCTGGGCATGCCGTTCCCCCGACATACCTCCGGGCAGTGGAAAGCCTGCGCTACCGTCGCCCGGTCTTTCTGCTGCCGCCATGGCCGGAGATCTACAGGAACGATGCCGAGCGGCGCCACGATCTCACCGCCGCCATTGAGGCATTTCACCATCTGGAGAATGCCTACCGTCGCTTCGGCTACGATCTGGTCGAGGTGCCGAGAATGGATGTCAGGCAACGGGCGGACTTCATTCTTTCCATGCTCCCGTAACGGGAAGGAGGGTGCGAGTTCGCCATGCCCACACTCTGCTTTCCCCTGTAACGACCGGTGGATTTCCGGCTTTCCTGATGGACGCTCTTGCGTTATCCCCAGGCGCCGTTAACCTTAACAAATGGTTTACGTTGCGTCGCTCCGGTTAAGGGGTCAGTTTCCGGACAGGGACAGGCCGGACCAGCGGGGCGCGACAGAGCGGAATGACAAGAGTGACTTTGGTTTTGGTCATGATGGCGTTTTTCGCGGTGCTTGCGCTGGATATCGCCGTTCCGGCCATGGTTCTGAGCGCAATGGCTCTGCTGCGGTGGACCGTGTGCTACTGGCCGTCGCCACGGCTGTATGAGGAGAGGGCGGCATGAAGACCTTCCTGATTCTGTGGGCTGCCCCCATCGTTCTGCTCGGTAGCTGGTACGGGCTTTCCTACTACGACATGAGCTTCGGTATCTTTATGCTCACCCGGCAGGCGCATGATCTTGTCTTCCAGGTCTACGGCCAGATCCTCGGCATTCCGCCGGAAACCATTCCGCCGCTGGTCGCGCGCGCCATCGCCTTCGACAGCCTGCTGGTTTTCGCCATTATCGGCTTTCGTCGCCGCAGGAAGATCCTCGCATGGTGGAAGGCGCGTCAGGTCTCTTCAGCTCGTGAGGATTTGCGCAGTGTCGACAACCTGTCGAGTGCGCCCTGAAGGATGAAGCTTGCTGCAGCCGAGTCGATCCGCTCGCTGCGCTTGGCCCTGGAAACGTCCATTTCCAGAAGCGCCCGTTCCGCTGCCACCGTCGATAGCCGTTCGTCCCAGTAGACGAAGGGAATATCGGTCTTTTCCGACATCGAACGCACGAAGGCGCGAGTGGCCTGGACGCGCGGTCCGGCCGAGCCGTCCATGTTCATCGGCAGTCCGATGACAAAGGCGGCGATCTTTTCCCTGACGGCGAAATCGATCAGGATTTCCGCGTCCTTCGTGAATTTTGTCCGCTTGATTACAGGACGTGGGCTTGCGAAACGAAGACCGATATCCGACATGGCAAGACCGATGGTCTTGGTCCCGAGATCCAGTCCGGCGACCGGTCGTCCGGGTGGAAGGGTTTCGGCGAGTTCCTCGATTGTCAGTGTCGTCATCGCCTTTTCCTTGCCGCGCGCCGCGGTCGCTACTTTCCGTCACGGCCATATGCCATATTTTTATCCGACGAAACAATTTCGCCTTCCTGTCCCCCAAAGGAGAATTCCATGAAAATCACCTGGCTCGGCCATTCCGCCTTCCGTCTGGATACGGCCAAGGCAAGCATCCTCATCGATCCGTTCCTCACGGGAAACCCGGGTTTCGCCGGTCTCGACCTCAAGGATGCAACGGCTGGCGTCACCCATATCCTTCTGACCCACGGTCATGGGGACCATGTCGGTGATGCCATTCGTCTGGCCAATGAAACCGGCGCAACCGTGCTCGCCAATGCCGACCTTGCCGCCTGGCTCGGTTCCAAGGGCGTTTCGAAGATCGAGGCGGGCAATACCGGCGGCACGGTCGCCTTCGACGGCTTTACCGTGACCTTCACCAATGCTCTGCATTCCTCCGCCCAGATCACCGAGGACGGCGTTTCCCACGCGCTCGGCAATGCCAACGGCCTGATGCTGCACATCGATGACGAGCCCTCGCTGCTGCACATGGGCGATACCGACATCTTCTCGGACATGAAGCTCATCAACGAACTGCACCAGCCGGATATCGGTCTCGTGCCGATCGGCGACCGCTTCACCATGGGTGGCGCCGTTGCTGCGCTCGCCTGCCAGCGCTTCTTCGATTTCCACACGGCAATTCCCTGCCACTACGGTTCCTTCCCGATCATCGACCGGACGCCGGAGAAATTCGTGGCCGGCATGGAGGGAACGAAGACGAAGGTGGAGACGCCGAAGCCCGGCCATAGCCTTGAAGTCTGAGAAATCCCCGTTGCGCCATGGCCTGCCGGCCATTATAGCGAAGGAAACATAAGACCTGGAGAATACCGATGTCCGTTGATCTCAAGACCGTCAAGCGTGTGGCACATCTGGCCCGCATCGCCCTCAACGAGGAAGAAGCACAGCGCATGATGGGAGAGCTCAACGGCATCCTCGGCTTCGTCGAACAGCTTTCCGAGGTTGACGTGACGGGCGTCGAACCGATGACGTCGGTGACTCCCATGGCGATGAAGAAGCGCTCCGACGTGGTGAACGACGGCGACAAGGCCGAGGACATCGTCGCCAACGCGCCGGAAACGGATCGCAACTTCTTCCTGGTGCCGAAGGTCGTCGAATAGGCCTTTGCGCTTCGCGACAACCGCATCCGCCCTGCATTCCATCTCTGGCCGCTTCCCGAGCGCCGCTATTTTGAAGTGAACCGACATCATGAGCGAACTGACCAGCCTCACCATTGCCGAAGCCCGCGCCAAGCTGGCCGCGAAGGAGATCAAGGCCCTCGAACTGACCGAGGCCTACATTCAGGCGATCGAGGCGGCCAATGACGTCATCAATGCCTATGTCACCGTCACGCCGGAAAAGGCGCGCGAGATGGCCAAGGCTTCCGACGAACGCATTGCGGCCGGCAAGGCTGGCGCGCTGGAAGGCATTCCGCTCGGCATCAAGGATCTTTTTGCCACCAGGGATATCCACACCCAGGCCTGCTCCGACATCCTGAACCGTTTCAAGCCGAAATACGAATCGACCGTGACCCAGAACCTCTGGGATGACGGCGCGGTCATGCTCGGCAAGCTCAACATGGACGAGTTCGCCATGGGCTCTTCCAACGAGACCTCTCACTACGGGCCGGTGGTCAATCCGTGGAGGGCGAAGGACTCGAACGAGAAGCTGGTTCCCGGCGGCTCGTCCGGCGGTTCGGCCGCTGCCGTTGCAGCACAGCTCTGCGCCGGCGCCACTGCAACCGACACAGGCGGTTCGATCCGCCAGCCGGCCGCCTTTACCGGCACCGTCGGCATCAAGCCGACCTATGGCCGCTGCTCGCGTTGGGGCGTCGTTGCCTTCGCATCCTCGCTCGACCAGGCCGGCCCGCTCGCCCGTGACGTGCGCGATGCCGCGATCCTGCTGAAATCCATGGCCTCGACCGATGCCAAGGACACGACGTCCGTCGACCTGCCGGTGCCGGATTACGAAGCCGCTCTCGGCCAGTCGTTGAAGGGCATGAAGATCGGTATCCCGAAGGAATACCGCGTCGAGGGCATGCCGGACGAGATCGAGACGCTCTGGCAGCAGGGCATCGCTTGGCTGAAGGAGGCCGGTGCCGAGATCGTCGATATCTCCCTGCCGCACACCAAATACGCGCTTCCCGCCTATTACATCGTCGCTCCCGCCGAGGCCTCTTCGAACCTGGCGCGTTACGACGGCGTGCGCTACGGCCTGCGTGTCGACGGCAAGGATATTGCCGACATGTACGAGAAGACCCGCGCCGAAGGCTTCGGCACCGAGGTCAAGCGCCGCATCATGATCGGCACCTATGTGCTTTCGGCCGGCTACTACGATGCCTATTACCTGCAGGCCCAGAAGGTCCGCACGCTCATCAAGCGCGACTTCGAACTTGCCTTCCATGCGGGTGTCGACGCGATCCTGACGCCGGCAACCCCGTCTTCCGCCTTTGCCATCGGCGACAAGGAACTCGCCGCCGATCCGGTGAAGATGTATCTGAACGACATCTTCACGGTAACGGTCAACATGGCGGGTCTGCCGGGCCTTTCCGTTCCGGCCGGTCTCGACTCGAAGGGCCTGCCGCTCGGCCTCCAACTCATCGGAAAGCCTTTCGAGGAAGAAACGCTGTTCCGGACTGCTCACGTCATCGAACAGGCGGCCGGAAAGTTCAGCCCGGCCAAGTGGTGGTAATCGACCGATCCTCCGTTCTGAAAGAATTGCGGCGCCGGAAGGCGCCGCTTTGGTTTCGTCACCTGTTGTCGGGCTGTGACCTGACCAGCACGAGACCACGTTCGGTGATGCGGTAGGGTTTGCCGCCTTGCGACTTGATCGCCTTCTTCTGCTTGAGCTTGCGAAAGGCGATGACGTCGAGGCCGCTGAACACCCAGCCTTCGCGGGTGAAGAGCTGGATCTTCTCGATTCTGCGGTTGTCGTCCCGGATAAGTTCTATGCGCCCGCCCTGAGCGAGCAGGTGCAGGATGCGCTGTTCGGCGCGGGAAATGTCCATGGTCGTGTGATTCCGTAAAGGCGCTCTTTCGCGAGCGCACACAAAAACGATCCGGCGCCATCAGGCGTCGGGGCTTCGTTTTCGGGCCCTTGCGCGCGTATCGGCAGCGATCGCGGGCAGGGCCTTTACCGGGACTCGGACGAACCGAACATCAACACTCCATAAGTTGCATCGTGAAGATGCTTATCGGGATGGCGCAGGTCAAGCCGGTCGGCTTCCGTGGCGCTTCTTTTCCGCTTCTGCGGCTCGCCGGCCACACTATTCGTGACATTAATACATTGAATGATTAGCTAATTAACTAAATAGAGAAATCCAAGATTGCAGGGAGGGGTGGCGACGCCGCCGGGTTGCGGACTGGAAAATCCCGCGTTGCAATGCTCTACTGAGTGAGGAAGGGTGGGACGTGGATGTTTACGATACGCAATGCACGCCGCGACGAGGCCGATCTCCTGGCGCTGATCGGATTTCGGGCCTGGGAGAAGGCGATGATCCCTGTCGGCGAGAGCAGGGCCATGGTCGATAACGCCCGAACGGCCTTCCTGAATTTCACCCGCTCCGAATGGCTGACCATTTCCGTCATTGAGAAGAGCGGAGTTCCCGCCGGCTGGGCCGCGCGCGAGGAACTGGACGAGAATATCACGGATCTGTGGATCGATCCGGAACATCAGCGTCAGGGGCTGGGCTCTGCGCTTCTGGAGGAGGTGGAGCGCGAGATCGTGCGCCAGGGGTTCGCCCGGGCAAGCCTTCAGACCCATGCGAGGAATCAGGAAGCTGTCGATTTCTTCGAGAAGCATGGCTATGCCGTGCACTGGCTGACAACCGCCTACAATCCGAAGCTCGATCGCGACGTTCAATCGGTCGGCATGTCCAAGCAACTCGTGGCCGTCGAGCCGCGCGGATACGGACAGGAGTTTTAGCTGCGGCCCAGCAATCGATGCAGGGCTTCCGCCGCCGCGCCGCTTTCGCGGGCGACAAGCGCGACGGACAGGGCGAACATCTGCAGGATGAAGAATGCCGGCAGGGCTACCGGAAACGGCGATTTGCGCGTCTTGTGGCGAAGCAGTCTCTGGGCGAGCAGCGCCCCGATGCCGCCACCGAGAAAGGCGAGCGCGAGCAGTGTCGTTTCCCGCACTCGCCAGTCGCCGGTGCCGGCCGCCCGCTTGTCCCACCAATAGATGCAGAATACGGCGCCATTGTAGAGCGCGGCGACGGCAAGCAATATCGGGATCGTTTCGTTGGTCATCCGTCGATGCTGCCTGAGGCCGATTAATGTTCGGTGTGTCCGGGCCGGCTTCATCTGTTCCCCGCAGGCCGGAGAAGCCTTGCGCCACCGCCACATTTGTTCTACCTCACGGGCTTGAAAACTCCACATGACACGAGCATCCGATGACCCTAGTTGACACGCGCACGCCCGATCCGAAACGCCTCATTCCCGGTGCCACCGGCGACTGGGAAGTGATCGTTGGCATGGAGGTCCACGCCCAGGTGACGAGCAATTCGAAGCTCTTCTCCGGCGCCTCGACCACCTTCGGCAATGCGCCGAATTCCAACGTGTCGCTGGTGGATGCAGCCATGCCCGGTATGCTGCCCGTCATCAACGAGGAATGCGTCAAGCAGGCGGTTCGCACCGGCCTTGGCCTCAAGGCGCAGATCAACAAGCGTTCGATCTTCGACCGCAAGAACTACTTCTATCCGGACCTGCCGCAGGGCTACCAGATCTCCCAGTTCAAGGACCCGATCGTCGGCGAGGGCAAGATCACCATTTCGCTCGGACCGGACCGTCAGGGCCAGTTCGAGGACATCGAGATCGGCATCGAGCGCCTGCATCTGGAACAGGATGCCGGAAAGTCGATGCACGACCAGCATCCGACCATGTCCTATGTCGACCTCAACCGCTCGGGCGTCGCGCTGATGGAAATCGTGTCCAAGCCCGACATGCGCTCCTCGGACGAGGCCAAGGCCTACATGACCAAGCTCCGCTCGATCGTCCGCTACCTCGGCACCTGCGACGGCAACATGGACGAAGGCTCCATGCGTGCCGACGTCAACGTCTCCGTGCGCAAGCCGGGCGGCGAGTTCGGTACGCGCTGCGAGATCAAGAACGTCAACTCCATCCGCTTCATCGGTCAGGCCATCGAATACGAGGCGCGCCGCCAGATCGCCATCCTGGAAGACGGCGGTGTGATCGAGCAGGAGACCCGCCTCTTCGATCCCAACAAGGGCGAGACGCGCTCCATGCGCTCCAAGGAGGATGCGCACGATTATCGCTACTTCCCCGATCCGGATCTGCTGCCGCTCGAATTCGACGACGCCTTCATCGAGGAACTGAAGAAGGATCTCCCGGAACTGCCCGACGACAAGAAGGCCCGTTTCGTGCGCGAACTCGGCCTGTCGATCTACGATGCCTCCGTTCTGGTCTCGGAAAAGGCGATCGCCGACTATTTCGAGGAAGTCGCGGCCGGCCGTGACGGCAAGACGGCTGCGAACTGGGTCATCAACGACCTGCTCGGAGCGCTGAACCGTACCGGCAAGAGCATCGAGGAAACGCCGGTATCTCCGGCCCAACTCGGCGCGATCATCGACCTCATCAAGGCCGAGACCATCTCCGGCAAGATCGCCAAGGATCTCTTCGAGATCGTGTTGGCCGAGGGCGGCGATCCTGTCGAGATCGTGGAAACCCGCGGCATGAAGCAGGTGACCGATACCGGCGCCATCGAAAAGGCCGTCGACGAGATCATTGCCGCCAACCCGGATCAGGTCGAGAAGGTCAAGGCCAAGCCGACGCTCGCCGGCTGGTTCGTCGGACAGGTGATGAAGGCGACCGGCGGCAAGGCCAACCCGCAGGCCGTGCAGGCGCTGGTCAAGGTCAAGCTCGGCATCGAGGAGTAATCCCTTGTATTTCGTTCGCACCGCGAGCGAGCGTGACGTCGGGCAGGTGAGAACCCTGCTCGACGAAACTTTTCATGTGACCTACGATCCGTTCTACGGTGCCGACAGGGTGCGGCAGATGGTCGATGGCTGGCATTCCGCAAACGCCATTCGCGCGCGCATCGGCAAGCCTGGGGCGGAATTTCTCGTCGCCGATAGCGGCCGGGAGATCGGCGGCCTCGGCTATGCCGCCATGTATCCCAAGATGGCGAAGACCGTCATGCTGCATCAGCTCTATGTTCGGCCGTCCTGTCAGAACGAGGGGATCGGCCGCGACATCTTCGCGGAGTTGGAGACCTGCTTTCCCGAAGCTGAGATCATGCGGGTCGAGGTGGCGTTGCCGAATGTCCGGGCAATGTCCTTCTACGAGCGTCTCGGCTTTTCCGAGGTCGACCGCATGGAGGAGTGGGGCGCACCGAATTCCGGCCTGCCAGCGATCATCATGGAAAAACGGCTGGAGTTCTGATCCAGCCCGCACGACTGTTTTCCGGTGGCGCCTAGGGGCTTCGCGGGCGAAAATTGTCGTGCAAAATCCGTTGTCGTCACACAACCGTCCCGTAGCGCTCTATAGCTTCGCGAAAAACGGACGGGAAAGGAAGACCGCATGCAGGCGCCGGATATCACGATCAGGGAAGCAGATAGGCATGATGTGGCCGCCATTGCCGCCATCCTGGCGGCAGATACCCTCGGTGGCCATGGGGACACGACGGACCCGGCCGCGCTTCCGGGCTATCTTGCCGCCTTCGACCGCATTGCCGCTTCCCCCTGCGAGACGCTCTATGTCGCCGAGCGGAACGGGGAGGTTGTCGCGACCTGCCAGACGCTGGCCACCACCACGCTGTCCGGCCGCGGCGGTACGTCGATGATCGTCGAAACGGTCTTCACTCGCCCGGATTGCCGGGGGCAGGGCATCGGGGCGATGATGATCCATCACTGCGTCGATCGGGCAAGACGTCAGGGCATGCGCCGCGTGCAACTGACCTCCAATGCGGCGCGCAAGGATGCCCATCGTTTCTACGAACGGCTTGGTTTTACCCAGAGCCATCTCGGCTTCAAACTGCAGCTGAAATGACCTTTCGTGCCTCGCGAATCACTAGACAACGGCGCTGCAAGGCTGCATAAGCGGAAGACGTTTTTAGCAAGCGCCTTGCCCGTCGGCAAAGCCCAAGGAAAAGACATGAAGCAGCTTCTGTTGGAACTTTTCACCTGGTGGAACGGTCAGACCATGGGAACGCGTTTCTTCACCTGGCGCCATGGCAAGCGCGTCGGCGAAGACGAGTTGGGAAATGTCTACTACGAGGGTGGTACCACGTCTTTCGGCCTTCCGCGCCGCTGGGTCATCTACAAGGGCTATGCCGACGCTTCCAAGATTCCGACCGGTTGGCATGGTTGGATGCACTACCGCACCGACGTGCCGCCGACCAAGGAAGACTACAAGGCTCGTGAATGGCAGAAGCCGCACCGTCCGAACCAGACCGGCACCGCTCTTGCCTATCGTCCGCCGGGCTCTCTCGCCGTCCCGGGCGAGCGTCCGCGTGTCACCGGCGACTATGACGCCTGGACGCCCGGCAACTGACACCCGATTTGGCCACAATTGGACTCTAGGGCCAAGGTTACGTGGCCCTTTTTCTTTATGGGTCGTCGGAAAACGAGAAGCGGGAGATTGGTGGATATGAAGCGTTCCGGGTTGGGCTCGGCCACTGGTGTCATCTGCGCGGCGGTCATGGCCGTCGGCGTCGTTGCTCTGGTCGGAAACGAGCCCGCGAGAGCGGCCCGCATCACCAATCCCGTGGCTGAATTCGCCGGCATCGACAAGATTACCGGACGCATCACGTCCTTCGACGTCTATATCGACGAGACCGTGCAGTTCGGTGCCCTTCAGGTCACGCCCAAGGTCTGTTATTCGCGCGACGAGACCGAGGCGCAGAAGATCGATGCCTTCGTCGAGGTCGATGAAATCACCCTGGACCGCAAGATACGCCGCATCTTTTCCGGCTGGATGTTCGCCGACAGTCCGGCGCTCAACGCCGTCGAACACGCGATCTATGACGTCTGGCTGACCGGCTGCAAGCAGGCTTCGGACGTTCCGGCACCGCCAAAGACCAACTGAGCAGTTGCCCGAGGCCGGATTGGCGCGCTGGTACCGTCAGAAGGGCAGGGTCTCCGACTGCATCGCCTTGTCCAGCAGTTTCAGATAGTCTTCCTTCGGCACATCGATCGCGCCGAATGTCTTCAGGTGTTCGGTGGTGAACTGGGTATCGAGCAGGGTAAATCCACGCGCCTTCAATCGCTCGACCAGATAGACCAGGCAAATCTTCGAGGCATTCGTCCGGCGTGAGAACATGCTCTCGCCGAAAAAGGCCGAGCCCAGGGATACGCCGTAGAGGCCTCCGACCAGTTCATCGCCTTCAAAGGCTTCGACCGAATGGGCATGGCCCAGCCGATGGAGTGCGCCATAGAGTTCGCGGATTGTCTGGTTGATCCATGTGCTTGGGCGGTCTTCGACCTCCTCCGCGCATTTGGCGATCACGGTGTCGAAGGCCGTGTCGAAGCGGATGTCGAAGGGTTTCTGGCGGATGGCCTTGGCGAGGCTTTTGGAAACATGGAACTGCTCCAGCGGCAGGATGCCGCGCAGTTCCGGCTCGACCCAGAAGATCTCCGGATCGTCGGCCGCGTCCGACATGGGGAAGAGGCCGATGGAATAGGCGCGCAGCAGAAGTTCGGGGGTTATCCTCTGATCCCTGCTGCGGCGCCCTGCCATTCTTCTTTCACCTCATGCGGAGGTCCTGGCCAGATAATCTTCCAGCCAGTGGATGTCGTAATCGCCGTTCGCGATGTCCTGGTTGGCCACCAGGTCCTGGAAGAGCGGCAATGTGGTCTTGATTCCGTCCACGACGAATTCGTCGAGCACACGGCGCAGACGCATCATGCATTCGACACGGGTCCGTCCATGCACGATCAGCTTGCCGATCAGGCTGTCGTAATAGGGCGGAATCTTGTAGCCGGCATAGGCGCCGGAATCGACGCGAACGCCGAGCCCGCCGGGAGCATGGAAATGCGTGATCGTGCCCGGTGAAGGGACGAACGTGCGCGGGTCCTCGGCGTTGATGCGGCACTCGATCGCATGGCCGGAGAAGGTGATCTCGTCCTGCGTGACGGAGAGGCCCGCGCCGGAGGCGACGCGGATCTGCTCATGCACCAGGTCGATGCCGGTGATGGCCTCGGTGATCGGATGTTCCACCTGCAGGCGGGTGTTCATTTCGATGAAATAGAACTCGCCGTTTTCATAGAGGAACTCGATCGTGCCGGCGCCCCGGTACTTCATCTTCTTCATGGCGTCGGCGCAGATCTTGCCGATCTTCATGCGTTGCTCGACGTTGAGCGCCGGGGAATTCGCCTCTTCCCAGACCTTCTGGTGGCGGCGCTGCAGCGAGCAGTCGCGTTCGCCCAGATGGATCGCATTGCCTTCGCCGTCACCGACCACCTGGACTTCGATATGACGCGGCTTGCCGAGGTATTTCTCCATGTAGACCGCTGGGTTGCCGAAGGCTGCAGCCGCTTCCGTCCGTGCCGTATTGAAGGCCTCTTCCAGCTCGCCCTCGGTCTTGGCGACCTTCATGCCGCGGCCGCCGCCGCCTGCGGTTGCCTTGATGAGGACCGGGAAGCCGATCTTGCGGGCGGTTTCCAGGACATTTTCCGGCGTGACCTCGCCATCGGAGCCTGGAACGACGGGAATACCGAGTTCCACGGCCGTCTGCTTGGCCGTGATCTTGTCACCCATCAGGCGGATATGTTCGGCAGTCGGCCCGATGAAGGTGATGCCATGGGCTTCTAGGATGTCGGCGAACTTGGCGTTCTCGGACAGGAAGCCGTAGCCGGGATGCACGGCGTCAGCGCCGGTGATTTCGCAGGCTGCGACGATCTGATGGATGTTCAGATAGCTGTCGCGCGACGGTGGCGGGCCAATGCACACGCTTTCGTCGGCCAGGCGGACATGCATCGCATCGGCGTCGGCCGTGGAGTGAACGGCAACGGTGGCGATGCCGAGTTCCTTGCAGGCACGCAGGACGCGCAGCGCGATTTCGCCGCGATTGGCTATGAGGATCTTGGAAATGGTGCTCATCGGCTTACTCGACGACGACCAGCGGCTCGCCATATTCGACCGGGCGACCATCTTCCACGAGGATCTCTACGACCTTGCCGGAGCGCGGTGCAGGGATCTGGTTCATGGTCTTCATGGCTTCGATAATCAGGAGGGTCTGGCCTTCCTTGACGATCGAGCCGACTTCGACGAAGGGACGGGCACCTGGTGCCGGGGCGAGATAGGCGGTGCCCACCATCGGAGCCGTCACGGCATTGGCAAGGTTGCGGGCCGGTTCGGCGACAGCTGCAGCTGTGGCAGCCGCAACGGGGGCGGCAGCCGGAGCCGCGACTTGGTACGACGGCATCTGCGGCATTGCCATCATCTGCGGTGCTGCCCGCGATACGCGGATGCGCAGGTCTTCCTGCTCGACTTCGATCTCGCTGAGATCCGTCTCGTTGAGGATGTTGGCCAGATCACGGATCAGAGCCTGATCGATTCCCGATTTCTTTTCAGCCATGGAATGGGGTCCTGTATTCTTGTTATTGCGTGATGTTCTTCAGCGCGTGCAGCGCCAGGATATAGCTATGGGGGCCGAAGCCGCAGATCATGCCCTTCGCGGCGGGCGCTATCATCGATTTATGGCGGAATTCCTCGCGCGCATGGATGTTGGAGATATGGACCTCCACCACCGGTATCGAAACGGCCCGGATCGCATCGTGGAGCGCGATCGATGTGTGGCCGTAGGCGCCGGGATTGATGGCGATGCCTGCGGCCTTGTCTCCGGCTTCGTGAATCCAGTCGACGAGTACGCCTTCATGGTTCGATTGCCGGAAATCGACGGCGAAGCCGAGTTCATTTCCGGCCGTCTTGCAGTCCGTCTCGATATCGGCAAGCGTCTTGCCGCCGTAGATCCCGGGCTCCCGCTTGCCGAGGGCATTGAGATTAGGGCCGTTCAGGACGTAAATGATCTTGCTCATAAGCGGTTCCGTCGACTTTCAACCGCCTCCTATAGACTGGCAGACCCGCAAGGGAAAGCCCCTTCCGGGCAAACGACGGAGCGTTCCCCCGGAAAACACGGGATGCAAGCGGAGAAGGCGGCGTTGACGCCCGTCAGCAGGTGGCCTTGCCGCAGGTGCGGACATTGGCAAGCTTCTGTTCGATCGCCTCGGAGCCGATGGCGCCGAACACGGCCTCGTTGCCGACGATGTAGGACGGTGTGCCGGTGATGCCGAGGCTGGTGGCCAGCTGGTAGGCTTCTTTCACCTGGTCGTCATTGGGGCTTGCCGCCATCTTTGCGCGGATCTGCTCCTCGCTCACGCCGAGCGAGGCGGCGACATCGAGGGCGGCCTGTTCGTCCGCGCGTCCCTTGCCACCGAGGAGAGCGCGGTGGAAGTCGCCGTATTTTTCAGGCGCGATCTGGCGGAAAGCGTAGGAGACCTTGTGCGCGGCAAGCGAATCCGGTCCGAGAATCGGGAATTCCTTGAGCACGAAACGCACATTCTTGTCCTTCGACAGGATGTCGTCCATGTCGGACAGCGCCCGCTTGCAGTAACCGCAGTTGTAGTCGAAGAACTCGACCACAGTCACGTCGCCCTTCGGATTGCCGAGCGAGATGTCATGCTCGGAGGAGAACAGCGCATCCTTGTTGTCGCCGACGGCGGCCGAGGCCTGCTGCTGGCGCGCCTCGTACTGCTTCTTTTCGAGAGCGTCCTGCACGTCCAGCATGATTTCCGGATTGGCGATCAGGTATTCCTTGATGAATTCGCCGATTTCCTTCTTCTCGGCGTCATCGAGTGCGAGCGCGGCTGTCGGCAGTATCGCCGGCAGGATGACGAGCGCCGTCGCGGCGAGCTTCCTGAACGTCAGGGTCATGTCTTTCCTCTTGATCCTTTTCCGCCGCAGCGGTGTCTGGCTGTCGGAGCGCTTGTCGGGGGAGCGCTGCGTTGTGCAATAGCGTAGCGGCGGCCCATGGCAAGGGAAATCGGAAAAATGGCCGCAGCGTCGCGCTCTCGCCATTGTGAACACCGGAATAATGCGGCAAATGTCTGGCGCGCAGAAGAAAGAGTTGAAGACGTGATTTCCATTTCCAGACGCAGTGCAGTCGAACCCTTCCATGCCATGGATGTCCTTGCCGAGGCGACAAGACGGCGCCAGGCCGGTGCGCCTGTCATCTCCATGGCTGTCGGCCAGCCGGGCCATCCGGCGCCCCAGACAGCGCTGGCCGCGGCCCGCGAGGCGCTTGCCCACGGACGTATCGGCTACACGGACGCGCTCGGCCTCCTCGAACTCAGGGAAAAGCTGGCCGGTTACTACCGGCGTCGCCACGGCGTCTCGCTCGATCCCTCCCGGATCGCCGTCACGACGGGGTCCTCGGCGGGCTTCAATCTCGCCTTTCTGACGCTCTTCGACGCGGGCGATGCGGTCGCGATCGCAAGGCCCGGCTATCCTGCCTATCGGGCCATCCTTTCGGCGCTTGGCCTCAAGGTGGTGGAAGTTCCGGTCAATGCCGGCACCGGCTTCACTCTGACGCCGGAAAGCCTGGAGGCGGCCCAGAGGGAAGCCGGGCTGCGCCTCAAGGGCGTTCTGCTCGCAAGCCCTGCCAACCCCACGGGCACGGTGACCAGCCCCGCGCAATTGCGCGCGGTCTACGATTATTGCAAGGGGCAGGGTATCAGCCTGATCTCCGACGAGATCTATCACGGCCTCACCTATGCCGGCGAAGAAGCGACGGCGCTCGAATTCGGCAATGAGGCCATCATCATCAACTCCTTCTCGAAATATTACTGCATGACCGGTTGGCGGATCGGCTGGATGGTCCTTCCGGAAGAGGCAGTCAGGCCGATGGAGTGCCTGGCGCAAAGCCTCTATATCTCCGCGCCGGAGCTCTCTCAGGTGGCCGCGATTGCCGCCCTGGAGGCCGGGGAGGAATTGGAGCATTACAAGGCGAGTTGTGCCGCAAATCGCGAGTTTCTGCTGAAGCGCCTGCCCGAACTCGGCATGCCCTTGCTTTCGCCGATGGATGGCGCCTTCTACGCTTACGTCGACGTGTCCCGCTTCACCAATGACAGCATGGCTTTTGCGCGCCGTATGCTGGCGGAAATCGATGTAGCGGCGACGCCCGGCATGGATTTCGACCCCCTCGACGGCCATCTTGCGCTGCGCATGTCCTATGCCGGAACCATGACTGAAATGGTCGAGGCCACCGACCGTATCGCCCGCTGGATTGCCTAAAAGAGTCAGCATTCAAGGCGTTACCGCCGTTTCCGGACTCATTTTGTGAGGCTGTTTTGCTAGCACAAGCCTGAATAAAGAAAAGGCCCCGCATTGCGGGGCCTTTTTTGTTCTGTTCATTCGCCGACGTCGGCTCAGAAGAAGCCGCGCTTCTGCCACCAGCCGCCCTTTTTCGGCTTCGGCGGCTCTTCGCCATCTTCGGACGACTTTTGGGACGTTACGACCGGTTCGGAGGAGGTCAGGTTCGATCCGCGATTGGCGCGAGCCGGCTTGGCTTCATCCGGGATCTCGGCCGTCTCCGCGGCGTCTTCCTGGGGCTCTTCCGCCGCTTCTACCGGAACATCCGCGGTGGCTTCCTGCTCTTCCACGATTTCCGGCAAGGGAGCGGGCGTTTCCGCCGCAATGACCGGCTCCTCGACAGGGGAGGCGGTGACCTTGGCCTTGCGGCTCCGGCGCGGCTTCGGCGCCACCGGCTCCTCGGCGGATTCGACTGCCGCCATGGCAGCGGGCTCCTCGGCCGCGCTCTGCTCGGCGATGTCCTCGATCAGTGCGGCTTCGGTGTCGGAATCGTCGGCCTCGCCTTCGTCATCCGTTTCGCCGGATGCCTCGGCGCCTTCCTCGCCCGGACGGTTGCGACGACCGCCGCGCTTGCCGCGACGGCGGCGCTTGCGCTTCTGGCTATCGTCACCGGAGGTTTCGCCATTGGCGTCGGTGGCCTCGACGGCTGCGTCGGACGCACCTTCCTCGTCGCCTTCATCCTCGGCGCCATCGCCTTCGTCGGAAAGGCCGTCCTCATCGCCATCGCCGGCCGATGCCGCAAGGTTTCCCTGGCCCTGGCCGTTCTTGTTACGGCGGCGGCGACGGCGCTTGCGCTTGCGGCCGCCCTGCTGCTCTTCGCCGTTCCCGTTGGTCGAGGGCTGCGCTGCCGAAGCGGCTGCAACGACTTCCTCTTCCTCTTCGTCCTCCGGTTCCGGCACGTATTCGTCTTCCTCCGGCTCCGGCAGAAGCTGCATCAGGCTTTCGATCCTGACCGGATTGGCGACGGCTTCGCCGCGGTCGATGGCGAAATGCTGGTGCCCGACCGATTCGTCGGAATCGATGGTGATCGTCACCCCGAACCGGCGCTCGTAATCGACGATCGTGCCGCGCTTCTGGTTGAGCAGGTAGAGAGCGGTTTCCGGCGTCGTGCGCACGGTAATGTCGTGGGTCGTGCTTTTGAGCAGGAACTCCTCGACACCGCGGAGCACATGCAGGGCAACCGACGACTGGGAGCGGATGAGACCGGTGCCGCCGCAATGCGGGCAAAGCTGGGTCGTCGATTCGAGAACCGAAGCGCGGATACGCTGGCGCGACATTTCGAGCAGGCCGAAATGCGAGATCCGGCCGACCTGAATGCGGGCGCGGTCGTTCTTGAGGCAGTCCTTGAGCTTCTTCTCGACGGCGCGGTTGTTGCGCTTTTCTTCCATGTCGATGAAGTCGATGACGATCAGACCGGCAAGGTCGCGCAGGCGAAGCTGCCGCGCCACTTCTTCCGCCGCTTCAAGATTCGTCTGCAGCGCGGTGTCTTCGATCGAGTATTCCCGCGTCGAGCGGCCGGAGTTGACGTCGATCGCAACCAGCGCTTCGGTCTGGTTGATGATGATGTAACCGCCGGATTTCAGTGTCACCTGCGGCTGCAGCATGCGGTCGAGCTGGGCTTCGATGCCGGAGCGCGAGAAGATCGGGTGAAGATCGCGATAGGGCTGAACCACCTTGGCATGGCTCGGCATCAGCATCTTCATGAAGTCTTTCGCTTCGCGATAGCCTTCCTCGCCGGCGACGATGATCTCGCTGATATCCTTGTTGTAGAGGTCGCGAATCGAACGCTTGATGAGCGATCCTTCTTCATAGACGAGGCAGGGAGCCGTCGAATTGAGCGTCAGGGTACGGACGTTTTCCCAAAGACGCATCAGATATTCGAAGTCGCGCTTGATCTCGACGCGGGTACGGTTTGCGCCGGCGGTGCGGAGAATGACGCCCATGCCCTGCGGCACGTCCAGCTCGCGGGCGATTTCCTTGAGGCGCTTGCGGTCCTGCGGATTGGTGATCTTGCGGGAAATGCCACCGCCGCGTGCCGTGTTCGGCATCAGCACGGAATAACGGCCGGCCAACGACAGGTAGGTGGTCAGCGCCGCACCCTTGTTGCCGCGCTCTTCCTTGGCGACCTGCACCAGCAGGATCTGCCGGCGCTTGATGACTTCCTGAATGCGGTATTGCTTGCGCGGCTTGCGTATGACGCGGTCCGGAACCTCTTCCATCGCGTCTTCGGCGCCGACGGATTCGATCTCTTCCTTCTCCTCGACGTGATCGTCGTCATCGTCGTCGAAATCGTCGTCGCGGCCCCGGCGGCCATCCGCATCCTCGGAGATTTCGTCCATGTCGACCATCGCCGCCATGGTGTCGCTGCCGCCTTCGTCTTCGGAGGCGGCTTCGGCAGCCTGCGCTTCCGGCTCGGCAGTCTTCTTGGCGCGCGGCTTGCGGGTGCGCTTCGGCTTCGCCTTGGGCTCCGGCGCTTCCTCGGCAACGGCTTCCGCCGCAACCTCTTCCGTCTTGATGTCGGACTGTTCGTTATCGGCGGCCGTAGCGGCTTCTATCGTTTCGATGACCGAAGCAATGCCGGTATCGGGCTGGTCCTGGGTGGAAAGATCGACCGGAGCCGGCAAAGGCTCGTCGCCCTCGACGTCGTTTTCCTTGCGATGCTCCTCTGCCTCGGCGTGGAGGAGGGCCTGCCTGTCGGCGAGCGGGATCTGGTAGTAGTCCGGATGGATTTCTGCAAAGGCCAGGAAGCCGTGGCGATTGCCGCCGTAATCGACAAAGGCCGCCTGGAGCGAGGGTTCGACCCGGGTCACCTTGGCGAGATAGATATTGCCTCTGATCTGCTTCTTGTGTTGTGACTCGAAATCGAATTCTTCAATGCGGTTACCGCGTACGACAACAACGCGCGTCTCTTCTTCGTGAGACGCGTCTATTAACATTTTGTCTGCCATTTAAGCTGTGCTCCTCGGCGCTGCCGAAAAGGAGATCACCCGCTCGCTGTACTATGGTGCGGATGGTGCTTTGCGGGCTTTGCGCCGGATATAAAGGTCTCCGTCCGGAGGAGTGTGCTGCGAGCAATTGAACGGCTTTCGGGAGACTGAGGTGTCCCGGCTCGCCCAATTTGTTCAATCCCTGCTGCAACGACATTAATGACCGAACGAAAACGACAATGACATAGGCCCCTCGGGACCGGATGAGTGCTCTGGTGAAGAGCTTTTGGTGGAAACCACCTGTTACAGGTGCCGGCCGGGCCGGCGTGTTGAACCAGTTTCAGGACAAAAGTGCAGAAACGGCGGATGAATGTCCGGCTAACCAGGCGCCAAGTCCTTGCAAGGTTGGCAGCCGCTGCGGCGATTCTATCCCGTGGGCACTCTTAACCCTCATGTGCGTTGTATGTTTTCTCTGTCACAATAGCAAGGGGAAACGGAATTATGCCATAATATCGATTGATTAGCGGGCAAGACTGCCAACCGGTCGATTCTATACCTGGATACGGCCACGCGCATTGCTGGGGACAATGGCGGCGGACGGTCGGAAACCCGGTTGAACGCCGGTCGATTTTGATGGTTTACAAGGTTGTGGCGGATCGCGGCGGCATGGTGATCCGCGGCGATCGTGACGGGGAAACGGATTGTCAGTCATTCGAACCTTTGCAGGCCGGTTCCTGCCCGCTTTCGGTCCAGGTCGGGCCGGGTTCCTCAGGGGCTTACGGCTGGCTGCCGTCGTGGCGCTTTTTGCCGGTGCCGGGGCCGATGCGATGGCCGTACAGGCCGGGCAGGGCGATCCTTTGCTCGCCTATGCCGCACGCATTGCCGGCGACCGTGCCCGCACCCGAATCGTCATCGATTTCGATCGCAAGCCCGATGTCGAGGTTCGCTATATGGCGAAGCCGGACAGGATCGTGGTCGACATGCCGGCAACCGCGTTTACTTTCCCGAATGCGGACCTGAAACCGACCGGCCTTTTCCGCGATATCCGTTTCGGCGCGATGGATGCGAATTCCGCGCGTCTGGTGCTGACGGCTGAGCGACCGGCGAAGCTTGCGGCCGCGGAGATCAAGGAAGACGAGGGCGGCAACGGTTACCGGTTGGTGCTCGACGCGGAAATGGTGTCGCAACCGGATTTCGATGCTCTCGTCGCCTCCCAGTCCTGGGCGGTCGGGGCAACGGCCAAGGCGGACCTGCGCGGCGATCGCGTCGCGGCTCCCGATCCTGCGGAAGATGACGATTTCGTGATCGCGATCGACGCGGGACACGGCGGCATCGATGCGGGGGCCGCCGGCGCAGAGACGAAGACGCCCGAAAAGGAGATCACGCTTGCCTTCGCAAGGGCGCTGGCGGAGCGGCTGAAGAACGAAAAGGGGATCAAGGCGTTTCTGACACGCGAGGGCGACGAGTTTCTGTCGCTGTCGGAGCGCGTCACCATCGCCCGCCAGCATAAGGCCGATCTGCTGATTTCCTTTCATGCCGACACGCTGCGCCAGAGCGGCATTCGCGGCGCCACGGTCTACACGATTTCCGATACGGCTTCCGACCACATGGCCGCGGCGCTGGCGGAGCGAGAAAACCTCTCCGATGCGGTCGCCGGCGTCGATCTGACGAGTGAGCCGACCGAGGTCACCGATATCCTGCTCGATTTGACGCGGCGCGAGACACAGGCGTTCTCCGTCTCGCTGGCGAATGCCGTCATCGGCTCTTTCGAGGGGCAGGTGCAGCTTATCAACAATCCGCATCGCTCCGCCGGTTTCAGGGTTTTGCAGGCTCACGATGTCCCCTCGATCCTGCTGGAACTCGGGTTTCTTTCCAACAAGGATGATGAGAAGTTGTTGCTCGATCCCCAGTGGCGCGAGAAGATCGCGACATTGCTGGCCGATGCGATCAGGCGCTATCGGGCGCCGGTCGTCGCCAATGGCGGCTAGGTCCGCCATCCTGTGGGTGAAACGGGGGGAAGGGGATGCGGCCCTATTTTCCTCACAATCGGGCCGTTACTCGCAAATGAAGCGGCGATTGCCTTGATGCGCAGGAATCAATGCTTGTCGCTGTGTCTTGCCAAGCTGGGCACGACGTGCAAAACGCCACGGCATGTGCGATGCTTGCCATTGCGCTCCGAACCGAAGTCATCGCGGTAGCTCGAATATGATCAGACTGATTGGATATTTCTTCGGACTGGCATCCGTTCTCGCCCTTGGCGTCGCGGCTGCCGCTGCCATTTATCTGGCCGGCGTGACGAAGGATCTTCCCGACTATGAAGTCCTGTCGAGCTATGCGCCACCGGTGACAACGCGATTCCATGCCGGTAACGGCGCCCTCATGGCGGAATATGCGCGCGAGCGGCGGCTGTTCTTGCCGATCCAGGCGATTCCGGACCGCGTCAAGGCGGCCTTCCTTTCCGCCGAGGACAAGAACTTCTACAATCACCCGGGCGTCGACATCTACGGTCTCGGTCGCGCCATCCTCGTCAACCTGCAGAATTTCGGCTCAGGCCGCCGCCCCGTTGGCGCTTCGACGATCACCCAGCAGGTCGCCAAGAACTTCCTCCTGTCGGCGGACCAGACGATCGACCGCAAGGTGAAGGAAGCCATTCTGTCCTTCCGCATCGAGCAGACCTATTCGAAGGACAAGATCCTCGAACTTTATCTGAACGAGATCTTCTTCGGCATGAATGCCTACGGCATCGCCGGCGCGGCTCTGACCTATTTCGACAAGTCGGTGACGGAGCTGACGATCGCCGAAACCGCCTATCTCGCCTCCCTGCCCAAGGGACCGTCCAACTATCATCCGTTCCGCCACACCGAAGCCGCTCTCGAGCGCCGCAACTGGGTCATCGATCGCATGGTGGAGAACGGTTTCGTCTCCCATGACGACGGCGAGGAAGCCAAGAAGCAGCCGCTCGGCGTCACGCTGCGCCGTTCCGGCTCTTACCTGTTTGCCTCGGATTATTTCTCCGAGGAAGTGCGCCGCCAGATCATCGAGAAATACGGCGACAAGGCGCTCTACGAGGGCGGTCTGTCGGTGCGGACCTCGCTCGATCCGAAAATTCAGATCGCCGCACGCAAGGCGTTGCAGGACGGTCTGCTGAGCTATGACGAACGGCGCGGTTATCGCGGCCCCGTCAAGACTATCGATATGGCCGGCGACTGGGGCGTGGAACTGTCCAAGATCGATGGCCTGAGCGATGTCCCGGAATGGAAACTCGCCGTCGTCCTCGAGACTTCCGCGTCGCGGGTCGACATCGGCCTGCAGCCGGCCAAGGCGGCCGACGGCAAGGTTGGAGCCGACCGCCAGACGGGCCGTATTGCCGCCGAGGACATGGACTGGGCCTATCGCTCGGCAACCGGCGACCGCAAGACGGCCAAGTCGCCGGAAGGTGTCCTGAAACCGGGCGACGTCGTTTATGTCGAAGCTCTCGGGGATGCCAAGCCGGGCAGCTATCGGCTGCGCCAGCCGCCGAAAGTTCAGGGCGGACTTGTCGCCATGGATCCCCATACCGGCCGCGTGCTCGCCATGGTCGGCGGCTTCTCCTATGCCCAGTCGGAATTCAACCGCGCGACCCAGGCCATGCGTCAGCCGGGCTCCTCCTTCAAGCCGTTCGTCTATGCCGCCGCGCTGGACAATGGCTATACTCCGGCTTCCGTTATCATGGACGCGCCGATCGAGTTCGTGTCCGGCGGCCAGGTCTGGAGACCGCAGAACTACGGTGGCGGTTCTGCCGGCCCCTCGACGCTTCGTCTCGGCATCGAGAAGTCGCGTAACCTGATGACGGTTCGCCTTGCCAATGACATGGGCATGAACCTCGTTGCTGAATATGCGGAGCGCTTCGGCATCTACGACAAGATGAACCCGGTTCTCGCCATGTCGCTCGGTTCCGGCGAAACGACGGTGCTGCGCATGGTGTCGGCCTATGCCGTGCTGGCCAACGGCGGCAAGCAGATCAAGCCGACGCTCATCGACCGTATCCAGGACCGCTACGGCAAGACGATCTTCCGTCACGAAGAGCGCACCTGCGAGGGCTGCAATGCGGACGAGTGGCAGAACCAGGAAGAGCCGACCGTTGTCGATAACCGCGAGCAGGTCCTCGATCCGATGACCGCCTATCAGATTACCTCCATCATGGAGGGCGTCATTCAGCGGGGCACGGCTGCCGGCAAGATCAAGCTCGACCGTCCGGTGGCCGGCAAGACCGGAACGACCAACGACGAAAAGGACGCCTGGTTCGTCGGGTATACTCCGGATCTGGTGGCTGGCCTTTATATCGGCTTCGACAATCCTGCACCGCTCGGCCGTGGCGCGACCGGCGGCTCGATGTCCGCTCCGATTTTCAACGAATTCATGCAGGTAGCCGTCGCCGGCACGCCGCCGGGCATGTTCCACATTCCGGAAGGCATGAGCCTTATCCCGATCAACCGGAAGACCGGGATGCTGGCCGCGGAAGGCGATCCCGACACCATCGTCGAAGCCTTCAAGCCGGGCACCGGCCCCGCCGACACCTTCTCCGTCATCGGCATGGACGGTTATGTCGCGCCGGAAGAGATCCTCAGGGATTCGCCACAGGCCAACCAGGCCGTAACCTCCGGTTCCGGCGGCCTGTTCTGATCCGTCTCCAGATCCTGAATGCCGAGGCCGCCTCTTTACATCGGGGGCGGCCGACACTATTCACCCCTCAGCAATTCGATCCGAGGTGAAATCAAGCGAAATGCGTGCAGAAATCGAGAATGTAGTCGACGAAATCAAGCAGGCCATAAGCCTGCTGAGGAGGCATCTTTGACTGGGACCAGGCGATAAGACGACTGGACTGGTTGAACAACAAGGCAGAGGACCCGAACCTCTGGAACGATGCCCAGGAAGCGCAGAAGCTCATGCGCGAGCGCCAACAGCTCGATGAGAGCATCGCAGGCGTGAAACGTCTTGAACAGCAGATGAAGGACAACATCGAGCTGATCGAGATGGGCGAGGAAGAGGGTGACGAATCGATTGTCACCGAGGCCGAGCAGGCGCTGAAGGCGTTGAAGGCTGAATCCGGCCGCCTGCAGGTCGAGGCCATGCTATCCGGCGAAGCCGACGGCAACGACACCTATCTGGAAGTTCATTCCGGCGCCGGTGGCACGGAGTCCCAGGACTGGGCCAACATGCTGCTGCGCATGTACATCCGCTGGGCGGAAAAGCAGGGCTTCAAGGTCGAGGTGCTGGAAGTGCATGACGGCGAAGAAGCCGGCATCAAGTCCGCGACGATCCTCATCAAGGGCCACAATGCCTATGGCTGGGCGAAGACCGAGTCCGGTGTTCATCGTCTCGTGCGCATCTCACCTTATGACTCGAACGCGCGTCGGCACACGTCCTTCTCGTCGGTCTGGGTCTATCCGGTCGTCGATGACTCGATCACCATCGAGATCAACGAAAGCGATTGCCGCATCGATACCTATCGTTCGTCGGGCGCCGGCGGTCAGCACGTCAACACGACCGATTCGGCGGTGCGTATCACGCACATTCCGACCGGTATTGTTGTCGCCTGCCAACAGGAGCGTTCGCAGCACAAGAACCGCGCCAAGGCCTGGGAAATGCTGCGTGCCCGCATGTACGAGGCCGAATTGATGAAGCGGGAAGCGGCCGCCAATGCCGAAGCCGCGTCCAAGACGGATATCGGCTGGGGTCACCAGATCCGCTCCTACGTTCTGCAGCCCTATCAGCTCGTCAAGGACCTGCGCACCGGCGTCGAAAGCACCGATCCGGATACCGTGCTGAACGGCGATCTGAACGAATTCATGGAAGCTGCCCTTGCGCACCGCATCAGTGGCAAGGCCGATGCCGTCGCCGACGTTGACTGACGGGGATGTGTTGCCTAACGAAGATAAGGGACGGCGGGGTTTGGGCCCCGCCGTTTCCGTTTATGGCCGTTCTTCCGCAGGCCTTGTCGTCTCGGCTTCCGTGGCCGGGCTCCTGAGCGTAACGGTCGCGAGCAGCAATACCGTAAGGGAACATGTTGCGATGGTTGCGACCATCGGCAGCGCCGTGCCGTCGAAGAACAGGCTCGCGATGCCGATCACGCTCGACGCCGTGACGAATTGCAGCGTGCCCATCAGGGCTGATGCCGTCCCGGCGATGCGGCCATGAGCCTCGAGTGCGAGGACGGCCGATGTCGGAATAACCATGCCGAGAAAACCGTAGGCCACGAAAAGCAGGGCCGCCATCAGCGGAAGGCTGCCGAAGCCGAATTCGAACATCACGAAGAGCAGTGTCGCCGCAAGCGCAAAACCGCTGACCGCGAATCGGATCAGTCGCTGCAGGCCGAAACGGCGGGACAGGCGGCCGTTCATCTGCGAGGCGCTGATGAAGGAGATGGCATTCAGCGAGAACAGCACGCTGTAATATCCCGGCGTCAGGCCGTAATGCTCGATCAGGATGAAGGACGAGTTGGCCACATAGATCATGTAGCTCGACATGCCGAAGGAGGCGATCAGAACGAGGCCGAGATAATAGGGGTCGCGCAGCAGGACGCCGTAGGAGGAAAGCGCACTGCCGAGACTGCTCTCGCTGCGGGCTTCTGGCGAGCGTGTTTCCGGCAGAAGCAGAGCGGCAAGGATCATGCCCAGCGCCGCGGTTGCGACCATGACCCAAAAAATGATGCGCCAGCTGCCGAAAGCCGTAATCATGCTGCCGGCGAGCGGTGCCAGGATGGGAGATACGCTGAAGACCAGCATCAGCCGCGACATCAGATGGGCGGCGGCGACGCCGGTGAAGAGGTCGCGGACAATCGCCCGGCAAAGGACGGTGCCGGCACAGGCGCCGACGCCCTGCAGGGCCCGGAAACCGATCAGCCACTCGACCGATGGCGAGAGCGCGCAGCCGATTGCGCCGATGGCGAAGAGTGAAAGGCCGAAGAATAGCGGCTTCTTGCGGCCGATCATGTCGGAAACCGGTCCGTAGACGAGTTGCGACAGTCCCATCGCGACGAAGAAGGAAATGAGGCTCGCCTGCACGGCTCCACTGTCAGCATTGAGACCGACGCCGATTTCCGGCAGTGACGGCAGATACATGTCGATTGCGAAAAGCCCGATCGCCGTCAGCAATCCAAGGACGATGGGGAGTGAGGCCGGGTGTTGAGTGGAGGGAGGGGATTTCTGGAGCATGAAAAAACCTTTGCGTCGCCGGGGCATTTGCCGCGGAGGGGGAGAAGGACGGAAAAGTGTTTGACAATGGGCGCGGAAAGGCCGCGCAATGAAGTGAACTTTTATGTAAAAAATATTGGACACAATTGTCCAATTAGTCAAGCCCCTCTATGGTGAGGCATGGATCAGATGCATCACGCCCCGAATCTCCCGCAAAGCATGGACACAGGCAGCCGCACCAAGCGTGATGCCATCATAGATGCCGCTGCCGCGATCTTTTCCGAAAGCGGCTATTCGGGCGCGAGCATCGATGCGATCGCTGCCCGCGCGAATGTGTCCCGCCAGACGGTTTACAATCAGATCGGTGACAAGGAAAAAGTCTTCCGGGCGGTCGTGACGGATATCACCCAGCGTTCCAGCGCGGGTTTCTTCGCCGTTCTCGAGACTTTTCCCGATACGCCGAAGGATCTTGAGGCCGATCTTTGCGCCTTCGCCACCCGTCTCCTGAAGGTTGCCGTGTGCGAGCCGAGCGGGCGATGGCTGTTGCGCCTGCTGTCACTCGAAGGCGCGCGCCATCCCGAGCTTTTCACCACATGGCGTGAATACGGGCCGGGCCGTAAGCATCCGGCAATGGCCGCCCGCTTCGCTCAGCTCGCCCATGGCGGTTATCTCGATGTCGAGGACCCGTCGCTGGCCGCCCGCCAATTCATGGCGCTGGTGATGTCGGATGTGCGCGCCGACCTGCAGCTCGGCATCCCGATACCGGAGAGCGAACTGGCCGGATTGGCGAAAAACGCCGTCCATACCTTCCTCAGGGCTTTCGGCAAACGTTGAGGCGGTCCTCACGACGTGACCTCCCGGTCAGTTCGTCTCGCGCTCGACCCTGATATCGCCGAATTCGTCGATCAGCACGGTCCAGCCTTCCGGCTCCAACTGCTGGGGATCGGTCTTCAGATAGACCGTCGCGAAGAGGCCGGGCTGGCGAGTGACGCCGGTCGAATCCTCCGGCCGGATATCGGTGACATAGGCTTTGATCGCCGAAAACTCCTCCAGTTCCACGCTTTCCAGCACCTTCGGCCCGCTATCGGTCAGGAGGATCTGCTGCAGGTAGATCTTCGCCGTCCGGTCCGGCTGGCGAATGGCGACGAGTTTGTAGTAGCCGCGCTGTGGCTCTGCCTTTTCGGAGGTCTGCGGCGCCGGCTGTTCTTCCGGCGCAGGCGAGGTCGCGCCATTGCCGCCAACGTCGGGTGCGCTCTCGATCTCCGCGTCGCCTTCCCAGAAGCCACCGCTGATGACGAAGGTGGCGGTCACCGGCAGCTGGTCGATATCGTCCGCCTTCGCGCCGGTGCTGGAGAGGAGCAGGGCCGCAAGCCCGATTCGGAGAAACTGGGAACGGGGCATGGGATCTCCCTCAGTTCGAAAACTGTTCGGCGAGGATGCGGTCGGACCACGATCTGTCTGGATCGGACAGGATGCGGGCGGTGGTGTCCTGGGACTGGGCGATCTGCACGCGCACGACCGACTTCACTTCCGTATGATCGGCAACGGCATTGACCGGCCGCTTCTCGGCCTCCAGCACGATGATATCGACGCTCACCTTGTTCGGCAGCAGCGCGCCGCGCCAGCGGCGGGGACGAAAGGCGCTGACCGGGGTGAGCGCCAGAAGCGGCGCTTCCAGCGGCAGGATGGGGCCATGGGCGGAAAGATTGTATGCGGTCGAACCGGCAGGCGTCGCCACCATCACGCCGTCGCAGATCAGCTCCTCCAGTCGCACCTGGCCGTCGATGATGACCTTCAGCTTGGCGGCCTGGTAGGATTGGCGCAGCAGGGAGACTTCGTTGATCGCGAGCGCGATCGACGTCGTCCCGTCGGCATTGGTCGTCGTCATTTTCAGGGGATGGAAGTCGTTCTCGACCGCCGCGGCGATCCGCTCGCACAGGTTTTCGGTCGAATAGTCGTTCATCAGGAAACCGACCGAGCCGCGGTTCATGCCGTAGACAAGCTTGCCGGAATTCATCGTCTCGTGCAGCGTTTGCAGCATGAAGCCGTCGCCGCCGAGCGCCACGACGACATCGGCTTGCCTCGGTTCGACATTGCCGTAGAGGCGAATCAACTCCTCGCGGGAGGCCTGGGCCTCGTCGGTATTGGAGGCAAGGAAGGAAAGCGAGCGGAACGAGCGAGACATGGACGGCCCTTTGAATGTGCGCCTGTCGTACATGATAAAGGCCGGCAGCGACAAGGCGTTTCGCGCCGTCGGCGGTTCCGTCCATCCGGGCCGCGGCGCCGGACGCATCGTCGCGCCCGTTCACCATGCCGCCTAACCATCACGAGAATTTTTCCTTTACCGCGGATCGATTTGCCCTTATTGACGGCCATCAATGCCCTTGTAGCTCAGTTGGTAGAGCACCTGATTTGTAATCAGGGGGTCGCGGGTTCGAACCCTGCCGGGGGCACCAAAAATCTCTGAACAATTCAATTGGTTGTTGTCGTTGTGTGAAATTGCCTTCGATCGAAGGCCTCATGTTGCATTCGTTTCCTTGGTTATCCGGTAAACGCTTGCAGTTCCGGCAAATCCCTGCGACATGGTTTGCAGCATGGAGCCTTCATATAGTGGCGCGACGACCCAATCCTGTCGCGCATCCGAGGCGTGTATGAGCCAGAATATCACCTTCACCGGTTTTGAACCAGCACTCCCACCTGACGAGATCAGCATCAATGCATCAGTTCACCGTCAATGGAGCACGATACTTGAGCTTTGGCGGCGGGGATATCACGCGGAGACATCGATCGAGCAGCTGGAGACCTATCTGGAATTCCACCGCGTACAGATATTTGAGAACAGGACCTCGGACGGAAAGTATGATTGGCCGCGCGACTGGTTGGCGGCGAAGAGCTATCACGACAGCCAGACTGACTTCGTGCGCAATCGCCGCGCCTTCAATGACGGCCTTCGTACTATGTGGACTGAGTGGTACGAGCGCAGTGTTGGTTCGCTTTTGCAGCTATCTATGGAGGCTCTCCGGAGCATGATCCTCGTTAATGGCGCTGCAATTCTCGCATGTCTGACACTACTTTCAGGCCAGATAGAGAAGCCGAGCGCATCAGCCGTGCTCGCCGCGAAAATAATGCTCTTCTGCGCAATTTTCAGCATGTGCTTGATAGCTGGAGGACATTTGATTGCGTCTATGAGAATGCTCGACGTTACCAGTCGCGTAAGGGGCGCGCTTGTTGGCCACATCCGTCATCGACGGCTCTATGCGATCAGTCGCTATCTTCGTAGGTATTTGGATCCCACCACAGAGTGGGCTAATGGTCTTATCTATGCATCGATTTTTGTGTTCGCATTCAGCTCGCTAATCTGTGCGCTGATCGTGGTTTTCGGCTCAGCCAAGTAGCCCAGACGGGCCAGGTTCAAATCCAAGTGGTTTTCCATATAAAGACGCCCACAGGGTGACACCCCGCACTTCTGAGGTGGGGCTCCGTCAGCCTGTCGAACGCCCGCCTGCATGCCTGCTATTGCTCGGAAGAGAGAGTTGTCGCAACTGGTGAAACGTAATCCCCAACCCAGATGCCATGGGAGCAATCGCGCGGTTTGGTCCGAGGATCTTCCCGCGCCGTATCACCTGATGCTCATTTCAAGCACCGTTGACCAAAACTGGTTCGTACTTTCTCCCGCTAGTGGACCTGTTCCATCATTTGTCCTCAGATTCACGCCTCGTTTTCGTGACTGCGCTCCGGATTATTCTCCCGCCGCGCGCTGGACAGCCGGGCTTCGCGCCGATAAGCCGGCGGAAGACCAAACAGGAGAAATGCCATGGAAGTCAGGGATTCAAACGGAACGGTGCTCAACGAGGGCGACAACGTCACGCTCATCAAGGATCTCAAGGTCAAGGGCACGTCCGAGACGCTGAAGCGCGGCACCATGATCAAGGGCATCCACCTGACCGACGATCCGGCCGAAGTCGAATGCCGCCATGCCAAGATCAAGGGTCTGGTGTTGCGCACCGAGTTCCTCAAGAAGGCCTGACGGCCGGGTTCCGGCTTTCTTATCAACAGAAAATTGCGTTTCGGCAGTGAATCGCAATTTACAGGCGGCATTCTTGGGCGTTTAGTGAAGCACGGCATTTTATGACGGAGCTTCATGATGATCTTCGGAATGACGCCTTTCACCCTCTTTCACGTATTGTTGAGCCTCGTCGGCATTGCGACGGGGCTTGTCGTTCTGCGTGGCTGGCTGACATCGAACCGCATGTCCCGCTGGACGTCGGCGTTTCTCATCAGCACCCTGGCTACCGTGCTAACCGGCTTTCTATTCCCGTTCACCGGTTTTACGCCGGCAATCGGGGTAGGCGTTATCGTGATCGTGACGCTCGTTGCGGCAATCGTCGCGCTCTACCGGTTTCATCTGGCCGGTCGCTGGCGTGTCATCTTCGTCGTCTGTTCGACGATTTCGCTTTATTTCAACGTCTTCGTCCTTGTCGCGCAGGCCTTCGCCAAGGTTCCGGCGCTGAATGCACTGGCGCCCACAGGCTCGGAGCCGCCGTTTGCCGCCGCGCAGGGCCTTGTGCTCCTTGCCTTTCTTGCCGCCGGCTATCTGGCGGTCACTCGTTTCCATCCGGCGGCGGCCTGACCTCCTGGCGGGCAGGGTAGGTCAGTCTTCCTCCTTGTCCGCCCGGACGGCTTCATGCATCTCCCGGATGAAGTCGGGCAGGGCGCTTTGCACCCGGTTCCAGCTTGGCATGAAGGGCGTGCTGTTCGGATTGTCGAGAAAGGCGTTGCCGGCCTCGACGAGATTTGCGGCAAACAGTTCGACAGCCAGTTCCTCGCGGTGCCGGTCGGTGGTCAGCCCGTTCATTCGAGCGTCGTTGTGGTAGATTTCCACGAGATCGAGGGCATTGCGGAAATAAGTCGCTTTCAGCGTGCGCAGGCTCTCCTGGCTGAAGACGACCCCATCGGTGGCAAGCTTGCGCAGAAGCGCTTTGGCGATGTCGGTCGACATGCGCGAGAGCCCGGCGGAGGCATCTTCCGCCGAAAGAGGCTGGTGCTTGTGATCGTAGCTGTCTGCGATGTCGACCTGGCAGATGGCGTTGTTCGAAAAGCTGCGCCAGAGTTCGGACAGTACGCCGATTTCGAGCCCCCAGTCCGAGGGGATGCGAATATCCGGAAGAAGATGCGTGCGCATGGCGAATTCGCCGGCGAGCGGATAACGGAAAGCCTTGAGATAGTCGATATAGGGATGATGTCCGATCACCCGTTCGAGGCTGAGGAGCAGCGGCGTGACGAGCAGTCGTGTCACCCGTCCGCTCAGCGAATGATCGGCAATGCGCGGATAGTAGCCCTTCGAAAAGACGTAAGGGAAACTCGGATTGGTGACGGGGTAGACAAGCCGGGCCAGCATCTCGCGGGAATAGGTGACGATATCGGCATCGTGCAGCGCGACGACCCCGGAATTGCGGGCACCGAGCACATATCCCATGCAATACCAGACATTGCGGCCCTTGCCCGGCTGGTCTGGAGCGAGATCGGCTTCGGCCAATTGCGCGTCGATCGCGCGAAGCCGCGGGCCGTCGTGCCAGAGAATCGAATGGACTTGCGGCAGGCGGGAAAAATAGCTCTTGGCGTGGGCAAACTGTTCGCGGTCGGCCTGGTCGAGGCCGATCACGACTTCCGAGATATAGGGAACCTGCGAAATCTCGCTGACGATATGGTCGAGGGCCGGCGCCTCGAGTTCGGAATAGAGGGAGGGGATGACCAGGGTGACGGGACGATTGGCCGCGTAGATCGCGAGTTCCCGTTCCATGCGTTCGATCGAGCGCTCACGCAGATTATGCAGGGTGGCAACCACCCCGTTCTGATGGAAATCCGCCATATCTAATCCTTTCTGAAAAAGGCACGGTTGCGGCCGTGCGTCTAAAACCCCGTTTCAACGAGTTGGTGGATCATGTGGTTCCAGCCTGCGGGACCCGCCTTGGGCGAGCGCAGGATGAAGCCGCGTCTTTCCCGTTCCGTGACGGGAAGTGCTTCATGTGATGGATTGGCGATGATGACACCGATATCCGCCGCTTCGAGCATGGCAAGGTCGTTCGGCGCGTCGCCGAGCGCGATCGAATGGGCGTCTTCGTCGCTGACCTGCCGGTAATGGGCGACAATGGTGGCCATGCGTTCGGCTTTCGATGTGTCCGGCATCAGGGTTAGGAAGCGACCGCCCTGAACCGCCCGATACCCCGCGGTCTCGACGAGCCGGGTGAACGCGGCCTTCTGGCGGGCGTCTCCGGAAAAAAGCCCCGGCTCCGAAAAACGGCGCTGCCGCGCCAGCCGCGCTGCGGAAAGCGGCAGACCGGTTTTGCGGGCCACCTCTTCGTCGCTCCAGTCGCCGAACCCGTTGAAGAGGCCGGTGAGGTCTTCAGGCAGGTCATGAAGAAACGCCCGCAAGGATTCGTAATGATTCGCGGCCTCGGCTTCATGACCGGGCAGGTTGGCGATCCCGGCGCCGTTCTCGACGATCATCGGATGGTCTATGCCGATCGCCTCCGCGATCGGGCGCATTTCCGCTTCCGTCTTGCTGCTCGCAAGAATGAGCGGAATCCCCCGTTCGGCCAGCAGGCGAAGTGCGGGTCTCGCCGGCTCGAAGGAATAACTGTCGTGGTCGAGCAGCGTTCCGTCGAGGTCGGTGAAGACGACGATCATGCCTTCCGCTTCATAAGGTGCTGGCGGGTGGCATAGAGTGCTATCGCCGCCGCGTTCGATACGTTGAGCGATTTGATCGCGCCCGGCATGTCGAGACGGGCAAGCGCGCTGACGGTATCGCGGGTTTTCTGGCGAAGGCCCTTGCCTTCGGAGCCGAGCACCAGCGCGATCCGGTCGCCGGAAAGGGTTTCCTCCATCGGGGCAGGCCCTTCCGAATCAAGGCCGACGGAGAAGAAACCGAGCTTGTGCAGTTCTTCCAGCGCATCGGCAAGATTGGTGATCTGGATATAGGGAATGAGCTCCAGCGCGCCCGAGGCCGATTTCGCCAGTACGCCGGATTCCGTCGGGCTGTGCCGCATCGTGGTGATGACCGCGCCGGCACCGAAGGCGACGGCCGAACGCATGATGGCGCCGACATTGTGCGGATCGGTCACTTGGTCGAGAACCAGAAGAAGAGGACTGTCCTTCAGCGCCTCCAGCCTGCGGACTGGCAGGGGGCGCGTCTCCAGCATCACGCCCTGGTGGATGGCATCGGGCCCGAGCATCTTGTCGAGATCCTGGGGGCTGACGATTTCCACAGGAAAGCCGAGTTCCTCGACCGGTCCGATATCCAGTCGCGCCAGCGCGTTCTGCGTGACCGAGAGCTTGATTAGCTTGCGCTCGGGATTGTCGATCGCTGCCCGCACAGTGTGCAGGCCGTAAAGCTGCACCTGGTCCGGCGAAAGCTGCGGCGGCGTCCAGTCGCCGGCCGCCTTGCGGCGTTTCGGCTGCAAAGGGGTTGGAATTTCGCCCCTTTCGCGCTTGGCGTCGCGCACCTGGCGGCGCAGGGTTGCATAGTGGCTGTCGCGGGCGGATTTGTCGTTTTTCGGATCTTTTGCCATGCGTCCTTATAACGGCAGGAGATCGCGGGCGATAGACCCGCGCCGGCGACGCCCGTCCACAGGCCCGATGAAAAAATTCGAAAATTTTCGTCCTTCATCGTGTTGACATGAGCGGGAAGGGCGGTCATATACCCGCCGCAGATCACGGGGCAAACGCCTCGCAGATCTCGACTGAAAAGCTTGGTCGCTGATCCGGACGAAAAACTGGAGAGATGCCCGAGTGGTTAAAGGGGACGGACTGTAAATCCGTTGGCTTCGCCTACGTTGGTTCAAATCCAACTCTCTCCACCATTCGTTCTCGGATCGAACACCGCGGGTATAGCTCAATGGTAGAGCAGCAGCCTTCCAAGCTGAATACGCGGGTTCGATTCCCGCTACCCGCTCCAGTTCCCTCATTTCGCTAAGTTGTTGTTTTTCTGGCGCCTGCCAGTGCATCGCCCCATGGCGATCTTTGTCTCGGGCACGCGCATCGCCGCAGCTTCCCGGTGATTCGATGGCGCCTCCAAGCGAAAACAATTAAGTCTTGCGCAATTCCCGCGAAAGCCTTAAACGGCGGGACCAAACCGGTTCGCCGGGGCAACCCATTTCGATCATAGGAAGCATTCAAATGGCAAAGAGTAAGTTTGAGCGCACGAAGCCGCACGTTAACATTGGCACGATCGGCCACGTTGACCATGGCAAGACGTCTCTGACGGCAGCGATCACGAAGTTTTTCGGTGAGTTCAAGGCCTATGACCAGATTGACGCGGCTCCGGAAGAAAAGGCGCGCGGCATCACGATCTCGACGGCGCACGTTGAGTACGAGACGGCCAACCGTCACTACGCCCACGTTGACTGCCCCGGCCACGCCGACTACGTCAAGAACATGATTACGGGTGCTGCGCAGATGGACGGCGCGATCCTGGTATGCTCGGCAGCCGACGGTCCGATGCCGCAGACCCGCGAGCACATCCTGCTGGCCCGTCAGGTCGGCGTTCCGGCGATCGTGGTGTTCCTGAACAAGGTCGACCAGGTCGACGACGCGGAACTTCTGGAGCTTGTCGAGCTTGAAGTTCGCGAACTTCTGTCGTCCTACGACTTCCCGGGCGACGACATCCCGGTCATCAAGGGCTCTGCTCTTGCTGCTCTGGAAGACTCGAACAAGGAAATCGGCGAGAACGCGATCCGCGCGCTGATGGAAGCCGTCGACGCCTACATCCCGACGCCGGAACGCCCGATCGACCAGCCGTTCCTGATGCCGATCGAAGACGTGTTCTCGATCTCTGGCCGTGGTACGGTTGTGACGGGCCGCGTCGAGCGCGGTATCATCAAGGTCGGTGAAGAAGTCGAGATCGTCGGCATCCGTCCGACCATCAAGTCGACCTGCACGGGCGTTGAAATGTTCCGCAAGCTTCTGGACCAGGGCCAGGCCGGCGACAACATCGGCGCGCTGCTTCGCGGTGTGGACCGCAACGGCGTCGAGCGTGGCCAGATCCTGTGCAAGCCGGGCTCTGTGAAGCCGCACAAGAAGTTCAAGGCCGAAGCCTACATCCTGACGAAGGAAGAAGGCGGCCGTCATACGCCGTTCTTCACGAACTACCGTCCGCAGTTCTACTTCCGCACGACGGACGTGACGGGCATCGTGACGCTTCCGGAAGGCACGGAAATGGTCATGCCGGGCGACAACGTGACCGTTGACGTCGAGCTGATCGTTCCGATCGCGATGGAAGAAAAGCTGCGCTTCGCGATCCGCGAAGGCGGCCGCACCGTCGGCGCCGGCATCGTCGCCTCCATCATCGAGTGATGATGGACGGGGGCGATGGCGTAAGCTGCCGACGGCACTAGAACTGTTCAAATGGCGCGCAAGCGCGATTTGAACGTCGGCGCCGGCATCGTCGCCTCCATCATCGAGTAATTGCTGTCCTTCACGGGATTGCAGGAAACCCCGCTGGAAACAGCGGGGTTTTTCGTTTGAGGGTAGATTGAGAGGGGCGAGGTGAACTATGAGCGAAGTGGTAATCAGCCGATTTTCGGAAGGGGACGTGCAGGGCGTGGTCGATGTCATTCTGCCGATCCAGCGTGAGGAGTTCGGCATTCCGATCACCGCCGCCGATCAGCCTGACCTGCGCGATATTCCCGGCTTCTATCAGGTCGGAAGCGGCGATTTCTGGGTCGCCAAGGTCGCGGGCACCGTGGTTGGTACGATTGGCCTCAAGGACATTGGCGAGGGGCAGGCGGCGCTTCGCAAGATGTTCGTCGCCGAGGCATGGCGCGGCCGGGAGTTCGGCGTGGCGGCGGCGCTGCTGAAGGGGCTGCTCGCCGAGGCGACGGCCAGAGGCATCAGAGAGGTCTATCTGGGGACGACGGCGAAGTTTCTCGCGGCGCACCGCTTCTACGAAAAGAACGGGTTCGTCGAGGTCGGCGCCGATACCCTGCCGGACCGTTTTCCACGCATGGCCGTGGATACCAAATTCTACAGGATTACGTTGACTTAGGCTATTGCGCCTGAACTCCGCCTCCTGCATCGGTGGAAAGGGCGTGGCGGTCGGCCTCCGGAAACGGCGCGTGACGAAAATTCGCCGCAGGCGATTGGGAAAAAACAAAAACCTGCTTGCCATTCTCGTCGAGGCACCTTAAAGAGCGCCAAGCTCGCAAGCGGCGGTGCGGAATCGCAGCTTGTGGGGAACGGCTTAGGGGTATAGCTCAGTTGGTAGAGCGGCGGTCTCCAAAACCGCAGGTCGGGGGTTCGAGCCCCTCTGCCCCTGCCATGTCCGGTTCGGCGCTAGCATTTCAGCGACGATAGGCTCCGGGCGGGTATTGGCCAAAATGTCGCTAAAGGTCGAATTCCCTCTTGTTAAATTGGGAATCGGCCTTTATGTAGGGTTCAAACAGACACGCGGTGCGTGGGGCTGATTAGTTCGGCTTTACGCGCCGTAAATGCGTGGGCATTAAATGGCATCCAAGGCAAATCCATTCGCGTTTCTGCAGCAGGTGCGCTCCGAGACGTCCAAGGTGACGTGGCCGTCGCGCCGCGAAACCATGATTTCGACCGCTATGGTTCTAGCCATGGTCGTTTTTGCCTCGCTGTTTTTCTTTGCCGCCGACCAGTTGATCGGTTGGCTGCTCAGACTCGTTCTGAGCCTCGGCAATTAATTTAGGGCGGAGACGAACATGGCGGCGCGTTGGTATATCGTCCACGCTTATTCCAATTTTGAAAAGAAGGTGGCGGAATCCATCGAGGAGAAGGCTAGGCAGAAGGGCCTTGAGCATCTCTTTGAAAAGATCCTGGTGCCGACCGAGAAGGTGGTTGAGGTCCGTCGCGGCCGCAAGGTGGACAGCGAGCGCAAGTTCTTCCCCGGCTATGTGCTGGTGCGGGCGAACCTGACGGACGAAGCCTACCATCTGATCAAGAATACTCCGAAGGTGACGGGTTTCCTCGGTTCCGACAATAAGCCGGTTCCGATTCCGGATTATGAAGCCGAGCGCATTCTTGGCCAGGTCCAGGAAGGTGTCGAGCGGCCCAAGTCGTCCGTTTCCTTCGAGATCGGCGAACAGGTCCGCGTTTCCGACGGTCCTTTTGCCTCGTTCAACGGCATTGTTCAGGATGTCGACGAAGAGCGGTCGCGTCTCAAGGTCGAGGTTTCGATCTTCGGTCGTGCGACCCCCGTCGAGCTGGAATACGGTCAGGTCGAAAAGGTCTGATCGGAAGAGGGGAGGTAACTCCCCGATCCGCGTGGGAGGATGGCGGCCTGAAGCCGGGTCGTCCAGACGTACCACGCAACCGCAGCCGCCGGCATTGCCGGCATAGGTGGGCCGGGTAACCGGTCCGAGTAGAAAGGCAGAGAGAAATGGCTAAGAAAGTTGCAGGCCAGCTCAAGCTGCAGGTCAAGGCAGGATCGGCTAACCCGTCCCCGCCGATTGGTCCTGCGCTCGGTCAGCGTGGCATTAACATCATGGAATTCTGCAAGGCGTTCAATGCCGCCACGCAGGAAATGGAAAAGGGTATGCCGATCCCGGTCGTCATCACCTATTACCAGGACAAGTCCTTCACCTTCGCAATGAAGCAGCCGCCGGTTACCTACTGGCTGAAGAAGGAAGCAAAGATCACCTCCGGCTCCAAGACGCCGGGCAAGGGTGCGAAGGTCGGTACCATCACCAAGGCTCAGGTCCGTGCGATCGCCGAAGGCAAGATGAAAGACCTGAACGCTGCCGACATCGAAGGCGCAATGGCAATGGTCGAGGGCTCTGCCCGCTCCATGGGCCTGGAAGTGGTAGGTTGATCATGGCTAAGCTCGCAAAGCGCATTCAGAAGATCCGCGAAGGCGTTGATCCGACCAAGCTCGTTGCCCTGACCGACGCTATCGTCATGGTCAAGGAACGCGCCGTCGCCAAGTTCGACGAAACCATCGAAATCGCCATGAACCTCGGCGTCGATCCGCGTCATGCCGACCAGATGGTCCGTGGCGTTGTCAATCTGCCGAACGGCACCGGCCGTGACGTTCGCGTCGCCGTTTTCGCCCGCGGCGCCAAGGCTGACGAAGCCAAGGCCGCCGGTGCGGATATCGTTGGCGCCGAAGACCTGGTCGAAATCGTTCAGGGCGGCAAAATCGACTTCGATCGCTGCATCGCCACCCCGGACATGATGCCGCTCGTCGGTCGTCTCGGTAAGGTTCTCGGCCCGCGCGGCATGATGCCGAACCCGAAGGTCGGCACGGTCACCATGGACGTCACGGGCGCCGTCAAGGCATCCAAGGGCGGCGCCGTCGAGTTCCGTGTCGAAAAGGCCGGTATCATTCATGCCGGTATCGGCAAGGCTTCCTTCGACGCCAAGGCGCTCGAAGAAAACATCAAGGCCTTCGCTGACGCCGTCATCAAGGCGAAGCCGGCTGGCGCCAAGGGTAACTACGTCAAGCGCGTGGCTATCTCCTCGACCATGGGTCCGGGCGTCAAGATCGACCCGGCCACGGTTACGGCCTGATTTTTCTCCGGAATCCCTCGGGATTCCGGACTTAAAGAATTCCCGGTCCTTCGGGGCCGGGAGTATCCGGGGAAACCCGGATTTCCTGTCCGAGATTGCTGGTGGCTTCGGCCTTAATATATGCCGGCATGAGACGGGTAAGACCCGAGATTTTTCTAAGGCGCGTCAGGCGCCGCTGAAGTGTCGGTTCGAGCCTAGTGTGCCTTGTGCCTGGAGCCTTCGGGTGACAGTGCGAGGGGACAGGATCCTCAAGCGTCGCTTGGGATCTGACGAGTTTGGATCCCTTGAGGCAAAAGGCAAACCCGATGGGGCCTGCAGGATTGCGGTCCCGTCAACTGGAGACAGACAGTGGAAAGAGCGGAAAAGCGCGAATTCGTCACGGAGCTGAACGAAGTCTTCAAGGCTTCCGGTTCGGTTGTCGTGGCCCACTATGCTGGTGTCACGGTTGCGCAGATGAACGATTTTCGTTCGAAGATGCGCGCTGCTGGCGGCACCGTCAAAGTCGCGAAGAACCGCCTGGCCAAAATCGCTCTTCAGGGCACGGAGTCGGAAGGGATGAGCAATCTCTTCAAGGGACAGACGCTGATTGCATTCAGCAATGACCCGATCACGGCTCCCAAGGTCGTCATGGAATTCGCTAAGACCAACGACAAGCTCGTTGTCCTCGGCGGTGCCATGGGTTCGACCACGCTGAACGCTGAAGGCGTCAAGTCGCTTGCGACCCTGCCTTCGCTGGACGAACTGCGTGCAAAGCTGCTGGGTATGATTCAGACCCCGGCTACCCGCATTGCAGGCGTTGTCCAGGCTCCGGCCGGTCAGCTGGCTCGCGTTTTCGCGGCCTATGCCAAGAAGGACGAAGCCGCTTAAGGCGGTTTTTCGCTGTTCATAACCAAACCAGTTCGAACCGAACACAAAAGGAACTAGTAAAATGGCTGATCTCGCAAAGATCGTAGAAGACCTCTCTGCTCTCACCGTGCTGGAAGCTGCTGAGCTTTCCAAGCTGCTCGAAGAAAAGTGGGGCGTTTCGGCTGCTGCTCCGGTAGCTGTTGCTGCCGTTGCTGCCGGCGGCGGTGCTGCTGCTGCTGCTGAAGAAGAAAAGACCGAGTTCGACGTTATCCTCGTTGACGCTGGCGCCAACAAGATCAACGTCATCAAGGAAGTCCGCGGCATCACCGGCCTCGGCCTCAAGGAAGCCAAGGACCTGGTCGAAGGCGCTCCGAAGGCTGTCAAGGAAGGCGTGTCCAAGGGCGAAGCTGCTGACCTCAAGAAGAAGCTTGAGGAAGCCGGCGCCAAGGTCGACGTCAAGTAATATCGGAAATGGCGGTTGGGAGAGGGCGGTTTCGCTCTCTCCCCTGCTGCTTGTTCCTCTGAAACTATTACCCAAAAGCCGGTAAAACGGCTTTTGGGTAATGGGTTCTTCAAGAGGATGGTCTCCCCCGAACTCTCCGGCAATCCGGCCGCAGTTTTCGGAACGCGAGACGAGATTGAACAATCCATTGATTGACGGAGCCGCCTGGCCAGCGCGTTCCGTCCGTTGCAGGCCCGGTTGCAAATTGACAAGGAGCGACGATGGCTCAGACCCTTTCGTTTAATGGTCGCAGGCGCGTACGCAAGTTTTTCGGAAAAATCCCTGAAGTCGCCGAGATGCCGAACCTGATCGAGGTTCAGAAGGCGTCTTATGATCAGTTCCTCATGGTCGACGAGCCGCAGGGCGGCCGGCCCGACGAGGGACTGCAAGCCGTTTTCAAGTCCGTATTCCCGATTACCGACTTTTCGGGCGCCTCCATGCTCGAATTCGTCTCTTACGAATTCGAACCGCCGAAGTTCGACGTTGACGAGTGCCGTCAGCGCGACCTGACCTATGCCGCGCCGCTGAAGGTGACCCTGCGCCTGATCGTGTTTGATATCGACGAGGATACCGGTGCCCGTTCGATCAAGGACATCAAGGAACAGTCGGTCTACATGGGCGACATGCCGCTGATGACCAACAACGGTACCTTCATCGTCAACGGTACCGAACGCGTCATCGTGTCCCAGATGCACCGCTCTCCGGGCGTGTTCTTCGACCACGACAAGGGCAAGAGCCATTCCTCGGGCAAGCTGCTGTTTGCCGCCCGCGTCATTCCTTATCGCGGTTCCTGGCTCGACATCGAATTCGACGCCAAGGACATCGTTCACGCCCGTATCGACCGTCGCCGCAAGATCCCCGTGACCTCGCTGCTGATGGCGCTCGGCATGGACGGTGAGGAAATCCTCTCGACCTTCTATACCAAGTCGACCTATGTCCGCGACGGCAAGGGCTGGCGCATTCCCTTCCAGCCGGAAACGCTGAAGGGCGCCAAGACCATTTCCGAAATGGTTGACGCCGACACCGGCGAAGTCGTGGTCGAGGCCGGCAAGAAGCTGACCCCGCGCCTGCTGCGCCAGTTGACTGACAAGGGCCTGAAGGCCTTGAAGGCCACCGACGACGACCTCTATGGCAACTATCTCGCCGAGGACATGGTCAACATGTCGACCGGTGAGATCTACATGGAAGCCGGCGACGAAATCGACGAGAAGAGCCTGCCGGTTCTGCTCGATGCGGGCTTCGATGAAATCCCGGTTCTCGGCATCGACCACATCAATGTCGGCGCCTACATCCGCAACACGCTTGCTGCGGACAAGAACGAGAACCGCCAGGACGCGCTGTTCGATATCTACCGCGTCATGCGTCCGGGCGAGCCGCCGACCATGGAATCCGCGGAAGCCATGTTCAACTCGCTGTTCTTCGACGCAGAGCGTTACGATCTTTCGGCCGTCGGCCGTGTCAAGATGAACATGCGTCTCGACCTCAGCGTCGAGGACACGGTTCGCATCCTGCGCAAGGAAGACATCCTGGCCGTGGTCAAGATGCTGGTCGAGTTGCGCGACGGCAAGGGCGAGATCGACGACATCGACAACCTCGGCAACCGTCGTGTCCGTTCCGTCGGCGAACTGATGGAAAACCAGTATCGCCTCGGCCTGCTGCGCATGGAGCGCGCGATCAAGGAACGCATGTCCTCGATCGAGATCGACACCGTCATGCCGCAGGACCTGATCAACGCCAAGCCGGCTGCCGCCGCAGTCCGCGAGTTCTTCGGTTCCTCGCAGCTGTCGCAGTTCATGGACCAGGTGAACCCGCTCTCGGAAATCACCCACAAGCGCCGTCTTTCGGCTCTTGGCCCGGGTGGTCTGACCCGCGAGCGCGCCGGCTTCGAAGTCCGCGACGTTCACCCGACCCATTACGGCCGTATTTGCCCGATCGAGACGCCTGAGGGACCGAACATCGGTCTTATCAACTCGCTCGCCACCTTCGCCCGCGTCAACAAGTACGGCTTCATCGAAAGCCCGTACCGCAAGATCGTGGACGGCAAGGTAACGACGGACGTTGTCTATCTTTCGGCCATGGAAGAAGCGAAGTACTACGTCGCGCAGGCCAACTCCGAGCTCACCTCCGACGGCCAGTTCGTCGAAGAGTTCGTCGTTTGCCGTCATGCCGGCGAAGTTATGCTTGCTCCGCGTGACAACATCAACCTGATGGACGTTTCGCCGAAGCAGCTCGTCTCCGTCGCGGCCGCTCTCATTCCGTTCCTGGAAAACGACGACGCCAACCGCGCTCTCATGGGCTCGAACATGCAGCGTCAGGCCGTGCCGCTCCTGCGGGCGGAAGCTCCGTTCGTCGGTACCGGCATGGAACCGATCGTCGCGCGCGATTCCGGCGCGGCCATCGCGGCCCGCCGCGGCGGTGTGGTCGACCAGATCGATGCGACCCGTATCGTTATCCGCGCCACGGAGGATCTCGATCCCTCGAAGTCCGGCGTCGATATCTATCGTCTGATGAAGTTCCAGCGTTCGAACCAGAACACCTGCGTCAACCAGCGTCCGCTGGTGTCCGTCGGTGACGTCATCAACAAGGGTGACATCATCGCCGACGGTCCGTCGACCGATCTGGGCGACCTGGCGCTCGGCCGCAACGCGCTCGTCGCGTTCATGCCGTGGAACGGCTACAACTACGAAGACTCGATCCTGCTCTCCGAGCGCATCGTAGCCGACGACGTGTTCACCTCCATTCACATCGAGGAATTCGAAGTGATGGCCCGTGACACGAAGCTTGGTCCGGAAGAAATCACCCGCGATATTCCGAACGTTTCGGAAGAGGCGCTGAAGAATCTCGACGAAGCCGGCATCGTCTACATCGGTGCGGAAGTTCAGCCGGGCGACATTCTCGTCGGCAAGATCACGCCGAAGGGCGAAAGCCCGATGACGCCGGAAGAAAAGCTTCTGCGTGCCATCTTCGGCGAAAAGGCGTCCGACGTGCGCGACACGTCCATGCGCATGCCGCCGGGCACCTTCGGCACGGTCGTGGAAGTCCGCGTGTTCAACCGCCATGGCGTCGAAAAGGACGAACGTGCGATGGCGATCGAGCGCGAGGAGATCGAGCGTCTCGCCAAGGACCGTGACGACGAACAGGCGATCCTCGACCGTAACGTCTACGGCCGCCTGCTCGACATGCTGCGCGGGCAGGTATCGGTTGCCGGTCCGAAAGGCTTCAAGAAGGGCGTCGAGCTTTCGAACGCCGTCGTTTCGGAATATCCGCGCTCGCAGTGGTGGATGTTCGCCGTCGAGGACGAAAAGGTCCAGGGCGAGATCGAAGCGCTTCGCAGCCAGTACGACGAATCGAAGTCGCGTCTCGAACAGCGCTTCATGGACAAGGTCGAGAAGGTCCAGCGCGGTGACGAAATGCCTCCGGGCGTGATGAAGATGGTCAAGGTCTTCATCGCCGTTAAGCGCAAGATCCAGCCGGGTGACAAGATGGCCGGCCGTCACGGCAACAAGGGCGTGGTTTCGCGCATCCTGCCGATCGAGGACATGCCGTTCCTCGAGGACGGTACCCATGTCGACGTGGTGCTGAACCCGCTCGGCGTGCCGTCGCGCATGAACGTCGGCCAGATCCTCGAGACGCACCTCGCCTGGGCTTGCGCCGGCATGGGCAAGCGCATCGGCCAGATGCTCGAGGAGTACAAGCAGTCGAACGACATCACCGAGCTCAAGAAGGAGCTGACGGAAGTCTATGCGAGCCAGGCGAAGGACGAGGTCTCCTTGTTCGACGACGAGTCGCTGGTCCGTCTTGCCGAGCAGTCGAAGCGCGGTGTTTCGATTGCGACGCCGGTCTTCGACGGTGCGCATGAGCCCGACGTCGCGTCCATGCTGACGCGCGCCGGCCTGCATTCGTCGGGTCAGTCGGTGCTGTACGATGGTCGTACCGGCGAGCCCTTCGACCGTAAGGTGACCGTGGGCTACATGTACATGATCAAGCTCAACCACCTGGTCGACGACAAGATCCACGCCCGTTCGATCGGTCCTTACTCGCTCGTTACCCAGCAGCCGCTGGGCGGCAAGGCGCAGTTCGGCGGTCAGCGCTTCGGGGAAATGGAAGTCTGGGCACTGGAAGCCTACGGCGCCGCCTACACCCTGCAGGAAATGCTGACGGTGAAGTCGGACGACGTGGCCGGCCGCACCAAGGTCTACGAAGCGATCGTCCGTGGCGACGATACCTTCGAGGCCGGCATTCCGGAGAGCTTCAACGTTCTCGTCAAGGAAATGCGGTCGCTGGGTCTCAGCGTCGAGCTTGAGAACTCCAAGGTCGAGAACTCGCCCGAGGCCAGCCTGCCCGACGCGGCGGAGTGACGTTTTGACAAGGCGTGCGCTGTCATGAGGCAGCGCACGTATCCCGCCCCGGCAGGATCGTCTTTCGGCCAGGGCAGGGAGTTTCGCCGCATTTCGCGGTTATTGTCATTCTAAGGCCTGATGCGGTGGCCCGGGAATTCGCCGCTTTCAGTGCCAAGCAAGGGCACATCGCCCGTTAAGGAGATAGGCATGAACCAAGAGGTCATGAACCTTTTCAACCCGCAGGTGCCGGCACAGCACTTCGATTCCATCCGGATCTCGATCGCGAGCCCGGAAAAGATCCTGTCTTGGTCCTATGGCGAGATCAAGAAGCCCGAGACCATCAACTACCGCACGTTCAAGCCCGAGCGTGACGGCCTGTTCTGCGCGCGCATCTTCGGACCGATCAAGGACTACGAGTGCCTGTGCGGCAAGTACAAGCGCATGAAGTACAAGGGCATCATCTGCGAAAAGTGCGGCGTCGAAGTCACGCTGTCGCGCGTTCGCCGCGAGCGCATGGGCCACATCGAGCTTGCAGCGCCCGTCGCCCACATCTGGTTCCTGAAGTCGCTTCCCTCGCGCATTTCGACGCTGCTCGACATGACGCTGAAGGATGTCGAGCGCGTTCTCTATTTCGAGAATTACATCGTGACCGAGCCGGGCCTGACCTCGCTCAAGGAAAACCAGCTTCTCAGCGAAGAAGAATACATGATGGCCGTCGACGAGTTCGGCGAGGACCAGTTCACCGCCATGATCGGTGCTGAAGCCATCTATGAAATGCTCGCTTCGATGAACCTCGAGAAGATCGCCGGCGATCTGCGCTCCGAGCTTGCCGACACGACGTCGGATCTCAAGCAGAAGAAGCTGATGAAGCGCCTGAAGATCGTCGAGAACTTCATGGAATCCGGCAACCGTCCGGAATGGATGATTATGAAGGTCGTCCCGGTCATCCCGCCGGACCTGCGCCCGCTGGTTCCGCTCGATGGCGGCCGTTTCGCGACGTCGGACCTGAACGATCTCTATCGCCGCGTCATCAACCGTAACAACCGTCTGAAGCGCCTGATCGAACTGCGCGCTCCGGGCATCATCATCCGCAACGAAAAGCGCATGCTGCAGGAATCTGTGGACGCGCTCTTCGACAACGGCCGCCGTGGCCGCGTCATCACCGGCGCCAATAAGCGTCCGCTGAAGTCGCTGTCCGACATGCTCAAGGGCAAGCAGGGCCGCTTCCGCCAGAACCTGCTCGGCAAGCGCGTCGACTATTCCGGCCGTTCGGTCATCGTGACCGGTCCGGAGCTGAAGCTGCACCAGTGCGGCCTGCCGAAGAAGATGGCGCTCGAACTGTTCAAGCCGTTCATCTATGCCCGCCTCGACGCCAAGGGTTACTCCTCGACCGTCAAGCAGGCCAAGAAGCTGGTCGAAAAGGAAAAGCCGGAAGTCTGGGATATCCTCGACGAGGTCATCCGCGAGCATCCGGTTCTCCTGAACCGCGCGCCGACGCTGCACCGCCTGGGCATCCAGGCCTTCGAACCGACCCTGGTCGAAGGCAAGGCCATCCAGCTGCATCCGCTCGTCTGCACGGCCTTCAACGCCGACTTCGACGGCGACCAGATGGCCGTTCACGTGCCGCTGTCGCTCGAAGCCCAGCTTGAAGCCCGCGTGCTGATGATGTCGACGAACAACATCCTGCATCCGGCAAACGGTGCACCGATCATCGTTCCGTCGCAGGACATGGTTCTCGGCCTCTATTATCTGTCGATCATGAACCAGAACGAGCCGGGCGAGGGCATGGCCTTCTCCGACATGGGCGAACTGCACCATGCTCTGGAAAACAAGGTCGTCACGCTGCACGCCAAGATCAAGGGCCGCTTCAAGACCGTGGACGCCGAAGGCAACCCGGTTTCGAAGATCTACGACACCACTCCGGGTCGTCTGATTATCGGTGAGCTGCTGCCGAAGAACGTCAACGTTCCCTTCGACATCTGCAATCAGGAAATGACCAAGAAGAACATCTCCAAGATGATCGACACGGTCTATCGTCATTGCGGCCAGAAGGACACGGTCATCTTCTGCGACCGCATCATGCAGCTCGGTTTCGCTCACGCCTGCCGCGCCGGCATTTCGTTCGGCAAGGACGACATGGTCATTCCGGACACCAAGGTTAAGATCGTCGGCGATACCGAAGCCCTGGTGAAGGAATACGAACAGCAGTACAACGACGGCCTGATCACCCAGGGCGAGAAGTACAACAAGGTCGTTGACGCCTGGGGCAAGGCAACCGAAAAGGTCGCTGAAGAAATGATGGCCCGCATTAAGGCCGTCGAATTCGATCCGGAAACGGGTCGCCAGAAGCCGATGAACTCGATCTACATGATGTCCCACTCGGGTGCCCGTGGTTCTCCGAACCAGATGCGCCAGCTGGGCGGCATGCGTGGCCTCATGGCCAAGCCGTCGGGTGAAATCATCGAGACGCCGATCATCTCGAACTTCAAGGAAGGCCTGACCGTGAACGAGTACTTCAACTCGACTCACGGCGCCCGTAAGGGTCTGGCAGATACCGCCCTGAAGACTGCGAACTCGGGTTACCTGACCCGTCGTCTCGTCGACGTGGCCCAGGACTGCATCGTCAACTCGCCGGATTGCGGCACCGACAAGGGCCTCACCATGACGGCGATCGTCGATGCCGGTCAGGTCGTGGCGTCGCTCGGCGCCCGCATCCTCGGCCGCACCGCGCTCGACAACATCGACAACCCGATTACCGGCGAACGCATTGTCGATGCTGGCCGGATGATCGTCGAGGCCGATGTCGCCGAGATCGAGAAGGCGGGTATCCAGTCGGTTCGTATCCGTTCGGCACTGACCTGCGAAATCCAGACGGGCGTCTGCTCGGTCTGCTACGGCCGCGACCTGGCTCGTGGTACGCCGGTCAACATGGGCGAAGCCGTCGGCGTTATCGCCGCGCAGTCGATCGGTGAACCGGGCACGCAGCTCACCATGCGTACCTTCCACCTTGGCGGTACCGCCAACGTGGTCGACCAGTCGTTCCTTGAAGCATCGTACGAAGGTACGATCGCGATCAAGAACCGCAACCTGTTGCGCAATTCCGAGGGCAATCTCATTGCCATGGGCCGCAACATGGCGATCACCATCCTGGACGAACGCGGTGTCGAGCGCTCGTCGCAGCGTGTCGCCTACGGTTCGAAGGTCTTCGTGGATGACGGCGACAAGGTTCGTCGCGGTCAGCGTCTCGCAGAGTGGGATGCCTACACCCGTCCGATGATGACGGAAGTCGAGGGTATCGTGCACTTCGAGGATGTCGTCGACGGTCTCTCCGTTTCGGAAGCGACCGACGAGTCGACCGGCATCACCAAGCGTCAGGTCATCGACTGGCGTTCGACCCCGCGTGGTTCGGACCTCAAGCCGGCCATCGTCATCAAGGATGCCGCTGGCAATGTGCTGAAGCTTGCCCGTGGCGGCGAAGCCCGGTTCCAGCTCTCGGTCGACGCGATCCTGTCGGTCGAACCCGGCCAGAAGGTCTCCCAGGGTGACGTTCTGGCCCGTTCGCCGCTCGAAAGCGCCAAGACCAAGGACATCACCGGTGGTCTGCCGCGCGTTGCCGAACTGTTCGAGGCTCGCCGTCCGAAGGATCACGCCATCATCGCAGAGATCGATGGTACGATCCGCCTCGGCCGCGACTACAAGAACAAGCGTCGCGTCATCATCGAGCCGGCGGAAGACGGTGTCGAGCCTGTCGAGTACCTGATCCCGAAGGGCAAGCCCTTCCACCTTCAGGACGGCGACTATATCGAAAAGGGTGATTACATCCTCGACGGTAACCCGGCTCCGCACGACATCCTGGCGATCAAGGGCGTCGAGGCACTCGCCTCGTACCTGGTCAACGAAATCCAGGAAGTCTACCGACTGCAGGGCGTTGTCATCAACGACAAGCACATCGAGGTGATCGTTCGCCAGATGCTGCAGAAGGTCGAGATCACCGAGTCCGGCGACAGCCAGTACATCGTGGGCGACAATGTCGACCGCATCGAACTGGACGAGGTCAACGAGCGCCTGATCGAGGAAGGCAAGAAGCCGGCTTACGGCGAGCCCGTTCTCCTCGGCATCACCAAGGCCTCGCTGCAGACCCCGTCGTTCATTTCGGCCGCATCCTTCCAGGAAACCACCAAGGTTCTCACGGAAGCTGCGATCGCCGGCAAGACCGACACGCTGCAGGGCCTGAAGGAAAACGTCATTGTCGGCCGTCTGATCCCGGCCGGTACGGGCGGCACCATGACCCAGATCCGCCGCATCGCGACGGCTCGCGACGACCTCATTCTCGAGGAACGCCGCAAGGGTACGGGTGCGGATATCGCCACTCCGATGCTGCAGGATCTCGCTTCGGCCGAGAACGCTCCGGCTGCGGAATAAGGCAATACGGGCGGTGCGATTTTGTCGCACCGCGCAGTTGACGATTGAAAGGCGTCCGGGCCCTCCGGGCGCCTTTTTTCATTGCACCCCATATCTGCCGGATCTAAGCATTGATCGAGCGCAAAGCTGCGATTTAGAATTATTCTAATATGTTCTCCGTTCACAACGAACGGAGGCTATGATGAAAAAGCTACTGACTTCGGTCGCAGTGTTGCTTCTTGCAACCTCGGCATTTTCCGCCGATCCGGTCCCGGCGGATCTCAGGGAAACTGCGCTTGCGACTTTCAAACCCTTGCCGTCCACCACGCCGGCGGTGGCCAATAATGCGATAACGCCCGAGAAGATCGCACTCGGCAAGGCGCTGTTCTTCGACCCGCGCATGTCGGCGTCAGGCGTCTTTTCCTGCAATTCCTGCCATAACCTTGCGACAGGCGGCGACGACAACTTGGAGACGTCAATCGGCCACGGTTGGCAGAAGGGACCACGCAACGCACCGACCGCGCTCAACGCCGTCTTCAATATCGCGCAGTTCTGGGACGGCCGTGCCGAAGACCTGAAGGCGCAGGCCAAGGGGCCGGTACAGGCCGGCGTCGAAATGGCGAATACGCCGGGCCAGGTCGTGGCGACGCTGAAATCGATGCCGCAATATGTCGCGTGGTTCAAGGCGGCCTTCCCCGGAGAGGAGGACCCTGTGACCTTCGACAATTTTGCCAAGGCGATCGAGGCCTTCGAAGCGACATTGATTACGCCGGCACCCTTTGACGCCTGGCTGAACGGGGACGACGGCGCCATCAGTACCGAGCAGAAACAGGGTCTGGCGCTCTTCATGGACAAGGGGTGCTCGTCCTGCCATTCGGGCATCAATGTCGGCGGGGAGGGCTATTTCCCCTTCGGCCTGATCGAAAAGCCCGGTGCGGACGTGCTGCCCGAAAATGACAAGGGCCGCTTCGCCGTCACCAATACGGCTGACGATTCCTACGTCTTCCGTGCGGCGCCGCTGCGCAACGTCGCCCTGACCGCACCCTATTTCCATTCCGGCAAGGTCTGGAACCTCAGGCAGGCGGTCGCCGTCATGGGCACCGCGCAATTGGGTGAGGAATTGAACGACGAGGAAGTCACCCTGATCGTTGCCTTCCTCGACTCGTTGACCGGCAAGATGCCGGAAGTCACCTATCCGGTGCTGCCGGCGGAAACGGATACCACGCCGAAGCCGAGCGGCGAGGTGGACAGGAAATAGGCGGAAGCTCAGTACAAAAAGAGGAGGGCCGCCGGCTCCCGGCAGCCCTCCTTGTCTTGTTGCCGGATGGAATTAGTTGAAGCGGATGATTGCCACTTCGCCCTCGAGCGCGCCCTGATAGGCGGAGGCATGGGGCTCTTCGTCCGGCGGCGCGGTCACCATGCCGATCTGGTCGAGATCGGCTTCGAGGAAACCTTCTTCCGCCAGCGCGTTGAGAGCGGCGCGCACTGCGGAATCATCGTCGGCCGCCGTCAGCATGATATGCAGGTCGATGCCTTCGCCGCCTTCGGTTTCATAGGCCTTGGCGATGATGATGAACACCATCGGATCGTCGAAATTGTTGTCGTTATCGGGCGTGGTGATCATGGTGTCGGTCTTTTCCGGCCTGGTTGATTCCCTCGGATTCGAATCGAGGGGAAGGAGAGGGGGCGCGCCGTACGGCTTTGGCCAATATCTAGGGTGTTTCAGGCGATTGCCCAAGCCAATTTATTGCAGGCGGTCCGTTTTTGGTGCAGAAGAGGACCCGGCCGGCCGCCAGGGCCCGCGATCCGGCATTAATTTGCGATAAAGACTTGACGGAACCGGGTGAAAACAGTAGTACGCCCGCCATCGGAGCCTATGTGAGGTTAGGCTTTTCGGAACGTCTCGTTCTGAAGTTCGCCTCAAACAGGGTCCTTTTCGCACGTTGACGTACACAAATGCTGCACGCAAGACGCGCTTGACGTGCGTCCTCTGCCTTTTGTGGTCCATCCGCGAAAAGCGGGTCGGGCCACATTTTGCGCATGACGAAAATTGTGCGATCGCTGCCGGCAACGGCTAAACAGGGTCCGCGAGGGCTTGAGAGACAAGATTTTGCAAGGGATGGGTATATGCCTACCGTAAACCAGCTTATCCGCAAGCCGCGTCAGGCACAGGTAAAGCGCAACAAGGTTCCTGCTCTGCAGGAAAATCCGCAGAAGCGCGGCGTTTGCACCCGCGTCTACACCACGACCCCGAAGAAGCCGAACTCGGCTCTGCGTAAGGTCGCCAAGATCCGCCTGACCAATGGCTTCGAAGTCATCGGCTACATCCCGGGCGAAGGCCACAACCTGCAGGAACACTCCGTCGTCATGATCCGTGGCGGCCGTGTAAAGGACTTGCCGGGTGTGCGTTACCACATCATCCGCGGCGTTCTCGATACCCAGGGTGTCAAGAACCGCAAGCAGCGCCGTTCGAAGTACGGTGCAAAGCGTCCGAAGTAATTCGGATTTTTGATTTTTTTCCGGCGCTGCGCGAGGTTCTCCGCGTGATAAAGCGTCCTAACTGTTGAGAGACAAACCAGTATGTCCCGTCGCCATAGTGCAGAGAAGCGTGAGATCAACCCGGATCCGAAGTTCGGCGATCTCGTTGTCACCAAGTTCATGAACGCCATCATGCTTCACGGCAAGAAGTCCGTGGCTGAAAGCATCGTTTACGGTGCGTTTGATGCCGTTCAGGGCAAGCTGAAGCAGGAGCCGCTCGGCGTGTTCCATCAGGCGCTCGATAACATCGCGCCGCACGTCGAAGTTCGTTCCCGCCGCGTCGGTGGTGCAACCTATCAGGTTCCGGTTGACGTACGTCCGGAGCGTCGCCAGGCTCTTGCAATCCGTTGGCTGATCGCTGCCGCCCGCAAGCGCAACGAGACCACCATGATCGATCGCCTCTGCGGCGAACTCATGGATGCCGCCAACAACCGTGGCTCCGCCGTCAAGAAGCGTGAAGACACGCACAAGATGGCCGACGCGAACCGCGCCTTCTCGCATTACCGCTGGTAATCCAACGATCGAATATTGAAAGGCAGTCCGTATGGCTCGCGAATATAAAATCGAAGACTACCGCAATTTCGGCATCATGGCCCACATCGATGCCGGCAAGACCACGACCACCGAGCGTATCCTTTACTACACCGGTAAGTCTCACAAGATCGGCGAAGTGCACGACGGCGCTGCTACCATGGACTGGATGGAGCAGGAGCAGGAACGCGGCATCACCATCACGTCCGCTGCCACCACGACCTTCTGGAAGGGTCGCGACGGCAAGACCCGCCGCTTCAACATCATCGACACCCCCGGCCACGTTGACTTCACCATCGAAGTCGAGCGTTCGCTGCGCGTGCTCGACGGTGCGATTGCTCTGCTCGACGCCAACGCCGGCGTTGAGCCGCAGACGGAAACCGTCTGGCGTCAGGCCGAGAAGTATCATGTTCCGCGCATGATCTTCTGCAACAAGATGGACAAGACCGGTGCGGACTTCTACCGCTCCGTCGAGATGATTAAGACCCGCCTCGGCGCCACCGCCGTCGTCATGCAGCTGCCGATCGGCGCTGAAAGCGACTTCAAGGGCGTTGTCGACCTGATCGAGATGAACGCACTGATCTGGCGCGACGAGTCTCTCGGCGCCCAGTGGGATGTCGTCGAGATCCCGGCTGACCTGAAGGAAAAGGCTGAAGAATATCGCGAAAAGCTGATCGAGACGGTTGTCGAGATCGACGAAGAAGCGATGGAAGCCTATCTGAACGGCGACATGCCTGACAACGACAAGATCCGCGAACTCGTTCGTCGCGGCACGATCGACGTCAAGTTCCACCCGATGTTCTGCGGTACCGCCTTCAAGAACAAGGGCGTTCAGCCGCTGCTCGACGCCGTCGTCGACTATCTGCCGTCGCCGCTCGACATTCCGGCGATCAAGGGCATCGACGCCAAGACGGAAGCCGAAATCGAGCGTCACGCTGATGACAACGAGCCGCTTTCCATGCTCGCGTTCAAGATCATGAACGACCCCTTCGTCGGTTCGCTGACCTTCGCCCGTATCTACTCGGGCAAGCTCGAAAAGGGCGCTTCGGTCATGAACACGGTCAAGGACAAGCGCGAGCGCGTCGGCCGCATGCTGCAGATGCACTCCAACAGCCGTGAAGACATCGAAGAAGCCTTCGCAGGCGACATCGTTGCTCTCGCCGGCCTCAAGGAAACCACGACGGGTGACACGCTCTGCGATCCGCTGAAGCCGGTTATCCTTGAGCGCATGGAATTCCCGGAGCCGGTTATCCAGATCGCGATCGAACCGAAGTCCAAGGGCGACCAGGAAAAGATGGGCCTCGCGCTCAACCGCCTGGCGGCCGAAGACCCGTCCTTCCGCGTCAAGACCGACCAGGAATCCGGCCAGACCATCATTGCCGGCATGGGCGAACTTCACCTCGACATCATCGTCGACCGCATGCGTCGCGAGTTCAAGGTTGAAGCCAACGTCGGTGCTCCGCAGGTTGCCTACCGCGAAACCATCACGCGCCAGACGGAAAAGGACTACACCCACAAGAAGCAGTCGGGTGGTACCGGTCAGTTCGCTCGCGTCAAGATCATCTTCGAACCGAACCCGGAAGGCGACGACTTCAAGTTCGAATCGAAGATCGTCGGCGGTGCCGTTCCGAAGGAATACATCCCGGGCGTTCAGAAGGGTATCGAAAGCGTCCTGTCTTCGGGTCCGCTGGCTGGCTTCCCGATGCTCGGCGTCAAGGCGACGCTGGTTGACGGTGCCTTCCACGATGTTGACTCGTCGGTTCTGGCCTTCGAAATCGCTTCCCGCGCATGCTTCCGTGAAGCTGCCCGCGAAGCCGGTGCCCAGCTCCTCGAGCCGATGATGAAGGTCGAAGTCGTCACGCCGGAAGACTATGTCGGTGACGTGATCGGCGACCTCAACTCCCGCCGTGGTCAGATCCAAGGTCAGGAAAGCCGCGGCATCGCCGTGGTCATCAACGCCCACGTGCCGCTGGCGAACATGTTCAAGTACGTCGATAACCTGCGCTCGATGTCGCAGGGTCGCGCCCAGTACTCGATGGTGTTCGACCACTATGCGCCTGTGCCGTCCAACGTGGCCCAGGAAATCCAGGCGAAGTATTCCGGTCAGAAGTGACCGGAATACGTTAGGACCTCGCAATAACAACGGAATTCTTCCCTCAAGGGAAAACAGGAAAACGGAGAGCCGAAAATGGCAAAGAGTAAGTTTGAGCGCACGAAGCCGCACGTTAACATTGGCACGATCGGCCACGTTGACCATGGCAAGACGTCTCTGACGGCAGCGATCACGAAGTTTTTCGGTGAGTTCAAGGCCTATGACCAGATTGACGCGGCTCCGGAAGAAAAGGCCCGCGGCATCACGATCTCGACGGCGCACGTTGAGTACGAGACGGCCAACCGTCACTACGCCCACGTTGACTGCCCCGGCCACGCCGACTACGTCAAGAACATGATTACGGGTGCTGCGCAGATGGACGGCGCGATCCTGGTATGCTCGGCAGCCGACGGCCCGATGCCGCAGACCCGCGAGCACATCCTGCTGGCCCGTCAGGTCGGCGTTCCGGCGATCGTGGTGTTCCTGAACAAGGTCGACCAGGTCGACGACGCGGAACTTCTGGAGCTTGTCGAGCTTGAAGTTCGCGAACTTCTGTCGTCCTACGACTTCCCGGGCGACGACATCCCGGTCATCAAGGGCTCTGCTCTTGCTGCTCTGGAAGACTCGAACAAGGAAATCGGCGAGAACGCGATCCGCGCGCTGATGGAAGCCGTCGACGCCTACATCCCGACGCCGGAACGCCCGATCGACCAGCCGTTCCTGATGCCGATCGAAGACGTGTTCTCGATCTCTGGCCGTGGTACGGTTGTGACGGGCCGCGTCGAGCGCGGTATCATCAAGGTCGGTGAAGAAGTCGAGATCGTCGGCATCCGTCCGACCATCAAGTCGACCTGCACGGGCGTTGAAATGTTCCGCAAGCTTCTGGACCAGGGCCAGGCCGGCGACAACATCGGCGCGCTGCTTCGCGGTGTGGACCGCAACGGCGTCGAGCGTGGCCAGATCCTGTGCAAGCCGGGCTCTGTGAAGCCGCACAAGAAGTTCAAGGCCGAAGCCTACATCCTGACGAAGGAAGAAGGCGGCCGTCATACGCCGTTCTTCACGAACTACCGTCCGCAGTTCTACTTCCGCACGACGGACGTGACGGGCATCGTGACGCTTCCGGAAGGCACGGAAATGGTCATGCCGGGCGACAACGTGACCGTTGACGTCGAGCTGATCGTTCCGATCGCGATGGAAGAAAAGCTGCGCTTCGCGATCCGCGAAGGCGGCCGCACCGTCGGCGCCGGTATCGTCGCCTCCATCATCGAGTGATTGAATGCGGAGCGGCGGGAAATCGCCGCTCCGTTTCTCAATATTCGGTTGACGAATCTCCGCCGGCATTGTATGTGCCGGCCACGAAGAAAACGGACGGTGTTATCGTCGTCCGTTTTTCGCTGCGTTGAGTCGATCTCGCGAAGATCGAGACCTGGCAGGTTTCTGAGAATAGCAAGTGACAGGGGCGCCCCCGCGGTGTCCCTGTGATTTTTGATAATCCGGGGCCGGCCAGTAATTGGTAATTCACTGTCTCTGCGTATGCGGGACGCAAGAAAACGAACAAGGACAAGTCGAATGAACGGCCAGAATATCCGCATCCGCCTGAAGGCGTTTGATCACCGGGTTCTCGATGCCTCCACGCGGGAGATTGTTTCGACCGCAAAGCGCACCGGTGCAAGCGTTCGCGGCCCGGTACCGCTTCCGACTCGCATTGAAAAATTTACTGTTAACCGTTCGCCTCACGTCGACAAGAAGAGCCGCGAACAGTTCGAGATGCGCACCCATAAGCGTCTTCTCGATATCGTTGATCCGACCCCGCAGACCGTTGACGCTCTGATGAAGCTCGATCTGGCCGCCGGCGTAGACGTCGAGATCAAGCTTTAAGAAGGAATTCCGGCGAGAGCCGAAATAACAAGGAAGGTACGTGGCAAGACCTGCCAACGACTTCTCGAAACGGGAAACCTGATGGTCCGGAAGGGCCTGAACGGAATCCTTAAACAAAGAGGCAAGGGAAGGGGCTTTCGGGCTCTGACTCGACTCTCAAGAGGAATGAACCAATGCGTTCAGGTGTGATTGCACAGAAAGTGGGAATGACCCGCGTCTACAACGACGCCGGCGAGCATATCCCGGTAACAGTTCTGCGGCTGGATAACGTACAGGTCGTTGCCCAGCGCACCGTCGAGAAGAACGGCTATACGGCCGTGCAGCTCGGCGCCGGTCAGGCGAAGGTCAAGAATACTTCGAAGGCCATGCGCGGCAACTTCGCTGCTGCCAGCGTTGAGCCGAAGGCGAAGCTCGTCGAGTTTCGCGTATCGGAAGACAATCTGATCGATGTCGGCTCCCAGCTTACCGCAAGCCATTTTGCGGCTGGCCAGCTGGTTGACGTCACCGGCACGACGATCGGTAAGGGTTTTGCCGGTGCGATGAAGCGCCACAATTTCGGTGGTCTGCGCGCAACCCACGGCGTTTCGGTTTCGCACCGTTCGCACGGTTCGACCGGTAACAACCAGGATCCGGGCAAGGTCTGGAAGGGCAAGCGCATGGCTGGCCACATGGGCCAGACCCGCGTCACTACTCAGAATCTCGAAGTCGTTTCGACCGATGAAGATCGTGGTCTGATCCTTGTGAAGGGCGCTGTTCCCGGTTCGAAGGGTTCCTGGATCATCGTGCGCGACGCCGTGAAGTCGGCGAAGTAAGGAGCCAAACCAATGGAATTGAACGTCAAGACCCTCGAGGGCAAGGACGCCGGCAAGGTTTCTCTGTCGGATGCGATTTTCGGCCTTGAGCCGCGCGAAGACATTATTGCCCGTGTGATCCGTTGGCAGCTGGCAAACAAGCGCCAGGGCACCCACAAGATCAAGACCCGTGGCGAAGTCTCCCGCACCGGCTCCAAGATGTACAAGCAGAAGGGTACGGGCCGCGCTCGTCACCATTCGGCTCGCGCTCCGCAGTTCCGCGGCGGTGGCAAGGCTCATGGCCCGGTTGTCCGCAGCCATGCCCACGACCTGCCGAAGAAGGTTCGCGCTCTCGCTCTGCGTCACGCGCTCTCGGCCAAGCTGAAGTCTGAGGACCTCATCATCGTCGACCAGCTCGTCGCTGCGGAAGCAAAGACCAAGGCGCTGATCGGCAGCTTCGCTTCGCTCGGCCTCACCAATGCTCTCCTGATCGGCGGCGCCGAGATCGATGGCAATTTCAAGCTCGCTGCCGCAAACATCCCGAACGTCGATGTTCTGCCGGTTCAGGGCATCAACGTTTACGACATCCTGCGTCGCGGCAAGCTCGTGCTTTCCAAGGCTGCGGTTGAAGCTCTGGAGGAGCGGTTCAAATGACTGATCTTCGCCACTACGACGTGATCGTCTCTCCGTCGATCACTGAAAAGTCGACCCTGGTATCCGAACAGAACCAGGTCGTCTTCAACGTCGCCAAGGGTGCGACCAAGCCTGAAATCAAGGCTGCGGTCGAAGCGCTCTTCGGTGTCAAGGTCACCGCCGTGAACACGCTGCTGCGCAAGGGCAAGATCAAGCGTTTCCGCGGCTTCGCCGGCAAGCAGAAGGACGTCAAGAAGGCGATCGTAACGCTCGCCGAAGGTCAGTCCATCGACGTGTCGACGGGCGTCTGAGGTAGGGAACAAGAAAATGGCATTGAAAAGTTTCAATCCGATCACTCCGAGCCAGCGTCAGCTCGTCATCGTCGACCGTTCGGGCCTTTACAAGGGCAAGCCGGTCAAGGCGCTGACGGAAGGTCTCTCGAAGAGCGGCGGCCGTAACAACCTCGGTCGCATCACTGCTCGCTTTATCGGCGGCGGTCACAAGCGCTCCTACCGTCTCGTTGACTTCAAGCGTCGCAAGTTCGATGTCGAAGGCACCGTTGAGCGTCTGGAATACGACCCGAACCGCACTGCCTTCATCGCGCTGGTCACCTATGCCGATGGCGAACAGGCCTACATCCTCGCTCCGCAGCGCCTTGCTGCCGGCGATAAGGTCATCGCCTCCGAAAAGGCCGTCGATGTGAAGCCCGGCAACACCATGCCGCTGCAGTACATCCCGGTCGGCTCGATCGTTCACAACGTCGAGATGAAGCCGGGCAAGGGTGGTCAGATCGCCCGTTCGGCCGGTACCTACGTACAGCTCGTCGGCCGCGATGCCGGCATGGCGATCCTGCGCCTGAACTCGGGTGAACAGCGCCTCGTGCCGGGCTCCTGCCTGGCCACCGTCGGTGCCGTATCCAACCCGGATCACGCCAACATCAACGACGGCAAGGCCGGTCGTACCCGCTGGCGCGGCAAGACCCCGCATAACCGCGGCGTCGTCATGAACCCGGTCGACCACCCGCACGGCGGTGGTGAAGGCCGCACCTCCGGTGGCCGTCATCCGGTTTCCCCGTGGGGCAAGCCGACGAAGGGCAAGCGCACCCGTTCGAACAAGTCGACCGACAAGTTCATCATGCGCTCGCGCCACCTGAAGAAGAAGTAAGAGAGGTTAGTCAGAAATGGCTCGTTCAGTATGGAAAGGCCCGTTCGTCGACGGCTATCTTCTCAAGAAGGCTGAGAAGGTTCGTGAAGGCGGTCGTAACGAAGTAATCAAGATGTGGAGCCGTCGCTCCACCATCCTGCCGCAGTTCGTCGGTCTCACCTTCGGTGTCTACAACGGCAGCAAGCATGTTCCGGTCAGCGTCAACGAAGACATGGTCGGACACAAGTTCGGTGAATTCGCTCCCACCCGGACCTACTACGGTCACGGTGCGGACAAGAAGGCGAAGAGGAAGTAATCATGGGCAAGGCAAAAGCCGAACGCCGGCTGAAGGACAACGAGGCGCAGGCCGTTGCGCGCACGCTCCGCGTCAGCCCCCAGAAGCTCAACCTGGTTGCCGCGCTGATCCGCGGCAAGAAGGTCGACCGCGCTCTGGCCGATCTCGAATTCTCGCGCAAGCGCATCGCCGGCTCCGTCAAGAAGACGCTGGAATCGGCAATCGCAAACGCCGAGAACAACCACGACCTCGACGTTGACCAGCTCATCGTGGCGGAAGCCTATGTCGGCAAGTCGATCGTCATGAAGCGTTTCCACGCTCGTGGCCGCGGCCGCGCATCGCGCATCGAAAAGCCGTTCTCGCACCTCACCATCGTGGTGCGCGAAGTCGAAGCCAAAGGGGAGGCCGCATAATGGGTCAGAAAATCAATCCGATCGGTTTCCGTCTGGGCATCAACCGCACGTGGGACAGCCGCTGGTTCGCCGATAACGCCGAATACGGCAAGCTGCTTCACGAGGATCTGAAGATCCGCGCTTACCTGATGGAAGAGCTGAAGCAGGCTGGCATCGCCAAGGTGGTCATCGAGCGTCCGCACAAGAAGTGCCGCGTCACGATCCATTCGGCTCGTCCGGGTCTCATCATCGGCAAGAAGGGCGCAGACATCGAGAAGCTCCGCAAGAAGCTTTCCGAAATGACGAGCTCCGAAACGCACCTCAACATCGTTGAAGTGCGCAAGCCGGAAGTCGATGCAACCCTGGTTGCCCAGTCGATCGCCCAGCAGCTCGAGCGCCGTATCGCTTTCCGTCGCGCGATGAAGCGCGCCGTTCAGTCGGCCATGCGTCTTGGCGCCGAAGGCATCAAGATCACCTGCGCCGGCCGTCTCGGCGGTGCGGAAATCGCTCGTACCGAATGGTACCGCGAAGGCCGCGTTCCGCTGCACACGCTGCGTGCGGACATCGACTACGGTACGGCTGAAGCCGAAACCGCTTACGGTATCTGCGGCGTGAAGGTCTGGATCTTCAAGGGCGAAATCCTTGAGCACGATCCGATGGCTTCCGAGCGTCGTGCACTTGAGGGTGACGCGCAGGGTCCGGCAAGCCGTGAACGTGGCGAACGTCGCCGCGAGAACGCTTGATTGTCGCTGGCGAAAGATAAGTTCGGAGAAACAAGAAAATGTTGCAGCCAAAGCGTACAAAATACCGCAAGCAGTTCAAGGGCCGCATCAAGGGTGTTGCCAAGGGCGGTTTCGACCTGGCATTCGGCGAGTTCGGTCTTAAGTCTCTTGAGCCGAACCGCGTCAACGCTCGCGAAATCGAAGCTGCTCGTCGTGCAATCACGCGTTACATGAAGCGCGCCGGTCGCGTCTGGATCCGGGTATTCCCCGATGTTCCGGTAACGGCAAAGCCTACCGAAGTCCGTATGGGTAAGGGTAAGGGCTCCGTCGAATACTGGGCATGCAAGGTCAAGCCCGGCCGCATGATGTTCGAGATCGACGGTGTTTCCGAGGAGATCGCCCGCGAGGCGCTTCGTCTCGGCTCGGCCAAGCTCTCGGTCAAGACGCGCTTCGTACAGCGCATTGCAGAGTAAGGATCAAGCCCATGAAAGCCGCAGACGTTCGCGCCATGAGCGCCGATCAGTTGAATGACGAGCTTGCCAAGCTGAAGAAGGAGCAGTTCAACCTGCGCTTCCAGAAGGCGACTGGCCAGCTCGAGAAGTCGTCGCGAATCAACGAAGTCCGCAAGGATATCGCCCGCGTCAAAACCATCGCCCGCCAGAAGGCGGCAGAAGCCAAGGCCTAAGGACCAGAAGAACATGCCTAAACGCATTCTGCAGGGCGTTGTCGTCAGCGACAAGAACGAAAAGACTGTCGTTGTACGTGTCGAGCGCCGTTTTGCTCATCCGCTGCTTCAGAAGACCGTTCGCCGGTCGAAGAAGTACAAGGCGCACGACGAGAACAACCAGTACAAGGTAGGTGACGTGGTTTCCATCGAGGAATGCGCACCGATCTCCAAGGACAAGCGCTGGACGGTTATTGCCGCCCAGGCTTAATTTTCACAGAGTTTTGCGCGAGGGCTTGAACCTTGCGCAAAAACCTGTATGAAGCAGGCCATTGGCGCAGGAACGCTCCGGCAACGGGCGTTCTTTTGCTTTGAGCGCACGGAAGGTCCCTTGAGGGGAAACCACCCTGGCAACATCTTTCCGCGCGACAATCGAAATTTATCATAAGCCGGGATAGGGGGCCGCTGTGCCCAACCGTTCCGGTTACAACAAGAAGGCGACCTGACATGATTCAGATGCAGACTAACCTCGACGTGGCGGATAATTCCGGCGCACGTCGTGTCATGTGCATCAAGGTGCTGGGCGGCTCCAAGCGCAAGTACGCTTCGATCGGCGACATCATCGTCGTCTCGATCAAGGAAGCCATTCCGCGCGGCCGCGTCAAGAAGGGCGATGTAATGAAGGCGGTTGTTGTGCGTACCGCCAAGGACATCCGTCGTCCCGACGGCAGCGTCATCCGCTTCGATAACAACGCTGCCGTTCTTATCGACAACAAGAAAGAGCCGATCGGCACCCGTATCTTCGGACCGGTTCCGCGCGAACTTCGCGCCAAGAACCACATGAAGATCATCTCGCTGGCTCCGGAAGTTCTGTAAGGGAGCGACGACGATGCAAAAGATTCGTAAGGGCGACAAGGTCGTCGTACTGACCGGCAAGGACAAGGGTCGTTCCGGTGAAGTTATCCAGGTTATGCCGAAGGAAGACCGTGCGGTCGTCCGTGGCATCAACGTCGTGAAGCGCCACCAGCGCCAGACGCAGAACCAGGAAGCCGGCATCATCAGCAAGGAAGCTTCGATTCATCTGTCGAACCTCGCGATTGCTGACAAGGACGGCAAGCCGACCCGCGTCGGTTTCAAGGTTGTCGATGGCAAGAAGGTTCGTGTGGCCAAGCGTTCGGGAGATGTGATCGATGGCTGAGGCAAAGTATGAGCCGCGGCTCAAGAAGGACTACGTTTCCCGGATTCGCGCCGCTATGCAGGAGAAGTTCTCCTACGCTAACGAGATGCAGATCCCCAAGCTGGAAAAGATCGTGATCAACATGGGTGTGGGCGAAGCCACCGGCGACTCGAAGAAGCCGACCGTTGCTGCCGCCGACCTGGCTGCCATTGCTGGTCAGAAGCCGGTCATCACCCGTGCGCGCAACTCCATCGCTGGCTTTAAGGTCCGCGAAGGCATGCCGATCGGTGCAAAGGTCACCCTGCGTGGCGCCCGGATGTATGAATTTCTGGATCGCCTGGTCAACATCGCGCTGCCGCGCGTTCGCGACTTCCGTGGCCTGAACCCGAAGAGCTTTGACGGCCGTGGCAACTTCGCCATGGGCATCAAGGAGCACATTGTGTTCCCTGAGATCAACTACGACAAGGTTGATCAGATGTGGGGCATGGACATCATCGTTTGCACGACGGCAAACACGGACGACGAAGCACGGGCTCTTCTGAAAGAGTTCAACTTCCCGTTCCGTCAGTAACCGTAACGACGAGCGTAGAAGAGGAACTTCGATATGGCGAAGACAAGCGCAGTTGAAAAGAACAAGCGCCGCCGCAAGACAGTTGCCCAGCAGGCCGCCAAGCGCGCCGCGCTGAAGGCAACGATCATGAACCAGTCTCTTCCGATTGAAGAGCGGTTCAAGGCAACCCTGAAGCTGGCAGACCTGCCGCGCGATGGCTCCAAGACCCGCATTCGCAACCGTTGCGAAGTGACCGGTCGTCCGCGTGCGTTCTACCGCAAGCTCAAGATGTCGCGTATCGCGCTTCGCGAGCTGGGCAACCTCGGCAAGGTGCCGGGCGTTGTGAAGTCGAGCTGGTAAGGAGACGGGCAAATGACGATGACTGATCCGTTGGGCGATATGCTCACCCGTATCCGTAACGGCGCCGCCCGCCGCAAGAGCTCGGTATCCACTCCGGCCTCCAAGCTGCGTGCACGCGTTCTCGATGTCCTGCAGGCCGAGGGTTATATCCGCGGCTACTCCCAGGTCGATTATGGCAATGGCAAGTCCGAGCTGCAGATCGAACTGAAGTACTACGAAGGTGCTTCGGTCATCCGCGAGATCGGCCGTGTCTCCAAGCCGGGCCGCCGGGTCTATGTCTCGGTGAAGTCCATCCCGCAGGTCGCGAACGGCCTCGGCATCACCATCCTTTCGACTCCGAAGGGTGTGATGGCCGATCACCAGGCTCGCGAACAGAACGTTGGTGGTGAGGTTCTCTGCTCCGTCTTCTAAGACAGGGCAGGGATCTCCAGAACGAACAGACAGGATTAAACAATGTCTCGTATCGGTAAGAAGCCCGTTCCGGTTCCTGCAGGGATCACGGCCACCGTTGATGGCCAGAAGGTTACTGCCAAGGGCCCGAAGGGCGAACTTTTCTTCGTCGCAAATGACGAGATCTCCGTGAAGCTCGAAGACAACGCCGTTGTCGTCCAGCCGCGCAACGCTACCAAGGATGCTCGTTCCAAGTGGGGCATGTCCCGCACCATGGTCGAGAACATCTTCAAGGGCGTCAAGGACGGTTACGAGCGCAAGCTCGAAATCAACGGCGTCGGTTACCGTGCCGCCATGCAGGGCAAGAACCTGCAGCTCGCGCTCGGCTTCAGCCACGACGTGGTTTATGAGCCGCCGGTCGGCATCACCATCGCCGTTCCGAAGCCGACGGAAATCGTGGTTTCCGGCATCAACAAGCAGCAGGTCGGTCAGGTCGCTGCCGAGATCCGCGAATATCGCGGCCCCGAGCCCTACAAGGGCAAGGGCGTCAAGTATGCCGAAGAGCGGATTGTCCGCAAAGAAGGCAAGAAGAAGTAAGGAACGCGCGAAATGGCAAGCAGGAAAGAAGCACTTGTACGTCGTGCCAATCGCGTACGGCGTCAGATCAAGGCGGTGGCCAATGGCCGTCCGCGTCTGTCGGTACATCGCTCGTCGAAGAACATCTACGCTCAGGTCATCGACGATGTCGCTGGTCGTACGCTCGCTGCCGCATCGACCCTCGATACGGATCTGCGTTCTTCGCTGAAGACCGGTGCGGACGTTGCAGCCGCAGCAGCCGTCGGCAAGCTCGTTGCAGAGCGCGCCGCCAAGGCTGGCGTCAAGGAAGTTGTATTCGACCGTGGCGCCTTCATCTATCACGGCCGTATCAAGGCCCTGGCGGAAGCAGCTCGCGAAGGCGGCCTGAACTTCTGATCTCGAATATCCGTCCGGGCCTGCCCGGGCGGATTTCCGGCGTTTGCCGGTTTCCCGGATTTCGCTGCTGACCCCGGAAAAGGGGCAGGGCGGAATTTTTCGTAATCTGCCGATTGCACCCGGAAAAGAAAAAGGAAAAGGACAATGGCACAGGAAAAGCGTGGTTCTCGCGAAGATCGCCAGAACCGTGAAGAGCGTGACAGCGAGTTCGTCGACAAGCTGGTCGCTATCAATCGCGTCGCCAAGGTGGTGAAGGGCGGCCGTCGTTTCGGCTTTGCTGCTCTCGTCGTCGTCGGCGACCAGAAGGGCCGGGTCGGTTTCGGCCATGGCAAGGCACGCGAAGTGCCGGAAGCTATCCGCAAGGCGACTGAATCCGCCAAGCGCGACATGATCTTTGTACCGCTGCGCGACGGCCGTACGCTGCATCACGACGTCAACGGCCGCCATGGCGCCGGCAAGGTTCTGCTGCGCTCCGCCAAGGCCGGTACCGGCATCATCGCCGGTGGTCCGATGCGCGCCGTCTTCGAAACGCTCGGCATGCATGACGTTGTCGCCAAGTCGACCGGCTCGTCGAACCCTTACAACATGGTTCGCGCCACGTTCGACGCCCTGAAGCATCAGGTGCATCCGAAGGACATCGCAGCTCAGCGCGGCATCAAGTATGCAACGCTGCAGGCTCGCCGTGCCGCTTCCGGCAATGCCTCTGAAGAATAAGGAGAGCTGGAATCATGGCAAAGAAGTCTGAAGCCAAGAAGACGATCACGGTCGAGCAGATCGGTTCGCCCATTCGCCGTCCGGAAGTGCAGCGCAAGACGCTCATCGGTCTGGGCCTCAACAAGATGCACCGGGTCCGCACCCTGGAGGATACGCCTTCGGTTCGCGGCATGATCCGTGCTGTCCAGCATCTCGTTCGCGTCGTCGACGAGAAGTGAGACGGAGGAAGTCATCATGAAACTGAATGAAATCAAGGACAACGAAGGCGCCTCCAAGGACCGTATCCGCGTAGGTCGCGGTATCGGCTCCGGCAAGGGCAAGACCGGCGGCCGCGGCGTCAAGGGTCAGAAGGCTCGTTCGGGCGTTGCTGTCAACGGCTTCGAAGGCGGCCAGATGCCGATCTATCGTCGCCTGCCGAAGCGCGGCTTCAACAATATCTTCGCTTCTGAATACGTCACCGTTTCGCTCGGCCGTATCCAGACCGCGATCGATGCCGGCAAGCTCGACGCAAAGGCAACGGTCGACGCAGCTGCTCTCAAGGCAGCCGGCGTTATCCGTCGCCCGAAGGACGGCGTTCGCATCCTGTCCGACGGCGAACTGAAGGCAAAGCTTTCGATCGAAGTTGCCGGCGCCTCCAAGGCTGCCGTCGAGAAGATCGAAAAGGCCGGCGGCTCGATCAAGCTGCTCGCCGCTGCTGCGGAAACCGCTGAATAACTGACAGATCGATCGCCCGGGGTGCTTCACACCGGGCGATCTTGCTCCCATATGTGAGCCTCACTGCCCATGGGCGGGCTTTCGTCCGTCTTCCGGGACATTCTGGAAAACAAGGGTGAGGCATGCGATTGCACCGCAATCTCTCCCGCGCCCGGTTTTCTTTTAAAACAATTGGACGAATGACCTCCGGTCTGGCAAAGCTCAGCCGGATTTGGTTTTGCGGAGAATTTCATGGCTTCTGCAGCGGAACAATTGGCCTCGAACCTCAACTTCTCGACCTTCGCCAAGGCGGAGGATCTGAAGAAGCGCTTGTGGTTCACTCTGGCCGCCTTGCTGGTCTATCGCCTGGGCACCCATATTCCGCTGCCCGGCCTCAACCCGGAGGCCTATGCCGCCGCTTTCCAGGGACAGTCCGGAGGCATTCTCGGCCTGTTCAACATGTTTTCGGGCGGCGCCGTCGAGCGCATGGCGATCTTCGCCCTCGGCATCATGCCCTATATCTCGGCTTCGATCATCGTGCAGCTCATGACTTCGGTCGTTCCGGCGCTCGAGAACCTGAAGAAAGAGGGTGAGCAGGGCCGCAAGATCATCAACCAGTACACCCGTTACGGCACGGTGCTGCTCGGCACGCTTCAGGCCTATGGCATTGCGGTCGGCCTGGAAAGCGGCAACGGTCTCGTGATCGATCCGGGCTGGTTTTTCCGTATTTCGACCGTCATCACGCTGCTTGGCGGCACCATGTTCCTGATGTGGCTCGGCGAACAGATCACCTCGCGCGGCATCGGCAACGGCATTTCGCTGATTATCTTCGCGGGCATCGCCGCCGGTCTTCCGACCGCGCTTGCCCACACCCTCGACCTCGGCCGCACCGGCGCGCTGTCGACGGCACTGATTCTGACCGTTATCGTCGTTGCTATCGGCGTTATCGCCCTGATCGTCTTCGTCGAGCGTGCCCAGCGCCGGCTTCTGATCCAGTATCCGAAGCGCCAGGTGGGTAACCGAATGTTCCAGGGCGATACCTCGCACCTGCCGCTGAAGCTCAACACGTCGGGCGTTATCCCGGCGATCTTCGCGTCGTCGCTGCTGCTGCTGCCGGCCACCGCTGCGGGTTTTGCCGGAACCACCACGCTTCCGGCCTGGGCGACCTCCATCATTTCGGCGCTTGGCCACGGCCAGCCGCTTTACATGGTGCTCTACGCCGCGCTGATTGCCTTCTTTGCCTTCTTCTACACGGCGATCGTCTTCAGCCCGAAGGACACGGCCGACAATCTGAAGAAGCATGGCGGCTTCATTCCGGGCATTCGTCCGGGTGAGCGTACTGCCGAGTACATCGACTACGTGCTGACCCGTATCACGGTCATCGGCGCGATCTATCTCGTTTTCGTCTGCATCCTCCCCGAGATCCTGGTCTCCCAAACCGGTGTGCCATTATCCCTTGGTGGTACGTCGCTTTTGATTGTTGTCAGCGTCACCCTCGATACTGTAGCACAGATTCAGGGTCATCTGATCGCACAGCAGTATGAGGGCCTGATCAAGAAGTCGAAATTGCGTGGAGGAAAGAGGGGACGATGAGACTTATCCTTTTGGGTCCGCCGGGAGCGGGCAAGGGGACGCAGGCCCAGAGAATCGTTGAGAAGCATGGCATTCCGCAGCTGTCGACCGGCGACATGCTCCGTGCGGCTGTCAGCGCAGGCACGGAGGTGGGCAAGCGCGCGAAGGCCGTGATGGATGCCGGTAAGCTCGTTTCCGACGAGATCGTGATTGCCATCGTCTCCGAGCGAATCGATGCTCCGGACTGCGCGAACGGTTTCATCCTCGATGGCTTTCCGCGCACGCTCATTCAGGCCGATGCGACCGAAAAGATGCTTTCCGACAAGGGGATCGATCTTTCGGCGGTCATCGAAATCCGTGTCGACGACGAGGTTCTCGCAGACCGAATCGCCGGTCGCTACACCTGTGCCAATTGCGGCACCGGCTATCACGACACGAATCTGAAGCCGAAGGTCGAAGGGGTGTGCGACAAGTGCGGTTCGACCCACTTCAAACGCCGTCCGGACGATAACCGGGATACGGTTCGTACCCGCCTGCAGGCTTATTACAAGGAAACCTCGCCGCTCATTGGCTACTACTATGCCAAGGGCAAGCTGCATTCCGTCGACGGCATGGGCGAGATCGACAACGTTACGGCGGATATAGAAGCCATCCTGGCCGGGCTCTGAACCCGGCGGGATACAAGAATTTTCACGGGGCCGGTTGCTTTTCGTCGCCGATTCCGTTAAACAGCGCGCCAACTCGCGACATTGAAGCGATCGGCGCGTTCTTCCATAGTGGAAGACCGGGTTCGATCGTTTTGACTTGTTGAGAACCTGATTTGTAATTGCGGCCGTGATTGGCCGTGTAACGAGACACCACTTGCCGGATGGCAACTGGAAGCAAGGAGAACAGGCGTGGCACGTATCGCTGGCGTCAACATCCCGACCGCGAAGCGCGTAGTAATTGCGCTCCGCTACATCCACGGGATCGGTCCGAAATTCGCGCAGGAAATCATCGAAAAGGTTGGTATTCCGGCCGACAAGCGCGTCCATCAGCTCACGGACGCCGAGGTTCTCGCGATCCGCGAAGCGATCGACCGTGACTATCAGGTCGAAGGCGATCTGCGTCGCGAAACCGCAATGAACATCAAGCGTCTGATGGACCTCGGCTGCTATCGCGGCCTGCGTCATCGTCGCGGTCTGCCGGTTCGCGGTCAGCGCACGCACACCAATGCCCGTACCCGCAAGGGTCCGGCCAAGGCGATCGCCGGTAAGAAGAAGTAAGTTTCCGGTTCTGTCCGGAGGGAAGGCTGGCGCGTCAGTGCCGGCCTTCTTTGAGTTTGGTAAGGGCTGTCGCTGGCCCTTCCTGGGTGTAGCCGCTGGTATTACGGCGGTGTCAAGATCAATGAAAGGGAAGTTATGGCCAAGGAAGCCACCCGCATTCGCCGTCGCGAACGCAAGAATATCTCGTCGGGCGTTGCCCACGTCAACTCGACGTTCAACAACACGATGATCACCATCACCGACGCACAGGGCAATGCCATTGCCTGGTCGTCGGCTGGCGCCAAGGGTTTCAAGGGTTCGCGCAAGTCGACCCCGTTTGCCGCCCAGATCGCTGCTGAAGACTGCGCCAAGAAGGCTCAGGAACACGGCATGAAGTCTCTCGAAGTGGAAGTTTGCGGTCCGGGTTCCGGTCGTGAATCCGCTCTCCGCGCCCTCCAGGCTGCCGGCTTCATGATCACCTCGATCCGTGACGTGACCCCGATCCCGCACAATGGCTGCCGTCCGCGCAAGAAGCGCCGCGTCTGATCATCGTTAATCACACCGATGAGCGCAGGGGCGCTCCTCTCGGTGCTTCTAAAGCTCGGTCGCCACGATTGGATGGTGGCGACGAACGGAAGGTAAAGTCATGATCCAGAAGAATTGGCAGGAACTGATTAAGCCGAACAAGGTGGAGTTCACCTCGTCGGGCCGCACCAAGGCGACGCTCGTCGCCGAGCCGCTGGAACGCGGCTTCGGTCTGACCCTCGGCAACGCGCTCCGTCGCGTTCTTTTGTCGTCGCTTCGCGGTGCGGCCGTCACGGCTGTCCAGATCGACGGCGTGCTGCATGAGTTCTCGTCGATCCCGGGCGTCCGGGAAGACGTGACCGACATCGTGCTCAACATCAAGGAAATCGCCATCAAGATGGATGGCGACGACGCAAAGCGCATGGTCGTGCGCAAGCAGGGTCCGGGCGTTGTCACCGCCGGCGATATCCAGACGGTCGGCGACATCGAGATCCTGAACCCCGCTCATGTGATCTGCACCCTCGATGAGGGCGCCGAGATCCGCATGGAGTTCACGGTCAACAACGGCAAGGGCTACGTCCCGGCCGAGCGTAACCGCGCGGAAGATGCTCCGATCGGCCTTATCCCGGTCGACAGCCTCTACTCGCCGGTCAAGAAGGTGTCCTACAAGGTGGAGAACACCCGCGAAGGACAGGTTCTCGACTACGACAAGCTGACGATGACCATCGAAACCGATGGTTCTGTCACCGGTGAAGATGCGGTCGCTTTTGCTGCCCGTATCCTTCAGGACCAGCTGTCGGTCTTCGTCAACTTCGACGAACCGCAGAAGGAAGTCGAAGAAGAATCGGTCACCGAACTCGCCTTCAACCCGGCCCTCCTCAAGAAGGTCGACGAACTCGAGCTTTCGGTCCGTTCGGCAAACTGCCTGAAGAACGACAACATCGTCTATATCGGCGACCTCATTCAGAAGACGGAAGCAGAAATGCTCCGCACTCCGAACTTCGGTCGCAAGTCGCTGAACGAAATCAAGGAAGTTCTCGCTTCCATGGGCCTGCACCTCGGCATGGAAGTGCCGGCATGGCCGCCCGAGAACATCGAAGATCTCGCCAAGCGCTACGAAGACCAGTACTAAGCGTCAGAAAAAGGCAGGTTCACCTCTGCCTTTCCAGTCAAACTGCAGGCGAATGCCTGTATGTGTCAGGAAACGGCAGGGCCGCTCGAAGTGCGAAGCGAAGCCTGCATTAAAGGAGAATAGCAATGCGCCACCAGAAAGCCGGTCGCAAGCTGAACCGTACCGCCAGCCATCGCAAGGCGATGTTCGCCAACATGGCTGCTTCGCTCATCACCCATGAGCAGATCGTCACCACGCTTCCGAAGGCGAAGGAAATTCGTCCGATCGTCGAGAAGCTCGTCACCCTCGGCAAGCGCGGCGACCTGCACGCTCGTCGTCAGGCCATCTCGCAGATCCGCGATCAGGATGCCGTCAAGAAGCTCTTCGACTCCATCGCTTCGCGTTATGCCAACCGCAACGGCGGCTACCTGCGTATCATGAAGGCCGGCTTCCGCCAGGGCGACAACGCCGCTCTGGCCGTCATCGAATTCGTAGAGCGCGACGTCAATGCCAAGGGCGCAGCCGACAAGGCTCGCGTCGCCGCTGAAGCCGACGCTGCCGAAGCCGCATAAGGTTCTTCCCGCAAGGGAATGAATGAAAAAGCCGGGTGAGCGCTCACCCGGCTTTTGCGTGTCGCTGCTCCGCGAGGCTCGGTCAGCCGCCGCCTGCGGCTCTTGCCAGGAGAAAGGCTCTTTCCTGCTCGTTTCCGGAAAGCGCTGCCGCCCGTTCGAAGGCGGCCTTCGCCTCCGGCCTTCTGCCGACTCGCTGCAGAAAATCCCCTCTTGCCGCATGCAGCGGAGCATAATCCTTGAGCGCCGGCTCGCTTTCCAGTTCGGCTAGAAGGACGAGCCCGGTCTCCGCTCCAAAGGCCATGGAATGGGCAATTGCCCGGTTGAGGCCGACGACGGGCGATGGCCAGGCATTGAGCAGCCGGTCGTACAGCGTGGCGATCCGCATCCAGTCGGTGTCTTCGTAGCGTGCCGCGCGGGCATGGCAGGCGGCCACCGCCGCCTGAAGCGCATAGACGCCGTTTGCGCCGCCGAAACGTTCCGCCCGTTCCAGGCTTGCCAGCCCGCGATGCAGCAGCAACCGGTCCCAACGTGCGCGATTCTGGCGGGTGAGGGGGACCGGCATGCCATCGGCACCGATGCGAGCCGGCAGACGCGAAGCCTGGATCTCCATAAGCGCCAGCAGGCCATGCACTTCCGGCTCGCCCGGCGCCAGCGCTGCGAGAATGCGGCCGAGCCGCATGGCCTCATGGGAAAGCTGCGGCCGGATGGCGTCCTCGCCGCTACTGGCCGCATAGCCCTCGTTGAAGATGAGGTAAACCACCTCCAGGACGGAGGCGAGCCTCGATTCCCGCTGTTCGCCGCGCGGCACTTCATAGGCGATGCCGGCATTGCCCAGCGCCTTCTTTGCGCGGACGATGCGCTGGGCGATCGTCTGTTCGCTGGAAAGAAAAGCCCGGGCGATCTCACCCGTAGTCAGCCCGCCGATCAGCCGCAGCGTCAGGGCCACCCGGGCATCGGTGGAAAGCGCGGGATGGCAGGCGGTGAAGATGAGGCTCAGGCGTTCATCGCCTATGTCGTCGTCCATCTTCGCTTCGATCTCCCCGAATGCGTCAAAGCGTTCCTCCTCCAGATCGCGGCCGATCTCCGCATGCTTGCGGTCGATCATCCTTCGCCGGCGCAACTGATCGATGCCGCGCCGTTTGGCGGCCGCCATCAGCCAGGCGCCGGGATTGGCCGGAATTCCGTTCTTCGGCCAGTCGGAAAGCGCGCTGACCAGGGCATCCTGCGCCAGCTCCTCCGCGAGCCCCGCGTCACGCAGCATCCGGACGAGCCCGGCGATCAGCCGGGCGCGCTCCATGCGGTAGACGGTCTCAATCGTTCTGTGGGTGTCCGAAGCCTCCATCGGCCGCGATTATGGAGGCGGTCCCGTACCAGTCAAGGAAAGGTCGCTCGTCAGCCCGCCGGCTTTTCGCCGGATGCGACCGCCGGGTCCATCCAGAAGACCTCCCAGACATAGCCGTCCGGATCCTCAATGCTGCGGCTGTACATGAAGCCGTGGTCCTGAAGGGGATTGGGGTCGGCCCTGCCTCCGGCGGAAGCGGCGCGATCGACGGTGGAATCCACATCCGCGCGGCTGTCGACGTTGATGGCCAGCAATGTCTGGGTTTCGCGGCGCGCGTCGCCGATCGGCCGGCTGGTGAACTGGCCGTAGCGCTCATGCGTGAGCAGCATCACCCCTATGGCCTCCGACAGAAGCAGGCAATTGGATTGCTCGTCGGAGAATTGCGGGTTCACCGTGCCGCCGAGCGCGATATAGAAATCCCGCGATGCCGCCAGGTTTCTCACCGGCAGATTGACGAAGATCATCCTTGTCATGGTTTTCCTCCTTCCCGTGTCGGGGTCAGTTTTTCTGGCCGTCCTGCTGCGCGAGCTTCGCGCCGGTGCGTTCATGCAGTTCCATGACCTCGGGCGTCAACGCATCTGCAAAGTCGGAAAGCTCATAGACGGGGCGGATTTCGATTTCGCTCGGGCCGGGCATCGGGTTCGGGCAGCGTTTCACCCATTCCACCGCCTCGTCCATGTCCTTGACCTCCCAGAGCCAGTAGCCGGCCACGAGTTCCCGCGTCTCGGCAAAAGGCCCGTCGATCACCCGGCGGCTTGCCCCGTCGAAGGCGACCCTCTTTCCCTTGGATGAGGGCTTCAATCCATCGCCGCCGAGCATGATACCGGCATTGACCAGTTCCTCGTTGAACTTGCCCATCGCCTCGCCGAGCTCGTTCGTGGGCATGATGCCCGCTTCGCTGTCTTCCGTGGCCTTTACGAATACAATTACACGCATTGCTCATTCTCCTCTTTATGAACCTGCGCACCGGGTTTCGATCGGGTGCGTGATTTAACGACGAACGAAAGACGCCGGAATCGACAAGGGCATGAATTTTTTCTCGCCATGCCTCCAAACAACGGGTCACAGCCGCCGCGACTTTCCACGGCAATGCTCGCACGGCCCGGGAAGGCGCGTGTTTCGGTTCTGGAGCGCCCCCTTCCTGGGTCGGCAAAAGGCACATCACGCAGATGTGAACACTGGAAGTTGAACGGACCGTTCAACTTTATTGGCGATTTTAGCGCTGTGAACTTGACCTGAGTCAAGCGTTTTTCGCCCGCCGGACCTACCCTCCAATCATTGCAACGCGCAAATTGTGAGGCATGAAATGTCCATTGAAGTCTTTGATAATACAAAAGAAAGACTGCTCATCCCGGCTTTGGGGCCGTTCTATGACAAGGTCGCCCAGCCCATGGCCTGGAGCATATTCCGGCTGGCGGTCGGCGGCATGCTTGTCATCGAAGGATGGCCGAAGATCACTGCGCCGCTGGCGCAGGTCGGTTTCGTCGAAAATCTCGGTTTCTACCCCGGTTGGCTGTGGTCGCCCTTCCTTGCGATCCTCCAATTCTTCGGCGGAATGTTCATCGCCCTCGGCCTTTTCACCCGTCCGATCGCTCTCGCAAACGGCGTCATGCTGGCGATCACCCTGCTGTATCATTTCACGCATCCCTACGGAGACGCCTTCCTGACTCAGGCCGGCATCGATGCGCTGAAGGCCGGCAGTGAGTTCTTTACTCCGGAGGCCAAGGTCAGGCTGATCGACGGTGGTGCGAAATTCCTGCATCAGGTTCAGGGCAAGGCCGAACTTGCCTCGCTTTTCTGGACGGGCGGCGTCTTCCTCGCCGCGGCCTTCGGCGGCGGCTATCTCTCGCTCGACCGGTTGTTCAGGAAGCAGTTCTGATCTGCCCGCGGGCGAATGCAGGAGAGCAGGGGCCGGCGTTCGCGCCGGCCTTTCGATGTTCAGGTGCCAGCGGAGCGCTGCGGTCGCATGACTGCACCCTTTCTGCCGCGCTTCCAGTCCAGGATGCGCCGCCGGACCATCCGGTAGGCGAGCAGCAGCGTTACCGCGCCGAGATAAAAGGCGGGTTCGGCGGTTATGGCTTTCAGCGAAAGCGAATAATGCAGAACGGCGGCCGCGGCGACCGCGTAGACGAGCTTGTGCAGCGTGTTCCAGCGGCTCCCCAGCCGGCGGATCGACCATTTGTTCGAGGTCAGCGCCAGCGGGACGAGCATCAGCAGTGCCGCCATGCCGAGCATGATATAAGGTCGTTTGGCGATGTCGCCGAAGATCGAGGAAAAGATCAGTCCCCGGTCGAGCGTCAGGTAGACGGTGAAATGGGCGAGCACATAGTAGAAGGCGAGAAGCCCCAATGCACGCCTGTAGCTAATTAGGTTAATGCCTAACAGGTCGCGAACGGGCGTGACGAGCAGGCCGAGACAGAGGAAGCGCAGGGCCCATAGACCGAGCATATGCTCGAAGGCGCGCACCGGATCGGCCCCGAGCCCGCCATAGATGCCGAGATAGAAGGCATAAAGGCCGGGAACGAGCCCGATGACATAGAGCGCCCAGATGGAGGCCGGTTTCAGCCGTGCGGAAAGTGCCGACGTTGCCATCTCAATAGAATTTCGTCAGGTCCATGCCGGAATAGAGGCCTGCGACCTCGTCGGCATATCCGTTGAAGGGCAGGGTGTTGATCCGTGCGCCGCCGAACAGGCCCTCGGCTTCGCCGATGCGCCGCTCCGTCGCCTGGCTCCAGCGTGGATGGTCGACCGCCGGGTTCACATTGGCGTAGAAACCGTATTCGTTTGGTGCCGCAATGTTCCATGTGCAGGGCGGCTGCTTTTCGGTGAGGGTGATCTTCACGATCGACTTGATGCCTTTGAAGCCGTATTTCCACGGAACCACCAGCCTGATCGGTGCGCCGTTCTGGTTCGGCAGCGTCTCGCCGTAAAGCCCTGTCGCGAGAATGGCCAGCGGATGGCGCGCCTCGTCGAGACGAAGCCCGTCGACATACGGCCAGGGCAGGGACTGGAAGAAGCCGCTCTGGCCGGGCATTTCCTCCGGCCGGACGACGGTCTCGAAGGCGACGTACTTGGCGCTGCCGAGCGGTTCCACGCGATCCAGCAGCGCGGAAAGCGGAAAGCCGATCCAGGGGATCACCATCGACCATGCCTCCACGCAGCGCATCCGGTAGACGCGCTCCTCCATGGTAAAGTCTTTCATGATGGTTTCGATGTCGATCGTCTGCGGCTTTGCGACCAGTCCGCCGATATCGATTGTCCAGGGGCGAGGCTTGAAGCGGCCGGAATTGGCGGCCGGATCGGCCTTGCCGGTGCCGAATTCGTAGAAGTTGTTATAGGTCGTGGCGTCCTGCCTGGTCGTCAGCTTCTCGCTCAGGGTATAGGGCCCCGGTTTGGCGGAAAGCGCGGCGGCATAGGCCTGAGGCGCGGAGCCGAGCGCCAGCCCGGCCGCCGCCGCCCCGAGAAAGGAGCGCCGGTTCAGGTAGAGCGCCTGCGGGGTGATTTCGTTGCCTGCAATGTGTGGCGGACGGTAGCGTGACATGGTGCGGGTCCTTCGTTTTGACCATCGGCTTTCATTTTACCAATACGCGGCATTGCAGAGCAGAGTTTCAGGCCGGTGAAAATAATCCCGCCCGCCACTTTTTCGTGTTTGCGCCGTGAGCCGGGCGGAGCAAGGACGGCCGCAGCCCGCAATATTCTTTGGGATTTTTCACCAGCTCCAGCTCTGGCCCGCGCTGGCGCGGCATGGCCATTGCACGATGGCGATGCCGGGACGCCGCACGGAGTTCGGAACGTTGAGGCAGAGATTGCTCTTCATATTGGCGAGCGAGTAACCGTTGCTGGATGGCGCGATGCGCCAAAGCTGGTTGGTCGTGTCGTCGCAGTTCGACTGAACGGTCGGAGTGCCGTTCGCACGGCTGCCGCCGCGCACGTCGAGGCAGAGATTGCTCTTCTTGTTGACGATGCGATAGCCGCCATCGGCCTGCTCGATACGCCAGGCCCGGCTGTCGCCGTCCTTGCATTCCGACTGCACGACGCCTGCGCCGGCTTCCTGGCTTTCGTCCATGACGTCGAGGCACAATCCGCTCGCGCCGTTCTTGATGGAAACCGGATCCTTCGGGAGATCCTCGGCGAGTGCGGTGCCTGCGCCAAGGATGGCGGCGAGGCAGAGGGCAATCGGTTTCTTGATGTTTGTCATGTCGATAACTTCTCCGGGCAAAGGATTTTTGATAACATGAATATCGGGAGGCCACGCTCCGTATGCTGGCGGATGCAGGCAGATGAAACGTGTGCGTCGACGTCTGCCGACAACCGTACCACTTTTTCGGCTTGTGATAGTGTCGATCTGCGGGAAATCGGCTAGAAGAGACGCCCAAACTCCTGCCGGTGGCAGTTTTTCATAGAAGCAAGCAAGAGATCACAAGATGCCAGCCTATCGTTCGAGAACCACGACCCATGGCCGCAACATGGCCGGTGCGCGCGGCCTTTGGCGCGCCACGGGCATGAAGGACAGCGATTTCGGCAAGCCGATCATTGCCGTGGTGAATTCGTTCACCCAGTTCGTTCCCGGTCACGTGCACCTGAAGGATCTCGGTCAGCTCGTCGCCCGCGAAATCGAGGCGGCTGGCGGCGTCGCCAAGGAATTCAATACCATCGCGGTCGACGATGGCATCGCCATGGGGCATGACGGCATGCTCTATTCGCTGCCCTCGCGTGAACTCATTGCCGATTCCGTCGAATACATGGTCAATGCCCATTGCGCCGACGCCATGGTCTGCATCTCCAACTGCGACAAGATCACGCCCGGCATGCTGATGGCGGCGCTGCGTCTCAACATCCCGGCCGTCTTCGTCTCCGGCGGCCCGATGGAAGCCGGCAAGGTCGTCCTGCATGGCAAGAAGCATGCGCTCGACCTGGTCGATGCCATGGTTGCCGCCGCCGACGACAAGGTGTCGGACGAGGACGTTCAGGCAATCGAGCGCTCGGCCTGCCCGACCTGCGGTTCCTGCTCGGGCATGTTCACCGCCAATTCCATGAACTGTCTGACCGAAGCGCTCGGTCTCTCGCTGCCGGGCAACGGCTCGACGCTTGCCACCCATGGCGACCGCAAGCGGCTGTTCGTCGAGGCCGGCCATCTGATCGTCGATCTCGCACGTCGCTATTACGAGCAGGACGATGCGACGGCCCTGCCGCGCACCATTGCGTCCAAGGCCGCTTTCGAGAACGCCATGGCGCTCGACATCGCCATGGGCGGCTCCACCAATACCGTCCTGCATATCCTCGCTGCCGCCCACGAAGCTGACGTCGATTTCACCATGGACGATATCGACCGGCTCTCCCGCAAGGTTCCGTGCCTGTCGAAGGTCGCGCCCGCCAAGAGCGACGTTCACATGGAAGACGTGCATCGTGCCGGCGGCATCATGCGCATCCTCGGCGAACTCGACCGCGGCAATCTCATCAATCGCGACTGCCCGACGGTTCACGCCACGACGCTGGGCGATGCCATCGATCGCTGGGATATCACCCGCACCAATTCGGAGGCCGTCCGCGAGTTCTTCAAGGCGGCGCCGGGCGGTATTCCGACCCAGACGGCTTTCTCTCAGAACGCCCGCTGGGACGATCTGGACATCGACGGCGAAAAGGGCGTCATCCGTTCGGTGGAGCATCCCTTCTCCAAGGATGGCGGTCTCGCAGTGCTGAGGGGCAATATTGCGCTCGACGGCTGCATCGTGAAGACGGCCGGCGTCGACGAGTCGATCCTGAAGTTCACCGGTCCGGCCGTCGTGTTCGAAAGCCAGGACGCCGCCGTCAAGGGCATCCTCAACAACGAGGTCAAGGCCGGCGACGTCGTTGTCATCCGCTACGAAGGCCCGAAGGGCGGCCCCGGCATGCAGGAAATGCTCTATCCTACGAGCTATCTGAAGTCCAAGGGCCTCGGCAAGGAATGTGCGCTGATTACCGATGGCCGCTTCTCCGGCGGCACCTCGGGTCTCTCCATCGGCCACGTCTCGCCGGAAGCCGCAAACGGCGGCACCATCGGTCTGGTGCGCCAGGGCGATACCATCGAGATCGATATCCCCAACCGCACGATCAAGCTGCTGGTGGCCGAAGACGAGCTGGCAGCCCGCCGCGCCGCCCAGGACAAGGCCGGCTGGAAGCCGGAACATCCCCGCAGGCGCAATGTCACCACTGCGCTCAAGGCCTATGCTGCCTTTGCAAGCTCGGCCGACAAGGGTGCCGTGCGCATTCTGCCGGAATAACGCCGGCTCAAGGCTAAGATACCGAACGCCGGCAACCCATGTTGCCGGCGTTCGTGTTTTCCGGATCTTGAAACCTGCGACCCGCGGATTGAGACTCGGTCGTTCCTTGCCGAACCTAAAGAAGCAGGATGTGCCCGATGTCGAAGTAGGTTTTCGCGGTCGGAAGGTTGACCACGGGTTCGGCTGCCTTCGCACCCACCCCGTCGCTGTCGTAGTAGAGCTTGCCGTCACTGTTGTTGTAGATCATCTGCGGTCCTTCCGTCGTGGCGGCTGAGGCGACCACGAAGGCGTCGGCATCCAGAACTCCGTCGCCGTCATCGTCCAGCCCGACGAAGAATCGGCTTTCCAGAGCGATCCGGTCGTCTGCGCTGTAATCCCAGATATTGTCGGCATTTGCCTTGCCGGCTTCGGCAAAGACAAAGGTGTCGGCGCCGCCCTTGCCGTAGAGACTGTCGATACCGAGGCCTGCGACGATGGTGTTGGACTGGCTGTTTCCGGTAATGAGATTAGCTGCGTCGTTGCCGAAAACCGTGGCCTCGCCCGCTTCCACCCTCAACCGGATGTTCTCGATCTCGTTATGCCCGCGCAGGTCGACGCCGAGATATGCCCAGACGGAATCCACACCGTCATCGGCTCCTCCGGCAACTTGGTCGAGGGCATTGTTGAAGACATAGGAATCGTTCCCCGCCGACCCGTGAAAGGTGTCCGCACCGGAGGAGCCGTTCAGCCAGTTATCGCCGGTGGTGCCGTAATAATGCGTCGACGGGGTCACAGGATCGGGTAGCGGCTCGGAGAGCCTGACCTGCAGATTGGCCGCGGTAAAGGAACTGGCGAGAACGTTGTCGAGCGTTGCGAGTGTCGTCCAGCCATTGTCGCCATCGCGTGCCTGAACCACGGAGTCGGTGCCGGATTGCACGACCCGGACGAGACCCTGTGCAAGATAATCGCCCTGGTCCCAGCCGAGCCTGAGGCCGAGGACGGAGACATCGATCACGTCACCGCCATCCCCGGTGGCGAAGCCGGTAATCACGTCCCCGCCTTCGTCGAGCGCATTGTAGGCGAACCGGTCGCGTCCGGCGCCGCCTTCGAGGGTGTCGGCCCCGACGCCGCCCCACAGATAATCGTTGCCGGCCCCGCCGGACAGGGCATCCAGGCCTTGTCCGCCGAGAAGCTTGTCGTCCTCGCCGGTGCCGATGAGCGTATCCGCATTGCCGACGACGTTCTCCTTCACCGTTGTATTGATAAACTCGACGGCATCCGGCGAGATGCTGTAACCCTTGCCATAGCTTTCGAAGTGGCTGTCGATCACGACGTTGTCGCGGGGCTGGCCGCTGATGATGAAGCTGTAATTGGTCGTTTCGCGCAGGGTCAGATTGTCGACTGTCGAATTGCGCCCGTCGCCGTCGCCATATTCGTAGAATTGGACACCATAGGTGTTTCCGGCCCCTGCGCTGTCGGAGAACGTGTTGCCGATCCCGCGAAGGTCGCCGAACATCCGGGAATCGAAGGCGAGCACATCGGTATACAGCCCGTCGCGGCTTTCCGAATGGAAGTCATAGGCCGCCTTTGCTGCATCGTAGACAACGGAGTTGGTGGTCACCAGTTGGATATCGGCGCCATAGTTGGAGGCGGATGCGGCATCCGGCGTGGTGCCGGTCGTATGCACCAGAACGCCGTGATTGACATGCTCGGCGAAGAGACCGTCGATCGTGGTGTTCAGCGAGGTCGCCGACTGGACGACGGAATGCAGGGTCGAGCCAGAGACGTCGGTCGCGCTGGCATTGACGTTGTTGATGAAGGCAATGCCGTTTGAAGCGTTCTGGACTGTGATATCGCTGATCTCGGTATCCGTCATCGAGCGCACGCGCACGAGTGCCGGCCCGCCTTCGACGATCTCGTCGTCGTATATGCCCTCGAAATGGCCGTTGCTGAGGCTGAAGCTGCCCTCGGCATAGAGGCCGGCACGGACATTGGTGGAGTAGAGTTCCTGCTCCACCAGCGAGCCATCGAGAACGACGGTATTTCCCTCGATGGCGATCACCCTGGCCGCTTGACCGAGATTGGTGTTGAGCCCCTTGTCGCCGCCATCGATGTGATCGCCCGGCAAGGCGTCGTCCGAGACGACCTTCAGCCAGCTTCCGACCTCGATACCCGCCGGCAGGCTGTCATAGGTTATGGTCGCATTTCCAGACCCGTCAGAGCCGAGCACCACGTCCTGGAGCGGCTTTTCCTGCCCGTAGACGTCGATGGCGCTGAAATTCCCGGTGGTCGTCAGCGTACTGCCATTCAGGTCGATTTTGATGTCCTGCGCATCTATCCGCACGACGATCGGTGCCGTGACGGTGATGTTGGCGTTCTCGGGGAGGACCACGGTTCCCCCCGAGGTCAGGCTCGCGATGGCTGTCGCGATGTCTTTGTCGGTGGCATTTTCCGGCAGATGGATCGTATCAGTCATGGTCTGGCCTCGGTGTTGCCCCAGCTCCCCCGAAACCCGCGATTGCATCAGGCTCTTCCAAACCTTAACGATGACTTAATGTTCCGTCCAGAATCTATCTATGGGATGTTGCGAGGGCATCAATATCCATATGTAGATTTTAATGTGTGTATGGATCTGTCCTGTCCGCGTCGCAAGCAGGTGTTGGCTTGAGATCTGCGCATGGTGCAATTGCCGCGGAGGGCCGTTTTGAGGAGGAGGTAAGCATGGAAAGTTTCAGCGGCGGTTGCCTGTGCGGCAATGTCCGCCTTGTCGCGACGGGACGTCCTTACCGGGTGGGGATCTGTCACTGTCTCGACTGCCGCAAGCATCACGGGGCGCTTTTTCATGCCTCGGCGATATTTCCGCACGATGCGGTGACGGTTAACGGCGAAACGGGCGAATATGCCGGGCGCCATTTCTGTCCTCGTTGCGGCTCGCCGGTTTTCGGACGCAGCGGAGACGAAGTCGAGGTGAACCTCGGATCGCTCGACGCTCCCGATCAGTTCATGCCGACCTACGAACTCTGGACCGTCCGGCGGGAGTCCTGGCTGCCGCCGTTTCCGCTCAGGAGACATTACGAAGGCAATCGCAACTCTTCCGGCCGTTCCGAGGAATAGCCGGCTGCGAACTCGAACGCTCCGAAACTCGGAGCCGGTATCCTAGAGCGGTTTACCGAGATTGTTGTAGGTGTCCTCGAACTGTTTCAGCCGCTCGTCATAGACGTTGCGCAAGCAGGTCGCATCGCCGCCGCAGGCCTGTCTTTTCTTCAGCCACGCGGACTGGTCGTCCTGCAGCTTTCCGCGATTGCCCATCGGTAGCAAACCGCTGATGAGCTCGAAGGTGGTCGCCATCTTCACGTCGAGATCGTTGAGAACACGGTTGCCGCAGATCGCGCTTTCGTCGGCCGCAAGGTCCATCCGATCGCAGTCGAAGCTTGCGGCGTTGGTCGGTGTGGTGGTGATGAAGCAGGCGTATGCCATCGTCAGGATCGTGGCGGCGGTAAAAGGGCGCATTTCGTCTTCCTCGCAAAGTCTCCGACATTACCGACTTGTAACGGTCAATGCCTTGGTTTTGTTCGATTCACGTCTAAATCATCAGCACGAGACACAAGCGGCCATATTTCCATTCCCTTCGCCCGTCGGCCGCACTAAAACACGATCGACAACAGCAGGAGACTTTCATGCAAGGCATTGTTCGGTATGCGGCGGTTACGCTGCTGGCGCTGTCTTTGGCCGGTCCCGGCATCGCATTTGCCCAGGATGCCAAGACCGTTCCGCAGTCGCAGCTCGAGATGCAGATGTCCTTTGCGCCCCTGGTCAAGCAGACCCATGGCGCCGTGGTGAACGTTTATGCCGAACGCATCGTGCAGCGGCGGCTTTCGCCCTTTGCCGGCGATCCGTTTTTCGAACAGTTCTTTGGCCAGCAGATGCCGAACCGCACCGAAAAGCAGTCGTCGCTCGGCTCCGGCGTGATCGTCGAGGAGAACGGCACGGTCGTCACCAATAACCACGTCATCGACGGTGCCGACGACATCAAGGTGGCGCTGGCCGATGGCCGCGAGTTTCCGGTCAAGGTCGTGCTGAAGGACGAGCGGCTCGATCTCGCGGTGCTGCGCATCGACGCCCACGAAAAGCTGCCGACGCTTCCGATCGGCAACTCGGATGCGATCGAGGTCGGCGATCTCGTGCTGGCGATCGGCAACCCCTTCGGCGTCGGCCAGACGGTCACCTCGGGCATCGTCTCGGCGCTGGCGCGCAATCAGGTGACCGAAGGCGATTTCGGCTTCTTCATCCAGACGGACGCCGCCATCAATCCCGGCAATTCCGGCGGCGCGCTGATGAACATGAAGGGCGAGCTGATCGGCATCAACACCGCCATATTCTCCAAGGGCGGTGGGTCGAACGGTGTCGGCTTCGCCATTCCCGCCAATCTCGTAAAAGTGTTCCTCGACGCCGCCGATCGCGGCACGACCAGCTTCGAGCGCCCCTATGTCGGCGCAAGCTTCGATCCGGTGACCTCCGACGTCGCCGAGGCGCTCGGTCTCGACAAGGCGCGCGGTGCGCTGGTTGTGCGCGTGGTGGACGGTGGGCCCGCCGCCAAGGCCGGCCTCAGGGCCGGGCAGGTGGTGGTGGCCGTCGACGGTGTGCCGGTCGAGCATCCCGATGCGCTCGGCTACCGGCTGACCACCGCCGGTCTCGGCAAGGCTGTCAAGCTCACGGTTCGCGAGAACGGCGAGGAAAAGCAGATCACCCTGACGCTTGCGGGGGCTCCGGAAACCACGCCTCGGGACGAAAGGCTGATCGAGGGCCGCAATCCCTTTGCCGGCGCCAAGGTCGCCAATCTTTCGCCCAAGCTCGCCTACGAACTGCAAATGCCGTCGGAGGTGACCGGCGTGGTGATTACCGATATCGCCCAGGGATCGCCCGCCGCCCGTCTCGGCTTCGCACCCCATGACATCATCGTCTCCGTCAACGGTGTCTCGGTCGGCTCGGCCGCCGAGATGGCGAAAATCGCCGACGGCGATCCCGGCTTCTGGCGCGTCGAGGTCGAACGCAACGGCCAGCGCATAAGACAGGTCTTCCGATGAGCGATCTCTTCGCGCCGCAGGTTCCGCAGGAAGTGGAGGCGCGGCGGCCGCTCGCCGACCGCCTGAGGCCGAAGACGCTTGCCGACGTGACCGGACAGGAGCATCTGACGGGTGAGGACGGCGTCCTTGCCCGCATGATCGCTTCCGGCTCGCTCGGCTCCATGATCTTCTGGGGCCCTCCGGGCACCGGCAAGACGACGGTCGCCCGGCTGCTTTCGGGCGAGGCCGGGCTCGCCTTCGAGCAGATCTCGGCGATTTTCTCGGGCGTCGCCGACCTCAAGAAGGTGTTCGAGGCGGCCCGCATGCGCCGCATGGAAGGCCGCCAGACGCTGCTCTTCGTCGACGAGATCCATCGTTTCAACCGCGCCCAGCAGGACAGTTTCCTTCCCGTGATGGAAGACGGCACCGTCATCCTTGTGGGCGCCACGACCGAGAACCCCTCCTTCGAACTCAACGCCGCTCTTCTGTCCCGGGCGAGGGTGCTGACCTTCAAGCCCCATGACGAGCAGAGCCTCGGTACGCTCCTGAAGCGGGCGGAGGAAACGGAACACCGGCCGCTGCCGCTCGACGAGGATGCCCGCGCCGCCCTGATCCGCATGGCCGACGGCGACGGTCGCGCGGTGCTGACGCTGGCAGAGGAGGTCTGGCGCGCCGCCCGCAAGGACGAGATCTTCGACACCGACGGCCTGACGCGGATCGTTCAGCGCCGGGCGCCGGTCTACGATAAGGGGCAGGACGGCCATTACAACCTGATCTCGGCGCTGCATAAATCGGTGCGCGGTTCCGATCCGGATGCCGCGCTCTATTATCTCTGCCGCATGTTCGACGCGGGCGAAGACCCGCTTTATCTCGGCCGCCGGCTGGTTCGGATGGCGGTCGAGGATATCGGGCTTGCCGACCCGCAGGCGCTCGTCATCTGCAATGCCGCCAAGGACGCCTATGACTATCTCGGCTCGCCGGAGGGAGAACTGGCGCTGGCCGAGGCCTGCGTCTATCTCGCCACCGCGCCGAAGTCGAACGGCGTCTATGTCGCCTACAAGGCGGCGATGCGGGCGGCGAAGGAGAACGGCTCGCTGCTGCCGCCGAAGCATATCCTGAACGCCCCGACCAAGCTGATGAAGGGCGAGGGTTATGGCGAGGGCTATCGTTACGACCACGACGAGCCGGACGCCTTTTCCGGCCAGGACTATTTCCCCGAAAAGATGGGCCGCCGAACCTTCTACGATCCGCCGGAGAGAGGCTTCGAGCGGGAAATCCGCAAGCGGCTGGACTGGTGGTCCAAGCTGCGCCGCGAGCGGGGCGGCTGAAGCCTGAAAGTTCAGGAGGCCTTGCTCACCCGCGGTGCCGAGGGTGCCGCAATCATCTTCACCGAGGAATCGGCAAGGCCGTGATGGCCTTCCATGTCGACGATCAGGTGCCAGTGGCCGCTTTCGGGAATGGTGAGCTTGATCGGCGACTTCTTGGCGACGCCGCCGAGATACTTGAAATCGAGCGCTTCCCTGAACCGCTGGAAATTGCCGGGCGTCATCAGCCGCACATTGGCGACCGCCGACAGCGTCACTTCGATGATGGTGCCGGCGCGCTGTTCCTTGAGGTCGTAGTGGCTAAAGCGGAAGGTCGGCCTGGACATTCGGCTCCTCGTCTCGATGTCATCAATTCAACTTCGCTAATCTACATCATCGGGGTTAAGGAAGGGTTCGTGGCGCATGGCGGTTCACGCGGTCACGAACCGGAACAAAGTCCGCCGCGGGGCGTTTTCCGGCTGAAGAAAGACTGAAGGCAAGATACACTGAAACAGAGAAGGAGACCCCGATGAAGACCGATCTTTTCATCACCTTCGTGGTCGCCCTGACGGTCAATGCCGTTCTCTTCGGCGTAGGCGCGATCACCGTGCTTTCGGTCCCGGCGCTCGCCGAACAGGCGAAATACCTGCTGCCGGCGGTGATCGTCGCGGCCTTCGTCGCCACACCCTTCATCGCCCGGCTTCTGGCGCCGCGTCTGCGTCTGAGCTACTGGCGCGAACGCGAGGAACTCCCCCTTCCTGCACGGAAGGCCGGCACGCCATAACCGCAAAGAAAACAGACAACGACATTCCCCTCCGACCTCCACCTGATCCCCCGTCTTCCCTGGACGGGGGATTTTTTTCCTCGTGACGGGCAGGCATGCGTTCTCTTTCACGCGAGCCCTGCGGCCCCGCGGCTTGAGGTGTTGTCCTGGTCCTCCCTCGCCACCTTGCGGAGGCCTCCGGCTGAAGGTCGGCCGGGACACGGTCGCGTGCCGCGAATGAAATAAAAACGATGACACCCGATCGTGTCCCGTTCGGCGGTTTTTATCCGCGCGGTCGGTCCCTCTGCTCCGGCGGTTCCCGGGAGTTTCCGTCCGTCGGGCTGCGGCTTTCGCCGCCGGACGCCCGGGACCACCCGATACCGCCGGTCTCTGACGCCTTGCAGGCGCGTCCGGCGCGCCGTCAGGGCCGACATGGGGTTCAGCCGTCCGAGGCCTTCCCATGTCCCCACGTCGCCGGAGGGAGACCAGTTTGCGCGGACCCGGATCGTGAGATCTTGCGTCTCTCCCTCACGACCCGCGCCGGCCCCGCCTCGCCGGCACGCCTGCCGGTGTATCCGCGACGGGACGAGGAGATTGTAGGCATGGGGCATGAGGACGGGGATTTTGCGGGAAAACGGGGAAGAGCGGATAGATTGGGGGTGAGGGGCGCTGTTTCTGCCCGCTCCGGTGATACTTCTTCATTTATTCCCGCCGTCATCTATCTCCGAAAGCTTCCCTTGGTCCACCCAATGCCACTCATTCCCCTTTATGCCGCCCCCTTCATGCCGGGCCTGACCCGATATCCAGCCGCGGGATGTCCATCTCACGGGGACACCGGCCTTCATTGGACCCCTTGAGAGACTGGCCCCGAGGTCAGCCCGGTTTGCGGACACCCCGGCGGGAGCCGGAACGGGTCAGGGATAACGGAGGGCAAAATCGGGTGAACGCGGAACAGATGTCGTCTTCGCGCATTAGGCTTAGGGTCGAATTCGGACTGAACCCAGGGAGAAAGAGAATGGCCATTGAAAAGCGTGGTTCCGCCCACTGGAGCGGCGGACTGAGGGACGGGCGCGGAACGGTTTCCACCGAAAGCGGTGCACTGAAAGAGCACCCCTATGGCTTCAAGACCCGTTTCGAGGGCGTTCCGGGCAGCAATCCGGAGGAACTGATCGGCGCGGCGCACGCCGCCTGCTTCACCATGGCGCTCTCCAAGGAACTCGGGGATGCCGGCTTCACCGCGGAAGCCCTCGATACGACGGCCAAGGTGACGCTCGATCAGGTCGGCGGCGGCTTTGCGATCACCGCGATCGAACTCAGCCTGCGCGGCAAGGTGCCCGGCACGGACGAGGCGACCTTCCGCGGCATTGCCGAAAAGGCCAAGGCCGGCTGCCCGGTCTCGAAGGCGCTCGCCGCCGTTCCGATCAGCCTCAATGTGACCTTCGGCTGAGGGGCTTTTCTCCCGATTGCGAAGGGTTTGGCGGGGCCGGCGGGCAGCGTTTGTCGTTTGCCGGTCCCCGATAATGGGCGTATAATTTCTGCCTTCCGGCCGCCCCGGCCGGAGCTTCGTGAGGAGGAGAAAATGTCACGCCAATACATCGATTGCCGTGAATTCCCGAGCGAAATGAAATGCACCGTCGCCATCTCGGCAGACACCACGGAGGAACTCGTCAACGCCGCCGTGCAGCATGCCGTTGCCGTTCATGGCGAACACGACACCCCCGCATTCCGCCAGGAAATCAAGAAGGCCATCCACAAGATGGAAGCATCCCGCAAAGTTGCATGACGCCGGGATGATGGGAGCCAAGCGCCACCTCCTTTGCGGAGGGGGTGGCGAGGGGATCCGGTAAGAACCGAGGCTGGATAGGAGTTCACGTTTCCCCGTCATCCCGGCCTTGTGCCGGGATCCAGCAGCGCGATGTCCATCGCGCGGAAGACATTTGAAGATATGGCCGGATGAAGACTATTGTCTTTTCGGCTCGCAGACGCTCGCCGGCTGGATTCCTGTGACAAGCACAGGAATGACGGGTGTGGGAACGATCTTCACACACTTGCCGCCTGCGAATTCGCGGCGAATTTCCCCGCGGAGCTCGGCGTTTAGGTAAAGGCTCTGCTATTGCCGGGCCCGCTTCGATCTCCCGAATTCCTTCATATTTTCCCGCCCGCCTGCAGCATTAAGGAAACGGGATCACAGCAGGTAGTGGGAGATGTCATCCCAGTCGGGATTCACGCTCTCGATCAGATTGAGTTTCCATGCCCTTGGCCATTTCTTGATGGTCTTTTCCCGCGTCAAGGCTGATGTAATCAGGTCATGGACCTCGAACCAGACAAGCGTCTTGACGCCATATCGGCTCGTGAAGCCTGGTGTGAGGTCATGCCGGTGTTCGTAAAGGCGGCGCGCGAGGTCGCTCGTCACGCCCGTGTAGAGCGTGCCGTTCCGTTTGGACGCGAGGATGTAGACATAGCCCTGACGCATGTGGGCAGGATGGCACGACCGGCCGAATACGCAAAGGCAATGTCATGCCGTGCCAACGTTTCCCCGTCATCCCGGACTTGTTCCGGGATCCAGCAGCGCGATGTCCATCGCGCGAAAGACATTTGAAGACACGACGGTATGAGACTGTTGTCTTCCCGGCTCGCAGACGCTCGCCGGCTGGATTCCTGTGACAAACACAGGAATGACGGAGAGATAGCGAAGCCGTCGGCGCGTTCTTACAAAAGATGTAGATAGAACAAAGCCCGGAAACCATGTTTCCGGGCTTTGCCAGTCGAAATTTGCTCAATCGGGCCTAGAGATCAGCTGCACCCGCTCGTTGCGCCGCAGGTGTCGCACTTCTCGCAGGTGCCGTTGCGGACCATGGTGAAGTTCTGGCACTCGGAGCACATGTTGCCGGTGTAGCCCTGGGCGATCGAGCGCATGCGGCGGTCGGCCTCGAGCTTCTTGGCTTCCGTCTTGGCGGCAGCGGCGTCGGCGGCGGCCTTGTCGGAGAAGAGCGCGGTCTTTTCCTGTGCCGGCTCGCTTGCCACTTCCTCGGCGATCTCTTCCGCCAGTTCGGCTGCGCGTTCCTCGTAGTCGCGCTTGAAGGCGACGATTTCGGAGGTCGAGATGGCGGTTGTCACTTCCAGCTTGCGGGCCGCGTTGCCGGAAAATGCCGTCACGTTGGCGCCACCGGATGCCTTGGCGGGGGCGGCGGTCGCCGCGCCCTTCGGCTCGGCCAGCGAGCGGTCGACATTGCCGCCGGAAACCAGCGTCGGCTTGTAGCCGCGGGTCCAGCCGGTGGAAATCAGGTTGGTCTTGCCTTCCTGGATGCCCTTGCCGAGCGCGGTGTTGGAAAAGTCCGACGTATCGACATGCGCGAGGTCGTGACGGCCGAGATAGGAGACGGCAAGTTCGCGGAACACGTAGTCGAGGATCGACGTGGCGTTCTTGATCGCGTCATTGCCCTGAACCATGCCGGCCGGCTCGAACTTGGTGAAGGTGAAGGCCTCCACATATTCCTCGAGCGGAACGCCGTATTGCAGGCCGAGCGAGATCGCGATGGCGAAGTTGTTCATCATCGCACGGAAGGCGGCACCTTCCTTGTGCATGTCGATGAAGATTTCGCCGAGGCGGCCGTCGCCGAATTCGCCGGTGCGGAGATAAACCTTGTGGCCGCCGACGGTGGCCTTCTGGGTGTAGCCCTGACGGCGGTTCGGAAGCTTTTCCCGCTCGCGCACGACCCGCTCGATCACCCGTTCGATGATCTTTTCGGTGACGGTGACCGCCTGGGCTGCAACCGGCTGCTGGATCAGGTCGTCGAGCGCATCCTCTTCATCCTCGTCCTCGATCAGCGCGGCGTTGAGCGGCTGCGAGAGCTTGGAACCATCGCGATAGAGCGCGTTGGCCTTGAGCGCCAGACGCCACGACAGCATGTAGGCTGCGCCGCAATCCTCGACGGTCGCCTCGTTCGGCATGTTGATCGTCTTGGAGATCGCGCCAGAGATGAACGGCTGGGCAGCCGCCATCATGCGGATATGGCTTTCGACCGAGAGGTAGCGCTTGCCGATCTTGCCGCAGGGATTGGCGCAATCGAATACGGCCAGATGCTCGGGCTTGAGGAAGGGTGCGCCTTCCAGCGTCATCGCGCCGCAGACATGGATGTTCGCGGCTTCGATTTCCTTCTTCGTGAAGCCGAGATGCTCCAGCAGGTTGAAGCTCATGTCGGAGAGCTGCTCGTCGGAAACCTTGAGCGTGCCCTTCAGGAAGTCGGCGCCGAGCGTCCACTGGTTGAAGACGAACTTGATGTCGAAGGCGGCCTTCAGCGCGCCGTTGACGGCTTCGATCTTCTCGTCGGTGAAGCCCTTGGCCTTGAGCGAGGACGGGTTGATGCTAGGTGCCTGGTTCAGGTTTCCATGGCCGACGGCATAAGCGTCGATTTCGGCGATCTGGCTCTCGGTGTAGCCGAGGGTGCGCAGCGCTTCCGGAACGGCGGCGTTGATGATCTTGAAGTAGCCGCCGCCGGCGAGCTTCTTGAACTTCACCAGCGCGAAGTCGGGCTCGATGCCGGTCGTGTCGCAATCCATGACCAGACCGATCGTGCCGGTCGGGGCAATAACCGAGACCTGCGCATTGCGGTAGCCGTGCTTTTCGCCAAGCGCCAAGGCCTTGTCCCAGGCAGCCTTCGCATGAGCGATCAGGGCCGGGTCGGAGCAATCGGCGTGGATAAGAGCCACCGGATCGACGGACAGGCCTTCATAACCCGAGGTCTCGCCATGGGCGGCGCGGCGATGGTTGCGGATGACGCGCAGCATGTTGTCGCGGTTCGGCGCATAGCCCGGGAACGGACCGAGTTCGGAGGCGATCTCGGCCGAGGTCGCGTAGGAAACGCCGGTCATGATTGCGGTCAGCGCGCCGCAGATGGCGCGGCCTTCAGCCGAGTCGTACGGAATGCCCGAGGACATCAGCAGGCCGCCGATATTGGCGTAGCCGAGGCCGAGCGTGCGGTATTCGTAGGAGAGTTCGGCGATCTGGCGCGACGGGAACTGCGCCATCATCACCGATATCTCGAGAACGACGGTCCACAGGCGAACGGCGTGTTCGTAATCGGCGATGTTGATCTTCTTGGTCGCTGCATCCTTGAACTGCAGGAGGTTCAGCGAAGCGAGATTGCACGCCGTGTCGTCGAGGAACATGTATTCCGAGCACGGGTTCGACGCACGGATCGGGCCGGCGGCCGGGCAGGTGTGCCAGTCGTTCATCGTCGTGTTGAAATGCAGGCCCGGATCGGCCGATGCCCAGGCGGCATAGGAGATCTTGTCCCAGAGGTCGCGCGCCTTCAGCGTCTTCATGACGCGGCCGTCCTTGCGGGCGGTCAGGTTCCAGTCGCCATCGGCCTCGACGGCGCGCAGGAAGTCATCCTTCAGCGAGACGGAGTTGTTGGAGTTCTGGCCGGAAACGGTGAGATAGGCTTCCGAATCCCAGTCCGTATCATAGGTCTTGAATTCCATGTCCTTGTAGCCCTGCTGGGCGAACTGGATGACCCGCTTGATGTAGTTTTCCGGAACCTGATCCTTCTTGGCGGCGCGGATTTCACGCTTCAGCGCCGGGTTCTTGGCCGGATCGAAGCATTCGTCGTTATCCGCTTCGCAGTTGACGCAGGCCTTCATGATCGCCTTGAGGTGCTTGGCGACGATCTTGGAGCCGGTGACCAGCGCTGCGACCTTCTGCTCTTCCTTCACCTTCCAGTCGATATAGGCTTCGATATCCGGATGGTCGATGTCGACCACGACCATCTTCGCCGCACGGCGGGTGGTGCCGCCCGACTTGATCGCGCCGGCGGCGCGGTCGCCGATCTTCAGGAAGCTCATCAGGCCGGAGGAGCGGCCGCCGCCCGAAAGCTTTTCGCCTTCGCCGCGCAGATAGGAGAAGTTGGAGCCGGTGCCGGAGCCGTACTTGAAGAGACGGGCTTCGCGGACCCAGAGGTCCATGATGCCGCCTTCGTTGACGAGGTCGTCCTCGACGGACTGGATGAAGCAGGCGTGCGGCTGCGGATGCTCATAGGCCGACTTGGACTTGACGAGCTTGCCGGTGAAGGGGTCGACGTAGAAATGGCCCTGGCCGGGGCCGTCGATGCCATAGGCCCAGTGCAGGCCGGTGTTGAACCACTGCGGGGAATTCGGGGCGACGCGCTGGGTGGCGAGCATATAGGCAAGCTCGTCCCGGAAGGCGAGGGCATCTTCCTCGGACGTGAAATACTTGCCCTTCCAGCCCCAGTAGGTCCAGGTGCCGGCGAGACGGTCGAAAACCTGACGGGCATCGGTTTCGGAGCCGAAGCGCTCGTTTTCGGGCAGCGCCTTCAGGGCTTCGGTGTCGGGTACGGAGCGCCACAGGAAGGAGGGGACGTCATTCTCCTCGACCTTTTTCAGGGCCTTCGGCACGCCGGCCTTGCGGAAATACTTCTGGGCGAGAACGTCCGTCGCGACCTGGCTGAACTGCGCGGGCACGTCGATATCGGCCGCCCGGAAGACGATCGAACCGTCGGGGTTCTTGATCTCGCTCACAGCCTTGCGGAATTCGATCTCCGCATAGGCTGATTGGCCTGGCTTGGTAAAACGTCGTTCTATACGCATCTTCGTCCCTCGCATCTGGCGCGCCATTATAGGCGCAAAAAGCCCCGTCCGTCTGCAAGCGCTTGCCGCGCAGCCGGTTGTCATTCGTCCGTCAGTTGATTCACCCGGAGATGAGTGACGGTCTATATTGTGTTGATTACGGCTGCAAGCCTACTAGATATAGTGTTAACAAATTCTTGCTGCCAGTCCCCACTTGTGTTTTGGCGGCAGAAAATCGCACACGAGACCGGTTCGGGCAGGCCGATTCCTCATGAATCGCATCCCGTGCTCAAACCATCGATTTTCAGAAACGAACCGGCCTCGTTATCGTCCGGTCCAGTCGCCGCCGCAACATAAGAAAGCATTAACTTTGAAACGGCCGAGTCCGTCAAGGGCTGGTTTGAGACGAAATGGTTAACACCACATCTTGTGGCTCGCATCTGTGGAAAACGGGGAAAGAGACGAGACCAAGGAAATCAGCGATTTGCCGGGAAAGCCTGAGGTGAAGCCTGTGCCTGGGCCGAATTTTTTCCACTGTTTTGCCACATTGCGGTCGAAGCAGGGAAAGGCGTGCACGGCATCCGCTTTGCGTCGTGACTGGAGGGAAAGACGGTCTGGCGATTCGCGCAGAAGCCCGTCAAAACGCCCGGATGCGGCGGTCTCGTGTGAATTATCTGTGCCGTCTGCAACCAATTTGAAACAGATTCCGGTCAAAATCGTCCCAAATGGACCCCAAATGACTTGCGGGTTTTACGGGACGGGTAGCCGCCGCGCATGAGCCGGTTCGCGCCCCCACGGGATTTCCACATGAACATCGTCAATCTCTCTATCCTGAAGAAGATCAGTCTTCTGGTCGTTCTCATGGGCTGTGCCGCGGGCATCATTGCGGCGGTGGGAGCGCAGAGCCTCTTCTCCCTCGGTGCGTCCCTCAAGGACACAGGCGCACGCGAGGAAGTGGCCCGCGAGGCCATGGACCTGCGCGTCGACATCATCGCCATCAGCCGCATGACCTACCAACTCGCGCTCGCGCCGGAGAAGGCCGCCGACTTCGCCGCCGAAACGGACAAGCGCTCCAAGGAGATGCTGGACCGCCTGCCGAAAATCGCCTCGACGGCGGACGCCAACGAACAGAAGCTGTTGGAAGACATCCGCACCACGCTGAGCGCCTATTTCGGCAAGATCCGGGAAATGGTAGCGGTCGCTGCAACCGACGCCGGCAAGGACCGGGCGATGATGGCCGCCGAACTCGACAAGGTCCTGGAAGCCCAGAAGACCGTCACCAACACGGTCAAGCTCTACAGCACTTCGTCCGCCGAATCGCTCGCCAAGTCCCGCGCCGCTGCGCTTGCCGCCTCGAGCTTCACCGTCGTCGTGCTCTTTGCCACGGCCATTTTCTGCATCGTTGCCGGCGTCGCCGCGAGTTTCCTGCTGGCAAGCCGCGGCATCGTAAAGCCGATCCGGAACCTCACCGACGTCATGTCGAAGCTTGCATCCGGCAAGCTGGGTGAAGTCATTCCCGGCACCGACCGCAAGGACGAGATCGGTGCGATGGCGCGCGCGCTGGAAGTCTTCCAGGCCAACGAGCGGCAGATGCGCGAAATGGAAGCTCAGGAAGCTGCACTGCACGCCCAGAGCAAGGACCTGCAGACCAGCATCAGCGGCATCGTCGCGGCAGCCGTTGCCGGCGATTTCAGCAAGCGTATTTCGAAGGCCTACGAAGACGAGGACCTGCAGCGTTTTGCCGCGAGCGTCAACGAACTCGTGGAAAGCGTGGATCGCGGCATCACCGAGGTCCGTCGCGTCATCGCCGCACTGTCCGACGCCGACCTGATGCAGGAAATGCAGGGGCAGTTCCAGGGCGCCTTCGCCGAACTTCAGGCAAACGTCAATACCACCATGGGCACACTGCGCAGCACCATGCTGAACATCCGCTCCGTGGCCGGCACGATCACCTCCAACTCCGGCGAGCTGAGCTCGGCCGCCAACCAGCTTGCCCGCCGCACCGAGCAGCAGGCGGCGGCACTCGAGGAAACCGCAGCCGCGCTCGAGGAGATCACCACGACCGTCCGCACCTCCAGCGAACGGGCGAACGAAGCGAGCCGCATGGTGCATGAGACGAAGGAAAGCGCCGGCAAGTCGGGCGCCATCGTCCGCAGCGCCATCGACGCCATGGGCCGTATCGAGCAGTCCTCGCAGAAGATCAGCCAGATCATCTCGGTGATCGACGAGATCGCGTTCCAGACCAACCTGCTGGCGCTGAATGCCGGCGTCGAAGCGGCGCGTGCAGGCGAGGCCGGGCGTGGCTTTGCCGTCGTCGCCCAGGAAGTGCGCGAACTCGCCCAGCGTTCCGCCAATGCCGCCAAGGAAATCAAGACGCTGATTACGGCGTCGGCCGAGGAGGTGAACGGCGGCGTCTCGCTGGTGCTGTCGACCGGCAAGGCGCTGACCGAGATCGAGGAACTGGTCAACCGCGTCAACGACCATGTGGCGAGCATCGCCCTTGCGGCTCAGGAACAATCCTCGGCGCTCGGCGAGATCAACACCTCGGTCAACCATATGGACCAGATGACCCAGCAGAATGCCGCCATGGTGGAAGAAACCACTGCGTCCAGCGAGATTCTGGCCGGCGAAGCCCGTCAGTTGCAGGAACAGCTCGGCCGCTTCCGCCTGGAAGGCAGCGCCTATGCCGGCCAGTCGCGCTACGCGGCATAACCCGGCTATCCGACTCCCGATCAGAAAAAGGCGCCGCAGCGATGCGGCGCCTTTTGTTTTAGATGTCCTCTTCTTCGCGAGTCAGAGCGGTGGCACCGCGCCGAAGGTCTGTTTTTATTTAACCGGTCGGTTGACTATTGACTCGGATGCCGTATATTCAACTTTATGGTTGAATATCTTGAGCAGTCTCTGGACGATGTTTTTCACGCGCTCGGCGACGCAACGCGCCGGCGCATGCTGCGCGAGTTGACCTCCGGTGAACGCACCGTCGGCCAGCTTGCCGAACCCTTCGACATGTCGCTTGCGGCAGTCTCCAAGCATATCAAGGTGCTGGAAGCCGCCGGTCTGCTCCGGCGGGAGGTGCGCGGCCGCACCCATTTTTGCCGGATCGAGCCGGGACCGCTCGCCAGCGCCCATGAATGGCTCGAATTCTACGAACGCTTCTGGACCAGCCGTCTGGATACGCTCGAACGCCTGCTTCGTGAGGAGGATGGGCGGCAAACCCGAACCAGTGAAAGAGGAGAAGAGCAATGACCGAACTTGCAGGCATGCACACCTTTGGCGAACTGATCGAGCCCGCCACGCTGAAGATCGAACGAATTCTGCCTGGATCGGCAGAACGTGTCTGGTCCTATCTGACCGATGGCGAGTTGCGCAGAAAATGGCTCGCTGCGGGAACCATGCAGATGAATGCGGGCACGCCTTTCGAACTTGTCTGGCGTAACGACGAATTGACCGATCCGCCGGGAAAGCGCCCGGACGCCTTTCCTGAGGAACAGCGGATGCAGAGCCGCATTATCGAGGTCGATCCGCCGCGGCGCCTGGTGTTTTCCTGGGGCGAACGGGGCGAGGTGTCCTTCACCCTGGAACCGAAGGGAAGCGAGGTGCTGCTCACCGTCATCCACCGCCGCATCAGCGACCGGACCAACGAGATCATGATCGGCGCCGGCTGGCACATGCATCTCGAAGTGCTCGCCGCGGTACTTTCCGGTGGCCGCAGCGAGCCCTTCTGGGATGGATGGGCCCGGCTGTGCCGGGAATACGAGCGCCGGCTGCCGGGCTGAATAGCCGGATGCAATCCCCGCTGTCGACGAAAAAGCCCGCCGGATGGCGGGCTTGGAAGATGCGACCGTATATCGTTGAGGTGGATCAGCCCTTGCTGCCCTTGGCGATCGGCTCCTGATAGGTGAAGCCCATGTCCCAGGGGAAGTAGATCCAGGTATCCTGTGAGACCTCGGTGATGAAGGTGTCGATGGTCGGGACGCCCTTCGGCTTGGCATAGACGCAGGCGAAGTGTGCCTTCGGCAGCATTTCGCGGACCTCCAGCGCCGTCTTGCCGGTGTCGGTGAGGTCGTCGACCACGAGGACGCCCGCACCGCCATCGGTGGCAAGATCGGGCACGATGCCCTTCAAAAGCTGCGTCTCTCCCTGATTGACATAGTCGTGACGGGTCGCGATGCAGACGGTGTCGATCAGGCGGATGTTGAGTTCCCGCGAAATGATCGCTGCCGGCACGAGGCCGCCGCGGGTGATGCAGACGATGCCGCGGAATTCCTGATTGAGGCTGGCCAGCCGCCAGGCAAGGGCGCGCGCATCGCGGTGGAACTGATCCCAGGAAACGGGAAAGGCTTTATCGGGCAGGGACATCAGACTAAGAGCTCCGCAAGGGCGAGGGTTTCGTGTTCGCCGGCCGGCCGGCATCCTTTGAAGACCGGTCCGTTGCGGAACGGCGCGTCGCATGCGGCGCGCCGATGCCAAAAACGGCAAACGCGCGGACATGCCGCGCGAGTGTCGCCCGCAAGGGGCTCTGGTCTCTGGCCGCTGCTATTAGCGGCATTTCGGGGCCGAGCGCAAGAGCTTGTCGGCCCCTCGTATTTTCAGCGGGACAACAGCGTCAGTGCCGTCATCGAATCGAGCACGGTGCGGGTTACGCCGCCGAACAGGGCTTCCCACCAGCGCTTGTGGCCGTAGGCTCCCATGACGAGCAGGTCGATGGAACTGTCCGAGAGACGGTTCTCGATTGCCGCGGAAGCCGGGAGATTGTCCGATTCCTGAAGCACCACGGTGACGTTGACGCCGTGACGGGCAAGCGTTGCCGCGATCTCGGCACCCGCCATCGAGGCGGACTGGCTGACAGTCTCCGGCGGATCGACCGAGAAGACCTCGACCGCCTCGGCGGCCTTCAGGAAGGGCAGGGCGTCGAACGTGGCGCGGGCGGCTTCCCGCGAACCGTTCCAGGCAATCAGGACCCGCTTGATCGGCTTTGGCTGTTTCAGGATATAAGGCACGAGCAGCACGGGGCGTCCGCTTTCGAACAGGAAATTCTCAAGATCGGCGCGGCTTTCCGAAAGCAGCCCGCTCTCGCCCTGGCCGGCCACCACCAGATCGACAGACCGGGCGCTGTCGATCAGCGAAGCGGCGCTGTAGCCGGCGGAAGACACGAAGCTTCGCCATTCGTGAGAGGTCCCGTTCCGCTCGGCTGCGGCGCGGAAGACCTGCTCCACTGCGAGGGTTTCCTTGTGGGCCATGTCCTGCAGCGCCTGAACGGTGGCGGGATCCGGAATTTCCATCGGCGCGACCAGCGGCACGGCGGCTAGCGCCTCGGCGTGCAGTCCGACGATGTGGGAACCGAATTTTTCGGCAAGGAAAATAGAAAAATCAGTGATTTGTTGCGCGTCTTTCTGCGTGTCCAGGACGGCAAGAAGTGTCTTGTAACCCATGGTGGTCTCCTCGGCGGTGTTTAAATCGGTCCCGCTTCAACATACTGCCGCCGGAGACTGGTCCCTTCCTTGACTTCGGTCAATAGCGCGCAGCGTCAGGCGAGTTCACCGGTGCCGAGATCCTTCCGGCGGTCGGCATCCTTCTCGGCGGTGATCGCCGCGATCATGGCCAGGATGTCGGCCGCCGCCGCGTCGACGGCTGCCGCATCGCGGGCGCGCACCACGAGTTCCGTCGAAAAACGCTGTCCGTCGAACTGCGGATAAGAGCCGATCGAGGTATCGGGATGCACCTTCTGTACGCCGGCGAGAAGTGTTCCGATATCGCCCTCGCCGAAGGGGCAGGCGATGGAGCGGGAAATGACCCTCGCGCCGGCGGGAAGGGCTGAAATCACGGCGTCCAGCATCGCCTGGAAGACCTGTGGAACACCGGCCATGACATGCACGTTGCCGATGATGAAGCCCGGCGCGGTCGACACCGGATTGGGAATGTGGCGCGCCCCCCGCGGCATGCGCGCCATGCGCTGGCGCGCCTCGGTAAATTCGAGGCCGCGGCGCTGATACATCTCGCCGAGCAGGCGCATCGCGTCGGCATCGTGTTCGCAGGGCACCCCGAACGCCTTCGACACCGCATCGGCGGTGATGTCGTCGTGAGTAGGCCCGATGCCGCCCGACGTGAAGACATAGTCGTAACGGCTGCGCAGCGCATCCAGCGCCGAAACGATCGCATCCTCCTCGTCGCCGACAATGCGCACTTCCTTGAGATCTATGCCTGCGACCGTCAGCATGTCGGCGAGGTGGCCGATATTCTTGTCCTTGGTGCGGCCCGAAAGCAGTTCATCGCCGATGGCGAGCATCGCCGCGGTCTTGATGGCTTGTTGTGTCATGAAATCCTGAGGTCCCGATTGTCCGCGGCGAAGGTAGTCCGCCGCCCGTCGAAAGCAAGAGGCAATCGAAAACAGGAGGCCAATCGCCAGTGGCAGGATAGTGGAGGCGTCGCACGGCGATGTGCAACGGAATTGCGAATGCAAGGGAAAAACGTTCACCTGGAATGAACACTGCGTATCAGTGTCGTCATCTGGTGAACGACCGACCGCCGCTATAGATTACCTCCATCGATCACGACGGAACATCGGGCATGATCCTCGACTTTATCAAACGGCTTTTCGGCGACCAGCCGCAAACGGCCATCCCAACCAAGGAAAGCAGACCAATGGCAAAGGTACTCGTTCTCTACTACTCCTCCTACGGGCACATCGAAACCATGGCTTATGCCGTGGCGGAAGGCGCAAAATCGGCCGGTGCCGACGTCACCGTCAAGCGCGTTCCGGAACTCGTTCCGGAAGAGGTCGCCAAGAGCTCGCACTTCAAGCTTGACCAGAAGGCCGAGATCGCAACCCCGGCAGAACTCGAAAACTACGATGCCATCATCGTTGGCGCCGGCACGCGCTTCGGCACGGTCGCCTCGCAGATGCGCAACTTCTGGGACCAGACCGGCGGTCTGTGGTTCGCCGGCAAGCTTGTCGGTAAGGTCGGCTCCGTCTTCACTTCGTCCGCAACCCAGCACGGCGGCCAGGAATCCACCATCCTCGGCTTCATTCCGACCCTGCTGCACCACGGCATGGTCGTCGCCGGCCTGCCCTATGCCTTCCAGGGCCAGATGGGCGTCGAAGCGGTCAAGGGCGGCTCGCCCTACGGCGCATCGACCATCACCGACGGCGACGGTTCGCGCCAGCCTTCCGAAGTCGAACTGGAAGCAGCCCGTTTCCAGGGCGCCCACGTCGCCAAGCTTGCCGCAAAGCTCGCCTGATCGGTCTTTTTATCTCAATGAATGGATGGGGCGGAGGATTTTCCTCCGCCCTTTTCGCTTGCGTGGCCAGTATTCGCCTGTCACGGCAATGAAACCTTAGGGATTTTCCGTATTCAATTCTGTCGAATGGACAGGATCGACGGCCATGGAAGAGAAAAGGGCACAACCAAGGGCGCGGGCGCTGAAGGCGGCTCGGATCATCCTGCCGGGCGGGTATTCCACCTTCGACTGCATGGTCCGCAACCTTTCGGCGGGCGGAGCCAAGCTGGTGATGGAAACGACCGTCGGCGTGCCGGATGAATTCAGCCTGCGATTCGAGGACGGAAGCATTCGTCCCTGCCAGGCGAAATGGCGCAACGCCAAGGAACTCGGCGTCGCCTTCGTCGCCACGAACGCTGCCTGACAGGCACGACAGTCATACGAAACCGGGGCGGACCAAGCGCCACCGCGTTGTGGCATGTCATATTCCCCTGACAGATTGAAATGTAGCGTCGGAGTGGTGCGGACGACGGGGGTCGAACCCGTATAGCCTAAGGCTGAGGGATTTTAAGTCCCTTGCGTCTACCAGTTTCGCCACGTCCGCGCGGGCTTCTATGTCCAGCACTTGGCGGATTCGGTCAAGGGCCGATGCCGGGGAATGTGTTCGCCGGGTGAATTCGGCGCCGGCGGCCTCATACAGCCTTGCGGAGCGGCCCCTGCGGCGAATGCTGGAGCATGCGCCAGATGTCTTCGCCGGGAACGGCCTGGGAATAGAGATAGCCCTGCAATTCGTCGCATCCGCTGGCAACCAGGAAATCCCGCTGTGCCGCCGTTTCGACGCCTTCGGCGGTGATCGAGAGGCCGCGGGCATGGCCGAGCTGGGTGATGGCGCGGATGATCGCTTCGTCGCCCGCCGACTTGCCGACGCCGGCGACGAACATGGCGTCGATCTTGATGCGGTCGGCGCCGATCTCCTGCAGGCGTCCGAGCGAGGAAAAGCCGATGCCGAAATCGTCGAGGGCGATCCTGACACCCAGTGTGCGCAGCGCCGCGATCGCCTTTGCGCAGGATTCTCGATCCTGCATGACGGCGGACTCCGTGATCTCGAGTTCCAGTTTCGAGGGAGGCAGCCCGGTTTTGTCGAGGATTCCGGCAACCTTGAGCGGGAAGGCGGGATCGCGCAACTGGGAAGGCGACACGTTGACCGCAATGGTGTCTATCGGCCAGTCCCGCGCGTCGCTGCAGGCCCGTTCGAGAACGAAGAAGCCTGTCGATGCAATAAGATCGGAGTCTTCCGCAATCGCGATGAACAGGTCCGGCGACAACAGGCCGCGGTCCGGATGATGCCAGCGCACAAGCGCCTCCACGCCGACCATCCTGCCGGTATCGCCCTCCACCTTGGGCTGATAATACACCTTCAGGTTCTCGCACGTATCCAGTTCCACACGGAGATCCTTTTCCAGCCGGGCCGTGTCCGCGATCAGAGCGTCCATGTGCTGGCTGTAGAAGGCATGCTGGCTGCGGCCGAGCGCCTTGGCGTGATAAAGCGCCAGATCCGCCTTGCGCACGAGGGCAGGGCGGTTGTCGGCATGTTCCGGCGCAAAGGCGATTCCGATCGATACGCCGATATGGGCGGTGTTGTGGCCGAGTTCGAAGGGTTTCTGGATGGCCGCCACGATTGCTGTCGCAAGAGCCTGCGCCGCGCCGTGATCGACGCTGCGCGCGATGATGACGAATTCGTCGCCGCCGATACGATAGAGCTTGTCGCCCTCGCCAAGCAATGTTCGCACGCGCCTCGTTGCTTCCAGGATGACATTGTCGCCTTCGCCGTGCCCGAGCGTGTCGTTCACCTTCTTGAAGCGGTCGAGATCCAGATACATGACCGCCAGCGGTATCGGCCGTTTCTCATCGCCGGCAAGGGCCCTGTCGAGATCCAGTTCGAAGCTGTAGCGGTTGGGGAGCGACGTCAGGGGGTCGTGATGGGCAAGGAAGCGGATGCGGTCCCGGTGTTCGGCGGCGTTCACCGATTTCCGATGGAGCGCGACAAGCGCCGTCACCACGGCGACGGCCAGAAGTCCGGCGGCGCCCGCGACGAGCGGCCAGATGGAATTCAGGAACTGCGAACCCGGCGCATCGGACCGCCACTGGATATAGCCGATGGTGTCGCCCGCGCCGCTGGTAAGGTCTGCATGGCCGAAACCCGCTCCGGCTGCGAACTGGCGAACGAAGGCGGGCGCGGCGAACTGATAAACGCTGGCAAGTTCGGAAAGAGAGCTTCCGTCCATGTAACGCACGGAAATGTGCAGGAATCCCTCTCCCGGCGCCTGCTCGATGTCGCCGCTGTCGGAAACGATCGGCTTGAGGCTGACGATCGCCGGATGCCCGTTGACAAAGGCATAGTCCTGTTTGCCCACGGTTTGTTCCCGCCGGTCCTTGTCGGGCTCCATGCCCTGTCGCAACATGGTCCTGAGGTTTTCGGCAAGGGGAACGGCGACGGATGCCACGGTCTCGAAGTAGGTGGGCTCCTGGCGGATTTCACGGGCGAAGGCATAGACCGGAGCGTTCCGTGTATCGACGATGTAGAGTTCGTCATGGCCGAAATAATCATGCATCCAGCGGCCCAGATTGCCGTCGATCCACCCGGCATCATATTCGATGCTCGTCTTGCGGACGGCTTCGTCCCATACCGTGACGCTCTCCTGATTGTGGGAGATCTCCTTGCGCATACGGTCGAGCGCCACCCGTGCAACGATGTCCTGCCGTTCGGCGGTGGCGCGGTCGATGTTGGAGGAGGCCCATACCAGGGTGTAGACCGCAATCAGTATGGCGCAGATCGTGCCGAGCGCTGCCGGCAGCGCGACCGCGAACAAGAAGCCGATACTTGTCCGCCGCTCATGAATCTCTGTCACGCATGTCCCCCTGTCTCGATGCAATCTCTATGACAGGGGAATATGTACGCTTGCTTAAACTCTGAATTCGAATTTAGCGATATATCACAAGTCGCGGTGCCTGTCCGTCCGGCTGGAAAACGACTGCAGACGGATCAGTTGCGCGCCGCGACGGTGAAGGGTTGCTCGAAGCTGGTCGATCGCCGACCGAGCGTGTCGTTGACCGTATACCGCAGACGATAGGCACCTGGAGCGGCGCCGTCGACGTCGAGCGTCAGATGTGTGTAGATTTCCTGGTTGCGGACAAAGCCGGCGAAAGAAAAGGTGCCGAAATTCTTCTGGCCGGCCAGGATTTCACCCTTGCTGTCGATCAGTTCGAAATCGACCGTGAAGGCGGAATGCTGCAGGCCGTCCTCCTGCCGCTGCCAGGTAAGGCCGATAAGCTCGATATAGGTAATCAGCGGTTCGCCGGCTTCGAAGACAGGTTCCGCTTTCGGCCGGTAGGAGCCGTAAGCCTTCGGCTTTTCGCTCACGAAGGCGGCCTTGCCGATGGTCAGGGGCATCATGGCGGTAAAATCGCCGAGCGCGTCGCGCATGGTCTCGAAGGCACGGATGAAATCGCCCTTGTCCGCCGTCTTCTCGGCCTCTGCCGCGGCCGTGGCGAGCATGCCGGCCAGAGCACCCGACGCGGCGAGGCTGAGACACGCGGCAATCGCCACCCGTTTCAGCGCATTGTGAATGATCTTCCCCATGTGCACGACATCCCCGCCTGCGAGTCACCGGTACCCAGTCTGGAAAAAAGCGGCGTGCCGTCAAGCGGGCGAAATTCTGTTTTCGTCAGTTGCGCCAAAAGACCGGCATCAGCAGGACGAGGACCGTCAGAACCTCCAGACGACCGAGCAGCATCAGAAGGGACAGGAGATACAGTTCAGGATCGTTGAGGCTCGCAAAATTGCCCACCGGGCCGATGAGCGGGCTGACGCCGGGGCCGACGTTCGAAAGCGCGGTGATGACGGCGGAAACCGATGTCGCCATGTCGTAGCCGAGGGCCGCCATGGCGAGGCTGCCCACGACCCAGAGAAAGATATAGGCGCTGAAGAAAAGGAAGATCGTTCTTTGCGTTTCGGCGTCGACCGTCTGGTTGCCGTAGCGCACCGAATAGACGGCATTGGGATAGATGAGCTTCTTGAGGCCGGTTGTGACGATATTGAACAGGATGACGAATCGATATGCCTTGATGCCGCCCGCCGTCGACCCTGAGCATCCCCCCATGAAGGTGGCGAAAAACGCCGCCATGACGGTGAATGGCCCCCAGCCGAGATAGTCCTGGCTGGAAAAGCCGGTCGTCGACAGGAGAGAGGAGAAGTTGAAGAAGCCGTGGGTTATGGCGTCCCGAAGGGGTTCGCCGTTGCGCAGATGGTTGTAGAGCGCCGTGGAAACGGAAAAGGCGCAGAGATAGCCGAGAAACACGCCGATCTGCGGGTCGCGAAGCGCGTCGAGGCGACCGCGGACCACGAAGACGATGAGAATCGAGAACGGCAGGCTCGAGATCGTCATGAAAAAGGTCGAAACCCACAAAACGGCATCGCTCTTGAAATAGTCAAACGAAGCGTCGTGGGTGGAAAAGCCGGCGGTGGCAACCGTCGCGAAGGCATGGTTGATCGCATCGAAGCGGCTCATGCCGGCGAGTGCGTAGCCGATGGCGCAGGCGAGCGTGATGCCGACATAGATGGCCATGAAGGCGCGGGTGAAGGTTGCCAGCCGGGCGAACGGCTTGTCGCCGGTATCGGAGGATTCCATCTTGAAGAAGGACATGCCGCCGACCCTGAGGAAAGGCAGCACGAACAGCCCGAGTGCGACGATGCCGATGCCGCCGAGCCAGGCGAGCAGCGAGCGCCACATCAAAAGCCCCGGCGGCATCGAATCCAGCCCGACGATCACCGTCGAGCCGGTGGTGGTGATGCCGGAGATGGATTCGAACAGCGCCTGCGCGAAATCGAGCCGCGGGCCGGAGAACATGAACGGTATCGCGCCGACCAGCGAGAAGACGGCCCACAAGACGTTGACCAGAAGAAAGCCGAGCCGCTTGGTAAACGTGGGCGGGGCGCCGCGCGTTGCCATCGCCGCGAGCAGGGACAGTCCGCCGACCATGAAGGCGCAGGTGGTGAAGACCCGCCAGTCCGGATGGCCGTAATAGAGATCGACCATCGCCGGAACCAGCATAGCTGTCGAAAGATAGAGCCCGCAAAGGGAGGCGATATAGACAACGGATCGCAGAGTGCTGGCGTTCAAGGATCGAAGCTTCCATTTCGTCGTCGGACAAACAGGCTTTGTCTCCGCCGCCTGTCTATGCCATAGCGAGACGGACCTGAAAATTCAACGGATGGAAAACGTGACGCACAAGGACGTCGATGCAGCGCTCGAAGCCATGCGGGGCCTCTTTCCCGCCACGCCGCTGCAGTTCAACGAGCATCTGAGCGCCCGGCACGGGGCGAATGTCTACCTGAAGCGGGAGGATCTGACGCCGGTGCGGTCCTACAAGATCCGCGGCGCCTTCAACTTCCTGCGCAAGATCGTGGCGGACGGCGCCGGGGGCAAGACCTTCGTTTGCGCCTCCGCTGGCAATCATGCCCAGGGCTTTGCCTTCGTCTGCCGGCATTTCGGCGTGCCGGGCATCGTCTTCATGCCGGTCACGACACCGCAGCAGAAGATCGACAAGACCCGCATGTTCGGTGGCGAATTCATTACGATCCGGCTGTTCGGCGACATTTTCGACCAGTGCTACGCTGCCGCCCGCGAACATGTCGAGGCAATCGGCGGCTTCATGGTGCCCCCGTTCGACGACAGCGACATCATCGAGGGGCAGGCGACGGTGGCGGCCGAAATCGCCGAGCAGTTGCCGGAGGGCGTGACGCCTGACCTCGTCGTCGTGCCGGTCGGCGGCGGTGGCCTTTCCGCCGGGATGACCGGCTATCTGGCCGACCGTCTGGAGCCCGCAACCTTCCTCTTTGCCGAACCGGCCGGCGCGCCGAGCCTGAGGACGAGTCTCGAGGCAGGAGAGATCGTTACCCTGTCGAAGGTTGACAACTTCGTCGATGGTGCGGCCGTCGCCCGTATCGGCGACCTGAATTTCGCCGCGCTCAAGGGATTTTCGCCCCAGCAGGTGATGATCGTGCCGGAGAACGCGATCTGCGTGACCATGACCGACATGCTCAATGTCGAGGGTGTCGTGCTGGAGCCGGCGGGCGCGCTGTCGATCGCCGCGCTTGACCTTCTGCCGCGCGAGCGGCTCGAAGGCAGGACGGTTGTCGCCGTGGTTTCCGGCGGCAATTTCGACTTCGAACGTCTGCCGGACGTCAAGGAACGGGCCATGCGCTATGCGGGACTGAAGAAATACTTCATCCTCCGCCTGCCGCAGCGGCCGGGCGCGCTCCGCGATTTCCTCAATCTGCTTGGGCCGGACGACGATATCGCCCGCTTCGAATATCTGAAGAAATCCGCCCGCAACTTCGGCTCGATCCTGATCGGCATCGAGACGAGCCGGCGCGAGAATTTCGCCGAACTGGCGGTCCGTTTCGAAAAAGCCGGCCTCGGCTACGAGGACATCACCGAAAACGACATCCTCGCCAACCTCATCATCTGAGCGCCGGCAGTCCGCCGAGCCAGTCGACGATGGCGCGGGCAAGCGGCGCGGTCGTTGCCGGCGACAGCGCATCGCCGGCGACCACGTGCCGTTCCGGGTCTCCGACCGGGCCGGGGTCGAGAAGCCGGTGGGGAGCGCCCCAGCGGCTTGCAACAGCCGCGGTCTTGTCGAAGCGGACGACGCGGTCGGACGGCGACTGGATGAAGAGGGCCGGCACCGCGATGCTTTCCACCGGGCAACGGACGGCAAGCCGCACGATACGCGCCATCGGCAGCAGCGCTTCGACCGGGTAGACCGTCGTCCAGAGCGCTGCGTGGGCAGCATTGACCGGTTCGAACCGCCGGTGCGATCCGAGCAGCAGACGAGCAATCCCACGGGCGAAGGGGAGCGTCAGCAGGAAGGCTCCGCGATTGGCGATGCCGTAGTTCGGGGACAAAAAAACCGCCGCCGCAACGCGCCCTGAAAATCGCGGCAGCGTCATGGCGTAGGTGGCAAGCGAGGCGCCGGTCGAGCAGGCGATCAACACGACCTTTTCCCCAAGACTTTCTCCGATCGCCAGCGCTTCCGCATAGTCGTCCAGCCATGCTTCGACGCTGGCATCCGCCATGGCATCGCCCGAGCGTCCATGACCGGTGAGCCGGGTAAGGAAGAGATTGGCGCCAAGCGAAGCGGCGATCAGGTCGGGCAGGGGACGCAGTTCGCCTGCCGTCGCGGAGAAGCCGTGGATATAGACAATGGAGATCCCCGTTCGCGTCCGGTTTGCCGGGTCCGCCCGGACGATCTGTTTCATCGCATGCGGCCGGATATCCGCAAAACGCGCCTCGGACGATGCGAGATAGGCCTCGGGATCGCCGCCGATTGCCGCCGGATCGAAATGCTGCGCGAAATCGCCGGATGGGCGGGAAATCGGCGGGAGAAGCTTCGGCATGGGGGTAGCCCGTTCCGCTTGCTGGACACGCTCGACGGTAGCCCAGCGGCGCAGAAAGGCAAGACCGTGTCAGCGGTTGCACAGCCGCGATGCCGGGCTCCTGTCGCAATAGCCGCTTTCCCGTGCGAGCGCCGCCGTCTTTTCGATGCGGTTGGTCCATACATAGCCGGCAAAGCCTGCGGGTACGCTTTTCCATTGTGCGATATCGTCGATGCCGCTGGAGCCGGGATCGCCGGCAGCAATCGGCCCGAGCAGCAGGACTTCGGAACCCGCCGCGGCCATGCGGTTGTAGAAGCGTTCCGGCCATCCCCACAGGAACGGTGCATAGTTGACCGGCACCGGCACCAGCGCATTGCGGCAGGCCTCCGGCACATACCCGCTCCAGCCCGTCGCCAGGTAGCCGAGCAGGCAGGACTTGGCGGAGGACTTGCCGTAGCCTTTAAGACCGGCGACGCTGGCGACCGCTTCATTCGTCGGTTCCTCGCCGCCATAGACGCCGAAAATCCTTTCGCGCAGCGCCGGGTCACCGAGCAGCCGCGCCAGTTCCGCACCTTCTTCCGTTCGGCGGCTTTTGAAGTTGATGAGAAAACGGCCCTGCGGCAATGTCGTCAACACCTCGTCGAGCGTCGGCATCAGGCCGATACCGGTGCCGCGAAACGGAAAAGTCCGGCCTCCGTCGAAGGTGTAGCCGTAGCCGATATCCAGCGTTTTCAGGAGGCTCATCGGCGTCTCTTCCGTGATGCCCGAGCCGTTCGTCCGGCAGTCGAGCGTCCAGTCGTGGAACACCGCGAATTCGCCATCCGGCGTCAGGTGCACGTCGAGTTCCACCACATCGGCACCCGAAGCGAAGGCAGCCTGCATGGAGGGCAGGGTGTTTTCGAGAAGCGGATGCTCCGGCTTGTAGATCCGGCTCGCCGTGCAGCTCTCGCCATCGAGGCCGGTGCGGTCGAAAAGCTGGTGTTGGCCGCGATGGGCGATCAGTCTCGGGCCGTCTCCCGCGGGGAAGTGGCTGAACAGGCTGGTATTGCCGACGAAAAGGCCGATGACGAGAAGAAATATCGCGAAGATGAAATAGCGCATGTCCATGCCTTTGAGACCGAAAGCGCGAAGGCTTCATTCGCTTTCCGGCGAATCCATGGCCGCGGGACTTTTTCTCCGGCGAGCGATGTGATAGCCAATCGCCATGGCTTCCTTTCTTTCCAGCATCCTGTCCGTTTTCACCGGTGGCTCCAAGGGACCGGCACCTGCCGCTCCGGCCGCCGAGCCTCAATCCTATCAGGACTGCCTGATCCACGCGGCTCCAATCCGTGAAGGCAGCCAGTACCGGCTGGCCGGACGGATTGAAAAACAGGTGAACGGCGAGACGCTGGAACGTTCCTTCATTCGCGCCGACATCTTCACCTCGCTCGACGACGCGCTCGAATGCACCTTCCGCAAGGCGCGCCAGATCATCGACCAGAACGGCGCGTCCCTTTTTTCCGACGGCGAGAAGTCGCGTTCGGTCTGAACAGGAAATGCCCAGTCCGCCCGGGGGCGAAACGCCTGTCCTGATTGCGTTTTGATCCTGGACCGCCCGGTGCGCCGGCAGCGCGTCCTTATCCTGAAAAAACATTAAGATCGATCACGCATTTTTAAGTGATTGCCGCTTGTATTGACCGATCAGGATACTTTCGAATCGGTTCGCGCCTTGCGATTTTCGCCTTTTTTTCGCCCGCTGTTTCGTCTCGTGACGGCGCTTCCCGTCGTTGTCATGACGCCCGGAGCGGTGTTTGCGAGCGACGCTGGGGCTGGAATGGATTTCCCGGCGGCCGATCTTGCCTGGATGATGGCGGCGGCCGGCATGGTGATGATGATGCAGGTGGGCTTCCTTCTGCTCGAAGCCGGCATGGTTCGTTCCAAGAATTCGATCAACGTCGCGCAGAAGAACCTTCTCGACTTCGTCTTCGGCGCGGTCGCCTTTGCCGCGGTCGGTTTCATGTTCGCGTTCGGTCGCTCGGCATGGCTGCCGATCGGCATTGAAGACAGTTTCTTTTTCCTGCGGAACCTCGATAGCCGAGAGGCTGCCTTCTTCGTGTTCCAGGTGATGTTCTGCGGCACGGCCGCAACCATCGTCTCCGGCGCCGTCGCCGAGCGCATGAAGCTTGCCGCCTATGTCCTTGGCTCCATTTTCCTGTCGGCCTTCATCTACCCGGTTTTCGTGCATTGGGTTTGGGGCGCCGCCATGGCTCCCAATTCCGGGGCGTTCCTCGCCAATCTCGGTTTCATCGATTTTGCCGGCTCGACGGTGGTTCATGCGACCGGCGGCTGGATATCGCTTGCCGCCTGTATCGTGATTGGTGCGAGACATGGCCGTTACGATGACGCAGGGAGGCCGGTGCGCATCGCAGGACACAGTCCTGTTCTGTCGACGACCGGGGCTCTCATCCTGTTCTTCGGCTGGATCGGCTTCAATGGCGGCTCGACGCTGTCGGCCAATGCGGACGTCGCGCCGATCGTCCTGAATACGGTGCTTGCCGGCGGCATGGCCTGCTGCGTCGGCTATGTGCTCGGCTATATGCAGGATCGCATCGTGCTTCCCGAGAAATCGCTCTGCGGCATGCTGGGCGGCCTTGTGGCCGTTACTGCCGGCTGCCATGTGCTCGAACCCGGCGGCGCGCTGATCGTCGGCGCTCTGGGTGCGGTGGTCGCGATCCTCGGCAATGACTTCCTCGAGCGCAGACTGGGCGTCGACGATGCCGTCGGTGCTGTCGGCGTTCACGCCTTCGCCGGGGTCGCGGGCACGATTGCGCTGGCCTTTCTGGCTCCGGTCGAGCGTCTGCCGGCCGGAGGCCGTTTCGATCAGTTCTACGTCCAGGCCTTCGGCGCCGCGCTGAATTTCTACTGGGCATTCGGTTTCGGCTGGCTCTTCTTCAAGCTCCTCGACCTAACGATGGGGATCCGCGTGTCGGGCGAGGTCGAGGAAATCGGCCTCAATGTTGCCGAACACGGCAGCCGTCTGGGCGTCGGGCATGTCGAACAGGCGCTATCCGATCTCGTCACCGGTACGGCGGATCTCAGCCACAGGTTGCCGGTGGAGGCGGGTGACGAGGCGGAAAAGCTGACGGCACTCTTCAACCGGCTGATGGACAAGATAGAGGTCGGCGAGCGGGCGCGGGAAGAGGCGCAGGCCCTGAAGCGCGACGATGAGGAGGCCGAAAGGGTAACCGCCCTCGCCAACGCCACCTTCGAGGCGATCGTCATTCACTGCGACGGCGTGGTGGTCGACGGCAACGACCAGCTTGCGGAACTGGTGGGAACGCCGCTTCAGGATCTCCTCGGATACCCCATCGACCGCCTGCTTATAGTGCGCGGTCCCGATGACGCCGGCGAGATCGCCCGTGATGGAAGCGACTTCGACGGGGAGATCGGACTGCTTCGCGTCGACGGCGAACTCGTGCCGGTCGAGGCCAAGGGGCGCGAGATCGTCTATCGCGGCCAGACGATGCGGATCGTCTGCCTGATCGATCTTCGTGAGCGCAAGCGCGTCGAGAACCAGATCCGCTATCTCGCCCAGCACGACCCGTTGACGTCCCTGCCAAACCGGGCGCTGTTCAACCAGAAACTTGCCGAGAGCGTTGCCGACGTCAGGCGGCTCGGCGGATGCGCCGTCCTCATGATCGACCTCGATCATTTCAAGGACATCAACGACATTCATGGTCACCCGGCCGGCGATGCCGTGATCCGCGAAACGGCCGACCGGCTGCAAAGGCTTCTGGGACGCAATGACATAGCGGCGCGTCTCGGCGGCGACGAATTCGCCATCATCCTTTCCCGGGTGAATTTCGTCGCGCAGGTTGAGGACTTCTGTCACCGGCTGGCACAGTCCTTCCGCAAGCCGTTCGATATCGGCGCGGGAGACCTGGTCAAATGCGGCGCGAGCATCGGTGCAGCCATGTGCCCGGACCATGCCGAAACCGTGGAAGAACTGGTCGGCCGGGCGGATGTCGCGCTCTATCACGCGAAAAACGCCGGTCGCAACATCTGGCAGATTTTCAAGCCGGGCATGAACGCGCTGATCGAGAAGCGTCGTGCGCTGGAAGTCGATCTCGACGCAGGCATTGCGAAGGGTGAATTCGAACTCTTCCTGCAGCCACGTGTCGACGTCGTTTCCGCGGAGGTTACCTCCTATGAGGCGTTGCTGCGGTGGCATCATCCCGAACGCGGCATCGTCAGCCCGGTGGATTTCATCCCCGTGGCCGAGGCATCCGGTAATATCATCGCCCTGGGCGAATGGGTGATCCATGAAGCCTGCCGCATTCTGGCGCTGGAGGAGAACGTCGAGAAACTTTCGATCAATGTCAGCCCGATCCAGTTCCGTCATACGGATTTCCATCGCCGTCTCGACGATATCGTGCGCAGGGCCGGTGTCGACCCGCGGCGGCTGGAACTGGAAATCACCGAGAGCGTGCTGATCGACGACGACAAGCGGGCGCTGAAGATCCTCAAGGAACTCAAGACGAGCGGCTATGCGATTGCGCTCGACGATTTTGGAACCGGCTATTCCTCGCTGAGTTATCTCAGCCGCTACCCCTTCGACACGATCAAGATCGACCGCGGTTTTGTCGCCAATCTCGGGGATGAGGGCAGCGCCGAAGCGATCGTCCATTCGATCATCGATCTCGGCGGCCGGCTGGGCATGACGGTGGTGGCCGAGGGGGTGGAGACGCTGGAACAGGCCTCGTTCCTCGCGCGATCGGGTTGCGACGAACTGCAGGGCTACCTGCTCGGCCAGCCGCAGCCGCTGGAGCGGATCGCGGTTTCCGTTCCGGCCGAGGTGGTTGCCGGCCTTGCGCGCGAAAAGCGCAACGGGGGCGGAAGGCCGTCGGTCCTGGCGTCGTCGTGACGTCTCTACGTCCGAGGCATGTCGAAGCTTGGCCCGGCGGACATGCCGGACCGGATCTCGGCAGATCTTGTTGAAGTGCCGAAAAGCCTGATAATACAAAGCTGCAGCATCGTCCCCATGAATGAGGAACCGTGAGTATGGAGACGTGGAACCTGGCATTGTTCGTCAGTGAAGCCGTGCTCTATTTCGTGTTGATGACGGCCCTTCTCCATTTCCGTCACAGGATCGGGCTTGGCGTGTTTCTGACAGCGCTCGGCGTCATGCATTTCGTCGAGACGTATCTCGCGGCCGTTTTCTACATCGCACTACCCTTCGGCGTGGTATCGCCGGGCTCCTCCGTATTCTTCGCGGGCAAGCTGATGATGATCCTGATGCTCTACATCAAGGAGGACGCCTCGACGGTGCGCCAGCCGATATACGGGCTCTTCCTCGGCAATCTGGTGACGGTTGCGGTGGCGCAGCTTCTCCTGTTGCACCAGACGATCGAGCCGACGCCCGCCCAGGCTGCCGACATGCAGTTCCTGCGGGATATGGGCCTGCTGATGATCTGGGGAACGACGCTGCTCTATCTCGATTCGCTCGGCATAATCCTGCTCTACGAGCGGCTCGGGCGACCGATGTCGCGTCTGCCGGTGATACGGTTCTGGCTCTGCGGCGCCGTGGTGCTCACCTTCGACCAGGCGGGTTTCTTCTTGCTGCTGAGCTACCTCTTCAACGCACCGATGGAGGTCTTCTGGGGCGGTTGGAAGGCGAAAATGGTTTCCGTCGCGCTCTATGCGGCGATGTTTGCGCTTTACCATCGCCTGTTGCGCGGCGTCGGCGCGACGCAGGCGAGGCGTCCGATCCGCGATATTTTCAGCGATCTGACATTCCGGGAGCGCTACGAGGACCTGCTGGCGCGGACCGGACGCGACGTGCTGACCGGTGTCTTCGATCGGGGCCGCATGGAGATCGAGGGCCCGCACATGCTGTGCGATTCGCTCAAGGAGGGCGCGCCGGCCAGTCTGATGATTCTCGATGTGGACTATTTCAAATCGATCAACGACCGTTTCGGCCATCTGCGCGGCGACGATCTGTTGAAGACCATCGCGGGCTGCCTTCAGTCCGAGATAAGGCAGCAGGATCATCTCTTCCGCTTCGGCGGCGAGGAATTTGTGGTGATGTGCCCGCGCACGGGCTATGCGGAGGCCATGGTTATAGGCGAGCGGCTGTGCGCGATCATCCGCGACACGGTGCGCAATCCGTCTGGTGAGACGGTGACCGTCAGCCTCGGCATTGCTGCCGCCCCGGAGGACGGCAACAGTTTCAACGGCCTGCTATCGACCGCTGACGAGCGGCTCTATCGGGCCAAGGGCGAGGGCCGGAACCGGATCGTGGGCCGGCCGGCCGCCGAGGCTTAGGCAGCCTGCGCCAGTTCCTGAGCGCGTGCCTTTGCAGCGCCGATCGCCTTTTCGGCCGCTTCCGGACCGTAGGCGACACCTTCGATGCGAATCGCTTCGATGTCGGTGATGCCGATGAAGTTCAGCACGCGACGAAGATAGGGTTCGGCGAAATCGAAGGCGGCTGCGTCGCCGGAGTAGATGCCGCCGGAGGCGATGACGAGATAGGCCTTTTTGCCGGAGAGGAGGCCGACCGGGCCGTTCTCGGTATAGCGGAAGGTGCGGCCAGCGCGGGCGACATGGTCGATCCACGATTTCAGAATCGAGGAAATCCCGAAATTGATGAAGCCGGTGGAGATCACGATCGTGTCGGCATCGAGCAGTTCATCGACCGCAGCATCGGAAACGGCGATGACTTCGGCCTGGGCCGGAGTGCGGTCTTCGGGTGTCAGACGGATCGCGGCCGAGAAATCGGCGCCGATATGGGGCAGGGGAGCAAGCGAGAGATCGCGGTCGACTACGGTCATGTCTGGCGTCTTGCGGCGCAGTTCGTCGACAAGCTGCAGCGCGATCTTGGTGGAGAGAGAATCGTCGCCGCGGGTGCTGCCGCGGACAAGAAGGAGATTCGACATGGTTTGCCTCTTGATCTGGAATGGTTAGCCGCAGGTCCAGGGAGGAGACGTGTGCGGTGCAAGACACATAAGTCGCACGACCAATCGAAAAAACTGTGATAATATCGATCCGTTCAATCGATGAATTGGATGGAGTTATGCTGCCGAATCCCACGCTCGACCAGTTGCAGGTCTTTGTCGCCATTGCCGAAACCGGTAGCTTTTCCGCTGCCGCCAGACATCTCAACAGGGCGCAATCCGTCATCAGTTACACGATCGGCAATCTGGAGGCGCAACTGCAGTTGACGCTCTTCGAGCGCAGCGGCGTACGCCAGCCGGTGCTGACGGAGGCCGGCAGGGCGGTGCTGGAAGATGCCAGGCGCATCATTGCGGATCTCGACGGGCTGCGCGCTCGCACCAAGGCGCTGACCGAGGGGCTGGAGCCGCAATTGTCCGTGGCCGTCAGCGTCATGGTGCCGGAGTTCACGGTGCTCGAGGTGCTGACCCTGTTCCAGCGGCAGTTTGCCACCGTGCCGTTGCACCTGACGGTCGGCTCGCCCTTCCTCGTTGCCCGGATGGTGGAGGACGGGACGGCCGACATCGGCATCGGCGGCGCCACCAAGGAGGCCGTCAGCGGCGTTTCGGAACTCAAGATCGGCCATTCCTTCATCGTGCCGGTCGCCGCCCCCAAACATCGGTTGGCGATGCTGCGCAGGCGCCTGACGCTCGCCGACGTTCAGGAAGACGTTCAGATCATCGTTTCCGACACAACACGTCCGCTCGACAACAGCGGCTTCAACATCATCTCGCGGCGCAGATGGCGCGTGAGCGACATGGGCACCAAGCATCGACTGGTGCTGGCCGGTCTCGGCTGGGGTGGGGTGCCGCTTCCGATGGTACGCGACGATCTTGTCGAGGGGAGGCTGGTCAGGCTCGACGTCGAGCCCTACGAGCACTTCGAATATCCCCTGGCCGCGCTGTGGCGGGTCGCCACCCCGCCCGGCCCGGCGGGGCGATGGCTGGTCGACCGCATGGCGGAGCGGCTGTCGAACTGCCCCAACAACATGGCTGACGCCATGGCCCGCCTGGTGGAGGGCAATGAAACGGCGCCTGCCACACCCATGGGCAGGCCCGCTGCGGCGTCGCTGCGCGAAGTGGCCTGCTGAGCGGTCAGAGAATGAGCCGGAACCTGGCGAAGCCATCGGCGCCGTTGCCGGCATCTTCGATCCTTGCGCCCTTTACGGCAGCGGCATAGTCGCGGCCTTTCGGACCTGTCTCGAAGACCGCCGTCGTTCCTTCCATCGGTGCGAAGGTCCAGTTGCCGTCGGCGGAGGGATTGATCGTGCCCTGTTCGACGATGTAGCGCACGACGACGTCGCGGTTGGTGTCCGGCGCGACGAGGATCACCTTGTCGGCGGCGATTTCCGGGAACTTTCCGCCGCCTCCAGCGCGATAGTTGTTGGTGGCGACCACGAACTCCTGGCCGGGATCGATCGGTTTTCCGTCATACATCAGATTGACGATACGGCTCGTTTCCGGATGCACCGGCTTGCCGTCCTTGTCGAAGCGGGCGGGCTTCGACAGGTCGATCTGGTAGGAAACGCCGTCGATCACGTCGAAGTTGTAGGACGGGAAATCCGGATTGATTAGCGGCTGATCCTTCTCACCGGGCTTAAGCTGGTTGAATATGCCAGCCGACATTTCCAGCCAGTTCTTCACCTGCTCGCCCGTCACCTTCACCGCCTGTACGGTGTTGGGATAGAGATAGAGATCGGCGACGTTCTTGATGGCGATATCGCCGGCGGCGACGTCGGTATAATAATCGGCGCCGCCGCGTCCGCCCGCCTTGAAGGGGGCTGCGGCCGAAAGCAGAGGCAGGTCCTTGAAGGCGCTCTCCTTCAGCATGTCCTTCACATACCAGGTCTGGGCATTCGAGACGATCTGCACGGAAGGATCGTCCGCCACCAGTGCGAAGTAGGAATAGAGCGGCGCCGAGGTCTTGCCGACCGGCGTGCGCACATATTCGAGCGTTGCCTGATGCTCGGCCGCGACGCTGGCCTCCACCTCCGCCTTGTCGGTGACGTTGGCGACGATCTTGCGGCTTTCGTCGCGATGGTAGATCGGGCGCGCCTCCGAGGTGAAGTCGATGATCTTCCAGCCGTTGCCGTCCTTTTCGAGGAGCAGGTCGATGAGGCCCATATGCGATCCCCAGAAGCCCGCCATCACCGCGGGCTTGCCGAGCAGCGAACCCTTGACCGGGTCGGCGCCCGGCACATCAGTAAAATCCTTCGGCCCCGGGAAAACGAGGTGCTGGTGTCCGGTGAAGACCGCATCGATGCCCTCGACGCCGGCGAGATAGAGCGAGGCGTTTTCCATCCGGTCCGTCTGTCCGTGTCCGTCGATGCCCGAATGGGAAAGCGCAACGACGATGTCGGCGCCTTCCTCCTTCATCACCGGCACCCATGCCCGTGCGGCCTCGACGATGTCGCGCGTCTGGCCCTTGCCCTCGAGGTTCTTGGCGTCCCATACCATGATCTGCGGCGGCACGAAGCCGATGAAGCCGATCTTGATCGGGCTCGTCTGCCCGGCGCCGTCGCGGATCGATTTCTCGAGGATCACATAGGGTTTGAAATGCAGCTCGTCCTGTTTCGGATCGCTGGCGAGCTGGCCCTTGGTGAAATTCGCGCAGACGATCGGAAAATTCGCCCCCGCCAGGGTGTTGAACATGAAGTCCAGCCCGTAGTTGAACTCGTGATTGCCGAGCGTGCCGCAATCATAGCCGAGTACGTTCATCGCCTTGATGACCGGGTGGAGGTCGCCCGCCTTCATGCCCTTCTTGTAGGCCATGTAGTCGCCCATCGGATTGCCCTGGAGCAGGTCGCCATTGTCGACAAGGATCGAGTTGCCTGCTTCGGCCCGGATCGAATCGATCAGCGTTGCCGTGCGCGCCAGCCCCATCGTGTCGTTCGGCTTGTCGGCATAGTAGTCGTACGGCATCACGTTGACGTGGATGTCGGTGGTTTCCATGAGGCGCAGATGCGCCTGATTGCCGTTGGCCCGAGCTGCGAAGGGGTGCAGCGCGATCAGCGCGGTGGAGGCTGCGATGCCGCCCATGAACGAGCGGCGGGAGATCGGATGGAGGTCGATCAAAGACGGCATGGGGGGCTCCTTCATGAAAATCCTCTCGGGCCGGGAGAGTATGTCTGTTTTGCGAGAAGTGCATCCTGAAAATGACAGGGATGTGATGCCTGTGCGATCCCCACCGACATATGCGAACGATCACATTTATCTTTGGTTGTCTTTAAGAATAAAAGCAATTATAAGGTGAGTAATAGGGTGTAGGACAATTGCTTATAGGGGGGCAGAATGCAGTGGTGGAGTTCCATCTTTGTGGCTGGAGCCGTCGGGGGAATGTCGCCGGAACTGGCGCGTATGGCCGTTCGGGCGCAATCAGGCGAATTCGCGGTATGGTTGGCGAAGCTGGTTAACGAGCCGTCCTTTTCCATAGCCGTTCCGGTGATCGCTTCGCTCGGCATTCTGTTGTTGCTTGCCCTGATCGGCGGGCTCGTTGCGCACTACGTGCGCGAGGAAAGCAACGGCAAGGCCTTTCTGCTCGGTATCGGGGCTCCCGCCTTTGTCCTCTCCACCCTGGGTGCTGCGTCTTCGAACGATGATGTGACCAAGTTCACTTCTGTCATCCCCGCCGGGACGGCGATGAACGGCAGTTCCTTCCCGTTTTCCAGCGCTTTCGCCCAGTCAAAAACCGAGGCGCCGCCGGCCACGGTCCTGCTCGATGTCGGGGCGATCTCGGGTCCATGCGTTGAATGTCGCGTTGTCCTGCAGGACGCAGCCGGCCAGCAGCTGGCCACCCAGCCCATCGGCGCCGGTGAGAAACAGGTCGAGCTGGTCGTTCCCTCCGGTGCGGCGACCGCGACGATCGAGGGCGTCGGCGATACCAACAATGCGCAGTTCTCGCTGAGCGGCCTTGCGGAGAACCAGCCTGGAGCGGGCGGCACCGTCGACATCGAGGTTTCCCGCTCACGTAACTATCTGAACGATTTCCGCTATCTGCTCGGCAATGCGAGCATACAGCCGTTCGACATCGAATTGAAGCAATCCGCCCCCGCGACGCAATAGAGCGGGGGCGATTCCTCTCGCAGAGCACGGCGAACTCCCCGTCGCCAACAGGATTTTTCGCCGCCGTCGCTGGCTCAGCGGGTGAGAACCGGCCTAACTTCCTGGTGGAAATTGCGGAAATAGGCCGATATCTGTGCCAGCGCATTGGAATTTTGCTGGATCTGCACGCCGAGATAACCGCCATAAGCCCAGCGGACGGTCCCCTCGATCAGGCCGATGTCATCGGTCTGGATGATGACGTTGCTGCCCTTTGCCACGTGCAGGCGCCCCATCAGTTCGAGACCTATCCCGGTCCGGGAGATGTTGTAGATACGTCCCTCGGCTTCCTGATTGAGATGCCTGACCTTGCCCTTCATCCGCACGCGGCTGCGGTTGGCCTTGCGCCCTTCGACGTGAAGTCTGTGCTCCATCGCATACCCCCTTGATGTTCGGTTTCGGGGCAGAATGCAGGCAAGGCGTCGCCACCGGTTGAAAACGATCGCTAAAATCCGATCCGTTCTGCATTTTTCCCGCGTCAGAGACCGACATTCGGGCGGTCCATGACCTCGCGCAGCGCAAAGCTGGAATTGATCTTGACCACATGCGGCAGGGCCGAGAGCCAGTCCCGGTGAATCCGTTCGTAATCCTCCAGATCCTTGGCCGCGACCCTGAGGATATAGTCGTATTCGCCGGACATCAGATAGCAGACGAGCACGTTGGGGCAGCGTTTGACCGCCGCCTCGAACTCGTTGAGCGTCTTGGCGAACTGTCCCGACAGCGAGATATGGACGATCACCATCATCCTGTACTCGATCGCCTTGTTCGACAGCCGCGCGTGATAGCCGCTGATGACACCCGTCTTTTCGAGAATGTCGTGTCGCCGGGAACAGGCCGAGGGACTGAGACCCACCTTCTCGGCGAGTTCGGCATTGGTGATGCGGCCGTTTTTCTGAAGCTCCTTCAGAATGGCAAGATCGATGCTGTCGAGTTCACTCATTCGTGTAACCTTCGAACTTTATAGGTATCTACGCAATTTTCTGCGAATGAGCCCTTCTTGGCAATCCGATTTTGCAAGGACATTCCACCCGTTCGATGCTTCAATTTCTCGCCTTCAACCACAGACCGGCGCGAGGCCGGCAAGAAGAGAGGAACCCATGCGCGTAGGCTGCCCCAAGGAAATCAAGAACCATGAATACCGGGTCGGACTGACGCCCGGCGCCGTACGGGAATACGTGGCCCATGGTCACGATGTTCTGATCGAAACGGGGGCGGGGGCCGGCATCGGCGCCGACGACGGCGCCTATATGGCGGCCGGCGCCAGGATCGCGGCAAGTGCGAAGGACGTGTTCGACAAGTCCGACATGATCGTCAAGGTCAAGGAGCCGCAACCCTCCGAATGGGTGCAACTGCGCGAGGGCCAGATCCTCTATACCTATCTGCACCTCGCGCCCGATCCGGAGCAGACCAGGGGGCTTTTGGAGAGCGGCGTGACGGCGGTCGCCTACGAGACCGTCACCGACGATCGCGGCGGCCTGCCGTTGCTCGCGCCTATGTCGGAAGTGGCGGGACGTCTCGCCATCCAGGCAGGCGCGACGGCGTTGCAGAAGGCGAATGGCGGTCGCGGCATCCTGCTCGGCGGCGTTCCGGGCGTCCTGCCGGCGAAAGTGACCGTGATCGGTGGCGGCGTGGTCGGCCTGCATGCCGCCCGCATGGCCGCCGGCCTCGGTGCGGACGTGAGCATTCTCGACCGTTCGCTACCGCGCCTTCGTGTGCTCGACGAACTCTTCGCCGGTCGGGTGCACACCATCTATTCGACGATCGACGCGCTGGAACAGGAAGTCTTTTCTGCCGATCTCGTGATCGGCGCAGTGCTGATCCCCGGAGCGGCCGCGCCGAAACTCGTGACCCGCGAGATGCTGTCCGGCATGAAGAAGGGAGCGGTTATCGTCGACGTGGCGATCGACCAGGGCGGCTGCTTCGAGACGTCTCACGCCACCACGCACTCCGATCCGACCTACGAGATCGACGGCGTCGTACATTACTGCGTCGCGAACATGCCGGGCGCCGTTCCCGTGACATCCGCCCATGCGCTCAACAATGCCACGCTGGCGCATGGTCTTGCTCTCGCCGACAAGGGCCTGCGCGCGATCGCCGAAGACCGGCACCTGCGCAATGGCCTCAATGTGCACAGGGGTCGTGTCACCAACAGGCCCGTCGCGGAAGCGCTCGGATATGATCTTCAGGCGCCGGAGCTGGCGTTGAACGTCGCCTGAGAAAAGACTGCCACGGCAAGCGCGATGTCAGGTCCGCTTCTTCGGCGTGGTCGTGGCCGAAAGGGCCGGCTCTTCTATCAGCCGGCCCTTTTTTCGTTCCCAGTCAGGCCCGGTCGATCCGGCATTGATAACAATTGTTACGGGCGGAGCGGACATGCACATAGGCAATGTCCGGCCGTGCCAGAAGTTCGGCGGCGCGTGCGCTGACGTTCTCGCGAAGGGTGACGGCGCCCGTGCCGTAAACGATGCGGTCGTCATGACCGTAGCCGCGCAGGATGTAATCCGGACTGCTTTCGAGAATTGGCGGTACGTCTTCCCCTGCATGGCGAGGGCATTCCTCGGCATGCAGGAAAATCGGCCCGGTCTCGGCATAGGGCTGGAGAGCAGGGAAGGGGCGATAGGCAAGCGTGAGGTAGGGCTCGCCGTCCGCGATCTCGTCGAGGCAATGGCGGCAGGGATAGCCGGAGCCGGTCGTCATGCGCCGCTCGGGTGCAAGACCGTAGGCATCCGCTTCCCCGCGTCGGTAGGACGCGGCCTGATCGCTTGGCATGGCGGTGAACGTGATGGTCGTCATGAGTGTGCTTCCTTGTGATGGAACCCCATTGTCCCGTTCGCAAGGAACCTCGCCCACCCGATTCTTGCCGTGCTGGCCGATATCCGCCAGGATTTCGCGGCTCTCCCTCTCTGCCCGCCCTCCTGGTTTCGACAACTCCGTCCGTCGCGGCTTTTTCGCGTTCAGGCCTGGATCAGAGCGCGGTGTTGTCGCGCTTGAGGAGCTGCAGGAGCTCGGTTTCGCTGATCGGGTCGACCAGCGCGCTGGAGGTTTCGACCGGAGAGAAGCCGAACTGCTGGTAAAGCTGCAGGGCGCGCGGATGATCCAGCGAATTGGTGGTCACGACCACTTTCTTCGGGTTGGCCTGCCAGGCGGAATAAAGCGCCTGCAGGAGGAACCACTTGCCGAGCCCGAGCCCGAGCGCATGTTCGATCAGCCCGAAATAGGAAAGCTCCACGAGTTCCTCGGTCTGCTGGGAAAGCTCGAAAAAGCCGGCCGGCGCTCCGTTGACGTAAAGCACGGATATGCTGACCCGGGGATCGTGGATCGTCGCTTTGAGTTCGGCGTCGGTCATCCTGAGCCGGGTATACCAGTGCCACCGGGCTCCGACCTGACGATGCAGGAAACGGTAGAAGGGCAGCGGAATCTCGTGCGTCCGCATGATGGCGGTCTGGATGTTGACCGGAACCGGCAGGCTGGCCTTCGGCGGCGCCGTCATTTCCAGCTTGGTCACGTGCGCGGTGAGGGGGCCGTGGGCCGAGGCGGCGATCGGCTCGGCCGGACCGGTGACGACAGGCGTTTCCTCCTTCGAGCCCCACTCCGACCATGAGCCGTCATAGAGCGTATTGTCGGTATGGCCGAGCGATTCCAGCGCCAGCGTGATGACCGCCGCCGTGACGCCGGATCCGCAGCTCGTGACCACGGGCGCGGAAAGATCGACGCCGGCGGTGGCGAAGATCGAGCGCAGGGTCGCCAGATCCTTCAGGTGACCGTTTTCCGACAGCACCGAGGAGGGAATGCTGCGGGCGCCCGGCATGTGGCCGGAGCGCATTCCGGCGCGGGGTTCCGCTTCCTGTCCGGTGAAGCGGCCGGCCGAGCGGGCGTCCGCGATCTGCCGCGAGCCGGTCTCGACGATATCCTGCATCTGCTGGAACGAGGTTACGCGCTTGCGGTCGAAGCTGATCTCGAAAATGGCGGGTTTCGGTTCCGGCAGGTCGGTTTCAAGCGGCCGGCCGCTCGCCTTCCAGCCGTCGAGGCCTCCGTCGAGGACATAGACGTTCTTCGCGCCCATGACGCGGAACATCCACCAGGCCCGCGGGGCAGCAAGGAAGCCGGGACCGTCGTAGACGACGATGGTGTCGCTGGCGGAAATGCCGAGCTTGCCGACTTCCTCGGCAAAATAGGACGGTGTGGGCAGAGTATGCGGCAGCTTGCTCGACTGGTCGGCTATCGCATCCTGGTCGAAGAACACGGCGCCCGGAATATGACCGGCGGCATATTCCGCCGCGCCGTTGCGATTATGGGCGGGCAGATACCAGGAGGCATCGACAATTCGGAATTCCGGCGCGCCGAGTTGTTTTTCCACCCAGTCGGCGGACACGACGAAACGGCTTTTCTCCGCGGGCATGCTCTTCTCCCAATGTTGAATGAGTCTCGACCCTTTGTGTCAGGCGGAAGCGTCCGGAGTGCCGAAGCGGATACGGAACCGCCGGTTTTCCCTGCCCTTTTTCTCGATCTTGGCGATATGAATCGCCCCGACCTCCTGGGTCTCCGAAACATGTGTGCCGCCGCAGGGCTGGCTGTCAACGCTCGAATTCTCGCCGATGCAGACAAGGCTGACGCGCCCCATGCCGACAGGCGGGCGAACATTCTTCGACTTGACGATGCCGGGATTGGCGATCAGTTCCTCGTCGGTGATCCACTGCACATAGATAGGGTGGTTTTCCGAAACGAGCCGCATCAACTCTGCGGTTACCTGATCCTTGTCGATCGTCTCCGTCATGTCGAAGTCGACCCGGCTCTCGTCTTCGCCGACCGCCGCGCCGGTGATCGGATAGGGGCAGACGACGGAGAGAAGATGGCAGGCGGCATGCATGCGCATCAGCTTGTAGCGCCGTGGCCAGTCGATATGCAGCACCAGCTTTTCGCCGACCGAGGGCAGGGCCTCCCCCTCGGCGACCTGATGCAGAATGATGTCCTTGGTCTCGCCGTGGCGGGTGAGGGCGACGGCGATCTTCGAGCCGTTGGCGCGCTCGAACATACCGGTATCCCCGGGCTGGCCGCCCGAGGTCGCGTAAAAACAGGTCTGATCGAGTTCGACCGCCCCACCTTCATGAACCGCCGTCACCATCGCTTCGCATGTCGAGAGATAGAAGTCGTCGCGGTAAAGAGCGGTGGTCGGCATGAGGTCACTCTGGAGATTCGAAGGGCAACGGGAACTGTGCCTTGTGCCCGATCCAGCCCGGTGCCGGCAGGTTCTTGGAACGCAGGAAATCCGGGTTGAAGAGCTTCGACTGATAGCGGGTGCCATAGTCGCAAAGCACGGTCACAATGGTATGGCCCGGACCGAGGTCGCGCGCAAGCCTGATTGCGCCGGCAATATTGATGCCGGAGGAGCCACCGAGGCACAGCCCCTCGTTCTCGACGAGGTCGAAAATGATCGGAAGCGCCTCTGAATCCGGGATCTGGTAGGCGAAATCGGGGGTGAAGCCCTCCAGATTGGCGGTGATGCGACCCTGGCCGATGCCCTCGGTGATCGACGAACCCGACGACTTCAGTTCGCCGTTCTTGTAGTATTCGTAAAGTGCGGCTCCCTCCGGATCGGCAATGCCGATCTTCACCTCCGGCTTGAGGTTGCGAAGGCCGGCGCCGGTTCCGGCAAGCGTGCCGCCGGAGCCGACGGCGCAGATGAAGCCGTCCACCTCGCCGTTTGTCTGCTCGTAGATCTCGCGGGCCGTGGTGGCGATATGCGCGTCGCGGTTCACGGTGTTGTCGAACTGGTTCGCCCAGATCGCGCCGTTCGGCTCGCTCTTGGCGAGCTGTGCGGCGAGCCGTCCCGAAAGCTTCACATAGTTGTTGGGGTTCTTGTAGGGGACGGCCGGAACCTCGACCAGTTCGGCGCCGAGCAGCCTCAGCGCGTCCTTCTTTTCCTGGCTCTGGGTTTCCGGGATCACGATGACGGTGCGATAGCCGAGCGCCCTGGCCACCAGCGTCAGGCCGATACCGGTATTGCCGGCCGTACCCTCGACGATCACCCCACCCGGACGAAGCAGGCCGCGGCGCTCCGCATCGCGGATAATGAAGAGCGCGGCGCGATCCTTCACCGACTGGCCCGGATTGAGGAACTCGGCCTTGCCCAGAATGGTGCAGCCGGTCGCCTGCGAAGCAGCCTTCAGGCGGATAAGCGGCGTATTGCCGATGGCTTCGATGACGGATGGATGAAATGCCATGGAGGATCTGCCTTCTCTTGCACGGAAGATAGGGCCAAAACCCTGATCGAATTTTTGACCCTAAGGGGGGACTTTTCCGGCCACAAGCGCACGATGGCAAGAAAACGCATTTCAACGCGGTCCCTGCTTCTGAAAAACCATGCCAAGCCGGAGGCGGTTTTGCCGGGGGCTCGATTGACGGCCCTCAAGGACCGAAATTATCGAAGGAGGTATTCTTAAAGCAGGGATTGATAGGCGGCCATCGCGATCTCCCGCGCCTTCCGGTGATCGACGATCGGAAGCGGGTAGCTCTCACCGAGCCTGATGCCCGCCTCGACAAGTACGGCCTGCGGTGCCTCGAACGGTTTGTGGATGTATCTGGCGTCGAGGCCGGCGAGTTCCGGCACGAAGCGGCGCACGTAATCGCCGTCCGGATCGAATTTTTCGCCTTGGGTGATCGGGTTGAAGATACGGAAGAACGGGGCCGCATCGGCGCCCGAGCCCGCAACCCATTGCCAGCTCGCCGCATTGGAGGCGGGATCGGCATCGACAAGTGTGTCGCGGAACCAGCGCTCGCCCTCCCGCCAGTCGATCAGCAGGTCCTTGACGAGGAAGGAAGCCGCAATCATCCGCACGCGGTTATGCATTGTGCCGTGCCGCCAGAGTTCGCGCATTCCGGCATCGACGATGGGATAACCGGTCCGACCCTCGGTCCATCGCCGGAAGAAATCCGGCGAGCCCGACCAGTAAAAGCGATCGAATCGCGGATTCCAGTTTCTCGTCGAAAGATCCGGGAAATGGAAAAGCAGGTGATAGGAGAAGTCGCGCCAGGCGAGTTCCTTGCGGAAATGAATGACGTCCTCCGTATCGATGCGTCCGCCAAGCCCCCGCGTGGCATGCCAGACCTCCGCCGGCGAGATTTCGCCGAACGCCAGATGGGGTGAAAGCTTCGAGGTGTGCGGCCGTGCCGGAAAGTCGCGTCCGTGACGGTAACCCGCAAGCCCCTCCTCGATGAAAGAGGCCAGTCGCTTTCGCGCGCCGGGTTCGCCGGGGTGCCAGACGTCGGAAAATTCCGCCGCCCAGTCGGGCTGCTGGGGCAGCAGCGTCCAGCACGCGATATCCTCGCTCCGCGGCCACACGGTCGGCCCCGCCAGGGAGATTGGCGCCGAAAGGGGCGCGGGCGGTTCGCCGGAGGCATCGAGTGCTTTCCAGAACGGCGTGTAGACGCGGTAAGGCGTTCCGCCGCCGGTCCGCATTCTGGATGGCTCGTGCAGCAGCTGACCGGAGAAGCTGCGCACCGTCAGCCCATGCGTGGTCAGCGTTTCCTTGAGCGCGGTATCGATAGCGACGCCCGGCGGGTCGTAGCGGCGGTTCCAATAGACTGCGGTCGCGCCGGTTTCCGCAATCAGCGATCCCAGCACGGCCTCGGCCGAACCGTGGCGCAAGGTGAGCCGGCTGCCGATTTCCTCGAGCGAGGTTGAAAGAGACACCAGGGAATGATGGAGCCACCAGGCCTGGGCCGCTCCGAGCGGCCCGGTTCCGGCCGCTTTGGGTTCCAGAATATAGACGGGAATGACCGGCCGGCCGTTTTCCCGCGCGGTGGCCAGTGCTAGATTGTCATGGAGCCGGAGATCCTTGCGGAACCAGACAAGGATCGGCGCCTGGCTGCGGGAAGTCATGAGGTATTGCCCGAATCTGCTGCGTCTTCATGAGTCTACGCGGTCGCGCGGCCGTGGATCAGAGCCATATGCAATTTTCCGCCTGCAACGCCGTCGGCGACCGCCAGGGCGATCCGCACGAGGGTTGCCGAGGCGCAAACAGCAAGGCGGGCGGACCGTCTCCGGCTCCGCCCGCAATGTTTTATCTCCGAAATGACGAAGGGTTTCGTCAGGCAGCCGTAAGGCGCGCCTGCCGTGCCTGCTGCTCGCCAATCATTTTCATGATTTCTGCCGCGCTTTCCCGGACATAGAGCCGATGAAGCTTTTCCGCGACCGGAGCGGTCGTCAGGAGGCAGGTGTATTTTTCCCTTTCGTACCAGCGGAAGTCCACCACATTGTCCATGTTCACGAAGAAGGGGAAGCCATCCCCGTCATGAAGCTGGAGCCACATATGTCTTTTCTCCTAATCAGAATATTATGGCTGTTTTGATATCAGGCAAAAATGAAGAGGGGGTTTCGCGCTGCCAAAAAGAGATGCCGCCAGCGGTCGGGGCGAAACGAAAAAGGCCCGCGCATCTCTGCGCAGGCCCTGAATTCTTTGGCTCCCCGGGTCGGATTCGAACCGACGACCTATCGATTAACAGTCGAGTGCTCTACCGCTGAGCTACCAGGGAACAACCGCTTGCCGCGGCGTGAGCGGGGTAATACAAATGCGCGTTCGATTTGCCAAGCGCTTTTTTGAAAAAAAATGTGACAGCTTGCATAATTTCTTCCGCTACCCATTTCTTGCGGGACGCCTTCCGGTGCGTTTTTCGATGAATCCAAAGGGTTTCGAATGGCTGGCAAAGGGAATTACCGTATCGATGGCGAGCGTGGAAAACTTGTGCTCGGCCGTTTCGAACTGCCGTTTCCCCGCTCTCGGGCCGGTCGCATCGCAACCGGGTCGCTGCTGATCGGCGGTGGCATACTGGGTTTCCTGCCAGTGCTCGGATTCTGGATGGTGCCTCTCGGTCTTCTCGTGCTTTCGCACGATCTTCCTGCCGTCCGCCGGAAAAGACGCCGGATGGCGATCTGGTGGCGCAAACGTTATCCACAGGTGAACCGGGCCGGGCGGGGCTGAGGACCACCGCTGCATGCGGCTCGCCGCTTGCTCGGGGAGCCTTTCCCCGCTGTTACATCGGTCATCTCGACGTGAGTGTAGTTTCGAACAATTAAAAGGTAGAATTTCGGAAAATCCCTCTTGCGGTTTCCCGGTATCCCGTCTAAATCCGCGCCACCACACGCTTTTAAGTTTGGAAATGGCCTCGTGGCGGAGTGGTTACGCAGAGGACTGCAAATCCTTGCACCCCGGTTCGATTCCGGGCGAGGCCTCCAATTCTCCTTTGCCTTCAGCCTATGTTATTGGGTTTTCGATGAAAAATCCGATTGGTGTGGCAACTTGAACCGTATGGGATGCCGAGGTGTGGCAATCTGTTCCGGTTTCACCCCTCAGACGTCAGCAGTTTTGTCCCGATCCCATCCCAGTTGATCTTTGCCACGGCGAGGCGGGCGAGGCGGGCGCGTTCGGCGTTGCGGGTGTAGATCTTCGAGGTCTTTCCGTCGCGCCAGCCGAACATCGCTTCGAGCATCGAATCGGTCGCCTCGTTATGGGCCTGGTCGGTCGCCAGCCCCTTGCGCACGGAATGGGCGGTGCAGTGGGGCAGGTTGGCCTGCTCGAACCATGCCGAGATGCGATTGCCGAGACCCTTGACGGAGAACGGTTTGCCGTATTCCGTCTGGAGATAGGTCAGGCCCTTGACCTTGTGGCTGTCGAGGACCGCCTCGAGGATCGGATGCAGCGCGATCTCGATATCGACAGGCGTGCGGTTGCGATTTTTGAACAGGCGCAGCCTGAACATGTCGTTGCGGCGATGCTGCGGTCCGATGACGGCCAGATCCGAGACGCGAAATCCGGTGAACATCATCAGAGCCACGGCCAGAACCGCTTTCGATTGTGGCCCATGGTGGGCGATGTACTGCGCAATCTCGTCTGACGTGATGGTGTGGTGGCCGTCGGAATGGACGCGGAACGAATCGACCAGGCGGGCCGTGTTCTCGACATAGGCATTCCCGTCCGGTCCCCTCGTGTCCATTACCTGTCGCAGGATCTTCAGCCGTTCGTCGGCGGCGAACGGTGTTTCGCGCTTCCTGTCGCGCAGAACCTCGATGTTGCCGCGATCGAGCCGCGACATCGGCATGTCGGCGAATTTCGGACCGTCCGGTCTCTGCCGGTCAAGCGGTTCATCCCACATCGATTCGATGATGGCCCGCCGCTTCGCCTGGGTCGTCGCGTCGAGCATGGTGAAGGCGGATGCCTTCATGTAGGCCATGGTGAGCCATTTGAAGCTTTCCGGCCTGACGGTCACGGATATCGGCCGAGGGCGCGGAACGCTCTCAGCGGGCTTTCCTGCGGCCTTTCTGGCGGCCCAATAGGCGCGGGAGAACTCCTCGCTATTGATATCGTCGGGCAGGCGGCAGATGCGCTTGCCGCCAATGCGCAGGAAATAGCGCACCTTGCCGTGACGGCTCGGGTTTTTCTCCACATAGGGCAGGTCGATATTGGCCACATCCATCATGGGGTGGCCCGCCATTCATCGACGTGTCCGCCCCCATCTCCCTCGGTCACCGGCGCCTTGCGGCCGGTCTCATCCTCGGGCCAGGCCTGCATGGCGGCGGCGATGTCGGCCACCAGCCAGACCTTGCGCCGGTGGAAACGGCGCGGCTGGGGGAGGAACCCCTCCTCAACCATCTGGTCGACCGTGTTGCCGCAAACGCCGATCGCAATCGCAACCTCGGCCCTGCTCAGGGCAAGGCGCGGGACGGGCCGCTGCATGTCAATGCTCGTCGACATGGTGCCCTTCCTTTTCCCCGCAATCCACAGAGGCGGCGCGGTTTCGCATCAGCTCATTGCGGCTGGTGACCATGGTGTAGCCATCGGCGAACCGGACGCAGCACGAATTCATCGTTCCGCGTGCCAGCACGTCACAGGGCTGGCCTTTGCGGCCCTGCCGGTTCCAGCGGTAGATGTAGGGCATGGCCGTCATTGTCCGGTCACCGGGAAGGCGTTGTGCTCGATGCCGTCGAGAAGACGACCGGTGGCGCGCTTGCCGATACGGCTCATCAGGCGACCTGGAGTGTCTTCCGGCAGTGTCTCCGGCGTAAAGCGTCGGCCGTCGTGGGTTATGAGGCAGTCGAAGTGCTCGTCCCACAACTCCGAGGCTTCGTGACTGTCTGCGTCTACAACGAGGTGGTTGCCGTTCTCGTCTCGCATTTCTGACCCGACTTCCCACCACTCTCCCCACTGTTTGAACAGGAACGGTACCGCGGCCGCCTTGCACTGGTCCCGCAAGGATCTCGCCCAGTCCGGATGCATCGGCCGAGCGCCGGGTCCGCTCTCGCCGCCGGCGACGACCCACTCGAGCGCTGGCCGGATAACGGAATAAAGAAGGCTGTCTGAACGTCCAACCGATTGCGGTTTATAGATGATCGTCTGAAAATATTCGGCGACATTCAACGGCCCAAGCAGCGGCTCGGCGCTGATCCAGCGGATTGCGGCCGGGGTGTCGAGCAGGATCGGGATGCGTTCGTCGGCGCGCTTCTGGTCTTCGACGGAGGTGCCGAGCCAGACGTTAGGCAGGGGCCAGTGGCGGATGCGCAGGCCATCTGGCCATTCCGGATCGCCCTCGGCGATCACGGGCCATGTGGTATCAACCTCGCGGATCATGCGCTGCATCATCGCCTTGTCATCAATCGCGAGATCGGTCACGCGGCCTGCGACGCTCCTGTCCCTTTCTTCCTGCAGATATTCCCGCATCCGTTCCGGCCGCTTGGTCAGCACCTGAAACGTGTGCTGCGGGGCGAGCGCCATGACGGCGAAGACCTGGTCGATCCATTCGTCCGGCACGCCCTCGGCGAAGAGATCGCCATGTGCGCAGACGAAGATCATGCGGGGTTTCGTCCATGTGAGCGGCTGGGTCAGCCATTGCTCGTTGAGGCGCACCTCTCCGGTCCAGACGGGGCCGCCCTTCGATTCCTTCGTCAGGCCGGCGCGGCTTTCGTGGTGTTTCAGGCGCGTGCCGGCGAGCTTCATGGCGTAGCAATTGGTGCAACCGGGCGAGACGACGGAACAGCCGGTGATCGGGTTCCATGTCGCATCGGTCCATTCGATCTTCGTTCCGTCAGACATCGAAGAGGCCTTTCCCATCACGAGGTTTGGAGGTGGCGGCGCGGATCACGCGCGGGCGCCAGTCGAAGAAGCCGAGCGCGCCGACAACGGGGATGAAATCGACCGGGCGGGTATCCTCGAGGACGAGGCCGACGGGGCCGAAGAACCAGTCGCTGTCATGGGCCGTCACGACATCGACGATGTTGGTGGCGCCGACGATGCCGCCGCGCTGGAGATCCTCGAAGGCGGGAACATCGGCAATACCGATCGACAGGATGAAGTGACGGGCATCGGCATATTCGGCCCGCGTCATCCCGGCCGAGGCATGCAGGCAGACGGGGCCGCGAAATTTCAGGCCGGGATTGCCGCGCTTCCAGTCACGGTTCTCGACCGGCTTGCCGGCGTGGACGATGGCCCATGTCCAGGGCTGGCGAACGGAGAGAGCGAGTTTGGGGAGGGCGGTGTCGATCATGGCTCGCCGCCTTCCAGAAGCCGCAACTGCCCCTCGCTGTAGATGTGGCAGAAGCTGCCGCCGCCGTCGGCGACCTCGTGCTCGACCACATAGCGCAGCGCGCCCTGCTTCATGACGAAGATGCCGCGAACCTCGCCTCGGGCGCGGTAATCGCCTGTGAACTTCTCGACCTGGTCGCCGACCCTGAATTTTTTCTCAAGGCCCGCGCTACCGCTGCCGAACAGTTCGTCCACCAGATAGCGGCGGGCCTGCTCCCTCGCGCGGTCGATTTCGATCTTCACGCGCTGCATGAAATATTTCGGGAGGTGCTTGTCGTGATAGTGCGCGGGATCTGCCGTCGTGGCCAACGGGTCGAAATCGTCTTTCTCAGGAGATCGGTCAACGATTTGGCCTGCCTCCGCTTCCGTCACCACGGGTACATTCTGCCAGATTTTCCTGCCGGTCTCGGGGTTTTTGAACGCCTGTTGCAGCCGCCCGCGCGCCCCGTTGGAGTAAGCGACAATACGCAGGTCCCATGTGGGGATCATGCTGACAATCGCAGCCTTATTTTCATAATCGCTCATGGTCATTGCCGCCCCCTATCGCTCTCCAGCATGCCGAGCAGGGATTGCACATCGCGAATGAGTTGCATGGGTTTTCTTCCTTTCAAAGAAAGCCGGTCGGGTAAGAAGGGTGGAGGCCAAGGTCTGAGAACCGCCGCGCGATCTGCGCTTCTGCCTGGGCATATTCTTCGTCTCGCTCCGGCGAGTGAGGGCCCGCCTGATATGCCAGCTTGTGGCGAGCCAGTTCCTCCTGAAGGCGTGCGAGGTCCGATCGAGGAATGCTGCAGGCGTAGAGATCCCCGCGTAGTTCGGCGGTGTACACCTTGCCGAGATTGCTCAGTGAAAGGGTTGCCAGTTTGCGGCGCTCGATCTTCAGCAGTCCGTCGTGGGAAGCGAGCTTTTCCAGCACCTGACGTTTCGCGTCGGCATCGTCGGGTGTGCCAAAAATCCTCCGAAGATCGAAACCTCCCGTCGATCTCATGGAGATGGACCCGTCGCGGTGCCTCTTGATTGTTACGGTTTGGGCCTTTTTCGCCATGGATCACCTCCATTCCGACGCGAATGGAATGTCGTCATTCATGTCGCGGGCATAGCTTCCGCCATCCTGGCTCGAAGATGTGGTGCGGGTCGAACTGCCGGCGGCGCGCTCGCCGTCGAAGCCGTAATCGCCGGGGTCGTCGCTGCCGGCGCGGTAGCCGGAGCCTTCCGAGCGATCGAGCAGGAGCAGCTGTGCATTGAAGCCCTGCAACACGATCTCGGTCGACCAGCGGTCCTGCCCTTTGTTGTCCTGCCACTTGCGGGTGGCGATCTGGCCCTCGACCATGACCTTCGAGCCCTTCCGGAGGTATTGCTCGGCAATCTTCGCTAGCGCCTCGTTGAAGATGACGACGGTGTGCCACTCGGTCTTTTCCCGGCGCTCTCCGCTGTTGCGGTCGCGCCATGTCTCGGAGGTGGCGAGCCGGATATTGGCGATCGGGCGGCCATCCTGTGTACGGCGGATCTCCGGATCGGCACCGAGGTGGCCGATGAGTTGCGCCCTGTTGAGAGAGCCGGCCATCAGGAGGCCTCCGCGACTGCCGGCAGGGGCGCGGTGGGCAGCGGCCATGCCATGGAGGCGCCGATGAGCGCGGTGGCGAGCAGCAGGGCGCAGCCCGGCTCGGTGATGGCGCGCGGATCGCCCTCGACGATGCGCCCCGCGAACTCGACCGTGGCCCAGAAATCCACCGGGCCGGCGGCGCAGCTGCCGTCGCTGTTTTGCAGCGCCACTGCGCCATCGGAAAAGCTGCGGGTCAGCGGCGCGCCATCCTTGTGGACGCCGCCGGTCAGGCTGCCGGCCTCCTCCGTCAGGCAGAGGCTGCGGCCGGAAACCGGGAATGTCTTGATGACGGTGACGACGATCTTGCTCATGCCGCCTCGCTTTCGCGGACCAGCTTCACCTTGCGGACCATACCGTCATGGGCGGCCTTGGCCTTGTCGGTCGCCGACTTGGCGTTTGCGGCGGAAATGTCGAGCTTGCGGCCGTCCTCGAAATGGACGCGGAAGAGGAGAAGTTTTTCCATCAGGTGGTGCTTTCTGCGGATGCCAGTGCGGACCCGACGGATGGGTCGGCGCTGGAATTGACGATGTTCATGAGGAGGAGGACGATCGCTTCGACATCGCTGTCGGGGCGAGCGGCATTGACGTCGACGGTCAGGACGTCCCGGCCATCGGCATCGACCAGCGTGGCGGAGCACTCGGCGCAGCGGCGAAGCGGCAGCTTCACGTCATGCGCGCTGAAGGCGAGCGCGATATCCGGTGCACGATCAGCCATGCCGCCCTCCATCCGCTGTCGCGACATGGGCCGCATGCAGCGCGCGGGCGCCGGTGCGGCGCTCGATGCCGATCAGGCGGTCGAACAGCTCGAGGAATCGGAACTCCGCATCGGCCGGCCCCCACGGCTTGGCCGGCGAGCCCTTGAGCTTCGGCAGGGCGCGGCGCGGCTGGCTTTTTACCCAGTCGATGGCCTTGCCCCCGAAGAGCGCCAGCGCCTCCGCATGCAGCATGCGTTCGTCCATGCCCTCGACACTGGAGCGCATGCGATTGGTCCAGGCGGAAGGCGCGGGCAGGCCGGCGGCGGCATAGATCGCCTCGTCCCACGCCGCCTTGATCTCGGCTATGACGCTGCGGATCTTGAGGCCGGTTCCCGGCCCGTATCGGGTGTCCATCATTTCGCCCAGCAGCATCTGGAACGGGCGCGTCTTGTCGCCGATCAGGTATTCATGGCCGTCATGCAGCAGGAAGAGCGCCGCGATCAGGCTGTCTTCGCCCTCGTTGAGCAAGGCCTCCGCGCCCATGACAGAATGCTGGGCCACGGAAAACGCGCCGGCCAGAGGCGCGCCGTTGAACCGGGCGATGCGCGAGAGACGGCCGGCCATGGCGCAGAAATCGATCTCCTCGACCATGGGGCGGGCGAGATCCATCAGGCTGCCATCGGCGCGGAAGCTCTCGACGACCTCGTGGCAAAGCGGCGGAAAAGACTGGGGCGCGGCCTTCATGCGATCTCCCCGGTCAGTTCGAGGATCTTGCGCCGGCGATAGGCGGGCCAGTCGGGCCAGCGCCTGGCGAGTTCGTCGCTGTCGCAGACGAAAAAGTCGACGAGGAACGAGTCGTCCTTGCGTGAGACGGGATGCTCGACCGAGAACTTCACGGCTGCCCGCCTTTCGGCGAGGTGGAATTCCAGATGCTGCGACAGTTTCAGCAGCGCGCGCACCCAGAGCGTGAAGAAAATGGCGGCGGTCCACCAGCCGGAGAGAAGAACGATCTGGTCGGTCATCGCAGCCCACCAGCCGGAGAGGAGAATGAATTGGTCGGTCATCACAGCCTCACATCCATTGCGATGCGGCGGTCGATATCCGCCACGCCTTGATGCGCCGTCATCGCCTGCACCGAGAGGAGAGCGGCGACCGCAAGCAGCGCCATGCCGGCGGCAAGGCCGAAAACGACCAGATTGAAGACACGCGGCGAGGCGGCGCGGGAGGGGTAAGCGGGGAAGGGTTCGATTTGCGGGTGGTGGAAAGTCTCGCTCGCCTCTTGATTGCGAGCGGAATGCGGGCGACGATGAACGCCACTTGCCGGGGAAAGGGATTTCGGATGTTTGCGCGTGTTGTTGTCGCGGTCGCCTTGTGGTGCGGCTTCGCGGGTGTCTCCTTCGGGCAGGATGCGGGCACGGTCGGCATGGCCGCTGCTTATCTCTCCGGCTGCCCGACGCTCCGGGCTGGTCCCCGGCTGGTCAATAGCGCCACCTATCTCTACGGGCTCGACAAGGACGCTTCGCCCGATTTCCGGGCTGGCGCGGAAGTTCAGATCAGCCAGATGCGTGACATGACCATGGGTGATATTTGCGCGGAGGGCGAAAAGCTCTTCGGCAGGAATGGCACGGTGGAGAGCGGGTTCCTCCTCGCGAGAGAGGCGAAGGCGCCCGACCTCGCCGACCTCGTCGTCGCCGGTGACAACCGGCTGCCTGGAGATGTCGATGATGTGGCGGTTACGTCCGCCTACATGTTCAGGGTGGTGCAGGCGTGCCCCGATCTCGCCGTTGGTAGTGGCTTTCCCTTCTACCTGGAGACGATGGGCACGACGATCGATGACGTCTCCCGGCGCGGTGACCGGGTGCCGCGGGTGATGCAGGCCTACCAGCAAATCATGAGGTGGCGTGAATGGCAGCAGACCGTCTCGACTGGTGACGCTGACAAGGTGTTCTGCCGGGTCGCCTATGATCGATACGGACCCGACGGCACGGCTGCGGCCCGTCTGCTCAAGATCAAGTGAAGCGCGATTGCCAACATCTTCCATGTCAGGCCGCTCCGACCTGACGGGTTGATTTGCGCCGTGCAATCTCGCGGGCTTCCGGCGCGAGGCGCTTGATGGTGTCGATGGTCCAGCCGCGCTCGCCAAGCGTTTCGAGGCTGACATTGCGCCCCGCGAAAGCCAGTTCGCGCATGTCGTCCGCCATCCTCTCCTGCAGGGAGCGGATGCAGCGCGGCGGCTGGGGAACCGGCGGTGTGGTGGCTACTGGTTGAAAGTGGATCATGTGCGGGCTCCAGTGCATTGGGAAAGGCCGGAAGGAAGGCCGATACATGGAGAACGCTCAGCCAACGATGTGCATAATGCACACAATTGGATGTGGCGTCAATGTGCAAAATGCACACTAAAAATTCCCGCTATGTGCGAATTTTAGCAATATGCAATCCGCGGTGCCCACATCATAGTGAATCCGTAGTTATAAATGTCGTGGAGGGGAGTATGCGACGCATTATAGCAGTAATGACTTTGCTCGTCGGTACGCTTGCTGGGGGATATAATTCGTCCCTCGCTGCAAGTTGCAGTGCAAGCAACGATGTGGGGGACACGTGCTCGATCGACTGCCAACTGGGGCAGGCCGCCGAGTGCCAGAATGCGAGTGGGGGCGGCCGACCGGTCTGCGAATGCAGCGGCAGCGCCGAGCTGAACGGGACTTTTCTGCCCACCGACATGTCTCTGATGAACGCCATTCAAGCTGCGACCTCGACAGGGAAGCTTGAGACGGATGTGCTCAGTGTTGTAAATGCAAGGCTGGCTCAGCTTAGGGACTACATTGTCAGCCGGTCTGAGTATCGGGTTGTCGTAGGACAGTGGTGCAGGCCTCCACGCAAGCTGCCTTGCGATGTTGGGGGCGCGATCATGTCAACGCCGGCGGCCGACGATGCAAGGATTCCTCCCGAGGATGATGGCCATATTGGTCCGCAGTGCTACGAGCAGGACTGCTACGACAAATACGAAACGCGTTACAAAGACGTCATGGGCAAGCTAACGTCCAACGGATCGTTCCAGATCGAAGTTCGCCCGGTGGTGAAGGTGGAAGAGCCGAACTGGCAGGATATCCCTACCATGTACTTCGGCTTGCGCGCCACATATCTGAACTGCAGCACTGAGCGACAGGAATACGGCTTCAATCACTCGTTCCGATCCAAGGTCGGTACGAGGGTCGTGAAGACCAAGACAGTGAAGAACTCTCAGGATGTATCGGCCGAAGTCTCATTTTCCTTCGTGGTGAATGGCAAGATCGGCGCCAAATTCAGCAAGGAAATCTCTGTCTCCGATCAGTCGGACGTGAGTGAGGAGAGGGAGGAGAATCTGGCCTTTAGCCAGAAGATCAATGTCGGTCCTATGCAGGAGATGATCTATCATCACGAATTCGCACAGCGGGTCGTTGATGTCCCCTACAGCGGAACGGTCCAGCTGAATGGTGGGGTCTCGCAGAATCTCGAGAACATCACCTCCCTGGCGCAGGTTCTGCCCAACGCCGCGGATCGCACTTTCGAGTTCGCCGGCGTCGTGTCGGACACGAGCCTTTACGGAGACGTGACCAAGAACCTAACGCGGAAGCTGACGGAAAAGGAATGCGCCGAGCACTTCAGCAAAGCGGGCGGAGGAGTCATTCCTCCGTCCTTCGAGCCCTATACAAGGATCTCTTCCGGCGCGGATCAGGGTGTCATGCAATAACGCTACCCGATGGGTGAGGTCTCTTAACGGGGCTTCACCCAATCGATCGGCGCCGCCCAATCCACTTGTTGATCGGTAATGTCCGAATAAAGCGGATTGAGGCTCTGCAGCGTGTAGAGGTCTCCTCCGCTGCCTTTCCGAAGGACCTTAACAAAGATCTTGCCGTTGGCGAGCTGGACGACGCAGCGGCGATTGAGCATCTGCTCGGGTGGCAGAAGTTTCGAGTAGTAAAGAAGGGTACGGTCCTCATAGGCCGGAAACATCGAGTCTCCGCTAACTTCCACGGCAACAGTGCTGGGAGCGGCTCCCGCCGGTGCCTCGACGGTATCGTCAGAGCCGTTGTCCAGCGCATAGACCTCCGCTCCGGCCCCGACCTTGCCCTTGAGCGGCACTTCTTGGGGCTGCCCCGGGCCCGACCCTTCCCCGGTCAGCAGCCAGGCCTCGCTGACCCGGAATGCCTTGGCATATTGTTTTGCAGCTCGCGTCAATCCACGCGTGCCATTTTCATGCTGTGCATAGGTATCGTATTTCCAGCCGAAAAAGGTCGTCGCCTTCTTCGCGTCTGAAAAACCGCGCGCAATACGCGCCTGCTCAAGTCTTTTCGCCGCATCCGGCCGGTCATCATAGGACATGATGTGCATATTGCACTCTCTTGGTGTGCGTTTCGACTTGACAGGAGGATGTGCGTTATGCACATTTCTCGACATGACCCACGATCCTGACTTGAGACAGATACGGTTAGAGAACGGTTGGACGCAGCTCGACCTGGCCAACATGCTCGGTGTTGATCGCTCGACTGTTTCGCGCTGCGAAAACGGCGCACGCATGTCTTCCACCATGCGTCGGCTGCTCATGCTCATCCTTCGCGACGGAAGGGTCGGTCAGGAGGCTGCTGAATGATGCCTCTTCCCCTTTCCCATGTCGGCGTGGAGAAACGGTCATCTCGCCTGGCTCATAACCAGGAGACAGCGGGTTCAACTCCCGCCGCCGCGACCAAATCCACCGGGAGGGCGGTCTGGTCCGGCTCGCAAGGCCGTCAGCACCCATCGACCCGCGCGAATGCATGCTTCGAAGCGGAGAGGAGAGGTCGCGAACGTAGGGGCAAAGCCCGCCGCCCGCACGGTGATTATCAGACGCTCGCATGTTGCGGTCCCCCGTGAGATTGATGTTGTACGTTAGAATGTTCTAACAAGTACTTGGAACACAAAGATTTCTATCTGTTGCCGCACCCGGGGTCAGCGAAATTCCGGGGCAGGGAATTTCGTTGACTTTTCGAGGAGGTCGCATGCGCCCCAGCACCGAACATGACCGCGCCAGACTGAAGGCCTCGACCCGTGCGGCGATCATCGCCGCCGGCAAGGCCAAGCAGCTTGCCGCCTGTTCCCGCGTGAACGAACCGCAGATCAGCCGCTATGTCGGCGGCGACTATCCGGATTTCATGCCGCTCGACGTGATCCTCGATTGCGAGTTGCTGGCGGGGCAGCCGGTGATGACCGCGGCGCTGGCCGACATGCTGGGCTACCGGCTGGTGCCGATTGCCGGCGGCGACGAGACCAGTCTCACCCTGGATCATGTTCTCGACGCTGTTAACGCGGTGGGCGAGTTGCTGAGAGCGTTCCGGGACGGGCATTCCGACGGTCATCTCGACGAGGCCGAAAGACGCGAAATCACCAACTGCTTCAACGAAAGCATGAAAAGCCTGCAGGACGGCCTCAGGGCTCATACCGGAGGGACGTTCCGATGAGCGAGCGTCCCGATCAGCACTTCGTCGAGGGGTTTGCGCCGGTGGAAATCGGCCTTCTGGCCGTCTCGATCATCGGCCGTGGCCACCCGCTCGACCTCGCAGCACAGATGAACGTCGAGCGGGGCGGAGACTGGCGAAAGCCGGGCAGCAAGCGCTGGCCGCGACCGGTCGGGGAGGGCAGATAATGGGCTGGTCGCGGGAACGTATCGATGCCATTCAAAAGCTGTGGGTCGAGGGGGTGAACCCCGCGCAGATCGCCGAACGATTCGGCGTGACACGCGCCGCAATTATTGCGTTTGCACAACGCAACCGCGATCGGTTCCCGGCGAAGCGGGAGACGCGCGGCGGTGGCGGACGTGGGTGGTCGGACGCCGATCTGGCGACCATGGAGAAACTGTGGCGCGAGGGCAAGAGCGCAACGCAGATCGCCGTCAGGTTCGCGACGTCGCGAAACGCCATCTTAGGGGTCGTCCATCGGAACCGTGACCGTTTTCCGCCGAAACGGGAACGCCTGGGGCGGCCATCCGCGCGCCGCGAGCAATCGTCAAAATCCATGCCGGAGGCGACGTCGCCGCTTCCCGCGCAGCGCCCCGCAGAACCGCAAAGGCCTGGGTGGTCGTTCGTTCCGCGCGAGGCAGTCTCGCGAGACCTCTCCGTGTTCCGCCTGCAGGGCTGCGAGCCGGTCGCCTTTGTCGACCTCAAGCGGGGGCAATGCCGGTTTCCGTTGCAGGCCTTCGATGAAAAGGCGGGGCCGCACATGTCCTGTTGCGGTATCCGGACGGATGGTCTTTCGCCGTATTGCCCGGCGCACCTGTCCGTGGCGAGCGGGAGGGCCGCATGATGGACTACCAGAGTTTTCTCGGCGGACGGGTGATTCTGCACTCGGGTGATTGCCTCGAGGTTCTGTCGGGGCTGCCGGAAAACAGCATCGATAGCGCGGTCATGGACCCGCCATATCATCTGACAAGCATCGTCGAGCGGTTCGGAAAGGAAGGCTCGGCTGCGGCTAAATCTGGTGCCACTGGGGCATTCGGGCGCGCTTCGGCTGGGTTCATGGGCAAAGAGTGGGATGGGGGCGACATCGCATTTCGGGTTAAGACCTGGGAGGCGGTGCTGCGTGTGCTGAAACCCGGCGGCTATCTGCTGGCGTTTGCCTCGACGCGCGGTTACGGGCGCATGTCGGTTGCGATCGAGGAGGCGGGCTTCATCGGCCATCCGCTGATCGCCTTCCTGATGGAGCATGACGACGCGGCGGATTTTCTCGCCACGCTCACGAAGCCGCAGCTCGACGCGCTCACGCGGCTGATGGTGCACAAGGAACTGGGTGGGATGCTGGGCTGGATCTTCGGTTCCGGCTTCCCGAAGGCAACCCGTATCAAGGCAGAATGGTTCGATGGGTGGCGGTATGGCGGCCAGGCGCTCAAGCCGGCCATCGAGCCGATCTATATGGGGCAGAAGCCGTTCAGCGAGAAGACCGGGACGGCCAATGTGCTGCTACACGGCACAGGTGCAGTGAACATCGATGGCTGTCGCATAGGTGATGAAATTAGGACAGCGGCATACACATCTCTCGCGCCATGCGAAGGAAACCGTCTAGGTCATGCTGACACGGCTGCGGCAAGGCGAGGAACGCAACGTGAGGCGAAAGAATATGTCGGACGCTGGCCTGCCAACCTCATCCATGACGGCAGCGCGGAGGTCATAGAAGCATTTCCAGAAGCGTCTGGGCAGCAGCGCGAAGTCAATGACACCTTTGCTCCAAAGCAAGGTACGGCTGTCTATGGTGATTATGGCCCGCGCCCAACGGTCGCGCCACGCGATGATGGCGGATCTGCCGCCCGTTTCTTCTACTCCGCCAAAGCCGATGCAGACGATCGCATAGGATCGAAACACCCCACTGTGAAGCCAGTAGACCTGATGCGCTACCTCGTGCGGCTGGTGACGCCGCCAGGCGGCACGGTGCTCGACGCATTTGCTGGCACCGGCACGACCGGCGAGGCGGCATGGAGGGAAGGTTGCAGCGCGATCCTGATCGAGCGCGAGGCTGAGTACCAGAAGGACATCGCGGAACGCATGCGACTTTGCCTGGCTGGCCCTGGAGAGAGGAGCAGGGAGATCGTCAAGCGCAGGGGGCTCGTCCAGCCCGCTGGCCCGCTGTTCGGAGGGGAGGCTGCGGAATGACCATGGCCCTCGCTATCACCGACCGGCCCGGCAGGGCGCACACCCCAATTTTCCTTCCTGAATCGAAATGGAGCTGAACCGATGGAACTGTATGCGTTCGGGTATTTTACCATGCCGGATCAGAGATTCTCTGCGCTGCTGCCGCACGAGAAAACGGAAATGGCCTTGCTCCTGCAGGAGCGATTGACCGTGGAAGGGGCGAGGAGGGTTTATGGCGAGGCTATCGCCGCCCATGCCGGGAAAACCCATGCATATGTCCTGCCGTTTGCAGACGGCGGCGCGCAGGTGCTGGAAGATGTCGCGGCCAAGGTGACGGGCGAGGCCGGGTGCAAGGGCGTCTGGACCAAGCTCGCATCGTCCGTGCTGCTGGCCATCCATGAGGCGCATGACGGCGTGCTGAAGGCGAACAAGAGCGAGATCGCCGCCCGCTTCGGCGCCAGCGCGACCGCGGTCGAGCGGACCATGGGTGGGCTGATCCGCGACGGCCTGGTGCGCCGCTGGGGAAAAACCTCCCATTGGGCGCTGACCGATCTCGGCCGGTCGCTGGTCGCAGACCTCGCCGCGAGGGCGGGCCGATGAAGGACAAGAGCCGCATCCTGCTGGTCATCGCGCCCTCGTTTAACGAATGCCGCCGCACGGCCATCGAGTTCGATCTCGACTTCGACAAGGTCGAGCACATGAGGTTTCTCCATCGCGTGCCGCAGCTGCGCGGCTGGTCTCAGGGCACGCCTTTCATCGCTTTGCGCCGCGACCGCTGGCCGGAGGAACTGGATAACACGCTGCATGCCCTGCAGGTGAAGGGGCAGCTGCGCATCGCCACCGACAAGGATCTGGCGGAGCTGGTGAAGGCCGGTCCGGCGCTGGCGGCGGCGGCTACGGCGGGGAGGGGTGCGCGATGAACATGCACTCTCTCTTCGGCTCTGCATCCACGCTTGATCTGATGCAGGCGGAGCCGAAGGGCCGCCCGATGATCGTCGACAGTTTTGCCGGCGGCGGCGGGGCGTCCACGGGAATCGAGATGGCGCTCGGCCGCTCGCCCGATATCGCCATCAACCACAATCCGGCGGCGCTGGCGCTGCATGCAGCAAACCACCCGGAAACGCTTCACCTTTCGGAAAACGTCTACCACGTCGATCCGCTCGACCATATGCGAGGCCGCCATATCGGCCTCATGCACTTCTCGCCGGACTGCAAGCATTTCTCGAAGGCGAAGGGCGGCAAGCCGGTCGAGCGCAACATTCGCGATCTCGCCTGGATCATTCCCGGATGGATTGAACGCATCCAGAAATCGGGCGGCCGGGTCGATGTCGTCACCATGGAGAACGTCGAGGAATGGAAGGACTGGGGGCCGCTGATCGAGACCGAGCGCGGCCTGATGCCTTGCCCGGAGCGGCGCGGCCAGACGTTTCAGGCGTGGTGCAAGGCCATCCGTAAGTTGGGTGGAAAGATCGAGTGGCGCGAGCTTCGGGCCTGCGACTACGGCGCGCCGACCATCCGCAAGCGGCTATTTCTGATCGTCAGGTTCGATGGGAAAAAGATCGCCTGGCCGGAGCCGACGCATGGCGCGCCTGACGATCCTGATGTGATTGCCGGGAAAAAGCTGACATGGCGCGTGGCGGCCGAGATCATCGACTGGTCTCTGCCTTGCCCGTCCATATTCGATACGGCGGCCGAAATCTGGAGCAAGCACGGATTGCGGGCCGTCCGCCCGCTGGCGGGCAACACCATGGCCCGCGTCGCGCGTGGCATGAAGCGCTATGTGCTCGATGCTGACAGGCCGTTCATCGTGCAGACCGGCTACGGAGAGCGAGCGGGGCAGCCGCCGCGGGTGATGGATGTTGACGCCCCCCTTGGGACAGTGGTCGCCGGCGGCGTCAAGCATGCGGTCGTTTCGCCATCCATCACGCGCTTCAACAGCGGCGCGACCGGCAGCGCCATGGATGAACCCATGCCGACCGTTACCGCCAACAGCTATATCAAGCGTCCGGGCGGTGCGGCTCCTCTCGGTATCGTCGCGCCGCATCTGATGACGATGCGCAATTCGGGGAAACCGTTCAACGGGGCGGACGAGCCGACGCATACGATCACGGCCGGTGGTGCCGGCCTGTCGCTTGTTGCTCCTCATCTGACGGCATATTACGGGCCGGGCGCTGGCGGCGAGGACCGCTCGGCCGACCCCGAAAAACCGCTCAATACCGTCACCACGGAAAACAGGCATGCCGTCATTGTTCCGACACTTGTCGGTTGCGGCGGGCGCGCCGGACAAAGCCGCCCACGCGGCGGAGACGAACCGCTGGCGACCGTCACCACCAAAGCCGACGGGTGTGTGGCGGCGGCGTTCATTGCCCAGCACAACAACGACAGCCGTCGGGTCGGCGGGGTTAATCCGGGCAGGGAGGCTGATGAGCCTCTTTCTACGGTCACCGCCACCGGCGCGCAACAGGGAACCGTTGCGGCGTTCGTCGCCCGGCAGTTTGGCGCGAGTGTGGGCCATGCGGTTGACGAGCCTTCCGCGACAGTAACGGCGGGCGTGAACAAGTCGCAGCTGGTTGCGCCATACCTGCAGAAATACTTCGGTACCGGCGACGGCGCGCGCGAAGATGGCCCTTGCCACACGGTGACCACCAAGGACCGCTTCGGGCATGTCGAGGCAGCCATTGACGCGCCGCCGTTCACGCCGGATCAGGAGGAGCGCGCCCGCGAGGTTGCGGCATTCCTTCGGGCGCACGGTTTCTGGGACGAGCGGGATTTCGTGACGCTCGACATCGGCGGACAGACCTTCGTCGTCGTCGATATCGGTATGCGCATGCTGACCCCGCGCGAACTGTTCAATGCGCAAGGCTTCCCGCCTGACTACGTCATCGATGGCGCGTGGGAAGGTGAAGGCGAGGATCGCCGCTTCGTGGATTTTCCGAAGAACGTGCAGGTCTCCTGCTGTGGCAATAGCGTTTCGCCGCCGCCATATGCAGCGATTGTCGCGGCGAATTGCCCTGAATTGATGGTTCAGTTGGAAGCGGCGTGATGATGCCTCTATTCCGCCGCTTCCAGCCCGACCACCAGCCGCTTGCCCATGGCCGAGAGGGCCAGCGCCAGCATCGGCAGCTTGGTCGAGGTGTCAGGATCGAGAACGCGCCTCGCTTCCTTCTCGTCCTTGCCCATGCGGCGCGCCAGTTCGCTGCGGGAAATCCCGGCTTCGCGAAAGGTCTCGATCACCGCGATCTTCGCCGCGACCTCGGCGTCAGGCGCGATCATCACGCCTTCGGCCTTTGCCTCCGGGAGAGGTTTTCCCTGTTCCAGATAGGTGAGCAGCACGATGCCCAGTGCATCGGCCGCCATCTCGCGGGCGTCCGCCATGTCGTCGCCTTCCGTGATTGCCTCCGGCACATCCGGGAACGTGACGGTGAAGCCGCCGTCTCGCTCGGTCGGCTCGAACACGGCCGCGTAAGAGTAAGTCCTCATTTCAGTCTCCGTTCATGGCCTCGATTGGCCGCTGTCTGGTCCGGACAAATGTGGAGTGGGGCTTATTTCAGCCCCAGCCCCTTTCTGATCTTCGCCGCCGTCTTCGGGTCTATCTCCCGGCTCGGGAGGGTGGTGAAGCGGTCTCCGATAAAGACCATTGCGTGCCCCCCTTTGCCTTTCGATTTGTTGACCCGGAAGGGGAGGCCAAGGCGTTTTGCTTCTTCCCTGAGTTCAGCGATGAAGCGGTCTCGCTTGTCCATGTCCATCTCCGTTTCAATGACTGGATATTCGGATATTTTTGTCCGAACGTCAAGCGATTTCGGATATTTTTGTCCGAATTTTTTGAGGGCACAATGAACGCCGCAATCGAAGAATTCGTCACCAATGCCCGCGCCGTCCCCTTCGATGCGGCGGCCGACCGGCTGAAGGTGCCCGAAGCGCCGAAGGGCAGGCCGGAATATCAGGGTCCGTGCCCGCGCTGCGGCGGCCATGACCGTTTCGCGGTCAATCGCAAGAAAGGCGTCTGGGTCTGCCGGGGCGCGGACGGCGGCCGCGACGGGATCGGTCTTGCCGCCCATCTCCTGCATCTCGACCTGCGCCGACGCGAGGAGTTCCTCGAGGCCTGCGCCGCCGTGCTCGGCGAAGAAGTGCCGGAAGGCGCCGAGCGGGAAAGCGACGAGGAACGGGAAGCCCGCCTGAAGCGGATCGCCGAGGCGAAGGCCAAGGCCGATGCCGACAGGCAGGACAGGGAAAAGAAACAGGCCGATTTCCGGGAAAGGGAGATCGGCAAGGGCCGCGGCATCTACCTCAACGCAATGGATTGCCGCAGGGACGAACCGGACGCTCTGGAGGGGGCGCGGGTCATTTCCTCCTACCTGCAGGCGCGCACGGGTTTCGTGCCCGCCGGCGGCGTGTTCGTCCACCTCAGGTTCGTCCCGCGCTGCACCTACTGGCACGGGCAGGACGATTTCGACCGGCCGCTGGCGCTGTATGACGGGCCGGCGATGATCGCGCCTTTCATGGATTGCGGAGGCCGGATTATCGGCTGCCACCAGACATGGATCGACCTGTCGCAGCAGCCGAAGCGCCGGCCGATGCTATGGGGTGTGACCAAGGCCGGATTCGAAGCGGGGATGCGCGACGAACCAGGTGTCGGTGCGCAGAGGCCCACCCAGAAATGGCTGTATGCCGAATACTTTGAGCCGCTTGCCACCAAGAAGATGCGCGGCGCGAAGAAGGGCGGGTTCATCCCGGTCTATGGCGATCCCTCTTCCGGGAGGTGGATGGGCGGCGAGGGGATCGAGACCGTCTGCGCCGTCGCGGCTCCCGAGGGCTGGCGCGACGACACGTTCTATTTCGCGGCCGGCGATATCGGCAATCTCGCCGGCCCGGCCGATCCGAAATCGGCGTTCAATCATCCGACCCTGAAGAAGGAGGATACGGCCGGGCGCCTTCGGGCGATCCGGGTACAAGGCCCGGTTCCGCGCCCAGATGCCGAGACCGGCGACGCTCTCCATGTTCCGGACCATGTCACCGACCTCGTCCTGCTTGCCGATGGCGACAGCGAACCTGTCGCGACCGCCTCGGCCATGGCCCGGGCGAAAGCCCGCCATACCCGGGAGGGACGGCAGGTCTCTATCTGGTGGCCGCCCGAGGGTCTGGATTTCGCCGAAGCGATGGCGGCGGCGATGGGAGGCGGCGATGCGTAAACCGGCGTTCCGTCTGTTCCTTGTCGCGTGGATGGGCGGCGCTTTCGCGGCCTCGTTCCGGGTCGACTGGCTGGGGCTTTGGCCCGGCCTTATCGCCCTTTTCCTCATCGGCGGTCTCACCCACTTCGTCTTCGATCTGATCCTCTCCCGATACTGGCTGCCAAAAGAATGACCGATACCAAAAAGCCGAATATCCCTGACGCCGTCGCGAGGATACTCGCCGAGGCGCAGGCGCAGCGTGCGGGCTATGCGCAAAACCCCGAAACCCCTGAAGGCCCTGCGGGCGAGCCGGTGGCGGCGATTGCCGGCGACAGCGATGCCGATCCGGCTGTCGTCGCGTTCTGCGCCGAGTTCGATCATTCCGATACGGACAACGGCAAGCGGTTGCGGCTGCATTTCGGCGACGACCTGCTCGTTGTCGCGCAGGAGAAGGGCAAGACGCCGACATTCGCGGTCTGGACCGGCTCCCATTGGGACGTGGCGAATGGCGGACAGAAGGCAAAGGCGATCGCGCAGCGTCTCGGAGACCGGATCGCGGCCGAGACGGCGTTCATCGTGCCGAACGCCTATGAACAGATGGTGATCGACCTGGCCGAGGAGGCGCGCAATAAGCCGGAAAGCGAGCGCACGGCGCAGGAAAAGAAACTGGTCGCTGAAGCCGACAAGGCCGATGAGGGGCATGGAAAACGGGTCAAGCGCCGGCTCGACCATGCGGTGACCTCGAAAAACGTGGCGAGGATCAACGCCATGCTGGAGAGCCTTGCGCCGCACATCATGCGCAGCCCGGACGATTTCAACGCCGACAAGTGGATGGTGGCGGTCAAGAACGCCACGCTGAAATTCGAGCGCACCATGGCCAAGCGGAGAAACCCGCGCCATGTGAGCCTCGAGGATACGCCGGATGCCCCTGAATTCATCGATGTCTGCACCGATTTCCGCCTGAAGGTGATCGAAGGCCACCGGCGCAAGGATCTGATTACCAGCGTCGTGCCGGTGGCCTATGACAAAAAGGCGACATGCCCACGATGGAATGCATTCATCTCCAGCAAGTTGCCCGATGAATCTGTGCGGCGGCTGGTGCAGGTGAGTTCCGGCCTCAGCATGCTGGGGATCACCGTGCAATACCTGTTCTTCCACTACGGAAACGGTGCCAACGGCAAGTCCGTCTACATGGAAACGCTGTGCCGTGTCCTGGGCGAGGCGGCCGTGACGTTGCCATCGACCAGTATCATCGGCGAGGGCGGATCGTCAGGCAGCGCAAGCCCCGATCTGGCGCGCCTTTATGGCAAGCGAATGCTGCGCGTGAAGGAACTGCCGGAAGGCGAGGACCTCAGGGAAAACCTCGTCAAGGAGCTGACGGGCGGCGAGACGGTGACAGCGCGTGACCTCTTCTCCGGCTACATGGATTTCGAGCCGAAATTCATCGCCATGATGAGCGGTAACGGATATCCACGCATCAGCGGCACGGATGACGGCATCTGGCGGCGCATGGCGGTCATCCACTGGCCGCGACAGATCGCCAAGGAAGACCGGCGAGAGTTTCAGGACGTGATCGCGTCCTTCGAGCCCGAATATCCTGGCATTCTCAACTGGCTGATCGAGGGCGTCGAGATATACCTGCGCGAGGGTCTGGTGATCCCGGAGGCCGTCGTGGAGGCGACGCAGGCCTATCGCGACGACATGGACCGCACGGCGGCTTTCGTTGCCCGCTGCATCCAGCGCGACGATGGCGCCCCACCTGTCGAGGGCAAGGTGCTCTATCAGGCCTATTGCGATTTCACCGTCGACCAGGGCGGCCGGCCGATGAACAACACCGCATTCGGGCGCGACATGGGCAAGAAATTCCAGAAGGACCGATCGACGGGCGTGGTGCTCTATCGCGGCATCCGCCTGGTCAATGTGCCCTACATGGACCGCGGCCCCGAACCGCCGCCCGGCCGCTTCGAGGAGCCATGGCCGGATGATTTCGGAGGACCGTTGTGACCCCGAAACCCCGTCGCGGCTTTGCTCCAACCGTCAGAATTCCGGAAAACTGTCTGACAGTTCCGACAGTTTTCCGGATAGTTCACCGGATAGTTTGAGGCGAAAAAAGCAAATGAAAACAATGGATGCTGACAGTTCGGATAGTTTTCCCGCGCCTATACGTAAAGGGTGTGGGGAGGTTCGGAGAATGCCATATGTTATGCGGGAATAACTGTCAGAACTGTCTAACCTATTGAAATATAATAAATAAACTATCCGAAGACTGTCAGGTAAACTGTCAGAACTGTCAGAAAGGGTTTTGACCATGAAGACCGTGAGCATTGAGAAGCTTTTGAACTGGGCTTTCACCCAGGAATTGCCCAAGGTAGGAAGCGGGGATGTGAGCGTCGGCATCGGTCTCAGTAGCGCCTGGGCGATGACGCGGGATTTCGCGGTGCTCGGAACGCTGATCGATCGTTCGCCCAATATCTATGGCGTTGTGCCGGATTTCCTCGAATATGCCGAGCCGCATCCGGATGCGCTGGCGGTCGGGGCGGCCGTGCGGGCGCTGGCGGAAATGTCCTTCTCGATCCCGGACGGGTGGCATCCATTCCCGGAATGGCCGGACGAGCATGGTCTGATCGCCGCAGAGGTCGCCCGCGTTGTCGAGGAACAGCGCTTGAAGGGCGACCGGCTGTCCGGTCGTTACGTCGTGGCACTCGTCACCGGCTCCGCCATCCTCGGCTTCGGCCCGGACTGGCGGGCCGATAAGCCGCGCGTGAGGGAAGTCGAGCACGCCGGAAAACCGGCATGGTTCGTCAGCCGCAAGAGCCGCGATGCATTCGGGCGCGTCTATGAATACGAAACGGACGGGTTTGATCGTCGCAAGCAAAGGCCGGTCAAGGGCGCCTATCGCAAGTATGTGCTGTCCGATCCGATCCGCGGCGCGATCCTGTCGCGGCTGGAGTGGGAACTCTGGCAGGACGCGCTTGCATACCTCGCAGGATCGCTTGCAGGCCGCCTTGAAAGCCACGCGGTTGCATCGTTCATTCCCGACCGTCATCCGTGGAGACGGCGGGTGCGTTCTGAAAATTCCTCGCAAGATGTTGATCTGGCTGGATAAGTTTTTCAGGAAACGGTCTTGAGATGCGGCAGTTGGTTGACATAGTATAAGCACACTGAAAAAGGTAGGAAAAACCCGCTAGGCCATCGCCCGGCGGGTTTTGCTTTTCCGGGCCTGATGTCGAGCCGATGGAGGCTGTCATGAACCCCGCCGCTGTAATGGCGGCATTCTCGAAAGGTGCATGCGGTGTCTGACGTCAGGTTCGATGCGTCCGAGATCGAGCAGCTGGGCAGGGCGATTGCCAATCTGCCGGGCGAGATCAAGGGCAAGGCCATGGCGCGGGCGATGAGCCGCATGCGCGACATGGCCAGAACCCGGATCGTCAGGCGAAGCGCCGAGCGTGTCGACATGACGCCCGGCAAGATCCGGCAATTGACGACCGCGTATTTCAACGCGGGCAGCGCGACGATCGAAGTCGTCGAGAAATCGGGATGGATACCGCTCTATCAGTTGGGCGCACGCCAGACGAGATCGGGTGTATCGGTCAGGCTTCGAGGGTCTTATCGCTCCGCATTCATCGCTGAGATGAAGTCGGGTCACCGCGGCGTAATGAAGCGGGAGGGCAAGGGCAGGCTCCCGATCCGTGAACTGTTCGGCCCGAACCCGGCGCACGACGTCACCAACAACCCGGAAGTGTTCCTCAAGGTGCTGGCGGAACTGATCGAGGACCATCTGGCGCCTCGCATCCTCCACGAACTCGACCGCCTCCTCCCCCGATAGGGCTGGTCTGCCGTCGAGGGCCGGGCACCCCACCCCCCTGGGTCAAGGGACCGTATAAAGTTTCCCCCCGCAGCGGGCCGGGGCGACCCCGAAATCTCGCCAGTCTGACACTAAATTCGAAGCCTAAACTTCTAAAGAACGGCTAAAGAGCTAAAGAACGCGGTAAAGTCGGAATGGAAGCCTCTGTCACCAAAGGCGAATTCGCGGCGCTGATCGGCGTTTCTCCGGGTCGGGTCAGCCAATACCTGACTGAGGGCAAGATTTCTCAGGCCGCGCTGGTCGGGTCCGGGCGTAACGCCAAGATCCGCGTCGAGCAGGCGAAAGCCGATCTTCGGCTCACGCTGGATGTTTCCCAGCGGCTCGGCAATGGTATCGATACGCTGATCGATGCCGGTAGTCAGCCGGTTATCGTTGATGGCAACGCTGGCGGGACCGTCGTCCCGCCGCCGCTCCAGCAGAGCGGCATTGACTATGAGATCAAGCAGCAGAAGCTTGAGGCAGCTCGTCGGGCAAATAGGAACGCAGCCATCAACGAGGCGCGTGAGCGCGGCCAGTTGATGGATACGGATGCTGGGCGTGCCGAGATGACGCGCGTCGCGTCCGCCCTGATGGATGTCTTCGATGGCGGGCTGACCGACATGGCGACGGCCATTGCTGCCGAATTCCAGCTTCCGCAGCGCGATGTGAAACACATCTTGCGAAAGGAATTCCGGAAGCTGCGGGAGACCGCGGCGAAGCAGATGAAGACGAGGGCAGTCAGCGTCCCCGAGTATAGTGAGGTCGTCATCGAGGCCGAGGAGGCCGACCCGGCGGAACTGGCATGAACCAGATCGTCGTGGAAACAGCCAATGCAGAGCGTATCGCCTACGATGTGCTGCATGATGTCCTCAAGCCGGCCGACGATGTCGACTATCTGAAATGGGCCGAAGACAACATCGTCTTCTCGGAACTGGAGAGCCCGGACTATCCGGGGCCATATAACCGGAGACTCTTCCGTTATTTCGATGAGGTGCTGCGGGCGCTTTCGCCTGACGATCTCTGTCGGATCGTGACGCTTGCAAAGTCGGCACAGATCGGCGGAACGGTCATCGCCAACATCTATACCGGCGGTTCGATGGACATGGACCCTTCGTGGTTCCTGTATGTCCACCCGACGGAGAACAATGCCGAGCGCTGGAGCAAGATGAAGCTCGCGCCGATGCTGAGAAGCACGACGGCGCTCGCAACTCTTTTTCCGAAGAAGAGTCGCGACGGCCTGGATAGCCTGCTCTACAAGGAGCGGGCGGACGGACGTGGCGCCATCCAGATATCCGGTGCCAACTCAGCGGCCTCGCTGAGCCAGGTCACCATGAAGCGGCAGGTTCAGGACGACCTGTCGAAATGGGAGAACAATTCCGGCGGCGATCCGGAAACACAGGCCGACAGCCGTTCCCGCGGGGTCGAAGAAGCCAAGATCTTCAAGATATCGACGCCGCTGGTCATGCCGGGATGCCGTATCACCTCGAATTTCGAGGCGGGCAGCCAGGAGTATCCATACGTTCCGTGCCCGCACTGCGATCACATGCAGGTGCTGGAATGGGAAAACATGCTGGCCAACCTCAACGAGGAGAAGCCGGAAGACGCCCATTTCACTTGCATCGAGTGCGGTTGCGAGATCCGTGAATATCATCGCCAGGCGATGGTCGATCGGATCGAGTGGCGCGCCCGCAACCCGGCGCAGAAGCGGTTCCACCGCTCATTCTGCATCTGGTCGGCATACAGCCCGCTGCAGAGTTGGGAGCGCATCGCCCGCGAGTGGTTGAGCGCAAAAGGCGACCCCGCGTCCGAGCAGACATTCCTGAACGACACGGTCGGCAGGGCGTATGTGACCGCCGGCGAGGCTCCGCCTTGGGAGACACTGCGGGACCGGGGGGCAAATGCGGCTTACGACAGAGGGCGAATTCATCCCGGCGGTCTGATCCTGACGATCGGCATCGACTGTCAGGACGATCGTGTCGAGTGGCAGTGCGTCGCGTGGGGAACCGATTTTCGCCGATGGGTCGTCGATTATGGCGTCATCCCCGGTCATATTTCGGAAGCGAAGTGCCAGGAACGGCTCAACGGTCTGATGCTCCAGACATGGGCGAACGCATACGGCCACCGCATAGCTGCCGACATGATCGCCATCGACGGCAATGCCTATACCGAGGATGTCTGGGAGTGGGCGAGGCGGCATCCTTCGGGACGCCTGATTATGATGCGAGGCGATAACCGGGACTCCGCACCGCTCATCCAGAGGGTGAAGAAGGAGCGAAACCAGAAGACCGGCAAGCTCCTGAAGTACTCGAGGCGCTTCTACAACATCAACGTGTCTGTCCTGAAGATGGCGCTCTATCGCAACGTGGCAAAGACCGACCCGCTGGAGCGTGGTTTCGTTGGTTTCCCGCGGGGCATGGATGATGAGTATTACCGGCAACTGACGGCCGAGCGGCGCGTTCCGAAAAAGCGCAAGGACGGCTTCACGGAATACAAATGGGAGAAGGACCAGGCTCAAGCCAACGAGGGCCTGGATACCATGAACCAGGCCGAAGCTGCTGCGATCAAGTTCGGCGTCAGAGGCCTGCCGGACGTCATCTGGAAAAGGCTTGAGGCCGAGCGTGAAACACCTGTGCAGGACGCCCAGCTCGACTTCGAGGAAGGGCTCTTCGCGCGAGGCCTGGAGCCGCAGACAGACGAAGATCCGGCCAAGGGTCGGCCCGAACCGACATCGTCGAAAAAGCCCGGATCGTCGTGGGCCGACAAGTGGAAGAAGCGGAAATGACGACAGCGGAAAAGCCTCGGATACGCGTCCGGGCGGGCAGCAGTGCGGTTCCCGCACCGCAGGCCGCACCTAGGGTCCGGGCGAGCTATATGCGCGACACGCCGTCGGGCGTGATCGCCTCGCGGCCGGCGTCGCTTCGCGAGCATCGTGACGAGATTCGTCGTGTCTGGTGGCGTGCGGCAGCGCTTGCCATGGACATGCTGCAGAATTCCGGGCGCCTGCGCGGCGCCGCCGACCAGATCATCGCCGATACGGTCGGCGTCGAGCTCCAACTCAATCCGCGCCCCAATCTCTCTTCTTTCGGTTACGACCAGAAAGAGGCGATCGAGTGGACACGGATGGTCAAGGCCCGCTTCAAGGTGTGGGCCTGGAACCCGCTGGAATGTGATTTCCGCGCCAAATTCACGATCCCGCAGCAGACGGACGTCGGGGTCCGGCACTGGCTGGCCTTCGGGGAGAGTGTCGGCATCGTCGAGTATCTGCCGCGTTCCCAGCGCCTTCCGGGAACGAAAACCGGTACGAAGTTCCTGCTCTTGTCCCCGCAGAAGCTGGTGCAGGAAACAAACGAGGCAGTCGGTCTCTATCAGGGCATCGCGCACGACGCTTATGGCCGCCCGACACACTACCGCTTCGAGGAGCGGCGCGACGGGATCACGGTCAAGACCGATTACGCGGCGCGTGACACCCACGGGCGGCAGCTCGTCATGCATGCCTTCGATCCATTTTCGTCCGATGACGTTCGCGGTCTGTCGCCGCTGGCGACGACGTTTCGCAAATATCTGATGGCGGAAAACACAGAGGACGCGATTGCCGCGGTGCATTTCCTCCAGACGATCTATGCCCCGATCCTGAAGAGCAGCAAACCATCGGCCGAGGCATTCGAGGCCTTGAGCGCCCTGAACGACAGCACCCTTGAAGGTGCGCAGGACGTTGCCAGCGGCCTGATAGCTTACTACGGACACAAGCTCGAGAAGGCGGCGGAATCGGAAATACGCTACGGCGAAGGCGCCGGCGTTTCCCATCTCGCTCCCGACGAGGACCTTGAGTTCAAGACGGTCTCGACGCCAGGCGGCCAGTCCATGCCGTTCATCGCCTCGCTTCATCGCGAGCAGGCCAGGGCGCTCGGTATTTCCTATGGTGGTTACACCATGGATTACACGGCTTCGACCTATGCCTCGACCAACATGGAGAACTCGGCGCTTTGGCCGCTGGCGCAGCGCCGAACCGACCGTATTGCCGCTCCCCACGTGCTCGTGCCCTACGCATCGTGGCTCGACGAGGAGATCGGTGAGGGCCGCATTGCCTTCAAGGGTGGATACGAAGCCTTTCTCGCGAACCGTGATGATATCCTCTGGGCGCTTTGTCAGGGACCGAGCAAGCCCACGGCAGACGATGAGAAGCGCGCCAAGGCGGCGAGCGAGCGGATTGCCAATGGTACGGGGACACTCGACCGGGAGTGCGGCGAACTGGGCGACGATCCGGAAGAGGTCTTCGAGAGCCGGTTGATGTGGCACCAGCGCTATGTCGAATCCGGCATGAGGAGTCCGTTCGAGCGCGGATACGGTTCCAAGTCTGCCTCCGAAGCGCAGCAGCATGGACCATCTGCATGACGAACCCTGTCAAGATCGGCGGCGTGACCGTCGACGTCGATGACCCGTGCGCGCTCTATGCCGCGCTCGCCGCCGCCAAGGCCAAGCGCCTGGCCGGCGAGCAGGTCGAGGAAACCGAGATCCGCTCGCCGGTGATGCATCAGCGTCTCAAGGTGGCATCGTCGAGCATGGCGGATATCGACGCCGAGTTGGTGCGCCTGCAGGCGGCCTGCATGGCGAAAACCAATGGCTGCCGCCCCTCGCGGCGGTGGAAATTCCGCTTCTGAGGATCGGCCATGAGCCTTCGTTACGCACATATCGCCCAGCGGATCTTCAACACCCCGCTGATGTACGACCCGCGCAAGGCCGAGGCTTTCCTGCATGGCATGGGCGGCCGGATCGCGGGAGACACGATCGTCATCACCAATCCAGAGGGGGCGGTCGATCATACGGCAGGCGCGAATGGTCGTCCGCTGGCAGGGAAGATCGGCGGCAGGATCGAGAGGGCCTACGGTCGTGCCAACATGCTGCCTTTCGACATGGTCGACAATGTTGCGATCATCCCCATTGAAGGCTCGCTTGTTCACAAGGGTGGATGGGTCGGAGCAGCATCCGGCGAAACGTCGTATCAGGGCCTTCAGGCGCAGGTTGCGATGGCGCGCCGTTCGAATCTCGTCCGCGGTGTCGCCTACGAGGTCGATAGTTTTGGCGGCGAGGTGAATGGCGGCTTCGAAACTGCCGCCGCGATGGCGCAGCTTTCGAAGGAAAAACCGACCATCTCTATCCTGACCGACTACGCCTATTCGGCCGGTTACCTGCTGGCGTCGCAGGCGCGGCAGATCGTCATGCCCCGCTACGGCGGAGCGGGGTCGATCGGCGTGATTATGATCCATGCCGATTACAGCCAGGCGCTGGACGAGGCTGGCATTCGTCTCACCATCATTCGCGCCGGCAAGAAGAAGGCCGACGGCAACCCCTATGAGCCGCTTAATGCAGCGCTCGCCGAACAGTGGCAGGCGCAGGCGGAAGAGATTCGACAGGATTTCGCGGAGACGGTGGCGAAGGGCCGCCGCGGCCGCATCACCAAAGCCAAGGCGCTCGCCACGGAAGCGGGCGTCTATGACGCCGCCGAGGCAGTGTCGCTTGGTCTCGCCGATGCTGTCGGCGACCCGCTGGAGGCGTTCGACGCCTTCGTCAAGGAAGTCAACCGGAGCTAACCATGTCCAGTCTTCTTGCGTCCATCCGGGCTGCGGTGCGGCCCGGAGCGATCCCCCATGACCCCGACACCATCGGGGCAGAAGCGGATGCTGCGGCATCCAATCTCGAAACGCCTCCGCAGGAGGCAAACCCCACAGGAGGCACAATGTCTGACACCCAGACTGTGGCCGGCGCAGCCCAGGCTGCCGCTGCGACCATTGCCGCCGCCGCTGCCGCCTCCGGTGGTTCCGACGGCTTCAAGACTGCCATGGACCGCATCAACGCGGTCCTCGGCGCCGACAGCATCAAGGGTGACGCCAAGCGCATGAGCGCGGCACTCGATCTCGCGAATGCCTCGCCCGACATGTCCGCTGAGGCTGTTGTGGCCTTCGTCGCCGCCAATGTTCCGGCAACCACTGCCTCGGCCGAGCCGCTGAAGCCGGCGCAGCAGGGGGCAGCCTCGACCGCCGCCTCCTACGAACAGCAGCGCGTTGCCGCCGCGAATCTGGCGATGCCGGGTGGTGGGACGACTGCCGGTGAAACCGTAGCAGCGTCGTGGAAGTCCGCCATAGCAAAGGCCGGTGTCGGCCGGAAGGGAGCGTAAGTCATGACCGTGCTCACCGAAAAACTCGGCCCTGGTTCCTGCATTATCCAGGAGGGCGACCACTATTATAGCCGTGATGTCGGCGTCGTCTCTGCTGGCGTGGACATCACCTATCCCGCCAATACCGTGCTCGGCAAGGTGACGGCGACTGGCAAATTCGTCGAATGGAACCCAGCCAACGTGGATGGCAGCCAGACTGTCGCGGCAATCCTGATCTACCCCGTGACGGGCGAGCAGGAGGCGACGCTGCTGTGCCGCCATGCCCAGGTGAAAAGCCTAGCCCTCAACTGGTTCACCGGCGCCACTGCCGGCAACAAGACGACCGGCATCGCGGGCCTCGCGGCGCTCGGCATCATCGCGCGCTAAGGAGAAACGACCATGGCATCCATGGATATTTTTAAGGACGATGCCTTCTCGATGGTGGAGCTCTCCGCCGCAGTGAGGGAAATCGAATACGTTCCGCAGCTTCTCGGATCGCTCGGCCTTTTCGAGGAGAAGGGCGTCTATACCCGCAAGATCGCTATCGAGAAGAAGGGCGACAGCCTTTCGCTGATCGAGACTTCGCCTGACGGTGCGGCTCCGCGGCAGTCAATCCAGAACCTCGCGAACATTCGCGATTTTCGGACGGTGCGCCTCGCGGACTCCTTCACGCTCTATGCGTCCGAAGTCGCAGAAATGCGTGCCTTCGGAACGGAAAGCGAGCTTCGCGTCGTGCAGGTCGAATATGCCGAGCGGATGGCCGATGTCAGGACCAATATGGACCTTACCCATGAGTTCCATCGCCTTGGTGGCCTGCAGGGCAAATTGCTCGATGCGGACGGGACGTCTGTGATCTACGACTATTTCGACGAGTTCGACATCGCGGAGCCTGCCGCCATCGACTTCGGGCTCGATGTCGCCACGACCGACATACGCGGCCAGTGCCACGATATTACCCGCAGCATGGCGCGGTCGGCAAAGGGGGCCTTCACCACGGCAACCAGCGTGCACGCGCTGGTCGGCGACGCATTCTTCGACGATTTCGTCAATCACCCGAACGTGATCCGGACCTACGAGGGATGGGCCGCAGCTGCGGATCTTCGGCAGAACCTCGCGTTCCAGTCGTTCCCCTTCGGCGGGATTACCTGGCATAATTACCGCGGCACGGATGACAACTCGACCGTGGCGATCGGTTCGGACGAGGCCAAGTTCTTCCCGGTCGGGGCGAAGGACGTGTTCAAGAAGTTCGTCTCCCCCGCCAACGAATTCATGCCCTTCATCGGCACGAAGGGGCAGGATGTCTATGCGATGAACATCGAGGACAAGGACAGGCAGGCTTGGGTCAAAGGAGAACTCTACTCCTACCCCCTCTACATGTGCGTGAAGCCTCAGGTCCTGCGCAAGGCCGTCGGTCGCTGATTGGTTCGATCGGCGCCTGGTTCGAGCGTCGCTCACCGTCCTATTTGATGGAGTTGTCATCATGACGAAATTCACAGTCAGAAACACAGGTTTGCGGGCGCAGGCAATCCGTGTGGCGGGTGGTACCAAGACCATCAAGTCCGGGGGCATCGCCGAGATCGAGCTCGAACAGGCACCGGATGATGCAGTCATCGCGCACTTCAAGGCCCGCGGCGTGACTTTTGCTGAAGCCAAGAAGAAAAAGCCGCTGGCGCCACCCACCGACGCTGCCGCCGCCGAGGCCGCTGCCGCGCTTGCCGCGGCCGAGGCTGCCGTGGCGGCCGCTCAGGAGAAGCTGACGGCGGCCGGCGACGATCTTGCGGCGAAGGCTGAGGCGGAGACCGAGGTGAAGGCGGCCGAGGCGGTTCTGGCAGCCCTGAAGGCCTGACCGATGGTCGACTGGGCATCGGCTCGGGCGATGCTCGAGGATAAGGTGGCAGGCGTGTTCGACGTCACGCCCTGCCAGCTTGTCGGTTACAGAACGGGGCAATCGGTCAATCACGGGATACAGGTCGACGACAGCCGGCCGGCATTCGACTTTCTCGGGACGATCGATCTCCAGCCACCTGCTGACAGGCTCACCCGCCATCCGCCCGGCGATCCCGGTACACCGGGCGCTACCGTGTCCTATGCGGCGGTGTTGACGGCGCATGTGGGCGAATGGCCGTGGCGGCCGCGAAACGGTGATCGGGTCATCAGCGGGGGTCGCACATGGCGGATCGAGGCCTCTGAGCGGGACGGTTCCTCGCGGCCGGCCTGGTATCTCTCGGAGGTGAAACATGCTGGCGGCTGAGGCTGTGCGGCTCGTTGCCATGGAAATCCTGCTGCCCACCGCGGCGCAGACCAGCGGCGGACCCTATCCGACGCTGGCCGGGGCGCGGGTGTTCGACAGCCGTGCAGCATCGATCTCCGATATCGACGAGGATGCGGAATACACGCCCGTCCTGTCGCTTTACACGTCGGAGAGCGGGGTAGCGCTTCGCGGTCCGATGACATCGGCGGATGATGCCGAGGCGGATGCCGTGCTCGACGTTGTGTCGGAACTCTGCATCGTCCTCCGAAACGCCGATGGAGAACCGGACGTCGATTGGATGGCCGACAACGATCCATCCGCGCGACTGGTGCTGGCAGCACTCGCATCGCAGGTTCGTTTCCTGCTGGAATTCAGCGCGGCCGGGGTTGCCTGGAGGAAGCTGGTGCGTCGCGTGATCCGGGTGGAAAACAAGACGTTTGCCGTCCCGGAATACGGGCTTCGCTTCCAGCGCATGACGACGCGGTTTCACCTGTCTATCCGCGACGACGATTTCGACGTGGTGGCGGGCGGATTGCCGGAGCCGATCCATACTGTCTGCGATGCCCTGCCTGAGGGCAGTTATGCCAAGGCCCAGTTGCAGGCGCTTGGCGCGCACTTCGCCGGGGAGCCGCCGACCGCGCTCGCCGGCATGGACTTTACCGCCCGGATTGCGGGCGGAACCGAAATTAACGGCGTGGTGGGCACGCCGAAACCCTGAGGCCCACATCACCGGAGGCATCCATGACAGTGCTCTATGTGGCGGCTCCCGGCCGCACGATCCCGAACGGCTGGCCGGAAGACGGCCGCCCGATCGATCCGCTTTCCCAGTTTCATCGCCGGATGGTCAAGGACGGCGATCTCATCGTGAAGCCGGAAGGCTCGAAGAAGAAGGACGACGCCGATGGCAAGTAATATTCCGAGCGGTCTCATCGCCCCGCTGCTGGCGTTCGACGTCGAGAGCGGCGGCCAGTTTTCCTCCGAAAACCGCGCCATCCTGCTCGGCCATGGCCTCGATGCCGGCGCGCTCGCCGTCTCCGGCATCGCGCTTTGCGGCAGCGTCGAGGAGGCGCGCTACCTCGCCGGCCGAGGCTCGATGTTGGAGGCGATGTTCATCCGCATGCGGCGCAACGCCGCCGCGCAGGAGATCTGGCTCGGGCGCGTCGAAGAGGCGACCACGGCGGAGGCGAGGACCATCACGGTCGGCGTGGTTCCGGCCGCCGGCGGGCAGGGCGTGCTGCAAATCGCCGGCGAAAGCGTGGCGATCAACATCGCAGCCGGCGACAGCGCCAATGCGGTGGCAACCGCGCTGGCCGCCGCGATCAACGCCTATATCAATCCGGTCACCAAGATCTCGCTGCCGTTTACCGCGACTGCCGCGGCCAATGTCGTGACCATCACGGCGCGGCACAAAGGGGTCTACGCCTCCGGGATCGACGTCTACATTCCGGTGCTCGACGGCGCCAATGCGTTTTCCGGCATTCTGACGTTCGCGGTATCGATTGCAGGGGCCGGCACGCCCGATGTCTCCGCCGTGCTGGCGGCGATGGGCGACGATCCGTTCGAAATGGTTGTCTCTGCCTTCGGCGACGATGCGAACCGGACCCGGCTCGACGATTATCACAACAATGTGTCGGGCCGCTGGTCCTATCTCCAGCAGCTCTATGGTCATGTCTTCTACCCGAAATCCGGCACCACCGCGACAGTCGCTACCTCGGCACTGGCGAAGGACACATGGCACCTCTCCATGGTTCCTCTATTTCCCAATGGAGGGATGGCGCGACCGGATTACGAAACCGCCGCGATGGTAGCCGGTCGTATCGCTCCGTTTGCCGATGGCGGATCGGACGGACGCGTTTCGGTCAATCAATCCGGTCTGGTTGTCGTCGACATGATTGCGCCGCGCGATCGCGATTACTGGCCGGACTATACGACGCGCAACAGCCTGCTGGCGAGTGGTGTATCGACCTGGGCTGTCGATCGCTCCGGAAACGTCATCATTGACAAGATCATCACGCAGCAGCAGACGACAAATGGGGTTCCCGACACGGCCATGCGGGATATCCAGGCGATCTACCAGACCACCTATGCGCTGAAATATTTCCGCGCGCAGCTGGCATACGAGCATTCGAACAAAGCGATTGTCGACGACAATCCTAGCGGAAATCCAAACCTTGTGACGGCGGCTGATGTCCGCGCGACACTGGTCAATTCGATGGTCGAACTGTCCACTCGTGGCGTTCTTGAGGCTTCCTCCGCGGCGCTGGGCGCCATCGTGGTCACCCGTAACGCGGATAATCCGGCTCGCTTCGATATCGGTCTCGACATGGATCGCGTCAATCCCGCCGACATCTTCGCAGGCCTCGCCCGCGTCTTCGCACAGATCTGAGGTGCAGTCTGCGCCTCGCATCCCCCTTCGCGGATCTAACCCCTCACAGGAGAGCCAGCAATGAAAGGCAATGATTTTGGCGGACGCATGAGCGTCCGTCTTTCGGGCGGCGGCTTTCTGTCGCTGCGCGGCACGTTTTCGGTTCAGCGCGGACGGCAGAGCAACGAGGCGATCACCAATCAGGATGGCTCCACCGACCGGATTGGCACGCCGACCTCGCCGCGCGCCAATGTGGTGTTTGCGGACAGCGGGATCGACTTCGACGCGCTGATGACCGCGCCACGGCAGAATATCGTCGTGACCGAGGAATTCACCGGGGTGACGCATCACTATATCTCGGCGTTTTTCGCCGGGGACTCCGACAATAACCGCATCAATGGCGAGGTGAGCGGCCTCACCATCGTCGCCGCGGACTATCGCTCGACGGGTGGCTGACCATGGCGGAACACGTTGTGAAACTGTCCCGGCGCTACGAGCCGCCGGCTGGTCAGCCGTTCGACAGTGTCGTGCTCCGTGAGCCGACCTATGTCGACACCTACATGGATGGTCTCGGCATCCCGGAGGAGTGGCAGCCGAACGGACAGGGCGGCGGGATGCTCATCACCTATCCGACGACCATCGATGCCTATCTCCAGCGGCTGGTGAAGGTCGGGTCTCCCGGCTACGAGAACCTTGCTCTCATCTCATCGCTGGACGGCAAGAAGCTTGCCGACAAGGTGCTCGGTTTTTTCCGCGAGGCGGCGGCCACGACGTCGCCGCCGACCACCTCGTCTTCCGGTTCGGATGGGACGCAACCCGCGTCCAGCGAATGACGCTTTCCGAAATCGCCTGGTGGGCCAATCGCGCCGTACAGTACCGTAGGAGGTGACCATGAACCGCGTCATCACGGCGGCTCTGCAGATCTCCGCGATCGACAAGACGGGGAGGGTGTTCAAGAACATCGCCGACAAGATGGGCGATGTGAACAGACGGGCCGGGGAGTTCAACCGCCGTCAGGGTATGCTGGCGCGCGGAACGGCTGATATGTACGCCATGGTGGCGCGTTATGCTGCGCCCGCCGCGCTGGCCTATGGCGCAAAGGCTGCAGTCACCGATTTTGCCGCGCTGGAACGGCAGATGACCCGCATCGGCATCACGGCCGATGCGACAAGCGAACAGACGTCCAGGGCCTTCGCTGAGGCGCTGAAGGTCTCCAAGGATTTGAACTATGACAGCGTGGCCCCTGCCATCGAGGCGCTGGACACGCTGGTTTCCTCCGGCAAGTCGCTAGAGGAAGCGATGGCGTTCTTGCCTTCGGTGCTGGCCACGGCGCAGGCGTCCGGGGCAGCGACGGCCGATATTGCCAATACGGGCCTGAAGGCTGCCGACGCGCTCGAGATCGAGACGTCGCAGTTGCAGCGCGCCTTCGACATCATGGTCATGGGCGGCAAGGCGGGCCAGTTCGAACTCAAGGACATGGCGCAATATATTCCGGGCTTGGCGAACAGCTTCGCGACGCTCGGTTATCAGGGAGAGGACGGGCTGAAACGGCTGGTCGCCATCCTGCAGACGATCCGCGAGGATACCGGCGACGCATCCAGTGCGGCGACGCAGGCGCAGAACATTTTCGGCAAGATGTTCTCCGAGGAAACGGCCAACAAGTTCAAGAAGTTCGGCGTCGATCTCCGCAGCGAAATGCAGGCGGCGGCGAAGTCCGGCGAGGACGCGGTTTCCGCCTTCGTGCGTCTTTCGAAAGAGGCGATCAAGGGCGATCTGTCGAAGCTCCCCTTGCTGTTCTCCGACCAGGAATTTCGCCTCGGCATGCAGTCGCTGATTACCAGCGAGGACAGCCTGCGGAAATTCCTCGAGCTGATGAACTCGGCCGAGGTCGACGGCGCGGTGTGGCGCGATGTCAACCGCGTGATGTCGGATACGCAGGCATCGATCGACCGCATGTCGAACAGTTGGGATCGGCTGTGGACGAACTTCGGCAAGGCCGCCGCGCCGACGGCCATCGGTCTGATGGACAGCGTGTCGAGCAATCTCGACTACCATGCCTCCGTCAATGCGGGGCTGGAAAAGCGTGGCATGGACTGGTGGGACCGGACCCGGTGGGGTCTGACCAGCACCGACGACGAAAAGATGCAGGCGGCTATCGAGGGCGGCTACAGCGACCGGAAGGCCATCGCGGACTATCGCCGGCGGCAGTATGAGAGCGGCAAGGTCAAGGCCTCGACGGGGCGGCATAACCTGCCGGTGGTCCGTCCAGAGTTTCCTGGCGGAGATCGCCATCTCAACGCCCGCAACCTGCCGAAGACCGATGTTCCGATTCCCGGTGTGCGCCCGGCAGCACCGATGCAGGGGCCGTCGCGTCCCGAGGCCCCGAAGATCGGTGCAACGCCGGCAATCGCCGATATGGGGCAGTCTGCGGCGGGCCTCTTCCGCCTGCCGTCGAAAAGCGAGTGGCAGGATGCCCTGAAAATCGACATCGGGACCGACGAGCTGAAAAGCGGCGGCGAGGAGGCGGGGCGCAGCATTGCCGACGGAGGCCGGCAGGGGGCGGATGCCATCAAGGAGTCCTCCGGCTTTTTCAAGGTCGCCGGCGTCGACGTGGCTGCCGCCATCTCCAGCGCGGCGGACAAGCTGGTCAATGCCGCGGCCGCATTCAACCGCACCATGGCGGCAAGCACAGGGGCAGGCGCGCCGGGGCGCCCTGCCGTCAACGCCGATACCGGGCGGACCATGCCGCCGCAGAAGCCGGGCGGCGGCGGCTGGTGATTTCGAGGACCTGAAACATGCGTGACTGGGCAAAAACCCTCAGGCGGGCGAGTTTTCGCGGCGTGCCGTTCTGGGTCGACATGGACGACCATTCCGGCGGAAAGCGGTTGGCGCGGCATGAATATGCCGGCGGACGCACGACCTATCTGGAGGAGATGGGGCTGGCGACGCCCGCCTATGACGTCACGGCCTATCTGCTCGGCGACCTGAGCGACGCGCAGGCGAGGGCTCTGGAGGTTGCGTGCAACGCCGCCGGTCCGGGGCGGCTGGTGTTGCCGATGGATGGCGGGCAACTGGCTTATGTCGAGGGCTTCCGGCGCAGCCGGTTCAAGGACCAGCGGGGCTATATCGCCTTCACCTTCACGGCGATCCCGGCCGGCAATACGCCTGGCGCCATTCTCGGGCTCGGCGATGTGACAGCCGCCGTACTCGACAACCTCACGGCTGCCGGCGGCGCTTTCGGCGGATGGTTCTGATGGCGGTTGACAGGCAGGAGATCTGCGACTGGCTCTCGACGCTGGCCTCGATGCTGGTGACGGATGCGCTCGATGCGGCCGATGTCGCCGACAGGCTGGCGGCGGCACCCGATCTCGATGCGGAGGCCTTTGCGCTGGAGGCGATTTCGCTGATGCGGATCGTCGCAGAGAGCGTGATCGCGCCGGCAGGGTTCGATTCGATCAAGACCACGGATTTCGTGGCAACCGATACCGCCGATGCGGCGGCGATCCTGCTCGCCGTCGGCCTCTGCATCGCGGGGCCACGGGCCGGCTGGATTTCCCGGCCGCAGGCACGCGCCGCGCGCGAACGGATCGGGACGGCGGGAGCCGCGGCGCTGGCGCTGGTTTCCGCCCGTGGCGCGGTTGCGGTCGATCTCTATGTCTGGCTGTCGCGGCTGGTCGACGTCTCGGTTCGGCTGGTTTCCGACCAGGCGGCGGATGCCGTGCCGGTCGTGCGGGTCGAGACCGGGATTTCGCTGCCATCGACGGTGCTCGCCTATCAGCTCTATGGCGATGCCGCCAGGGCGGAGAGCCTGGTGGAGGTGGCCGGGGCCTCGACGCCGATGCTGATGCCTGTCGCTTTCGATGCGCTGCAATCGTGATGTCCTCGCGCTGCGGCCTGTATAGGCACAATACGGAAGAGCGGTTTCAGTGAGAGAATTATCCTATGGCCCGCTGGAAACGGTCGTGGTTTCCGGCCTGCCGCCGGTCAAATCCATCGACATTACCGTGTCGGCGGAGGAGGCGGCGCGGTCGGCGAGTGGCGATTTCGTAATGGTGGGGTCCGGTAAGGTCGCGGCCAACTATCGCTCCGCTCCTGTAACGATCACCGCGTCCGGTGACCTGATGCTGACCGGCTACGTGCGGGATGTCGATATAGGCAAGGGCGATGGTACTCGGACACTGTTTTGTTCGATGGTCTCGCGCACCGTCGATTACGTGGAGTGCTCGGCGGAGCATGACAGCGGCGAAATCCTCAACAAGGATCTCGCGGCCATTGCCGCGGAACTGGATAGTTACGGGATCGGGATCGAGACCGATGGCGCCAAACTGCCGGTCGAGGCCGTCCACCGGATCGCCATCGGCGAGAGCGCATTTGCCTCAATCGAGCGGCGCGCGCGGGGGCGGGGCCTGCTGATCCATGACACACCCGCGGGTCGGCTGAAGCTGGCGTCGAAACCGGCGGGCAGCCATCGCGGCACATTGCGGCGCGGGGTGAATATCCTGCCGGGGGCGAGGGCCAGCTTTACCGAGCGGGGGCGCTATTCCGAGACCCGTATTCGCGGACAGGCGACGGAGGGCACGGATAAGCAGCAGCTCAGGCCGCAGGCGACGGCAACCGACAGTGGCGTGACGCGCAAGCGGGTGCTGATCCTGCCGCACGAGGGCGAGGCGACCATCGACCGCATGCGCGAGCGGGCGGTCTGGCAGGCGCGCCGGGCGGCGGGCGAGAGCGTGACGGCCTCCATCCCGGTGACCGGCTGGCGCGACGCGGCGGGGCAGATCTGGCAGCCGAATTTCCTGGTGCAGGTCGAGGATGACGATCTGGGGCTCGACGGGCTGATGATTATCAAGAGCGTGAGTTTCCATCAGGGGGATATGACCATGGCGACGCTGTCGCTGGCCGATCCACGGGCGCTCGGCGGGGATAATCCACGCGGGCAATCGGCGGACGGTTATGCGGCGCCCGGCGTCACCGACGCGGAGTATGCAGACGAATGATCCGGTTCGACTTCGACGGGCGCGTGGAGGAAAAGGGCGGGCAGCAGTTCGTCTCCGGCCGCGGGGCGTACGGCCATGGCTACACCCGTGTCTATCGACCGGAGCCGCATGGTTTCGCTTCGAGCCCGATCAAGGGGGGCAAGGGCATCTTGCTGCCCATGCCGGGCAATCCGGATTTCGCGGTGGTTCTCGGCGGCGAGCATCCGGGCAAGCGGGCGGCGGACCTGCCGAGCGGCGGGACGGCGATCTATGACAGTTCGGGCAATATCATCAGCCTGGTCGGGAGCAAGATTCGGCTGGTCGCGCCGCTGTTTGAATTTGTCGGTGACATCACCATCGACGGCAGCATTTCCATGACCGGCGGCATTTCGGCGGCCGGTTCGATCGTCGATGGAGACGGCAATAACGGGGCGTGACCATGATCCGCATCATACCGATCGACGAGGCCGAGGAGCCTTATCGGGCGCCCGATCTCGGCTGGGACGGATATGTCGGCGACCTGATCCTGAACGGGCTCGACCATGCCTCCGCGCCCGGCGATTTCCGGGCCGAGCAGGGGCTGGTGACGCAGGTGTTGATCCTGCTGCAGACGGATCGCCGGGTCGAGGACAGCGAGCTTCGCGACGGCGAGGAGAACCGGGGCTGGATCGGCGACAGTTTCGATCAGATGGACGGCGAGGGGCCGCTCGGTTCGCGCCTCTGGCTGCTGCGCCGCCGAGCGATCTACGACGGTATCGAAACCGACATAGAGGACTATGTGCGCGAGGCGCTGGAACCGCTGATTGCGCAGGGGGCGGCGGCTTCGATGGATATCACTGTGGCCGCCGACCGGCCGGCAAACCGGATCGACTATGCGGTGACGCTCTACGGGCGCGACGGCGAGCGCGTCTATGACGGAAAATTCGAACTTCTCTGGAGGCAGGTCAATGGCGTGGTCCATCCGCTCGCTCGATGATGCCTCGACGGCGATTCGGGGCGCGTTCCGCCGCTGGCTGCCCGGCAGCGATACGGCGCTCAAAAACAATTTCGTGACGGTGGTCGTCAAGGTTCTGGCCGGGCTATCGCACGAATTCGAACTGCGCATGGGCTATCTGGCGCGGCAGATGTTCATGTCGACGTCGACGGGGAAGTTCCTCGAACTGCACTGTTCCGATGTCGGGATCTACAAAAAGAAGGCCGCCGCGGCCGTCGGGCTTGCGGCCGGAACGGCTGCAGCGAGCACCGCCTATCCGGAGGGTATACGCTTCGTCTCCGGCAATGTCACCTATATTTCGACTGCGGCTGCGACCTCGGACGCGGATGGCAGCCTGACGCTATCGGTCAAGGCGGAAACCAAGGGATCGCACACCAATCGCGATGGCGGCGGGCTTCTGTCGCTGGCCGATCCCGGCCTTTATCCGGATCTTTCGACGACATTTGAGGTCGATGCGGACGGGCTCGGCGGCGGTGCGGATGTCGAGACAGAAGACTCTCTCAAGGCGCGAGGCCTGCAGCGCAAGCGCAATCCGCCCGGCGCCGGCACGCTCGGCGACTACGAGCGCGAGGTGCGGGCCGTCTCCGGGGTCAGACAGGCATGGGCCTTTCGCGGGCAAAATCCGGGCGATGTGTTCGTCTATTTCCTGTTCGACGGTCGCCCCGGTTATATTCCAGAGGCCTCGGATGTCACGGTCGTGCAGGCGGCGCTCGATGCCAAACGCCTGATCCGCTCCGACGCCAGCGAGGTGGTGGCGCCGACCGCGCATCCCATCGACGTGACGATTACCGGGCTTTCCGCCGATAGCGCGGAGATCCGTGCGGCGATCGAGGCGGCGATTGCCGATGTCTACCTGACGAAATGCCGGCCGGGCATTGCGGGCAATACGTTTACCCTATCGCGGAGCTGGATCGGCGAGGCCATTTCCGGGGTGACCGGCGAGGAGCGCCATGTGCTGGTCGCGCCTGCCGCCGATATCGTCTTGACCGGCGGGCAATTCCCGACGCCCGGCACCTACAGCTATCCGGGTTGATCCATGCGCAGCACCTATGAGCACACGCGGACGAACATCGGCTCGGACGACGGCGAGAGCGTTCTCGTCGTCGCGCCGTCCGACGCGCTGACCGCGCCGGAAAGCGACGACCTGATCGGGGCGGCGCTGTCCTTCTGGCCGCAGGGGGCGGCCTGGGGGACGCCGGACGGTCAGGCGATGTCTCTCGCCTCCGTGCTGGCGCGGTTTACCCGCGTGCTGATCGACCCGTTCGCCTGGCTTTATGCGCGGGCATGGAGGCTGGCGCGGGAATCGACCGTCGCCGGTGTCGACGAATTGCTGCCGGAGTGGGAGGCGGACTACGGCCTGCCGGACAATTGCGTGACCGGCGAGACCAGCCGCGCCGAGCGGCTTCGGGCGCTGGAGGCGAAAGTCCGGGCCGTCGCCGTCTCGACGCCGGGCGATTTCATCGCGCTTGCGGCGCGCTACGGGTTCTCGATCACGATCACGGAACCTGTGATTTTCGAGTGCGGCTTTTCCGAATGCGGAGGCGAGCACGAGACCGGAGCGCCGGAAGAGGAATGCTACTGGCTCGTGCATGTCGCGGATCTCGCGATCGACTATTTCGAATGCGGCTTTTCCGAATGCGGGCATGACCCGCTGTTCGACCTCGGCGACGCCGAGCGACTGATGTGCATCCTGCGACGGCTCGCCCCGGCCTGGACCATTCCCATTCTCGCCAACGACTGATCTCGAGAGGTCAACATGAAGTATTACCCTCCATACGGGTCGACCGATCCGGATGCATCCTATGTCGACCGCTATAGCGTGGGCGCGACCAGCGGCTCCAAGGTGCCGGCAAAGGCGCTGGAAGTGCCGCAGCGGGAAATCGTCGATGTCATCGAGAAATCGGGATTGACGCCAGACGATGTGTTGCAGCTTGCGGCAGCCATCCAGTCCGGCGGGCTGAATTATGCGGTTGCCGGCGGGACGGCCAATGCGTTGACGGCGACTCTTTCACAAGTGCCTGACGCGCTCGTCGCCGGGATGGAGGTGTCGCTGAAAGTAGTTGCGGCCAATACCTCGACGGCCGTGACGCTCAATCTCAACGGTCTCGGCCCTGTAACCGTCTACCGACCGTTCGAGGATGCGCTCAAGCCCGGCGATATCGGCATCGGTATCAACACGTTCCGCTATGACGGGACATATTGGCGACTGGTGGGGCAGGCCAACGTCATCTCGGGTGATCCAGCGTCTCGTTGGACCAAGCTCTCCAACGGGCTGATCATGCAGTGGGGGACTGTGACCACATCTGCCAGCAGCGTGGTGACAGTCACATTCCCGATCGTGTTTCCGACCGCCGTCGCGAGCGTCGTCATCTCCGATACATCCTCGCCAGTCATACCTGGACAACTGTCCGTATTTACGGTCGGAAGCGTTACAACGTCATCGTTCCAGGTTGTTTCTACCAGGGATTTCTCGACGGCAGTCGCCGACATCGGCAACTGGATCGCAATGGGGTATTGATATGAGCACTTATTTTTTCTCCCCCTCAACTGGCGGATTTTACCATAGCGGTATCCACACCGAAATCCCAAAGGACCACATCGCGATCACGGAGGCCGAGCATGCGGCGCTACTCGCCGCACAGGCCGCTGGCGCAGAAATCACCGCTGGCGAAGGCGGTGCGCCGACAGCCCTTGCACCGCCGATCGATCTCGATGCGCTGAAGACGGCCCTCAGACGCGGGGTCGACGTCGCCGCCGAGAGAGAACGGATGCGCTACATCACCGGCGGTGCGGGACAGGCCATGACCTACCAACGCAAGGCTGACGAGGCGCGGGCGTGCCTTGCCGCGGCTGATCCGCAGCCAGCCGACTATCCTATGCTGTCCGCCGAGGTCGGCATCACGGCCGCGACACTCACCGGCGTCGCCGAGGTGGTCAGCGCCGCCTATGAGGCGTGGCTGTCCATCGGCGCACGGATCGAATCTACTCGCCTCGGGGCAAAGGCTGCGATCGATGCAGCAAAGACCCCCGAAGATGCCAGGACGGCTGCTGAGGTTATCTTTCGGGTCGAAAATTAAAGGAGGATCTGAACATCGCTCCATCAGGTGGGAGTGCATCTGGTCGCCTGATGCTGTAACTCCCACTCGAAGTGTTGAGCATGGGGGAATGTCTGGTGCAAGGTGAAATACGTTGGTTGCAGGCCCTGCGTGGCGTCGCGGTGTTGCTGGTTGTTTTGTTTCATGTCGCGTTGCAGGAGCGTGCCACGATTCCCTCGATGCAGTATTTGGAGTTCTTCATCTACTTCGGCTATGGCGGCGTAAACCTCTTCTTTGTAATTTCAGGCTTCATCATGGTTTACATCAGTTTGGGGCGCTGGGGTTACCGTGCCCAGTGGCGTGATTTCGTCCTTCGCAGAATGATTAGGATATACCCGACATATTGGGCGGTATTCCTGATCACGGTTGCCGTCTTTTCCGGTTATTATGGGAAGCAAAGCTGCTTGGGGGGGGATTGGGGCAAGACCATCGGCGCGATCACCCTCGCTCGTGATCCGCGTGACATGTGTTTCGTTCCGCAAGCATGGACCCTGCATTGGGAGCTTCTCTTTTATCTCACCTTCAGTGCAGTCTTCTTTGTCGGCCACAAATGGGCGATCCGTCTTGGCGTCATATGGGCGATAGCGTCCGCTGCTGTAATTGCGTTCGCTCGCGATGGAGTCTCTGAGGATATCTTCAATTATTGCATCTATAACCTCCACTTTCTTGCAGGTGCTGCTCTTTGTCTGTTCTACGCTAGGACTGACCTTAGGTATCCTGTGATCTGGGTTTCCGGTGGAGCCTTGCTTTTCGTGCTGGCAGGCATTCTCAATTCTCGTGGCATGATGGACACCGAGGATACGCTGCATCGGCTCGCTCAGTTTGTGCCGGCGTCACTCATGCTATTGCTCGGTGCTCTAGGTCTGGAGAAACGGGATATAGCTGTGCCAACGTGGCTATTGCTCATTGGAAACGCATCCTATTCCATATATCTGATACATCTCACGACGTTCTTGGCGTTCCGGCGCGCCACCGCTGGCATGGTTCACACCCCAGCAACCCATCTAATATGGGTTATCGGCCTGGTGGCCGTCGCGATCATTCCAGGGGTGCTGATCCATTACGCGTTCGAAAGACCGGCAATAAAACTGGGAAAGCGGGCTATACCGCGCTCGTCATTGGCGAACTAAGAAGGCTATCCGATGAAACGTGTCTCATTTTATGTTCGGCACTGATAGTGACGACGTTCGCGCTTGCTGCAGAGGGATCGCAGATGGACTTGATTTTAGCATCTATACAAAGGGCGAGCGACAACGCGGCGGCGGCGACCTATCCGTCCGATATGCTGTCATCCACGTGGCAGGTGGGTGACGCGGCTGGCGAGCCGTATCGGTGGATTACCACAGGGCCGGGAAAGCCCACCAAAATACTCCTTTATCTGCACTCATGGTCTGGTGATAAAGATCAAGCCGCACTGTTCCCAGACCTTCTGTCCATCCGAAATGCGGTCATCATCGCTCCGGATTTTGGTGGACCGAATAATACGCCCGGCGCGCTCGGTAGCCCGGACAGCACCGATCGCATAATGCGGGTCATCAGGGAGATCCGGTATAAGACCGGCTTGACGCGCGTCTATCTCATTGGCGCTTCCGGCGGCGGCATGGCTGCGCTTCTGCTGCTCGGGAGGTATCCAGATGTTGTTTACCGGGCATCGATTTGGGTTCCGATTTACGATCTGGCTGCGCTGTATGGCGAGACAAGTAACAATGATCTTAAGGCGGATATGGTGGCGGTTCTGGGGAGCGCGCCGACCGATCCGGATGACATGCGATATCTCGCGCGCTCGCCACGTTCGGCGCTTCCCGACTACAATGGCAGCGCGAGCAAGATCATCATCAACGTCGGTGCACTCGACACCGAAGTGCCGAAACATCACGGATACGATGCGCGGGCGGCCATGCTAGCCGCGTCGCCCGACGCTGATGTCGCTATCATCGAATGGCCAACGATGGGGCATGAATTCCGTGGCCTGGATGCACTCAAGCAGTTGATTCTTGAGTGATGGGCAGTTTTCGACGGTCGCCGTTCTTCACGAATATTACCTGACGGCCTTGCCACGGATACTCAAAATCCTGCGTCTCCCAAACGGTGAGGCCGACGCTCTCAATCCGTCCAATCACGTCGTTGAGTGTTTTCCACCAGATCGCCTCGTAGTCGCCAGGGCCGCGAACGGATGGATCGACGATCTCGGCGATGAAAATACCATCGTCTTTCAGGACGCGGATGACTTCGGAGACGATTTTTTCAAGGTCGAATGCGTGGTCGAGAGCGTTGGTGTAGACCATATCGACGGTCTTATCCGCATATTGCAGGTCATGGAAATCGCCGACGACGACATAACGATTGCCCTCACCGGGATTGAGATCGATTCCGATCGGGAAATATCCGAGCTTGATGAATGCGTCACACTCTGCGCCAGTGCGGGCGCCCAGGCACAATACATTGGAGCCACGGAATTTGACCCCGCCAATAACCTCGCGGAGGCGATCCTGGAGCGCTTGCGAGAAATCCAGATTGTATTTCGATAGGTCGAGTTTGGCGAGTTTCGATTTCTGATGCTCGGCGTAGGCTTCGTATGTTGGGTACGTGCGCTGCTGAAACGCTTCGGATTGTGACCATTCGAAGACTGGTTTCGGTGCCGGCGCCGGCACGCTGGGTGCTGGATTGGCAGCCTGGGCCGCAACGGCGATCTTTTCGGGTGAGGATTTCTTGCCCCAGATCAAGTCCTTGAGCCCCATTGGTATTACCTCCTGACATGCCGATCGATGTGAGTGTCTCTGCCCCGCTGTAAAACACAACTGCAGCTTTGATGCAAACGCCGTCCACGTGGGCTGGCGTCGATTGCAACAATAAACCCAAAGGAAAAGTCCCCATGAGAACGACACTGGATATCCAGCGGCGGCTGGCGGAACTCGGTTACGATCCGGGTCCGGCGGACGGCATTCGCGGGCGGCAGACCATTGCGGCCGTCAAGAGGTTTCAGGCAGCGAGCCATCTTGCCGTCGACGGGATCGCCGGGCCTGCGACGCTCAAGGCGATGTTCGGGGGCGCGACCGTTGCGCCGACCGAGAGCCCGGACGCCTGCCCCTGGCTGGATCAGGCGTGGCGCATGAAGGGGCTGCACGAGCGGCGCGACAATGCGGCGCTGCGCGAATTCCTGAAACGCGACGGCGGCACGGTCGGCGACCCGGCGAAGGTGCCGTGGTGCGGCGATTTCGTGCAGACCTGCATCGCGCTCACCCTGCCGGACGAGGTTTTGCCGAACAACCCTTATGCGGCGATCAACTGGATGACATTCGGGCGCGAATGCGCGCCGCAGCGCGGGGCCGTGCTGGTCTTCTGGCGCGGCTCTCCCGAGGGATGGCAGGGGCATATCGGCTATTACGTCGGTGAGGATGCCACGCATTACCACGTGCTCGGAGGCAACCAGAGCGACAGCATCACCGTCAGCCGGATCGCCAAGACGAGGCTCCGCAAGGGAGGCTGCCGCTGGCCGCTGACCGCGCTTGCCGTCAACGGCGGAACTGTGATCGCCGACGGTTCGGCGCTCACCGAGACGACGAACGAGGCTTGAGGAGGGCAACATGACCGTCTGGATTCGCATCGGCCTCTACATGGTTGCCGGCTGGCTTTACGGCTCCGGCTATATCGGCGAGGAGGTGAAAAGCCTCATCACCACGGACCCCGCCGTCGTCTCCTCCATCGAGGCCGGCATCTCGGCGCTGGTCGCATCCGTTCCCGTTGCCTGGTGGCAATGGGCGCGCAGGACCGGCAAGCCGACCTGATACCACCCTCCCGCTGAAGGAAACTCATCATGACCGCAACGACAGAGGCCGTGCTTTGCCCGGCAGGGCAATGGACCGCCGTTTCGACCGCCAAGGTGAAGGTCCTGCTTTCGCTGCGCAGTTCCGGCGCGATCTATCTCAAGACGGGCGCGGCGCTGCCGACCGTTGCGCCGACGACGGACGACAGCGGAAGCGCGGGTTTCGACTTCCTGACGGTCACGGCCGACCGGCCGGCGTCGTTCACGTTTTCGGACACGACGACCAATATCTACGCCTATCCCCGCGGCGACGGCGCCATGACCCTCGAGACCGTGACGGAGTAGCGCCATGCCGGTGATTACATTCGGCGGGCCGGGACCGGCGTTCGGGCTGGGCGGGATGGCGTTGGGGGTGGGGGCGACAATCGCCTTGTCCTCCAACGCGATCGACGAGGACGCCGCTCCCGGAACGGCGATCGGGGCGCTGTCCATCGCCGGCGGAGGCGCCGGTCCCTGGACCTACAGCCTCGCCGACGATGCCGGCGGGATGTTTGCGCTCTCCGGCGACGAGCTGGTCGCCGGACTGACGGCGCTCGACCACGACACCATGCCTGCACCCACAGTGGTGGTCAGCGCCACGGATGGCTCCACGTTCCTGTTCGGAGCGTTTTCTCTCGACGTCCGTCGCCCTCTCCCGGCGCTGCCGCTCGCGGCCGGCGCGAAGGTCGTCGGTCTCGGGCATTCCTTCATCCAGCGCGGCGGGTGGGGGATCACCGCCGGCGGCAAGCCGCGCGACCTTGCGACCAGCAATCTGCGGGCCGCACTGCCGTGGATCAGGCTGCGTGACAATCGTTTCAACCTCGACATGTGGCACGATACCACCCACGATCTCGGCGGGGGCGATAACTACGTCAACGGTGCGTTCCAGGGGGTGGGCGGCGACCACATTATCGCAGAGGGCAGCGCGCCGGGCGTGATCGAGCGCCTGCCCTACGTCGTTTCGCTCGGACCCGACATCGTCTATCTCGATATCGGCACGAACGACATTTCGTCCGCGCCCGGCGCGTCGGTCGCGCTGGTGACGGCACGCCTGGACCGGCTGCTGACCATGCTGCGCAGCGAGGGCATCTGGACCGTGATCCAGACCATCACGGATCGGGGATCGTGGGCCGAGGGCTCGGAAAAGGCGCTGATCGTGGCCGGCGTCAACGACTGGATCAAGGCGCAGGCGACGCGCGACGGCGTCAACGTCTGCGACCTGACGGCGGCCGGTTTCAACTATCCGACATTCGACACGACCCTGTTCGGCGGCGACGTGCTGCATCCGAACCCGATCGGCGGCGCGGCCATTGCCGAGGTGCTGCTGCCTGTGTTGCAGGACATGGTTTCCGCCGGCGATCACATGGACCTGTCGGCCGCAGCGACGCATCTTTCCGCCTCCAACCTGTGGACAGATTCCGTCTTTGCCGCATCGGCCACGTCGACGGGGACCGGAACGAGCGGCCAGCGCGTCAGCACCATGGGGCTGGCCCGCCAGACGGGCGACAGCACGGCCGTGCTCTCGATCGAGGCGGCGGCGGACCACAACAAGCAGGTGATAACGTTCACGCCCAGCGGCACACAGAGCGGCAACCGATACGAGGAGTGGCGCTACCGCAAGACCGGCTCGGCGCTCACGCTGACGGCTCTCGGTATCGTTCCGGGCACCGACTGGCTGGAGGCCGGCATTTATGTCGAGTTGTCTCCCTGGGTCGGATGGCTGTCCGTGAGCTGGCAATTCGAGTTCTATAACAGCTCCAATTCGCAGGCCTATATCGCTCGCGGCGGTCTCTCGAACCCTGACAGGTCGACCCAGGACCTGCCATTCGCTTCCGAGGGCTTTGCCGGCTGGCTCACTGTTCCGTCGTTTCTGATCCCCGGCGATGTCGACGCCCTTAACTGGCAGGTGCAGTCGCGTCCTGTCGTGATCGAGTTCAACCGGCGCGTGGCGGGGACGGGGACGATCAAACTGTCCCGGCCGTTCCTGCGCAAGCGGGGCGATCCAAGACCGACATGGAACCTCGGCTGACGGTCGGCGCCTCTGTGACCGCGCCTCACCGCGGCAGGAACCGGTACGCCAGAAAATTCCCCGTCGCGTTTCTGCATCGCCGACAGATCAGACGAGCGGCGAGGGCGGTTGTCGTCATGCCGGGATATTCCCGCGCCAGCTTTCGAACATCCAGCGTGTTGCGCCGACCGCAGGGGCAATAACCGAACACCTCGTAGTATTCCGGCACCTGCGACAGCGGCATGTCCTCGATACGGTGCACACCGACAGGCAGGCGGATTTCTGACGGCGATCTGGGTTTTGGAATGTCGCTGAATGGCTTGGAAGGCATCATCTCCAGACGGCATCGTGCCCACCCCTGCAGATCGATGCGCGGGCACCTGAGCAGGCGGGCAATGACGACGGGCAGGGAGCGAATGGAGACATCCCCCTCCTGCGCCAATGCCTCATCGACCCGGTAATGTTTCGTCATCCGGCATCGATAGCACACCAGGTGCATGATCCGGCCGCGCTGGGCCGACAGCCACAGTACTCCGTGATCCCAGCGGTGAGCGCTCGGTTCTTCCATGTTCCGTCCTCGTCTGGACGGCCGGCCGCCACGGCCAGGTTTATCCCCATCGCCACATGAGGATGGGCATAACTGCACCCGCCTCGATCCTCTGTCAATCGACCGGAGATTTCACCATGATTTTCCTCACCCGTTTCCGGGCGGCGCTGGCCGCCTGGGATGTCATCCTGCTCGCCATCGCGCTCACCGTCGCGGCCTACCACGTCTGGCCGGGATGGCTGAGGCAGGCGCGGGAGGCGGGCGTGCTTAGCGAACGTCTCGTCTGGCAGGAAAAACAGCGGCGCGCGGATCTCGACCGGGAGCGGGAGCGCGAGGCCGCGCAGGCCAAAATCGACACGGCCGAACGCAACCTGATCGATACGCAGGCGGCCGGCGCCATTCGCATCAACGAACTCGAAACAGCCATTGCCGAAAAAAGGAAACCTGCCGATGCGAATGCCGCTGCTGGTGTTGCTGATCGTTCTACCTGCGACCCTATCCCTGAGCGGGTGCGGAACGCGCTCAACAGCATCGGCCGTTGATGCGCGGCCGCGGCTGGCGCATGTGCCGGAGAGCGTGATGCGCGACTGCGATGCGGCGACCTATATCCCGGCCGGCGCGGATGAGGATATCCGATACCGGCTCTGGGGGCGGGACCGGCAGGCGCTGGCGGATTGCCGGGCGCTCAATGCGGCCAAGGGCGCGGCGATCCGTGCATATCAGGGACAGGGGAAAACGGCGGAATGAACATCGAGGCAATGCTGGCGGAAATGCGTGTCGAGCTGAAGTACATGCGGGAGGATCTCGCCGAAATGAAGGAGGAGCAGAATGCGCGGCAGGACAAGGCGGACGAGAGCCGCGCTCGGGTCCATCAGCGGCTCGATGTGATGACCGAGCGTGTCGGGGCGCTGGAAGGCAGCCACAAGTCCGTCACGGCGACGGTGACCGACATGAAGCAGGTAACGGACGAGGTCCGTCGCTGGAAGATCATGGGCATGACGTCGCTCTCCATCGCCGGCGTCGGTGCGGCTGCCATGGGTGTGACGTTTTCGGACGGCATCAAGTGGCTGCTCAAGTCGATACTGGGGCGATGATCCAGCATTGCCTTGTTAAAACTCTCCAAACGGTGGCAGACCTGCGATCAACGCAGAGATAGCCAGATCTGTTTGCCGTTGCCTTGTTCCTTCCCGCTCCATATTGTCGATAGATTGACGCGTCATGCCAAGGAGCTTCGCAAGCGCGGTTTTCCAGCCATGGCCAGATACGATGATGCCGCGCTGTTGTAACTCCAGCGCGGCAGACGAAAACTGTTCAGGGGTCATGCTGCGTAAACCTCTTTCGGGATGCCGTACATTTCGGCAGCAAGCCAACTATTGTGGAGATTTACCCTGTTTTCCTCGGTGGCGATATTTTTCACCACCGCCGGTGACGGATACCATGGGCGTTTTGCAACCCACCCGTTGTGAGTTGCGTCCATAATGTACCAAGCGCCATCATGCTTGATAAAACGGATGGTCGGGCTGTGGTAGTCGCAGTAGACTTCGATGCTCATTGCCTTGGTCCTTATTCCTCGAGAGCGCCCGACACGGTGTTGAGATAGGTGGCGATCTTTTCTGCCTGTTCTTCGGTCAGGCCATTGACAACTGCTGCGCCAGGATTGCGGCGATCCATAACGCCCCATGTTATTAGTTCGCGGCCATACTGATATTTCTCGGTCGGCTCTACAAACGTTGCATATGCAGGGCGGGAAGGCTGGCCGGAAATGAAGTCTGCGAAGATATCGTCATTGGTCATCGTCATCATCCTTAGCTTGGCTCTTGGCCGTTTCGATGTTTTTAATATGCCAAATTATTTTACGTTTGTAAAGCGATATAGACAAATTATTTTACGTTTTTCGCCGAATGACCGTCCGTCCTCCCGCGTAAGCATCGAACTTGAGCCCGGATTTGAGCGTGATCGTCATGCGGTCGCCATCGATCGCGATCCGATCCACCAAGCCCCGAACCATTGCCACGCAATCCTCATGAGACCTCGGTGACGACGGCGCGCCGCAGATCAGCCGATCCAGGGCGCTGATGACATCCGCCTCCAACTCCTCGGCTCGATAGCTCACTGTTGGCCAGATCGGCGGCGGAGACATCTTGCGGCGCCTGTAACGGCCATCCTGGTAGAGCCGGACCACCCGCCTCTCTCCGGAGCGGAGTGCGTAGTGCAGATAACGGTGCTCCATGGGGATATCATTGACGGTGACTAGGATACCTTTGAGCATAATATCCATGTGGGCGACGCGCCGACGTGGTGCTGCACGTCTGTTGGCGCTGGAGATTGCCTGCTGCACCCGCCGCCAAGCAGATTCGGTTATGATCGGCTCGTGTGTGGTAACGCCTTCCTGATTTTTCATCTCGCCGCGATACAGGCGACTTTGCAGCATTTTCTGGACCATAATGACGGTAAATTCGCCTCCGTGCCTCCCTCGATGACCGGCCTTGTTGAGTTCGGTGGCGAGTTTTGAATATGACAACAGGTTGGGATAGCGACGAAAAGCCTTGCGGATCACATTGGCCTCGGCTTCATCCGTCTCCAGCCTGAGATCTACGACACGATAACCGTACGGCCGGCGACCGTGTAACCACAGCCCGCGGGCCCTCGAGGCCGCGAATTTGTCTTTGAGCCTCTCACTCGTCAGCTCGCGCTCAAATTGGGCAAAGGACAGGAGTACATTGAGGGTAAGCCTGCCCATGCTGGTACCGGTGTCAAAGGCTTGCGTCACAGAAACAAACGTGACGCCGCGCTCATCAAGGTTGGCAACGAGATTTGTAAAATCCCGTAGCGATCGCGAAAGGCGATCAATTTTGTAAACGACGACGATGTCTATAAGTCCGCCCTTAACATCATCAAGCAATCGCTTGAGCGCCGGTCGGTTGAGATTCCCGCCGGAAAAGCCTCCGTCATCATAGATTGCGGGAAGTTCGAGCCATCCCGCACCGCCCTGGCTGGCTATGTAGGCGGAGCAGTATTGTCGCTGATTTTCGAGCGAATTGTATTGTTGGTCCAGTCCCTCAGTGCTGGATTTTCGGGTATAGATGGCGCAGCGCATAGATGACTCTGATCAAAAAACGACCGTTGCGCGGAAACCGCGCGGTTATCGTATCAATGTCGTTTTGATCCACGCCAGCGAGGGCGACAGTGTCACCATAGCAAACCACTGTCATTGTAACAATCGAGGGATTTCGATACGGCGACGGTTACCGACACGCAACAGGTCACGGACGAGGTCCGTCGCTGGAAGATCATGGGCATGACGTCGCTCTCCATCGCAGAGGCAGACGACGAGATCGGCCGAGAAGATGGGGCCGCCCCTATCTGATGACTTCAGCCACAGACAGCGCCAGCCCCGCCAAAGTGGCTACGGTCAGCAGGACCATGAGGCCTAGAGCCACCCACCTCATCTTCGGTGATGCGGGTAGTGCTCACCGCACCACCAGCGCGCCGCCTCGTTGGCGGATCGGGCGTAACCGAGCAATCCCCATTTTTTGGAGCCTGGATGCTCGCAATAGTGCTCTTGATGCACTGCGTCTGCATTCGATTTTTCGTCGCTCATCGGTCACCTCGGAAGGAGTATCAGCCGATCCTCTGGCAACGGCCGCTGCAACGTCTTGGCCGATTCCCACGGCTCTGTCAGCCACCGCTCGACCTCATCGGCCTCCGTTAGCAGGACCGGCATGGCCTTCTGGTGGATCGGCGCGACGATGTTATTCGGCTCGCAGGTGGGGAATGCGAAGAGGTCGGTGGTTATCAGCCCCTCCTTGACCTTGCGGACGCTTGTCCACTGCGGCACCCATATTCCGGCGAAAAACATCAACGGCTGCTCCAGGTTGCGGGCGAACCATGCGTTTGGTGTCCGACCACTCTCCGGTTTGTTGGCAGGGTCGGGTTCGGCAAATCGAGTGACCGGTACGACGCAGCGATGCTCGATGCCCAACCAGCGCGTCCAATGCCGGCTTTTCGTGTTGCGGACATTCGTCGTTCCGCCATCCGGCTCCATTTTCAGCAGCTCGTCGAAATCGACGTCCTTTCCCTTGGCGCGCAGCTTGTCGGCCCGTTTGGTTGCCGCCTCATAAAGCGCCTGCGATGACGACGGCAATCCCCATCTGACACGCGCAAGTTCCCGACCTGCCGGCGTGTTGCGCACGATCGGCGCCATTTGATCGGGATAGACGTCGAACGACGGTTCGAGATTGCCGACGTTTCCGACCAGCGCCCGCGTGATGGCGATGATTGCCTCCTGATTCGTCGTGACATTGTAGAGATTGCACATCGACGCCTCCTCAAGCGCCTTACTCTTATCAGTTCTGCCCGATTATTTCATCCGTTTGGTTTCGCCAAAATTACAGCGGTCTCAATGGGCCTGAACAACCAAATACAGGCTATTCGGATTTTCGTATGGGAGTTTATTTTATTGACCACCATTCAACATCGGCGAATTACGCCAGTAGAATAGAGCTATCAACATATCGGGGCTTACCATGACCAGATGGACAAAATCCAAAACCTTTGCGGAAGAGCTGACACGGCTGCTCTCCAGTGACAAGGCGAGTTTCGACGCTACGGTCGCCATTTTCCAGGAAGCTATTGATTATGGCCGCCGAACGGAACGCAAAGCCGCGCTGCGCAGATTGCAGAAGACCTATGATGCGGGCGGCTTCGAAGGCGGCTCCCTAACATCGTGGGGATCGTTGGAAGCCGCTATCCAAGCCGTCAAGGGCGAAATTGTTCATGGCTCCGAAGATTGAACATTCCCCATGAAAATCCGAATAGCCCAAATACATTGCCGCGTATCGCGTTTAAACTGTCGGTGAACTGGATTGATTTCGAAACATGCTTTGACAATGCTTCATGGCTAGGGCGAATCGCCAGTCGCCCCGCCAATTGACGTTCGCCATGAAAGGAATCGCCGTGGACTTTTCTGATTTAGTCACCGATGCTGCGTCTCCTGGCCCAATTTGCCTCATGGGCGTCAATGGATGTGGCAAAACGCGCCTACTAGAAAGATTGTACAACGCGCTCAAGCAGCAGGGCCGCCCGACGTACTTCATACGCGCAGCGAGGCAGGCCATGCTTCGCTTTCAATCGGATTCATCACCGCATGATGTGCCACTTGGGTCCCATGAACACGTTCTGGAACGAGTGGCAAAGTCTGCGACCTCTGATGATTATGGCATAGGCCAAATTGCGACGATCTCGCTCAAAGAGTTGTACAGAATAGATGAGCAAGACGAAGGGAACTATATAGTAAGCGTAGCGGAGTGGCTTCGACGTGGGAAATCTCCACCGGAGCCTGTCCCTCCGATCAAGCGATCAGATGCATTGTTGGATTTGTTGGGTGATATATTGGGATATAAATTATCTATCTACAGATATCCAAATTATGACGCAACCCATACAAGAGATATACGTGTTGAAGTTAATGGGATAAAGTTCACGTCATCTGAATTATCTGATGGCGAAAAACAGATATTTTCTGTCGCGATATTATTACTTCAGTCTGTTGGCAGTGAAATTACACTTTTCGTGGATGAACCAGAACTGCACCTCAATGAAGCTCGTGCTGTGTCTCTTTGGGAGGAAATTGAACGGCGCCTGCCAAACGTGAAGTTTGTCTACGCCACGCACAGTCTGACTTTTGCCACACGACCGGATGTCAAGCATCTTTACGTCATGGAAGCCGGCGAGGCACCTCGCAAAGTCGATACGATGCCGGAGATAGACGGCGAAATTATCAGAGACATGGTGGGTGCGCGCATTCAGCTGCGTCATAAAGACACGGTACCAATTTTCTGTGAGGATGAAGCTCATGCGAAGCTCTTGAATTCGCTGTTGGTGGATGAACGCTTCGAGCCTGTCGTACTTGGCAGCTGGGAAAAAGTGGTTGCCGCGATGAGGGCCGATGACGTTTTTCGGAAGATTGTGTCTGGATCTGGGGTGCGTTTGGCCGTCATCGACAGGGATCAGCGATCACAAAGCGAGATTGATGGTTTCAATCGTATTGGAGTGCATGTTCTTCCTTTCAACGAGGCTGAAAGCATTCTCTTGCATCCTGCGGTGGCGCTCCCCTATTTGCGGCAGTTGCCTGCTGCTATCGATGAGGACGGCTATATTAAAGCAATCGTCACGGGAGCGATGAAGGCGCTGGATGAAAGTCTTCAGAAGCTCAGGAGCGCTGTGGAGCAACAATTTCCTCCGAAAATCAGGTTTGAACGCGACGGTTCTCAATTAACCGTTGAACTTGCGAAGACGGAGGATGGTTGTTGCGACGAGTTTAAGAGCAGAGGCGACCAAATGATTGCCGCTGTATACGGCGGGGATTTGGACCTGATTTTGTCGTCGGTGAAGGGCAAGGCGCTTTACAGGCACGTTTGTCGTTACATACGCGAAACCTATGGTGTGCAATTGTCCCCACCTGGTCAGCAATTGTCACAATACCAGCTGCGACGGGAGTTCGCTGACGATCTCCGTCAAGTCCCAGGTCTCGCATCTCTGGCCGATGCCATCAAGGGGTTGGTCTAGCAACGCGGCCTTTCGCATCAGTGTCACTCGCCTCGTTAATGGATATCAGGTGTGGCAGGGTGTGGCAGTCAGCGTTGATTCTCAACGATAAATATCCGCGCCGAGTGTGTGGCATGTTTCCGGCAATCTATTGATATTGCTTTCTCTCGTTATTCCGGGCGAGGCCTCCAATTCCTTTTTTCCGGTTGCTGTTTCCAGATCCGCACAAAGTTGGTCGATCGCGCCTGATTGCGACTTTATCTCAATCGCTTAGAGCATAGGGCTCCATCAAGGAGGATCCTGCTCATGCGCCGTTCCGGTTTCATCGTCTCCATCATGACCGCCGTCACTCTTGTCGGCTTATCGCCCGCTGCCGCAGGCGATCTCGGCGTGACCCTGGAAAACGACACGGACGGCATGATCGTGAAATTCTTCGTCTCGCCGATAAACGGCAAGGGGCAGCGCCAGGAACTGTTGAACAGGCATGGCCTCGGCAAAGGCAAATCCCGCAAGCTTACGCTCGTCGGCGGCTCGGACGTCTGCGAGTATCGCGTGCGGGCGGTCTTCGAGGATAGCGCCGAATATCAGGATGTCTCCGACAGGATCGATTTTTGCGAAATCGATACCTATACGATCGAGGATTGAGGGGCCCGTCCTCATCGGTTCTTCGCGCGGGGGCCGTTTCCTGCCTTCTGACTGTCGCCCGGACGCTGCGCCCACCGAGAATTGCCCGTCGGCCCGCGCAATGGCTTGAAAGCCGAACCGGCTCCAATTAAGACACTCGGGACGAAACGCGGCCGGATATGGGGCGACAGGAAATGATGGACTTCGAAGCAGCACGCATCAAGATGGTGGACAACCAGATTCGCACGACCGACGTGACGTCGCATTCCGTGCTGACGGCATTCCTGACGGTGCCGCGCGAGGCTTTCGTTCCCGCTCATCTGAAGCTGCTTGCCTATATCGACGAGGATATGCAGATCGCGCCGGCGGCCAATGGCCTCCCGGGACGCTTCATCATGGAACCTTCGCCGCTCGCCAAGCTCTTGCAGCTCGGTGCGATCACGAAGGACGATATCGTGCTCGAGATCGGCTGCGGCACGGGTTATACCGCCGCTGTTCTTTCGATGCTCGCCGGGTCGGTGGTCGCTCTCGAAAGCGATGAAACGCTGGCGGCATCGGCCACGCAGAAGCTCTCCGAACTCGGTTACGACAATGTCGCCGTCGTCACCGGCCCGCTGGAAAAGGGTTATGCCGCCGAAGCCCCCTACGATGTGATCTTCGTCAACGGTGCCGTCGAGGAAGTGCCGGAAGGCCTGCTGGCCCAGCTTCGCGAGGGCGGTCGCCTGATCGCCGTCGTCGGATATGGCAATGCGGCCAGGGCGCGACTTTATGTCCGGACCGGAAATTCCTATTCCAGCAACGATTATTTCAACGCCGCCGTGAAGCCTCTGCCGGGCTTCCGCAAGGCCGAGGAATTCGTGTTCTGAAACCCACGCCCCCGATTTTTCGGGGGGTCTGCTCCCTTCGGGCGATTGATTTAATCGCAACTGGGTGAGAATGTTGCCGTTGGGCAACGATGCTGGTGTTTCTCCCTGGCGGGGGAGGGGGCCGTGTTGCAGTCGGGGCTGCGGCAGGTCATCTAATGAACGCAAGGCGTTGATGCGTCACGAGCGCGCTGTTGGCGTTATGTGCCGTGCGGAGCAGGGATAGCTGCGCAAAGCCGTTCTTAGGTGGGGAGTTGAATATGACGTTCATCCGGAAAACTGCGCTCGCTTCCGTTGTGCTGCCTGCATTGATGATCGCGGCTTTACCCGCGATAGCCTCCGCCGAAACCCTCTTCGGCGCCATGGCCAAGGCCTATCAGAACAATCCGGACCTGAACGCCGCCCGCGCTGCCCTGCGGGCGACCGATGAGAATGTCACCATCGCCAAGGCCGCCATGCGTCCGCAGGTTTCGGCCACAGCCACGGCAAGCGCCGTCAACGTCTCCAATCTCAGCGGCGGCATTGCCGACTATGGTTACAACAACCAGACGGTCGGCGTTTCCATCACCCAGCAGGTCTTCGACGGCTTCCAGACGCTGAACAATGTGCGGGCTGCCGAATCCGGCGTCTTTGCCAATCGCGAAAGTCTTCGCGCCAACGAGATTTCGATCCTGCTCGCGGCTGCCCAGGCCTATGCCGACGTCGCGCGGGACCAGCAGATCGTGGTCATTCGCAAGCAGAACCTCGCATTCCTGCAGGAACAGTTGAACGCCGCCAACGCCCGCCTGCAGGTTGGCGAAGGCACGCGCACGGACGTCAGCCAGGCGGAAGCCCAGCTTGCCGGTTCGCAGGCGCTCCTCTCGGCGGCCATCGCGCAGCTCAAGCAGAGCGAGGCGACCTATGTACAGATCGTCGGGGAAGCTCCAAAGGGCGTCAAGCAGCCTTCGCCTGCGGCCAAGGCGCTGCCGCCGAACCTCGACGCCGCCGTGCAGGCCGGCATCCGCGAGCATCCCTCCGTTCTGGCGGCGCTCCATGCCGTCAACGCCGCCGGCTATCAGGTGAAATCCGCTGAAGGCAGCCTCCTGCCCGGCGTGGTGATCCAGGGCAATGTCGGTCGCAACTGGACCAATGAGCCCTCGACCGGAGGCATCGACAGCCCGGACAATAGCGTGGCGAGCGTGACCGCGCAGCTGAAGATCCCGATTTATCAGGGCGGCGCCGAATACGGCCAGATCCGCAAGGCCAAGGAAACCCTGGGTGAGCAGAGGATACTGGTTGATTCCGCCCGGGCCGAGGTGATCCAGCAGATTACTTCCGCCTATGCGCAGATGGAGGCGGCGACCGCCGCAATTTCTGCGGCCCGCAAGCAGATCTCGGCCGCCAACCTCGCGCTGCAGGGCGTGATCGAAGAGCGCAACGTCGGTCAGAAGACGACGCTCGACGTCCTCAATGCCCAGCAGACGGTGCTCGAGGCGAAGGAAAGCATGGTCGGCTATCAGCGCAATGCCGTCGTTGCCAGCTATGCGGTCCTTGCCGCTTCGGGTCGTCTGACGGTTCAGAGCCAGGGTCTCCAGGTCGCCGAATACCGCGCCGAGGAGCATTACGAGGCCGTCAAGGACGCCTGGTTCGGCCTGCGCACGGTCGACGGTCGCTGAGCACCCACGGGAATTCGTCCGAAGAAAGCTGTGTATCAGTGTCAATTCGGGGCGGAGCCGTGATTTTTTTCCCCGTAGGCGTATCCTAAGGTGAACGCGAATCAGCCTGCGGCCAAGCGATGCCGCATTGCGGCAGGCGGTCAATTCTGGGACCAACGGGGATGAATATGGCTCAGCCAAATGTAGCGCGTGAACCGTCCATGGAAGAAATTCTGGCATCGATCCGCCGGATCATCGAGAGCAATGATCCGGGTGGAGACAAGGCCATGTCCGGTTCCCTGCCGCCGGTCTATGGCGGCGACGAGGACGAGATGGACGATGAGGTTCACCTGACGGTGGAGGACGAACTGTCCTATGCCGCTGCCGATATCGTTCCCGCCAACGACGCGGGCATTCCGGTCCAGCAGGCTGCCGCTTCGTTTGTCGCGCAGCCGGCTTCCGCCGAAAAGTCCCAGCCGAAGAATGTGTCCCTGGCGGATCTTGCCGCGCGCGTGCGTTCCGCTTCCGAGCGTGCCGATCGCATGGCCCCGGTGGAGCAGGAATCTGCCCCCGCACGCGCCGAAAGCCCGGTGATGACGAGCCGCATGGCCGAACTGCGGGCGGCTCCCACCCGTCCGGCCGAGCAGCCGTTCGCGCGTGCCGTCGTGGTGAGCGCCGACCAGCTCGCAGCCGCTCCGGCTGCTCTGGACGAGGCGGTTTTCGAAGCCGCGGCGATGGCCGATGTCGAGGCCGTAACAGCCCCCGCTCCCGTTATCGCCGAGCCGGCTTCGACAGCCGTCGAAGGCGCGGCGACCGCCGACGCCAGCATCAAGGCTCTCGTTTCGGCTGCCACAGTCGAGCAGGTTTCCCGCTCTTTCGGTGAACTCGCCGCGGCAATCGATGGCCAGCAGCGCCGCTCTCTCGATGAGATGGCGGAGGAAATGCTGCGTCCCATGCTGCAGGAATGGCTGGACGACAATCTTCCGACGCTGGTCGAACGGCTGGTGCGCGAGGAAATCGAGCGAGTGGCCCGCGGACCCCGCCGATAATTGCTTTTTTGCCGGGTTGAAGGACAGGGCCGCTCCGGCAACCGGGGCGGCTTTCTTGTTGACTCGGGATCGGCCATCCTATTTACAACCCAGCAAGAAGAACCTCGAAGTCTGGTCAGAAAATGCTCGAAAAGACCTACGATTCAACTACCGTCGAACCGAAGATCGCCAAGGCATGGGAAGAGGCCGACGCCTTCCGCGCCGGCGCCAACGCCAAGCCGGGGGAGGATACGTTCACCATCGTGATCCCGCCGCCGAACGTCACCGGTTCGCTGCATATGGGGCATGCGCTGAACAACACGCTCCAGGATATCATGATCCGTTTCGAGCGGATGCGCGGCAAGGACGTGCTGTGGCAGCCGGGCATGGACCATGCCGGCATCGCCACCCAGATGGTCGTCGAGCGTAAGCTCGCGGAAAAGCAGCTTCCCGGCCGGCGCGAGATGGGCCGCGAGGCCTTCGTCGAGAAGGTCTGGGAATGGAAGGCGGAATCGGGCGGCCTGATCTTCAACCAGTTGAGGCGCCTCGGCGCCTCCTGCGACTGGTCGCGCGAGCGCTTCACCATGGACGAGGGCTTGTCCGAGGCAGTACTCGAGGTTTTTGTCACGCTCTACAAGCAGGGCCTGATCTACAAGGACAAGCGGCTGGTCAACTGGGACCCGAAGCTGCTGACCGCTATTTCCGACCTTGAGGTCGAACAGGTCGAGGTCAACGGCAACCTCTGGCACCTGCGCTATCCGCTGGAAGACGGCGTCACCTACGAACATCCGGTCGCTTTCGACGATGACGGCAAGCCGACCGAGTTCGAGACCCGCGACTATCTGGTGGTCGCCACCACGCGTCCGGAAACGATGTTGGGCGATACCGGTGTCGCCGTTCATCCGGACGATGCGCGCTACGCGTCGATCGTTGGCAAGCATGTCATCCTGCCGATCGTCGGCCGCAAGATTCCGATCGTCGCCGACGAATATCCGGACCCGACCGCCGGTACCGGCGCCGTCAAGATGACGCCCGCGCACGACTTTAACGACTTCGAGGTCGGCAAGCGCAACGGTCTGCGGATGGTCAGTGTCCTGAACGTCGACGCGACAGTCACCATCACCGACAACGACGACTTCCTCGAGGGGCTGACGCCGACGCGCGAGCAGCAGGAAGTCTGGGAAACGCTGCAGGGGCAGGATCGCTTCCATGCGCGCAAGAAGATCGTGGACATCCTTGAGGCGGAAGGCCTCCTGGACAAGATCGAACCGCACAAGCACATGGTTCCCCATGGCGACCGCGGCGGCGTGCCGATCGAGCCGCGGCTGACCGAGCAGTGGTATGTCGACGCCAAGACGCTGGCCAAGCCCGCGATCGAGAGCGTCCGGGAAGGCCGCACCAAGTTCGTTCCGAAGAACTGGGAAAAGACCTATTACGAATGGATGGAAAACATCCAGCCCTGGTGCGTGTCCCGTCAGCTCTGGTGGGGGCACCAGATTCCGGCCTGGTACGGCCCGGACGGACAGGTTTTCGTCGAGAAGACCGAGGAAGAAGCGCTCGACGCGGCCGTTCAGCACTATCTTGCCCATGAAGGCCCTTGGAAGGCCTGGGTTCAGGAGAAGCTCGAGAATTTCCAGCCGGGTGAAATCCTCACCCGCGACGAGGACGTGCTCGACACCTGGTTCTCCTCGGCGCTCTGGCCCTTCTCGACACTGGGCTGGCCGGACGAGACGCCGGAACTCGCCAAGTATTACCCGACCGACGTACTCGTCACCGGCTTCGACATCATCTTCTTCTGGGTTGCCCGCATGATGATGATGGGCCTGCATTTCATGAAGGACGAAGACGGCAAGCCGGTCGAGCCCTTCCATACGGTCTATGTCCATGCGCTGGTTCGCGACAAGAACGGCCAGAAGATGTCGAAGTCGAAGGGCAACGTCATCGATCCGCTGGAACTGATCGACGAATACGGCGCCGACGCGCTGCGCTTCACGCTTGCCATCATGGCGGCGCAGGGCCGCGACGTGAAGCTCGATCCCGCCCGTATCGCAGGTTATCGCAATTTCGGCACCAAGCTCTGGAACGCGACACGCTTCGCCGAGATGAACGGCGCGGCCAACGATCCGCATTTTCTGCCGGAAACGACGACGCTGACCATCAATCGCTGGATCCTGACCGAGCTCGCGCGGACCGAACGCGAGGTGACCGAAAGCATCGCCGGTTTCCGTTTCAACGATGCGGCGGGCAGTCTCTATCGTTTCGTCTGGAATAATTTCTGCGACTGGTATCTCGAACTGCTGAAGCCGGTCTTCGCCAGCGACGATGCTGCGGCCAAGGCGGAGGCGCAGGCCTGTGCGGCCTATGTTCTCGACGAGACCTACAAGCTTCTGCATCCCTTCATGCCCTTCATCACGGAAGAGCTCTGGGCGCATACAGCGGGCGAGGGCAAGGGACGCGACATGCTGCTCTGCCATGCCGACTGGCCGACCCCGACCTTCGTCGATGACAGCGCCGCCGCCGACATCAACTGGCTGATCGACCTCGTCTCCGGCATCCGCTCTGTTCGCGCCGAGATGAACGTGCCGCCGGCTGCCGTGGCTCCGCTTGTCGTCGTCGGGGCAAACGGTGTGACCCGCGAGCGTCTTGCCCGGCACGAAGCCTCGATCAAGCGGCTTGCCCGCGTCGAAAGCATTGCGCTCGCCGGCGAGGCTCCGAAGGGCGCGGCACAGATCGTCGTCGGAGAAGCGACCGCCTGTCTGCCGCTGGGTTCGCTCATCGACCTTGCCGCCGAGAAGGCCCGCCTCGAAAAGGCGATCGCCAAGGTGGACCAAGAGAAGTCGCGCATCGCTTCCAAACTCGCTAACGAGAAGTTCGTGGCAAACGCCAATCCGGAAGTCGTCGCCGCCGAGCGCGAACGCTTTGCCGAGCTCGAAATACAACGCGCCAGCCTCGAAACCGCCTTGAAGCGGGTGGCTGAAGCCGGTTGACGGCAGCCTGCGGCGAATCGAATTTGCTGCAGTGCTTCCTTCGTTCGGGCATTTTTCGACGGTTTTTCATGGAGATGGATATGCTGCTTCGCAACAAGCGGAGCAGCATTTTTCATGCCGACCAAGCGGTAATAACCAATTGTGATGAGGGACACAGTTTTTTATCGATGTGTCGCCATTGCAACAAGTTGTTGATGTTTTGAAATTATGTTCCTTTTTTCGACGTAATTTAGAGATTTTTTGGAAAAAATGTCTTGTAATTATGACTTCTTACGTGAAGGTAAGAAGATTTACGTAAGAAATGCGATGCGTCTCGCCTGTTCTGGTGGTTTCCCGTTAGATTGTTATTACCCCCTGCCTCGCTAGAATGGGGTTCTTAGTTTTTGCCAGGAGTGGGGAGACAGATGGCAACTAATCTCATGAAAAAAACCTTGCTTTGCCTGTTGAGCGCCGGCGCCTTCGCCTCGGCGGCCCATGCCGGTGGTTTCTCGCGTGGTGAAGCAGATACCGACATTCTTTACGAGGATGGGACTGTCGTTATCCGTTCGGGTGCAACCTGGGTATCGCCCCAGCGCGAGTTCGAGACCACGGGAGGGGTCGCGAACGACGATGGCGTTTTCTCGGAAGACTACTGGATTCCAAGCATTGCGATGAAGGTGAAGCTGCACGACCGCCTGGCCTGCGCATTCACCTATACCCAGCCCTTCGGTGCGGACTCGAATTACGGTCCGGACGCGCAGGTGGCCGCATTGCTGAACGGCAACAACCCCTACGGCTACAAGGGCTTCGACACCAATGAATACGCTGCGACCTGCGACGTGAATTTCGAAGCGGGCCGGGGCGTCTTCCATGTCCTCGGTGGCGGGTTCATCCAGGATTTCAGCTATACCGCGCACAACGTCAGCAACAGCTACAACAGCCTGTTGCCGTCGGCGCTTCGCAACCGTGGCGGCACGCTCGAACTCGATGACAGCGGTTCCTACGGCTATCGTCTCGGCGCCGCCTACGAAATCAAGGAATACGCTCTGCGGGTGCAGTTGATGTACCGTTCGCAGATCGATCACGAAACGGACAGCGGTTCGTATAGCCTGGATGCTTTCCCGATCGAGCGCGAGGCAAGCGGCTACGGTTCGCTGCCGCAGTCCCTGAAGCTCAGTGTGCAGACCGGCGTTGCTCCGGGCTGGCTGGTCTACGGTTCCGTCAAGTGGACCGACTGGAGCGTGCTCGATGCGCTGAACTACAATATCGCCGGAACCAACTATCAGGACGTCTACAATTGGCGTGACGGCTGGACCATTCAGGCCGGTGTGGCGCACGCCTTCACCGAAAAGGTCGCCGGCACGATCAACGTAACCTGGGACAAGGGTGTCGGCACCGGAGCCGATATCATGACCGATACCTGGACCGTTGCTGCCGGCGCGGCTATCAAGGCGGGACCGGGCGAACTGCGCTTCGGCGCCGGTATCAGCTACATGACCGAAGGCAGCCAGTCCGTGGCACAGGGTGCGACCTACAATGCAACGGCGGATGGCGACTGGGCCTATGCCGTCTCCGGTTCTTACAGGATCTCCTTCTGATCCGTCAGTCTTCAGAAAAAGTCGAAAGCCCGGTTCACGCCGGGCTTTTTTGATCCCAGCCGCTCCCGAAAATGTGATGAAACTGCAACAGTTGTCCAATCCTTCCCTGAGGACCTCGGGTCGCCCGATTTTGTCCATTTCCCGCCACAAACGGAGCGCAGCGATACATTCGAGAAACGGCGGAAGCGTTTCGGGGTGGCGTTGCGCGAGTGAAGAATGGGGCAAGTGAACGGGGAATACCCTCTGGATTCAGCCGTTGTCGCGGGGGTGAGACGGCTTGCTAAGAATTTCCCCGGGTCGGAAATGCGTTGCATTGCGGCAGTCGCAGTCTTGCCAGAAAGGCTTTGTAATCTTGCGGAAGTCGCGTTTGATGCACGCGCAGGATACAGCGCTCGGCGCGTCGAATTGCGGCTCGGCGATGAACTCGATGTTCATGCTTTCGCGCTAAATCGTTCCAATGATACAGCCGATCCCTCGGTATCGAACGGACGGGTGGGTTGATGTCGTCGGTTTTGTGGAAGAAATTCGGAATTATGCTCAATTCGGACTGGAAGTCTCCGGCGACATTGCTTCTAGCGGCGGTTCTCTTTCTTGCTGCTGGCAACTCCGGGCATGCATTCGATATCAATTCGGGCGTGAGCAAGGAATCAGGCCCCTTCGACCTCTTCAAGTTCGGCTTCAAGGCTTACAAGAACGGCCAGAAGCAGGACGCGGTGGAGGCCTATCGCTACGCCGCCGAAAAGGGTCACACCGGCTCGCGCTGGGCGCTTGCGAACATGTATGCAGATGGTGACGGCGTCGTCGAGAATGATTTCGAGGCCTTCAAGATCTATTCGGAAATCGCCAGCGAAGGCGTCGAACCCGGCTCGGAAGACACCGGCTTCTTCGTCAATGCACTGATGTCGCTCGCCCGTTATTATCGCCAGGGCATTCCGGGAAGCCCCGTGCAGATCGATCTCACGCAGGCCCGGCAACTGTATTTCCAGGCAGCCTCGACCTTCGGCGTGCCGGAGGCGCAATTCCAGCTTGCCCGCATGATTCTCGCTGGCGAGGGCGGCAAGACGAACGTGCAGCAGGCCAAGAAATGGCTGAATCTTGCCCGCAAGGGCGGCCATGCCGGCGCCATGTCGGTGTTTGGCAACGTGCTCTTCCAGGAGGGGCAGACGGTTCGTGGTCTTGCTTTCCTGACGGCCGCCGTCGAGCGTTGTCCGCCGAAGGATTGCGGCTGGATGCAGGATCTCCAGGAGCAGGCCTTCTCGCTGGCGAGCGAGGACGATCGTCGTGTCGCCGTGGCGCTTGCTCCGCAGGTCTACAGCCAGAACGAATAGTCGCTTGAAGCAGCGGCGCAACCGGCGGCCCTTGCCGGCCGGTTGAAGGAGCGTACCCGAATTTCAGGCGAAGTCGAAGACGGCCGTGACCGGGACGTGGTCAGACGGCTTTTCCCAGCTCCTCACGTGCTTCTCGATCGAAGCGGATAGGAGGCGGTCGTTCGCCTCGGGCGACAGCATCAGATGATCGATGCGAATGCCGTTGTTCTTCTGCCAGGCGCCGGCCTGATAATCCCAGAACGAGTAGAGCAGGGGATCGTCGCTCGTCGCCCGCACGGCATCGGTCAGGCCGAGGTTTTCAAGCCGCCGGAAGGCAGCGCGCGTCGGCGGCAGGAAGAGCGCATCCGTCTCCCATTGCCTCGGATCGCGGCAGTCGTGCGGCTCGGGAATGACGTTGTAGTCGCCCGCGAGAATGAGCGGTTCCTCCAGCGCCAGCCGGCTTTCGGCAAACGCCTTGAGGCGCTCCATCCAGGCGAGCTTGTAGGGGTATTTGACCGGGTCATCGGGGGGATTGCCGTTCGGCAGGTAGAGGGAGGCAACGCGGACGACACCGCCCGCGACCGAAAAAACGCCTTCGATGAAGCGGGCCTGCTCGTCGGCGTCATCGCCGGGCAGGCCGCGATTGACCTCGTCCGGCCTGATTTTCGACAGAAGGGCGACCCCGTTGAAACCCTTCTGTCCGTGCGTTTCGACGTGATAGCCGAGCGCCTCGATCTCGAGACGTGGAAAGGCATCGTCCACCGACTTGATTTCCTGCAGGCAGACGATGTCCGGAGCCGAGCTTTCGAGCCACTGGACCAGATTGGCGATCCTGGCCTTGACGCCATTGATGTTCCAGGTGGCTATCTTCATAGGGTCATACCGAAAAGCTGGTGCCGCAGCCGCAGCTCGCGACGGCATTGGGATTCTTGATCTGGAAGGACTGGCCGAGCAGGTTGTCGACGAAATCGATCTCCGAGCCCGTCATGTAGGCGATCGACATCGAATCGATCAGCAGCGTTGCGCCGTCCTTGGTGATGACCACATCGTCGTCCTGTGGCCCCTTGTCCAGTTCGAACTTGTAGGAAAAGCCGGAACAGCCTCCGCCTTCCACGGAAATACGCAGCGCGCTCTTGTCGGCCTCGCTGGCGACGATGGCGGCGATGCGCCTGGCGGCGGCGTCCGAAAGGGTAACGGTTTCATCCATTTGCTATGTCCTCCTGACGGGTTCAAGGCCCGCGGGTTGGCAATCGGAACCGGCGCGGCTTCAAACGCGGGACACGAAAGAATGCCACTTTCGCGGATGGGATGAAGCTTATGCGCCCGACATTCGCTAAACTCAGCCTTGCCGGCTGATTTGCTATAGGTATGAAGGCGGCGCAATGGCGTCAATGGGCTGCAGACAGGACAAGGAATGACGATCGATAGAAGTGCCCTTGGTTTTGGATCGGGCGAGCGGGCGGTCTACGCGACCGACCCGTGGACGACGAGGGGCCGTTTGTTCCCGGAAAGCGGAAGCCCCACGCGCTCGGACTTCCAGCGCGACCGCGACCGCATCGTCCATACGACGGCTTTTCGCCGCCTGAAACACAAGACGCAGGTTTTCATCGGGCCGGATGGCGATCATTATCGCACGCGGCTTACCCACACGATCGAGGTGGCCCAGGTCGCCCGCGCACTTGCCCGCGCGCTGAAGCTCGATGAAGACCTCGCCGAAGGCGTGGCGCTTGTTCACGATTTCGGCCACACGCCCTTCGGTCACACCGGCGAGGATGCGCTGGACGAGGTTCTGAGGCCCTATGGAGGCTTCGATCACAATGCCCAGTCGCTGCGCATCGTCACCAAGCTGGAGCGCCGTTATGCCGAGTTCGATGGCCTCAACCTGACATGGGAAACCCTCGAAGGGCTGGTGAAGCACAACGGTCCCTTGCTGACGAAGGATGGCGAGGGAACCCGGGGTCCTGTGCCGCAGCCGATCCTCGACTATTGCGAGATCCACGATCTCGAACTTGCGAGTTATGCCGGTCTGGAGGCCCAGGTCGCGGCGATTGCCGACGACATCGCCTACAACACCCATGATATCGATGACGGCCTGCGTTCGGGTTACCTGACCTTCGAGATGCTGGAAGACGTGCCCTTCCTCGCCGGACTGATGCGGGAAGTGCGCGATCGCTACCCGCATCTCGACGAGGACCGCTTCACTCACGAGATCATGCGCCGGCAGATCACCCGCATGGTGGAGGACGTGATCGGGGTCGCACAGGAGCGGTTGCGGGCGGTTCGTCCGATGAGCGCCGCAGACGTGCGCGCCGCCGACCGCACCATTGCCACCTTCTCGGAGGAAATGGCCGAGACCGACCGGCAGATCAAGAAACTGCTGTTCAGCCGCATCTACCGCCATCCGGACATCATGCGCATCCGCGCGGGTGCCGCCCAGATCGTCACCGATCTCTTTCGCGCCTACATGACGGACCCGCGCCTGATGAAGAGCCATTATTGGGTCGACCACATAGCCGGCCTCAATTCGCAGGCGAGGGCGCGTCATGTCGGGGACTATCTCGCCGGCATGACGGACACCTATGCGCTGCGTACCCACAGGGAGCTGTTTGACCACACTCCCGATTTGCGATAGGCACCCCCACGATTTCTTTCAATTCGCCAGGCCTCCCGGTCGAGCGCCTGCTCCAGGTAAACGTCATGAACCTCTTCGCCGATTTCGAAACGAGAATTAAGAACGCGCTGGAACAGATCGACAGCATCAAGGAAAAGCGTTCCACCCTCGATTTCAGCCGTATCGTCGTCGAACCGCCGCGCGACTCGAGCCACGGCGATGCCGCGACCAATGCCGCCATGGTTCTGGCCAAGGGGCTCGGCACCAATCCGCGCGCGCTCGCGGAGGTGATCGGCGAAAAGCTCAAGGAAGATGCAGATATCACCGAGGTGACCGTCGCCGGTCCGGGCTTCATCAACATCCGTTTGTCGACCGGTTACTGGCAGTGCCTGTTGTCGACCGTGATCGCGGAAGGCACGGACTTCGGACGTTCGACGCTCGGCAAGGGCCGCAAGGTCAATGTCGAATATGTTTCGGCCAATCCGACCGGTCCGATGCATGTGGGCCATTGCCGCGGCGCCGTGGTCGGCGATGCGCTGGCCAATCTCCTGGCTTTCGCCGGCTTCGCGGTCGAAAAGGAATACTACATCAACGACGCCGGCGCCCAGATCGACGTTTTGGCGCGGTCTGTCTTCCTGCGTTATCGCGAAGCGCTGGGTGAGAACATCGGCGAGATCCCGTCGGGTCTTTATCCCGGCGATTACCTTGTTCCGGTCGGTCAGGCGCTCGCCGAGGAGTTTGGCGTTCGCCTGCACAACATGCCGGAAGAGGATTGGATGGCGATCGTCAAGGACCGCGCCATCGACGCTATGATGGCGATGATTCGCGAAGACCTCGCGACGCTGAACGTCCACCATGACATCTTCTTTTCCGAGCGCACGCTGCATGCCAACGGGGCTGCCAAGATCCGCACCGCGATCAACGACCTGACCTTCAAGGGACACGTCTATCGCGGCACGCTGCCGCCGCCGAAGGGGCAGTTGCCGGAAGACTGGGAAGACCGCGAGCAGACGCTTTTCCGCTCCACGGAAGTCGGCGACGACATCGACCGTCCGCTGATGAAGTCGGATGGCAGTTACACCTATTTTGCTGCCGACGTGGCCTATTTCAAGGACAAGTTCGACCGCGGCTATTCCGAGATGATCTATGTGCTCGGCGCCGATCATGGCGGCTATATCAAGCGCCTGGAGGCGGTCAATCGGGCGGTTTCGGAAGGCAAGTCGAAGCTCACCGTGCTGCTCTGCCAGCTCGTGAAGCTCTATCGCAACGGCGAACCGGTGAAGATGTCGAAGCGCTCCGGCGATTTCGTCACCCTGCGCGACGTGGTGGAAGAGGTCGGGCGCGATCCGGTCCGCTTCATGATGCTCTACCGCAAGAGTTCCGAGCCGCTGGACTTCGACTTTGCCAAGGTGACCGAGCAGTCCAAGGATAACCCGGTCTTCTACGTGCAATACGCTCATGCCCGTTGCATGTCCGTCTTCAGGCAGGCCCGCGAAGCCTTCCCGGATCTCGATATCGACGGTCTCGATCTGGCATCCGCTGTGGATGGCCAGATCAACGATCCGGCGGAACTGCAGCTTATCGCCAAGCTTGCCGAATATCCCCGGATAATCGAGGCTGCAGCCCAGTCCCAGGAGCCGCACAGGCTTGCTTTTTACCTCTACGATCTGGCAAGTTCCTTCCATGCTCACTGGAACAAGGGCAAGGATTCGCCCGAATTACGTTTTGTTAACGATAAACATCGACAATTGACCATCGCCAGGCTTGGGCTGGTGCATGCTGTCGCCTCCGTTCTGAAGTCCGGATTGTCCATAACTGGCACTGAAGCTCCGGCAGAAATGCGATAGTATCGTCACCATTTCCCCACATTGCACTGGCAAGCGTCTTGTCGCGTAAGTGAGTGGAAGTTGTAATGGTACAAAAGCAGGCAGCCTACAGCAGTCGATATGGCAATGACAGTTTTGCGGACGACGATCCGTTGGCTGAGCTTGCACGTATCGTCGGCTTCGAGCCGGAGGAGCCCCAGGCGGCTGCCCCGGCAGCGCGCGTGTCTCCGTCCGACGAAGGCCACTTCAATCTTGAAGACGAACTGCTGCGCGAATTCGAGGTCTATGACGCCCCGCAGCCGGTAGAGCCGGTTGTCGCGCGTGCCGAAGACGTGCCGGCGGTCTCGCCGGTTCCCGTTGTCGAGAACGCCTATCGCGAGCCGGAGGCCTCTCCGTCCTATTTCGCGCCCGAGCCCTCTTACGATCACTATCGCGAAGAGCCGTCCTTCGATGTCGATCTGGCCGATGAGCTCGAACTTGCGGTTTCGGAGGCGGACGAGGATGCGCATTGGCAGCCGGCGCAACCGGTAGCCGTTTCCGCCCCCGAACCAGAGCCGGAGCCTGCTCCGCGCCTCCGTCTTCCGCTTGCGAATTTCTCGGCGGCTCCGCCCGTGTCCGTCGCAAGCCAAGCGCAGCCGGTCGAGACGTCCGTCTCCGCCCAGCCGCAGTCGGCGGTGCCGGTGAGGGCCGATGTCGACGATTTCTCGATCGATGACTTCGCGCTGGAATCTGAATTGCCGGCGGAGAATTTCGACTGGTCTCCGGTCGAGCATGCATCTGCGCCTGTCGCAGAGCGGGCGTCGTCCGGAGCACGGGCCGATGATTTCTTCGCATTCGACGACCTGATCGCGGAAGCGGATGCGGGCAAGGCTCCTGTCGTGCAACCCGCGGCGGTCGCTCCTGCGACGCCGGTCGCGCGTACCGAGCCGTCTTTCACCTTCTCCTTTTCCGACGAACTTGCCGCCAGCGAGGATGCCACGCCTGCGCCGATGTCTCCGGTGTCGTTCGGAACTCAACCGGTTGTCAGGTCCCAACCGGTTGTTGAGCCGGTTAAGGCCGAGCCCGCGCGCGCGGCCGTTGCCGAAGACGAGGCTTTCGATCCCTTCGCGGACGCCGAATTCGATCTGCAGCTCGACGATATCGAGCTCGACCTCTCCGACATTGAGGCGGACGCAGACATGCGCACCGCCCGGCCGGCGATGGCGGCCCCCGCAGCGACGGCAGAGCCGCGCCCGCAGCCCGTCCGCTCCGTCGAGCCGGCAATCCCGGTAGAGCCCGTGCGAGCCATGCCTCAGCCGCGTGCGCCGGAAAGGGCGGCCGTCGTCGAGCCGTCGTTCGATCTGGCCGAAGAACCTTTGCCGTTCGATCCGGCTGAAATCGCCGAACAGGAAGAACAGCCAGAATCCGTTGCCGAGATGGATGTTCCGGAAGTTCCTGTTCCCGAGGCCAAGGAGCCGCCGGCGGCTTTCCACCACGATTACGATCTCGATCTCGATACCGAGCTTGCTTCGCTGTTCGACGACGCCGCAGCGGCGCCGGCAGTCAAGGCTCATCAGCCGGCCGCACCCGTTATCGCCGCAGCCGCAACTGCTGGCGTGGCGACGGCCGCTGCTGCATCTGCATCGGCAAAGGGCGTCGCCCACCAGCCGCCGCCGCTCGATGACTTCGACGCCTTCGAGCGGGCGTTGGAGGAAGACTTCCGCCGTACTCTCAGCAAGCCCGAGGATTACAGGGGCAATGCTTCCGGCCGCATCAACATTCCGCTCGAACCGCAGGAAGGCATTGCGGCGGCGCGCAGTTCCACCCGTCGCCTGTTGCTGACGGGCTCTGCGATTGCGGTCGTTCTGTTGCTCGGCGCAGGTGGTCTTTATGCCTGGTTCAGCGGTTCGAGCGTTCCGGGAATCTCCTCCGGAACGCCGCCGGTGATTACGGCCGACAAGGAGCCGGTGAAAGTTGTGCCCGAGGATCGTGGCGGCAAGTCCGTCCCCAATCAGGACAAGGCCGTATACGACCGCGTAGCCGGTGCCAGCGTCGAAGATCCGAAGCAGCAGAGCCTGATTTCGTCCAGTGAAGAGCCGGTCGACGTGGTCCAGAAGACCCTGATCCCGGAAACCCTTCCGCTGGAAGGCGAAAACGAAGCCGAAGCGCTGGGTACACCCGTCGGTGAGACCGAAGATCCGCGCCTGTTGCCTTCGGAGAACCAGCCGGAGCAAACAGCCGCTGCCGATGACGACCAGGCGACGATTACACCGCGCAAGGTGCGCACCATGATCGTCCGTCCGGATGGTACGCTGGTGGCTCAGGAGGCCCCGGCCGAACCCGCACCGGTTAAGCCGGCTGTCAGCGAAAAGACGAGCATGCCGGCCGCCGAAACCAAGCCCGCCCTTGCAGCACCGACGGCGGGGCGCGTACAGCCGACGGAGACCGCAGCCGCTCCGGCAGCCTCCGTGAGCGACGCCGCTCCCGCCATGGAGCAGAAGGCTGTGGTTCCGGCTTCCAAGCCGGTTCAGCCGACGGCACCTGCCGCAAGTCCGGCAAGCAAGCCGGCAACGGCTGCAACCCCCGCAGCACCGGTGGCCCCGGCCGCGCCCGCCAAGCCGGTCGCTACCGAAACCGCGGCTGCAGCGCCGGCCGAACCTGCCCCTGCACCGGTTGCTCCGGCGCCTGCCGCCGCGGCCCCCGGAAGCTACTTCATCCAGGTCGCATCGCTTCCGTCCGAGGCTGAGGCCGAGAAATCCTACAAGAGCATTTCCGGCAAGTTTGCGAGCGTCGTCGGCGGGCACGCCTACGAGATCAAGAAGGCGGAAATTGCCGGCAAGGGCACCTATTACCGCGTACGCATCTCGGCCGGCAGCAAGGCAGATGCCCAGGCGCTTTGCGAACGTTTCAAGGCCGCCGGCGGAAGCTGCCTCGTCACGAAGTAGGAACTGTCGCTTTCAATGTTGAAAAGAGAGGCGGAAACCATGGGTTTTCGCCTCTTTTCCTGTGTATGACACGCTGCAGAGCTTCGGCTTTTTACCCATCCCTCTTATGATTCGCCCATGACCCATCGATACGCTCCGGCGAAAGCCATGATCCTCGGCTGCAGCGGCCTTGCGCTGACTGCGGACGAAAAATCCCTCTATCGCGACGAACAGCCCTGGGGCTTCATCGTCTTTGCCCGCAATCTTTCGGAGCCGGCGCAGATATGCGATCTCGTTGCGGAGATGCGCGAGACCGTCGGCGGCCGCAATGCGCCGGTGCTGATCGACCAGGAAGGCGGCCGTGTCCAGCGTATCCGTGAGCCGATCGCGCCCCGGTATCCATCGGCTGCGGTACTCGGCGAACTCTATCGTCGGGACAAGGCAATCGGTCTGCGTGCGGCCTGGCTGATGTCCCGCCTCCATGCTTTCGATCTCCTGAAACTCGGCATCAACGTCGATTGCCTGCCGGTGCTCGATGTGCCGGTCGAAGGCGCAAGCAATGTCATCGGTGACCGGGCCTATGGCACCGATCCGCTGACGGTCGGCGAAATGGGCGAAGCGGCGGCCGAAGGTTTGAAAGCGGGCGGTGTGCTGCCGGTGATGAAGCATGTGCCGGGCCATGGTCGCGGCATGGCGGACAGCCACCACGAGCTGCCGGTGGTCACGACGTCCCACGAGGAATTGTCGGCCCATGATTTTCCGCCGTTCCGCAGGCTGCGCAACGAATTGATGGCGATGAGCGCGCATGTGGTATACTCGGCCATCGATCCGGATCATCCGGCATCGACGTCGAAAGTGGTGATCGACAAGATCATCCGCGGCGAGATCGGTTTCGATGGATTGCTGATGTCCGATGACGTGTCGATGAATGCCCTGAAGGGAACGATAGGTGAGCGCGCCGCAGCGATCGTGGCGGGCGGTTGCGATGTCGTTCTCCATTGCAATGGCGTGCTGGAGGAGATGCGGGCTGTGGCTGCCGCAGCGCCTGTTCTGTCCGGCCGGGCAAGGACGCGCGCCGATGCGGTCGAGAATGCCTTCGGTCGCATCGATGCCTATGCCGAAGCCGATATCCGCAACGAATTCGATGGCTTGAGGGCGACGGCCTGATGTCGCGCACCGGAGCCCAGCCCCCGAACACCTCTGCACGCAATCCGGCGGGCGGCACGGGCGCCGCCACGCCCATGGACCCGTTGTGGCAGGAGACCACGGCCGAACGGCTGACGGGCGAGCCGGCTCTGGTGATCGATGTCGCGGGCTTCGAAGGTCCGCTCGATCTTCTGCTGTTTCTTGCGCGCAACCAGAAGGTCGACCTGTCGCGCATCTCGGTTCTGGCGCTTGCCGAACAATATCTGCAGTTCATCGAAAGCGCCCGGCGCATCCGCATCGAGCTCGCGGCCGACTATCTCGTCATGGCGGCCTGGCTCGCCTATCTGAAGTCACGCCTGCTGATCCCGCAACAGGCCAAGGACGACGGACCGTCGGGTGAAGAAATGGCGGCGACGCTGGCCTTCCGGCTGAAACGCCTCGAAGCCATGCGGGAGGCGGCAACCCGCCTCATCAACCGCAATCGCCTCGGCCGGGACGTCTATGTGCGGGGAGCGCCGGAACACGTGCCCACCCGCGTCGAGAACGCTTATGAGGCGACCCTCTACGATCTGCTGACCGCCTATGCGGCTCTTCGCCAGCGGCAGGCAATCACCCAGGTGACGATCGAGCGACGCAAGGTCTGGGCGTTGTCCGACGCTCGCGCCATTCTGACGCGGATGATCGGCGAGATCGCCGACTGGACGACCCTGGAGCAGTATCTGTTGCGCTATCTTTCCTCCGAGGAGGAGAGGGTGACCGCTATTGCCAGCGCCTTTGCCGCTTCGCTGGAGCTTGTGCGCGAAGGCCGGTTGGAAATCCGCCAGGACGGCGCCTTCCAGCCGATCTACATGCGTAGCGGTCCGCGCGCAGCCGATCTCTCGTCGGTGGAATAGGGCGCGCGATGGGCGAACCGCAGGATCAGGATTTCTTCGAGGACGAAACCGAGGTGGCGGAGCGGCCGGCCGAACCGAGCGCCGAAAGCGTGCGTCTGGAGAACGAGGCCGCCCGGATCGCCGAGGCGCTGGTGTTCGCCTCCGCCGAACCGGTGTCCGAAAGCTTCATCGCCGACCGCCTGCCGCGCGGAACCGATGTTCGCGCCATCATGCGCCGCCTCAAGGAGGACTATGCCGGCCGCGGGGTCAATCTGCTGCAGGTCGACGACCACTGGGCCTTCCGCACCGCCGCCGATCTGTCCTTTGCGATCCGCAAGGACGAGACCGAGGCGAAGAAGCTGTCGCGTGCTGCCCTCGAAGTCCTGGCGATCATCGCATATCACCAGCCCGTCACCCGCGCCGAGATCGAGGATATTCGCGGCGTCCAGACGTCGAAAGGCACGCTCGACGTGCTGATGGAGGCGGGTTGGGTGCGGTTTCGCGGCCGCCGCCGTACGCCTGGCCGGCCTGTGACCCTCGGTACGACGCGGGATTTCCTCGACCATTTCGGGCTTGAGGAACTGCGCGACCTGCCGGGTCTCGAAGAACTCAAGGGCGCGGGGCTGCTTTCGGGTCGCATCCCTCCGAACATTTCCGTACCCCTGCCGATCGGCAATGACGACCTCGCGGAAGACGAAGATCCGATCACTCAGCTCGATCTCGAGGAGCTTGGCCTCTTGACACCGGGCGGTGAAGCGGACGAATAGCATCATGTTTTGTTGGACAACCGGGCTCGCGTTCGGAATGCCCCGCGGCGGTTGGTTCCGGCGCGTGGCGCATCGGCGGGCGGCCTCGCGGAAGATGGAATGAACTCGGTCGCGATCGATGGGGCAGATGCGAGGCGGACGGCAGGGGTTACCTTCGCCGCCAGCCTGCGCTTTGAAGATATCCGCCACGGCTATCATGGCAGGGAGACGATCCGCGGCGTCTCGCTGACCGCCAAGGCCGGCGAGGTACTCTGCCTGCTCGGACCGTCGGGCTCCGGAAAGACAACGCTTCTGAGGATTGCCGCCGGGATCGAGGTACAGTCTTCCGGTCGCCTGCTGATGAACGATCGCGAGGTCGCCGGACCCTCCGGTTTCATCCCTCCCGAAAAGCGTGGCATCGGGCTGATGTTCCAGGATTTTGCGCTCTTTCCGCATATGAACGTGCTCGATAACGTCCGTTTCGGCCTGACCGCCCTGCCGCCGAAGGAGGCGGTCTCCGGAGCCATGGCGGCGCTCGAGCGCGTCGGTCTTGCCCATTATGCCGACAAATATCCCCATGCGCTTTCGGGTGGCGAGCAGCAGCGCGTGGCGCTGGCCCGGGCGCTTGCGCCGCGGCCCGGAGTCCTCCTGATGGACGAGCCCTTTTCCGGCCTTGATTCCCGGTTAAAGGACACCATTCGCGCCGACACGCTTGCGATCCTGCGCGAGACGCGAGCGACCGCCGTCGTGGTTACCCACGACGCCGAGGAGGCGATGCGCATGGCTGACCGGATTGCCCTGCTGCGCGACGGACGTCTGGTGCAGGTCGGAACCTCAGACGATCTTTATCGCCGGCCGAAGGATCTTTTTACCGCCGCCTTCTTTTCGGAAATCAATGAGTTTTCCGGCGTCGTGCGCGATGGCTGTGTCGAAACGCCGCTCGGAACGACCTCCGCGCCCGGCATGAAGGACGGCCAGTCCGTCTCCGTCGCCGTCAGATTGTCCGGCGTCGGGCTGCGGGAGGAGGGCGGTGCGATACCCGCGCGTATTCTTTCGCGCCGTTTTCTGGGCGTTGTGGAACTGCTGGAACTTGCCGTGCCCGGAACCGAGCGTCCGGTTCGTTCACGCATCCGGGCTGACATCCTGCCGCAGGGGCTTCGTGACGTCACGGTGACTGTGAATCCACAGGACATTTTCGTATTTGAAAAACAAGCTGAAACACCTTAAATCGGTGGGACACGCAAACAAGGAGTGACAGTAATGGGTTCTTTTAGCATGTGGCACTGGCTGATCGTATTGGCCATCGTCCTGTTGCTGTTCGGCCGTGGCAAGATCCCTGAACTGATGGGTGACGTTGCCAAGGGCATCAAGAGCTTCAAGAAGGGCATGTCTGACGACGAAGCCGAAAATCAGGCTCCGGGCAAGACGGTCGACCATAAGGTCGAAGAGACCAAGTAAGCGCGTTACGGCCGCTCGGCGGTCTCGGAATATGGCGTCGGGAGCCTTTTGATGCTGGATATAGGCTGGAGCGAGTTGCTCGTCATCGCGGTAATTCTGATCGTGGTGGTGGGGCCGAAAGACTTGCCGCCGATGATCCGTGCCTTCGGAAAGATGACGGCGCGGCTTCGTCGCACCGCAGGGGAATTCCGCGCCCAGTTCGACGAGGCCCTGCGGGAAGCTGAACTGGATGATCTGCGTCAGAGCGTGGATGAGGCGCGAAAGCTCAATCCCGCGTCCTCCCTGCGTGACGCGATCAATCCGCTGCGTCAGATGGGCAATGAGATCAAGGCCGACCTGCAGAAGGCGACGAAGCCCGATAACAAGAGCGTGATGCCGCCGGACGCGGCATCCTTGGAAGAGGCGGCGCCGGTCCTGCCGGAAATACCGGCTCCGCTGTCCGGAACGCCATCCGGTCTCTCGCAGCCGGCGCCGGCTGCCGCACCGGCCGCTGCTCCCGCTCCTGCTGCCGCAGCAGTGGCGACATCCGCTTCCACTGGTGTTGATACGGTCAAGGCTTCCGCTGCCAAGCCGACAAGCCGCAGCCGGAAACCCAAGACGCCCGCTGAATCCGTTCCGGCACCCGTTGTCGAAGCCGCAGCACCTGCCAAGCGGACCCGCAAAGCTGCCGCTCCCAAGGCTGCCGCGGAGGCTTCGCCCGTCAAGGCGGCCAGGACCAGCAAACCCCGCAAGACAAAGACCGAGGACCGTGCATGAGCGGCGACATCGAAGACAAGCCGCAGCCGCTGATCGAGCATCTGATCGAACTGCGCTCCCGCCTCATCTGGGCGCTGGGTGCGTTCTTCGTTGCGTTCATCGCATGCTTCGCCTTTGCCAAGCAGCTCTTCAACCTGCTTGTCATTCCCTACAAGTGGGCGGTGATGTGGGCCGGCCTCGACGTCGGCAAGGCCGAACTGATCTACACGGCACCGCAGGAATTCTTCTTCACCCAGGTGAAGGTCGCCATGTTCGGCGCCATGGTCATCGCCTTTCCAGTGATCGCGGCCCAGATTTACAAGTTCGTGGCGCCGGGTCTTTACAAGAACGAGAGGGCGGCGTTTCTACCGTTCCTGGTCGCTTCGCCGATCCTTTTCCTGATGGGCGCCGCACTGGTCTACTTCTTCTTCACGCCGATGGTGATGTGGTTCTTCCTCGCCATGCAGCAGGCGCCGGGCGAGGGCGAGGTGGCGATTTCTCTGATGCCCAAGGTTTCGGAGTATCTGAGCCTCATCATGACGCTGGTCTTTTCCTTCGGGCTGGTCTTCCAACTGCCCGTCGTGACCACTCTGCTTGCCCGCGTCGGCATCCTCGAAAGCACGTGGCTGGCCGAGAAGCGCAAGTACTTCATCGTCGTCGCCTTCATCATCGCCGCGGTGCTGACGCCGCCCGATCCGATGTCCCAGATCGGCCTTGCTTTGCCGACCATCCTTCTCTACGAGGTAGCCATCTATGCTGCACGACTCGTGGAGCGCCGGCGGGCTTCGGAAGCGGACGCGCTCGTTCCGGCGGGCGAGGCAGGCGAGAAGGGCGAATAGGGCGACAGCCTTCGCTTCCCCGGCCTTTTCCATCGCGAGCATGCATCCATGGGGCCGGACAGGGCGCCCGCCAGGTCCGATCCGACGATCACCGCAAGACGACCTGGAACGACGATGCTTGATATCAAATGGATCCGTGAAAACGCCGAGACCCTTGACGATGCGCTGGCCAAGCGCGGCGCCGAGCCACTGGCTGCGCAGCTGATTGCGCTCGACGAAAAGCGTCGGGCCGTGGTCCAGTCGCTTCAGGACATGCAATCCCGCCGCAACGCCGCCTCCAAGGAGATCGGCGCGGCGATGGCGCAGAAGAACGCCGAGCTTGCCGAAAAGCTGAAGGCAGAGGTTGCGGCGCTGAAGGACACCATGCCGGCGGCCGAGGACGAAGAACGTCGCGTCTCGGCCGAACTTGCCGACCAGCTTTCGCGCATCCCGAACGTTCCGCTTGACGACGTGCCGGTGGGCAAGGACGAGCACGACAACGTGGTTGCCCGCGTGGTCGGCCAGAAACCCGGCTGGAACCATCCCGCCAAGGAACATTTCGAAATCGGCGAAGCGCTCGGCTACATGGATTTCGAACGGGCCGCCAAACTGTCGGGTTCGCGTTTCACGGTCCTGACGGGACCTCTCGCCAAGCTTGAGCGGGCGCTCGGCCAGTTCATGCTGGATCTGCACACGACGGAGCACGGCTATACCGAAGTCTCTTCGCCGCTGATGGTGCGCGACGAGGCCATGTACGGCACCGGCCAGTTGCCGAAGTTTGCCGAAGATCTGTTCAAGACCACGGACGGCCGCTGGCTGATTCCGACGGCCGAAGTGACGCTCACCAATCTGGTGTCCGGCGAAATCCTCGAGCAGGAAAAGCTGCCGCTGCGCTTTACAGCGCTGACGCCATCCTTCCGCTCGGAGGCAGGTTCGGCCGGCCGCGACACCCGCGGCATGCTTCGCCAGCATCAGTTCTGGAAATGCGAACTCGTCTCGATCACCGATGCGGAAAGCTCCATCGACGAGCACGAGCGGATGACGGCCTGCGCGGAAGAAGTGCTGAAGCGCCTCGGCCTGCATTTCCGCACGATGACGCTCTGCACCGGCGACATGGGTTTCGGTTCGCGCAAGACCTACGACCTCGAAGTCTGGCTTCCGGGGCAGAACACCTATCGCGAGATTTCATCCTGCTCGGTCTGCGGCGACTTCCAGGCCCGCCGTATGAATGCGCGCTATCGCGGCAAGGACGGCAAGGGCACGACCTTCGTGCATACGCTGAACGGTTCCGGCACGGCGGTTGGCCGTTGTCTGATCGCGGTCATGGAAAACTACCTGAACGAAGACGGGTCGATCACCATTCCGGACGCATTGCTGCCGTATATGGGCGGACTGAAGAAGATCGAGAAGGCAGCCTGAAACAGGGGAGATACGGTATGCGCATTCTCCTGACCAATGACGACGGCATCCACGCCGAGGGGCTGGCCGTGCTGGAACGCATCGCCCGGACGCTTTCGGACGATGTCTGGGTCGTCGCGCCGGAATCCGACCAGAGCGGCCTTGCCCATTCGCTGACCATTTCGGAACCGCTGCGTCTGCGCAAGGTGGCCGACAAGCGTTTTGCGCTGCGCGGTACGCCGACCGACTGCGTCATTATGGCAGTGCGGGAGGTTCTCGACGGCAAGCCCGACCTGGTTCTGTCCGGTGTGAATGCGGGAGGCAATCTCGCCGATGACGTGACTTATTCGGGGACCGTGGCCGGCGCCATCGAAGGGACGCTGCAGGGTGTCCGTTCGGTCGCCCTCAGCCAGCTTTACGAATACGACAATGGCGGCCGGGTCATTCCCTGGGAAGTCGCGGAGACCCTTGGTCCCAAGCTGCTTGCGCAGTTGATCGAGGCTGATCTTCCCGATGGCACGTTCCTGAACGTCAACTTTCCCCGCTGTGCGCCCGCCGAAGTGCAGGGCATCGAGGTCACGGCGCAGGGCAAGCTCGATTTCGGCCTCGAAGTCGAGCAGCGTGCCGATGGGCGGGGTTTTCCCTATTACTGGCTCCGCTTCGGCGACCGCGGCAGCCGTTTTCGCGAGGGAACCGATCTGCAGGCCATCAAGGCCAACAAGATATCCGTGACCCCGCTCAAGCTGGACATGACGGACTATGCCTCGCAGGATCGTCTTGCGAAGGCGCTCGGTTTCGGAGCGGCGGGTTGAAGTCGGGCATGCTGGAAAAGGAGGGTTTTGCGGCCCTCGTTCTCAGGCTCCGGTCGGAGGGGATCTCGGATCTCGATCTCCTGACGGCGGTGGAGCAGACGCCCCGTTCGCTCTTCGTGCCCCCGCAATATTCCGAGGACGCCTATTCCAGCCGCTCGATCCCGATCGAATGCGGGGCCTTCATGGAAGGTGCCGACCTTGCCGTCCGCCTGCTGTCGCTGCTGCAGGTGAAACCCGGTCAGCGGGTGTTGGAGATCGGCACGGGAAGCGGCTTCATGTCGGCGGTGCTCGGCAGGCTTGCCGAACGGGTTCTCTCGATCGACCGCTACAAGACGCTGATCGCAGGAGCCCAGCAGCGCCTTGACAATCTCGGCCTGCGCAATGTCGTGCTGCGCCAGTCGGACGGCAGCAACGGTCTTTCGGGCGAGGGGACCTTCGACCGCATCCTTTCGACCGCCGCCTTTCCGGCCATGCCGCGCTTCTTCGCCGAGCAGCTCGTCTCTGGCGGCATGTTCCTCGCACCGCTGGTGACCGGCGAGAATACCTGCGTAATGGTGCGCCTTATCAAGACCGGCAGCCGTTTCGAGCGGGAAGATCTGTTCGAGGCGCCTTATCTGCCGCTGATGCCGAAGATCGCTTCCTTTCTCTGAAATCCTGTGGCGCCAGCGGGAGCGCGATTGCGCGTCGGCGGACGCGGCTACCGATGAATGTGCGCCTTTTCGAAATTATTCACAGCGATTCCTGCAAGTTAACCGCCCGGTAACACTAACGCGCTTTAATCAAATCACATCAAGTTGCGTAGAATGTGGGTCGAGTTATGCGTCAAAGTGTATCGCCGAAAGCCGGACTGCCAGTTGCCCGTATCGCTGTGGCAATGCTGTTGGCTGGAGTTGCCAGCGGTTGCAGTTCCGATGCGACCCGCTTCAGTTCCGTATTCAATACCGACAATATGACCACGGCTTCGACGCCGAGGCGGCACATTACCGGCATGAATGGCCAGCAGCCGATGCCGACCCAGGATATCGCCGGCGCCCAGCCCGATTACACCACCCGCCAGCAGGCCATGAGCCAGCCCTATCCTTCGGCTCCGTCGTCCTATCCGACGACAAGCGCGCCGTCGGTTGCCCGCAGCGCCGCCGCTCCGGTTTCGGTTCAGCGCGCCGAGCTTGCGGCTCCCTCCGGTTCGTCGAGCGATGCGGATCGTCAGGCCGCTCTCGCCCAGCCTTTCCCCGGGACGCCGAAGAATACGCAGACGGCCGGCCTCGGCGCTCCGCCGCGCAACCTGAATGCGGATGACCTGTCCACCGGATCCACCCGCCCGGCTTCCGGCTGGACGACGGCGAACGCCACCCGCGTGACGCTGAAGCCCGGCGAAACCATCGCGACTCTGGCGCAGCGCTATGGCGTGCCGGAACGCGAAATCCTCAAGGCGAACGGCCTCAGCCACGCCTCCGACGCCGCCACCGGGCAGCTCGTCATCATTCCGTCCCTCGCCGGCCAGAAGAACGCCGCCCGTGCTGCGGCCGATGCTTCCGGCCTGCCGGCCAACGGTCAGAAGCCGCTGGCGCCGCAATCGCCGGAACAGAACGTCGCCGTCTTGCCGAGCACGCCGACCTCGCGCGACAAGTCTCAGGCGGTCGCATCGAGCGCCACCGGCAAATCGGACGCCGCAGCCGGCGCCGCACCCGGTGCTTATGTCGTCAAGCCGGGGGATTCCCTCAACAAGATCGCCAAGGCGAACGGTGTATCCGTCGATGCCCTCAAGAAAGCGAACGGCATCACCGACGGCAATATTCGCATCGGCCAGAAGCTGAAGATGCCGGGCGCGTCGAGCCAGGTGGCTTCCGCTCCGGAAAAGACGCCAGCGGCAGACCCGGTCAAGACCGCTTCTGTCCCGACGAAGGACACCAAGCCCGCGCCGGCCGCATACAAGCCGCCGGCCGCCACCCAGTCCGTCAGCGAAGTCGCCTCCGTCGATACGAAGGAAGATGCCCCCGAAGCCACCGGCATCGGCAAGTATCGCTGGCCGGTCCGCGGTGCGGTGGTCGCCGGTTATGGCGCAAACGTCGAGGGCAAGCGCAATGACGGCATCGACATCTCCGTGCCGCAGGGCACGCCGGTCAAGGCTGCCGAAAACGGTGTGGTCATCTATGCCGGCAACGGCCTGAAGGAACTGGGCAATACCGTCCTGGTGCGCCACGACGACGGAACGGTCACCGTCTACGGACACGCCGATGCGCTTTCGGTCCAGCGCGGCCAGAAGGTCCAGCGCGGCCAGCAGATCGCCACCTCCGGCATGAGCGGCAACATCAAGCGCCCGATGCTGCACTTCGAGGTTCGCAAGGATGCGACCCCGGTCAACCCGATGACTTTCCTGGAATAGGTATTGCGTCCCAGGCAGGCGTTGAAAAGGTCCGGAAATCCGGGCCTTTTCTCGTTTAGGGCATTTTCAGGCGTGGTCGGTTCTGACGCGAAGGCGCCCGGCGAGATCCTGAATATATTGCCAAGCGACGCGGCCGGAGCGGCCGCCGCGCGTGGTGGCCCACTCCAGCGCCTCGCGGTGAAGCTGTTCGCTGTCGAGCGGCAGGGAAAAATGCTCGGCGTAACCGTCGATCATCGCGAGATAGTCGTCCTGACTGCACTTGTGGAAACCGAGCCAGAGACCGAACCGGTCCGAAAGCGAAACCTTCTCCTCGACGGCTTCCGACGGGTTGATGGCGGTGGATTGCTCGTTCTCCATCATGTGGCGCGGAAGCAGGTGCCGGCGGTTGGATGTCGCATAGAAAAGCACATTGTCCGGCCGGCCCTCGATGCCGCCGTCGAGTGCCGCCTTCAGCGACTTGTAGGCCGTGTCGTCGTGATCGAAGGACAGATCGTCGCAGAAGACGATGACCCGGTGCGGCACGTCCTTGGCGATGTCGAGAAGCGCGGGCAGGGTGGCGATGTCCTCGCGGTGCACCTCGACGAGTTTCAGCGAGATGCCGGTCTCGGCGAGGACGTCGGCGTGGACTGCCTTTACCAGCGAGGATTTGCCCATGCCGCGTGCGCCCCAGAGCAGCACGTTGTTGGCCGGATAGCCCTCGGCGAAGCGCAGCGTGTTTTCATGCAGGATATCGCGAACGTGATCGACGCCGCGGATAAGCTTGAGCGCGATGCGGTTCGGCCGTTTCACGGGCTGGAGTTCCTGACGCGCCGGGCTCCAGACGAAGCAGTCGGCGGCGCCCCAGTCGTTTTCGGCGGCGGCGGGGCCGGCCAGCCGTTCGACGGCTGCCGTCAGCCGGCGCAGTTCAGCGAGCAGCGAAAGATCGATGTCTTCGGACATCACGATTCCCTCCCAGGTTTGTTCCGGCAAGTGCGTTCACGGTTTTCCCCGGCGCTACCATGGCGTTTTCGGGCTCGAAAGGGTAAGAGGCGGTAAAACGGTACGCATCGCCGCTGTTTTTGTTGCATTCGCAGGGCCGGTCACTATATTCCGGCGACCTGATGCGGGGGGCCGCGGCTGCCCGTGCGCTTGGCTTGTCTAGGGAGTTATTGATGTTCATTACTGAAGCCTTCGCCCAAGAAGGGACTGCTGCAACCGGTGCATTCGGCTCCGGTCTCGAAATGCTGTTCCTTTTCGCGCCGCTGATGCTGATCTGGTATTTTCTGCTGATCCGTCCGCAGCGCCAGCAGATGAAGAAGCGCGAGGAAACCCTGTCCTCCATCCGCCGCGGCGACCAGGTCGTCATGGGTGGCGGCATCGTCGGCAAGGTCACCAAGGTCGTCGACGACAAGGAACTCGAGGTCGAGATTTCCGAAGGCGTCAAGGTCCGTGCGCTGCGCACCTATATTGCCGAAGTCCGCGTCAAGGGCGAGCCGGTGAAGACCGAGGCTTCGGCCTCCTGATGCTGCCGGGCAGGAGGCCGGTGCTGCCGGCTTCCGTCCGCTGAAGCAAACCTCTGATTTCGAGAGTTACATGCTATACGTTTCGCGCTGGAAGACGATCTTCATTTGGCTCACCGTGCTGGTAAGCGTGTTGGTGGCATTGCCTAACGTTTTCAGCGAGGAACAACTTCGCTCTCTTCCGTCCTGGTTGCCGCACAGGCAGGTGACGCTCGGCCTGGACCTGCAGGGCGGTTCCCACATCATGCTCAAGATCGAGCGCGCCGACATCGTCAAGGAGCGTCTCGAAACGACGGTCAGCGATATCCGCGCCGCCTTGCGTGACGCGGGCATTCGTTATACCGGCCTTTCCGGCGTGGGCCAGCAGATCCAGGTCCGCATTACGGATGCTGATAAGGTCGAAGCGGCCAAGAAGGCGCTGGAGAACATTACCGCGCCCGTGAGCGTTGGCGGATTGACCGGCGGCTCCATCCAGGAAGCGACGCTGACCGAGGACGGGACGCTCCTCCGGTTCAATCTTACCGACGCCGGTATCGATTACCGCGCCTCTTCGGCACTGACCCAGTCGATGGAAGTGGTTCGCCGGCGCGTCGACGAGCTGGGCACCACCGAGCCGTTGATCCAGCGGCAGGGCAACGATCGCATCATCGTTCAGGTTCCCGGCCTGCAGGACCCCCAGCGCCTGAAATCGCTGCTGAACCAGACCGCCAAGCTCTCCTTCCACATGGTCGACACGAGCATGCCGGTCGTGGAGGCGATCAACGGCCGTCCGCCGGCAACGTCGGAGGTACTTTATTCCACCGACGATCCGGCGGTTCCCTATCTGATCGAAAAGCGTGCGCTCGTTTCCGGCGAGAATCTGGTCGACGCGCAGGCGAGCTTCAACCAGCAGACCAACGAGCCGGTCGTCACCTTCCGCTTCGACAGCAAGGGGTCGCAGCGCTTCGCCCAGGCGACGCAGCAGAACGTCGGTCGTCCCTTCGCCATCGTCCTCGACGACCAGGTGATCTCGGCGCCGGTCATCCGCGAGCCGATCATCGGCGGTTCCGGCCAGATCTCCGGCAATTTCTCGGTGGAGGGCGCCAACGATCTCGCCGTTCTCCTGCGCGCCGGTGCCTTGCCGGCGACGCTGACGGTCGTCGAGGAACGGACCGTCGGCCCGGGCCTCGGCCAGGATTCGATCAATGCCGGCGTCACGGCAAGCGGCATCGGTGCGATCTTCGTCGTGCTCTTCATGCTCGGTTTCTACGGCACCTTCGGTGTGATGGCGAATATCGCGCTTGCAGCCAACGTCGTGATGATTCTCGCCGTTCTGACGCTTCTCGGCTCAACGCTCACCCTGCCGGGTATCGCCGGTATCGTGCTGACCATGGGCATGGCGGTCGACTCCAACGTTCTTGTCTACGAGCGCATCCGCGAAGAAGTCAAAAGCGGCCGATCGCTGATCCAGTCCATCGACACGGGCTTCAACAAGGCTTTCGCGACGATCGTCGACGCCAACCTGACGACGCTGATCGCCGCGTTGGTTCTCTTCTTCCTCGGTTCCGGCCCGGTGCGCGGCTTTGCCGTGACGCTCGCCGTCGGTATCGTGACGACCGTCTTCACCGCCTTCACCATGACGCGCTGGCTGATGGCGATGTGGTATCGCTGGCGCAGGCCGAAGCATTTGCCGAAGGGTATCCGCACCGGCATCTTCGACGCCCAGAACATCCGCTTCATGGCGATCCGCCGCTACACATTCGCGGTCGCGGGTGCGCTGGCGCTCGCTTCCGTCATCGGCTTCATGACGATCGGCCTCAGCCTCGGCATCGATTTCAAGGGCGGCTCGATCATCGAGGTGAAGGCGCGCAACGGCGCAGCCGATATCGCCGATATCCGCGACCGTCTGAGCCAACTCAACCTCGGGGAAATCCAGGCCCAGGGCTTTGGCGATCCGTCGAGCGTTCTGATCCGCATCCAGGCGCAAGAGGGCGGCGAGAATGCCGAGCAGTCGGCGATCACGCTGGTTCGCGGCGAGCTCGAGAATGCTTATGAGTTCCGCCGTGTCGAGGTGGTCGGTCCGGCCGTTTCGGGGGAATTGACGAGGAGCGCGACCATCGGCGTCGGCGTGTCGCTGATCTTCATCCTGATCTACATCTGGTTCCGCTTCGAATGGCAGTTCGCCGTAGGCGCGATCATCGCGACCCTGCACGACGTGATCCTGACGCTTGGCCTCTTCGTCTTCCTCGGCATCGAATTCAACCTGACGAGCATCGCGGCGATCCTGACCATCATCGGCTATTCGCTCAACGACACCGTTGTCGTCTATGACCGAATGCGTGAAAACCTCAGGCGCTACAAGAAGATGCCGCTCAACGTCCTGATCGATACCTCGATCAACCAGACGCTGTCGCGTACGGTGTTGACCGGTTCGACCACCTTCCTGGCGCTGGTGGCGCTCTATCTCTTCGGCGGCGAGGTGATCTCCTCCTTCACGCTGGCGATGCTGTTCGGCGTCATCGTCGGCACCTTCTCGTCGGTCTACATCGCGGCGCCCGTGCTGATCGCCTTCCGCCTGCGTCCCGAGGCCTTCCAGAAGGAAGATGTCGACAAGGCGCGTCCTGTCTCCGGTAAGGTCGAGGCCTGACGGTGGCGCTCGGGCCGACAGGCAAGGGCATCGTCGTCCGGCAGGCGCATTTTCCCGGTCGGGCGCCGATCGACGCCTACGGCAATGGTGGTTTCCGCTTCGCCGACATGTCCCATCGCGGTTCCCTGTTGCTCATGCCTTCCGGCATCTATGGCTGGGAGATGGAGGAGGGCGCGCCGCTGACGCTTGCCGCATTCGAGCGCGTCCTGGAGGAATCGAGGGATATCGAAGTGCTGCTGGTCGGAACCGGCAAGCAGCTTCGTCCCTTGCCCGCCGATCTCAAGGCTGCACTGAAGGCGCGGGGCATTTCCAGCGATCCGATGGGCACGGGCGCCGCCGTGCGCACCTACAATATCATGCTGGCCGAACAGCGGGCGGTCGCCGCTGCACTCATAGCCGTCTGAGAAAGCGGAAGCTCAGTGAGCCAGCAACTGTCGACGAATGACACCCTCGCTCTTGCGGCACTGCGTGAGACGGACAGAGACCGTTATCTCGCCTGTCTGCTGTCGCCTGTAGAAAAACGCGGAGCGCTGGCGGCGCTCTACGCCTTCAACGCGGAAATCGCCCGGATCCGCGATCTGGTGCGTGAACCCCTGCCGGGCGAGGTGAGGCTGCAATACTGGCGGGATCTCCTCGCCGGAGCCGGACACGGCTCGACAGAGGCAAACCCCATCGCCGCAGCCCTGCTTCAGGCCGTCGAGCAACATCGCCTGCCGGTCGCGGCGCTTCAGGCCATGGTCGATGCGCGGATTTTCGATCTCTATGACGATCCGGTCGAAACGACGGCGATGCTGGAGGGTTATGCCGGAGAGACGGCAGCCGCCTTGATCCAGCTTGCGAGCCTGGTGCTCGATCCGGCGGCTTCGCCTTCCTGCGCGGATATCGCCGGTCATGCCGGCGTCGCCCAGGCGATTGCAGGCGCCTTGCTGCTGATGCCGGGCCATCGCGCCCGTGGCCAGCTTTTCCTGCCGCTGCAGATTCTTTCCGCTGTCGGTCTCGATCGGGATGGTTTTCTCGCCGGGAGCGATCGCGAGCGAATTTCGGCAGCGATCGAAGCCTTCGCCGGTCTCGGCCTCGATCACTTGCGCAAGGCGCGCAGCGGCGGCAGGCTGCCGCGCAGTCTCGTTGCCGCCTATCTGCCGGTGGCGCTGGCGGAACCCGTCCTTCTCGCCGCCCGGAGCGCCGGTGCCGGCATCTTCGAACGGGACATCAGGCCGGCCCAATGGCGCCGGCAACTTAGGATGATGCGCGCGGCTTATGCCGTGCGATTCTGATCGCGGTCAAATTCGCACAAGGCTCGGCTGTTATCGCTTCGTCCGCCGCCGGAAAACCGGCCTGGATTTGGAGGCATGGCGTGAGCTTGGTCACTTGGACGTTCATCTTCGGACTGGTCGCGGTCTTCGCGTATTATTCGACGCGCATGACGAAGCGGGCCGCCGAGGACAATCTGCATGACACGGGCCTCGCCATCATGGAATTCGGCCGCGCTTTTCCCAAGGAGGCGATCCGCAGCCTGCATGCCACGGCGGATGGCAAGGCCGTTTTCGTGCGCCTGCATGACAACAAGGCAGGCTTCATGCGCAGTCTCCGGGGCCACTATGCCTGCCATCTGATCGAGCCGGGCACAGTCCGGGTGCGCGATCTGCCCGACGGACGTGGCTTCTCGATCGAATTCCTCGACGCACCGTTCCACAATGGCGACTTCACCTTTGCCACGCCGGCGGAAGCAGCCGAAGTCTCGCTCTGGCTTCTTGGGAATTACGTCGCTCCGGCCGGACGCGACGCGCCGTCTGCCGGAGCGCTGCCAACGGGCTGAAATTCACCGGAACAGGAAAGTCTCAGCGGTCGCCGGTCTCGAGCCAGGCCTTGCAGTCTGCAAGCGCGCGCGCGGCGATGAGCTGCCGCTTCATGATTGTCTTGTCCTTGCCGCGAAAGCGCTTGACGCCCTCCGGCTTGACGATCGAGCCCGGTTCGAGTTCCGGGAACAGGCCGAAATTGATGTTCATAGGCTGGAACGAGCGCTTGCCCGGTTCCTCATCATTGACGATATGCCCGCCGGTGATGTGGTTCAGCAGGGAACCGAGCGCCGTCGTCGCCGGCGGCAACCGGACCGGCTCGCCCTTGCGTTCCGCTGCGGCAAACCTGCCTGCGAGCAGTCCCACGGACGCGCTTTCCACATAGCCTTCGCAGCCGGTGATCTGGCCGGCAAACCGCAGGCCGGGGCGGCTTTTCAGTTGCAGCGACGGATCGAGCAGCACGGGCGAGTGAATGTAGGTGTTCCGATGCAGTCCGCCGAGGCGGGCGAATTCCGCATTTTCAAGGCCGGGGATCATCCGGAAGATCTCGGCCTGGGCGCCATAGCGGAGCTTCGTCTGGAAACCCACCATATTGTAAAGCGTGCCGAGCGCATTGTCCTGACGAAGCTGCACGACGGCATAGGGTTTGACGGTCGGATTGTGGGCATTGGTGAGGCCCATCGGTTTCATCGGCCCGTGCCGCAGCGTTTCGCGGCCCCGTTCGGCCATAACCTCGATCGGCAGGCAGCCGTCGAAATAGGGCGTGCCTTCCCATTCCTTGAAACCCACCGCGTCGCCGGCAATCAAGGCATCGACAAAGGCATTGTACTGGGCCTCGTCCATCGGGCAGTTGATATAATCCTTGCCTGTACCGCCCGGTCCCACCTTGTCGTAGCGGGACTGGTACCAGCAAATCTCCATGTCGATGCTGTCGCGGTAGACGATCGGGGCGATGGCGTCGAAGAAGGCGAGCGCATCCTCACCGGTTTCCGCACGGATGGCCTCCGCAAGATCGGGCGAGGTGAGGGGGCCGGTCGCGACGATCGTCAGGCCCCAGTCCTTTGGCGGAAGGCCTCGGATTTCCTCCCGCACGACGGTGATGAGCGGATGCGAGGAGATGGTCGCGGTGACGGCGTCGGAAAAGCCGTCGCGATCGACGGCAAGTGCACCGCCGGCCGGAACCTGATGCTTGTCGGCGCAGGCCATGATGAGAGAGCCGGCAAGCCGCATTTCCGCATGGATCACGCCGACCGCGTTCGATGTCGCGTCGTCGGAGCGGAAGGAGTTGGAGCAGACGAGCTCGGCAAGGCTGTCCGTCTTGTGTGCGTCCGTGCCGCGCACGCCGCGCATCTCGTGCAGGATAACCGGGACACCGGCCTGTGCGGCCTGCCAGGCGGCCTCCGAACCGGCGAGCCCGCCGCCGATGACGTGAATGGGGGAAATCGTGGTGTTTGTCATGGGCGGCTGCTTATCACGGGCCGGTCCCGCTTCCAATCATTTCCATTCCGGCCCCGGAAATCAAAAGGCCCGGAAATCAAAAGACCCGGAATTGGAAGACCCCGGAATCAAAAACGGCGCCGGATGGCGCCGTTCACGAAGCTTACGCAGCAACCTTATCGATTAACGAAAGGAGCGCGAAGCGATGTTACGGATTTCGTAACGGGTGATACCGATGTCGGAGAGAGCCTGGTTGGACAGGTTACCCAGTTCGGCCATCGTGCGGCGGTAGCTAATCCAGTTCTTTGCAATGCGGATCGGGTTCATGGTCGTTTCCTCGGATGTGATCTTGTGCGCTGGTCCTGCGGCTCATTCCGCATCAGCGATTGACCCTCTTATACGCCTGTAAAACAAGATTGTGCAGTGCAAATTATAAGCGACTGCTATGCATTTGTGCAGGGATGTGCCGAATATGGGAGCAGAGGACAAGAAATAGGCACAGGTTTCGGCCATCTGAGAAAACGTGCGGCAAATAAAAAAGCCCCCCGAAACGGGAGGCCTTTTTCAAGGTCTGAATGCTGGCGGGATTAGCCGGCAACAGCCTGACGGGCAACGCGACGGATGTCCTCACGGCCGATGCCGAGGTCGCGAAGTTCACGGTCGCTCATGCGGCCGAGTTCGGTTACGGTCTGACGGTACTTGCGCCAGTTGTTCAGCGAGCGAGCGAAGTTCATGATATGCCTCTTTCCTATCTGCGGCGCTCCTCTTTCGGGCGCCTCGTGATCTCATGGCGCTAATATATGCTGCGACGCAAAAGAGATGAAGGCTCAAACCTGTATGACACCTATGCGGAAGATGCATGGGGCAGTGGTTAGCAAAGGGTAAACTGCTGCATTTTTCGGCGACCGATGCAGCATTGACGGTTCATGGAGGGGTGAGGCGTGCTTCGTTTTGCGCGGCACACGACCGGCGGACCGCGACGAGCGACTGCCCGATGACGGTGTGGAGGGCAAAAAAATAACGCTCACCGGGGGAGGAGGTCCGGTGAGCGTCATTTTGAGCGACCAGCGACTGGGAGGAGGAGTGTCGCCGGTCAAATCGACGCTGTGCTGGGAGGAGGAGTGCACAGGTCGAAGCTATCTGGTGGATCATCCACCGAACGATCGCGGAACCGTTTGATCCTTCGTGATCGTTGTTGACTATTATCTACCGCATAAGATTGGTTTTGTGCAGTGCGATATCTTCATGGAAGCCATGCATATCTTGCATGGACATTGCCTGACATGATCCGGCGTTTTGGTGATTGTCTTTCTCTCGGGCTCGGAACAGACTGTACGAAAAGAACGGGAACCACTTCCGGCCGCTTCTCGCCGGATGGTGACAACTGGGGGGATCGATGTATCGGGGACGGTTGACGCGGGATCTTGCGATCTGGGTGGACAAGGGAATGATTCCCTCCGCCACCGCCGAAGCCTTGCTGAAGGAACTCGATTCCCGCAAGTCCTCTTTCAGCGTCGGCGGTGTGCTGATGATTATCGCGGCCGTGCTGATCGCCGCGTCGATCCTGCTTCTGGTCGCCGCCAACTGGCAGGACATACCGCGTCTCACCAAGGTCTTCGGCATCATTCTGCTGATATGGATTTTCTACCTTTCCGCGGCGCTCGCCTTCAGCCGTGGCGCGGACCGGTTCGGTGCTGCGCTGCTGGTTCTGGGGGCGGCGAGTTTCGGAGGAGCGATCGCACTCATCGGCCAGCTCTATCACCTTTCCGGCGACACGCTCGATGCCATGCTGCTGTGGTTTGCCATGACGGTGGCCTCGGCGGCGGCATTCCGCTCCGCGGCTCTCACCGTTTTCGCAGGCTTTCTGGCCTTTGTCGTTTTTGGCACCTATCTCGAGCAATATGAAGCGGAATGGAGGGGGATCTATGCCTTCTGGCCGCCTGTCGCCGGCCTTGTACTGGCAGTGCTCGCTCAATGGAGCGGAGCCGAGCGGTCGCGGCATCTCATCTATATTCTTCTCCTGTCCTGGTGCGTGTGGCTCTATTCGCTTCGTGCCGACCTGGCGGTGGCGCTTTTGTTCGTGGTTGTGGGTATGCTGGCCTTCCTGGCGGTGGCGCTGCCGCAGTCACCGGTTTCGGCCCTTGCACGCCGGCGGGGCGCTTCCCCGGCCTTTTACAGCTTCGTGCTGACGTCGCTCGGCCTGGGCCTCCTGCATTTTCACTGGACGGAGGGCGGCGAACTGGCTCTGCTCGCCTTGCTGACTATCGGCACGACGCTGCTCGCCCTTTCGCTGGAGGGACGCGACAACGGCGCCGTTCGCTATCTCGCCTATGTTATCTTCGCGGCGGAGGTCCTTTACCTGTCGTTCGTGACCATCAATTCCATGCTCGGCACTTCCGCCTTCTTCCTGCTGGCGGGACTTGTCGTCGCCGCGCTGGCCTTCGTTGTGGTGAAGCTTGAAAAGCTCTTCGCCCGAAAGGATGGGGAGGTCGCCCGATGACCCGGATGTTCAGCCGTCCGCTTGTCCGCTATCTCGCGATAGCCGCGGTTCTCTCGCTTGTGCAGACGGCGGTGCTGGCCGCGATGATCGAGAGACGCGCTTCCGTCCTGCGTTCGGGAGCGGAGATCCTGCTGAAGACCGCGCCGGTCGATCCCCGCGATCTGCTGCGCGGCGACTACGTGGTCCTTTCCTATGATATTTCCACGATACCCCTCGCCTTGGTGAAGGGCGACAGGCCGGAACCCTATGACTGGGTGGAGATGAATGTTCGCCTCAAGCCTGGAGCCGATGGTTTCTGGGTGGTGGACGAGGCCTCCTTCGCAGAGTTGCCGCTCGTCGAAGGAACGGTTGTCATGCATACCCAGCCGTTCCAGACATACAGGCTGGCCGCTGACACCGAGGGAAGCCTGCGGGTCGATTACGGAATCGAGCGCTATTACGTGCCGGAAGGTGAGGGGCGGGCGATCGAGGAAGAACGCAACGAGGGCGCCGTCTCGGTTGCCGTACGGGTCGGCGCGGACGGCCTTGGGCAGATCCGTGAATTGCGCATCGATGGCAAGTCGCTCTATGAAGAGCCGCTCTACTGAGCCCTCGATCTGCGATTTGTCCGGTCCTGTTCGCGACAATGTTTGGCTACCGCACCAACGGCGCCTGCGGCCGATTCCCGTGGGAGCCGGGGTTTGCCTGTCATTTTTCCTTTGCGTGCGTAAAAACGGGTGATATAGAGACGCGCGCTCCGGAGGGGCCATGCTGACGGCAGCATGCGGTTCTCTTGGACGCGGGTATGGTGAAATTGGTAGACACGCCAGATTTAGGTTCTGGTGCCGCAAGGCGTGGGAGTTCAAGTCTCTCTACCCGCACCAGGTTTGCCGCGCGGGTAGATGCGGAACGGAAAGGAAGCCGTTCACGTCGCTCTCTGCGCCATATTGCCTGGCAGAATGCTTGAGGATTGCGTCGCAGCCACGCCCGGGAAATCGTTTGAATTCCGGCGTCGTGCTCAGGGAAACAACCGGCTGTCCGAGCACGGCCGCCACGACATGAAGGTATGAACATGCAGGTTATCGAAACGCTCGCTGAAGGGCTGAAGCGCGAAATCAAGGTCGTCATTCCGGCCAAGGACATGGAAGCTCGCATGAACGAGCGTCTCGCCGATGCCAAGGACAAGGTCCGCATCAACGGCTTCCGTCCGGGCAAGGTGCCGGTTGCGCATCTGAAGAAGATGTACGGCAAGTCCATCATGGCTGACCTCGTCAACGAGATCCTCCGCGAGAAGCCGACCTCGATCCTTTCGGAACGCGGCGAAAAGTCGGCGACCCAGCCGGAAATCGCCATGACCGAGGACGAAGGCGAAGCCGAGAAGATCCTGACCGCCCAGGCCGACTTCGAATTCACCATGGCTTATGAAGTCCTGCCGCCGATCGAACTGAAGTCGGTCGAGGGCATCAAGGTCGTTCGCGAAGTCGTCGACGTCTCCGACGACGAAGTCAACGAACAGATCCTCAAGATCTCCGAAAGCGCCCGTTCCTTCGAAACCAAGAAGGGCAAGGCCGCTGATGGCGACCGCGTCACCATGGATTACGTCGGCAAGGTCGACGGCGTTGCCTTCGACGGCGGCACCGACAGCGACGCCGAACTGGTTCTCGGTTCCGGCCGCTTCATCCCGGGCTTCGAAGACCAGCTCGTCGGCACCAAGGCCGGCGAAGAGAAGACCATCACCGTGACCTTCCCGGAAGACTATCCGGCGAAGAACCTTGCCGGCAAGGAAGCGACCTTTGATGTCACCGTCAAGGATGTCGCTGCGCCCGCCGCAGTCGAGATCAACGACGAACTGGCCACCAAGCTCGGCATCGAATCGCTCGATAAGCTCAAGGAAATCGTTCGCGGCCAGATCGAAAGCCAGTACGGCAACGTCACCCGCCAGAAGGTCAAGCGCCAGATCCTCGACCAGCTCGACGCCATGTACAAGTTCGACGCCCCGTCGAAGCTGGTGGATGCCGAGTTCGAAAACATCTGGCGCCAGATCAACACCGATCTCGCCCAGTCCGGCAAGACCTTCGAAGATGAAGACACGACCGAGGAAAAGGCGCGCGAGGAATATCGCACGCTGGCCGAGCGTCGTGTTCGCCTCGGCCTCGTTCTCTCCGAAATCGGCGAGAAGGGCGGCGTAGAAGTCTCCGAGGACGAAATGCAGCGGGCCCTCTTCGCCCAGCTCCAGCAGTTCCCGGGCCAGGAAAAGCAGATCCTCGACTTCTTCCGCAACACCCCCGGCGCTGCCGCTTCGCTGCGCGCCCCGCTGTTCGAGGAAAAGGTTATCGACAAGCTGCTGAGCGAAATCGACGTCACCGACAAGAAGGTCTCCAAGGAAGAGCTTCTGGCTGACGACGAAGCCGAGGAAGGCGACAAGCCGGCCAAGAAGGCTGCGCCGAAGAAGAAGGCTGCTGCCAAGGCCGAAGACGCTGCCGAAGGCGAAGAAGCCGCTCCGAAGAAGAAGGCTGCTCCGAAGAAGAAGGCCGCCGAAGGCGACGCCGAATAATCTTCGAATTATCGAACGGACATGTGGAAAGGCCGCCCGGTGGGGCGGCTTTTTTCGTTGGAGGGCGGCTATGGAGCCGGATGCGGACTGTTCGACGTTGGGGTCGCGAAAGGAGAAGCGGACATCCAAGTATCTGCTGCTGTTGTCTGAGTTCGGCCCAAAGCGGCCATCCGCCGTCGGAGCAATAGCCGTAAGGTATCGCAAATGTCGGTCGCGAAAGGCTGACTTTTGCATCGGACTTTCGCGACAGAAATATCCCTTGAGATTTAGCAGTTGGCCGATTAGGGCAAAACTTGGGATTTCTGCGACTGCATAGCCTCCACGAGCAGCCGAACGCCCAATGCGCCCATGACAGCACCCGCGACCCGGTCGATCCATGTTTTGGAATGGAGATAGACGGCGCGCGGCTTATTGGCAGAAAACGCAAGCGCGACGATCGCATACCACGACGCTTCGACAAAGAAGATCATCGGAGGAAGAGTGAACAGCAGCCATTGCGGCGGGGAAGCCGGCAGCATGGCAGCGAAAATGCTTCCATATACGATAGCAGTTTTCGGGTTGCTGATCTGCGTGGCGAACGCGAAGGTGAAGGATCGCAGCACCGATTTTCTCTCGGAGGTCGTCGCCATATCGACCGAAAGGGGCGCGCTCGCACCGCGCCAGATGCGGATGCCTAGATAGAGAAGGTAGGCCCCACCCATGAGCTTCAGGGTCATGTAGAGCCATTCGACCTGAAGCAACAGCGCGCTTAGTCCAGCGAGCGCCACGGCCCCGAACAAGGCCCCACCAAGCCCCATGCCGAGAGCGGCGGCAAGTCCGTCGAGTCTGGATGCGGTAACGGCGATTCTGGATACGAGAACGAAGCTCGGACCGGGGCTGATGGCCCCAATCAGGAGAGCACCGAGAATCCCAAAGAAAACGGTTGTCTCAGGCATGGACATGCTCCTTTCGGTTTTGGAGGATGCCCAGGCGAGCGGCTTTGTGTCTCCGTGCTCCCCGATGGTGTCCCATCTGTATTCGCCAGTTACACGGACGAGCGCATGATCCTGTTTTTAGATTGGCTTGGCAAGTATACCGTTCTCACAAAATTCCCAATTAAAGCGACACTTGTTTTCCTAATTTTTGCAACGTCGCCCGATAGCGCAAACCAGCCGCCAACTCACGCTTCCTTCTTCAGTTCCCCCATCCGGTTCCACGCATCGAGCCCCGCGATCTTGTAGGCTTCGGCGAGCGTTGGATAGTTGAACGTATTCTCCACGAAATATTCGACGGTGCCCTTCAGGTTCAGCACCGCCTGGCCGATGTGCACGAGTTCGGTCGCTCCCTCACCGACGATGTGGACGCCGAGCAGGCGTCGGGTCTTCAGCGAGAAGATCATTTTCAGGAGGCCGCTATCGAGCCCCATGATATGGCCGCGCGAGGTCTCGCGGAAATGGGCGATACCGCATTCATAGGGAATGCCGCGCTGCTGGACTTCTTCCTCCGTCAGCCCGCAGGTCGAGATTTCGGGGACGGCATAGATGCCATAGGGAAAATATTGCGGCGGCTCCTGTGCCGGCGCGCCGACGGCATGGCGGGCGGCGATGCGGCCCTGTTCCATCGAGGTCGAGGCAAGGCTCGGAAAGCCGACCACGTCGCCGGCGGCATAGATACCGGGAACCGCGGTCTGGAAGGTCTCCGGATCGACTTTGATACGGCCGCGGGTGTCGGCCTCGAGGCCGCAGGCTTCAAGGTTGAGCAGATCGGTCGCACCGACCCGTCCCGCGGCGAAAAGCACCAGTTCCGCGGTGAGCACGCGACCGTTCTGCAGCATCACCCGACAGCGTCCGCTCGGCTCCTTCTCGACCTTTTCCACCGTCTGGCCGAAGATCAGTTTCATGTTGCGGTCACGCAGCTGATAGGAAAAATCCTCGACGATTTCCTTGTCGATGAAGTCCAGCATCGTATCACGCGGCTCGACGACCGTGACGGCCGTATCGAGCGCGCTGAAGATCGTCGCATATTCGATGCCGATGACGCCGGCGCCGATGACGACCATCGACCGCGGCAGTTCCTTGATTTCCAGAATTTCGTCGCTGTCGAGGATGCTCGTGCCGTCAAAGGGAATATGGGCCGGCCGGTAGGGCCGGGTGCCCACCGCAAGCAGCACGGCTTCCGTCTGCACACGCAGGACCTCGCCGTCCTCTTTTTCCACCTCAAGGGTCTTGGGGTCGATGAAGTGGGCCTTGCCCCGCAGCTGGCTGACGCGATTGCGGGCGAACTGATGTTCCAGGACGTCGACCTCGTGATCGAGGGTAATCAACAGGCGTCGGCGCAGATCCTCGGCGCGGATCTCCTGCTTGACGCGATAGGCGCGTCCATAGAAGCCACGCTCGCGCCAGCCGGTCAGGTTGAGGGCCGTCTCGCGCAGCGTCTTGGAAGGGATCGTGCCGGTATGGACGGAGACGCCGCCGACCCGCGTGCCCTTTTCGATGACCAGCACGCGCTTGCCGAGCTTGGCAGCCTGAATGGCGGCCCGCCGTCCGGCCGGTCCGCTGCCGACGACAACGAAGTCATAACTGTTCATCTGGTGTGTCCCTCAAGCCCCTGAAAGCGAATCGGAAACGGCGAATGCCGCATTGCAGCAGAAATTAGCAGGTCATTCTGACTGTTTCGTTATCGGCACGGCCGCATGTCCTGCGAAGTCGCAAAGGCTCGCCGCACCGGATGAACTGTGCATAATGCCGGCTTCCCGAGAAGGCGATTCCATGGAACTGACCCAGAGCCGCACCGATCCCCTGTTCGACCGTGAAGGCGCGAAAAATCCGCTCATCGTCCTGAAGCAGGTCTATGGTTATCCCGCCTTCCGCGGCAGGCAGGCGGAGGTCGTCGCTCAGGTCGTCGCCGGCGGCGACGCGGTCGTGCTCTTTCCGACCGGCGCGGGAAAGTCCCTTTGTTATCAGATCCCGGCGCTCTGCCGCGATGGAGTGGGCATCGTCGTATCGCCGCTGATCGCCCTCATGCGGGATCAGGTGGAGGCGATGAAGCAGCTCGGCGTGCGCGCCGCCGCGCTGAATTCTTCCCTCGGGCGGGAGGAATTCGTCGATATCCGCCGGGCGCTTACCCGCGGCGAACTCGACCTTCTCTACGTCACGCCGGAGCGGATCGTAACGCCGGCCTTCCGGGAGATGATCGGCGAGGCAAGCATTGCGCTGATCGCCATCGACGAAGCCCATTGCGTCTCCCAGTGGGGACATGATTTCCGCCCAGAATACCGGGAACTCGGCCGGCTCGCCGATGACTATCCCGGGGTGCCGCGTATGGCGCTGACGGCGACCGCCGATCCGCATACGCGCGACGACATCATCGCGAGGCTGGGGCTGGAAGCGGCCGCGGTCTTCACCACGTCCTTCGATCGTCCGAACATCGCCTACGAGATTGTCGAGCGCGATCAGCCGCGCCAGCAGCTCCTCGGCTTCCTCGGGCGTCACAAGGGCGAGAGCGGCATTGTCTATTGCCTGTCGCGCGCCAAGGTCGAGGAAACCTCCGAATGGCTGAACACGCAAGGCCTGCGGTCGCTTCCTTATCATGCCGGCATGGAGCGCGAGCTTCGCGATGCCCATCAGGACGCTTTCCTGAAGGAGGAGGGGCTTTGCCTCGTAGCGACCGTCGCCTTCGGCATGGGCATCGACAAGCCGAATGTCCGTTATGTCGCCCATCTCGACCTGCCGGGCTCCGTCGAAGCCTATTATCAGGAAACCGGTCGCGCCGGCCGCGACGGCCTGCCATCGGAAGTCTGGATGGCCTACGGCATGGCCGATGTCATCCAGCGTGGCCGGATGATCGACGGCGGTAACGCCGGTGACGACATCAAGCGTGTCGAGCGGGCCAAGGTCAACGCGCTGCTCGCCATCTGCGAGACGGCCGGCTGCCGCAGACAGGCGATCCTAGCCCATTTCGGCGAGACGCATGCCGGCAATTGCGGCAATTGCGATACCTGCCTGAAACCGGTGGAGACCTGGGACGGAACGGAAGCGGCGATCAAGGCCCTGGCCGCCGTTTACCGTACAGGTGAGCGATTCGGTACCGGACACCTGATCGATGTGCTGACCGGCAACGAGAACGAGAGAACGATACGCTTCGGTCATGTCGATATGCCCGTGTTCGGTGCTGGGCGCGATCTTCCGACGAGAACCTGGCAGTCCGTCTACCGTCAGCTTCTCGCAGCCGGGCTCGTACGCATCGATCACGAGGCTTTCGGCGCACTGAAACTGGAGCCGGAGGCCCGCGCGGTCTTCCGGCACGAACGGCAGGTTCTGTTCCGCAAGGACCGTCCGACCAAGGGCAAGGCGGTAAAGAGCGCCGGCCTTCGCGCGGCCAATGCGAGGAATGCGCTCGAAGGGGCCGACATGGAGCTTTTCGAGGCGCTGCGCGCCACCCGTATGGAGATCGCCAAGGCGCTTTCCGTGCCGCCCTACGTCGTCTTCCCCGATACGACGCTTATTGCCTTTGCAACGGAACGCCCGACGAGCCGCGATGCGCTGCTCGGAATTTCGGGTGTCGGGCAGGCGAAGCTCGAACGATATGGCGACGATTTCCTCTCCGTCATCCGTTCGCATCAGCGCTAGGGAATTTTGTCCCCGGCACGCCGTGGCCGCGGTCAGATGAGCCGCAGCCCCTTGAGGCTCGCATGGCCGTCGCGACCGATGATGATGTGATCGTGCACCGTAATCCCGAGCGGTTTCGCCGTGTCGATAATCATTTTCGTCATGTCGATATCGGCGCGCGAAGGGGTCGGATCACCACTTGGATGATTGTGGACCAGGATAATGGCGGTTGCGGAAAGCTCCAGCGCCCTTTTCACCACCTCACGCGGATAGACGGGGGTGTGGTCGACGGTGCCGCGGCCCTGCACTTCGTCGGCAATCAGCGCATTGCGCTTGTCGAGGAAGAGGATGCGGAACTGTTCCGTCGTCTCGTAGGCCATGGCCGAGTGGCAGTAGTCGATCACCGATGACCATGAGGCCAGAACCTGTTTGCCGCGCAATTCGCTTTTCAGCATGCGCTGCGCGACGGTGGCGATCAGCTTGAGGTCGTGCGCCACGGTCTCGCCGACGCCCTTGACCTCCTGCAACAGGGCGGGCGGTGCACCGAGCACGCCGGCCAGCGAACCGAACCGGCCGATCAGCGCCTTGGCGATCGGTTTGGTATCGCGTCGGGGAATGAGCCGGAAGAGCAGCAGTTCGAGCATTTCGTAATCGGCAAGCGCGCCGTCGCCGCCATCGCGAAAACGCGCCCGGAGACGGTCGCGATGTCCGTGATAATGGGCTTCCGCCGTATCGACGACTTCGCTGACCGGCGCGCGCTTTTTGAGGTTGCCGGCCTTGGCCGTCTGTTCGGCGAAAAATCCGCGCTCATCGGTGATCTCGGTCGTGTCCTCGTCCGCCCCGCTTTCTGTTGCGGCGGAGTTTTGGTTATCCGGCGGATCAGAAAGCGGCGGGCGGGTCATGGTCAGCCTTTGAGGGGCGGCAGGCCCGGGCGGTCGAGCCCGGCGGGTGAGAGCGTGAAGATTTCACAGCCCGTCGCCGTGACGCCGACGGCGTGTTCGTATTGCGCAGTGAGCGACCGGTCGCGCGTGACCGCCGTCCAGCCGTCGGCGAGCACTTTGACATGCGGCCGGCCGAGATTGATCATCGGCTCGATGGTAAAGATCATGCCCTCCCGCAATTCCGGCCCTTCGTTGGAGCGGCCGTAATGCAGGATGTTGGGGCTGTCGTGGAAAAGCTTGCCGACGCCGTGGCCGCAGAAATCGCGCACCACGGAGCAGCGCTCTGCCTCGGCATAGGTCTGGATCGCCTCGCCGATGGCGCCGGTGCGCACACCCGGGCGAACGACGGCAATGCCGCGCATCAGGCATTCATAGGTGACTTCCAGCAGCCGCTCGGCCGCACGCTTGATCTCACCGACGGGATACATGCGGCTTGAATCGCCATGCCAGCCATCGACGACATAGGTGACGTCGATGTTGACGATATCGCCTTCGCGCAGCGGCTTGTCGTTGGGAATGCCGTGGCAGACGACGTGGTTGATGGAGGTGCAGACGGACTTGGTGTAGCCCCGGTAGTTCAGCGTCGCCGGCAGGGCGCCGTTGTCCATGCCGAACTCGAAAACGAAACGGTCGATCGCATCGGTGGTGATACCCGGCTTGACCATGCCGGCCAGCTCGTCCAGGCAGCGGGCCGTCACCTGGCATGCCTTGCGCATTCCTGCGAAGTCTTCCTGGTTGTAGAGCCTGATTGCCCCGGTATTCTTGAGCGGCGCGGTTGCCGCATCGACATAGGTCACCATGCACATGCTTTCGGTCTGGTCTGCGATTTCCGTTCAAGTCATAAAGCAGCAAGGACCGGTTCGTCTATCTCGATCAGTCCTGACGGCGTGATTTCCGCCGGTGAAACGGTACATTTTACCGCATAGGCCTCCACGCCGCAGCTGCTGGCCTCGGCAAAGGCTGCTGCATAGACAGGGTCGAGATCGCCGGAAAGCCGGAAGCGGTCGCAATCGCCGCGCTGGATGAGGAAGACCATGGCGGCCCGGTGGCCGGCCGCGACCATATCGGCCATTTCCCTGAGATGCTTGGCGCCGCGAGCGGTGACCGTATCCGGAAACTCGGCAAGCCGCGGACTTCGGGTGAAATGCACGTTCTTCACCTCGACATAAAGGTCCGGCCGACCGGGCCCGCTGAGCAGGATATCGATCCGCGAGTTCCGGCCATAGCGCTGCTCGCGCCGAAGGATCGGATAGCCGCTGAAATCTCCGACGATCCCTGCGAAAATGGCCTCCTCGGCAAGCCGGTTCGGCAGCGCCGTGTTGACCCCGACCACCGCGCCATCCACCTCGACCAGTTCCATCGCATGGCGATATTTGCGGTTTGGGCTGTCATGCTCGGAGAGCCAGATGCGTGAACCGGGCGTCGTCAGGCCCAACATCGAGCCGGTATTCGGGCAGAAACCGGTAATCTCCCGGCCGTCTTCAAGAACGGCATCGAACAGGAAGCGCTTGTATCGACGGATGAGACGGGCAGGGACTAGGGGCGGATCGAAGAGCATGGACAGGGTGTAGCCTGTCGCCGTGATCGCCGCAAATGGGGCGCCGATCTTTGTCGCTTGCCGCCTACTCCCGCCCATCATCCGGCAGTGCGGATTCTAGACCCGCGCCAGAACGTAGGTTCCGGGCGCATTGGCGATCGCGTTCAAAGCGCCACCGCCCGGCGTGCGGGCAGGGACGCGCTCGCTGTCCTGCGCTTCGATCCAGGCTTGCCAGTGGGGCCACCAGGAACCTGCGGTTTCCTTCGCCTTCGCGGCCCAATCCTCATAGCTGCCCACCGGGGCGCCGTTGGTCCAGTATTGGTATTTCGCCTTGTCCGGCGGATTGACGACGCCGGCGATATGGCCGGAACCGCTCAGTACGTACTCGACGGGACCGCCGAACAGCGCGCTGCCGACAAAGACCGACTTGGCCGGAGCGATGTGGTCCTCGCGGGTCGCCAGATTGTAGATCGGGATCGTCACGTCCTTCAGAGACACGGTCTTGCCGGCAAGTTGCATGCGGCCCTGGCTCAGATTGTTGTTGAGGTAGCAGTTACGCAGGTAGAAGGAGTGGTTCGCCGCCGCCATGCGGGTGGAATCGGAATTCCAGTAGAGCAGGTCGAAGGGCATGGGGTCCTGGCCCTTCAGGTAGTTGTTGACAAAATACGGCCAGATGAGTTCGGAGGCGCGCAGCATGTTGAACGCCGCCGCCATCTTCGAGCCGTCGAGATAGCCGGTCTGGCGCATGCGCTCCTCCAGCCCGCCGATCTGCGTTTCGTCCACGAAGACCTTGAGATCGCCCGCATAGGTGAAATCGACCTGGGTGGTGAAAAAGGTCGCGCTGGCGATGCGGCGATCGCCTAGCTGGGCATGCAGCGCAAGGGTTGCGGCCAAAAGCGTACCGCCCACGCAATAGCCGATGGCGTTCACTTCCGTCTCGCCGGTTGCCTTTTCGACGGTGTCGAGCGCGAAGTCGATCCCTTCCTCGATATAGTCTCCCCAATCCTTGTCGGCATGGCGTTCGTCCGGATTGACCCAGGAGATCACGAAGACGGTGTGGCCCTGCGCCACGCACCATTTGATGAAGGATTTCTGTGGGTTGAGGTCGAGGATATAGAACTTGTTGATCCACGGCGGCACGATCAGCAGCGGTCGCTTGAGAACCGTTTCGGTCGATGGTTCATACTGGATGACCTCGCAGATGTCGCTCTGCGCGATCACCTTGCCGGGCGTCACCGCCATGTTCTCGCCGACAGCGAACTTGCTCGTGTCGGTGTGGCGCAACCGCAATTCGCCGCCTCCGGCGGCAATGTCCTCCGCCAGCATCTGCATGCCCCTGACCAGATTGGCGCCATGGCTTGCGACCGTCTCGCGATAGAGCTGCGGATTGGTGACGACGAAATTGGTGGGAGACAGCGCCGCCGTGATCTGGCGGACATAGAAGGCTGCCTTGTGGCGCGTGTGTTCGTCGAGCCCTTCCGCCTCGTTGACCAGCTTCTCCGCCCATTCACTCAGGACGACATAGGCCTGTCGCAGGAAATCGAAGAACGGGTTGCGTTGCCAGTCCTCGTCGGCGAATCGCTTGTCCTTGACGGGCGGTTCGGGCGGCAGGTCGCTTGCACTGCCGGAGAAGCGCGAAAGCGTGCGCGACCACATGGCGAAGACGCCAGCCATCAGGTGGGTCTGCGCCTCGAGCGTGCGCTTTGGGTCGGCCATCCAGTATTCGGTGACCTTCGACATGGTCTTGACGAGTTCGGCCATCGGTTCCGAAACCGGATCGACGATTTCGCCGCGTTCGCGCGGCGCAAGCCAGACGGAGGCGGCCTTGCCGAGATTTTCAAGCGCCCGGGCGACATTGACGGCAAGCGCTTCCGGGTCCTTGACGATATACGGTTCGATCAGCTTCGGATCGAAACCGGTCGCTCCCGGACCGTTCTGCTGCGCATCTTCGCGTTCGCTGCTCAAGCCGTCCTCCCCAGGATCGTTCTGCCGGTGTCTTTTGTAATTGCGCATCCTGCCCGAAAACGACTACAAGTTCCAGCAATACGAAAGCCGGGCTGACATGCAATGCAATCCGGGCTTGCGGCTCTATAGAACCACGACTGTCAGCGGATAGCGATAATGATCGACGATACTTGGACAAACGGAATGGCAGCGCGTCTCGGGATCGGTGCCGCCGCCGCGATTCTGATGTTGTCCGGCTGCACCTCCACGAAAGAGCAGCCCGTCGCTGCATCGTCAACGCCGGCTTCTCTGGAGGTCACGGTCGATGATCCGGATGCGCCCGTTGGCCCGACGGTTTCCTCGACATCGCCCGACGGCTATCCGGATTTTTCCGGTTCCCTGACGGCCGCAAGCGTCCAGATGAGCAATGAGGAGGCCGGCGATCTCGAGCGAAAACTGTCGTCGCTTGGTGCCGCCCGCCGCTCCGGAGCGATCTCGGAAGCTGAATATCAGCGTCGCGTGCAGGAACTGCGCAAGCTCGCTGCCGAGCATGGCGCCGAAACCCAGGCCCAGATTACCAAATAGCGCTTGCGTTTGAGAGTGTTTTTAAGCAAAGCAACGCAGATGCGACCGGCACCGGTTTCCTGAAAGTTTGTCGGCGGTTTTGCGGATTTGCGCCATGATTTGCCGCTACCGCATTCCATGCATTACACTCGTCCTGTCCCGGTTTTGCGGTTCGTTGCGGGATGGGCGATAGCCAGAAGAACGAACGCGCCTGCCGCGGTAGAAATCCGCGCGGTCCCCAGGGGTTGAAGATGGAAGAGTTTCACAAAGTCCGGCGTCTGCCGCCTTATGTTTTCGAACAGGTCAACCGTTTGAAGGCGAGCGCGCGAGCCGGTGGCGCCGATATCATCGATCTCGGCATGGGCAACCCCGATCTTCCGACTCCGAAGGCGATCGTCGACAAGCTTTGCGAAGTGGTCCAGGACCCGCGCACGCATCGTTACTCCTCCTCCAAGGGGATTCCCGGTCTGCGCCGCGCACAGGCAGCCTACTACGCCCGCCGATTCGGCGTGAAGCTCAACCCGGATACCCAGATCGTCGCCACGCTCGGGTCCAAGGAGGGCTTTGCCAACATGGCGCAGGCCATCACCGCGCCGGGCGACGTGGTGCTTTGCCCCAACCCGACCTATCCGATCCATGCTTTCGGTTTCCTGATGACGGGCGGGGTGATTCGTTCGATCTCCGTCGAGCCGGACGAGACCTTCTTCCCGCCGCTGGAACGGGCCGTGCGGCACTCGATCCCCAAGCCTTTGGCGCTGATTCTCAACTATCCGTCCAATCCGACGGCGCATGTTGCCTCGCTGGATTTCTACAAGGATGTCATCGCCTTCGCGAAGAAGCACGACATCATCGTCCTGTCGGATCTCGCCTATTCCGAAATCTACTTCGACGGTCCGCCGCCGCCGTCGGTGCTCGAGGTTCCCGGTGCGATGGATATCGCCGTCGAGTTCACCTCCATGTCGAAGACCTTCTCCATGCCCGGTTGGCGCATGGGCTTTGCCGTCGGCAACGAGCGCCTGATTTCGGCGTTGACCCGCGTGAAGTCCTATCTCGACTACGGTGCCTTCACCCCGATCCAGGTGGCCGCGACGCATGCGCTGAACGGCGATGGTTCTGACATCGCGGAAGTCCGCTCCGTCTACAAGCGCCGCCGCGACGTGCTGGTCGAAAGCTTCGGCAAGGCCGGCTTCGAGGTTCCGCCGCCGGCGGCCACCATGTTCGCCTGGGCGAAGATCCCGGAAAAATTCCGCGCCATGGGCTCGCTCGAATTTTCCAAGCTGCTGGTGGAAAAGGCCGATATCGCGGTCGCTCCCGGCATCGGATTCGGCGAGCAGGGCGATGATTACGTCCGTATCGCTCTGGTGGAGAACGAGCATCGCATCCGCCAGGCCGCGCGCAATCTCAAGCGCTTCCTCTCGACGGCCGACGATACCATGCATAATGTGATCTCTCTCAACGCCCACCGTTGAGATCCCCGGGGCGGCCCGTTCGCGGCCGCCCGACCTCCGAATTCGAAATGTCAGGAAAGAACCATGGCTGATGCCCTGAAAATCGGCATTGCGGGTCTGGGTACCGTCGGTGCCTCGCTCGTCCGGATCATCCAGCAGCGCAGCAACGCGCTTGCGGTTGCCTGCGGTCGCGCGATCACGATCACGGCGGTTTCCGCCCGCAACCGCAACAAGGATCGCGGCGTCGATCTTTCCGGCATTGCCTGGTTCGATGACCCCGTTGATCTCGCCGAGAACGCCGATATCGACGTTTTCATCGAACTGGTCGGTGGCGCCGACGGCGCGGCGGATCAGTCGGTGCGCGCAGCCCTTGCCCGTGGCGTGCATGTGGTGACGGCAAACAAGGCGCTCCTCGCCCGCCATGGGGTGGAGTTCGCGCGCCTCGCGGAAGAAAAAGGCCTGCTTATCAACTATGAAGCTGCGGTCGCCGGTGGCATTCCCGTCATCAAGGCCATGCGGGAAAGCCTGACCGGCAATAACTTCTCGCGCGTCTACGGCATCATGAACGGCACCTGCAACTACATCCTGACGCGGATGGAAAAGGAGGGGTTGTCCTTCGAGGACTGCCTGAAGGAAGCGCAGCGTCTGGGTTATGCGGAAGCCGATCCGACCTTCGACATCGAGGGCAACGACACCGCCCACAAGCTCGCCATTCTGACCACGCTCGCTTTCGGTTCCGAGATCGCAGCCGACGATATCTATCTGGAAGGTATCAGCAACATCTCGATCGAGGATATCAATGCGGCGGCCGAACTCGGCTATCGCATCAAGTTGCTCGGTGTCGCACAGCGTACCGAAAGCGGCATCGAGCAGCGGGTGCACCCGACAATGGTGCCGCTGGATTCGGTGATCGCCCAGGTCGACGGCGTGACCAATGCCGTGGCGCTGGAATCCGACATCCTTGGCGAACTGTTGATGGTTGGCCCCGGTGCCGGCGGCAATGCGACGGCCTCCGCCGTTCTCGGCGATATCACCGATATCGCCAAGAGCCGGCCGGGCGCCCAGCAGGTTCCGGTGCTTGGTCGTCCCGCGGCGCTGCTTGAACCCTATCGTCAGGCGAAGATGAAGAGCCACGAAGGCGGCTATTTCATCCGGCTTTCGGTGGTGGATCGCGCCGGCGTCTTCGCGAGCATCGCCACCAAGATGGCGGAGAACGGTATCTCGCTGGAATCGATCGTGCAGCGGTCTCAGCATACGACCGCCGATGCACCAGTGACGATCGTGCTCGTAACCCATGCGACGATGGAGAATGCGGTGCGCAAGGCTGTTTCGGCCATCAAGCATGAAGGCTATCTGATCGGTGAGCCGCAGGTGATCCGTATCGAGCGGCCGAAGAGCGCCTGAGCGAACAACGGATTTTCCCCTGTGAGCGGCTGGAACGTTGCCCGTTGCGCCTGGCGCAACGCGAGAAAACGATCATGCCCATAAGTATGAATATTTACATATCATATATAGTGAATATGATCGTGGCATCGGATGGAATAATGCTATAAGTACCATCCATTGGTTGAGCTGGTTCTCGGGGGGAGGGCCCATATGTCATACGCAGGAATGCCGCCGCATACGCCGGCGATGTCTCGGAAGAACACCAAGCTTCAGGAAAAAAAACCGAATGAAGCTTTGATCGAGGATTGGCCGGACGATCCGCCTTCGGAAACGGATGATTTCGAGGGTAGCCGCAACTGGGCGATGATCCTTATCTTTCTCGCCTTGTCGGTCCTTCCGGTAATCGGTCTCGCGCTCCTGCTGTTTTGAGGGGGAGGGCGAATCGGCATAAGGGCCCTTTCGGGAACCTTGGCGCTCGATGATGAAGAATTTCATGCTGCAACGCGATATAGGCGTTCGGTTTTTCTTCGAATTTCGCTGCAATGCAGTAATATTTTTGTCTTTTTGCAGTATAATTTGAATTTTCACGTGGATATGACCTGAACCCTCTCGCATATTCCTTCGAAGCAGCGTAGCTTTTATTCACACCGATGATTTAGGGGTCTTGGGAGGAGCCTTGAATGATCCGCATGAAAAAATCGGCACATTTGTCGCCGGTCAGGGGATACGATTCTGGCTGGCAGAGCGTTCAGATCGCGCCTTGGAGCGTCGGCGAAGTGAGACGCCTTCAGGACGATGACTTCGAGGGCATGCGCAACTGGGCGATGATTATTCTCTTCGTATCGTTGATGATGATCCCGTTTGCTTCTGTTGCCTGGCTTCTTTCCTGACAAACATCGCTGCGGGATTTTCCGCCTTTCGGGCCTGGGTTTATTCGCCTGGGCCCTGTCGTCTGCGTGGAAGAAGTGCGTGGCGTTGGTATTCTGCCAGCGGAAGGGCTGTTCATTTGCCTTGGGACCTGTAGAAGAAGGACAGGTATATTGGGCATTTGAGGCATGGAAGAACCGGTAGATCCCGTCCCGCGCGCATTTTTGGGTGTAGAGCAGTCCGTTTCGGGTCAGCGCTGGGTTTCCCGCCTCGATCAGGCCGGGCAGAACAGGGCGCTTGCAATCAGCCAGCTTCACGGCCTTCCGGATCTTGTCTCCCGCGTGCTCGCCGGTCGGGGCGTGTCGGTCGAAGATGCCCCGGCCTTCCTTGATCCGACGATTCGCACGCTGATGCCCGACCCTCTGCGGCTCACCGACTGCGGCAGGGCGGCTGAACGCTTGGTGAAGGCGATCCGTGACGGCGAAAGGGTTGCCATCTTCGGCGACTACGATGTTGACGGCGCATCGTCGTCAGCCTTGCTCCATCGCTTCCTCCACCATTTCGGCATCGAGGCGGAAATCTATATTCCAGACCGCATCTTTGAGGGATACGGACCCAATCCGACCGCGATCGGCCAGTTGATCGACAGGGGCGCGCAGCTCATCGTCACCGTCGATTGCGGCTCGACCAGCGTTGAGGCGCTGGCTGCCGCGGCAGATCGTGCCATGGACGTCGTGGTGATCGATCATCACCAGATGGGCCACGAGATGCCGCCCTGTCTCGCGCTGGTCAACCCGAATCGGGAGGACGATCTTTCCGGGCAGGGGCATCTCTGCGCCGCCGGTGTGGTTTTCCTCGTCCTCGTGGCGACGCTGCGCATCCTGCGCGAAGCGGGTCACCCGAAGGCGCGTTCGATCGATCTGCTCGGATGGCTCGATCTGGTGGCGCTCGCCACCGTTTGCGACGTCGTCCCGCTCAAGGGTCTGAACCGCGCCTATGTCGTGAAGGGGCTGATTGCCGCGCGACACCAGAACAATGCCGGTCTTGCCGCGCTGCTGCGCGTGGCGGGGATTGGCGGGCCCGTGACGCCTTACCACTTCGGTTTCCTGGTCGGGCCGAGAATCAATGCCGGCGGCCGGATAGGCGATGCCGCACTGGGAAGCCGCCTCCTCACTCTGGATGATGCTGCGCAGGCCGACCAGATCGCCGAGAGGCTCGACGAACTCAATCGCGAGCGTCAGGCGATGGAGCAGGTGATGCTGGCGGAAGCCGAAGCGGAGGTACTTGCCGAATACGGAACTGGCGAATCGGCCTCCGTGATCGTTACCGCGAGGGATAACTGGCATCCGGGCATTGTCGGGCTTCTTGCAGCCCGACTCAAGGAGAAGTTCAGGCGGCCTGCCTTTGCCATCGCCTTCGACCCCTCGGGCAGGGGCACCGGCTCCGGTCGGTCGATCAACGGTTTCGACATGGGACGAATGGTGCGTGCCGCCGTCGATGCCGGCCTGTTGCTCAAGGGCGGAGGCCACGCCATGGCCGCGGGACTGACCGTCGAGCGAGCGAATCTCGGGCGGCTGCGGACATTCTTCGAGGAAGCCTCGGCCGCGCAGGTCGCTTCGCTCTCCGCCAATCGCGCCCTGAAGATTGACGGGGCCCTCGGCGCCTCGGCTGCCACGGTTGCACTCATCGACCAGCTCGAATCGGCCGGTCCCTATGGTTCCGGCCATCCGCAGCCGGTATTCGCCATTCCCGCCCACAGGCTGAAGGACGCAAGGCCCGTCGGCACGACGCATGTGAAGATCACGATTGAAGCGCAGGACGGCTCCCGTCTGGACGGGATAGCCTTTCGCGCCGCAGAAACACCGCTCGGTGATTTCCTGCTCAATGGCCGGGGCGCGCAGATCCATGTCGCGGGGTCACTCAGTGCGGATCACTGGCAGGGCACAAGGCGCGTGCAGATGCGTATCCTCGATGCCGCGAAGGCACCCTAGCGAAAACGGCTTTCGCCAGCCGCTACACGATAACGCAATAATCTCGGGGAAAGAAGAAGTGGCACGCCCTAGGGGAGTCGAACCCCTCTTCCCAGAATGAAAATCTGGTGTCCTAACCGATAGACGAAGGGCGCGTGCGCTTCGTGGCGCCCTTATAGTCAGGGCTTGAAAAACCCGCAAGCGGAATCTTGCTGTTTTTCCATTCTAATTTCGAAAAAATACCGATGCCGTGAACAACCGTCGAAACGGCGGCGGATGTCCGTTCCCCTGCCAAGAGACGGGCGTTCCGGTGCTCTCTCTGACCAGGATTTATCGGAAATTCGACGGGAAAAAAGAAACAGGAGTGGCACGCCCTAGGGGAGTCGAACCCCTCTTCCCAGAATGAAAATCTGGTGTCCTAACCGATAGACGAAGGGCGCGTGCGCTCCGTGGAGGCCCTTATAGTCAGGAGGATTTATTCCCGCAAGCGGCAAATTTCGATTTTTTGCAAAAAAATGACAGTCGCGGAACGCCTGTGGAAAATGAAGGGATAAATGAATAAAACCAGCATGTTGGCGAATATGCTGGCTTCCTGCGGTCGGCATTGGCCGGGAAAATGGCCGGATCAGCGGTTCTCTGTCGAGGTCTCGGCGGCTGCCTTGTCCTTCTTGCCGCCGGAGAGAAGTTCGGACAGCGAAGGCAGCCACCTGCGCTTTTTCTGCGGAGTTTCCGCGGTCGCCACGTCTTGGCCGTTCGCTTCGACGGGCTTGGCAGACGGCGAGCTTTCGGTTTCCTCCTCGGCGAGCGAAACCGGCTCGGCCGCATCGTACTTCGCCGGAGCCATCGGCTCCTGATAATCCGGCATGACGGCGGTTTCACGCATAGGCTCGACCGGCTCCGGCAGGTCGGCGCTGAACAGGCTCTTGCTCATCGGGCTGACGGCCCGGGAGGGCAGATCGGCGGGAACGATGCTGGACGAGGCGTTACTGTTCGGGGAAAGCGACGCCATCTCCCCTCCGGTCGCCGGATTTTCCCCCGTCGGCAATTCCGGCATGGCTGCTTCGGGCGGTGGCGAAAAAATGCTGTTTCGGCCGGCCGATACGGTGGTTGGCTGCATGGTCAGCTCGCCGAGATCGGCCGGTGCCGCGACCTGCTGGGCGGGCTCGGCAGATGATGGCTCCTTTGCACGCGAAACGGCGGGGGACTTTTTGCCGTCGGGAACGCTGACGACGAGCGGATCGGTATAGGCGGAAGCGGCGGCGGGCAGGGCGCCCTTGTTTTTCTTGGGAACGGCGGGGGGCGCCTCCGGCGTGGCGTCGCCGATTTCCATGCTTTCGACCAGCTGGCTGGTCTGGCATCCGGCGAGCGCCATCAGGCTAGCGCCGATGAGGAGAGAGCGGAGAGCAGGGTTTGCCCTTGCGAAGCGAAAAGCCATGCGCAGATACCTCTTGATCGGCTGCGCGGCGTCAAATGCGGTGTCCCGCTGTTAGCCCCGCCGCGTTCCGAGCGTGGCGCGCCGGATGTGGCGAACCATTCGAAACGCGACCCTAGGGCCATGAACTTGCGCGAGGCGGGTGCGATCTTACCAGGCACCGGTATTGGGCATGGAAAGCCAGGGTTCCATAGGAGGCAGGTTCTCACCCTTTTGCAGGATCTCGATGGAAATACCGTCGGGCGAGCGCACGAAAGCCATATGGCCGTCGCGCGGAGGCCGGTTGATCGTCACGCCTTTGTCCATCAGCTTCTGGCAGATCGCGTAGATGTCATCGACCTCATAGGCGAGATGACCGAAATTGCGTCCTCCGGTATAATCCTCGGTGTCCCAGTTATAGGTCAGCTCAAGGCAGGGCGCCATATGGCTCCGCACGGCATCCAGATCGTCGCGGGCGGCGAGGAAGACGAGCGTAAACCGGCCTTTCTCGTTTTCCATGCGACGGACCTCAACGAGTCCGAAAACGTTACAGTAGAAATCGAGGGCTGCGTCCAGATCTTTGACGCGAACCATGGTGTGAAGATAACGCATGAAGCTTCTCCTGATGACTGTACGGGATATGGATCAGGCGACAGTTTCGAGCAAGCCTCATAGCCCAAAAAGCATCTGGGAATATCTGAATCTAGGACTTGCGTTGATCCATTGTGGGAATGTTAATCTGAACGTCAAGAATCGGTTAACTTTACGATGTGACGCGTTTTCGAGGGGCTAGGGAGATGGCGGACAGGATTTCACCGAAAGGGCTCGCGGATTTCGAAGAGCTGTCCGGCGAAGCCGTTGACCTGATCGAGATCACTGGCGTCGTCAAATGGTTCGATGTCGCGAAGGGATTCGGGTTCATCGTGCCGGACAACGGCATGCAGGATGTCCTGCTGCACGTGACCTGCCTGCGTCGCGACGGTTATCAGACGATCCTGGAAGGCACCCGCATCGTCGCGCTGATCCAGAAGCGCGACCGCGGCTACCAGGCGTTTCGCATCCTCTCCATGGATCAGTCGACGGCGGTTCATCCCTCGCAGCTGCCGCCCGTGCGGACCCACGTTCAGGTAACGCCGACGAGCGGGCTCGAGCGCGTGCTGGTCAAGTGGTTCAACCGGACCAAGGGCTTTGGCTTCCTGACGCGCGGAGAGGGGACCGAGGACATTTTCGTGCACATGGAGACGCTGCGTCGTTTCGGCCTGACCGAGTTGCGGCCGGGACAGACCGTGCTCGTGCGTTATGGCAATGGTGACAAGGGATTGATGGCGGCTGAAATCCACCCCGACAATCCGGCGCCGGCTGCCCGTGCGCACTGAGGTCCGCGTGGCGATCGTCGAACTGGCAAAGAGCGCCTTTCTGGCGCTTTTTCTGTTTCTGGCGCTTGTGCGGCCGGGTACCGCCGACGACGTCCGTTTTGACAGGGGCCTGTTGCGGATCGAAACGCCTGAAGGCAAGACCCACGAGTTCAAGGTCGAACTGGCCCTCAGCCCGGAGCAGCGGGAGCATGGCCTGATGTATCGCGAGACGCTGGGCGACGACGAAGGCATGATCTTCGACTTCGGCCTGGAGCGGGACGTCATGATGTGGATGAAAAATACGCCGCTTTCGCTGGACATGCTGTTTATCGATGCCGCCGGAACGGTCCGCCGGGTGGCCGGCCGGGCCGTTCCCTATTCCGAATCAATCATTTCGTCCGGTGGACCGGTGCGATACGTGCTGGAAATTCGGGGCGGCCGCGCCGCCGAACTGGGGATCGCCGCCGGAGCGCATGTCACCATTGCGGTCCCGTGAGCCGTCGCGCGACGCCTCTCGCCGGTGGCCTGGGGCATGATGCGAATACCGGTTTTTTACTGTTGCGGGTCAATGGTGAACCGTGTATTCCGGCTGTGATTGCTGGAACGGAGTGTAGCGCAGTCTGGTAGCGCATCTGGTTTGGGACCAGAGGGTCGGGAGTTCGAATCTCTCCACTCCGACCATTCAGAATTGGCCGCGGCTTTCCGGTTTGCGGCTGGTGCGACGATCAAACGACAGGGAGGGCTTCCTCCCGTCACTCTGGAGTTGGATGCGACCATGTCTGCGAAGATCTACCGCCCGGCAAAGACGGCAATGCAGTCCGGCAAGGCGAAGGCCCATGTCTGGATCCTCGAGTTCGACCAGGCCAGCCCGCGCAAGATCGACCCCATCATGGGTTACACCAGCTCCGCCGACACGCGGCAGCAGGTGAAGCTCGTTTTCGATACGCTGGAGCAGGCGGAAGCTTATGCCAGGCGCGAGGGTATCGAATATCGCGTGCTTCAGCCGAAAGAACCGAAGCGCCAGTCCGTCTCCTATTCCGACAATTTCCGTTTCAACCGCCTGCAGCCCTGGACCCACTGACCGACCGCAGGCGACTGGGTGACATCGTCGTATCCCGCCCGCGACGACGGCGGACGGTTCGGCCCCTTAGCTCAGCTGGATAGAGCACCTGCCTTCTAAGCAGGTTGTCGTTGGTTCGAGTCCAACAGGGGTCGCCAAACTTCAAAGCGCATACCACCATTTCGGATTATCGGCCGATTCGATCTTCATCCAGACGAGATCGACCTCGTCGGCCCGTTTGACAGCATCGCTTCTATTGTCGAGAACGAGATCGCCGTTTCGGGTTCTGACGATGACGACTGCATGGCCCCGGCCATCGGGTGTAAGGCCGACGGCAAGACGGATCGCGCGGGCGGGCAGGCCGTGTTCAATGAGCTTTCTGCGTTTGGTCACCGCATAGTCCTCACAATCGCCCGCCCAGGGCGAAAGGGTCCAGAGGTCTTGTCCGGGCCTGTCCCGGCGCGGGACGATCGCATGATTGACGCTTCTGTTGATCGCGGCAATGTCCGCTGCAATGTCGTCTCTCACCTCGCCGGCGCCATGCTTCATGGCACATTCGCTCGGTGCCGCCAGGCAGAATCGCACAAAGGCGAAGGGAGCGAGCACGGGGGCCTTTTCCTCGAGGAATGCGGGACGGTCGAGGCCACTGCCCTGCACAGCGCCGCCGGGCAATGCCGGCAGGATTGCCGTGGCCAGGACGAGGACGCAAATGGACGCGGCACGCATGGCATGCCTCCCGAACTGGTCGAATCATCGGCGCGCAGCAAAAGGCCGCAGAACGGTGCTTCCTGCTTCGGCAGAATCATCTGGTGAAAACGGCGCGAAAGGACGCGAGTCGGCTGCGGACAGCATGTCCGGTCAGCGACTAAGCGGTCGTCTTTTCGATTTTGAGGTTTTTGCCTGGTCGTCTTTCCGGCTGAAGCCTATCCCTGGTAAGGAAAGGTTCTTTCTGCCGTAAGCGACATCGCGAAAGTTACGCGACATCGGATTGTATCAGGCCACAGTTTTGTTTTTATTTGCATTTTGGCTCCTCCCCACCGCATGCGGTGAAAGAGAATTTGTGCATCTATTTTAGGCATTGTGAAGCCGCCCGATAGGGCTATCGAATGTGATAGCCCGTTCGATTGTTTAGCCGGCAAAATTGGTGGCCAATGTATTCAACGGGTTAGGGCGGACTTGAACCCAATGCGCCCATTCCACGCGTGTCCGGCGTAAGCCGGGCGGAATCCAGTGGACGGCGGGACCGGGGAGAAAAGCTGTTCAGCAAGTATTTACCAATGCCGCGCACATCCTGAGACATGGTGCGCAAAAGCGTTGAGCGGTTTGCGGCCATGGCATGCGAAGGAACAGGGATCTAAAGCATAGGCCGCGCATCCGCCGGATCGCGACATGCTCCAGCAAGCGAAAGCGCCGCAGACGAGAGGCTTCCATGGCAGGCACGACCCAGACCAAACGCGCCCCGCGAAAACGCAGGAAAGCCGCAGGCAGGCAGAGTTCGGGAAGCCTCTGGCCCTGGCTCGCAGCCCTGCTTATCGTGGCGGGCGGCATCGCCGCCTATGATAATCGTGGGAAATTGCCGCCATCGGTGCTTGCCTATCTGTCCGGCAAGGAAAGGGCGCGTTCCTCCGTATCTCAGACCGAAGCCTCAGCAAAGCCGGTACGCAAGGAGGCCCTGCCGGCGATGCGCGCCGCGCCTCCTGCGGAAAGGCCGAGACAGGAGGCGAAGCGCACCGACGGTCCGATCCCGCCGACCCCGGTTGGCGGCGCGACGGTCAGTCCGGTTTCGGCCAAACCCGCGGCTGCCGACATACCCCGGACGGAGACCGTTCTGCTCGGCAAGGGATTTTCGGGGAAGTTCTATTTCTGCGGAACGTCCGGCCTCGATAACTGCGTCGCCAGCGGCGACACCTTCTGGTACCGCAAGACCCGGATCGCGCTCGCCGATATCGTGGCGCCCGAAACGGAAAAGGCCCGGTGCCAACAGGAGCGAGAAAAGGGCTTTGCCGCCAAGGTGCGGCTGCGCGACCTGCTGAATGGCGGTGATCTCGAGTTCTCCACGCTCAAGGGACAGGATGTCGCCGAAACGCGGATCGTCGCCCGCAACGGTCGCTCGCTGGGATCGATTCTTGTGTCGGAGGGACTGGCGCGTCCGCGCATGGGCAAGCAGGAAACCTGGTGCCCGTAGGCCGCTCACCTGTCGAACGGCGAGCATGACATGCCAAAGCCCGCAGGTGCGGACCTGCGGGCTTTATCTTGCGAGCTGGACGTACCCATATGCAGCGGCCCTGCTTCCGGCTGGGTTCTTGTTGCACGCCTGCGGAGGTAAAACCGCAGCGTATCTTGCGCGTCGGCTTAATGCAGGATCTGGCTGAGGAAGAGCCTGGTGCGTTCGTGCTGCGGATTGTCGAAGAACTCCGCCGGTGAATTCTGCTCGACGATCTGGCCCTGGTCCATGAAGATCACGCGGTTGGCGACCTGACGGGCAAAACCCATTTCGTGCGTCACGCACAGCATGGTCATGCCTTCCTCGGCAAGCCCGACCATGGTGTCGAGCACTTCCTTGACCATTTCCGGGTCGAGCGCCGATGTCGGCTCGTCGAACAGCATGATCTTCGGCTTCATGCACAGCGCACGGGCGATCGCCACGCGCTGCTGCTGGCCGCCGGAAAGCTGGCCGGGATACTTGTGGGCCTGTTCCGGGATCTTGACCCGCTTGAGGAAATGCATCGCGACTTCCTCGGCCTCCTTCTTCGGCATCCTGCGCACCCAGATCGGCGCGAGCGTGCAATTTTCCAGAATGGTGAGATGCGGGAAGAGGTTGAAGTGCTGGAACACCATGCCGACCTCGCGGCGCACCTCGTCGATCTTCTTGAGGTCGTTAGTCAGTTCGGTGCCGTCAACGATGATGTGGCCGCTCTGGTGCTCTTCGAGGCGGTTGATGCAGCGGATCATCGTCGACTTACCCGAGCCCGAGGGACCGGCAATGACGATGCGCTCGCCCTTCATCACTTTGAGATTGATGTCGCGCAGTACGTGAAAATCGCCGTACCACTTGTTCATGTTGATGATCTCGACCATCACATCGGTGTCGGAGACGGTCATCTTGGCGGGTTGCGTGTTAGCCATGTGTGTTTCCCTGAATTATCGTTTGTGGCCGGTGTCGAGGTGGCGCTCCATGAAGGCGGAGTAGCGCGACATGCCGAAGCAGAAGAGCCAGAAAATGAAACCGGCGAAGATCAGGCCGGTGAGCGGCGTCACCGGTGTCAGCCAGCTTGCATCGCCGAAGCTTGCCTTCACGATGCCGAGCAGGTCGTACATGTTGATGATCGACACCAGCGACGTGTCCTTGAACATGCCGATGAAGGTATTGACGATGCCCGGAATGACGAGCTTCATCGCCTGAGGCATGATGATGAAGGTCATCTTCTGGCCATAGCTGAGACCGAGCGAATCGGCGCCCTCATACTGACCCTTCGGTATCGCCTGCAGACCGCCGCGGATCACTTCCGCCATGTAGGCGGAGGCGAAGATGGATACGCCCACCAGCGCGCGCAGGAACTTGTCGATATTGTTGCCGGGCGCGAGGAACAGCGGCAGCAGCACGGAGGCCATGAACAGCACGGTAATCAACGGCACGCCGCGCACCAGTTCGATAAAACCGATGCAGGCCGCCTTCACGATCGGCATTTTCGACCGGCGTCCGAGTGCCAGAAGGATGCCGACGGGCAATGAGACGACGATGCCGACGAAAGACAGGATCAGCGTCACCATCAAGCCGCCCCACTGGGTCGTCTCGACATGGGAGAGGCCGAAATAGCCGCCGAGCAGCAGGACATAGGCAAGGATCGGCAGAGCCACCAGAAGCAGGATCGCGTTCAGTCCCTTGCGGGGAAAGGACGGGATCAGCATCGTGGTCAGCAGTCCGACGAACAGGATGGCGATCAGGATCGGTCGCCACAGCTGGTCGCGCGGATAGGACCCCACCATGAACTGGGTGAACCAGTCGCCGACATAGGCCCAGCAGGCGCCGCTCCAGCCATCGGGCTGTGTGCCGCCCTGGGCGATTGTAGCGCAGGCCGCGCGGCCTTCACCGGTCCAGACCGCCGAGAGGAACAGCCAGTCCACGCTCGAGGCGAGGAACCAAACGATCACGACGCCGAACAGGACGCTCATCAGGCTGTCGAGCGGCGTGGCGAAGAGATTCTTGTGCAGCCAGCCGCCGACCGAACTGTCGCTGGTCGGGGCGGGAAGGGCTGGCAGGAAGTCCTGCCGTACATAGGAAACGGAGTTCTTGTCCATCTCAGCGCTCCACCAGGGCCATTTTGGCGTTGAACCAGTTCATGAACAGGGAAGTCGCCAGGCTTATCGACACATAGATCGCCATCCAGATCGCGATGATCTCGATCGAGTGGCCGGACTGGTTGAGGATCGTGCCGCCGACCGCCACGAGATCGGCATAACCGATGGCGACCGCCAGCGAGGAATTCTTGGTCAGGTTGAGATATTGCGAGGTGAGCGGCGGAATGATGATGCGCAGCGCCTGCGGCAGGACGACGAGACGTGTCGTAAGGCGCGGGCGAATACCGAGAGCGGAGGCCGCCTCGTTCTGACCCTTCGATACGCCCTTGATCCCTGCGCGCACGATCTCGGCGATAAAGGCCGCCGTATAGAAGGAAAGCGCCAGATAGAGCGACAGGAATTCCGGCCCGATCACGGTGCCGCCGCGCATGTTGAATTTTCCGAGCTCCGGAATGTCGAAGGTCACGGGAAAGCCGAGGACGGCAAAGACGACAAGCGGCAGGCCGACGATCAGCGCTATGTTGACCAGCAGGACCGGCGGGCGTCGGCCGGTCAGCAACTGCTGCTTGTTCGCCCATCTCGTGTAAGCGATGGCCGCAACGATACCGACAGCCAGGGCCGCGAGTATCATCCAGCCGCCTTCACCGAACATCGGTGCAGGCATGTAGATGCCGCGATTGCTGACGAAGATCGAGAGCGGCAGTTCAAGAGAGGCGCGGACGTCCGGAAGCAGCGACAGCACGCCCTTGTACCAGAAAAAGATAACCAGAAGGGGCGGGATGTTGCGGAAAACTTCCACATAGACGGTCGTCAGGCGGGCAATCAGCCAGTTGTGCGACAGACGACCGATGCCGACGAGCAGGCCGATGATCGTGGCGGTAACGATACCGCAGCCGGCGACGATCAAAGTGTTGATGAAACCGACGAGCAATGCCCGGGCGTAAGATTCATCGCTCGAGTAGCTGATCGGGGTCTGCGCGATGTCGAAGCCCGCACGACCGTTGAGGAACTCGAAACCGGCCGTCATGTTGGCCTTTTCGAGGTTCGCTATTGCGTTCGAACCGGCAAACCAGAAAAGCCAGACGATCGCCAGCACCGTCAGCGCCTGATATACGAACTGCCGAACGGTCGGGTTGTAAATGAAGGATTGTACCGGGCGGCCAGCGCCGTCTCCGTTCGTGGCGACCACTGCCATGCGTTATCCCCTGTTGCGACCGTCTTCGGCCGTCTTCTCATTCGTTGTCGGTGGGAAGGCACCGGGAAGGCGCCTTCCCAAGTCTGCTTGGCGCTTAGCGGATCGGCGGGGCGTACTGCAGGCCGCCCTTGGTCCACAGGGAGTTCAGGCCGCGCTGGATCTTCAGGTTCGAGCCTTCGCCGACGTTGCGATCGAAGCTTTCGCCATAGTTGCCCACCTGCTTCACGATGTTGTAGGCCCACTTTTCGTCAACGCCGAGGTCCTTGCCGATGGTCTGGTCCTTTTCGACGCCGAGGAAGCGCTTGATGTCCGGGTTGGCGGAGCTGGTCATCTCGTCGACGTTTGCCGAGGTGATGCCGAATTCCTCAGCCGCCACCATGGCGTAATGGGCCCAGGTCACGATATCCAGCCATTTCGAATCGTTCTGGCGGACGGCCGGACCGAGCGGCTCCTTGGAGATGATTTCCGGCAGGATGACGTGATCGGCCGGGTTCGACAGCGACAGGCGGATCGAATAGAGGCCCGACTGGTCGGTCGTATAGACGTCGCAACGGCCGGACTGATAGGCGGCGTCGACTTCTTCCTGCTTCTCGAACACGACCGGCTTGTATTCGAGGTTGTTGGATTTGAAGTAGTCGGCGAGGTTGAGCTCGGTGGTGGTGCCGGCCTGAACGCAGACCGCGGCGCCGGAAAGCTCGAGAGCGGACTTCACGTTCAGGCTCTTCGGAACCATGAAGCCCTGGCCGTCATAATAGTTCACCGCGCGGAAGTCGAAGCCGAGCTGCGAATCGCGGCTGATGGTCCAGGTGGTGTTGCGGGCAAGCATGTCGACTTCGCCGGACTGCAGCGCCGGGAAGCGGTCTTTCGCAGAAAGGGGCGTGTACTTGACCTTGGTGGCGTCGCCGAAGACGGCGGCTGCAACCGCGCGGCACAGGTCGACGTCGAGGCCGGTCCAGTTGCCCGAGGAGTCCTGCGCGCCGAAGCCGGCAAGATTCGAGCCGTTAACACCGCACTGGACGAAGCCTTTGGCCTTCACGTCGTCCAGAGTGCCGGCGTTCGCCGCCGCTGCGCCGAAACCGAAAACCGTGGCGCCGAGAACGGCGGACAGAATCGTCTTGTTCATTTTTCCCAACCCTTATCTTGTTGTCTTTTGACTCACAGCGAGTTGCGTACGGGTGCACAGTTATGCTCGCCGGTCCGCGAGCCTCCCGGAGCGGACGACTTATCACAGTCGTAAATGGGTGTGTGGTCAAGTCTTGATGATTGAAATCAGACATAAAAGCGGCAATTTGCTAAAACCGGTTGAAAATGAGGCAGATTTCGGTGCGCTGAAGCAGGCTCTTGAACAAAAAAACATCGGCCGCAAACGCTTTGGATTGCACTCTGTGCATATCGTGCGCCAAGCGCATCCCCCTTGACCGGCCAAATGCGGGCGGTCACAAATGACGGTCGAAAGACCCTCCTCAGCAAAGGTACCATCTCCCATGAAGAACCGGAAAGAAACGCTGGCCAAGGCCGGTACGGACACGAAGCTTTGCCATATCGGCAATGATCCGTCGGAGTTCTTCGGGTTCGTCAATCCGCCCGTGGTGCGCGCCTCGACGGTGTTGTTTCCCGACACCCGGACCATGGAAACGCGAGCGCAGAAATACACCTACGGTACCCGCGGCACCCCGACGACCGATGCCCTGTGCATGGCGATCGACGAACTCGAGGGTTCGGCCGGCACGATCCTCGTCCCGTCGGGTCTGGCTGCGATCACTGTTCCGTTTCTGGCTTTCCTGTCTGCCGGCGACCATGCCCTGATCGTCGATTCGGTCTATTCGCCCTGCCGCCACTTCTGCGACACCATGCTGGCACGCCTCGGCGTAAGCGTGGAATATTACGACCCTGCCATCGGGGCCGGCATCGAGGCCCTGATCAGACCCAACACCAGGCTCGTGCATACCGAGGCGCCGGGTTCGAACACCTTCGAAATGCAGGATATTCGCGCCATTGCCGATGTTGCCCACAAGCACGGTTGCGTGGTGACGATGGACAACACCTGGGCCACTCCCCTTTATTTTCGCCCGCTCGATTTCGGAGTCGACATCTCGATCCATGCGGCGACGAAATATCCTTCCGGCCACTCTGACGTGCTGTTTGGCACGGTCTCGGCCAACGAGGCCCATTGGCGTGCGCTTGACGATGCGAGGATTACCCTCGGCGTCTGTGTATCGCCGGATGATTCCTATCAGATCCTGCGGGGGCTGAGGACCATGGGCTTGCGTCTCGAGGCGCATCAGAAGAGCGCCCTTGCCGTGGCGCAGTGGCTGGAGGGCAGGGCGGATGTCGCCACCGTTCTGCATCCGGCCTTGCCGAGCTTTCCCGGGCACGAGATCTGGAAGCGCGACTTCAAGGGCGCAAGCGGCATATTTTCCTTCGTCCTGGCGGTCGACGATCCGGCCCAGTTCAAACCCAAGGCGCGCGCCTTCCTGGACAGCCTCGATATTTTCGGTCTCGGCTATTCATGGGGCGGTTACGAGAGCCTTGCCGTCATGGTCAATCTCGACGACCGCAAGATCTGCAAGGCGCCGAAGGAGGGGCCCGTCATCCGCCTCCAGATCGGCCTGGAAAATGTCGAGGACATTATCGCGGATCTTGAGAAGGGCTTCGCCGCCGCAGCGGCGATCTGAGTTCAGCCTTTTGCCCGGTAGCCGTAGAGCCAGTCCATATCCGCGGCGAGGCTCTGCGGCGGGCGCAGCGACAGGACGATGTCGCGCGCGATGCGAACCGGACCTCGGGCGTGATAGGCGAATTTGTTGAACGCACCGCGATCCCTCACTCGGCCGGCGCGAGCCTTGCGATGGGTCTCGAAGGCGGCGAGGGCGTCCGGCAGGGCAGAATGACCCGAGACGTGACCGGCGAGCTCGAACCCGTCCTCAATGGCCATCACCGCACCCTGGGCAGAAAACGGCATCATCGCATGGGCGGCATCCCCGATCAGCACGGTATCGCGACCATTCTGCCAGCGCCCGGCCGATGCTTCGTAGAGGGGCCAGAAGGTCGCCTGCTTCACACCCGCGAGAAGCGTAAGGATCGAAGAATTCCAGCCGGAAAACTGTGCCAGCAGCATGCCGCGCTGCACGTCGCTTCCCTGGGCCGCCCAGGTCTCGCCAGGGTTCATTCCGGCCGCGATGGCGACCAGATTGAAGCCGTCGATCTCTTTGAGTGGATAGCAGACCAGATGCGTCTTCGGGCCGAGGAAGGCGGTAACGCAACGCTCCCCGAGGAAGGCCGGCGCGCCGGCGGCTTCGATCGTCAGGCGCCAGGCGATATTGCCCGAAAAGCTTATTGTCGGGCCGCCTTCGATCAGTTTGCGCGCCGGCGACCATGCCCCGTCGGCGCCGACCACCAGATCCGGCCTTGTCCCGGTGATCGCCTCGACCGCCGAAGCCGTCGGGTGTTCAATGCGCTGGCCGAGTTGGAGCCTGCACAGGGAATTGCGGATGACCGCAGTCAACAGCGCCTGTTGCAGCGTCGAGCGGTGAAGGACGCCATAGGGCGCTCCCCAGCGCTCGCGGGCGAAGCGGCCGACTGGAACGGTGGCGAGCGGCTTGAGTGTCGCGCCCGACGCGAGCCGAATCTCGTCCGGCTCGATCCAGTGACGTTCTAGATCCGCCAATACGCCGAGTTCGGCGAGAATGCGGGTGGCGTTGGGCGAAAGCTGGAGGCCGGCGCCCACCTCACCGAGTTGCGGGGCCTGTTCCAGGATATCGACATGGATGCCATGCCGTGCGAGCGAAAGCGCAGCAGTCAAGCCCGCCACGCCTGCTCCGATGATGGCGGCGGTCTTGATGGTCATGCAACTGGCCGATCAGGACGCCGCTCAGGCCGCCTTCACGTGATAGACGCAGCCCGGCGGGTTGGTCTGTTCCGTCTTGAGGGACGGGTTGTACTTGTAGAGCGTCGAGCAGTAGGAGCAGACTTTTTCGTCGTCATGCCCCATGTCGATGAAGATATGCGGATGGTCGAAGGGGGCCGATGCGCCCGTGCACATGAATTCCTTCACGCCGATCTCGATCACTGCGTGACCGCCGTCGTTCTGGAAATGGGGAATGCTGTGCCCGGCCATGTTTTTCTCCGCTATGCCATTCGAAAGTGCCCGGACATTATCTTCCTTCCTCAAAAAAGGGTAGAGCCAAACACGATGCGGAGTCACAGAAAAACACACAGAAAGGGGTTTGAGGACGCCGCCGCCTTCAATATTGTCTCCCCACGATACAGCCGACAGGAATGACCGATGAATCTCGATGCGCCTCCCTTCTCTTCCTTCATGCATGACGGTTTCCAACTGGCCTATTTCGACGAGGGAGATCCGACAGGCGAACCGGTGTTGCTGATTCACGGCTTCGCCTCCACGGCAAACGTCAATTGGGTCTATCCGGGATGGCTGAGGACCCTGGGCGAGGCCGGCTACCGCGTCATCGCCATCGACAATCGCGGCCATGGCGCAAGCGACCGGCCGCATGAGCCGGACGCCTACTACCCCTCGCTGATGGCGGGGGACGCAGCGGCTCTGCTGACCCATCTCGGTATAGAGCAGGCCCATGTCATGGGATATTCCATGGGCGCGCGCATTTCCGCCTTTCTGGCAATGGAGCATGCCGACCGCGTCCGCTCCCTCGTGTTCGGTGGGTTGGGGATCGGCCTTTGCGACGGTGTCGGCGACTGGGACCCGATCGCCGATGCTCTTTTGGCTCCATCGCTCGATGATGTGACCCATGAGCGTGGCCGCATGTTCCGCCAGTTCGCCGAACAGACCCATTCGGATCGTTTCGCGCTTGCCGCCTGCATCAGTACTTCACGGGAGTTGGTGAGCCGCGCCGATATTGCAAAGGTCGATGTCCCGGTCCTGATTGCCGTCGGGACGAAGGACGATATCGCAGGCTCGCCGCACGAACTGGCTGCCCTGATGCCCCATGCGCAGGCGATCGACATTCCGAACCGCGATCACATGCTCGCCGTCGGCGACCGGGTCTTCAAGAAGGCCGTGCTCGATTTCTATCGCGGGCTGAAGGCGTAGACCCTATTGCGGTGACGCCTCGCGCAGTGCCGCCATCGTCTTCGGTCCCGCGATACCGTCGGTGGCGAGACCCTGGCGAATCTGGAATTCGATGACGGCGGCGCGGGTCGCCGGACCGAAGATGCCGTCCTCCTCGACGTCCAGACCGTAGAGACGGTTCAGTCGCTCCTGCACCCATTCGACGTCCGGACCGCGGTCGCCGAGCGCCAGCCTGTTCGCCTCCGCAGGCAATTCCGCCTTCTCGCCGAGGAGGCCGCCCTCATGCCACTCGAGCAACTGTTGACGGCAGATCTCGAAGTGCATGGCATCCTCGGTGCTGAATGCGGCACCCCAGAAGAAGCCATGGGCGTTCATGATGGGATGAATGGCGATCAGGCCCTTCTGCGCCTTGCCGTCGCCGCGTGAATCCAGCCTGCCTTCCAGCGTAAGGTCGATCGCACATCCCCAGGAATGGTTGCTGATCGAGGCCCGGCTGCCGCGCACATAGCGGCAGCAGAGCATGCCTGCATTGCCGAGCGCGGCATGGATGGCCGGTTGCTTCTGCCTGATATCCGCGAAGGCAAGCTTCAGACGTTCGACCACGGGCTTCAGGCCGGTCACGGAAAAGGGGCCGACATCCGCCGTGACGATGAGCCGGTTTATCCTGGGATTGGTGACCGGACGACAGGTCTGGTCATAATTGCCCCGCGGGCTTCCCAGCACGCGCAGCATGACACTGTTGGTCAGGGGTTGGAGATCACCATTCAGTTTCTGGCGGTCTTTCAGGATCTCGGTTTCACTTATCCAACTCATTGTCATCCCCCGGTTGATGAGGGGATGATATGAGCTCCATCTTAAATTGCAACAAACTGAAATGCAACCTATTAATGCAGACGGGTGTGCCGTTCAACGGCCGGAAAAGACCGGACGGCGCTTTTCGGCGAAGGCCGCCCGTCCCTCGGCATAGTCGGCACTGTCGAAGGTTGCCGCTCCGATGACCTCCGCTTCGCGCAGCAGGTCGTCATCATTGGTTGCGACGGCGCGCAGAGCGAGCTTGGACGCCTGCACGGAAAGCGGCGCATTGGCCGCGATGATTTCGGCGAGCGACAGCGCGGCTGCGTCGAGCGCCGCCGGTGCGGTGATCTCCATAAGGAAGCCTGCCTCGCAAAGCTCGGAGGCCCCGACCGCAAGGCCGGTGAACAGCATTTTCCGCGCAAGCTGAGGACCGAGCGCATGGAAAAAATCCTGCACGGCGTCCGCCGGATAGGCAAGCCCGAGCCGGGCGGCAGGCACAGCAAAAGCGGCATCATCGGCGGCGATACGCAGGTCCGCCGCGGCCGCCAGCCCGAAACCTCCGCCGTAACAGATGCCGCGGATCGCGGCGATCACCGGAATACGGGCATTACGGATCGCAGAGAAGGCGGCGCTGTTGTCGCTCTCGTAAACCCGCGCCGTTGCCGTATCCTTGCGCACTGTCGGGAATTCGGAAATGTCGGCGCCGGCGCTGAAATCCTTCGTGCCGCCACCGGTCAGCATCACCACGCGCGCGCCTGCGTCGGAAACGAGCCAGTGCATCGCATCCGGAATGGCGCGCCACATGGCCGCGTTGATTGCGTTTTTCCGCTCCGGATTGTCGATCGTCAGGATGCCCACGCCGTTCTGGCAGGTGGCGAGGATCTTGCCGGCGGCGAATTGGCTGGTGTGTTTCATTTCTCGGAGCCCATTTATGTTGAATCGAGGATGGACTATATAATGATGTTAGAAATGAAACGAGGAGACCGGCGATGGCCGCAAAGAGCGAATTCCTCAAGCGAGAGCATATCATGTCGATGGACCCGATCTGGGATAGTCTCCAGGGGGAGGCGCGCTCGGCCGCCGAGCACGACCCTCTGCTTGCGACTTTTCTCTATTCGACCATCCTCAATCATCGCTCGCTCGAGGACTGCGTCATCTACCGGATCTGCGAACGCCTCGACCATCCGGATATGCAGGCGATCCTGCTGCGCCAGGCCTTCGATGAGATGCTGCGCGACTGGCCGGAATGGGGCCAGATCGTGCGCGTCGACATTCAGGCTGTCTACGACCGCGACCCGGCCTGCACGCGCTTCATGGAGCCGGTCCTTTATTTCAAGGGCTTCCATGCCATCCAGACCCATCGTCTGGCCCATTGGCTGTGGAACCGAGGCCGGCGCGATTTCGCGCTCTATCTGCAGAGCCGTTCCTCCAGCGTCTTCCAGACCGATATCAATCCGGCCGCTCGCATCGGCAAGGGCATCTTCCTCGATCATGCGACCGGTCTTGTCGTCGGCGAAACGGCGCGTATCGGCGATAATGTATCGATCCTGCACGGCGTGACGCTCGGCGGCACCGGCAAGGAAGGCGCCGACCGTCATCCGAAGATCGGTGACGGCGTGATGATCGGAGCCGGAGCCAAGGTGCTCGGCAATATCGAGGTCGGCTGCTGCTCGCGCGTCGCTGCCGGCTCGGTCGTTCTGAAGCCTGTGCCGAAGGGGTCGACGGTCGCCGGCGTTCCGGCCCGCGTGGTCGGGGAGGCGGGTTGCGCGGAGCCGGCCCGTTCCATGGACCAGATGCTCGCTGCAGACGACTGATTCATATCGGGCGCCACCGGCCTGCGAGGGATCGCCGGCCGGTGGCGTTCATGCCGTTTGCGTCTTTACATCTGCTGACGGCACATGCGACAAGCGGGCCAAATTGAATCGACATGGAGAATTTCAGTGAAGCCCGAAGAAATCAAGAAACTCGACGCCTATTTCAAGCGGATGTTCGGTCCGAGCATCTCGGTCAAGGCGCGTCCGCGCAAGAACGATTCCGCCGAAGTCTATGCCGGCGAGGAGTTTCTGGGCGTGGTGTTCAAGGACGAGGAAGACGGCGATCTTTCCTATAATTTTTCGATGGCCATTCTCGACGTCGATCTCTAATCCGAGAGTTGCATAGAGACTGATATATGTTTTCCTTTTCAAGGAATGAGAGGTCGGCCGTGTTGCGGTCGGCTTTTTTGTTTTGGTCGCAATTGCAACCATAAGAGGATATTGCGGCGCACAAGACTACTTGACCAAATTTGTGCATCTGCTATCGTCCGCTGCATTCAAAAAGGGCACGAGCAGGAGGAATTGCGCATGTTCAACTTCGATGAGGCCAATAAGAAGGGCAAGGAAGCCATGGATACCATGCTGAAAAATTATGCAGAAATCAGCAAGGGCTTTCAGGCGATCGCGACGGAAGCGTCCGAGTTCTCCAAGAAGTCCTTCCAGGACACGGCGGCCTTCATGGAATCGCTCGCTGGCGTAAAGAGCATCGAGAACGCGTTCGAGTTGCAGTCGAATTTCATGAAGTCCTCCTACGAGTCCTTCGTGGCCGAGGCAACCAAGATGAGCGAAATGTATGCCGATCTCGCCAAGACGGTCTACAAACCCTACGAATCGACCATCTCCAAGGCAACGTCTTCGACGCCGTACTCGGCTGCGGCCTGATCGCTGTCGAACAGTCCAGTTCCGGATTTTCGGACCGGCCGCACCTTGGTGCGGCCGGTCTTGCGCTTTTAAGGGGCTGATATACGCTTTGACTCTTTTCAGGCTTTTCGGTGCGTCGCCGCGATTCTGTTTGCAGTGAGCGTCGGGGGGCTTAAAATCACCGGAATATGAACTACCTTACTGTCCTGAGTGTTCGTCCGTCGCATTGCATCTTCGGCAAATCGGCCGGACAATGGAGAATGAACTGAAATGATCGCCAAGCCGGTCTTCATGCAGAGCAATGGGCGCGATGGGGACAATGCCAATCGTGGCACGTCCGTCATCACGCGCACAAAGCCCAAGACGAAGAAACCGAACCTGTATCGCGTCCTGCTGCTGAACGATGACTACACCCCGATGGAGTTCGTGATCCACATCCTGGAGCGCTTCTTCCAGAAGGACAGGGAAGCCGCCACCCGCATTATGCTGCATGTGCACAACCACGGTGTGGGGGAATGCGGTGTCTTCACCTACGAAGTCGCCGAAACCAAGGTAAGCCAGGTGATGGACTTCGCAAGACAGCATGAACACCCGCTGCAATGCGTCATGGAAAAGAAGTGAGGATCTGACGTGCCAACATTTTCTCCCAGCCTCGAAAAGGCGCTGCATCAGGCACTGACCTACGCCAACGAGCGGCACCATGAATACGCCACGCTCGAGCACCTGTTGCTTGCGCTGATCGATGATGCGGATGCGGCGGCCGTGATGGGCGCCTGCAATGTCAATCTGGATGTTCTGCGCAAGACCGTGATCGACTATGTCGACAATGAACTCGCCAATCTCGTCACCGGTTACGACGAGGATTCAAAGCCCACCTCCGGTTTCCAGAGGGTCATCCAGCGCGCCGTGATCCATGTGCAGTCGTCGGGTCGCGAAGAGGTGACCGGCGCCAACGTCCTCGTTGCGATCTTCGCCGAGCGGGAAAGCCATGCGGCCTTCTTCCTGCAGGAGCAGGAGATGACCCGCTATGACGCCGTCAACTACATCTCCCACGGGATTGGCAAGCGGCCGGGCTCGGCCCAGGTCCGTCCGCCGCGTGGTGCTGAAGAAGGCGACGGCGAAGCCAAGCAGGCCCGCGAGCAGGAAGAGGGGTCCGCAAAGACCAAGCAGGAAGCGCTCAAGGCTTACTGCGTCAACCTGAACGAGAAGGCCAAGAACGGGCGCATCGATCCGCTCATCGGCCGTAACGACGAGGTCAACCGGACGATCCAGGTGCTTTGCCGCCGCTCGAAGAACAATCCGCTCTATGTCGGTGATCCCGGCGTGGGCAAGACGGCGATTGCCGAAGGCCTGGCCAAGCGGATCGTCGAAGGAAAGGTTCCGGAGGCGCTGGCGGATGCGACCATCTTCTCGCTCGATATGGGCACGCTGCTTGCCGGCACCCGTTACCGCGGCGATTTCGAAGAGCGCCTGAAGCAGGTCGTCAAGGAACTCGAGGACTATCCCGGTGCGGTGCTCTTCATCGACGAGATCCACACGGTGATCGGCGCGGGCGCCACCTCGGGCGGCGCGATGGATGCGTCCAACCTTCTGAAGCCGGCATTGTCCTCGGGTGCGATCCGTTGCATCGGCTCGACCACCTACAAGGAATATCGTCAGTTCTTCGAGAAGGATCGCGCGCTGGTTCGCCGCTTCCAGAAGATCGACGTCAACGAACCCTCGGTCGACGATGCCATCGAGATCATGAAGGGCCTCAAGCCCTATTTCGAGGACTATCACAAGCTTCGCTATACCAACGAGGCGATCAAGTCGGCCGTCGAGCTTTCGGCGCGCTACATCTCGGACCGCAAGCTGCCCGACAAGGCGATCGACGTGATCGACGAAACGGGGGCGGCCCAGATGCTTCTCCCCGCTTCCAAGCGCCGCAAGCTGATTACCGAAAAGGAGATCGAGGCAACGATCGCCACCATGGCCCGCATTCCCCCGAAGACGGTGTCCAAGGACGACGAGATGGTGCTCGCCAACCTCGAAAAGGAACTCCGTTCGGTCGTCTACGGCCAGGACAAGGCCATTGAGGCGCTTTCCACCTCGATCAAGCTGGCCCGTGCCGGCCTGCGCGAACCGAACAAACCGATCGGCTGCTATGTCTTCTCCGGTCCGACCGGCGTCGGCAAGACCGAGGTTGCCAAGCAGCTCGCCGCTTCGCTCGGCGTGGAACTGCTGCGCTTCGACATGTCGGAATATATGGAGCGGCACACGGTTTCGCGCCTGCTCGGCGCTCCTCCCGGTTATGTCGGCTTCGACCAGGGCGGTCTCCTGACTGACGGCGTCGACCAGCATCCGCATTCGGTCGTGCTGCTCGACGAAATCGAGAAGGCGCATCCGGACATCTACAACATCCTGTTGCAGGTGATGGACCACGGTTCGCTGACCGACCATAACGGCAAGAAGATCGACTTCCGCAACGTCATCCTGATTATGACGACAAATGCGGGCGCGTCCGAAATGGCGAAGTCGGCCATCGGTTTCGGCTCGTCCAAGCGGACCGGCGAGGATGAAGAGGCGCTGAACCGTCTGTTCACACCGGAGTTCCGCAACCGTCTCGATGCGACCATTCCGTTTGCCCCGCTGCCGACGGAAGTGATCCATCAGGTCGTGCAGAAATTCGTCATGCAGCTCGAAGCCCAGCTTTCCGAGCGCAACGTCACCTTCGACCTCGCGCCGGAAGCCATCGCATGGCTCGCCACGCGCGGTTACGACGAAAAGATGGGCGCCCGACCGCTGTCGCGGGTCATCCAGGAGCACATCAAGAAGCCGCTCGCCAACGAGATCCTGTTCGGCAAGCTGCGCAAGGGCGGGGTGGTCAAGGTCGGCGTCAAGAAAGGCGAAGATGGCTCCGACATCCTCGACCTCGAGGCCGTTGCCGATGCCGCACCGGTAAAGCCGAAGCCTGAGGCCGAACTTGTCGAGGTCGCCGCGGAAGCTGCGGAAGCAGTGAAGAAGCCGCGCAAGGCCAAGGCGAAGGCCGAGAAGACGGAAGCTGTGGTCGAAGTGCCGCCGAAGCGTCGGAGTTCGGTGCCGAAAGTGCCCAAGAAAGGCTGAGGCCTCGGCATTGATCTGCCCTCGGATGATCTTATTGATGAAAGCCCCCGGATCGACGATCCGGGGGCTTCTTTTTCGGGTGATGACGATCGCGTGATCGGAGCACCTATCCTTTCGATGAGGTTGCGGCGGGTTGCGACCGCGCGTAGCCTTCAATGAAGTGCATGGCTTGAGACAGGCGATCTTGATGGATACGGATGCGGGCGACGATGCCCGGTTCACCGATGAGCAGCGGGAGTTGTGGGATCACGTTGCGGCCTTGTGGGAAGTTGCCCGGCGGCGGGAAACCGAGCCGGTTCGCAAGCTCCTGCATCGCGAATACTCCGGCTGGGTGACCGGCACCGATGCGCCCCATGACTACGAAGCGGCGATCGCCTCGGTCGGTCCCTATTCGCCGCGTGTCCTGCGGTACCGTCTGAAGCCCCTGAAGGTTACGGTCTTCGATCACGAGGTGGGCGTGGTCCATTACAGCTACGAGGCTGCGGTCGAGACACCGGACACCGGCGCAAAGTCCATTTCCGGCCGCTGGACGGAGGTCTACAAGAAGGACGGCGACCGATGGCTGATGATTTCGGTCAGCGGCGGGCCTGACGGTATGCGTTGAAACGCGGTCTGTCCCGCGGTCTTGCCGCGGGACCGGTGAACGGTGTAGGTCTGTTGCACGTCTCCTGCGCCCTCCTGTTTCGCTTTGGCCTTTGTTGAATGACCCAGCCTCTTCCTCAATTCACCTCGCTGCGCTGGGCGGCAAAAGGGGCTGCGGGCATTTTCAGCCTGCCTGCGATCATCCTGATGACGTCCTTCGTCGGTTTCGCCGCCTTCGCGCTCGAATCGGGTATCTCCCGCGAGCAGGCGATGCTGATGACCCTGATGGTGTGGGCCTTGCCGGCGAAGATGATCCTCATCGGCATGATGGCGAGCGGGGCGAATATCCTGGCGATGTTTCTTGCCGTGTCCCTGTCTTCGATCCGCATGATGCCCATGGTCGCCTCGCTCGTTCCGGAGATGCGCAACGAGCGGACACCCACATGGCTGCTGCTCTTTCTCTCGCATTTCGTGGCGATTACCGCATGGGTCTTCGCCATGGGCACCTTGAAGACCGTTCCGCGGGAGGCGCGCACGGCCTATTTCGCCGGATTCGGTCTGACGCTCGTGCTGGTCAACACGATATTGGTGGGATTGAGCTACGGTCTCGTCTCCACCTTTCCCCCGCCCGTTGCGGGCGTGTTGTTCTTTCTGACGCCGGTCTATTTCGTTGCGTCGATCTGGGCCTCGGCTCGCCATTCCGTGGTCAGGATCGCTTTTGTGGTCGGCGTCATCGGCGGTCCACTTCTGGCGCTTGTGGTGCCGGGCTTCGACATTCTGATCGTCGGTCTTGGAGGCGGTACCCTGGCCTATCTGCTCGACCGCCATGTGGTCCGCGCGAGGAAATCGCGCAACGAAGGAAGCGGGCCATGAGCGTCGGCGACTGGTGGCCCTATGTCGTGATTCTGGTTGCCGGCTGGTTGGCGACCGATATCTGGCGCTGGCTCGGCGTGGTGGCCGGGAACCGCCTGGCCGAGGGTTCGGAAGCGCTTTTGTGGGTGAGGGCGGTTGCCACCGCTCTCGTCATGGCCGTCACCTCAAAGCTCATCGTCTTTCCGACCGGCAGTCTTGAGCACACGCCGCTATGGATGCGGCTGGGCGCAGCGGGCATCGGTTTTCTGGCCTTCCTGCTGGCGGGCGAGCGTGTCGTCGTCGGGGTCGTCGTGTCGCTTGCGCTGCTGGCGCTTGGAATCACCCTCTATTGATCGGGCCGCCGCATCGACGGACTACGATACCCACCGGGATTTCACGAAGAAAGCTGGCCTGAATTGCGGGACTCCGAAAGCAGCCAGTCGCGCATGAGCAGGGCCTCCGGTGTCGGTCGATCCGCCTCGAGGAGCCAGTAGTGCTTTTCCGTGTCGCTCGCGCGCTCGAAAAGGATCTGCAGTTCGCCGCGTGCCAGTTCGTTGGCAATCAGTGCGCTCGGGCAGAGCGCCACCCCCAACCCCGAAGTCACCGAGCTGACAAGCAGGTTGAAGTCTGCGAACAGCGGACCGGATTCCGTCGGCGCCACGATACCCCCTTCGGTAAACCATCGCCGCCACGCCGCCTTGTCCTCGTCATGCAGCAGGTCCGCGCGGGCGAGATCGGCCGCATCGGGAAACGGGCCTTTCCGTTCGACATAGCTGCGCGCTGCGGTCGGGCGGGTCGCTGCGCTGAGGATCGGCAATGCTTCGGGAGATGGCCGGGCACCATGCCGGATCAGGAGGTCGGCCTTCGCCTCCGCGGGCGTTTCTGCGCCGGCGGAATAGCCGATCGTCACCTGTATGCCGGGATGCGCTGCCCGGAAGGCAGGAAGGCGAGGGGCGAGCCAGTGCGATACCACCGATGGCAGGCAGGCAAGGCGCACCTGCCGCGGCCGGCGCGCAGCGGCAAGTTGCTCCGCTGCGGCAGCAATCGCCCCGAGGCTTGCCGATACGGTGCCGCTGAAATCCCGCCCTTCCGGGGTGAGCCGGACACCGCGCGCGCTGCGTTCGAAAAGAGCGATCCCTAACCAGCCCTCCAGCGCCCTGACATGCTGGCTGACGGCTGCTGCCGTCATGCCGAGTTCGGCTGCGGCATGGCGGAAACTTTCCTTGCGGGCAGCGGCCTCGAAGGCGCGCAGACTGGGGAGCGGCGGGAGCTTCATACCTCCATGGCTAAGCCATGCTTGCTCTTGAGGCAAGAAGAAGCCGTCTTGCCAGAGCCCTTGCCGGCGTGCAGTTTCCGACGGACGATCATCCTCAACCCGCAGCAAGACGGAGGATTTCCATGAACATCAGGCCACAGATCGCCGCTCCCGCGGATGCCGCCGCACGGCGTGCCGTCAAACCCGTTGTCGTCTATCCCAACGGGACCTTGCCGACGCCGAACATGGCGCTGCTGAATGAGGCCCGGAGCAATCTCGAAAAGATCGACGAAGTCGTCGTCCCGCCACGTGACGGGCGGACGTTCAACGTGCCGAAGGGGCATTTCTTCCGGATCGTCAGCGTCGAGGGCGCGCAGGTCGGTGATCTCAACCTTTGGAATGCGAATGACCTTTCAGAGCGGTTCTTCAGCGGCAAGACCCGTGCGCTGCATGCCACACACGTTACGGTCGGCGACCGTCTGTGGAGTACGCTTCCCTATCTGCGGCCGATGGCGACGATCACCCATGATACGCTTGCCTGGTACGGCTTCGATGACGATGGCGGCGGCGTTCACGATGTCATCGGTACGCGCTGCGACCCCTATACCAACAGGCTGCTGTCCGGTGGCGACTATCACAATTGCTGTCATTCGAACCTGACACGAGCGCTTGCCGGCGCGCGGGGGCTGAGCTTCGCGGAGGCCGAGCCCCATGTGCACGACGTGCTCAACGTTTTCATGTGCACGGGCTTCACCCGCGATACCCACCAGTACTTCATGAAGGCGAGCCCGGTCCGGCCGGGTGATTTCATCGAATTCTTCGCGGAAATCGATCTTCTCGGCGGCCTGTCGGCCTGCCCGGGCGGCGATTGCAGTTCCGAGCATTCGAGCGATGTCGCCGCCTGCTATCCGTTGAAGGTGGAGATTTTCCGTCCTGATACCGAGTTGCTGAAGAACTGGCCGTTCCCGGTGAGGAACGGCTATGTCAGCCCCGAAGCGTGAGGGGCGTTAGCCGATCAGCCAGAAGAAGCCGCCGCCGATGACGACAAAGGCGATGACGAGCCCGAGAAGCCGGCCGAGACCTTCGTTCGTATTCGTGTTGTGTCCGACGATGGCGTAGTAAAGATTGTCGTTCATCTCGGTGCTCCTTCTGAAGATGCGCCGACTGGCTTGCCGGTCAGCCAGTCGAATACCAAGTCGGCTGCGTTTCGCCGCATTGTCTCGAGGTCGAGTTCAGAGTGCGGCCCTGATCTTCTCCGCATTGGCTTTCAGCACTTCGATATCCTCCATCTTGCCGGAATGCGGCTTGAGCGGCACGCCCTCATGACGCGGAATGACGTGGAAATGCAGGTGGTAAACGGTCTGCCCGGCTGCCGGCTCGTTGAACTGGGCAACGAACACGCCATCGGCTTCGAAGGCTTCCTTGGCGGCGACCGCGAGTTTCTGCACCACCGGTATCAGCTTGGCGAGAACGGTCGGATCGGCATCGAGGATGTTGCGTGAGCCGACCTTGGGGATGACCAGCAGGTGACCGGTCGCCTGCGGCATCACATCCATGAAGGCGAGGGTGTCGTCGTCCTCGTAGAGCTTCACGGAGGGGATATCCCCTTTCAGGATCTTGGCGAAGATGTTGTTCGGATCGTAGGCCGGGCTGGTCATGGCTATCTCCTCGTTGTCGGCGCCACTTAATGCGATCACTCGCTTGGGATCAAGGATGGCTTCGGTCGCTCAGTCGTCCTCGCGCTGCTGCCTCTCGCCCTTGCGGAAAGGCGTGTGCTCGTCGAGATAGTCGCCGATCTGCGCGACCTCCCGTCGTTCGTGCTCCAGATAGTCGGAAACCGCGCGCCTCAGCCCCGCATGGGCGATGTAGTGAGCGGAATGGGTGGTCACCGGTTGGTAGCCGCGCGCGAGCTTGTGTTCGCCCTGCGCGCCGGCCTCCACCTTCTTCAGGCCTTTTGCCAGAGCGAAATCGATCGCCTGGTGATAGCAGACCTCGAAATGCAGGAAGGGGTGATCCTCGACACAGCCCCAATGACGGCCGAACAGCGTATCGGCGCCGATGAAATTGATGGCGCCCGCAATATATCTGCCGTTGCGCTTTGCCATGACCAGCAGGATGTCGTCAGCCATCCGTTCGCCGATCAGCGAATAAAACAGCCGGGTCAGGTAAGGCTTGCCCCATTTGCGGCTGCCGGTATCCATGTAGAAGGCGAAGAACTGGTCCCAGATATCCTCGGTCAGATCCGATCCGGTCAGCCAGTCGATGGTGATGCCGTTTTCAAGCGCGGCGCGACGTTCCTTTTTCAGCGCCTTGCGCTTGCGGGAGGCGAGCGTTTCGAGAAACGCCTCGTGGTTGGCATAGCCGTTGTTGATGAAATGGAACTGCTGGTCCGTGCGGTGCAGGAAGCCCTCCGCCTCGAAGACCCGCATTTCATTTTCCGGCACAAAGGTCGCGTGTGCCGAGGAAACGCCGAGCTCGTCCGCGACCTGCCGCAATCCGCCGGCCAGAACGCCTTGAATGGCGCTGCCATCCTGACCGATGGCCGCCATGAGGCGAGGCCCTGTTGCGGGTGTGAAAGGAATGGCGCTTTGCAGTTTCGGATAGTATCGGCCGCCGGCGCGTTCAAAGGCATCCGCCCAGCCGTGGTCGAAGACGTATTCGCCCCGGCTGTGGCTTTTGAGGTAGCAGGGCACGGCGCCGATAAGTGCGCTGTCGCTGTTTTCGAGGAGAAGGTGATGGCCGAGCCAGCCGGTCTGCGCCGCGGCCGATCCCGATTCCTCCAGAGCGGACAGGAAGGCATGGGAGTTGAAGGGATTATAGTCCTTCGATCCCCGCCGGGCGCCGCAGAGTTGCGCCCAGCGTTCCGGTGCGATCGCACAAAAGGATCTTTCGATCCGGATCGTCATGTCTCCTGTCATGCGTCTCCCGTCAGGCGGTCGCAACCGGCGTCTCGCGCGGATCGAAACCCTCGAAGGTCATCTGGTCTGCATACTTATAGGTATGCTCGCGCATGATTTCATCCCTGACCGTCCAGGTGATGACCGGAATGCCTTTTTCCCGGAGAGCCGTGACAAAGCTGTTCGGCAGGTGGGGGGCGCAGTAGGAGACGAAATCCAGCCCGAGTTGCATGGCCTCGTCATGCACGAAGAACCGTTCAGGATCCGCGCCTTCGGCAGTCAGGCCGACCGGGTATGGGCAGTCGAGGGACTTGAGGTTCTTCAGCAGCCAGTGGTCGAAGCTCATCAAGGCGACCTTGCCGTCATAGCCTTCCAGCACATCGAGCACGGCTTCCGCGAGGCCGTCATCCTCCTCGGCACTGATGCCCTTGAGTTCGATGACCAGCGGCACGCGCCCCTTGACGAGCGCGAGCATCTGTTTGAGCGTCGGAATGCGGTCTGCGGTGCCGCCGATCGAAAGCATGCCGAGTTCACCGGCTGTGCGTTCCCGCACTTCGCCCTTGAGCCCGCAGAGGCGCTGCAGGTCGTGATCGTGAAAGACCATCGGCACGCTGTCGGAAGAAAGCTGAATGTCGCATTCGATGGCAAAGCCGGCGTCCACCGCACGCGAAAAGGCCGAGAGCGTATTCTCCCAGACCTGGTTGTTCATGTCGTGATAGCCGCGATGGGCGACCGGGCGTTCCTTGATCCAGTCTGCCGAGGTCACGCCTTGATCTCCAGGATCGCGTCGATCTCTACGGCGGCGTTGAGCGGCAGCGATGCCATGCCGACGGCTGCGCGGGCATGTTTTCCGGCCTCGCCGAGTACGTTTGCGATCAGGTTCGAAGCGCCGTTCATCACGAGGTGCTGCTCGGTGAAGTTAGGGGCCGAAGCAACGAAACCGTTGAGCTTGACGACGCGCGTGATCCGGGAGAGATCGCCGCCGAGTGCCGACCTGGCCTGGGCCAGGATGTTGATGGCGCAGAGTTCGGCTGCGCGCTGGGCGTCGGCAAGCGTCACATCGGTGCCGACGATGCCGGTCACCGCGAGCTTGCCGCCTTCGATCGGCAACTGGCCGGAGAGATAGAGAAGGTTGCCGCTGATGACATAAGGCACATAATTGGCGGCGGGGGCGGCTGCTTCCGGCAGCTGGATGCCCATGGCCGCCAGACGACCGTCGATGCTATCGGACATGTGTGTTTCCCGGATCTGTTAGTAAGTTGAAAAAGAATCCCGTGGTGACCAAAGCAGGTCTCGCTTTTGCCGGATCTGTTCTTATAACATCGCAAAAGAGTCCAACAGGAGGATATCGATGTTTCGTTCGTCATTTGCGGTTGCGTTGGCTGCCTTCGGTACGCTCAGCATGACGGGTGCATCGGCGAATGCTGCGGTTGCGGGCGGCCTTGTGCCGCATCGCGCAGTCTACGATATCGAACTGAAACAGGCGTCGGACCGCTCCGGCATCGAGGGCATGCGCGGCCGCATGGTCTACGAGTTCAGCGGTTCGGAATGCGCCGGCTACACGACGAATTTCCGCTTCGTTACCCGCATCGACACCGGAGAGCAGGTTCGCGTCACGGATCAGCAGAGCTTCACCTTCGAGGATCTCGTGAAGGGCAAGTTTCGTTTCGAGACGAAGTCCTTCACCGACGATCAGCTCGACAAGGATGTGAGCGGGGCGGCGGCCGACGAGGACGGCAAGGTGAAGATCGAGCTTTCGGAACCCGCCAAACGCGCGGTCGAACTGGCCGATAGCCGATTTCCGGCCGAGCACATGCTTGAAGTCATCGAGAATGCCCGCAAGGGTCGCACCTTCTTCGAGGCCCGCATATTCGACGGATCCGAGGATGGCGACAAAAGCTATCTGACCACCACGATTGTCGGTCCGGAGCGCAAGCCCGGCGAGGACGCGCAGAAGGACAAGACGTCCGAGGCGCTCGCCGGAACGGCCTACTGGCCGGTGTCCATCGCCTACTACGACGAGAAGGCCGTCGGCGACGTTCTCCCGATCTATACCCAGTCCTTCAAGCTCTACGAAAACGGCATCACGCAGGATCTGACGCTGGACTACGGCGATTTCATCCTGAGCGGCAAGCTGACGAAGCTTGAGGTGCTGGGATCGGGCGACTGCAAGGCCGATTGAGGTCCGCTCGACGGACGCTCCCTCGATTTTGTCACGCAATACTCTTGATTTCCAAGGGCAAGCCCTATATGGGCAGCTCCATTCCACACGCGAAGCTTGGGATCGACCGGGAGAAATCCGGCCGTTTCCGCCGGTGGCGTCGAAAAAGGACGCTGTTTGTTTCGCGGGGGTTAAACCGGAAAAGGAGTAAAAGGCATGGCATTGCCCGACTTTAGCATGCGTCAGCTTCTGGAAGCTGGCGTTCACTTCGGCCACCAGACGCATCGCTGGAACCCGAAGATGAAGCCGTACATCTTCGGCGATCGTAACAACATCCACATCATCGACCTGGCTCAGACCGTTCCGATGCTGTCGCGCGCCCTTCAGGTCGTGTCCGACACCGTCGCCCGCGGCGGCCGCGTCCTGTTCGTTGGCACCAAGCGTCAGGCTTCCGAGTTGATCGCAGACTCGGCCAAGCGTTCGGCCCAGTACTACGTCAACTCCCGCTGGCTCGGCGGCATGATGACCAACTGGAAGACCATTTCGAACTCGATCCAGCGCCTGCGCAAGCTCGACGAGATCCTGTCTTCGGAACAGTCCGGCTACAACAAGAAAGAGCGTCTGAACCTCGAGCGCGAGCGTGAAAAGCTCGACAAGGCTCTCGGTGGTATCAAGGACATGGGCGGCACGCCGGACCTGATGTTCATCATCGACACCAACAAGGAAAAGATCGCGATCGACGAAGCCAAGCGCCTCGGTATCCCGGTCGTTGCGATCATCGACTCGAACTGCGATCCGGACCTGATCGACTACCCGATCCCGGGTAACGACGACGCTTCGCGCGCAATCTCGCTCTACTGCGACCTGATCGCCCGCGCCGCCATCGACGGCATCGCTCGTCAGCAGGGCGCTGCTGGCCGCGACATCGGCGCTTCCGCCGAAGTTCCGGTCGAGCCCGCTCTCGAAGACGAAGCCGGCGCCTGATTCGAAATGGCGGGTTTGCCCGCCATCGCAGTATAGTTGCAATCGGCCGCCACTCAGCCAATCGGGTTGGCGGCCGGTTCCGTTTTTGAAAGCCGGCCCGGCCGCGGGTGATAACCTCCAGCCGAGGCGAATTCGACGTGATGGTTCGGCTTCATCACGATGTCACACTTCCGGGTACAACTCGTGCCCCAAACAGGCGCCGGTCCCACGGCGTCGCGTGAAACGATAAGAGGCAAACAATGGCTGAAATCACTGCTGCACTGGTGAAGGAACTGCGCGAAAAGTCTGGCGCAGGCATGATGGATTGCAAGAAGGCTCTGACCGAAACCAACGGTGATATCGAAGCTGCAATCGACTGGCTGCGCGCCAAGGGTATCGCCAAGGCCGACAAGAAGTCTGGCCGTACCGCAGCCGAAGGCCTGGTCGGCATTGCCAGCGCCGGCCACAAGGCCGTCGTCGTCGAACTCAACTCGGAAACCGACTTCGTCGCCCGCAACGATGCCTTCCAGGATCTCGTCCGCGGCATTGCCAGCGTCGCGCTGAACACCGATGGTTCCGTCGACGCCATCTCGGCCGCCACCTATCCGGCAACCGGCAAGTCCGTCGCTGACACGATCAAGGATGCGATCGCCACGATCGGCGAAAACATGACCCTGCGTCGCGCTGCCAAGCTGGAAGTCGAGCACGGCGTTGTTGCCACCTACGTTCACAACGCTGCCGGCGACGGCATCGGCAAGCTCGGCGTTCTCGTCGCCCTGAAGTCGGTCGGCGACAAGGAAGTGCTGACCTCGATCGGCCGTCAGGTTGCCATGCACATCGCCGCGACCAACCCGCTCGCCATCCGCGCTGAGGAAGTCGACGCAACCGTCGCCGAACGCGAACGCAACGTCTTCATCGAGCAGTCCCGCGCTTCCGGCAAGCCGGACAACATCATCGAGAAGATGGTCGAAGGCCGCATGCGCAAGTTCTTCGAAGAAGTTGCTCTCCTGTCGCAGGCCTTCGTCATCAACCCCGACGTCACCGTTGGCCAGGCTGTCAAGGATGCTGAAAAGCTCGCTGGCGCATCGATCGAAGTCGTCGGCATGGCCCGCCTGCTGCTCGGCGAAGGTGTCGAAAAGGAAGAGACCGACTTCGCTGCCGAAGTCGCTGCGGCCGCCAAGGGCTGATCTCCAGTTGGTCGCAGACCATGTTAGGGAAAAAATCGGGCATCGCGTGACAACGCGATGCCCTTCGTGTATCCGGCATCAGACCAATCCCTAGGAGCCAGCATGTCTTCCAAGCCTATCTTCAAGCGTGTTCTTCTGAAGGCCTCCGGAGAAGCCCTGATGGGCAGCCAGGGCTTCGGCATCGACGTTGCGGTCGCCGATCGCATTGCTGCTGATATCGCCCAGGCGCGTTCCATGGGCGTCGAAGTCGGCGTGGTCGTCGGCGGCGGCAACATCTTCCGCGGCGTGGCCGTTGCGTCGAAGGGCGGCGACCGGGTGACCGGCGATCACATGGGCATGCTCGGCACCGTCATCAACGCCCTGGCGCTCGCCACCTCGCTGCGCAAGCTCGAAGTCGATACCGTCGTGCTGTCGGCCATCGCCATGCCGGAGATCTGCGAAAGTTTCTCCCAGCGCGGCGCGCTGCACCATCTCGCGCAGGGGCGCGTGGTGATCTTCGCCGGCGGCACGGGCAACCCCTTCTTCACCACCGATTCGGCTGCTGCGCTGCGCGCCGCCGAGATGGGCGCCGAAGCGATTTTCAAGGGCACCCAGGTGGACGGCATTTATTCGGCCGATCCGAAAAAGGATCCCGCGGCGACCCGTTTCGACAAGCTCACCCACAGCGAGGTTCTCGAAAAGGGGCTCGCGGTCATGGACGTGGCCGCCGTCGCGCTTGCACGCGAGAACGCCATTCCGATCATCGTCTTCTCGATCCACGAGAAGGGTGGTTTCTGCGATATTCTGTCGGGCGCCGGTCGCATGACCATCGTCACGGATCATTGACATACGGCTTTCCTTCCCGGGAACGTCGAGCGAAGAATAAAGGGAGTTCATCATGAGCGAAGGCATTGATCTCAACGACATCAAGCGCCGCATGGACGGCGCCATCAACGCGTTCAAGCACGATATAGCGTCGCTGCGCACCGGCCGCGCATCCGCCAACATTCTCGATCCGGTGACGGTCGAGGCTTACGGCTCGCGCATGCCGCTGAACCAGGTGGCGAACGTCACCGTTCCCGAGCCGCGCATGCTCAGCATTTCCGTCTGGGACAAGTCGATGGTGAACGCCGTCGACCGCGCCATTCGCGAAGCAAACCTTGGCCTGAACCCGATCATCGACGGCCAGAACCTGCGTATTCCGCTGCCGGAACTCAACGAGGAGCGCCGCAAGTCGCTGGTGAAGGTTGCCCATGACTATGCCGAAAAGGCCAAGGTGGCGATTCGCCATGTTCGCCGCGACGGCATGGACGGCCTTAAAAAGGCCGAGAAGGACGGTGTGATAGGGCAGGACGACAGCCGTGCACAGTCCGAGAAGGTGCAAAAGATGACCGATGACACGATTTCCGAAGTCGACCGCTTGCTCGTCGACAAGGAAAAGGAAATCATGCAGGTCTGATACGGTTCGCCGCCCCGCACGTGATGTTCAAACCGGAACCTTCAATGTCGAAAGCCGAAAACCGCCGCGCTCCCGAGCATGTCGCCATCATCATGGACGGCAACGGGCGTTGGGCAAATGCGCGTGGCCTGCCGCGTGCGGTCGGTCATCGCAAGGGTGTCGAAGCCGTGCGGGAAATCGTGCGCGCCGCCGCGGATGCGGGAATAGCCTATCTGACGCTGTTCGCCTTCTCGTCGGAGAACTGGCGCAGGCCCGAGGCCGAGGTCAACGATCTCTTCGGGCTGCTGAAGATGTTCATCCGCCGCGACCTCGCCGAACTCCATCGGGAGAACGTCCGCATCCGCATCATCGGTGATCGTGTCAACCTGCAGGGCGATATTCTTTCGCTGTTGCTGGAAGCGGAGGAGACGACGAAGGACAACAGCGCGCTTACGCTGGTGATCGCCTTCAACTACGGGGCGAGGGACGAGATGGCGCGCGCCATGGCGTCCATCGCGGCGGACGTCGCGGCAGGTCTGCTGAAGGCTTCCGAAGTCAACAGCGCGCTGATCGACAGTCGTCTCGATACTGCGGGCATTCCCGATCCCGACCTGATTATCCGCACGAGCGGCGAGGAGCGCCTTTCGAACTTCCTGCTCTGGCAGGCTGCCTATTCGGAACTGATGTTCGTGCCGGAATACTGGCCTGATTTCAGCCGCGAGGTCTTCTTTGCCGCCCTGGAACGTTACGCCGCCCGTGACCGCCGCTTCGGCGGGCTTTCGGACAAGGCGGTAGCGCTCGGATCGTAGCCCAGCCGATGTCCCGGGAACTAACGCTCCGCATCTATTCGGCGATCGTTCTGGCCGCCATCGTGCTCACGGCCACCTGGATCGGCGGTTTTGCCTTTCGCCTGCTTTCGGCGCTGATCGGCCTTCTCGTCTATTACGAATGGTCCAGAATGACACAGCTTGCCGAAAGCAGCATGCGGGGCCATGCCTTCGGCTGGTTTTCGCTTGTTGCCGTCAGCGCCAATATGCTGTTCGGCTCTGCGGACATGACCGTGCCGCTCTTCGCCGGGCTGGTGGTGACGGCCATTCTGCCTTCAATCGTCGGAAACTGGCGCTGGTGGCAGGCGGGCGGCATCTTCTATTCCGGCCTCAGCGCCATTTCGCTGGCCGCGATCCGGGGCGAGGATTCGGTTGGATTTGCCGCCATGCTCTTCGTTTTTGCGGTCGTATGGTCGACGGATATCCTCGCCTATTTCGTGGGGCGCGCCATCGGCGGGCCGAAGCTTGCGCCGAGGATTTCTCCCGGCAAGACCTGGTCCGGTGCGATTGGCGGCACGATTGCCGGCGTACTCGGCGGCTCCGCGGTGGCCCTTGCCTATTTCCAGTCGGTCGGCTTGTGGATTCCGGCCGTCGCCCTGCTGCTGTCGGTTGCGGGCCAGATCGGCGATCTCTTCGAGTCCTTCATCAAGCGCCGCTTCGGCGTGAAGGATTCGAGCCACCTCATTCCGGGCCATGGCGGTGTCATGGATCGGGTTGACGGACTTGTTTTTGCCTGTTTTGCGGCTTTCTTTCTTGCTGTAGGGTTCTCCACGGTCGGCGAAGGAGCGGTAACATCGCTCGGAGCGTTCCTGTTTGGTCTGTGATCGCAGCCGGAACGCCATGAACGGGATGGAATGATGGATCAGATTACCGCGTTTTTTGGCTTTCTCGTCGGCTATATCCTGCCTTACGTGATCGTTCTTTCCTTGCTCGTCTTCGTGCATGAACTCGGGCACTATCTCGCGGGACGCTGGTCCGGTATTCGCGTTCTCGCTTTCTCCGTCGGTTTCGGGCCTGAGCTGGTCGGCTTCACGGACGGCCACGGAACCCGCTGGAAAATTTCAGCTATCCCGCTCGGCGGCTATGTCCGCTTCTTCGGCGATGCGGATGCTGCAAGTCGTCCGGACGGCGAGGAACTGAAAGAGCTGACGCCCGAGGAAAAGGAGCAGACGCTTGCGGGAGCCAAACTCTGGAAGAGGGCCGTCACGGTTGCCGCCGGCCCGATCGCCAATTTCGTCCTGGCAATTGCCATATTCGCCATCCTTTTCGGCACCATGGGCAAGCCCGTCGCCGACCCGGTTGTCGCGGAGGTCAAGGCTGACAGCGCGGCCGCCGAGGCGGGCGTTCAGCCGGGCGACGTGCTGGTCGCGCTCGACGGTGAAACAGTCGAGACCTTCGACGACGTTGTGCGCTACATCAGCATGCGTCCCGAAATTCCCGTCGTCGTCACTGTCCGCAGGAACGGGAGTGAACTCGGCCTGAACATGACGCCGCGACGGGTGGAAACCACCGACCGTTTCGGCAACAAGATGGAAGTCGGCCAGATCGGCATCGTCACCAACCAGCAGTCCGGCAATTTCCGTATCGTCGAACTGACACCGGTGCAGGCTCTCGGCGAGGGCGTGCGCCAGACGTGGCATATCGTCACCGGCACCGTCGATTACATCTCGAATCTGATCGCCGGCCGCATGAATGCCGACCAGCTTGGCGGTCCGGTGCGGGTGGTTCAGGCCTCCGGTCAGATGGCGACGCTCGGCGTCGTCGCGCTTGTCAATCTGGCGGCCGTTCTGTCCGTTTCCCTTGGACTTCTGAATTTGATGCCAATTCCGGTCCTTGACGGCGGCCATCTCCTCCTCTACGCGCTTGAAGCGTTGCGCGGGAAACCGGTGGGGCCGAATGCACAGGAGATCGCGTTCCGGATCGGATTGGCGATGATCGTGTCTCTCATGGTCTTCGCCACCTGGAACGATATCAGCAGGTTGATCGGCTGAGGGTCGTCTTGCCAATTTTGGAAGGATTTGTTTACGATGTTTCAAACTGATAGTGGCGATTGGGCCACGCCTGCAAACGAAGTAAATAGAAATTAACGTCCGCCCTTGCTTGTAGGGTAAAACCCGGTAAAACCACACACGGGCCGGAGTCGGGTACGGCTGCGGGACAATGGAAGAAGGTTGAAAATACACATGAAGGCTGGTTCAAGATTTTTGAACGCAGTATCGGCGGTCGCGCTGTCTGCTGGTGTTGTTTCTTCGGGCGCGGGTGTAGCTGTCCTTGCATCGGCCATTGCAGCCGAGGCTGCCGTGATCCAGCGTATTGAGGTCAAGGGCACCCAGCGTGTCAGCCCCGAGGCCGTTCGCTCGAATATCTCGATCAAGCCCGGCCAGAGCTTCTCGAATGTGGATATCGACGAATCCGTCAAGCAGCTTTACGCGACGGGCTTTTTCTCCGACGTTCGCATTTCCGTTTCCGGCAGCACGCTGGTCGTCAGCGTCTCCGAGGCGCAGCTCATCAATCAGGTGGTTTTCAACGGCAACCGCAAGATCAAGGACGACAAGCTGCGCGGCTTCGTTCAGACGCAGCCGATGGGTCCCTACAGCGAAGCTCTGGTTGCTGCCGACATCTCGCGCATCAAGGAAGCCTATGCCGGCATCGGCCGCAGCGACGTCGAAGTGACGACGCAGGTGGTTCCGGTGGCTGAAGGCCGTGTCAACCTCGCTTTCGTCATCAACGAGGGTGAGCGTACCAAGATCTCCAAGATCAATTTTGTCGGCAACAACGCCTATGGCGACGGTCGCCTGGAGTCGGTCATCCAGACCAAGCAGTCCGGCATGCTGTCCTTCCTGACCCGCAAGGACGTCTATAACGAGGACAAGCTGCGCGCCGATGAGGAAGCGCTGCGCCAGTTCTACTACAACCACGGCTATGCCGACTTCCGTGTCGTTTCCTCTGACGTTTCCCTGAACGAGGCCGGCAACGAATACACCATCACGATCACCGTAGACGAAGGCGAGCGCTACAAGTTCGGTGACGTCAAGGTCGAGTCGACGGTTGAAGGTGTCGATGGCGCCGAACTGCAGGGGCTTCTCGAAAGCCGTGCGGGCAATACCTACAGCGCCAAGGACGTTCAGAAGTCCATGGAAGCGATTTCCCAGCGCGTTGCGGCCAAGGGCTATCCTTTCGCCCGCGTGGTTCCGCGCGGCGATCGCAACTTCGGAAACAACACCATCGGCGTTACCTATCTCGTCGATCAGGGTGAGCGCGCTTACGTCGAACGCATCGAGATCCGCGGCAATACCCGTACGCGTGACTACGTCATCCGTCGCGAGTTCGATATTTCCGAAGGCGATGCCTTCAACCAGGAAACCATCACGCGCGCGAAGCGTCGCCTCGAAGCGCTCGGTTATTTCACGACCGTGAATATCTCGACGCAGCAGGGCAGCGCTCCCGACCGCGTCGTACTCGTCGTGGATGTCGAGGATCAGCCGACCGGCTCGTTCGGTATCGGTGCCGGCTATTCGGTCGGTGGCGATGGTCTGGTGCTCGAAGCCTCGGTTGAAGAGAAGAACTTCCTGGGTCGCGGCCAGTTCATTCGTCTCGCCGTCGGTGGCGGTTTCGAAGACAGCCGTACCTATAACTTCTCCTTCACCGAACCGTATTTCCTCGGCTATCGCTTGGCTGCCGGTTTCGACCTGTTCAAGAGCCAGACGAGCAGCAACTCGGATTACGAATACGAGGAGCAGGGTGTAACCTTCCGCGTCACGGCGCCGATCACCGAAGATCTCGCCACGACCGTTCGTTATACCTACAAGGAAATCAAGTATAACGAAGATGGCGCATACGGTGCGGACGGCGTCCGTGGCGGCGGTGACGATACGCTTTCTGATCCTTATCTCGATCTGATCGAGGAAAGCCCGTGGCATCAGTCGATCATCGGTCATTCGATCGTTTACAACACGCTTGACGACCGCACGATGCCGCGCGAAGGCATCTACGCCAGCTTTACGCATGAATATGCGGGCCTGGGTGGGGATTCGGACTACTACAAGGTCTACGGCAAGATCCGTTACTTCCATCCGTTGTCGGACGAATTCGACATCATCGGCTCGGTTTCGGCCAGCGCCGGCCATGTTGTCGCGACCGACGGGAAGCTCAATGTCTTCGATCAGTTCCAGATCGGCGGCAAGGAACTGCGCGGTTTCGATACCCAGGGCATCGGTGCCCGTGCGGGTGACGATGCGCTCGGCGGTACGACCTACTTCACCGCTTCGGCTGAGGCCAGCTTCCCGATGCCGTTCGTTCCGCAGGATCTCAACCTGCGCGGCGCGGTCTTCGCTGACGCCGGTACGCTTTACGGCAATGATGTCGATACCGGAAGCTCGACGGTCGTCGGGACCGATATGTCTCTGCGCGCCTCGGTTGGTGCCGGCATTGTCTGGCTGTCGCCCTTCGGGCCGCTGCGCTTCGATTATGCGGTTCCGGTCGCCAAGGAAGACTACGACGAGGTCCAGAACTTCCGCTTCAGCATGGCGAACCAGTTCTAAGGTCCGTAGCCCAGGGGCTGCTGACAGCATAACGTTCTGGGGCTTTGGCTGATGGAGCATAATCACTTCTTTCCGCCCCATGAGGGGATCACGCTTGCGTCGATCGCCGCTCATGTGGGGGCGGAACTGTTGGACCAGGGTGCGGGCGATCGGGTGATCCGGTCGGTCGCGCCCGTTAACCGTGCGCGTGCGGGTGACATCTGTTACATCCTGTCTCGTCGCAGCAAGGAAGAGCTGAAGACCTGCGAGGCTTCCGCGATCATCTGCGACAAGGCGCTACGGTCCCTTATTCCTGACCATATCCCGGTACTTCTGAGTTCGGCTCCGGCTATGGCTTTCGCCATGGCGGGCGGCCTGCTTTATCCGTCGGGTCTTCGGCCGGTGGCCACTGTTGATCAGGCAGAGGCGATTTCGCCGGCGGCTTTCGTCGACCCTTCGGCAAGGCTGGAAGCAGACGTGCGGATCGAGCCTATGGCGGTCATCGGTGCGGATGTCGAAATCGGCAGCGGCAGCCATATCGGCGCAGGTGCTGTGATCGGGCGTGGCGTCCGTATCGGCCGCAATTGCACCATTGCGTCGGGCGCGACCGTACAGACCGCTCTGATCGGCAACAATGTCATCATCCATAACGGCGCCCGTATCGGGCAGGATGGCTTCGGATATGCGCCCGGACCGCGCGGCATGATAAAGATCGTGCAGGTTGGCCGGGTCATCATTCAGGATCATGTCGAGATCGGTGCCAATACGACGATTGACCGCGGCACCATGGATGACACCGTGATCGGTGAGGGAACCAAGATCGATAACCTGGTGCAGATCGGGCACAATGTCCGCATCGGCCGCCATTGCGGCATCGTTAGCCAGGTGGGCATCGCCGGCAGCACGCGCATCGGCGATGGCGTGATGCTTGGCGGGGCCTGCGGGGTCAATGGCCACATCACTATTGGCGACGGTGCCCAGATTGCCGCGATGAGCGGCGTTCTTTCGGATGTGCCGCCGGGTGAACGTTACGGCGGGGTGCCGGCACGCCCCATGAAGGATTATCTTCGCGAAGTCGCCGAAATGCTCAGCCGCACGGATAGCCGCAACAAGGAAAAGGAGGGCAAGAATGACTGAAGGCGTGAAGACGGAACTGGGTTCGGCCGATGTCCTCCAGATCATGAAATTCCTGCCCCACCGCTATCCGTTCCTGTTGGTGGACAAGATCATCGAGATTGACGGCGATAATTCCGCGATCGGCATCAAGAACGTGACGGCCAACGAGCCGCATTTCACCGGCCATTTTCCGGAAGCGCCGATCATGCCGGGTGTTCTGCTGATCGAAGGCATGGCCCAGACGGCCGGCGCGATCTGCGCGCGCAAGGAAGGGCAGGGTGGAAACCTCGTCTACTTCATGACGATCGACAACGCCCGCTTCCGCAAGCCTGTGGTGCCGGGTGATCGCGTGGAGTACCATGTCGTGAAGCAGAAGCAGCGCGGCAACATCTGGAAGTTCCACTGCGACGCCAAGGTGGATGGCGCGTTGGTGGCCGAGGCCGATATCGGTGCGATGATTATGCGCAAGGATGACAAATGAGCATGATCGCCGCAAGCGCCAGCATTCATCCCCTTGCAGTCGTCGAAGAGGGAGCGGTGATCGGGGAGAACGTCCGGATCGGCCCTTTCTGTCATGTCGGCGCGAAGGTGAAGCTCGGCGATGGCTGCGAACTGATTTCGCATGCTTCGGTGACAGGCCTGACGACCATCGGCCGCAATGCGAGGATTTTCCCCTGTGCGGTGATCGGCGGAGAACCGCAGAGCATCCATCACGCCGGCGAGGAAACCACGCTGACGATCGGTGACAATTGCACGATGCGGGAAGGCGTGACGATGAACACCGGCACCGTCGAAGGCGGCGGCAAGACGGTGGTCGGCAACAACAACCTGTTCCTCGCCAATTCCCACGTGGCGCATGATTGCCAGCTCGGCGACAATATCATCCTGTCGAACAACGTGATGCTTGCGGGCCATGTGAAGGTTGAGGATCGCGTGATCCTCGGCGGCGGCTCGGCGGTGCACCAGTTCACCCGCATCGGCAGACAGGCATTCATCGGTGGTCTGTCCGCGGTGAGCTACGACGTCATTCCGTACGGCATGCTGAACGGAAATCCGGGTGTCCTCGGCGGCCTGAACGTCGTCGGCATGACACGCGCCGGCATCGAACGGTCGGTGATTCATCAGGTTCGCCGCGCCTTCAAGCAGATCTTCGAAGGCGAGGGCTCGGCGCGCACCAATGCGGAGGCCATTCGCGGGGAATACCTCGATTGCCCGCAGGTCATCGAAATCCTGGATTTCATTGCCGCCGAAAGCGACAGGGCGCTTTCTTCACCGTATCGCGGCAAGAGTTGATCCATGGCGCCGGACAAGGCAGCGACGGGTCGTCTGGCGATTGTCGCCGGAAGCGGTCTTTTGCCGCTCTACGTCGCCGAGGCGGCGCGACGGTCCGGTGAGGACCCCTTCATTCTGCGCCTGAAGGATGAGGCCGATCAGCAGTGGCAGGGTTTCGAGAACGCCGTTGTGGGCGTGGGCGATGTCGCCGGCCTTTCCGCACTTTTCCGTCGTCATGGGATCGGCCGTGTCGTGCTGTCCGGCGGCGTCAAGCGTCGGCCGGGCTTTCGTGAAATTCACGTCAACCTGAAGGCGCTGATGAAGTTGCCCATGGCGTTGAAAACGCTGCTTGCGGGCGGCGATGACGCAGTGCTCAAGATGGTGATTTCGCTGATCGAGGCCCAGGGATGCCATGTCATCGGCGTTCAGGACATAGCGCCCGATCTTCTTGCATCCACCGGTCCGCTGGGAGCGGTAGCGCCGACCGAAGACGATCTGCGTGACATTGCCAGGGGCGCCGAGGCAGCCGAAGCGCTCGGACGGCTCGACGTCGGACAGGGCGCCGTCACCGTCGGTGGACGTATCGTGGCGCTTGAAGGCGTCGAGGGAACCGATGCCATGCTCGGACGCGTTGCGCGGCTCAGGGGCGAAGGGCGGATTTCCCAACGTCGGAAAGGTGTGCTGGTCAAGCTGTGCAAGCCGCAGCAGGATCTTCGCGCCGACCTGCCGTCTATTGGCCGCTCGACCGTGGAGAATGCAAGGCGAGCGGGTCTTGCCGGCATCGCCGTCGAAGCCGGACGCGCGCTGGTGATCGAGCGCGAGGCGACGATCGCGGCCGCCAACGAGGCGGGTCTTTTTGTCATCGGCATTGATCGCGGCTTGCCGGGAGGCGTGATGTGAACGACCGTCCGCTGAAGATTGCCGTCATTGCCGGCGAAGTGTCCGGGGATCTTCTGGGGGCAGACCTGATCGCCGCCCTGAAGCTGCGTTACGGTGGGCGGGTCGAACTCATCGGCGTCGGTGGCGAGGCGCTGGAACGCGAGGGCTTGCACTCTCTCTTCGATTTCTCCGAGCTATCGGTGATGGGGATTTCCCAGGTGCTCGCGCGCCTGCCGCGATTTCTCTCGCTGATCCGTCGGACGGCGAGGGCCATCATCGAAGCCCGCCCCGACCTGCTGCTGATCGTGGACAGTCCCGACTTCACCCATCGCGTGGCGAAGAAGGTAAGGCAAGCTCTGCCGGACCTTCCGGTCGTGGATTATGTCTGCCCAAGCGTATGGGCATGGAAGGAATATCGCGCCAAGGCCATGCTCGATTATGTCGATGCGGTTCTGGCCGTTCTGCCTTTTGAGCCGGAGGTGATGCGGCGTCTCGGCGGTCCTGCCACCCATTTCGTGGGCCATCGTTTGACGACCAATGCAAGGCTGCTTGAGACTCGGGCTGCACGTGCGGGAAAGCTGCCGAAGCGGGCCGACGAACAGAAGACGATCCTGCTGCTTCCCGGTTCGCGCGGGGCTGAAATATCTGCGCTCCTGCCGATCTACGGGCAGGCGATGGTCGAATTCACCGAAAGGAACGGCCCCACGCGGTTTCTCTTGCCGACCGTCTCGCGTCAGGAGGCGCGTGTGCGCCAGATGATTGCTGACTGGGATCTGAGGCCCGAGATTCTGACCGGCGAGGACGCGAAATGGCAGGCCTTCGCTGAGGCGGATGCGGCAATTGCCGCATCCGGCACCGTGATCCTGGAACTGGCGCTTGCGACGGTGCCCATGGTGTCCACCTATAAGACCGATTGGCTGATGAAGCTCATCAGCCATCGCATCAAGATCTGGACGGGAGCGCTTCCCAACCTGATCGCCGACTATCCGATCGTGTCGGAATATCTGAACGACTACGTGCGACCCGGTAACCTTCTGCGCATGGCGGAAAGGCTTGCCGCCGATACGCTGGAGCGCCGCGCAATGCTGGCGGGTTTCGATCTCGTCTGGCAACGGCTGACGACGGAGCGACCGGCTGGTGACGAGGGCGCGCGGATCGTCCTCGATCTCTTGCGTGACAAGGGTGTTCTTCCCGGAAACGCCTGAGATATCTCCGTGCGAACCGATTGAGGACCTGCCGGCGGCTGACGTCTGCAGACCGGCAGGCCCCTCCGGACCGGAGACATGCGCACCGCCGGTCCGGAATCTGCGGATAGGTGGTTATTGTGTCCAGGACGCAAACGGGTCCGGCAGCTTGCTCCAAGCCGCCGGTGTAAAACCCTTGGCCGGTACGAGGCAGGCATCGAGTTCCGCCCGTATCCGGTGTTCGTCCATGGGGTCTGCGCCGATGAACACGATCTCCTGTCGGCGGTCGCCCCATTCCGGATCGAGATAGGGCGTCATGGCACGCTTGAAGCCCGGATCATCAGGCCAGCGTTCGCGCGGCACCGAAGCCCACCACAGACCCATGCGACCGGTCCGGACCAGGGCGCCGGCCTGGCTGATCGCGCCGACATGATGCGGTCTCGTAGCCAGCCAGAAGAAACCCTTGGCGCGGATGACGCCCGGCCAGGCCCGGTCGATGAACGCCTGAAATTTCACCGGATCGAGTGGCTGGCGCGCCTTGTAGACGAAGGAGCGGATGCCGTATTCCTCCGTTTCCGGCACATGCTCCTTGAACCCGTTCAGTTCCTTGAACCAGAGAGGATGGGTCTCCGCCTTGTCGATGTCGAAGAGGCCGGTTCCGAGGATGTCGCGCGGTGCGACTGCGCCGAAATCGGTTTCGATCACCCTGGCATCCGGGTTGAGGCCGGCAACGATCTTGAGCGCGGCGTCGCGCTGTTCCGGCGTCGCGGTGCCGATCTTGTTGAGCACGATGACGTCGGCGAATTCGATCTGTTCGACCAGCAGGTCGACAAGGGCGCGATTGTCGCCGGTGCCCGCGGTTTCACCGCGATCCGCAAGAAAATCGGAGGAAGAATAGTCGTTCAGCAGGTTTGCTGCGTCGACAACCGTCACCATGGTGTCGAGCCTTGCTATATCGGACAGGCTCCGCCCGTCGTCATCACGGAAATCGAAGGTGGTGGCGATCGGAAGCGGCTCCGCGATGCCGGTCGCTTCGATCAGCAGGTAATCGAAGCGGCCCTGCATCGCGAGATCCCGCACCTCGCGCAACAGGTCATCGCGCAGCGTGCAACAGATGCAGCCATTGGTCATCTCGACCAGTTGTTCTTCCGTCCGGGAAAGTGCTGCATCTCCGTCACGCACCAGTGCCGCGTCGATGTTCACCTCGCTCATGTCGTTGACGATCACCGCGACGCGAAGCCCGCTTCGGTTGGAAAGAACGTGGTTGAGCACGGTCGTCTTGCCCGCTCCAAGGAAGCCGGAGAGAACCGTGACGGGCAATTTGTCCATGTGACAAACTCCATTATGTAATGTTATTACATGTGAGGTCCTAAAAAAGGCGGACCAGCGTCCGCCTTCCGTGGGGCCGCGTTCTACTGGGAAAGGCAGTCTGCCAGAGACTTTGCCATGCCGCGCAGCAGCGTCGGGTAAAGTTCGGGGCCTTCCTGGATAGCTCCGCCCTCGGGGTCCAGCGTACCGCTCTTTGCGTCGGTTCCCTCGGTGACGACCTTAATCAGCTTCGGTTCGAACTGGGGTTCGGCGAAGACGCAGACAGCGCCGAGTTCCTTGACCTTGGCATGAATCTGGGAGACGCGCTCTGCCCCGGGCATCGTTTCCGGGCTGACGGTAATCGAGCCAGCGACCCGTACATGGTAGCGGTGCTCGAAATACTGATAGGCGTCGTGAAAGACGATGAAGGGCCTGTCGACAACCGGACCGACGGTTTCCGCGATTTCCTTGTCCAGCGCGGTGAGTTCGTCATCCAGCGCCTCGGCATTCGCCTTGTAGCGGGCGGCATTGGCCGGATCGGCCTCGATCAGCGTGGCTTCTATCGCGCCGGCCATCGCCTTGGCATTCATGGGATCGAGCCAGAGATGCATGTCGGTGCCGCCATGCTCGTCATGATGATGTTCATCGGCGTTTTCGGCTTCTGCTCCGTGATCGTCGTGGTGCTCGCCCTCGGCATGCTCGTCGTGTTCGTGTTCGCCATGATCGTGAGCTTCGAACGCGCCACCTTCCCGGAAGGGAAGCTTGGTGATGCCGGGGGCATCCTCGAGTTCGACGACCTTTGCCTTGCCGGCCAACGCATCGAGCGGCTTTTCAAGAAAGGCCTCAAGCCCGGGGCCGACCCAGAAGACGACATCGGCATGTTCCAGTGCGCGGGCATTGGAGGGCTTCATGTTATAGGTATGGGGGGATGCTGCGCCCTCGACGATCAGGCTCGGCTCTGCCACGCCTTTCATGATGGCCGCCACCAGCGAGTGGATCGGCTTGATCGAAACGACGACTTCCGGCGGCGCGGCAAAGGCGATCGTAGGCAGGAAAAGCAGAGCGGCCGTGGTGGTAAAAAGACCGACGCGGGACTTGAGCATGGGGGTGTCTCCATCTTGAATGCGTAATGTAATATTATTACATTCATTGCGTAACGCTATAACGTGTGGCATAGCATCGCGCAACAACAAATTTTCGGGGTCACGATGTCCCAGCCAGAAACAGAGAACGATCAGCCGCTCGTCCTGCTCCAGGATGCCGGCATAAGGAGAAACGGACGCTGGCTCGTGCGCGGGGTCGAATTTTCCGTGCGGCGTGGAGAGATCGTTACGCTGATCGGACCGAACGGCTCGGGAAAGTCCACCAGCGCCAAGATGGCGATCGGTGTTTTGAAGCCGGACGAGGGCAGGGTGGAAAGGAAACCCGGCCTTCGCGTCGGTTATGTACCGCAGAAGCTGGCTGTCGACTGGACCATGCCGCTCACCGTCAGGCGTCTGATGAGCCTCACCGGCCCCCTGTCGGAGACTGAGATATCGGCGGCTCTCGAGGCGGTGGGCATTGCCCATCTGGCCTCGGCGGAGGTGCAGCATCTATCGGGCGGTGAATTCCAGCGTGCCTTGCTTGCCCGCGCCATCGCCCGCAAGCCAAACCTGCTGGTGCTGGACGAACCTGTGCAGGGTGTGGACTTCTCCGGCGAAATTGCTCTTTACGATCTCATCACCTCGATCCGCAATTCGACCGGCTGCGGCATTCTGCTGATTTCTCATGACCTCCACGTCGTCATGGCCGAAACCGATACCGTCATCTGCCTCAACGGTCATGTCTGCTGTCGCGGAACGCCGGCAGCCGTCAGCCAGAGCCCGGAATACATGCGACTCTTCGGCGCCAATGCCGGCCGCACGCTCGCGGTTTACAGCCACGATCACGATCATACCCATCTACCGGACGGTCGTGTACTGCACAGCGACGGCACGGTCACCGAACATTGCCACCCCGGCGACGGCCACCATCACCATCATGACGAGGATCACCATCATCATGACCATGGCCACCATGAACATCGCCATGAGGACCACGCCCACACCCACGCGCATGACGAGAGCCGTCACGAGGCGGCAGGCCACGGAGCTCTTTTGACGGCAGCGGACAAGGACAGGGAGAGCAAGCATGTTCGATGATTTCTTCGTCCGTGCCCTGCTGGCGGGCATCGGGCTCGCTCTGACCACCGGCCCGCTCGGCTGCTTCGTCATCTGGCGCCGGATGGCCTATTTCGGCGACACCATGGCCCATTCGGCGCTTCTCGGCGTTGCTCTTTCCCTGCTGTTGTCGCTCAATCTTATGGTGAGCGTCTTCGTTGTCGCGTCGATGGTGTCGCTTCTGCTCCTGCTCCTGCAGCGCCGGCAGGCTCTTTCCGCCGATGCCCTTCTCGGAATCCTAAGCCATGCCACATTGGCGATCGGCCTCGTGATGGTAGCCTTCATGACTTGGGTGCGGATCGATCTGGTGGCCTTCCTGTTTGGAGATATTCTCGCGGTTAACCTGACGGATATCGTGGTCGTCTGGGTCGGCGGTTTGCTGGTTCTGGCCATGATCGCCTGGCTCTGGCGTCCGTTGCTCGCCGCCACTGTCAATGCTGAGCTGGCCGAAGCCGAGGGACTGCAGCCCGAACGGGCGCGCCTCGCCTTCATGCTGCTGATGGCGCTGGTGATCGCCATTGCGATGAAGATCGTCGGCATCATGCTGATTACGTCGCTGTTGATTATTCCGGCCGCTACCGCGCGTCGCTTCGCGATCACGCCGGAGGCCATGGCGGTCTTCGCCTCTTTGATCGGAGCTGTTGCCGTCGTCTTCGGCCTCTTCGGGTCGTTGACCTATGATACGCCCTCCGGTCCTTCGATCGTCGTGGCGGCTCTTGTACTCTTTCTCTTGAGTCTTCTGCCCCGGCCCGGCCGGGAGGGCGCAGAGGCAAACAGGTAGGGATCGGAACCATGACAACGCCACAACTGACGAAGAACCAATCGCTCGTTTTCGACGCGCTGACGGAATCGGTTGGACCGCTGTCAGCCTATGGAATTCTCGACCGCCTCCGCGACCATGGCTTCCGGGCCCCGCTGCAGGTCTACCGTGCCCTCGACAAGCTTGTCGAACTCGGTCTGGTGCACCGCCTGGAGAGCATAAATTCCTTCGTCGTCTGCGCCCATCCGCAGCAGGATTGCTGCCATCACGGAACGGTCGCCTTCGCCATCTGCAACAAATGCGGACAGGTGAGTGAATTCCACGACCACGCCATCGATCATCGCTTGGCCGACTGGGCCAAGGGCCAGCGCTTCAAAGCTGAAAAGACGACAATTGAAATCCGCGGGCTGTGCAGCGAATGCGCCTGATCCCCGGGCTTTCAGCCGACATTAGATTGGCTTGAGGTCGCGGGCGAAGCGCTGCCAGTTGCGGACATAGTTTTCGGCCGAAAGCGCAAGCCTTGCTGCCGAGGCGTCATCCAGCGTTCTGACGACCCGCGCGGGCGAGCCGACGATCAGCGAGTTGTCGGGGAACTCCTTGTTCTCGGTAATCAGCGCGTTGGCACCGACGAGACAGTTATTGCCGATCTTTGCGCCGTTCAAAACGGTAGCACCCATGCCGATCAGGGAGTTGTCGCCGATCGTGCAGCCATGGATGATGGCGTGGTGTCCGATCGTGCAGCCCTTGCCGATCGTCACGGGAAAGCGCGGGTCCGTATGGATCATCACGCCTTCCTGGATATTCGTGCGCTCACCGACGACGATCGGTTCGTTATCGCCTCTCAGTACGGCGCCGAACCAGATGCCGACATCCTCGCCGAGATCGACCTGCCCGATCACCTGGGCGTCGGGAGCGATCCAGAAACGGCCCTCCGCAGGTGTCTTCGGGGAGAGGTTTCCGAGCGAATAAAGAGGCATGAAATCCGACCCGTCTGCCGATTGTCTTCAGCGCAGGCGCAGGAGAACGGGGAAGCGTCCCGCTTGCGAAGAAACATGCAGGTGGATATTGGCTTCCGGCTGCGAATAGCGCCAGGCGCGCGCGCCGTGGCAGAGCAGCAGGCCGATCAGATCCTTGGTTCTGGAGCGTTTCCGGCTGAGTCCGATATCCGCCAGCCGGAATGCCGCTTCGTGCAGAGGATGCAGGCTGTAATGCCCACCGCGGCTTTCATTGTCCTGGCCCGCCGCGAATTCGAAGTGATTTTCGTTCGATGCCATGTTCGTTACCTCGTACGCGATAAAAATCGAGGCTGGAAACCGACCGTTACTGCATTGCAGCCCAGCAGCCGATACCCACCTTTTTCAAGCTCTTGCATGCGTTGACAGCTGTCTTCTGGTCGTCGAAGCCACCGAAGCGGGCACGGTAAAGCTGTTCCGAACCGCTATTGTAGGCGACGGTGAAAGGGGTGGCGGAACGCAATACCTTGCCGCCTTTATCCTGCGCCTTGCGCAGGAGTGACATGGCCTGTTCCCGATCCGGCGAAGTGCCGATCTGGATGACCCAACCGGACGAAGGCTGGGTGGAAGCCGTTGTGGTCTGATCGACGGCTACCGGCTTGGCGGCGGCCTGTGCGACGGATTCTTCTTCCACGGGCGTTTGCGGAGCCGCCGAGGCCTGCACATCCGGCATATAGGCCGGCGCGGGCTGCGGCACGGGAACGCTGGCGGAAAGCGGTCGCTCGGGAGCGCCGGTGGCGGCCTTCAACGCGGCGGCAGCGCCGTTATCGTTTGCCGGGGCGGCATAGGCCGAGGCGACCGCCCCGTTCTTGTAGCGGGCGTCAGGAAGCGGGCCTTCCGAGGGAAGGCGTGGTGCATTGGCGATGACGGCGGGCTCTTCGACGGCTGCGAGGGCGCTGGACGGCGCAACGGACGTGTTGACCTTGGCAATCAGGTCGCCGCCACCCGAACGAGACGCTTTCGGCATGTAGCGAAGAACGAGTTGTTTCATCGTTTCGTTGCGCTTGGCTCCTGAGGACGACCCCATCACGACCCCGACGATGGAACGTCCATCCGCCTGGGCGGAGGTTACGAGATTGTAGCCGGCAGCGCGTGTGTAGCCGGTCTTGATACCGTCCACGCCGCGAACGACACCGAGCAGCCGATTGTGATTACCGATCGTCTGCTTGCCGAATTTGAAGCTGCGGGTGGAAAAATATCCGTAATACTGCGGAAAGTGCTGACGAAGCGCGATACCCAGGCGAGCCTGATCGCGAGCGGTCGTCATCTGCGCCGTATTCGGCAGGCCGTTGGCATTGCGGTAAGTGGTCTTGGTCATGCCGAGGCTGCGGGCCTTGGCGGTCATCATCTGGGCAAAACGGCTTTCCGACCCGCCGAGATATTCACCAAGCGCCGTGGCCATGTCGTTGGCCGAACGGGTTACGAGAGCGAGGATGGCCTGCTCGACGGTGACCGAACGGCCAGCGCCGACGCCGAGTTTGGAAGGAGGCTCTGCCGCGGCATTGGCCGATACCGGCACCTTGCTATTGAGGCTGATGCGTCCCGCCTCGAGGGCTTCGAACGTCAGGTAAAGCGTCATCATCTTGGTGAGGGAAGCCGGATACCGAAGGCTGTCGGCATCTTCGCTGTAGAGCACCTTCCCGGTATTGGCGTCGACAACGATGCCGGCATATTTGGGCGCGGCGTTCGCCGGCTCGACATTTACACCAACTGCCGCCGCGAAAATCAGAGCCGCCGCCGCCAGCTTCTGCATCTTTTGCGCGAGGTTGAGACTTCCCATTCTATTCTGCACCGCAAGAACTCTTCACATGCTGATCATTTCGGATCCGGGCTCGCCCCCACGTGCCCAATTTCGGGAAGTCTACGGCCCCAGCCTTACCAAGAGGTTTATAATGAATCATTGGTTGCCGAATCCGGTCGCATTTTATGGGAGGGGATGTATCGTCGGGTTTCCGAGCCGCGCCTCGACAAACTGGCGAATGGCGGTGTCCATCGCTTGCCAGTCCCGAAGCATGAGGCTGGAAAACCGATAGAGAACCGTTAGATCCCTGCCCACGTGAATGTCGCGCTGGCAGTCGCCGCTGGTTGCAAGCGCGGGTTCGCTCGGAAGCATGCAACGGACCGCATAGCCTGCCCCGTCGGGAAGGTTGGCGGTCAACAGAACCTCGTTGTCGTAGCCCGTGCCGTGGCGGAACCTGTGGAGCGTGAGACCGGCGGGGCCTTGCTGGGCCGGGCCTTCGAACAGAAGGCTGTAGATCGGTTCGATCCGGCCCGACATGTCCCGTGACATGGTGCTTTGCGACAGTTGCAGGAATAACAGTGTGTTACTGCTGTTGATGTCGTCAAAACGACGCCTGAGCTCCCGGCTGTAGCCAGTCATTTCGGGCCACAGCAGATGGAGGTCGAGGCGTTCGCTCTCGCCCTCCCGGCGTTGCTCGGCAAAACGGATGGTGTTGGCCTCGATCTGCAATTCATCCTGGCCGATGCCGATCGAAAGTCTGGATGTGCTATCGCTATGTCCGGCCAGCGCGATTTCCTCGCCGAGAGTTCGGCCAAAAACGTGAATCGCCAACGAGAGCGCGGCAAGCAGCGCGATCACTGACGTCGCAATCAGCAAAAAGCGATTCGAGATAAGCGGGCCATGGCCATGCGCATCGTCAGTCATATCCGCCATGCCCACCCCTCGTTCGCTGCCGGCAGCGTTCCCGTCCTGTCGCCTCCGGCTCCCGGAGGGCAATTTCGGAATCCGTCGGTACTTCGGAGCTTCAAAGGTCGGAGAAGATGGTTAATCTGGCGTAAAGATGCGATGTTCCCGCTGCGGGAACGCCAGGCCTTTCCCGAAGAAAGTGAGCCGGTCCCGAATGAACGGGACCGGCTCGTTGGCTCCGGTCGGGGACGGGGTATGCGGGGGACAGACCGGGCCAGTAGCTTTGTCGAGGCGTTTCCAGGTGGCGGGGATCAGTTGGTTCCGACGCTGCCGACCGCAGGAGCGCGACCATCCTGGAGTTTGACCCAGCGGCCAGGATCATCTGTGGATTGCCGCTTGAGGTAGGTATACTCCGTGTCCGACCACAGCAGCACCTTGTTGCGCATGTTGTCGAGAATGAAGTCACCGTGGTCGGTGCGCACCGTGAGAACTGCGTGACCTTCGCCATTCGGCTGCAATACTACGGTAATCAGCAGGTCCGATGGCGAGAACCCCTTCTCCATCAGAAGCTTGCGCTTGAGGAGTACGAAATCCTCGCAATCGCCGACGGTGCGGGGATAGCTCCAGCGCTCCTCAACGCCGTAGATCTCCTGGTCCGTCATCGGCGTGATCGAACTGTTGACGGTATAGTTTACGTCGAGCAGGACTTTCCACCTGTCTTCGGTCAGCAGGGCAGGGCCGGCATCGCCGTCGACGGAGCGGCACTCGTTCGCATAAGACTTGCAGAATTCGTAATGGCCGATCGGCGGGTTCGCTTTCCCGACGATCTTCATGCTGGCAGGTACTGCGGCTGCGGGCGCAACAAGCGCTCCGAGCAGCGCTGCGGTCAAGAGTCCAATCCCCAGAGTTTTCTTTTTTGTCATTGGTTGTCTCCCTGTGATGGAGCCAACATGACACGTATATTTTGATCTCTCGCAAAATGTCGAAGTAAAATACGAGGATGAATAGATTTAAACTTGCCTACAATGAGAATAAAACAAGTATAAAATCAAAATAAAACTCGATGAGTATTTTAGTAAAAATCTCGTCGAATTTTACCTTTTACAGGGGCGCGCTGCCATCCCGTCAAGAAGCGTTTGTGAGATAAAATATTGAAATATAAAAAGAAATATTCGATTTTCGATTCTTGTCTGAGGCGGGTGGCCAATGTCTTCGTTTTCCCGCCGCACTCGATTGGCTCGCAGGGTTGCGGCACGGGCGCAGGATCGGGAAGGCCAAACGTGACGGCGCAGGAGTTCAGCGTTTCAAACCGGTGTCGAAAAATTTCAAGAGGGAATTTATGGGGTCGCGTCTTCGCGTCCGATATCGATGGGCATGCGTCCGCTCCGACGGCATACGCGCCGTCGCGCGGTTAGCGATGAACGCAATCGTTCAAAGAAATTCGGTGAGGGCTTCGCGGGATTGCAGCGACAGGAACTCGATGGCGACGCCTTCGAGGAAATGGCGAACGATGCGACCGCGCATGTTGCCGAGCTGGACGGCGGTGCCGATCGGCGGGCGAATATCGATGTCGATCGCCGCGCCGGACAGCGAGAGGTCCATCAGACGGCAGGGGTAGCGGCGACCGTCCTCCAGCATGAGTTCTGCCACCGTGTTGCGCGGTGTCAGTCGGTCGTGGCGGCGGTCTTCCGGCAGGCCGAGTTCGTGCTTGTTGGCGATCCAGGTCAACTGGGCGGCAAGTTTTTCGCGCTTGCGGCCCGTCGCGACGATGGACATGACGAAGCCGTCCTCGGTCAGTTTGGTGACGGTGCCTTCGATGCGTCCGAGGTGATCGATATAGGCAATGACCCGCTCATTCGCACGCGGTCTGCCGGCGCAGGCGAAGTTGACGTCGCCCGGGGACATGTCGATGACCTTGCAGACATATTCCTCGTAATTGGCAAGCATCAGGCGTCCCTGCAGGTTCACCGCGACGCGCTGGAAGGCGCGCTGCTGTGCAGGGGGAGCCATGTTGCTGTTCTGCGTTGCCTGAAAGGAATACATGGATGAATGGTCTGAAATATTTCGCGACGATTAAATGCTTAGCGGCAAGCTGTTAACATAACGTTTTTTGATGATGCCGGCGGCGTTCTAAATTGGCCTGCATCTCCCGCGATTAAGGTTAATACTTCCTTTTCGTTGCATGGCGCCGTGAGCTGTGGCAAATGGCTTTCACGACGTTTCGAAGCAATATGCTTCAGCACCAACTGTCGGGTAGGGGTAGACCCTGGGGGACCCGAACAGCCGTCCGGTTCAGGCCGGACGGCTTTTTTTTGTCCATGCGCTGCGCTATGGCTCTCTGGTTTGGTGGATCTGAAGTTCGCCAGCTTGCAGAGGTGGAACCAGATGGACGAACGGACGCCGCAATCCGGAGAAGAGCGAGACCCGACGGAAGCCGCCGGGGAACGGCGTCGGGAGCCTGTTTTCAACCTGCCGGCGGGAATTCTCGCCTTGTTGGCGCTGCTGGGGGCAATCTACTTCGTCCAGTCGGTTTTGTTGACGCCGGATATGGTGGACTGGATGACGGTCGAATTCGGTTTCACGCCGATACGCTATGTCTATCCACTGTCCCAGCAGGGATATGAATGGCTCTGGACGCCCGTGACCTATTCGCTGCTCCATGGCGGTCTTGAGCATCTGGCGTTCAACGGCCTCTGGCTTGCGGCTTTCGGTACTCCGGTCCTGCGTCGCATCGGCCTGCCGCGATTCCTGATGCTGTGGGCCGTCTCCTCGGCCGCCGGTGCGGCCTTTCATGCCGCCTTCAACTGGGGCCAGCCGACCTTCCTGATTGGCGCCTCGGGAGCGGTCTCCGCTTTCATGGGGGCGGCCTGCCGATTCGCTTTCGGCGGCCGTGCTCGGGAGGCGGCCTCGCATTTGGGATATAATCCGCCGCGCCTGACGATCGTCGACGCCTTGAGGCAGAAAACGGTACGGGTCTTCATCCTGGTCTGGTTCGTCGGCAATCTCGTGATCGCGTTCGGTGTGCCGCTTTTCGGCGATATTGGCGCCGCCGTCGCATGGGATGCACATATCGGCGGCTTTCTTCTCGGTTTCCTGTGCTTCGGATTATTCGACCCCGTTTCCGACCCTCGACGGCGCGCGTGAGGTGAAGTTCCTCGCATATTGCAATCTCCTTGATTAACAGGCACCATTTCTCCAATCGGAACCGCAGGGAGTGTGCGGAGTTCGATCAGGACGCAATGACTGCGAAGGAGGAGAGCATGTCCGTATCCGTCAGGAGCATACTTGAGGTAAAGGGCCGCGATGTCGTGACCATCGGCCCGAACATGACTTTGGCCGAAGCTGCCCGCGTGCTTGAGGAAAACAAGATCGGCGCCGTCGTGGTCGTCGGCATGGAAGGCCGCATCGTCGGCATCTTCACGGAGCGCGACGTGGTGCGCGCCATCGCACGTTCTGCCGGCGAAGCGCTGACCAAACCGGTCTCGTCTGTGATGACCTCGAACGTTCATCGCTGCAACGAGCAGACGACCGTCAATGAACTGATGGAAATGATGTCGAGCCATCGTTTCCGCCACGTTCCTGTCGAGGAACAGGGCAGGCTCTGCGGCATCGTTTCGATCGGCGACGTCGTGAAATCGCGTATCCGGGAAGTCGAGCTGGAGGCCGAACAGATCAAGGCCTACATCGCCGGCTGAGGCAACCGGGCCAGATGGCTGGCCGAAAGACAAATCGGCCGGCACGCGCCGTCAGCGGGTGAAGGTGTCCTGCAACCGCTTCAATTCGTTGATGCGCGATTTGGTTTCCTCATAGCCGCGCTCGATCGCCTCGCCGGCCCGATGGAACTCTGAGAGGCCGATATCGTTCAGCCGCGGGTGAAGCGCCAGATCCGGGGGATCGCCGGCAAGCCTTGCGCGCGAGATACGATCCTGGATGATGTTGAAGGCCTGGACCATCACGCCGGTCAGGCCGATCCGGTGATGATGTTTTGGCAGATCGGAGACCTCGCCGACCTCGCTGGCCCGATGCTTGACCACGGCTGAACGACCGAACACGTCATAATGCAGGTTGGCCGCCACCACCAGCGGCTGTTCGTAGGCGCGGCAGACGGAGACGGGTACGGGATTGACCAGCGCGCCATCGATCAGAGTGCGGTTGTTGCAGTTGACGGGTTCGAAAATGCCCGGAAGCGCATAGGATGCCCTGAGCGCCGTGATGAGGTGACCGCTTTCGATCCAGACCTCGTGACCGCTGTTGAGTTCGGCGGCGACCGCGACGAACGGCTTCGGCAGGTCTTCGATCATCAGGCCCTGCAGGTGCTCCTGCATTCGCTTGGTGAGGCGCATGCCGCCGAGAAGCCCGCCGCCGCCAATGGTGAGGTCGAGAAGGGAGGCGATCCGGCGCATGGTCAGCGAGCGGGCGAAGGCCTCGAGCTCGTCGAGTTTTCCAGCAAGATAGCAGCCCCCGACAAGCGCGCCGATCGATGTGCCGGCGATCATGCCGACTTCGATTTCCGCTTCGTCCAGGGCCCGGAGAACGCCGATATGCGCCCAGCCGCGCGCAGCCCCGCCGCCAAGCGCCAGAGCAATTCTGGTCTTCTTCGGTTTCTCCGGCTCGAGGATCGGCGGTGTAATCGCAGTCGTGCCTCCGCCCAGGGCGGCACGTGCCGACGCATTACCCTTCAAATTCCAGTTCAGCATCTCCGCATATCCTCACGGCTGAACAACTCCCAATGCCCCATTAGGGCACCGGATGCTTACCAAATTGTTTCGAGGCGGAGCGGACGTGTGCGGAATTCGTTCCGTCACGCCTTTTTGTCCGGTCCGCCATAGATGGCATCGGGATCGAAATGACGGTGATTGTCGGTGACGTCGAGACACGGCGTACCGCCCGAGAGCGATACGCTGCGATAGAAGCAGGAGCGACGCCCCGTATGGCAGGTTGCGTCGTGGCCAGCCACCTCGACCTTCAGCCACACGGCGTCCTGGTCGCAATCGGTCCGGATTTCCCTTACGCTTTGCAGATTGCCGGAACTTTCGCCCTTTTTCCAGATCTTCCCGCGGGAGCGGCTGTAATAATGCGCGATGCCCGTTTCGAGCGTCAGCGCCAGCGCCTCGGCGTTCATATGGGCGACCATCAGGAGTTCGCCGTCGCGGGCGTCGGTGACGACGGCGGTCAGCAGGCCGTTATCGTCGAACTTCGGCGTGAAGCGCGTATCTTCCTCGAGCGCATGCTTGTCGGATGGCGGCGGATCGAAAGCGATCGTCATGATGCGGTCCTGGAACCCTGGAACGTGGGACGGAAGATGCGCCGCTCAGCGGCCGCGCACCATCGACATGAAGCGCGCCTGTTCGGCGGCATTGTCCTTGAAACGACCGGTGAAGGTGGTCGTGAGCGTGGTGGAACCGGACTTCTGCACGCCGCGCATGGCCATGCACATATGCTCGGCCTCGATGAAGACGGCGACGCCCTGAGGACGCAGGGTCTCTTCGATGGCATCGGCGATCTGCGCCGTCATCGCTTCCTGCGTCTGCAGGCGGCGGCCATAGACCTCGACGACGCGGGCGATCTTGGAAAGACCGAGCACGCGCCCATCGGGCAGGTAGGCCACATGCGCCTTGCCGATCACCGGCAGCATGTGATGTTCGCAGTGCGAGAAGAACGGGATATCGCGCACCAGCACGATGTCGTTATAGCCGGCGACCTCCTCGAAGGTGGTGCCGAGCACCTCGTCGATATCGGCATCGTAGCCTGCGAACAGTTCGCGATAGGCCTTCACCACCCGTTTCGGCGTGTCGAGCAGTCCCTCGCGGCTGGGATCATCGCCGACCCAGCGCAAAAGGGTGCGTACGGCTTCCTCGGCCTCTTCGCGGCTCGGGCGCTCGGTTTCGGGCGATAGCTTGTTGACGACGGCATCCATGCCCATGGTCTCCCGGTCCTTCGCGTTGCGGACCGCCTGTTTTGCTTTCTCTGCCTGTAAATGCGTAACTCGGTTCATCTTGGCAAGTCCGTTCTTCCAAATCCTGTCGGTCGGGCGGCCTTGCCCTTGTTTTGTTTGGACCGAATTCTCAACTCTCATATAATGACGATCGAGGCAGAGTGAAGGAACATCGGTGCAACACACTGTTGCGCAAATGCGGACAACGCTGTTGCTTCTTCGATCGTATAGCGGCTCAGGAGACCATAAAGACCCGCCATGGACGACATATATAATTCCAAGATTCTCGAATTCGCCGGAAATATCGTCCGTACCGGACGTCTGGAGGATGCCGACGCCGTTTCGGAAAAGCATTCGAAACTCTGCGGCTCCCGCGTCAAGGTCTATCTGAAGATGGAACGCGGTGTCGTGACCGACTTCTCCCATGAGGTGAAGGCCTGTGCGCTCGGTCAGGCGTCTTCCTCGATCATGGCCCGTCATGTCGTGGGGGCAACGGCCGAAGAGGTTCGGGCCGCCCGCGACGAGATGCTGGCGATGCTGAAGGATGGCGGCGAGGGTCCCTCCGGCCGCTTCGAGGATATGCGGTTCCTGAAGCCGGTCCGCGACTACAAGGCCCGCCATGCCTCCACCATGCTGACCTTCGAGGCCGTGGTGGATTGCATCGATCAGATCGAAGCCGGCACGGCGGCGACGGCGAAGGTAGGCTGACCTGATGTGCGACCATTCGGGCTGCGGCCATGATCGCCCCCCGGCGGCGGCATCGCGTGGGCGAAATTATGCTGGCCCCTTTCGCAAGACGCCCGACCGGCTCCTGGGCATGGGGCTGATCCGGTTCTATCAGTTGACGCTTTCCGGCTTCATCGGCAATTCGTGCCGCCACATGCCGACCTGTTCGGAATACGGCTACGAGGCGATTGCACGGCATGGTTTGTGGTCGGGCGGCTGGCTCACGCTTTTTCGCGTCGGCCGCTGCGGGCCGGGGGGGACCTGGGGTGTGGACCCGGTGCCGGAGAAACTGCCCCGAGAGACGCGCTGGTGGGCGCCGTGGACCTTCTGGCGGATCGGTCGACGGCATGTCCGGGAGGAGCGTTAAGCATGCCGATGCCGATGGAATACCGACAGGCGTCACGCGATTTCGATGCCTTCATGGAAGACCTGCGCGATACCTCGATGCTGCAGACGACGCATCAGAGCTACACGATGCTGCAGGGGGTGTTTCAGGTCTTCCGCCGTCGGCTGACGACGAAGCAAGCTCTTGCCTTCGCCGACATGTTGCCACCGGTTCTTCGGGCGTTGTTCGTCAGCGACTGGGACGTCGAAGAGCCGCGCCTGCCGTTTGGCACGCTGCCGGAGATGACCCGCGAAGTCAAAGCGCTGCGTCCCGACCACAACTTCTCGACGGATACCGCGATCACCGACGTTGCCGCTGTGATGCGCCGCCATGTCGACCTCCCTGCGTTCGAGGCGGTGCTTGCGGAATTGCCGCCGGGGGCGAAGCAGTTCTGGACTGCGTGACGGGCCAACAAAACCTTTACTCACAGGCTGTTTCGGATTATCACGCGGCCCGTTGATAGCCGGCTGCGCCGGCCTTTTTTTACCACCCGCATTCGTTGGCGGGACTGGATAAGGAGCAAACCATGTCTGAATCCGTTTCTCTTACATTTCCCGATGGTTCCGTCCGTGCGTTTCCCGCCGGCACCTCCGGCCGTGACGTCGCCGAATCGATCTCCAAGTCGCTCGCCAAGAAGGCGGTCGCCATCGCGCTCGACGGCACCTTGCGCGACCTCTCCGACCCCGTCGTCGATGGCGCCATCGAGATCGTCACCCGCACCGATCCGCGCGCGCTGGAACTCATCCGTCACGACGCCGCCCATGTCATGGCCGAAGCCGTGCAGGAGCTCTGGCCCGGCACGCAGGTGACTATCGGCCCGGTGATCGAGAACGGCTTCTATTACGACTTCAAGCGCGTCCATCCGGATACCCGCGAGGACTGGCCGTTTACGCCGGAAGATCTTCCGAAGATCGAGAAGAAGATGAAGGAGATCATCCAGCGCAACGCCGCCTTCACCAAGGAGGTCTGGTCGCGCGAGAAGGCGAAGGATGTCTTCGCCGACAAGGGCGAGGCCTACAAGGTCGAACTGGTGGATGCGATCCCCGAAGACCAGGATGTGAAGATCTACAAGCAGGGCGAATGGTTCGACCTTTGCCGCGGTCCGCACATGGCCTCCACCGGCCAGATCGGTACGGCCTTCAAGCTGATGAAGGTCGCGGGCGCTTACTGGCGCGGCGATTCCACGCGGCCGATGCTGACCCGCATCTACGGCACAGCCTGGGCAGAGCAGGAGCAGTTGGACAATTACCTGCATGTTCTCGCTGAAGCCGAGAAGCGTGACCACCGCAAGATCGGCCGCGAGATGGACCTTTTCCATTTCCAGGAAGAAGGTCCGGGCGTGGTGTTCTGGCACGGCAAGGGCTGGCGCATGTTCCAGACCCTGACGGCCTATATGCGCCGTCGCCTGTCCGGTGCCTATCAGGAAGTCAACGCGCCGCAGGTGCTCGACAAGTCGCTGTGGGAAACCTCCGGTCACTGGGGCTGGTATCAGGAAAACATGTTTGCGGTGAAGTCCGCCCATGCTTTCACCAATGCCGATGACGAGGAAGCCGACCAGCGCGTCTTTGCACTGAAGCCGATGAACTGCCCGGGTCATGTCCAGATCTTCAAGCATGGCTTGAAGTCCTACCGCGATATGCCTGTTCGGCTTGCAGAATTCGGTCTTGTTCATCGCTACGAGGCCTCCGGCGCGCTTCACGGCCTGATGCGTGTGCGCGGCTTCACCCAGGACGATGCGCACGTCTTCTGCACCGAAGAGCAGATGGCGGCCGAATGCCTGCGCATCAACGACCTGATCCTGTCGGTCTATGAGGACTTCGGTTTTCAGGAAGTGGTGGTGAAGCTTTCGACCCGTCCGGAAAAGCGCGTCGGTTCCGACGAACTCTGGGACCGCGCCGAAACGGTGATGATGGGTGTGCTGAAGACCATCGAGGAACAGTCCGGCGGGCGCATCAAGACCGGAATCCTGCCGGGCGAGGGCGCTTTCTATGGTCCGAAGTTCGAATACACCCTGAAGGACGCCATCGGCCGTGACTGGCAGTGCGGCACCACACAGGTCGACTTCAACCTGCCGGAACGTTTCGGCGCCTTCTACATCGACCAGAGTTCCGAGAAAAAGCAGCCGGTGATGATTCACCGGGCGATCTGCGGCTCCATGGAGCGATTCCTCGGCATCCTGATCGAGAACTTCGCCGGTCATATGCCGCTGTGGTTCGCGCCGACGCAGGTAGTGGTCGCGACCATCACCTCGGAAGCTGATGGTTACGGACAGGAAGTGGCCGATGCGCTGCGCGATGCCGGTCTGCAGGTCGAAACCGACTTCCGCAACGAGAAGATCAACTACAAGGTCCGCGAGCATTCGGTGACCAAGGTTCCGGTGATTATCGTCTGCGGCAAGCGCGAGGCTGAGGAGCGGACGGTGAATATCCGCCGGCTGGGTTCCCAGGACCAGACCGCCATGTCGCTTGACGATGCGATCAAGGCGCTGTCGTTTGAGGCCATGGCGCCCGATCTGAAACGGAAGCTGGCGGGCAAGGCTGCCGCCTGATCGTGAATGTCTGACAGGGTCTTCGACAGGCCCTGTCAGATATCTGTCACATCGTTGTTATACGGCCTTTGGGAATATGTAACGCTGGTGAAGGGGACTACCTTGCGTTTCGATGAGCTTTCCTACGCCAATGAACGCGACCCGCGCCTGAAGCGCTGGTTTATCCGCTCGATCGAAGGATTGTCCGGTCGCGACCGCTACGCCCGTCTCTATGACATCTGGCGTTCCGATATCGTCGGCAAGACCGACCGCGTCTTCGGCAAGATGCTCGACCTCATCGACGTGAACCTGAACGTTGAGGGCCAGTGGCCGCCGGCAAGGCTCCCGGAAGGCCCGGTCGTCATCGTCGCGAACCATCCATTCGGCATCGGCGACGGCATCGCCATTCTGGCACTGGCCGAAGAACTCGGCCGTCCGTTCCGCGTGCTGATTAACAACGAATTGCTGAAGGTGCCGGAAATGGCGCCTTACTCCCTGCCGGTTTCCTTCGAGGAAACCAAGGAGGCGATGGCCATCAACATGAAGACGCGCCACGAGGCGGTCAGGCTCCTGAAGGAGGGCGTGACGGTGATCGTGTTTCCCGCCGGTGGCGTTGCGACCGCCCGCCGTGGATTCGGTCGCGCCGAAGACCTGCCCTGGAAGATCTTTCCGGCCAAGCTCATCCAGGCCGCCGGCGCCAATGTGATCCCGGTCTATTTCGAGGGGCAGAACGGCCGGCTCTTCCATCTGGCCAGCAAATTGTCGATGACGCTTCGGATTTCGCTGCTGATCCGGGAGTTCCGGCGTCTCTCCGGTTCGACCATCTCGGCCCGTGTCGGCGATCTCATAAGCTGGGACGAACTGCGCGCAACGCCCGATCGCAAGGATATCCTCGCAAGGCTCTACGGCGCGGTCTTCTCTATGGCGCCGGCGCGCCGCCGTGGCGTACTGCGAAAGGCCGGCTGAGCGCGCTCCGCGACCGGCTATTTCGTCAGCAGCAGTTCGACGTCGACGTTATGGCCCGCCTCGACGGTGAAGTCCTTCTGATAGATTTTGTCCTTGTTGCGGGCAATCGCGGTGTATTCGCCTTCCGCGAGCACCATCACCGGGAAGGCGCTGACGCTTTCGGCCACGATATCGCCGGAGGATGCGAGGATCGACCAGGCGGTATCGGCGATCGCTTCTCCGCCGGCTTCCGATACGAGTTTGAAGTTGATCTGCGCGGCGCGGTGCTGGATCGTCGCCTCGGTCAGTTTGCCCGCCTCGACCTTGATGTCGGCGCGCACCACGGCATTCACCGATCCATATTCGGATACGACGTGGTAGGTACCGGAACCGAGCCGCACGATGGAATCGGGCTTGACATCCTCGACCACGAGACCGCGTTCGCCATCGGCCTGGACTTCCGCCGAATAGATGTCGAATTTCAGTTCCTTGGCCGGGATACGGGTATCGGAGCCGGACACCGCGTTGAGCAGGACGCCACCGGCATCGAGCACAAGAACCTGCTTGTCGACATTGCCTTCGCGCGGCACCGACAGCTTCTTCGTAACGCCTGCGCGACCGAAGGAGACGTTGACGAAATAATCACCCGGTTCCAGCTGGAAATCGGCCGATCCGCCTTCGGCGCTGGCCAAAAGCGGCAGCTTGCCGTCGGCTCCGGGAATCGGGCTGAAGACACGCCATGACAGCCCCTGCTGCATGGGATCGCTGTCACTGGTAAGCCTTGCTTCCAGCACCACGTTCTTCATTGTCGATTGCGCCGGCGCCGTCTGGCCGAGATTGGGCGAGAAAGCGTTCAGCTTTGGCATCTTGCTGGTGCCGTTGAGCTGCTTGAAAGCCTTGAAAGCGTCTTCACCGCGTGCCGGTGTCGTGGCAAAGAAAACTGCCGCCACGACAAACAACAATCGGGCAGCGCAGGAATGGCCGGTCATGTATCGCACAATTGGTTGACTTCCTCTCCAATGACAGCAACTTCAATCCCAATGCGATGGCAATTTCAAGACGTGTCCGCCATCGAAGAAGCCGGAAAGTGCCCTTAAATGAAAAATGATATCAAACTCATCGACTATCTCGCCGTCCGCCGTTCCGTTCCGGCCTTCCAGATGAGCGAACCGGGACCGACGACTGCTGAGATCGAACGGATTCTGACGCTTGCCGTCCGCGTGCCCGACCATGGAAAGATCGCTCCATGGCGGTTCATCGTCTATCGCGGCGAGGAGCGCGTGCGCATCGGTGAAGCGCTTCTGGCGCTGGCGCTGGAAAAGAACCCCGACCTTTCCGAGGAAATGGTCACGGTGGAGCGCACCCGGTTCACGCGCGCGCCCGTCGTCATAGGCGTGGTCAGCAAAGCCGGCCCGCATGTGAAGATCCCCGAATGGGAGCAACTCATGTCGGCCGGCGCCGTATGCCTCAATCTGTTGATGGCAGCCAACGCCGTCGGCTTTGTCTCCAATTGGCTGACCGAATGGTTTGCCTATGACGAGCGGGCCTATCCGCTGCTCGGCATCCAGCCGGGCGAGAAGGTCGCCGGCTTTATCCATATCGGCTCCACGACCTTTCCGATCACCGAACGTCCTCGTCCGGCGCTCTCTGATGTGGTCACATGGGTAGGAGAGGGCGACTGATGTTCTACGAGACGGAAACCAATCGTCATGGTCTTGCTCATGACCCCTTCAAGGCGATTGTCGCGCCGCGTCCCATCGGCTGGATCGGCACGCGCGGGCGGGACGGGTCGACCAACCTCTCGCCCTATTCCTTCTTCAACGCCGTCAGCGACCGACCGAAGATCGTCATGTTTTCCTCGAGCGGCCGCAAGGATTCGCTGAGGAATGCGGAGGAGACCGGTGTCTTCACCGCAAGCTTCGCCGGCTTCGATCTGGTCGAAAAGCTGAACCTTTCCTCTGTCGTCGTTCCTTATGGCGTGAGCGAATTCGAGATCGCGGGTCTTACCCCGGTGGAGGGGCGGCTGGTTTCCGCCCCCTTCGTCGGCGAAGCCATGGCTGCGCTCGAATGCCGGGTGACCGAAGTCCACACCCTGAAGACACTGGAGGGTACCGCCTCGGACAGCCATGCGGTGTTCGGCCAGGTGGTCGGCATTCACATCAACGAAAAGGTCATCAGAAACGGTCGGTTCGATGTTGCCCTTGCGCGGCCGGTGGCGCGCTTGGGTTACATGGATTTTGCCGAGCAGGCGCCTGTCTTCGAAATGTTCAGGCCCGAGGCGCCGAAGAAGCTCTAGCGAGCTTTTTCCGATGAATCGGCATCTCTGTCGCGGGTGGCCAGAATTGCGGAGATCTGATCGGGACGGGACGCGACGAGCGCCGCAAAACCGGCCCGGTGGGCATGGGTACAGGTCTCTGCAAGTGCATCGCCCGACAGTTCCGAATCCAGCCAGCCGAAGGCGGGAACTCCGGCATTGGCCGCTGCCAGCAGCGTAAGTTCGCCTGCAAGGTGCGACGCGCCGCCCGTTTCGCCGTTTTGTCTCAGAACCCGTGAGTTCCATCCCAGGCCCCTGAGGCGTAAAGTCCGTCCGGCAAAGCTTGCCGCATGCAGCAGGCCTGCCGGATTGTCCCCGATCACGGCCAGGATCAGCGTTTCGCCGATCGCGATCTGCCGCTTCGCTTCCTCTACCGCCAGCAATGCGTCGAGGCGCTGCAGATCCGGGCCGTCCCGCGTGCCCCCGAGCACAATACCGCAAGGTTTCCCGTCCATCAGCCTTGCCAGCCGCGTTGCCAGGCGGTCGTGCTCGGGTTCATTTTGGAGATAGGCAAAACGACGGCAGGTCATGCCTTCGGGCGAGGGCGTGAAAGCGTTGTGGTCATTCTCAATGAGGATCACGGCGTCGATGCCGGATATGGCGAGCCCGGCCTCGAATGGCTGAGAGACCGCAAGCAGAGCCCGCAAGGGTACTCCCTTCAGAATGGCGTCGGCGTCGTTGGCCAGTGCGGCCTCCCGGTTAATGAACATGGTGAACCGAATGTTAAACCTTTTGCGGCTACCGTGGAACCGTAGCCAAGTGATCTTACGCGGCTTCTCAGGGCTTGGTTGGGTTTTGCAGTGATCGTTGCAGCTTTTCTTCGTTGGGTGGAAACGGCAAAAGCAGGAGACAGGGCTCGGGCGGCGAACGCATTGGCGCGGGCCTATCTTCGGTCTTCGATGGCGGCCCAGGAGCGGCAGGCGGCCCATATGGCGATGACCTGCCTGCTCGATGATCCGTCTCCGCGTGTGCGTCTGGCGCTTGCGGAAGGATTGGCCGATTCCGATGCTGCGCCGCGCGGCGTGATGATTTCCCTTGCCGAAGACCAGCCGGAGATTGCGGCCGTCGCAATCCTGCGTTCGCCGGTTCTGACCGATATGGATCTTGTCGATATCGCCGGGCGCGGCAATGCGGAGACCCGCGCGCTTGTCGCCGCCCGCCCTTCGTTGTCATGCGTCGTCGCTGCGGCTCTTGCCGAGATTGGCGATGCCGGCGAGGTCTGTGTGCTGCTTGAAAATCCAGGCGCCGGGATCTCTCGGCTGACGCTTCGACGGATCGCAGAGCGCCATGGCGCCGACGATGACGTCAGGGCTCTTCTTCTTCCGCGTGCCGATCTTCCGGCGACCGTGCGCCAGATTCTGGTCGGCCATGTCACCGAGGCCCTGACGGGTTCCGACTTTGTCCGCGCCGCAATCGGCGCCCGGCGGGTCGAGCGGTTGGCCCGCGAGGCCGGCGCGGCGGCATCGATCGCCATAACCGGAACGGCTGCCCCGGAAGAGGTGCCGGCCCTGGTCGAACAACTGCGCGAAGCGGGTCGGTTGACGCCGGCTTTCCTGATGCATGCTCTCTGCGTCGGACGGACGGATTTCTTCGCCTCGGTCGTGGTTGCCCTTTCCGGCCTCGAAGAGCGTCGCGTACGGGCGATCCTTGCAACCGGACGCTTTCATGCCGTCCGGGCGTTGCTGGAAAGCATCGGCCTGGTTCGCGATATCAGCCCGCTTTTCGTCGATGCGATCATGCTGTGGCGCAACGCCGTCCTTTCGTCCCATGCCACGGAGATCGACAATATCGCGTCCCGGCTGATGGTCCGGCACCGCAGCGTCATGCACGACGCACCGGCTGTGGCGGAACTTCTGGAAATGGTCGAGAAGCTTGCGATCTCGGAAGAGCGTCGCATCGCTCGTGACTATGCGAGCGGCATCGCCGTTGCAGCCTGATGCTGTCCCTCAGGGGACGATCTTCTTCGCAACCCAGGAATAACCGTCCGCCACGACATGAAGCGGCGTTGCAAAGACCATCTTGATGTCTGACGTTGCCGGCAGCACGTTGCGGATTCTGGCGACCGCGCGGGCGGCAAGCGACTGGCGCTCCTCTTCGGGCAGCGACGCTGCCGGACCGGGCAGGGGAGCCGCGTCACCCGCTGCAGGTCTTGCCGCTCCTTCCGGCGGTGTCTGCATTTCGGCCGCCTGCGTGTCCGGCGGCTGGCAGACAGCAACGACGGTCGGGTAGTTGATGCTGGAATATCCTTCGAGCACTCTTTCCGTCGCGGCATCGCAAAGTTCCACCGACACGAAATGCTGCTGGGCCGTCGCGACATAGTGGCATTCGTTGACGCTGTCGTCGCAGCCGAGGATGGTCATGACGATAAGGGCGGTCTGCATCGGGACACCGTGTGCGGAGATGGCGGGGAAGCTGGACTGGCTTTCCTTGCTTTCAAGCAGAGGAATGCAGCCAAAGCAAGACGACACAGTGCATCGCGGCGCAGCTCTTGACGGCGCCGGGTCATTTCGTCGAAGCTCCAGATGGAGAACCTGAGGAGACAGCCTTGCCCCTGACAATCAGCCGCGAGCCCGTTCGTCAGGCGGGCGTGATTGCCCTTTTGGAACAGTCTGATGCTTATATGGCGGCGCTCTATCCGGCCGACAGCAATCATCTTCTCGACCTCGCTTCCCTTGAAAAGCCGGAGGTGTCTTTCCTCGTTGCCCGGAACGATGGAGAGATTGTCGGATGCTGTGCTCTCGTGGAGGCGGGCGACGGCACTGCCGAAATCAAGCGCATGTTCGTGGCGCCCAATGCGCGGGGCCTTGCGATAGGGCGTCGCCTGATGGAAGCGCTGGAGGAGACCGCGCACGCCATGGGGCTTTCGGCCATCCGCCTTGAAACCGGAGTAAGCCAGCCGGAGGCCATCGGTCTTTATCGTCGCTTCGGCTTTGAGGACATTCCGCCCTTCGGTTCCTATCGTCCCGATCCCCTGAGCCTGTTCATGGAAAAGCGACTGCTCGGTTGAGTGTTCGGCCGGCGACACGGCAATTTAGCCGCCGGCGTTTCTCAATGCTCTTGGCGAGGTCGTGAAAATATGAAAAAGGAATTCAACATTTATCCTCCGGGTTCGGAGCCCCTTGTTTTTCAATTCCTTGCGGACTGACCATGCTGCGCAGATTCTTTGCATTTTATTGGCCTTACCGTGGCCTGTTCGTCCTTGATTTCGCTTGCGCGGTATTGTCCGGTCTGCTCGAACTGGGCTTCCCGATGGCGGTCAAGGCTTTCGTCGATGACCTGCTGCCGAGCGGTCAGTGGGGCCTCATCGTCGGTGCTTCCGCCGCGTTGCTGGCCATCTACATCCTCAATACCGCATTGATGGCGACGGTCACCTATTGGGGCCATATGCTCGGCATCAACATCGAGACGGACATGCGTCGCCTCGCTTTCAGCCATATCCAGAAGCTTTCGTTCCGTTATTTCGACAACGAAAAAACCGGTCATCTGGTCGGCCGGCTGACCAAGGACCTTGAGGAGATCGGCGAGGTCGCCCACCACGGACCGGAAGACCTGTTCATCGCGATTATGACTTTTGTCGGCGCTCTCCTGCTGATGCTGTCGATCAATGTCGAACTCGCGCTGCTGACGGCCGCGATCGTGCCGCTCACCGCATGGGGCACCAGCCGATACGGCGCGCGGATGACGGATAATTTCCGTTCGCTTTTCGGCAGGGTCGGCGATTTCAATACGCGTATCGAAGAGAATGTCGGTGGCATTCGCGTGGTGCAGGCCTTCGCCAATGAGGAGCACGAGCGCACGCTGTTCGAAAAGGACAACCAGAATTATCGCCGCACCAAGCTTGCCGCCTACCGGATCATGGCCGCCAGTACCTCGATGAGCTACATGAGCATGCGGCTGATCCAGATGGTGGTGATGATTACCGGCGCTTATTTCGTCCTGTCCGGCAGCCTTTCGAACGGCGGCTTCGTGAGTTTCCTGCTTCTGGTGGGCGTGTTCTTCCGGCCGGTAGAGAAAATCAACTCCGTCATCGAGACCTATCCCAAGGGCATTGCCGGTTTCCGTCGCTTTGTCGAACTCATCGACACGGAGCCGGATATCGCCGACGCGCCCGACGCCATCGAGGCGCCGCAGTTCCGGGGTGATATCGCCTTCCGGTCGGTCGGTTTCGGCTATATACCCGAAAAGCCGGTGCTGCGTGGCATCGATCTCGATATCAAGGCTGGCGAGACGATCGCTTTCGTCGGCCCGTCGGGAGCCGGCAAGACGACGCTCTGTTCCCTTTTGCCGCGCTTCTACGATGTCAATGCCGGCGCCATCACCATCGATGGCCACGATATCCGCAGCCTGACGCTCGCTTCGCTGCGCAGCCAGATCGGTATTGTCCAGCAGGATGTTTTTCTCTTCGGCGGTTCGGTCCGTGAGAACATCGCCTATGGCCGCCTCGGCGCTTCAGACGCGGAAATCATGGATGCAGCCCGCCGCGCCAAGCTCGACGGTGTCATCGCCGCGATGCCGCAGGGGCTCGACACAGTAATCGGAGAGCGTGGCGTCAAGCTGTCGGGAGGCCAGAAGCAGCGCCTGGCGATTGCCCGCATGTTCCTGAAAAACCCGCCCATTCTCATTCTCGACGAGGCGACGTCGGCGCTCGATACCGAGACGGAGCGAGCCATTCAGCAGTCGCTTGGCGAGCTCTCCGAGGGGCGCACGACCCTGGTCATCGCCCACCGGCTGGCAACGATCCGGGATGCTTCCAGGATTGTCGTGGTGGATGCCAGCGGTATTGCGGAGATCGGCACCCATGCCGAACTGCTGCGCGCCGGTCGCGGCTACGCCCGGCTTTACGAGGCGCAGTTCGGGCAATTGGGCGCGGCGGAGTAACCCACGGGCTTCCTTCGCCGGAGATGTCGGAAAAGAGCGACGTTGGATCTTTGCTTCCGGGTGGCCCCTGCATGCCCGGGAGACAGACGAAGCAGCAGATGGCGACGGCAAGGAGAGCCGTTGGAAACCCGGTAAAGATGCCTGGGGAAGATCAGGGGGGCGCCAGTGCATTCCTGTTTGGAACTGCCGCTCGGCTGTCGCCATCCCGTTCACCGGTTGTCGCGGTCAGCCAGGAACAGGGTTGATCGCGATCCGCGCTCGTCTCAGATATCGAGGTTTTCCGCGAATGCGGCCCGTTCCTGGATAAAGCGGAAACGCGCTTCCGGCTTGGTACCCATCAGGGCGTCGACCGCATCGCGCGTTCCTTCGAAGTCCACGTCATCGATCTCTACCCGGAGAAGCGTGCGTTTCGCGGGGTCCATCGTGGTTTCCTTGAGCTGGGCCGGCATCATTTCGCCCAGACCTTTGAAGCGACCGATCTCGACCTTCTTGCCTTTGAAAACCGTGTCCATCAACTCAGCCCGGTGGGCGTCGTCGCGGGCATAGATCGTCTTGGCGCCCTGTCGGATGACGTAGAGGGGAGGCACCGCAAGATAGAGATGGTTGCCGCGGATCAGTTCCGGCATTTCCTGGTAGAAGAAGGTAATCAGCAGAGAGGCGATGTGCGCACCGTCAACGTCCGCATCGGTCATGACGATGATGCGTTCGTAGCGCAGGTCCTCCTCACGATATTTGGAGCGAGTACCGCAGCCGAGCGCCTGAATGAGATCGGCGATCTGCTGGTTCGCCATCAGCTTGTCGCGGCTGGCGCTGCCGACGTTGAGGATCTTGCCGCGCAGCGGCAGGATGGCCTGGTTGGCGCGGTTGCGCGCCTGCTTGGCCGAGCCGCCGGCCGAATCGCCTTCGACGATAAAGAGTTCGGCGCCTTCCGCCGTATTCTGCGCGCAGTCGGCCAGCTTGCCCGGCAGGCGCAGCTTGCGCACCGCCGTCTTGCGGTTCACTTCCTTTTCCTTGCGGCGGCGCAGTCGTTCTTCCGCCCGTTCGATCACCCAGTCGAGCAGCTTGGCCGCCTCGTTGGGGTTGTCGGCGAGATAATGGTCGAAGGGATCGCGCAAAGCGTTTTCGACAATGCGCTGTGCCTCGACGGTCGCGAGCTTGTCCTTGGTCTGGCCGACGAATTCCGGTTCGCGGATGAAGACCGACAGCATGCCGACGGCAGAGATCATCACGTCGTCGGTGGTGATCTGCTGGGCGCGCTTGTTCTGCGTCAGTTCGGCGTAGTTCTTGAGGCCCTTGGTCAGCGCTATGCGCAGACCGGCTTCATGGGTGCCGCCTTCGGGGGTCGGAATGGTATTGCAGTAGGAATGAACCTGCGGATCGCCGCCATACCAGGTGACCGCCCATTCAAGCGCGCCGTGGCCGTTCGTCTTCTCCGTCTTGCCGGCGAAGATCTCGCGGGTAACGGTGAATTCCTTGCCGAGCGTTGCCGCGAGGTAATCCTTCAAGCCGCCGGGGAAATGGAAGACCGCCTTTTCCGGGATCTCCCCGCCAGCAGGAACCATTCCCGGATCGCAGGACCAGCGGATCTCTACGCCGCCGAACAGATAGGCCTTCGAGCGCGCCATGCGGAAGATACGGGCAGGATCGAATTTTGCGTGGTCACCGAAGATCTGCGGGTCCGGATGAAAGCGCACGCGCGTGCCGCGGCGATTATGCACCTCGCCAAGCTCCTCGAGGCCTCCGAGCGGCACCCCGCGCGAGAAGCGCTGGCGGTAGAGCTTGCGGTTGCGGGCGACCTCGACCTCCAGCATGTCCGAAAGCGCGTTGACGACCGATACGCCGACGCCGTGCAGACCGCCGGATGTCTCATAGGCCTTGCCGTCGAACTTACCGCCCGCATGCAGCTTCGTCATGATGACTTCGAGCGTCGATTTGCCCGGCACCTGCGGATGCAACTCCACCGGAATGCCGCGTCCATTGTCGGTGACCGTCAGAAAGCCTTCCGAATCTAGATAGACATCGATGAAATTGGCGTGGCCGGCCACCGCCTCGTCCATCGAGTTGTCGATGACTTCGGCAAACAGGTGGTGCAGGGCCTTCTCATCCGTGCCGCCGATATACATGCCCGGCCGCATGCGGACCGGTTCCAGCCCTTCGAGAACGCGGATCGAGGATGCGCCGTATTCGTCCGTTCCCGCGGCCGGAGACGGGGCAGCAGGCACCGCACCACGCGGCCGTTCGGCAGGCAAAATGGTAGCCGGGCTTTCGGGGGTCTCGGTCTTCTGCACAAGCGGCAGTCCGGCGAAGAGATCGTTGTCGTCCATGGCTTCGTTCGATAATCTGTCGGTTGCGTCGGCGTCAACGGCTGGGCCTTGCGCGCAACTTGCCTGAAACCCGCATCACTCTTGCGAATCGCCGGGATTTTGCCAGAAAGGCGAGGCAGGCGCGACTTTGCCTCGCAGGCTGCCGCGTGAAAATTCCTTTGAAGCATTGCGTGTCCGCCGCGGCGAAGGCAAGGCTCACCGGGCGAGGAGACGCATTCCCGATGCAAATGTCCACAGTTCATTTTCGCAGCGCCGCGCTCATCCTGTTGCTTCTGGCTTGCATGGTGACCGGTGAAACGCGCGCCGAGACGCTGGCCCCCTTCAAGGACGATCTGTTTTCCAGCTCGGCGATCATCGAGAGCCGGGATGGCGGCGATTTCGAAGTGGTCGATTATCAGGAGCTGCGTGATATCAACGGACGCGACCAGATACCCGAGCGCCGTGTGAAGTCGCGATATGTCGACCTCGCCGTCAAGCGCCAGCAGGTGAACGAGACGCTGGTTCTTCCGACCGGTCCTCTCGACGTGACCCGGGTCGGGGCAGCCCAGAATGCGGCCTTTTCGGTCATCTTCATCCATGGTCGTGGCGGCGACCGAAGGCTCGGCGCCAACGATTATTCCTTCGGCGGCAATTTCAACCGTCTCAAGAATTTGGCCGTGCGCAATGGCGGCGCCTACTACGCTCCCTCGGTACCGTCCTTCGATGCGGCCGGCGTGGCCGTGGTTTCCGCACTGATCGGCGATATCGCCGCCCGTTCTCCGGGACGACCTATCGTGCTCGCCTGCGCCTCGATGGGCAGCTTCGTCTGCTGGGGCGTGACGCGGGACGCTGCGGCAGTCGAAAAGCTCGGCGGCATGGCGATCCTCGGCGGCGCGACCGATCCAGATTTTGCCGGGAGCGCCGCTTACAAGCGCAAGCTGCCGATTGCCTTCACCCATGGCAGCAGGGACAGCGTCTATGCCGCCGCCGATCAGATCGCGCTCTATGACCGGTTGCACAAGTCGGGCTATCCTGCCCGTTTCACCCTTTTCGAGACCGGCTCGCACGGCACGCCTGTGCGCATGAGCGACTGGCGGCAGATCATCAACTGGCTTTTGCAGAAGCGCTGAAAACGGCGATGAAAAGCAGGTTCTGCTAATAAATGCTGCAGATTTGGGCCTGATTTTCACCATATCGCCTGATTTCGCGGCGAATTTCCCAGCTCAAGCTTTTCTTTGCCCCCTTGATTTGCTAGGTCCGCGACAAGGAAAATGGGGTTGGATTATCGAGATGACACCGAATGTTCGTCCGCTTGTCGCGGGAAACTGGAAGATGAACGGTACGCGGGCCTCGCTCGACCAGATCAAGGCAATGGCCGAAGGCGTGATGTCGCCGCTCTCGGATAAGGTCGAGACATTGATCTGCCCGCCGGCGACCCTGCTTTACGTCGCGACCGCGCTCTGCACGGACAGCCCCTTGATGATCGGCGCGCAGGATTGCCACCAGAACCCTTCCGGGGCCCACACCGGCGATATTTCGGCTGAAATGATCGCCGATTGCTTCGGAACCCATGTGATTGTCGGTCATTCCGAGCGGCGTACCGATCATGCCGAAACCGACCATCTCGTCCGCGCCAAGGCTGAAGCCGCCTATGCGGCCGACCTGACCGCGATCATCTGCATTGGCGAGACCGCCGATGAGCGCAGATCGGGGCAGACCCTCGATATCCTGAAGCGGCAGTTGGCTGGCTCCGTGCCGGACGGAGCGACCGCCGCCAATACGGTCATTGCCTATGAACCCGTATGGGCGATCGGCACCGGGCTCACGCCGACCGTAAGCGATGTCGAGGAGGCCCATGCCTTCATGCGGGCCGAACTGGTCAAGCGTTTCCCCGATGAGGGCAAGGGCATGCGCATTCTCTATGGCGGTTCGGTGAAGCCGTCGAACGCCAAGGAACTGATGGGGGTCGCCAATGTCGATGGTGCGCTGATCGGCGGCGCGAGCTTGAAGGCCGCTGATTTCCTCGCCATATACCGGGTCTATGAGGAACTCACCGCCTGAAAAACGGGCGAGGGGCTTTCATTGGTGATGTCTCTCGTGTAGAGAGCCGCCAAACATCGTAATTTGCCCGTCCAGGGCAGGATGGAAAATCCATGCAGACCGTATTGATTGTCATTCACCTCATGATCGTGCTGGCGCTTGTCGGCGTCGTGCTGATCCAGCGTTCCGAAGGCGGCGGCCTCGGAATCGGCGGCGGTTCCGGCTTCATGTCGGCGCGTGGCACCGCCAATGCGCTGACCCGCACGACCGCGATTCTCGCTGCTCTTTTCTTTGCGACCTCGCTCGGTCTCGGGCTGCTCGCCCGCTTTGAATCGAAGCCGACCGATATTCTCGATCGCATTCAGTCCAGCCCGACGGCTCCCGGCGCAAGCGTACTCGACCAGCTTCCGGGCTCGGCTCCGGCTACCGATCAGGCTCCCGCCGGTTCCACCGCTCCGGCTGCCGATGGCGCGGCCGCACCGGCTCCCGCGGCCCCCAAGGCCGATCCGAACGCCGTTCCGACGGGTAACTGATCGTCGGTTCTTCCATCACTCCGGCGGGCTTAACGGTCCGCCGGTTTTCTTTTGTGTATATTCCGCCCCACTTAATAAAAAAGTAGGGACTGGGCTCTTTTGGGCTGGCGGAATCAATTCTGAAAAGGTATCCGGTGACTCCCATGGCGCGATATGTATTCATCACTGGCGGCGTGGTTTCCTCTCTTGGCAAAGGAATTGCGGCCGCGGCACTCGGAGCATTGTTGCAGGCGCGGGGCTACCGCGTGCGCCTGCGCAAACTGGACCCCTATCTCAACGTCGACCCGGGCACCATGAGCCCGACGCAGCATGGCGAGGTCTTCGTGACGGATGACGGGGCCGAAACGGACCTCGATCTCGGACATTACGAACGCTTCACCGGCCGTTCGGCGACCAAGACCGACAACATCACCACCGGCCGCATCTACAAGAACATCATCGACAAGGAACGGCGTGGCGACTATCTCGGCGCGACCGTTCAGGTCATTCCGCACGTCACCAATGAAATCAAGGATTTCGTTGTCGAAGGCAATGAGGACTACGATTTCGTGATCTGCGAGATCGGCGGCACCGTCGGTGATATCGAGGCGATGCCGTTCATCGAGGCGATCCGTCAGCTCGGCAACGAACTGCCGCGCGGCACGGCTGTCTATGTCCACCTGACGCTGATGCCCTATATTCCGGCGGCAGGCGAATTGAAGACCAAGCCGACCCAGCATTCCGTCAAGGAACTGCAGGCGCTCGGCATTCATCCGGATATTCTTTTGGTGCGCGCGGATCGCGAGATTCCGGAGGCGGAACGGCGCAAGCTGTCGCTGTTCTGCAACGTGCGTCCGTCCGCGGTCATTCAGGCGCTCGACGTCGCCAACATCTACGACGTGCCGATGGCCTACCACAAGGAAGGCCTCGACAATGAAGTGCTGGCCGCCTTCGGTATCGAACCCGCGCCGAAGCCGCGTCTCGAGGACTGGGAGAACGTCTGCAATCGTATCCGTACCCCCGAAGGGGAAGTGACGATTGCCATCGTCGGCAAGTATACCGGGCTGAAGGACGCCTACAAGTCGCTGATCGAAGCACTCTATCACGGCGGCATTGCCAACAGGGTCAAGGTCAAGCTCGAATGGATCGAGTCCGAGATATTCGAGAAGGAGGATCCGGCGCCTTATCTCGAAAAGGTCAATGGCATCCTGGTGCCTGGTGGTTTCGGTGAGCGCGGTTCCGAAGGCAAGATCCTCGCGGCCCAGTTTGCCCGTGAACGTAACGTGCCGTATTTCGGCATTTGTTTCGGCATGCAGATGGCTGTCGTGGAAGCGGCGCGCCATCTCGCCGGTATCGAGAAGGCATCTTCCACCGAATTCGGCCCGACCAAGGAGCCGGTTGTCGGCCTGATGACCGAATGGATGAAGGGCAACGAACTCGAGAAGCGTTCGGCCGCCGGCGACCTCGGCGGTACGATGCGCCTCGGCGCCTACAAGGCTTCCCTCAAGAAGGGCACCAAGATTTCCGAGATCTATGGCTCGACGGAAATTTCGGAACGCCATCGTCACCGCTACGAGGTGAATGTCGACTATAAGGACCGGCTGGAAAACTGCGGCCTCGTCTTCTCCGGCATGTCCCCCGACGGCCTGCTGCCGGAAACGATCGAGTATCCGGATCATCCCTGGTTCATCGGCGTGCAGTATCATCCGGAACTGAAGAGCCGTCCGCTCGACCCGCATCCGTTGTTTGCAAGCTTCGTCGGCGCTGCGGTGGAACAAAGCCGGCTCGTCTGATCGAGACCGACGGAATACGTATGTAAAACGGGAACCCGGCCTTGCGGCCGGGTTTTGCATTTTTCCGCAGGCCCGCCAAGCCCCGTGCAAGCCCCTCGAGTCACGATGAGAAAAACTTTAGGAGGTTTTTGATGCGTATTGGTGAATTGTCTTTATTTTCAACCCAGTATTCAACCGGTTCAACAAGCATTCCCCAAGGTACCACGGATACCGGCTTCTCCGCGCTGCTGGACGAGCGGACCTTCTCCGTCGGAGACGAGGAAGCACTCGAAGCGCGCAAGGATGCGTACGAGTCTCAGCAGAAGGCAGAGAAGAGCGCGGCCCAGGACGACATCATATCGCAGTTCCTGGAATATTCGGACATGACGCTCGCAGAGAAGATCCGCGCCGCCTACCTCGATGACCACAACCTCACTGAAGAGCAGCTTGCGGCGATGCCGGAAGACGAGCGCAAGGCGATCGAGGACGAGATCCAGGAAGCGATAAAGCGTCAGCTCGGCGTCGACCAGGATGGCGGCGCCTCGTCGGAAGAAACCGCCAACGTCTGAAACGCCGGCTGTCGTTAGTTAGCCGGCGAAGGGACGAAGAAGCAGGATTGGCGTTTCGTCGCCGGCCTCAAGCGCGGGCGCTTCCGGTGGACGGACAATGAGACAGTCCGATTGCGCGAAGATCTTCATCATGGAAGAATCCTGCTTGCCGAAACTCTGGACGACCAGCTTGCCATCGGCGCGCATCAAGCGTGCGCGAAGGTGATCCTGTCGTTTGTCGTTCGCCGGAAGACTGGATGCCGAAAGTGCGGTCGCATGCCGCTGCAGAGGAGTTCTTCCAGTCATTCGGGCGAGCAGCGGCTCAAGAAACAGCAGGGCGCAGACCATGCTGGACACAGGATTGCCGGGGAGTCCGAGCACACGCATTTCACCCAGACTGCCAACCATCAGCGGCTTTCCGGGTCGCATGGCGATCCGCCAGAAATCCAGTGTCATGCCGGCGTCGAGCAGCGTCGATTGCACCAGGTCGTGATCGCCGACCGAGGCTCCGCCGAGCGTCACCAGAACGTCGGCGCCGAGCGCCCTGGCTTTCTCGACCGCACGGGTGATTTCGCCGCGGTCATCGGCGACGATGCCGAGGTCCACGACCTCCGCGCCGTTGTCACGGGCGAGCGCGGCAACGCCGAAGCTGTTGGAACCGATGATCTGGCTGGCTGCAGGCGTTCGGCCGGGACGGACCAGTTCGTCGCCCGTCGCAAGGATCGCGACTTTCGGTCGTTCATAGACCGGCACTTCGGCGTGGTTCATCGCGGCGACGAGCGTCAGTCGCGCAAAATCAAGATGGGTCCCCGCCGTCAGGACGGTTTCTCCCTCCGCGAAATCCTGCCCACGCGGCCGCACGTGCCGGCCATGGGTCACGGGAAAGGTGGTGCGAATACGACCTTCGCCGAGCTTTTCGGCATCCTCCTGCAGGAGCACCGAATCCGCGCCCGACGGTACCGGCGCGCCGGTGAAGATGCGGACCGTCTCTCCGAAGCCGACGGCGCCCTCGAAAGCATGGCCCGCCGCGGACGTCCCGATAAGATTTAGCTCGGCGCCCGGACGTGGCGCGTCCTCGGCGCGAAGCGCATAGCCGTCCATAGCAGACGCATTGAAAGGCGGCTGGGTCAGGCGCGCACGCAGGTCCGCAGCCAGAACCCGGCCGTTGGCCTGATCGAGCGGCATCATCTCCCCGCGGGCAATAGGCTGCGTCGCCTCCAGAAGCCGCCGCTGGGCTTCTCCGACCGGAATAAGAGACATCTAGCCAGCCTCCGGATGACGGAAATGACCGGACTTCCCGCCGATCTTTTCGACCAGCCGGATACCACCGATCTCCATTGCCTTGTCGACGGCTTTTGCCATGTCGTAGATGGTCAGGCAGGCGATCGAGACGGCCGTCAGGGCCTCCATTTCGACGCCCGTCTTGCCGGTCAGCTTGGCCGTGGCCGTAACGCGCAGGCCGGGCAGGGCGGCGTCCTCGACAATCTCCACCGTCACCTTGCTGAGCATCAGCGGGTGGCAGAGCGGAATGAGGTTGGAGGTCTGCTTGGCGGCCATGATGCCCGCAATCCGAGCCGTCGCGATCACGTCGCCTTTCTTTGCATTGCCGCTCCGGATCGTTTCAAGCGTCTCGGCGGCCATCCGGACGTGCCCTTCGGCGGTCGCGACGCGAACCGTTTCGGCCTTGTCGCCGACATCCACCATATGCGCCTCGCCGGAGGCGGATATGTGGGTGAGACCGCTCATTCGGCTGCCATGATCCCGGCGTCGCCGGTCAGCAGCAGACGGGTCGCCGCCGTAACGTCGTCCTTGCGCATCAGGCTTTCGCCGACGAGGAACGTGGTGATGCCAGAATTCTTCAGGCGTACGCAATCCTCATAGGTGAATATGCCGCTTTCGCCGACCAGCAGGCGTTCGGAGGGAACCATAGGCGCCAGCCTCTCGCTCACGGAAAGGCTGACCTCGAAGGTACGCAGGTTACGGTTGTTGATACCGATCATCGGCGAGGAGAGCTTGAGCGCGCGTTCGAGTTCCGCCTCGTCATGCACCTCGATCAAAACGTCCATGCCGACAGAGAAGGCCTCCTCCTCAAGTTCTTTCGCCTCGTCATCTGAAAGCGAAGCCATGATAAGAAGAATGCAATCGGCGCCATAAGCCCGCGCCTCATGGATCTGATAGGTGTCGAACATGAAATCCTTGCGCAAGGCCGGCAGCGAGCAGGCCTTGCGGGCGGCGACCAGATAATCGAGCGACCCCTGAAAGCTCGGCGTATCCGTCAGCACCGAAAGACAGGCAGCGCCTCCGGCCTCATAGGCGGCGGCAAGCGCCGGCGGATCGAAATCCGGCCGGATCAGACCCTTGGAAGGGCTGGCCTTCTTGATTTCGGCGATCAGTCCGAATTGTCCCGCGTCGCGACGGCTCTTGAGCGCGTTGAAAAATCCGCGTGGAGCAGGCTGCTCTGCCGCCCGTGCCTTGATCTCGGCGAGAGGAAAGGCCGTCTTTGCGGCGGCGATTTCCTCGCGCTTGTAGGCTTCGATGCGTTTCAGGATATCGGTCATGGCTCAAGTCTAGCCCTGTGCGGCGGAATTGGAAACCTCGATCAGTTTGTCGAGAGCGGCCGCCGCCGCCCCGGAATCGAGCGAGCGGCTCGCGATTGCCATGCCCTCGCGGGTATTGTCCGTCTTTCCGGCGACGATCAGCGAGGCGGCGGCGTTGCAGAGCGCAACATCGCGATAGGCGTTTTTAGCTCCATCGAGCACCTCCCGGAGAGCTGCCGCATTGACGGCGCCGTCGCCTCCACGGATCGCCTCCAGCGACACGGTCGGAACGCCGAAATCGTCGGGTGTCAGTTCGAATGTGCTGATCTCGCCGTCCTTGAGGGCCGCGACCTGGGTCGGACCGGTTGTCGTCACCTCGTCGAGGCCGCTGCCGTGAACCACCCAGGCGCTGGTCAATCCGAGATCGCGCAGCGCCTCGGCGCCGGGCAGCAGCCATTCCGGCGAATAGACGCCGAACAACTGCCGCTTGACGTTCGCCGGGCTCGAAAGGGGGCCGACGATGTTGAAGATGGTGCGGGTGCCGAGCTCGACGCGCGCCGGCCCGACATGGCGCATAGCCGGATGATGGAGCTGGGCGAACATGAAGCCGATTCCCGCCTCCCGAATGCAGCGCGAGATGGTCTCGGGTTCGATGTCGAGCTTGACGCCAAGCTGCGAGAGAGCGTCGGCGGTTCCCGATTTCGAGCTCAGCGCCCTGTTGCCGTGCTTGGCGACCGGAACGCCGGCGCCTGCGACGATGAGGGATGCAAGAGTCGAAATGTTATAGGTGTTGGTTCCGTCACCGCCGGTGCCGACGATATCGATCGCGTCTTCCGGCGCCTCGACCGGAACCATCTTGGAGCGCATGATGGAGACTGCGCCGGCGATCTCGTCGACGGTCTCGCCGCGCACGCGCAATCCCATCAGAAAGCCGCCGATCTGGGCCATGCTGGCCTCGCCCGACATCATGACTTCGAAGGCGTCGCTCGCCTCTGCGCGCGTCAGTATCTGTCGTGCGGCGATCTTGGCGATGAAAGGCTTCAAACCGGACATGCTCTCTTTCCCTCTCCGCCTAGCGACGTACCATCGCCTGTTCGGCAAGGGTCTGGTTGATCGTGACGCCGTATTCCGTCTGCAGGCGGCTCACCATCTGGTCGAGGATGTCGTCACCGGCGGCCCGGGCGATCTCGGTAATCTGGGCGTCGTCATTGGCCAGAACATTGGATGATCCCTGGTCGCGGGACTCGTTGACCTTAAGCAGGATCTGGGTGGCAGGATCGCCTCCCGGTGCAGTGGCGACGGTCCCGACCGGTCCGCTGAATGCGGCAACGACCGCCGCCGGACCGAGCACCGGATCATCCGTCTGGCGCTGGATGCCGAGCTTCGTTTCCACGGCGAGGCCGAGTTCCGCTGCCACGTCCTCGAGCGTGCCGCCTTCAGCAACACGCTGCTTCAGGCTTTCGGCCTTGGCGCCAAGCGCGATCTTCTGCTGCTCTGCGGTCCAGTCGGCGATGGCCTTCTCGCGGACTTCGTCGAGCGCACGGTCGCGCTCCGGCGTGATGTCCTTTACCTCCAGCCATACATAGCCGTTATTGCCGATGTTCAGTGGCAGGGCCTCGACACCCACGTCCGTCTGGAAGACCTCATCGAGAAGAGCCTGACGCTCGGGCAGGCCGGCAACCTCGTCGCCATTCTCGTCCTTACCGGTGCGATCGATCGCCTTGACGGTCACGGCCTTGAGCTTCAGCTCGGCCGCGGCCTCGTCGAGCGGCATGCCGCCGGCCCGCAGGTCCTCGAAGCGGTCGTGCACGGTTGCGATGTCTTCGACGGCGGCGGCATCCGCCAGCGCTTCGCGGATCTCGTCACGAACCTCGTCGAGGCTGCGCGTGCGGCTTTCCTTGATATTGGTGATCCGCAGGATGACGGGACCAAGGGCGCCGTCGACGACCGGAGTGGTCGCGCCTTCCTTCGTGACGGCAAAGGCGGCATCGGCAAGAGCCGGATCAGGCAGCTTGTCACGGGAAAAATCGCCGAGCAGAACGTCGCTTGCGGTCTTGCCCTGATCGGTCACCAGCTGATCGAACGAGGTTCCGGACTTGAGTTCGGCTTCGGCAGCCTCCGCCATCTCACGGCTTTCGAAGGAAAGCTGCTCGATGGTGCGGGTTCCGGCGATCTCGTAACTGGCCTTCCGGCTCTCGTAGTCCTGACGGATGGCCTCCTCGGTGATGGCCGCCTTGTCGGCAATGTCGGCCGGTTCGAGCTTCACGTAGGTAATGCTGCGATATTCCGGCGCCCGGTAGCGAGCCTTCACCGTGTCGAACCACGTCGAAAGAGCCTTGTCGTCCGGCGCCTTGACCGGATCGATATTGGCGTTCGTCAGCAGGATATAGGAGATGTCGCGGCTTTCGTAGCGATAGCTCTTGAGCGCATCGACGAGAACCTTGGGAGGGGTGAACCCGTCCGAGGTGGCCTCGACAATCTGGCTGCGGACCGCCACCTTGGAGCGCTCGCGGATATAGTCGTCCTCGCGCAGGCCGGCATTGCGCAGGCGGCTGGTGAAGAGCTGGCGATCGAACTGGCCATTGTCCGACTTGAAGGCCGGGTCCTCGGCGATCAACTGCGCAAGCTTGTCTTCGGAGAGGCCGAGACGCATGTCCTGCGAGAGCTGATCGAGTGCTGCTCCGGCGGAAAGCTCAGCGAAGACCTGGTTTTCGACGCCCAGCGCGCGGGCCTGATCGCTGGTGAGCTGCACGCCGAAGCGGCGGCCGAGTTCGGCCAGTTTGCGCTGGTAGGCGAAGCTGAATTCGTTTGCGGAGATCGTCTGGTCGCCAACGGTGACCACGGCGTTGCTCGCCGAGTTGAAGAGCGATGCTGAAACTCCCCAGACGCCAAAGGACACGACAAGCAGAAGCATCAACAATTTTGCGACCGTGGTATGGGCGGCTTTTCTCAGAACGGAGAGCATCGGGACTCAAACACCTCATTGCAGTTCTTCGCGGGCCCGCGAAGCGGAAAACGTTCCTTAAATCAAACCTGGGCGGAAATGAAGGCTAGATTGGCGAAAAGCCCTGCGGTTCTTCAACAATTGAGGGGGCATCGATTTCGGCTTTGCCCGAGAGGCGACGACATGTCGCTGTCACGCCTGCAATCGAAAGTATGTGCCCGTCATGCGCGCATCTGTAGTATGTGAATGAGTAAAGAGGCGGCAGAAAGAGGAAAAGACCGTGACGGTAGTCGACAACGGGATTCGAGCGGCGCCGGAACGGGGGCTGAGCCGTTCCGATGTCGAAGCCGCCCTCGAAAGATGGGGGGAGAACCGTCTGCCGGTCGTGCCTCCGCCATCCTTTCTGAAAATCCTGGTTCTGCAGTTTCTCAGCCCCTTCATCTACATTCTGATGGCTTCGGCGGCATTTTCCATGCTGCTCGGCGAAATGACCGATGCGCTGTTCATCGCCGTGGTACTGGTCATCAACGGCATCGTCGGCGCGATACAGGAATACTCCGCCGGCAAATCCGCCGAAGCCCTGCGGGCCCTCGAGCAGCCGCATGCCACCGTCGTGAGGGACGGAGCGCGCCAGGTGGTGGATGCCGCCGAACTCGTGCCCGGCGATCTCGTCATGCTCGAGTCCGGGGAACGCGTACCCGCCGATATCCGGCTGCATCGCGTCGAAGGCCTGCAATGCGACGAGGCTGCCCATACCGGTGAGTCGCGGCCGGTGAGCAAGGAGGTGGATGATCTCGTCTTCGCCGGCACCATTGTCACAAGGGGCAGGGCGCGTGGTCTCGTCGTCGCGACCGGTGGCAGGACCGAACTCGGCCGCATCGCCGGCGCCATTCAGGAGCGTTCCACTGCCAAGCCGCCCCTTATGATCCGCATGGAAGATTTCACCCGCCTGATCGCCATAGCCGTCGGCGTGGCCATTGTCTTCCTCGTGGGGATCGGCCTGCTCAGGCAAATGCCGCTCGGCGATCTCCTTACGATGTCCATCGGACTTGCCGTCAGCGCCATTCCCGAGGGCTTGCCGATCGCCATCACCGTCGCGCTTGCCATCAGCATGCGACGCATGGCGCGTGCCAATGTCATCGTCCGTAACCTGCCAGCCGTCGAGGCCCTGGGATCATGCACGATGATCGCCACCGACAAGACCGGCACGCTTACGCTCAACGAGCTGACGGTCACCGACATCCGGCTGCCCGATGAGACGCACTGGCTGCTCGACGCTGAGGCTGATCCCGTTGCCGGCGGCATCCGTAGCCGGGATGGAGACCGGGACGGGCCAAGCCCGGCCGTTGCCCGACTCCTGCGGGCCGCTAGCCTGCCGAACGAGGCGGAGCTGCACCGCGGGGGCATCTTCGATCCGATGGGCGATACCGTCGACATCGCCCTGCTCGCAGCTGCACACAAGGGAGGCGTGTCCCGTGCGGAACTGCTGGAGACTTTCCCGCTGCACAGCCGCATACCCTATGAACCGGAACTGAAGTTTGCCGCGTCGTTTCACCATGGAGAGGATGCCTTGACGGTGTTCGTCAAGGGAGCGCCCGAGATGCTCATGGCAATGTCTGGAACCATGCAGGTCGGCGACGGCGCCGCACCGCTCGACCGCGAGCTTCTGCATGCCCAGGTTTCCGCGATGACGGGTGAGGGCCTTCGGGTTCTCGCCTTCGCCGAGGGCCGGATCGCGCACGACCCGGACGGGCATTATGATCGGCAGTTGCTGATCGATCTCAACTTTCTCGGGCTGGTCGGCATGCAGGACCCGATTCGCCCCGAAGTGCCGGCGGCGCTCGCCGCCTGCCGCACCGCGGGGATCGACGTTGCGGTCATTACCGGCGACGATCCCCGAACGGCCGCGGTGATTTCACGGCAGGCGGGACTGCATTTTTCCGACAACGATATCGCAACCGGCGAGGCCGTCGCCGAGGCGTTGAGGGCAGGGGAAGATGCGCTGGATACCCTGACGCGGCATGTGCGGGTGTTTGCGAGGGTCAAGCCGGAACAGAAGCTTTCCATCGTTCGATCGCTTGTCCGCAATGGCCATTATGTTGCGGTGACCGGCGATGGGGTCAACGATTCTCCGGCGTTGAAACACGCCCATGTGGGGGTGGCGATGGGGCGCTCGGGGACGGATGTCGCCAAGGAAAGCGCCGACATCATCCTGACCGACGATAATTTTGCCTCGATCGTCGCCGGTATCCGCGAAGGCAGGGTTGCCTACAACAATATCCGCAAGGTGATTTTCATGCTGGTCTCGACCGGCGCCGCGGAGGTCCTGCTGTTCGTTCTGGCAATGCTGCTCGGATCGCCGATGCCGATGAGCGCTGTCCAGTTGCTCTGGCTCAATCTTGTGACCAACGGCGTTCAGGACGTGGCTCTGGTAACCGAACCTGCGGAAGGCGACGAGCTTTCGCAGCCCGTAAGGAGGCCGGGAGAACCGATCTTCAACCGCCTGATGATCCGCAGGATACTCGTCGCGACGCTGGTGATGGGTGGCGGCGGTTTTGCGGTTTTCCACTGGCTGTTGTCGAGCGGGCTGTCGCATGTGGCCGCGAGCAATCTACTGCTCCTGCTGTTCGTGCTATTCGAGAATTTCCAGTGCTTCAACAGCCGCTCGGAACGGCGCTCCGTCTTCCGTCAACCGATCGCCTCCAACCCCTATCTTCTGGCCGGCGTGCTGGGGTCCCAGGTGCTGCACATTGGCGCCATGTATGTGCCGGGACTGAATACACTTCTCGGCATTGCACCGATCGGGATCAGGGAGTGGTTGCTGATGCTCGCCCTGGCCTCGGTTCTGCTGCTGGTGAGCGAGGTCGGGAAGTGGCTCTATCGCCGGGATCGCTGAAGGCCTTAACGCGAAACGCCGGCGGATTTCCTCCGCCGGCGTTTCGATAACGGGAATGAATACCGATCAGCGCTTGGAGACCGGAACGTAATCGCGCTTCGGAGCCCCGGTGTAGAGCTGGCGCGGGCGGCCGATGCGCTGCTGCGGATCTTCGATCATCTCGTTCCACTGCGCGATCCAGCCGACGGTGCGGGCAAGCGCGAAGAGAACGGTGAACATGGTGGTGGGGAAGCCGAGCGCACGCAGCGTGATACCCGAGTAGAAGTCGACGTTCGGGTAAAGCTTCTTTTCCTTGAAGTATTCGTCGTTGAGCGCGATCTTCTCGAGTTCGAGAGCGACCTGCATCAACGGATCGTCCGAGTGGCCGGTTGCTTTCAGCACTTCGTACATGGTCTGCTGCATGATCTTGGCGCGCGGGTCGTAGTTCTTGTAGACGCGGTGACCGAAGCCCATCAGGCGGAACGGATCGTTCTTGTCCTTGGCGCGGGCGATATATTCCGGAATGCGGTCGACCGTGCCGATTTCCATCAGCATGTTGAGCGCGGCTTCGTTGGCGCCGCCATGGGCCGGGCCCCAGAGGCAGGCGATGCCGGCCGCGATGCAGGCGAACGGGTTGGCGCCGGAAGAGCCGGCGAGGCGGACCGTCGAGGTCGATGCGTTCTGCTCGTGGTCGGCATGCAGGATGAAGATGCGGTCCATGGCGCGGGCCAGAACCGGGTTCACCTTGTATTCTTCGCACGGCACGGCGAAGCACATGCGCAGGAAGTTGGAGGCGTAGTCGAGATCATTCTTCGGGTAAACGAAGGGCTGGCCGATGTGGTACTTGTAGGCCATGGCGGCGATCGTCGGCATCTTGGCGATCATGCGCAGCGAGGCGACCATGCGCTGGTGCGGGTCGGTGATGTCGGTGGAATCGTGGTAGAAGGCGGACAGCGCGCCAACCGTACCGACCATGACGGCCATCGGATGGGCGTCGCGGCGATAACCGGAGAAGAACTTGCTCATCTGCTCATGCACCATGGTGTGGTGCGTGACGCGATAGTCGAAGTCTTTCTTCTGCGCGGCGGTCGGCAGTTCGCCGTAAAGGAGCAGATAGCAGACTTCCAGGAAGTCGCCTTTTTCGGCGAGCTGTTCGATCGGATAACCGCGGTGCAGCAAAACGCCTTCGTCACCGTCGATATAGGTGATCTTGGATTCGCAGGAGGCCGTCGAGGTGAAACCGGGGTCGTAGGTGAACATGCCGGTGTGTTTGTAAAGCGCGCCGATATCGACGACGTCCGGGCCGATCGTACCCGACTTGATAGCCAGTTCGGCCGACTTTTCCCCGAGTTTCAAAGAAGCGCTTTTGTCCGTCATGCTAATCCTCCGGAATTGGCGGGAGGCGCCCCGAGAGAGCGCCTTGGGTTTAAGCGTAGGGATGTAGCTATATGATACGGAAGTTAATGCCAAGCTAGTCGAAGGGCAAATTGTGCATCGCAAAAGCCTATAAAAGAGGCAGGTGTCGCATTTAATCGATTGAATAAACTTTCGGCCCTCCTGCGCTTCCCCATGCACGCCATAATTGTTAATTTGCAATGGGGCATCCTTCTTCCTCCGGTTGATGAACGAACCGGTCGAAAACAGCGGAAGGCCGTCGCAAGCATTGGCCGGGGGGCTGGTTGGAAAAGGTCGCCGAGCACAAATTTGGAAATCCGGAGGCGGCAGAGCGCCGTGTGTCGCTGCCTTCGGTTGCAGGCGGAAATCAGGCTGTCGGACGCCCGCTAAGACCGACGCGCAATGCTGCCCTGCAACTGGCGGAGGGCTCCGCACGGTTTTGGCAAGCCCTTCGGACGACTTTGGCGCGGGAAGAGACCCGTGGTCACGTCTTCCATTTCGTGCCGGTCTTTCTGGGCGCTGGCGCCGCCGTCTGGTTCAGCCTTGCGGAGCCGCCCGGCGCCATTGCCCTTGCCGTCCTTCTCGGTGTGCTTTCGGTTGCTGCATTGATCGCCCGCTATGGTCCTCCGTTGCCGGCCTATGGTTTGGGGGCAAGCGCGCTTTTCGTTGCCGGCATGGCGCTGGCAAACCTCGAAACGTGGCGGCAGGAAACCGTCATTCTCGATACGCCGGTGACAACAATCGTCGCCGGTGTCGTTGAACGACGGGAGGCCGGTTCCAGAAGCGAATGGCGCTACATCCTGCGGGTGACGGGGACGAAGGATCCCCAGATCCGCCGACCGCCGGAACGAGTCTCTCTTCTTGCACGAGGCAGGCACGCAGCCGCTCCCATCGGCGGCGGCCTGTCCGGCAGGGCGCGCCTTTCACCGCCATCCGGCCCGGCTTTGCCGGGCCTCAACGATTTTGCTTTCGCGAGCTATTTCGACGGAGTCGGCGCTGTCGGTTTCTTTCTCGGGCCACCGACATCGCTGCTGACGGCCGACGATGGCGGAGAATGGTGGCTGCGCCTCGACAGGGCACTTTTTTCGCTCCGCGACGATATCTCGACACGCATCCGCGACGTCGTACCGGGCGATGCCGGTGCGTTTGCCGCCTCCATCATCACCGGCGAGCGGCGTTCAATGTCCAAAGAAGCGACGGAGAGCCTGCGATTGTCGGGGCTTGCCCATATTACCGCGATCTCGGGTCTCAACATGGCGCTCGCTGCGGGGATCTTCTTCGTCGGGCTGCGCAAGCTCTTGAGCTTGCTTCCCGGGTTGTCCCAGTCCATGCCCATCAAAAAGCTTGCGGCCGGAGGTGCGCTTCTCGGCGCATTCGCTTATCTGCTGATCTCCGGCTATCAGGTCTCGGCGGTTCGCGCCTTCCTCATGACGGCGATCATGCTTGTCGCCGTTCTTTTCGACCGTCCCGCGATCAGCCTGAGAAACCTGGCACTGGCGGCGGTTGTGATCGTCGCGGTGACGCCCTCGGCGATCATGGGGCCGAGCTTCCAGATGTCCTTTGCCGCGACCGCCGCCCTGATCGCCGGTTACGCGGCATGGCGTGAGAAGCCGGCAAAGCGGTGGTTTCCCGAGTTCGCCTTTCCCGGCGCCGCGGCGTTGAAATGGAGTTGGAGCGTGATTGCCGGCACGCTCCTGACCTCGCTGATCGGAGGTCTGTCGACTGCTGTCTTCGCCATAGCCCATTTTCACCGTCTGGCGCCCCACAGCCTCGAGGCTAACCTTGCCGCCATGCCCCTGATTTCGCTGATCGTCATGCCGGCCGGGCTTGTGGCGATGCTGCTGATGCCGTTCGGGTTGGATGCCCCGTTTCTTGTGGTGATGGGTGTCGGCCTCGACTGGGTGCTGATGATCGCGAGGGAGGTCGCTGGATGGGGAGAGGGCATCGGTTTCCCGCAGCCGCCCGGATGGTTTCTGCCGGTGGCCTCCGCTGGCCTGCTTTTCCTGACGCTGCTGAGCAGTGTCTGGCGGCACATCGGCACGCTGCTGTTGATGGCGTCGGTATGGGGGCTTGTCGCCGTGCCCGGCGGGATGCCGCGGGCCGATCTTCTGGTCTCGGAGGATGGCCGGCTGGTCGGCCTTTTGCGTTCGCCGGCTTCAATCGCCACGAACCGACCGCGTCCGCCCTCTTTTGTCTTCGATCAGTGGCGCGCGGCCCGGCAATTTAAGGCGCACATCGCCCCGAACGCGATAGCCGCGCCCGCTCCGGAAAAGTCTCCCGGTCCCGACCGCAAGCAGCGAGCGCAGGCGGACCTCGACGCCGTGGCCGAACGCATGCGCAAAGCGCTGGCCGGCGCCGAAACCGGTCGTTTCGTCTGCGAGCCGAAGACATGGTGTGCGGCAAAGCTTGCAAACGGCTGGACCATCGCGACGGTCGAAGACGGTGCTCTTGCCGGCGAGGCCTGCGATATCGCCGACCTCGTGATTTCCGAGCGGCGGCTCGGATTTTCCGCCTGTCGCTCGGGAGCGGCCCTGATTGAGGCCGAAACCCTCAGGCGAACCGGTGCAGTGGAAATTCGCCTCGCTGACCGCATCAGTCGGCAAATGACGATCAATGCTTCTTTTGACGGACCGCCGCGTCCCTGGTCACAACATCGCTATTATGATTGGCGCAGCGGCACATTTCCGGCGGTGCGAACGTCACTCGGGATCAGCCATTTGGACGCAACGGCCAAGTTCGAAGCGGAAAAGACCCCGGTTTCCGGATCTGGACCGGCTGTCAGTGATAACGACGAATAAGGCCGACCAGTTTGCCCTGGACCTTCACGCGGTCGGGTCCGAAGATACGTGTCTCGTAGGCCGGATTGGCGGCTTCGAGGGCAATCGAGGCGCCGCGACGGCGGAAGCGCTTCAATGTCGCCTCCTCGTCATCGACCAGCGCAACGACGATGTCTCCAGGACTGGCCGTCGACGTATTGCGGATGATGACCGTGTCGCCGTCAAGAATGCCGGCTTCGATCATCGAATCGCCTTTTACCTCAAGCGCATAATGCTCGCCGGAACCGAGCATCTCCGCCGGAACGGTAATGTCATGCGTGTTGTTCTGGATCGCCGAGATCGGTACGCCGGCAGCGATGCGGCCCATGACGGGCACATTGACGGAATTGGTGTTTTCCGCTGCGGGTCTGGCGGCGGCCACCGGCGCCGGCTTTCCAAGGCTGCCCTCGATGACGCTCGGCGAAAAGCCACGGCGGGGTTGAAGGCTTGGCGTATAGGCTTCAGGAAGCTTAATGACTTCCAGCGCGCGGGCACGGTTGGGCAGGCGGCGAATAAAACCGCGTTCCTCGAGTGCGGTAATCAGCCGGTGAATACCGGACTTGGAGGCGAGATCGAGCGCATCCTTCATCTCATCGAAAGACGGAGGCACACCTGATTCCTTCATCCGCTCGTGAATGAAGAGAAGCAGTTCCTGTTGCTTGCGCGTCAGCATGTTGCGGTGCCCCGATGTATGAAACAAATCCAGAACAGACACTATATGTTCCATTTGTGTTCCGCAAGTACCTAAATTTCCGTGAAGGAGTAATCAATGATCGTCATTTTTCTCCAGGCAAACGCAAGGCGGACCCTCTGAGGTCGTGCCGGCTTGCCAATCTAGGGCAAAGCGCTAAAACCTGCGCTGGATGCAATGGCGAGCGAGGGGGCTCCGGAAATGTCCGATCATCAGGAAAGCCTGCGGGCGCTCGACCATGTAGTATTGCCGGTTGCGGGGCTCGAAGAGGCGCTTGCACGTCTGAATAGCCTGGGTTTCACGGTGGCGGCCGAGGCGCGCCATCCGTTCGGCACCGAGAACGCTTGCGTGTTTTTCTCGGACGACACCTATCTGGAGCCGCTGGCGGTGGCGAGCCGCGAGGAATGCGAGGCCGCTGCCCGGGAAGGCAATGTTTTCGTCGCGCGCGATCAGGCATTTCGTTTCCGCCGCGGGGAGGGTGGCTCGGCGATCGTCGTCAAAAGCGGTGATGCCGCGGCAGACCACGAAAGATATTGCGAGGAAGGCTTTTCCGCCGGTGACATGCTGTATTTCGAACGGCCGCTGAAGCTGTCGGACGGCGCTGAAACGATGGCCGGCTTTCGCCTGGCCTTCGCGGCCGATCTCCGCTCGCCGGATTTCTTCCTGTTCGCTTGTCAGCGCGTCAACGCCTTGCCGGCCGATCGCGGCGGTCTGGAGCGTCACGACAACGGTGTGCTCGGCATCGCCGCCATCGTCCTGGGCGAGGAGAATCCTTCGGATTTCCAGTACATCCTTGAAACCGTGTTCCGCCAACGCGAAATAGAGGCGCATTCGTTCGGCATCGGCCTGCAGTCGGCCAATGCACGCATCGAGGCGCTGACCCCTTCGGGATTGAGCGGCTACTACGGGATCTGTCCGAATCTGCGGGAAAGGGGTCTGATAATGGCCGCAATCGTCTTTAGGGTCGGCGATATGGGCGTGACAGAGCGGCTGCTCGCTGATAGGGGCATCGCATTCGTTCGCCATGGTGCGCGCCTCGTCGTGTCCCCGGTTGCGGGGCAGGGCGTTTCTTTTGTTTTCGAGGATATCGCATGAGCAATTCCACCAATTCCGAAGTCTTCGTGGGCGAGGGCGCTAATCGGGTGCTTTTTTCCAACAGTGCCCGCTTCGCCTTGATTGCCGGCCCCTGCCAGATGGAAAGCCGCGATCACGCCTTCATGATCGCCGGCGTGCTGAAGGAGCTTTGCGACAAGCTCGGCCTTGGTCTCGTCTACAAGTCGTCCTTCGACAAGGCGAACCGCACCTCTCTCTCCGGCAAGCGTGGTATCGGGCTTGAAAAGGCGCTGGATGTATTTGCCGACCTGAAGAAGGAATACGGCTTCCCCGTTATCACCGACATTCATACGGAGGAGCAGTGCGCAGAGGTCGCTCCGGTCGTCGACATGCTGCAGATCCCGGCCTTCCTGTGCCGCCAGACGGACCTGCTTGTCGCTGCGGCAAAGACCGGCCGCGTCATCAACGTCAAGAAGGGCCAGTTTCTCGCGCCCTGGGACATGAAGAATGTTCTTAACAAGATAACCACCAGCGGGAATCCTAATGTTCTGCTCTGCGAGCGTGGCGTTTCCTTCGGCTACAACACGCTGGTTTCCGATATGCGGGCGCTGCCGATCATGGCGGAAACCGGGGCTCCCGTCGTCTTCGACGCCACCCACTCGGTACAGCAGCCGGGCGGTCAGGGCGGATCGACCGGTGGCGACCGGCGTTTTGTCGAAACGCTGGCGCGCGCGGCGATTGCCGTCGGTATCGCCGGACTTTTCATCGAGACGCACGAGGACCCGGACAATGCGCCGTCCGATGGGCCGAACATGGTGAGGCTGGATGACATGCCGCGGCTTCTCGAAAAGCTCCTTGCTTTCGATGCGGTCGCGAAGAGCAACTGACGCTTTCCTGTTTGGCTGATAATGATGCGCCGGCTTCGAACGAGGCCGGCGCTCTGTTTTCCATCGCGGTCGGGCCTTTGTCCGGCAAGCGACTTTAGCAGATGCCGCGCCGGCCGCGATGTCACACGCTTGCCATTGTATTTTCCCTTGCTTCGATTAAGAGAAGGCCATCCTTTTCTCTCGACTAAGAGCCATCAGGGAGCCAACATGACCGCCATTACCGACATCATCGGCCGCGAAATTCTCGACAGCCGCGGCAATCCGACCGTAGAGGTCGACGTCTATCTCGAAGACGGCAGCATGGGCCGCGCGGCGGTTCCGTCGGGTGCTTCGACCGGCGCGCATGAGGCCGTCGAACTGCGCGACGGCGGCAGCCGTTACCTGGGCAAGGGTGTCGAGAAGGCGGTCGATGCCGTCAACACCGAAATCTTCGATGCGATCGGCGGTCTCGATGCCGAGAACCAGATCCAGCTCGACCGGATCATGATCGAACTCGACGGCACGCCGAACAAGTCGCGCCTTGGCGCCAACGCCATCCTCGGCGTCTCGCTCGCCGTCGCCAAGGCAGCAGCCGAATCCTCTGGCCTGCCGCTTTATCGCTATGTCGGCGGTCCGAACGCCCATGTTCTGCCGGTTCCGATGATGAACATCATCAACGGCGGCGCGCATGCCGACAACCCGATCGACTTTCAGGAGTTCATGATTATGCCGGTTGGCGCGGATAACATCCGTGATGCCGTCCGCATGGGTTCCGAGGTCTTCCACACTCTGAAGAAGGAACTGGCCGCCCAGGGTCACAACACCAATGTCGGTGACGAAGGCGGTTTTGCTCCGGGTCTCGAAAGTGCGCCCGCCGCGCTCGACTTCATCATGAAGTCGATCGAAAAGGCCGGTTATCGTCCGGGCGAGGACATGTTCCTTGCGCTCGATTGCGCCTCCACCGAATTCTTCAAGGACGGTAAGTACGTTCTGGAAGGTGAAGGCCGCACCCTCGAGCCGGAAGCCATGGCCGACTACCTCGCCGAGCTTGCCGCCAAGTATCCGATCATCTCGATCGAAGACGGCATGGCTGAAGATGATTGGGCCGGCTGGAAGGCCCTGACCGACAAGATCGGCTCCAAGGTTCAGTTGGTCGGCGACGACCTGTTCGTTACCAACTCGGCCCGCCTGCGCGACGGCATCAAGATGGGTGTTGCCAACTCCATCCTCGTCAAGGTCAACCAGATCGGCTCGCTCTCCGAAACCCTCGACGCCGTCGAGACCGCTCACAAGGCCCGCTATACCGCCGTCATGTCGCATCGTTCGGGCGAGACCGAGGATTCGACGATTGCCGACCTCGCCGTCGCCACCAACTGCGGCCAGATCAAGACCGGTTCGCTGGCCCGTTCCGACCGGCTCGCAAAGTACAACCAGCTGATCCGTATCGAGGAAGGCCTGGGCCCGCAGGCCCGTTATGCCGGCACCTCCATCCTGCGCGGCTGATCGTCCGATCCGACCATTGCAGCCCGTGCCCCGAAAGGGGTGCGGGCTTTTTCGTTGGCGCCTTCTTTCGGTCAACGAACGGTTAAGTTCTGCTCGGTAATTTGAGCAGACGGTTTTGCGTTTCAGGGCATCGTGGGTATGTGGACCAGGCATCACAAGAAGAGAAAACTCGGACGTCTTGTTCTTCCCGCTGTCACTGTCGCCTTTCTCTCCTATTTCGGCTATCATTCCATCCATGGAGGCTTTGGTCTGCGTGCGGCCCAGGAATTCGAGCGTCAGCGTGTGGAGCGCAGCGCCGAGCTTGCCGAACTTGTCTCGCAGCGCAAGCGTCTTGAAAGGCAGGTGGAGCTGATGAGCGACGGCTCTCTTGAGCGCGACATGCTCGATGAGAAGGCGCGCTATCAGCTCAACATGTCTCGGCCGGACGAAATCGTCATTTTCAACAAGGCTCTTTGATTAACTGAAATCTGGTTAATCGAAAAATTCATAAAAAATTCATATGCTTGCATTGAATGCGAGCCATGCAATTCTGGCATTGCGGTTGGGCCCTTTCTTGCTTATTCTGCCGCCAACCAAATTGACCATAACGCACGGGAGGGATGAATGGCGCCGCGCAAATCCGCGACTGCTACCAGCCGCAAGGCCACGGCCAAGCCTGCCAAGAAGGATTTCACCGAAGGGGCGATTGCCGAATTCGACCGCGAGACGGAACTTAAGGCCTATCGCGAAATGCTTCTGATCCGCCGCTTCGAGGAAAAGGCCGGCCAGCTCTATGGCATGGGTTTCATCGGCGGGTTCTGTCACCTTTACATCGGCCAGGAAGCTGTCGTCGTCGGCATGCAGATGGCGCTCAAGGATGGCGACCAGGTCATTACCGGCTATCGCGATCACGGCCATATGCTGGCCTGCGGCATGAGCGCCCGCGGTGTCATGGCCGAGTTGACCGGTCGTCGTGGCGGTCTCTCCAAGGGCAAGGGCGGCTCGATGCACATGTTCTCCAAGGAGAAGAACTTCTACGGAGGCCACGGCATTGTTGGCGCCCAGGTATCGCTTGGCACCGGTCTCGCTTTTGCCAATCGCTACCGTGACAATGGTCTCGTGTCCGTTGCCTATTTCGGCGATGGCGCCGCCAACCAGGGGCAGGTCTACGAAAGCTTCAACATGGCTGAGCTCTGGAAGCTGCCGGTGATCTACGTGATCGAGAACAACCGCTACGCCATGGGGACCTCGGTTTCCCGCGCGTCCGCCCAGACAAATTTCTCTCAGCGCGGCGTGTCCTTCAATATTCCCGGCATTCAGGTCGATGGCATGGATGTTCGCGCCGTGCGCGCTGCAGGTGAGCAGGCTGCCGAATACTGCCGTTCCGGCAAGGGCCCGGTCATCCTTGAAATGTTGACCTATCGCTACCGCGGCCACTCCATGTCCGACCCGGCCAAGTATCGCTCCAAGGATGAAGTGCAGAAGATGCGATCCGAGCACGACCCGATCGAGCAGGTCCGCAATCGCCTGCTGGAAAAGGGCTGGGCAAGCGAAGAAGAGCTGAAGCAGATCGACAAGGATGTTCGCGACATCGTCGCCGACAGCGCCGATTTCGCCCAGGCCGATCCAGAGCCGGATGCATCCGAGCTCTACACCGATATCCTGTTGTAAGTTGGGGGAGGGTAAGCCCATGCCAATCGATATTCTCATGCCCGCCCTTTCTCCGACCATGGAAGAGGGTACTCTCTCCAAGTGGGTCAAGAAGGAAGGCGATGCCGTGAAGTCCGGCGATGTGATCGCCGAAATTGAAACCGACAAGGCCACCATGGAAGTGGAGGCGGTCGACGAGGGTGTGCTCGGCAAGCTTCTGGTTGCCGCCGGCACGGAAAACGTCAAGGTCAACACGCCGATCGCGGTTCTGTTGCAGGAAGGCGAGACCGCATCCGACATCGGGACCGAAAAGCCGGCCGCTCTGCCGAAGGCGGACGCTGCTCCGGCTCCCGCCGCTGTCGAAGCCGAAAAGCCGGCTGCTTCCGCGTCAGTTCCGGCTGCGCCCGTTGCAACCGTCGCCGCCGATCCGGATATCCCGGCCGGCACCGAAATGGTGACGATGACCGTTCGTGAAGCGCTTCGCGAAGCCATGGCCGAGGAAATGCGCGCCAATCCGGACGTCTTTGTCATGGGTGAGGAAGTCGCCGAGTATCAGGGCGCCTACAAGATCACGCAGGGCCTTCTGCAGGAATTCGGTCCGAAGCGCGTGGTTGACACCCCGATCACCGAGCACGGCTTTGCCGGCGTCGGCGTCGGTGCTGCCATGGCGGGCCTTCGCCCGATCGTTGAGTTCATGACCTTCAACTTCGCCATGCAGGCGATCGACCAGATCATCAACTCCGCCGCCAAGACGCTCTACATGTCCGGCGGTCAGATGGGTGCGCCGATTGTCTTCCGCGGCCCGAACGGCGCTGCGGCCCGCGTCGCGGCCCAGCACAGCCAGGACTATGCGGCCTGGTACAGCCACATTCCCGGTCTCAAGGTCATCCAGCCCTACACGGCTGCCGATGCCAAGGGTCTGCTGAAGGCTGCTATCCGCGATCCGAACCCGGTGATCTTCCTCGAAAACGAAATCCTCTACGGTCATTCCTTCGAAGTGCCGAAGCTCGATGATTTCGTCCTGCCGATCGGCAAGGCGCGTATCCACAAGGCCGGTACCGACGCGACCGTCGTGTCTTGGGGTATCGGCATGACCTATGCCACCAAGGCCGTCGAGGAACTGTCCAAGGAAGGCATCGACGTCGAGCTGATCGACCTTCGCACCATCCGTCCGATGGACATTCCGACCGTTCTCGAATCCGTCAGGAAGACTGGCCGTCTCGTCACCGTCGAGGAGGGCTATCCGCAGTCGTCGGTCGGCACCGAAATCGCCACCCGCGTCATGCAGCAGGCCTTCGACTACCTCGATGCGCCGATCCTGACGATTGCCGGCAAGGACGTGCCGATGCCTTACGCGGCCAACCTCGAAAAGCTGGCGCTGCCGAATGTCGGCGAAGTCGTCCAGGCGGTGAAAACCGTCTGCTACAAGTAACGGGAGGGTAGTAACATGCCGATCAACATCACGATGCCGGCACTCTCCCCGACCATGGAAGAGGGCAATCTCGCCAAGTGGCTCGTCAAGGAAGGCGACCAGATCAAGTCTGGCGATGTGATTGCCGAGATCGAGACCGACAAGGCGACCATGGAAGTGGAAGCCGTTGACGAGGGCACGCTTGCGAAGATCCTCGTTCCGGCCGGAACCGAAGGCGTTAAGGTCAATACCCTGATCGCCGTTCTCGCCGCTGAAGGCGAGGATGTTCAGGCAGCGGCTGCCGGCGGCGCTACCCCGGCTCCGGCTGCTAAGGCTGAGGCCGCACCCGCTGCCCAGCCCGCTCCGGCTGCCGCAGCGCCTGTTGCTGCCGCGTCTCCGGTGGCTGCCGCACCGGCAAAGTCGGATGGCAATCGCGTCTTCGCTTCGCCGCTGGCCCGTCGTCTGGCTAAGGAAGCCGGTCTCGACCTTTCCGTCGTTTCCGGCACCGGCCCGCATGGCCGCGTCGTCAAGAGCGACATCGAGAAGGCTGTTGCTACCGGCGGTGCAAAGGCTGCACCGGCACCGGCTGCTGCCGCATCGGCCGCCGCTCCGGCTCCTGCCCTTGCCAAGGGTGCGGGCGACGACGCCGTGCTCAAGCTGTTCGAGCAGGGTTCCTACGAAGTTCTGCCGCATGACGGCATGCGCAAGACAATCGCCTCGCGCCTTCTGGAATCGCACCAGACCGTTCCGTCCTACTTCGTCTCGATGGATTGCGAGATCGACGCACTCTTGAAGCTGCGCGCCGACATCAACGCGTCCGCCCCGACGGTAAAGACGGAGAAGGGCGAAGTTGCGACTTTCAAGCTGTCGGTCAACGACTTCATCATCAAGGCGATGGCGCTCGCGCTTCGCGACGTTCCGGCGGCGAACGCTTCCTGGACCTCGACGGCACGCCTCCTGCACAAGCATTCGGATGTCGGCGTGGCGGTTGCCATTCCGGACGGCCTCATTACGCCGATCATCCGCAAGGCCGAGCAGAAGACGCTGTCCGTCATCTCCAACGAGATGAAGGACCTCGCCAAGCGTGCCCGTGACAAGAAGCTGAAACCGGACGAATACCAGGGCGGTACCACTGCGGTGTCCAACCTCGGCATGTTCGGTGTGTCGAACTTCACCTCGATCATCAACCCGCCGCATGCTTCGATCGTCTCGATCGGCGCCGGCATTGAAAAGCCGGTGGTAAAGAACGGCGAAATCAAGATCGGCACGGTCATGACGGCGACCTTTGCCTTCGATCACCGCGTCATCGATGGAGCGCTCGGCGCCGAACTTGCTTCGGCCTTCAAGCGCTATATCGAAAGCCCCATGGGAATGCTGGTCTGACCGGAGAGCGGTTCGATGAAATCCGTTCTCTGCTACGGCGACAGCCTGACCTGGGGATACGATCCGGAAAGCATAGGCCGACATGCCTATGAGGATCGTTGGCCGAGCGTACTGCAAAGTGCGCTCGGAACCGGGGTCAGCGTCATCGCCGAGGGGTTGAATGGGCGAACCACCGCCTATGACGATCATCTCGCCGACTGCGAACGCAACGGCGCGAAACTGTTGCCGAGCGTGTTGGAGACGCACAAGCCGCTGGATCTCGTGATCCTCATGCTCGGAACCAACGACATGAAGCAGGCCATAGCCGGCACGGCGATTGCGGCTTCCAAGGGTATCGACAGATTGATCCGGCAGATTAGGCTGCACGATTGGGGTTTCGATTTCGATGGACCCGATGTGCTGGTGGTTTCGCCGCCGCCGATCTGCGAAACCGCAAACGTTTCCTTCTCTGCCATGTTCAAGGGCGCGTTGGACGAATCGGCCATGCTGGCGAGCCTTTATCGGGATCTTGCCGATGAGAACGGTTGTGGTTTCTTTGATGCCGGTCTCGTGGCGAGGACGACGCCGCTTGATGGAATTCATCTCGATGCGGCGAATACGCGCGCCATCGGGCGAGGTCTCGAGCCGGTCGTGCGCATGATGTTGGGTTTGTAATTTCGATCCGAAAAAATTGATCAGGATCAAGGAGAAAGACGACCGGGTCACTAGGCTTTGGATATCGACCGACAAAAGAGGAGATATCGAATGTCGAACACCCCGCACGAAATCCAGGACGAGTTTCCGGAATACACGGAGAAGATGCATGCGCTCAAAGCAGGCAATGAGCACTTCGCCAAGCTTCTGGAAGACTATCGCGAGGTGAACCGTGCGATCCATCGCGCCGAGACCGAGGTCGAGCCGGTCGGCGATGTGCAGATGGAAACGATGCGCAAGCAGCGCATGGTTCTGAAGGATGAAATCTACGGGATGCTGACCAAGGCCTGATCGGGCTGGTCTCATCCCTCGGAAGGGCTCCGTCGCAGGATGGAGTCCGCTCCGGACAAAAAGGGAGATGAAGACCAGTGTCCAACGCCTATGACGTCATCATTATCGGCTCCGGCCCCGGCGGTTACATTGCCGCAATCCGTGCTGCCCAGCTTGGCCTGAAGACAGCCATCGTTGAGCGCGAACATCTGGCCGGTATCTGCTCCAACTGGGGCTGCATTCCCACCAAGGCCCTGCTGCGTTCGGCCGAAATCCTGCATTACGCCCAGCATCCGGGGGAATACGGCATCAAGGTCGAGGGTGCCGTCACACCGGACCTGAAGGCGATCGTCGCCCGCTCGCGCGGTATCGCGCAGCGTATGAACGGCGGTGTCGGCTTCCTGATGAAGAAGAACAAGGTCGATGTCATATGGGGTGAGGCGAAGCTCACCAAGCCCGGCGAGATCGTCGTTTCCAAGACCACCAAGGCGATCCAGCAGCCGCAGGCTCCGCTTCCGAAGAATGTGCTGCCGGAAGGCACCTACACCGCTAAGCACATCGTCGTCGCTACCGGCGCGCGTCCGCGTGCGCTTCCCGGCATCGAGCCGGATGGCAAGTTGATCTGGACCTATTTCGAGGCGATGAAGCCCGAGGAAATGCCGAAGTCGCTGCTCGTGATGGGCTCCGGCGCCATCGGCATCGAATTCGCCTCCTTCTACCGCACCATGGGTGTCGACGTAACCGTCGTCGAGGTCATGAGCCAGGTCATGCCGGTCGAGGACGCCGAAATCTCCGCGCTGGCGAAGAAGCAGTTCGAAAAACAGGGTATGAAGATCCTGCTGGAGGCCAAGGTCGCAAAGGTCGAGAAGGGCGCAAACTCGATCACCGCCCATGTCCAGAAGAAGGACGGCGCAATCGAAAAGATCACCGCCGACCGGATGATCTCGGCTGTCGGCGTTCAGGCCAATATCGAAAACATCGGCCTTGAGGCGCTCGGCGTGAAGACCGATCGCGGCTTCATCGCCATCGACGGCTACGGCCGCACCAATGTTCCGGGCATCTACGCGATCGGCGACGTTGCCGGCCCGCCGATGCTCGCCCACAAGGCCGAGCATGAGGCCGTCATCTGCATCGAAAAGATCGCGGGCCTTCCGAATGTCCATCCGATGGACAAGGCCAAGATCCCGGGCTGCACCTATTGCCACCCGCAGGTGGCTTCCGTGGGCCTGACCGAGGCCAAGGCGAAGGAACAGGGCCGCGATATCCGCGTCGGCCGCTTCCCCTTCGTTGCCAACGGCAAGGCGATTGCGCTCGGCGAAGACCAAGGTCTGGTCAAGACCATCTTCGACAAGAAGACCGGAGAGCTTCTCGGCGCCCATATGGTGGGCGCGGAAGTGACCGAACTCATCCAGGGCTTCGTGGTGGCGATGAACCTCGAAACCACCGAGGAAGAACTGATGCATACCATCTTCCCGCATCCGACCATTTCGGAAACGCTGAAGGAAAGCGTGCTGGACGCCTATGGTCGCGCGTTGAACGCCTGAGCCTGTTGTGATGTTCTATTCCGCGGCCTATATAGGCCGCGGATATCCCACGGAAGGATGTGGCAATGGCAGGCTTTGAAATCGGCTGGTTCCTGATGCTGATCGTCGGCGGTCTCGCCGGCTGGCTGGCGGGCAAGTTCATGGATGTACGCTTCGGCGTGCTGATGAACATCATTATCGGCATCGTCGGTGCGGCCATCGCATCCGCGGTTTTCCGCCGTTTCGGGATCTTTGTGGAAGGCGACTGGCTCGGTTATCTCATCACCAGCTTTGTCGGTGCCTGCTTATTGCTCTTCGTCGTCAAGCTGGTGCGACGTTAAACTCATTCGCCGCAAAGGCCGCGGCAAGGAAGGCTGAACCATGGTCACCATCCTCGACAGGACCAATCCGGAGGAGAAGCGCGTCCGTCACCCGGAAAAAGCCCACCGCCCCGATACGGAGGTGATGCGCAAGCCGGAATGGATCCGCGTCAAGGCCCCGACCTCGAAAGGCTATGCGGAGACGCGCGATCTCGTGCGCAGCCACAAGCTGGTGACGGTCTGCGAGGAAGCCGGATGCCCGAACATCGGTGAATGCTGGGACAAGAAGCACGCCACCTTCATGATTATGGGCGAGATCTGTACGCGCGCCTGTGCCTTCTGCAACGTGGCGACCGGCAAACCGAACGCGCTCGATCCCGACGAGCCGGAAAACGTCGCGAAGGCGGTAAAGCAGATGGGCCTGTCTCATGTCGTCATCACCTCGGTGGACCGTGACGATCTGGAGGACGGGGGCGCCGAGCATTTCGAGAAGGTGATCTGGGCGATCCGCGCCGCTTCGCCCGAGACGACCATCGAGATCCTGACGCCAGACTTCCTGAAGAAGCCGGGCGCTCTGGAACGTGTCGTCGCTGCCAAGCCCGACGTCTTCAACCACAATCTGGAGACGGTTCCGGGCAACTATCTGACCGTTCGTCCGGGCGCCCGCTATTTCCATTCGGTGCGGCTCCTGCAGCGCGTCAAGGAACTGGACCCGACCATGTTCACCAAATCCGGTATCATGGTGGGCCTGGGCGAGGAGCGGAACGAAGTCCTCCAGCTGATGGACGATCTCAGGTCCGCCGATGTCGATTTCCTGACCATCGGCCAGTATCTGCAGCCGACCCGCAAGCACCATCAGGTCATGAGTTTCGTCACTCCCGACGAGTTCAAGTCCTACGAGACGGTTGCCTATGCCAAGGGCTTCCTGATGGTGTCGGCAAGCCCGCTCACGCGTTCGTCGCACCACGCCGGCGACGACTTCGCGCGGCTGAAGGCCAATCGTGAAAAGCTGCGCGGTGGCCGCATGTAGAATCCCCTTTACGTTTCGGCGGTAGGCCTTAACCTCCTCCGGGAGGGAATCAGATGCCGAATTTCGTGGAGATAGAGGATGCGGTGGCAGCCTTGCGGCTGGCGCGACGGGTCATGGTCGTCGGCTGTTCCGGCGGCGGCAAGAGCACGTTGTCGCAGAAACTCGCAGCGCATTTTGGCCTGCTCTACATTTCCATGGACAAGGAGTTCTTCTGGCTTCCGGGCTGGATCGGGCGGCCGCGCCAGGAACAGCGGGCGATGATCGCGCAAGCGGCCGAGGGTGACCGCTGGATCATGGATGGCAGCAATCCTTCCAGCTTCGATCTGCGCGTGCCGCGCAGCGACCTGATAATCTGGGTGCGCATGCCCAGGCGGTTGTCGTTATGGGGCGTGATGGCTCGCGCGCTCAAGACCTACGGCCGTACGCGTCCGGATATGGCGCCGGGATGTCCGGAGAGATTGCCTGACCGCGAATTCATCCGCTATATCTGGAACTTCGAGAAGGTGCATGCGCCGCGCTTCCTGCAAAACTTCGATCTCCATGGCCCGAATGTACCGGTCTTGGTGCTAAAATCCCGCTCAGACACCCGACGCCTTCTTGATCTTGCCGGCGTCCCGGCTTAACTCCAGCCCATGCCACAGTTCGAGACCCGCCGTATCGTAAAGCACTCGCCGGACCGCATGTACGACCTCGTCGCCGACGTCGAGCGCTATCCCGAATTCCTGCCGCTCTGCGAGGGACTGGCGATCCGTTCCCGCCGTGAGCGTGACGGCAAGGAACTTCTGGTGGCCGACATGACCGTCGGTTACAAGGCGATCCGCGAGACATTTACAACCCAGGTTCTTCTCGTTCCCGCCGAGCGGGTGATCGACGTGAAGTATATCGAGGGACCCTTCCGGTATCTCGACAATCGCTGGCGTTTCGAACCGGCTGACGACGGAGGCTGTTCCGTCAACTTCTTCATCGACTACGAGTTCAAGAACCGCATTCTCGGTGCCCTGATGGGCTCGATGTTCGATCGGGCCTTCCGCATGTTCGCCGAAGCCTTCGAAGCCCGGGCCGACAAGATCTACGCCGTTTGACGCCTTTCAGGGCGTTCTCGCGCTCCGTCGCTCACGGCTTCCTGTGTCGATTGTCCCGGATGCGTTCATCATCGACAGGAAGATCCTTTGGCCTGCCGTCCGTGTCAGCCGGCGACCGCGACAAGCAGTTCTAAGGCCGTTCGAACCGTGGCAAGCCGTATTTCCGTCCGGCCGATATCGCCGTAACGCATCTCGCGATGGACCAGCAGCCCCGTCTGGTTCTTGGCCGCCAGATGCACGAGGCCGACCGGCTTGTCCGCCGTGCCGCCGCTCGGTCCGGCAATACCCGTAACGGCGACCGCAATATTGGCCCCCGACCGTCGCAGGGCGCCGTCCACCATCTGCAGCGCCGTCTCACGCGACACGGCGCCGAAACGTGACAGGACTTCTGGGGATACGCCGAGCATGTCGGTTTTCGCCTGATTGGAATAGGTGACGAAACCGCGGTCGACGACTGTCGAGGAGCCGGATACCTCCGTGAGGGCGCCGGCGATCAGCCCGCCCGTGCAGGATTCGGCTGTCGCAAGCGTCAGTCCGCGCGCCGAGAAATCGCCGATGAGGCGCGTGGCTGAAACTTCGATATCGTCGGGAAAGATCGTCATTTCGACTTTTCTCCGTAGACTACCGTTGCCGTGGCGATGGCGGCAATGCCTTCGCCGCGTCCGACGAAGCCGATCTTCTCGTTCGTCGTCGCCTTGACGGAACAACGGTCGAGCGAGATCCCAAGCATTTCCGAGAGCGTTTCGCGCATGGACTGCCTGTGCGGACCGACCTTGGGGGCTTCGGCAATGAGGGAGATATCGGCGTTCATGATCGTTCCGCCGTTCTCGCGAACGATGCGGGCCGCATGCTCCAGAAAGATCCGCGATGGCGCGCCCTTCCACCGGGGATCGGATGGCGGAAAGTGATCGCCGATATCGCCGGCCCCACAGGTGGCGAGCAATGCATCCGTCAGCGCATGCAGCGCCACGTCGGCATCGGAATGGCCCTTGAGCTTCTGGTCGTGCGGGATGAAGACGCCGCAGAGCGTCACCCCGTCGCCGGGCTCAAGTTGATGCACATCGTATCCGTTGCCGGTTCGAACGTCGGGCAGGGCACTCGAAAGCCTCGCATCGGCCATGGCGATATCCCTTTTCACGGTGAGTTTGACATTGTCGGGAGAGCCTTCCGCCAGAAGGACCGGGATGCCGGCCCATTCCGCGATCGAGGCGTCGTCGGTAAAATCGCTGCGTCCGTCTGCGGCGGCCCTCTCATGGGCGTCGAGAATCAGAGGTAGCGCGAAGGCCTGGGGAGTCTGGGCGGCAAAAAGACCTGCGCGGGAGACGGTTTCGACGACATGTTTGTCGGCACTGCCCCGCTTCAAGGTGTCGGTGACAGGCATGACCGGCAACACGCCGCTCTCTCCGGAATCGAGCAGGGTCGCCACACGGTTGAGAAGCGCATCGTCCAAAAATGGGCGTACCGCATCGTGGATCATCACGTGACTGGCCTGAAGTTCGGAGAGGGCGCGCAGGCCCGCCAGCACGGATTGCTGACGGGTGGCTCCGCCTGTCACCGCGTGGACGGTATCTCCCTTGCGAAGGGAAAGTCGCACGTTTTCAAAGAGTTCCTGGTCATCCGGATGGATGACGGCAATGATGGGACCCGATCTCTCCCAGGAAAGGAATTTTTCCAGCGTATGGGCTATGACCGGCCTGCCGCCGATCCTGCGATATTGTTTCGGCCCCTCGACCGAGGCGCCAGCCCGTTCGCCGCGTCCCGCTGCCACGACAATGATACCGATAGAGGCAACTTCGCGTTGTTGCATTGCAGCGACCGACCTGTGTAAAAGAAGAACGACACAAAAAATTCGCAAGCGTGGTCTATCGGCTGGCCTTCGTTTTTTCCAGCATTTGCCCGAATTTTTATCGCGGCCCCACGGATTTCTCTTGGCAAGCGTGCAAACTCTGTCTAAAAATAGTGCAAATTCGAAGCGTGCCCGAAAGATAGTCATTTGAGTTCTGTTGCGCTGCATACGCCATTCGAGATCGGGTCGGTCGCGATACGCAATCGCGTGATTCTGGCTCCGATGTCCGGCGTCAGCGATCTGCCTTTTCGCCAGCTGGCATGGCGAAGCGGGGCGGGGCTCGTCGTAACCGAGATGGTGGCGAGTCGCGAACTTGCCCACAACGCAGCCGAATCCTGGTCACGCCTTCAAGGCGCCGATATCGATCCGCACATGGTTCAGCTTGCCGGTCGTGAAGCCTACTGGATGGGCGAGGCGGCCCGCATCGCCGAAGCCAATGGCGCCGACATCATCGATATCAATATGGGTTGCCCGGCCAAGAAGGTGACGGGCGGATATTCCGGTTCGGCGTTGATGCGCGACCCGGATCACGCCCTGTCGCTGGTAGAGGCGACGGTGAGGGCGGTCAGGGTTCCCGTGACGTTGAAGATGCGGTTGGGCTGGGACGAAAATTCCATCAACGCGCCCGAGATCGCCCGCAGGGCGGAGGATATCGGCGTGAGGATGATTACCGTGCATGGCCGGACGCGCATGCAGTTCTACGAAGGCAGGGCCGATTGGGATGCGATAGCGCGGGTGCGCGAGGTCGTATCTGTTCCGCTGGTGGCCAATGGCGATGTGGAGACGCGTGCGGATGCCTTGGAAATCCTGCGCCGGTCCGGAGCGGATGCGGTGATGGTCGGCCGGGCGTGTCAGGGACGGCCCTGGCATGCCGGATGGCTCGCCGGCAATTCCGGCCCGGAGCCTGCCGCCATTCCCGCTATTGTCCGCGAGCACTACGAGGCGATGCTCGTTCATTACGGGCGTGACGTCGGCGTAAGGCATGCACGCAAACACGTCGGTTGGTATATCGAGCGCTTCGCGCCCGGGGTTTCCGCCGCCATCAAGGGAGAAATCATGACGTCGAAAGACGCCGGTTTCGTATCGGAAACGCTTTTCAGCGTGCTGTCCGACGGACTATCCACCTCTGCCCGCCGACAGGAGGCCGCATGAACGCGAACAATGGCGGCAACGGGCTTGCGATGGCCGTGCTCAACGCCATCCAGAATCCCGTCGTGATGGTCGATGCGGAAGGGTTGATCGCCTTCGCCAATTGGGAGGCGGAAGCCTTTTTCGGCGCCAGCGCGGCGCATCTTTCCCGTTATCGGCTTTCCACCTTCATTCCGTTCGGCAGTCCGCTTCTGTCGTTGATCGATCAGGTGCGCGAACGTCGCGCTCCGGTCAACGAGTACCGGGTGGATCTGAGTTCGCCCCGCCTGGGGCAGGACAAGCTGGTGGATCTTTATGTGGCGCCGGTGGTGAACCAGCCCGGAGACGTGGTGATCGTCTTCCAGGAGCGCTCCATGGCCGACAAGATCGACCGGCAGCTGACCCATCGTGCGGCTGCCCGTTCGGTCACCGGCCTGGCCTCGATGCTCGCGCATGAAATCAAGAACCCGCTGTCCGGCATCCGCGGTGCCGCCCAACTGCTCGAGAGTTCGGTCACTGATGAGGATCGCGCTCTGACGCGGCTGATCTGCGACGAGACGGACCGTATCGTCTCCCTGGTCGACCGCATGGAGGTGTTTTCCGACGAACGACCTGTCGACCGCGTATCGCTTAACATCCACTCCGTGCTGGACCATGTAAAGGCGATTGCAAGGGCCGGTTTTGCCCGCAATATCCGCATCACCGAAAACTATGACCCGTCATTGCCGCCGGTCTACGCCAATCGGGATCAACTGGTGCAGGTCTTCCTCAATCTCATCAAGAACGCCGCCGAGGCGATCGGAGACCGGCCGGATGGCGAGATTCAGCTCACCACGGCCTATCGGCCCGGTATCCGTCTTTCGGTCGCCGGCTCGCGCGAGAAAATCTCCCTGCCGCTCGAATTCTGTGTGCATGACAACGGTCCCGGCGTGCCGGCGGACCTCTTGCCCCATCTCTTTGACCCTTTCATTACCACCAAGACCAACGGTTCCGGCCTCGGGCTGGCGCTGGTCGCCAAGATCATCGGCGGCCATGGCGGCATCGTGGAATGCGATAGCCAGGCGAACCGTACCACTTTCCGCGTGCTGATGCCCGTTTCCAGGGACATCCCGCTTGATGAAGAAACCCCGGCGAAATCCACAGGAAGTCTCTGATGACTGCAACGATCCTTGTCGCTGATGACGACGCAGCCATTCGCACCGTATTGAACCAGGCCCTGACCCGTGCCGGTTACGAGGTCCGGATCACCTCCAATGCCGCCACCTTGTGGCGTTGGGTGTCCGCAGGCGAGGGAGATCTTGTCGTAACCGACGTCGTAATGCCCGACGAGAATGCTTTCGACCTTCTGCCGCGCATCAAGAAGGCGCGCCCGGACCTGCCTGTGCTGGTGATGAGTGCCCAGAACACCTTCATGACGGCCATCAAGGCCTCGGAAAAAGGTGCCTATGACTACCTGCCGAAGCCCTTCGATCTGACGGAACTGATCGCCATCATCGGCCGGGCGCTGGCCGAACCGAAGAAGAAACCGGCCCGCCTCGACGACGATATGCAGGACGGCATGCCGCTGGTCGGCCGGTCAGCCGCCATGCAGGAAATCTACCGCGTTCTCGCGCGCCTGATGCAAACCGACCTGACGCTGATGATTACCGGTGAATCCGGTACCGGCAAGGAACTTGTCGCGCGGGCGCTTCATGACTACGGCAAGCGCCGCAACGGTCCCTTCGTCGCCATCAATATGGCTGCGATCCCGCGGGATCTCATCGAATCGGAACTGTTCGGCCATGAAAAGGGCGCCTTTACGGGCGCGCAGACGCGCTCGACCGGCCGTTTCGAACAGGCCGAGGGCGGCACGCTTTTCCTCGACGAAATCGGCGACATGCCGATGGATGCGCAGACCCGTCTTCTGCGTGTCCTGCAGCAGGGCGAATACACGACGGTCGGCGGACGTACGCCGATCCGTACCGATGTCCGGATCGTCGCCGCGACCAACAAGGACCTGAAGCATTCCATCAATCAGGGCCTCTTCCGCGAGGACCTTTATTATCGCCTGAACGTGGTGCCGCTGCGCCTGCCCCCCCTTCGTGACCGCGCGGAGGATATTCCCGATCTGGTGCGCCACTTCATTCAGCAGGGCGAAAAGGAAGGGCTCGATTCCAAGCGATTCGACAACGAGGCGCTGGAAGTGATGAAAGCCTATGCCTGGCCGGGCAACGTGCGCGAACTCGAAAACGTCGTTCGCCGTCTCATGGCACTTTACCCGCAGGACGTGATTTCGCGCGAAATCGTCGAGCAGGAACTGCGGTCCGATATCGCCGACAGCCCGATCGCCAAGGTCGGCGTGCCCGCCGGTTCCATGACGATTTCGCAAGCCGTCGAGGAGAACATGCGAACTTATTTCGCAAGCTTCGGCGATGCTTTGCCGCCCTCCGGCCTCTATGAGCGCGTGCTCACCGAGATGGAATATCCCCTAATTCTTGCAGCACTCACAGCAACGCGCGGCAATCAGATCAAGGCCGCCGATCTTCTCGGACTGAACCGCAATACGTTGCGCAAGAAGATCAGGGAACTGGGGGTCTCGGTCTATCGCAGTTCCCGCTCGGCTTGACAAAGCTGCAAGGCCCGTTGCAATTTCGCCACATTGCGTTGCTCAAAAGTCACGAAGCCTCGGCGTGCTCCGGTCCTGCCGGTTTGACAGGATCGGGATATCGGGGCGACGCGATGAGGTGATCGGCCTTTCCGGGCCGGTCCAAGGCGCAGCATCGATTTGGGCTCTGCAGACAGGGCGCGGGAGTTTTCATGGTCGGTCGAATGGCCGCGTCCGTAACGGAGAACGACGCCGCGACGGCGCATGAGCGTCGGGCGTCCTTTGCCTTGCCGGGCCTCGTGGTTGCCGGCGGGGCGCTGGCCTGCGCCGTGTTCACGCTACCCGTTCTGCTGGGTCTGACGCCCATCGAGCCGACCTCCGAGGTTCTGATTGCCTCGGCGATCGTCAATTCGCTGTTCATCGTCGGTCTGATGTTTCTCATCGGCCGCGAGGTGACGCGGCTCTTTAAGGCCCGTACGCGCGGCCGCGCCGCAGCCCGCCTTCATGTCCGCATCGTGGTGCTGTTCTCGATCGTTGCCATCACGCCGGCGATTCTCGTCGCGATATTCGCGAGTATCACGCTGAACGTTGGCCTCGATCGCTGGTTTTCGCTACGAACCCAGTCGATCGTCTCGTCGTCGATGAACGTCGCCCAGGCCTACATGCTGGAAAACGCCAGCTACCTTCAGGGCCAGACCATTTCGATGGCCAACGACCTGGAGCGCAATCGCGCCCTCTATTATCTGGACCGAACCGGCTTCGTTCAGCTTCTGACACGGCAGACGAAGGGGCGGGGAATGCTGGGCGCCTTCCTCGTTCGCCAGGACGGTTCGGCGATCACGCAGGCCGATATTGCCACTGACAAGCCGCTGCCGGCCATTCCGAAGGACGCTCTGGAAAGTGCGGCTGCCGGTCAGCCGACGCTCATCCCGCCGGGCGTGACCAACCTTGTCGGTGCGATCATCAAGCTCGAATCGATTTCCGGCACCTTCCTCTACACGATCCGCGCGGTTGATCCGAAGGTCATGTCGGCGATGCGGCTGATGGAAGAAAACACCGCCGAATACAAGGCGATGGAGGATGGCCGCACCACGCTGCAGATCGCCTTCGCCATTCTTTATCTCGGTTTCGCGCTGATCGTGCTGCTCGCGGCAATCTGGACGGCGATTGCCGTTGCCGACCGCATCGTCCGGCCGATCCGGCTGTTGATCGGGGCGGCCGACAACGTCGCTTCGGGCAATATGAACGTGATCGTTCCGGTTCGCTCCGCAGACGGCGACGTCGGCAGTCTGTCGCGGACCTTTAACAAGATGATTACCCAGATCCGCAGCCAGCGTGACGAAATCCTGGAGGCCAAGGACGAGGTGGACGACCGGCGGCGTTTCATCGAGGCCGTGCTCTCGGGCGTGACGGCGGCGGTCATCGGTGTCGAGGACAACGGCGTCATAACCATCGTCAATCCCTCCGCCGAATATTTCCTGGCAACGGCTTCCGAGGAGTTGATCGGCCAGAAGCTGAGCCTGGTTGCGCCAGAAGTGGACCGGGTCTTGGCGGAAGCCGCCGTTCGCCATCGCGGCGAATATCGCGAGCAGATCAATCTGATGCGAGGCGGCAAGGAACGGACGCTGAACGTTCAGGTCACGCGCGAGGAAACCCGCGGGTCCGAGGATTCCTACGTCATCACGCTCGACGATATCACCGATCTGGTCATCGCCCAGCGTTCCACCGCATGGGCCGATGTGGCGCGTCGCATCGCGCATGAAATCAAGAACCCGCTTACTCCGATCCAGCTCTCCGCCGAACGCCTGAAGCGGCGCTACGGCAAGCAGATTGTCGAAGACGATCGCGCGGTCTTCGACCAGTGCACGGATACCATCGTCCGGCAGGTGGAGGATATCGGACGCATGGTTGACGAGTTTTCCGCCTTTGCCCGCATGCCGAAGCCAGCCAAGCAGAGTTCCGATCTTCGAGACGTCCTGCGCGACGCCGTCTTCTTGCGCGAGATGGGCACCCACGGTATCCGGTTCATCCGCGAATTCGGCGATGAGCCACTGCAGGGCAGCTTCGATGCCAGGATGCTGGCGCAGGCCGTCGGCAATCTCATCAAGAATGCCGTCGAGGCGATTGAGGCCGTGCCGAGCGAGGACCTGCCGGATGGCGGCAAGATCATGGTGCGCTCGTCTTTCGATCACCAACAGGACCGTTTCGTTGTCGACGTGATCGACAATGGCCGCGGCCTTCCGGTGGAAAACCGGCACCGCATTCTCGAGCCTTACATGACGATGCGCGAGAAGGGCACAGGCCTCGGCCTCGCCATCGTCAAGAAGATTATTGAAGAACATGGCGGTCAGTTGGAGCTGCATGACGCTCCCGCCGATTTCGACCGGGGTAGGGGCGCGATGATCCGCATCCTTCTGCCGCGGCTCGAAGCGACGACCGCCATGGACAATGAAAGCGATAAGGAAAAGGTCTATGGCCTCTGATATTCTGGTAGTCGACGACGAAGAGGATATCCGCGAAATCGTATCCGGCATCCTCAGCGACGAAGGGCATGAAACCCGCACCGCCCACGATGCCGACAGCGCACTTGCCGCGATTTCCGACCGTGTGCCGCGCCTTGTCTTCCTCGACATCTGGATGCAGGGCAGCCGGCTGGACGGCCTATCGCTTCTGGACGAGATCAAGACACGGCATCCGGATCTTCCCGTCGTGATGATTTCCGGTCACGGCAATATCGAGACTGCCGTTTCCGCGATCAAACGCGGTGCGTTCGACTTCATCGAAAAACCGTTCAAGGCGGACCGGTTGATCCTGATCGCGGAGCGGGCGCTGGAAAACTCCAAGCTCAAGCGGGAGGTCTCCGAACTGAAGAAACGCACGGGCGACGCGGTCGAACTGATCGGCACCTCCGTCGCGGTCTCGCAGCTTCGCCAGACCATCGAGAAGGTGGCGCCGACCAATAGCCGCATCATGATCTTCGGCCCCTCCGGTTCCGGCAAGGAGCTGGTCGCGCGCATGATCCATAAACGCTCCAGCCGTGCGGGCGGCCCTTTCGTGACGCTGAACGCAGCGGCGATCACGCCGGACCGGATGGAAATCGCACTCTTCGGAACCGAGGGCACGCCGGGCCAGCCGCGCCGGATCGGCGCGCTGGAGGAGGCGCATCGTGGCATCCTCTATCTTGACGAGATCGGCGAAATGCCGCGCGAGACCCAGAACAAGATTCTCCGGGTTCTGGTCGAGCAGCAGTTCGAGCGGGTCGGTGGCTCCAAGCGGGTCAAGGTCGATGTTCGCATCATCTCGTCCTCGGCCTACAACCTCGAGGGCATGATCGCCGAGGGCCGCTTCAGGGAAGATCTTTTCCACCGGCTTGCCGTGGTGCCGATCAAGGTTCCGGCCCTGGCGGAGAGGCGGGAGGACATTCCCTTCCTGGTCGATATGTTCATGCGCCAGATATCGGAACAGGCCGGCATTCGCCAGCGGCGGATCGGCGAAGACGCCATGGCCGTCCTGCAGGCTAACGACTGGCCCGGCAATATCCGGCAGCTTCGCAACAATATCGAACGGCTGATGATTCTCGTGCAGGGGGACAGCCCCGACACGCCGATCTCCGCCGAGATGCTGCCGCAGGATCTCTCCGATATGCTGCCGAAGGTTTCGGCGCGCAACGATACCCACATCATGACGCTGCCCTTGCGGGAGGCGCGCGAGATGTTCGAGCGCGACTACCTGATCGCGCAGATCAACCGCTTTGGCGGCAATATTTCGCGTACGGCCGAATTCGTGGGCATGGAGCGGTCGGCGCTTCATCGCAAACTGAAGTCGCTCGGCGTATAAGACATGCGGCGGGCGGTTCCGGCGGATTTCCCGCACATCCGATCGCTTGAAGGGGCATCATGAAGGTCATCATCTGCGGGGCGGGACAGGTCGGCTACGGCATCGCTGAGCGACTGTCCCAGGAGGACAACGACGTCTCCGTCATCGACACCTCCGCGTCGCTGGTCACGCATATCACCGAGACGCTGGATGTCCGCGGCTATGTCGGCCACGGCGCCCATCCGGATATGCTGGCAAGGGCCGGCGCCGACCAGGCCGACATGATTATCGCGGTCACGCTTTACGACGAGGTGAACATCGTCGCTTGCGAGGTCGCGCATGCGCTCTTCAACGTGCCGACGAAGATCGCGCGCATCCGGGCGCAGAACTACATGCAGCCGGAATATGCGGATCTCTTCAGCCGCAAGCACATCTCGATCGACGTGACGATTTCTCCCGAGATCGAGGTCGGCAAGATGGTCCTGCGGCGCATTTCCTTTCCGGGCGCCACCGATATCGTCCGCTTCGCCGACGACCATATCGCCATGGTGGCTATCGAGTGCATGGAGGATTGTCCGGTCCTCAACACGCCGCTGCACCAGTTGAGCCAGCTGTTTCCCGATCTGATGGCAACTGTCACCGCGATCTACCGCAATGGTAGGCTGCAGGTTGCACAGTCGAACGATCAGTTGCTCGTCGGCGACCTTGCCTATGTCATTTGCCAGCGCGACCATACGCGCCGGACGCTCAGCCTGTTTGGGCACGAGGAACAGGAGGCAGGCCGCATCGTCATCGCGGGCGGGGGCAATATCGGCCACTACGTCGCCCGCACCATCGAGCAGATGCAGCCCAGGACGAGGATCAAGATCCTCGAAAACGATCGTGACCGCGCGCTGGCCATATCCGAGCAGTTGAAGAATACGATCGTTCTTCACGGGTCCGCCCTCGATCAGGCCATTCTCCAGCAGGCCGATATCCAGGATGCCGATCTGATGGTGACCCTCACCAACAGCGACCAGGTCAATATCCTCGGAGCCGCCATGGCCAAGCGCATGGGCTGCCGCTCCAGCATGGCGCTTATCAACAATCCGGGGTTCCAGGAACTGGTTGCCGGCATCGGGATCGACGCCCACATCAATCCACGGGCGGTGACGATCTCTCGCGTCCTCCAGCATGTCCGTAAGGGACGCATTCGTTCCGTCTATGCCGTGCAGAAGGGCATGGCGGAAGTGATCGAAGCGGAGGCGCTCGAAACGTCGCCTCTGGTGGGGCGCCCTTTCCGCGATCTCGACCTCCCGCCGGGCCTGAGAATTGGAGCGATCTATCGCGACAAGGCGGTGATCCGGCCCAACGGAGACACAAGGATCAAGGCAAAGGACAGGGTCGTACTGTTCGCATCCGCCGAAGCCGTACGCGACGTCGAACAGATGTTTCGCGTTTCCATCCAGTACTTCTAATATTCAAGTCTGTTTTTCCGGAAGGCCGCCATGCCGAGAATTGCCTATGTCAACGGTCGCTATGTTCCGCACAGCAAAGCATGCGTTCATATCGAGGACCGCGGTTATCAGTTCGCCGATGGCGTCTATGAGGTCTGCGAAATTCGTCATGGAATGATCGTCGATCTCACGCGGCATCTCGACCGGCTCGACCGGTCGCTTTCCGAGATCGGCATTCGTTTTCCGATGTCCCGTGCAGCCCTGGTGCAGGTCATCCGTGAGGTTGCCCGCCGCAATCACGTGCGCAACGGATTGTTTTATCTGCAGGTGACGCGCGGTGTTGCAAGGCGCGATCACGTCTTCCCGTCGGCCGATACGCCTCCATCGCTCGTGGTGACGGCCAAAAGCACCGATCCGTCGGTCATCGCGCGCAAGAATGCCGCCGGCATCAAGGCGATCACGCTGCCGGACAATCGCTGGGATCGGGTGGATATCAAGACCGTCGGCCTGCTGCCCAACGCGCTCGCCCGCCAGTCGGCGAAGGAGGCCGGTGCGCAAGAGGCGATCTTCGTCGATACCCGCGGCATGGTGACCGAGGGGGCTGCCACCAATGTCTGGATCGTCGATGCCGACGGCCACCTCGTTACCCGCCCGGCGGAACACGGTATCCTGCGCGGTATCACCCGCACAACGCTGATGGACGTGGCCGCGGTTCTGGGAATCTCGATCCGCGAAAGAGAATTTTCGCGCGAGGAAATGCTAGGCGCGCGCGAGGTCTTCATTACGGCAGCGACGAGTATCTGCTTTCCTATCGTCGAAATCGACGGTTTTTCCATCGCAAACGGCCATCCCGGGACGGTTTCGGAGAAAATCCGGAGCGCCTTTTTCGAGATTGCGGAAAAGACGGCGATTTGATACCAACTTCACGGTAAAGGGACAGGGACAGTCCCTACTCGGCTGATAAGCTTGAACAATAATTATACCGGTCAATGAACCGGCAAGAAAGAAAGAAGCGGCGCCATGGCGGAACGTTCTCAGAATCTGCAGGATCTATTTCTCAACACCGTCCGCAAGCAGAAGATTTCGTTGACCATTTTCCTGATCAATGGCGTCAAGCTGACGGGCGTGGTGACCTCCTTCGACAATTTCTGCGTTCTGCTGCGTCGTGACGGCCATTCGCAACTGGTCTATAAGCACGCCATTTCGACCATCATGCCGGGTCAGCCCATGCAGATGTTCGAAAGCGAAGACAACGCTTCGTCACAGGATTGAAGCCATAACCACTCGCGACACGAAAAACGACTCGATCATCCCGGACGATGAAAAGCACCGGGATGACATGTGTGCCGTGGTCATCGTTCCCGTTCTCAAGCAGGCGCGGGGCGGGGCAGGCGGCGACACAGCGGCTCCCACGCGTTCCAACGAAAGCCGGCTTGACGAGGCGATCGGCCTTGCACGGGCCATCGACCTGACGATCGCCGAAGGCATCATCGTGCCCGTCAACCAGCCGCGCCCGGCGACGCTTCTCGGAACCGGCAAGATCGAGGAAGTCTCGGCGCTTCTCGATGAGCACAATGCCGGCCTCGTGATTGTGGATCATCCCCTGACGCCGGTGCAGCAGCGCAATCTCGAAAAAGAATGGCGCGCCAAGGTCATCGACCGCACCGGCCTCATTCTGGAAATCTTCGGCCGCCGCGCTTCCACCAAGGAGGGCACGCTTCAGGTCGAACTCGCCCATCTTAACTACCAGAAGGGTCGTCTGGTCCGAAGCTGGACCCACCTTGAGCGCCAGCGCGGTGGTGCGGGTTTCATGGGCGGTCCGGGTGAAACCCAGATCGAAGCCGACCGCCGGCTGCTGCAGGACCGTATCGTCCGGCTCGAGCGCGAACTGGAACAGGTCGTTCGCACGCGCCAGCTTCATCGTGCCAAGCGCCGCAAGGTGCCGCATCCGATCGTGGCGCTGGTCGGCTACACCAACGCCGGAAAATCGACGCTGTTCAACCGTATCACCGGCGCGGGCGTTCTGGCCGAGGACATGCTGTTTGCGACGCTCGATCCGACGCTTCGCCGCATGAAGCTGCCGCATGGCCGCACCGTCATCCTGTCCGATACGGTCGGTTTCATCTCCGACCTGCCGACCCATCTGGTTGCCGCCTTCCGTGCCACGCTCGAAGAGGTGCTCGAAGCGGACCTGATCCTGCATGTGCGCGACATGTCCGATCCGGACAACCCGGCTCAGGCCGGCGACGTGCTGCGCATCCTCGATGATCTCGGCATTGACGAGAAGGAGAGGGCGGAGCGCATCATCGAGGTCTGGAACAAGATCGACCGCCTCGATCCCGAAAGCCATGACGCGATCCTGCAGAAGGCGCAGAGCCGGGACAACGTCATTTCCGCCTCAGCCATCTCCGGCGAAGGCGTCGACCGTCTGATGGACGTGATTTCCGAACGCCTTTCGGGTGTCCTGACGGAAACGACAGTCGTCGTTCCGGCGGACAAGCATGCGCTGATTTCCTGGGCCTATGAAAATGCCATCGTCGACAATCGCGAAGACCACGAAGACGGCACCGTCAGTCTCGACCTGCGCCTCACCGAACATCAGGCGCTGGAACTGGAGCGCAAGCTCGGCGGCGGCCCGAAGCGGGAAAAGGAAGACTGGGAGCGGTGAGGCGGCACTCCGCGGGTGCGTATTTGAGCGTCAGTCGAGTTGCCGCTCGATCGCCTTCGCCGCCTGCCAGAGTTCTTCCATACGCTCCAGAGTGGCATCCTCCAGTGTTTCAGAATTCTCTTTAAGAGAATTTTCTATATAACTGAAACGGCGCCGGAACTTGGTATTCGTTCCACGCAGTGCCTGTTCCGGATCGGCATCCACATGGCGTCCGATGTTGACGAGGGCGAAGATCAGGTCGCCGAGTTCGTCGGTGATCTTTTCCGGCTTTCCCTCCGCCAGCGCCTCGCGCAGTTCGGCGATTTCCTCCTCGATCTTGTCGAGGATCGGTTCCGGTTCCGACCAGTCGAAGCCGACCTTGGCCGCGCGTTCCTGCAGCTTCAACGCTTCGGTGAGTGCGGGGAAACTCCTCTGTACGTCGCCGAGATGACCGGCCTTTACGTCGTGTTCGGCCGTGCCGCGCAGCGCTCGCCGTTCGGCTCGTTCACGCTTTTCCTGCCGCTTGATCTCATCCCATTGGGCCTTCACGCTTTCCGGCGTGTCCGCGTCGGAGACGGCGAAGACGTGCGGATGCCGGCGGATCATCTTTCGCGTGATGGCCTCGACCACGTCACCGAACGAGAAAAGGCCTGCCTCTTCACCCATGCGGGCATGGAAAACCACCTGCAGCAACAGGTCGCCCAGTTCCTCGCAGAGATCGTCGGGATCGTTGCGCTCGATGGCGTCGGCAACCTCGTAGGCCTCTTCGACCGTATACGGCTTGATGGTCTCGAAGGTCTGCACGATATCCCACGGGCACCCGGTCTCGGGGTCGCGGAGCGCGGCCATGATCTCGATCAGGCGGGAAATGTCCCTGGACGGTTTCATGCTTTGGTCCTGCCGGCTCAGTTGAGCGGAATGTCGTTGTCCGATTTTCCGGACTGATACTGCCCGGAGAGGCGATCATAGACCGCGCGAATGCGCTTGGACTGTTCCGTCAGGCTCTCCCGTTCCGCCGTGTCCTTTACGGCCACCAGATCCGACAATGCATAGGAGTTCCAGAAGGCGTTCGACTTGCGATAGCCGCCGGGCTCCAGCCCGAAGACCTCCTTGAGGATCTTCAGGTCGTGCGGAATGGCGAAGGCGTCGCGGCTGTCCTCATGGCTGAAGAAGTAATAGAAATTGTCGAAACCGGCCCAGGTGATCGCCGACATGCACATGGTGCAGGGTTCGTGGGTCGAAAGGAAGATAAGATCCTTGGTCGAGGGGCGCTCGCCGAGTTCGTAGAAGCGCTTCAGCGTATGCACTTCCCCGTGCCACAACGGGTTTTCCAGTTCGTTGTTGGTTTCCGCAAGCACCAGCGACAAGTCGGATTTCCTGAGGATCGCCGCGCCGAAAACCTTGTTGCCGGCTGCAACGCCGGCCTCCGTTAGGGGAAGGATGTCGTGCTCGATGACATCGAGCAGGCGGGAAGTGATATCCGTCATATATGGCTGTGTCCCAATGGCTTGCTGCGGTGCGATCCTATCTTCGCCCAAAGGGGGTCGAAAGCAAAAACATCGGTTGTCGCCAGCTTTTTTCAGAGATGAAATTCTAATTAACCGATAGAAATTATGGATTTATCGCTCCGGTGACTTTTGCTCGCATCTGTCGAAAGCCTAGCAAAGAAATGTGCGGCGCCGAACGGCTGGGGATTTCTGTTTCTTCTATCTCCCGCCCAAAAAGGTGATATTGGCGCTCGCTAGACAACTGGATCGTGACGATGGGTGCAGGCCACAACAAGCTTTCGGTTTTCCCGACCTTCTTCAAGGTCGAGGATGCCGCTATCGCCGTTTTCGGCGACGGCGCGGAAGCGTTCGCCAAGGCGCGGCTGCTCAACAATACCAGGGCGCGCATCATTGCTCATACTGTCGATCCGGAAGCTGACTATGCGGATTTCCTGGCGCGGCACGCCATCGAGCGGGTGGCGCAGTCTTTCCATCCCGGACAGGTCGATGGGGCAGCTCTCGTCTTCGCCGCAACCGGTGACGCCGAGCAGGACCGAAGGATTGTTGTCGCGGCCCGTGCGCGCCGCATCCCGGCCAATGCGGTCGATCAGCCAGAATTCTGCGATTTCTACACGCCCGCCCTGGTCAACCGCGCGCCGATCGCGGTCGCCATCGGAACCGAGGGCGCCGGACCCGTCCTGGCGCAAATGATCCGCGCCGAAATTGACCGACGCCTGCCGCGGTCGCTCGGCCGCCTTGCCCGGTTGGCGGAAGAGTTTCGTGCCAGCGTCGAGCGTAGCGTTCCGCGCGGCACGATGCGGCGCAAGTTCTGGCGGCGGTTCTTCAGCGGCGATGTCGCCGACGCCGTCGGCGAGGGCAACATCGCCGATGCCCGCCGCAATGCGGAACGCTTGATCGCCGCGAGTGGCGGGCGCGAACCGGGTCGCGTATTCCTTGTCGGAGCCGGTCCGGGCGCCGAAGATCTCCTGACGCTGCGCGCGCACAGGCTGCTTATGGAGGCCGATGTCATCGTGCACGATGCGCTGGTGCCCCAGGCGGTCGTCGACATGGGACGGCGAGATGCGGACCGGATTGCCGTCGGCAAGCGCAAGGGATGCCATTCCAAGTCGCAGGAAGAAATCAACGACCTGTTGGTCGAGCTTGGTCGCGAAGGCAAGCGCGTCGTTCGCTTGAAGTCGGGCGATCCGCTGGTCTTCGGTCGTGCCGGCGAGGAGATGGCGGCGCTTCGCGCTGCAGGCGTAGCTTATGAAATCGTGCCGGGGATCACCTCGGCATTTGCTGCGGCTGCCGATTTCGAACTGCCGCTGACGCTTCGCGGGGTTGCTTCCTCGCTGGTCTTCACCACGGGGCATGATCTTCATGGCGAAACGCTGCCCGACTGGGCCCGTCTCGCTCTCTCGGGCGCAACCGTCGCGGTCTATATGGGTCGCAGCGTCGCAGCTTCCGTCGCCACAAGGCTGATGGCGGCGGGTCTTGCCCCGGATACCACCGTTGCTGTCGTCGAAAATGCCGGCCGTGCTCACAGTCGCCTGCTTCACGGCACGCTGGAGGAGTTGCCGGTGCTGGAAGGTCGCGCCGAGTTGACCGGCCCGGTGATGGTCATTATCGGTGACGCCGTCGCCGGCGGCAATTTCTCCCGTTCCGAACCGCTGCGCGGTAAGATCGCCAGCCTTTCCCCCTTCGAGAGGACCTGACATGGCCCAGAAAGTCTTGACCGCCAACCGCCTTGGCGACGGCATCGCCGTTTGGCTCGATGCCAACGGCCAGTGGACGGAAAAACTGCAGGATGCCTTCGTCGCGCGGCATGCCGAAGCGATTGCCGCGCTCGAGGAAGCCGGCCGACAGTCCTTCGCCAGCAATATCGTGCTTGACGTCAATGTCATCGATGTCGAGGAGAAGGACGGCGTGCTCTGGCCGTTGCGCCTGCGCGAACGTATCCGCGCCGAGGGTCCCACCATTGCCTATGCGGACGGCCATGGCCATGCCGATCCCGATTTCATTGCCGCCTGAGGACAGACATGTATCGTTACGATGAATTCGATCACGCTTTCGTTTCTGCTCGTGTCGAGCAGTTTCGCGATCAGGTGCAGCGTCGTCTGAGCGGTGAGATCGCCGAGGATGCCTTCCGTCCGCTGCGCCTGATGAATGGCGTCTACCTGCAGCTCCATGCCTATATGCTACGCGTTGCCATTCCCTACGGTACGTTGAATTCACGGCAGATGCGCATGCTGGCCCATATCGCCCGCAAGTATGACCGTGGCTACGGCCATTTCACCACGCGGCAGAATATCCAGTATAACTGGCCAAAGCTTTCCGATACGCCCGATATCCTTGCGGATCTCGCAAGCGTCGAGATGCACGCCATCCAGACTTCGGGCAATTGCATCCGCAACGTGACGGCCGACCATTTCGCCGGTGCTGCCGCCGACGAGGTCGCCGATCCGCGTCCCTATGCGGAAATCCTGCGCCAGTGGTCTTCGGTTCATCCCGAATTCTCCTTCCTGCCGCGCAAGTTCAAGATCGCCGTCACCGGTGCGCCGCGCGACCGCGCCGCGATCCAGGTGCACGACATCGGCCTTCACCTGAAGAAGGACGAGGCCGGCAATCTCGGCTTCGCCGTCTATGTCGGGGGCGGGCAGGGCCGCACGCCGCTGATCGCCAAGAAGATCCGTGACTTCCTCCCGGAAGAGGATCTGCTGACCTACGTCACGGCGATCGTCCGCGTCTACAATCTGCATGGACGTCGCGACAACAAGTACAAGGCGCGCATCAAGATCCTTGTTCACGAAACCGGCGTCGAGGAACTGACGCGCCAGGTCGAGGCGGAGTTCGACCAGATCCGCGATAGCGAGCTGAAGCTGCCCGACGCCGATATCCGCGCCATCGAAACCTATTTTGCTCCGCCGTCTCTGCCCGATCGGCCGGAGGGCTGGGAAGCGCTGGCGCGCGCGAAAAAGGCCGACGCGGCCTTTGCATCCTGGGCAAGCCAGAATGTCCAGCCGCACACCCATCCCGACTATGGCATGGTAACGATCTCGCTGAAGCCCATCGGCGGCACGCCGGGCGATGCATCGGACAGCCAGATGGATGTGGTCGCCGACATTGCCGATCGCTACGCCCAGGACGAGATCCGGGTCAGCCACGAGCAGAACCTCATCCTTCCGCATGTGGCGCTGGCCGATCTCTACAGCGTCTATCAGGCGCTGGAGGCATCCGGTCTCGCCACCGCCAATGCCGGCCTCATCACCGACATCATCGCATGTCCCGGCCTTGACTATTGCGCGCTGGCCAATGCACGTTCCATTCCGGTTGCGCAGGAGATTTCAAGGCGTTTCGGCTCTCCGGCCCGCCAGGCCGAGATCGGCGAGCTCAAGATCAAGATCTCCGGCTGCATCAATGCCTGCGGACATCACCATGTCGGGCATATCGGATTGCTCGGCGTCGAGAAGAAGGGTGCGGAACTCTATCAGATCACGCTTGGCGGTTCCGGCGATGAGAACACGTCGATCGGCGAGATCATCGGCCGCGGCTTCGAACCGGACAGGGTGACGGATGCTGTAGAGACGATCGTCGATACCTATCTCGGCCTGCGCCTCGATCCGAAGGAAACCTTCCTCGAAGCCTATCGTCGGGTCGGTCCGAAGCCTTTCAAGGATGCCCTTTACGGCGAAGCAGCCGAAGCCGCCTGAGGAATATGAAATGAGCAAGATCTGGAAGGAAACCGGTTTCGACGAAAACGACCGCTGGGTGATCGAGACCGAGGAGCGCAAGGCTGGAGACGGCGAGCGCCCGGTGCTTGGCCTCGAAGCGCTGATCGCGGCCGCCGACGAGACCAATGAGGGCGGTTTCGGCGTCCTCGTGGCGCCTGCCGACGACGTGAAGCGGCTGGAGCCTTATCTCGACCGTATCGATCTGATTGCTGTCGCATTTCCGGCGTTCAATGACGGTCGCGGCTTCAGCCATGCGACGTTGTTGCGTCAGCGGCTGGGCTTTGCCGGTGAACTGCGCGCAGTGGGCGATGTCCTGATCGATCAGATACCTCTCATGCTGCGGACCGGTTTCGACAGCTTCGCGGTCACCAACGCCGTGGCGTTGAAGCGGCTGGAAGAGGGGCGCCTGCCGGGGATTGCCCAGCGCTACCAGCCGGCTGCCCGGGCTTCGACCGTTGCCGGCGGCTTCAGTTGGCGTCGCCTGGGCACGGCCGGTGCATAAATATAGAAAATAGCCTATGTGATTGGCGGCCGTTTGATGGAAATCAAGGACGCCGCCATGTCCATCAGGCATGGCATCGGTATTGATAGTTCATACCGGTGCAATTGTGGAATGCGACGGTCTGGTTTATAGGCTGTCGCGACTGGATCGAAAGACGGATAGGATCGACAAGCCTATGAATGCTCCTGCCAAGACAGACAACGCCGAACTGATCGTGCCGGAAGGCGTGTATGCCGAGACCGTACTCAGCGTCACGCACTATACCGATCGTCTGTTCCGTTTCCGCATGACCCGTCCGGCCGGCTTCCGTTTCCGCTCTGGCGAGTTTGCCATGATCGGGCTTATGGTGGGCGAGAAGCCGATCTACCGTGCCTATTCGATCGCGAGCCCGGCCTGGGACGAGGAACTGGAGTTCTTCTCGATCAAGGTTCCGGATGGTCCGCTCACCCAGCATCTTCAGCGCATTCAGCCGGGCGACCGGGTTCTGATGCGCAAGAAGCCGACGGGCACGCTGGTGCTCGATGCGCTGACCCCCGGCAAGCGCCTCTATATGTTCTCCACGGGGACCGGTATTGCTCCCTTCGCAAGCCTGATCCGCGATCCGGAGACCTATGAGAAGTTCGAGGAAGTCATCCTCACCCACACCTGCCGTGAGGTTGCCGAACTGAAGTATGGTTTCGATCTGGTCGAGGAGATCAGGAATCATGAATTCCTGAATGAGATCGTCGGCGACAAACTCAAGCACTACGCCACGGTGACGCGTGAGGACTATCCGTTCCAAGGCCGCATAACCGACCTGATGGAGAGCGGCAAACTCTATTCCGATCTCGGCGTACCTCCGCTGGATCCGGCTGTTGATCGCGGCATGATCTGCGGTTCCTCCGCGATGCTGAAAGACACCAAGGCCCTGCTCGAAAAGGCAGGCCTGACCGAAGGCGCCAACAACAAGCCCGCGGAATTCGTTATCGAACGCGCTTTTGTCGGCTGATCGCCGAAAGAGATCGAGGAAAACAACGCCCGGCCATGAGCCGGGCGTTTCGTTTCATGGCATCAGTTTTCGCTGAGATAATCGATGAGCGCCAGCATTGCGCTTTCCGCCGCATTGCCGTCGCCCTGTTGCACAGCGCGGATGACGGCGACGTGTAGCGACACGGAGCGATCCATCTTGGTGTTGGTGGCTTTGGCGAACCAGAGGCGGCGTGAGTGGGACAGCAGGGGTGCCAGCGCCGAGATCAGGAAACTGTTGGGACAGGCGTCCTCGATGATTTCGTCGAACTGTTTGTCGGCGGTGAAGAAAGCGTCGAAATCGCCCGCCGCTGCTGCCGCCGTCATTGCCTTGGCGCATTCCACCAGGGAAAGTCGCTGGGCGTCGTCCGCGTGTTCCGTCACGAGCCTTGCGGCATAGGGTTCGAGCCGGCGTCTCACCGCCATGATCGCTTGGTGATCCTCGTTGTGTATTTCCGATATCTGGAGGCCGACCCGCGGCTTCACGACGATCAGACCCTGCCATTCCAGTTTCTGGATGGCCTCCCGCACGGGCGTGCGACCGAAGCCCGACAATTCGATCAGCTGCCGCTCGTTCACCAGCGCTCCCGGTGCAAGCTTCAATGTCACGATCTGCTGCTCGAGCGTGAGATAGGCAAGGTGACTTTGCGAGCCGGAAGGTTTCGGCATTTCATCCTCCGCTGATATATCAAATACTGCCATGTCGCAATCGGGACGGCAAGATGTCCTGATATATCAAGGTCATATGGGCACCGTCTTCAACAGCTTCTATCGTATTCCTGAGGCGGTGATGTATCGCTGGAATCCGGGGGTAAGGCGGATTTTAGCCCGGTTTAACGGCCTCTATTGCGGATCTCCGGCGCAGATAGCCATGTCTGGACCAACGGTCGGCCCGTAGACCGCCTATGACGAGGCTTCGTCTTCCGGCTTGATGGCCAGCGCCGCCTGGCTGTTTCCCGCGACCGGTGGCGGCAGGGCGACGCCCCGCGTGCGCTCCCGCGACAGCGTGAGCAGGCCGGAACCGATGATGAGTACGATGCCGACCAGCATGGGCCCATCGACATGATCGCCGAAGATCAGATAGCCGAACAGGATCGCCCAAAGCATCTGGCTGTATTGCGTCGGGCCGACAACGGCTGCCGGAGCGTAGAACGCGGCATACATCAAAAGGACATTGCCGAGAGCGCCAAGCAGACCGTAGCCTGCCAGCAGCAGCCATTCCTCGCCGCTTGGCCAGACGAAATAGGGGATCATGGCGATGCCGCAGACGAGGAGGGTCCCGAGCAGCCCTGCACCATAGAGCGAAATGTTCTTCTCCGAGGGCCCGATCGCACGGTAGATGACGATGGACAGCGCCCCGCCGAGGCCGGCGAACACCGCGCCGAGATGACCGATGGACAACTCCCGGAAACCTGGGCGCAGAACGACGAGTACGCCCAGAAATCCGATGATGACGGCGCTCCAGCGTTTGATCCCGACAGCTTCCTTCAGGAAGATCACCGACATGATGGTGACGAAGGACGGCAGCAGGAAGATCAGACAGAAGGCTTCCGCCATCGACAGGTGTGTGAAGGCGGTGACGCTGCCGATGGTGCCGAGCCCGGACGAGACGAAGCGCAGAAGCCAGAGCGGCCGGTTGGTCGTCTTGACCATATCCAGCCAGTGGTCGTTACGCTTCAGCAGGAAGGGCAGGGCAAAGAGACCGAAACAGGCACCAAAGAAGCCCGATTCGAGCGGCGAAATGCGTCCTTCGATAAGTTTGACGCTGGCATCGCTGACAGCGTACGCAGCAAAGGACGCGAAGGCAATGAGAATGCCTCGAAGAATAAGATCTGGGCGCACGGCGATTGAAGTCCCGGGGGAGGATGCGACCGTGCTTAGGATCGTTCCGGCCGCGCGTCAATTGAGTTTTGCAAGCGCTTCGGATTTCATTCTTGCGATATCGCGCAGGGCATTGGCGAGCACTTCTGGCGTCTGCGCGCCGCTGACCGCATATTGCTGGTCGAAGATAAAGAACGGTACGCCGTTAACGCCCATCTGCCGGGCCGCGTCGATTTCGCCCAGCACCTCCGCCCTGTCGGCATCGCTCGCCAGCAGTTGTGAGATCACGCCGCGGTCGAGGCCGGCCGATTCGGCGATATCGGCCAGGACGACGATGTCGCCGACATTGCGGCCTTCCTCGAAATTGGCCTTGAACAATGCTGAAACAACGCGCTCCTGAACATCGCGGCCTTCAACACCGGCCCAGTGGATCAGACGATGCGCATCGAGCGTGTTCGGGCCGACCTTGATAGCGTCGAAGTCGAAGGCTATGCCGACATCGCGGCCGAGCGCGCGCAGTTGCTCGTGAGCGCGATCCATATTGGCCTTGCCGCCGAGCTTTTTCGCAAGCTCGGCCTGCTGGTCGACGCCTTCCGGCGGATAATCCGGATTGAGCTGATAGGGGCGCCAGTTGATATCGACGCCGATCTCGTCCTGGACCTCGGCGATTGCGAGGTCCAGCCTTGCCTTTCCGAGGAAGCACCAGGGGCAGACAACGTCGGAAACGAGGTCGATGGTAATGCGCTGCATGGTGGTTCCTTTCCGGCGCCATGGGAATGATCGTCGCGAAGTAGGGCCATTCCATGCGCATTTCAACCAGTTACTCAGAGGTAACCAGCTTCCGCGCGGGGAGGGTCTCTCTTACTGCACCCGTGCGTCCCACCATACCGGCAATTGATAGCCGTAAAGCGGCGTTTTCTCCGGCCGGCCGATATGCGTCCAGCGGGCGACCCATTGCTCGCCGATGTGGTAGAGCGGAACCACATAATGGCCGGCGACGAGAAGCCTGTCATAGGCCCTGACGGCGGCCCGGAAATCCTCGGCGCTGCGGGCATTGACGAGAGCATCGATCATCCGGTCGATGTCCGGATCGGCAACGCCCGCATAGTTGAAGCTCCCCTGTGCATCGCGCGATGCAGATCCCCATCGGTTGATCTGTTCGGCACCCGGCGACAGCGACGAGGTGTAGGCCTTGACGATCATGTCGTAGTCGAAACTGTTGGAACGTGCCTGGTACTGCGCGTCGTCGACGGTGCGGATCGACATGGCAATGCCGATGAGGGACAGGGCGCGCTGATAGGCGATCGCCATCTTCTCCTGCCCTTCGTTCTGGGTCATCACTTCGAAAGCGAGTTGCCTGCCGGACGCATCCACCATTTTTCCACCCTTGATGGTGTATCCGGCCTTGGCGAGCAGGGTAACCGCCTCGCGCAGGACCTTGCGGTCTGCACCTGAACCGTCGGTCACCGGCATGGCGTATGTTCCGGCAAGAATGGCGGGATCGATCCGGTCTTTCGCCGGTCCGAGCAGTGCGAGTTCCCGCTCGTCGGCGGCATTGCCGAACGCCCCGAGCGCCGAATTCTGCCAGAAGCTCTGGCTGCGCTTGAAGGAACTGCCGTAAAGGTTCTTGTTCACCCATTCGAAGTCGAACGCGACAGAGAGCGCCTCACGCACGTTTTCGTCGGCGAAAAGCGGCCGCCGTGTATTGAAGACGAAGCCGAGCATGCCGGAAGGCAGTCCTGGCTGAAAGGTCTCCTTCACAACGCTGCCGTTTTGCGCTGCAGGAAAATCATAGGCCCGCGTCCAGTGGCCGGAGTCGCCCTCCGGATAGATGTCGATATCGCCTTTTTTGAAGGCTTCAAACAGGGTTGAATCCTGCAGAAAGTAAGTGACGGAGATTTCGTCGTAATTGTCGAAGCCGACCTTTGACGGAAGGTCCTTGCCCCAGTAGTTCGGGTCCCGCTCCCAGGTGATCTTCTCGCCGGGCTTGATCGCCTTGATCCTGTAAGGTCCGGAGGCGACCGGAATGGAAAGCGAGCTCTGGTCGAAAGTGGCGACATCGGTCGCATGCTTCGGCAGGATGGGCGACATGGCGATCATCAGCGGCGTTTCGCGATTGGCCTTGTCGTTGAAGGTGAAGCGGACGCTGTTTTCTCCGACCTTCTCCAGCTTGTCGACCACGGCCATGCGCCGGTTATAGGGCGGGCGACCCTTCTCCTGCAGCAGGTTGAAGGAGAAGATCACGTCCTCGGGCGTCACCGGCATGCCGTCGTGCCAGCGGGCCTTGGGATTGAGGTTGAACTGAATGTAGGTCCGGTCGGCGTCCATCTCGACCGTTTCGGCCAGCAGGCCGTAAAGCGAGAAGGGCTCATCGCTCGAGCGCGTCATCAGCGATTCGTAGAACAGGTTTCCGTATTCGGGATCCCATATGCCGCGCGCCGTGGTCCGCATGCCCTTGAGTACGAAGGGATTGAGACTGTCGAAGGTTCCGACGACGCCGTAATTGATCTTGCCGCCCTTTTTCACCTGCGCGTTGGCATAGGGAAAGTTCTGGTAGCCGGCGCTTAGCGCTGGTTCGCCGTGCATTGCTATGCCATGGACCGGTTCGGCCTGTGCCAGGCCGCAAAAGGGGAGAAAAATCAGACCGAATATCAGACGACGCACGCCGTTTCCTCTTTGCCGTAATCGAAGAATCTGCCGAAAACTACCATGAACACCACAAAACCAACACACCGGGCCCTGAAAATGGCATCAGGCTGCGGAGTGGGCCCAAAGAAGGACTGGATATTCCGCATCGCGCGATGTAACAGGTGGTCGCGACAACCAAGGTCATGTATTTGCCTCATTTGAACGACAGTTGACGGGCAGCACGGACCAGGGGGTACGCGGCGGGTCGCGGGCTCGATACCGGTTTTCAGGAGACGGATTAGGTTATGATGTTCAAAGCAAGCAAAGTTACGCGGACGGCTCTGTCTGCTCTGGTTCTGACGCTTGGCGCAGCTACGGTTCCGGCCGTCTCGCTTGCCCAGGAAGCCGCAGCTCCGGCAGCACCGTCCAGGTGGTTCAAGACCTGTACGAAGCAGGAGGAAGCGGACGTCTGCGTCGTCCAGAACCAGCAGACCGCCCAGAACGGCCAGCTCATCACCGCTGTCGGCCTGATCTCGATCGAAGGCAAGGTCAACCGCAAGCTCTTGCAGGTCACCGTTCCGTCGGCACGACTGATCCCGCCGGGCATCATGATGCAGATCGACGGCGCCAAGGGCACCAAGCTCGACTACACGGTTTGCCTGCCGGATCGCTGCACCGCTGAAATCCCGCTGACGGACGCTCTGATCGCGAGCCTGAAGAAGGGCAACGAAGTTGTCTTCACCTCGATCAATTTCCGCCGCGCACCGAACCCGATCAAGATCGCGCTCGAAGGCTTTACCGGCGCCTATGATGGCGAGGCCATGACCCAGTCGCAGGCCGAAGAGCGCCAGCGCCTGCTGCAGGAAGCCATGCAGAAGAAGCAGGAAGAGCGGAACAAGGCGATCAACGACGCCCAGAACGCTGCCAAGCAGGGCCAGTAAGCTAAAGCTTTGCTGGCTTCGGAATAAAAAAGGCCCGCGCAAAGCGGGCCTTTCGTTTTATGGGTTCTAACCCAGGGACTTGTCGCCGGACCTGCCGATGAACATATCGTCAATGGGCGAAGTTCTGACGGGGACGATAGCGTCCGGCTCGTTCCTGAACGAAGATCTGCTGCACATGCGGGTTGCGCAACGGTTCGTCGCTGGTGTCGCGCTCCAGGTTCTGTTCCGAAACATAGGCGACATATTCGGTGTCGGCGTTTTCCGCGAGCAGGTGGTAGAAGGGTTGATCCTTGCTCGGGCGCACTTCCGCTGGAATGGCGTTCCACCATTCCTCGGTATTGGCAAACTCCGGATCCACATCGAACACGACGCCGCGGAACGGAAAGACCTTGTGACGGACAACTTCCCCGATACCGAATTTAGCGTTTTGCTGTTTCATGGCTCCACTTCCTTTCCATTAATATCTGGGGAGAAATGGAGTGAAGATCAAGCCCCTGGCGTATGGCGCCGGGCGTCAGGCGGATTTGCCGATGGCGGTACGTCGCGGCGCGGTTGCAAGGATCACGCCGCCCATCACCAGCACGATGCCGACCGCGTGATAGCGTTCGAAGGTCTCTCCCAGGAAGACGACGGCCATCAGGATAGACATCGGCGGCATCAGGTAGAGCGTGATGCCTGCGACCGCCGGACCGAACACGCGAACGGTATGGGTGAAGCAGTAGAAGGCGGCGAGCGAGGCGAAGGCGATGATGCCGGCGAGCTTGGTCCAGTCGCTCGCGCTGTCCGGCAGAAGCCCGCCGTTGACAACTTCGTAAAGAGCGGGTGGCGCCAGCACCAGCGCGCCGGACAACGCCAGGAGACCGAACAACGGCAGGGACGGCATGGCTTTCGCAGCCGGATGGCGCAGCAGAAGGGAATAGATCGCGAATGCGACCGCCGCGACCAGTATACCGAGATCGCCGATATTGAAGCTGAAGTGACGCAATGCGTCTACGTCGCCTTTCAACACGATCACTGACACACCCGCAAAGGCGATCAGCATCCCGACGAACTCCCCCTGACGCATCCGGCGGCCATGAAGGAGCCATTGCAGCAGGATGATGAAGAGTGACGACGTGGTATAGATCAGCGTCGCATTCGAGGCCGTCGTGAGTGTCAGGGCCCAGTAGACGAAGCCGCCGCAGATACCCATGCCCAGAAAGCCGAGGACCAGCCACAGCCCCCTGTTCGCGCGCACGAAGGCGAGGCAGAGATCGCGCTCCGCGTAGACGAACGGAAAGATGATGGCCGCCGAGCCCGCCCACCGCAGGAAGGCGGTCGTGAAGGGCGCGATTTCACCCGTAATGCCGCGCCCGAAGATCAGGTTGGTCGAGAAGAATATCGGCGTCAGCAGAAAGAGAACCCAGTCGAATGGTCTCGCTGCGGGCACTTCGGACATGGACATGATTGGCACCGGGTGGAAGATCTGGCGGGGCGGAATTGCGGTTGCGCAGAAAGGAACGGTTTGGAGACTACAAAGCCTGCATCGAGTTGGAAAGCGGCGACTGGCGGCAATTTCACCCAGGCGGGCAAAGCTTGCGTGGGTCGGAAATTCACGCTACCCAACTGGCAATGTACCGGTTTTGAGCCTCGTTCGGATGCCGTAGCGGCGGGCATGGCTATTTGGAGCCGGCGGACAGAACCATTGCCGAACGGGAGATGTCGTGAGCAATCAGTGGGGCAGGGACAGGCAGCCTGTTGCGGCGCGCGGTGGATCGGCTGCCCCTGTCATTCTTGCCCTGGCGCTGGGTCTCGCGATCGGCGGTGCGGCAGGTTATGGTTCTCTGCGCTACCTCTCCGGAGACACCGCATCCCGGCTGGCCGCAGCCGAGGAACGCAATATGGCGCTCTCCGGCGACCTCGCGGATATCAGGCAGAAGTTGCAGCAGGCCCTCGCGGACAGGGAGAAGTCGGAAAACGCCATCGGCCCCGCCGATGGCGAGGCTGCCGAACTGCAGAAGAAGGTCGATCTCCAGCGCTCCGAACTCGACGCCATGACCGACGAGTTGGCGAGGATCAGCGACGCCTTGCAGGCGGAAAAGGACCGCGCGGCCTCTTTATCGGCTTCGCTCGGCGAGGAACGGACGAAGAGCCTTTCACAGGCCGCCGCTGTCGCGGAGGCGCAGAAGAATGCTGCGGACGCCAAGGCCCGGGCTGATGCCGAGATAGCCGATCTCCAGGCCCGCCTGAGCAAGCGGGAAAACGATACCAGCCGTGATCTTGTCCGCTTGCAGCAAGAGGAAATTCCACGCCTGAACCGGCAGATTGCCGAGTTGACGGCGCAAGCGACAGCAAGCGGGGCAAATGCAGCCAGAGCCTTGTCCCAACAGCAGATGCTGGAAAAGTCACTTGCCTCTGCCGAGGCCGAACTTACCCGCCTGCGCGCCGAACTTGGCGATGAACGGCGGAAGAATGCGATGCTTGCCGGTGAGATCGAACGGCTGAAACGGGAAACGTCGGTTGTGCCGGTTGAGAAACCTCAATCGCCCTCGGCTGCGACGGCCAGGCCGGAAGCGGCAGAAGGGGCGCGTGATCCGGATCTCGTCGAGGCAATTCTTGCGGACACGCCCGGCGTCGATCGGCTGACGCCCGCGGACAGGATACGTCTTCGCGACATGCTGGTTTCCGGCCAATGCGTAACGACCGCGCTTCGGGCGGTCTTTCCAAGCGTTCCGGTCGTTACGCTTCGAGACCTGATGCGCGATCTGAGGAGCAACTGCTGAACGGAGGAACTTCGCCCATGACATCGAGACTGCGTGCGATTCTTGCTGCCGTGGCGATATCGCTGACAACGAGCATGGCCTCGGCCGACAGCTTCGAGCGGAACATCATGACGGGCGGGCCGAGCGGCACCTATATTCGCATTGGCCGCGACATCGCCGGCCTCGGCGCAAGCTGCGGCTTGAAACTCAATGTCGTCGAGAGCGCCGGTTCGCTGGAGAATTTTGTCGGCGTCCGCAACCGTCGCAACACCCAGTTCGGCATCGTTCAGAGCGATGTTCTGGAGTATTTGAAGACCTTCGAAGCCAATGACCCCGAGGTGCAGCAGGCCGTGCGCGGCGTGCGCATCATGTTCCCTCTTTATAACGAGGAGGTCCATGTTCTCGCCAGAACGGATATCGCCGAACTCAAGGGGCTGGCCGGCCGCAAGATCGCCATCGGAAAGCCGGACAGCGGCACCTACCTGACCGCAACGCTGATGCTCGATATCCTGCAGGTGAAGGCGGCCGAACGGTTGACCATCAATCCCGACGAGGCGCTGCCGAAGCTGCTCGCCGGTGAGATCGACGCATTCTTTTATGTTGCCGGTGTGCCGGCGCAGCTTTTCACCAATGCCAACATCGACGCCGGCAAGTTCCATCTTCTGCCGATCAAGGATGCGCCGCTGCTCGCGACCTATACGCCGGTCACCGTTCCCGCCGCCACCTATGGCTTTCAACAGCAGCCGGTCGATCTGGTTGCGGTCAAGGCCGTGCTGATGACCTACGACTACGATCCGAAGAAGAACGCCTACCATCGCGACAGTTGCCGCTCCGTGTCCGATTTCTCGAACCTCATCCTGAACGGCTTGCCGAAACTGGAGGAGACCGGGCATCCGAAATGGAAGTCGGTTGACCTGACGGCGGTGCCGCCGGGCTGGCAGGTCGGAAGCTGCGTCAAGGTCGGTATGGCTCTCGACTACAAGCCCAATTGCTCCGCCCCGGCAGAAGCGGCTCCGAAGGCTCCGGATGCCAATGAGGAGTATCTCAATCTCCTCAAGCAGCGTCTTAAAAAGCAATAATAACCAATAGTGATTACTGCAAAATAGTTAGATTTTCTCTTCGATCATGAAAAAGGCGGCGGTTCGAATGAGCCGCCGCCTTTTCCTTGTGGGCTGCCGGTCCGCATTGCGCAGACCGGCGAAGATATCAGACCGAATAGTACATGTCGTACTCGACCGGATGCGGGGTCATTTCGAACCGCATGACTTCCTGCATCTTCAGTTCGATGAAGGCATCGATCTGGTCGTCGTCGAAGACGCCGCCAGCGGTCAGGAACTTGCGATCCTTGTCGAGGCTTTCCAGCGCTTCGCGGAGCGAACCGCAAACCGTCGGGATCTTCTTCAGTTCTTTCGGCGGCAGGTCGTAGAGATCCTTGTCCATGGCCTTGCCCGGATGGATCTTGTTCTTGATGCCGTCAAGGCCGGCCATCAGCATGGCCGCGAAACCGAGATAGGGGTTGGCGGTCGGGTCGGGGAAGCGGACTTCGACACGCTTTGCCTTCGGGTTCGAGCCGAACGGAATACGGCAGGAAGCGGAGCGGTTGCGAGCCGAATAGGCGAGCAGGACCGGAGCTTCATAGCCCGGGACCAGACGCTTGTAGGAGTTGGTCGAGGGATTGGTGAAGGCGTTGATGGCCTTGGCATGTTTGATGATGCCGCCGATGTAATAGAGGCAGGTTTCCGACAGGCCGGCATATTCGTCGCCGGCGAAGGTCGGCTTGCCGTCCTTCCAGATCGACTGGTGCACATGCATGCCTGAGCCATTGTCGCCGAAGATCGGCTTCGGCATGAAGGTTGCGGTCTTGCCATAGGCGTTTGCGACCTGATGCACCACATACTTGTAGATCTGCATCTTGTCGGCATTGCGCACCAGCGTGTCGAACTTGATGCCGAGTTCGTGCTGGGCTGCTGCCACTTCATGGTGATGCTTCTCGACGACGACGCCCATTTCGGCGAGCACGGTCAGCATTTCCGAACGCATGTCCTGGCAGCTGTCGATCGGCGGAACCGGAAAGTAGCCGCCCTTGACGCGCGGACGGTGGCCGAGGTTGCCGGTTTCGTAGTCGGTGTCGTCGTTCGACGGCAATTCGGTCGAATCCAGCTTGAAGCCGGTATTGTAGGGATCGGCCTTGTACTTGACGTCATCGAAGATGAAGAATTCGGCTTCCGGGCCGACGAACACAGTGTCGCCGATGCCCGAGGCCTTCAGATAGGCTTCGGCCTTCTTGGCGGTGCCGCGCGGATCGCGGTTATAGGCTTCGCCGGAGACCGGGTCGAGAATGTCGCAGATGATGACCATCGTCGACTGGGCGAAGAAAGGGTCCATGTGAACCGTTTCCGGATCCGGCATGAGCACCATGTCGGACTCGTTGATCGCCTTCCAGCCGCCAATCGAGGAACCGTCGAACATGACGCCGTCCGCGAACATGTCCTCGTCGACGCACGCCACGTCCATCGTCACATGCTGCAGCTTGCCCTTCGGATCGGTAAAGCGCAGGTCTACGAACTTGACGTCGTTGTCCTTGATTTGCTTGAGAATGTCATTTGCGGTCGTCATTTTTCGAATTCCTTGAGTGAGATGACGATATTAGGCCCCGGCCCGCAGGCGAGGGGCTATCAGATGGCGTCGATACCGGTTTCACCGGTACGGATGCGCACCACTTCCTCCACGTTGGAAACGAAGATCTTTCCGTCTCCAATTCGGCCGGTCTGGGCCGCGTTTCGAATTGCATCGATCACGGCTTCTACGTTTTCGTCGGCCAGTACAACTTCGACCTTCACCTTCGGCAGGAAGTCCACGACATATTCCGCACCCCGGTAGAGTTCCGTATGGCCCTTCTGCCGGCCGAAACCCTTGGCTTCCGTTACGGTAATACCCTGTAGGCCGACCTCCTGAAGCGCTTCCTTGACTTCGTCGAGCTTGAAAGGCTTGATGATCGCTTCGATCTTTTTCATGAGAAAATTTCTCTCCGCTTCCCTCATTAAAGCAGGCGACTCCCGCTCGCCCAGCCTGATGCACGTAACGTGCCAGTTTGGCCAGCGAATTTGGGAAAATCTCCCATTTTCCTGCGCTCCGGAGCCAAATCTTGCGCAATGTGGGGCAAAATACCAGCCCAATCGCATGGAATTCTGCTATTTTCCTTCGGAATTTTGGTCGCAGCCGCAGGCGTCGAAAATTCTCTGATGATTAAAGATGCAGTTCTGATTGAGTAATAAATAATCAATTGAACAAAATATACGCAATTGCTTTGCGGTTGATTGATATGGTTTTCCGGATGCGTGGAATCTGCTTTGATATTTGCATGGAAAATGAGCGCTATAGAAGCCTTTTGACGCCTGCCGCCATGGGCCGTGTCGATGCTGCGGCGGCTGCCTCGGGCATCGTTTCCTTTGGTCTGATGGAAAAGGCGGGCCATGCGGTCGCCGCAGCCGCCCTCAAGCTTTATCCGGGGGCGCTTCGCTTCGCGGTCCTGTGCGGGCCGGGAAACAACGGCGGCGATGGTTACGTCGCCGCCCGTGCCTTGCGGGAGGCAGGCGCTGATGTCGAACTTTATCACCTTGGCGACCCGGCACGTCTGAGGGGCGATGCGGCGACGGCGCATGCGCTTTGTCCGATAAAGGGATCGCCTCTGCATGCCTATGCCCCGACCGTGGGCGATGTCGTCATCGATGCCATCTTCGGAGCGGGACTTGCGCGCGACGTGCCGCAGGAGGTTGCCAGTGTGATCGTTGCCGTCGGCAACGCAGGCGTTCCCGTGCTCGCCGTCGATCTTCCCTCGGGTCTCGACGGGCGAACCGGCAGGGTGCTGGGGGCGGCCTTCCGCGCGGATCACACCGTGACATTCATGACGCGGAAGCCGGGGCACGTCCTCCTGCCCGGACGGCAGCTGTGCGGCCGCGTCGAGGTCCATGACATCGGTATCCCCTGGCGCATCGTCATGCAGCAGGCCGGGCAGGCATCCATGAACGCTCCGGCGGCCTGGGCTGCGGCCCTGCCGGCGCTTTCGGCGGAGGCCCACAAGTTCCGCCGGGGACATCTCACGGTTTTTTCCGGCTCCGCAACCGCGACCGGGGCCGCACGGCTCTCGGCGGAGGCGGGTTTGAGAAGCGGGGCAGGGCTGGTGGTCCTGGCATCCCCTGCCGATGCGCTGAATGCGAATGCGGCCCATACGACGGCTGTCATGGTAAACCAAGTGGAGGATGAGGCCGATCTGGCGGACTATCTCTCCGACGAGCGGCGCACCACCTTTGTCCTCGGCCCGGGCTTTGGTGTCAGTAAGAAGATCAGGACCTTCGCGCTTGCCTTGCGAAACCGCCGGCTGGTTCTCGATGCCGATGGCATCACCGCTTTCCGGGACGAACCACACGCGCTGTTCGAGGCATTCGGCACGGGCGAAACCCGCCTGGTGCTGACACCACATGAAGGCGAGTTTGCCCGTCTTTTTCCTGATGTCGCCGCAGACGATGCGCTGAGCAAGATCGACATGACGATTGCCGCGGCAAGACGTGCCAATGCCGCTGTCGTCTACAAGGGGGCGGACACGGTGATTGCCGCGCCCGATGGCCGGGCCCTGGTGAACGAAAACGCGCCCGCATGGCTGGCCACCGCCGGTTCCGGCGACGTGCTGGCAGGCATCATCGGCGGATTGCTGGCCCAGGGCATGCCGGCGTTCGAAGCCGCGGCCGCAGGTGTGTGGCTGCATGGCGAGGCCGGCGCGCGGCTCGGCGAGGGGCTAACGGCTGACGACCTCGCCGCCGCCATCCGGCCTTTGTCTCAGCCGGCTGTCCCGTAAAAGGCCCTTCTGCTCCAGCAGCGGATAAGCGATCGAGGCAAACAACGAGTTGATTTCCTTGAGGTCCCGCATGGTGTCGATGTGCAGGGAACTCGATTCGAAACTGGCGGCATTGCCGCTGCGCAGGCGCTGAAGATGCTGTTCCTCGCTGGTCCGGACAAGATTGCGCACGGCCTCCTTGCGATCCACGAGCTGGCGGGCGTGTTCGATGTCCCTGTTGACCAGCAGGTTGAAGGCGAGGCGGGCATTCTTCAGGACCTCGATGTGCATGGCCGACAGCTCGGCCCATCCTTCGCCGGAAAAGACGGTATCGCGGTCATGTTTCTTGCGGGCGCGGATCAACATGTTCTGCGAGATGATGTCTGCCGCCTGTTCGATCTTGATCGTCGCGCCGAGCAGGGTCTGACATTGCGCTGCCGACTGCTCGTCGAGCGCAGTCTGGGAGATGCGCGCGAGATAGAATTTGATATCGCGGTGGATAGTATCGATCTCGTCGTCGAGCGCCTCGATCCGCTGCATCTTCTTCATATCCCAATGTTCATAGAGATCGAAGATCCAGTTCAGCATGATTTCTGTCTTCTCGCAGACCGTAAGCACTTCGCGTGTCGCATTGCTGATGGCTTGCCGTGGATTGGAAAGATCGGCCGGATTGAGCGCCGAGAGCCGTGTGTGCTCGCCGCCCTCGACAGCCGGCGCCGCAAGCAGTCGTTCCAGCAAGCGGGCCACGATACCGCTGAACGGAAGTCCGAAGAGGAGGACGGCGGCATTGATGGCGAGATGTGTGTAAACCACCGCATCGCCAGGCTGGCTGGCAAGCTGTTCCGGATGGAGCACGAAGAGGAATTGCAGGGCGAGCGCCACCAGCGTGCCAAGGCCGCGGATCACGACGTTTCCGAGCGGCACGACGCGTGCATTGCCCTCGGCATTTTTCGTGAGGATGGCGCCGATCACCGCCGCGCCGAAATTGGCGCCAAGCACGAGCGGCACGATAAGCATCGGTGGAAGCAGATGCTTATCGGCCAGCGAAGCAAACAGCAGGATTGTCGCCACACTGGAGTGAAAGGCCCAGGCAAGCAGCGCGGCCAGAAGGAAGGCGGTGATCCAGTCCCTCGACAGATAGTTGAAGACGATAGGCAGGATCTCGCTGCCGCGCAGCGGGTCGGACGCTTCGCCGATCAACCGAAGCGAAAGAAGCAGCAGGCCGAGCCCGAACAGGATGCGGCCTGCCTGTCGCCAGTCCCGCGCCTCGGAGGCTCGAAAGGCGATGGTTCCGGTCAAAAGCAGGACTGGAATCAGCAACGAAAGGTCGTAGCGCAGGATCCTGACGACGAAGGCCGAGCCGAGATCCGCTCCAAGCAGCGTGGCGATGCCGATGGCCGATGTCACGTAGCCGCCCGCAACGAAGGAGGAGATGATCAGTGCGACCGCGGTTGCGCTCTGCAGCGCAATAGCGAAGAAGAAGCCGGCGACGCTCGCCGTGACGGGATTTCCGAGCGCAAGCCGCAATTTCTCCTTGAGAACATTGCCATAGGCCCGTTCGATCCCGGTCCGGACCATGCGGGTCGCCCAAAGGAGCAACGCGACCGCGCCGGCAAGATTGATGAAAACGGCAATACCCGACATGACACCTCGACGACGGAAGCTGCAGGCGACCATCATTGCCGCCTGCCGGCCAAAGAGGGGGAGTTTCAACCCTTCTCAGGCGAATGTGATCGCCCCTGCGACCGAACCTAGTCCAGATTCGTCATTGTCACAATTTGCCGCCGATTGGTGGTCTTGCAGGCTTCAATCCACCTTGGATTGAAGAAGGCGCGCGCCGTTCGGCGCGTTCACCTTGCCGCCGGTAATGAAGAAGGCGAACACGTCTCTCGGTTTTTTCTCGACGGCTTTTTCCGGAGCGATCACAGGCAGGTCGTCAGGAACGCCGCCCGCCGCATAGGTCTTGAACCGTTTTGCCCATTCGCCGATTTCCGTCTCGGGATAACAGCTCGTCGTCTCGTCTGTTCCCTTCTGCAGCCGTGAATAGACGAAATCCGCGGTGACATCCGCAAACATGGGATAATCGTGGTGGTCGGCGCAGACGGCGGCAACCCCGTATTTCGCCAGCAGATCCACAAATTCCGGCGTGCAAAAGCTGTCATGACGCGGCTCCACCACATGGCGTAGCGCGATGCCGTCGAGCGTCTTGGGCAGGAGTGCGAGAAAAGCCTCGAAATCCTCGGGCTCGAACTTTTTCGTACCCATGAACTGCCAGAGGATCGGTCCGAGATGCTTGCCGAGTTCGGCAATCCCCTGGGTCAGGAACTTCTCGATCGACGGCCCGGCTTCCGCCAGCACCTTGCGATTGGTGCAGAAGCGGCTGGCCTTCAGCGAGAAGACGAAATCCTCCGGCACCTCCGAAGCCCATTTCGCGAAGGTCGCGGGCTTTTGGCTGGAATAATAGGTGCCGTTCACCTCGATCGCCTTCAACTGGCGGCTCGCGAATTCGAGTTGCCGCTTCTTGGCGAGATCGGACGGATAAAATGTGCCTTCCCAGGGATCGAAGGTCCAGCCGCCGATCCCGGTGCGGATTGTGCCTGCCGACATGCGCGTCCTCCTCCCGGGTTTCCTTATTCCGCCGCCTGGCGCTTTTTCACCGGCCGACGCTCCAGCAGTTCCTTGAGGAACTGGCCGGTATAGGATTTCTCCGCCTTCACCACGTCTTCAGGCGTGCCTTCGGCAACGATCGTACCGCCGCCGTCGCCGCCTTCGGGACCGAAATCGATGATCCAGTCGGCTGTCTTGATGACCTCGAGATTATGCTCGATGACCACCACGGAATTGCCCTGGTTTACCAGTTCCTGCAGCATTTCCAGAAGCTTGGCGACATCATGGAAATGCAGGCCGGTGGTCGGTTCGTCGAGGATATAGAGGGTGCGGCCGGTCGAGCGCTTCGACAGTTCCTTGGCGAGCTTGACGCGCTGCGCCTCGCCGCCGGAAAGCGTGTTCGCCTGCTGTCCGACCTTGATGTAGCCAAGCCCGACATCGAAGAGCGCCTGCAGCTTGTCGCGTACCGCCGGAACGGCGGAGAAGAATTCGACGCCTTCCTCAACCGTCATGTCGAGCACGTCGGCAATCGACTTGCCCTTGAACAGCACGTCGAGGGTTTCGCGATTGTAGCGCTTGCCGTGGCAGACGTCGCAGGTGACGTAGACGTCGGGCAGGAAGTGCATTTCGATCTTGATGACGCCGTCGCCCTGGCAGGCCTCGCAGCGGCCGCCCTTGACGTTGAACGAGAAACGGCCCGGTTGGTAGCCGCGCGCCTTCGCCTCGGGAAGGCCGGCGAACCAGTCGCGGATGGGCGTGAAGGCGCCGGTATAGGTCGCCGGGTTCGATCGCGGGGTGCGTCCGATCGGCGACTGGTCGATATCGATCACCTTGTCGATGAATTCGAAGCCGTCGATCCGTTCGTGCTCGGCCGGGTTTTCGCGCGCGCCCATGACGCGACGGGCCGCCGCCTTGTAAAGTGTCTCGATCAGGAAGGTGGATTTGCCGCCCCCCGATACGCCTGTCACCGCGGTGAAGACGCCGAGCGGAATGGCGGCGGTCACGTTCTTGAGGTTGTTGCCGCGCGCTCCGACCACCTTGATCTGCTGGCCCTTCTTCGGCTTGCGCCGCTTTTCGGGCACAGCAACCCCAAGCTCGCCGGTGAGGTACTTGCCCGTCAGGGATTTTGGATTGGCCATGATCTCCGAGGGTGGCCCTTCGGCCACGACCTGGCCCCCATGAATGCCGGCGGCCGGTCCGATATCGACGACATAGTCCGCCGTCAGGATCGCATCCTCGTCATGTTCGACGACGATTACCGTATTGCCGATGTCGCGCAGATGCTTCAGCGTGTCGAGCAGGCGCGCATTGTCGCGCTGATGAAGGCCGATCGAGGGTTCGTCGAGCACGTAGAGAACGCCTGTCAGCCCCGAGCCGATCTGCGACGCGAGCCGGATGCGTTGGCTCTCGCCGCCCGACAGCGTGCCGGAATTGCGCGACAGACTCAGATAATCGAGGCCCACATCGTTCAGGAAACGCAGCCGTTCGCGGATTTCCTTGAGGATACGCACCGCAATTTCATTCTGTTTGTCGGTCAGCCTGGCGGGAAGTGCCTCGAACCAGCTTCCGGCAACCCGGATCGACATGTCGGTCACCTGGCCGATATGCAGGCCATTGATCTTCACTGCCAGCGCTTCCGGCTTCAACCGGAAACCGGCGCAGGCCGGGCAGGGGGCGGCGGACATGAAGCGCTCGATCTCCTCGCGCGCCCAGGCGCTGTCGGTTTCCTTCCAGCGGCGCTCGAGATTGGGAACGATGCCCTCGAAGGTTTTCGTTGTCGAATAGGAACGCGCGCCGTCGGCGTAGTGGAACTCGATCTTCTCATCGGTGCCGTGAAGAATGGCCTTCTGCGCCGCTTCGCTGAGGTCGGACCATTTGCTGGAGAGCTTGAAGCCGTAGGCCTTGCCCAGCGCCTCGAGCGTCTGGTTGTAGTAGGGCGAAGACGACTTGGCCCAGGGGGCGATCGCCCCATCGTTGAGACGCCGGTTGATTTCCGGCACGATCAGCGCTTCGTCGATCTTCTGCTGCGAACCCAGGCCGTCGCAGGTCGGGCAGGCGCCGAAGGGGTTGTTGAAGGAAAAGAGCCTCGGCTCGATTTCCGGTATTGTGAAGCCGGAAACGGGGCAGGCGAACTTCTCCGAGAACAGAACCCGTTCATGGGTTTCGTTCAGCGATTTGTTGGCCGAGCCGCCCGCCGCGGTTTCCTCCGCCGGCAGCGGCTTGTCGGCGAATTCGGCCACTGCCAGCCCGTCCGCGAGCTTGAGGCAGGTCTCCAGGCTGTCGGCAAGGCGGGTGGCGATATCGGCCCGGACAACGACACGGTCGACCACCACGTCGATGTCGTGCTTGTATTTCTTGTCGAGCGCCGGCACATCGGCGATTTCATAGAATTGCCCGTCGACCTTGACGCGCTGGAAACCCTTCTTCATCAGTTCGGCGAGTTCCTTCTTGTACTCGCCCTTGCGGCCACGGATCATCGGCGCCAGTATGTAAAGTCGGGTGCCTTCTTCGAAGGCGATGATGCGATCGACCATCTGCGATACGGTCTGGCTCTCGATCGGCAGGCCGGTCGCCGGCGAATAGGGAACCCCGACACGCGCGAAGAGAAGACGCATGTAGTCGTAGATCTCGGTCACCGTGCCGACCGTCGAGCGCGGATTGCGCGAGGTCGTCTTCTGCTCGATGGAGATTGCGGGTGAAAGGCCGTCGATCTGGTCGACATCCGGCTTCTGCATCATCTCGAGGAACTGGCGCGCATAAGCCGAAAGGCTCTCGACATAGCGGCGTTGTCCCTCCGCATAGATGGTATCGAAGGCAAGCGAGGACTTGCCCGAACCGGAAAGGCCGGTCATGACGATCAGGCTGTTGCGCGGGAGATCGAGGTCGATCCCCTTCAGATTGTGTTCGCGCGCGCCGCGGATGGAGATGCTCTTCAGTTCGCTCATGGACAAGGCTCGGATGGAAAAGGGTGTCTCGGGAGGAGAACAGTCCTTATTTAGTGATCTGTCGGCCCCTGTCGAGGCGGAAGGATGCTTTGTTGGCCGGAATGCGATTCTATTGACAGCATCTTAGTCGATCATTAGAACAAATAAAGAACATTTTCGCTGTGGATTACAGAGGATCGCGGCCCATTCCGGCGGGCGGATGGGATAAGGTGAAAATTGAATAGGTTTTAGGGCGCCGCTTTGGCGGCAGCAAGGTGAGTAATATGGCTGGTAGCGTCAACAAGGTAATATTGATCGGCAATCTCGGGGCTGACCCGGAAATCCGCCGTACCCAGGACGGTCGACCGATTGCCAACCTGCGCATCGCGACGTCGGAAAGCTGGCGTGACCGCAACACCGGCGAGCGCAAGGAAAAGACCGAATGGCACACGGTGGTGATCTTCAACGAAGGTCTCTGCAAGGTTGCCGAGCAATATCTGCGCAAGGGCTCGACGGTTTATGTCGAAGGTCAGCTCCAGACCCGCAAGTGGCAGGACCAGAGCGGCCAGGATCGCTATTCGACCGAAGTGGTGCTCCAGGGCTTCAATTCGAACCTGACCATGCTCGGCGGCCGCGGCGAAGGCGGCGGGCAGGGCGCTGCCCGCGGCGGCGACTTCGGCGGCGGCTATGGCGACGACTACGGCTCCCCCGCTCCCTCGCGCGGCGGCCCCTCCGGCAACCGCGGCGGATCGAGTGCGCCCTCCGGCGGCGGCTTCTCCCGCGACATGGACGACGACATTCCGTTCTGAGAATGTCTGGAGCCGGTCGCGACAACGTCAACGTGACCCAGCGGCGTGATGCACCGCTTCGGCAGTCTTGTGCATGGACGGCCGGAACATTGGATATGTTGTTCCGGGTTCGATTGTGTTGAGGGGTGCTCTACCGTCGAGACACTCTTAAAGGCGTCTCGTCTTCCCTGAGCCGAACTCGCTTTTGTAACAAAGCAGAACCGCTGTGCGTTCGGGATTTCATCGAACCGTTGAGAGAGCAAAGCAAAGGCTGGATCCGAAAAGCTTGCTCTCCTGCCAGATGCGCAGGAAGATCATTATTATCAACGCCGGAATGCAAACTCATAGAGCAACGGTGCTTGACGCTTAACACCGTTGCTTTTTCCTTGGAGGTCTTTGAAACTCTTCGCGCCGCTCGTGTGGATCCGACGGCTCAGGGAGCGCGAGATTTACGCGCTCAGCTCAGAACGCCCTGTGGCGTTCGATCAATGCCTTGTAATCGTCGCTTTCACGCCGAAGGGCGGTAACTGTCGAAGCGACCGAGGCAACGAACATGCCGCTGATCAAGGCGGCAAGAACTGTCAGCGTTATGAACATGATCTTCCTTTCTTTTCTCTGCGGCGGTTGAACGTTTAACGCGAATGTTCCAGTTTCGGATCAATGCCCGAAGCTGTGGTAACGCGCGGTCATCGGCGGACCGAACTGCGCCTGGCTGCTGTCGGCCATGTAGAAGGTCATGGAGGTGGCAACCATTGCCGTCATCATCAACATCCAGACCACATTGATCAGTGTTACTTTGTCGGGCATAGTCGTTATCCTTTCGAAACCGGCAGATTTGCCGTGACAATGCGCTGGCGGAATATCGGTTCCGTAGCGACTGGTTAGTGTTAATAGAGAGGTGCGTCTGAAACGCGCCTTAACGGCTCGTTCATCTGGCGTTCATCTTCGTTGCAGCGTTGCGACGAGGCCTCGCCGGTCGCCAGAAAGGCGCGAAGAGCGAGAACTGCCATTTCCAGCAGGTAGGAGGTGGCGATTGCGAGGAAAGTCACGACAGCGAGCATGGAAAAGGGACCTCAGATGGCTGGTTCCTGTGAACCAGTATCGCCATCATGCTCCCGTCCGGCTGAAGCCGCCTTGAATGCCGCATTCAGCGGCTGTTCATCTTCGCGACCTGTTTCCGAAGCTCGGGGAGCCGCGGCCAAATCACTTGCGGCGGGCGCTCTTCCGTGACAAAAGGCGTCGAGACAATGATCGGGCTGCCATGACGACCGCTTTTTATCCAGGTTCCTTCGATCCGATGACCAATGGTCACCTCGACGTGCTGGTCCAGTCGCTGAACGTCGTGTCGAAAGTGATCGTCGCGATCGGCATCCATCCCGGTAAGACGCCGCTGTTCAGCTATGATGAACGGGCCGAGCTGATCCGTCGTTCCCTGACGGATGCGTTGCCGGATCGGGCGGCGGATATCGATGTCGTCTCTTTCGACGGTCTCGCGGTGGACGCGGCGCGGCGCAACGGTGCCACCCTGCTTGTCCGCGGCCTGCGCGACGGCACCGATCTCGACTATGAAATGCAGATGGCCGGCATGAATTATCAGATGGCACCGGACCTGCAGACAATTTTCCTGCCTGCCGGGACGGCTTCCCGGCCCATTACCGCCACATTGGTTCGCCAGATCGCCGCCATGGGTGGCGATGTCAGCGCTTTCGTGCCGCCGGCGGTTTTGGCTGCCCTGAAATCGAAGCTCGGGCGCTGAGGCCCCTCTTGTTTTAGTCTGTGGAGTGACCATGAAACTCTTTCGTATTGCCGCCGCGCTCGTCGTGGCCTTCGCGACCGCTGGCGCGGTGAAAGCTGCTTCCAGCGACGATTATCTGACCATTCAGTTGAAGGACGGTCCGGTCGTCATCGAACTTCTTCCGGACGTCGCGCCGAAGCATGTCGCGCAGATCAAGGAACTCGCGAAGAAGGGCGAATACGACAATGTCGCCTTCCATCGGGTCATCGACGGCTTCATGGCCCAGACCGGCGACGTTCAGTTCGGCGACATGAATGATGGTTATGACGCAAGCCGCGCAGGCACGGGCGGTTCCAGCCTGGCGGATCTGCCGGCCGAGTTCTCCAGCGTTCCCTTCGAACGCGGCACCGTCGGCATGGCGCGCGCGCAGGACCCGAATTCCGCCAATTCGCAGTTCTTCATCATGTTCGCCGATGGCGGCTTCCTGAACGGCCAGTACACGGTCGTCGGCAAGGTCGTGGCGGGCATGGAATACGTCGACAAGATCAAGCGCGGTCAGGGCGGAAACGGCGAAGTCTCCGATCCGGATCGCATGATCAAGGTAACTGTCGGCAGAAACTGAGGGCCGAGGCCCACAACAGGGAGTAAATCAATGGCCGAGATCAAGGATCCGGAAAACACCATCATCATGGAAACCACGAAGGGTCGCGTCGTGATTTCCCTTTTCCCGGACCTGGCTCCCGGCCACGTCGCGCGGATCAAGGAACTGGCGCGCGAGGCCGCCTATGACGGTGTTGTCTTCCACCGCGTCATCGAGGACTTCATGGCCCAGACGGGCGACGTGCAGTTCGGCAAGCAGGGCTCCGACAGCTTCAACCCGGCTCGCGCCGGCATGGGCGGCTCCCAGAAGCCCGACCTGAAGGCCGAGTTCTCCGCCACCCCGCATGTGCGCGGCACCTGCTCGATGGCCCGTTCGCAGAACCCGAACTCCGCCAACTCGCAGTTCTTTATCTGCTTTACCGATGCCCCCTGGCTCAACAAGCAGTATTCGGTCTGGGGCCAGGTCATCGAAGGCATGGACGTCATCGATCAGATCAAGCGCGGTGAGCCTGTGCGCGATCCCGACTCCATCGTTTCGATGAAGGTTGCCGCTGACGCCTGATCGTCGGGAAAATCGGAGCCCGCCTCGGCGCTTTGCGCCCGGGCGGGTTTTCGCGTTTGATGAAATAGTGTTGCCATGCGTGTAGACGAATTCGACTTCGACCTTCCGGAAGAGAGTATTGCGCTGAGGCCCGCAAGCCCGCGCGATCATGCGCGCCTGCTGGTCGTGCGTCCCGATGGCGTTCCCATGTTGGAAGACCGGAACGTTTATGATCTCGACTCCTTCCTGAAACCCGGCGACGCGCTGGTCTTCAACGATACCAAGGTCATACCGGCACAGCTCGAAGGCGTTCGTTTGCGGGAAGGGGCGGAGCGCACGCCCGTCTTCTGCACCCTGCACATGCGCGTTGCCTCCAACCGCTGGCGGGCGTTTGCCCGTCCCGGCAAGCGCATCAAGGCCGGCGACCGCATCGAGTTCGGACACAGCGGCGAGACCTGCCTGCTCGGGACGCTTGCCGCGACAGTCTCGGAGAAGGGCGAGGCGGGCGAAATCGAGCTGGCCTTCGATCTGTCTGGTCCCGATCTCGACCAGGCGATTGCGGCGGTCGGTCATATTCCGCTGCCGCCCTATATCGCCGCCAAGCGGCCGGAAGACAGCCAGGACCGCAAGGACTATCAGACCATCTATGCGCGGGAAGAAGGTGCGGTGGCGGCACCCACCGCGGGTCTCCATTTCACGCCGGAGCTGTTCGAGAAGCTCGATGCCGCGGGCATTGAACGGCATTTCGTCACCCTGCATGTCGGCGCCGGCACCTTCCTGCCGGTCAAGGCAGACGACACCGCCGACCACAAGATGCATCACGAGATCGGCCATGTGCCGGCGAGGACCGCCTCCGCGCTGAATGCGGTCCGGCAACGCGGCGGGCGCATCGTTTGCGTCGGCACGACGTCGCTGCGGCTCCTGGAAAGCGCTGCGACCGAAGCGGGCGAGGTGCGTGCCTGGTCCGGCGCGACCGATATCTTCATCACTCCGGGCTATCGTTTCCGCGCCGTCGATGTCCTGATGACGAATTTTCACCTGCCGCGTTCGACGCTGTTCATGCTGGTTTCCGCCTTTGCCGGGCTCGACACCATGCGGGCGGCTTATGCCCATGCCATCGAAACCGGCTACCGTTTCTATTCCTACGGCGATTCCAGCCTGCTGTTCCGGAAAGACCCCTGAACCGATGCACGAGAAGTTCCAGTTCACCCTCAAAGCCACGTCCGGCAAGGCGCGCCTCGGCGAGATATCCATGCCGCGCGGTGTGATCCGCACGCCTGCCTTCATGCCGGTCGGCACGGTCGGCACCGTCAAGGCCATGTATCTCGATCAGGTCAGGGAAGGGGGCGCCGACATCATTCTCGGCAACACCTACCATCTGATGCTCAGGCCGGGTCCCGAGCGGGTCGCCCGGCTCGGCGGCCTGCATGAACTGATCCGCTGGCCGCACCCCATCCTGACCGATAGCGGCGGTTTTCAGGTCATGTCGCTGTCGGGGCTTCGCAAGCTCGACGAACAGGGCGTCACCTTCAAGAGCCATGTCGACGGCTCGATCCATCACATGTCGCCGGAACGTTCGATCGAGATCCAGGGCCTGCTGGACAGCGACATCCAGATGCAGCTCGATGAATGCGTCGCGCTCCCGGCCGAGCCCAAGGAGATTGAGCGCGCCATGGAGATGTCTCTGCGTTGGGCCGAGCGCTGCCGCGTCGCCTTCGGCGAGCAGCCGGGCAAGGCGATGTTCGGCATTGTCCAAGGTGGCGACGTTCCGGAACTACGCATCCGTTCGGCGGAAGGGTTGAGAGAGCTCGATCTCAAGGGTTATGCCGTCGGCGGTCTCGCGGTCGGCGAGCCGCAGGACGTCATGCTTGAGATGCTCGACATCACCCTGCCGGTGCTCCCCACGGAAAAGCCGCGTTACCTGATGGGCGTCGGCACCCCGGACGACATTCTGAAATCCGTGGCGCACGGCATCGACATGTTCGACTGCGTGATGCCGACCCGTTCCGGCCGCCACGGTCTTGCCTTCACCCGGCGCGGCAAGGTCAATATCCGCAACGCCCGCCACGCCGAGGACATGCGGCCGCTGGACGAGGAATCGAACTGCCCGGCGTCCCGCGATTATTCCCGTGCCTATCTTCACCACCTCATCCGCTCCAACGAGGCGCTTGGCGGCATGCTGCTGTCGTGGAACAATCTCTCCTATTATCAGGAGTTGATGCAGGGCATCCGCAAATCGATCGAAGAGGGCCGTTTTGCGGATTTCATGTCGGAGACCATGGAAATGTGGGCCAGGGGCGATATAGAGGCCCGCTGAGCGCGCTTTCGGAAAAGCGATTGACGGCCCTGGCGTTCCAGCCGCAGGGCGTGACGGGTTCCGGCACGGCGTCGCACGGAAATGCCGGACCTGCGGGGGGCTTGCCCGCGACCGCGCTTTGTGCGACGCAATGCAGAAACATTCGGTCTCCGACTTTCTCCATTCCGGTCCTCCCTCCATGCCTATTCTTGCGCCTCCGGCGCTGATCTTCTTTTGTAATTCGGTCCTTTTCATTTCGCTGTTCACCCGCCTTCCGAATATCCAGGCGGCGATGCAGGTGAACAAGGCGACGCTCGGCCTTGCCCTTCTCGGCGGTGCGCTCGGCACCGTACTTGCTCTGCCCATTGCCGGCAGGGTCAACAACCGGTTTTCGCCGCGGCGCACCGCCGCGCTCAGTCTGATGATCCTCAGCGTCGTCACGCCGCTGCTGGCGATGGTGCCCTATGCCGGTTTCGTTGTCTGCTTCGTCTTCTTCGCGTTCATCCGCACCATGCTCGACGTTGCGCAGAACATGATCTCGACCGGCATCGAGCAATCGAGCGGTGTCAAGGTCATCTCCCGCAGCCACGGCTTCTGGTCCGTCGGCCTGCTTCTGGGAACGATGGCGTCAGGCTGGGCGGCGGGGCAGGGCATGACACCCTTTGCCCATCTGGCCGTAATCGGCTTGCTGGTCTTCGCCTGCGCGCTCATCGTATTGCGGATCACGCCGGACGCGATGAGCGCGCAGGCGAAATCGGGTAGCGCGGCGCCGGTCTTCATCCGGCCGACCCGCGCCATCCTTCTGGTCGCGCTGATGCTGTTCGGTCTGGCCATCATCGAGGGCGCGATCTATGACTGGGGCATGTTTCTGATCCGCGAACGCGTGACGACCGACCCGGCAAGGGCAGGGCTTCTCTTTGCCTTCTTCACCATTGGCATGGGGGCCACCCGTCTTGCGGGCGACTGGCTGCGCGGGATCTTCCGGCCCTCGTTGCTGTTGCGCGCTTCGGCCGTTCTCGTCGCCGTGGGGCTCGGCATTATCCTCAACTTTGAAAATGAGTGGCTGGCGGCGATTGCGCTGGCTTTGATCGGTTGCGGTGTTGCCTTCAATTATCCTTTGGCGGTCTCCACTGTCATCTCTATGCGCAGCGTGAATTCCCCGGCGGAGAACCTTGCAGCACTGTCCATGGTGATGCTGGTTGCGACCATCGGCGTTCCGCCTTTGCTCGGCAGTATCGCCGAACTTTATGGCATCTCGACCAGCTTCGTGGCGATCCTGCCGCTGACGCTGCTGGCCTTCCTGATGGCGCCCGTGTCGGAGGGACGCGGGCTGCGGGAAGACGGCAATATCGGACAAGAGGCCCGATGAGCGGCACGGACGACGAGCAGACGGAAATGACGGAGCCGACCCCGCGCATGCTGGCCTGGGTGAAGAATTCCGCTGCTTATCGTTTGTCGCGCAAGATGATGACCGAGCACGAGCTTTCCACCGCGATTGCCCGCAAGGCGCGTCAGAAGTTCGAGGGCATTTCCGAAGCGCAGATCAAGGCGCTGTCGCTTGCCGCCGTGGAATTCGGCCGGCAGATACGCGCGCTGGACGATCTATCCTATGCCGAGGTAAGGGTGCGTTCCTCGACTGCTGCCGGTAAGTCGCGGCGTATCATTGCGCGCAGGCTCGCGGAAAAAGGCGTCGACCGCCAGATCATCGATAATGCGCTGGTCGATACGGATGATTTCCGCGCAGCGCTTGTCTTCGCGCGCAAGCGCGCGTTCGGCCCGTTTCGTCGTGTCGAGTTCGACGAGAAGCGCAAGGCCAAGGAACTCTCGGCTTTCGCGCGCAACGGCTTCAGTTTCGAATTCGGCAGCAGGATCATGGGAATGTCGCACGAGGAGGCTGAGGACTTCCTGGCAGAGTGGACCTCGGCCTGAATTCGCAGGCTGGTGTTCGTTTCCCCGAATAGGAACCGTGACGGGAAAGGTGTAGACCGTCTTCGGGCCGATGCGACAACCAGATTCGAGGATATTCCCATGCCTGCGCCGAAAAATCATTTCAAACAGGCTCTTAAGGAAAAGCGCACGCAGATCGGTTTCTGGCAGGCGCTTGCCAATCCCTATACCGTGGAGATATCCGCAGGCGTCGGTTACGACTGGCTTCTGATCGATGGAGAACACGCTCCCAACGATATCCCGACGATGGTCGCGCAATTGCAGGCGATGAAGGGGTCGAAAAGCCACGCGGTAATCCGCCCGCCGATCGGCGAGACCTGGATCATCAAGCAGTTGCTCGATATCGGCGCCCAGAGCCTGCTGGTGCCCATGGTGCACGGCAGGGAACAGGCGGAGGCGATGGTACGGGCGGTCCGCTATCCGCCCCACGGGGTACGCGGTGTCGGCGCGGCGATCGCCCGTGCCTCGGATTTCAACCGCATCGAAGACTACGTTCAGACCGCCAATGACGAGATCTGCCTTCTGCTGCAGGTCGAGAGCCGCGCCGGCCTTGCCGCGCTTGACGACATTGCCTCGACCGAAGGCGTGGACGGTGTCTTCATCGGTCCGGCCGATCTGGCTGCAGACCTCGGATATCTCGGCAATCCCGGTGCGCCGGAGGTGCAGGAGGAGGTCGAGAAAGCGATCCTGAAGATCCAATCGCACGGCAAGGCCGCCGGCATCCTCATCGGCGATCTGGCGCTGTCGAAGCGTTACGTCGAACTCGGCGCGACCTTCGTCGCCATCGGCAACGACGTGACGCTCTTCGCGGAAGCCGCAGCCAGACTGCTCGCCGACTTCAAGTCGACCGAGGCCGCGAAGGGCACGGCCGACGCGAAGGTTTACTGAGCCTGTTGCACAGGATAAGTGCTGGCCGGCGGCGCTGGTGATGGTGGTCAACGCGAACGTTTGTCGGGATTGTAAACTCCAAGCGCGACGGCGATGGCGACGAGCATCATCATTCCGGCCACCAGGAAAGTAAGTCGCATCCCCGCCGCAATGGCTGAACCGGTCGCTTTGGCGAATTCTTCGGTCCCGACTCCGACGGCGAAGACGGCCCCCATCAGCGATGCGCCCGCGATCAGGCCGATATTGCGCGACAGGTTAAGCGTCCCGGAAACCGTACCGCGTCGATCCTTCGGTACGTCCGCCAGCGCAGCCGTGTTGTTGGCGGATTGAAAGAGCTGGTAACCTGGCGTCAGGACGGCGATGGACAATAAATAACCGGCAACGCCTGTCATGTTGGGCAACAACGCCAGCATGAACGCCCCGACAGCCAACAGCATCAGCCCAATGGCAAGCACGCGGTTGCTTCCCCAGGAATCGACGAGCCGGCCGGATGGAATCCCGCTGAAGATGGAGATCATCGGACTGACCGCCATGACAAACCCGACATGGCCGGCCGTCAGGCCGAGACCGAGGCTGAGATAAAAGGGGCCGACCACCAGCGTCGTCATCATGACGGCGGCAACAAGTATATTGACGACGAGGTTGGGCACGAGGCTCCGATTTATCCCCGACCACAGGCTTGCAGACGGCGCTTTTCCCTTAATCGTATGGTGCGGCAGAGTCTTGATGGCGAGGACCAACGCAAGAACCGCCAATGGTATCTGCACCCAGAAAATGCCGCGCCATCCTGTTATCGGGATCAGCAGGCCGCCGAGCGTCGGGCCAAGTGCCGTCCCCAGCGCAGATACCGTGCCGAGCAGGCCCATTGCCCGCCCGATACGGGCCTCGCTCGCCGTCTGGCGCATCAGAGCCATGGCGAGCGTCATGAGGAAGGCGGCACCGACGCCTTGCAGCGTCCGCGCGCCGATCAGCAGCCACAGGTTCGGCGCGAGCGCGCAGAGCAGCGACGCTGCAGCGAAGACGATCAGACCGACCACGAGCATCGGTTTCAGCCCGTAAGTGTCGCCAAGCCGGCCGGCGACGACGACCGAAACCGTGAGCGCTGCGAGATAGGCGACAACGACCGCCTGCACCTGTGAGAAAGGCGCTGAAAATGCCTCCGCCAGCATGGGCAGCGCGATATTGACGATACTGGTGCCGAGTGATGCCAGCAGCATGGCAAGCGCCAGCGTGGTCGTGATTCCCGATTGCGCGTTCGTCGATGAGCGCGGTTTTGTCTGTTCCATCCTATTGTCCTCTTGCTTGAAATTCGGTTCGGGAGCAGGCTGCCACTTCAAGTCAACTTGAGGTCAAGCATGAAATTTCTGGATATAGGAGAGGTCGCGGCGCGAAGCGGAATGAAACCCTCCGCGCTACGCTACTATGAGGAGACCGGACTGATTTCCTCGGTTTCCCGGCACGGACTGCGGCGGCAGTTCCCGCCGGAAGTGCTGCTGCAACTTAAGCTCATCGCTATGGCAAAGTCGGCGGGTTTTTCGCTTGAGGAAATTGCCGGCATGTTCGGCCGAAACGGCATGCCGGAATTGCCGCGTGACGTGTTTCGCGAAAAGGCCGCTGAAATCGATCGGCAAATCCACGAATTGTCCGCGTTGCGTGACACGCTCCGCCACGTCGCCGATTGCCGGGCGCCTTCACATATGGAGTGCCCGAGCTTTCGGCGATTGCTGGATGCGGTGGGCAAGCCCGAAGGAAAGCGCCATCAAGCGGGGAGAAGGGCATATCGTTCGCAATTGTGAACTGCTGAACGGGGGGCATCGACAGATGAACATGCGAGTCATGACATTGTGGTCAACCTTTGATCCCCAAGCCTTAGCCAATTCGAATTGCGGCATGGTGGAAGCCGAACGCCACCTGTCCACAGCCTCAAACCGTTCAAGGTGGCCGAGCCACGTTCCTACCGATGGCGCTTTTGGCGAAGACACGTCACGAGAGTTCGCCTAGATGCTGTCGTACCCATCTGGCCTCCTCCGACGCTGTGCGCTGGAAATGTCGTTTGAAATCCCGGCTGAACTGAGCGGCACTGGCGTACCCGACCGCCCCCGCAACCTCGGCGATCGATTTGTCCCGCCGGGCGATCATCAGCCTTGCCTCGTGAAGCCGCATCGCCTTCACATACTGAATGGGACTGCTGCCGGTCAGGGCTTTGAAGTGAACGTGGTAGGATGGCACGCTCATGCCCGCCTCGTTCGCCAGCGCGGCAACCGAGATGCCGGAACCGTAGTTCTCGCGCAACCAGGCGAGGCTCCGCACGATCCTGCCGGATGTGCCCTGCTGTTGCAGGGCCGCAATCATCGCACCGCCCTGCGGCCCGACGAGAACCCGGTAATGTAACTCGCGCAGGATGGCAGCCCCGAGAACGGCGGCTTCAAGCGGATCATTGAGCGCCAGCAGCAGACGCTGCACGACATCCTCGATATCGCGCTCCATTCTGCTCGATACGAGTCCTCGTGCCTTGGCGATCTCCGGTCCGGGCTGCGCTTCCGCCACTGCCGAGGCGATCTCGGCGGCCAGCGCCATGTCAAACTCAACATAGACCGCCAGCAAGGGATATTCCGGACTGGCTGCGGATTCCATCCGAAAAGGAACCGGCACCGACACGGCCAGATAATGTTCCGCGTCATAGCGGTAGACCTCACCGTCGAGCATGCCCTGCTTGCGGCCCTGCAACACGAAAACCGCCCCCGGCTTGTAGAGCACGGGCACATCGTGAAGCACTGCCTCGCTCCTGAGGATGCGAACTCCGTTGAGGCGTGTCGGGTTGTAACCGTGGTTCGGCGCAAGCGACGCGGCCAGCGCCGCCAGCGCGGGGCGTTCAGGAGAGCTTTTCCCGAGCGTCATAGGATCTGACAAGATGTTCATAGGTATTGCGATGGTTTCTCGCCGTTCCGAAGATTATTCATCAAAACGATAGAGCAAACAGGATCGAGAGAGCAATCATGCCGCGCAAGACTTTTTTCATTACTGGGGCCAACTCCGGCTTCGGCCTCGCAATCGCGACGTCCGCAAGCCGTCAAGGTCATCAGGTGGTCGGCGCCGTCCGCACCGAAGACGCGCGCGCCTTTCTCGCGAGCCACCTGCCGACGGTCCGATCCGTTCTGTGCGATGTAACGGAATTCGACCGTATTGCCGACATCGCGCAGCAGGTCGAGGAGGATTACGGGCCCGTGGACGTGTTGATCAACAACGCCGGATACGGCCATGAGGGGACTCTCGAAGAGTCGCCCCTGGAGGAGATGCGGCGTCAGTTCGATGTGAACGTCTTCGGCGCCGTCGCGGTCGCCAAGGCGTTCCTTCCGCGCTTCCGTGAAAGACGCGGCGGGTTCATCGTGAACGTGACCTCGATGGGCGGCATGATTACCATGCCTGGCATTGCCTATTATTGCGGAAGCAAGTTCGCCCTTCAGGGGATATCCGAAGTCATGCGCGCGGAGATGGCGCCGTTCGGCGTGCATGTCACCACGCTTTGCCCAGGCTCCTTCCGAACCGATTGGGCCGGGCGCTCGATGGTTCGAACCGAACGTTCGATTGCGGACTATGACGCCCTGTTCGATCCGATCCGTGAGGCGCGCAAGGCCAGGAGCGGGAAGCAGCCCGGCGATCCGGAAAAGCTCGCTGCGGCGGTTTTGGCGCTGGTCGAATCCGGCAACCCGCCGCCGCAACTCCTGCTCGGCAGCGATGCTGTCCGTCTCGTGTCAGACAGAATCGAACGTCTGAAGCAGGAGATCGAGGACTGGAAGCCACTCAGCGTTTCAACCGACGGCTGACCCCATCGGCCGTTGCTCTACGGCAAAAAGGAAAAACCGGCAGCGTGTGCTGTTGAAAGCAGGCCGGATGAACCAAGGTGGCGGATGGGGTGGGATTCGAACCCACGGTAGGCTCTCACCTACGCCGGTTTTCAAGACCGGTGCCTTAAACCGCTCGGCCACCCATCCGGACGTTCGCGTTATGCGCAAAGCCACGGCACTTGGCAAGCCGGATTTACATCCGGCTCGAACGAACGGCGGCGCGAACCCATTTGCGATCCGTGACGAGCCCGCGGTGGAAGAGGTGGCCAGTAACAGTCCGGGTTATCGGCCTGTTTTATTTACCGGACATTTACCATGAATGCAGAATGGCGGCGCAACTCACAGATTTTTCGCAATTCCGCCACGTTGTCAAAGCTTTCTTCTTACCGTTGCAGATAGCCAGTCGGGTGGAAACGGCGTTTCTTCCCGGCAGCGGCAGGGGACGCCGCGGCGAGACTTGTTGAATAAGTGGGACACATGAAAATCAGGACAGGCGGCGGATCTTTGGTCATCGGAGCCAAATGGCTCGCTTTGTCGCTTCTTTGCGTTTCCATTGCTTCATGCTCCACCACCGACGGCGGAAAAAAGCCGAAAAAGCACGGCAAGGAATACTTCTCCGAATCGGAATACGGCGTGAAGGCGAGCCCGCGTCTCGTCGCCAGCGGCCCGGTGCCCAAGGGCGGCGGTCGCTATATGGTCGGCAAGCCTTACACGGTGAAGGGCAAGGTCTACGTTCCCAACGACAATCCGGATTATGACAAGGTCGGCGTCGCTTCCTGGTACGGCTCGGCCTTTCACGGTCGCCTGACGGCGAACGGCGAGCTCTACGACCAGTACTATCTTTCCGCCGCGCATCCGACGCTGCCATTGCCGAGCTATGCGCGTGTGACCAATCTCGAAAACGGCAATTCCGTCATTGTTCGCGTCAACGACCGTGGCCCGTTCCATTCGGATCGCATCATCGACCTCTCCAACAAGACTGCCGATATGCTCGACATGGCCCATAGCGGCACCGGCAAGGTTCGCGTGCAGTATGTCGGTCCGGCGCGCATGGATGGCAACGACATGCCGTACCTGATGGCGTCCTACAGCAAGAAGGGGGATCGCTTCCCCAGCGTCAATCCGCAGGGCCAGATCGCCAGCGGCGTCATGGTCGCTTCCGCCCAGAACTCCATGCCGCAGAGCATGACGCTGCAGGCTCCGGCGATCCAGACGAGCCTCGCCGGTCCGACGCCGTCCGGCAAGCCTGTTCCGGCTGCAACGGCCTCCGTTGCGGCGGCTGCGGCTTTCGACCAGTTCGTGCTCCTGCCTGAGATCGGCCCCATGCCCTATCCGCGGCCGCTCGATGGCCACTATCTGCGCCTGCCTGCCGGTGTCCCCGCGGCCGCCTATGCGGAAGGCTCCGTCGTTCCTCGTTCTGCGCTTGCCTTCGACGCCATTATGGTGCGCAATGACGGCCTGACGGAAGCATCGATTCTCGCTTCGGTCAGACGCGGCGGCACGAAGCTCTCGGGCGGTCGCTGAGCGCTATCGTCGAGTATGCCTGCCGCAGATGCAGGCAGGAGCAGCAGAAGAGGACCATGCGACAGAGCCTTGCCCTTGCCGTCCTCCTGCTGGGCTTCTTCCTTCCGATCGGCGTCATGGCGCAAAAAGCGCCGCTCCAGACCTTCGAAACCAAGGCCACGCAGGTCCTGATGGTCGAGGCCTCGACGGGCACGGTGTTGCTCTCCAAGGGGGAGGATCAACCGTTCCCGCCCGCGTCGCTTGCCAAGATGATGACGCTGGAAGTGGTCTTCGACGCCCTGAAGCGTGGCGAGATCGGCCTCGATACGGTCTATCGGGTGTCGGAGCATGCCTGGCGCACCGGCGGCGCTCCCTCGCGCACGTCGACGATGTTCGCCGCGTTGAAGTCGGATATCCGCGTGGAAGACCTGATAAAGGGGATCGCCGTTCAGATGGCCAATGACGGCTGCATCATCCTTGCCGAGGGCATGACGGGAAGCGAGGAAAAATTCGCCGAACGCATGAATGAGCGGGCAAGGGCACTCGGTTTGACGGGCAGCCATTTCGCCAACTCGACGGGCCTTCCCCATCCGGACAACCGGACGACCTTGTCGGACATGGTGCGCCTGGCGCGTCATCTGCAGGCGACCTATCCGGATTTCTACCGGTTGCTGTCGCAGCCGGAATTCGAATGGAACAGGATCCTCCAGCGCAATCGCAATCCCATGCTGGCATCCGGCGCCGACGGCCTTGCCACGGGCTTTGCGGAGGGTGCCGGCTATTCCATCGTGACGTCGGCGCAACGCCAGGGCAGGCGGCTTTTCCTGGCAATGAACGGTGTCGCCAGCGATAAGGAACGCACCGAGGAAGCCAACCGGTTGCTGGATTGGGGGTTCACGACCTTCGAGATGCGCAGCCTGTTCAAGGCGGGAGAAACCGTCGGCGAGGCGAGCGTCTATGGCGGCGACAAGGGCAAGGTGGCTCTCGTGACACCGATTCCGGTCGATGTTTATGTGCCGGTCAACAACCCCGAACGGCTGCAGGCGCGGATCGTCTACCAGTGGCCCTTGCGGGCTCCGGTCGTGGCGGGTGCCGATGTCGGCAGGCTCACGATCTATTCGGGAGAGCGCCGCCTGCGGGAGCTCGCATTGAAGAGCGCCGAACCCGTGGGCGAGGGGAGCTTGCGGCAGAAGGCCTTCGACGCCCTCTTCGAGCTCATGTTCTTCTGGCTCTGACCGGACAGGGATTTTTGCAGGCCGGTTTGCAGGCCGGTTTGCAGTTTAACTGGTATGGCGATTGCGCTATTGAGGCATAGTCTACCTATATTAGCTTTTATTCGCGAAGGGCGGAGCAGAGAGTGTCGACCGGTAAGGGATTGTTCGTGAGTTTCGAGGGCGGAGAGGGGGCCGGCAAGTCCACCCAGATCCGCCGGCTCGCCGACGCGCTCCGTCGCCGCGGCCTCGATGTCATCACCACGCGCGAGCCTGGCGGGTCGGCTGGAGCGGAGGCTTTGCGCCATGTCTTGCTCTCGGGCGCCGCCGAGGCCTATGGCGTGCGGATGGAAGCGCTTCTTTTCGCCGCCGCACGCAACGACCACGTCGAGACAGTGATCCGGCCGGCGCTTTCCAAGGGGTTTGTCGTGCTGTGCGACCGGTTCATGGATTCGTCGCGTGTCTACCAGGGGGTGACAGGCAATCTGGAACAGGATTTCATCGATGCGCTGGAACGGGTCGCCGTCGACGGCGTCGTGCCGGACCTGACGCTGATCTTCGACCTGCCGGCTTCCGTCGGGCTCGAACGTGCGCGCGGGCGGCTGCAGCCGCATCTCGGCAGCGCCAGCGAGCCGGACCGCTTCGAGAAGGAAGAGGTCGAGACCCATGAAAAGCGGCGCCAGGCCTTTCTCGATATCGCCGCCGCCTTTCCGGAGCGTTGCCGCGTCATCGATGCCCAGCGTCCCGTCGCCGATATCGGCGAACAGGTGCTCGGCCTGATCGAGCCGCTCCTCGCGCGCCCGTCGCCCGTCGTCACAGAGCAGGTCGGCGCCCAATGAGTGAAGAACGCTACGGCGTGCTGGAAGGCGCCATCGCGCCGGCATTGAACACGAAGCTCTTTGGCCATGCGGAAGCGGAGGATTTTCTCGCCAGGACCTACAGGTCGGGCAAGGGTCACCATGCCATCCTGATCGAAGGGCCGGAAGGAATAGGCAAGGCGACGCTTGCCTTCCGCTTTGCCAACCACGTTCTCTCCCATCCCGATCCGCTGAACGCGCCGGAGCGGATCGCCGATCCCGATCCTCAGTCATCCGTCAGCCGGCAGATCGCGGGCGGCGCCAGCCACAATCTGCTGCACCTGACGCGGCCGGTCGACGAGAAGACGGGCCGCGCCAAGAGCGCGATCACGGTCGATGAGGTCCGGAGGGCAGGGCACTTCTTCTCGCAGACCTCGGGTACCGGCAACTGGCGCATCGTCATCATCGATCCGGCGGACGATCTCAACCGCAACGCTGCGAACGCTATTTTGAAGATCCTTGAGGAACCGCCGAAGCGGGCGATGTTCCTCGTGCTTTCCCATGCGCCGGGACGCCTTTTGCCGACGATCCGTTCCCGCTGCCTGCCGCTGAAGCTTGGCGCGCTTTCGGAGGATGCCATGCGCCTGGCGCTTGGCCAACTCGGTCTTTCGATCGGCGAGGCGCAGGCGGGGGCCGTCTTGTCGTTGGCCAAGGGAAGCGTGGCCCAGGCGCTTAAGATCGTCAACTACGGCGGTGCGGATATCATCGAAGCTTTCGAGAAGATCCTCTCGGGAGAAGGCCCGGCCGCGCGCAAGACCATGCACCAGCTTGCCGATGCCTTGAGCGGCAAGGACCGCGACGTCGCCTTCGGTTTCTTTTCTGAACATCTGAGCGAATACCTGGTGGAAACCGCTCGGCGGCTGGCGCTTGCCGGCGATCTTGGCCGGGCGGAACGCTATGCGCGCCTGTCGACCTCGATCAACGAGCAGTTCGCAACGGCCGGCGCCTACAATCTCGACCGCAAGCAGACCATCCTCGATGCGCTGACCGCGATTTCAGGGGCTTGAATTCCAGGGGATCGCCGCGACATATGCGCGGGCGCCACGCCTGCCGTTCGCAAAACTTGCTGTTTCTAAAGGCGCAAGAATGCTCTAAGAGCGGCATGATTTCATAAAAGCGCAATCGACGCGGACAACAAGATCAGCCATGACCGAAAAGTTCTACATCACCACCGCCATCGCCTATCCGAACGGCAAGCCGCATATCGGCCACGCCTACGAGCTGATCGCGACCGACGCCATTGCGCGGTTCCAGCGGCTCGACGGAAAGGATGTCTTCTTCCTGACCGGAACGGACGAACACGGCCAGAAGATGCAGCAGACGGCAAAGGCAGAGGGTATCTCGACCGAAGAACTGGCCGAACGGAATTCCAACGAATTCCGGGCGATGGGCAGGATGCTGAACTCGTCTAACGATGATTTCATCCGCACGACCGAGGCCCGCCACCACGAGGCATCGCAGGAAATCTGGAAACGGATGGCCGCCAGCGGCGACATCTACAAGGACAGCTATGCCGGCTGGTACTCCGTTCGCGACGAGGCTTATTACGCCGAGGACGAAACCGAACTGCGCGCCGATGGCGTTCGCTACGGACCGCAGGGCACGCCGGTAGAATGGGTGGAAGAGGAGAGCTATTTCTTCAGGCTTTCCGCCTATGAGGAGAGGCTGCTGAAGCTTTACGAGGAGCAGCCCGATTTCATCGGCCCGGTCGAGCGGAAGAACGAGGTCGTTTCCTTCGTCAAGTCGGGCCTCAAGGACCTTTCGATCTCGCGCACGACGTTCGACTGGGGCATCAAGGTGCCGGACGATCCGAAGCACGTCATGTATGTCTGGGTCGATGCGCTGACCAACTATATCACGGCCACCGGCTATCTGACGGATCAGAGCGGTCCTCGGGCGAAATACTGGCCGGCCGACGTTCATATCATCGGCAAGGACATTATCCGCTTCCACGCCGTCTACTGGCCGGCCTTCCTGATGTCCGCCGGCCTGCCGCTGCCGAAGAAGGTTTTCGCCCACGGCATGGTGCTGAACAAGGGCGAGAAGATGTCCAAGTCGCTCGGCAACGTGGTCGATCCGGCGAACCTGGTGAACCATTTCGGTCTCGACCAGATGCGCTATTTCCTGCTGCGCGAAGTCTCCTTCGGACAGGACGGCAATTACAGCGAGGAAGCGATCGCGACCCGCATCAATGCTGACCTCGCCAACGGCATCGGCAACCTCGCCAGCCGTTCACTGTCGATGATCGTCAAGAACTGCGAGGCGAAGATCCCGGAGCCGGGCGAACTGACGGACGCCGACAAGGCCATGCTGGCGACCGCAGACGCGATGATCGCCACCTGCCGCGAAGAGATGAGCCGTCTTGCGCTGCATAAGATCGTTGCGACGATCATGGGCACGGTGAACGAAGCCGACCGCTATTTCGCCGCACAGGAGCCCTGGGTTTTGCGCAAGACCGACACGGCCCGCATGGCGACCGTGCTCTACGTCACGGCCGAGGTGGTGCGCCAGATCGCCATCCTGTTCCAGCCGATCATGCCGGCCTCATCGTCCAAGCTGCTCGATCTCGTCGCGGTGCCGGAAGACAGGCGCAGCTTCGCCTTCCTCGGCGAGGCAGGTCGACTGACGCCTGGAACCGCGCTGGAAGCTCCGGCACCGGTTTTCCCGCGTTACGTGGCGCCTGAGCCGGACGCGAAGGCTTGACCGCCATGCTGATCGATACCCATTGCCATCTCGACTTTGCCGACTTCGACGCGGAGCGCGATGAACTGGTTGCGCGGGCGCATGCGGCGGGCGTCGCGCAGATGGTGACGATCTCGACCCGCGTGCGGAAACTCGACACGCTACTGGCGCTTACCGAGCGTTTTCCGACCGTGTTCTGCTCGGTCGGAACCCATCCGAACAATGCGGATGAAGAACTGGATATTACCACCGAGGATCTGGTTCGGCTGTCGGCTCATCCGAAGGTGGTCGCGATCGGTGAAGCCGGCCTCGATTATTTCTACGACACCCAGAAGCCCGAGGATCAGAAGACAGGACTTCTGCGCCATATCGCGGCGGCGCGTGAAACCGGATTGCCGCTGGTCATCCATAGCCGCAGCGCCGATGACGACATGGCGGCTATCCTGACGGAGGAAACAGGGAAGGGGGCCTTCCCCTTCATCCTGCACTGCTTCTCCTCCGGCGAAGCGCTGGCGAAGACCGGCGTCGAACTCGGCGGCTACGTCTCCTTCTCGGGCATTCTGACCTTCCCGAAATCGACCGAACTGCGCGATATCGCCAAAGGATTGCCGCTCGACCGGCTGCTGGTCGAAACCGACGCACCGTATCTCGCGCCGAAGCGCTGGCGCGGCAAGCGCAACGAACCGTCATACGTGGTCAACACCGCCGAAGTGCTGGCGGAAACCATGGGTGTAAGCTTCGAAGAGATGGCCCGGATCACGACCGACAACGCATTCCGCATCTTCTCCAAGATGCCGAGGCTTGCATGACTTATCGCCAGCGCTTCACCATCCTCGGTTGCTCGTCGTCTCCGGGCGTACCGCGCATCAACGGAGACTGGGGCGCATGCGATCCGAACAACCCGCGCAACCGACGTACGCGCGCGTCTTTTCTGATTGAGCAGATCGGTCCCGACGGCGGTGTCACGACCGTGGTGGTCGACACAGGACCGGATTTCCGCGAACAGATGATCGCAGCCCGCGTCCAGCATATCGACGCCGTGTTCTATACTCACGCCCATGCCGACCACCTGCACGGCATCGATGACCTGCGCGGCTATTTCGTCACGCAGAACCGGCGGATTCCGATCCATGCCGAGCCCGAGACCATGCGACGGATTCGCCAGGGTTTCGGCTATTGCCTCGAAACGCCTGATGGCAGCAATTATCCGCCGATCGTCGAACCGGTCGAGATTGTCGATCTGGATAAACCGATCGAGATCGCCGGTGCCGGCGGCACCGTTCGCCTGCAGCCACTGGTCCAGCAACACGGTGACATCGTTTCACTCGGCCTCAGGATCGGAGATGTGGCTTATTGCTGCGACGTCAGCGCATTTCCGGAGGAAACCGTCGCAAGACTTGGCGGGCTCTCGGTGCTGATTATCGATGCCCTGCAATACCGGCACCATCCGAGCCATTTTTCGCTCGAACAGGCGCTTGGCTGGATCGAGCGCCTCAGACCCGCGCGTGCCATTCTCACGCATATGCACGTGCCGCTGGACTATGAAACTGTCCTGGCGGAGACGCCGCCGCATGTCGAACCGGCTTACGATCGGATGGCATTCGAGGTGGAGAGTACAGTTTCCGCCGGTAGTTTCGCTTGAAGTTATGAGCGCATATCACTGATTTCATTGAATTATATTTGCGAACCAGGCTTCACTCAACGTTGCTGGCTGTTGGCTGGGTACCAGGCTGAATTGTAACGCATAAGTTCCATAATCTATCTTATGCGATTTTAGTCTGTCGTCGAAACGGCGCCCGAACTTGCCCCGATCCTTCCGTCGCCGCCTCTTTGGAATTGCCAATCCGATAAGTTTCGCGATCTGGCTCAGGCCTTGCCGAATGCCGGGATTTCTTCCGTGTGGAGAATGGCAGCGTCTTCGTCGAAGAAAGTCGCGGTTGCCCGCGTCTCCTCGATTTCCACCAGCAGGAAGCCAAGTCTGGATGCGGAAAACGTGTCGTCGACATGGCTCGTGATCGGACGCGTGCGGGAACCGGCGCCCGATACCAGATAGCTGACCGGACCGCTCCTGATCGCCTCGAGATCGTGGTCGTGACCGCTCAGATAGATCTGCGCGCCGTATTTTTCCATCAGTGGCTTGACCCGCTCGATCAGGATCGCCGTGTCACCGTGCTCGCCTCCGGAGAATATCGGGTGATGCCCGACCAGGATCTTCCAGCTCGCCTTGCTTTCGGCCAGCGAGGTTTCCAGCCATTCGAGCTGTTTTGCCGGATCCCTCTCCAGATTGGTCATCCGCTCCCACCAGGATGCCTCCTTGAGCGGCTCTGTGTCGAGGAAGAAGAAGTCCGCCGACGCCGCGAGCGTCAAGGCCTTGCCGATGCTGTAATAGGCCGACGGCATATTCCAGCGCGTGCTCTTGGCGCTGTAATCGATCTCGGCCTGGATACTGCCGCCGTGATCGTGATTGCCGAGGACCACATACCAGGGACACTGAAGCGAGGGGGCGGAATAGATGTTCTCGAAAGCGTTCTGCCAAAGTGCGTCGGATACGTCCTTCACGCCTCTTTCATAGAAATTGTCGCCGGTGGAGATGACGAACGAAATCCGCGCCTGCTCCGCCACCTTGGCCATGGCACCCGCCACCTTGAGTGCGGCGGCGTGGTTGTCGGGCTCGCCCCAGTCACCCACGACGAGGAAGGAAAGCTTCCCGTCGGCGGCCAGCGTCGGTTTCGCGCGAAAAGAACCTGCTGCAAGAAGACCGGCGAAACCGGCCAGCATTGAACGACGGCTGAATTGCATGACGCCTGCCTCCGGAAAAGGCGCCTCTTCCCGCGCCCTGACGCTGCTGTTCCGCTAAGATAATGTCGAATTCGTGTTTATACGAGGCTTGCCATCTGGCGCAATCGCCGGCGACACACCAGATACAAGCGATGAGAGCCTCCGATTGCCGGCGGCCGCAACGGACCTTGAGTGGCAGCCGAGGGCAAGGACAGATGCGCGCCATTGTAATCGTCATCATCGCGTCGATATTGAGCATTCTCTTGTTCAAATATTCCAACAACCAGATCGGCCAGGCCGAACTGCTTGCCTCGCCCATGGAAGCCGCAGGCCCCCGTTAGGAAACGTTCCGTTACTCCGGAGGCGCGAAACACCTGTCCTCGCGGACTTTAAAAGCCGATTGCATTGAATTTTAGCGAGTGATTTAGCGGGGTCGGAACCGGTCCTGCGGTAATCATGGCGTTGCTCGAAGGTAAGGGGCAATGCGAGACATGAGAGCCATTTTCGTCGTGCTGATCGCTTTGGTGCTCAGCATTCTGATCTTCAAATATTCCGATAATTCGCTCGGAACCGGCGAGTTGCTCGCCTCGCCCGTCGACATTGCCACGCGCTCCTGAGTGCGCGCCGCCCTCACCCCATCAATGTCGTCAGCCATTCGGCCGACAGTCTCTCCTCCAGTTCGACGGCAACCGCATCCAGTGCCGCCTCCACCTCTTCGCGATAGTTGCCGATGCCGGCCGCAATACCGAAACTTTGGAGGAGTCGGGCACGGTAGAGGTCGCTTGAAAACAGTCCGTGCAGATAGGTGCCGCTGATCCGGCCATCGGGCGAAACGGCTCCGTCCGGCCGGCCGTCGATGACCACGCTGGGTCTCGCGCAATCCGGTCCCCGGGTGATGCCGAGATGGATTTCGTATCCGGAAAGCGGGGCGTCGTATTCGAGCGACCGCGCGGTACTGTTGCGAACCGTCTTTTCCGGTGCCATCTCCGTCTCGATGTCGAGCAGGCCGAGGCCGGCCACGGTCCGCCTTTCCCCCTCAAGGCCGAGCGGGTCCGAGACCGAGCGTCCGAGCATCTGGTAGCCGCCGCAAATGCCGATCACGCGGCCGCCCCGCCGCACATGGGCAGCAAGGTCGACATCCCAACCCTGCGCACGGAAATCCTCGAGGTCCCCGATTGTCGCTTTAGATCCCGGAATGATGACCAGGCCGGCGTCGGCAGGCAGGCGCTCTCCCGGACGAATGAAGACGAGTTCGATCTGCGGTTCGGCGGCAAGCGGATCGAAATCGTCGAAATTGGCGATGCGCGAAAGGACCGGCACCGCAATCTTCAGGGCGCCCCCCTTGCCTGCCGTCAGCCGTTCGAGCACCACTGAATCCTCCGCCGGAAGGCGGCCCGCGGCCTTCAGCCATGGCACGACACCCAGGCACGGCCAGCCGGTGAACCGGCCGATCGCCTCTATGCCGTCGGCGAAAAGCGACATGTCGCCCCGGAACTTGTTGATGATATAGCCGGCGATCTGCCGTCGGTCCTCTTCGGGAAGGATGGTGTGGGTGCCGACCAGCGAGGCAATGACGCCACCGCGATCGATGTCGCCCACGAGCACGACCGGAACCCCTGCGCGGACGGCAAAGCCCATATTGGCGATATCCCCTGCCCTCAGATTGATCTCCGCAGGTGAGCCGGCGCCTTCCACGATAACGAGATCGGCTCCGCGCCGGACATGTTCATAGCTTTCCATCACGGCATCGAGCAACTGCGGCTTGAGCCTCTGATAATCCCGCCCCTTCGCCTGCCCGAAAACCCTGCCCTGCACGATGATCTGGCTGCCCGTTTCCGACTGGGGTTTGAGAAGAACCGGGTTCATGTGCACCGAGGACGGCACCCGCGCGGCCATCGCCTGTAGCCATTGCGCACGACCGATCTCGCCGCCGTCGTCCGAAACGGCGGCGTTGTTGGACATGTTCTGTGGCTTGAATGGCCGCACCTTGAGCCCGCGATTGGCCGCAAGCCGGCAAAGTCCTGCGACCAGTATCGTCTTTCCGACATCGGAGCCGGTTCCCTGCAGCATGACAGCCTTGCTCATCGCGTTTCTTTCCTGTTTCTCGCAGATCGCAAAGTCATTGTTCTGCCATGTTTTAGCCGCGCCGTTGCGCCGAAGATTAACGTTGCGGCGATGCTGCGGCAGCTTGCCGCCGACGCTTGCAGGCCGGTTGTCATTTTGCGACATCGAGTGCCGACATCAGCCACAATCGCGTCGCGAAAGAGGATTATGAGCCTGATGGAAAAGACAACACAAGGCCGATGGCCGCATGCCCGGAGGACATCCAATGCTTTATATCCTGCACAACAAGAATGGCCTGAACATCGCCTGGAACGGCCGCGCTCCGAAGAACGCCTCGCGGCTGCACTGGGAAGAGCTTGTCCCGCGGAGGGCGATGTTCGCCGGACGCAACGGTCGATCCAAATAATCGATCCGGTTCGAGGCCTTGTCCGGACGGACGAACAAAAAAACGGCGCGACCTGACGGTTCGCGCCGTTTTTTGGAGAACTCAAGCACCCCGGTACGCAAAACCAGATCCGGGGCGCAGGCGGCAAAAACGCGCCGCGTGGGATAACAATTAGCCGCCTCGCGGTTACCCAAGCGTTATTTTTTCGCGCTTGCCGACAGTTTTTTTCGTTTTTTTGAGATGCTGCTTCAGACCGTCGGACGGCCTGGAAAATGCCGTTTGTGGAACAGATAAAGTCTCTTTTCGCAGCGCATTTTCACAGCCGTGCGTTCCTGGAGGGCCGTCCGCCTATCTCTTGTGCTGTCTGCAATGTTCTGTAACGGCAATTTGAAGCAAAATGAGGCGTTACAAGGGCTTGCGACATGTGCGGCCCGGTCCGGCCGCTGTCCCGGGAGGTTGATTTCTTCCGGGGAACCCGTAGGCTGACTGCGGTTGCCCTACGGCTGGAACGGGCTGCATCTCCATCCGATGCGCCCCAACGATAATCGCCGATGCAGCCATGCGGAAGCCCAGCCGTTCTTGACCCGGCTGTGCGGCCTGCCCTCTCGCAATTGGCCTGATCGGGAAGCGCAGTAGCCCGACATGCCCGTCCAGAATGCTGCAAGAGAATTAAGACTGGGAGGTCTTAAACCATGAAGAAGCTCCTCGCCTCCACTATCCTCGCCGCCGGCCTCTATGCGGCTGCCGGGTCCGCCCAGGCTGCCGAGTGCGGCGATGTCTCCATCGCGGAAATGAACTGGGCATCGGCGGGCGTTGCCGCCTATGTCGACAAGATGATCCTTGAAAGCGGCTATGGCTGCAACGTGACCGTTGTGACCGGCGACACCATGCCGACCTTCACTTCGATGAACGAGAAGGGCGAACCGGATATCGCTCCGGAACTTTGGGTGAACGCCGTGCGCACGCCGCTCGATGCAGCGATCGGCGAAGGCCGCCTGCTCCAGCTCGCCCCGCTTCTGAGCGACGGCGGCGTGGAAGGCTGGTGGATCCCGAAATTCCTCGCCGACGCTCATCCGGACATCAAGACCGTGCAGGATGCGCTGGCCCATCCGGAACTCTTCCCTGCACCGGAAGATCCGTCCAAGGCCGCCGTGACGAACTGCCCGTCGGGCTGGAACTGCCAGATTTCCACCGCCAATCTCTATAAGGCGCTCGGCGCCAAGGAAAAGGGATTTGAACTGATCGATACCGGCTCGGCCGCCGGTCTCGACGGCTCGATCGCCAGCGCCTTCGAAAAGAAGACCGGCTGGCTCGGCTACTACTGGGCACCGACCGCCATCCTCGGCAAGTACGAAATGGTCAAGCTGTCCTTCGGCGTTGAGCATGACAAGGCCGAATGGGACAAGTGCACTGCCGTTCCGGATTGCCCAAATCCGAAGGTCAATGCCTATCCGGTCTCTGACGTCTTCACCGTCGTCACCAAGCAGTTCGCCGATAAGAACGCCGTGGCCATCGACTATCTGAAGACCCGCAAGTGGGACAACCAGACCGTCGGCAAGGTTCTGGCCTGGATGGACGAAAACCAGGGTACCAACGAGGATGCTGCTAAGTATTTCCTCGAAAACTACGGTGACATGTGGACCACCTGGGTCAGCCCGGAAGTCGCCGAAAAGGTCAAGGCAAGCCTCTGATCGCCAGAAATCGGGACGGGTGCCGGTTGGCGCCCGTCCGGTCTTGCTTCGCAGGCGCATGGCCGCTTTACCGCCATTCAGGCGCCTGCAAGGTCGCAGACAGCACAAATTCCCGATTGGGAATGCTTTAAGGAATTGTCTGTGGTCTTTCCCGTTTTTCGCGGCGGTCGCGAAAAGGCGGTCAGGCTTCCGTTACGAGAAGCCACCCGTCGTTGGATGGGGTAAAAAAGGGGAACAAGATGGCTACAGCTATTTGCAGTTACCTCCCGGAACTGCTCTGCAAATTTCCGTCGATCGACGAAAACCTCATGCGTGAATTCAAGAAGACGGTGGATACCGGCTTCAAGGGCTTCGTGCGCAGCTATGGCGATGTTCTCGACACGGCGCTCGATCCGCTGCAATGGTTCCTGAACTGGCTTCAGAACCTTTTCGTCGACACGCCATGGTTCATCTTCCTGCTGGTGCTGACGACGATCGTCTATCTCGCCAGCCGCAATATCAGGATTACCCTGGGCACGGCGCTTTCCATGATCGTCATCGGTCTTGTCGGATTGTGGCAGGACACCATGATAACGCTTGCCATGGTCACCGTCTGCACCCTGATCTCGATCGTGATCGGCATTCCGATCGGCATCGTGATGGCGCGGTCGAACCGGGTGCAGGGTTTCATCAACCCGATCCTCGACGTCATGCAGACCATGCCGAGTTTCGTCTACCTGATCCCGGTCGTCATGATCTTCGGGATCGGCAAGGTGCCGGGTCTCATCGCCGTCGTGATCTATGCGGTTCCGCCGATGATCCGCCTCACCAATCTCGGTATCCGGCTGGTCGATAAGGAGGTCCTCGAGGCTGCAGATGCTTTCGGCTCCTCCCCCGGACAGAAGCTCAAGAACGTGCAGATCCCGTTGGCGTTGCCTACCATCATGGCCGGCATAAACCAGACGATCATGATGTCGCTCGCCATGGTCGTGGTGGCCTCGATGATCGGGGTCGGCGGCCTGGGCAAGAACGTTCTGCAGGCCATCACCAATCAGTTCTTCACCATCGGCTTCCTGAACGGCTTCGCCCTGGTTGCCATCGCCATCATCTTCGACCGGACGAGCCAGGCTTACGGCAAGCGGCTCCAGAAGCATACGGAGGTCATCCATGGCTAGTCAGGGCATAGAAATCCGCGGCCTCTACAAGATATTCGGGCCTCGTGGCGGCGACTATATCGACGCTGTCTACCGTGGCATGTCCAAGGCCGAGCTCAACGAGACCCACGGGCATGTTCTCGGTCTCAAGGACATCAATATCTCGATGCCCGGCGGCGGAATCACCGTCGTCATGGGCCTCTCCGGCTCGGGCAAGTCGACGCTTATCCGCCATATCAACAGACTGATCGATCCGACGGCCGGCGAAGTGCTCTACGACGGCGTCGATATCTGCCGGATGAGCCAGCAGGAATTGCGCGAGTTCCGTCGCCACAAGACGGCGATGGTCTTCCAGAAATTCGCGCTCCTGCCGCATCGCACCGTGCTGGAGAATACGGTCTACGGGCTCGATATCCAGGGCGTGGACCGGTCGGTCAGCGAAAAGACCGCCCGCCACTGGATCGAGCGGGTCGGTCTTGCAGGCTTCGAGCGACATTATCCCAACCAGCTCTCAGGCGGCATGCAGCAGCGTGTGGGCCTCGCCCGGGCGCTGACCAACAATGCGGATATCCTGCTGATGGACGAGGCCTATTCCGCTCTCGACCCGCTGATCCGTGTCGACATGCAGAGCGTCTTGCTCGACCTCCAGCAGGAACTGAAGAAGACCGTCGTCTTCATCACCCACGATCTCGACGAGGCTTTGCGGCTTGGCGACAAGATCGCCATCCTTCGCGATGGCGAGGTCATCCAGCAGGGAAGCGGCCAGGATATCGTCCTGTCCCCGGCGGATGATTATATCACCGCCTTCGTCAAGGAGGTGAACCGTGGCCGCGTCATCCGGGTAAGCACCATCATGGCGCCGCTCTCCGGTCCACCGCAAGGTCCTGCCCTCGACGGGGCGACGGTTCTGGAAGCCGCAGCCAAGTTGATGACCGGCGCTGGCCAGACGGTCGCCCATGTGGTCGATGCCTCGGGCCACCCCGTCGGCGCTGTCGACCTGCAGGCGATCATTTCGGCCATGGTGACGCCGAGCACTCATCTCGACCGGCCGATCGCCGCCGAATAGTCGCGGGATCGATATTCACGAACCGTAAAGCCCCGCGCGCATCCCGTGCCGGGGCTTTTTCGCGCCAGCCATTGCAGTCATATAAAGATTTCTTTATATGGTGGTGCATATGAGATCAGAGGACAGAACCATGGCGACCGCCACCAATCCGCTTTCCGCACTCCTGGCCGAGAAGGGCGTTCTGCTCGCCGACGGCGCCACCGGCACCAATCTCTTCGCTATGGGGCTGGAGGCTGGCGAGGCGCCGGAGCTCTGGAACGAGAGCCAGCCGGAAAAGATCGTCAAGCTCCATCAGGATTTCGTCGATGCGGGCGCTGATATCATCCTGACCAATTCCTTCGGCGGCACGCGCCACCGTCTGAAGCTGCACAAGGCGGAGGATCGGGTCTTCGGGCTCAACAGGAAGGCGGCCGAAATCGCCCGCTCGGTTGCCGACAAGGTGCCGCGCAAGGTGATCGTCGGCGGCTCGGTCGGGCCGACGGGTGAACTGCTGCAGCCGCTTGGCGCGCTGACCTTCGAGGATGCGGTCGCCGCCTTCGCCGAACAGATGGAAGGCTTGAAGGCCGGTGGCATCGATATCGCCTGGATCGAGACCATGTCGTCGCCGGAGGAGATCCGCGCGGCGGCCGAGGCGGCCGTCAAGGTTGGCCTGCCCTACATCTATACCGGCTCCTTCGACACCGCCGGCCGCACCATGATGGGCCTTGATCCCAAGGATATCCATGGTGTTGCAAAGGATATTGGCGATGGTCCGGTGGCTGTCGGCGCCAATTGCGGCGTAGGCGCCTCCGACATTCTGGCCAGCCTTCTGGACATGACGGCCGCCGATCCGGCAGCGACGGTCATCGTCAAGGGCAATTGCGGCATCCCGGAATTCCGTGGCTCGGAAATTCATTATTCCGGCACGCCGCCTCTAATGGCGGAATATGCAAAGCTTGCGCGCGATGCCGGGGCGAAGATCATCGGCGGCTGCTGCGGCACCTCGTGCAATCACCTTGCCGCCATGCGTTCGTCGCTCGACAGCTATACACCGGGGCCCCGTCCGACCATCGAGACCATCGTCGAGCGAATCGGACCGCTGCGCAACAAGACGGCCTCCCAATCGGGTGAGCAGGAAGGCGGCCGTCGCAGCCGCCGTCGCGGCTGATCCGCGGCACCTGGCAATGCCGGCTTTGCCGGCATCGCTCCGTCTGGCGGAGGTCCACGGCAAGGCTCGGGCAATCTTCGGATGGTCTTGAAGTGTTCAGGCCGTTGAACCAAACCGACAGCAAGGAGGGAGACAGTCCATGTCCGCCCAGCAGACACGTTTTCCGGATCGCGAAACCGTTGCCGACAAGCTTTCTGGCATGAGTGAGGCCGACCGGAACTTTCTCGCCCTTCTGTTCGAAAACCCGCAGCAGGACGATTGCCTGCTCGAAGGCCTTTACCTCTATCTGGACCGCGCATCCGAGGCCCGGTTCCTGAACAGCCTCAAGCTCGAGCGCTCGGGCGAATGGCTTGGCCAGAATGCACCCTCGCGGCTGCAGATGCGGCTGACGGAGGCCGCACGATCGAGCCAGCATCCCGCCTATATTGCTTTCCGTAACGGCCTGACACGATCCGGCGGTCTTGAGCGGGCCTATCCGAAAGCGGCGGTATAACCGTCTTCCTCTTTTCGCGCTTCGCGGGAAATCGTCGTCCGTCCCGCTCGGGTGGCGGCCCCGTTCGTGTGTCCGTCCACCATTACCAAGAATTCACTTCAAACCGGCCGACGACTGTGGGACACAGCGAGTAGGTTCGCGCAACCCGGTTGAGTGTCGATCCCCGGAAAGCAATCTTCAGGGGAAGTTGACACGGGTCAATACCGGCTGCGGTTTCATGCGGTACCGATACGCGAGACAACGAAAACGGGTCAGAAATGAGCAGCGACGACGACAGCACCAAGGCCACCCCAACCCCCGTGGACAGCGGCGACCTCGCAGCCATTCTTGCAAGCGGCGGCAAACGCGGAGGTGGCAGGCGCTGGCTGTGGCGGGGGCTTGCGGCCGCTGCGATCATCGGTGCGGGATATGGCTATTACCTCTACAGCAGCGAGGCGACGGCCTACACTTACACCACCTCTGCAGCAAAGAAGGGAGACCTCACGGTCATCGTGACGGCAACAGGTTCTGTCGAGCCGACGGTGCAGGTGGATGTATCGAGCGAGCAGTCCGGCACGGTGCGCGAAGTGCTGGCCGATTACAACAGCACTGTTCGGAAGGGCGAGGTGATCGCACGTCTCGATACCGCGAAGTTCGAGGCCGACGTCAAGAGCGCCGAAGCCGCCCTGCTCGCGTCCAAGGCGGCCGTTGCCAAGGCCGTGGCCGACATGAATTCCGCGCAGGTCTCGCTGGAACGGCAAAAAAGCCTGGTCGGCAACCGTGTGTCCACCCAGCAGGATCTCGATTCGGCCCGCTATACCTACGAGGCGGCCGTCGCGACGAAGGAAAGCGCCGAAGCCAACGTTCTCGCGGCCGAGGCGGAACTGGAACAGTCGAGGGTTACCCTCTCGAAAGCGACGATCATATCGCCGATCGACGGTATCGTCCTGTCGCGTGATGTCGATCCGGGCGCCACCGTTGCCGCGTCCCTCGAAGCGCCGACCCTTTTCAACATTGCCGGCGACCTCAAGGAAATGGAATTGCAGGTCGATATAGACGAGGCCGATGTGGGCCAGGTGGCGGTCGGTCAGAAGGCCACCTTCACTGTCGACGCCTTCCCGGACAAGCGCTTTCCCGCGGAAATCACCCAGATCCGTTATGCGTCGGAGACGGTCAATGACGTGGTCACCTATATGGGCATACTGGCGGTGCACAACAACGACCTGCTGCTCCGCCAGGGCATGACGGCCACCGCCGATATCGTGGTGCAGTCGATCAAGGATGCGCTGCTCGTGCCGAACACCGCCCTGCGCTATACGCCGCCGGAAAACCTGACGGCGAAGAGCAGCGGCGGAGGTGGTATGTTCAGCCTGTTCCGTCCGCCGCGCATGGGTTCGATCACGGCTCCGGAACCGGCCGGCGGGGAGCGTACCGTCTGGGTCATGCGCAACAATGTTCCGACCGCAATCAACATCAAAATCGGTTCCAGCGACGGACAGAATACGGTCGTGACCAAGGGTGACCTCTCCGAAGGCGATCTGCTGATTACCGACGCCACGGCGAAGAGCGGTTGAAGGCGGCCCCATGGCGACCCCTCCCCTCATCGAGTTCAAGCAGGTATCGAAGACCTACGGACGCGGAGAAGCGACGATCCGTGCGCTGGACCGCATCGACCTGACCATCGAGAAGCATGAGTTCGTGGCGATCATGGGTCCTTCCGGTTCGGGAAAGTCGACCGCCATGAACATCCTCGGCTGGCTGGACGTCCCGACGTCAGGCGAATACCTGTTCCAGGGGATCGCCACCTCGGGGCTGGATCGCAGCCAGCATACGTTGCTGCGGCGCCACATGCTGGGCTTCGTGTTCCAGGGTTTCAACCTTCTCGCCCGCACCTCGGCCGTCGAGAATGTCGAACTGCCGCTGATCTATCGCGGCATGGAGGCGCGCGAGCGTCGGCGTCTGGCGGAAGTCGCGCTGGCGCAGGTCGGCCTTGCGGGGCGCGAACACCATACGACGCAGGAGCTTTCCGGCGGCCAGCAGCAGCGCGTCGCGATCGCGAGGGCGATCGTCACCAGCCCGGCGGTCCTGCTGGCGGATGAGCCCACGGGCAACCTTGACACCAAGACCAGCCGCGAGATCATGGAACTCATCACCGGCCTTAACCGCGAGCAAGGCATCACGGTCATCATGGTGACCCATGAGGACGACATCGCCGCCTATGCCAGGCGCAACCTGCGCTTCGTCGACGGACGTCTCCAGAGCGACAGCCTGAACGGAGTTCGCGCCGATGTTTCTTGAGACCGTCAAACTGGCCCTGAGGGCGATCGGGCGAAACATGCTTCGCTCGTTCCTGACCGTTCTGGGCGTGGTGATCGGCGTTGCCGCCGTCATCGCCATGGTAACGATCGGCAATGGCACGACGGCGCAGGTCTCGGCTGAAATCTCCAAGCTCGGCACCAATCTTCTCTTCGTGCGCCCCGGGCAGTTCGGCCCGGGCCGTGCCAGCACGGAAGCGAAGAAATTCACCGAACGGGATATTCAGGCCATCGAGGACCAGGTCGGCGGGCTTCGGGCCGTGGCCGGCGTCAACCAGTCGACCCAGACCGTCATCTTCGGCGGCGAGAACCACTCGACCACGGTCACCGGCACCACCAGCGATTATTTCGTTGCGCAGGATTGGGACCTTGCCAAGGGCCGCACCTTCCTCGTTTCGGAGGAGCGCGGCGGACAGTCGGTCTGCGTGATCGGCGAAACCATCCGCAATGAGCTGTTCGGTTCGACGCCCGCGCTTGAGCAGAACATTCGCGTCGGCACGATCTCCTGCCAGGTTATCGGCATACTCGCGAAAAAGGGCCAGAGCGGCATGGGCAATGACCAGGACGATATCGTCGTCATGCCCCTCAAGGTCTTCCAGCGTCGCATCGGCGGATCGAGTGACGTGTCGAGCGTGATCCTTTCGGCGAAGGACGGCGTTTCCACATCCAAGGTGCAGGCCGATGTCGAGCGCTTGCTGCGCGAGCGGCGCAAGATCATCGCCGGTCGCGAGGACGATTTCACCGTCAACGACATGACCCAGATGGCCGCGACGCTCACCGGGACAACCACCTTGATGACCGGCCTTCTCGGCGCGGTCGCCGCCGTCAGCCTTCTCGTCGGAGGCATCGGCATCATGAACATCATGCTGGTGTCGGTGACCGAGCGGACCCGCGAGATCGGCATTCGTCTCGCCATCGGTGCGCTGGAACAGCAGGTGCTGATGCAGTTTCTCGTCGAGGCGGTGACGCTCTCGCTTGCCGGCGGGATCATCGGCATCCTGCTCGGCCTCGGCCTCGCCTATGGAGCGGTAAGCTATATGGGTGTGCCTTTCGTCACCAGCCCCTCCATTATCCTGCTGGCCTTCGCCTTCTCTGCCGCAATCGGCATGGTCTTCGGCTATTTCCCTGCGAGACGGGCGGCTCAGCTCAACCCAATCGACGCGCTGAGGCACGAATAGGCGGAAGAGTCTGGGGGCCGGCGCGTATCACGCCGATGTTGCAAGCTGCGCAAGCTGCGTCATCACCATCGCTGCGCCTGCCAGACGCTTGTCCGGCGTCGGCAGGTCGCGGGTGAGGAAGACGCTCTGGTCCGGGCGGATCTTCGCCATGGTGCCCTGCTTGGCGATGAAGCCGACGAGAGCAGCCGGGTTCGGGAATTCCTTGTTGCGGAACTGCACGACCACGCCTTTCGGACCGGCTTCCAGCTTTTCGACGTTGGCCTTGCGGCAGAGCGCTTTGATGTAGACCACCTTGAGCAGGCTCTGCACTTCGGGAGGCAGCGGTCCGAACCGGTCGATCATTTCCGCGCCGAAGGCGTCGATGTCGCCGAGTTCGGTGAGCTCGCCGAGACGACGGTAAAGGCCGAGGCGCAGATGCAGGTCCGGCACGTAATCGTCCGGGATCATCACCGACGTGCCGACGGAGATCTGCGGCGACCAGCCGGTATCGGCCACTTCATCGATACCCTTCACTTCCGCCACGGCCTCCTCCAGCATCTGCTGGTAAAGCTCGAAGCCGACTTCTTTGATGTGGCCGGACTGTTCTTCGCCCAGCAGGTTACCCGCGCCGCGAATGTCGAGGTCGTGGCTTGCAAGCTGGAATCCGGCGCCGAGCGTATCGAGCGACTGCAGGACCTTGAGGCGACGTTCGGCCGTGGTCGTCAGCACCTTGTTGACGGGAAGCGTCAGGAGCGCGAAGGCGCGCACCTTGGAACGCCCGACGCGCCCGCGCAACTGATAGAGCTGCGCCAGGCCGAACATGTCGGCGCGATGCACGATGAGAGTGTTGGCAGTCGGCACGTCAAGGCCGGACTCGACGATGGTGGTCGACAGCAGCACGTCGTACTTGCCGTCGTAGAAGGCGTTCATGATGTCTTCGAGTTCACCCGCCGGCATCTGGCCATGAGCGATGGCGACCTTCAGTTCCGGCACGTCGGACTGCAGGAAGGCCTGGATATCCGCGAGATCGGCAAGCCGCGGGCAGACGTAGAAGCTCTGGCCGCCGCGATAATGCTCGCGCATCAGGGTTTCGCGGATCACGAGCGGATCGAAGGGCGAGATGAAGGTGCGCACCGCCATGCGGTCGACCGGCGGCGTGGTAATCAACGAAAGTTCGCGCACGCCGGTCATGGCAAGCTGCAGCGTCCGCGGGATCGGGGTCGCCGAAAGCGTCAGCACATGCACGTCGGTCTTCAGTTCCTTCAGCCGCTCCTTGTGCTTGACGCCGAAGTGCTGCTCCTCGTCGATGATGAGAAGTCCGAGATTGGCAAACTGGATACCCGCGCCGAGCAGCGCATGGGTGCCGACCACGACATCGGTCTTGCCTTCCGCAACCTCCTTCTTCACGAGGTTGAGCTCCTTCGTACCCACCAGACGGGATGCCTGCTGCACCCGGATCGGCAGGCCGCGGAAGCGCTCGGAAAACGTCTTGAAATGCTGGCGGGCAAGGAGTGTCGTCGGAACGACGACGGCGACCTGTATGCCGTTCATGGCGGCGATGAAGGCGGCACGCAGCGCCACTTCGGTCTTGCCGAAACCGACATCGCCGCAGACCAGCCGGTCCATCGGCCGGCCGGCGCCGAGATCGCCCCGCACCGCCTCGATCGCGTTCAGCTGGTCTTCCGTCTCGTCATAGGGGAAACGGGCGGCGAATTCGTCGTAAAGGCCTTCCTGCGTCGTCAGAACCGGTGCGGTGCGTGTCATGCGCTCGGCAGCGACCCGGATCAGGGCGCCCGCCATGTCGAGCAGCCGCTTCTTGAGCTTGGCCTTGCGCATCTGCCATGCGCCGCCACCGAGCTTGTCGAGCTGCGCGTCACTCGCCTCGGAGCCGTACCGCGACAGAAGATCGATGTTCTCGACCGGAAGGAACAGCTTGGCGTCGTCGGCATATTGCAGTTCGAGGCAGGCATGCGGAGCGCCGGCGGCCTCGATGGTGCGAAGGCCGACGAAACGGCCGATGCCGTGTTCGGCATGAACGACGATCGAGCCCTCGTCGAGGCCCGCCACTTCCGAAATGAAGTCGGCTGCCCGCTTGCGCCGCTTGGAACGGCGCACCATGCGGTCGCCGAGAATGTCCTGTTCGCCGACGACGACGAGATCGCCGGATTCGAAACCGCCTTCCAGGCTGAGAACGGCCGTTGCCGCCTCGCCCTTCTTCAGGCCGTCAATGTCCTTGAGGGCTGCAATCTGCTTGAGATTGGCGAGCCCGTGCTCGGCGAGCACCTGCAGCAATCGGTCGAGCGAGCCTTCCGACCAGCCGGTAATCAGCACCTTGGAGCCGGAAGCCCTCTTATCGGCGATGTATTTCACCGCCTGGTCGAAGACGTTCACACGCGCCTGACCGTCAGCCTCTCCGGCCTCGACCGCATTCTTCGCCCAGCGGGGGCCCGGCCGCGCCGGTATCTCGATCACCCGGCGCGCTTCACCGTCATGTTCGGCAAAGGGTGTGAGCCGCAGGGGTTCATGTGCATCCAGCATGCGTGCGAATTCGCCGGCGCCGAGATAGAGCCGTTCGGGCGGTACCGGCTTGTAGGGCGTGCCCTGCCCCAGATGGCCCTTGCCGGGAGTCCCGGAATTCAGTCGCGCCTCGTAATAGTCGCGGATCAGCTTGGCGCGTTCTTCCGCCGCTTCCTTCACCGTATGGTCGGTGACGATGCGGAAGCCTCGAAGATAGTCGAATACCGTTTCCAGATGATCGTGGAACAGCGGCAGCCAGTGTTCCATGCCGGCGTAGCGGCGTCCTTCGGAGACGGCGGAATAAAGCGCATCGTCGCGGGTCGCCGCGCCGAACAGCGAAAGGTAGTTCTTGCGGAAACGGCTGATGCTTTCCGGGGTCAGCGTCACCTCGCTCATCGGATTGAGATCGAGGGATCGCGCCTGTCCGGTGGTGCGCTGGCTGGCCGGATCGAAGAAACGGATGCTTTCCAGCGTATCGCCGAAGAAATCGAGGCGAACCGGTTCCTCCGAGCCCGGCACGAAGACGTCGAGAATGCCGCCGCGGACGGCGAACTCGCCGACCTCGCGCACTGTCGGCACCCGGTCGAAGCCGTTGCGTTCGAGCCTTGCTGCGATATCGTCCATCCGCACCTGGTTGCCGGGCTTGGCGGAAAACGCCAGATGCTCGATCACGTCGGCCGGCGCGAGCTTCTGCAGCATGGCGTTGACAGTGACGAGGACGATGGCCGGATGCGGCTTCCTCGCATGCGCGATCAGCCCGGACAAGGCGGCGAGACGGCGTGCCGAGACATCGGCCGATGGCGATACTCGGTCATAGGGCAGGCAGTCCCAGGCGGGTAACGTCAGAACCGGAATATCCGGCGCGGCGAAGCCGAGCATCTGTTCGATATCGGCCATGCGCTGGCCGTCCGACAGCACAAAGGCGACAGGCTGCCCCTGCCGCGCAATCTCGGCGATCAGGAACGCGACCATGCCATCCGGCACATGCGAGATCGTCAGCCCGGACCTGGCGGCGGCGATCGTCTTGGCATCGAGTAGCGAGATCATTCCGGGCGTCCGGCGGTGTCCATGGTAACCGGCGAGAAATCTGGGCGACAGGCCATGATCCGCTCGAAGAGCGGGGTCTTCAGGTGATCCGGAACGGGGGCCGCTTCCGTGATCCACTTGATGAGGTCCTGATCTTCCTCGGCCATGATGCGCTCCAGCTCGTCGAGCGTCGCCTCATCCATCGTGCCGATTTCCGCTTCCGCGAACTGTCCGAGGATCAGGTCCATCTCGCGAATGCCGCGATGCCAGCAGCGAAACAGAATGCGACGGCGGCGCGGATCGAGATCGGCACTGCTGAGGGTCAATCCTGTCATGTCGAAACACCTTCCTGTTGATGCGCCTCTATAGCCGCTCGATCGGGAAATGTCAGCCTTGCCAAGGCGGTAATTCTCGGGCCATTTTGGCGCCCATCATGCGGCCAGCGCTTCTCGACCCCCTGTTTTCCTCCGTTGCCTCGCTTTCCGGCGTTGGGCCCAAGCTTGCGCAATTGCTGGCGAGCCTGCTGGGCCGGGAGGACGTCGAGGATGCGCGCGTCGTGGATCTCCTGTTTCTGGCGCCTCACCGGCTGATCGATCGCCGCAACCAGCCCGGCATCGCCCTTGCCCCGCAGGGCGCTATCGTCACCGTGACCGGCCGTGTCGACCGCCACCAGCCGCCGCCGCGCGGCAAGTCCAACATGCCCTATCGCGTCTTCCTGCACGATCCGACCGGCGAACTGGCGCTGACCTTCTTCCGCGCCAAGGGCAACTGGCTGGAAAAGGCGCTGCCGATCGATGAGGAGGTCATAGTCTCCGGCAAGATCGACTGGTTCAACGGCCGTCCCTCCATGGTGCATCCCGACGTGATGATGAAGGCGAGCGAGGCGGAGAACCTGCCGCTGGTCGAGCCGGTTTATCCGCTGACGGCCGGCCTGTCGCCCAAGGTGCTGCGCAAGGCGGTGGAGCATGCGCTGGAGCGCGTTCCCGACCTGCCGGAATGGGCCGATCCCGCCTTGACCGTCCAGCAGTCCTTCCCGACGCCGAGGGAAAGTTTCCGCCAGTTGCATCATCCCCGCGATGCGGCCGACGTCGATCCTCAGGCGCCTGCCCGTCGACGGCTCGCCTATGACGAGTTCCTTGCAGGCCAGGTATCGCTGGCGCTCGTTCGCCAGCGCCTGCGCAAGGTGCCCGGCACGCCGGTTCGTCCGAATGGAGAATTGTCGTCGAAGATATTGGCCGCCCTGCCCTTTTCCCCGACTCGCAGCCAGACGGAAGCGATGGGCGATATCCTCAAGGACATGGGTTCCGATACCCGCATGCTGCGCCTGCTGCAGGGTGATGTCGGCGCCGGCAAGACGCTGGTTGCCCTGCTTGCCATGGCGGCTGTCGTCGAAAGCGGCGGACAGGCGGTGCTGATGGCCCCGACGGAAATCCTCGCCCGTCAGCACTATGCGACGGTCTCGAAATTCGCCGCCGCAGCAGGCCTCCGTATCGAGGTCCTGACCGGCCGCACCAAGGGCCGCGAGCGCGATACGATCACCGAACGCATAGCCTCCGGTGAAGCCCAGATCGTCATCGGTACCCATGCGCTCTTTCAGGACACGGTGAGCTACAAGAACCTCATGCTGGCCGTTGTCGACGAGCAGCATCGCTTCGGCGTGCATCAGCGCCTGCGGTTGACCGCCAAGGGCATCTCGCCCCACATGCTGGTGATGACGGCAACGCCGATCCCGCGCACGCTGGTGCTGGCCGCCTTCGGCGACATGGATGTGTCCAAGCTCACGGAAAAACCCGCCGGCCGCAAGCCGATCCAGACGGTGACCGTATCGAGCGAGCGCACCGGCGAGATCGTCGACCGGCTGCGCGCTGCCATTGCCGATGGCAAGAAAGCCTACTGGATCTGCCCGCTGGTCGAGGAATCCGATGTTTCCGACCTGATGTCGGCCGAGGAGCGCCATGCGGTGCTTTCGAAAGCCATCGGCGCGCCTATCGGTCTCGTCCATGGCCGCATGAGCGGCCCGGAAAAGGATGCGGCCATGCTTGCCTTCAAGTCGGGCGAGACCCGCCTTTTGGTGGCGACCACGGTCGTCGAGGTCGGCGTGGACGTTCCCGACGCATCGATCATGGTGATCGAACACGCCGAGCGTTTCGGTCTGGCACAATTACATCAGCTCCGTGGCCGCGTCGGTCGCGGCGACGAGGCATCGACCTGCATCCTGCTCTACAAGGGACCGCTGTCGGAGAACGGCCGCGCCCGCCTCTCGGTGCTGCGTGACAGCGAGGACGGTTTTCTCATTGCAGAAGAGGACCTGAAGCTGCGGGGCGAAGGCGAATTGCTCGGCACCCGTCAGTCCGGAACGCCCGGCTTCAAGATCGCCAGCCTCGAGGCCCATGCCGATCTTCTGGACATCGCCCGCAAGGATGCGAGCTATCTTCTGGAGCGCGACCCCGATCTGGAAAGCCCCCGCGGTCAGGCAATCCGGGTACTTCTCTACCTCCATCGCAGGGACGAGGCGATAAGGTTTTTGAGGGCGGGATAGGATCTCGAAATTGCCTTTTGACTCCGGCATTACGCCGCCGGTTTCGAGACCTTCGGCGTATTGTCCCTTGACGCCGGCCATTCCGGTATCACGAGGCCGCCTGAAATCAGCAGCTTGGCCCCCTCCTCCGGCGTCATGTCGAGCATCTTGATCTTGTCGCGTGGCACGAACATCAGGAAACCTGCAGTCGGCACCGGTGTTGGCGGCAGGAAGACGGCAACCATCTCAACGCCGTCCTCGTTCAGCTTTGCGGCGATTTCTCCCTGGGCATCGGTCGCGATGAACACGAGCGCCCACATGCCCGGGCTTGGAAACTCGATCAGGCCGACCTTCTTGAACGAGGACGACTGGTCCTTCAGCACGCTTTCGAAGATCTGCTTGACACTCTTATAGATGGTGCGGACGAGCGGCGTGCGATGGAAGATCTGCTCGCCGAAATCGACGATCGACCGGCCGATCAGGTTCTTGCCGAGAAAGCCGATCAGCGTGATGACGACCAGCGCGATCAGCAGGCCGAGCCCCGGTACCGCGAATTTCAGGTAGCTTTCCGGGTTGTAGCGCTCGGGGATATAGGGCTTCACCCAGCTGTCCGCCCAGTGGATGAAGGTCCAGGTCAGCCAGATGGTGATCGTCACCGGCGCGCAGATGATGAGGCCGGTCAGGAAATTGTTTCTGAGCCGCGTTGCGACGGAGATGCGGTCGGAAGTCTCGTTCATCGCTCGCTGTCTATGTTGCGTCGCCGTAAAATCCCGGATGGAAGGCGACAATGCCGGAGGGTACTGGCCCACGCAAGGGCAATGCCAGTAAATATTCCGGTGAAACCCCCTCCACTTTCAGGGTCGGGCAGGAAGCAAAGCCGAAGCGCTTGTAATAGTCGGGATAGCCGACAAGGATGCAGCCTCGGGCATTGAGCGCCTTCAGGCGCCGCAGTCCTTCGTTGATAAGGGCGGAGCCGATGCCCTGTCTCTGTCGATCGGGTTTTACCGACACCGGTCCGAGCCCGTACCACCCGGTCTCACCGCTCGGGAACGTCACCGGCGAAAAGGCGACATGACCGACGATCTCGCCGGCCTCCTCTGCAACCAGGGAAACCGTCAGGGCACGGGCAGTGCGCAGCCGTTCGATGATCTGTGGCTCCGTCTGGTCGCTGTAGGGCATGTCGGCAAAGGCAGCCGCGGTGACGTCCCCGATCGCAGCTTCGTCACCGGCCGCCTCGTCCCGGATCATCATTCCACGGTGACCGACTTGGCGAGATTGCGTGGCTGGTCGACGTCGGTCCCCATGAAGACCGCCGTGTGATAGGCAAGCAACTGGATCGGCAGGGCGAAAACCATCGGCGAGATGATCTCGGCGACGTTGGGCAGCACGATGGTCGCCATGGTCTCAAGCTTGGAGGCTGCCGCCCCCTTCTCGTCGGTGATAAAGATGATCCGGCCACCGCGGGCCGCCACTTCCTGCATGTTGGAAACCGTCTTCTCGAAGAAGCGGTCGTAGGGCGCGATCACGATCACCGGCATGTTTTCGTCGATCAGCGCGATCGGGCCATGCTTCAGTTCCCCGGCCGCATAGCCCTCTGCGTGGATATAGGAGATTTCCTTGAGTTTCAGCGCGCCTTCCATGGCGAGCGGGAAGCTTGTGCCGCGGCCGAGATAGAGCACGTCCTTGAACTTGGACAGGTCGCGGGCGAGGCTTTCCATCTGCGGCTGGATGCTGTTCAGCACCTGGCTCATGATGCGCGGCATTTCGGAGAGGCTCTTGACCAGTTGCTTCTCTTCCTCAGGCGAAACGGTGCCGCGCGCCTTGCCGGCGGCAATTGCAAGCGAGGCGAGCACTGCGAGCTGGCAGGTGAAGGCCTTGGTCGAGGCGACGCCGATTTCCGGGCCGGCGAGGATCGGGAAGATCGCATCGGATTCCCGGGCGATGGTCGATTCCTTGACGTTGACGATCGCGCCGATCTTCAGGCCCTGCTCATGGCAGTAGCGCAAGGAAGCGAGCGTATCCGCGGTCTCGCCGGACTGCGAGATGAACAGCGCCGCCTGATCCTTGTAGAGCGGCATTTCGCGGTAACGGAATTCGGAGGCGACGTCGATCTCCACTGGCAGGCGGGCATAATGTTCGAACCAGTACTTGCCGACGAGGCCCGAGAGATAGGCCGTGCCGCAGGCCGAAACGGCAAGCCCGCGCAGGGACTTGAAGTCGATGGCCGCATCGACCGGCTTTACCGTGTGGCCGTGGAAGTCGACATAGTTCGAAAGCGCGTGGGAGATCACTTCCGGCTGTTCGTAGATTTCCTTTTCCATGAAATGCCGGTGGTTGCCCTTGTCGACGACGAAAGCGGTCGCCTGCGAGATCTGGTGCGGGCGTTCGACCGGATTGCCGGCGAAGTCGATGATCTCGGCGCCATTCCGGTGCAGGATCGCGCAGTCGCCATCGACCAGATAGGCGATCTCGTTGGTGAAGGGAGCAAGCGCAATGGCGTCGGAGCCGAGGAACATCTCGCCCTTGCCGAAGCCGACCGCCAGCGGAGGTCCGAAACGCGCGGCCATGATCGTGTCGGGATCGTCGGCGAACATCACGACCAGCGCATAGGCGCCGGTGACTTGGTTCAGCATCGCAAGCATCGCCGCACGGTTGTCGAGACCCTGCCGGCGGTACTTCGCGATCAGTTGGGCGACGACTTCCGTATCGGTCTGGGTGGAGAACACGGCGCCGTCGGCGATCAGTTCGTCCTTGAGTTCGGAGAAATTCTCGATGATGCCGTTGTGCACCACGGCGACGCCATCGACGAAATGCGGATGGGCATTGGTTTCGTTCGGCACGCCATGGGTCGCCCAGCGGGTGTGAGCGATGCCGATGGTGCCGGGGAGCGGTTCGCCATCGAGCTTCTTTTCCAGATTGAAGAGCTTGCCCTCGGCCCGACGGCGCTCCATCACGCCGTTGTCGATGGTCGCGACGCCGGCGGAATCATAACCGCGATATTCGAGCCGCTTCAGCGCATCGACGAGGCGTTCCGCAACCGGCTGGTTACCGACAATACCGACAATACCGCACATAGATTTCTCCGTCTGGGTGAACTCGTGCGCCAGTCCTATCGCTTTTCGCGATTTCCGCAATCGGACCGGCGGTCACATTCGGTTTCGCTGCGTTACGCAACCGCAGCATTCAGGATTTGCCGGCACGGGCGGCCTTCAGTGCCTGATTGCGTTCGCGGATTGCCTTGGCGCGTTCCGGCTTGATTTCCTGCCGGGCGCGTCCGAGCGCCAGCGCATCGGCCGGAACGTCCTCTGTAATGACGCTGCCGGAGGCGACGAACGCATCGTCCCCGACGGATACGGGCGCCACCAGAGCCGAGTTGGAGCCGATGAAGGCGCGCGCCCCGATATGGGTCTCGTGCTTGTTGATGCCGTCGTAGTTGCAGGTGATCGTGCCGGCGCCGATATTGGCGTCCGCACCGACCGTCGCGTCGCCGATATAGGTCAAGTGATTGACCTTGGCGCCCTTGCCGATCTCGGCCTTCTTCACCTCGCAGAAATTGCCGACCTTGGAGCCTTCCGCCAGATTGGCGCCGGGCCTCAGGCGCGCAAAGGGTCCGACCGATGCGCCGGCCGCCACATGGGCGCCCTCGATATGCGAAAAGGCATGGATGACAGCGCCCCCCTCGATCACCACGCCGGGCCCGAAGACGACGTTCGGCTCGATCAGGGTATCCTGTCCGATCACCGTGTCGTACGAGAGGAAAACGGTTTCCGGCGCGATCATCGAAACGCCGGAAATCATCAGTTCATGCCGGCGACGTTCCTGCCACAGGCGTTCGATGGCAGCGAGTTCCGCGCGATTGTTGCAGCCGGTCAATTCGGCCTCCGGTGCGTCGACGGCGACCGTGCGACCGCCAAGCGCGCGGGCGATTTCAACGATATCGGTCAGGTAATATTCACCTTTGGCGTTGGCATTGCCGATCCGCGAAAGAAGATCGAGCGCCTTCTTGCCGTCGATTGCCATCAGTCCGCTGTTGCACCATGTGACGGCGCGCTCTTCCTCGCTCGCATCCTTTTCCTCGCGAATGGCGACGAGCTCGCCGTTTTCGACGAGGAGACGGCCGTAGCCGGTCGGCCTGTCGGTGTGGAAGCCGATGACGGCGACGTCGTTGCCCTTCGCCAGCGCCTCGCGCGCGGCGATCAGCGGTGCGGCGGTAATCAGCGGCACATCGCCATAGGCGACGAGGATATCGTCATAGCCGCGGAAAATCGCCTCGCGAGCCGCCAGCACCGCATGACCGGTGCCGAGCCGCTCCGTCTGCACGAAGGGCGTGACGTCGACGCCCGCGACGCTCGCGGCCTTCGCAACCTTTTCCGCATCGCGGCCGACGACGAGAGCGACGTCCGCGATACCCGAAGCGGCGATGGTGGCCATCACATGGGCGATCATCGGCCGGCCCGCCACCGGATGCAGCACCTTCGACATCGAGGACTTCATGCGGGTGCTTTCGCCTGCGGCGAGGATGACGGCGAGACAGCTGCGGCTCATGGTTGCTCCGGCAAGGTTCCGATTCAGGAAATTGTTGTTCGGCCCGGTACATAGCAGCAAGGCTTCACCGGAACAAAGAACAAAAAGGGCGCCGCAGGACGGCGCCCTTTTCAAAAATCATTGCGGCCTGAAATTATTGCGGCAGCTTGTCGTCGACGCCTTCGACATAGAAGTTCATGCCGAGCAGCGTGCCGTCATCGGCTTTCTCGCCTTCCTTCAGCCACGGCGAGCCGTCCTGCTTGTTGATCGGGCCGGTGAACGGATGCAGTTCGCCCGACTTGATCTTGGCTTCGGTCGCTTCGGCCAGCGCCTTCACGTCATCCGGCATGTTGGTGTACGGCGCCATCGTCAGGATACCGTCCTTCAGCCCGTCCCAGCTCTGCTGCGTCTTCCAGGTGCCGTCGAGAAGCGCCTGGGTGCGCTTGATGTAATAGGCGGCCCAGGTGTCCTTGATCGCGGTCAACTGGGTGTTCGGACCGGCGGCGATCATGTCGGAAGCCTGGCCGAAGGCCTTGATGCCGCGCTCCTGTGCAACCTGCATCGGGGCGGTGGTGTCGGTGTGCTGGGTCAGGATGTCGACGCCCTGGTCGATGAGAGCCTTGGCGGCGTCAGCCTCCTTGCCCGGGTCGAACCATGTGTTGGCCCAGATGACCTTCATCTTGAAGTTCGGGTTGACCGACTTGGCGCCAAGTTCGAAGGCGTTGATGCCCATCACGACTTCCGGGATCGGGAAGGAGGCGATGTAGCCTGCGAGGCCCTTTTCGGACACCTTGCCGGCGATGACGCCCTGAATGTAGCGACCTTCATAGAAGCGGGAATTGTAGGTTGCGACGTTGTCGGCGGTCTTGAAGCCGGTTGCGTGCTCGAACTTCACGTCGGGGAACTTGGCGGCAACCTTGATGGTCGCGTCCATGAAGCCAAAGGACGTGGTGAAGATCAGCTTGCAGTCGGAACGGGCAAGACGCTCGATGGCGCGCTCGGCGTCCGGACCTTCCGGAACGCTTTCGAGGAACGGCGTGTCGATCTTGTCGCCGAAGTGAGCCTGCAGCTCCTGCCGGGCGATGTCATGCGCCTGCGTCCAGCCGCCGTCGGTCTTGGTGCCGACATAGACGAAGCAGACCTTGGTCTTGTCTTCCGCTGCGGCGGTGCCGGCGAGACCGCCGAGCGCGGCGGTCGTGGCAGCCAGTGCCAGAAACAGTTTCTTCATGATAACCCCTATCCTGGTTTGTTGATTTTGTTGAACTTTACCGATCCGGCACGAAAGGCTTGCCAAGCGAGGCCGGTGTGTTGATGAGCGTCGTGCGCCGATTATGGGAAATTATAATCAGGACGACAATGGTCGCTGCATAGGGCAGCGCCGAGAGAAACTGCGAGGGTAAACCAATGCCGAATGCCTGCGCATGCAATTGCCCGATCGTGACGGCGCCGAAGAGATAGCCGCCGGCCAGCAGCCGCCAGGGCCGCCAGGAGGCGAAGACCACCAGCGCGAGCGCGATCCAGCCGCGTCCTGCGGACATGTTCTCCACCCATTGGGGCGTATAGACGAGCGAAAGTTGCGCGCCGGCGAGACCCGCGCAGGCGCCGCCAAACATGACGGCGAGATAGCGGGTACGGATCACATGGATGCCGAGCGTATGCGCCGAGGCGTGATTGTCGCCGATGGCGCGCAGCTTGAGCCCCGCCCGCGTCGCGAACAGGAACCAATTGACCCCGACGACCAGCAAAATCGACAGGTAGAAGATCAGGTCCTGCTTGAACAGCAGCGGCCCGAGGAAGGGAATGTCGGCAAGCAGCGGAATGGTGATCGGCTGCAGCTTGACGCCCGGCACGCCGACGAAGCTCTCGCCCAGCATGCCCGAGACGCCGAGGCCCAGAATGGTCAGCGCAAGGCCGGTTGCCACCTGGTTGGCGACAAGCGTGAGCGTCAGGAAACCGAAGAGCAGCGAGAAGACGGCACCCGAAGCGATTCCGGCGAGAATGCCGAGAAACGGGGAACCGGTTGTGTGGGCGGCTGCAAAGGCACAGACCGCGCCGATAATCATCATCCCCTCGACGCCGAGGTTGAGCACGCCCGAGCGTTCGGTGACGAGTTCGCCGAGTGCGGCGATGACCAGAGGCGTGGAGGCGGTGATGACGGTGAGGAGGATGGCTTCCAGAATCATCATGCACCTTTGCCGATCACAGACCGGGCCTTGGACGCCACGATCCGGATCTTGTAGTGGATCAACGTGTCGCAGGAGAGCACGAAGAACAGCAGCAGTCCCTGAAAGACGCGGGTCACCTTGTCGGACACCCCGATCGAAAGCTGAGCCCCCTCGCCGCCGAGATAGGTCAGGGCCAGCACGAGGCCGGCAGCGATGATGCCGAGCGGATTGAGCCTGCCGAGGAAGGCGACGATGATCGCCGTGAAGCCGTAGCCCGGCGAAATCGACGGCTGCAGGTGTCCGATGGAACCGGAGACCTCGGAAATCCCGGCAAGTCCGGCAAAGGCACCCGAAAGCAGCATCGAGAACCACACCATGCCGCGGGACGAGAAGCCGGCGAAGCGCCCTGCCCGTTCCGACTGTCCGAGCACCACGACCTGAAAACCCTTCAGCGTGTAGCGCATCATGAACCAGATGCCGACGGCGGCAATGATGGCGAAGGCAAAGCCCCAATGGGCGCGGCCGGAGGCAAGCATCTCGGGGAGCACGGCTTCCGTCACGAAGCTGCGGCTCTGGGGAAAGTTGTAGCCCTGCGGGTCGCGCCACGCGCCGCGCACCAGCCAGTCGAGGAAGAGCTGCGCGATATAGACCAGCATCAGGCTGGTCAGGATCTCATTGGTGTTGAAGCGGGTTTTGAGCAGCGCCGGAATGGCGGCGTAAAGCGCGCCGCCGAGTGCCCCCATCGCCATCATCAGCGGCAGCAGCAGCGGCGAGTGCCATTCGTAGAAGACGACCGGAAGGAACGAACCGGTGATCGCGCCGATGGTGAACTGCCCTTCCGCGCCGATATTCCAGTTGTTCGAGCGATAACAGATCGATAGCCCCACCGCGATCAGGATCAGCGGGCCGGCCTTGATCGCAAGCTCGTGCAGCGACCAGACCTCGAGCAGCGGTTCGATGAAGAAGCTGTAGAGCGCCGATACCGGGTCCTTGCCCAGCAGCGCGAACATCACGCCCCCGAAGAACACCGTCAGCGCCAGCGCCAGCAGCGGCGAAACGATGGCGAACAGGCCCGACATGCGGGCGCGCTTTTCGAGTTCAATGCGCATCGGCAGTCTCCAGCCCGTGCATGCCGCCCATCAGCAGGCCGATCTTTTCGCGTGTCATCGTTGCCGCCGGATAGGCCTCGGACAGCTTGCCCTCGGAAATGGCGGCAATGCTCGTCGCCACTTCGAAGATCTCGTCGAGATCCTGGCTGATGACCACCACGGCGGAACCAGAGCGGGCAAGATTGACGATCGCCTGCCGGATGCGGCTGGCCGCCCCTGCATCCACGCCCCAGGTCGGCTGATTGACCACCAGGACCGCCGGCTGCCGGTCGAGTTCGCGACCGACGATGAATTTCTGCAGGTTGCCGCCGGAAAGCGAACCGGCGGCCGGATCGACGCCGCTCTTGCGTACATCCATCGCCTCGGAAATCCGCTGCGCCGCCTTGCGAACCGTGTCGTGGCGGATGAGCTTCAACGCTCCCCCGGCGAGAAAGGCCTGGGCGTCGGAACGATTGCGCGCAAGCAGCAGGTTGTCCGACAGCGAAAGCGCCGGAACCGCGGCATGGCCGTGACGCTCCTCGGGAACGAAGCCGGCGCCCATCAGCCTGCGCGCCGAGATGCCCAGCCGCCCGACCGCCCGGTCGCGAATCCGGACAGCCTCGTTGTCATCGACCGCATGCTCGCCCGAAAGCGCGTCGAAAAGCTCGCCCTGACCGTTGCCGGCGACACCCGCGATCGCCAGCACCTCGCCGGCTCTGACCCTGAGGGATACGTCCTTGAGCGCCATTGCAAAGGGTGTGCGCGGGCTGACCGACAGGTGCCGCGTCTCCAGCAGCACTTCGCCGGTCGGCGTGTCGTCGTCGCGATGCACGCCGGCCACCTCCGAACCCACCATCATGCGGGCAAGCGAGGCTGGCGTCTCCGCGCGCGGATCGCACTGGCCCGTCACCTTGCCATGGCGCAGAACCGTGGCGCCATCGCAGATGCGCTGAACCTCTTCCAGCCTGTGGCTGATATAAAGCACCGAGCGCCCTTCGGCCTTGAGCTTGAACAGGGTTTCGAACAGCTTGTCGGCTTCTTGCGGGGTGAGGACCGATGTGGGCTCGTCGAGAATAATCAGCCGTGGGTTCTGCAGAAGCGCGCGCACGATCTCGATGCGCTGGCGTTCGCCCACGGAGAGATCGGCCACATGGGCCTCCGGATCGAGCGGCAGGCCATAGGCCGTGGAAAGCTCGGCGGCCTTCTTCGAGATTTCGGAGATCGATACGGCTTCGTCGAGCGCCAGCGCGATGTTTTCCGCAACCGTCAGCGCCTCGAACAGCGAAAAATGCTGGAAGACCATGCCGATGCCGAGCTTGCGGGCGGCAGCCGGAGACGGGATGGAGACTTGCTCGCCCTGCCAGGAAATCGTGCCGGCGGATGGCGCGAGAATGCCGAACAGCATCTTGACCAGGGTCGATTTGCCGGCGCCGTTCTCGCCGAGCAGCGCATGGATTTCGCCACGGCGGATATTCAGGTCGATGCCGTTGCAAGCGGTGAAGCTGCCGAACAGTTTGGTAAGCCCCTGCACTGCAAGAAGCGAATCGGCCGCCGTCATGTCGGTATTCGACACGTGTCCCCCTTGTTATTGTCCCCGGATCTTGTCCCTGGTCCGGATCGATGCCGTCATATTGATAACGCGTTTGCCGCGTCCGGCAACTGATGTCGCAGACTTTTTAGGTTTTTTTGCACTGCATTATCGGTGCTTGATGCGCCGGCTGCCGAGAGCCGGGAAGAGCTGCAGCACACCGCCGATGCAATAGAGGTAGAGGCCGGACGCGGAGAAGGCGATCTTCAGCCAGAACGGCGTCTGGAAATGCAGGAGCAGCGCATAGATCCCGAGCGCGCTCCACAAGAGAAACAGGCCGAGATTGAGAGGGCGCAGACGCTCGACACGCACCGGATGCAGGAAGTGGATCGGCAGGAAGGTCAGGATGACGGAGATCGTCACGATGATAAGCGCGGTATTGGCATCCGCATCTATGACGAAGAGGGTGAAGATGACCATGTTCCAGACGACCGGAAAGCCCGAGAAGAAGTACTCGTCTGTCTTCATGCCGGTATCGGCATAATAGATCGCGCTCGACACGACGATCATGCCCGCCGCGACGAAGGACCAGGGCTCCCCGATCATGCCGCTCTGGTAAAGCGCGAACGCCGGCAGGAGTACATAGGTGACGTAGTCGATGATATTGTCCAGCGTGTCGCCGGACCAGTTCGGCAGCACGTCCTTGACGCGCACCTTGCGGGCGATCGGCCCGTCGATGCCATCGACGAGAAGCGCAAGGCCAAGCCACCAGAACATGTCGACGAATCGCTGTTCGGCTGCGGCGACGACACCGAGGAACGCGAGGAAGGAGCCCGATGCTGTCAGGATATGGACGGAGAAGGCACGGATTTCGGCATAAGGAACCCGCCGGTAATTGAAGATCTTCATGTTCGCCGTGTCGCCCCCTTCAGACTGCGCATCGGTATCCGATGAAATCCGCGCTTTTGCAACTGCAAGCGCGTGGCCTCCTGTGTTTTGTCAAGGTTCCTCCGGCCATCCGGCGGTGCGATGCGCCAAATCGGCCCATGGATTTCGCCGGTTCACCAGACTAGAATGCATGTCGGAAGAATTGGATGCATGACATGACACATTTCGATATCGCCGTAGTCGGCGGAGGGCTCGCCGGTTCCGTTGCCGCTATCGCGCTCGCACGGGCGGGACGCAGCGTCGCCCTGATTGCGCCGAAGGCGGCGGCGACCGATGGCCGCACAACGGCGCTGATGGATCAGTCGATCCGCATGATGGAGCGGCTTGGCCTGTGGGACGCAATTCTGCCGCATGCGGCAGCGCTTTCGACGATGCAGATCATCGACGGTACGAAGCGACTTTTGCGCGCCCCGACCGTCGCCTTCCGCAGCGCGGAAATCGGGTTGGAAGCCTTTGGCTACAATATTCCCAACACTGCGTTGAACGATGTCTTGGGCAAGGCCGTGGAGGCCGAAACCCGGATCGCGGTTTTCCGTTCCATCGCAGAGGACATTGCTGTCGATGCCGACAGGGTCAGGATCGCGCTTGCCGGCGGTGAGGAACTGGAGGCCGATTTCGTCATCGGCGCCGACGGCCGCAAATCGAAGACGCGTGAGGCGGCGGGCGTCGGTGTCCGCACATGGTCCTATCCGCAGACGGCGGTGGTGCTGAATTTCGCCCACACGCTGCCGCATCAGAACATCTCGACCGAATTCCATGGCGAGAGCGGTCCTTTCACCCAGGTGCCCCTGCCCGGTTTACGCTCCAGCCTCGTCTGGGTGGTCGACCCAAAGGAGGCCGAGCGTCTGCTGGGTCTTTCCCTCGCCGCCCTTTCCGAGGCGGTCGAAACCCGCATGCAGTCCATGCTGGGCAAAGTCACCGTCGAGGAAGGCGTTCAGGCCTGGCCGCTTTCCGGCATGACCGCCAATCGTTACGGCAAGGGCCGCGCGGCCTTCATCGGCGAAGCCGGCCATGCCTTTCCGCCGATCGGCGCACAGGGTCTGAACCTCAGCCTTCGCGATATCGCCACGCTTGAAGATATTCTCACGGACCGCTCTGGCGCTCGTATCGACGCCCGCGCCGGCGATCGTTTCGACGGACGTCGCAAGCTCGATGTATTGTCGCGCACGGCAAGCGTCGATCTCCTGAACCGTTCGCTTTTGTCCAGCCTGTTGCCGGTCCAGATGCTGCGCGCCACCGGCCTGCAGATCCTTGCAAGCTTCGCACCGCTCCGAAATCTGGTGATGCATGAGGGCGTTGCGCCCGGCCACAGCCTTAGCGCCTTCCCGAATTTCCTACGGGAAAAGATCCGGCGGTAAGGCGCCGGATTTGATCGCGTAGAGCAGGCCCGAGACCGACAGCACCGAAATGAGCGTCGTAATCAGGATCGTCGCCGAGGCGCGCTCCTGCCAGACCCCGTATTGCTGGCCGATCACGAAGACATTGGTGGCCGTTGGCAGCGATGCGAGCAGCACCGCGGTATAGACCCACAGCGGGTCGAAATTGCCGGCAAGGCTCAGCACGAGATAAACAAGCAGCGGATGGATCAGGAGCTTGATTGGAACGATGTAGCCGAGCTCGACGGGAACGCGCTTCAGGGGCCTGAGCGCCAGCGTCACACCCATCGCGAACAAGGCGCAAGGCGCGGCCGCCTGCGCCAGATAGTCGATCAGCCGCTGCAGCGCGAGCGGCGGTTCGAACGACAGTGCGGCGGCAAGAAAACCGATGGCCGTTGCGATGATGAAAGGGTGATAGGCGATCTTCCTCGCCACATCGAGCGCCACCCGCGCGGGCCGGCGTTCCTCCCCGCCGGCAAAGGCCATCAGCGCGGGGGCAGCGATGAAATGGGCAGCGTTCTCGAAGCAGAAAATCAGCGCCACCGGCACGGTCGCCGCTTCTCCGAAGGCAAGCAACGCAAGACCGGGACCCATGTAACCGATGTTGCCGTAAGCACCGGCGAGCGCCTGTACCGTGCAATCGGCGATCGAATTGCCGCGCACGAGCCTTCCGATCAGGAAGACCAGCAGGAAGATCCCGTAGGTAGCGGCCATCGCGGCGGCGATGAAATCGATACGGGTCAGTTCGGAGATCGGCGTGCGCGAAACCAGCTTGAAGAACAGCGACGGCAGCGAGACATAGATGACGAAGAAGTTCAGCCAGCCGAGCGCGCCGGCTTCATGCTTCGACAGCTTTCCGGAAATATAGCCGATCAGGATCAGCCCGAAGAAGGGCAGAACCAGCGCGATGATGTCCCCCATGGCCGCCTCTCCTCCACGCCCCCGGCCGGTCGCATGCGACCTATATAGCAAATCCAGCAAAAGTGGGAACCGGTTTTGCGTCCGGAGTTGCGTGAAAACAAAGAGATAGAGCATTGGAGGCGAGACTGTTTTCGCCGGAAATGCTCTATCTTTTGGCTTAGCCGATTTGCGAGAGGATTGGAAAGGTCTGCTGGAACCAGATCGCCAGATTGGAGACGAAGCCGAACATGAAGGCGAGGCCCGTCAACACGAGCAGCGCGCCCATTGTCTTTTCGACGAGGCCGAGATGGCGACGAAATCGCGAGAGAAAACGCATGAAGGCGCCGGAAAAGGCGGCCGCGATCCAGAACGGCACGGCGAGACCGAGCGAATAAATGGCAAGCAGCAAGGCCCCTTCGCCAACCGTATCGCGCGAGGCGGCGACGCCGAGGATCGCCCCCAGCACCGGTCCGATGCAGGGTGTCCAGCCGAAGGCGAAGGCGAGCCCCATGATATAGGCGCCCGAAAGGGTCGCCGGCTTGCCGCCCCCTGAAAAGCGCATTTCGCTCGACAGCAGTCCGATTCGGAAAAGGCCGAGGAAATTCAAGCCCATGACGATGATGATGAGGCCGCCGATCTTGGACAGGAGGTCGAGATGCTGCCGGAGCATCGTACCGATCGTCGAAGCCCCGGCCCCGAGCGCGACGAACACGGTCGCGAAGCCGAGCGTGAAGATGAAGGCGGAGAGCATGACCGCTCGCCGCGCCCGCGCATCGCCCTTGCTTGTCGCGCCGGTCCTGAACTGGTCGACGGAAATGCCCGCCATGTAGCAGAGATAAGGCGGCACCAGAGGCAGGACGCAGGGGGAAAGAAACGAAAGCGCACCGGCAAGCAAGGCACTGACGAAGGAAATCTCGGCTATGGACACGAAAGGCGGCTCCGCTGCGGGCTGTTTCCGCCCTTCCTAACGCCGCTCCGCACCGCTTGCCAATCACCTTTGCGTTCGCTGCGACAATCATGCATTTTAGCGCGTGAGAGCGCAATTTTTCGGGTTGACCCGGCGAGGTCACCTGCATATGTTCCGCCCACTTCCGCGGGGGCCTTGAAAACCCTGACTGGGAGCGCGTAGCTCAGCCGGTAGAGCAACTGACTTTTAATCAGTAGGTCCAGGGTTCGAATCCCTGCGCGCTCACCATTTCTAGACGTCCCCCCCCAATTTTTGAGGGTTTTCTAATACGATTCTTGACGTGACCGGAACCGCTGGATTATCGAGATACATCGATGATCCTCCTGGTAGGGCGGCAGTCTTGGGCATTCATACCAAACTCGGGCGTGTCGCGCGCCGCGCAGGTGTTCTTTACCGTTTTCCCTGGTCCGTCCTGTTTGGTTCGAAACCGACCGCGGACCAATTCATCTGGCACAAATGCCCTGCTCCCTTTTGGCCCCGCAAGACTGTCGACGGGCGGCGCACCTCCATAGTCGGGCAGACATGGCGACGCTGGGACGGCACGCATTGGCTCTATCGGCGTACGGACCGTGATCTGGACGACTTCGTGGATGAGTGGCCCTAGGCATGCACCCATCAGCGCCTGATGATGAAGGCGAATTATCACGCTTTTGAGCGTTGGGAGGCGCTCTTCGATAGCCAGAAGCACGCGCCAGTACAACGGCTTGAAACAATTTGTCACCGTCGGCAGGCTTGCAAGAATATTCGATTAAAACTATCTGCTTTATCTGTTTCAATTCGCCAGGTGGTGGTATTTTCCATCTCGGTTTCATGGATTTCCGCTATGCTCACCAAAAAAGGCAAGTACGGGCTGAAGGCACTGGTCGACCTTGCCCAGTTGGCGCCCGGCGAAACGGCCTTCGTGACCGAGATCGCCACCCGTAACAACATTCCGAAGAAGTTTCTCGACACCATTCTTCTGGAATTGCGAAACAATGGCATGCTGCGCTCCAAGAAGGGACCGAACGGTGGCTACTCCCTGTCCAAGCCGGCGAACGAGATCATGATCGGTCAGGTCATCCGGGCCCTGGACGGTCCGCTTGCGCCCATCCGCTGTGCCAGCCGCACGGCCTTTGAAGCCTGTGACGACTGTTCCGATCCCATCGGCTGCCAGGTACGTCTGTCGATGACCGAAGTGCGCGATGCGATCGCCTCCATCCTCGACAACATGACGCTTGAACAATTCGTGAGCCGCAAAGGCAGCGACGTCGAGGACGGCGTTCTTTCGCTCTGAAAGCCGATATCGCTTCGGACATTTTTCACGCTTTGTCAGCCGCCGGCCCGCAGCGAAACAGGAAGACTTCGGTCAAGGGCGGTCTGAAAACACCGCCCCTTGAACCAGTGTTTAGAGCGCAACCGTCAGCAACGCCACGAAGGCGACGGAACCGATAACGGCTGCAACGCCGCACATGTTGCTCCAGGTTGCCGGGAACCGGCGCGAGTCAACGCAGCGCGAACGCCTGGATTGCGTTTGTACGTAAGCCATGCTGGTCTCCAGATCAAAGAACCGGGAAAAGGCCCCAGAAGAAGATTTCGTGACGGGCCGGGCGATCCAGATCGGCATCGTCGTCGGCCGGGCTTTCCCGACGGGTCTCGGATGTCGTCTTGACCCTGTCGTCTTCTGCCGAGGACGGTGCGATCGCAGCCCCCCTGCGGGAAAGGCCGAACAGGTCGAAGGAGAAGAGTTCGATACCGTATGGCATTGCGGGATCCTCCTTGAACTCACTCGACATTGAGCTTGGTTAACAGTTTCGCAGGCAAATTCCACATGGTCAATATTTTCTACAAAATTTGTATTCTATATTGCGGCAATCCGGGAGAAAGATGATCCGCTTTGCTCCCTTTGCGCGGAATAACCGCCGGGAAGCGGAAATGTTCAACCGCATCCCTCTTCAGAAACTGGCGCTAAGCGCGGCGGGCTTCCTTCCTGCCGGCGAGCGATCCGGCGACGGGGTGTTCTCGCCTTTCAGGAGATCGAGAAGTTCGTAACCGGTCGGCCAGCGGCCGTAGCCGCTGCGGATATTGATATGCCCCGCATAACCGATATCGACGAGGCCGCTGCCCCACAGCCGCGCCATTTTCCGGGTGGTGGCGAAATCCATGTAGGGATCGTCGAGACTGCCGACCACGAGGCTCGGAAAAGGCAGTCGCCGCTGCGGCATCTCGCCGAAGTTCACGACGCAGGGGTGAAGCCGCTCCACCTCGACGAGATCGCACGGGGCGACCAGCAGGGCGCCCCTCACGCGGGAGGCAAGCGGGTTGTCGGCAAGGTTGGCGGTCAGGATACATCCGAGGCTGTGGGCGACGATCCAGACATCGTCATGCTGTGACAGCACTTCGCCGAGGCGCTTTTGCCAGCTCGTCAGATCGGGGCAGGTCCAGCTGTCCTGCTCGACGATGACGGCGCCGCGCCGGTCATGCACCCAATGCCACTGCCAGTGGCCGCCGCCGGAGCCGTTCAGCCCCGGAACAACGAGTGTCGTTTCAGTCCTGATGCTATCCGGAACCTTCATCATCTGGCCTTCCCGTTGGAATACCGCAGGATTATGCCGCAGCGCGAAAGCTTCGCTAAGAAAGCCCGGCCTATTGTCGATTGAATTTGTAGAAAAGCATTGCGCCTCCCCTGCCGCGCCGTCGTGGCGCCTTCCGCAGGGGCTTTACTGCGGAACGGTTCCGATCACCGCGATGATCGGTCCGAGCGGAAAGAATCGGTCCCGCCGCCCCTCGGAGGGAATGAGTGCGCTCGAAATCGTACCGTCAAGGTAGAGCGCGTTGCCGCAAGCCAGTTCGTCGCGAAACAGCAGGGCGAAGCCATGAAAGTTGACGGGGTCCCGGCTGATGGCGAAATGCACCCTGCCCCCGGCGTCCACGCCCACGCCATTGCGGATCTTGCGGCTGTCGCTGTCGGGCAGGAAACGCGGATGAAGCCTGCCGTTTATCACCAGCATCGGGCCGGACTGGGTGGCATAATCGGCTTTCGGTTTCTCCCGCAGATAGGTCTGCGTTTCCAGGACGCCCGCTCGCCCGCCCGCCACATAGAACACGCCGTTCGGCAGGAGGTGGAAATTGCCCCATCCCGCCCGCGTGCTGATAGCTTGTCGCTCGATGCCGTTCTCGACCAACAGCCCGACCGGCGACAGGTCGTCGTGATACATGCCGCCATTCATGGCGAAGATCGGATAATGCCGCTCTCTCCAGAGCTGGAGCGCGAGAGAATCGAAATTGCCGTACGGCATGCCCGCGGGGTCCGAATGGTAGATCCTTAACCTCGAATCGCTCCTGAAGCTGCAGACCGTATAGCGCACGCCGTCGCGGCTGAGCGCCCTGCAGGGAGAGGCGGCAGATGCCGCCGATGCGGATACGACGGTCAAAAGCACTGAAAACCAAAGAAAAAACAGAGGCATGAAAATTTCCGCGGTGGAATGGACGTCTCTCTTCGCCCCTTTGGCAACGGCAGATTCCGTTCCTCGGCCGGAGCGAAGAGTGTTAACGAACGCCTTTCGTTCTTTACCTTTCATTAACCATAACTGCCAAGAATGACCATCACGCGGCATGCAACGCCGCCTCAGCCCCCGCAGAGCGATGACTTGGCTCGGACCCTTTTTTGATGAAGGAAAAGACATGCCAGTAATTACGTTTGCCAATACCAAGGGCGGTGCCGGAAAAACCACGGCCGCACTCATTCTTGCAAGTGAACTCGCCGCTCGCGGCAATCGCGTGACCGTTTTCGATGCCGACCCGCGCGGCTGGATCAGCCGCTGGCACGCACTCGGCAACGCCAACGGCCTGCTGTCCGTAGCCCCGGTCACCGAGGAGACCATCGAGGCCGCAACCGTCAAGGCGAAGAAGCGCGGCGGCTACATCCTGATCGACCTTCCCTCGAGCCAGGACGCATTGCTGGCCAAGGCCGTCGGCCTCGCCGACCATGTGCTGATTCCGGTCCAGGGCTGCGCCATGGACGCCCAGGGCGGCGCCGAAGTGCTCGAACTCCTGAAGGCGCTCAGCGATACGTGCGAAGTCCGTATTCCCCATTCCGTCGTGCTGACGCGCGTCAATGCCGCCGTCACCACCCGTGCGCTCGGCGCCGCCAAGGAATTTCTCGGTCGTCGCGGCATTCCGACGCTCTCTACCGCGCTCGCCGAGCGTGCCGCCTATCGCGACATCTTCGACAAGGGTGGGTTGTTGCATACGCTCGATTCCCGCGAGGTATCGAACCTGCACAAGGCGATTGAAAACGCCGTTTCCTTTGCCGACGAAGTTCTCGCCCAGCTTCCCCAGCGCTCCGTGCGCACCGTCAGCCGCAAGGCTCCGGCACTCAAGGCCGCCTGACGGCAAAGCCTATCCGGAAGGAAGGCGAAGCGCTTCCATGTGGAAGCGCAGTTGCGCTTCCGGATAGCGATAATGCGATCCGACCGGGCAAGCGGCGCGCGCGAGGCATCCCCTTGCCATGCAGCCCGCCTTGCCCTCGGTCGTGACGAGATGGCTACGGCAGCCGGCGACGTCGAAACGATCCCGCAAAACGGCTGTCACGGGACAGGTCGAAAGACACGGCTTGTCCGGACACGCCTCGCAGATCTCCCGATCCGATGGAGGGCGTGCCTCCCCTTCGATCTCCCCGGCAAAGCCCAGCGCGCCGCGATAGCCGTGCCAAAGCCCGTATTGCGGATGGATCAGAATGCCGAGGGGCGATGCCCTCAGCCCTTCCGCCTGCATCGCCCATTGCTGGAACGGCTGGTATGGCTGATCGGAGGGATAATAGGGCGTTGCACCGAAATGTCGGGCGATATCGCCGATAACCGCCTTCGACCAGGCATCGAGCGGATGCTCGCCTCCCCGATCCGCCTGTCTTTGCCGCCAGTTGCAAAATGCTTCCCAGAGCGATCCTCCGACATTGCCGATCAGCACCACGGCTCGTGCATGCCCGCCGCCCGAAAGCGCCGGACCGCCCTGCCCGCCGGGAAAATGCACAACGCCCCGCACATGCAGCCCGTGCTGGCCGAGCGCCGGGACCATATCGGCGAGAACGGGCGAAGGGCCGCTCATCGCGGCCCCTCGTATTTATAATGCGGCCGCCAGACCTCCTTCTGGATCATGTCGGCGACCAGCACTGACCCGCCTTGCTCCCTGGCGGAATCGGGATACCTTCAGGAGAAGGCGTCCGGCATCGAGTCCTTGCGCTTGGCGATATAGGCGAGCAATGCCTCGTCGATTGCCGGGTCGAGCGGCGGAGCCTCATAGGATTCGAGCCAGGAACGGCACAGCGCGTTGGCGCGGTCCTCGATGCGCTTGCGGCCCTCCACTTCCCATTGCTCGAACGAGTTGTTGTCGGCGAGCGCCGAACGGTAAAAGGCCGTCTGGAAATTCGCCTGCGTATGTGCGCAGCCGAGATAATGGGCACCGGGACCCACTTCGCGGATCGCGTCCATCGCCTGCCCGCTCTCGGAGAGATCGACGCCCTGTGCAAGCTTCTGCATCATGCCGAGCTGGTCCTGGTCGATCATGAACTTCTCGTAGCAGGCGGCAAGACCGCCTTCGAGCCAGCCTGCGGCGTGCAGCACGAAGTTGGCGCCGGCAAGCAGCGTCATGTTGAGCGTGTTGGCGCTTTCGTGAGCCGCCTGGGCATCCGGAACCTTGGATGCGCAGAGCGAACCGCCGGTACGGAAGGGCAGACCCATGCGCCTTGCAAGCTGGGCCGCGCCGTAGGAAACCAGCGCCGGCTCCGGCGTGCCGAAGGTCGGCGCGCCCGACTGCATCGAGATCGAGGCGGCGAAGGTGCCGAACAGCACCGGCGCGCCGGGGCGGATAAGCTGGGTGAAGGACGCGCCGGCCAGCACTTCGGCAAGGATCTGCGTCAGCGTGCCGGCAACCGTGACCGGGCTCATGGCGCCGGAGAGGATGAAGGGCGAGATGACGCAGGCCTGATTGTGCCGGGCGTAGACCTTGGCTGCGCCGAGCATGGTCTCGTCATAGACCATTGGCGAGTTGGCGTTGATAAGGTTGACGAGCACCGTATTGTTCTCGACGAAATCGTCGCCGAACAGGATCTTGCACATCGCAACCGAATCCTCCGCCCGTTCCGGAGCGGTGACCGAGCCCATGAACGGCTTGTCGGAATACTTGATGTGGCTGTAGACCATGTCCAGGTGACGCTTGTTCACCGGAATGTCCACCGGTTCGCAAACCGTGCCGCCCGAATGGTGCACGGACGGCGCCATATAGGCGAGCTTCACGAAATTGCGGAAATCCTCGAGCGTCGCATAGCGGCGATTGCCGTCGAGGTCGCGAACGAAGGGCGAGCCGTAATTTGGCGCAAACACGGTGGCCTTGCCGCCGATCTGCACGCTGCGTTCCGGATTGCGGGCATGCTGTGTAAAGACGGAAGGCGCCGTCTTCAGAAGTTCGCGGCAGAGCCCCTTGGGAAAATGCACGCGCTGACCTTTCACGTCGGCTCCGGCTTGTCTCCAGAGTTCCAGCGCCTCGGCATCGTCGCGAAACTCGATGCCGATTTCCTCGAGAACGATGTCGGCATTGCGCTCGATGAGCTGCAGGCCTTCCTCGTCGAGCACTTCATAAGGCGCGATCTTGCGCGTGATGTAAGGCATGGCCGGACCGGCGCCGCCTCCGCTGCGCGATGCCCTGCGGGCGGCAGCCCCGCGTCCCTCGCCGCGAGCGCGGCGTCCTCCGCCCGATTGTGCCGTGATGTCGTCCATGTCTGTTTCCTCGCTCACGCGCTTGATGCGCTGCTTCTCACTCCCTCATTATGCTATTCAAATCCGCATGTGAAACCATCCTTAATGCGCCAAGCGCTTGCGTCTGACAGACATCGCTTTCATCGAGGCTTGTCTGGGCCCGTCGTTTTTCAGGATGGCCGCGTCGCTTTCGAAAAGAGTTTTTCGCGATATTGAGGTTTAACTTCCCTTCAGGCAGTCTGATCCGGCTGCGATCGGAATCGCGATAAAAAACCAAGCGGGAAGCACCATCATGTCCGACGACGAAATCATTCTTTCGGAACTCTCCGACGAAGAACTCGTGCAGCAGATGCACGACGACCTCTATGATGGCCTCAAGGAGGAGATCGAGGAAGCGACCCGTATCCTGCTGGATCGGGGCTGGGCACCCTACGACGTTCTCACCCAGGCGCTGGTCGAAGGCATGCGCATCGTCGGCATCGACTTCCGCGACGGTATCCTTTTCGTTCCGGAAGTGCTTCTGTCCGCCAATGCGATGAAGGCCGGCATGGCCATCCTCCGTCCGCTTCTGGCCGCCACCGGCGCGCCGAAACAGGGCAAGATGGTGATCGGCACCGTCAAGGGCGACATCCACGATATCGGCAAGAACCTCGTGGGCATGATGATGGAAGGCGCCGGCTTCGACGTCGTCGACCTCGGCATCAACAATCCTGTCGAAAACTATCTGGAAGCCATCGAGCGCGAGAAGCCGGATATCCTCGGCATGTCGGCGTTGCTCACCACGACCATGCCCTACATGAAAGTCGTGATCGACACGCTCAAGGAGAAGGGCATGCGCGACGACTACATCGTATTGGTCGGCGGCGCGCCGCTCAACGAGGAGTTCGGCAAGGCTGTCGGCGCCGACGCCTATTGCCGTGACGCCGCGATTGCGGTCGAAACGGCGAAAGAGCTCATTTCCCGCAAGCACAACAGCCTCGGCGCCCGCGTCTGAGACGCCCTCGGGCGTCAGGTCCCGACATGGAAAAGCGCCGGCTGCATTGCGGCCGGCGCTTTTTGATTGGCGGCAGGCGCCAGACTGGCCCCGAGCCAGGGAAATAACAGGGCAGCGTGGGCGTTCCTGCCGTTGCCGCTGTGGCGCACGCCGCCCTATATAAGCGTGCGGACTGCCTTACTGGGCTGCCCTTTCGACATCCTGGCCGGCAGCCTGGGTCGCGTTGACGGCATTGGCGGTGTCCTTGCCCATCCCACGGATGGTATTGCCACAGCCGGCAAGGGCGAGGCCTGAAACGATGAGGACGGCGGCGGTGGTCAGTGTCTTGAAGGTCATGATCGGAAGCTCCATGAAAAATGGTGATGGAACAATTGCATCGGATACCAGCGTGAAACGCGGCAAGGCGAAAAAGGTTCACGTCATCGCCTGTGGCGCAATCGCCCGGGAGATTCTTGCTGTTTCACGCCTTGGCCAGCTCGCCCATCTGGAGCTTTCCTGTCTGCCCGCGATCTGGCATGCGACGCCGGAGAAGATCGCACCCGGCGTGGAGGACGCCATCGTCCAGGCCCGCGAGAACGGCGCGGAAAGGATCTTTGTCGCCTATGCCGATTGCGGCACCGGCGGTCTTCTCGACAAGGTATGCGAACGTCTCGGCGTCGAGCGCCTTTCCGGACCGCACTGTTATTCGTTCTTTGCCGGCAACGAGGCCTTTGCCGCCCGCTGGGAAGACGATGTGACGGCCTTTTTCCTCACCGATTTCCTCGCCCGCCAGTTCGAAGCCTTCGTCATCCAGCCGCTGGGGCTGGACCGCCATCCGGAACTGAAGGACATGTATTTCGGCAACTACACCAAGCTTGTCTATCTCTCGCAGGAAGAGGATGCGGCGCTGCAGGAAAAGGCCCGGTCCGCGGCCGATTATCTCGGCCTCGCCTATGAATACCGCTTCACCGGTTATGGCGACCTGCAGAAGGAACTGTCGGTCCTCTGAGGGAGAGGCGGAAGAGCTCGCCCCTTCCCTAAGGTTACTTCACGGAATTCGCGACGCTGCGTCCGGCGTCCTTCGTTGCATCGACCACGCCTCCGACGTCCTTACCGACGCCGCGAATGGTGTTGCCGCATCCGCCGAGTGCGATGAGTGCGAAACCGAAAACGACAGCCGTGGAAATCTGCCTTGCCGACATGAGAACCCTTCCCGATGGAACAATATGACTGATCCGCGTCCATGGCACCGGCTTTGGACAAATGCAAGGCGGTTTGCCTTCCCCCGATACGGTGATTAACCGGACTTTCAGCGATCGGCGCTAAACAGGGCGCCTGCGCATCGCCGGGAGACAGCTCCCGGATGACGGCGGCGGAAACATGTCATGCAAAAGTACCGGATGGTCCTGCGATAACGGCATGTGCTGAAAGAACGATAAAGCGGGGGGAGCGGACAATGGCAGGCATTGCGGAAGCGTTCGTCGCGTCATCTCATCTTTTGGAGGCGTCGAAGTGACCGAACGCTCGCCGACCGTTCTTCTTCTCACGGCCGGAGGCACGAACCCGGCCATTGTCGCGAACGCGCTCGCCACCCGGTTTCCCGGCCTGCAGGTGGTGATCGAGGCATCGGAATCGAAATGGGGCATCACCCGGCGTCGCGCCCGCCGCCTGGGCTGGCCGAATGCACTCGGTCAGCTTGCGACGATGATTGCCGCGCGGCTTCTCCGCCGGTTGGCTGCAAGACGCACCTCGGACCTCGTCGCATCGAGCGGCTACAGCGGCGAGTTTTCTTCGGCCATTCCCCAGCACGAGGTTTCCTCGATCAATGACGAGAGCTGCGTTGCACTGGTGCAGGCGCTCCAGCCCAAAGCCATCCTCCTGGTCAGCACGAGGCTGATGTCACCGGCGGTTCTCGCCGCCATGCCCTGCCCGGTTCTCAACCTGCATGCCGGCATCAATCCAGCCTATCGCGGCCAGATGGGCGGCTACTGGTCGCTGGTGGAAGGAGACCGGGGAAATTTCGGTGCGACTGTCCATCTGGTCGATGCCGGAACCGACACCGGCGGCACGCTTTATGAAGTCCGGACTTCGCCGCAAAAGGGCGATTTCATCTCGACTTACCCTCTCGTCCTGACAATTGCTTCGCTCGACATTACCCGACGCGCCGTCGAAGATGCGCTGTCAGGGCGGCTTGCCCCGTATCAGCCCGGCGGTCCTTCGGCACTGCGCTTTCCGCCCGCCATATGGGACTGGCTGCGTCACGGTCTTGCACGCGGCGTGTGGTAATTCGATGCGGCGTCGCTTTTTGCCATATGCGACGTCGTCAAAAGCGCAGTCCCTTGCCTGAGCCACGTGCATTCTGACGAAAAAGGGGAGTGAAGACATGGCCGACAGGATCGTTGTCTACTGGCGGGACATACCCGCCCAGGTCATCGTCAAGCAGGGCAGGAAAACGGCGAAACGGGAGTTGTCCCTGCGGTTTACCGAGGCGATCGACATGTGCGCCATGCGCACTGGCGCTGCCGAAACCGACGATTATCTCGCCGAATGGCGCAAGGGCGATCCGACCCCGGTCGGCGACGATCTCGAAGCGGAAGCGGAAAAGGCTGCGGCCGAGCTGGAGGCAGCCTACGACAAGGCCCGTCTCGTGGCTCTCGTGCATGCCGGAGGGCGCGACAATGGCTGAGGTGAAGCCGCTCAAGGGCAATGCCGCCCCCGCCGCCAAGGCCGCTTCCGGCGCCTATACGCCGGCAGGTGTGTCGCCGAACCGCCGCGCCCGCCGTTCCTACACCATCCGCCTCTGGTCGGTGCGTCACTCGCGTTTCCTCGAATGGTTTTACGCGCGTTTCGCCAATGCCTTTCTCTTTCTCCGCCCGCTCTGGAAGAAGCTCGGTTATGCCCGTGTCGAGCGGCCGGTGACCTTTGTCGAGCGCAACGTCAAGGGCCTGCTGTTCGACTGTCGCATGTGCGGCCAGTGCGTCCTGTCTTCGACGGGCATGTCCTGTCCCATGAACTGCCCGAAGCAGCTCAGGAACGGCCCCTGCGGCGGCGTGCGCGCCAACGGCAATTGCGAGGTCGAGCCTGACATGCCCTGCGTCTGGGTTCAGGCCTGGGCCGGATCGCGCAACATGGTGCATGGAGACGCGATCATGAAGGTGCAAAAACCGGTGAACCAGTCGCTGCGCGAGACATCGTCATGGCTGCGCGTCACCGCCGAGGCCGCCGAAACCCGCGAAGCTCTTTCGAAGGATGCAAAGGCATGAGCCCCGATATCAACCCGCATGATCCCGGCGCGCCGCTCGATCCGCTTCCCGGTCACTCCTCCCGCGGTCGTCTCGAACGGGTCCTGCGCCGCGGCGAATTCGCCGTTACCGCCGAACTCAACCCGCCCGACAGCGCCAATCCGCAGGATGTCTACGAGCGCGCGGCCGTGTTCGACGGCTGGGTCGACGGTATCAACGCGGTGGACGCCTCCGGCGCCAACTGCCACATGTCCTCGGTCGGCATCTGCGCCCTGCTGACGCGCATGGGCTATGCCCCGATCATGCAGATCGCCTGCCGCGACAAGAACCGCATCGCTATCCAGGGCGACGTTCTCGGCGCGTCTGCCATGGGCGTGCAGAACATCATGTGCCTGACCGGCGACGGCGTGCAGGCCGGCGACCAGCCCGGCGCCAAGCCCGTCTTCGATCTCGACTGCATGTCGCTGCTCGAAACCGTGCGCACCATGCGCGACCAGTCGAAGTTCCTCTCCGGCCGCAAGCTTACCGCACCGCCGCAGGTCTTCCTCGGCGCCGCCATCAATCCGTTCGCACCGCCTTACGATTTCCGGCCATACCGCCTCGCGAAGAAGATCGAGGCCGGCGCACAGTTCGTGCAGAGCCAGTACTGCTTCGACGTGCCGATGTTCCGCGAATACATGAAGAAGGTCCGCGATCTCGGCTTGCATGAGAAATGCTTCATCCTCGTCGGCGTCGGTCCGCTTGCCTCGGCCAAGACGGCCAAGTGGATCCGCTCCAATGTCCCCGGCATCCATATTCCCGACGCCGTCATCAAGCGTCTGGAAGGTGCGGAGGACCAGAAGAAGGAAGGCAAGCAGCTCTGCATCGACATCATCAACGAGGTGAAGGAGATCGAGGGCATTTCCGGCGTCCATGTCATGGCCTATCGCCAGGAGGAATATGTCGCCGAGATCGTGCATGAATCGGGCGTTCTGAAGGGCCGCAAGCCGTGGAAGCGCGAAGCGAGCCCCGTTGATGCGCTTGTCGCCGAGCGCCTGGAGGCAATCCGCGAGGAAAGGCTTGAAGACCAGCAGCAGCTCGCAGAAAAGGCGGCCCATCATCCCCCTCACCATAGCCATTGAGCGCGGCGTTCGGCCACGCCCCGCCGCCGACCTTGTAACCCATTTACCGGCACGCTAGACCTCAGTGACGCGCGCCCGACCGGAGGACCGAAATGACCCGCACCATCGTTGCATCCGCAACCCGAGAAATCATCATCGGCTTCGACCAGCCCTTCTGCGTCATCGGTGAGCGCATCAATCCGACCGGCCGCAAGAAGCTTGCCGCGGAGATGATCGAGGGCAATTTCGACACCGTCATCAAGGATGCGCTGGAACAGGTCGCCGCCGGCGCCACCATGCTCGACGTCAACGCGGGCGTCACCGCCGTCAACCCGAACGAGACCGAGCCGCCGCTCCTCGTCAAGACCATGGAAATCGTCCAGGGCCTCGTCGACGTGCCGCTTTCGATCGACAGTTCCGTGACCGCTGCCATCGAGGCCGCGCTCAAGGTCGCCAAGGGCCGGCCGCTCATCAATTCCGTCACCGGCGAGGAGGAAAAGCTCGAAGCCATCCTGCCGCTCTGCAAGAAATACGACGTGCCGGTCGTTGCGATCTCCAATGACGAGACCGGCATTTCGCAGGACCCTGACGTTCGCTTCGCTGTCGCAAAGAAGATCGTCGAGCGCGCCGCCGATTACGGCATCAAGCCGCATGACATCGTCGTCGACCCGCTGGTCATGCCGATCGGCGCCGTCGGTTCGGCCGGCCTTCAGGTCTTTGCCCTGCTGCGCCGCCTGCGCGATGAACTGAAGGTCAACACCACCTGCGGCCTGTCCAATATCTCCTTCGGCCTGCCGCATCGCCACGGCATCAACTCGGCCTTCATCCCGATGGTCATCGGCGCCGGCATGACGAGCGCGATCATGAACCCCTGCCGCCCGCAGGAGATGGAAATGGTCCGCGCTGCCAACGTCCTGAACGGCACCGATGAGAATTGCTACAACTGGATCAAGACCTACCGTGACTACAAGCCGGCCGAAGGCGGCCATGCGGCTCCCGCCGCGGCCCCGGTCGCCGCCTCGGGCGGCGGTGGTCGCCGCGGCGGCCGCGCCGCCCGCGTGGGTGGCGGTGCTGCCAGCGAGTAATGGTAGGCCTTTACCTGAGCCATATCCGATAAGATCACCCGCAGGCATCGCCTTCGGGTGATCTTTGGTTCTCGGCAAGCGGGAACGGAACACAGCAACAATCTGGATCGCGTTCCTTGACGACGCTGGAAAGATAGACATGACCGAAGCCTCCAAAGATCACCTCGTCCTCTTCATGCCGTCCGGCAAGCGCGGCCGTTTCCCCGTTGGAACGCCCGTTCTCGACGCGGCACGCTCGCTCGGCGTCTATGTCGAGAGCGTCTGCGGTGGCCGTGCCACCTGCGGCCGCTGTCAGATCGAGGTGCAGGAGGGCAATTTCGCCAAGCACGGCATCGTGTCCTCCAACGCGCACATTTCGCCGATCGGGCCGAAGGAGGAGCGCTACGACCGCGTCCGGGGTCTCCCCGAGGGCCGCCGCCTCTCCTGCTCGGCCACCATCCAGGGCGACCTCGTGGTCGATGTGCCGCAGGATACGGTCGTCAACGCGCAGGTGGTCCGCAAGGCCGCGACCGACCGCGTGATCGAACGCAACCCGGCCGTCCACCTCTGCTATGTCGAGGTCGATGAACCCGACATGCACAAGCCGCTCGGCGATCTCGATCGGCTCAAGGTCATGCTGGAAAAGGACTGGGGCCATTCCGATCTGCAGGTCGCGCCTTATCTGCTTCCCGAGATCCAGAAGATCCTGCGCAAGGGCAACTGGGCGGTGACCGCCGCAATCCACCGGGACAGCCCGACTTCGCGTCCGACCGTCATCGCGCTCTGGCCCGGCCTGCACAACGAGGCCTATGGCCTCGCCTGCGACATCGGCTCGACCACCATCGCCATACATCTGGTGTCGCTGCTGTCAGGCCGCATCGTCGCATCTTCGGGCGCATCCAACCCGCAGATCCGCTTCGGCGAGGATCTGATGAGCCGCGTCTCCTATGTGATGATGAACCCGGATGGACGCGAGGCCATGACCAAGGCCGTGCGTCAGGCGATCAACGAACTCACCGACAAGGTCTGCGCCGAAGGTGGTGTGTCGCGCACCGACATCCTCGACAGCGTCTTCGTCGCCAACCCGATCATGCACCACCTCTTCCTCGGCATCGATCCGACCGAACTTGGCCAGGCGCCCTTTGCGCTCGCCGTCTCCGGCGCGGTCTCCTGCGAGGCGAAGGACATCGAGCTTGCCCTCAATCCGGGTGCCCGCACCTATCTCCTGCCCTGCATTGCGGGCCATGTCGGCGCTGACGCGGCAGGTGCGACGCTTGCCGAGGGTCCGCATCGGCAGGATCGCATGATGCTGCTCGTCGATGTCGGCACCAATGCCGAGATCGTCCTCGGCAACAGCAATCGCGTCGTCGCCGCCTCCTCGCCCACCGGTCCCGCTTTCGAAGGCGCGGAAATTTCCTGCGGCCAGCGCGCGGCCCCCGGCGCCATCGAGCGCGTCCGCATCGATCCGGCTACGCTTGAACCCCGCTTTAAGGTCATCGGTGTCGAGCAATGGTCGGACGAGCCGGGCTTTGCCGAGGGGGCCGAAAAGGTCGGGATCACCGGCATCTGCGGCTCGGCCATCATTGAGGTCGTCGCGGAAATGTATCTCTCCGGCGTCATCTCCGCCGATGGCGTGGTGGACGGTTCTCTTGCCGCCCGCAGTCCGCGTATCCTGCCGAATGGGCGCACCTTCTCCTACCTGCTGCATGATGGCGCGCAGAAGATCAGCGTGACGCAGAACGACGTGCGCGCCATCCAGCTTGCCAAGGCGGCGCTCTATGCCGGCATCAAGCTGCTGATGGAAAAGCAGGAAGTAGAGACGGTCGACACCATCCGTTTCGCCGGTGCCTTTGGCTCCTTCATCGATCCGAAATACGCGATGGTGCTTGGTCTCATTCCGGATTGCGATCTCGCCGAGGTCAAGGCGGTCGGCAATGCCGCCGGAACCGGCGCCCTGATGGCGCTTCTCAACCGCGACCACCGGCGCGAGATCGAGGAAACGGTCCGCCGGATCGAGAAGATCGAAACGGCGCTGGAGCCCCATTTCCAGCAATTGTTCGTCGATGCCATGGCCTTGCCGAACAAGGTCGACGCCTTCCCTCATCTCTCGACGGTGGTGACGCTGCCCGAGCCCAAGGCCCTTGCCGACGATGCCGGCGGCGAAGGCGGCGGGCGGCGGCGGCGCAGGAGCCGCGAGTAGTACCAAAGGGTTGCTGATTGCCTCGCGAGGAAAAGGTTGTCGGATGATGTCGTCGGACAACCTCAGTTTGATGGCAAAGGTCTTCGTTGCAAGCCGATGCATGCTTTCCCGTCATGCCGGACTTGTTCCGGCATCCAGCAGCGCGATGTCCATCGCGTGCAAGACTCTTTTGCGATCAAGGACTTGATCGCGCTGGTTCCCGGCTCAAGGCCGGGAGGACGGCAGTGGGCGAAGCGCCGTCGGAGCACAAGACACAGTCCGTGAAGAGTTTGTCAGCGGTCTGAGGCTGTCGGAAGGGATCGACCGACAACCTTCGGGTCAGAACACCGATTTCAAACCGAGGCGCCCGGTATAACCCACCGACTCGTCGGTATAGACCGTGCCCTCGATCCCCCCGTAGATACTCATCGCTTCCTTGATCTGAACGTCGAACGAGGCGCCCAGTCGGAAACCGACGACGTTGCGTTGGGCAGAGTCGCTCAAGGTGAATTCCGAACCGTCCAGGGTAGCGGAGTAACCGTCATCGCCCATATTCTGCGTGTCGATAACCGCGCCGGTGAAGGTGAATGCGGCGGTCCGGCCGGATTCCAGCATTGTCTTGCGTGTAAGGTCCATCTGCAGACGGCCTTCGAGCGAATGGGTGTCGCGGGAATCGTAGCTGATGTTCTGCGACGAGCCGCTTTCCGTATAGTCCTCGTAGAAGGCGCCGACATAGCGCAGCCTTGCGCTGGGTGTAAGCGACCACTCCGGAGCTATGTCATAACTCCTGCTTACGGAAAATTCCGGCGAAACGTACCATCCCCAGAAGTCGCCTTCCGCCCATTCGCTGCCAGCGTTGACCGAGCGGCGCGTATCGTTGTCGATGGCGCCAATGGTCAGCGATGCGTTGAGCAGGAAGCCGTTGACGGGAGCGGCCCCATAAATCCCGACAAATCCAGTCTGGCCGTCGAGCGAGTTGCTGTTGTCGCTGAGGTCGGCATTGACCGCGCCCGCGCCGGCAAAAAGACCGAGGCGCGCATTGTCGAACTGCCTGTCCACACCGGCGATCAAGCCGTAGTGATAGATATCGCTCTCGAAGTTATCGGAGGTGCCGGGTTGATGCCGCCCGCCACCGAAGACGCGGGCCCAGAAGAGGTTGCCGGACCGGTCGAGGGCCACGCCGTCGCTGATCCGGGCGATGGCCTGCTGAGCCGGCGTGGCCTGCTTCGTCTCGCCGTAGGCAAGCGGCTCGGTTCCCGGGGCGCCGCCGGGAATCTCGTCCGGGCGCTGCAGGTCGAGCGCCAGAATGCTGCCGATCACGTCGGAGACGGAATCGGTATATTGGCTCGCGATATTGGCGACCGGCGTGGCGCTCACCACGTTGATGGTCCCGGTCGTATCCGCATTGCTGAGCACCAGGACCTGTGAGGAATTGTTGAGGGTGATCGTGTTGGCCGCCGACAGATAGTTGGCGGCTGGAATACGGTAGCTGCCCGCTCCGAAGGTCGTGGTGTTGCCCGTAGTGGCGTTATAGTCGACAACGCCTTCGAAAACGGAGCCAGGCAAGATATTCAGCGTATTGCCGCCGCTGCCGTAGAAGACCGAGGCCTGCTCGCCCCTGATCGTTCCGGACGATGTGATGCTGTTGCCGGACCCGTCGAGGTAAACGCCGTAGTTCGACGCCAAAATCGTGCCGGTGTTGGTGAGGCGCGCCCCGCGCAGGGTAACGCCGTCGCCTTCGAGAGCTGTAACCGTGCCGCTGTTCTCAATGGAGATCTGTCCGTCGCCGGTCACCGCATCGATACCGCTTTCACCGGTGATCTTGCCGCTGTTGACGATGGAGATATCGCCAAGATCGGCCTCGGCCGTCACGGCCGTGTCGTCGGGAGCATCGATCGTACCGGTATTGGTGATCGAAATGTCGCCGGAGTTTTCGGCATAGGCCTGTATGCCGAAATGCCCGGCACCGGCGTCGGTGATCGACGTGTCGTCATAGGCGCCCGCCCAGCCGCTGTTCACGATCGTCACGTCGCCGTCGGTGCTCCAGGCCTGCAGGGCGATATCGTCCCTGGCCGTGACGCTGCCGGAATTGTAAAGCGACACGTCGCCCGAGGCAGACCATGCGACAAGTCCCTGTCGCGTGGCGGATGTCACCGTCCCGGTATTCGTTATGGTCGAAAGGCCGTGATAATTGATGCTGCGTATGCCGGCGGTATAGGCATCCACCACCCCGTTGTTGACGATGGACACCAGCGCTGGCGACGCATCGCTGTCGTTGTAGCCCCCGTCCCCGTAAAGTCCCCGCTCCGTCGCCGACGTGACATGGCCGTTGTTGACGATCGAGACGCTCCCCTGGTTTGTCGTGACCGTGATGCCCGGACCCACGACGTTCGCGGTAACCGTTGCATCGTTCACGATCGAAATGTCGCCGGACACGTCGTTTCGCAGCCAGACCGCACCGAAGCCGCCGGCCGATGTGATGGACACGCCCTCGCCGAGATAGACATTAAGCGTGTGGTCCGGCGCATGGGTTTGCGAATAAACCGCGCTGTAGCTCGGATTGTAGATCGTGGTGTTGCCGGTGATGGTGAGCGTCTGCTCCGTCGGCGTCACGGAAGCGCTGGACGGTGCCAGTTCGACGCCGACCGTTGTTTCGTCACTGACTGTGAGCGAAGAAGTCCCCGCCCCGGCATATCCGCTGATGAACCCCGCATCGCAGCGCGTGAGGCTGAATGTACCGGAAAAACTGCAACTTGCCTGCGCCTCGCCGTGCATCACCGGGACCATGGCCCCGAGCACGGAAAAGGCGAGAATAAAACCGGATCTGTACATGATGGCGGAGGGGAGCAGATTTTTTGGAAATACCATTTTTGATTCTCAAGTCAGCGACAGCGACAATGAATCAATTCTTAATATGCTCTCGTTGCACTAAACAATTGCTCCCCTCGATTGTTGAACAGGTATCGAGTGGATGGAAAGAGATATAATATGTTTTGCAAATCAATACGATAGATCGATTCCCTTGCATCTTTCGGCGACCGCATCGCGTGTAACGCCCCAAAAAAGTCAAGATTGGGCTGCGCGGCGTAACAGGTGGTCCGGTCTCGGATCAGAAGGGCGCGGCGCAAGGAAATCCGGATTGAGGGCGATTTAGGCCGCCAATCCGATCATTTCCGAAAAGGCGAAACGCACGCTGTCGGCGACGGCGCCTATGGTGTCGCTCGTCTCCGCTCCGGTCAGCAGCCGGACTTCGAAGGAGCCGAGATCGGGCAGGCCGTGCTTGCTGCCGAGTGCCACCATGTCGTCGGTCAGATAGCTCCGCGGCAGGGGCGCCACGGCGAGATCGGCGATGACCGCGGCGCGCTGCGCCATCGTGTGGGCCGAGAGGTAGGCGATGCGATACTGGCGCTTTTCCTTTTCCAGCCGCGCCAGCGCGTCCGCGCGCCAGCAGCACCCGTCCTCCCAGATCGACACCGGCAGCGGATCGCGCAGATGCGCGGTGCCGCACTTGGCTCCCGCCCACACGAGTTGCTCGGTATGGATCACCTCGCCTTCATGGCTGACGATGCCCGGAGCGCAATTGATAAGCGTCAGGTCGAGCCTCTGCTCCTGCAGGCGGCGGCGCAGTTGGGAGGACGTGTCCACCGTCAGATCGACCATGATCGCCGGGTAGACTTCGGCGAAACGGCGCAGGATCGTCGGCATGAAGCGTTCGCCGATGTCGTCGGGAGCGCCGAGACGGACGACCCCCTTCATCTCCGGCATGCGGAAACGGCCGACCGCCTCGTTCGAGAGGGCGAGCATCCGTCGGGCATAGGGCAATAGCGTCTCGCCGCTTTCCGTCAGCGTCACCGACCGTGCATCGCGCAGGAAGAGCGTCGCGTTCAACTGCTCTTCCAGTTTCTTGATCTGCATCGAAACGGCCGACGGGGTGCGAAACACCCTGTCTGCGGCCGTGGTGAAACTGCCCGTCTCCGCAATCGCCACGAATGTGCGCAGGATGTCGTTATCCAGCAGCGGCAGGGGTTGGCGAATTGTCAGGGTCATCGCGCAATCCTCAATATAATTGAATATGAAGACCATATCATTTCATTTGATTGATAGTCAACTCGCCCCCATATTTACCAGCAAGGGTTGGTAGCGAGGAGATGTCGATATGCTGATAGCCATCATTACGCGCCTGATTAATGCCACCGGAGCACAATCATTGGTGGTTTCCCTTTTGCAGGGAAGACAGCGTGCGAAGCTCGCACGCGAGATGGAGCAGCTTCCCCGCCGTCTTCAGCGCGATGTCGGCTGGCCGCCGCGGAAGAAACGGGCAAGCGACGTGTAGCAGAGTTCGTATCATCAATATTCATGATGATACCGTTGAAAAACATTCGTTGGATTGATGACGCATTAAGGTGCAAAACGAATGGGCCGGATGAGGCGCACACGAAAAGGAGAATGCTATGACTATGGTAATGGATGAGGCACGGTTTTCCCGGCGCTCGCGCCGGTCATGGGCAGCGGCCGGGATTTCGGCAGGTCTCGTTTCCGTGATTGCCGCCTGGCGCGAATGGCACCGGCGACGCGAGGAGGATCGCGCCCTCGAGGCGATGCCTTTCGATCTCAGGAAAGACCTCGGCTGGCCTGCCGGCGACACGGCGCGTCCGCGATCCCGTTAGTCACATTTGCGACAGGCCCGTTGCCCCGGACATGCCGCCAATGACGGATACGGGTGAAGGTTTTGCTTTGATCCCTGCGATCGCAGTCGAATTCCCGATGAATTTTCAGTCATCTGACGAAATTTCCCGGCCCGGGCGGAAATCTCCTTCCGCCCGGGCCGAACTTTGAAAAAATGTCGCGTTTCCGATGTCCCGTCGGAAAAACCGCCGCTTTTCGTCACTATGATGTCGCATATCGGCAACCGGAAAGCGCCGTTCCACGCAAGGAATGGGAAAAACGTGGGAACAATGGGCATCGACATGAACAAGCAGACCAAGAAGCGCTCGCTCGTCTTTTTTCTGGTACCGCATTTCACGCTTCTGCCTTTCGCAGGTGCGATTGAAACGCTGCGCATCGCCAACCGCATGCTCGGTTATTCCGCCTATGAATGGCGCCTTGCCTCGGTCGACGGGCAGAAGGTCTATTCGTCGAGCGGCATCGCCATGGAGGTCAATTCCTCGCTGGCCGACGAACGGCGCTTCCTCTCCGGCGAAAACCGCCCGAGCATGGCGATCGTCTGTTCCGGCATCTATGTCGAGGAATTCCACAACAAGTCGGTGAACGCCTGGCTGCGGGAAGCCTATAACCGCGGTTGCGCCGTCGGCAGCCTCTGTACCGGCGCCCATGTGCTGGCGCAGGCGGGGCTGCTCAACGGCAAACGCTGCGCCATCCACTGGGAGAACCTTCCCGGTTTCTCCGAAACCTTCCCGCAGGCGGAGGTCTATGCCGATCTCTATGAAGTCGACGGCAATCTCTACACCTGCGCCGGCGGCACGGCCTCGCTGGACATGATGCTGAACCTGATCGGCCAGGATTTCGGCGAGGGTCTCGTCAACCGCGTCTGCGAGCAGCACCTGACCGACCGCGTGCGCAGCGCCCATGACCGCCAGCGCCTGCCGCTGCGCGCCCGCCTCGGCGTACAGAACTCCAAGGTCCTGTCGATCATCGAGCTCATGGAAAACAATCTGTCGGAGCCGCTCTCCCTTCTGGAGATCGCCGATGATGCCGGCCTGTCGCGCCGTCAGATCGAGCGCCTGTTCCGCCAGGAGATGGGGCGCTCCCCCGCCCGCTACTATCTCGAGATCCGTCTCGACCGGGCCCGCCATCTGCTGGTCCAGTCGTCCATGCCGGTCGTCGAGGTGGCGGTCGCCTGCGGCTTCGTATCCGCCTCGCACTTCTCCAAGTGTTATCGCGAACTCTACAACCGTTCCCCCCAGCAGGAACGCGCCGAGCGCAAGCTGACCATGTCCACCAATCGCACGGGCGTCGTCGTCTGAGGTCGCAGCGCCTGCGGCGTCAAAGACCGCCGCCGGTAATCTCCTGGCCGTCAGGCGGCAGGATAACGGGATTTTCCGTCCCGATCCCGTCGACCACCGGCTGGGCGGTCGTGCCTTCGGCAATCGCCATCGGCCCCTGCGGCACGAGGATCTGCGGTGCGACCGGTTCCCTTGGCTCGGCGGACGGGGCCACGCCGAGTTCGGCGTCGATGTTGATGCCCTCGGCGGGAATGTCGTAAGCGCCTCCCGCCGGTGACGAAAGCGCTTCCGCGCCCGGCTCGGCTGGCGGCAATGCCATCCCCTCGCTCGACGTCATCTCCGTTTCGGCTGTCGCGCCACTGTCCAGGCCTGCGAGATTGGGCGTATCGAGATAGTCTATCGCCGCGCTGCCTTGGTTGCCGCGCACCGGTTCCGCCGCGTAAGCCACCGGCGATCCGGCGGGACCGAGCAGTTGCCTGCCGGCATCGACGTCCTGGACGCGGCCTTCGAGTTGCCGGTCGCTCGTGGCGGATCGCGTGGGATTGGCCGCAATGTCCTGGGGCGGCATGACGCGGTCGCCGGTGCACGAGGCAATGGCCGCGGCCGGCAGGAGGACCAACGCGGAACGTTGCAGAAAGGAAGACGCCATACCAAAATCCGTCTGCTTGAGCCTGAAACCGGCATGCACAGAGAATAGACGCGAGCCGTTAATGTTTCGTTTGGATTTTAGTCAATGGCGACCGGCTTTCGGCACGATTGCCGGAACCGATTCGGGAAATGGCGCTTCGGCGTCTCGAAGCCGCTGCGGCATTCCGGTCGGTTTTGGCGCTTGTGCAGCCCGCAGTCCCGTGCCTAGATCCGGTGCATGTCAATCCTTGCGCATAAGGGGGATCTTCCATGCCGGCTCCGCGTCTCGTCGCAGCTCTTGGCCTGCTCGTGTTCACTGCCCTGCCCGCCCTGTCCGCCGAGTGCGAAAGATGGAAGGCGGAGGTCTGGGACGTCGAGGGCGGCAGGGCGATGACCGCCCACGTCTGCGCCCCCGTGACGGACGGCGACCGGGAGGCGATGCTCTATCTGCAATGCGGCGAGCCGGGCATGCTGGCGCTGAGCTATGACGACGGCGGCCGGGGTGATCCGCCTGGCGGCAATCCCGAATGGAGCGGACCGGTCGTCATTTCCAGCGACGCCGGGAAACGCGAGGAAACCTTCGTCTACCAGGCCATGGACGGCACCCTTTTTCTCCCCTTGCCGCAGGACGGCCCGGTTCTCGCCATGGTGAAGAGCGGTTCTTCGATCACGCTCGCCCCGCGCGAACCCGCGTTCGGGACGCGGACCTTCACGCTCTCCGGCTCCTCTGCGGCGCTGGCGAAGCTTGCCTCGACCTGCCGGAGGAACTGATGTTCCGGAAAAACGAAAACCGCCGGCAGGGCCTCCCGCCGGCGGTCGATATCGGTCAGGCGTGTCAGGCTGCGTGACGCCGTCCTGTTCCTTCCGCACCCACCCGCAACCGTGACAGCAGTTCGCGCAGATGCCGGCTTTCCTCCGCCAGCGTCTGGCCGGCCGCCGAGGTCTCCTCGACCATGGCGGCGTTCTGCTGCGTCATCTGGTCCATATGGTTGACGGACGTGTTGATCTCCTGCAGCCCTGTCGCCTGTTCACGTGCCGCGGTCGCGATCGAAGCGACGTGGTCGTTGACCTCGTTGACCAGTTTCTCGATCTCGACCAGTGCTTCCCCGGTGGAGCGGACCAGCGTAACACCGTTCCCGACCTCGGCCGCCGAGTCGTGGATCAGCGTCTTGATCTCCTTCGCCGCATTGGCGGAACGCTGGGCAAGCTCCCGCACTTCCTGGGCGACGACCGCAAAGCCGCGGCCGGCTTCTCCGGCCCGGGCCGCCTCGACCCCGGCGTTGAGCGCCAGGAGGTTGGTCTGGAAGGCGATTTCGTCGATCACCGAGATGATCTGGTTGATCCGGTTGGACGAAGCCTCGATCCGCCCCATGGCATCGACGGCATTGCGCACGATCTCGCCGGAGCGGTTGGCGCTGAGCTTGGTTTCGCTCACCTTGTCGCGCGCCTCTGCGGCGCGTTCGGATGCGGTCCGGACGGTTGCCGTGATTTCGTCGAGCGCGGCGGCGGTCTCCTCCAGCGCGGCTGCCTGCTGCTCGGTCCGGCGCGACAGGTTGTTGGTTGCCTCGCTGATACCGCCCGCGTTCTCGCTGACGATGTCGCTGGTGTGGTTGATGGCGGAGATGACGCCGTTCAGCGCCGAGACCGCCCGGTTGAAGTCCTGCCGCAGCTTTTCGTAGTCAGCTCCGATATTGCCGACCTGCACCGTCAGGTCGCCTTCCGCTAGGCGTTCGAGAGCCGTGCCGATTTCGCCGATCGCGAGGTTCTGCCGGTCCGAGGCGCTGCGCAGCACGTTTTCGTTGTTCTGGCGTTCGGAATCCAGGTGAGCCTGCTGTTCTGCTTCCCGTTCGCGCAACTGAATACGCTCCCGAACGGATTCGCGAAGCACCAGCAGGGTGTCTGCCATGCCGCCGATCTCGTCCCTGCGGCCGGCATCGACGATCTCCGTGTCCACCCGTTCCTCGGCGATGTCGGCCATGGCCGCCTTCAGGCGGTTTACCGGCTTCACGACGCTGCGCACCACGGCATAGGCGCTTGCGACGACGATGACGACGCTTGCCAGGATAATGGCGCCGAACCACATGGCGTTCTTGTAGAACATCGCCTGCAGATCGTCCGCATAGACGCCCGTTCCGACGATCCAGCCCCAGGGAGCGAAGCCGACGACATGCGAGAATTTCTCGACCGGCGCCTCGGCACCGGGTTTCGGCCAGTAGTAATCGACATAACCCTCGCCCTTTTCCTTCACGATGCGGGCGAACTCGACAAAGATGCGCTTGCCGTTCGGATCCTGCATCGAGGACAGGTCCTTGCCGTTCAGTTCGGGCTTGATCGGATGCAGGACCATTCTGGCATCCGTGTCGTTGATCCACAGATAGCCATCCTTGCCGTAGCGCATCGCGCCGATCACCTCCTTGGCCTTGGCCTGGGCTTCGTCGCGGCTAAGTGTGCCGGCCTCCTCCATCTTGTGATACTTTGCAAACACGGCCAGAGCCGTCTGGTCGATCGATGCAAGTCCCGCGCGCCGCTCCGCCGCCAGCGTCTCGTAAGAGCGGAAAAGGCTGAATGTCAGCGTCGCGACGAGCACGCCAAGCGCCAGCGCCACAAGCAAATAGAGTCTGATGGAAATACCGAAATTTCTCATTGAAACGTCCCCCGAAAATGTATCGGAGATCGTTTCATCGTCAAATTACGAAATCTGTAAATTGGAATATGTGAATATTTGTAGGCAATAAATCATAGTCGCGGCGAGCGGTCGCTCTTCCATTGTATGGCGCCAGCATATCTCCTAGCCTGTATCTACGACGATTCCGCCGGGCGTCCCTCGCCGCCGGACCATATGCAAGACAGGAAAGCGAAAGATGAGCGGCGAAGCCAGGCCCACCGGCGAATTGACCTTGCGAACCCTTGCCATGCCGGCGGACGCCAATGCGGCCGGGGATATTTTCGGCGGCTGGGTCATGGCGCAGATGGACCTTGCCTCGGGCATCCGTGCCGCCGAGCGCGCGCACGGCCGCGTGGTCACTGCCGCAGTCCGGGAAATGGCCTTCGCGCTACCGGTCAAGATTGGCGACACCCTGTGCATCTATACCGACGTGACGAAGGTCGGACGCACGTCCATGACGCTTTCCGTCGAGGCCTGGGCGCAGCGCTATCTCACGCACACGCTTGAAAAGGTCACCGAGGCGACCTTCGTAATGGTCGCGCTCGATGGCGAAGGAAAACCGACACCCGTTCCGCCGGCCTGACCCGGAATCGGACGAAGCGCGGAGCCCGCAGCATCATAGCTCAGGCGCGGAAAATCAGGGCTGCACCGACCGCAATCAGCGCAAAGCCGAAAAAGTGGTTGATGGTGAGCGATTCCTTCAGCCAGAAGACCGAAAATCCGGAAAAGACCAGCAGTGTGATGACTTCCTGAATGGTCTTCAACTGCGCGGCCGAATAGACCTGCGCGCCGATCCGGTTTGCCGGAACCGCCAGGCAATATTCGAAGAAGGCGATCCCCCAGCTGATGAGGATGGCGCCAATCAGCGCCGAGCTGCGGAACTTGAGGTGTCCGTACCAGGCGAAGGTCATGAAGACGTTGGAGAGAGACAGCAGCACGATTGGCCAGACGGCGGCCGGATTGACGAATGACATGGAGTGACCCTGCAGAAGATGCGGTTGGTTTGACTGTCGCGTTCGTGGGAGAATCGAAGGCGCGACGGTTTGCATGAGACATGCAGCAATATGACAGCACGTCCAGTCTCGGTGATCGCGAGCGTTGTTCGTACCTACCCTAAAATTCGGTAGCGTACAAAAAAGGTCCCTTTGCGATCAATCGATTACCCCAAAAATGGGGTGGGCGGCCGTTAAATGAATCTTATCGGAATCGTGTCAGGATCATGGCCGGTTCTGATATTCAACGACTTTTTTGCTCATTTTCATTTTTCAACCGGATTGCCGCATTGACCCAGAACGCCAAGCCGATTGCTGCGAAGTTTCTGCCGGAGATCCGCAAGGCTCAGGCAACACACCTTGTTGAAGGACTGCCGGCCACCCTCTCCTTTAATGCCCTGATCTCGGCCTCGACAGCTGTCCTTGCCTTTATTGCCCACGGTGCCTCGCTCTCCGTATCCCTCTGGTTCGCCGTCCTGCTCGGTACGCTGGCCCTCCGTCTCGTTGCGTGCCGTAGGCTCCTGCGCTTTCACTGGATCGAGACCCGGCCCGAGTATGCCCTGCGGGTGCTCGTCGGGGGAGCGTTTCTTTCGGGTCTTGCCTGGGCGGCCCTTCCCTACTGCGTTCCGGGTTTCGATCTCTCCAATATCGGCGGATTGCTCATTCTCGTGATGATCGGCATTTCCGCCGGCTCGATTCTGCGCGGCATTGGCGACACCCGTGTGGCACTCACCTTCTCGCTTCCGATTCACCTCTCGATTCTCCTGGCCCTGCTCAACATTGGCGGCATCTTTTCCGCCCTCATGACCATCAACGTCCTCGGAATGATGCTGGTGATGATCCGCTCCAGCCGGTCGGCCGAGGCCGTCTTCATCAGCAATATTGTGAGCAAGCTCGAAGCGACGGAACTGGCCCAATCGCTCGCCATCGCCAATGACGAGATCCTGCAGCAGAACGCCCGTCTTGAGACGCTTGCAAATCGCGACACCACGACGGGTCTCGCCAATCGCATGTATTTCAACGGCCGGCTGCTCGGCGATATCGCCGAAGCCTCGGTAAAGGGAGGCGAGGTCGCGCTGCTGATCGTTGATCTCGACCGTTTCAAGTCCATCAACGACACGCTGGGCCATAGCGCCGGCGATGCGGTGCTGCGCGAGGTCGGTCGCCGCCTCAGCGAGATAGTCGGGAACGACGGACTGATCGCCCGCCTCGGCGGCGACGAATTCGCGGTCGTCACCACAGGCCCCGACGCATGCGATCGGGCCCTCGCCCATGCCGGTCGGCTGATCGAGGCGAGCGGTGCGCCGATCGCCTATGGCGGTGCGCAATCTGTCGTCGGGCTCAGCATGGGACTGGCCGCCTTTCCCACCCATGCGCAGAGCGCTGAGGAACTTCTCGCCTGCGCCGACATGGCTGTCTACGAGGCCAAGGCCAAGGGCCGCCGCCAACTTCAGGAATTCGATCCCGGCTTGAAGGAGCAGGCCGACCGGCTGCGGCTGATCGAGCAGGATCTCGAACAGGCCATTCTTTCCGGTCAGATCGAGGTCTGGTTCCAGCCTCAGGTGCGGCTGGACAGCAACGAAATCTCGGGCTTCGAGGCATTGGTGCGCTGGTATCACCCCCATATCGGCTTCATTTCTCCGCCGGAGATCATCTCCGCGGCCCAGTCCATGCACTTGGCCGAGAAGCTGACAGGCCATATCGCCGCCGCCGTATGCCGCATGCTCAACCGCCTTCCGGGACTGGGATTGCCGGACGCCACCGTTGCCCTCAACATTTCGCCGCGTGAATTCGCCCTCTATTCGGTCGCCGATATGCTGGAACTGGTCACATGCCAGCATGGCATCAACCCGGCCCGTCTGGAAATCGAGATCACCGAAGAGGCGATCCTCGACACCGAGGGAGCCGGCGAGCAGCTGAAGCGGCTGGAAACGGCCGGATACAAGCTTGCGGTCGATGATTTCGGCATGGGCCATTCCTCCCTCGCCTATCTCATCAGCCTGAAGATCGACCGGCTCAAGATCGACCGCAGCTTCGCCAGGGGCGTTGCCGGCTCCCGCGCCAATCAGGATCTCATCGCCGCCCTTGTCGGCCTTGGCTCTGCCCTGTCGCTCGACATCGTCATCGAGGGCGTCGAGACGGAGGAGGACGCCGCGATCCTCGGCATGCTCGGCTGCCGCATCGCCCAGGGCTATCACTTTGCCCGGCCGATGCCCGTGGAAAGCCTGCTCGGCTGGATTGCCGGCCACCGCGAACAGACCGCCGCCCGCAAGGCCGTCGCGTGAGTGTTCGATAGGATCGGTCTTCCCGCTGCCCGAGGGTTTTACCGCCGGCTTCCTCCTGCCAGCGTCGTGTCAGTTACCCGACTGGCCGTTGCTTTTTTGTTCCGGTTTTTCGGCCGCGCCCCCTTTCCTTTGGGGAACGGATTCTCCATATTCGCGGCATGGCCAGATCACCGAAGAATTCCCCGTCCCCTTCCGGTTTTGAAGAGGCGCCGCAGGCGTCGTTCGAGGGCGCTCCGCTTTCCGGCAGCGTTTCCGACTGGGTAAAGCAGCTCGAGGCCGAGGCGGAAGCCTCGACCGTGGAAAGCCAGCGCGAGATTGCCTCCAAGGCGGGCAAGCACCGCAAGAAGATCGAGATCGAGGCGCGCAAGCACGCCGAGAAAGTGGCGCTGGAGAAAACCCAGAAGACCGCCAGGAACACCACCGCGACGAAAACCTCCCGCGGCGTCTCCATCGGCGCCTCCTCCGATCCGAAGACCCGCGCCGCCGCCGGCCTCAATCCGGTTGCGGGCCTCGACGTTTCGCTGGAAGAGGCAGGCGCTTTGGCCAAGGGCGGCGTCACGGCCACCGTCGATGCGCTGGCAAAGCTGATCGAAAGCGGCAATCCGCTGTTCAAGCACGGCGAGATCTGGACGCCTCACCGTCCCGCGCGCCCGGAAAAGTCGGAAGGCGGAATCGCCATCCGCATGGTCTCTGACTACGCGCCGGCCGGCGACCAGCCGACGGCCATTCGCGACCTCGTCTCCGGCATCAAGGACGGCGAGCGTTCCCAGGTTCTGCTCGGCGTCACCGGCTCGGGCAAGACCTTCACCATGGCCAAGGTGATTGAGGAGACCCAGCGGCCTGCGGTGATCCTCGCACCCAACAAGACGCTGGCGGCCCAGCTCTATTCGGAGTTCAAGAACTTCTTCCCCGACAACGCGGTCGAATATTTCGTCTCCTACTACGACTACTACCAGCCCGAGGCCTATGTGCCGCGCTCGGACACCTATATCGAGAAGGAATCGTCGATCAACGAGCAGATCGACCGGATGCGCCACGCCGCCACCCGGGCCATCCTCGAGCGCGACGACTGCATCATCGTCGCCTCGGTCTCCTGCATCTACGGTATCGGCTCGGTCGAAACCTATACCGCCATGACCTTCCAGATGACCGTCGGCGACCGGCTCGACCAGCGCCAGCTTCTCGCCGACCTCGTGGCCCAGCAGTACAAGCGGCAGGACATCAATTTCACCCGCGGTTCCTTCCGGGTGCGCGGCGATACCATCGAGATCTTCCCGGCCCACCTTGAGGATGCCGCCTGGCGCATCTCGATGTTCGGCGACGAGATCGAGACCATCACCGAGTTCGACCCGCTGACCGGCAAGAAGACCGGCGACATGAAGTCGGTGAAGATCTACGCCAACTCCCACTACGTCACCCCCCGCCCGACGCTGAACGGCGCGATCAAGGCGATCAAGGACGAGCTGAAGCAGCGCCTCGCCGAGCTGGAAAAGGCCGGCCGCCTGCTGGAGGCCCAGCGCCTCGAACAGCGCACCCGCTATGACGTCGAAATGCTCGAGGCCACCGGCTCCTGCGCCGGCATCGAGAACTATTCGCGCTATCTCACCGGCCGCAAGCCGGGCGAGCCGCCGCCGACGCTGTTCGAATATATCCCCGATAACGCCCTGATCTTCATCGACGAATCCCACGTCACCATCCCGCAGATCGGCGGCATGTATCGCGGCGACTTCCGCCGCAAGGCGACGCTGGCCGAATACGGCTTCCGCCTGCCGTCGTGCATGGACAACCGCCCGCTGCGCTTCGAGGAATGGGACGCGATGCGCCCGCAGACGGTTGCCGTCTCCGCCACCCCCGGCGGCTGGGAAATGGAACAGGCCGGCGGCGTCTTCGCCGAACAGGTCATCCGCCCGACCGGCCTGATCGACCCGCCGGTCGAGGTCCGTTCGGCCAAGACCCAGGTCGACGACGTGCTCGGCGAGATCCGCGAGACGGCCCAGAAGGGCTACCGTACCCTCGTCACCGTGCTCACCAAGCGCATGGCCGAAGACCTCACCGAATACCTGCATGAACAGGGTGTCCGCGTCCGCTACATGCACTCGGACATCGATACGCTGGAGCGCATCGAGATCATCCGAGACCTGCGTCTCGGCGCCTTCGACGTGCTTGTTGGTATCAACCTGCTGCGCGAAGGTCTCGACATTCCCGAATGCGGCTTCGTCGCCATCCTCGATGCCGACAAGGAAGGCTTCCTGCGTTCGGAAACCTCGCTCATTCAGACCATCGGCCGCGCCGCGCGAAACGTCGACGGCAAGGTCATCCTCTATGCCGACCAGATCACCGGCTCGATGAAGCGGGCGATGGACGAGACCGCCCGTCGCCGCGAAAAGCAGATGGCCTACAATCTCGAACACGGCATCACGCCGGAATCGGTCAAGGCGAAGATTTCCGACATCCTCGACAGCGTCTACGAACGCGACCATGTCCGCGCCGACATCTCCGGCGTCGCCGGCAAGGGCTTTGCCGATGGCGGCCATCTGGTGGGCGCCAACCTGCAGGCCCATCTCAACGCGCTGGAAAAGCAGATGCGCGATGCCGCCGCCGACCTCGACTTCGAAAAGGCCGCCCGCCTGCGCGACGAGATCAAGCGCCTCAAGGCCGTCGAACTCGCAGCCATGGACGATCCCCTGTCGCGGGAGGAAGCCCAGGCCCAGGAAAAGGGCACCGGAAAGCCCAGGGGCAGCGCCTCCACTGGCTCCCTCGAAGCCGGCGATCCTGCACCGGATGACGCGACGGATGCCGCAAACGCGACGACCTTCCTCCCCCCTGTGGGGAGGGTTGGGGAGGCGAAACCCGACGAACCCCGCATCTCCCTCTCCGGCCGCTCGAAAACCGGCAGGCCGGAAGGCCGGGGCTCGTCCTACTTCGAAAAGCCCTCGCTCGACGACATGGGCCCCGGCACCGACATGGCCATCCCCGCCGGCAAATCGCTGTTCCGGAAGAGTGAGGAGCGGTCCGCGCAGCGGAGCAATCGATCCGGTGAATCGATTGCAGAGACGAACGCCCGGAGCCCAAGCGACGGGCCTAAGCGCTCCTTGTTTAGAAAGAATACTCTCGACGAAATGACAGTCGGCCGCACCGAAAAACCGGTCACCGGCAGGATTCCGGAGAAGCCGGCAGGCACGACCAGCTCCCTCTCCCATGTGGGGAGGGTTGGGGAAGGGAAACCCGACGACCCCCGCCCCATCATCCGCGCCAAGGCCGGCGTCGGCTCCTACGAGGACGAAGGCGACCAGAAACGCAAGAGCAGGACGAAGGGGAAGACGGGACGGCCGGGACGATGACAGCTTCTTGCTGCTCAGCTAGCGTCTGCAATCTGCTTCAGGCAGCTGCCAATTTGAGCGACTTGATGATCGAAATAAGTAACAGAAATTGTCATTTTATTTCTTAAATAGTAACCTGGAGAGGTAGACGATCTGGGAAGATTAGCGAAGTTCAAAACTTTCTTCTTAAAACTCGCCTTGCTCTCAGAACTGCGGTGTGCGATGTGATTTCTCACCGCATACGCCTGTCGAATCGACGCTTTTTGAACCTCCGTTAAGCTAACAAAAGGCCATCCATTTTTTAAATACACCTTGGCGATCTTTTCCATTTGCTCAACAGGCAGAAGTTGAAAGTATCGATTATTTCCTAGAAGCAGCCTTTCCGCCAACGCTCTATTTTGAGGGGCAAATATACTCCTAATTCTACCTTTTGAATCGTGTGCCATTATTAGATTCGTCTTCATCAACTCGACAAGCTCATTTTCAAAAGCAACGAATATGTTGAAGAACGACAATTCGTAGATTGCCTCAAGCTCAGTAACAGGGAGAACACCATCGGCTTGGAACTGGAGCTGCCGCGCGAGGAGCTTTCTCGCGCGCTTAACTTTCACCTGGAAGTTTTTTACGTGATCAGATGGCTGCATGCTGAAACAGAAAATCGGAAACAGACTTCTGGTTGCTTAGACGGTTAAAGCGACTTGCAAGTGCCACACTTACATTCTCCGGCAAATTGTTTCTGTTTTGAATTCGCTCTCCCACGTTGATAATCGCGCGAGCGCGCGCCTTGCTCAAGGGAATATCGGCATCCTCAAGCCTACGGACGAGATGAAACAGTTGCAGAAACATCGAAGAATTTGAATAAACGCTGGTGGCGACGTTTTCACCAAAGTTCGACTCGATTGAATGCATCACTGAGTGGAAGCGCTTTTCAACTTCGTCCTGCCGAGGAAAATCGTCATCATAATTCTTATAGTATTTTTCAATATTAGCTTGAGTTCTTTCGAAAAGACCATCGATCAGCGTTATCAGAAGGCTGCTGGTGAACTCAACTTCCTTCATTCTCGCTATTTCAATCTCCGAAAAAAGCTTCCACTCACGCCAACGGTTTAGATTCGAATGAGCCAGATCATAGCTAGCAATCTTGAAAGCTCCAAAGTATTCTGCGTTTCTCAACTCTTGATCATTGAGCTTCGATCCAGTCGAATTCATCCTAGCGAAAATGCTTAAGACCTCAGAATCGCTTGTATCGGTAGGGAGGACATGAACACTGAATTGATAAGATAGTATTCTTTTCTTTTGATGTGCATTTAAATCGGCGAAAAATTTACCGGATAGGTCGGTGTTGTGCTTTTTTTGTACAGTAAAATAGTCCCGCTCTCCCCGATCACTAAGGCAGTCAACGTCTACGTACGCGAGAAGGGTTCTCAATCTCTGCTGACCATCGACTACCTCCCTCACAGTCGAGAGGGTCTCGACGTCCGTGCGCTCTCGCAGGAATATGATCGGAACTGGTAAACCTCGGTAGACGGTATCGATGAAATAAGACTTCTGAGCCTTAGTCCATACGCTGCGCCTTTGAAAGCTGGGACTTAGTTCTAGCGCGGCTGCTTTTTGCCAACTCAGAAAATCAGCAAACGAAAATGTAGTGTGCTTGATGTCCCATTCTCTAATCATGTATCGCCTGTCTATCTTAGTGCATTCCGGTGGAACCGCCGGAGGCTAGCTGGTTATGGGATCATGGACAAGGATCTAGCGCTCAAACAAATCTTAGAATGTTGAAGGCAGAGGGTCCTGACATGTCATGTTAAGAGGATTCGAGAACGGCCTCAGTCAATGCGCATAACCCGGTCACACCTATCACCTACCCAATCGGAGGGACGTGCCTCAGAGGCACACCCACAAGCCGCCCACACCGTCGCGAACATCCAGACGACGGAACAAACAAAACGGCGGGAGCCCGAGCTACCCCCCTTCAATCAAACCGCTCGTCGATATGCTCGACGGTGTCGGAGACCATCGAGTCGATCACGACATGCGACAGCAGCGAGGGGCCGACGGCCCAGAGTGCCCGCATATGGTCCGTGTCCTCGTGGCGGCGATGCGCGGCTTCGCTGGTGAAGGCCTCCGCGAGAAGGATGCGGTCGGGGTGGCCCGGCATCGGTACGAGTTCGATATAATGGCAATCGGGGTCGAGGCGGCTCTTTTCCAGATGGTCCCGCGCCGCCTCCAGATAGGCCTCGCGTTTTCCCGGCTTCGTTTCGAAGAATCCGACAATCAGCTTCATGCTCTCCTCCTTCGCTCTGGCTGCAAGCGTGATCCCGATGGCGGCGGCTGGCAAGGGCAGCAATCTGCCGGTTCGATGAACGATGTCGGAGAGGAAGGCCTACCCCTTCACCACCCACTTCCCCAGCACGAACACCGCCACCCCAAGCCCGAAGAGCGGCCCGAGCACGCCGAAAAGCTCCGGGTCCTGCCAGGGCATAGGGATGCGGACATCGCGGCAGCCGGTCGTGTTCATGCCGCAGCCGAAGGCGGCAACCCAGTACCATCCCGCAATGGCGGCGGCCATGATGGCAAGACCCAGCGTCATCAGCCCGATCCTCAAGATGCGCATGCCATTTTCCTCCTGTGCCGCCTGCCCCGTTTTCGGCGCAGGCCGCCGGTCGCAAACCATGTTGCGGGTGGGATTGCTCCGAAGAACTAGCCTGTAATAACGGCAAGCGGCATAAATCGGGCGTCGGTGCGAACAGGCGCATCCTCCTTGGCCGTAACCGCGATCCCCGCTTTCCCGCAAAATCCCCGCCCTTATCTCCCGTGCCTACAATCCATCCGTTCCGTCGCGGATACACCGGGTGTGCGTGCCCGGCGAGGCGGAACCGGCGCTGAAAGGTTCGGGCGATCGCAGGCCCGGTCTTTCGGGGTCCGTGCAAACTGGTCTCCCTCCGGCGACGTGGGGACATGGGAAGGCCTCGGACGGCTGAACCCCATGTCGGCCCTGACGGCGCGCCGGACGCGCCTGCAAGGCGTCAGAGACCGGCGGTATCGGGTGGTCCCGGGCGTCCGGCGGTGAAAGCCGCAGCCCGACGGACGGAAACTCCTGGGAACCGCCGGAGCAGAGGGACCGACCGCGCGGATAAAAACCGCCGAACGGGGCGCCGGAAGGTGTCACATCTTTTTACTTTACGAGGCAGCTTCCAGCGCCCCGTCCGCATCCCCTTCGCCGAAAGGCCGAAAAGGGGAACCGAAATGAGGAGAACCACGGCGGGAGACCGCGCGTGAAGGTTTTGGCGCGTCCGGATGACGGACGGCCCTCCCCCCATCCGCAAGCCGGATCGACGCGAAGGAGCAAGGACATGACCGGGAATTCCGAAAACACCACCCCGGACGCCATCGCGCCCGACAATGCCGCCGAACCCGATCCGGTTCGTGACTGCATCGCCCTGATGACCGCTGACGCCCTCGGTATCTCCCGTATCTGCCTGCGGCGCGCCTGCCGCCGGCAGCGGCATTGCGGGGTCTGGTTGCCGGATTATGATGAGACCGATTGCGCCGCCTTGCTTACGGAACAGCAGCGCGCCCTTTACGATGCCTTGCGCGTCGAAGCCGAGGTCGTCATCAGACTGCTGATCGCCCACAGCCCCCTGCCGCCGCCCTCGCCCGATCCGGCTCAACGCTGGCTGCAGGAGGGGACGATGCGCATCGTCTTCGACACGCTCACCCGTTTCCACATCGAGCGCCCCCTGCTGCGGTTCCTGGCCAGGGACTGGCTGCGCCAGGAGCCCGCTTTGCTGCAGGGCGACATGCTGGAGCGTTTCGAGGCGCTGATGCGGATCGCCCGCGCTGAACCCGATCGGCCCGCGACGGAGGCCCCGTCCTGTCCCGATGAAACGATAGCCGCGAACACGCAACCGCCCGCCGGAGAATGCGTCGCGCCGCCCGGCCCGCCGTCAGCGGATGCATCGTGAAAACATCGGGATGGCGCGAGAGGCGCGCCGTTCTCCCCTCGCCCGCAATCGCGCCTATTCGGCGGCCTTGGGCAGAGGTTCCGGCTCCAGCTCGTAGGAATAGCCCTCGAGCATGGTATAGGCCCGCTCGATCGCCTCGATCTGCGTCTCGGCGGTGCGGATGGCGTCGGTGATGGATTGCGTGCGCGCCTTCAGCATGGAGCCGAGCACATCCGCCTCCGGCCGGCGGCCGATACGGTCGAGATGCTGGCGCACCCGGGCGCGATGGCGTTCCAGCTCGAGAATATGGAAGCGCGTCTTCAGGATGTCGTCGGTGAGCTTGCGGCGGAGCCCCGCCACGGGGTCGAAACTGCCGGGCTCGCGCTCGTCGAGGATCATGTCGTTGACCAGCGTTTCCAGCATCATCAGGCCCTTGAGATCGGCGGTATCGGCAAGCTGCGGGTCGTAGCCGGTGTCGTCATAGACCTTGCGCCGCACCGGGTCCTTGAGCAGTTCGTAGGACGCCGTCACCCTGGCGAAACGGTCGACATCGCCGCCGCCGTCGGGATGCTCGGTCTTGGCGATCTTGCGATAGGCGGCCTTGATCGCCGCGTCGTTCGCGTCGCGGGAAAGCCCGAGCAGCTGGTAGGGATCGATCACGGTGGCACCTGTCTTCGGCATTGCTAAATTTGCCCCCGCGCCTTCCTAGCCCGAAGGCGGGCGCTCATCAACCCCGAAGGCTCCTCGTCCGGCCCGTTCCTCCCCTCAAATGTCAATGGATTCAGTCGTTTGACCAAATGCAAACACGCAATGGCCCTGTTTTCGCCCTTGCCTTTTCGGTGGAAAACCCTTAATTCTCGCGTCGTTCGGGCATTAATGATCCCGGAGACTGGACCGATTGTAGTGACCGTGTCATGCGGTCTTTGGGGGCTTTCTCCCGCTGGTAGACGTTCTTTCCCCGTTATCGCGACTTCCGACTGGCCCTTTCGCGAAAGGGCATAAACGCCCTCGCTTCCGGTCCGCCGAAAGCGAGGATAGACAAAACTAAGGGACAAGGAACTTCTCCCATGGCCACCAAAGGCACTGTAAAATTCTTCAATCAGGACAAGGGCTTCGGCTTCATCACTCCGGATGGCGGCGCTAAGGACGTATTCGTCCACATCTCCGCTCTCCAGGCTTCCGGCATCCAGTCGATCAAGGACGGCCAGCAGGTCACCTTCGACACCGAGCCGGACCGCATGGGCAAGGGCCCGAAGGCCGTCAACATCCAGCTCGCCTGATTTGCGGGTTGCTTCCGGCTCAACCGGAAGCCTGAGATGAGACATGAAACGGTGTCCTTCGGGGCGCCGTTCGCATTTCCGGCTACTCGGCGGCCACCTGAACCTTCGGCCCGCCGGCGATGTCGACTGAAGCAAAAGCGGCCGCAATGACCTCCGGTCCGGCGCTCGCCCTCGTCGCATCGGTGGAAAGGATCTGCCGGTAGCGTCGCGCGCCTGCAAAGCCCTGGAACAGCCCGACCATGTGCCGCGTGACATGGGAAAGCCGTCCGCCATCCGCCATTACCCGTTCGGCATAGGCCATCATTGCGTCACGCACCGCGTGCCAATCCGGCTCCTGTGCCGGTTCGCCATAAATCTTCTCGTCCACGCCGGTCAGCATCGTGGCATTATGATAGCTGGCGCGTCCAAGCATCACCCCGTCCATCACCTCAAGATGCCGGGAGGCTGCCTCGAGGCTGTCGATACCGCCGTTGATGCCGAGGAAGACGTTGGGGTTTTCCCGCTTCATCCGGTAGACCAGCTCGTAGTCGAGCGGCGGGATTTCCCGGTTCTCCTTCGGGGAGAGCCCCTTCAGCCAGGCCTTGCGGGCATGGATCCAGATCGCATCCGCGCCGGCCCCGATCATCCGGGCGAGGAAATCCGGTAGAACCTCGGTCGGCTCCTGATCGTCCACCCCGATCCGGCATTTGACGGTGACCGGCACCGTCGCCACCTTTTTCATCGCGGCAGCGCAGCCCTCGACCACCTCGGGTGTCTGCATGAGACAAGCCCCGAACGTCCCCGACTGCACGCGGTCCGAGGGACAGCCGACATTGAGGTTGAACTCGTCATAGCCGTAGTCGGCCGCAATCCGCACGGCCTCGGAAAGCTTCGCCGGATCAGAACCGCCGAGTTGCAGCGCTACAGGATGCTCCTCGGGTGAAAAGCCGAGCAACCGGTCGCGGTGCCCGTGAATGATCGCATCCGCGACGACCATCTCGGTATAGAGCAACGCCCGCCCCGTCAGTTGCCGATGGAAATAGCGGCAGTGACGATCCGTCCAGTCGATCATGGGTGCAACCGCGAAGACTTTTCCGCGATTAAGATATTGATTTTTCATATTTTTCCAAAGTTGCACAAAACGCTATCTGCGTGTGCCGTAGGACATTTTGGAACACTCTCTATCACGATCAACCATTTGAATCCATTGAAAGCCCTTCTCAAGTCATTTCCCAACTGCACACGGATCTGCACAGATAAAGCAGGGGTGGATGCACATGAAAAACGAAATAATTCTAGGAAAAATCCGGCAGGCCGGTACTGCATACACCGAGGGTATCACCTTCGATTGAATGCCCTTTTCTTGCTTCTAGGAAGGTTTCGGCTTGGACCTGGTGAAAATTTTGAATCCGATCCCCGCCTCACCGCCTCGGTGTCGGGAAACATTTCGACCATTTTATCGACTGCGGCACCGAGGATCGCTGTACAGAATTCCAGAACCATCCCTAGCGCATCTCGATCGAAGCCATTTTCTAACCCGGTGCCGCGACCATTTGGCTCCATGCGATAGAATGTGAATGACAGCACATGAGTATATTGTGAAAGGTAATTCCAGAAAAAATCGTAGTCGGCTTGATCTAGACCTACAGCTTCAATCACCTCCTTTTGTGGCGTGATCATTATAAACTTGCCCGCTAACAGATCCTTCTTCAGCTTCGCATCTAGCGCCAAGAAATATGGAATTTCATTAAGCCTTGAAATAATTTCGTCAGCTTGTCCTTTGAGGCCATCAATTTCCTCGGAAGGCAATATATGCGGTAGGATCTTTATGCGCTTCAAGCAGTCGTATAGGTGCATTACGTTTATGAACGCGCGCTGTGTATCGATATCTGATGGTGCATCAGCCAGATATCTAAAAAGCAGATAGCCTTCTAATATTGAGCGCGCATGAGCGGCGACAGAAGAAACGTCCCAAGTCTCGAAGTCTTTTCTCACCCATCTGGAAATCGGTAGAGCACACATCATTGCCCGGGCGTGCGCACATATCCGTGTAAATACATGCGTACTGTAACCGACGGCGGGCATTTCCAGTCTTTGGGCGGCTGCCTGGCTAACAGCAATAGCCTCACAAACCACAGCGTCAAATTTTCGAAGCCTTTCACGGTAGTCGTCCCGCGATAACGTCCCACTCGCGTGATCCGCTGCGTCTTTCTCATTTTGCATAAAGCGCCCCAGCATCATCGTCTAATCTGTTAGAGATTATTCAACCATCTGGATGGCTGCACCAAATTTACACACGATTATACAAGCAAATAAAAAACCAATAAAAATCAATAACTTAAAAATCGTCTGTCCAGTCGATCATCGGCGCGACGGCAAAAACGGGAGCCTTGAAATAATTGCCACTTTCTTTTTTCTCAGGCGCCTGCAATCGTCTTTTCTCCGTTCGGTTCTCGCTCGCTCCGCGCCCGGTCCGTCGATTGCGGCGCGGTACCCGTGACAATCTCCCGACTGGAATCGTCATGGGCCAAATCAGGATGCGGTCAGGTTTGCTATCGCCGCGCCCAAGCCAAGGATGGCTGCATCGGCCGGATGCCACGCACACGGGGTTATGCGGCACGGCGTCACTTACCATGAGACGGGAACTTTTGATAGGCGGCTGCCAGCCCTGCGTGATCTCCAATACCGGCAAAGCGACACACGGCGTTGTTTTCCGGCCTGGGCACGCAGACCGGGCCCAGGCTGGAGCTTTCAGATCCGCACCCTCTTCAGGCGAAGCGCGTTGCCGATGACACTGACGGACGACAAAGCCATCGCTGCCGCGGCAATGATCGGCGACAGCAATACCCCGAAGGACGGATAGAGCAGTCCGGCGGCTATGGGAACGCCTGCGGCGTTGTAGACAAAGGCGAAGAACAGGTTCTGGCGGATATTCGCCATTGTGGCGCGGCTGAGTTGGCGAGCCCGGACGATACCCATCAGGTCTCCTTTCAGAAGCGTGATGCCGGCGCTCTCCATGGCGACGTCCGTCCCCGTTCCCATGGCGATCCCGACGTCAGCGGCCGCAAGAGCCGGGGCATCGTTCACGCCATCGCCCGCCATGGCGACGATCCGGCCTTCCTGCCTCAGGCGCGACACGATCTTGCTCTTGTCTTCCGGCAGGATTTCCGCCTCGACCTCGGCGATCCCGAGGCTGCGGGCGACGGCGACCGCCGTCGTCCTGTTGTCCCCCGTCAGCATGACGATGCGGATACCCTCGTCCGCCAGGGTTCTCAAGGCCTCCGGCGTCGTCGATTTAATGGGGTCCGCGATCGCGAACAGGCCTTCGATCCTTAGATCGGCAGCCATGAAGATGACCGTCGCGCCGTCGTCCCGCAGGTCTTCGGCGACAGATGCGAAGGTCGACACATCGATATCGTGTTCCTCCATGATCCTGTGGCTTCCGAGAACGATCCTTCGTCCCTCGACAAGTCCTGTCACGCCCTTGCCGACGGGGCTGTCGAAGTCTTCCGCGTCGCCGAGCGTCAATCCCCTCTCACGGGCGGCATTCACGATCGCGAGCGCCAGCGGGTGCTCGCTGGATCTTTCCAGCATGGCAGCGGTCCGCAGCACCTCCGTCTCGGACAATCCCGCAGCAGGAACGACCTTTGTCAGCCGGGGACGGCCCTCCGTGAGGGTGCCAGTCTTGTCCAGCACCAGGGTATCGACCTTCTCGCATCTTTCCAGCGCCTCGGCGTTCTTGATGAGCACGCCAAGGCTCGCGCCCCTTCCAACGCCGACCATGATCGACATCGGCGTCGCCAGTCCCAAAGCACAGGGGCAGGCAATGATGAGGACCGCGACTGCCGCGACGAGCCCGTGCGCGAAGCGCGGTTCCGGGCCCAGCGCAGACCAGACGAAGAACGATGCAAGAGCAACAAGGATGACGACCGGAACGAACCAGCCGGAAACCTGGTCAGCGAGACGCTGGATCGGCGCACGCGACCTTTGGGCGTCAGCCACCATCTTCACGATCTGGGAAAGCATGGTGTCGGCGCCGACATGAGCGGCTTCCATGACGAAGCCACCAGTCTGGTTCATGGTGCCGCCGATCAACCTCGATCCGGGTTCTTTTGTCACCGGCATGGATTCGCCCGTAATCATGGACTCGTCGACTGAGCTGCGTCCTTCCTTCAGCACTCCATCGACCGGCACTTTTTCACCGGGTCGAACGCGCAGCATGTCGCCGACCGCGACCGATTCGAGTGCCACGTCCTCATCGGCTCCGTCCGAGCGAACGCGTCGCGCGATCTTCGGTGCGAGATCGAGAAGCGCGCGAATGGCGCCCCCGGTCTGCTCGCGTGCGCGCAGTTCGAGAACCTGCCCCAGCAGAACGAGCACCGTGATGACGGCGGCAGCCTCGAAATAGACAGAAACCGATCCGTCGGACCCACGGAAAGTCGCTGGAAAGACGCCAGGCAGAACGGTTGCCGCGACACTGAAAATCCAGGCCACGCCCACGCCCATGGCGATGAGCGTGAACATGTTGAGATGGCGACTCACGAGCGAACGCCAGCCCCGTTCGAAAAACGGCCAGCCAGCCCACAATACGACAGGCGTCGCAAGTGCGAGCTGGATCCAGTTGGACGTCTGCGGCATCAGCACGCTGTGGAGATTGGCAAGATGTCCGCCCATCTCCAACGCCACCACCGGCAGGCTCAGGATCAACCCGATCCAGAACCGCCTGCTCATATCGGCATATTCTTCGCTGCCGTGCTCGCCGGTGGTGGGCATTTCGGGCTCGAGCGTCATTCCGCAGATGGGGCAGTTTCCGGGCTCGTTCTGCCGGATCTGCGGATGCATGGGGCATGTGTAGACCGTCCCCTTCGGCAATTTCCCGTGGGTTGTCATCGAAGGGGGCCGCGGGCCGGAGGCATGCGCGTGACGGTGGGGGTTCTCCCCGCCTTTATGGTCAGGCTGATGAATGTCTCGGTCTTCGCTCATACCAGCCTCCTCAGCCCGCCTTGCCATAGTCGACGAAAGTCATCATCCCGGCAGCCATGTGATAAAGATGGTGGCAGTGCAGCGGCCAGCGTCCCGGATTATTGGCATCGAACTCAATCGCAACCTGCGCCATGGGCGGGAGCATCACCGTATCCCGAACGGCGCCGTTGATGGCCATACCGTCGATTGCGGTCACCTGGAAATGATGACCATGGAGATGCATAGGATGGGCCATCATCGACATGTTGCGCATCGATATACGGACCCGCTGTCCTTCGACGATATCGAGCGGTCCTGAAGCATCGATCCCCCATGTGTAGGCTGCCATGTCGCCACCCAGCGTCAGATCGAAGTGCCGATCGGCCCGACGCACCGGAAGGGGCGAAAGGCTCTGCAGCCTCTGCTCCAGCGACAGGTCGAGAACCGGTCCCTTGTCGGCTCCCGACGTTTCGAGCTTTCCGACACGGGAACCCGCGGTTGCCAGAACAATGCCGGTCCTATCGACTGCCCCCTCGCGAAGCGCAAGAACCGGAAAGGCTCCTCCCTCTGCCGGCATGTTCAGTCGGATATCGGCTCTCTGGCCCATTGACAGAGGAAACCGCCGCGCGCGGACCGGCGCGACGTCCTGCCCGTCGACCGCAATGAGTTCACCTTCCAGCGGCCCGGTATCGATCGTGAACCCGGTCGCCGTCGCGCCATTGATGATGCGCAGCCTGACGCGCCCACCGCGCTCGACCCTGACGATCTCCGGATCGTCAAGGGTTCGGTCATTCGCCAGATAGGCGTCGTATTCGATATCGTTGAGATCCATGCCTGGCATGGACATCATTGGCATGCCGGAAGCCGTTCCACCGCCCATCTGGTGACCACCATGCATCATCATCATCGACGCCATGCCGCCATCGTCCGAGGGCATGGCGTGGGCGCCCCCGCCCGACTGGAGTTCGGACAGCAGCTCTTCAGGCGATCTGAAGGAAAAGTCGTGGAGAAGAACCACGACCTCCTGCTCGTCGCGAGCCCGGTCCTCGGCCGTGCGGACGATCAGGGGAGCCGCAAGCAGGTTCTGCTCCTGTAGTGTATGTGCATGCATCCAGTGGGTGCCGCCCTTGCCCGCCGGAAAATCGTAAGCCCGCGTTTCCTCCGGTTGCAGCAGCGCGGCCGGATTGCCGGGAACGCCGTCCATCGCCCAAGGCGGCGTCAGACCATGCCAATGGATCAGGGTCTCTTCATTCGTCTCGTTGCGCAAAAGAATGTTGAACGAGCTGTCGGCGTCTAAAACCAGTCCGGCCGCGCCGGTATTACCGGTCAGCCCGAAGACGGTTGCCGCCTTGCCTTTGACCTCCAGTATCCGCTTGCCGATAACCAGATCGCTGGGTCTCGAGCTTGCTGTCGCCAGCGCACTCCCCAAGGGTGACAAAGCCACAGAACCCATGGCGAGCGTTTTCAGAAATTCTCTCCGATACATGATATCTCTCTCGATCCCGGTCGCCGGAACGACCGTGCTGTTGACAGGAAATGTCCGCGCAATGCGCGTGCTGTCAGGCAGCGGATCGAGGAGGGTGTCGTCCCGGAGCGGGAGATTGGCCAGCCAGGCGGATCGTCGGTCCCAAGGCACCGGTCGTGCGATCGAAGATCGCGAGAACCGTGGCGATCGGATGCATCGGGGGAGCGCAGAGGCCGCACGCGCCTCGACAGCAGTCTCCGCGGGCCGCATCATGGTCCACGGCTCCATTGTCGGACGCGTGACGGTGAACGCCCGCCATCTCATCCGGTCCAGCGCAGAAATGCGAGGTGGCATGGGATTGCGCGGCAGAGAAAACGACGGCCATCGCCAGCGCGACCGCCACCGCTTTCAACCACCTCTGAAACCTGCAGGCCGCGCCCATTGACGTCTCTCGCTAACGACGATGCCACCATAGGCACCTTCCAGTTGGCCCGGATTGATTTCGGTCAACCGGGGCATAGACGATACAATGCACCTTCCTATCGTGGGAAGGTCAAGAGGCCTTTGAACCGGGTGCATGTCGAACTTCGAACCGGCAGTATCCGAAAATACGGGATCGCGCTTACAAACCAGTGACAATCGAATAAAAACAAGGAAGGACGAAAAAATCAGAGAAGGCCGAGTTCGGCGAGTTCCCGCTTCAGGTCTTCCGGCATCTCCTCGATATTGGCGCCGGATGCGCCGAGGTCGCGGGGGGCGGCGTCGGCTTCCAGATAGCGCCAGCCCTGGAACGGACGGCGAGGTGCTGGCGTCACCTCGATCACCTCCGGTCCGAGGATCAGTTCACAGCGCGAAATTCCATCGCCGCCGGTAAAGGTCTTGATGTCGAGAAGCTTCTGGCGCGCCGCCACCTGCCCCTTGATGATCCAGTAGAGCGAACCGCCGTCCAGCAACTCCTCAACGCGCTTCGGTACCATGCGCGTCACATGGCTGGAATGGGGCTCGAGACCCGCCGCAACCGCAATGAGCGCCCTCTCGGCCACCCAGTCACGAAGATCCTGAAGGGAGTCGGCGCCAACGCAGAGCTTGATGAGGTTGAGTGTCATGCCTGCGGTGATAATCCGATGACCGCCCACGTCAAGGGGCAGATGCAGAAGCAGACGGTGTCTCGTTCCGAAATGGGCGTAGGGATCATCTAAACAAGCGCGGCTTCGCTCCGCATTCCCGCACGCGTGGTAAAGCTGCCGGGCGGCAGGCCGACATGGCGGCGGAAGGCAGTGCTGAAGGTGCTGGCCGAGCTATAGCCGACCCGTCTCGCGACCTCGCCGAGCGCCACTTTTTCGCTGCGCAGCAGGTTCTTTGCGACGGTCATCCGCCATGCCAGCAGATATTCCATCGGCCGTAAGCCAATCATGCGGCTGAAACGGTCGAAGAAGGCCGAGCGGGACATGCCAGCCTGCCGGGCGAGGTCCGGCACCGTCCAAGCCCGTTCGATATCGCCATGCATACCGCGCAACGCGGCTGCTATCCGGGGATCGGCAAGACCGCGCAGGAGACCCGGCTGCGCTTCCTCAGTCGGCGCCGCCCGAAGCGCCTCGATCAGCAGGATTTCGACGAGCCTCTGGAGAATGAGGTCGCGGCCTATGTCTTCGCGTGCCGCCTCCTCGCCGAGCAGACACACCAGTTGCGTCAGCCGCCGCACCCCGCGGATGCGGATCATGCGCGGCAGAAGGGAGACGAACAGCCCGGCATCTTGCGCATCGAAGGAGAACCAGCCGCCGAACTGCCTGACATCGGGAGGCCCATCCTGCCGGCCGTGTCGGATTTCCCTATCTGGTGGCAGCACCGTTTTCGGATCGATGTGCAATGGCTGCGCAGGGTCGAGGCTGGACATCGTGAAGGATGGCGTAGCCGGTAGAAGCACGAAGTCGCCCTCCTCAAGGGTGACTGGCTGTTCTCCGCTGACGGCCAGACGGCATCGCCCCTCGATAACGGCGCAAAATCCCGGCTGACCGAAATCGGCGTAGCGCACCGCCCAGCGCCCCGCGCCGCTGATCCCTTTGGAGAACACGGCGCGTGGGCGGAGAAGCTGGATAACCTCGGTTAGTGGATCGGCCATATCGGACTTTTGCAAATGAAATACGGACTATTGATCGAAGATAGTCCTGATTATGTCGGGTACAAAGGTCTCGTCAACAGCGAAACCAGGAGACCATCATGAAGACCGTACTGATTACCGGCTGCTCGTCAGGCTATGGATTGGAAACCGCCCGTTACTTCCATGAAAAGGGCTGGAGTGTCATCGCCACCATGCGTGAGCCCCGCGAAGGCCTGCTGCCGACGTCAGAACGCCTCCGCCTGCTGCCGCTGGACGTAACTGACCCCGAGAGCATCTCGGCAGCCATTGAGAAGGCGGGGCCGATCGACGTTCTGGTGAACAATGCCGGGATCGGCGTCGTCGGCGCCTTCGAAGCCACGCCGATGGCCCATGTCCGCAAGGTCTTCGAGACCAACACCTTCGGCGTTATGGCCATGACACAGGCCGTCATCCCGCAGATGCGCGAGCGCCGGTCCGGCGTTATCGTCAACGTCACCTCGAGCGTGACCCTTGCGGCAATGCCGCTGGCTGCGGCCTATACAGCCAGCAAGCAGGCGATCGAAGGATTCACCGGGTCGCTGGCGCATGAACTGGCCGCCTTCGATATCCGCGCGAAGCTGGTGGAGCCGGGCTATGCGCCGACCACGCGGTTTGCGGCAAACACCGACATTCCTGTCATGGACCTGATCCCGGAATCCTATGCCGAATTCGCCGGACCGATCTTTGCCGGTTTCGCCAATCCGCCGCTGACGACAAGGGAAAGCGACGTAGCCGAGGCGATCTGGATGGCTGCCAACGACACTTCGGACAGGCTGCGTTATCCGGCAGGCGCTGACGCCGTGGCTCTGGCGAAGGTCGCCTGATCCTTGGGCAATCCTGCCCTTTCAGCCTCCGGCGGGCGCCGCTGCGGGCGCCATCAACATTCGACGACGTTGACGGCAAGGCCGCCGAGCGAGGTTTCCTTGTACTTCTCGTTCATGTCGTTGCCGGTCTGGCGCATGGTCTCGATCGCTGCGTCGAGCGGCACGAAATGTTGCCCGTCGCCCTTGAGCGCCAGCGAAGCGGCCGTGACCGCCTTCACCGCGCCGAGCGCATTGCGTTCGATGCACGGTACCTGCACAAGGCCGGCGACCGGGTCGCAAGTCATGCCGAGATGGTGTTCCAGCGCGATTTCCGCGGCGTTCTCGATCTGCTCCGGGCTTCCGCCCATGACCGCTGCAAGGCCGGCGGCCGCCATGGCGGAGGCCGAGCCCACCTCGCCCTGACAGCCGACTTCGGCGCCGGAGATCGAGGCGTTGTGCTTGATGATGCCGCCGACGGCTGCGGCGGTCAGCAGATAGTCGCGGATGCCGTTCTGGTCGGCATCGGGATGAAAATGCAAGTAGTAGCGGATGGTCGCCGGGATGACGCCGGCGGCACCATTGGTCGGGGCGGTAACGACGCGTCCGCCGGCCGCATTCTCCTCGTTGACGGCCATGGCGTAGACCGACAGCCAGTCATTGGCGAGCAGCGGATTCTGGCGATTGCTGCGCCATTCCTCCTGCAGCTTGTCGTGAATGGATCTTGCCCGCCGGCGCACGTTGAGCCCGCCCGGCAGCTTGCCTTCCTGCTTGAGCCCCCGGTCGATGCAACCGCTCATCGCATCCCAGATCCGGTCGAGGCCGGCATCGAGGCTTTGACGATCCATCACCGTTTCCTCGTTGGCGCGCTTCATCTGGGCAATCGTCAGGCCGGACCGCGCAGCCATGTCCAGCATCTCCCTGGCGGAGGAAAAGGGATAGGGCACCTTCCGGCCGCCACTGTTCTTTTTCGCCGCCTGCATGGCCGCAAGTTCGGTATCGGTGACGACGAACCCGCCGCCGATCGAATAATAGACCGTGGTCAGCAGCATGCGGCCGTCGCGGTCGAGCGCGGAAAAACGCATGCCGTTGGCATGGCCGGGCAGAGGAGTTTTCTTGTCGAAGACAAGATCGTCCTTGGGCTGGAAGGCATAGGCCGGATGACCCGGCGGTTGCAGCTTCCCGGTCTTTTCGACCTCTTCGACGATTGCATCCATGCGGTCGGGTTCGATGCTATCGGGCGCTTCGCCGGTAAGACCGATAATGACCGCCCTGCCCGTCCCGTGACCGATGCCGGTATAGGCCAGAGACCCGTGCAGGCTGACCTTCAGCGCCGCCACATGCGCCCCGTGCGGCCGCGGCCAACTGTCGGAAAGAATGAGGTCGAGGAAACGGTTCGCAGCGGTCATCGGCCCCATCGTATGGGAGCTCGAGGGCCCGACGCCGATCTTGAAAACATCGAATACCGAAAGAAACATGAGACTCCGACCCGCCCGCGCACAGATCCCTAGGCTTGCATGGCGCAGTCCTGGCGACCGCGACCCGATTCAGGATCAACCGATATATAGTGATTGAAAGCTAGAATATCACCGATGGCGAATGCGTCGGCGGACCGACATCGGCTTTCACCGTCGCGACATGCATGCCGCGCACCGAAAAGAAAACAGCGCGGGCTTTTGACCCGCGCTGTGAAAGAAAAACCGGATACGTCCGGTTCAGATGCTGCCAAAAAGATAAGCGAGGCAGAGAATGCCTGCAAATCCCATCAATGCACGAAATGTGACGCTCCAGCACGATTTCTGGATACTGTCTTCCATATAGGCTCCGCTTGTCATCCATGGTTGGCAGAAAGCCGTCCCCCGACCGCCTTCTTGACGTCGATCTATTAAAATTCGCCGGACTTCGCAACTGCAAAAAAGGCAAAACAAAGGCACCTTTGGCATGCCAGCCATGCTTTGGACGCATGGAGCTACGAAATATCAATAACTTGGCGTTGCGTTCATCTTCTTACGTCAATGAGCCGGCTGTCATATTTTTGTCGAAAGTCCTGACGCGCAACGCCGGCCTTGTGGAAAATCGCATCGTGCGCTTAAAACACTGCGAGGAATCGACCGGAGCTCCGCCATGACCCTTGCCGATTATTGCGCCCTGATCCTCTTTGCGGGTCTATGGATCGGTTACTCCTGGATCACCGGCCAGGCGCGCATCCTTTCGCGCAGCAGCCTGACCCAGGTCATGGCCGAACGCCGCCGTGCCTGGATCATGAATTCGCTGAAACGCGACCTGAAGATGATCGACACCCAGATCCTCGCCGGTCTTCAGAACGGTACGGCCTTCTTCGCCTCGACCTCGATCCTTGCGATCGGCGGCTGCTTTGCCCTTCTCGGACAAACCGACAAGGTGGACTCGGTGTTGAGGGACCTGCCCTTCGTCCTGCCGGGCGGACGCACGACCTTCGAGATCAAGGTTTTCGTGCTGACGGCAATCTTCGGCTATTCCTTCTTCAAGTTCGGCTGGTCCTATCGCCTCTTCAACTACTGCACCATCCTCTTCGGGGCGCTGCCCATGACGGAGGAAACGCGCAAGGACCCGGAGGCCGCGGAAAAGGCGGCAGAACTTGCCATCCGCATGAACATCATCGCCGCCAGCCATTTCAATGCGGGGCTCAGGGCGCTCTTCATGTCGATCGGCTATCTCGGCTGGTTCGCGAGCCCCTATCTCTTCATGGCCACGACGACGACGGTTTTCGTTGTGCTGATCCGGCGGCAGTTCTTCTCCGAGGCGCGGCTTGCGCTTCTGCAGGCGCCCGTGCCATGAAAAGGCCGCCTTTGGCGTCTCTGCCAAACGGGCGCCCTCGCCGCTCGTGCGGGGTGTTCCACCGACCAAGGATCACCAACTAGGGGCCACCCGACAAAGGGCGTCCGAACAGGCCCCCAAACAAGGGCCCAAACAAGGGATTGACCGTGCAGTCCTCCTCCGAGCGCACAGACGAAGCCTCGGCGCATCCCCGCATCGGCGCACTGGACGCCGCCCGCGGGATCGCGCTGATCGCCATGGCGACCTATCATTTCAGCTGGGACCTCGAATTCTTCGGCTATCTCGACCCGGGCACCTCGACACACGGCCCGTTGAAAATCTATGCGCGCTGCATCGCCTCGAGCTTCCTGTTCCTGGCCGGCTTCAGCCTCGTGCTCGCCCACTATCCGCACCTTCGCCTTCAGTCCTTCCTGAAGCGCCTCGGCGTCATTGTCGCGGCGGCACTCGCGATTACGGCCGCGACGGCCATCGCCACGCCGGACGGGCTGATCTTCTTCGGCATCCTCCACAGTATCGCGGCGGCGAGCCTGCTCGGCCTGCTTTTCCTCAGGGCGCCGCCACTTGTCACCATGGCCGCGGCGGCGGTCGTCATCGCCCTGCCGAACCATTACCGGTCGGAGCTCTTCGACGCCCCGTGGCTGCTCTTCCTCGGCCTTTCGGAACATCTGCCGCGTTCCAACGACTATGTGCCGCTGTTTCCCTGGAGCGGAGCCCTGCTGCTCGGCATCGCCGCCGCACGCATCGCCCGCGCTCGGGGTTGGCTGGAAACATTCGCCCGACTGCCGGAAGGCCCCCGCTGGCTGCGCTGGGCCGGGCGCCACAGCCTGATCGTCTACCTGGTGCACCAGCCGGTGCTGATCTCCATCGTCTATTTGATGTCGATCATTGTGCCGCCAGCGGAACCCGATCCTATTCAGTCCTATCTGGCGAGCTGTCAAACGGCCTGCCAGGCGGAGGGAAGCGAAGCGGGGCTATGTACCCGTTTCTGCTCCTGCACTCTCGACCGGTTGCAGGAACAGTCACTGCTGGCACCGCTCCAGTCCGGCGCAATCTTGCCGGATCAGGATGAGCGGATATTGAAGCTTGCGCGTGAGTGTTCAGCCATCGGTCAATGACGGGATCTGACCATGAATGCCTATCGATTGAAGCCGTTGCGGTATCCCTGGCCGCCGGTCCTCTATGCCCTGGCCATCGCACTGGCCTTCTTTGCCGATCGCTATGTCGGGATACTGCCGGCCGCGCGAGGCGACGGTTACTTCTTCATCACCGCAGGCGGGCTGCTGGTGGCGATCGCCATCGCCCTCGACCTTTGGGCGGTGAAGACCTTGCTGGATTGCCACACCACCGTTCTGCCCAATCGCTGCGCCCAGCGCTTGGTGACCACCGGACCGTTCCGCTTCACCCGCAATCCGATCTATCTCGGCTATACGCTGCTGACGGTCGCCTTCGGCCTGCTGACCGGCAATGCGTGGTTCTTCGTCGCCGCCATCACGGCCGCGGCCCTGACCACAACGGTTGCGATCCGCTGCGAGGAAATGCATCTTCTCGCGCGCTTCGGCGCCGATTTCGAACATTACTGCCAGCACACGCGGCGCTGGATCTGAGAGGAAGGCCGCGCTGCCGGGCAGCCAGCAGGTCAGGTGCCGACGCCGATCTCGACAAGGCGCGTAAGGCAGGCCTCTTCGGCATTGTCGAGTTCCGCCAGCGTCTCGTCGATATCGCGGCGCTTCTGGCGAAGCTCCTCGCGTTTCTCGTCGATGCGCTTCATCATCAGCTTCAGCTGACCGACCTCGCCCGGCGGCTCCTTGTAGACGTGGATAACTTCACGGATTTCGGCTATGGTGAAGCCGATCCGGCGTCCGCGCAGGATTTCCTGCAATAGTCGGCGGTCGGCTGCGCGATAAAGACGTGTCCGGCCACGGCGCTCCGGGTGGATCAAGCCCTCGTCTTCATAGAAGCGAAGCGTCCGGGTTGAAACGCCGAACTCACGTGTCAATTCTGTTATACTGTAATACTTCTTCACAACCGAACCGTTTCATTGGGGAAACGGTATAATATTGACTTTTACGTACAAGTCAATTTTGGTCGCTTCAGCTCGACATGAACCACCAGGTGGCAAGCCCGAGGAACGAGAAGAAACCCGTTGTGTCGGTGATCGCCGTCACAAATACCGCCGAGGAAACGGCTGGATCGGCCCCGGCCCGGTGCAACAGTATGGGGATCGTGATGCCGGCCATGGCGGCGGCGAACATGTTGATGAGCATGGCGGTGGTGATGAGGCCGCCGATCGAGACGTCCTGGAACCAGAGCGCCGCCACAGTGCCCACCAGACAGCCGAACAGCACGCCGTTGATGAGGCCGACGCCCGCCTCGCGCCGCGCCACGCGCCAGGCGTTGTGAATGTCGAGATTGCGGGTGGCAAGCGCCCTCACCGTCACCGTCATGGTCTGGGAGCCGGCATTGCCGCCCATGCCCGCCACAATCGGCATCAGGATGGCGAGCGCCACCACCTGCTCGATGGTCGCCTCGAACAGCGAGATGACGGAAGCAGAGACGAAGGCGGTGAAGAGGTTGACCGCGAGCCACGGAACGCGCGAGCGGGACGTCTCGACGACACTGTCCGACAGCTCTTCGTCGCCGACGCCGCCGAGGCGCATCAGGTCCTCCTCCGCCTCCTCCTGGATCACGTCGACCACGTCGTCGATGGTCAGCACACCGACCAGCCGCTCGTTCTCATCGACAACGGCAGCAGAAAGAAGGTCGTACTGCTCGAAGAGCTGGGCCGCCTCTTCCTGGTCCATCTCGGCCGGGATGGGATGGGTGGTCTCACGCATGATGGTTTCGACCTTCACCTGACGCTTGGTGCGCAGGATGCGGTCGAGATCGACGGTGCCGAGCAGCTTGAAGGTCGGATCGATGACGAAGATCTGCGTGAAGGTCTCCGGCAGGTCTTCCTCGTCGCGCATGTAGTCGATCGTCTGTCCGACCGTCCAGAACGGCGGAACGGCGACGAATTCGGTCTGCATGCGCCGGCCGGCCGAACTTTCGGGATAATCGAGAGCCCTGCGAAGACGCACCCGCTCGGTGAACGGCAGCTGGGCGAGAATTTCCTCCCGGTCCTCGTGATCGAGGTCTTCGAGAATGTAGACGGCATCATCCGAATCGAGATCGCCGATCGCCGCGGCGATCTGGGCATTGGGCAGATGCTCGACGATCTGCAGGCGGATCGCCTCGTCCACCTCGGTCAGCGCCGTCAGGTCGAAATCGTCGCCGAGCAGCCGTACCAGCGCGATGCGTTGATCGGGCTGGATCGCCTCGATCAGGTCACCGAGTTCCGATTCGTGCAGACGCGCAACATTCTGGCGCAGGAACAGAAGATCGCGATCGGCGATCGCCGCCCCGACCATGGCGAGAAAGTCGGAACGGATAGAACCGTCCTCCGCATAGATATCGGCGGCGTCGTCCTGAGCGGTGCGGATGCGGGTTTCTTCGCCGGTCTCCGTCATCTTAGCGCCCTCGTCTCGTTCTCATGGCTTGCCCGGCTTTCCGGCCGAAAAGGAGAATGGCGTCAAAAAACGCTTTGTCAACAACCGCATAGGCTCACCCTGAGGCGAACTGTGCAAATGCGAACGCTTCCTGCTAACCTATTGGCGGAACGAGGTCCAGCAATCCCCTGCAAGAGGCCTGAACACGTCCGGAGAAGGGTGACGCCCTGCCCCTTTTTTCAAGGAAATATCCAAGATGAGCATTCGCCCGATCGTCCGCTTTCCCGACCCTCGGCTGAAGACCCCGTGCCGGCCGGTCACCGTTTTCGATCCGGCCCTGAGACAACTGGCCGACGATCTCTACGAGACCATGAAGGCGGCACCCGGCGTTGGCATCACCGCCGCCCATATCGGCGAGCCGCTGCGCCTGGTGGTGCTCGATCTGCCTGAACTCGGCGGTCGGCGCGACTATGCCAATCCGGAAATCCTCTCCTTCTCGCCGGAAACCATGGAGCATGAGGAAGGCAGCGTTTCCATGCCGGGCGCCATCGAAACGGTCATACGCCCGAGGAGCGTCGAGATATGCTACGATGACCTCGACGGCTCGAAGCGAGCGGAAAGGCTGGAGGGGTTTCCGGCCATCTGCATGCAGCATGAAATCGACCAGCTCGACGGCATCTTCTGGCTTCAGCGCCTCTCCCGGCTGAAGCGGGAGCGCCTCGTCAGGAAATGGGAGAAGGGCCGGCCCTGATTTCGCCGCGACGGCCGAACCGAACGGCGAGCCATGCGTTTCGATAAAACCGGTCGGCAAGGAGGTCTCGATGGCAAACGGCAAGCGCAAGGACGAACTCTCCCGCGAGGAGGACTACCGCGAATTCGAGCAGCGCGATCTGGAGGACGGCTGGCCTTACGACGACGATTCGACGTCCGACACGGCACCGGTCGACAATACCGCCTATGGCGAGGACGGCGAAAATTCCGGCCGCAGGCGCCGCGAAGGATATGGAATCACCAACGCGGACCGGAACGGCAACGCACCTTTTTCGGAACGGCCCGAACTTCCCGAAACGGGAGACGAACGTGGAGTTGAAGACGACGACCAGCTCGAATCGGATATTGCCGCCGTGATCGAGAACGAGACGGACGTGAACCTCGATGCCATCGACATTCATGTGGAAGGCGGCGTGGTGACGCTTCGCGGCGAGGTCGACACGGTGACGGAGCGACGGCTGGTGGAGTTGAAGGTTCTCGGCGTCAAGGGCGTCCGGCGCGTTCGCAACCACATCAATACAATCGGCACAGACAGTCACATCCCCCGCGATGCCGAATGAGGACGCTCAAAAAGGAAAAGCCGGCTTGCCTTTCGGCGTGCCGGCTATCGAATTGATTTTCCGAAGAAAATGGTGCGGTCGAGAAGACTCGAACTTCCACGGGTTGCCCCACAGCGACCTCAACGCTGCGCGTCTACCAATTCCGCCACGACCGCATCGTGGTAGGGCCGACTTGCGTCGACGGGGGTGCATGTAGCAAAAGCATTTTGGGTGCACAAGAGCGTCGTGACAGTTTTTTGAATTTTCCTCCGGCGCCTGTTGATGGCCCTGTCCACGATGCCCTTGAAACGCCGCGTCTTTGTTGCCAAGTAGAGGAAAAATGAAGGCTTTTCCCATGCAGCGCACCGAAATCTCCACCGAAATGCACGCCATCGAGGGATCGCCGCCGGTCAGATGGCGCATTTCCGAGGGTCTCGTGCCCTATGATGTCGCGGTCGCCGAGATGGAGCGACAGGTTGCAGCGATTGCCGACGGTGAAGCCGACGAACTCGTCTGGCTGCTGGAACATCCGCCGCTCTATACGGCCGGCACCAGCGCCGACTCGGCCGATCTGATCGATCCCGACCGATTCCCGGTTTTTGCGACGGGGCGCGGCGGCGAATACACCTATCACGGTCCCGGCCAGCGGGTCGCCTATGTGATGCTGGACCTGAAACGCCGCCGCCAGGACGTCCGCGCCTATGTCGCGGCCCTCGAAGAAGTGGTCATCCGCACGCTGGAAAAGATGAATGTGCGGGGCGAACGCCGCGAGGACCGCGTCGGCGTATGGGTGCGCCGCCCGGAAAAGCCGCTTCTGCCAGATGGCACGATGGCGGAGGACAAGGTAGCCGCCCTCGGCATTCGCCTGCGCCGCTGGGTGAGCTTCCACGGACTGTCGATCAATGTCGACCCGGATCTCGGGCATTTCTCGGGTATCGTGCCCTGCGGAATCACCCAGTATGGCGTAACGAGCCTCGTCGACCTCGGCCTGCCGGTGATGATGGCGGACGTGGATATCCGCCTCAGGGAAGCCTTCGAGGAGGTCTTCGGCGAAACGGTGCGCGACGGTGCGCAGGAAATCGCTGCCTGACGGAACAGGCCCCGGCCGTTGAACCGCGACGCGGCTGCGATTTCACCGCGACGTTTCGATGTTCTCTCGCGACTCGCATCGTCGCGGAACCGGAGCACGCCTGTGTGTGGCATGCCCTCGACAAGCGGTCAGGCCTTGGCGGCGCAATTCAGCGCCTTTTCCTCTTCTTCGTAACGTTCGATCTGGCGCGAAAGCGACTGGATCAGCCGTCCGCATTCCTGGTGAAGCTGGTCGAGATGGGCAAGCTGCAATCGCATGGCCTCGAGCGGCAGCCGCCTGTCATGATCGTCCGGACCGATACCGACGCCGGTCATCAGCCACATCGGCGACACGCCGAGAATGCCGGCAAGGTTGAGAAGCCGTGTCGGCAGGGGCTCCGCCCGGTCCGCCTCCCAGCCGAGCAGGGTTTCGCTGGGAACCCCGAGTTGACCTGCGAGCACATCCGGACTGATGCCCGCCGCATCCCGGGCCGCCGAAAGCCGCCCGCCGAGCGTATCGTCGCTCGCATCGGGAAAAAGCGTCAGCCGATTGCCGGGAATGAGAATGTCCATGATATGCGTCTCCCTTCATCCGCAACGTGAGGCTGTCACCTACCCGTGGGGCGTAGTCTCCACGCCTCCGGCGCCACCCGGTTCAAGATATGGGCGATGCCGATGTTTTGCCACCCTGTCGCCGCCATCGGCTGGCGACAAGTCGCCATTTAGCCCCTTCGGCCGGTTCGCAACTTGATCTCGATCATCCCCCATGCTTCATGGTGGCTTTCCTGAAAGCCGTTGCCATGTCCCAGTCGAAGCCCCCATCCCTTCAGAACCCCGTGCAAGGCCAGAACCCCGTGCACGGCATGGCGCTGATGGCGATGTGCATGCTGATCCTGCCGTCGATGGATGCGATCGCCAAATATATGGCGACCTACGAAGGCATGTCGCCCGGCCAGGTCACGTTTTACCGTTTCTTCTTCCAGCTTGCCTGCACGCTTCCGCTGCTCTTCGCCCTGAATGGCTGGTCGGCATTGTCGGCGAAACGGCCCTGGCTCAATCTCCTGCGCGGCGTCCTGCACGGTGCAGCGAGCCTGATGTTCTTCATTGCAGTCAAATACATGCCGCTCGCCGACGTCTTTGCCATTTATTTCGTCGAGCCCTTCATCCTGACGGCGCTGTCGGCGCTCTTCCTCGGCGAAAAGGTCGGCTGGCGTCGCTGGCTCGCCATCGTCGTCGGCTTCGGCGGCGCCATGATCGTCATCCAGCCCAGCTATGAAATCTTCGGCCTGAAGGCGCTGCTGCCGGTCGCATGCGCCTTTCTCTTCGCGCTCTACATGTTCCTCAACCGCGCGGTCGGAAATGCCGATTCGCCGATGACCATGCAGACCATGGCGGGCCTCGGCGGCACGGCCCTGATGGCGGCGGCGCTGCTTGCCGGCAATCAGACGGGCGAAGCGGACTTCCATATATCGCTGCCGCAATCCTGGCTGGGACTTCTGCTGCTCGTTCTGCTGGGCACGATATCCGGCTACATTCATCTCCTGGTCGTGCGCGCCTTCCGCATGGCCCCGCTCTCGGTGCTGGCGCCGTTCCAGTATTTCGAGATCATCGCAGCGACTATTTTTGGCTATTGGCTTTTCGGGGATTTCCCGACTGTCTCGAAATGGGTCGGAATTTCAATCATCGTCGCCTCCGGACTGTTCATTCTCTGGCGCGAGCACACCAGAGCGCAAGAAAGCCAACAATTTGAACGATCTTCGTAAGGAGCGGCTAACCGCCCTTGTTGGCACATTGGAAACATGCCGTTGCTAGAAGCATCCTCGGTTTCATGATGAAACAGGGAAGAAAAGATGAGCGAATTTCGTCTCTCTTTTCCGGCAAATGTGATCGCCGGGAAGAACAGGCTATCGGCCGAAGACATTTTATTATTGCGAAAATATTCGTTCCCGTTGGGTATCCGGACCACCGACGATGTCGTGACATTGCTCGCGCTCAACAATTCCTGTCCCGACAAATGCGAGGAATGGAACAGCTTCTTCATCGAATCGCTGACCGCCTTCATCGTGGAGCATTGTTATCCGCAGGGCAGCCTCGACGACATCAATGTCGAATGGATGAAGTGTGTTCTTTCCACCGGCGGGACGATCGAGACACCGCTCGAACTCGCCGTGCTGTTGCACGTGATCGACGTTGTTCCCCATGTCCCGCCGTCGCTGCGGGTCTTCGCACTGGATCAATTGCGCATTGCCCTGGCCGAGAATGCCGGCGCGCTTTCCACCGAACGTTTCCCCTCGGACGGTATCACCGCCTATGATCTCGCCTATCTCGATCGGGTGCTGCGCAGCGCCTTCGACGGCGGCGTCCTGCGGCTGACCGAACGCGAGCGCGACGCCCTCCTCGCCATCGAGGCCGCGGCTTCGAAGGCTTCAAGTCATGTCCGCTGGCGCGATCTTCTGGCCTCAGCGGGACGAGACATCGCCTCTTCTCCGCGACCGACGACGGAGGACCTTTCGAACCGCTGGCTGAAGGTTCCGGATCACGTCTTCCTGGATGCCGAACAGGTTGCCTGACGCCGGATATCACCTGTATTTAACTGAAGTCATTTGAATTTTAGAGAATTCTTTTACCGCAAGCCAAGATTTCCTGCCTAGACTTTGCCTTTCGCAAAGGTGCGGCAGGCGCTTGCCGCGGGAGAAATCGGTGACCGCATTCCACACGGCCTTCCTGCTGCTCGGCCTCAATCTCGGACTGTTGTGGCTGCTGCTGGCAGCGCCGCTCGGCAGCCGCACGATCACCGTGCGCCGACACCTGAACAGGCGGGCCGAGGAGATCTGGGACATGGTCCGGCCCGGCGGCGGAATGGCGAAATGGCATCCCGCGATCCTGTCCAGCCGGCCGCTGGAGGGCACGCCCGATCGTCTCGAACTCTCCTATCGCCAGCCTGACAGGCAGGGCCACCCGGTTACCCGAATCCTTGCCGTGGACCGCACCGGCGTGACGGCGCAGGGCGAATTCCGCTGCGAACTGCGCATCGTGTCCGACAGCGCGCTCGACGCCGAATTCTGGTCCGCCTACCGCGAGGTGCGCCGCATCGCACCAGCCGAAGCCGGCTCGGCGATCGTCATCGAGCAGACGGACCGCTATCGCGGCCTGGCGGGTTACCTCTATCGCTACTTCACACTCCGCCGCGAGATAAGCGCACTGGAGGATTTTCTGGAGGGACGCAAACCCGTCGCCCACAAACGTTTCGAGCATCCGCTGATACAGACGGCGCTTGCCGTAATCTCCACGTTTCTGCTCTGGCCCTTCTTCGGCATGAATTCGAACGGCCTGATGATATCGGCCTTCCTGACACTGGTGATCGTCTTCCACGAGCTTGGCCACATAGTCGCCTATCGCGCCTTCGGCCATGAGAGCGCCCGGATGATCTTCGTGCCGCTGCTGGGCGGGATCGCCATCGGCGGGCGCCCCTATGACAGCCGGTTCGAGGTGGCGACCTGCGCGCTGATGGGCGCCGGCGTGTCGGCCTTTCTCGTGCCGATCCTGATCGCCGCCCATCAGTCCGGCTTGGAAGCCGGCCCGATTTTGGTTTTCCTGCTGATTCTCGGCGCCTTCAACCTCCTCAATCTCCTGCCGATGTACCGTTTCGATGGCGGGCAGATGTTGCGCCAGATATTCCGCGAGCCGAAGGCGCTGGCGCTCGCATCCTTCAGCGTGACCGGCGTCATCGTCTGGACGGGCTGGCGCATCGGCCTGCCGTCCCTTGCCCTGTTGGCCGCGCTGTCGGTCTTTACTCTGCTGAGTCTGATTCGCACCGGTAGGGCAAAGCCCCGGCATCGACTTGCCGCAATGTCCCCGCCCGAACAGCTGATGACGGGTTTCGGCCTTTACGCCGCACTGTCCATCCACGTCTACGCCGTCGTCTACGCCTGCGACCGTCTGTTCGGCTGACACGGGGGCATGACTGGTCAGGCGGGATTGACGGCTTGACAGGACGCCCGCCGGAGGCTCCAAGGGTGACATGGACAAGATCAATGCGCCCCTCCCCGCCGGCTATTCGCCGGTACCGCCCGGCATGCTTGCCAACGTCGTTACCTGCCTCGAAATGCGCGCACGTCCGCCGGTCAAGGCCGATCCTCCGGCGGGATCGCTGCGGCTGGAACGCTGGAGCGAACCGGATCTCGACGCTTACCGGGATCTCTTCCGGCGTATCGGCGAGGAATGGATGTGGACGTCACGGTTGGTCATGCCGGACGAGGACCTGAAGGCGATTCTCGAACATCCCGGGATCGAGGTTTTCGCCATGCGCGATGGCGAGAAGAGGGTTGGCCTCATGGAACTCGATTTCCGCAAGGAGGGCGAATGCGAACTGGTCTTCTTCGGGCTTGTGGCAGAGGCTATCGGCAACGGGGCCGGCAGGCTGATGATGAATGCCGCCATCGCCAATGCCTGGTCGAAGCCGATCGGCCGGTTCTGGGTTCATACCTGCCACTTCGACCATCCGGGCGCGGTCTCCTTCTACCAGCGCTCGGGCTTCGTGCCCTATGCCTTCTTCGTCGAAGTCAGTGAGGACCCTCGCCTCACCGGGCATATGCGCAGGGATGCCGCCGCGCATGTGCCGCTGATCGAGGCCCCGTGACATGGCGGTCGATGCCGCCGATTGACTTTTGACAGGCGCAGGAAAACCAGCACCACCCCTTGAGGCGGTCTACTGCGCATGCAACATACCGACACCATTCCGAATAAAGGGAGAAAGCGCCATGGACGTTCGCGCCGCAGTCGCCATACAGGCCGGAAAACCGCTTGAGATCATGACCGTACAGCTCGACGGCCCGCGTGCCGGCGAAGTGTTGATCGAGGTGAAGGCGACGGGGATCTGCCATACGGATGATTTCACGCTGTCGGGCGCCGATCCGGAAGGCCTGTTTCCGGCGATCCTCGGCCATGAGGGCGCGGGTATCGTCGTCGATGTCGGGCCGGGCGTCACCTCGGTGAAGAAGGGCGACCACGTCATCCCGCTCTACACGCCGGAATGCCGCGAATGCTATTCCTGCCTGTCGCGCAAGACCAATCTGTGCACCTCGATCCGCGCCACCCAGGGTCAGGGCCTGATGCCCGACGGCACCTCGCGCTTTTCCATCGGCAAGGACAAGATCCACCACTACATGGGCTGCTCGACCTTTTCGAACTTCACCGTGCTGCCGGAGATCGCCGTCGCCAAGGTCAATCCCGACGCCCCCTTCGACAAGATCTGCTACATCGGCTGCGGGGTGACCACCGGCATCGGCGCCGTCATCAACACCGCCAAGGTCGAAATCGGTTCGACGGCCATCGTCTTCGGCCTCGGCGGCATCGGCCTGAACGTGCTGCAGGGCCTGAGGCTTGCCGGCGCCGACATGATTATCGGCGTCGACATCAATCCGGACCGCAAGGCATGGGGCGAGAAGTTCGGCATGACGCATTTCGTCAATCCGAAGGAGATCGGCGACGACATCGTGCCCTATCTGGTCAACCTGACGAAGCGCAACGGCGACCTGATCGGCGGCGCCGACTACACCTTCGACTGCACCGGCAATACCAGAGTGATGCGCCAGGCGCTGGAAAGTGCCCATCGCGGCTGGGGCAAATCGGTCATCATCGGGGTCGCCGGCGCCGGCCAGGAGATCTCGACGCGGCCCTTCCAGCTCGTCACCGGCCGCCAGTGGATGGGCACGGCCTTCGGCGGCGCACGCGGCCGAACCGACGTGCCGAAAATCGTCGACTGGTACATGCAAGGCAAGATCCAGATCGACCCCATGATTACCCACACCATGCCGCTCGACGACATCAACAAGGGATTCGAACTCATGCACAAGGGTGAATCCATCCGCGGCGTCGTCGTCTATTGAAGGCCCTGCCCGCCTATACCGTCGATGTGCGGAGACTGGACCGGTTCTCCGCCATCGAACTTTATGACATGCTGAAAATGCGTGTCGACGTCTTTGTCGTCGAGCAGCAATGCGCCTATCCCGAACTCGACGGCAACGATCCCGAATGCCTGCACCTGCGCCTGATGAATGGTCCGGAACTTCTCGCCTGCGCCAGGCTTTGGCGACCGCAAGCGGACGCAAACCCGCGGATCGGCCGGGTGACGGTTTCACCTGAGCATCGGGGAAAACGTCTCGGCGAGGCGCTGATGCGGGAAGCGATCTGCGAATGCGAGAAGGCCTATCCGGACGAACCGATCGAGCTTTCCGCCCAGGCGCACCTGCAGCGCTTCTACGGCTCGTTCGGTTTCAGGCCGATCTCCGATGAATATCTCGAGGACGGAATCCCGCATGTCGACATGTTGAGGGATCAACGATGATCTATGTCGATGCCGACGCCTGTCCGGTGAAGCCGGAAATCCTGAAAGTCGCCGAGCGACACGGACTGGAAGTGACATTCGTTGCCAATTCCGGCCTTCGCCCCTCGCGCGATCCGATGGTGAAAAACGTCATCGTCTCCAACGGGTTCGATGCCGCCGACGACTGGATCGCCGAACGGGCCGGCCCCGGTGACATCGTCGTTACGGCCGACGTGCCGCTGGCCGGTCGCTGCGTCGCCGCCGGTGCGCAGGTGACCGGACCGACCGGCAGGGTCTTCGACGCCACGAATATCGGCATGGCCACCGCCATGCGGGACCTCGGCGCGCATCTGCGCGAAACCGGCGAAAGCAAGGGTTACAATGCCGCCTTCTCGCCGCGCGACCGCTCCGCCTTTCTCGAAACGCTTGACCGGCTCTGCCGCAGGGTCAAGAAATGACAGAACGTCTTTAGGAAAATGGCGATGAAGCAGGGAGGAAAGCGATACGGCATCGACCGGCGGCATCGGCCGTTCGTCATCGCCCTGTTGCTGGCGTTGGTCACTCTGCCGATCACCATACCGCTCGTTCCCGGCTTCACGGTGGAAATTGCGGCCATCGTCTTTTTCCTCGGCTATCTCTCGCAGATCGCCCGCCGCATGCCGGCGCTGACCGCTGCCCATTTCAGGGCAAGTGCCGAGGTTGATGACGCCCCGGCGCTTGCCATCATCGCGGTGACGCTGCTTGCCGTTGCTGTCACCGTCATTTCGCTGTTTCTGGCGCTCAACCATGTGACAGCCTCGACCGGCTGGACCCTCGGGCTTGCCTTCTGCTCGGTCATTCTCGGCTGGATGACAATCCACACCATGGCCGCGATGCACTATGCCCATCTTTTCTGGCGCCCGGAGAGCACGGAGGAAGGCGCGGACAACCGTGGCGGACTGGAGTTTCCCGGCACCGAAGAACCAAGCGGCTGGGACTTTCTGTATTTCTCCTTCGTCATCGGCATGACCGCCCAGACTTCAGACACCGAGATCACCACGACACACATGCGGCGCATCAACCTGCTGCATGCGATCGTTTCCTATTTTTTCAACACCGTGCTTGTCGCCGCCGCCGTGAATGCCGCGGTTTCACTGGCAGGCTGATCTGCTGCATCAGAGGTATTGTCATGAAAATCATCTCCCAGAACACCGCCTTCGACGGCATGCAGGGCGTCTTTTCCCACGACTCCGAGGCTTGCCGGTGCGAGATGACCTTTGCCGTCTTCGTACCGCCGCAGGCGATCAAGGAAAAGCGGCCGGTCCTCTGGTATCTCTCGGGCCTCACCTGCACCCATGCCAACGTCATGGAAAAAGGCGAGTATCGCCGCATGGCTTCCGAACTCGGCCTCATCATCGTCTGCCCCGACACCAGCCCGCGCGGCAACGACGTGCCGGACGAACTGACCAACTGGAAGATGGGCAAGGGCGCGGGCATGTATCTCGATGCGACCGAAAAACCCTGGTCCGAGAACTACCAGATGTACACCTACATCACGCAGGAACTGCCGGCGCTGGTCGCCGAACACTTCCGCGTCGATATGGACCGGCAGGGCATCTTCGGCCACTCGATGGGCGGCCATGGCGCCATGACCATCGCGCTGAAGAACCCCGCAACCTACAGGAGCTGTTCGGCGTTTGCGCCGATCGTCAGCCCCTCGACGGCCGACTGGACGCCCGACGCCTTCACCAAGTATCTCGGCGAGGATCAGGCCGCATGGCGGCCCTACGACGCCTGCGCGCTGGTCGAGGACGGCGCGCGCTTCCCGGAATTCCTGATCGATCAGGGCAAGGCCGACAGCTTCCTCGAAACCGGCCTGAAGCCCTGGCTGTTCGAAGAGGCGATCAAGGGCACGGACATCGGCCTGACGCTCCGGATGCACGAGCGCTACGACCACTCTTATTTCTTCATCTCCACCTTCATGGACGATCACCTGAAGTGGCACGCCGAGCGCCTCGGCTAAGCCGGCTTCACCTGTCAGACAAAAAGGGCGGCCGCGAGCCGCGCTTTCCTTTCAAAGCCTGCGATAGACGAACCAGTCGAAATCGGCGGGCTTTGCGCGCCCGCTGATATCGAAGGCGAACATGCCGACAAACGCGCCGGTGAAGGAGCCATGTTCTCCGCGCCCGCCCTCGTCTGAGACCACGCCGGCATCGAGCGCCGGGCCGATCGACTGCCAGCGATCCTCACCGGCCGCGCGCCAGAAGAATTGCGCCGCGTTGTCGATGACCTCCAGGGCGAGATCGAGCGCTCCCTCCGGCACCGGAATGCTATGGCCTGCCGGAAACTCCAGTCGTCCTTCCGGATAATCGCCGAGGCAGGATAGGATCGTCAGGACACGGCCGAGCTTTTCATTCAGCGTCATCCCCAGCGCGTGGAACTTGTGGCGATTATAATAATGAGTCAGTCCGGCGACCTGCTGATAGGTGTCCGGGTCGAATTCGACCCTCGTCTCGGCCCGGAAGCAATGATCCTCCTGCCGCCGGGCGACGAGCGACTGCTCGAACCAGGAACCGATGCTTTCGCGTCCGAAGAGCCGAAGATGTCCGGGGCGTCGCGTCAGGCTGAAGAGACGGTAGGGTTCTGGGGTTCTGAGCCACTGGAACTCTTCCGGCAGTTTCACGCCATGGAAATCGCTTCGGACGATTTCCGGACGTTCGCTCCGGGTCACCGTAAAGGGCGCCTCGACGCTGACCGCGGGTACCGGGCCGCCATCGGCGAGATAGAGCCAGCCGTCATCCCGCCAGACGCATTTCTGGATCGCCGTTTCGCGGCCGAGCGTGCATCTCCGCAACGGAGGAAGCGGCCGTCCGCAAAGATGGGTGTGATAGGCCTCGCCTTCCGGCGTTTCGACATATTGGCCGTGCCCTGCCCTCTGCAACGTTGCCTGCGGGTGGTCCTTCGCGGTGATGAGATGCACCTGCGGATGCGTCTCATAGGGGCCGTCGATCGTCCGGGACCGCGCCATGGTTACGGCATGGTCGTAGCCCGTGCCGCCCTCGGCCGTCGTGAGATAGTACCAGCCGTCGCGCTTGAAGAGATGCGGTCCCTCCACCAGCCCGAGCGGGCTCCCCGCGAAGATGTTCTTTACCGGCCCCGTGAGCGTCTTCGAGACCGGGTCCCATTCCTGCAGCAGGATACCGTCGAAGGCCGGGTGTTTGGGCGAACCGCCATAGCTTTCGGACCGGTGGTTCCACTGCATGTTGAGGAACCACTTGCGTCCGTCGTCGTCATGGAAAAGCGAGGGGTCGAAACCGGAAGAGTTCACATAGACCGGATCGGACCATTCCCCATCGATCGAGGACGACGTCACGATGTAGTTGTGGGCGTCCTTGAAGTTACCGTCGAAGCGTTTGACGTCGGTATAGACCAGCCAGAACAGGCCGTCGGAAAACGACAGGCAGGGCGCCCATATACCGCAGCTGTCCGGATTGCCGCGCATGTCGAGCTGGCTTGCCCGCTCCAGCGGGCGCCGCACGAGCCGCCAGTTCGCCAGATCCCGCGAATGATGAATCTGCACGCCCGGATACCACTCGAAGGTCGAGGTGGCGATGTAGTAGTCCTCTCCGACCCGGCAGATCGACGGGTCCGGGTTGAAACCCGGCAGGATGGGGTTCAGGATCATGCATTCTCCTCCAAAATCGCGAGACCCCCTCTGGCCCACCGACAGAGGGGGTATCCAGTCACAGCTTTATTTCTTCCGTCTCGGCGGCCCTTTGCGCTCGGCCGACGCCGCCCAGATATTGATGTCGGCGTCTCTGGCGTAGACATCGATCTCGGCCAGTTCCGCCTCGGAAAACGCACTGTTTTCCAGAGCCTTGACGCAGTCCTCCACCTGCTCCGGCCGCGACGCGCCGATCAGCGCCGAGGTGATCCGCCCGCCCCTGAGCACCCAGGCGAGCGCCATCTGCGCAAGCGTCTGTCCCCGCCGTTCGGCGATGGCGTTGAGCGCGCGGATATTTTCGAGGTTGCGCTCGTTGAGGAAGGCCGGATCGAGCGAACGGTCGAGCGCTGCGCGGCTGCCGGCCGGAATGCCGCCGAGATATTTCGATGTCAGCATGCCCTGGGCAAGCGGCGAGAAGACGATTGCGCCGACACCCAGTTCCTCCAGCGTGTCGACGAGGCCGTCCTCCTCGATCCAGCGGTTTATCATCGAATAGCTCGGCTGGTGGATGAGGAGCGGCGTGCCGAGCGATTTCAATATGTCGTATGCGGCACGCGTCCGGTTCGAATTATAGGAGGAAATGCCGATGTAAAGCGCCCTGCCCGAGCGCACGATGTGATCGAGCGCCGCACAGGTTTCCTCGAGCGGTGTGTCGGGATCGAAGCGGTGGGAATAGAAGATGTCGACGTAATCGAGGCCGAGCCGCTTGAGGCTCTGGTCGCAGGATGAAATGAGATATTTCCGGCTGCCCCATTCGCCATAGGGACCCGGCCACATGTGATATCCGGCCTTGGTCGATATGACCATTTCGTCCCTCAGACCGGCGAAATCTGTTTTCAGGATTTCGCCAAAGGCCTGTTCGGAGGCGCCGCCGGGCGGGCCGTAATTGTTGGCGAGGTCGAAATGGGTAATGCCGAGATCGAAAGCTTTCCGGCAGATCGCCTGCTTGGTGACGTGCGGTGTCTCGACGCCGAAATTCTGCCAGAGCCCGAGCGATATCGCCGGTAGTTTGAGGCCGCTCCTGCCGCAGCGATTATAGGTCATCCGCTCGTAGCGGTTCTCGGCCGGTTGCCAGATCATGAAGGTCTCTCCAAATGCAATACTCGTTGCCGCAGGACACAGGGCCCAGACTGGCCTGCCGGCTCCCCCCACAAGCGGGGAGAAACCGTGGGGATGCGGCATTTCCCCAGGAGCGTGAGCTTAACCCAGCCATCCGGGAAATCCATCGTCGGGCGCGCCTACGCCCCTCCCCTTGTGGAGAGGGTTAGGGAAAGGAAATCACCGCAGCAGCGCCTGCGCCTCCTCGATACCGAGCGCCACTGGCTGGGTGCAGGTGGTCGAAAGGGTGACGAACTCACCCGTCTCGCCGGATTTCAGGATGGAGGTCATGACATCGACGCCATGCAGCGCGCGGTCGAGCGAGCAGCGGGCATCCCGGCCATCGAGAATCGCCACGGCCATGTCCGCAAGGCCGGCCGTACGGTAGTTGGCGCGCGGCCCTTGCGGGCTCTCCTGGTTGTCGATGCCGAAGGGATGGTCCCAGGCGTCCAGGGGCGCAATGTTCTTGTCGCGGCCGGAAGCTTCCACCTTGCCGCCGAAGAAATTCGGATCAGGCACATAGAGCGAGCCGTCCGTGCCGTAGAGTTCCATGTTGCCGTGGCGGTGGGACCAGACGTCCCAGCTTGCCGAGAGCGTGACCGTCGCGCCGTTTGCGAACTCCAGGAGCGCGTGGATGTTGGTGGGTGTCCTGACGGGGATCACCTCGCCGGCGCGCGGCTGGCTGGTGATGGTGCGCGTTTCCGAGGCCATGGAAGTAAGCGCCGCCACCCGCTTCACCGGCCCGATCAGGTTGATGAGATTGGCGATGTAGTAAGGTCCGAGGTCGAGGATCGGCCCGCCGCCCGGCAGGAAGAAGAAGTCCGGATTCGGATGCCACATCTCCATGCCGGGGCTCATCACATGGCAGGTGCCCGAAGTGACGCGGCCGATTCCACCGTCATCGATGAACTTGCGGGCAAGCTGATGGGAGCCGCCGAGGAAGGTATCGGGCGCGCAGCCCACCGAAAGCCCCTTTTCCTTGGCGATCCGGCGGAGTTCCTCGCCGGCCGACAGGCTGAGCACCAACGGTTTTTCCGAGTAGACATGCTTGCCCGCCTCCAGGATACGCTTGGAGACGGCGTAATGTGCATCCGGGATCGTCAGGTTGACGACGATGTCGAGCTCGTCGTTCGCCAGCAGTTCGTCCAGTGTCTGCGCCTTGACGCCGTATTCCTCCGCCCTGATTTCCGCGGCGTTCATGTTGAGGTCGCTGCAGGCCAGCACCTTCAGCCCCTTGAAGAGCGGGGCAAGTGAAAAATAGGTGGTCGAGATATTGCCGCATCCGATGATGCCGACGCCGAGTTCGCGTGCCATGGGAGTATCCTGAGAGTCCGGGTGTCAGTAGGTTTTGAAGGCATCGATGGAACGCGCGATCAGGCGGCCGATGTCCTTCGGATTGTCATGTTCGAGAATATAATGGGCCACACCATAGGGCCTGAGCGCCGCCATGAGATCCTTCCATGGTACGGTACCGTGCCCGACATCCGCCCATCCGTCCTCATCGGTATTGGTACCCGCCGCGGCGATGTCCTTGACGTGGACGGCGGTGATCCGTTTGCCGTAGCTCTCAATCCAGGCAAATGGATCGGCCTTGCCGCGGATGATCCAGGCGATGTCTGCCTCCCAGGAGAGTTCCGGCCCGCCGGCGAAGATCTGCTCCTGGGGCGTCGAGCCATCCGGGAGCGTCGCGAATTCGAAATCGTGATTGTGCCAGCCGAAGACCAGACCGGCATCACGGAACGGCTTGCCCGCCTCCTGCAGGCGCTTGCCGAAGGTGAACCAGCCGACCTCGTCCTTCGGCCGGGCATCCGGCATGAGATAGGGGCAATAAACGGCCTCGATCCCGAGCGCCTTGACGATCTTCAATGCCCTGCCAGCATCGCCTTCGAGCATATCGAGACCGAAATGGCCGGTCGGCATGGTGAGCCCATTCGTATCGAGTTCCGCACGGAGCTTGTCGAGACCGGTATCGTCGAGCGAGGCATACATCGCGCCATAGCCTTCCACATGGGTGTAGCCGGCTTCTGAGAGTTGCGGAAAGATCGCGGAAAAAGGTTGGAAATTGCGGGCGCTGTAAAGCTGGAAACCAAGCTTGGTCATGGGGTTATTCCTCTTATTGCTGGGCTGGACCTTGAGAGTGCCGCGCCCGGTTCTGTGTAAAATCGTTCAGCCGGCTGAGTGGCTGCCCTGAAGGTCGTAGACGGTAATTCCCGGAAGCGCGCCGGCGGCGAGCGGCACGGACGGCTTGAAGACGATGCGGCGCATCTCGCCGGCGTGGAGGTCGAAGGCATTGTCGGAAAACCGACCGCCGACATCCGCTTCCAGCATGACGAACAAGGCGAGGCCTTGCGCGCTGACGGCGATTTCGAAGGAACCGCCTCCCGTCTCGGTGACCGCGGTCTCGAGACCGGCCGGCCTGAGCTCCAGCGCCTTGTAGGTGTCGGTAACGTAGTGCCCCTCGCCGGTCATGCCGTTCGATGCCGTGAAGCTCCAGGCGAGAAGGCAGTCGACGGGAATGTCCGTTTCCTCGATTTCGACCAATGTTCCCGCCCGGTCCGGCGGGCAGATGCCACTTGTGCTCCGGAGTGGAATGCGTTCACCGCCCAGTGTCAGGGCAAACAGCGTCAGGTCGATTGCGACCGGATCGGCCGTGTCGTTGACCATGGAGATTGCGATGCGAGTGCCGTCGGCGGCCGGAATGGCCGCGACGTTGACCGGCTGGAAGAACCGGCGCGCCATGTAGTGCATCGCCTTCCAGCCGCCGCCATAGTCGAGGCTCGACCAGGAGGCGACCGGCCAGGTGTCGTTAAGCTGCCAGTAGAGCGTGCCCATGCAATGGGGTTTCAGCGAGCGCCAGTAATCGACGGCCGTGCGGATCGCCAGTCCCTGCTGGATCTGCGAGAGATAGACGAATCTGGAAAAATCGCTCGGGAAACGGAAATAGCGGAACATGGTGCCGGCGATCCGCTCGTTGCCGCCGGCATTCTTCTGGTGAAGCTCGATCACCGGGGAGGCTATGTTGAGGTCGGCCTCCTCCGCAAACCCGCGGATAACCGGCAGCGACGTATAGGACTGGAAGCCGAACTCGGAGCAGAAGCGCGGCTTGACGCTGCGGTAATTGTCGAACGACTTGTTCTCGTGCCAGACCGACCAGTTATGCATGTCGCCGGAGCCGTCTGCATGCCAGGCGTCGCCGTAATCGAGATAGCCGGATGCGGGGCTCGACGGCCACCAGATGGCCTGTGGAAACGCCTTCTTCACGCCCTGTTCGATCGTCCGGTTGAGCCTGTCATAGGCGACGAGATAGCGGTCGCGGTTCCTGACCGATTCCGGGAACCAGGTGAGAGCGCCCACCAGTTCGTTGTCGCCGCACCAGAGTGCGATGGACGGATGCGAGGAAAGTCGCCGGACCTGATAATCGACCTCCTGGGCGACGTTCGACAGGAAATCCTCGCTGCACGGATAAAGGTTGCAGGCAAACATGAAGTCCTGCCAGACCATGAGGCCGAGACGGTCGCAAAGATCGTAGAACCAGTCGGCCTCGTAGAAACCTCCGCCCCAGACGCGGATCATGTTCATGTTGGCTTCGACGGCCGAGTTCAGGAGGTCTTCCGTCTTGTCCCTGTCCGTGCGCGAATAAAGTGCGTCGGCCGGTATCCAGTTGGCGCCGCGGCAGAAAATTTCCCGGCCGTTGATCCGGAAGGCAAAGCGGCTGCCGGCCTCGTCCGCATCGGTCAGGAGTTCGATGGTCCGAAGCCCGATCTGCCGGGTGACGGTCTCGCCGGGAATGTCGATGACGAGAGCGTAAAGCGCCTGCTCGCCGCTGCCCGCCGGCCACCAGAGCCTGGGGCTTTCGACATGAAAGACATGGCTGATCCGGGTCTCCCCCGCGGCAATGCCGCAATCGAGCCTCACTCTTTCGCCGGCGAATTCGAAATGGACGGGCACGACGGCCGGCTCGGCCGAAAACAGCGTCAGCGTGACATGAAGATCAACACCGCCGTCTTCGAGGTGAACCTGCTCGGTTTCGACATGTTCGATCCGCGCGGGATCGAGCCTCTTTAACGCGATCGTGCCGTAAAGGCCGAGCGGTGCGACGGCGATATTCCAGTCCCAGCCGAAATGGCACTGCGGCTTGCGCAGCATGTTGCCGTTCGGGATCGGTGAATTGCCGTCATGATAGGGAATGTAGAAAGGCTGCCGCGCCTGCCGTTCGGCACCGGCTGCAATGCTCGAATGGAAATGAATTCGAATGCGGTTTTCGCCGGGTTCGATTGCCTCGGAGACATCGGGCCGGTAACGGCGGAAGCAGTTGTCAGCCGAAAGAACCGGCACGTCGTTGACGAACACGACGGCCACCGTGTCGAGATAGTCGATGTCGAGATACCAGTTGCCTTCCGCACGATCGACGAAGAAGGATCGTTCCACCGACCACTCCCGCTCGGCAACCCACTGCACAGCCTCCTCGTTGCGGCCGAAATACGGATCGGAAATGATCCCCGCCGCCTGCAGGGCCGAATGAACGTCGCCGGGCAGCACGATCGTCGCCGAATGTTCGCCGTCGGCCGAGGAAAGCCGCCATTCGCCTGAGAGGTCGAGCTTGAAATCTGATTTGTCCGTCATGCTTCTGATCTCAAAGATATGCTGGGCGGGTTCGCCCGTTTTCACGAAACGTACGCCCTGCCCCTCATCCACCCGCCGGCACCTTCTCCCTGTCTGAACGGGTGGAGGGGGTATGGGTCACGGGCAGATCCGACCACGGCCGTTCAAATCCGCTCCTCCGTGCCGGCGTCGAAAAGCGAGGCGACGTTCATGTCGAAGCCGAGGCGCACCTTCGTGCCCGGCCTGTAACGACGGGTGCCCGCCGTCCGGACCGAAATGACGTGGCCGGCATGTTTCAGCCAGAGCAGGTTATCGGCTCCCATCGGCTCCTCGATGTCGACGGTCGCCTCGTGAAGCTCGGCGCCTTGAGGCACGTCCTCGTCGAGCATGATGTGTTCCGGCCTGACCCCCAGCACGACCTTGCGGCCCGCGTTAAGCGGAGCGCCCGCCTCGTAGCCAGCGAGAGAGAAATCGACCCCGCCCGTGGTGAAGGCCACCCGGCCCCCGCGGTCGACAAGTTCTCCACGGAAGAAGTTCATCGGCGGCGAACCGATGAAGCCGGCGACGAACAGGTTCTTCGGTCGGTTGTAGATCACCATGGGATCGTCGAGCTGCTGGATCACGCCGCTCTTCATGATGGCGATGCGATCCGCCAGCGTCAGCGCCTCGATCTGGTCGTGGGTGACGTAGATCATCGTGTTCTTCAGCGACTGGTGCAGCCGCTTGATCTCCACGCGCAATTCGGAACGCAGCTTGGCGTCGAGGTTCGACAGCGGCTCGTCGAACAGGAAGACATCGACATCGCGCACCAGCGCCCGGCCGATCGCGACGCGCTGGCGCTGGCCGCCGGATAGCGCTGCCGGCTTGCGGTCGAGCAATTGCTGGATCTGCAGGATCTCGGCGGCGCGCGCCACCTTTTCCCGGATCTTCTCCGCCGGCACCTTGGCGACCCTGAGACCGAAGGAAAGGTTCTTCTCCACGCTCATCTGCGGATAGAGCGCATAGGACTGGAAAACCATGCCGATTCCGCGGTCCTTGGGTTCCTCCCAGGTGACGTTGCGGTCCTTGATGAAAATCTGCCCGTCGGTCGGTTCCAGCAGACCGGCGATGCAGTTGAGCAGGGTCGACTTCCCGCAGCCGGATGACCCCAGCAGCACGAGAAACTCGCCGTCCCGGATGTCGAGATTGAGGTTCTGCAGCACGTTGACCGCGCCGAAACTCAAAGACAGATCCTTGATCGATACACTGTAGGACATATGCACTTAACCCTTCACTGCGCCGGCGGCGATGCCGCGGACGAAAAGCCGGCCGGACACGAAATAGACGATGAGCGGGACCGCGCCGGTCAGCAGCGTGGCAGCCATGTTGACGTTGTATTCCTTCACCCCCTGAACGGAGTTGACGATGTTGTTGAGCTGGACCGTCATCGGGTAATATTCCGGCCGGGTGAACACGACGCCGAACAGGAAGTCGTTCCAGATGCCCGTCACCTGCAGGATCATCGCGACGACGAAAATCGGCAGCGACATCGGCAGCATGATGCGGAAATAGATCTGCCAGAAGCCCGCTCCGTCGATGCGCGCCGCCTTGAACAGCTCTTCGGGCAAGGAGGTGAAGTAGTTGCGGAAGAGCAGCGTCAGGATCGGCATGCCGAAAATGGTGTGCACGATGACGAGGCCGCCCAGCGAACCGTAAAGCCCGATCTCGCGCAGCACGATGACAATCGGATAGATCATCACCTGATAGGGGATGAAGGCACCGACGATCAGGATGGTGAAGAAGAAATCCGCCCCCTTGAAGCGCCAGTTGGCGAGCGCGTAGCCGTTGACCGAGGCGATCAGGATCGAGATTAGCGTCGAGGGGACGGTGATCCTCACCGAGTTCCAGAAGCCGCGTGAAAGGCCGTCGCAATTGAGGCCGGTGCAGGCCGTCGCCCAGGCCTTGACCCAGGGCTCGAACGTAATCTCGACCGGCGGCGAGAAGATATTGCCGAGCCTGATTTCCGGCATGCCCTTCAAGGATGTGACCACCATCACATAAAGCGGCAACAGGTAATAGGCCGCCGCCACGAACAGCGTGCCATAGATCATGATGTTGCGCGGAGAAAGCAGGCGACGGGGTCTGGCACCGCGCGGCCCTGCCTGAAGCCGGTCGGACACCGGCTCCGTTCCGGCGGCGATTGCGTTGAGGGAACCGGTGTCAGCCACGCTTCCTTCCTCCGAATTCGAGATAGGCCCAGGGAACGATGATGATCGCCACGGTGACCAACATCATGGTGGAGGCGGCGAACCCCTGCCCCAGATTCTGCGCCTGAAACATGTAGTCGTAGACGTATTTCGCCGGCACTTCGGAAGCGATGCCCGGTCCGCCGCTGGTTTGCGCGACGACGAGGTCGTAGACCCGCACGATGCCGCTCGCGATGATGACCAGCGTGGTGATAAAGACCGGCCGCATCATCGGGATCACGATGAAGAGATAGGTTTTCCAGATCGGGATGCCGTCGACCCGCGACGCCTTCCAGATGTCCTCGTCGATGCCGCGCAGCCCGGCCAGCAGCAGGCACATGACGAGACCCGTCCCCTGCCAGAGACCGGCGATCAGCACCCCATAGATGACGATGTCGGAATTATAGAGCGGATCGAAGGTGAAGCTCGTCCAGCCGAGGCTGCGGACCACGGACTGGATGCCGAATTCCGGATTGAGCACCCATTGCCAGACGAGCCCCGTCACAATGAAGGACAGCGCGAACGGATAGAGGAAGATCGTCCGGAAGGCATTTTCGAAGCGGATTTTCTGGTCCATCAGCGCCGCGAGCACGAAGCCGATGACGAGGCTGAAGATCAGCGTGAAGATGCCGTAGATCGCCAGGTTTTCGATCGAGACAAGCCAGCGGGGTGCCGCCCACAAACGCTCATACTGCTCTATCCCGACGAATTTCAGCCGCGGCAAGAGCTTCGAATTGGTGAACGAATAGACGATCGTCCAGATCGTGCCCCCGAGAAAGATGACGAGAGCGGTCAGGACCATCGGAATGGAAGCAATCTTGGAATTGAGATTGCGCAACAAATGATTGGGACGTCCCGGACGTCCCCGGTTCGCCGATTGGCCCGTCGAATGGCCGTTCATGGGTCACTCCTTCTTCGTGATCCAGCACTCCCCGCAGGACGAAATCCGCAAAACACCAGGTTTCCGGTCCGTCATGCAGGTACGATCCGCAAGGCATCTTATCCCGGATGGCAAACCCGGCGCGGGTCTTGCCGCCCGCGCCGGATGTCTCGGGAGAATGCGATCAGTCGGCCGAAGCGATGATATCCACGAAGCGCTTCTGCGCATCTTCCGGCGTCATCGACGGATTGGCGAAGAATTCGGAGAACAGGTCCTCCTTCTGCTTCTGGCTGTCCGCCGACAGGAGCTGGTCCGTCCACTGGATCACGTCGCCCTTGGCAAGGATATCGAGACCCTTCTTCATGCAGTCGTTGGCAGCGGCAAGATCGACGTCGCCGCGCACCGGCAGAGACCCCTTCTTCAGGTTGAAGGCAACCTGCGTCGCCGGTGCGACCAGCGTCGAAGCGAGAGCTTCCTGGGCCTTGGCTTTCTCTTCGTCCTTCAAGAGCGGGAAGTAGAAAGCGTCCCCGCCGGTGGCGATGACGGGATTGACGCCGAGGCCCGGCAGGCAGGTATAGTCCTTGCCGGCAACCTTGCCGGCGAGCGCGAACTCGCCCTGCGCCCAGTCGCCCATGATCTGGCCGCCGGCCTTGCCGGTGATGACCATGTTCGTCGCCTGGTTCCAGTCCTGAACATTGGTGCCCTTCGACATGCGGCGTGCATCGTCCGCTGCCTTGAAGACCTTGGCGATCTCCGGTCCCGCCGCGACGTCCGCATCCTTGTCCCCGAACACCTTCAGGAAGGTGTCCTTGCCGGCAAGCGCAAGAAACAAGACGTCGAAGGCGCCGTTCGACTGCCAGGGCTGACCGCCAACGGCGAGCGGCACGATGCCGGCCTTTTCGAGCGCCGGTGCGGCCGCGACGAATTCGTCCCAGTTGTTGGGAACCGCGACACCGGCCTTGCTGAAGGCCTCGTTGGAAAGCCAGAGCCACTGCCAGGAATGGATATTGACCGGCGCGCAATAGATCTTGCCGTCGATGGTGCAGCTGTCGAGCAGGCTTGCCGGACGGATGATTTCCTTCCAGTTTTCCTTGGTCGCCACATCCGTGAGATCGCGCATCAGGCCTGACTGGACGAGTTCTTCCGCCTGACGGCCGTGGTTGAACTGGGTGGCGCCCATCGGATCGCCTCCGGTGATGCGGCTCACCATGATCGGCCGCGCCGTTCCGCCGGAGCCGGCGATGGCGCCATCGACCCATTTATTGCCGGTGGCATCGAAGGCCTTGGCGAGTTCGGCGACCGCCGCGGCCTCGCCACCGGACGTCCACCAATGGGTAACCTCGAGATCGGCGGCCTGGACGGCGCCCAGAGGCAGCACCACGCTTGCGGCCAGAAACGCCGCGACGCTACGAAAATTCATGAGTCTCCTCCCTCACTGAAACGTTGCCGTAAAAATCTATTCGAATCAATTTAACCACGCAACCGGCGCAAACGATTTTTATTTTCTTCATGATTTTTTCTACCTATGAGGGAATGAAATCTCATCCCATTTCAGGGATATCGATCTCTCGCGACGCTCAGAGAAAGTTGGAAGGAAAACGATAGCTTACCATAATTAGGCGCAGTACCGCGGATTATCTTATTGCGTCGCACGCCGAACCCTTCGCTGCAGCGCAACCTTAGAGAGCTGAAATGCAACCGCACTTAAAAGTTGCTGCAGCATCGCATTGCAGCATGGAAATCGCTCGACAAATGAACTGTAACGTTACAGATTTCGACTGGAACTTCATCGTTCAGAGAATGAGGATGCGTTTGCAGTCGTCGATAAGGTAACTATACTGCCCGAAGGGGCAGTGACGGGGACAGCATGAAAAACGGAAATGAAAGAGCCGTCTCGGCTCTTGCGGCAGAGACCAAGGAGCGACCCACTCTCAAGACCATTGCCTTCATGACAGGATTGGGTATCACCACCGTCTCCCGCGCCCTGAAGGATGCTCCCGACATCGGCGCGGAAACCAAGGAACGCGTGCGTGCCGTCGCCCGCCAGCTCGGCTATCAGCCCAACAGGGCCGGCGTCCGCCTGCGCACCGGCAAGACCAATGTCATTGCGCTGGTCCTGAGCATCGACGAGGAGATCATGGGGTTCTCGAGCCAGATGGTCTTCGGCATTTCGGAAGTCCTGTCCGGCACACCCTATCATATCGTCGTGACGCCGCATTCCCACAGCAAGGACCCGATGCTGCCGGTGCGTTATATTCTCGATACCGGTTCGGCGGATGGCGTCATCATCTCCCGGATCGAGCCGGACGATCCGCGCGTTCGGCTGCTCGTCGAGCAGAACATGCCGTTCGCCACCCACGGCCGCACGGATTGCGGACTGGTGCATCCCTATCACGATTTCGACAACGAGGCCTTTTCCCGGCAGGCCGTGGAACGTCTGGTCGCACGCGGCCGCCGTCGCATCGCCCTGCTCCAGCCCCCGAGCAAGCTTACCTATTATACCCATACCCGCGAGGGCTTTCTTTCCGCGCTTCATCGCTTCGGCGCACAGGAAATACCGCTGCGGGTCACCATCGACTCGCCCCTGCCGGACATTCGTAACGCCATCGAAGCGCTGATGCGTTCCGATGACGCGCCCGACGGCATCGTCTGTTCCGCCGGCAGCGCCGCCGTTGCGGTGAATGCCGGCATCGAGGCGGCGGGAAAACGTGTCGGGAGTGATGTCGACCTCGTATCGAAACAGGCGATCCCGATCCTCAACTGGATAAGGCCCGAAATCATCACGGCCTTCGAGGATGTTCGCCAGGCCGGCCGCGAACTGGCAAAAGCCGTGATCGCGTGTATCGACGGCGCTGCTCCTGAGGATCTTCAGAGCATTAGCCTGCCTGTCTGGCCCGACGCCGAAAGATGAATGACAGGAACGGGCCCACGGGTTTCGTTTCCCGATAGCCCTTCCGGCATTACCGGCAGATGCCCGGAAAAAGCCCGAGCACCGCGACGGGACGAATGGACGCCCTTGTTCGCAACGGGAACCGGCTCGATGCCGGTTCTCGCATGCAGTGACTGTTCGCTGGGCTTGCCTTACGCAGCGCCTGCGCCGCTGCCCCACGGGCCGTGATGGATATCCTTGCCGTCGGTGCGGTCGAAACCGTGGGCGCCGAAGAAATCGCGCTGCGCCTGGATAAGGTTCGCCGTGCCGCGAGACTGCCGGTAGGCGTCGAAATAAGTGAGCGCCGAGGCGAGCGCGGGAACCGGTAGCCCGGCGGATACGGCTGCGGCAACGACGCGGCGAAGCGAGGGCAGGCTTTCCTTGACCATGGCCGAGAAGGCCGGCGTAACGATCAGATTGGCGGCATCCGGCATCGCCGTGAAAGCGCGGGTAATCTCATCGAGGAACTGCGAGCGGATGATGCAACCCGCCCGCCAGATCTTCGCGATGGTCGGCATGGGCAGCGCCCAGCCGAACTCCTTGCTGGCGGCGGCCATGACCGCAAAGCCCTGCGCGTAAGCCGCGATCTTCGCGGCGAAGAGCGCAAGCTCCAGGTCGTTTTCCAGATTGCCGCCGGAAAGCGCAAAGGGAAGCTTTTCCGTTCCGAACAGGGCTTCCGCCGCTTCGCGCTCGGATTTCATCGAGGAAAGGCTGCGGGCAGCGACCGCCGCTTCAATGGCGGTCGCCGGAATGCCCATCTGCTGCGCCTCGATCACCGACCACTTGCCCGTGCCCTTCTGGCCGGCCTTGTCGAGAATGACGTCAACCATGGGAGCGCCGGTCGCCGGATCTGCAGCCGTCAGCACCTTTTCGGTAATCTCGATCAGGTAGGAATTGAGCCGGCCCTTGTTCCAGCCGCCAAAGATCGAGCCGATCTCGGTTGCGTCCTTGCCGAGCCCGTCGCGCAGGATTCCGTAGATCTCGGCGATCATCTGCATGTCGGCATATTCGATGCCGTTATGGATGGTCTTGACGAAGTGGCCGGCGCCATTCGGGCCGAGCCATGCGCAGCACGGATCGTTCTCGTATTTCGCGGCAATCGAGGTGAGTACCGACTCGACGCGCGCATAGGATTCCGGCGTGCCGCCGACCATGATCGAAGGGCCGTGACGCGCACCCTCCTCACCGCCGGAAACACCCATGCCGATGAAGGTGAGCCCCGTGCCAGAAAGCCGCTCGAAGCGCGCCATGGTATCGCGGAAATTGGCGTTACCGGCGTCGATCATGATGTCGCCACCCGAAAGATGGGGCATCAAGGCATCGATCTGCTCGTCCACGGCATCGCCGGCCTTAATCATGATGATGATCGGGCGCGGCGGCCGGATGGCCGCGACGAACTCCTCGATCGTATGGCAGGCGACGATCTGGCCTGCAAGCGGACCGGCTTCACCGAGAAATTCGTCGGTGCGCGCGGTCGTCCGGTTGAAGACGGCGATCCTGTTGCCCTTTTCGGCGATGTTGAGCGCCAGATTGGAACCCATGACGCCAAGCCCGATCAGTCCGATTTCCGCCTGCTGCATTTCCTGCTCCGATTCAAAACGATTGAAATTCAAATCGGCCTGTTTTGGCACTCCTTCATTGCGGGAGCAAGAACGATCGGCGGTAAAAGATTCGTGCGTGGAGGCACGGAGCCGTCAGTTCTCTGGGCGGTCGTCGGCATCATCGAGCACACGCCATGCCGCGCCTTCCAGATCCTCGTACTGGCCGCTCTTCAGCGACCAGAGGAAGGCGAACAGTCCCAGCCCGCCGAGAAACAGGGCGATCGGGATCAGGTAGATCAGCATGTTCATGATGCAAGCCTTGCATTCGGAGCCGGGAAACCCGCGGCCGGCTGGGATGCCTCTCCCTCGGAGCGCAGGTTGAGCCGGTTCAGCCGAAGCGCATTGACAACGACGATGATCGACGAGGTGGACATGGCGACCGCAGCGATCAGCGGCGTCGCATAACCCAGAATGGCAATCGGAACGGCGATGACATTGTAGCCGATGGCGAGAGCGAAATTCTCGCGTATGAGACGGCCGGCGCGGCGCGACGCCTCGATGGAGAAGCCAACCGCCTCGAGACCGGGGCGCATGAATACGAAGTCAGCCGCCTGCCGGCCGACATCGGCGGCCGTTGCCGGCGCGATCGAGACATGGGCGGCGGCGAGCGCCGGCGCATCGTTGATGCCATCCCCGACCATCAGCAGCCTGTGGCCATCCGCCTGTACGGAAGCGCAGAATTCCGCCTTTTCGCGCGGTGCAAGCTCAGCCTTCCAGTTGTCGATGCCGAGCCTTTTGGCAAGCGCGCCGACGACGGCGGCCCGGTCGCCCGAGAGGATGCCGATGGAATAGCCCTGTTTCTTCAGGAGCGCGATGGCAGCCTCGGCACCGGGACGCAGCGTATCCTCGAAACGGAAGGCTTGAAGTTCACGTCCGTCGAGCGACAGCACCACCTCCGAGAAAGCGTGATCGGCGGACGCGTCGGCAGTCCCGTCGCAGGCAAACTTGCGGCTGCCCAGCCGATAGATCCCTTCCGCGGCCCGGGTTTCGACCCCGGCACCCGGAATTTCCGTAACCGTCTCGAAGATCCTCGCCGGAACGGTTGCCGCCCGCCACAATGCGTCGGAAAGCGGATGGCGCGAATGGGCGGCAAGCCCTGCGGCGATGGCAAAGGCATTGCCGTCGATCCCGGTCGCATCGATCAGCCGCGGCTTGCCGAGCGTCAACGTCCCCGTCTTGTCGAAGGCGATCGTATCGATCTCGGCCAGCCGTTCCATGGCGGAACCGTCCTTGACCATGACCCCCGATTTGAACAGGCGTCCCGCGGCAACGACCTGCACCACCGGCACGGCAAGGCCGAGCGCGCAGGGGCAGGTAATGATGAGAACCGCAACAGCCACCAGCAGCGCATGCTTCCAGTCGCCGTCATAAAAGCCCCAGGAAAGGAAGGTGACGAAGGCGGTCAGGTGCACGGCAGGCGAATAGAACTGTGCGGCGCGGTCGGCGATGCGGCGATAACGCGCCCTGCCCCCTTCGGCGGCTTCCATCAGGTTGATGACTTCCGCCAGGAAGGAGTTCTTCGCCGTCGCCGTCGCCTGGATTACCAGGGAGCCGGTGAGGCTGAGCGTACCGGCCTGCACGACGTCGCCCGTCGTCACCTGCTGCGGCGCACTTTCGCCGTTGACGATCGAAACGTCCATGTCGCTGGCGCCGGACAGGATGATGCCGTCCACGGGCACGCGCTCACCGGGCGAAACGGCTACCCTGTCGCCCACCCGGATCTCCTCCAGCGCCCGGTAGTCGCGCGAACCGTCTTCGGCAACCACCATGGCGCCGCGCGGGCTGAGCCGTGCCAGGCCGCTGATGGCGGACCGCGCCCGGTCGCGCATCATGTGATCCAGCGTGCGGCCGATCAGCAGGAAGAAGAGAAGCGATGCCGTTGCGTCGAACCAGGCGTGTTCGCCGTGATTGATCGTCTCCCAAAGCGAGATGAAATAGGAAAGCGTGATGCCGATGGCGATCGGCACATCCATGTTGGTGCGCCCGTGCCGGATGGCGTTCCAGGCCGACTGATAGAAGAACCGACCGGCATAGATCAGCGCCGGCGCGGCGATCATTGCCGAAATCCAGTGGAACATGTCGCGGGTGGCTGCGTCCGCTCCGGACCATACGGAGACCGACAGCAGCATGATATTGGCGGCCGCAAATCCCGATACGGCAACAGCGCGGATCAACTGGTTGCGCAACGCGTCGGAGGCGACCTCGGCCGAGGTGAAAAGATGGGACTCGTAACCGGTCGAGGCGATGGCGCGAGCGATGCTGACGGGGTCGGTGGGCTGCCCCTCCACCTCGTCCTTCCACACGACCGAGACACGTTTCGTCGAGAGATTGACGCGCGCCCTCTGCACTTCGGGAAGCGCCTTGAGCACGCCCTCGATCGTCGTGATGCAGGTGCCGCAATGCACCGCCGGCACGCTCAGATCGACCTGATGCAGACCATCACCCAGGTCCCGGCTGGAAAGCCGCAATTCCTCCGAACTCGGCAGGGCATGCCCTGCCCGTTCGATTTCGAGCGCCCCTTCGGTGCCGGCTGCGCAGCAGCTCATTTCTGTTCTCCAATGACCGCGATGCGGTTGGCCTCGTGCATGACGAGCCTGCCATCCTTGACGGCCTTCATCTCGACGATCCAATGGCCGTGGGCGACCTCATGGTCCGCGACGTAGAGACCGTTTCCGGCCGGAACGAGCGTCACCGTGAAGTCCTGCTTCTCGCCGACCGGGCGCTTGAAATGCGCCGTGACCTCATCGGCGATCACCGGCTGGTCGCCCGGAAGCGTCAGCGTATAGGCGATCCTGCCGGCCTTGACCTCAAGCTTGCTCTTGATACCGGTCGCGAGCATGTCGCGGATCGCCGCTGCCTTGCCGTTGAACTCCTGGCTGGCGATGTAGGTATTCTGCACCACCAGACCGCTCCATGTCGATGAAGCATAGTAAGCCATCGTCATGTTGACCGTGATGATGGTTCCAAAGAACGCTACCAGAATGGCGAACATATGCCAGCCGGTGAAAACGAAACCGGTCTTCTCGTTGCCTGCGACAGTCATCTCTTCTTCACTCCGGGCCCGATGAAGACGGCCTTGTATGAATTTTCCTCACCTCCGGCCGCATCCTTGACGGTGAAGCGGAAGTGCTCGGATTCCCACGCCACCTGATCGCCCGGCAGCGTGACGAACACCTTGAGCGTGGTGGCCTCGTCCGGCTCGACGGAGACGGAGAAGGAACGAACCTCCTCGGCCGACACGCCGTTGACCTTCATGGTGGCGTCAGGCAACCCCTCGAGCGATACCACGATATTGCGAGGCTCGGGGATCATGTTCAAGATGCGAAGCGTATATCCGTTACGGATCGAGCCGTTGGACTCGAGAACATACTGCGGATTGCGGTCATGCAGCACGTTGAGCTCCAGCCGGTCGCGACTGAGCAGCGCAACGAGAAGACCGATCCCGACGGCCGACCAGACGCCCATGTAGAGCAGCGTGCGTGCCCTGAAGATGATCCGCCAGTTGAAATGCCGGACCTTGTCGCTGAAGGAGCCGTCGGGCTTGCGAACGTTGAGCGGGTTGATCGAAGTCGTGCCGTTGGCCGTCGCCATCGCCATGTTCGACTGATACTCGTCGAGCGTCGCATAGGCGATGAGCCCGCGTGGCTTGCCGATCTTGTCCATGACGCCGTCGCAGGCGTCGATGCAGAGCGCGCAGGTGATACATTCGAGCTGCTGCCCGTCGCGAATGTCGATGCCCATGGGACAGACGGCGACGCAGGCATTGCAATCGACGCAATCGCCGACGATCTCGCCTGCCGCAGCAGCCTTCTTGGCATGCCGAGAACGAGGCTCGCCCCGCCAGTCGTTATAGGTGACGACCAGCGAATTCTCGTCGAGCATCGCCGCCTGGATACGCGGCCAGGGACACATGTAGATGCAGACCTGCTCGCGCATCAGGCCGCCGAACAGATAGGTCGTGGCGGTCAGGATGGCGACGGTCATATAGGCGACCGGCTGGGCCTCCCCGGTCACGACGTCCATGAGAAGCGTCGGCGCATCGGCGAAATAGAAGATCCAGGCACCGCCGGTGGCAACGCCGATCGCGATCCAGATCGCATGCTTCGAAATGCGCTTCCAGATCTTGTCGAAGGTCCAGGGCGCGTTCTCGAGCTTCATGCGAGCGTTTCGATCCCCTTCGATGGCCCGCTCCACCACCAGGAACAGGTCGACCCAGACCGTCTGGGGACAGGTATAACCGCACCAGGCGCGGCCGACCGCCGAGGTGACGAGAAAGAGCCCGAACCCCGCCATGACCAGCAAGCCGGCGACGAAGAAGAATTCCTGCGGCCAGATCTCGATGAAGAAGAAGTAGAAACGACGATGCGCGAGGTCGATCAGCACCGCCTGGTCGGGAGCGAATTCACCGCGGTCCCAGCGCAGCCACGGGGTGAGATAATAAATACCGAGAGTGACGAACATCACCAGCCACTTGAACTGGCGGAAACGCCCCTCCGCCCTCTTCGGGAAGATCTTCTTGCGCGCTTCATAGAGAGGCCGGCGCGTCTTGGCCGACATCACCGCCTCGGCTTCCAGGCGTTCGACTTCCGCGGGCTCGCCCGCCTTTCCCTTGTCAGCATGCAGATTCATCGGAGACCTCGTTGTTTAGTGTTTCTTCTCCCATTTGGCATGATAACTCGCCTTGACTTATATCAAGCAGCGGCGAAGCGTCGCAATTCATATGAAAAACACTATGTCAAGAGGCGCCTGCTTCCGAAATCATAGCAGAAATTGACGTTTTACAGACAAGATCACGAGCCGCCCCGATGGCCAGCGACAAAAAACCACGCCCCGGTGGGCGTGGTTCGATAGACGTGGTCCCCTGGACAAGATGGCAGAGGCTGCGGCGGTGCGGAATTGCCCGCCTCCGCCACAGCTTCCGGGATTTATTCGCCGCCACCCAGCGAGTGGACGTAGACCGTCAGTTCCTTAACCGTGGCGTCGCCGAGGCGGGCGCTCCAGGCCGGCATGACGCCATGCTTCGGATTGGCGATCTGCTGTGCGATTTCGGCCTCGCCATTGACCTTCAACCAGATCGCGTCCGCGAGATTCGGCGCACCGAAGTCGCGGCCGCCCTTGGCGTCTTCGCCATGGCACGAAGCGCAGTTGTCAGCGAAGACCTGCTTGCCGGGCTCGACCAGGGAAGCATCCGAGGGCGTACCAGTCAGACTTACGACATAGGCCGCCACCTGCTTGACCTGCTCGGGCTCGATAACGTCGGCGAAAGCCGGCATTTCCGAAACGCGGGTCTCCGGATCGCTTTCATAGCGGATACCATGGGCGATGGTGGTGTAGAGCGAGTCGAGATCCCCGCCCCACAGCCAGTCGTCGTCGTTGAGGTTCGGATAGCCGATGCCGCCGGCAGCGCCCGAACCGTGGCAGGGCGTGCAGTTGACCTTGAAGGCAGCAGCACCGCCGGCCGTCGCGAACTGGGCAAGTTCCGGATCGGCAACGATCTCGGCGAGCGGGAGGGCTGCAATCTTCTCGACGAAGACCGCCTGGGCGGCCTTGGCATCGCTGAGTTCCGCAGCCACCTGTGCGCGGCTGGAAAAGCCGAGCATGCCCTTGGTGTTTTCCTTCAGGAGCGGCCAGGCCGGATAGGCGATCGTATAGCCGATCGCCCACAGGATGGTGGCGTAGAAGGTATAAACCCACCAGCGCGGCATCGGGTTGTTCAGTTCGCGGATGCCATCCCACTCGTGGCCAGTGGTTTCGACGCCACTGATTTCGTCAATATGTTTTTGTGCCATCTCTTAGTCCTCCTTGAGAGGGATGCTTGCCGCTTCGTCGGCCGGTTTCTTTCCGCCGGGCCGGAAGGTGAACACGACGACGCCCACGAAGAACAACGTCATGCCCAGCAGGCCCCAGCTGTCTGCGAAGTGGCGCATGGCCGTATAGGTTTCCATGTGCCCCTCCTCAGCGGTAACCGGTCGCGTCGTCGTAGGTCGAGAAGTCGACGAGCGTACCGAGCATCTGGAGGTAGGCAACCAGCGCATCCATCTCGGTGAGCTGTGCCGGATTGCCATCGAAGTCGCCGACCTTGGCCTTCGGATAGCGGGCGAGCAATGCCGTCGTATCCGCGTTCGGATCGGCCTGGGCGGCAAGATCCGCAGCACCGTTCTCGATCATTTCGTCGGTGTACGGCACACCGACGGTCCTGTTGGCCTTGAGGTCCATCGAAACGTCGGTGACCTTGAGCGGCGTCGTCTTCAGGAACGCATAGCTCGGCATGATCGATTCCGGGACCACGTCACGCGGTTCCGTCAGGTGCTGCACGTGCCACTCGTTCGAGTAGCGGTCGCCGACGCGGGCGAGATCGGGACCCGTCCGCTTCGAGCCCCACTGGAACGGATGATCGTACATCGATTCCGCGGCGAGCGAGTAATGGCCGTAGCGCTCCACCTCGTCGCGGAAGGGCCGGATCATCTGGCTGTGACAGACGTAGCAGCCTTCACGGACGTAGATGTTGCGGCCTGCGAGTTCCAGCGGCGAGTAAGGCCGCATTCCCTCGACCTTCTCGATGGTGTTCTCGAGATAGAACAGCGGAGCGATTTCCACGATGCCGCCGATGGTGACGACCAGCAGGGAACCGAGGAACAGAAGGCTCGTGTTCTTCTCGAGGATTGCGTGTTTATCAAGAATGGACATGAAAGCCTTCCTTCTTATTCAGCCGGCTGGACGGCGGCGGGAACGGTGGAGCCCGGGATCGGAGCTTCCTGACGTTCGTAACCGAGGATCGTCATCAGCACGTTATAGGCCATGACGAGACCACCCAGGAGGTACAGGCCACCGCCAACGGCGCGCAGGACGTAGTACGGGAACATGGCTGCGACCGTTTCTGCGAACGAATAGACCAGGAAGCCCTGATTGTCGTATTCGCGCCACATCAGGCCCTGCTGGATACCGGCAACCCACAGAACGGCGGCGTAGATGACGATGCCGAGAGTTGCGAGCCAGAAATGCCAGTTGACGAGACGCAGCGAGTAGAGACGGTTGCGGTTCCACAGCTTGGGCGTCAGGTAGTAGACGGCGCCGAAGGTAATCATGCCGACCCAGCCGAGAGCGCCGGAATGGACGTGACCGATGGTCCAGTCGGTGTAGTGGCTGAGCGAGTTGACGGCCTTGATCGACATCATCGGTCCTTCGAAGGTCGACATGCCGTAGAAGGCGATGGCGATAACCATCATGCGGATGATCGGATCAGTACGGATCTTGTCCCATGCGCCCGAAAGCGTCATCAGGCCGTTAATCATGCCACCCCACGAGGGCATCCACAGCATGATGGAGAAGACCATGCCGAGCGTCTGGGCCCAGTCAGGCAGCGCCGTATAGTGCAGATGGTGCGGGCCTGCCCAGATATACATGAAGATCAGCGCCCAGAAGTGGATGATCGACAGGCGGTAGGAATAGACCGGACGACCCGACTGCTTGGGCACGAAATAGTACATCATGCCGAGGAAGCCCGCGGTGAGGAAGAAGCCCACGGCGTTGTGGCCGTACCACCACTGGGTCAGCGCGTCCTGTACGCCCGAGAAGAGCGAGTAGCTCTTGTAACCCAGGAACGAGACCGGCATCGACAGGTTGTTGACGATGTGCAGCATCGCGATGGTGACGATGAAGGACAGGTAGAACCAGTTCGCAACGTAGATGTGCGATTCCTTGCGGGTGAAGATCGTGCCGATGAAGGCGATCAGATAGGCGACCCAGACAACGGTCAGCCAGAGATCGACATACCATTCCGGCTCAGCATACTCGCGTCCCTCGGTAATGCCCAGCAGATAGCCCGTTGCGGCCATCACGATGAAGAGGTTGTAGCCCCAGAACACGAACCAGCCGAGCGAGCCGCCGAACAGCCGCTGGCGCGAGGTGCGCTGTACCACATAGAAGGACGTCGCGATCAGCGCGTTGCCACCGAAGGCGAAAATGACCGCGGACGTATGCAGCGGACGCATGCGGCCAAAATTAAACCACGGTTCGATGTTCAGGTCCGGGTATGCCAGCTGGAGGGCAACCACGACGCCGACGAGGAAGCCGACCACGCCCCAGAACACCGTGGCGACGACGCCGTACTTGACGACTTCGTCAAAATACTCGGACTTGATCTGGGCGGCAGTCTTGGCGCTTACGGGTGCGAACTGCATCCGTCGCAGCATGACGATCGTGCCGGCAGTGAGCACGAAGAACGCAACCCACATATGGGTCGCGAACAGGCTGTCATAGGCGAAAGCCGCCCCGAGCAGCGCGGCGAAGGCGAGGACCGCCATCACCATTGTTTCTAACGTGTAATTCATTGTTGGAATCCCCCAACGGCTTGCTGATCATTCACAGGGATCGTCTCGTCTCTTGCGAGCAGATTCCTCCTGCGTCGTGTGCAGAATTCGCATTCAAGACGAGAAGACACCTTGATCCAAATCAATGCAAGGGGAAGCTCTTTTGGGAAAAGTCGCATCATCGCCCGGTTGCATCGCGCTCGACAGGGGAAGAGCGCCAGATCCCTTGCAGCGGGGCGAAAGGGGACGGCTGGAACACGAAGCAACTGCATACGCGACGTATCGACGCGCCGGAGAAAGCGGACCATGCACGCAAAAACGCCAAAGAACGATCCGGTCAACGGAAAAGGCCCCTTCCCGCCGGTCAACGTGCTGACGGAGGATCAACGTAGCCTTGCCTGGCTCCGCAAGGCGCATGAGGAGCAACTCGCGCTCTGCACCGAACTTGAGGAGATCGCCGATTCGCTTCCGGCCAGCATCAACCGGCAGAAATGCATCTACGCCGCCAAGGCGCTTGGTCCGCTGATAAAGGGCGTGCATCACTACGAAGAGACCGTTCTCTATCCCTGGCTGGAGGCGACCGCCTCCCAGGCCCCGCGCATGCACGACACGCTGGACCGCCTGAAATTCGAGCATTTCGAGGATGAGTGTTTTGCCGAGGAACTGACGGACGCGCTGTTGAAACTCGGCTCCGGCCTGCCCGTCAACATGGAGGCCGTCGGCTATATGCTGCGCGGCTTTTTCGAAGGCATGCGACGCCACATCGCCTTCGAGCGGGAATACCTGCTGCTGCAGTTCCAGGACGACGCGATCGTCCCCGGCCGCAACTGATCCGGAACCGAGGGTCTCCGCCAGCCCGTCCGGTCTTCGGACGTTCTCAGGCGGCGATTTCCCCGGCCGCTCCCACGCCGTCGGTCAGCATCATCACCGCCCCGACCACCTCGTCGCGCGGCGTTCGCAGCGGCGTCAACCGGTAGCGCAGCAGGCCGCGCCTGCCCTCGTCCCGGCGAAGATAGGTATGATCGACCTGCTCGCCCGCGAAGCACCGGTCGAGATTTCGCTCGATGGCGCCGGCTCCGTCCGCATCGCCGAGAAAATCGAAGATCCTGCGGCCGACAAGCTCGAGCGGCGTGCGCCCCAAAAAGTTCGCATGGGCGGGATTGGCATAGAGATAGCGGTAATCGAGCGTCACCACCGCGACGCGATCCGGCAGATTGTTCAGGATGGACTCGTTGAGAAGATCGTCCCCGTCCGCCTCCAGCGGTCTCGGTGCAACCGCCGGGACATCGCCGCCCGCCATCGCCTCGGAACCGAAATACCTGTCGAGCAGGACAGAAAGGGTCGCGGCATGCCTGAGCACACAGGACCGGTCGTCCGCATCTTCGCGGATCAGGTTGCCGACAAAGCGCAACTGAAGCTGGATCTCCCTCATGTCCGCCGCCCGGTAGTTCACGACGGCGGAAATCAACGGGTCGAGTTCCCGGTCGAGCAGGCGCACAAGATGATCGTCGCCGACACGGATTGCCTGCTGAAGCTGTACGCTCTTCATGGAAACCGCCTCGAACAGCGGCAGCAGATCATCCTGACGGGAGTCGTTTGCAGTCAACTTGCACCACTCCTTAACTGCACCGCCGGGCCGGCAGCGATGCTCATGAAATACAACCAAAGGTCTCATTTTCTTTCGAGCGAGTTAACATGAATGTATCTCACATTCAACTACTTAACTTTCAGGTATTGCCCTCTGTCCGACGGCGACCAAGCAAGAAGAACCCGGATTGAAAACGCGTTTGCAACGTTACAGTCGCGCATTCGCGACAAATGCGATTGCGTTGCAAAGGCGGATGCGGGCGGCAAGCTGCTGATTTAGGCTAAAGATTCTTCTTGATATTCCAGCGGTCGTGATACCAGAGCCATTGCTCCGGATATTCCCGCACCCAGGATTCGACCTTGTCGTTGAGATACTGGGCGGTGGCCTGCACGTCGATACGGCCGTCCTTGTCACGCGGAAGCTCGACCTTCGGCTCGATTTCCAGCCGGTAGCGGTTGTTCGGCAGGCGGATGCAGCGGGCCGGATAGACCTCGCAACCGAATTGCCGCACAAGTTTGGCGAGCAATGGATTGGTTCGGACGTCACGGCCGAAGAAGGTCGTCGGCTGCCCCTTCTTGAATTTCTGGTCGACCAGGATGCCAACGCCGGCACCCGCTTCGAGCTGGCGGGCAAGCTGGAACGAAGAGCCGGCATGAGAGGGAACGAGATTGCCCATGCGAGCGCGCCGGAAGTCGAAGACCATGTCGGCGATATAGGGGTTGTTCGGCGGGCGGAACAGCACCGTCACATAGAGGCCGAAGGCGGCGCCGGCCACCGGCAGCATCTCGAAATTGCCGGTATGGCCGGTGAAGACGATAAACGGACGCGGATTTTCCAGGAGGTCGATGAAAATCGGAACGCCTGAAACCTCCACACGGCCCTCGCCCTGGCGTTCGGGATCGAAATCGAAAAGCTCATCGAGAAAGACATATTCCGCAAGCTGCCGGCCCATATGCCCCCAGGCGTCGGTCGCGATCCTGTCGATCTCGGCCGCGCTCTTTTCCGGAAAGGCATTGCGGAGATTGGTGAGCATCAGCTTGTGACGCGATGTCTTCGGCCCGATGAAACGGACCACCCGGTCGGCAGCATTGATCGCCGCATCGGCGGGCAGGAGTTTCAGCACCTGCAGTAAGACAAGCACCAGCTTCGCCACCAGCCATTGCGGAAAGCGGCGAAACGCCAGAACGATCTTGGTGATGAGCGGCCTCAAAGGTCAGTCCATCTTGAGGACGATCTTGCCGAATACCTGCCGTCCTTCCATACGGACGAGCGCACGGTCGATGTCCTCGAGGCCGACTTCCGTGTCGATGACCGGATGCACGATGCCGCGCGCCATCTTCTGCATGGCGTTCGCCATGTTTTCCATGCGGCAGCCGAAGGAGCCGAGCAGCTTCAACTGCTGCTGGAACAGCATCATCAGGTTCATGTCGGTCGAAACGCCGGAGGTCGAGCCGCAGGTGACGAGACGCCCGCCGCGCTTGAGGCAGAGCATGGAGCCCGCCCAGGTATCCTTGCCGACATGCTCAAACACGACGTCGACGCCCTTCTTCTTGGTCAGCTTGCGCACGGCGCCTTCGAAGCGGTCGGTGCGGTAGTTGATGACGTGATCGGCGCCAAGCGCCTTGGCCCGCTCGATCTTGTCGTCCGAGCCGACGGTGGTGATGACGGTGCAGCCGATCTTCTTGGCGAGCTGGATGGCGGCCGTGCCGATGCCCGAGCCTCCGGCATGCACCAGAATGGTCTCGCCGGGTTCAAGCTTGGCGTTGTCGAACAGCATGTGCTCGACGGTGCCGAAGGTGACCGGGGCAAGGGCTGCGGCAACCGCATCGATGCCCGGAGGCGCCGGCACGAGCTGGCGAGCCGGAATGTTCATCTTTTCCTGCGCGAAGCCGTCGAGGTGGAAACCATGCACGCCGCCGACATGTTCGCAAAGGTTGTCGCGACCTTCGCGGCAGGGCTTGCAGAGACCGCAGACGCGCGCGCCATAGACGGACACGAGCTGACCCGGCAGAACGTTGGAAACGCCCGGGCCGATCGCCTCGACCACGCCGGCTGCCTCCGCGCCGATGGTCAGCGGCATCTTGCGTTTGGCAAAGGCCATGCCGCGCCAGCCCCAGACGTCGATATGGTTGAGCGCGACGGCCTTGACGCGCAACGTCACCTCGCCCGGGCCCGGCGCTTCCGGTTCCGGCAGATCCACGATTTCAAGCTTGCGGTCTTCAACGAGCTGGAGTGCGCGCATAAGGTCTATCCTCGCGCCCTAAGGGCGTTCTTATCTGGTAACGGGACGATGATCCGTCGCTTAAGCCGGTTCACGCGTCATGACAAGGCTGGCGTTCTGCCCGCCGAAGCCGAAGGAGTTCGACAGCACGACCGAAACATCGGCCGACCGCTTCACGTTCGGCACCACGTCGAGAACGATCGTCGGATCGGGATTGACGTAGTTGATGGTCGGCGGAAGCGTTCCCGTCAGCATGGTCTGGATCGAGAACACGGCCTCGACCGCGCCTGCGGCCGTCAGCGTGTGACCGATCATCGACTTGTTGGACGAAACCGGAATCCGGTCCTTCAGCCGCTCGCCGAAGACGGAGAGCATCGCGCCGTATTCCATCTTGTCGTTTTCCGGCGTCGACGTGCCGTGGGCATTGATATAACCCACCGCCTCTTCCGAAAGACCCGCATCCTCGAGAGCCGCCCGGATCGTGGCAATAGCCGGTCCGCCGTCCGGCGAGGAGCGCGTGCGGTGGAAATGGTCGGCCTTCTCGCCGCAACCCTTCATGATGCCGAGCACCTTGGCGCCACGAGCGACAGCTGCTTCAAGGGATTCCAGCACCAGCGTCGCTGCACCTTCGGCGATAACGAAACCGTCGCGGTCCTTGCTGAACGGCTTCGATGCCTTTTCCGGCGGATCGTTCTGGGTGGAGAGAGCCGAGAGCAACGCGAAGCGGATCAGGGCTTCCGCGCCGACCGAACCATCGGTCGCAACCGTCAGCGCCCGTTCCGTCCGGCCCTGGCGGATAGCCTCGACGCCAAGCTGGATTGCCGTAGCTCCCGAAGCACACGCGGTCGAAAGCGTCACCGGCAACCCGCGCGTACCGAAGCGGTCGGCAAGCCGTTCGGAAATGGAACCGAACTGCACGGCTTCGAGGAAGACCGGATCGGCCTTGGCGCGCATGGCCGCCAGAAGGCGATGATAGGCGTGGCCCTGATTGTCTTCAGGCGGCGTGCGTTCCGCGAGATTGAAACGGTCGTCCCACTCCGGCTCGACCGGCGGGGCGGCAAGGAAGAGAGGACCGTCGAAATCACCGGAAAGACCCGCCTGGGCCAGCGCCTCGATGGTCGTTTCGCGCGCCATGGCATAGGAGCGCTCGACGGCGTTGACGGCCGGAAGCTCGATGAAATCCACGGTGCCGCTGATGCGGGTATTCAGGCCCTCGGTGGGGAAACGCGAGATCTTGTGGATGCCGGAGACGCCGCCGGTCAGCTTTTCCCAGTTGTCGGCGAGCCCCTGCCCGAGCGAGGTGATGACGCCCATGCCCGTTACGGCGATGATCGGGCGGCCGAGATGGTCCTTGAAACGCGATTCCGTCATGATCCTATCTCCTCACGCTTCGGCCGAAAGATGCGCCATGCCTTCGCCGCGCACATATCCGACCGTCGTCACCACGGCATCCGTCGCCGGTTTTGCCATGACGCCCTCATTCTTCTCATCGAACGACGGCACAACCGCTTTTGTATCGAGTGCAAGGGCGGCAAGAGCGAGGCCGAGCGGAAACTGCGCTTCAAGCGCGTGACCGGTCACACCGCCGAAACCGCGTAGCGCGGCTCCCGGAAAGGCTTCTTGCAGAACCGTCTTTTCCCGGCCGGAAAGATCGACCATGCCGCTCGCGCCCGAAAGGACGAGCGTACCCTCTCCGGCGCCTGCGGCGACGGACGACGCCATGCGCTTCATGCGCTTTTCGAGCCCGCCATCCTCGCGCCGGCCGCGGTCGCCCTCGATGGCGTCGATCGAGGCATAGATATGGGCGCCGCGCGCTTCCGCATGAGCGCGCGACTCAAGCATCAGGAATGCGCCGACGGTGCCGAGCACCATGCCGCCGCCGTGACCTGGCTGGCGCTGCCAGAGCGGCCGCCACTCACCGGTGGCATGCGCCTGGATGCCTTCGACCAGCAGGAAAATGTCGTCGCGGTCGGCAATGAATGCACCGCCGACGAGCGTATGGGTCGACTGACCGGCCTGGATGCGGGCAAACGCCGTCTCGACGGCGGAAATGCCGGCGGCTTCCTCGCCCATGAAGGTGCGCGAGGAACCGGTGACCTTGTGAACGATAGAGATGTTCCCGGCCATCAGGTTGGAAAGCTGCGCGAGGAAAAGCGTCGGGCGCAGCTCGGTGGTGAGCTTTTCGTTGACCAGTTGGGCGCGATCGTTGCGCTTAAGCCCTTCGTCGACGATCAGCGTATCGACGTTGATATCGCGCTCGCCGCCACCGGCCGCAACGATCATGTCCATGGTCGAGCACGCCTCGGCATTGTCCTTCAGGCCGGCATCGTCGAGCGCGAGACCCGCCGCATAGACGCCGAGCCGCTGCCAGTTCTCCATCTGGCGCTGATCGCCCCGCTTGGCAATCTGCTGCGACCAGTCGATCTCGGGCATGGGGTGAACCGGATACGGCTTGAACTTCTCCGTCTCGACGACGGGAGCCGGGGCGCCGGCTGCCGAAAGCAGCGCGATATGAGGCTCCTTGCCGGTTCCATGGCACGTGACGATGCCGATCCCGGTAATCACCACGTCATTCGGTTTCTTGACCATCTTCAATCCTCTCGCCGGATCGGGTCCGGCGCAGCGGGCGGCGGCATACAGCCGGCCCGCATCCATCAAAAACGACCGGCCACCCGGAAATGCACTATCGGGCGGCGGCAATGGCCTCAATGAGGCCGATTTCGGTGGCACGCTTGCGCACGATGTCGGCAAGCGGCACTTCGCTGAACGGCATGGTCCTGAGCTTGAGCTGCGCGTCGCAGACCTTCTTGCCCTCGGACGAAATCTTCGCCTTGGTCACCGCAAAGCCGGAGCCGTCGTGTTCCAACTGCGCCTCGATGTCAAGCACCGCGCCCGGTTCGACGAAGGTGCGCATCTTGGCGCCGTCGACCGACATCAGGAAGGGCATGGCGGAAAAGTCCTTGACCGCGAGAAGCAGCATGCCCGACGCCTGCGCCATGGTTTCGATCAGGAGAACGCCGGGAACGAGCGGCATGCCGGGAAAGTGCCCTTCGAAAACGGGGCTCGACTGCGGCACGACCGACCTTGCCTTAAGCAGGGAAAGGCCGAGGTCCACCGCCTCGACCTTGTCGATCATCTGGAAATATTCAAGCAGCATCGGAAACCTCCGCCCTAGAGCGTCGCACGTCCATAAGGACGCGCAAACAACGCTCTAACATCTTGATTTTGCGCATCTAACTCTCCGAAAATCGAATCCGATTTTCGGACCGATGCGCCAAGGCGGATCAGCCCTTGGCTGCCCTCAGTTCGTCGATCTTGGCACAGAGGTTCTTCAGCACGAAATACTCTTCGGTGGAAACCTTGCCTTCGTTGACTTCCTGCGTCCACTGCTCAAGCGGGATCTTGATGCCGAATTCCTTGTCGATCGCGAAAACGATGTCGAGGAAATCGAGGCTGTCGATGCCGAGGTCGTCGATCGTATGGCTTTCCGGCGTAATCGTTTCGCGGTCGATTTCGCTCGTCTCAGCGATGATGTCGGCAACTTTGTCGAATGTAGCGGTCACGCCATTTACCTCATATGTCGAAAATCTGTGTTCCACATAGGGAAAACCATTCTAAAAGCCAATGGCAAGTTTCACCAATCGCGAAATTTGCACGCAAGGTGTTGCTCAACTCAAACAGCGATGGAGTGGCGGCCCTTGCCGTTGGCGAGATAGCTGTCGAACACCGCCGCAACGCTGCGGGCAAAGGGCTTCCCCGCCTCCGTGAGTCGGAAATCGTCGCCGGCGATCTCGCAGATACCGTCGCTGTTGCCGGCGCAGAACGCCCGCGCCTCGGCGATCACCGCTTCGCCGGTCCGGGGAAAGAGCGCCCTGACGGTATCGAACGAGAAACCGAAGCGGCACATGATCTGCTCGATCACGTGGGCGCGCAGCCGGTCGTCCTCGCTGAGTTCGATCCCGCGCACCACGGCGAGCCCGTCCGCATCGGCCAGCCGCTCGTATTCTCCCGTCGCCGGCATGTTCTGCACATAGCCCTGCGGGAGCTGTCCGATCGAGGATGCGCCAAGCCCGATCAGGGCCTCCGCCGCGTCGTCGGTATAGCCCTGAAAGTTGCGGTGGAGCTTTCCGGCGCGCGCTGCGACCGCGAGCCTGTCGTCGGGCCGGGCGAAGTGGTCGATGCCGATCGGCTCGTAACCGGCCTCGATCAGCATGTCCGCCGCCCTCGTCATCTGCCGGAAACGCTCCTCGACATCCGGTAACGCATCTTCGGGAATCATCGTCTGGTGCTTCTTCATCCACGGCACATGCGCATAGCCGAACAGCGCGATCCGGTCCGGGGAAAGCGAAATGATGTCGCCCACCGTCGTTTCGAGCGTCCCGATCGTCTGATAGGGCAGTCCGTAGAGAATATCGCAATTGACGGAATGAACGCCCCTCGCCCTGACGGCATCGACCACCGATTTCGTCTGCTCGAAGGTCTGGATACGGTTGATGGTCTTTTGCACCTTGGGATTGAAATCCTGCACGCCGAGGCTGGCGCGCGTCATGCCGATGGCGGCGAGCGCATCGTAGCGGGGCTCATCGAGGTCGTTCGGGTCCATCTCGACGCTGATTTCGACATTGTCACCGAAGGCAAAGGCATCGCGCAGAGCCTTCATGAGGTCGACCATATCCTCGGGCGCGACCATGGTCGGCGAGCCCCCGCCGAAATGGACCGCCGAAACCTTGGCTTCGCGGCTGACGAGGCCGCCGACCCTGGCGATCTCGCGCTTCAGCGACGCAAGATAGGTCGCGATCGGCTCGTATTTCAGGGTATGCTTGGTGTGACAGGCACAGAACCAGCACAACCGGTCGCAATAGGGAATATGGAGATATAGCGACAGATCCTGCCCTGACCCGAGTTCGCCAAGCCACTGCGCATATTTGCCGCAGTCGATACTTTCGTTGAAATGGGGCGCCGTGGGATAGCTCGTATAGCGGGGAACAGCGCCGGAATACTTGGCCAGAAGGGAAGTTTGCATGAATTTATCCGCATTTTGGACAGGATCGGGACCCTTCCCTGATACGCTCGGTCGCAGTCCCTGCCTTTGACTTCGATCAATTTGCTGGTAGATTAACGACAAGAGTTCAACTAGAACTCGCTGGCCTTCGGGCAGGCTGCTGCGTGGTGAACCTGCGCCGACGGCCGGGGTTTTGGCGCAGCACAGGATCTGCTGGAAATGGACGTACTTAAAAGAACGACAGGCGAATGCGAGGCCCCCATGGTCTGCCGAGCCTGCGAAGCACGTCACGGAGGGGTCTGTGCCGCCTTGAGCACCGCGCAGCTTTCCGAACTCAACAAGCACTCAACCCGGCGCAAAATTGAGGCGGGCGAGGAAGTTATCGGCCAGGGCGAGCGTGTCTCGAGCTACAGCAACATCCTGAACGGCGTGGTCAAGCTGTCGAAGATGATGGCAGACGGCCGTCAGCAGATCGTCGGCCTGCAATTCGCCCCCGATTTCCTCGGTCGTCCCTTCCTCGGCGAAAGCACCATCACCGCGGAAGCTGCGACCGACACGGAAATCTGCACCTTCCCGCGTCCCTTGATCGACCGCATGGTCGGCGAAGCGCCAGATCTCGAACGCAAGCTGCACGTGCAGTCGCTGAAGGAGCTGGACGAGGCGCGCGACTGGATGCTGACCCTCGGCCGCAAGACCGCCCAGGAGAAGGTCGCGAGCTTCCTCTATCTGATCGCCACCCACATCGATCCCGAAAGCGGCAACGCATCGACCTTCGACCTGCCGCTGTCGCGCGCCGACATCGCCGACTTCCTGGGCCTTACCATCGAGACGGTCAGCCGCCAGATGACCAAGCTGCGCAAGGACGGCATCATCGTCATCGAGAACAATCGTCATGTGGTCGTTCCCGATCTCAATCGCCTGCGCTATGCAGCCGGCAACGACTGATCGCAGCCGGCCTTCGACCATCAAACGATTCAAGTAATGGCGCGCTGCCCGGCCTTACCGGGTAATGACGATGCGCGTATTGCTGAGGCCATTCGCCGTCGCCATCGAGAAGAAGCGCGCCGCATTGTCCGGATGCAGGCGTATGCAGCCGTGGGACGCCGGCGAGCCGAGCCGCTTCAGGTCGTAGGTGGCGTGAACCGCATACCCGCCCTTGAAGAAGATCGCGAACGGCATCGGCGCATTGTCGTATTTGCGCGAACGATGATTCTTCGACGCCCATTTGGCGCTGTAGCTGCCGACCGGCGTGACATAGCCCTTGCGCGCCGTGGAGACCTTCCAGCGATATTTCACGAAACCGTTCTGCGAAACGGTCATTGTTTGCGTCGAAATATTGATTCTCGCCGTGAGCATGCCGGCTTCCGCCAGAACCGGAGCGAATTGCAGGGAAAGAAAGGCCGAAGCCGCGATAAGCATTTTACGCATCATGTCCCCCGTCGATTTCCTGTTTCCCAGGATTTTTACAGGGAGAGACACTAATGGAAGGCTTGTTATATCCGGTTAAGCTGAAGAGCTAAGAGAAGATTAAGCGGAACGGGTCTCACAGCACTTCGATCTACAGTGTGGCGATAAGGGCCAGCAGCGCGGTAAGACCGATAAGGACGTGGCAGGCGGCATAGAAAACCTTCACGCCATCCTCAATGTCCGCCGCCGTCGCCACCGCGCGGCCCGCGCCGTTTATCATCGGTTCGCTGACCCTCTCACCGCCATAGATGCGCGGCCCGGTCAACTGGATATCGAGCGCGCCGGCCATGGCTGCTTCAGGCCAACCGGAATTCGGCGAGCGGTGCAGCCCGGCATCCCTGAGCGCAACGGAGAGCGAGCGCCTGGCGGCAGTGACGCCTCTGACGAAAAGCGTCGCAAACGCAATGGCAAAGGCTGACAGCCGCGCCGCCGGCCAGTTGGCGAGATCGTCGAGCCGGGCCGAAGCCCAGCCGAAGTCGCGGTATTTCTCGTTCTTATGGCCGATCATCGAATCGGCGGTGTTCAGCATCTTGTAGGCAAGGATTCCCGGCAGACCGAGGACGGCATACCAGAAGGCCGGCGCCACGACGCCATCGGCAAAATTCTCGGCAAGGCTTTCGATGGCCGCGCGGCAGATCGCCGGCGCGTCGAGTGTCGCGGGATCGCGTCCGACGATCAGCGAGACGGCCCGTCGCCCGCCTTCGAGACCATTGACCCTCAAGCCCAGGGCGACAGCGCCAACGTGATCGGCAAGGCTCTTTTGCGCCAAGAGCACGGCGACCATCAAAACTTCGAGAACGAAGCCCAGCCGACCGAAGGCCGCAAAAAGCCCCTCCAGAATCCCGCCGGCGAAAAGCGACAGGCAAAGCAAAGCCACAATCGTGATGATGCCGTTTCGCCGCCGGATCGGATCAGGTGTCCCGGAACGGTTGAAGTTCCGATCGCAAAAGGCAATCGCCTTGCCGAACACCACGACGGGATGTGGCACGCGCGCCCAGAGCCGTGGTGGGTCACCGACGACACGGTCAATGAGAAGGGCAAGCGCAAGCGCGGCAAGCATGGAAGCGTGCATCATCGCCTCCACGCCTTCAATGCCTGCGCCAGACGCCTGTCGGCATCCTCGTCAGGCGCAAGTCCGATCCGCAGCCATGTCGGCGCATAATCGAAGGCGCGGGTCAGGATGTGCGCTTGGCAAAGATGTTCGTGAAGTGCCGCCGCCTTCTCTTCCTCCACGAGCGCAAAGAGATCGGTGCCTCCGCTGACGCGCAGACCCGCATCGGCAAGCACGGCACCGAGCGCCGCCCGCCGCATGACAATCCGCTCCCGGATGCCGTCCGTCCCGCCGGAAAGCAGTGAGGCGGCCACAGAAAGCGCCGGCCCGGAAACGGCCCATGGCCCAAGCCGGCTCTCCATCCCCTCGAGGATTTCAGGCGCGGCAACCACGAAACCGAGACGAATGCCGGCCATGCCGAAAAACTTGCCGAAAGAGCGGAAGACGATGAGGTTCGGGTGGTCCATCACCTTGCCGGCGACGCTGACCTCCGGCAGGCAGTCGCCGAACGCCTCATCGACCACCAGCAGTCCGCCGACGTTAGACAGGTGCTCCGCGACCGCCAGCAGTTCCTCAGGCTGAAAGATCCTGCCCGTCGGATTGTTCGGATTGACCGCCACGACAAGACCATGCCGACCGTCCACGTCATCGAGACCGGCGATCCGCTCGACCGGCCGCCCTTCTGCCTCGAAAACACGACCGTATTCGCCATAGGTGGGTGACAGGATGGCGACCGGCCTTTCGCTGGCAAAGAGGCGCGGCAGCATCTGAATTGCCGACTGCGTACCCGGCACAGGCAAAGGCAGGACGTCCCCCGTCCGGTAGAAGACTTGGGCAGCCCGCCGCGCATCGCGTTCAAGGTGGCGATCCGGCAGACGATGCCAGGCGCGAAGCGCCACTTCCGGCAAGGCGGGCGGGCATGGGTTAAGGCCGGTGGAAAGATCCAGCCAGTCTTCCGTCCGGCCACCGAAACGCGCCGCAGCAGCCGTGATGCCACCGCCATGAATGACAGGTCCGCTCATGCCACGGCGCTCGCAAGATCGATCAGATGCATATAGGAGCCGGCGACATTTCCGCGCTGCAGCCCCACCTGCCCCAGATCGGCGCCCAGCGCATCCTCGACGGCAAACAGGCGATCGGCCTCCCCCTCGGACACGATGGAAGCGTAGTGAAATTCATGCGCCGACATCGGAGCCGTGAAGAAATCCGTCAACGGGACCAGCGACCGGTAACCCAGATGGCGCTTGCGCTCGGCATAACTCGTGACGACAGGAAGGAGGCCAAGCATCTCGTGGCTTGCACCATTGCCATCAACCAGGGCCTCACCGAGTGTCATGTAGCCGCCGCACTCGCCATAGATCTTCACCCCGCGAGCCTCAGCGGCCCGCATGCCGGTCCGGAAGGCGGACGCCGAGGAAAGCGTGCCCGCATGCAGTTCCGGATAACCGCCCGGCAGATAGATCGCATCGGCCTCGACGGGCGGGGCTTCGTCGGCAAGGGGCGAGAAGAACGAAATCTCCGCGCCGCGCCGGCGCCAGCCGAGCAGCATATGCTCGTAGCAGAAGGCAAAGGCGACATCGCGCGCGACGGCGATCTTCTGGCCAAGCGGCGGAAGGCGATCGATATTGGCCTCCGAGGGGCGGGCGGGAATGTGGCGCGCGCTGCGCATGATCGCATCGAGATCGCACCCAGCCTCGACGGTCGTGGCCGCCCTGTCGATGAAGGCTTCCAATTCCCCATGTTCGCCGGCCTGCACGAGGCCGAGATGCCGCTCGGGCAGATGAAGCGAGGCATCGGAGCGGACGACGCCCATCACAGGCATGCGGATACCGCCAAGCGCCTCGCGCAGCATCGTCTCGTGCCGGTCGCTGCCGACCCGGTTGAGGATCACCCCGACGACGCGGGTATCGATGCGGAAATTGGCGAATCCGCTCACCAGCGCCGCAATCGAATGGGATGCCTTGGCGCAATCGACCACGAGGACGATGGACAGCCCGAGGATCGACGCCAGATCCGCCGCCGAACCGCGACCGTCGGCTGCGCCGTCGAACAGGCCCATCATGGCCTCGATCACCAGATCCTTGCCCCCAAAACGGTGGATGGCGGCATTGGCGAGCAGCAATTCGCTGCGCATGCCCCAGGGATCGAAATTGAGACAGACCTCGCCGCTTGCCGCGGCATGAAACGCCGGATCGATGTAGTCGGGGCCCGCCTTGCCTGGGGCGATCGCATAGCCGTTCCGTTTCAGCGCCCGGAGCAGCCCGAGCGTCACCGTCGTCTTGCCCGCGCCGGAAGACGGCGCTGCGATCAGAAGCCCGCTCATGCGCTGTCCTTCCGGTGGCGGTCGGCAAACGGATCGGTAAGCAACGCGCGCCCGGACAAAGCGCCGAGCCAGTCGAGCGAAGGCCGAAGGCGCACCACCTCACCGACCACGACAATGGCTGGCGGCTCGAGACCGGAGGCGGCGACATCTTCGACCGCACGCCCGAGCGTCGTCTCCAGCACTTTCTGCGAGGGCGTGGCCGCATCGCAGACAAAGGCGACCGGCTCATCGGGCGAGCGCCCGGCGGCCATCAGGTTAGCGCTGATCGCGGCGATGTGTTTCATCGCCATGTACATGACGATGACGGGCGAGCCTCGGCCGATCGCCTCCCAGTCGATCCGGTCCGGGACGACGCCGGAGGAATCATGCCCGGTCAGGAAGGTGACGGCATGATTGATTTCGCGATGCGTGACGGGAATACCGGCATAGGCAAGGCCGCCGATGCCTGCCGTAATGCCGGGCACGATGCGGAACGGCACGCCATGCTCGATCAGTGTCAACGCCTCCTCGCCGCCACGGCCGAAGACGAAGGGGTCGCCGCCCTTGAGACGAAGAACCTTGCGGCCCTCTCTGGCAAGCTCCACCAACCGCAGCGAAATGTCGCGCTGTTTTGCGGAAGGCTTGCCGCCGCGCTTGCCTGCATATTCGAGTTCAGCGCCGGGACGCGCGAGCTTCAGGCAATCCTCGTTGACCAGCGCGTCATGAACGATCACATCCGCTTCGCTGAGAGCCTTTGCCGCAAGCAGCGTCAGCAGACCGGGATCGCCCGGTCCCGCGCCCGCCAGCCAGACATGGCCGGGCATCATCGAAGGCAGGTCGGAAAAGGGATCGAAACTCATGGCCTTGCTCTATGCTTCGCATGACGAAATTGCAATCGGAGAAGCCGTTCGCAAAGCTTTCGGTCGAGCCCGCGAGCGCCTATAACGAACCCATGACCGAACCCGCAGACCCCGCACCGAATGTTCCCCCGGAAGGTCGTGCCGAGCGCCCAGAAGGTTCCTTGCGCACCGGCTGGACGACGGGAGCCTGCGCCACGGCCGCGACCAAGGCGGCTTTGACGGCGCTGATAACCGGCGAATTCCCCGATCCCGTCACGATCCGCCTGCCGCGCGGCGAGGAGCCGGCCTTCGTGCTCGCCTTTGAAACCCTTGGCGAGGGTTACGCAATGGCCGGCATCGTCAAGGATGCCGGAGACGATCCGGATGTCACTCATGGTGCAACGGTAATCGCCTCCGTGCGCCCCTTGCCGCCCGGAAGCGGTATCCGCTTTGCTGCCGGCGACGGAGTTGGCACGGTAACCCGTCCCGGCCTGCCGATCGCGGTCGGGGAGGCCGCGATCAATCCGGTTCCGCGTTCGATGATGTCGGCGGAGGTCACCGCGCTCTGTTCACAATACGGGCTTCCGGGTGACGTCGAGATCACCGTTTCCATCCCAGGCGGAGACGAGATCGCCCGCCAGACCTGGAACCCCCGCCTCGGCATTGTCGGCGGCCTCTCCATTCTCGGCACCACCGGCGTCGTCCATCCATTCTCCTGCGCCGCCTGGATTCATTCGATCCACCGCGGAATCGACGTCGCCCGCGCCGAAGGCATCACTCATGTTCTCGGTGCCACCGGCTCCACATCGGAAAAGACCGCCCAGCAGCTGCACGGACTGCCTGATGGTGCCCTGCTCGACATGGGGGATTTCGCCGGCGGTCTCCTGAAATATCTGCGCGCCCATCCCGTTCCGCGCCTCACCATCGCCGGCGGTTTCGCCAAGATGGCGAAGCTTGCCCAAGGCGCGCTCGATCTCCATTCCTCACGCAGTCAGATCGACAATAACTTCTTTCTTTCAATGTCTTGCACTGAAAATCTCGACAAGTCTCTCAGAAACCGGATTCAAGCCGCCAATACAGCTCTGGAAGTATTTGAGATAACGAAAGAAAATGGGATCGATCTGGCGAACCCCATCGCCGACGCCGCACGTCGGACCGCCATGGCAACGCTCCGTGGGGCACCGGTCGAGGTCGATATCGTCGTCACCGATCGACAAGGCGGTATCATTGGCCGGGCACCCTGACATGGTCGAGAGAGTCCTGATTCTGGGAGGCACGGCGGAAGCCGCCGATCTCGCGACCAAGCTGGTTGCGGAGGGAAAGGTGGATGTCCTGACGTCACTCGCCGGCCGCACGGCAAACCCCGCCCCGATTGCCGGCACTGTCCGCATCGGGGGCTTCGGCGGGGCTGAGGGGCTTGCAAGTTTTCTCGCGCAAAACCGCATCGACCGGGTGATCGACGCCACCCATCCCTTCGCAACCCGCATTTCGGAAAACGCCCGCATCGCCTGTCGAGCCGTCGGCATCCCACTGGAACGCCTCGACCGGCCATCCTGGACACGCAGCGAGCATGACGACTGGACCGAAGTGGAGACGCTGGAGCAGGCGGCCGCTGCCCTGCCGTCCACCGCCCGCGCCTTCCTCGCGCTCGGCCGTCAGCACCTGGTCGCTTTCAAAGGGCGCGACGACTGCCACTTCGTCATCCGCATGGTCGATCCTCCGCCGGAGCCGATGGCCTTTCGGAGTTTCGATCTGATCCTCGGCAAACCCTCGAGCGACCCGCAGGCCGAGGCGGATCTTCTCAGCCGGCACGGCATCACCCACCTCGTCTGCCGCAACTCCGGTGGGAACGCCGGTTATGGCAAGATCCTGGCGGCGCGGCAGCTCGGCCTTCCGGTCATCATTCTGAAACGCTGATCCTGCCTCGCAACATCCGCCGCCGCGCAAACGCGGCGACAAGACGTCATCGATCCGCACGGCAGAGGACCGGGAGCAAGGGCAGCGGGCCGGAGAGCCTTCTCAGTCTTCCTTCACGCTGACGATCGCGTCATGGATGACCTTCAGAACCGCTCCGGAATCGATATCGACGCAGACCTTCTGGCTCGGCAGATTGTCCCAGTCGCTTGGACCGAAACCGCGCGTATCCGGCTTCTGGATCGTCGCACCGTCGGCAATGCCGCCACAGACGACGCGCACGGAACCCGATCGGGTCGTGAAGAGCTCCGGTGCCACCACATAGACGCAGGCGCAGCTGTCATGCACCACCATGCCATCGGGCACGCGGCTCTCGTAGAACTTGATGTAGAACTGCGAGAGATCGAACAGCAGCCGGGCGCGGCTGGAGCCTGCCGCATCGCGGATGTCGGCAAGCTGCTGACGGGTCATCACCGTCTTCGTCGTCACGTCGAGACCGACAATGACCACCGGCCAGCTTGCGGTGAACACCATGTCGGCGGCTTCCGGATCGCCATGGATATTGGCCTCGGCAGCGGGCGTCACATTGCCGTTGATATCGAAGGCCCCGCCCATGACGACGACTTCCTTGACCAGAGAAACGATCTCGGGATCTTCCTTCAAGGCGTTGGCAAGATTGGTCATCCGGCCAACCGCCACCAGCGTCACCTCACCCGGATTGGCCCGGATGGTGTCCACGATAAAGCGATGGGCCGGCCGCGGATCGACCGGAAGGTCTATACTCTCGGGCACGCCGATATTGCCGAGACCGTCATCGCCATGGATGTACTTCGGCGGCTCGTGGGAAACGCGATGCGGGATGAAGGTCTCGCCGGCACCGCGCGCCACAGGTGCATCGATCTTCCACTCGCGCTTGAGGAACAACGCATTGCGCGTTGTCGTCTCGATGGTCGCGTTACCGAAGACCGTGGTCACACCAAGAAGATCGATCTCCTGATGATGATGAAGGAAGAGCAGCGCCATGGCGTCATCGACGCCCGGATCTGTATCGAAAATGACCTTGTGCATGAAATCCGCCGAATTGCGTTTTGGAAGGAATGCGAAGCCGTTGTCTTAGAGCAATTCCAGCAAAAGTGTGAAGCGGTTTTGCGTCAGGAATTGCGCCGAAACAAAGAGATAGAGCAGAATCCGACCGGAGTGAAACGAGGATCGACAAGATTATGCTCGAAGATTTGCCGATGTCGCGCCAACCGGCTCAGTTGCCCGATTGGGCGAATTCGGCCATCAGGCCGGGAAAGTCCTCCATCGGCGGAAATTTCGGGTAGCTGTGCCGCGCCGGCGTTTCAGCCCAGGGCAGCTTCTCGCTGGTGTAGCTTTCGATGAAAGGACGGAAACCGCCGAAATCATCGAGAAGTGCTGAACGTATGTTGACGAAGGGTCCCATGCCATCGAAACGCGTGAACATCCAGCTCATGCAATGGGGGCAGAAGAAATGCCGCAGATCTCCGTGCAGCCCGCCGATCTCCGGCTCGAGGCCGGAAACCTCGAACGCTTCCAGCGGATAGAGCGAACTCAGTGAAAACGCGCTCGACGTCATCTTCTGGCACCCCGTGCAGTGGCAGGCCATCGTCATCATCGGCCTGCCCTTCACTTTGAGCATCACCTGCCCGCAACGGCAACTGCCCTCCGTAACACCGTCCTTTTCCGACATGGCGTTCCTCCCTTTCAACAATGACGATTGGCCAGTTCTCGTACCCGGTCGGCAGCCCGGGTATGATCCCGGCGCCTGATGAAATCGACGGCGCGCGGTCGGGGATCGTGGAGATACTGGTCAGGCCCCAGCATCTTGCGCGCGTTCAACTGTTCGGTGTCGAGCGCGTCGAAATCGACATCTTCGATAACGCTGCTCCAGCCGGGGCTGTGCGCAGACCAGCCCTTGCGGTGATGCGCCAGAAGGCGGTCGCGCAACGAATAGCCGTGAAAATCGAAAGCGATGAGGCCGTTTGTCACATACATGTGCCCGCCGGCGAAGCCTTCCACGGGAATGATGCGCTCGGCATGAAAGCCCTGAAGCGGCGGATTCTGAAGATAAACGCCCGCAAGGATATGGCATGCGCCATAGCCGAAAAAGATGCGGTCAGGCAGTGCCCACCGCCTCACCGGGTCCTTCTTGATTCCGCGCTTGAGGATGTACATGCGGGAAGGCTACAGCTTTGACCGCCGCGGTCAACGGCGACCAGACCGGTTACTTTGCAGCCTTCTTTTTCTTCTTGCCGACATTCCTCAGCACGTGGCTGAAATCGGAATTGTAAAGGTCGCTGTCGCGGAATTCGACATGGCCGAACACCCTGCCGATCATGATGAGGGCCGTGCGCGTGATTTTCGCCTTGCGCACCTCCTCCGCCATGTCCTTCAGCGTTGTGCGGATGAAAAGCTCGTCCGGCCAGGTCGAGCGATAGGCCACGACAACGGGGCAATCCTCGCCGTAATAGGGCGCAAGCGTATCGCGGACATGGGCGAGATTGCGGATGGAGAGATGAATGGCAAGTGTCGCCCGCGACTTGCCGAGGATCTCCAGCGTCTCGAATTCCGGCATTGAGGATGCCTTCATTTCGGTCCGCGTGATGATGATCGTCTGAGCGATCTCGGGCAGCGTCAGCTCCGTCTTGAGCCGTGCGGCGGTCGCGGCAAAGGCAGGAACGCCCGGCACGACGTCATAGGGAATGCCGAGCGCATCGAGCCTGCGCATCTGTTCGGCGATGGCCCCGTAGATCGACGGATCGCCGGAATGCACCCGCGCCACATCCTCGCCACGCGCATGCGCGGCTTCGATCTCGGCGATGATCTCGTCGAGATGCATCGGCGCCGTGTCCTTGACGATCGCTCCCTCCGGAGCGGCCCTGACGGTTTCCTCCGGCACCAGCGAACCGGCATAGAGACACACCGGGCACCGCTCGATGAGCCTCAGCCCCCGCACGGTAATGAGATCAGGTGCACCGGGACCGGCGCCGATGAAATAGACGGTCATGCTGTCATCCTTGTCAGTATTCGAGGTCTGTCCCGCGGCAGACGAATGAAGATTCGGACCTCACTCGGCCGCGCCCTTCATCCCCGTATCCGATTTTCCGGAATAGCCGCGCGGCGTGTAGACCCAGGTCTTGCCGTCGCCCGTGGTCACCGTGCGGCTCTCCGACGAGCCCACCACCACGACGGTCAGCATGTCGACGTCATCGACATTGAGTTCGCCGAGCGGAACCGTGCGGACATGTTCGCCGGGCCGGCCGAGATTGGTGGCAAGGATCACCGGCGTGTCGGCCGGGCGGTATTCCAGCAGTCTGTCGCGCGCCCAGGCGAGCTGCGTGCGGCGCTTCATCGACACCGGATTGTAGAAGGCGATGACGAAATCGCCCTCACCGGCAGCCTTCACGCGCCGCTGGATATGCTCCCAGGGCGTCAGCAGGTCAGAGAGCGAGATGGTGCAGAAATCGTGGCCGAGAGGCGCGCCGATGCGGGCCGCCGCCGCCTGCAGCGCGGAAATCCCGGGCGAGACCTGCACGTCGATCCGGCTCGCGGCATCCGTAATCCCGCCCTTGTCGAAAAGTTCGAACACCAGCGTCGCCATGGCATAGATGCCCGCGTCGCCGGAGCAGACCAGCGCCACCGTCTTGCCCTCGCCGGCAAGCTCCATGGCATGCACGACGCGCGCCTCCTCCTTGCCGAGATCGAAATCGTGTCGGGCCTTTCCACAGGCAAGCGGTCCGAGCAGGTCGAGATAAAGCGAATAGCCGACAAGATCTGTCGAGGCGGCGACCATGGCCGAGACCTCAGGCGAGCGCCACTGGTCAGCACCGGGGCCGATGCCGACCACATAGAGCGTGCCACGCGCCCGTCCTACAGCATCGGCTTCCACGATACCGGTGGAACGGGCAATAGCGGCGGTCGCCCCCTTCGATTTGATCTTGGCCAGAATGAGTTCGCTATCTGCACCGGCCGCTGCCAGCGCCGCACCTTCGGCGACACCATGGCACCCGACCTCGGCGAAAACGATATCCGATGGGTTCTTCAGCCTCGGAGCCTCTTCCTCCAGCCTTGCAGCGCTGAAGAACCGCGCCGGTACACCGAAATGCGCAGCAACCGCATGGATCGCGCGTTCGTCGGCCTTGAGATCGATCGAGGCTACCGCTGCGAGGCTCTGGCGGGCGAGGCCGCTTTCCTCAAGCGCCTGTTCGGCGAGCGCGATTGCCTCCTCCGTCGAGGCATTCCGTTCGCAGCCCATGCCGAGCACCAGGGTTTCAGGATGATAGACGAGTTCAAGCGAGCTTGCCGTCTTCGGCTCGTCGGTGACCGTCAACGTCACCTTGCCGTCTTCAGCGAAAGGAATCCGCGAGGAGGAAAGCCACGACGCATTGCCCTGCAGCTTTGCGGAAGCGCCGGCAACCAGCTCCGCCATCACCGCCTTGGCGTTTTCCGGATTGGCAAGCACATAGCCGGCCGGCGGCTCATCGAGGGCAAGACCGAATTTCAGGTCGCCCGCCGTGGTGATCGCCGCGCGGCAGTTGAGGCCGTCAGCGATCCGCCGCGCCAGATCATTGCCGCCATGATGACCGCCGAGCAGCGGCACGACCGAGGCGCCGTCCTGCGAAACAGCGACGACCGGCGGCTCTGCATGCTTGTCGGCAAGCAGCGGCGCGAGGATGCGTACCAGCGCGCCGCAGGCCATGACGGCGACGACCGGCCGACCGGCGGCAAACAGCGCCGCGATGTGGGTCTTCGTGTCGTCGAACGGGACGTCGGCACCGGTGGTTCGGGCTTCGGCCCCATGCAGCTCACCGCCGATGGCGAGCGCGATCTTGCGTCCGATATCATGGCCGGCCTGCGACAGGATGACGACGGCGGGTTTCTGGGCAATGGTCATGGGATCATTCCGTTGCAGCGGCGGTCCGGGCATTCCAGCCCTCCCCGCCCTTGTATATGAGGATCATCGAGAAATAGGGAGCGGTGATCTCGGTGACATCGGCGAGCGGCAACACGCGCTGCTCGGCAAGGCTGACGCGTTCGACATAGCCGGCGCACGACGTCAGCCCCATCGCCTCGATCAGCGCGCGGATGCGGGCGAAATGCCGCCCAACCTTGATGATGGCGACAGCACCCGCCGCTTCGATCCGCGCCTGCATGATATCGTCGTCGAGCGGCCCCGGCACGATGCTGAGCACATCGTTTCGCGCCGCAAGCGGTCGACCGAGTGCCGCAGCAGCAGCCATCATCGACGAAACCCCCGGCACGATCTCGGTCTCGTAGCGGCCGGACAGCCGTTCGAACAAATACATGAAGGAGCCGTAGAAGAAGGGGTCGCCCTCGCACAGCACCGCCACGTCGGAACCGGCGTCGAGATGGCGCGCCAGCGTCTCCGCCGCCCCGTCGTAAACCTCCTGCGCCGGGAAACGCTCGACCCGCATCGGCACGATGATGGGCACTTCCAGCTGATGCGCGCCGATATAGGGCGCAGCAATCTGCCGGGCAAAACTCGGACCGGTATCCGGCGCGGGATACGCAATGACCGGCGCGCCCGTCAGAATGCGGTGCGCCTTCAGCGTAATGAGTTCCGGATCGCCGGGCCCGAGCCCGAGGCCATAGAGTTTACCGGTCATGCCGCCTCTCCCTTCGTCACCGACCAGATCGTTACCGGCATCAGCGACTTCCATCCGCAATAACGCCCGACGGGAGCTGCGCGCGAGACCTGCAGACGAACGAGTTCGCCGCCATGGATACCGCGAAGCTCGGCAAGCCTCGCCTCGCCTTCGATGGTCACGGCGTTGGCGACAAGCCGCCCACCCGCAGGCAAGGCCTCCCAGCAGGCCTCGAACAGGCCTTCATGGGTAATGCCGCCGCCGATGAAAACGGCATCGGGCGCGTCAAGGCCGGCGAGCCCCTCCGGCGCCCTCGCCTCGACGATATCGAGATCCGGCAGGCCGAGTGCGTCGGCATTCTCGCGGATCATCGCCACCCTTTCAGGTTTTTCCTCGATGGCGATGGCGCGGGCGCCGAGCCCGATCCGCATCCATTCGAGCGCGATCGAACCGCAGCCCGCGCCCACATCCCACAGCAATCCATGCGGAAAGGGTTGCAGGATGGAGAGCGTCACCGCTCGTATCTCCCGCTTGGTCAGTTGCCCGTCATGGCGGAAGGTATCGTCTGGAAGGCCTGCCACAGGCGAGACCAGAGGCGAATCCGAAACGCAGTCGATCGCCAGCGTGTTGAACTCCGCGATTTCAGGCTGCGTCCCCAGAAGATCCGCAGCGGTCATGGCGAAGATCCGCTCGCGGTCACCGCCCATATGCTCCAGAACGGTCAGAACGGAATTGCCAAAGCCGCGCTCCACCATCAGCGCCGCTGCACCCAGCACCGTTTCCGCCCCGGCGGTGAGCGCCAGGATACGGTGCCGGGGCATCAGGTGCCGGTTGAGGGAGGCAAGCGGACGGCCATGCAGTGAAATCGTCGCCACCGACTGCAGCGGCCAGCCGAGCCGGGCGGCGGCAAGCGAAAAGGCCGAAGGCGACGGCAGCACATAGATTTCGCTCGCGCGCACATAACGCCTAAGCGTCGCGCCGATACCGAAATGCATGGGATCGCCGGTGGCGAGAATGGTGACGGGCGAACCGCGCAGCTTCAAAATCTCGCGCAAGGTCTCGCGAAAACCGCCGCTCCAGTTGAGGATGCGCTTGAGTGCGGGCAAGGCGCCGCCGTCGATCACGGCATCGAGCCGCTCGCCGAGTACCAGTGTTTCCGTCTGCCAGATGATCGATTGCGCCTCCGGCGTCAGGCTTTCAAGGCCGTTGTCTCCGACGCCGATGATGGTCAGCCACGGTTCAGTCATTGGCGTTTCAGTCATTGGCGCCGAGCCCTCCCGCAAGCGCGTTGACGGCGGCGGACGCCATGGCCGAACCGCCCCGCCGCCCGCGAACCGCAATGAACGGCACGCCGCGGCTGTCCTCGACCAGTGCCTCCTTGCTCTCCGCTGCGCCGACGAACCCGACCGGAAGGCCGAGAATCAACGCCGGTTTCGGCGCCCCCTGGTCGATGAGTTCCAGAAGCCGGAAAAGCGCTGTCGGCGCATTGCCGATGGCGACCACCGCCCCGGCAAGCCTGTCGCCCCAGAGGTCGACCTGCGCGGCGGAACGCGTATTGCCGATTTCAGTCGCCTTCGGCCTCACCCGCTCATCGTTCAAAAGGCAGATGACCTCGTTCTCCGCCGGAAGCAGCCGCCGGATAATACCGTGGCGAACCATTTCTACGTCGCAGAAAACCGGCGCACCGGCAGCCAGTGCCGCAGCCCCCGCCTCGAACGCCCCATCCGAGAACGCGATATCGCCGGCAAGGTCCGTCATGCCGCAGGCATGGATCAGCCGGATCGCCAGCGTCTCCATCCCACCGGAAAAGCGCGATAAATCCGCTTCCCGGCGAATCGTCTCGAAGGACTGCCGATAGATCTCCGTGGGATCGCGGATGTAGTCGAATGAGACGCTCAGCGGACACCCCTGTCTGGATTGGAAGCCATCACTTCTTCTTCATAGAATTCGGCCCGAGCGGATGGTCCGCATGCGGGTAAGGCGCATGGTGATGATGGTGGTGCCCGTGATCGTGCGAATGACCATCGTCATGATCGTGCCGGTGGCCATGATCCGCATGGTCGTGATGGCCATGGTGTTCATGGTGTTGATGGTGTTGATGGTGGTCATGGTCGTGATGATGGTGATGCCCGCAGCCGCAATTCGGGCCATGTTCGTGAACCGCGGGCTTTCCGCTCGATGGCGCATTCATCACCGCCTCCAGCCCCACATCGGGTGCGGCATTCAGGAGGTGGCCGTATTTTCCGCCGAGCGTGGTCGAGGCGCCATAGTCGAAGGCGGGCTCCAGATCGTTCGGCTCCGCATGGCTGTGCACCGGTGTCCACGGCAGCCCGTGCTCTCTGCAGAATTCCGGATCGCGGCAAGATGCATCGCAATCGCCGCCGCACGGACAGTCTTCGAGACCGCCGCCGATGCCCTCGACGTGATGGTGATGGCTTTCCTGCGGCTGGCCGAGATCCGCCTCGAAGCCGAGAACCTGCTCCCGGTACTTGCACATCTGGCAGTTCATCAGGGCGGCGCCCTCGAGGATTTCCCCGACGCGATCCTGGAAGGCGTCCAGCACGAGCGGATGGTCGTTGAGATAGCTCGCCTTGACGAACTGGATGTCCGGATACCGCTCGGCAACAACGTCGGTATAGCTGTAGATGCGCTTCACCAACACGCCGGTGAACAGGAAATAAGGGAAGACGATGATGCGCTTGTAGCCGAGCCGGGCGGCATGTTCGAGGCCCGGCTCGACCAGCGGGAAGGTCACGCCGGAATAGCAGGTTTCGCCCCAGCCGAAGCCCATTCCCTCCCAGAGCATGCGCATAACCTTGGTCGCGTTGGAATTGGCGTCCGGATCGGACGAGCCGCGCCCCACCACCATCAGCAGCGTTTCGTGCTTGTCGATGAAGCCAAGCGTTTTGTTCGCCTCGTCGACGGCCTCCTGGATGCGGTCCCCGGCGGCGCGGATCATCTTGAGGTCAATGCCGAGTTCGCGCCCGTAGGTGATGACCATGCCGGGATTCTGCGCCTGATAGGTGTTGAGCACCGAGGGAATGTCGTTCTTGGCGTGTCCGGCGGCAAACAGCATGCCCGGAACGGCCAGAACCCGCGTCACGCCTTCAGCCCGCAGCTTGTCGAGGCCGGCTGAGATCACCGGATTGCAGAACTCCAGATAGCCGTATTCAACCGGCATGTCGGGATTGCGTTCGCGCAAGGCTTCCGCGATCACCGCGAATTCGCGCGCTGCGTTCTGGTTGCGGCTACCGTGTCCGCAAACCATGATTCCAAGCTTTTCCGTCATGAGACAAGGCCTCTCTGCTTCGTTGTCGTTCATGTACGAAGCGCCGGAACCGCGCGTTGCGGTTCTCTGGCCTTGGGGACAGCTCCGGAATTGGCCCCCTGATTGGGTCAGCCGCACCGGACTATTTCCAGCCTGTCGAACAGGCGCCGTCGCACATGAGACAGAGCTTTATCGAAGGCGACATGACCGGTCAAACCCGTTTGCGCCGGATTGTGTGGAGGATGCGCCGAAGAGCCCGGCATTCGCCCCGCGACATGTTGCCCCGACCGGCGGTTTGGTGCATGACGGGACGTCCCGCCGCAGCCGCACTACAGGATCATCGTGGTCGATCTCGCACTCCAGAGCCTGGCGCTTCTCTTCGTTGCCGCCTTCATCGCCGGTTTCATCGATTCGATTGCAGGCGGCGGCGGCCTGATTACCATTCCCGCCATGCTGATTGCCGGCATTCCGCCGCTCGAAACGCTCGGAACCAACAAGCTGCAGTCGATGTTCGGCGCCGGTTCCGCGACGATCGCCTATGCCCGGCGCGGCCATGTCGACCTGAAAGCACAATTGCCGATGGCGGTCATGGCGGTGTTTGGCGGTGCAATCGGCGCCGTCATCGCGACCGTCGTTCCCGCGGACGTCCTGAGGGCAGCCATGCCGTTCCTGCTGGTTGCCATCGCGCTTTACTTCGCGCTGAAGCCCAACCTTCATGACGAGGACCGCCACCAGCGCATCACGCCCTTCGTCTTCGGGCTGACCTTCGTACCGCTGATCGGCTTGTATGACGGCGTTTTCGGTCCCGGAACCGGCTCCTTCTTCATGCTCGCCTTCGTCTCGCTTGCGGGCTTCGGCGTGCTCAAGGCAACCGCCCACACCAAGCTTTTGAACCTCGGCTCGAACGTCGGGGCCTTCCTCGTTTTCGTGGCCAGCGGCGTGGTGCTCTGGAAGGTCGGCCTGCTGATGGGTCTTGGCCAGTTCCTCGGCGCACAGGCCGGATCGCGGCTCGCCATGCGGATCGGGGCACGACTCATCAAGCCGCTCCTGATCGTCACCTGCATTGCGCTCGCCACGAAACTCCTCGCCGACCCCGGCAATCCGGTAAGGGTGTGGATCGGGTACTGACACGCCAGCGGGTTTCGCCGCAACAAAGCGCTTGAACCTCTAGTGACTGCAGACTTTAGGATAACGGCACAATCCGATCCGGAGTCCCCAACGCATGTCCCTGCCAGAGCTTCTTTTCCCGGCTACCGCCATTATCGTGGTCATGGCAACGCTCGTGTCCGCGCTCCAGTTCCACCGACTGACCGGTCGCTCACCGGTGGTGTTGAAGTCGAGCGACGACGCTCTCGGCTTCTCGACCCGCCTGTTCCGCATCCTGATCGTCGCCATCCTTGCGGAGGTCACCCTCATCAGCCTCTGGCAGGAGCAGCATGACCGGATACTGGGACGCGTCCCCGTTCTGGACGGCCCGGTATTTCAGATCGCCGGTATCGTCCTGTGGACCCTTGGCGGGGCTCTCATCATGCTGGCGCAGTGGCAGATGGGCCGTTCCTGGAGGATCGGGATAGACAGCAGCGAGACCCCGCGCCTTGTCAACACCGGCCTTTTCGCAGCCTCACGCAACCCGATCTATCTCGGAATGGTCACGGGCCTTTCCGGCCTTGCTCTCGTCTCGCCGGAAGCGCTGTCCTTCGCCATCCTCGTCGCCACCTGGGTATCGTTGTCCTATCAGATCCGCATGGAGGAGGCTTTCCTCGAACAATCGATCGGTCAACCCTATCTGGATTACCGCAAGCGGGTGCGCAGGTGGCTTTGAAGGCTTAGCTCAGGTTCATCAGAATTCCACGCCGATCTGCGCCTTGATACCCGAGCGGAAGGGATGCTTGACCAGTTCCATCTCGGTCACGAGATCGGCGATTTCGACCAGTTCGTCCTTGGCGTTGCGACCTGTCAGCACGACATGGGTCATCTCCGGCTTCTCCGTCTTCAGGAACTCCACAACATCGGCGATATCGATGTAATCGTAGCGGATGGCGATATTGATCTCGTCCAGCAGCACCATGGAATAGGATGGGTCGCGGATCAGTTCCTTCGCCTTTTCCCAGGCGGCCTTCGCCATGGCGATGTCGCGCGCCTTGTCCTGCGTCTCCCAGGTGAAGCCCTCGCCCATGGTGTGGAATGCGCAGAGATCGCTGAAATGTTTGAGGATCAGGTCCCGCTCGCCGGTCGACATCGCCCCCTTGATGAACTGTACCACCGCACATTTCTTTCCATGCGCGATGTGGCGGAAAATCATGCCGAAGGCGGCCGACGACTTGCCCTTGCCCTTGCCGGTATGGACGATGACGAGGCCCTTTTCGCCCGTCTTGGTGGCCATGATCTTCTCACGCGCCGCCTTCTTCTTCGCCATCTTCTCGGCGTGGCGAAGAAGATCGGCGGGCGACGAGCCTTCAAGTTCCTCGGTCATGGTTCCTGTACTCCATTCATCGTTTCGGCTCCGCTACCGGAGAGCCGGGAAAGATCGAACATCGCCGAATTGCTCTTCGGCGTCCACAACCTGCGATCGATCGCCTCGATCAATCGTTCGGCCAGTTCCTTGAGCGCCGGGGCATTCTTCTCGGCCATGAAATCGCGGACCCGCTCATCCACGATAAAGGCCTGATAGACCGCCTCGAAATGGTGGTCGCGCACGGCACCCGTCGTCGCGGCGAAGGCGAACATGTAATCGACCGTCGCGGTAATCTCGAAGGCGCCCTTGTAGCCATGCCGCATCACCCCCTCGATCCATTTCGGATTGACGACACGGGCGCGCACGACACGGCCGATCTCTTCCTCGAGGCTGCGGATCACCGGCTTTTCCGGTCGCGAATGGTCGTTGTGATAAACGGTCGGGCGATGGCCCGCGACATGCTCGATGGCCGCCGTCATGCCGCCCTCGAACTGGTAGTAGTCGTCGCTGTCCAGAAGGTCGTGTTCGCGGTTGTCCTGGTTCTGCACCACCGCCTGCACCCGGCGAAGCCGTTCCTCGAACAGGCCGCGCTCGGCCTTTCCCTCGACATCGGCGCCGTAGGCGTAACCGCCCCAGACGAGATAGGCTTCGGCCAGATCGCCCCGCCGCTCCCAGCCCTTCTCGTCGATCAGCGCCTGCAGGCCGGCACCGTACGCGCCCGGTTTCGAGCCGAACACCCGATAGCCAGCGCGGCGGGCAGCCGCCTTCTCGTCCAGCCCCTCTGCAAGGAGCTGTTCCGTCTCGGCCTTCACCCGCGCCGCAATCGGATTGTCGCCTTCATCCTCTTCGAGCGAGGCGACCGCCCGGACGGCCTTGTCGAACAGCGCGATCTGCTCGGGAAAGGCATCGCGGAAAAAGCCGGAAATACGGAGCGTCACGTCGACGCGCGGACGGCCGAGAATCGCCGGCGGAATGATCTCGTAGCCTGTGACCCGTCGCGAGGCCATGTCCCAAATCGGTTTTACGCCGATCAGGGCGAGCGCCTGCGCGATATCGTCTCCGCCGGTGCGCATGTTGGAGGTGCCCCAGGCCGTCAGTCCGAACGACAAAGGCCATTCGCCATGGTCCTGCACGTAACGCGCAATCAGCAGTTCCGCCGACTTCTTGCCAAGCTCATAGGCCGCAGGGGTCGGAACCGCGCGGCTGTCGACCGAATATAAATTGCGTCCCGTCGGCAGAACGTCGGGCCGGCCGCGCGTCGGCGCACCCGAGGGACCGGGTGGCACGAAACCTCCGGCAAGCCCGGTCAACAGTCCCTCGATCTCGGCCCTGCCCGATTTGACCACGGCAGGTCTCAGCCGTGTTTGAATTTCCTCGAGCACCGCGCGCGTCTGCCACCAATCGGATGGGCATTCGACCTCGCCCGCCACCAGCTTCGCCGCCAGCAGTTCGATGCGCTCGACCGTGTCGCCCCTGGTCCGCCATGGCTGCTCGGTGAGATCGGCCAGAATGTCCGGCCTTGCCCCGGTCCATGGATCGGACATCACGCAATCGAGGGGGTCGAAGGATAGCTCGCCATCCCCCGCAATCGCCCGCTGCAAGCTCTGGTCACCACCCTCGCCCAGCCCGCGCGGCACCCGCGCCAGCGCCACGGTCAGGTCAGTAAGCAACCGCCCCTCCGGCGCAAGGCCGAAGATGTGCAGCCCGTCGCGGATCTGCATTTCCTTGAGGTCGCAGAGATAGGCGTCGAGCTTTTCGAGCGCGGCCTCCTCGGCCTCGCCCTTCGCAATGCCGGCGTCCTGGTCCAGCCCGATATCGGCGACAAGATCGAGGATCTGCTTCTTCAGGAGCTTCAACCGCCGCGGATCTCCGCCCGAGGCCTCGTAATACTCATCGACCAGCGCTTCCAGATCCTTGAGCGGCCCGTAACTCTCCGCCCGCGTCAGCGGCGGCGTCAGATGGTCGATGATGACGGCCGATGTCCGTCGCTTCGCCTGCGTTCCCTCGCCGGGATCGTTGACGATGAACGGATAGAGATGCGGCAAGGCCCCGAACACCGCCTCCGGATAGCAGTTTTCCGAAAGCGCCAGCGCCTTGCCCGGTAGCCATTCGAGATTGCCATGCTTGCCCATGTGGACAACGGCATGGGCGTCGAAGGCTCCGCGCAGATAGGCATAGAAGGCGAGATAGCCGTGCGGCGGCACAAGGTCAGGAGAATGGTAGGTTTCCTTCGGATCGATATTGTAGCCGCGCGCCGGCTGGATACCGACGAGCACGTTGCCAAAGCGCGACAGCGGCAGCGCAAAACGCCCGTCGAGAAAGAAAGGATCGGCCTCCGGCCCACCCCAACGCGCCGTTACCTCGTTCCGAACCTTTACTGGAAGACTTTCAAAGAAACCTATGTAATTATTCAGTGATATGACTTCGCGGATTTGCCGTCCGTCGTTTGCCGCATTGGTCGGCCCCGCCATCAGATGCGCCATCAGCGCGTCGCCATCATGGGGCAAATCGCCCACCGCATATCCGGCCGCATTCATCGCCTTGAGCACTTCCATGGTGCCGGCGGGTGTGTCGAGCCCGACCCCGTTGCCGAGCCTTCCGTCGCGGTTCGGATAGTTCGCCATCACGATCGCCACCCGCCGATCTGCGGCTGCGGTGTTGCGCAGCCGCGCCCAGTTGGCGGCCAGCTTCGCGACGAAGGCAGCACGACCGGCATTCGGCTCATGGGTGACGATATTGGTCTCGACCCGCGCATCGAAGCGCGCCGCCGCCTTGAACGAGACCGCCCGCGTCATCACCCGGCCATCGACCTCCGGCAGCGCCACGCTCATGGCAAGATCGCGCGCCGAAAGCCCCTGCGACGATTGCTCCCACGCCTCGCGCGACGAGCTGGAAAACAGCGTCTGCAGCACCACCGCGCCGGTCTCGTCCAGCACGGTGGAGGCACGCTCGCTGCCCGGAGCAGAGACCGCAAAGCCTGTGGCGTTCAATACGACATCGGGCGAAGCCTCGGCAAAGATACGCCTGAGCGTCTCGACCGAAACCGCATCCTTGAGGCTGGAGACGAACACCGGCAAGGCCGTCAGCCCCTCGGCGCGCAACGCATCGATCATCGCCTCGACCGGCCGTGTCTCGCCGCTCTGCACGAGGGCGCGGTAGAAACAAATGGCGGCAATCGGCTTGGCCACGCGCCCGGCTGCAGTACCCCCCTCTGGCCTGCCGGCAGACATCCCACCCGAGAAAGCGTCAGCTCCGACGGCCTCCCGCCATTCCTCGACCCCGATCACACCTCTGCCCGGCCACCAGATCCCGGCCTTCAGCAAAGGCGCAGCCGGCTGCGGTCTCTCGCAAAAGCCGATGAGCGACATGGCGTAATCGACAAAGGCGGACGCATTCGTCGCGCCCCCCTCCACCAGATAGGACCAGAGCGCGTCGAGATCCTCCGCCTTGACAGTCGAGAAGGCGGAAAGCCCCTCATCCGGCTTGTCATCGCCAGGGAGGACGGCAATGACCGCTCCCGACCGACGGACGCAGGCATTGAGCGCCTCCAGCGCGTAGTGAAAATAGCTCGCGCCGCCGAGCGCCCGGATGACGATCAGCTTCGCATGCCGCGCGGTCCGCTCGACATAGGTATCGACCGACATCGGATGCTTGAGCTGCATCAGGCTGGCCAGCCGCACGCTCGGACCGCCCGTCCGCCCCGCAACAGCGGTCGCAATCGCGGCAAGCTCGGTATCGGCGGCGGAAAGGAAGAGGATATCGCCCGGCGTCTGGCCGAGGTCTATCGCCTCCTCGCCATCGCTGATCGAACCTTTCTGGGCTAGCAGCAGGTGCATCAGTGTTGTCCTAAAGGGAGCAGCGTCATCGGCGGCTAAGGCCTTACGAAGCCGCCTTTTCGACAGCCTCCGCCACTGCGCCGTAATCCCATTCGTGCAGGCCGATGACCACCAAACGCGTCTCGCGCGTCTCGCCGGCCGCCCAGGGACGGTCGAAATAGGTGTCCACCCGCGAGCCAACGGCCTGGATGACGAGGCGCATCGGTTTGCCGGGCACGTCGATGAAGCCCTTGAGGCGCAGCACGTCATGCGTTGCGATCACATCCTTCAGCCGCTCGACGAAACCGGCCGGATCGGCAATCGGCGGAAGCTTCATCACGAAGCTTTCGAATTCGTCGTGGTCGTGATGATGGTCGTGGGCCTCGCCGCTTTCATGCAGCGCCTCATGTTCCAGTTCGTGATGCGACTTGCGGTTCTCGATGTCGTCTTCGGTGCCGACGCCGAGACCGAGCAGGACGAGCGCCGGCACATCGCCGTTCTTCGCCTCGATCAGGGTCGGCTTGCGCGCGATCCGCTCGGCCACCTCCGCCCTCACGCGGGCCACGCCCTCGCCGTCCAGAAGGTCGGTCTTGTTGAGCACGATCAGGTCGGCGCAGGTGAGCTGATCCTCGAACAGTTCCTCGATGGGGCTGTCGTGGTCGAGGCTGTCGTCGGCCTCGCGCATGGCATCGACGCGGTCGTGATCGTCGGCGAAACGGCCGGCGGCGACCGCCGCGCTGTCGACCACCGTCACCACGCCGTCGACGGTTACCCGCGTGCGGATGTCCGGCCAGTTGAAGGCGGCGACCAGCGGCTGCGGCAGGGCAAGACCGGACGTCTCGATGACGATGTGGTCGGGTTTCACGTCGCGCTCGAGAAGCTTTTGCATGGTCGGCACGAAGTCGTCGGCGACCGTGCAGCAGATGCAGCCATTGGTGAGCTCGATGATATCGTCCTCGGTACAATTTTCCGCGCCGCAGCCCTTCAGCACCTCGCCATCGACACCGAGATCGCCGAACTCGTTGATAATCAACGCGATCTTCTTGCCGCCTGCATTCATCAGCATGTTGCGGATGATGGTGGTCTTGCCGGCGCCGAGAAAGCCGGTGATGACGGTTGCAGGGATCTTTTGCTGCAGCATGGTTCAACCCTTCATTTTCAGCGGCAGTCCGGCCGCGACGAAATAGACGTCGGTCGCCGATTGCGCGACCAGTTGGTGAAGGCGGCCGGCATGATCGCGAAACTCGCGCGCCATGCGGTTCTCGGGCACGATGCCGAGGCCGACTTCGTTGGAAACGAGGATCAGGCGGCAGGAGAGGCCGGCAACGGCGGCGGCAAGCTCCGATGAGCGTGCCGCGACATCCTCTTCCGCCATCATCAGATTGGTGACCCAGAGCGTCAGGCAATCGACCAGCACGACGCGATCCGAACCGTCGATCCGGCGCAGCAGGCCGACGATATCGACGGGTTCCTCATGGGTCGTCCAGCCGTCGCCCCGGTCGGCGCGATGCTTGGCGATCCGCTCGCGCATCTCGTCGTCATAGGCGCGGCCCGTCGCGACATAATGCCGGCCGAGGCCCGAACCCGTGGCCAGCCCCTCGGCAAAGCGCGATTTACCGGAGCGTGCGCCGCCGAGCACAAGGATAGATGATCCCCGTACCGTCATCGCTTGAGGCCGCTGCCGCAGGACGAAACCATGGGCAGGCATTCGAGCCGGCCGTCATCCCCAATGGTAAGAAATCGCAACGCACCGACCATATCCCAGGGCGCGCACCCCGGGAGCAATATGCAATGCGCCAATGCGCGGGATCTGGAGACCCCGCTTCTGGATGACGTCGCCACGACAACCTCCGTGCTGGCAACAAGGGGTATCCTCCCCTGTGAAGGTTGGGCCAATGCCCGGCACGGTTGGCAGGTCTCCTGGCTCGCGGGTCGTGGCGCTCGTTGCGCCAGCGGATATTCCTCACCTTCCCGAGGGATCGATGCTGTGCGAAAGGGGACGATTCGTAGATAATAGAGGCGTCCGCCCTGGCTGATCGCGCAGCCCCTCAGTGGCTTTTCCGGCTCCCCTTTCTTCCGGACCGGCCGCACCATGCGACCGTCATCCAGCGAAAAATGGCACCGGACGGAATACCCTCGCCGCTCTACAGTCGCGGGGTCGGCTGCGATGGACGGTCCCGGTCTGGGTCACCGTTGTCGCATTCCCTTTTGCTTTTCAATCCGCCTGCAGGCGGACATGAAAACCATCCGTAATCAATTTGATTAGGCCCGGTTCCGGGCAAAGTCAATCGCGGTCGGCGCCAGCCCGGCGCGGGCAATCGGGTGCCGGAAGGGCGCCGGCCCGTCAGGGCCGGGCCGAACCCTTGCCGAGCGTCACCGTGCCGCTGGCACCGTCTTCGGGATAAGACTTGCCGGGCGTCGCGGTCGGAGGAGCGGCCGGAGGCTCCGGCATCGCCGGCACGACAGCTTCAGGCGGATCGCTGACGAGCCTTGTCATCATCGTGCGCGGTGGGCGCACAAGCTTGCGCAGCGAGGGATTGACCAGCGAGAAGGCAAAACGGACACGGGCGGAAATTTCTTCGGCAAGGCTTTCCTCCGCCATGCCGGGCGCATCGGTCGAACCGTTGACATTGAACGTGCCCTCCGCGACGGGCTCGCCGGTCTCCAGCGAAACGGCCGTCGCCGTGAAGCGGGCATTGGGAATGCCACGACGGGCGCCGAAGCCCGTCCCGACCTCCTCGATCCGCACCAGGATCGCCACACGCTGGGCGCCGGCCGGCGGACGCGTCGCCGCGATAGCCGCTGACACGCGGCGGTCAACCCCTCTGATGACACCCAGTGGCACGCCGGCATCCGCCATGACGGTCACCTCGCGCACATAGTAGACGAGCGGCCTTGTGATCGGCCGCCCCTGGAAAATGCTGCAGGATGCAAGCGCCGCCAGAAGCAGCAGCGCAAAGCTGAACCTGAAGATCCGTGCAAGCATGTGAAACGTCCCGGCCGATGATTCCCTGTCAGCGGCAGGATTTCACTTTTATGGTTAGCGAGCGGTTAATTCGCGAGCCGCAGGGCCGCAAACAAGGCGGTTGCGGCAACCATTTCCTCGAAGCGTTTGGCGCGTCGAACCTGCGCCTCGGCGTCCACGCCCCAATGCTCGTCCGTCCAGTCCTCGTCGAGATGGGCGAGCGCCCAGATCTCGTCGCGGCCGAGCCGCCCATGGGCAAATGCGAGCGCCAGAAGCGCCGAGCCGGTCAACGTGGTGACGACATGCAGGCAGGCAAGTTCGATCGGACTTGAAAAGGCCCTCAGCGCGCCGGCATAGGCTGAGACCGCCTCGGCCGGCTGCTCCTGATGCATGATGCCTTCCGCAAGGATGAATCGCGCGCCATGAACCGAAGCCGCCCAGTCGATCACCGGGTCCCAGCGCTCCGCCTGACGCGCGACGAGTTCCTGCGGTCCGTCGGCGCGGTAGCACAGCATGTCGGTGCCGCTGAAGCGGACGATATCGGCAAAGACCTCTTCCTCCTGCCCGACGATCGCATCGATCGCCGTATTGGCAAGCCGGGTCGCCGGCATCGTCGCCGGATCGATCTCCTGCGTCTGCGCCCGCCACTCGTTCGCCACCAGTTCGGCGGCGGCCTGCGTCGGAAGGCGCAGAACGTTCCTGGCCGGCGTCTTCACCGTGCGACCATCGAGACGAACGGCAAAACCGCCCTCCTCCGGCTCCACGGAAACCGTCTCGTAGAACCGCTTGGCAAGCGGTCGCTTCATCTGGATCTGGGCGCGGCGCACCGGATCGGCATCGCTGGGTTCGGGCCCAAGGTCGCTCAGAATATCACGCATGGTCATTTATCCCTGATGGATGTAGCTCAGGATGGTCTCCGGCCGGTCGACCACCGCATCCGCGCCCGCCTGCCAGAGTTCGTCGACCGAGGCATAGCCCCAGGAGACGCCGATGGCGGTCGCGCCTGCGGCCTTCGCCATCTGCATGTCGTAGACGGCATCGCCGATGACGACCGTATCCGACGGCGCAATCCCCGTCTCGGCGCAGCATTCGCTGACCATGGCGGGGTTCGGCTTGGACGGGCAATCGTCCGCCGTGCGGGAAACGAAGAAATGAGGCGCAAAACCGTGCGTTTCAAGAACGAGATCGAGGCCGCGACGCGATTTGCCGGTGACCGCGCCGATCAGGACGTCCTCGCGCGCGACAAGCGATGCGATCAGCGGCTCGATACCGTCGAACAGCGGTTCGCGATATTCGAGATCTTTTCGGACGACGGTGAAGAGGCTCTTGTAGTGCGCCGCCATCTGAACCGCTTCGTCATCGGCATGGACCTTGCCCTGCAGGCGCGCGATCGCGATATCCAGCGTCAGTCCGATGATGCTCTTGGTCGCCTCAACCGCGGGGGCGGTCTGCGAAAACGCCTCGAAGGTACGACGCATGGTCTCGTGGATCAGGCCGACGCTATCGACCAGCGTTCCGTCACAGTCGAAAAGCACCAGTTTCATTGCGCGTCTCTCACTCGTCTTCGTCCTTGTCGCCGTCTTCCTGGTTGAAGCCGAGCAGGTTCCAGCTTTGCACCATGTGCGGCGGCAGCGGCGCCGTGACCTTCAGCCGCCCGCCGGAGGGGTGCGGAATGTCGATATGGCGGGCATGCAGGTGCAGCCGCTTCTGGACACCACCGGGAAAATCCCAGTTGGGATCGTCGATGAAGTATTTGGGGTCGCCGATGATCGGGTGGCCGATATGCAGCGCATGCACACGCAACTGGTGGGTACGTCCCGTATAGGGCTCCATTTCCAGCCAGGCGAGCCGCTGTGCGGCGGTGTCGATCACCCGGTAGAAGGAAACGGCGTGATCCGCCCCCTCTTCGCCATGCTTGGCGACCCGCATGCGGTCTCCGTCCGGCGTCGGTTCCTTGACGAGCCATGTGGAAATCTTGTCCTCATGCTTGCGCGGCACGCCCTTCACCAGCGACCAGTAGGTCTTCTTGGTGTCGCGTTCGCGGAAGGCCGCCGTCAGCTTCTGCGCCGCACCGCGGGTGCGCGCCACGACGAGAACGCCGGAGGTATCCCGGTCGAGACGGTGCACCAGGCGCGGTTTTTCGCCCTTCTTGCTGGTCCAGGCGTCGAGCATCTTGTCGATGTGCCGCGAGACGCCGGAACCTCCCTGCACCGCAAGACCCGCCGGCTTGTTCAGCACGAACACCTTGTCGTCCTCATGCAGCAACATGCGCGCCAGCAATTCGCCGTCCTCGGCATGCCTGAGATCATGCCCGGCGATCGGACCGGTCTTCGCACCCTTGGCATCGACGTCGAGCGGCGGAATGCGCACCACCTGCCCCGGCTGCACGCGGCTGTCGCTCTTCACCCGGCCACCGTCCACCCGGATCTGCCCGGAGCGCAGGAGCTTCTGCAGGGCGCCGAATCCGAGCCCGGGGAAATGCACCTTGAACCAGCGGTCGACCCGCATGCCCGCCTCGTCGGCGTCCACGGTGATGTGTTCGATGCCTGCCATTGAGTATGTCTTCCGGTGGTTCTGGCGTCTGATACGCGACTGTCGTTCTCGAAAGCGCTTTAGAGCATTTCGATTGAAGATGGAAACAGGAAAACCGGAACCGGCCCCGTTAGAGCATGGAGCGCATCAGGAACATGCCGGCAACCGTCGCCGCCAGGGAGACAACGACGCTTGCGACAAGATAGACCAGGGAACTGAGGGCAGCCCCCCGTTCGAAGAGCGACACGGCATCGAGCGCAAAGGCGGAAAAGGTGGTGAAACCGCCGAGAAAACCGGTAATCAGCAGCAGCCGGAGATCGGTGGAGGCTCCGAAGCGCGCAACGATCAGTTCCGCCAGCACCCCGATGCCGAAAGAGCCGACCACATTGACCGTCAGCGTTCCCCACGGGAAAGAGGGCCCGAGCAGCCTCAGCGCCCCGACCCCCACGAGATAACGGCAAACGGAACCGACGGCGCCACCGGCAGCCACGAGCAGGATTTGCATCATGACTGTGTCTTAGCCTCCGGCCGGCCCGGCGTCCAGTCCCCGGCCGGCGACCCGGCGCTTACGCCCTGGCGGCGGCCAGGAACTCGCCGGTAAAGGCCTGCAATGCTGCCCAGTCGGTAAACTCGTGAATCTGCCGGGTATCGGTCGGCGCGCCCTCGCGCTCGGCAAGGCGCTTCGCCATCCAACGCTTGAAGAAGTCGTATTCGGTGTAGCGCAGCGCGCCCGCCGCATGGTGCACCATGCCCGGCACCCAACCGGTCTCAGCCATCAGCGCATCCGGGAAATGCATCGCCTCCTCGCGCTCCTCCTCGAATTCGCTGCGGATGAACAGCGAGACGGAGACGAACGCGCTCGGCACGCTCTTCAGCCAGTCTTTCTCGCGTCGGACGAAATCGACGAACGGCGCCGGATACCGCCCCCCATGGATCGGGGCGCAGAGGATCGCCGCCTGCGGATGATCGACGCCGAATTCCGCGCCCGTCACCACGTTGAACAGCACGGCCCGATCGCCGCCCTTCTCGATCTGCGCGGCAATGGTCTCGGCGATCTTGCGCGACTGGCCCTCGATGCTGACGTAGCCGACCAGGATAATCATGTCTCACTCCCCTCCCTTTGAAATCCATGGCGAACCCGAGATGAGGATAGGGATGTTATCCGTCAAAATGATTACGCCAATTTTCGAATTCTGTCGAAAAATGACAGATTGCGATGCAATTGCAAGCGCCGCCTGACCGACGCGTCAAGACATCGCGCCGCCTTTCGATGTCGTCGCGGGCCCACCGTACAATAGCGATTTCTTGCATATCCGATAAAGCAGGGGCTTTAGGCGGCATTTTAATAGAAACGCCTCGTTTTATTTAAAGAAGAAACTACGAGATACGGATATTATCATCCGCTAAACGAGTTTTGGTGAACGATATGACCCAGGTTGTTACAGTTTCGGCAAATACAGCCGCATATGCAATGGAAGCAATAAAGCCGCCGCAAAGGGTTGCTCGCAGCACCTATGTCGAGGACTATGCTCGCCAGGTGGCGGAGCAGGCCGAGAATACCAATGACTTCGCCCTGCGTGCACTTGCCAATATTGCACAGCCCCCCGCACTCGCGCTGTTTTTCCTGACGGCGGGCGAGCGCCGGATCGAGCAGGCATCGCTCAAGGAGACGATCGAGGCCTATATGAGTTCGGCCGCCTGAGCGATACCGCCACCGAACAAAGGCTTTGCATGTCGAAGGCCGCGCCCGTTACGGGGACGCGGCCTTGTTTTAAGCGGACCCGCCGGCTTACTTGCCCTTGGCCGGGCCAACCGGAAGCACGATATCGACGGTTCCCGCCTTCTCGAAGGTCAGCTTGACCGGCACGCTACCGCCCTCGGCAAAGGGTTGCTTTACCTCGAAGAACATCATGTGCAGCCCGCCGGGCTTCAGTTCGACGGTCTGGCCGGCCGGAACCGGAATGCCGTCATTCAGCTGGCGCATCTTCATCACATCGTTGACCATCGCCATCTCGTGCAATTCGACGCGGCCTGCGACCGGCGATTCTGCGGAGATCAGCCGGTCATCCCCGGAACCGCCGTTCTTGATAGTGACGAACCCGCCGCCGACCGGCTGACCGGGCAGCATGGCCTTGGTGAAGGCTGCCGACAGCTCGATATCGCCGACCTTCACGACCTCCATTGTGCCGGGATTGGCGCCGGCCATGCCGGAACCGTCCATTGCGCCATGTCCCTGCATATGACCCTGCATGTCGTGGCCTGCCATGCCCGGCATGGCATCGTCGCCGGCGGCGATCTTGAGCACCGGTGCCGGACTTTTCAGCGAATGCGGGTCAACGCCGGGTCCGGCGATCTCGTCCCAGGCGACCTTGCCGTCCTTGCCGCACAGTTGAACCACCTTGAAGGGAAGCCCGCCGCCGGCCTCGACGCCGCTCACCTTGCCGCGGATCGCGAAGGTGTCATAAAACTCGTCAGGCAGTTCCCCGCCCTTCCAGCGGATTTCGAGCGGCCCGGAAGAAACCTTCTTGCCGTGATCGTCGTAGGTCTTCTGGTAGTCGCCCGTGACGACATCCAGCTGCCAGCCCGGTTTCGGCTGCGGCTTGGCAAAGACGAAACCCTCCGGCAGCTTGACCTGCACCTCGTTGGTCGCCTTACCGTCGCAACCGTGCGGGATCTGCAGTACGGCCACAACATAGGATTCCGGCTTCACCGGCTCGTTGGCAAACGTGGCATGCGCGAAGGCCCCGCCTGCATGGAGAGTTGCGAGAGCGGCAGCGCCGAGCGAAAACAGTTTTTTCATGTCTGGTCTCCTGACCGGCGCGCCCATTCATCCTTCGGGCTGAGGCCGGCTATGTGCCTGTGACGGCGTGGGGTTTGTCGTTGAAAGCGAATGCGATCAGGAGACGACAGGAGGTGCGCGCGAGCGTGGTCGCTCGACCGCCTGCTGGACGAGATGAGCGACTTCGGGCTTCTGCGCGTTGTAAAGGCTCGGAAAGCTGGAAAGCAGCCAGGCGCCGGCTTCGGGCTGCGGCAGCAGCGTCGATCCGGCCAGCACACAGGCTTCGCAATAAAGCGTCGCCGAAGGATGTTTGATCGCCGAATCGCTCAAGCAGATGTCGGCATAAGTGCCATCGGGCAGAACGAGCGCGGCGGTCTCGATGGCAGCCGCCATCACCTGCGGCGGCTTGTGGGCGAGACCAAGCGACAGGATAGCGATCGCGCACAGCATGCGCGTCAACAATGTCGCTCTCCACATCCCCTTTGTCATGGCCCTACCGCTCCTCGGCGTCCTGATTAGCCGGAATCGCCTACCAAGGCAAAACCGAAATTCCTGTGCGACAATTGGAACCCGAAACGCCCCGCTGAAGTTTGTCCTGAACCAAACATCTTTGAGAAAACGGCGAGGTTTCCCGTCGAAATGGAAGGAGAACAGCCATGCCGGCAAAATCCCAGGCCCAGCAGCGTGCAGCCGGTGCCGCTCTTGCCGCCAAGCGCGGCGAAATGCCGAAGGGCAAGCTCAAGGGCGCGTCCCGCGAAATGTTCAAGTCGATGACCGAAAAGGAGTTGGAAGACTTCGCCAGCACAAAGCACAAGAACCTTCCGGAGCACAAAGACTGACCGACGCAGCATCGGGTCATCCCCGGAACGAGTTGCGGCGCGACAAAAAATTGACTGAGAACGACACTGGCCTCTTGCCAAGCGACCCGTGTCCCCGATAATGCAGAACTACCTTGTAGGGAGAAACCGGTTCGATCCGGTGCCGAAGGAGCAACCGCCCCGGAAACTCTCAGGCCAAAGGACCACAAGGTCTCGACTGAACTCTGGAGAGAGCCCACCCGCAAGGGGGCACGCCGAAGGGATAACAATCTCAGGCAAAAGGACAGAGGGGGCTCATGAACCGGCACAACCGTGCCATGATCTGAGCCGGCGCGTCAGCGCCCAGAATGGAGGCCTTCTTGGATCCGTCCCAGCCCCACAACTTGCCCCTCAAGCGGACGCCGCTTTTCGATCTTCATGTCGAGCTTGGAGCCCGCATGGTGCCGTTCGCCGGCTATGAGATGCCGGTGCAGTATCCGGCCGGCGTTCTGAAGGAACATCTTTACACCCGCAGCCAGTGCGGCCTGTTCGACGTCTCCCACATGGGCCAGGTCCTGGTTCGCGCCAAGTCCGGACGTTACGAGGACGCGGCGCTCGCGTTGGAACGCCTGGTTCCCGTCGACATCCTCGGGCTCAAGCCGGGGCGTCAGCGCTACGGCTTCTTCACCGACGAGAAGGGCGGAATCCTCGACGACCTGATGATTACCAACCGCGGCGACCATCTGCTGGTCGTCGTCAACGCCGCCTGCAAGGATCAGGATGTGGCCCATATGCGCGCCGGTCTCGCCGACATATGCGACGTCACCCTGCTCGACGACCGGGCGCTGCTTGCGCTCCAGGGGCCCAAGGCCGAAAAGGTGATCGCCGAGCTCTGGGCGGGCATCGTCCAGATGAAGTTCATGGATGTGCGCGACCTTTCGCTCCATGACGTCGACTGCATCGTCTCGCGCTCCGGCTATTCCGGCGAGGACGGCTTCGAAATCTCCGTTCCGGCCGATAGGGCCGTGGAGATCGCCAAGGCGCTGATCGACCACCCCGAATGCGAACCGATCGGGCTTGGCGCCCGCGACAGCCTCCGGCTGGAAGCCGGTCTTTGTCTTTATGGCAACGACATCGACACCACCACGTCGCCCGTCGAGGCCGGCCTCGAATGGGCGATACAGAAGACCCGCCGCAAGGGCGGTGAGCGCGAAGGCGGCTTCCCCGGTGCCTCCCGCATTCTCGCCGAACTCGAAAACGGCACGGCCCGCCGCCGCGTCGGTCTGAAGCCGCAGGGCAAGGCCCCGGTCCGCCCGCCGTCAGATCTCTTCTCCGATTCCGAAGGCAAGAACCGCATCGGCCACGTGACCTCCGGCGGCTTCGGCCCCAGCGTCGAAAGCCCTGTTGCCATGGGCTACGTGCCGGCGGAACTCGCCGAACCGGGCGCCGAACTCTTCGCCGAGGTGCGCGGCAAGTACCTGCCTGTCACCGTCGCGGCACTTCCCTTCATCACCCCGACCTACAAACGCTGACCCCTCCCTGGAGAGAGAACCAATGCTGAAATTCACCGCAGAACACGAATGGCTGAAGATCGAGGGCGATGTAGCGACGGTGGGCATCACCCGCCATGCCGCCGAACAGCTCGGCGACCTCGTCTTCGTCGAGCTTCCCGAGGTCGGCGCAACCTTCGACAAGAACGGCGAAGCCGCCACCGTCGAGAGCGTGAAGGCTGCGTCCGAAGTCTATTGTCCGCTTGACGGCGAAGTGACCGAAATCAACCAGGCGATCGTCGACGACCCGTCGCTCGTCAACTCCGATCCGGAAGGGGCGGCCTGGTTCTTCAAGCTGAAGCTCAAGAACGTCTCGGATGCCGATGCCCTGCTTGATGAAGCCGCCTACAAAGAGCTGATCGCATGACCACGCCCGTCGAATTCCAGTTCACCGACTACCAGCCCTACGACTTCGCCAACCGTCGCCATATCGGCCCCTCGCCTGCCGAAATGACGGATATGCTGAAGCTCATCGGCTACCCTTCCCTCGATGCCTTGATCGATGCGACAGTACCCGGCTCGATCCGCCAGAAAGCGCCCCTCGTCTGGGGCGCCGCCATGACGGAACGCGAGGCGCTCGACACGCTGCGTGACATCGCCAACCGCAACAAGGTGCTGACCTCGCTCATCGGTCAGGGCTATTACGGCACGATCACACCGCCGGTCATCCAGCGCAACATCCTGGAAAACCCGGCCTGGTACACGGCCTACACGCCTTACCAGCCCGAGATTTCGCAAGGCCGTCTCGAGGCGCTGCTGAACTTCCAGACGATGATTACGGACCTCACAGGTCTCGACGTCGCCAACGCCTCCCTGCTGGACGAAGCGACCGCCGCCGCCGAGGCCATGGCGCTTTCCGAACGTACCGCCAAGTCGAAGGCCAAGGCCTTCTTCGTCGATAAGCACTGCCACCCGCAGACCATCGCCGTCATCGAGACGCGCGCAGCCCCGCTCGGCTGGCAGGTCATCGTCGGCGATCCCTTTGCCGATCTCGACCCGACCGAGGTCTTCGGTGCGATCTTCCAGTATCCCGGCACCTATGGCCATGCGCGCGACTTCTCCGGCCTGATCGCCCGCCTGCACCAGACCGGCGCAATTGCAACGCTCGCCGCCGATCCGCTGGCGCTGACGTTGCTGAAGTCCCCCGGCGAAATGGGCGCCGATATCGCCATCGGCTCGACCCAGCGCTTCGGCGTTCCGGTCGGTTATGGCGGTCCGCATGCCGCCTATATGGCCGTCAAGGATGCGATCAAGCGCTCCATGCCGGGCCGCCTCGTCGGCGTCTCCGTCGATGCCCGTGGCAACCGTGCCTACCGCCTGTCGCTGCAGACCCGCGAACAGCATATCCGCCGAGAAAAGGCGACCTCCAACATCTGCACGGCGCAGGTGCTTCTCGCCGTCATGGCCTCCATGTATGCCGTTTTCCATGGACCGGATGGCCTGAAGGCAATCGCCCAGCAGGTGCACCAAAAGGCCGTTCTGATGGCCAAGGGCCTGGAAAAGCTCGGCTACAGGATCGAGCCGGAAACCTTCTTCGACACCATCACCGTCGAGGTCGGCCACATGCAGGGCCTCATCCTGCGCGCGGCCGTCGCCGAAGGCGTCAACCTGCGCAAGGTCGGCAACACGAAGATCGGCATGTCGCTCGACGAGCGCACCCGTCCCGCAACGCTTGAAGCCGTCTGGCGGGCCTTCGGCGGCAATTTCGCGGTCGCCGACTTCACCCCGGAATACCGGTTGCCGAAGGATCTGGTCCGCGCCAGCGATTACCTGACCCACCCGATCTTCCATATGAACCGTGCCGAAAGCGAGATGACGCGCTATATCCGCCGTCTCTCCGACCGCGACCTCGCGCTCGACCGGGCAATGATCCCGCTCGGCTCCTGCACGATGAAGCTCAATGCCACGGCGGAAATGCTGCCAATCACCTGGCCGGAATTTTCCGAGATCCATCCCTTCGCACCCGCCGATCAGGCTCAGGGTTACAGGCAGATGATCGACGACCTGATCGAGAAGCTCTGTGCCGTCACCGGCTACGACGCCTTCTCGATGCAGCCGAATTCCGGCGCGCAGGGTGAATATGCGGGCCTGCTCACCATCCGCAACTATCACCTCTCGCGCGGCGACAGTCACCGGACGGTCTGCCTGATCCCGACTTCCGCCCACGGCACCAACCCCGCTTCCGCGCACATGGCCGGCATGACGGTCGTGCCGGTCAAGGCGAAGGACAACGGTGACGTCGACCTCGACGATTTCCGCGCCAGGGCCGAGCAATATGCCGACACGCTGTCGTGCTGCATGATTACCTACCCCTCGACCCATGGCGTATTCGAGGAGACGGTGCGGGAGATCTGCGAGATCACCCACAGGCACGGCGGCCAGGTCTATCTCGACGGCGCCAACATGAACGCCATGGTCGGCCTTGCCCGTCCCGGCGACATCGGCTCCGACGTCAGCCACCTCAACCTGCACAAGACCTTCTGCATCCCGCATGGCGGCGGCGGTCCGGGCATGGGGCCGATCGGCGTCAAGGCGCATCTGGCGGCTTTCCTGCCGGGTCACGTCGAGACCGACGGCCGCCCGGGTGCGGTGTCGGCGGCACCCTATGGCTCGCCCTCGATCCTGCCGATCTCCTGGTCCTACTGCCTGATGATGGGCGGCGAAGGCCTGACGCAGGCGACCAAGGTCGCGATCCTCAACGCCAACTACATCGCCGCACGGCTGAAGGGCGCCTATGAAGTGCTCTACAAGTCCGAGGCCGGCCGCGTGGCGCATGAGTGCATCGTCGACACCCGCCCGCTTGCGGCCTCAGCCGGCGTCACCGTCGACGACATCGCCAAGCGGCTGATCGACTGCGGCTTCCACGCCCCGACCATGAGCTGGCCGGTCGCCGGAACCCTGATGATCGAACCGACGGAAAGCGAGACCAAGGCTGAGATCGATCGCTTCTGCGACGCCATGCTGGCGATCCGCGAGGAGGCCCGCGCCATCGAGGAAGGCCGGATGGACAAGGACGACAACCCGCTGAAGAATGCCCCCCACACGGTGGAGGACCTCGTCGGCGAATGGAACCGGCCCTACAGCCGGGAACAGGCCTGCTTCCCGCCCGGCGCCTTCCGCGTGGACAAGTACTGGTCGCCGGTCAACCGCGTCGACAACGTCTACGGCGACCGCAACCTCGTCTGCACCTGCCCGCCGATGAGCGAATACGCGGAAGCGGCCGAATAAGCGAAAATCGTCCAGGAGGGCGCGGTTCCTGCCGCGCCCTTCGACGTCTCAAAACGTCATTCCTGTGCTCGTCACAGGAATCCAGCCAGCCCAAGTCCCTGGGCTGAAGGAACTCGCAAACCACTGGACGCCGATCGGGTGATGACGGAGCAAGACCCGTCCCGTTTCGATACACGCGCCAGCCATTCCGAGCGGATCGCTAACCCTGCCCCTTCAACCTTTGCTAAACCGCGCCTTGTAGAACCATCCCATCCGAATTTTCGAGGATGGACGAGCAATGGGCATTTCGGCAGTTCTGAATATCGCAGCCTCAGGCCTGCAGGCGAATACCAGGCGCCTTGCCGCCACTGCCAACAATGTCGCAAATGCCGCGACCCCCGGCTACAATCGCCTCGAAACCAGCCTCACCAGCCAGCCTTATGGCGGCGTATCGGCAAGCGTCTCCCCATCGAACAGCACGACCTTCGACGACGCCTCCAATGTCGATCTAGGCTCCGAACTCATCGACATGAAGACCGCCGAAATCGGCTACAAGGCCAACGCCGCCGTCTTCGAAACCGGCGCCGACCTCTGGGATGTGTTGATGAGCATCAAGAAGGATTGAGGTTCGCGTCGCCCCTTCTCTCGGGCCTTAGACCAACCCCTCGACACCCAGCGCTTCCGCCGTGATCCAGAACACCGCATCCTGGGACTCGGCCGTTTCCAGCCAGACGAATTCCAGATGCGGGAATTCCTCCTCGAGGATTTCGCGGCCCGAGCCGATCTCGCAGATCATTCCGCCGCCCGGATTGAGGTGGTCGGCGGCCTCGTTGAGAATTCTCCTGACGAGCTCGAGACCGTCCTCCCCACCGTCATGGGCCATCGCCGGTTCGGCGAGGAACTCCGCCGGATAGCCCTCCATCGCGGCATGATCCACATAGGGCGGATTGGTGATGATGAGGTCGTACTTGCGTCCTACAAGCGGCTCGAACAGATCGCCCTCGAACAGGCTTACCTGATCCTCGACCTCATGTTCCCTGAGATTAAGCTTGGCGACATCAAGCGCATCGGCCGAAAGATCAACCGCGTCGACTGCCGCATTCGGCAGGAATTTGGCGGCGAGGACCGCAAGGCAACCCGAACCGGTGCAGATATCGACGGCGCTTTCCACCGCCATCGGATCGGGCAAAAAGGACGAGCCCTGCGGATTGAGGTATTCGGAAAACAGGATCTGCCCGATATGCGAGCGCGGCACGATCACCCGTTCGTCCACATGGAACCGCACGCCCTGGATATAGGCGCGACCGGTGAGATAGGACGAGGGCTTTCGGGTCGTGACGCGCGCCTCGATCCTGTCTGCAAGAAGCCGCCGTTCCGAAGGCAGAAGTCGAGAATCGAGGAACGGATCGAGCGCATCGATCGGTAGATCTAACGAATCGAGCAACAGGAAGGCCGCGTCGTCGCCCGCGGTCGTCGTGCCGTGACCGTAGCTCAGGTTCGCCGCATTGAAGCGGGAAATCGCATAACGCCAGTAGTCGCGCAGCGTTACGAGTTCACCGGTAATGTCGTCCAGCTTCGCCATTCTCTTCACTCCAAACTTGCCCATCTCGCGAATTGCCGGTTGCTGAACGGCAGGCACGGTCTTATTGCAGACACTCCAAAGGCACGTTTCAGCAATTCCGGACCCAGGTCCGCCGCGCGCTTCTCTTGAACGTGCTCTAGAATGACAAGGGTCGGCGGGTCAACAGATCCTGTCAGGAGAACGCATGGCGCCACGGGAACGAAAAGACAGCCGCAACCGGCCGAAACCGGCCCCCGCCCGCAAGCCGGAGGTGTCTCAAGGCGGCAAGCGCGTCACCATAGCCCGCGCGCTCTCGAAACTCGGCCACTGTTCCCGCACCCAGGCCGAGGAGCTGGTGACCGCAGGGCGCGTGTCGCTGGCCGGACGCATTGTCAGGGACCTCCAGACCTGGGTCGATCTTTCGGACGCTGCGATTGCCGTGGATGGCAAACCCGTCATCGCGGAAGAGCGCGTCTACCTGATGCTGAACAAGCCGCGAGGCCTCGTCACCACCCGCCACGACCCGGAGGGCCGCCCGACGGTCTTCGATTGCCTGAAGGACCTCGACCACACCCACCTCTCTCCCGTCGGCCGGCTCGACAAGGCAAGCGAAGGACTGCTGCTCTTCACCAACGACACGGAATTCGCCCAAAGCCTGCTCGATCCCGAGACCCATGTGGCGAAGACCTACCACGTCCAGATCGACCGCATCGCCACCGACGAGATGCTTCAAGCCCTGACGACAGGCATCCGCCATGACGGCGAGTTTCTCCACGCTGAAAGCGTGGAGAAACTGCGCGAAGGCGATAAAAACTCATGGCTGGAGATCGTTCTCGACGAAGGCCGCAACCGCCAGATCCGCCGCATGCTCGAAGCCCTCGGCATCTCGACGCTGCGCCTCATCCGCGTCTCAATCGGCAACCTCCCCCTCGGCGACCTCGAAAAAGGCGCCGTGCGTTCGCTGACAGACAAGGAGGTCGAGGACTTGCGAAGCCTTGTTGCGGCCAGGGCTGCGAAGTAAGGATGCTTAGGGCAACCTCGCAATCGGCAGCCTCAAGCCACCAGTAGCGCCTTGACCCCCATGCCGAGAGCGAGGACGCCGAAGACCAGCAGCACCAAGCCGGAGGCGCGGGCGACCCAGTGGGAGAAGCTTTCCGGCAGACGGTGGTGGAGCAGCGATACCGTTCCGCACAGGAAGAACCACCAGAGCAGCGAGCCGGCAAAGACGCCGACCACGACAAAGGCGGCACTCGAGCCATCCACGGCACCCGCAATCCCAAGCCCCGCCAGGATTGCGGCAAAGGACAGGATGGTCGCGGGGTTTGCCATGGTCAGCAGGAAAGTGGCAATCGTGGTCGAGAACAGGTCACGCGCGCCGATGGTCGCGGCCACGGCAGCCGGGCGCGGCTGGAAGCTTTTCACCCCGAGCCACAGCATGAAGGCGCCACCGAAGAGTTGCAGCGGCACGGTGATGGCATCGAAGAACATCGTGAAGGCGGCAAAGCCGGCCGCCGCCATCAGCGCAAAGGTGCAATCGGCAAGCGCCGTGCCGAGGCCGCCGGCAATCCCCGCCCAGAAGCCGCGCTCCAGCGTCCGCGAGATGCAGAGCGTGCCGATCGGTCCAAGCGGGGCAGCAATGGCAAGACCGAGCAGGATGCCCTTGCCGAACAGGAAAAGGCTCATGTCAGTTCTCCGCTGAGGTAAAGGCGCGCTCGGTGGGCGTGGAAAGCGCGATCATGGTCTGGCTGCGGGCAAGGAAGCGCCGCGACTTGAGTTCGGAAAGAAAGGCCTCGACGCCGGCGAGATCCCGGACGCGGATCTTGACGAGGTAGGACCACTCCCCGGTGACATGGTGGCATTCCGCAACGGAGAGATGCCCTTGCGCAAAGGCCCTGAAGGCCTCCTCGCCGGTATCGTAATCGAGCGCGACGAGCAGGAAAGCGGTAACCGAAAGCCCAAGTGCTGCCGGATCGGCATCCACAGTGAAGCGCTTGATCGCCCCTTCGGCGACCAGACGGCGTATGCGGTCGTTGACAGCCGAAGGCGACAGCCCCACCCGCTCGCCGATATCGGCAAGCGAACGTCGGGCATCCTCGGCCAGCAATCCGGTGATTTTGCGGTCTATTGCATCCATGACAGGTACATATGCGGAATATCGGCCAACATCAATATATTTTGCGAAAAATGTTCGCGATAACCGCAAATACAGGGTAGCGGCGCAAGGTCTCCCGCAAAACATAAGGTCCGGCGTTTGTCGGACCTCAGCATGGAGATCGAGGTTCCGGGCGGCGGTCAGCGGGCCGCAACGGTTTCCTTCTGCCGGGCGAGTTCCGCAAGATCGGCGGCCTTGAGTTCGACCGATTCGCCGCAGCCGCAAGCCGAAGTCTGGTTGGGATTGTGAAAGGTGAAGCCCGAGCGCAGCTTGGTCGTCTCGAAATCCATCTCGGTCCCCAGCAGGTAAAGAACGGCGGCCGGATCGATCCAGACGCTTGCGCCGTCACGGCTGATAAGGTCGTCCTTCGGGTTGGGCTCGGTGACGAGGTCGATGGTGTATTCCATCCCCGCGCAGCCGCCCTTCTTGATGCCGACGCGGATTCCGCGCGCACCGGGACCGGAATTTTCGACGATAGCCCGAACGCGCGCCGCAGCCGCATCCGTCATGCTCATGACTTGAAAGCCCATGCTGTTCTCCTGTCGCAACCGGGTTCAAGGTCCGGTGCTTCGGTGAATGTAGTTGCCGTCTTGACGGCGATCAATACCAGCCGACGGCGACCTGTGCTTCTTCCGACATGCGGTCCGGCGTCCACGGCGGATCGAAGGTCATTTCCACCTCGACGCCCGATACGCCCTCAACCGCGCTGACGGCATTCTGCACCCAGCTCGGCATCTCGCCGGCAACCGGGCAGCCCGGTGCGGTCAGCGTCATGACAATCTTGACCATCCGGTCGTCATCGATATCGATCTTGTAGATCAGGCCGAGTTCGAAGATGTCGGCCGGAATTTCCGGGTCGTAGACTGTCTTCAGCGCAGCGATGATGTCGTCGGAAAGCCGCGCGACCTCCTCGGCGGGGATCGCCGTGTGCACGATGCCATCGCGGACATCCGACTTCTGTTCGGTTTCATTCATGCTCATCGTCTGATCCTCACGCGAAGAAGGTGCGGGCATGGTCCAGCGCATCGGCCAGCGCATCGACCTCTTCACGGGTGTTATATAGGGCAAAAGACGCCCGGCAAGTGGAGGTCACGCCGAAACGGGCAAGAAGCGGCTGGGCGCAGTGGGTTCCGGCCCGGACAGCCACGCCGCGCCGGTCGATCAGCATCGATACGTCATGCGCGTGGATGCCGGCAAGCTCGAAGGAGAAGATCGAACCCTTGCTCGGCGCATTGCCGATGATCCTCAGCGAATTGATCGCCGAAAGGCGCTCATGCGCATAGGCGCGCAGGCTCTCCTCATGGGCAGCGATCGCCTCGCGGCCAAGGCTTTCCATGTAATCGAGCGCATAGCCGAGCCCGATCGCCTGGACGATCGGCGGCGTGCCGGCCTCGAAACGGTGCGGTGGGTCGTTGTAGGTGACGTTGTCTTCCGTCACCTCGACGATCATCTCGCCCCCGCCCATGAAGGGCCGCATTTCCTTCAGCCGCTCCATCTTGCCGTAGAGCACGCCGATACCGGAGGGGCCGTAGAGCTTGTGGCCGGTCACGGCATACCAGTCGCAGTCGATGTCCTGCACGTCGACCGGCATGTGCACGGCGCCCTGGCTGCCATCGACCAGCACCGGAATACCGCGCGCGTGGGCGATCCGGCAGACGTCCTTGACCGGAACCACCGTGCCGAGCGCATTCGACATATGGGTGATCGCGACAAGCTTGGTGCGCTCGGTCAGGCAGTTCTCGAAGGCCTCGAGATCGAAAGAGCCGTCTTCGTGGACCGGCGCCCAGACGAGTTTCGCGCCCTGACGTTCGCGGATGAAATGCCACGGAACGATATTGGAATGATGCTCCATGATCGAGAGGACGATCTCGTCGCCCTCGCCGATATGGGTCATGCCCCATCCGTAGGCAACCGTGTTGATCGCCTCGGTCGAGGACTTGGTGAAGACAAGTTCGTCCACGGAACCGGCATTGAGGAAGCGCCGCACCTTTTCGCGCGCCGCTTCATAGGCATCGGTTGCCGCATTCGAGAGGAAATGCAGGCCGCGATGCACATTGGCGTATTCGTGAGAATAGGCATGCGCCACCGCGTCGATCACCAGCTTCGGCTTCTGCGCCGAGGCGGCATTGTCGAGATAAACCAGAGGCTTGCCGTAGACCTCGCGGGAAAGGATCGGGAAATCCTCCCTGACCTTCTGGACGTCGTAGCCGGACTTCGTGGAGGAGAGATCAGCCATGACGTTCCAGCCAGTCGGAAATGATCCCTTCCAGCGCCTCCACCAGAGCCTCGTCTTCCAGTTCCTCGACCACTTCGGCCACGAAGGCGTTGACCAGCAGCGCCCGCGCCTTCTTCTGCGGAATACCGCGCGCCATCAGGTAATAGAGATGGGTATGGTCGATGTCGGCGACCGTCGCACCATGGGCGCACTGCACGTCGTCGGCGAAGATCTCGAGTTCCGGCTTCACCGAAAACTCGCCGTCATCCGAAAGCAGCAACGTATTGCAGGCCATGCGCGCATCGGTCTTCTGGGCGTCGGGCGCAACCCGGATCTGCCCCTGGAAGACGCCACGCGCCCGGTCGAACACCACGTTGCGGATGACCTCGGTCGAGGTGGTGTTGGGCAGGTCGTGGCCGAGCGTCATCGTCACGTCGGTATGGCTTTCGCCGCCGAGCAGATTGACGCCGCGAAGGGTGAAATCCGATCCCTCGCCTGCGGTCCGGACATGGATTTCCTGACGCACCAGCTTGCCGCCGGCATTGATGACGAAGAGCTTGAACTTGGCATCCGCGCCGAGTTCAACCTTGATCTGGGCAAGATGGGTATCGGCAAGTCCCTGCGTCTGCACGATGATCCAGACGACCTCGGCGCCATCCTCGATCTTCACGTCGCTGACGGAAGAAACGAGCGCGGCCTCTTCACCGGCATTGAGGTGGCGTTCGATCACCACGGCCTTGCTGGCCCGGCCGAAACGGGCGGGAAAGCGCACATGCACCTGGCCCGCTCCATGGATGGCCTGCAATTCGATCGGAGCCTCGGGTGTGGCGTCGGCAGCGATCGTCAATTCGAAGCCGTCTTTCACGAAGCTGCCGTTCAGCCGGCCGACTGCGTCATCGGACCCGGTGGCCGTCAGCCGGGCAGCGGCGGTGCCGTTGGCGAGCGCATCGCGATAGGCGGTGGCGGTCACGCCCTCCGGCAGGGTGACGTCATCCGCCCTGCCCTGGGCAACGCCAAGAAGGGTCGAACCTTCCACGATCGGCACGACCGCCTTGGCGAGCGCCGAGGGATCGATCGCAGGCACGGCACGCAGCAGCGCCTTGAGATCGGTATAATGCCAGGCCTCGACGCGGCGCGTCGGCAGGCCGGCGCGCTTCAGTTCGTCGAACAGCCTGTCACGGGCGGCAAGCACCGCGCCATCGCCGGGCAATGCGCCGATTTCCGCGCCATAGGCTTCGATCAGTTGGCTTTCCGCCGCCGTCAGCCTGTTTGCAGCTTGCAATGTCATGATCTGCACTCCTTGCCGCAATGGATCAGGCGGCGGCCCCGATGATATCGGCATAGCCATTGGCCTCGAGTTCCAGCGCAAGATCCTTGTCGCCGGTCTTGATGATCTGCCCCTTGTAGAGAACATGAACCGTATCCGGCACGATGTAGTCGAGCAGGCGCTGGTAGTGGGTGATGACGATGACCGCGCGATCCGGCGACTTCAGCGCGTTGACGCCGTCGGCGACGATCTTCAGCGCATCGATGTCGAGACCGCTGTCGGTTTCGTCGAGAATGCAGAGATTGGGCTCCAGAAGCGCCATCTGCAGAATTTCCGCACGCTTCTTCTCGCCGCCGGAGAAGCCGACGTTGAGCGGGCGCTTCAGCATGTCGGGATTGATCTTCAGCTCGGCGGAAGCTTCCTTCACCCGGCGCATGAATTCCGGCGTGGTCAGTTCGTCTTCGCCGCGCGCCTTGCGCTGCTCGTTCATCGCCACCTTGAGGAACTGCATGGTGGCGACGCCCGGAATTTCCACCGGATACTGGAAGGCAAGGAAGATGCCCTTGGCCGCGCGCTCTGCCGGGTCGAGGTCCAGAATGCTCTCGCCATTGTAGAGGATCTCGCCCTCGGTGACCTCGTAGTCCTCGCGGCCGGACAGAATGTAGGACAGCGTCGACTTGCCGGAGCCGTTCGGGCCCATGATAGCAGCGACTTCGCCAGCCTTTACGGTCAGGTTCAGGCCGCGAATGATCTCGGTGCCGTCTTCGGCGATGCGGGCGTGCAGGTTCTTGATTTCAAGCATGGTCATATCCTTCCGGACGAATAGGGTAATGCGCTTCGAGGCGCAGGAAATCGGTTACCGGGATGGTCGGCCGTTTAGCCGACCGATCCTTCAAGGCTGATGCCGATCAGCTTCTGCGCTTCGACGGCGAATTCCATCGGCAGTTCCTGAATGACTTCGCGGACGAAGCCGTTGACGATGAGCGCAATGGCCGCTTCTTCCGGGATGCCGCGCTGCAGGCAATAGAACAGCTGGTCTTCCGAGATCTTCGAGGTCGTCGCCTCGTGCTCGAACTGGGCCGTGGCGTTCTTCGCCTCGATGTAAGGCACGGTATGCGCCCCGCACTTGTCGCCGATCAGAAGGCTGTCGCACTGGGTAAAGTTGCGGGCGTTCTCGGCCTTGCGATGCGCCGAAACCTGACCGCGATAGGTGTTGTTCGAGAAGCCGGCGGAAATGCCCTTGGAGATGATGCGGCTCGACGTGTTCTTGCCGAGATGGATCATCTTGGTGCCGCTGTCGACCTGCTGGTGGCCGTTCGAAACCGCGATGGAGTAGAACTCGCCGCGCGAACCGTCGCCGCGCAGGATGCAGGACGGATATTTCCAGGTGATCGCCGAACCGGTCTCGACCTGCGTCCAGGAGATCTTGGAATTCCTGCCACGGCAATCGCCACGCTTGGTGACGAAGTTGTAGATGCCGCCCTTGCCGTCCTTGTCGCCCGGATACCAGTTCTGGACGGTGGAATACTTGATTTCGGCATCGTCGAGCGCCACGAGCTCGACGACAGCCGCGTGCAGCTGGTTTTCATCGCGCTGCGGCGCGGTGCAACCTTCGAGATAGGAGACGTATGCTCCTTCCTCGGCGATAATCAACGTGCGTTCGAACTGGCCGGTATTCTTCTCGTTGATGCGGAAATAGGTCGATAGCTCCATCGGGCAACGAACGCCCTTCGGAACGAAGACGAACGAACCATCGGTGAACACGGCCGAATTCAGCGTTGCATAATAATTGTCGGTGACCGGAACGACGGAGCCGAGATACTTCTGCACGAGGTCTGGATATTCGCGGATCGCTTCGGAAATCGACATGAAGATCACGCCGGCCTTCTTCAGCTCTTCCTTGAAGGTGGTGACGACAGAAACGGAATCGAAAACCGCATCGACCGCGATCTTCGACTTCTCGACGCCTGCCAGAATTTCCTGTTCCTTGAGCGGAATCCCGAGCTTTTCATAGACCTTCAGAAGCTCCGGATCGACCTCGTCGATGGACTTCGGCCCCTCCGCGGTCTTGGGCGCCGCATAGTAGTAGATGTCGTTGAAGTCGATCTTCGGATAGTTGACGCGCGCCCAGGTCGGCTCTTCCATGGTGAGCCAACGCTTGTAGGCATCGAGCCGCCACTGCAGCATCCAGTCCGGTTCATGTTTTTTCGCGGAAATGAAGCGGATGATGTCTTCCGACAGGCCCTTGGGGGCCTTGTCGACCTCGATCATCGTCTCAAAACCGTACTTGTACTGGTCGACATCGATCTGGCGGACCCGATCGATCGTTTCCTGCACGGCAGCCATTTGCGTTCTCCAATCTTGCCGGGTCCAAGGTCCGGCAGCTTGTCAACGTGTGAAGCGGAAACCCGCTCTTATGTAATCGCCAGAGGCGAATTTTCACCCCTTGTGGCAAGGATAAAATTGCATTTTGCCAATTTTATCCAAGTCTTCCTCGTTCAGGCCCTCACGCGGCCTGACCGGCCAATTTCCGTCGCGCCGCGACCCGCGCGAAGATCCCGATGGCGAGATCGATTTCCTCGCCGGTCGTCGAGTGCCCGAGAGACATGCGCAGGCCTCCCGTCTTCGCATCCTCGCCCATCGCGGTCAGCACATGGCTCGCCCCGACCTTGCCGGAGGAACAGGCCGCGCCCGCCGAAAGGGAAAGCCCTTCCAGATCGAAGGCGATCTGACCGGTCTCCGCCTTCAACCCCGGCAGGGTGAAGAAACTCGTATTCGCCACGCGGGCCACGCCACCGCCATGGATCACCACGTCCGGCGCGGCGTCCCGCATGCCCTTTTCCAGCCGGTCGCGCAAGGCGCCGATTGCCGCATTGCGTGCATCGAGGCCACGGGCCATGAAGGCCGCCGCCGCGCCGAAACCGGCGATCGCCGCGACATTCTCCGTGCCGGCGCGATGACCCTTTTCCTGCCCACCGCCACGAATGAGCGGCGCGGGCATCAGCGTCTCGCCGCGACTGACAAGTGCTGCCGCACCCTTCGGACCAGCGATCTTGTGGGCAGAAAGGATCAGGAAATCGGCGCCGAGCCGTTCCATATCGAGCGGCAAGCGGCCGGCAGCCTGTACGGCATCGACGACGAGGAGGCCGCCGTGTGACCGCACGATCTTGGCTGCGTCCTCCACCGGCTGCACGATGCCGGTCTCGTTGTTGACCATCATGATCGCCACCAGCGCGAAGCCGTCTTCCGCTCGATGAGCCGAAAGCAGGCGTTCAAGCGCTTCGAGATCGACCACCCCGCTTCGCAGGACGGGGATTTCGGTGATGCGGTCTGCCGGAAAACGCCCGCCTTCGCGGATCGCCGGATGCTCGATCGCGGACACATAGAGACGGCTAACGGAAAGCGGAGCCCGGCCCATGCGGAAGTCGGGGGTCAGCACCAGATTGGCGGCCTCGGTCGCGCTTGCGGTAAAGATCACCGAAGCGGGATTGGCGCCGACCAGCATCGCGACCTGCCGCCTCGCGGCTTCGACAACGGCGCGCGCCGCGCGCCCCTCGGCATGGACGGAGGATGGGTTGCCGGGAAGCGCAAGCGCATCGACCATGGCAAGACGCGCGGGCTCGCAAAGCGGCGCCGTGGCGTTCCAGTCGAGATAGATGCGTTGCCTGCTCATGGGCTCCTGCCTGACGCTCCTCATTCACAACCGGCGCATTTTCCTTGAAATTTCCGCCGGGCTTGTCCTATGACACGATCCAACATGGATGGACAGCCATTCCAGTTTTGAACTGTTCTAAACTGAGTTTTAGAAAAGCTGACTGACTTCGTCAAGTCATCTCTCTGAAACGATGGACCGTGAACCGATTTTTTTCACAGGGACCGGAGTCTCAATGCCTGAAGTGATATTCAATGGCCCGGCGGGCCGCCTCGAGGGACGCTACCAGCCATCCAAGGAAAAGAGCGCGCCGATCGCCATCATCCTGCATCCGCATCCGCAGTTCGGCGGAACGATGAACAACCCGATCGTCTATCAGTTGTTCTACATGTTCCAGAAGCGCGGCTTCACCACGCTGCGCTTCAATTTCCGTGGCATCGGCCGCAGCCAGGGTGAGTTCGACCATGGCGCAGGCGAGCTTTCGGATGCGGCTTCCGCACTCGACTGGGTGCAGAGCCTGCATCCCGACTCGAAGAGCTGCTGGGTAGCCGGTTACTCCTTCGGTGCCTGGATCGGCATGCAGCTGCTGATGCGCCGGCCGGAAATCGAAGGCTTCATGTCGATTGCTCCGCAGCCGAACATCTACGACTTCTCCTTCCTTGCACCCTGCCCTTCGTCCGGCCTCATCATCCATGGCGATGCCGACAAGGTCGCGCCTGAAAAGGACGTCCAGGGCCTCGTCGACAAGCTGAAGACCCAGAAGGGCATCCTGATCACCCACAAGACGATCCCGGGCGCCAACCACTTCTTCAACGGCCAGGTGGAAACCCTGATGTCTGAATGCGAGGACTATCTCGACCGCCGCCTCGACGGCGATCTGGTTCCGGAACCGGCTGCCAAGCGTATCCGCTGATAGCCAGAACAACTCGTTCAAGGGCGTCGACCGAAAGGCCGGCGCCTTTTTCTTTGCGGCGTCATTCCGCCGGCGTTGACAAGGGTGCCCGAGATAGTTCTCAATTGAACAATTGAGACGTCGTCCTTTTCAGCCAATCGATGATACGACAGCAATGACCGGAAGCCTTTCCTTCGATGCCATCGGGTTTGCCGGAGGCGGCAACCGCTGCTACTGGCAAAGCGGTTTCTTCGAGGCGTTAAACGCGCGCCACCCTCAGCGGCCGAACTACTACGTCGCCGTTTCGGCCGGGGCCTATCACTGTGCGATGAACCTTGCCGGCGTCGGCGAACGGGTGCGCGCCGCAGCCTTTGCCTTTGCCGAGCGAAAAATGCCGGATATCGACTGGTCGGCCCTTCGCCGTCGCCGGTCGCCTCTGGTGGTCGGCGCTCTCTTCCGCGATTTCCTGGCGGAGCAGTTCGGCAGGGCGGAGCTGGCGGCCCTGCATGACGCCCCGCCCATCCTGATCCAGCTTTCCGCCCCGCCGGCATGGATGCCCGGAGGCGTGGCTGCGCTGGGCTCGATCACCGCCTACCAGATCGAGAAGCGCCTCACCGGCGGCGCCCATTCGAAGGCCGGTTCCTATCTCGGGCTGAAACCCGCATGGATCTCGACGCACGAGATCGACAGCCCGGCCATGCTTGTCGATGCGCTCATGGCGACGTCCTCGGTGCCGCCCTTCATGCCGGTCGGACGCATTGCCGGGAGAGCCCATCTCGACGGCGGACTGGTCGACAATCCTCCACTTCGCAGACTGATGGAAACGGAAAAGAGCGGCGGCAGGACCCTCCTGCTCACCACCCGCTACGGCAAACTGCCACCCTCGGCGCCGGAACGGATCGTAGTCGGACCGAGCGAGGATATCCCGGTCGACAAGTTCACCGTCGGCGACGCGGCCGGGCTGCGCCACGCCTACGAGGTCGGGCGGCGGGACGGGGCTGCCTTCGCTGAAAAGCTACCGGAACTGCTTGCCGCCTGAAACTTCCTACCCCTGGGTCCGGGCCAGAATGCCACCGCTCACCGGCTTGCGCACTCCAGTCGTTCCGGGAAAGGTCAGCGGTAATCCCTTCAACGAACGTACCGCGAGATAGGCCCATGCCTCAGCCTCCATCGCGTCCCCGTCGAAGCCGGCATCCTCGGCGGAGAGCACGACCGACCCATGACGCGCCGCGAGGTCCCTCAGGTCTGCCATGATGATGCGGTTATGCCGTCCGCCGCCGCAAATGACGAAAGTCCCCGGCATTTCAGGGAGATGGCCGGAGGATTTCAGGATCGCGGCGGCCGTCAGGTAGGCGAGCGTTCGTGCACCATCGGAAAGTTCGGCCTCGCCGCCCTCCGGCGGCAGGAAGTCGTTGCGATCGAGCGAGCGGCGCTTTTCCGCGGTGAAGAACGGACTATCGAGGTAACGCTCGACAAGAGACGCGACCACCCGTCCCTCCGAGGCGATCATCCCGCCCTGATCGTAGGGAACGCCGGCATGGGTCTCCACCCATTGGTCGATCAGCGTATTGCCCGGCCCGCTGTCGAAGGCGACGATCTCGCCGTCGTGCCCGAGAAAGGTCAGGTTGGATATGCCGCCGATATTGACGAAACAGACCGGCCACGCCGCTCCCTTCAGTCCTTGCGCCAGCGCCGCGTGATAGGCGGGAACCAGCGGCGCCCCCTGTCCCCCATGAACCATGTCGTTGGCGCGCATGTCGTAGATCACGTCGATGCCGGTCCTGGCCGCCAGCATCGGGCCGTCGCCGATCTGCACCGTCAATGCGTCGTCAGGCCGGTGCAGTACCGTCTGGCCGTGGAAACCCAGAATATCGATATCGGCGGCGTTCAATCCGTTCAAAGCCAGAAAGCGCTCGACCGCATCCCCATGCCGGAGCGTCAGCTCCCTTTCGAGATCGGCAAGGATGCCGGACCGCTCCGTGCGGGCGCAGATTGTCTTTGCATCCTCCAGCCCCCGTTTCAGGCGATCGCGGAAAGCGGGATCGTAGGGCACGGCGAGGAAGGGACCGCGTTCGACCACGTTTTGACCATCCGTCGCCAGCATGGCGACGTCGATCCCGTCCATCGACGTTCCGCTCATCAGGCCGATCGCCCGCACCAGTTCGCTCACACTGCACTCCCGTCTGTCAAAAGGCACCCTCGACCGCCCGAATGAATCGCATCAGCAACATTCATGGCCGAAAGACGTGCACATTTCAAAAAACAGTGCTAAAGCCGCCGCGAAATTTAATATCCCGCACGATCCAGAGAGTTCCAAGGTCATGACGAAGCTCAAGTCCGATTTCCTCCGCACCATGCATGAACGCGGCTTCATTCATCAGATTTCCGATGAAAGCGGCCTCGACGATCTGCTGAGCAAGGAAACCGTCACGGCCTATATCGGCTTCGACCCGACGGCGCCTTCGCTTCATGCCGGCGGCCTCATCCAGATCATGATGCTGCACTGGTTCCAGGCGACCGGCCACCGGCCGATCTCGCTGATGGGCGGCGGCACCGGCATGGTCGGCGATCCCTCCTTCAAGGAGGAGGCGCGCCAGTTGATGACCATCGACACGATCGAGAGCAACATCGCATCGATCAAGCGGGTCTTCGCCAACTACCTCGACTACGACAAGGGTCCGAAGGGCGGTGCCCTGATGATTAACAACGCCGAATGGCTGCGGTCGCTCAACTACCTCGAATTCCTGCGCGATGTCGGCCGTCACTTCTCGGTCAACCGCATGCTATCCTTCGACAGCGTGAAGACTCGCCTCGACCGCGAACAGTCGCTCTCCTTCCTCGAATTCAACTACATGATCCTGCAGGCCTACGACTTCGTGGAACTCAGCAAACGCTACGAGTGCCGGCTGCAGATGGGCGGTTCCGACCAGTGGGGCAATATCGTCAACGGTATCGATCTCGGCCACCGCATGGGTACGCCACAGCTCTACGCGCTGACCTCGCCGCTTCTCACCACGTCTTCGGGTGCCAAGATGGGCAAATCGGTAAACGGCGCCGTCTGGCTGAATCCGGACATGCTGTCCGCCTATGACTTCTGGCAGTACTGGCGCAACACCGAAGACGCCGATGTCCCGCGCTTCCTGAAGCTCTACACGACCCTGCCGATGGCCGAAATCGGCCGACTGGCGTCGCTCGGCGGCTCGGAAATCAACGAGGTCAAGAAGATCCTCGCGACCGAGATCACCGCCATGCTGCACGGCCGCGAAGCCGCCGAACAGGCAGCGGAAACCGCCCGCAAGACGTTCGAGGAAGGCGGTCTTTCAGAGAACCTCCCGTCGATCGACGTGCCTGCCGCTGAACTAGACGCCGGTCTGGGCCTGCTTTCGCTGATCGTGCGCGCCGGTCTCGCCGGTTCGAACGGCGAAGCCCGCCGCCATGTCCAGGGCGGTGCGGTGAAGATCAATGACGCGGCAGTCAACGACGAGCGCATGACCGTGGGCAGCGGCGAAGTCACCGCCGACGGCGTCATCAAGCTCTCGCTCGGCAAGAAGAAGCACATCCTGGTTCGTCCGGCCTGACCCTGAAACGGCATCCGATGTCAAAAAAGCCGGCGTCTTCGCCGGCTCTTTTGTTTCTCCTGTCTGAACACGACCGGCAAAGCGAGCGGTGCCGATGGCGCGCCGTTCTCACCGAAATCGCCCTAGCGGAACTCGAAGATCTGCCGGAAGACACCGGGGGCTATGAGCGACAGGGGATTGATCGTCAGCTTGGGCTGTTCGGTAGCGCCCGTCAGCTTGAAGGTGATGCCGAGCAGGCCGCGATCCCGGCCGTTGCCGAGCAGGATGCCGATCACCGGCAATTCGGCAAACAGCCGGTTGAGCCCATAGGCGGGCATGAAGGTTCCGGTCATGTCGATCCGCCCGTTGGCGTCCCGCACGGTTCCCTGGATGGTCGCACCGACCTGTTCGCCGCGAACGATGCCGTTGTCGATGCGAAGCGTCGAGTCCGAATAGACCAGACGGGCAAAGGCGCGCTGGAACCGCGCGCTGCTGACATCGATATCCCGCCTGACCGCGCTGTTCAGGCTTCGACCGTCGGCACCGGTCGGCGTGGAAACGATCGACTGCAGGCGCTGTTCGTTCTCCACCTGAAAATTGCGGATATCGAGCGAACCGTTCCAGATCCCGTTTGCGCTTTCCGCAAGCTTGAGGTTAAGCAGGCCGCCGATCATATGGTCGTAGAGATCGATGAAGCGGCTGAGCGCACCGGCATCGCTGCTGGTTACGGAAACCTCGCTGAGGCCTTCCGGCCGGCGAAGTTTGGCCACCAGCGCCTGTCCCGTATCCGTGACGGCCGAAATATCGAGTGCGGTCGTCTTGCCGCCGCGCGAGCCATAGGTCAGCGATACATTGCTCATCGCCTCGTCGCCAAATCCGACCACGCGATCGAGCTTTGCCTGGAGCCGAAGATTGAGATTCGCCTCCCCGCTGCCTCCCTTGCTCCCGCCCCCCTTGGCCCCGACAGGCCCGTCCGATTTCATCTTGGCCACCAGTGAGCGGACATCCGCCGACTTGCCGGAGATGTTGACGTCATAGGTTCCCTTGGCCAGGCGCAGGACCAGTGCGAAATCGTCACCGGGAGAAAGCTGCATGCTGCCGAAATCGGCCGAAATCAGCCCGTCCTTGCCGGCGGCGAGGTTGCCCTTGGCGCCGAACCCGTCGCCATCCAGAACGAACTTGTCGATGGCCGTCTGGCCATTTTCTCCCTCGACCGTCTCGAAGCTCGCTTTGGCGGCAATACCCTGCCCCTTTGACCAACCGATCCACGGCACCATGAGGTTGGCGGATTTCAGATCGACGCTGACCGCCTGACGGTTCTCGTCAAGACGCGTCAGTTCCACCGCAACCGGTCCGTCGATGATGCCATCGAGGCCCGGCGCCAGCTTGTCGCGGTCGGCATTGCTCAGCGTAGCCTTCACGACCCGTTCGCGCGCCACATCCGAATCCGAATCCACCGGTTCGGTCATCGCGATATCCATGGGAACCCCGTCGACACCTGCCTTCGCCTGCAGGCGAGCGGCGCGCGGATCGACATCGAGCGTACCGTCGACATCGGAGATCACACGATCGCCGAACGGTTTGGCGATATCGACGCCCTGAAGCTGCAGGCTGGCCTTCCAGACCGGTTCCGGAGGATTCTGGTCGGCGATCAGTCCGAGACGAACCTGCGCAGACCCCTTGACCTCGCCGGAAAAGTCCTCCGGCACGAAGCCGACCCGCTGCAGGGCGCGCATCGGCTTGAAGGAGACGAGTTCGGCGACCGCGTCGGCAGCGCCGGACACCGCGATATCGATGTCGGCCATCAGCGGCTTGACATAAACGTTGTCGAGCCCGATGCCGCCGCCTTCAATCTTCACCATGCGCCCCGACGGGAAATAGGAGGCCGCCGACTTGATGTCGACCGCCACCTTGCCGCCGGTCATGTCGAAATGCGCATTGAGATCCCTCAGCGGCGGGATATCGCCGGTGACATTCATTCGGGCATTGACGATATCGAAATTGATATTGAGTTCGTTCGCGTCGAGATGCAGCGGCCTAGGCTCGACGGTCAGCCGGTCCTGGGGAATGAAGACCGAGATCTGACCGTGTGTGACGGTTCCGCCGAAGATGTTGGCCAGCACCCATTTCCTCGGCTTGTCCGCCATCCAGTAGGGCCAGAGCTGCTTGATGACGCCGGACTTCATATTGTTAATCAGGGCGTCGAAGCGGATTTCGGGACCCGTGCCAACGAACCGGATGCGCAGGTTTCCGTCCATGGTGCCGGAAGGCGTGGAAACCGACAGCGTATCGATCTGCAGTTCCTTCGCCTCGTTCACATAGCGGCCGAAAACCTTGAGGGAGAACGGAAAAGGCGTATCTCCGGACGCGGGAACGGCAGCAAGCCCCTGCGAGACGACAAGATCGATGCCGAAGCCGGTACCGGGCACGGTGTTCCCCGGCAACCGGTCGAGATCGATGAGGCCGCCGGACAAGGGCAGCACCATCGGTCCAAATTCCATGCGCGAGGTCGAGGCGACCTCCAGCGTATCCTTGGCGAAGTCATAGCCGAGATCCAGATGCGCGCGGGTCAGTTCCTGCGGATTGCCGTCGAAATAGAATGTCCCGGCCTGACTGTTCAGCGTCATCGTCATCGCCGGCGTACGGCCCTCGCCCGCCCGCTTGGCCGAAATTATGACTTCGGAAGACCCGTCGAGCCCCTGGCGTGGATTGCCCGTCTTGTCGCGCCTCAGCAGGAAGGGCGTAAGCCTGAGATCGGCGACGCGCATGGTCAGCGACTGTGCGCGACCGCCGTCGTTGACGGTGAGCGCCGTCAGTTCGGTCTGCTGGCCGTTGATGGAAATCGCGCCATACATCGACAACGAATTGTCATCCCCGCGCTCCATCGCCAGATCGTCGACGGCAATCGTCATGGGACGGCCGCTGGCGCTTGTCGCCGAGATTTCGAGACCGCCGACCCTCATCCGGTCGAGACCGCCTTTGGCGATGAAGGACTGCACGATGTCGAGTTGACGGAACGACTCCTCGAGCACGGCCGGAATGTGGTCGATCCTGAGTTTCGACAGGTCGAGCGGTTCGCTGGCCGGCAATAGCCGGGCGTCGAGCGCCACGCCTTCGCTCTCGATCTCCCGAACCCTGATTTTGCCTCCGAGCAAGGCGACCGGATCGAGAATGAGACGGACAGACTGTGTTCTGGCAATCGGGCTGCTGTCGGCTTCCCCGACCATCGAAACGTCCCGCGCCTCAATGGCAAGCTGAAAGCCCTCGGCAAAACGGATGGCGGTGCCGCCGATCTCGGCGCGATAAGCCGGCGCAACGGCTGAGTTGAGCGCGGAACGGGCAACGTTAGAGAGAACGGAATCGAGACCGCCAGCTTCGATCAGCGCAAAGATACCGCCTGTAATCAGCACGAAAAAAGCGAGCACGCCAAGAGACCAACGTCCCACGCCCCCCAGGGCGGTGGACCGCGGAGGGCAATGCACAATGATGGGATCCTCGATTCGGGCCGAGGGCATTTCGTGCAGGGGAACGAAGTCTTCTTTGCGAAATCTTATCTTTTCGCCGCGGATCTCTCCCATGTGTCTGGCGATTGTCTCCGTCCAAGGATGCCGATATTCACAGTCGCGCTGGACGACCTCGGTCCGGACTATATATCGATAGCCGTGACAATCATCCATAAAACGGGCAAAAGAAAGGTTATCCCATGGCGGAATTGGCAGTTGGCGATCAGGCCCCCGACTTCACCCTGCCGCGCGACGGCGGCGGCTCGGTTTCGCTTTCGGCGTTTGGCGGCAAGCCGGTCGTTCTATACTTCTATCCCAAGGACGACACCAGCGGCTGCACGGCCGAGGCCATCGCCTTTACCGAGCTCGCAGACGAATTCGCCAAGGCTGGCGCAGAGATCATCGGCATGTCTCCGGACAGCGTCAAAAGCCATGACAAGTTTGCCGGCAGGCACAATCTTTCCATCACGCTGGCCTCCGACGAGGAGAAGACAGTGCTTTCAGCCTATGGCGTCTGGAAGGAGAAGAGCATGTATGGCCGGACCTACATGGGCGTCGAACGCACCACCTTCCTGATCGACCGCGCCGGGCGAATCGCCGCCATCTGGCGCAAGGTCAAGGTTCCCGGCCACGCCGAAGCGGTTCTGAATGCGGTCCGCGCCCTGTGAGCGGCAAGCGTCCGGCATGAGCGGAAACCCCTTCACCTCCCTGCGCGCGGCGGCGACGCGCGCGATCCTCAGCACCGATCTCGACGAAAAGACGGAACTGGCGCAGGAGGCCGCCCGCCGCTGGCATCGGCGGCGGCTGTCGCTGCGCTCGCCGCTCGACCCCGACCTGCCGGAACGCCCCGGCCGGCCGGACAAACCGGAACTCGTCCCTCCGAAGGCGACCGAGAAACGCTCGCTGCACACCCTGCCCGGCCGCGTCGCCATGCTGCATGCGCTCGCGCATATCGAGCTCAACGCCGTCGACCTCGCGCTCGATATCGTCGCCCGATTCGCCGCCGAACCGGTGCCGCATTCCTTCTTCGACGGCTGGATGCAAGTGGCATTCGAGGAATCCAAGCATTTTCGCATGGTTCGCGAACGATTGAAGGCGCTCGGCGCCGATTACGGCGACATGCCCGCCCATGACGGACTGTGGCAGGCGGCGCACGCCACCCGCAACGATCTGACGGCAAGGCTCGCCGTTGTACCGCTCATCCTCGAAGCCCGCGGCCTCGACGTCACGCCCTCGCTCCAGGAAAAGATGCGCGAAACCGGCGATATCGAGAGCGCCGACGTGCTGAAAGTCATCTATGACGACGAGAAGGGTCATGTGGCGATCGGCGCCAAATGGTTCCGTTTCCTCTGTGCGCGCGAAAGACGCGATCCGGCCGCAACCTTCAAGGAGCTGGTGCGTGCCAATTTCCGCGGCTCGCTCAAGGCTCCTTTCAACGACGTCGCCCGCGCCGAAGCCGGCCTGACCCCGTCTTTCTACCGGTCCCTGACATCGAAGAACAGCGACTGATTCAACCGCCGTCTCCGGGCAATCCTCCTCTTTTCAAGCCTTTGTTAACCTTAATGATGTCTGATCGCATCAGGCAAAAACCGGTACCGGAGCGGCGTTCATCGCCCTCCGAAGAGCTCGGTCAGCCGACGGGACAGGGGATATTGCGTGGCGACTTCGGCGGGAAATCGGGTCTTCGGCAAACGCAGTCAGCCGCATGTCGTGATTCTGGCGCGCGGCGACAAGATCCGCCACATGACCGTGCACCCCTGGATGGCGGCGGTCGCCTTCTGCTTCGTCGGCGTCATGGCGATCGGCTATCTCGGCGCGACCACCTATCTCGTCTTCCGTGACAACCTGATCGGCGCAAGCATGGCCAGACAGGCCCGCATGCAGCACGACTACGAGGATCGCATCGCCGCGCTCAGGGCCCAAGTCGACCGCGTCACCTCGCGCCAGCTCCTCGACCAGCAGGTGGTCGAAGAAAAGGTGGAAAAGCTGCTCGAACAGCAGATGGCGCTCTCCTCCCGCCATGGACGGCTGGGCGCGTTGCTTGACCGCGCCGAGGCAGTCGGCCAGCTGCCGACCTCCGTTCCGGTGCCGAACGAGAAGCCGGGGGCGACCGGCAAGCAGGCGAACCTTTCCGGCGGACTGGACGCGATCGAGAATCTTTTGGGGCGCAAGACTGCGTCGGACACGCCGCCAACCGACAAGAGCGGCCAGACCCCGTCCGCCGCGCTCGGCTACGTGCCGTTGACCGACACGGCGGCGGACCGTTCCGACCGGCTCTTTTCGCACATGACGCTGTCGCTGAAGGACATCGAACGCGACCAGATCAACCGGGTGCAGAAGCTCGCGGACGGCGCCAGCGAAACCGCGGAGGAAATTTCCGGAATCCTGCGACGCAACGGTATCCCGCTCGACCAGGCGGACAAAGCCTCGAGCATGGACGCCATCGGTGGCCCCTATGTCGCTCCCCGGACCGCGGAGGCCTTCAACACCTCGCTTAACGAACTCGACGCGGCGCTGAGCCGGCTCGAAAACGTCCGCGCCACGGCGATCCGCATGCCTTTCGCCAATCCCGCACCCGGCCGCGAGATCACCAGCCGCTTCGGCAACCGGCCCGATCCGTTCTTCGGCGGACTAGCGATGCATGCCGGCATAGACTTCCGCTCGCCGGTGGGCGGCGAGATCCATGCGACGGGCTCCGGCAAGGTGGTCAATGCCGGCCCCTCCGGCGGCTACGGCAACATGGTCGAAATCGATCACGGGCTGGGCTTCAGCACCCGCTTCGGCCACATGTCGAAAATCCTTGTGAAGGTCGGCGACGAAATCAGTGCCGGCGACGTGATCGGCTATTCCGGCAATACCGGCCGTTCCACCGGCCCGCATATCCACTATGAAGTGCGCCGCAACGGCGAGGCGGTGGACCCGATGCAGTTCCTGAATGCCGGCATGAAGCTGACGACGCTCATCGATTGACCCCTTCTGCGGGACATGTACTCTCGGCATCATCACGCTGGAGGAATCGTCATGGAGCCGCATGCACTTTTGGCCTTCGCCCTCGCCTTCTTCGTGTTCGCGGCAAGTCCCGGTCCCGACAACATGACCATCATGGCGCGGACTGTCTCCAACGGCGCGGCGTCCGGCATCGCCTACGGCACCGGCACGGTGATCGGCATCCTGATCTATCTGGCGCTTGCCGCTTTCGGACTTTCGCTGATCGCCAGCGAAATGGGTTTTCTGATGACGCTTCTGCGCTATGGCGGCGCGGCCTATCTGATCTACATGGGCTTCAGGCTTTGGACGGCGCCGCCCGTCATCCCCGATGCAACCGTAACGGAGCGGGGACGCGATCTCGTAAGCGTGTGCCTGACCGCCGTCGCCCTGAACCTCGGAAACCCCAAGATGCCGCTCTTTTATCTGGCGCTTCTGCCGAATTTCGTCGGCGCCGATTTCTCGACCGGTACATATCTCAGCCTCGCCGCGACGATCGTCGCCGTTGAGGTGATCGTGATCGGCGGCCATGTGTGGATCGCCGGGCGCGCGCGCCGGTTGCTGCGCACTCCGGGCATCGTCAAGGCGGTCAATCGCGGTGCCGGTGCGGTGTTGGCGCTTGCCGGAGTGGCCGTCATCGCCACCCGGCGTGCCGCCTGAAGCTTTCGTTTATCCTTTGTTACTCCAAATCCGCCAGTTTCCTTGACTTTCCGGCTTTTTGGCACTATCCCGCGCTGACGTTAACGCCCGCGTTCGAGGGCGATTCAATTGTGTTCGCAAGAACCGGAACGGAAACAGATTTCCCTTTGACCACTTTCGCTGACCTTGGCCTGAGCCAAAAAGTACTTTCAGCCGTCACAGATGCCGGCTACACCATCCCTACCCCGATCCAGGCCGGAGCCATCCCGCCTGCCCTGCAGCGCCGCGACATTCTCGGCATCGCTCAGACGGGGACAGGCAAGACCGCCTCCTTCGTTCTCCCGATGCTGACGCTCCTCGAAAAGGGTCGAGCTCGCGCCCGGATGCCCCGCACGCTGATCCTTGAGCCGACCCGCGAACTGGCAGCCCAGGTCGCAGAGAACTTCGAGAAATACGGCAAGAATCACAAGCTCAACGTCGCGCTGCTGATCGGCGGCGTTTCCTTCGAGGACCAGGACCGCAAGCTTGAACGCGGCGCCGACGTTCTGATCTGCACGCCGGGCCGCCTGCTCGATCATTGCGAGCGCGGCAAGCTGCTGATGACCGGCGTTGAGATCCTGGTCATCGACGAAGCCGACCGCATGCTCGACATGGGCTTCATCCCGGATATCGAGCGCATCGCCAAGATGATCCCCTTCACTCGGCAGACGCTTTTCTTCTCGGCCACCATGCCGCCGGAAATCCAGAAGCTCGCCGATCGCTTTCTGCAAAACCCCGAGCGCATCGAAGTGGCTCCGCCGTCCTCGACGGCAAAGACCGTGACGCAGCGTCTCGTGGCGGCCCACAACAAGGACTACGAGAAGCGCTCGGTCCTGCGCGATCTGATCCGCGCCCAGGAAGACCTGAAGAACGCGATCATCTTCTGCAACCGCAAGAAGGATGTTGCCGACCTCTTCCGTTCGCTGGAGCGTCACGGTTTCTCGGTCGGCGCCCTTCACGGCGACATGGATCAACGCTCGCGCACCAACATGCTGGCCGGCTTCAAGGACAACCAGATCTCGCTGCTTGTCGCCTCGGACGTCGCCGCCCGCGGCCTCGATATTCCCGACGTCAGCCACGTCTTCAACTTCGACATCCCGATCCATGCGGAGGATTATGTCCACCGCATCGGCCGCACCGGTCGCGCAGGCCGTTCCGGCGCCGCCTTCACTCTTGTCACCCGTTCGGACACCAAGTATCTCGACGCGATCGAGAAGCTGATCGGCCAGAAGATCGAATGGCTGAACGGCGATCTTTCGACCCTCCCCGCGGCTGCGGAATCCCATGACGACCGTCGCGGCAAGCGCGGCGGCGGCAAGGACCGGGATAAAGGCCGCGAGCGTCGCGGCGGTCATAAAACCGATACACGCAACGAACAGACTGCGGACATCGCGGAACAAGTGGAAGAGGCAAAGGTGGAATCAGTGGCGAACGAACGCAGGTCCGAAAAACGTGGCCGTGACGCCAATCGAAACAGCCGCCCGAACCCGGCGAACGACGATCATCGCGAACGCCGCCGCAGCCACTACCGCGACCATGACGACGGCCCGACGCCCGTCGGCTTCGGCGACGACATTCCGGCCTTCATGCTGATCGTCGCCAACGCCAAGGTCTGACGTCATCCGCTGCTGAAAAGCATCCGCTTATGGCCACGCCCGGTATCGATTTTCCCGGCCTCGGAGTCGGTCTTGCCATCCTTCGCGATGGCAAGCTCCTGCTTTACCGTCGCCGGAAAGCCCCCGAAGCAGGTTTCTGGAACATTGTCGGCGGCAAAGTCGACCATATGGAACCGGCAGAGCAGGCCGCCCGCCGCGAAGCCGAAGAGGAAACCGGTCTCTCGATCGGTTCGATCGGCTTTCTTGCCGCGACCGAACAGATCATCGACGACGACCGGCAGCACTGGGTTTCACTACTCTACCGGACCGAGGACTTTTCGGGCGAAGCGCAACTGACTGAACCGGACAAGCTCTCGGAGTTCGGCTGGTTCGACCTCGATGCCTTGCCCGAGCCGTTGTCAGCCTTCACCCGCGCCATTCTTCCCTTTCTTCGCTGATTTCGCTTTGGCCGGCTTCGCTCCGCCTGCCCTGGCTTTCAACGCCTCTGCCCTGAGACCCGCCTCGAAGGCGAGCCGCACCCACTTTGCCATTTCGTCGGGATCGTCATAGGCATCATCCGGGATCGACCAATAGGGCATGGCGACAGGGCTCTTGCCCTCCCTCTGATAAATCCACTGACGGGCGCCCGCCTCCTCGAAGAGCGGCGCGCTCTCCTCGTCCGCCTTCAGCATGACCTCCTCGAACAGTTCCAGCGCAAAGATCACGCCGTCGCGATAGATCCCCTTGCCGCCGAACATCCGGCGAATGGAGACGGGGCCGACCGCCTGAAACATTTCCTCGATCTCGATATTGTCCATTAGCCTCAGCCCTTCAGCACGCCGCCCGCGGCAAGGACTGCCTCCGGCGTATCGACGTCGAGTTTTGCGGCGGCACCAACCTCGACGTCAACAATCGGCAGACCGGAAGTCTCGATGATATGGCGGGCGCCGATATCGCCCTCAAGCCGCATCAGCGCCGGAAAGGTCGCACGTGGCAGGATGACGGGATTGCCGCGCTCGCCGTCGGCCACGGCTCGCACGATGGATCGGCCGGCCGACGCGCGAAAAGCATCGGCCAGGCGGGCCAGGTCATTGCTCGTGATACCCGGCATGTCGCCGAGCAGGATCATGACGCCGTCCGCGTCATGCAGGGAGGGGACAGCAAGCCCTGCCCGGATCGAGCTTGCCATGCCGCTGGCGTAATCCCGGTTCTCCTGCAGTTCGGCCGGCAACCCTTCCAGACAGGCGGAAATCTCCGGAGCGCGAAAACCGGTAACGACGACGACGGGACCGGCCGCCGCGTCGAGCGCCCGTTCCGTCACGCGCCTGATGAGCGGCACGCCCTCGAATTCCGCCAGCAGCTTGTGCCGACCGCCTTCACCCATCCGGCTTGCCCTGCCGGCGGCAAGAATGATGATGCCGACACGAAAAGCCTTGTCGGCAGAGGTCGCCGCCTCGCGCGGCAGCGGACGGCTGGGGATTTCCATGAGCAAGCCTCCGACACCAAGCCCGGTCAGCTCCAGCGCATCAGGATTCTCACCGGCGAGAATCCGGTTCAAAATCCAGTCGAAGCCGTTTTCCTTCGGCGAACGGGCACAGCCCGGCGCACCGATGACTGGTATTTCTCCCACATGCCCCAGCACGAGCAGATTGCCCGGATCGACCGGCAACCCGACCTGATCCACCGTGCCACCCGCCATGCGGATCGATTCCGGGATGACATCGACCGGATCGCATACAGCCGATGCACCGAATACGATCACGAGCGGCGGGTCGGAAAGCTCCCGGCGCAAGGCGTCCTCGATGGCCCTGGCAACCGCATCCGCCCGGTGCGCCACCCTCCATTCTCCGATCAGCCGGCTGCCGGAAGCAAGAAGGCGCTGCTCGAGCACCCGCGCGGTCTTGTCCATGACCGAGGTCTTCAGCGACGGCAGCTGCGTGGCGATCAGGGCGACATTGCGGGGACGATAGGGCTTGAGTTCGATGGCCCGCCCTTCGGCGAGAATGCCCAACGCGCGCGCGACGCTCGCGCCGGAAACGCCGAGTGGAATGATCTTCACGGTCGCAACGAGATCGCCTTCGCGCACGTCGCTGTGATCGGCGAGACAGGCAAAGGTTATTGCCGGATCGATGCGGTTGAACCGGTCGACCAGATCCCGGCTCGCCACGAGGAGGCCGTTGCGCGTGGCATAGAAATTGACCCGGCCCGTCGAGGGCTCGGACATGCGCAGGTTGTCAAGGCCTACGCCTGCCGCAAGTCGCCCGGCCGCCTCGTCCTCCCCCAGATCTCCATCTTCCAGCCTGCAGGCGATGACGGTGCGCAGCCCCGCCGCCTCCAGAGCAAGGATATCGGCCTGCGTCAGCCGCTGGCCTTTGGGAAGCCGGCCCGACGGCAATTGCACGGAATGCGCCAGCACCAAGCCTTCGGCCCCTTTCAGCGGGAACTCCCCGAAGATCATGCCGCCTCGCTTGCCGCCGCCCCGAGCGACCGGCGCCGGAAAGACTGGATGACCTCGGCAAGGATGGACACCGCGATCTCGGACGGGGTGGCGGCCCCGATATCGAGCCCGACAGGAGCCGAAATGCGGCCGATTTCGGCCTCGGAGAGCCCATCGTTCTTGAGCCGCTCCACCCGTTTCACATGGGTTTTGCGGCTGCCGAGCGCACCGACATAGAAACAGCCGGCCCTGAGCGCTGCAACGAGCGGAAAGTCGTCGATCTTCGGGTCATGCGTGACTGCGACCATCGCGCAATAGCGGTCAAGCGGCCTCGCCTTCAGCGCATCTTCCGGCCAGTCCGCTAGAAGATCGACACCGGCAAACCGCTCAGGCGTCGCAAAGGCGGTGCGCGGATCGATCACCGTGATGTCATAGCCGGCGATCTCGGCCATGGGGCAGAGCGCCTGGCTGATATGAACCGCGCCAATCACCACAATGCGCGGCGGCGGCAGGTGGACGTTGAGAAAGAAGCTGCGTCCTTCCAGATCGACGAGGCCGGATTTTCCGGACAACAGCCTTTGCCCGATCTCGGCCCCCAGCGGCCCGATGACGGCTTCGCCCTCGACCACAAGCCGGTCACGGCCGTCGCCGAGATCGGTCACCAGCACGGCCGCGCGCCGCGCAAGCCTCGCCTCGTTCAGCTTCTTCAGGTTTGCCGTGTCCATCAGCCGAGCCTTTCGACGTAAACGCGGATGCGGCCGCCGCAGGAGAGCCCGACCCGCCATGCGGTCTCATCGGCAACCCCGAATTCCAGCATCCGCGGCTTGCCCGATTGCAGCACGTCCAGCGCCTCGGTGATAACCGCCCCCTCGACGCATCCGCCGGAGACGGAACCTTGGAAATTGCCATCGGCATCGATGACCAGATGACTGCCAACCGGGCGCGGTGCCGACCCCCAGGTCTCGACCACGGTCGCAATCGCCACATCCCGCCCCTTGCCCTTCCAGTCCTCGGCAACGAGCAACGGGTCCATTCGCTCTGCAACGGCCGTCATGTTCAAACCCTCATCGTGTTCAGGAAACGCCGCGGATCGGCATCGCCTTTCATGGGTGCGGAAAGTGCGGCGACGAGATCGGCAAGGGAATCGAGATTGTGCACGGAACGCAACTCGTCGACATGGGGAAGCATCGCCCTGACGCCCCGCGCCCGTGCCTCGAACCCTTCGAACCTCAGGAGCGGATTGAGCCAGACCAGCCGGCGGCACGAGCGATGCAGCCGATCCGTCTCGGCAGCGAGCATCGCGACATCCTCCCGCTCCAGACCGTCGGTAATCAGCAGGACCACCGCGCCCTGCCCGAGCACGCGCCGCGCCCATTGCCGGTTGAAGAGCCTGAGCGTCTCGCCGATTCGCGTGCCGCCGGACCAGTCGCTGACCGCGCCGCTGCATTGCGCGATCGCCTCATCGGGGTCGCGGTTCTTCATCTGGCGCGTGACATTGGTGAGGCGCGTGCCGAACAGAAATGTGTGGACGCGACGGCGGCGCTCCGTCAGCACATGCAGGAAATGCAGGAAGATGCGGGTGTACTGGCTCATCGAACCCGAGATATCGGCAAGGATGACCAGCGGCGGTTGTTCGATACGACGTGCCCTGAACTTCGGCAGGATGAGATCGCCACCGCTGCGCAACGCCGCGCGCATCGTCGCCCGCGCATCGACATGTCCCGGCCGTCGAGACGGGCGAAACCGGCGCACGCGCACGGTATCGAACGGCATAGCCAGCCTCTCGATCTCGCGCCGCGCCTGCGAAAGCTCAGCCGCAGACATCTGGGCGAAATCCATCCGGCGCAACACTTCCGAGCCCGAGGTGGTGAAACGGGCGTCGATCTCGATATCCGGCTCGTCGCGCGCCTCCTGCCGCCGCTTGCGTTCTGCATAAAGCGCGTCGCTCACCCGCGAGGCGCCGGCCTTCGCCTTATCTCTTTCGCTGAGGTCGGCAGCGACCGGCGACATCATTGCAATCATCTTCGCTACCAGATCGCGCGAACGCCAGAAAAGTCTGAACGCCTCGTCGAAAACCGGCTGATCCTCGTGCCGGTTGACGAAGATCGCGCCGAGGGCCGCATGAAACTCCTCCCGCGATCCGATGCCAATGGCATCGACCGCGGCGATGGCGTCGAGCACCGCCCCCGGCCCCGGTTTCAGGCCGGCCCTGCGCAGCACACGGGCAAAATGCACGATATTGTCGGCGAGCCTGCCGTCGCCGGCCACAGGCGGCGGTATCACGATCCCGTCACGGCCGGCCGAAATCTCCATGGCTCAGCCCGCCGCCAGAAGCTCTGCCTTCACCTCGGCAAGAACCTTCTGGCCTTCCGAACCCTGAATGCGGACAATATCGTCCTGGTATTTCAGAAGCGTGCCGAGTGTGTCGGCAATGGTTTCGGGGTCGAGCGCCAGCCGGTCGAGTTCGGTGAGAGCCGTAGCCCAGTCGATCGTCTCGGCAACGCCTGGGTTCTTGAAGAGATCGAGGGTGCGCAGCTTCTGCACATAGGCGACGATCTGGCTGGAGAGCTGTTCGTTGCAACCCGGCACCTTGCGCCGGATGATCGCCAGTTCCTCGGCCGCTTTCGGATAATCGACCCAGTGATAGAGGCAGCGCCGTTTCAAAGCGTCGTGAACCTCTCGCGTCCGGTTGCTGGTGACGATGACGATCGGCTTTTCCGTCGCTTTCACGGTTCCGTATTCCGGGATCGTCACCTGGAAATCGGAGAGTACTTCCAGGAGGAAAGCCTCGAAGGCCTCGTCGGTGCGGTCGAGTTCGTCGATCAGGAAGACCGGCGCGCGGCCCGGCTCGCACTCCAGCGCCTGCAGCACCGGCCGGCGGATCAGATAGCGTGCGGAAAATATGTCATGCTCCAGCCGGTCGCGGTCGGAAACTCCTGATGCCTCGGACAGGCGGATTTCGAGCATCTGCGCGGGATAGTTCCACTCATAGACGGCCGATGCGACATCGAGGCCTTCATAGCACTGGAGGCGGATCAGCGGCCGGTCGAGCGCGGATGCCAGCACCTTGGCCACCTCGGTCTTGCCGACACCGGCCTCACCTTCGAGAAAAAGCGGCCGCTGCATGCGAAGGGCAAGGAAGAGAACCGTGGCCAGTGGCCGGCCGGCCAAATAATCGTGCTGCGAAAGGAGATCGACGACGGCATCGATCGATCCGGGCAGGCCCTTTGAGGACGTCTCAGGCATCCTTCCTCCTCTTTTTGAGAGGAGCTTACAGGGTGTGGTAGCTGCGGTCCAGATAGATCAGCGACGCTTCCTTGGCCCCGAAATGCACCGCCTTCACCTCGCCGAAAAGCACGGTATGGGTCGCCGTGACTTTCGTGTCGGTCACCCGGCAATCGAAGGAAACGATGGCGTCGGACAGCACCGGAGCGCCGGTGACCAGCCTTTGCCATTCGCCAAGCGCAAAGCGCTCATCGACGGAGAGGCCGCCGAAACCGGCAAAGCCGTTGGCGAGTTCCCGGTGATGCGCGCCCAGCGTATTGAGGGCGAAGAACCCGCTTTCGAAAAACACGGCATTCTTTTCGTTGGTATTGTTCAGGCAGGCGAGAACAGTCGGCGGATGGTCGGAGACCGAGCAGGCGGCGGTAATCGTCACGCCACGCCGGATGCCACCATGCTCCGTGGTGATGAGCTGGACATGACCCGCATAACGGCTCATCGCTTCCCGGTAGACGACCGGGTCAATCTGCTGCGCGTTCAACACTTCACTCTCCGCGATTGGCCCTAAGCCTGTATCCGACAGGACTATGCCGGGCAAGTTTTACCTTTTCCCCAACGGACGGATTTTACCCTGGTAGCCCGCTGTTATTGCACCGCATTGCAGTTTGCGTCACGGAGCGGTTAAACTAGGCGCGTTTCAATGGCCGAGCGCCGCATCCGGAAAAATCGAAACAAGAATGAACCCGCATCGACTTCTGCCACTGACCTTTCTCGTTTTGACCGGACTTGCCGCGCCGCTCGCCGCTGCCCCGCTGAAGATCGCGGTGGTCGCGCCGCAATCGGGAAATTTCGCGACCTTGGGCGATGAAGTGCGCCAAGGAGCGAAGATCTCCGCCGACCGCCTCGGCGTGGAGATCGCCCTGATCGACGAAAGCTGCGAGGCCGGCAGCGGGCCGCAGATCGCCGCAAGTATCCGTGAGGCGGGCGCAACGGCGGCAATCGGTTTTCTCTGCTCGGAAAGCCTCGACGGTGCCCTTGCGCCGCTGAAGGATGCGGGCGTCCCGGCGATTACGCTTTCTGTCCGCTGGAAGGGGCTGATGGAAGACGCTCTCAAGAATGGCTGGCCGCTCTTCCGCATGGCGCCGACGGTGGATGACGAGGCTGAAAAGCTGACCGAAATCATCCTCCGCGACTGGAAGAGCGAGGCGATCGCGCTCATAGAGGACGGCACGATCCATGGCCGGGAGCTTACGGAGACCATCCGCAACAGTTTGGAAGACCGTGGCCTGAAACCGGTTTTCACCGATACGTTCCGTCCGGGACAGGAGCAGCAGATCGCACTCGTGCGCCGCCTGCGGAAGGCGGGCGTGACCAGCGTCTTCGTGGGCGGCGATCGTGCCGACATGTCGGTGATTGCCCGAGACGCAGCCACGGAAAAGATCGATCTCAACTTTTTGGGCGGTGAAGCCTTGAATGCCGCCGACCAACCTGTGCCGCTTGCCGAGGGCGTTCAGGCGGTACTGCTCCCCTATGTCGTCGGCGGCCCGCAAACAACGGACGGCAATACCAGCGAACCGCCGCGAGAAGGTTATGTGCAGCCGGCCGAAGCGGCAATCTCCATCCTTGCCGATGCCGCCGCACTGTCCGGCGCCATGGGCTCGCCACTTGTCGATACGCTGGTCGATACGGCTTTCGATACACCGATCGGTCCGATCACTTTCACGACAGGCCATGAACTCGCCGACAATCCCTACCGCCTGATGGAATGGCGCAGGGGCGGTTTCGTCGAGCCTTCTCCGTCAACCCAGTGATCGCTGCCGGTCATGACGGATAGGGCCAGAAGGCCTGCGTGAATACGCCTCCGTCCACCCAGATCGTCTGCCCGGTGACGAAAGCGGCATCGGCACTCGCAAGAAACAGCACCGGCCCCGCAATGTCTCTCGGCGTGCCGACCCGGCGCAACGGTGTCACCCGGCCCCAGGTTTCGGCATAATCGGGCGCCTCCGCGCGGGTGCGCTCCGTCTCGATTGCGCCGGGAGCCACGCAATTGACCCGGACGCCGTGGGGACCGAGTTCGACGGCCGCCACCTTGGTGAACTGCTCGACGCCGCCCTTTGAAGCCGTGTAGTCGACCAGTTTCGGAAAGGCGAGCTTGTTGCAGCCGGAACCGATATTGACGATTGCGCCACCCTTACCGGCCTTCACCATGCGACGCCCCGCTTCCCGCGTGTTGAGGAACGTGCCTGTCAGATTGGTGCGGATCACCGCATCCCACCGCTCCTCGGACAATTCCAGCAGCGGAGCCCATGTCTGGATGCCGGCATTGTTGACGAGGACATCCGGCGCATCGCCAAACCAGGCGCAAGCCTCCTCCATAAACGCCGTCACGCAAGCTGCGTCGCCGGCATCGGAAGAAAAAGCGCGCGCATGACCGCCGGTGGCAGTAATCTCCGCGAGGACCTCGGCAGCCGCGGACTCGTCATTGCGATGCGTGAAGGCCACTCGATACCCCGCCTGCGCAAAGGCGATCGCGAGATGTCGCCCGATGCCGCTGCTGCCGCCGGTGATGATCGCGGAACGTTCCATGTCTCTCTCCCTTTGCTCCTCGTCACGAGGGATGGAGAAGGATCGGGCCAAGGTCAAGCCGACCGCTCCCATGGCAGACTTTCGAAGAGTTGCCGGGCTGGCCGGGCGATGCTATGGGCAGGCCGAAAAGTCAGCAATTCCGGAGCATCCGCCATGACACGCCCCCTCAAGATCGCCCCTTCGATCCTCGCCGCCAATTTCGCCCGGCTCGGCGATGAAGTGGCCGACGTGGTCGAAGCCGGCGCAGACTGGATCCATCTCGACGTCATGGACGGCCATTTCGTGCCCAACATTTCCTACGGCCCCGCCGTCATCAAGGCACTGCGCCCCTTCACCAAGGCGGTGTTCGACTGCCATCTGATGATATCGCCCGCCGATCCCTATCTCGACGCCTTTGCCGATGCCGGCTGCGACGTCATCACCGTCCACGCCGAGGCCGGCCCGCACCTGCATCGTTCGCTGCAGAAGATCCGCTCGCTCGGCAAGAAGGCGGGCGTCTCGCTGAACCCCGCAACGCCGCTCTCCGCGATCGAACATGTTCTCGACGACCTCGACCTCCTGCTCATCATGAGCGTCAACCCCGGCTTTGGCGGCCAGAAGTTCATTCCCGCCATGACCGAGAAGCTCGCCAAGGCCAACCTGATGATCGGTAACCGCCAGATCGATCTCGAGGTCGATGGCGGCGTGACCGCGGAAAACGCAGCGCTCGTAACGTCGGCGGGCGCCAATGTCCTCGTCGCCGGTTCCGCCATCTACAAGGGCCAGGGCGTTGACGACTATCGCAAGACAGTCGACACTCTGCGCAAGGCTGCGGAAGAGGGACGCCGTTGATAGATTGCAGGACATGGCTGGCGGGTCTCGCGGCGGCATTCGTCGCACTGCCGGCCGTGGCTGCCGAGTTCTCCACGTTCCAGTCGCTCGGCTTTTCCGAAGACGGAGGCGTCTATGCCTTCGAGGAATACGGTATCAGCGACAGTTCGGGCCTGGCCTACTCGTCCATTTTCTTCATCGATACCGTGAAAGACGCGTTCCTGCCGGGCACGCCGATCCGCATAGGCGTGAAACGCGACAAGGCAAGCATCGCAACTGTCCGTCGCGAGGCGATGGAAAAGGCCGCACCGCTGCTGTCCGAGCATGGACTTCTCGACCGGCCCGGCGAACTCGCAGCCTTCAACCCGATCAGCGAGGTCGATGCCGCGAAGGACGAACTTCGCTATTTCCAGCATCCCGCCGACCCCGCCTTCGGCAAGCCATATACCCTGAAGATCGAAGAGTTCTTCGCGACACCGACCCGCTACTGCGTGGATCTCGTCGATGCGCTCAAGGCCTTCCGGCTGAAGTTCAGCGAGAAGAACGGCGAACCGGTCGACGAGATTGTGCACGAGGACAGCACCGATATTCCCGAAAGCCGCCAATGCACCGTCGACTACCGCCTGGGCGGCGTCGTCACCTATGCGCCGCCGGCGGGCGCTCCCGTCCACGTGGCGCTTATCAATGTCCTCAGCCTCGGCTACGAGGGCAATAACGGGCGCTGGATCGCCGTCCCTGCCCGCCCCTGATGATGGAAACCGGCCTCACCAAGCCCCAGATGCCAATACGCGCGCGCCTTGCCGCGGCCCGTCCCCCGGCCTCGTTCTGGTTTGCCGGGGCGCTGGTCTGGGGCGCGCTCATGGCGGCGACGTTAGCGGTCTCGCTCTACGGTATCGGACGACCGGCAAGCGGGCACGCGCCGGCGCTCTTCGGCATCTACTTTGCAGGAGGCGCTCTCGGCTGGCTTCTCGCCTTGCCCCTCATTCGCTTCTTCAGCTTCCGCCGGCGCCCCGAAACGCGTTTCGCGGCGGCCTTCCTCTTCCTTTCCTGCGGGACGATGGGCGCGACCGCCCTCCTCTTTGCGCTGCAATACCGGATGTTCTACGCCCAGTGGCACGCCCCTTTCGGCACGGTCATATGGGCGTTCCAGTTCGTCTTCACGTCGGCTTCCGCCGTCTATCAGTTCACGGCCCTCGGCAGCCGCCATTACCTTCCCTTGGGCGTCGCACTGCTCGTTGCGGCAAGCCTCTGGCTTGCGCGCCGCAACCGTTGAGCTTGCCGGGCTTCTTTGCTAAGAGCGCCTGACAAAGCCCCGGCCAGCCCGCCCTTCCGGTGTTTGACCAGGCGCTCCAATCCGCGCCATCGCCAGTCCAAGGAAAGAAAAGCCCATGATCCCGCGTTATTCCCGGCCCGAAATGGTCGCCATCTGGTCTCCCGAAACCAAGTTCCGTATCTGGTTCGAGATCGAGGCCCATGCCTGCGATGCGCTGGCCGATCTGGGCGTGATCCCGAAGGAAGCCGCGCGGATCATCTGGGAAAAAGGCGGAGCCGCCGAATTCAACGTCGCCCGCATCGATGAGATCGAGGCCGTCACGAAGCATGACGTCATCGCCTTCCTCACCCACCTTGCCGAATTCATCGGCCCCGACAGCCGTTTCGTGCATCAGGGCATGACCTCTTCCGACGTGCTCGACACCACGCTGAACATCCAGCTCGTCCGCGCCGCCGACATCCTGCTCGCCGACATGGACCGCGTGCTCGCAGCCCTCAAGGCCCGCGCCTTCGAGCACAAGGACACGGTGCGCATCGGTCGCAGCCACGGCATCCACGCCGAACCGACGACCATGGGCCTCACCTTCGCCCGCTTCTACGCCGAAATGACCCGCAACCGCGCCCGTCTCGTCGCCGCGCGGGCGGAAGTGGCAACCGGCGCCATCTCCGGCGCTGTCGGTACCTTTGCCAATATCGACCCGCGCGTCGAGGAGCATGTCTGCGAAAAGCTCGGTCTCGTTCCCGAACCGGTCTCGACGCAGGTCATCCCGCGTGACCGTCACGCCATGTTCTTCGCCACCCTCGGCGTGATCGCGTCCTCGATCGAGAACGTCGCGATCGAAATCCGCCACATGCAGCGCACCGAGGTTCTGGAGGCGGAAGAATTCTTCTCGCCGGGCCAGAAGGGTTCGTCCGCCATGCCGCACAAGCGCAACCCCGTGCTGACCGAAAACCTGACCGGCCTCGCCCGTCTGGTGCGCATGTCCGTCGTCCCGGCCATGGAAAACGTGGCTCTCTGGCACGAGCGTGACATCAGCCATTCGAGCGTCGAGCGCGCCATCGGCCCGGATACCACGATCACCCTCGACTTCGCGCTGAACCGTCTCGCCGGCGTCATCGAGAAACTGGTGATCTATCCCGAGAACATGCTGAAGAACATGAACAAGTTCCGTGGCCTCGTGATGAGCCAGCGCGTTCTTCTCGCCCTCACCCAGGCCGGCGTCAGCCGCGAGGACGCCTATCGCCTCGTCCAGAGAAACGCCATGAAGGTCTGGGAACAGGGCAAGGATTTCCTCGAGGAATTGCTCGCTGACCAGGAAGTTCGCGCGGCCCTGTCCGAAGAAGATATTCGCGAGAAGTTCGACCTCGGCTACCACACCAAGCACGTCGACACGATCTTCAAGCGCGTCTTCGGCTGATATCATCGCCATCGAAGAACGATCCGGTCCGTGACGACGCGGGCCGGATTGTCTGTTTTCAGAGATGCGCGTTGACTGGTTTTGTCGGGTGCCCCGCGCAGATATCCTTGACGAAAGCCTGCCCAATAAGCAGATAAGGCCCATGAAAGCTTCCGACGCAGACATCCTCATTATTCCCGGTTACACCAATTCCGGTCCCGACCACTGGCAGAGCCGCTGGCAGGCGAAGCTCTCGACAGCGAGGCGTGTCGAGCAGGCGGAGTGGTCGAAGCCCGTGCGGGAAGACTGGGTCGCCCGCGTCGTTGAGGAAGTCGAGAAGTCCACGCGGCCGGTGGTGCTTGTCGCCCATTCGCTCGGCGTGCCGACGGCGGTCCATGCCGTTCCCCGTATCGGCAACAAGGTGGCCGGCGCCTTCTTCGTGGCGCCGCCGGACGTGGCCAATCCGGCCATCCGTCCCAAGCACCTGATGACCTTCGGCCCCTACCCGCGCGATCCGTTGCCCTTTCCGTCGATCACCGTCGCCAGTCGTAACGATCCCTTCGGTGCGTTCGAGCATGCCGACGATATAGCCGGCGCCTGGGGATCGCTGCTGATCGATGCCGGGGAGTCCGGGCATATCAACTCCGATTCCGGCCACGGCCCCTGGCCGGAGGGCACCATGGTCTTCGCGCAATTCCTGAGCCGGCTCCGGGCCGATGTCGGCAGGACCGCGTAGCGCGCCAGCCCGGTAATATCCCGGCAGATTATGCTCTCATCCATGATAAATGAGGCGTTTCGGGTTTAAGCGGATCTTAATCGAAGACGGCTATCGTCGGCACCACCGAACGTTGTCGATGGATAGCCTTTGCATCCCAGCCCGACCAAAGCCAGTCATCCCGACGCCAGCGAAGCCAGCGGCCTTCGCCAACTTATTTCGATTCTGCCCATGCCAAGCGTCGTTCTCGACCCGGTCGGCCGCATTCTGGCGACCAACGATCGTTTCGACGCATTGCCGCTGCCACCTGGGGAACCATCCGGCGCTCTTCTGATCGATTATCTGCAGGAGGAGGATCGGAATATCCTCGCCGTCCAGCAGCTTGCCGCCCTTTCCGGCAAAGTAGGTTCCGATCCCGTCGAGGTCCGCTTCATCACCCATGACGGCTTTCCGCTGTGGATGTCGCCCCATGTCTCGACAATACCGGCGGATGGACAACTGGCGGCACCGAGACTGCTGGTACAGCTTGCCGACATCACCCAACTGAAGGTTCGGGAACTGGACCTTGCAGACCGGGAAAGCCGCTGGAACAACGCGCTCGTCAGTTCATCGACCGGCGTGTGGGACCACAGGCTCGATCTCGGCATCTGGTATTATTCGGAGGAGTGGCGCGCCATTCGCGGCCTGCGGCCAGACGATCCTCTGCCGCCCACCACCAAGGATTGGCTGCAACTCGTGCATCCGGACGACCGCGAGCGGACCATGCGCTGTATCGAGCGTCAGAATGCCGGCGACGCCGACTACATGACCTTCGAGTATCGGGAGCGCCACAAGGACGGTCACTGGGTGTGGATCGAATGCCGGGGTGCCTGCGTAAGCAGGGACGAGAACGGCAAGCCGCTGCGCATTATCGGCACCGACGTGGATATTACCAGCCGCAAGCTGGCCGAGGAGAAGATCGCCCATATGTCGCGCCGGCTCAAGCTTGCGCTGGAAGTGTCCCGCATTGGCGTGTTCGAGGCGGACTTCGACAAGGGGACGGCCGATTGGGACGAGGGCATGAGAACCCTTTTCGGCATAGAGGGTCACCAGGATGTGCAGATAGGCGGAATCTGGGAGAACATGCTGCACCCGGAAGACGCTCCCCGCGTTTTCAGCAAGGTGGAACACCATGTGGAAAAACTCCTGCCTTTCTCCGACGAATACCGTGTAATCCTCAAGGACGGTTCAACGCGCTATATTCGCTCGCGCACCCTGCCCTTCATCGATGCCGACGGACACCGCAAGATGATCGGCGCCAATTGGGACGTCACCACCGATCTCGCGCTCCACCGCGAACTGGAACGGGCAAAGATCCTCGCGGAAGCCCGCAATGCGGAGCTTGAGGCGGCCAAAGCGCGCATCGAACATATCGCGCTGCACGACTACCTGACCGATCTGCCGAACCGGCGTTATCTGGACGAGACGCTGGATCGTTATGGCGAAAGCGCCGGCGCTCGCAGCAGCGGCCTTGCCGTGCTGCATATCGATCTCGACCGGTTCAAGCAGATCAACGACACCCTCGGCCACAGTGCCGGCGACATGATGCTGAAACATGCGGCGAAGGTACTGAAGGCCAACACGCGCGTCGGAGATTTCGTCGCCCGCATCGGCGGCGACGAGTTTGTCTTTCTCGCGCGTTTCGAAGGTTCCCAGCGCAAGCTCGCCCAACTCGCCGACCGCATCATCGGGGAACTCAGGAAGCCTGTCTCGTATGAAGGTCACGAATGCCGCTTCGGCGCCAGCATCGGGATCGCCTGCGCGCTCGGACCGGAGATCAATGCCCGCCAGTTGCTGCTGAATGCCGATATCGCGCTTTACCATGCCAAGAATCGCGGCCGCAACCGCCATGAATTCTTCTCCCGCGACAGCCATCGGCACATGGTCAATACCCGCAGGCTGTCGGACGACATTCTCCGGGCATTGGAAAACGACGAGTTCGTTCCCCACTACCAGTTCCAGTTCGACGCGCGGACGCTTGCGATCGCCGGCGCAGAAGCTCTGGCGCGCTGGGACCATCCGAAACACGGCATTTTGACGCCCGGCCGCTTCCTCTCCGTGGCTGAGGAACTGGGCGCCGTACCCCATATCGACGCCCTTATTCTGGAGAAAGCGCTCGCCGACTTCGAGCGGTGGCGCGCACTCGGCCTGACCGTGCCCAAGATATCGGTCAATGTCTCAACCCGCCGCCTGCACGACCCGCTTCTGAGGAAAAAGCTCAGCGCATTTACCCTCGAACCCGGTACCGTTTCCTTCGAACTGCTGGAATCGATCTTCCTCGACGAATATGACGACCAGGCCATGGAGAATCTGAACCATCTCCGCAAACTCGGCGTCGACATTGAGATCGACGATTTCGGCACGGGTCACGCTTCCATCGTCAGCCTGCTGAGGCTCAATCCCAAGTCGCTGAAGATCGACAGGGAACTGGTACGCGACGTGCCGGAATCGACCGAACAGCGCAAGCTCGTCGGCTCGATCATCGATATCGGCCGTTCTCTGAACATCGGAGTAACTGCGGAAGGTGTCGAGACGCCGGACCATGTCCGGATACTGGCCGCTCTCGGCTGCGACGTGCTACAGGGTTTCGGGCTGGCGCGCCCCCTGCCATTCGAATTGACCGCCGATTTCATCGCCGGTGAATCCTGGCGCCGCCCGTTCCGGTGAACGGACGGCATATGATAAAGCGACCCGAGGACCGCGCCCGGACAAGCCTTACTCGCCCTGGACCTGAGCGACGGCTTCGGCCAGGAATTCAAGCATCTTGGAGCGCAGTTCCTCGTCGGTGACCGAAACGCCGCCTGCCGTGAGATCGGCCTTCAGCTTGCGAATGACGTCCGCATCGCCAGCCTCTTCAAAGTCAGCGGCAACGACTTCCTTGGCATAGGCGTCGGCATCCGCCTTGCCGAGCAGGCCGGCAGCCCAGAGCCCGATCAGCTTGTTGCGCCGTGCCTCAGCCTTGAAACGAAGTTCCTGGTCATGTGCGAACTTGTTTTCAAAGGCCTTTTCGCGATCACTCATACCGCTCATCTGTGTCTCCCAAAGAGTATGCCGTCACCATGCGGGGGCTTCGTTTCCCCCATTAATCAAAAGGCTGTAGAAAGTGCAATGCAAACTTGGAGCGAATGCTGATTCTCCGAGCCTTGCCTTGGTTTGGACGAAATCCGGGGAGGTAACAACAGCCGCATTGTGAAAAGCGTGGTTTTCCTTTATGGGACCGCTTCAATAATCGTTCCACAGCGTCCCCAGTGTGACGCCAACAGCAGAGAAAACCAGCCATGAACCGTCGCCGCCGTGTTTACGAAGGCAAGGCCAAGATCCTTTACGAGGGTCCGGAGCCCGGCACGCTGATCCAGTTCTTCAAGGACGACGCCACGGCGTTCAACAAGAAGAAGCATGAAGTCATCGACGGAAAAGGCGTCCTCAACAACCGCATTTCCGAATATCTCTTCAGCCACCTGAACAAGATCGGCATCCCCACCCATTTTATCCGCCGCATCAACATGCGCGAGCAGCTGATTAAGGAAGTGGAGATGATCCCGCTCGAGATCGTCGTGCGCAACGTCGCCGCCGGCTCGCTCGCCAAGCGCCTCGGCATCGAGGAAGGCATTGTCCTGCCGCGCTCGATCATCGAGTTCTACTACAAGTCCGACGCGCTCGCCGACCCGATGGTCTCGGAAGAGCACATCACCGCCTTCGGCTGGGCCAATCCCGCCGAACTCGATGACATCATGGCGCTCGCCATCCGTGTCAACGACTTCCTGTCCGGCCTCTTCCTCGGCATCGGCATCCAGCTCGTCGACTTCAAGATCGAGTGCGGACGCCTTTACGAGGGCGACATGATGCGCATCATTCTGGCCGACGAAATCTCACCGGACAGCTGCCGTCTGTGGGACATCGAGACCCATGAAAAGCTCGACAAGGACCGGTTCCGCCAGGATCTCGGCGGCCTGCTCGAAGCCTATCAGGAAGTGGCCAAGCGCCTCGGCATCATCAACGAAAACGAGCCGCTGCGCGGCACCGGTCCGGTGCTGGTGAAGTAAGCTGCCAAAGAAGTAATCTACGGAGATTGAGAGTGATCAAGGCACGCGTGACCGTAACCCTTAAGAACGGCGTCCTCGACCCGCAGGGCAAGGCGATCGAAGGCGCGCTCGGCGCGCTCGGTTTCGACGGCGTCGGCCATGTCCGCCAGGGCAAGGTCTTCGACCTCGAGCTTGAAGGCACCGATAAGACAAAGGCCGAAGCCGATCTCAAGGCGATGTGCGAGAAACTCCTCGCAAATACGGTCATCGAGAACTACACTATCGCCATCGCCTAAGGGTCGAAGGCAACGGGATGGCCGAGATCAAGGCCGAATTGAATGCAGTGCGCGGGACAATGATCCCGATGCATCGGGACATTCGCAATATCTGTAGCGTTCTCGCCCGCAACGGGAACCGCCTCGACCGTATCGAAAACTGCCTGGAGCTGCGGGGGCTTCAGGAAGCACAGGCAAGGTTTGAGCCACACCCATGAAATCTGCTGTTCTGCAACTTCCGGGCCTCAATCGCGACCGCGATATGATCGCGGCGCTCACCAAGATTTCGGGCAACGCGCCGGTGACCGTCTGGCAGACCGAAACCGAGCTTCCGGATGTCGATCTCATCGTCATCCCCGGCGGCTTCTCCTACGGCGATTACCTGCGCTGCGGCGCGATCGCAGCCCGCATGCCGGTCATGCAGGCGGTGAAGGCTGCAGCAGAACGGGGTGTCAAGGTTCTCGGCGTCTGCAACGGCTTCCAGATCCTGCTGGAAGCGGGCCTGCTGCCGGGTGCGCTGATGCGCAACGCCTCGCTGAAATTCGTGTGCCGGGAAATCAAGCTCGAGGTCGTAAACGCCGACACCGACTTCACCCGCGCCTATGCAAAGGGCCAGATCATCCGCAGCCCCGTTGCCCATCACGACGGCAACTACTTCGCGGACGCTGAAACCCTGAAGGCCATCGAAGGCAACGGACAGGTCGTCTTCCGCTATGCGGAAGACACCAACCCGAACGGCTCGATCAACGACATCGCCGGCGTGATGAACGAGAAGGGCAATGTTCTCGGCATGATGCCGCATCCGGAAAACCTGATCGAAGCGGCGCATGGCGGCAATGACGGACGCGGCATCTTCGCTTCCGCCCTCGACGTAATCGCTGCTTAACCAGTCGGGTGATAGAGAGCGGGCGCCCGATGAACGAAAAGCGATTCAGCATGCGCCCTGCCCTCCTTCTTGCCGCCCTTCCCCTTATCGCACTTGCCTCCTGCCAGTCGAAGCCGCAACCGGCAGCGTTCCATGGGCCGTCTGCGCTCGATATCATGGAGAAGGTCGCGGTCGGCGCCAATCGCTGCTGGATCAAGTCGGGCGATCCTGCCTTCAGGGCCTATGCCATGGCGCCGGAACTCAATTCCTTCTCCGGCAAGCCACGCATTCTTCTCGTCCGCAAGGGTTCCGGGGATATTCGCCCGCTGCTCGTCGTGCAGGCGGAAGGCCGTCCGGCCCGCCTCGACGCCTTCGGCCCGATGATGGGCGAACCGGTCAGCGCCCGCATCACCGCAGACGTCAACCGCTGGGCCCGCGGCGGCAAGGACTGCTGACTTTTCAGCAACGCCTGGGGACATTTCAACGCAGAGTGAGGAAATCCGCTTCGCAGCGCGCCGCGGCTTATGCTAGCGTCCCGCAATCCCTGCGAACGACACGGATACCTGTCATGACCGACTGCAGACTTTCCGAATGTCTCCGTGTTCCGCTGCTCGCAGCGACATGCATGCTGCTGTTTTCCCAAAGCTCTTTTGCCGCCGACTGGTCGCTGAAAGAAGTCCGGGCAGGCGCCACGGCCTCGATCCAGGCGAAAAGCACCTTCGAATCAGGTTTCTTCCCGACGGTGATTCTCTACTTCGATCCGCTGGATTCGGCCAATGCGGCAACCTGGGGCGAAAAACTGCTTCGGCCGCAGATCCACGCGGGGCTTTCCGTGAGCAGCGCCGGCAATGCCAGCCAGGCCTTTGCGGGGTTTAACTGGAAGGTCGATCTGACGGATCGCCTGTTTCTCGATGTTGGCTTCGGCGGCACGGTACACAATGGCGACCTGGACGATGACGGCACCGATGGCCCCAAACTGGGTTGCAGCGTGCTGTTTCACGAATACGCCGCCGCGGGCTTTCGTGTGACCGACAAGGTCGACGTGCTCGCCACCATCGACCATTCGTCGAATGCGGACCTCTGCGACGTCAATGACGGCATCAGCCACGCCGGATTGATGCTCGCCTACAGGTTCTGAGGTTTTCCATCTCTTCAGCGACGCCGGTCCTGCGCGCAGGAATGGCCGTTGCGACGATTGACATCATGGCAGCATGAGCAGCCATGACTTGCGCGCCTCGCGCTTGGCATCGATCCGCGTTATGCCGATATCGAGCAACTGGTCGTCGGTCAGCTCCAGAAGCGCAAGGCGGCCGCTGCGCCTCATGCGCCAGTGGGATGCGGCTCGGAACAGCCTCAACCAGAACCCTTCCTCCGGCCGCGCAGGCGAAAGCATGTCACCGCTGGAGCGGAACAGGGTCTCGCGGGCATAGCCATCCGGCCATATCGTATCGATTGACTCAATATATCGCGCCGTCTCAGTCATTTCCTCACCAAATTGTCTCTATTTATTGATGCAATATGGATATCATTGACTCGAAAATGAGGACAATATATTGAATTGTCATGATGACAAATTGGCTTCCCGACCTTTCCCAGGGCAAAGGCCCGATCTATGTCCGCCTCGCCGACCAGATCGAGGCCTCGATTGCCGGCGGCGCGCTGCCCCCCGGCGCCAAGCTTCCGCCCCAGCGGAACCTCGCCTTCGATCTCGGCATCACCATCGGCACCGTCAGCCGCGCTTATGCGCTTGTCCATGAACGCGGGCTGGTGACGGGCGAGGTCGGCCGCGGCACCTTCGTGCGCGACATGCGCGACACGTCACCGAACGGAGACCTCGACCCCGTCGCGGCAGCTCTGGTCGGGACGCGTCCGATTGCACCGCCACCCGGCAAGATTCGTTTCGACAGCACTGCGGCCCCGGATGTCGGCCAGGGCGAATATCTGCGCAGTCACATCGAGGGGATCCTGCGCGACCATCCGGTCGACATCGCCAGCTACACCCGAAGCTTTCCGGAACACTGGTTTGCCGCGGGCGCCCGATGGCTCGGCAAGGGCGACTGGTCTCCGGACCCGCAGAACATCGTTCCGACCCTTGGCGCCCATGCCGGCATCATGGCAGTCATCACCGCCGTAACGGCCCCCGGCGAGCGCGTGGTCTTCGAGCATCTCACCTATTCCCAGGTCAGCCGCAGCGCCGGACTGGCCGGTCGCCGCACGACGCTGGTGGAAAGCGACGAGGACGGCGTGTTGCCCGACGATTTCGAACGGGTCTGTGCCCAGCAGCATCCGAAGATCGCCTTCATGATGTCGTCTGCGCAGAATCCGACCCTTGCCGCCATGCCGGTCGAACGGCGGAAGGCGCTGGTCGACATTGCGCGCCGGCATAATGTCTGGCTGATTGAGGACGACCTCTACGGCTCGATGTCGCAGCAGCAGTTGCCCCCTCTTGCTGCGCTGGCGCCCGACCGGACGTTCATGGTCGGCGGTCTGTCGAAATCCGTGGCCGCCGGCGTGCGCGGCGGCTGGGTCGCCTGCCCTCCCCATTTCGCCCAGCGGGTGCGTATCGCCCACAAGATGATGACCGGCGGCATTCCCTTCCTGCTGGCGGAGCTTTGCGCCCGGCTGGTGATGTCCGGCGACGCAAGAGCGATCCGAACGCTCTGCGCCGAGGAGATTGCCGCAAGGGAAGCCCTCGCCCGCCGGGCTCTTCACGGCTTCGATTTCCGCTCGAACCCAGCTGTTCCCTTTCTCTGGCTGTCGCTTCCCGACCCCTGGCTCTCGGTTACCTTCAAGAATGCCGCACTTGCAGAGGGCGTGCTGATAGACGACGAGGATGAATTCAAGGCCGGCCGCTCGGAGAAGGTCCTGCACAAGGCCCGCATCGGCTTCTCCTCGCCGAAGGACCGCGACGAGGTTCAAAGCGGTTTTGCCGTCCTGCGAAGGCTGCTTGAAAATGGCGGAGCAGGCTACGACAGCGTGGCCTGAGCGGCCACCCGCCGGAAGCGGCATAACCGGCTGTTGTCAGGCGCATTTTCCTGTCGCACTGTCGGCCTACATGCGCTAAAGAGGCGCCGAAACGCCGATTTCCCGCAGCCGGCCGGCGCAGGACGAGCCCCAGGACAAGCCTCAGGACAAGCGATGACGATCTCCAACACGATTGCAATCACTCCCGAACTCGTAGCCGCCCATGGCCTCAAGCCGGACGAGTACGACCGTATCCTGCAGCTCATCGGCCGCGAGCCGACCTTCACCGAACTCGGCATCTTCTCGGCGATGTGGAACGAGCACTGCTCCTACAAGTCCTCGAAGAAATGGCTCCGCACGCTGCCCACCAAGGGCGAGCGCGTCATTCAGGGCCCCGGCGAAAACGCCGGTGTCGTCGATATCGATGATGGCGACGTCGTGGTCTTCAAGATGGAGAGCCACAACCACCCGTCCTATATCGAGCCGTATCAGGGTGCGGCGACCGGCGTCGGCGGCATTCTCCGCGACGTCTTCACCATGGGCGCTCGCCCCGTTGCCGCGATGAACGCGCTTCGCTTCGGCGCGCCCGACCACCCGAAGACCCGTCATCTCGTCGCCGGCGTCGTTGCCGGCGTCGGCGGTTACGGCAATTCCTTCGGCGTGCCGACCGTCGGCGGCGAAGTCGAATTCGACGCCCGCTACAACGGCAACATCCTCGTCAACGCCTTCGCCGCCGGCCTTGCCAAGTCCGATGGCATCTTCCTTTCCGAAGCCAAGGGCGTCGGCCTGCCTGTGGTCTATCTCGGCGCCAAGACGGGCCGCGACGGCGTTGGCGGCGCGACCATGGCATCGGCGGAATTCGACGAGTCGATCGAGGAAAAGCGCCCGACCGTGCAGGTTGGCGACCCCTTCACCGAAAAGTGCCTTCTGGAAGCCTGCCTCGAGCTGATGGCAACAGGCGCCGTCATCGCCATCCAGGACATGGGCGCAGCCGGCCTGACGTGTTCGGCCGTTGAAATGGGCGCCAAGGGCGACCTCGGCATCGAGCTCGAACTCGACAAGGTGCCGGTGCGCGAGGAGCGCATGACGGCCTACGAAATGATGCTGTCGGAAAGCCAGGAGCGCATGCTCATGGTTCTTGAACCGTCGAAGGAAGACGTCGCCAAGGCGATCTTCGTCAAGTGGGGTCTCGACTTCGCTATCGTCGGCCACACGACCGACGACCTTCGCTTCCGCGTCATCCACCAGGGCGAGGAAGTCGCGAACCTGCCGATCAAGGAACTGGGCGACCAGGCACCGGAATACGACCGTCCGTGGATCGAGCCGAAGGCGCCGGCCCCGCTCGCAGAAAACGATGTGCCGCAGGCCGATGTCGCCGACGCGCTGGTCAAACTGGTCGGCTCCGCCAACAACTCCTCGCGTCGATGGGTCTATGAACAATACGACACGCTGATCCAGGGCAATTCCCTACAGCTTCCGGGCGGCGACGCCGGCGTGATCCGCGTCGACACCCACCCGACCAAGGCGCTCGCCTTCTCTTCCGACGTCACGCCGCGTTACGTCGAGGCCGATCCGTTCGAAGGCGGCAAGCAGGCCGTCGCCGAATGCTGGCGCAACATTACCGCGACGGGCGCGCTGCCGCTTGCTGCCACCGACAACCTGAACTTCGGCAATCCGGAGCGCCCTGAAATCATGGGCCAGCTGGTCTTCGCCATCAAGGGCATCGGCGAGGCCTGCAAGGCCCTCGACTTCCCGATCGTCTCCGGCAACGTCTCGCTCTACAACGAGACCAACGGTCAGGCGATCCTGCCGACCCCGACGATTGCAGGCGTCGGCCTGATGAAGGACTGGTCGAAGATGGCCCGTATCCGCTTCGCGGCGCAGGGTCAGGCAATCCTGCTCGCCGGCGCGCCCTCGGGCTGGGGCACCCACCTGGGACAATCGGTCTATCTGCGCGATATCCACGGCCGCACCGACGGCCCGGCCCCGTATGTCGACCTCGCCCATGAAAAGAAGGTTGGCGACTTCGTCCGCGGCCTGATCCAGGATGGTCTCGCGACCGCCGTGCACGACTGCTCGTCCGGCGGTCTGGCGCTTGCGATTGCGGAAATGGCGATTGCATCCGGCATCGGCGCGACGATCAACGCGCTCGACGGCGCCGATCCGATCCCGGTCTTCTACGGTGAGGACCAGGGGCGCTATGTCGTCACCGTCGAAGAAAAGAACGTCGATGCGGCAATGGTCCGTGCGAAAGCCGCCGGCGTCTTCTGCCCGTGGATCGGTCGCACCGGCGGCAGCAACGTCGTGCTGGGCAATGCCCGCGCGGTGGCAATTGAGGAATTGCGTTCCGCCCATGAATCGTGGTTCCCTGATTTCATGAATGGCGAAGTGGCCTGACCGGCCGCTTCCAGGAAGCAGGGAGAACGACCATGGCAATGAAACCGGGAGAAATCGAAGACCTGATCAGGGCGGGCATTCCGGGAGCCAAGGTCGTGATCCGCGATCTCGCGGGCGATGGCGATCACTACGCAGCCGAAGTCGTGGCGGAAGCCTTTCGCGGCAAGTCCCGCGTGCAGCAGCACCAGATGGTCTATGACGCGCTGAAGGGCAATATGGGCGGTGTCCTGCATGCGCTTGCGCTGCAGACCTCCGTTCCGGATTGAGCAGGCACCGGGGACCGATATGGCCGACCTCATCAAGGAAGTGGTCGAGAACGTCGTTGAAGGCGTTCTGAAGGAAATCCTGAAGAAGACCGGCGGACGCAGCGCCACGCGCCGCCGCAAGCGCCAGACGCGGTCTTCCTCCACCGGACGCTTTACCAGGAAGACGACGCGCAAGCCCGCGAAGAAGCAGGTCAGCCGCCGCCGGACCGCAGCAAGCCGCAGCCGCCAGCGCAAGAGCTGATCGCACCCCTCCGGTCCGCGGATTGCTCTGGCAAAAGCGCCTCATGCTTGCTATCTAGAAGAGACGTTTAAACAGCGGTCCTTGAAGCCGCATGTGAAAGGAAATCCCATGAGCGTTCACGATTTCATCGACAATGAAGTGAAGACCAACGACGTCGTTCTTTTCATGAAGGGCACCCCGCAGTTCCCGCAGTGCGGCTTCTCCGGCCAGGTCGTCCAGATTCTCGATTATCTCGGCGTCGCCTACAAGGGCGTGAACGTTCTGGCCGACAGCGAGATCCGCCAGGGCATCAAGGATTATTCCAACTGGCCGACGATCCCGCAGCTTTACGTCAAGGGCGAATTCCTCGGCGGTTGCGATATCGTCCGGGAGATGTTCCAGGCCGGCGAACTCCAGAAGCACTTCGAAGACCAGGGCATCGCCGTCCGCGGCGCCGCCTGACCATCGGCCCGCGGCTGATCCGCGGGAGTTCATTTTCGTTTCGATTTGAAAAGGCGTTGCCATCAGCAGCGCCTTCTCCTTGTTTTCAAGGCACGCATTATGACTAAAACGTTACAGCCCGCTCCGGCCAGCCTCAAAGGCATGGGACGGGTGGAATTCATCGCGATGATGGCCTTCCTGATGGCGCTCAATGCGCTCGCCATCGACATCATGCTGCCGGGCCTGCCGCAGATCGGCGCCTCGCTCGACGTCCAGAACGAAAACCACCATCAATACGTGGTTTCCGCCTATCTGATCGGCTTCGGTATCGCCCAGCTATTTTACGGACCGATTGCCGACCGCTTCGGCCGCCGCAGGCCGATGCTGTTCGGCCTCGGCATCTATGTGCTGTCGTCGCTTGTGGTCGTTCTCGTGCCGTCCTTCGGCACGCTGCTCGCGCTGCGTTTCATCCAGGGCATCGGTTCGGCCGCCACCCGCGTCATCACCGTCTCCATCGTGCGTGACGTCTATGGCGGCCGCCAGATGGCGGAAGTCATGTCCCTCATCATGATGGTATTCATGGTCATTCCGGTTGTCGCCCCCGGCACCGGGCAGGTCATCATGATGTTCGGCCACTGGCACTGGATCTTCGTCTTCATGGCCGCTGCCGCTCTAGCCGTCGGCCTTTGGATGTATCTGCGGCTGCCGGAAACGCTGCACCCCGAGGACGTTCGCTCCTTTACCGCGAAGTCCATCGTTCAGGGCTTCCGCATCGTGCTCACCGAGCGGGTAGCGCTTTGCTACACGATCGCAAGTACCTTCATCTTCGGCGCCCTGTTCGGGTTCATCAACTCCGCGCCGCAGATCTATCTCGGCATCTACGGATTGGGCGCGCTGTTTCCGGTGGCATTCGCAGCCGTTGCGCTGTTCATGGCGCTGTCGTCCTTCGTCAATGCCCGTCTCGTCGGGCGTTTCGGCATGCGGCGACTGTCGCATGCCTCTCTGCTGGGGTTCATCGCCATCAACAGCGTATGGCTGCTGATACAAATCCTGGGTCCCCAGCCCATGCCTTTCCCGCTTTTCATCGTGTTCTTCGCTCTGGCGATGTTCCAGTTCGGCTGGATCGGTTCGAATTTCAATTCGCTCGCCATGGAACCGTTGGGCCATGTCGCAGGTACCGCCTCGTCGGTCCTCGGCTTCATGGGCACGGTTGGCGGCTCGCTGATCGGCGCGATCATCGGCCAGGCGTTCGACGGTACCGCCCTGCCGCTGGTGGCGGGTTTCTTCACGGTTTCGCTGATCGGCCTCGTCTTCGTGCTCATCGCCGAACGCGGCCAGCTTTTCCGGCCGCACAACAAGCCGGTCTGAGTTTTCAGCCCTGAAAAGGAAAGGCGCGCGAACCGAGCGGCTCGCGCGCCTTTTCATTGGTGCGCCGAATGACGCTCAGACGTTGAAGATCTTTTCACGAAGCTCGTTCCAGCTTGCCTCGTCCGAGGCCACGAGAATGCCGCCTTCGAAATCATAGGGCCTGTAGGCCGTACCATCGAGCTTGCGCACATGAGCGCCTGCTTCCGCCGAGATCAGCGTGCCGGCCAGATGGTCCCACGGCATCAGCTTGCGATATTGCAGGAAATGCAGGTGGCCGGCTGCAAAGGCGCGATATTCATGGGCCGAGCAGCGATAACTGGTGAAGAGCCTGACATCGGCGAGATTGGCAAGCGTCTGCCGCTTCGCCTCGCGCTCCATATAGGTCACTGCGGCGATGCCCACCATCTGCGAAAGCGGCACGGACGGAGCGACCGCCATCTGTTCCTGCTGGCCGTCCGGCCGGCAGAGCCATGCTCCGGACCCCTTTTCCGCAATCAGCCAGTCATTGCCCATCGGATCGTAGATCACCCCGGCGACCGTCTCGCCTTTGCGGACCACCGACAGCATGACGCCGAACAGCGGCAGGCCGGCCGCATAGTTGAAGGTGCCGTCGATGGGATCGACGATGACAGCCAGATCCGCATCCTCGATCTTGCCGAGCAGCGCCGGATCGGCGGCGACCGCTTCCTCGCCAATAAAGACGGCCTCCGGCATCATGGTCGCGATGCGTTCGCGGATAACCCGCTCTGCCGCCTCGTCGGCTTCCGTGACCAGATCTATCGCCTCCGACTTCATCCGCACGTCATCCGTGCCGAGATTCCTGAAACGCGGCAGGATCTCGCCTTCCGCTGCCTCCTGAAGCAGGTTGGCAAGCGCTGCGATATCAAGTTCGGCCATGGTCAGAAATCCTTTGTCGTCTGAAGGGCGGAGAAATCGAAAAGCTTCGGGTCGAGAAGGTGCGAGGCATCCACATGGCCGAGCGCACGCAGCATCGCGTCCTTGCGTCCCGGCATCTTCGCCTCGATCCCCGCCAGCATCTCCTTCATCGCATTGCGCTGCAGTCCGTCCTGGGAACCGCAGAGATCGCAGGGGATGATCGGAAACGCCATCGCCTCGGCAAAGCGCGACAGATCGTCTTCGGCCGCATAGGCGAGCGGCCTCAGCACCATCAGATCCCCCTCGTCGTTGAGGAGCTTCGCCGGCATCGCCGAGAGACGACCGCCATGGAAAAAATTCATGAAGAAGGTTTCGAGGATGTCCTCGCGATGATGGCCGAGCACCAGCGCGTCGCAACCCTCCTCACGGGCGATACGATAGAGATTGCCGCGCCGGAGGCGCGAACACAGCGAACAATAGGTTCCGCCCTGGGGAACCTTCTCCTTCACCACGGAATAGGTGTCGCGATATTCGATGCGATGCGGCACGCCGATCGAGGAAAGATAATCCGGCAGGATATGCTTCGGGAAATTCGGCTGGCCCTGATCGAGATTGCAGGCAACCAGTTCGACCGGCAGCAGGCCGCGCCATTTGAGATCGAGCAGGATGGCGAGCAGCCCGTAGGAATCCTTGCCGCCCGAAAGGCCGACCAGCCAGCGCTTCTGGCCCTTCAGCATGTCGAAATCCAAAAGCGCCTGCCGTACCTGCCGGATCAGCCGCTTGCGCAGCTTGTTGAAGCCGACGGAACGCGGTGCGGCGGCAAAGACCGGATGGGCGCCGCTCGAAAGATCCTCGTCCTCAGCGGCATCGGCTGTGAAACTGTCGGTCGATGGCAGGACGTTCATGGGCGGGCTCCGGTGCGCATGCGGCGCTTGAAAACAGCCAATGCCTGTTTAGGCCGTCAAGATCAAGTGCCGAACACCGACCAGCCGGTCCGCGTAGCGAGCATTTCCAGCGCAACCGAACCCAGCGCCGAGTTGCCGACCCTGTTCAATCCCGGCGACCAGACCGCGATGGACGCCTTGCCAGGCGCAATCGCCAGGATGCCGCCACCGACACCGCTCTTGCCCGGCAGGCCGACATGATAGGCGAAATCGCCCGACCCGTCGTAATGGCCGCATGTCAGCATCAAGGCGTTGATGCGCCGCGCACGCTTCGGCGACACCACGGAGAAGCCGGTGAGCGGATTGGTGCCGCGATTGGCAAGATAGAGCCCGGCATGGGAAAGCTGTACGCAGCTCATGGCCAGCGCGCACTGGTGAAAATAGACCCCGAGAACATGCTCGACCGGATGCTGGAGATTGCCGAAACCGCGCATGAAATTGGCGAGCGCAAAGTTGCGGTAACCCGTCTCCTGCTCCGAGCGCGCCACCTTCTCATCGATGGTAACGGCATCGTCGTCGGCGATGAAACGCATGAAGCGCAGGAACTCGCCGATCGCCTCGCGCGGCTCGTGGCCGGCCAGAACCATGTCGGTAATGACGATGGCGCCCGCATTGATGAAGGGGTTGCGGGGAATGCCGTGCTCATGTTCGAGCTGGACGATGGAATTGAATGAGGAGCCCGAGGGTTCGCGACCGACCCGTTTCCAGATCGCCTCTCCCGCCTTGCCAAGCGCCAGCGTCAACATGAAGACCTTGGAGATGCTCTGAATCGAGAAGGACGTCCCCGCATCGCCGGCGGTATAGGTGGTGCCGTCGACGGTCGTGATCGCAATGCCGAACTGGTTCGGATCGACGCGCGCGAGCTGCGGTATGTAGTCGGCTACCTTGCCCTCGCCGAGCCGGGGCTGAAGATCGCGCACGATATCGTCAACGACTGCCTGAAGGTCCATGGCTTCCTCTCGATGCAAAGCGCGGCCGACATAATCAACCGGGAATGCTGCAGCGCAAATAGAAAAAGCCGCCCGGAAGGGCGGCTTTCCACAATCGGCTCTCGCAGAAATCAGCGAGAATAGAATTCGACGACGAGCTGCGGCTCCATGACGACCGCATAAGGTACGTCGGAAAGGCCCGGCACGCGAGCGAAGGTGGCAACCATCTTGTTGTGGTCGACTTCGATGTAATCCGGAACGTCACGCTCGGCGAGAGAAACCGATTCCAGAACGGAAACGAGCTGCTTGGACTTCTGGCGAACTTCGATGACATCGCCGGCCTTGCAACGGTAGGAACCGATGTTGACGCGAACGCCGTTGACGGTGACGTGGCCATGGTTGACGAACTGACGGGCAGCGAAAACCGTCGGAACGAACTTGGCGCGGTAGACGATCGCGTCGAGGCGCGATTCGAGCAGACCGATCAGGTTCTCCGAGGTGTCGCCCTTGCGGCGGTTGGCTTCGTCGTAGATGGCGCGGAACTGCTTCTCGCGCAGGTCGCCATAGTAGCCCTTCAGCTTCTGCTTGGCGCGGAGCTGAACACCGAAGTCGGACAGCTTGCCCTTGCGGCGCTGGCCGTGCTGGCCCGGGCCGTATTCGCGGCGGTTGACCGGGGACTTCGGACGACCCCAGATGTTTTCGCCCATACGGCGATCGATTTTGTACTTGGATGCAGCGCGCTTGCTCATCGCATTTCCTTCTCAATAAGTTAGGCCGGTTTGTTGCCAAACCGGTCGAGGAAACACGCCCTCCTCTGAACGCCATTTTGGACGTTCTGACAGGTTTCTCACGTAAGCGTACGGATGAAACCACGGGACATGTCAAAACAAACACCGGGCATTACGGCCCGGCGTTGGTGGGCTCAATAGCGACGGATCACGGGAAAGTCAACGGCTGGTGCTTGAACTAATTGCGCCGATGACCATTTCGAGGGAGCGCAGCACCGGGCCCCTCTGACGCGAGTGCCGGATTCCCGTGATGTCGGAGCTGCTATCACCAACCGTTCCGGCAAAGGAAAGCCTCGATGGATTTTCTTTGGACAGACTTCTTGGGGACCGCCATATGGATGTGGCTCTCCTTCCTGGCCCTTGTCATACTTCTCCTCGCCCTCGACCTGGGCGTCCTGCACAAAAAGAACGCCGAGATCGGCATTCGTGAAAGCTTCCTGCTTTCCGCCTTCTACATGTCGCTCGGACTTGCCTTCGGCGGATGGGTCTGGTGGCAATCCGGCCAGCAGGCCGGCCTTGAATATCTGACAGGTTTCGTCGTCGAGAAAAGCCTGGCGATGGACAACATCTTCGTCATCGCCATGATCTTCGGCTATTTCGCCATTCCCCGCGCCTACCAGCACCGGGTTCTGCTCTGGGGAATTCTCGGAGTGATCGTCTTGCGCGGCATCATGATCGCCGCCGGTGCCTCCATTGTCGAGAACTATCACTGGGTTCTCTACCTTTTTGCCGCCTTTCTGATTGTCACCGGCATCAAGATGCTGCTTACCGCCGACAAGGAATACGATGTCTCGGGCAATCCGCTTCTGCGGTTCCTGCGCAAACATCTGCCGATCACGGAAAAACTCGAAGGGCACCGCTTCGTCGTCCGGCGGGAAGACGTCTTTTCCGGCAAAATGAAGATCTATTTCACCCCGCTCTTCCTGGCCTTGGTCATGGTCGAACTCGCAGACCTCGTCTTTGCGGTCGATTCCATTCCGGCGGTGTTTGCCATCACCACCGATCCCTTCATCGTCTACACCTCGAACATCTTCGCGATCCTCGGCCTCAGGGCGCTGTACTTCGCGCTGTCGGCGCTCATTCACCGCTTCGCTTATCTGAAGTATGCGCTCTCCGTGGTGCTGATCTTCATCGGTTCGAAGATCTTCGTGGCCGATATGCTCGGGCTTGCAAAGATCCCCCCCACGGTTTCGCTCGGCGTAACCCTCGCCATCCTCGGCGCTGGCATCCTCGGATCGCTCTGGGCGACCCGCAACGAGGACAAGGCGGGCGCGAACACGCTGGCTCGGGAATAGCGATCCCCTCGAAGCAGGCAGGGGCGGCGCGGTCATGCGCCGCCCCTCGTCTTGTCGCACCCTCCGGCCTTTCGCTTTCGAGCATTCACGACAGCCCTCCGAAGGGCTATAGCTGGACGGTCTCCATACTTTCAATCCGGATAGCTCATGACCGATACCGTCCTTGAACGCTTTCTTCGCTACGTTGTCATCGATACCCAGTCGGACCCAGCCTCGTCGGCGCAACCCTCCACCGAAAAGCAGAAGGATCTCGGCCGTCTGCTGGTCGATGAACTGCTGGCAATCGGCCTTTCGGACGCCCATCTCGACGAACACGGCAATGTCTACGCCACCATTCCGGCCAACGTCCAAAAGCCGGTTCCCGTCATCTGCTTCTGCTCGCATATGGACACCGCCCCGGATTTCACCGGCACGAATGTCAGGCCGCATGTCCTGCGCAACTACCAGGGCGGCGACATCCGTCTGACCGGCGACACCAGCCAGGTCATCCGCGTTGCCGATAATCCCGAACTGAACGCCCAGATAGGCCACGATATCGTCACCACCGACGGCACGACGCTTCTCGGCGCCGACGACAAGGCCGGTATCGCCGAAATCATGACGGCGGCCCAATATCTGATGGATCACCCCGAAATCCGCCGGGGCAAGGTCCGCATCCTCTTCACCACCGACGAGGAAATCGGCCGAGGCGCCGACAAGGTCGATCTCGAAAAGCTCGGCGCGGCCTTCGGCTATACGCTGGACGGAAGCACCGTCGGCGAAATCGAGAACGAAACCTTCTCGGCCGACGGCGTGGACATCGTCATCTCCGGTGTCGCCATTCATCCCGGCACCGCCAAGGGCAAGATGGAAAACGCGATCAAGATCGCAAGCGAGATCATTGCCCGGCTACCGAAAGACATCGCGCCGGAAACCACCGAGGGCAAGCAGGGCTTCATCCATCCGGTCGATATCGGCGGCTCCATGGAAAAGGCCCGCCTCTCCTTCATCATCCGCGACTTCGTGGAAGACGGTCTCAAGACCAAGGAAGCCCTGCTGGAGGAGATCACGAAAGAGGTGATGAAGGGCTATCCCGGCTCGACCTTCACCTTCTCGGTCAGGGAACAATATCGCAACATGAAGGTCGTCCTCGACCGGCACCCGATGGTCGTCGACAATCTGGTGGAAGCGGTGCGACGTGTCGGCCTGACACCGGAACTGCACAGTATCCGTGGCGGCACCGACGGTTCGCGCCTGTCCTTCATGGGCCTGCCTTGCCCGAACATCTTCACCGGCGGCCACGCCTATCACTCGCCGCTCGAATGGATAAGCCGGCAGGACATGGAAAAATCGGTCGAAACGATCGTGGAACTGGTGAAGGTCTGGGAGGAACGCACGCCGGACTGACGGTCGACGCGGCCTGCGGATATCCGGCGGCAGGCAGGAAAGGAATTCGCATGAACGATCCTTTCGATCTCGAACGCTTCGTGAAAGCCCAAAACCCGGTTTACGGCGGGGTGCTTTCAGAACTTCGCAACGGGCGCAAGACGAGCCACTGGATGTGGTTCGTCTTCCCGCAATTGCGCGGGCTCGGCAACAGCCCCATGGCGGCAAGATATGCCATTTCATCGCTTGAAGAAGCGGCCGCCTATCTCGATCATCCGGTCCTCGGGCCACGCCTGTGGGAATGCTGCGACATCCTCATGGAGACCGATGGACTGAGCGCAGACGATATCTTCGGTTATCCCGATGTGCTGAAGCTGCGGTCATCGATGACGCTTTTCTCGAAGGCCGCCCCCGCACCCAGCATCTTCGGCGGCATATTGGAGAAATATTACGATGGCGAGCCCGATCCGGGAACTCTGTCCCGATTGCGATAAACAAAGCCGATCTTATTCCGCCGCCGAGGGAACCTCCGCACAGTCGTCAGTGGCGTTCGGATCGCCGGGCCGGGTCTCGGCCTGAAGATCCGGAAAGGCGACAATGCGCTTGCCGGCAAAGTCGGTATGTACGACGATCAGCCCCTGCTCCTCGAAATAGCCGAGAAGCCTGCGGGCGCGGCGCGCGGAATGGGTCCCGTACGCCTTGGCGATTCGCTGATCGGAGGGGCAGACCTCGCCCCGGATCGCGGCCTTCGCCATCAGCAGGAAAACGCCCTGAAGATCGTCGGAAACACCGGCGGAAAGCGAAAGCGCGGTCGCCCAGGCTTCGCTCGCCGCCGTTTCTTCATCCACCCCTGCCCGCGCGATCGCCACCCGGCGACGGAATTCGCCCATCGCCATCGGCGGCCCTGGCACGCGGCGCATGCGGGCGCGAACGAGGAACTCCTGATAGAGAACGGAATCCGTGCGATACGCGGCCTGCGGATCGGCGAGGATTTCCGACAGAACGGCGGCAAGCCGTTCCTCCCGTTCTTCCTCCGAGATTTCCGGCGCGGCTGACCGGCTTTCGGTCGCGACCGGCTGGGTCGCCGCCGGCGTCGAACGGGAGAGTTCGGCGAGAATGTCGGTGGTCGGACGTGGCGCGGGTGGCGCCCGGCGCACGATCGGACGGGTGAATTCCTCAGGGTCCGGCGTGAAAATCAGGTCTTCGACGTCCTGCGGCGCATCCGGCAGCGGCATCAGCTTGGGGCTAGACGAACGCGCCGAGGTCTCGACCGCACCGATGACGATCGGCAACGGACGGCGGGACAGCGCCGGGCCGAGCGCGACGAAGTTGCCGCGTTTGAGATCGCGGAACATCTCCGCCTGGCGGCGATCCATGCCGAGCAGGTCGGCCGCGCGCGCCATGTCGATATCGAGGAAGGTACGGCCCATCAGGAAGTTGGAGGCCTCGGCCGCCACGTTCTTGGCAAGCTTGGCGAGACGCTGCGTGGCGATAACGCCGGCAAGCCCGCGCTTGCGGCCGCGGCACATCAGGTTCGTCATCGCCCCGAGCGACATCTTGCGGGCGTCTTCGGAAACGTCACCACCAACGGAGGGCGCGAACATCTGCGCCTCGTCCACCACCACGAGAACCGGAAACCAGTATTCGCGCTCGGCATCGAACATGCCGTTGAGGAAGGCAGCGGCCGCCCGCATCTGTTGTTCGATATCAAGCCCTTCGAGCGTCAGGACGCAGGAAACCCGGTGTTGGCGGATACGGTTGGCGATGCCGGCAAGTTCGGCTTCGGTCCGTTCGCCGTCGACCACGACATGGCCGTACTTGTCGGAAAGCGTGACAAAATCGCCTTCGGGGTCAATGACGACCTGCTGCACCCAGGGGGCGGACTGTTCCAGCAGCCGGCGCAGCAGATGTGACTTGCCCGAGCCGGAATTGCCCTGCACCAGAAGGCGCGTCGCCAAAAGCTCCTCGATATCGAGCTTGGCCGGCTGACCGCCCGACACCGTTCCCATATCGATCCCGACCTGCAAATCCCCGACCTCGAAAAGTGCGAATCCCCAACGCCGCCAAAGCGGCGCATCAGGACATGCCATAACAAAAATGATGCGGATACGCGCGTCAGGAAAAATTTAACCCACAGGGGAATGCGGCGCGTCCGGAACCGGCGCTGCATTCAAGCGAATGCTGCGCCGGGACCTGTCAGATATTCGGGTCCTCGGCCGGAGAAACCAGCAGCTTATCGATTCGGCGACCGTCGAGGTCGATCACCTCGAACTTCCAGCCGTCCTTGATGAAGCTCTCGCCGAGTTCCGGAATGCGCTTGAGCTCCGCGATCACGAAGCCGGCAACGGTCGTGTAGTCCGGGTCAGCCTCGGTCGTCACGCGAATCTTGTCGACGAACTCGTCGATCGGCGTCCAGCCGGCGACAAGGAAGGAGCCGTCATCGCGGCGAACCAGCGAGGGTTCTTCCTCCTCGCCTTCCTGGAAGGCGCCGGTAATCGCCTCCAGGATATCGCCGGAGGTGACGATACCCTCGAAATGACCGTACTCATCATAGACCAGAACCATGTGCAGCGGCGTCCGACGCATGGCCTGGATGATGTCCGTAGCGCTTGCGAGGTCGGATACGATCGGCACCTCGCTGACGAGGGGGCGGATATCGAGAAGATCGCCCCCGGCGGTGATCGCGTCATAGACGTTCTTCACGAACAGCACGCCGATGATCTCGTCGGAATTGCCGGTACGCACCGGCAGGCGCGAATGCTGTGTCTTGCGCAGCGTTTCGCGGATTTCCTCCGGCGTATCCTCGATGTCGACCACTTCGACGTCGCGGCGCGGCGTCATCAGCCCACGCGCAGTCCGGTCCGCCAGGCGCATGACGCCGGAAATCATCGCCTGTTCCTCGGTCTCGATCACGCCGGCGCTCTGCGCTTCCGCCAGCACCGTCTTGATTTCCTCGTCGGTCACCGTGCCGGCGGCAACGCCGCTCTGGCCGAGCAGGCGCAGAACCAGCTTACCGGAAGCGTCGAGCAACCAGACAAGCGGCGCGGCGACCCGCGACAGGATCAGCATGGGCCCCGCGACCTTCGAGGCGACGCCCTCGGGATTGCGAAGCGCGATCTGCTTGGGCACGAGTTCGCCGACGATGAGGGAAAGATAGGTAATGAGAACCACGACGGAACCGACGCCCAGCGCATTTGCGGCACCGGCCGAAAGCCCCTGCGTTTCAAGCCAGACCGAAAGCCGGTTGCCAAGGGTGGCGCCTGAAAACGCACCCGAAAGAACGCCGACCAGGGTAATGCCGATCTGCACGGTGGACAGAAACCTGCCGGGCTCTTCGGCGAGCCTCATCGCCACGGCTGCGCCAATATTGCCCTGTTCGGAAAGCACCCTCAGGCGCGCGGTCCTCGATGACACGACAGCCAGTTCCGACATTGCAAGAACGCCGTTCAACAGGGTTAGAAAAACGACGATCAAAATTTCCGTTAACAAAACGAGAATCAAAGCTCCTCTACACCGGCTAAGCGTCCGGCAACAGGGAAGATCTCTAGCATAGATGCCGACGCCTTCCAAACGGGAACCCCGACGCCTCCCGGATTTAGCGGGCTGTTGATTTCGAACCGGAATTCAGGCCGCAGCCTGCCGAAAAGGCGTGTCTGCTGTCACGCCCGGCATGGCATAGCCGGGCGCGACCGCACACCGTTCACGGCCTGAAATCCCAGGGATCGAGGCTCGGGTGGCGACGGGGAGCCTCCATTTCCGGCAGGCCGATATCCCGACGCATGTAATTGTCGAGATCGTCCAGCCGGTTCGAGGAACGACGCTCCCGCCAGCCGAGGGCGAGAATAGCCCGGACAAGCTTCCAGAAACCGTATTCCCTGTGCAGTTCATTCATGGCCTCAGCCAGAGGATAGGCAACCAAAGATTGCATTTCACGCATGGTTTTCCGTCCCGGCGCATCGCAGCAGCCAGGCCCTTTCAAAGTGCTGGGGACGTGCGGAGAAGCCGCGCGAAGGCACAAGCCGCCGCAGTGTCAGCCGGTCACGTCAGAAAAATGGAAAAGACGCCAAAAGGCAGAAATATCAGGCGCAATAGGCCTGAAAACCAGATCGGCGTCGGGTCATCGCACCAAGTGCGCTCCCCTTGTGGTCAATGCCGCCGGTGAGGCGCATAAGCAAAGAAAAAGCAGTCATATTGCGCCTCCTATGGTTCGATTTGCAGACGTCTGGATCATCGCACGACTGAGGCCAAACGACAAGACCACAATTGCGAATTGCAAGAGTTGCGGCAATCGAGTTGCCGAAATGCCACAGTGTCCTATAGGGCGCGGATCGTAAGGCCGAAACCCTGCATCAAGCGCCGGGTGGAGAAATCCGGCTTGCCCGAGGTGAAGACGGCGAAATCGAAACCGTCGGGGTGCTCGGCGCCGTCGACCATCGGCACGAGACGGCGGGCCTGCCTGGCAATCGCCTCCGCCGGGTCGAGCCAGTCGACCGGCCAGGGTGCAAGCCGGCGAAAAACATTGGCAAGAAAGGGATAATGCGTGCAGGCAAGCACCACGATGTCCGTCTTCGCACCGTCCTTATCGACGAAGCAGGGCACAATCTCCGAAAGCACGGCCTCATCCGCAATCGCCTCGCCGCGAATATAGGCTTCCGCCATCCTCGCAAGGCTCTCCGAACCGACGAGCCGGACATGGCATTTCGAGGCGAAAGACTGGATGAGGTCGCGCGTATAGGCGCGCTTGACGGTACCCGGCGTGGCGAGCACGGAGACGAGACCGGAGCGGGTCCGCTCGGCGGCGGGCTTGATCGCCGGCACGGTGCCGATGAAGCGCATGTCGGGAAAGGCGTGTCGCAGGTCGGTACCGGCAAGGGTGAAGGCGGTGTTGCAGGCGACGATCACCGCCTCCGGGCTGTAGCGTTCCAAAAGATCGGTGAAGAGCCCGACGATCCGCTCCCGAAGCGGCTCTTCCTCCCATCCGCCATAGGGAAAGCCGGCATCGTCGGCGACATAGATGAAGCCTCGTTCCGGCATCAGTACGCGCGCCTCGCGCAACACGGTGAGGCCTCCGATCCCGGAATCGAAAACCAGAACCGGTTTCAGGTCATGCCCCGCTGTCGTCATCCCCGTGCTCGTCCCCATTGCCCGATTTCCCCGCGCCGCGCGGGTTCTTGCGGCTGTAGCGGTCGAATGTGGCGAAAACGCCGCGAAGCACATGGATTTCCTGTTCGGTGAAGGCGCGCCGCGACAGAACCGCCCTCAGATTCTCCACCATGCGCGGCTTCTTGCCGACCGGGCGGAAATAGCCCCGGGCGTCGAGCGCCTCCTCGACCATCTCGAAAAGGCCGATCAGGTGCTCCTTGGTCGCCGGGCTCTGTTCCACCGCCTGGAACCGCGTTTCGCCAAGGTCCTCCATGCCGGATTTCATCCACTCATAGGACATTAGCAGCACGGCCTGGGCGATATTGAGCGAGGCAAAGGCGGGATTGACGGGAAAGGTCACGATCTCGTCAGCCAGCGCCACCTCCTCGTTGGTGAGCCCCCAGCGCTCGCGCCCGAACAGGATGCCCGTCCGTTCGCCGCCGCGGAACTTGCCGCGCAAGGTTTCGGCGGCAGTCACCGGCGAGCGCACCGGCTTGAAGCCGTCGCGCTCCCGCGCGGTCGTCGCATAGACGAAGTTGAGATCGGCAATCGCTTCCTCGAGCGTTTCATAGACCCGCGTCGCATCGATGACGTGATCGGCCTTGGACGCGGCGGAACGGGCCTTCTCGCTCGGCCATCCGTCCCGCGGCTTGACGAGACGCAACTCCCATAGCCCGAAATTCGCCATGGCCCGGGCAACCATCCCGATATTTTCGCCAAGCTGCGGCTCGACGAGAATGATTACGGGCCCTTCCGCCAGAAGCGCGCGCTCGCTGTTCGTACCTGCCATGTTCCTGTCCGAGATTTTCAAGTGGCGGCTTCACTGGCACAGGCTGGGGCAAAAATCAAAAACTCATTGCCGCAATCAGGGGCGGGCAAGCCTTTCCAGCGAGGCTTTCAGTGAAAACCAGCTGCCATCGAGCCTCTCTCTCAAGATATCGTCGATGACGAAACGCTTTCCCGCGGCATCGTCCGCAAGCAGGATGAACATCAGCCGTATCTGCGATCCGTTCCCGGAATTGCCGTCACAGGACGGCAGATCGAGCCTCGCCTCGACCATAATCCGCGTATCCGCCCGGGTAAGATCGGCAATATGGGTGTTGCCGATGGGACAGCGGTTCGCATCGCCCGTGATTGGGTCATCCTCGAAGAGGCTGACCTCCCGACGCATCCGAGCCGCATTCAGGGCTGCCGCGTAGGCGGAAACGAAATCCGCGCCGAAATCGTTGAGCAGCTGGATCTCGGTGAAATAGGCGCGATGGCCATCCGGCTGATCGAGCGAGTTCGCAACGATCCTGTCGACATACATGCGAACGAGCCCCACCCGGTCATTCGCGTTCGCCGGCTGGACCAGAGCCGGCAGAAAAAACAGCAGCAGCCCGAACGTCCGTCTCATACGCCCCTCACCTCTCGCCGCCGCAATCAGTAGCGCAGCCACGATGATCGATGCAACAACCCGGATTTCAGGGCTCTATTGGGCGGCGATGGTCTTCAGGTCGTCCTTGATCGAGCTTGAGGAATTGCCGTTCTCTACAGGATAGATGTCGTCGATCACCTGCCGGCCATTCTCGGTCTTCATATGGAAGATCAGTACCCTGTCTTCCTTGTAGGCGGGATCGTCGCCGAAGCATTGTCGATTGTTGAAAAGCGCCGTCACCTGGCCGTCCCCGTCGTCCTCGATACGGATGTTTTCGAAGTTGCAGCCATCCTGGCCCCCGGCGATCGGATCGTAGTCGAACGGGCTTCCCGTGGTTTCGCCCTCGGGCGGATCGAAAGCCGGATGCTTCGACGCCGCGCGATAGGCATTGGCGAAATCGACGCTGAACAGCCGTTTCAGGCGGTCGTCGCTGAACACGTCGTCGTCGGTCGCATTGGCCGCCGCCCAGTTTCCGGACGCCACATTTATGACCTCCTGGACGGGAACGGTTGGATCGGCAGCGAACGCAGGCGCTGCGAAAAGAACGAGCAGAGCGGCGAGAAACATGGATTTCATGGTCGGCTTCCGAACGGGCTGATGGTTGCGGCGCAAGATATCCGGCCACTCGTAAAGCTCAAGGCCGCAAGGCGGGGTCGTAAGGCCAAAGTTGGTATGATTTTATGAACGAAAAGCCGCTATCCGGGCAGCGCAACGCTTTGCGTTCCCGGTTCGGAATGCTATAGCGCAGCGAGCCTAACAACGGGACCCTCGTCCCTCCCCCAATCAGCGAGGATATTCATGAGCAAGATCAAGGTAGCCAACCCGGTCGTCGATCTCGACGGCGACGAGATGACCCGCATCATCTGGCAGTTCATCAAGGACAAGCTGATCCTGCCTTATCTTGACCTGCAGATCGAATATTACGACCTCTCTGTCGAGAACCGCGACGCCACCAACGACCAGGTGACCGTCGACGCCGCCAACGCCATCAAGAAGCACGGCGTTGGCATCAAGTGCGCGACCATCACCCCCGACGAAGCCCGCGTCAAGGAATTCAACCTCAAGGAAATGTGGAAGAGCCCGAACGGCACCATCCGCAACATCCTCGGCGGCGTGATCTTCCGCGAGCCGATCATCTGCAAGAACGTTCCGCGCCTGGTTCCGGGCTGGACCAAGCCGATCGTCGTCGGCCGTCACGCCTTCGGCGACCAGTACAAGGCAACCGACTTCAAGTTCCCGGGCAAGGGCACGCTGACCATCAAGTTCGTCGGCGAAGACGGCCAGACGATCGAGAAGGAAGTCTACAAGGCTCCGGGCGCCGGCGTGGCTCTCGCCATGTACAACCTCGACGAATCGATCCGCGAATTCGCCCGCGCCTCGATGATGTACGGCCTGATGCGCAAGTGGCCGGTCTATCTGTCGACCAAGAACACCATCCTCAAGGCCTATGACGGCCGCTTCAAGGATATCTTCGAGGAAGTCTACCAGACCGAATTCAAGGCCAAGTTCGACGAGATCGGCATCACCTACGAACATCGCCTGATCGATGACATGGTCGCCTCGGCGCTCAAGTGGTCCGGCGGCTACATCTGGGCCTGCAAGAACTACGACGGCGACGTTCAGTCCGACACGGTTGCCCAGGGTTTCGGCTCGCTCGGCCTGATGACCTCCGTCCTGCTCACCCCCGATGGCAAGACCGTCGAAGCAGAAGCTGCCCACGGCACCGTGACCCGCCACTACCGCCAGCATCAGAAGGGTCAGGAAACCTCGACCAACTCGATCGCATCGATCTTCGCCTGGACCCGCGGTCTCGCACACCGCGCCAAGCTGGACGACAACGCCGAGCTCGCGAAGTTCGCAACGACGCTGGAACGCGTCTGCATCGAGACCGTCGAATCCGGCTTCATGACCAAGGACCTGGCGCTCCTGATCGGCCCGGATCAGCCGTGGCTTTCGACCACCGCCTTCCTCGACAAGATCGACGAAAACCTGAAGAAGGCCATGGCCGCCTGAGGCCGGGCCCCCGCCGTTCTTCTTGAGAAACCCGGCCTTGTGCCGGGTTTTTTGTTCCGGAACCTCCGGGTCCGGCGATGGACGGATTTCTGAAAACCGCCAAAAGGGCCATCTGCGCTTGGCAACATCATCTCAAGGATCGCAAACCGGCTTCGTTGACACGCAGGAACAACGAACATAAAGTGAACGAAAACGGAGGAGCGGTATGAGTGAAATCGTCTTCTACACCAATCCCATGTCGCGCGGACGCATTGCTCGTTGGATGCTTGAGGAAACCGGCGCTCCCTATCGTGCGGAGATCGTCCCTTTCGGTCCACCGATGAAAACCGCGGTTTATTGCGCCATCAATCCGATGGGCAAGGTGCCCTCGATCGTGCATCGCCAGAAGATCGTCACCGAATGTGCGGCGATCTGCGCCTATCTCGCCGACGCCTTTCCCGAGGCGGAGCTTGCGCCCGCAACAACGGATCGGGCAGATTATTATCGCTGGATGTTTTTTGCCGCAGGTCCGCTGGAGGCCGCGGTCTCCAATCGCGCGCTTGGCTTCGTCGTGCCCGAGGACAGGCGCCGCATGATCGGCTACGGTTCGTTCGATGATGTCATGGCCACGCTGGAAAAGGCGGTGAGCCGCACCGCCTATATCGCCGGCGAACGCTTTACCGCAGCGGATGTCTATGTCGGTTCGCATATCGGCTGGGGGCTGCAGTTCGGCTCGATCGAGAAGCGTCCTGCCTTCGTCGACTATCTGGGGCGCGTGAGCGAGCGTCCTGCATATCGGCGCGCCGTCGAACTGGACGATGCCGCGATGGCGGCCATGCAGAAAAGCGCATGATTCCTTCGCGACATCCATATCGGACACATCGATATGCGATCTTTCTGCGCCCGAGCTATCTGAGCGGCAGACATATCTCCGTCAGCAATTCGGCCGGAGGGACTTCCCGGGGATTGTTGAGGTAGATTTCGAAGACCGGCGCATCGCGCACCTCCCGGCCTGAATTGCGCAACCACTCCCCGTAAAGCCAGCGATAGGCGAAACGCATATCGGCATATGGCCCCTTGTGCAGCAGGACGGCGCATTCCCCGGCTTCGATGAGAGCCGTCTGCAACGGCGGATCGACGGGTGTCGGCTGAGCAACGGTGACACAGGCAAGCGAGCGGAGCGCGCTTTCCGCGACGCTTTCGGGATCGTCGTAATAGATCGCCAACATGCGCGCATGCGGATCGCCAAGATTTCGGCTGAACAGCGTTCCGAAAAGCTGTTCGAACGCCTTGCCGATCTCCATATAGGCACCGCGATGGGCAACACCCATGACCGGCATGTCCGCAAATGTTCTCAATGTCACGTCATACATCGCCCAATCCTCCTTATCCCGGATCGTCTGGAACATCCGATGGCTCCCCTCCTTCCGATATCGGGCCGGCGGCAGACCGTAGGCCGCCTTGAAGATCCGGTTGAACGACTGGAGATTGGGGTAGCCGCAACGGCGGGCGATCAGCGGGACAGGACGGTCGGATGCCGCAAGCTCCGCGGCCGCGCGCTGCAGGCGCAGCCGCTTGACCGTGGCGGCCAGCGTCTCACCATGCACCGCGCGATAGATGCGATGCCAGTGATAGGGCGACATGCAGGCAACCCCTGCGAGCCTGTCGTTGTCGAGTTCCTCGTCGAGGTGCTCGTAGATATGGCGCGAGACGCGCGGCAGCCTGCTTTCGTAGGTCGCCCAGATATCCGTCTTCGTCATGTTTTCCGTCTGCCGATTGCCATGCCGTTGCGCTTGAGAAGGAAGCACAGGCCGATTTGACAAATCCTGCTTTCCATTCCTTGACTTTTATCAAATATCGCCGGACCGGCGATTTGCGATCAGGCAGACTCGGGGTACCAATGATAGGGCGCCATGAACCGCGTTTGTCCTCAACCCCTATTCGCATCGTCGAGCCATCGTGAACAGCGAATTCGAGCCAAAGCTCATCAGCGTCTTTGCCGAAGGTTACAGCCTGCCACGGCTGAAGGCCGATGCCATAGCGGGCCTGACGGTTGCCATCGTCGCCCTTCCCCTTTCCATGGCCATTGCCATCGCCTCCGGCGTAACTCCGGATCGGGGGCTCTTCACCGCCATCATCGGCGGCTTCCTTGTCTCGCTCCTGGGGGGCAGTCGCCACCAGATCGGCGGACCCGCCGGTGCCTTCATCGTGCTGGTGGCCGCGACCGTCGCCACACATGGGGTGGAAGGCCTTCTGCTTGCCACGGCGATGGCCGGCTTCTTCCTCATGCTCGCGGGGCTTCTGCGGCTCGGCGACTACGTGAAATTCATCCCCTATCCGGTCACCGTCGGCTTTACCGCCGGCATTGCCGTCATCATTTTTTCGAGCCAGATCACCGAACTCCTGGGACTGACATTGCCCGGAAGGGAACCAGGACCACTGATCGAAAAACTGCCGGTCCTGATCGAAGCCTTTCCGACGCTCAACGTCGCTGCGGCGGCAGTGGCATTTCTGACGATTGCCACCATCCTCATCCTGCGCCGGTTTCGCCCTTCCTGGCCCGGATTGCTGATCGCAGTATGTCTCGCATCCCTCGTCACGGCGCTTCTGGACCTGCCGGTGGCAACCATCGGCACGCGCTTCGGCGGCATCCCGCGCAGCCTGCCGGTACCCCACCTGCCGTCGCTGTCGCCGGAGCTTGCCCGCGCAGTATTGCCTGACGCCATTGCCTTTGCATTGCTCGGCGCAATCGAATCCCTTCTGTCGGCAGTCGTGGCCGACGGCATGACCGGTCGTCGTCACCGCTCCAACATCGAACTCATCGGCCAGGGCGTCGCCAATATCGGCTCTGCCCTCTTCGGCGGCATCTGCGTGACCGGAACCATCGCCCGGACCGCAACCAATGTCCGCGCCGGTGGAACGAGCCCAATCTCCGGCATGCTGCATGCCGTCTTCCTGCTCGTCTTCATGGCCGCCGCAGCCCCGCTCGCCAGCTATATTCCACTGGCCGCGCTGGCCGGCGTGCTGGCAATCGTCTCCTGGAACATGGTCGAAAGGCCGGCCTTCGCCGCCCTGCTCAGGTCGTCGCTCGGCGATGCCGTCGTCTTGCTGGTCACCTTCCTGCTCGTGGTCTTCCGCGACCTGACGGAAGGGATCATCGTCGGCTTTACCCTCGGCGCGCTGCTCTTCATCAACCGCATGAGCAAGAGCGTTACCATCGTGCCCCACGAGGAGGAGACCGAACATCCGCTGGACAACAGCGATGCCAGCACCGTTGTCTACCGGATCGGCGGCGCCTTCTTCTTTGGCGCGGCCGCGACCGTCGGTTCGGTTCTCGACCGTATCGCCGACCGATACCAGAATTTCGTGCTGGACTGCTCGGCCGTATCGTTCATGGACTCAACTGCGGCCAACGTGATCGCCGGCACGATCCGCAAGGCCGAAAGGGCGGGCGTTCGGGTCTTCATCGTCGGCGCCAATCCTGATTTCCGGCGTCTTCTGGAAACCCATGAGGTAAGAAGCCCGCAGGTCGACTATGTTCCAAACATCCGGACCGCACGCGCGCTGATCCGGGAAGCCGCCGCTCCCGTGGCCTGAGAACCGCAACAGCACCGCGCCGCGACCAAACGAAAGGGGCGCGGATGTGGTCCACGCCCCTATTTCCTGTTGGAATCGTCGGCCCGGCGAAACGGGCCAACCCGAAGATCAGCCGGCCAGTGCGGCGGCGACGGCCTCGATTGCGGCTTCGGCCTTGTCGCCATCCGGACCACCCGCTTGGGCCATGTCCGACCGGCCACCGCCACCCTTGCCGCCAACGACGGCCGCGGCAACGCGAACGAGGTCCACGGCACTGAATCGGCCGGCGAGATCGGCGGTAACGCCGACCACAACGCTTGCCTTGCCATCCTCGGAAACGCCGATCAGCGTGACGACGCCCGATCCGAGCCCGGCCTTGCTTTCATCGACAAGGCCCTTGAGATCCTTGGCATCGACACCCTTCAGCACCTTGCCGAGGAAGCGCGTACCGGCCACATCGCGCGCGCCTTCATCGGCGGCAGCCGGACCGCCGCCGCCCATGGCGAGTTTGCGCTTGGCATCAGCCAGTTCGCGCTCCAGCTTGCGGCGCTCATCGACCAGAGCCTCGACGCGTGAGACGACATCACCCGGCTGGACCTTCAGCGTCGTGGCAAGCTGCTTCACCCGCTCGTCCTGCTCGGACAGATAGGCACGCGCCGCTTCGCCGGTCAGCGCCTCGATGCGGCGTACGCCGGCGCCGACCGCGCTGTCCGACAGGATACGGACAAGGCCGATATCGCCAGTCGCGGCCACATGGGTGCCGCCGCAAAGCTCGATGGAATAGGGCTTTCCGGCCTTCGGTCCGCGGGTCGCGGTACCCATGGAAACCACGCGGACTTCGTCGCCGTATTTTTCGCCGAACAGAGCCATAGCGCCTTCCGCGATCGCGTCGTCCACGCTCATCAGGCGCGTCGTGACGGGCGCGTTCTGGACGATGATCTCGTTGGCCATTTCCTCGACGACCTTCAACTCGTCCGCCGTGATTGGCTTCGGATGGGAAACGTCGAAACGCAACCGCTCAGGCGCGACCAGCGATCCCTTCTGCGCCACATGGGTGCCAAGCACCTCGCGCAGCGCCTCATGGATCAGATGGGTGGCCGAATGGTTGGCGCGCAGGCGCGAGCGGCGAGCGTGATCGACCGTCAGGCTGACGGCGTCTCCGACACGGATCGTGCCGTCCGAAACCTCGGCGATATGCACGAACAGTCCTTCGCCCTTCTTCTGGACGTCCGAAACGGCAAGGCTTGCGGTGTCGCTTGCAATCGTGCCCGCATCGCCCATCTGACCGCCGGACTCACCGTAGAACGGCGTTTGGTTGACAATGACCTGCACCGCATCGCCCTTGGAGGCGCTGTCGACGGCGGCGCCGTCCTTGACGATGGCAAGAACTTGGCCTTCGGCCGCCTCGGACGAATAGCCGAGGAATTCCGTCGCACCGTGTTTTTCCTTGAGTTCGAACCAGATGGTCTCGGTCGCCTTGTCGCCGGAACCCGCCCAGTGAGCGCGCGCCTCGGCCTTCTGGCGCTGCATGGCGTCGTTGAAGCCGGTGATGTCGACGCCAATGCCGCGGGCGCGCAGCGCATCCTGCGTCAGGTCGAGCGGGAAGCCATAGGTGTCGTAAAGCTTGAAGACGGTCTCGCCATCGAGGCTGTCGCCCTTCTTCAGCTCGGAGGTGGCGTCCGAAAGCAACGAGAGGCCGCGCTCCAGCGTCTTGCGGAAGCGGGTTTCCTCGAGCTTCAGCGTCTCGGAGATCAGGGCCTCGGCCCGCACCAGTTCCGGATAGGCGCGGCCCATCTGCTGGACCAGCGTCGGCAGCAGCTTGTAGATGATCGGCTCACGCGCACCGAGAAGTTCGGCGTGACGCATGGCGCGGCGCATGATGCGGCGAAGCACATAGCCGCGGCCTTCATTCGAAGGCAGCACGCCGTCCGCGATCAGGAATGCCGAGGAGCGCAGGTGGTCGGCAATGACCCTGTGGCTTGCCCGGCGCTCGCCCTCGGCCTTGACGCCCGTCAGTTCGACGGAGGCTTCGATCAGCGCGCGGAAGAGGTCGATATCGTAGTTGTCATGCTTGCCCTGCAGGACGGCGGCAACACGCTCGAGGCCCATACCGGTGTCGATCGAGGGACGCGGCAGGTCGACGCGCTCCTCCTTCGTCACCTGCTCATACTGCATGAAGACGAGGTTCCAGATTTCGATGAAGCGGTCACCATCTTCTTCCGGCGAGCCGGGCGGGCCGCCCCAGATATGGTCGCCATGGTCGTAGAAGATTTCCGAACAGGGGCCGCAGGGCCCGGTATCGCCCATGGCCCAGAAATTGTCGCTGGTCGGAATACGGATGATCTTCTCGTCGGAGAGACCGGCGATCTTCTTCCACAGGCCGAAGGCTTCGTCGTCGGTATGGTAGACGGTGACCAGAAGGCGATTGCGGTCGAGACCGAATTCCCTCGTAATCAGGTTCCAGGCAAGCTCGATCGCACGCTCCTTGAAGTAGTCGCCGAAGGAGAAATTACCGAGCATTTCGAAGAAGGTGTGGTGGCGCGCAGTGTAGCCGACATTGTCGAGGTCATTGTGCTTGCCGCCGGCACGCACGCATTTCTGCGCCGTCGCGGCCGTCGAGTACGGGCGCTGTTCGAGGCCGGTAAAGACGTTCTTGAACTGCACCATGCCGGCATTGGTGAACATCAGCGTCGGGTCGTTGCGCGGCACTAGCGGGCTGGATGAAACGACTTCGTGGCCGTTCGTCTTGAAGTATTCGAGGAAAGTCGACCGGATGTCGTTTACACCGCTCATGTCACGCCCTTCATTCACGCCGGGAAACCGGCCATTCGCGAAAATCAATGGCTTTTATCGTCCGGCATCCCCCCTGTCCAGCCGCCCGACGCAAAACCGGCCGCACCTCGCGGGAGATGCAGCCGGCAAAGAAATCAAAACGCAAGAACCGGGAGTTTATTCGTCCGAACCATCCCCGTCGTTTGCATCCGGCCCGCCGTTCTGCAGGCTCTCGGCAATGAGACCGGCGTTCTGGCGAAGCGCCATCTCGATCTCCTGGGCAAGCGCCGGATTGTCACGCAGGAACAGCTTGGCGTTTTCGCGTCCTTGCCCCAGCCGCTGGCTGTTGTAGGAGAACCAGGCACCCGATTTCTCGACGATCCCAGCCTTGACGCCAAGATCGACCAGTTCGCCGGTCTTGGAAACGCCCTCGCCGTACATGATGTCGAATTCAACCTGCTTGAAGGGCGGCGCCATCTTGTTCTTGACGACCTTGACGCGGGTCTGGTTACCGATGACCTCCTCGCGCTCCTTGACGGCGCCGATACGGCGGATGTCGAGACGAACCGAAGCATAGAACTTCAGCGCATTGCCGCCGGTGGTGGTTTCCGGCGAGCCGAACATCACGCCGATCTTCATGCGGATCTGGTTGATGAAGATCACCATGCAGTTTGAACGGGAGATCGACGCTGTCAGCTTGCGCAGCGCCTGGCTCATGAGACGCGCCTGAAGGCCCGGCAGATTGTCGCCCATTTCGCCTTCGATTTCAGCGCGCGGCGTCAGCGCGGCAACCGAGTCGACGACGAGCACGTCGACGGCACCGGAACGCACCAGCGTATCGGTGATTTCAAGCGCCTGCTCACCGGTATCGGGCTGGGAGATCAGAAGATTCTGCAGGTCGACACCGAGCTTGCGGGCATAAACCGGATCGAGCGCGTGTTCGGCATCGACGAAGGCGCAGATGCCGCCCTTCTTCTGGGCTTCCGCGATGGTCTGCAGAGCCAGCGTCGTTTTACCCGAGCTTTCCGGACCGTAGATTTCGATGATGCGGCCCTTCGGCAGACCGCCGACGCCGAGCGCGATATCGAGACCGAGAGAGCCGGTCGAAATCGTTTCGATCTCGACCACGCTCTCGTTTGCGCCGAGCTTCATGATCGAGCCCTTGCCGAACGACCGTTCGATCTGAGAGAGCGCCGCTTCCAATGCCTTGCTTTTATCCACCGATTTGTCCTCTACGAGCCGCAAAGAATTCTGTGCCATTCTGTCCACCTTTAGGTTATTGAAGCCGCATAGGCAATGAAGCAGCCGGTGAACTGTATGTACACGTTTTGTTCCAATATTGCAATACCCCGTCAACCCAATGAATTATCGGGAAATTCTGCAATACGTACTTTTTATGTTCCGCCACTGCGGGACGCAGCTTCCCCGCGCCTCTCCGACATCGCTGGCAGCACCGGAACATGGCTCGATTCGCCACCGTCCGACACCGGTGGCGCACCCCTATGACGGTCGATGTCCTCGTCATCGGCGGCGCCCATATCGATCGCCGCGGCCGTCTCTTCGGCCCGGCGAAAATGGGTGCGAGCAACCCCGGGCGCTGGATTGAGGAACCGGGTGGCGGCGGCTTCAATGCAGCCTGTAATCTTGCCCGCCTGGGCCGCAGCGTCCGGCTGATCTCCCCCCGCGGCGGCGATCCGGCCGGTGAACGTGTCTCTGCGGCCGCTGAGCGACTCGGCATCGACGATTGCCCCATCACATTTCTCGATCGGGTCACGCCAAGCTATACGGCCATACTGGAAGAGGATGGCAATCTCGTGATCGCGCTGGCGGACATGGCGCTCTACGACCTTTTCACGGCACGGCGCCTGCGGGCCCGCACCGTCCGGGAGAGCCTCGCTTCTGCCCACATGATCCTGTGCGACGCCAACCTGCCATCGGAGACGATCGCCGCTATCGCCGACATCGCCGCATCGAACGGTGCATCGCTTGCCGCCATTGCCATTTCGCCGGCCAAGGCGACGAGACTGCTGCCCTGCCTCGAGCGCCTCGACCACGTATTCATGAATGCAACCGAAGCCGAGGTGCTTGCCGGCCGCCGCGCCGTCGATGCCGTCGAGTGGCCGGACCTGCTGCGACGCGCGGGCCTGAAGGCCGGGACGATCACCGCCGGCGGCGACATGACCATCGCCTTCGAGAAGGATCGCGTGATCGCCCTCACGCCGCCGCCTGTGTCGGATATCGCTGACGTCACGGGCGCCGGAGACGCCTTCGCCGCCGGGTTCCTTGCCGCGCGGCTCGACGGCGCGTCCCTCGACATCGCCCTGCGCACCGGCACCGCGGCCGCCGCAGTCACCCTGCTTTCGCCGCAGGCGACGGCCGAAAATCTCGCGACGGATATTCTTGCCAGCCGGCTGGAGCTTGTGCCCGACGCCGAAATCCTGTCATGACAATGTTTGCACAATACGGATATCAGTGATGACCAAAGCCATCTCGCCTCTCCTGCCCATCGTCTATTCCGGTGAAGTCACCGCCGCCAAGGCCCGCAACGCGCCGATCGTTGCCCTGGAATCGACCATCATCACGCATGGCATGCCCTATCCCGGCAATCTGGAGATGGCGCGCAGCGTCGAATCCATCATCCGCCAACAGGGCGCCGTTCCCGCGACCATCGCAGTGATCGACGGCGTACTGCATATCGGCCTCGATACCGCACAGATCGAGGCACTGGCCAGGCGCCACGATGCAATGAAGCTCTCCCGTGCGGATATCGCCTTCGCGCTTGCCGAGCGTCGCACCGGCGCGACAACGGTTGCCGCAACCATGATCGCGGCCGCTCGCGCCGGCATCTCGGTCTTTGCGACCGGCGGCATCGGCGGCGTCCATCGCGGGGCGGAGGAGACCTTCGACATTTCCGCCGACCTGGAGGAACTCGGCCGCACGCCGGTCATCGTGGTCTCTGCCGGCCCGAAGGCCATTCTCGACATCCCGAAGACGCTGGAATATCTGGAAACCCGTGGAGTGCCGGTTGTAACCTACGACAGCGAGGAATTTCCGGCCTTCTGGTCGCGCAGTTCCGGCCTGCCGAGCCCGCTGACATTGCCGAGCCCGGCAGCCATCGCGAATTTCCAGCGCATGCGCGAGCAACTGGGGATCGAAGGCGGCATGCTCGTGGCAAATCCGGTGCCGCTTGCCGACGAGATCCCGCGCGAGGAAATGGAAATCTATATCGGCCGGGCGCTCGTCAATGCCGAACGCGAGGAAATCACCGGCAAGAACGTCACGCCATTCCTGCTCGATAATCTTTTCCATCTGACCGATGGTCGCAGTCTGAAGACCAACATCGCCCTGGTCGAGAACAACGCCCGTCTCGCCGCCGAGATCGCCGTCGCGATGAACGACCGATAACGCCTCGGCCGGAAACGATGGGGCGGCAGGTCGGACGCTGCCCCCTCGACACGCCGAAGTCTGCAACGACTTTGCCCGACACGCCCGCCGCGACAATCCTCCTGCTTAGATGAACCCGATCTGCGCGGCACGGCGCAGGGCCTGTTCCAACCGGTCCGTATTCAACTTGCGGCAGAGCGAACCGACGAGATAATTGACCGTCCGCGTCGAAAGCGACAACCGCACCGCAATCGCCGCAGTGTCGAGGCCGGAGGCCGCCATTTGAAGGCATCGGATCTCCAGGTTGGACATGCCCGCCCGGGCGCCGTCGAGACGTTTCTCCAGCATCCCCGCCCGGTCGAGCACGTGGATGGCGAGAAAGCAGAAGTCCTCGATCTCGGCGGAGGAAAGCGGCAAGCGGTCGCCATAAAGGCTCATGATCTGTTTTTTGCCATCGAGCGCCGGCAGGGCGAAATAGACGCCGTTCAGCATGTCGTGGCGCGTCAGCAACTTTGTCAGTTCGACCAGGTTGGGTGCGAGGCCTTCCAGACATCGCAGATCGTCGATAGACCATTGATAGAGCTGCTGCTCGGCACTGGCGAGAATGATGTCGGGCGTGGGCGGTAGATCGCTGATGGCGTCGAAGCCGTCGAGGAAGGCCTCGTCGACACTGTAGAGCAGCAATCTGCCGCGTAACGATGTGCCATTCGCCGGGCGCTGCGCAAAAAGCTTGTAGAAGCGAAAACCGAAGCGCCGCTGCAACAGCCGCATGCAGGTATCGAGATCAGTCAGACTGTCGGCGGTCTGTATCCGGGCAAGAATTGCATTCCGCTCGACCGGCCCCTCGGCCCACTCGTTCATCTCGCTCAGTTCCCGAATACCTCCCGCATGGATCGACCGCCCGCCGAAAATAGCGCATCCGGCCCGCCACGATCACAGGATATCGATGTGACAGGAGGATGTTGTCCGTCACAGAAATAGGGCAAATATGGTGACTGTTGTCAATTTGAACTATCGAGCATCTCGCGCACGGCCACGGCGAGCTGCTTGAGCGAGAAGGGCTTGGGCAGGAACCCGAACTTTGCGTCGGCCGGCAGGTTGCGCGCGAACGCATCCTCCGCATAGCCGGAAACGAAGATGAATTTCAGGTCGGGATATTTCTTGCGAAGCTCCCCAAGCAGCGTCGGGCCATCCATTTCCGGCATCACCACGTCGGAAACGACGATATCGACCGCTCCGCCGAGCTCGTCCATGATATCGAGCGCTTCCACGCCGGAACCCGCCTCATGCACGGTATAGCCGCGGGTTTCCAGCATGCGCTTGCCCCCGCGGCGCACGGCCTCCTCGTCCTCGACCAGCAGCACCACCGCCGACTTGCCGGTAAGATCGTCGGGTTCCGATGCCTGCGGGGCCGCCGCCTGCGCGGTCTGCGCGGCATCGCCCCCCTCGGACACAGCGCCCGTCGGCGCTGCGCTCGGCGCGAGCTCGACCACATGGCGTGGCAGGAAGATGCGGAAGACCGTGCCTCTGCCCACTTCGGACTCGGGATAGATGTAGCCGCCGGATTGCTTGATGATGCCATAGACCATCGCCAGTCCGAGACCGGTTCCCTTGCCCACTTCCTTGGTGGTGAAGAAGGGTTCGAAGATCTTGTCCATGATCTCGGGGGCGATGCCGGTACCGGTATCGGCGACCTCGACGAGAACCATCTCCTCTTCCGGCAGGCCACGATAATGGAAAGCCGCAGTCTCCGGGGGCGAGACGTTGCGTGTCGTGATGGTGATCGTACCGCCATCCGGCATGGCGTCTCGGGCATTGACGCACAGATTAATCAGCACCTGCTCGAACTGCGAGAGGTCGGTTTTCACCGGCCAGAGATCCCGCCCGTACTCGACCTTGAGCTTGACGTTGGTTCCGGAAATCAGCCTGTCGACCAGCATTCTCAAGTCGCCGATCACGTCCGTCAGATTGAGCACGGTCGGGCGCATGGTCTGCTTGCGCGAAAAGGCGAGCAACTGCCGAACGAGTACCGCCGCCCGGTTAGCGTTGCGCTTGATCTCCATAAGGTCCGCAAAGCTGGCATCCGAAGGCCGGGCCTGAAGCAGCAGGTGGTCGGAGGAAAGCAGAATGGCTGTCAAAACGTTGTTGAAGTCGTGCGCGATACCGCCCGCAAGCGTGCCGACTGCGTTCATCTTCTGCGTCTGCGCCATCTGCGTTTCGAGCGCCTTCTGGTCAGTCACGTCGACGGCGTAGACGATGGCCGCCTCTTCCGGAGCCTCGTCGCTCTGGTCGATCACCGCATTGACATAGAAACGGAAATGCCGCGCATCGTTTTCCGGGTGACGGCTATCGATCGGGGCGATGTCGACCTGGCGATCCTTGGCGGCAGCCAGCGCCTGACGGAACTGCTCCCGCTCGCTTTCGTGGATCACGGCCTCGAGCTTGCCCCCGCGATCGACATAGTCGCGGCCGACGATATCCGAAAAGAGCTTCATGAACGGCGCGTTGGTGCGCAGGATCCGGCCCTCGCCATCGACGGAGGCGATCGCCATCGGCGTATTGTTGAAGAACCGGGTGAAACGCATGGAAGCGATCGAGGCCGACTGATCGGAACCTCTGCCCTCCTGCCGCGCAAGCACGATGGAACGGCTCTCGCCGGGTGCCCCGTCCCGCGCCGAACGAACGCGGTGGACGAGGTGCACCGGAAAGCTCTGGCCGTTGGTCTTTCTGAGATCCAGGTCCAGCGTTTCCGTCTTCGACAGGCCGGGCTCGGCCTGCACCGAATTGACCAGCGCCATGCCTTCGCCCGCGACAAGATCGGCAATCGTCATCGAACCCGGCGCAAATTGGGTCAGGTCGATACCGAGCCATTCCGCCAGCGTGGCATTGAGATAGTAGATTTCGCCTTTCCGACCGGCCGAGAAGAAGCCTGCGGGTGCATGGTCGAGATAGTCGATGGCGTGCTGCAGTTCCTTGAAGAAGCGTTCCTGATCGTCCCGCTCCGAGGTGATGTCGGTGATCTGCCAGACATGCAGCTTCCGCGCACCGGTTTCACTGGGGACCAGCCTGGCCTTGAGCCTGTACCAATGTGCGCCGGAACCGTTCCCGGTGTGGACACCCAGCGGCTTGAGCAGGCGAAATTCCTCATAGCCCTCACGGCCCTCGCGCAAGCCGTTGGTCAGGCGATAAAGCGCCTCGGACGACTCGCGATAGCGCGACAAAAGGGTTTCAAGAGCCTGAACCTCGGTCGCCTTGGTGGCGCCGGTCATTCGACCATAGGCGGCGTTCGCGTAAATCACCCGCCCGTCGGCCTCGGTAATCAGCGTGCCTTCCGGCAGGTTGGCCAGGAAATTGCGCGCGAGCGAATCCGAACGGGATTGCGGCATCACCTCGACGAAGCCGATCACGGCAGAAACCAGAAAGAAAATTCCAGTCATCGCCAGAACGCCGAGAACGCCGAGCACCACCTCATTTTCGAGCTGGTCCTTGAAAAAGACAAAAGCGACGGCGGCACAGACAAGCACAAGTGCAAGCAGAATGATGCGGAAAGCCGCGCCGGAACGGGCGCCGCGATCCAACAATGGACCTTCGTACTCGCCGGCCTGCTGCAATCTCTTCATATATGCCTCGTGTGTGAAGCCGACCCGTGGGAATCGGATACTTCAGATCTTCTTTAGCAATTTGCACCTGTCGCAAAAAGCTCCGAACAAGCGGATTGAGGGGCTGAGGCGCGGCAATCCCCACAGGATTGCCTCATTTAGGTCGTGGAATGCGAAAGAGAAACGATCAGCGCCGTGTCAGCCGGTCGTTGGCGCCCTGCCCCGGATTGCTAAAACAATCGCCTTCTGCCAGAAAGCAGAAAAAGGAGAGCGCGACATGCTTGAAGAACTGGTCACCACCTATGGTAACCGTTTCCTGGTCGCTGCGCTCGGCGTAAGCCTTGCGCTTCTGTGCCTGTTTGTCGTTTTACGGCTCTTGCGCAACCGCGCGCCGTCGCCCTTCGTGCGTGGCGGAAGGAATCGCCAGCCGCGGCTTCAGGTGCTGGATGCGGCAGCCGTCGACGCAAGGCGTCGGCTCGTTCTCGTTCGCAGGGACAATGTCGAGCATCTCGTGATGATCGGCGGTCCGACCGATATCGTCATCGAGAGCGGCATCGGCGACGAGCGCGCTTATCTCTCGGCCGTTCCCGTAGCCGCGTCGGTGGAGAACCCCGAAACGGCGGCCCGTATCGCCCCCCATGCAGAGTCTCCCCGCAGCCTGCCGCAGGAGCAGCCCATCCCGGCCGTCGAACAGGCCCCGAGACCGCCGGTCGCCGAACGTCCGCCGGCGCCCCAGCCCGTCAAGGCAGAACCCGTCGCGGCAAGACCGGCGCAGCAATCCGCTCGTGCCCCCGCTCCTCGCCCCGAACCGGCAGCCCCCCCGGTTGCCGCAGCCGCACCTGAAGCAGTGGCGCAGACTCACGCACCCCAGAGCGCGCCTGTGGTGCCGACCGCATCGCCCGCATCCGGGGCCACCAACGTTCAGCCGGTCCATATCGAGCCACCGGCGCTGGCCGCGGCGACGGCGCCTTCCTCGGACGCGCGCGCTGCAATGCCCGTGCAGCAACCCGCGCCCGCCGCGCCCCCGCCAAAACAGCAGGAGCAATCCGAGCACCAGGCGCAGGGGCAAATGGTTCATGCGGAGGATATTCTCGAAGCGGCCCGTCAGCGCGTTCTTCCTTCCAGCCAGGATCAACCGCCGGCAGCAAACATTGCTCCGGCCATTCATGCGGCGGACGAACAGCATCCCAAGCAGGAGCTGAGCGAGTTCGAGCGCGTACTGGAGGAGGAAATGGCGCTTCATCTTTCGGCGAACGAGACAGCCGCGACAAGAACGCCGTTCGAGGTGGCAGCAATCGTGCCGGACATTCGGCCCAACCGCCCTGTGGCGCCTCCCGTGATCGTTACGCCGCCGCCCGGCACGCCGACATCGGGCAATCGTGAAGAACCGAACCTTCAGAAGGAAATCGCCCGCATCTTCGGCGAGATATCGGTCAACCGCAACAACTGAACGGCAGGGCAGGAAGCGCCCGGAAAGCCGAGCGCACGTCCACCGCGGGGATAAGCCCGGATCGCTATCCAATGAAAAATGCCGGCTTTTGGCCGGCATCTTCTTTTCCGGCCCTGGGCCGGCAGTTCATTTCATCCTCGCCCGGAGGGATATCACTCGTCGCGATAGACTTTCTCGCGACGCTCGTGACGCTCCTGCGCCTCGATGGACAGCGTCGCAATGGGACGTGCATCCAGCCGCTTCAAGCCGATCGGCTCGCCGGTTTCCTCGCAATAACCGTAGGTGCCGTCTTCGATGCGCTGCAGGGCTGCATCGATCTTCGAGATCAGCTTGCGCTGACGATCGCGGGCCCTGAGTTCGATGGCACGGTCTGTTTCTGAGGAAGCCCGGTCGGCAAGATCGGGATGGTTGGCGCTTTCTTCGGCAAGGTGATCGAGGGTTTCCCGCGCTTCCCGGAGGATGTCGTTCTTCCATGCGATGAGTTTTGCCCGGAAGTATGCCCTCTGGTTTGCGTTCATGAACTCATCGTCTTCCGAGAGAACATAATTGCTAAGATCGATCTTCTCACTCAACGCGATTCTCCTGAAGAACATCTCAATGGGCGGGTGTATAACCTTTCGGTAAAACAGGTTCAAGCCTTCTGGACGTTTTCAAGGCATTTTTAAATCTGTCACATTTTTCAGCTAAACGCATAGTATTTAACCACTATTTCATTTTTCGCACTCGACGGGCCGCAAGTCCTGGTTGATAGCCGACAGGCCTCGCCTCCTATCGGCCTTTAGCAGCAGTTGACGGACGTCCCTGTCAACGGCTAGGTCAATGCCGAAGTCCATTCGCGGAAAATCTCACCGGATGTCTCTCGTAACCCCGCCTCCCGATCGTATCTATCTGCTGCGGCATGCGAAATCCGGCTGGGCGATGCCTGGACAGCGCGATTTCGACCGTTCCCTCGACGACGCCGGATATGCGGAGGCTGAACTCGTGGCGGACGCGGCGGCCGACAGGAACTATCGTCCGGAACTGCTGATTTCCTCGACTGCCGTGCGTTGCCGGCAAACGGCAGATGCCATCCAGCGGGCGTTCCCCGGCGAAATGGAATGCCGGTTCGTTGACGAACTCTACAACGCGCCGGCCGACAACTACCTCGAAATTCTCTCCGCCCTGGAGGGCTACGGTTCGGTAATGCTCGTCGGCCACAATCCCGCGATCGAGGAAGTGCTGATCTCGCTTGCCGGCATGGATGCGGCAAACCGCTTCATTCCGGAGGGGTATCCGACCGCGGGTCTTGCGGTTCTGAACTACGGCGCGCCTTCTGCATCGGGTGAAAAGCCCTGGCTGCTCGCGGATTTTCTGGTCGGCTGACGAAGGCCACCCGGAGGAAAGCACGCCGCCTCGTCTTTCGGGCTTCGCCACGGCACCCTATATTGGCGCTGCAGACCATTGCGGGAAAAAGACAATTGCCTCCTTCGCTGACCAGCCTTTCCGATGAAGCCGCCATCGTATTCGACAATCTCACGGACCGGGCCGCCAATCTCGTCAATCCGACGCTGAGGCTCGGCGTGACCGGCCTGTCGCGCGCCGGCAAGACCGTCTTTATATCGTCGCTTGTTCACAATCTCCTGCATGGCGGCCGCCTGCCCCTGTTCGAGCCCGTCCGTTCCGGCCGTGTTTCGAACGTCCGGCTGGAGGAACAGCCCGACGATGCGATCCCGCGCTTCCAGTATGAGGATCACATCCGCGCCTTGGTCAAGGATCGCGTCTGGCCCGATTCCACCCGGGCCATCTCCGAACTGCGCGTGACGATCGAATTCAGGAGCGCCAGCGGCTGGAACCGACTTTTCTCGCCCGGACGGCTTTCGATCGATATCGTCGACTATCCCGGAGAATGGCTGCTCGACCTGCCGCTGCTCGGACAGGATTTTCGCGAATTCAGCGAAAACACCGCCGCACTCGCAAAAAGGGGCATTCGCGCCGAACTGGCGCGCGACTGGCTGGCACATTGCTCCGCAACCGTGATGGATGCCCCCGCCGATGAAATGACCGCCCGCCGGCTCGCGGAAAGCTTCACCGCCTATCTGAGAGCCTGCAAGTCGGACGAGCGATCGCTTTCGACGCTGCCGCCCGGCCGCTTCCTGATGCCTGGCGATCTCGAGGGGTCACCGGCTCTGACCTTCGCGCCACTACCCGACATGCCCGAAACCAGGGCTCCGAAAGGCTCGCTCCGGGCAATGATGGAGCGCCGTTACGAGGCCTACAAGACGGTCGTCGTCAAACCCTTCTTTCGCGAGCATTTCGCCCGTCTCGACCGGCAGATCGTGCTGATAGACGCGCTGCAGGCGATCAACCGAGGGCCGGAAGCCGTCCAAGACCTCGAACGGGCTCTGGCCGACGTCCTTGCCTGTTTCCGGCCGGGCTCGAATAACCTGCTGACATCGCTGATCCGCCGCCGGATCGACCGCGTTCTCGTCGCAGCCACCAAGGCCGACCACCTCCATCACGAAAGCCACGACCGCCTGCAAGCGATTACCCGACGGCTGGTCGAGCGCGCCATCCACTCGATCGGCATGGCAGGCGCCGGCATCGACGTCATGGCTCTCGCCTCCGTCCGCGCGACCCGGGAAGCCAATGTCCGCCGCGACGGCCACGAACTTCCCGTTATTGTCGGCACCCCCATGGCCGGCGAGACGATCGGTACGGAGCATTTCAACGGCCACCGCAAGACCGCCGTCTTTCCGGGCGACCTTCCGGAAAACCCGGAGGCCTTTTTTCACGCATTGGACGACGCCACCTCGCCCGGCCATCTGCCCGAACTCAACATCGTGCGCTTCCGTCCCCCCATGCTGGAGGAAACGGGCGGTGGCATAACACTCTCGGTGCCCCATATCCGGCTCGATCGCGCCATGCAATTCCTGTTTGGAGACCGTCTCGCATGAAGGATTCCAAATCCCCGACTGCGCCGCCGTCAAACGGTCGCCGCCCCGCCTCCTTCAGTGTCGAACCCGACGAACCGATCCGGCCGACACCGCAGCAGCGGCGCTCACCCCAGAGTTTCGATCATGACGTCGATATCGTTCCAGATGAAGCCGACCCGTTTCTCGGCGTGGACCTCGCCGGCGAGCAGATTCCGGTGGCGGAACCGCGCAGGCGCACATTCTCTTTTGCGCGCATAGCGTTCGGCGCCTTCGGCATCCTCCTTTCGCTGGCGATCGGCCTCTGGATCGACAGCCTCATCCGCGATCTCTTCGCCCGCTCCGACTGGTTGGGTTATGCGGCTATCGCCGTGCTCGCGGTCGGCCTTCTGGCGCTGTTGATCGCCGTTAGCCGGGAAATCGCCGGGATCTACCGGCTGGACGCCGTACAGAAACTCAAGGAAGACGCCGAACGCGCGACGGCGGAGGGCATCAGGCCCGCCGCCCGCGCCGTCGTCGCGAGGCTCGTGCGGCTCGTTGCGTCCAAACCGGAAACCGCCCGCGGCAGGCGCACCCTTGCTGAAAGCGACGAGGACATCATCGATGCGCCGTTGCTGATCGAGCTTGCCGAAAGGGAACTGATGGCTCCGCTCGATATCCGCGCCCGCGCCCTCATCCTTGGTGCATCGAAGCGCGTGTCGGTCGTTACCGCCGTCAGCCCGCGTGCCGTGGTCGATCTCGCCTATGTGCTGTTCGAGGTCGTGCGGCTGGTGCGGGCCATGGCCGAACTCTATGGCGGCAGGCCGGGTGCTTTCGGCATGCTGCGCCTCTTGCGCGACGTCATCGCCCACCTTGCCGTAACCGGTTCCATCGCTGTCGGAGACAGCCTCGCCCAGCAGATTCTCGGTCACGGCCTTGCCGCCCGCCTGTCGGCCCGCCTCGGCGAAGGCGTCATAAACGGCCTGATGACAGCACGAATCGGCATCGCCGCCATGGACCTCTGCCGCCCCCTTCCCTTCAAGGCCTTGCGCCGCCCCGGTATCGGAGACTTCATCTCGGATCTCGCTCCGAAGTTGACAGGCAACGCCCCGGATGCGAAGGAATGACATACCGTCGCCGCACGGAAGTCGTGTTGCCGCCACGGACAGTTGAAGTGTTGATGCGCCAATCAAGGAAGCGTTAACCACTTTCACCTTATTCTTCATGCGGGTTTATTGGTTGCTCGTACCAAGGTAAGTCGATGTCACCTCGTTTCTTTTCGCCAGTCGGCCGCGTGGTCGCCGCATCCGTCGTCGCCACGATCGCCACCGCTCCGGCTGCCGATGCGGCCTCGCGCGACAAACGCTTTTTCCAGCAGGTTGCCGGTGTCTGGAAAGGTCCGGGCGAGATCGTCGCAGGCAAGTACAAGGGTACCAAGTTCACCTGCAACCTGACGGGCCAGCCGGCCGAAGGCAAGGAAACCGGCATGACGCTCGACGGCACCTGCCGCGTCGGTGTGTTCTCTCAGCCGATGCGCGCCGTCATCGCGCAGGTCGACGGCAACTACAAGGGCGAGTTCCTCGACGGCGCCGACGGCAAGGGCCTCGACATCGTTTCGGGCCAGGTCAACGGCGACCGCGTCGTCATGGGCATCAACCGCGCCAAGCTGAACGGCGCCATGGTGGCCCGCATCGAAAAAGACACCGCGATGAACATCACCATCTCGGTCAAGGTCGAAGACCGGATGATTCCCGTCATCGGCCTCAAGCTTAATCGTCAGGCATCCGCCATGGCGGTCGCCGAGGAATAGCTTTCACCTCGAAGGCAAGCGACTGAAGGATTTCAACCGCGCCACCAGGCGCGGTTTTCGTTTGCAACGACGATTCCGCCTGCATCCGCCTCGCCAAGCCAATCGGAAACGGTCCGCCCGTCCACCTCAAGATCGGGAGCGATATCGGCAAGAGGCATCAGCACGAAGGCGCGCTCCGTCATGCGCGGATGCGGCACTTTCAGCGCCTCCTCGTCATGCTGCTCGTCGGCATAGGTCAAGATATCGATGTCGATGGTCCGCGGCCCCCAGCGCTCGATCCTCTCACGCTTCATGTCACGCTCGATGTCGAGACACAGCGCAAGCAGCGCCCTGGCGGAAAGCGTGGTCTCGACGGCCGCGCAGGAATTGTAGAAATCGGCCTGATCCGTCTTGCCCCAGGGCGGTGTGCGATAGAGACGGGATACGGCCGTGACGCGGCAATCCGGTCGCGCATCGAGCCGACGAAGCGCAAGCGCCATCGCGGCGACCGGGTCCCCGATATTGCCGCCGAGCCCCAGCGTCGCCGGACGCCAGGCATCATTTGCTGAAGTGTTCAACACTCACCTGTACATAGTCGAGAATGCCGGGAATCGGCGCACTGGGCTTGCGTACGGTAATCCTGGCCCGCTTGATCGGCTGAAACCGGGCGCAAAGCTCCCTGGCGATCGAAAGCGCCAGCGCCTCGATCAAAAGCTTCCTGTTGGTGGTGACGATTTCCTCGATCACCTTGAAAACGATCCCGTAATCGACGGTGCCGTCGAGATCGTCGTTCTCGGCAGCCTTAGCGCCGGCCACGTCGAACTCCGCATCGACGTAGAAACGCTGGCCGAGAAACTCCTCTTCCGGATAAACGCCGTGCCGGGCGAAGAAGGCGCAGTTCTTCAGTGTGATGGTGTAGATATCGGTCATTGCTCGCCTTCCCTTGAAGCCTTGCGGCCCGCGGCCACCATAGCATCGGCGACGAGCAGCGCGTCCCTGTTGATCGCGACATTGTGCACCCGGAAAACCGAAGCCCCCTTGAGGCGTAGAAGCGCGGTCGTCGCGGCCGTCGCAGCATCGCGCTCGGCGGGCTCGCGGCCGGTGACGGCACCGAGGAACCGCTTTCGGGACGTGCCGACCAGCAGCGGAAAACCGAGACTGGAGATTTCCTCCAGCCGGGCCATAAGTTCGAAATTCTCCTCCGCCGTCTCCTTGGCGAAGCCGAACCCCGGATCGAGCGTGATCGCCTCTGGCGCAACACCCGCAGCCGACGCGATATCAAGCGAACGCCGCAGAAATGCGAACTGATCCGCCACCACGTCGGCAAGCTTCTGCCTGTCGCGCCCCGTATGCATGATGCAGAGGCCCGCGCCGGTGTTCGCCGCCACTTCGGCGATGTCAGGCTCCCGCTGCAACCCGAAAACGTCGTTGACGATATGCGCCCCGGCGGAGACCGCCGCCCGCGCCGTATCCGCACGATAGGTGTCGATGGAGATCGGGGCATCTGTCTCTCGCGACAGACGTTCGATCACTGGCAGGACACGGTCCTGCTCCTCGCCGGCGCTGACGGGATCGCTTCCCGGACGGGTCGATTCGCCGCCGATATCGAGGATATCGGCACCTTCGGCAAGGCAGGCAAGCGCATGCTCCACCGCCTTTTCGACGCTGAAGTGCCGGCCGCCGTCGGAGAAGGAATCTGGCGTAACGTTGACGATCGCCATCAGGCGGCCCTTTTCTCCAAGTAGAAGTTGCCGTCCATGGGCAAGGTGCCAGTTCGTGACGTTCCCGGAAACCATGACCGGCCCTTTCCACTCTTTAAAAATTGCGGGCACCGATATTGCGCTCGCTGTCGCTATGCCCCAAGGTCGCGGCGAATACAACATTGCGGATACGAAGAATGACGTTTGCAAACCGGCTGGGGATCATGGCCATCACTGCCACCATGCTGGCGCTTTCCCCCTTCCAGTCGCAAGCAGAGACAATCGTCAGCAAGAGCTTCAGCTACTTCCAGATCGGCGGCCGGACCGCCGAGGAACTCGACCGGGAACTCGAGCGTCGCGGCCCGATGACGAAGACCAGCGGCAACCGTCATCCCGGTGCGACCCAGATAAGATTCGGCGGCGAAATCACCTATCTTCCATCCGATGGACGCTGTTCCGTCGGCGAGGTGAAGGTGACGTTGAAGACCAAGATCATCCTGCCGCGCTGGAAGAACCGCAACCGCGCCGACCGGGAACTCGGTCTGATCTGGGATGCGCTTTCGAGCGATATCAAGCGGCACGAGGAGCGCCACGCGGAAATCGCTAGGCAGCATGCCCGCAAACTGGAGCAATCGCTGAAACGCTTGCGACCCGCGCGTGACTGCGAAACGCTTCAGGCAAAGGTATCGGAAATCACGGCCAAAGCCGTCGAGGAACATGACAAGGCTCAGATCGCCTTCGACCGCATCGAAGCGGTCAATTTCGAGGACCGGCTGATTCGCATTCTCGAATACCGCTCCAGAAGCAAAAAAGCCCAAAACTGAAGGGTGATCCCTCGACACCCCCCGGAAAAGCGGCCGTTTGGCGGCGAAGCTTGCGCGAAACTTGCGCACTGCCCTGTGAATAATCGGCTATTTCTTCTGATAGCACTTGATGAAAAGCTGAAATACAAGTGTCATGATACTTGTAAGTTCATCTCAGTTGTAAGCGGGTCCCCGAGTTCTCCTGGCGCATCATGGTGCCGCAGGTGTCTCCTCCCTCGCCTGCCAGGGCGATGCGCCCACTTGCCTCGCTCTTCGCTGGTCGACGAGCGAGGCTTTTTTTGGCGGCCGGGTTTAGCCCTGGCGTTCGGGCACGTGCACGGTCAGCCCGTCGAGGGCCGCCGTCATCTTGATCTGACAGGACAGGCGCGAATTCGGGCGCACGTCGACCGCGAAGTCGAGCATGTCCTCTTCCATCGGCGAAGGGGAACCGGCCTTTTCGACCCATTCCTCGTCGACATAGACATGACAGGTGGCACAGGCACAGGCGCCGCCGCATTCGGCATCGATCCCGGGAACCGAATTGCGCACCGCATTCTCCATGACCGTCGAGCCCTCTTCGGCAGAAAGGTCGAAACGGGTTCCGTCAAATGCGATGATAGTGAGTTGTGCCATGATGAGATGTCCAGACGTCGCGGATTGAAAACCGGCGAAGTCATCCACCAATTCTCCCTGTCAGTCAACATTTCGCGGGAGAGTGCATGTTGCATTGCGGCGCTACCGGGAAAGCATCGCGCCGCAAGCTGTATGCAAGCGGCGAACGCAAGTGGCATTCGACCGCTGCCGAACCTTCAACGGCAGAGCTTGCAGATGAAGTTTTCGGCTTCGACGACCGCAGCCGCGACGGCAGCGATTGCGGCAGGCTCCTCGGCACGGGTTTCAACGTCGGCAGCCGCTGCAGCAACCGCATGGGCGCCGACCGCATGGGCGGCGTTCTTCAGCCTGCGGGCGATCGCCTCGCGGGTTTCGGAACTTGCCGGATTGCCGAAAGCCTGCAGGCAACCCCGCGCCTGGCGGGCGAACATCTGCAGCACTTCCATTTCGAGCGCCTTGTCGCCCTTGGTCTGCTTGGCGAGGTGTACGAGGTCGATCGGGCGGTTCTGGGAGGGGCAACGCCCGCCGGAATTTTCGGGGGCTTCAAACGCGATATTCAGCGCTGCCATGCCAATTTCCTTTTTTTATCTTTATTGGGTGCCATGATGTTTTTCATGGCGGCGTGCCTATCCGGTTAAATTCAGGCCCATTTTGGGCGAAAACCTCGAGACATGGTTAACAACCGTTAAACATTTGTCTCAAATGGTTTTTCCCTCTCTAAATTAGTTTAAATGCTGTTAACAACCGATATGCCCCGTTAGGAATGACAGGGCGATTAATTGTAACGCATCCGCGAATGTGTCACTACGATACGCTCATATGGGTGAAGGGTGTAAACCTTTGCCCGTTGGTCGGAAGATGATAAGGAATTGTCATTATGTGCTGAAGAAAAGCACTGTCCGGCCATTGTAATCCAATGGGATTTCCCTCTGGCGTGGCGGCAGAACGGCAATCCCTGAGTAAGGCGGTCAATGCCGCGCCCCTATTGCAGGCGGCTGAGGGAGCAAGGCAGAAACCGGCCGAGTAGGCGGTAACGAGGCGTAACCCTATGGCGAACAACAAGACGGTCGAGTCGATTGACGACAGCGCGTTCCAGGCACTCGAGGCGGCTCTGAGGATCGACTTCGACGAAGAAGAAAAGCCCGCGTCGAAAACTCGACCGGCGCCACACGCACCGGAGGCCAAAGTGTCCGAGTCCCATACCTCCCGCCCGACTGCTGCACAACAGAAACAGGCGGAACGACGGGCACAACGTGCCGGCGAACTTGCTCCCGAGCCCGCGCCAAAGGCGCCCGCTTTCGAACCGGCCAACGATGCCTCCCGCCGCAGCCCCGCCGCGATCATGAAGTCGCTGGAAGGCGCTTCGATGCGCTCGGCCATCCGTAACGCCGCCATCGTCTCGGTGCTCTGGGTGCTCGGCGCGATCGGCCTCTCCCAGCTCCTTTACGGCAACCAGATCTGGCAGGCGGCGACAGTGGCCGATGTCGTGGCCATGCCCGGCGTGGTCGCCATCGCGATCGGCACCGTCATCCCGGTCCTGCTCTTCTTTGCATTCGCGATCATGATGGCCCGCGCCCACGACCTGCGCAACGCCGCGCGCTCCATGGCGGAAGTCGCCCTGCGCCTTGCAGAGCCGGAAACCATCGCCTCCGAACGCATCATGACCGTCGGACAGGCTGTCCGTCGCGAAGTCTCGGCCATGAATGAAGGCATCGAGCGCACGATCGCCCGCGCGACCGAACTCGAAACCCTCGTCCATTCCGAAGTGACCGCGCTCGAACGCAGCTATACGGACAACGAACTGCGCGTGCGCGGCCTCGTCCACGAACTCGGCTCCGAACGCGACGCAATCGTCAACCACGCCGAGCGCATCCGCACTTCCATCGTCGGCGCCCACGAGCAGCTGAAGGAGGAACTCTCGCTCGCGACGGAAGAGATTTCCGTGCGTCTGGCGACCTCCGGCGAAGCCTTCGCCTCGCTGATCGACACCCGCGCGGCAGCCCTGATGGAGAAATCCGACGCGGCGGCCAGCGCCATTGGCTCGTTGCTCACGGCAAAGACCGAAAATCTCGTCCAGACGCTGAGCGCCTCGGGCATTTCGCTCGCCAGCGAATTCGATACACGCCTCAACCAGCTCACCGGAACGCTGGCCGAGCGCGGCCGCGAACTCCTCGGTGAATTCGAGACCCGCGCCTCCACGCTCGACGCCAATACCGAAAAGCTCAACGCGGCGCTGAGCGAGCGCGCACGCCAGCTCAATGAAACGCTGGTCGAAAGAACCCGCGAGATTGCCGAGAAGCTGACCACCGGCGAACAGGGCATCACCAATTCGCTCGGCGAAGCGCTGGCCAAGCTCAATGCGAGCCTCGACGAGAAGGGCCAGACCTTCCGCCAGAGCCTGCAGTCCAGCGTCGACGATGCGATCGTCGATCTCGACCTGCGTTCCGGCCTCTTCGAAGACCGTCTCCAGGCCACCATCGGCCAGGTCAACACCGTCTTCGACGAGCGCGTGGCGGAATTCGCCAGCGCCTTCGACCAGCGCGCCGGCTCGCTCGACAGCAAGCTCATGGAAAGCCTCGCCCGCATCAACGAAACGGTCAGCGGCGGCTCCGAGGCGATCGACGGCATTCTGAACTCCAGCATCGATCGCCTGGGCTCGACGCTCACCGACCAGTCTTTTGCGCTCGCAACCGCAGTCGGCACCGGTCAGGAGCTGATCGACTCGGCGCTGGCCAACCGCGCGCAGGAAATCGCGGACGCCATGTCGGCCCGCGCCCAGGCGCTCACGGAAAGCCTGGAGAACGCGCAGCGTCGGATCGACACCGTCATGGAGGAGCGTGGCGGCGCGCTTTACAACGCGCTTGCCGACAATCAGTCGCGCTTCGAGGAAACCCTTACGAGCCGTGCCGAAACGATCGTCAACGCCCTTTCCGGCAATCATGATCGCTTTGCCGAAACGCTTGATACCAAGAGCCGCGAAATCGCGCAGACGCTCTCCGAAGCCCAGGCGCGCCTGGACGAGACCTTCGACGGTCGCGCCGAAGCCATAGGCCTTGCCATTTCGCTCAATCACGACCAGATCGCGGAAACGCTGGAAGCCCGCAACCGGGAGATCGCGCAGACGCTCGCCGAAGGACATGCGCGCCTCGACGAGACCTTCGACGGCCGCGCCGAAGCCATCGGCCTTGCCCTCTCGCTCAATCACGACCAGATCGCCGAAACGCTGGAAGCCCGCGGCCGCGAAATCGCCAAGACGCTCGCCGAAGGACATGCGCGCCTCGACGAGACCTTCGACGGCCGCGCCGAAGCCATCGGCCTTGCCCTCTCGCTCAATCACGACCAGCTCGCCGAAACGCTCGAAAACCGTACACGCGAGATCGCTCAGTCCATGTCGGAGCTCAAGGCGAGCCTTGACGAGACGCTGGAGACCCGAAGCCGTGAGATCGCCCTTGCCCTGTCCGAGGGACAGACGCGCCTCGACGAAACCCTCGACGGCCGTGCTTCGGCGCTCGTAGACGCCGTCACCGGGACCGAAACCCGTCTTGCGGAAGCGCTCGACCGGCGCACCAACGCAATCGTCGAAACGGTTGCGGAAGCCGACCGACGCCTCGAATCCACCTTCGCCGACAAGGCGGAGATGATCCGCAATGTTTATGGCGATACGCAGCAGCAGCTCGACATGGCGCTCGCAAGCCACACGTCCTACCTTACCTCCACCCTTGAGGACGCAGGCAGCCAGATCGAAAAGACCCTCAGCGAAGGTTCGGGCCGCATCGGTCAGACACTCTCGTCGGGCATTTCCGAGATCGATGACAAGCTCTCCGACACCCATGAGCGTATCCGTTCGACGCTCGATGACCGCAGCAACGCCATCAATCTGGCCCTCAATGACGCACGCAGCCAGCTGGAAACCACGCTGACCGAACACGGCACCTCCATGGGTGCATCGCTCGCAGCCAGCGCCGGCATGCTCGAGATGACTCTCGAGCAGCGCGAGGAAGCGCTTCGGCGCACGATCGACGAAAGCGGCAAGGCGCTCGACGAGCGTCTGCGCGGCACCGCTGAATCGCTGGTCACCCGCATCGGCGACGCCGCCGGTGAAATCACCCGCACCGCAGAGGACTTCTCCGGCCGGGTCGAGCAGTCGGTCGGCGGCATGAGCGCAAGGATCGACGAAACCAGCGCCCGCATCGAAACGAGCCTCGGCACATTGGAAGACCGTATCCGCAACGGTCTCGACGGCGTAGACACCCGCGTCGGCGATGCCGGCGAGATTTTCGCCGCGAAGCTGGCCGAAAAGGTCTCCGATATCGAGAAGGTGGGCGCCGAAACCGCCGAACGCGTCTCGCGCATCCTCGAGGAAGGCACCAATCGCGTCGCCCAGACCTTCGAGGGCCGCACCGCCCAAATCGACGAGCGTCTCTCCACCATGGACCGCGCGCTCAATATCGGCCTCGACAATGTCAATCGCACCATCGAGGGCAAGGCGGCCGGCCTTGCATCGACGCTGCGCAGCGCCGTGGCCGATGCCGCCCGCGAACTCGATACGGAAGCGCAGCGCTCGGTCGATCTGCTCAACCAGAGCGGCCAGCAATTTGCCGAACGGATAGGCGAGCGCAGCGCCGAGCTGAGCCGCGCCGTCGAAGAACGGTCTGAGGATCTGGCAAAGCGCATTGCCGAGACCCAGAGCCGCCTTGCCGGCCAGGCCGCATCGGTTGCCCAGACCTTCTCCGAAGCCGGTGACATCATCGCAAATAAGGTGGCCGAGGCGGAAACCCTCGTCGGCAGCCAGATCCAGGCGCTGACCGGCACGCTCTCGGAAGCCGGCAACACGCTCGAAGCCCGCGCCGCAGCGATCCGCGAAGCCCTGAGCGGCAATACCGCGGAACTGGCTGAGACCATGGATACGGTCGACAAGGCGCTGGAAGCGCGCGGCAACTCGATCCGCGCCGTGCTCGACGAGCGCACCCGCGAACTCAACTCGATGCTCGCCGGCCGTTCGGCCGAGCTGTCGCGCCTGATCGACGAGAAGGCGACGCCGGTCATCGCGGAATATGCCGAGACCGGCCGCGTTGCAGCGGAACGCATCACCGAGGCCGCACGTCTCAGCGCCGAGCGCCTGCGCTCCGAAAACCAAGCCGTCGTGGCGGCGATCAGCGAACGCGCGGAAAAGGCTGTAGAGGCTCTTGGCACCGCCGAGAGCAGCATTGCCGAAAGCGCTGGCCGCCTGATCCAGCGTCTCGGCGAAAGCAATTCGAACCTCGCCGGCATGATCGAGCAGGTGGCCACCAACATCGCCGCAGCCGACAGCCAGCTTGGCCAGACGACGGAACGCTTCACCGAAGCATCGTCCAAAGCCGCCGACCTCCTTTCCACCTCCAGCCGGCTACTTGACGGCAAGCTCGAACGCCTGTCGTCGATCTCCGACGATACGCTGTCGCAGGTCACCGCCATCGTCGGCCGTTTCAGCGACCATTCGAAGGTTCTCGGCCAAGCCTCCGACCTCCTTTCGGCAGCCCAGTCCAATCTCGTCGGAACGCTGGAAGACCGGCAGCAGGCGCTGCGCGATCTCGCCGTGGGTCTGGTCAAGCGCTCCGAAGAAATCGAAACGACCATGCGCGGCCTGACCAACATGGTCGAATCTGCCTTCGAGCGCGCCGAACAGCGCTCGGGTCAGGTGGCCGGAAATCTCCGGCAGGGCATCCAGACGTCGTTTGCCGATATCGGCAAGATCCTTTCTGAGACCGAAAAACAGGCTCAGGCGACGGCCGGCAGCATGCGCAACGCGCTGCTTTCCGCCGGTGAGGAAGCCAACCACTCGATCGAGAAGACCCTCTCGGAAGCAGAGAAGCGCTCCGCCGATCTCGCCGACCGTCTGCGCGGAGGCCTCTCCGCATCGCTTTCCGACGTGGACAGGCTGCTCGGCGAGGCCGGCCGCAAGTCGGATGGCGCAGCAAACCATCTGCGCGAAGCCCTGCGGCAGGCAGTCGAGGAGGCCGTCAGCCGCTTTGCCGGCGCCACCGACGAAATCCGCCGCTCCGCCCAGGATATCCGCAAGGAACTCGACCTGACCCGCAGCGAGCTGAAACGCGGCGCCTTCGACCTTCCGGAGGAAGCCAAGGAAAGCGCCGCCGCCATGCGTCGCGCGGTTTCCGAGCAGATCAAGGCATTGCAGGACATTTCCCAGCTTGTCGGCCGTTCGACCCAGTCGCTGGAAATCTCCGAACCGGTCGCGCGCCGCCTGGCCGACGCCCGCCCGGCTGAACAGCCGCGCAGGGCCGCTCCGGCGCCTGCACCTGCCCCGCAACCGGCTCCTGCTCCGGCACCCGTGCAAACACGCGCCAGCGAACCGCTCGGCCTGCGCGGCAGCCTGAACGTCACTGCTGCCCCGGTTCCCGCCTCGGCTCCGACCCCGGTCCCCCGCCAGGAAACCGGCGGCTGGATCAGCGACCTGCTGCGCGGCGCCTCGCGCGACGAGGAACAGGAAATGGCAGCCCCCCAGCCTGCCCGTCCTGCGGCACCTCGCCCCGCGGAACAGCAGCCCGCACAGCAGCGGCAGGCCGACACCCGCAATCCGCGTCATATGGTGGAATCGCTGAACTCGCTTTCGGTCGATATCGCCCGCGCCATCGACCACGATGCCTCGGTCGAACTCTGGCGGCGCTATCAGCGCGGCGAGCGCGATGTCTTCACCCGTCGCCTCTATACGCTGAAGGGCCAGCAGACCTTCGACGAAATCAAGCGCAAATACGAGCGCGAGCCGGAGTTCCGCACCGCTGTCGACCGTTACATCAACGACTTCGAAAAGCTGCTCGCCGACGTCGCCCGCACCGACCGCGACAAGAGCGTCACGCAGTCCTACCTGACGTCGGACACGGGCAAGGTCTACACCATGCTCGCCCACGCCGCCGGCCGCTTCAACTGAGCCGCAAGCAGCGCAGAAGACCGAGCACCGCAGAAGACAAGGAAAAGCCCCCGGAGCCGATAACTCCGGGGGCTTTTCTTATCGATAGAGATCTCTGGATGGCCTTGAGCCGGCTCAGCCGAACCCTTATCAGCCCTGTCCCGTCATCGCCGAAAGCCGGTTGCAGGCGATCAAAGCTGCGTCATCGTCCAGGCAACGATTTCCGCTGTCACCTGACCGAAGGCACGGTCCATCGCCCGGATATAGATCTCGTTGGTCGAACCACCGGTCGGTACGGAAGCGCTGAAGGCACGTTGAGCCTTCACGGTGCCGTTGCGGTCGTTGAGCAGCTTAGCCGAAATCTCGACCACCGCGCGGTCGCTGCCGCTGGCATCGATCTCGAAGGCACGAATATCGGTAATCAGCTGGTAATCGATCGCCAACCCCTGCCCCGGCTTGCCGACACCACCGAGTTTGCCGGTGTTCTCGAACGCTTCCACAAGTTTCGACTGCACCATCCGGCTCAGCTTGTCGCTCCACTGGGCATTCGAGAGGTAACGGATTTCTGACCCGGAGACCCGGACCAGCACCTGTTCGCTGTCAACCGCTTTCAGGGCCGAAGGATCGGCGATCAGAAGCTGCCGGTTACGGGCGGAAGCCGTGGTTTCGACCGCCGGCGAGGCTGAGAGATCGAAGGTATCGTTCTTCGGAGCCGAACTGCAGGCACTGAGCCCGCTCAAAGCAAGTGGCATGACGATCGCCGCAAGAAGCCCGATCCGTCGACGCGCCAGCAAACCGCCTACCTTCATGTCAGCCCTGTCCTTTCGGCCTTCGATCATCATTCACCGCCGAGTCCGTCCGTCATACTGCTTGACGGTTTCGCCGCCGAAAATCAACCGCTGCGGGTCGCGGTCGAAGTTGGTGATCGCATCGTTGAGATCGCGCATGGTCTGCCGCGTATCAGTGACGAGCGACTGGATATCCCTCAGACCGCCGCCAGAGAACCGTGTCAGGTTGTCGGCGATCGGACCGATCCTGGCATTCAGGTTCTCGGCCATGACACGAATGGATTCCAGTGTCTTGCGCGCCTCAACCGTCAGGGAGTTGGTGTCGTCCGAGCCGAGAATGCCGTCGACCTTCTTCAGAATGCCATCCACCCGATCGGAAGCGTTGTTCAGCTTGTTGGCAAGCTGGGTGAAATCGGTGATCGCCTGATCGATATCCTGGCGCCGGTTGGTGACGCTCTGGCTGAGATCCTTGAACCCCGCGACGGCGGTTCGCGTATCGGCGGCGGCAACGGAAACGTCGTCGACAACGCGGCCGACCTTCTGGCTGTCCACCGCATCGATGAGCTTGGTGACCTTCGTGAGTGTCTCGTCTGCATGCACGCCGAACTGTTGGAAGGTGGAGGCGGTCTCGCGGAAACCGTCGATGGCCGGCGCGATCTTCTTGGAGGCGTCTGCGAAATTCGCGGTCGCCTCCTGCGTATTGGTCAGGATCTTGTCGATCTTTTCGGAATTGAGCGACCGGAACAGATCCTCGGCCGCCGCAAGGGTCGAGTCGAGCCGTCCGGAAAGGCCCGAGACGGATTCAGACAGCGCGCTGACGCTCTCCAGGAACTTGTCGATGCCATCGGCATTGTCCGCGAGAGCCTTGGAGAAGGTCTCCGCATTCTTCACCGTATTGGTCAGCGGCGTCCTCGAATCCTCGATAAAGCCCTGCAACTCGCCGATTGCGCTGTTCGCCCGCTGCAGGATCTTGTCGGCGGTCGCAAGCAGGTTGGTTACGCTCGACTGGTCCGCGATGATGACCGCCGGCTCACCGGTCGAAATCGCCTTGGCGAGGATGTTTTCGTCTGCCGCGTTACCACCGGAAAGCTCGATATAGGCGGCCCCCGTCAGCCCCTGGATCTCCAGGACGGCTTTCGTGGAGGTGGTAACAGGCGCGTCCGCACGCACTTCGGTAAAGGCAATGGAGAACTGTGGGTCCTGCTTGTCGATGTAGAGATTGCGCACCGAGCCGACGGCGATACCGTTGAACCTCACCGGTGAGCCTATGCTCAGGCCGTTTGCGGAGCCGGGAATGCGGATGGCAAGCGGCGCGACCGGGCCGCCGCGACCGTATTCCGCCATCCAGTAGACGAAACCGAATGCCGCCGCGATGACGAGCACCGTGAAAAAACCGACGATGGCGTAATTGGCTTTGGTTTCCATAGGTCAGTCACTCACCGGATTTTGCGCCGGAGCTGCCGGCCTCTCAATGGAACGGGCGCGCTTGCCCCTGAAATACGACCTCACCCATGCATCGTCGCAGGCGAGCATATCGTCTAAGCTTCCTTCGACCAAGACCCGCTTCTGTCCCAGCACCGCGATGCGGTCGCAGACGGAAAACAGGCTGTCGAGGTCATGCGTCACCATGTAGACGGTAAGACCGAGCGTGTCGCGCAACCGCGCGATCAATTCGTCGAATTCCGCCGCACCGATCGGATCGAGCCCCGACGTCGGCTCGTCCAGGAAGACGAGATCCGGATCGAGCGCAAGCGCTCGCGCAAGGGCAGCGCGCTTAATCATGCCGCCGGAAAGCTCGGACGGATATTTGTCCGCCGCATCAGGGTCCAGTCCCACCAGCTCGATCTTCAGATAGGCGAGTTCGTCCATCAGCCATTTCGGCAGATCGAGATATTCGCGCATCGGCAACTGAATGTTTTCCTTGACGGTCAGCGCCGAGAACAGGGCGCCGTGCTGGAAAAGCACGCCAAGGCGGGTATCGAGCATCATCCGCTCGGCCTCGGATACCTTGTCGTAATCGGCGCCGAGAATTTCGATCGAGCCGGAACGCCGTGGCAAGAGCCGCAGCACCGTGCGCATCAGCACCGACTTGCCGGCGCCGGAGGCGCCGACGAAACCGAGGATTTCACCGCGATAGATGTCGAGATTGAGATGGTCGAGCACGACCTTCTCCCCGAAGGCGACCGTCAGGTCGCGTACGGAAAGCACCGCCTCGCGCTTCTGCCTGCCGGAGGGATTGTCTGCCATTCATCCCTCCTCAGAAGTCGATTGCGGCGTAGAACATGGCGAAAAGCCCGTCCACGAGGATGACGACGAAGATCGATTTGACCACCGACGCGGTGACGTGCTGCCCGAGCGATTCCGCGCTGCCCCCCACCTTCATGCCTTCGACCGCCGAGACGATGCCGATGATGAGCGCCATGAAAGGCGCCTTGATCATGCCCGAAGCTATGGTCGAATAGTCGACTGCATCGTGCAGGCGGCCGGTGAAGACATCGAAGGTGATATCGGAATAGGCCCAGGCGACGAGTGCCGCCCCGTAAAGGGCCGCGAAGTTGGCAACGATGGTCAGAAGCGGCAGGGCGATGGTCAGCGCCACCAGCCGCGGAAATACCAGGACCCCGATCGGATTGAGGCCGATGACCTTCAGCGCGTCGATTTCCTCGCGCATCTTCATCGAGCCGATTTCGGCGGTGATCGCGCTGCCCGAACGGCCGGCGATCATGATCGCGGTCAGCAATACGCCGATTTCCCGCAGTTGCAGGATGCCGACGAGGTCGACGACAAAGACTTCCGCCCCGAAATAGCGAAGCTGGAAGGCACCCTGCTGGGCAATGATCGCCCCGATCAGGAAGGACATGAGCACGATGATGGGAACGGCCCTAACACCCATGTGGTCGAGCTGGTTCACCACGGACGCCGGCGAAACGCCGCTACCCCGGCCAAGCTTGGTCTGGGCGCCGCGCACCGCCGAACCCAGAACGAACATCATGGCGACGAAGTCCTGCCAGAGCTCCACCACCGTCTCGCCGATCGGCGCGAAGAAGCGCTGGAAGAGAGGCCCCCTGGCCTCACCCTTGCCCGGGGAGTTGACCTTTTCCGGCATGGCGGAAATGAGTTCCCGCATGGCTTCGGTGCCGCCGGTCACCGCGACGGAAACCCCTTCAGCCTTCTGCTTGGCAAGGAAGCGACGGATCAGCCACGCACCGGCGGTATCCATTGCCGAAATGCGCGAGAGATCGATTTCGACGATGCCGGCCTCCCCGTCAGCCAGGCGACCCGCATCGTGCAGCATCGCACCGAGGCTGTTGTTGCGCCAGACCCCACGCAACTCGATGCGCCGTCCTGCCCGATCGGGCAGGTCGTGTATCTCGATCGACGCGCTTTCTGGATGAACCGGCTTCACTGTCCCGACGACTTCTACGCTTTGGCCATGCGCACTCGCCAGTGACGGCCGCCTGCGCGAAATACGATTCCTCGCAGTATAGCCGGACCGCACAAGGATGAAATCCTTAACCGGCGTTAAAGATTGTTAGGTGCAGCAAAACCACAACAAAAACCGGTCATTCCGCCGACCGGACGGCAAACGTCCTCACGCGGCGCGGACATCCTCGCCGGTATCCTGCTTGACCGGCGCGAGAGCGAGCGGAACCGGCGCCATGACAAGCTGCTTGGCGGGCTTGGCCGCGCCCACGAGATGCCCCCAGGAAATCAGCTCGAAGCGGCCATCCGGATGCTCGGCAATGGCGGTGCAGCTTTCCACCCAGTCGCCCGTGTTGATGTAATGGATACCGTCGATATCCTCCATGATGGCATGGTGGATATGGCCGCAGATCACCCCGTCGACCTCGTTTCGACGGGCTTCCTCGGCCACCACGCGCTGGAACTCGCCGATGAAGTTGACGGCCTGCTTTACCTGCTGCTTGGCCCAGGAGGAAAACGACCAGTAGGGCATCCCAAGCCGGCGCCGGAGTCCGGCGAGCACCACATTGATCGCGATGGCGGTGTCATAGGCCCAGTCGCCGAGATAGGCGAGAAGCCGCGCGTTGCGCACCACGACGTCGAACTCGTCCCCGTGCAGAACAAGATATTTCTTGCCGTTGGCGGTCTCATGGATCATGCGCTCGGCGACCTCGATCCCGCCGAAATGGGTGCCCGGGAAACCCCGCAGGAATTCGTCATGGTTGCCGGGAATATAGACGATACGGGTTCCCTTGCGCGCCTTGCGCAGCAGTTTCTGCACGACGTCGTTGCAGTCCTGCGGCCAGTACCAGCTCCGCTTCAGCCGCCAGCCATCGACGATATCGCCGACGAGAAATATCGTGTCGGCCTCGTGCTGCCGCAAGAAATCGAGAAGAAAATCGGTCTTCGCCGCCTTTGAACCCAGATGCACGTCGGAAATGAAAAGGGTTCTGAAATGCCGCGTTTCCGTCTGCCCACTCACGGTCGCCATCCTCTGGATCTCGCTTCATGAAATCATGAACTGGCTCAAACCAGACTCGTGTTTCAGGATGATGACATGTTGGGGATATGCGACAGGGGACCGCACAAAACCGGGCAAAATACCCTGCCCGGTCGGCTTCTGGGGAGGAAGGTGCGACGAGAAGCTGCCGTCAGATGAGTTCCGGCAACCGATGCCGGGACATGCGCCCCGCCTCCCCGCGCTCCACCCCGAGCGACACGAGAACGAGTTCGGCGACCTCGCTGCCGGCATCGCGCCAAGTCTTGTAACCCTCCTGCACCAGCATCATCCCGGAAAGCGTCGCGCCGCCGATGATTGCCAGCGCCGAATTGGCCTGCTCCGGCGGGATCGTATAACGGCCGTTCTCGATCCCCGACCTGAGATCCTCGCCCGAGGTCCCCGCAAGAAGCCCCTGAAGCGTCCGGTTGCTGAAGCCGAAATGAACCATGAAACGGCCCCATTGCGGCTCCTCGTGCGACCTGCGAATGAAAAGCCGGATGCCGCAGGCCAGCCGCAGGGGAGGATCGCTTATCGTTTCCAAGGTGGCGCGCACCTTGAGCAGCATTTCATCCGCCAGGTCGCCGGCGATCTGCTCGAACAACATGCCGGGATCGGGTATGGTGTTGTAGACCGTCCCGCGGGCCACGCCCGCCTCTTCCGCAAGGTCGCTGATCGTCACACGATCGGACCCTTTTCGGGAAAAAAGCCGCATCGCGGCGTCATAGATACGGCATTTTACATTTGTCACGTGAAGGAACCCTCCATGGCCGCCGGCCGGACATGCTTCATCCGACGATCATTCCGGCAACAGAATCCGCCTGAAACCTTTTCATATCGCAATTGAGAGACAACCGGTCTCATATCACCCCCGGAAGCCTTCGCCTTCCTTCCTCGCCCCTGGACGGGCGACAATGGCCAACCGACGGAATACCGGATTCTCTTTGGGCGATACCACATTGAACTCCTTAGGGCAGCCCCGTTCATGCCGCCTGCGTCAAATAGACGCTCGTGTTGACTTTTGAACATTTGTGTTCAATATAGACCGGAACTGATTACACATCAACATCTCATCCCGGGTCATGAGAATCGTTCTCCCGAAAAAGGCCCGACAAGGAGAAAATCCGTGAAGAAACTGATCGTCGCACTGGGCCTGGTCATGACACTCGCGGCCTGCGCACAGACCACAAGCGAAACCACAGGCAGCACCCCGTCCGGTAAATCGAAATACGGCATCGGTCCCACCTCGCTGCCGCCGGTCATCACGCCGTCAGTCTGATACCCGCCCCTCGGATCATCGGTTTTCGCCACCGCCACTGGCGAACGCCATGCCTCCGATGGCGCATGTCGGACCGGCCGATGCAGGTCCGGCAAAGCGCCGCGATGGCCGGATCGGGTCCGCCGTCCGGCCATCGCCGGTGCACTGTCGGCAATGCGGTTGCGATAGGAACCGAATGGGACTTCCACCGGAAGCCAATTGGTGTATTCAGGGATTTCGATAACCTGAAACGACGATGCCGATGGACCCGATGAACGCTCCCGAAAAGAACAAGCCGCAGCCGACGACCGCAACGGCGGATCTCGATGAACAGGCCCTGTTTTATCACCGCTATCCCCGTCCCGGGAAGCTCGAGATTCAGGCGACCAAGCCGCTGGGCAACCAGCGCGACCTGGCGCTCGCCTATTCCCCGGGTGTGGCCGCTCCCTGCCTTGCGATCCGCGACGAACCTGAGACCGCTGCCGACTACACCGCCCGCGGCAATCTCGTCGCCGTCATCTCCAACGGTACCGCCGTGCTCGGTCTCGGCAATATCGGCCCGCTGGCCTCCAAGCCGGTCATGGAGGGAAAAGCGGTTCTTTTCAAGAAGTTCGCCGGCATAGACGTCTTCGACATCGAAATCGACGCCGCAAGTGTGGACACCATGGTGTCGACGGTTTCGGCACTGGAGCCGACCTTCGGCGGCATCAACCTTGAGGACATCAAGGCCCCGGAATGCTTCGAGGTGGAAGCCCAGCTTCGCGAAAAGATGAACATCCCGGTCTTCCACGACGACCAGCACGGCACGGCGATCATTGTCGCCGCCGCCATCCTGAACGGTCTGGAACTGGCGGGCAAGAAGATCGACGAGGTAAAGATCGTCGCCTCCGGCGCAGGCGCCGCCGCACTGGCCTGCCTCAACCTGCTGGTGACGCTTGGTGCGCGCCGCGAGAACATCTGGGTCCACGACGTCGAAGGCCTGGTCTATGTCGGGCGCGAGGTGCTGATGGACCGCTGGAAATCGGTCTATGCACAAGAAACCGACAAGCGCGCCCTGGCCGAGTCCATCGATGGCGCCGATGTCTTCCTCGGGCTTTCCGCCGCCGGCGTGCTGAAACCGGAACTCCTGGAGAAAATGGCCGAAAAGCCGCTGATTATGGCGCTGGCCAATCCGACGCCGGAGATCATGCCGGATCTCGCACGGGAAGCCCGCCCTGACGCGATGATCTGCACAGGACGCTCCGACTTCCCCAACCAGGTCAACAACGTCCTCTGCTTCCCCTATATCTTCCGTGGCGCGCTCGATTGCGGCGCGACCACCATCAACGAAGAGATGAAGATGGCCGCTGTGCGCGCCATCGCGGCTTTGGCGCGCGAAGAAGTCTCCGAGGTCGCGGCCCGCGCCTATACGGGCGAAACCCCGACCTTCGGCCCGAACTACCTGATCCCGTCCCCCTTCGATCCACGGCTCATCCTGCGAATTGCGCCGGCCGTGGCGCGCGCTGCCGCCGAAAGCGGCGTGGCGAAGCGCCCGATCGTGGACTTCGACAGTTATCTCGACCAGTTGAACCGATTCGTCTTCCGCTCCGGCTTCGTCATGAAGCCGATCTTTACCGCGGCGAAGAAGGCAACCCAGAAACGGGTCATCTTCGCGGAAGGCGAAGACGAACGCGTGCTGCGCGCGGCCCAGGTGCTTCTCGAGGAAGGCACCGGACGGCCAATCCTGATCGGCCGCCCCCAGATCATCGAAACCCGCCTCAACCGCTTCGGCCTGCGCATCCGCCCTGGCGTCGATTTCGACCTCGTCAATCCCGAAGACGATCCGCGCTACCGCGACTATGTCGACGACTATTTTGCCCTTGTCGGACGCGAGGGCATCAACCCGGAAGCCGCCCGCACCATCGTGCGCACCAACAACACCGTGATCGGAGCGCTTGCCGTCAAGCGCGGCGAAGCCGATGCGCTGATCTGCGGCGTTGAAGGCCGCTACGACCGCCATCTGCGCGATGTCCACCAGATCATCGGCAAGAAGCCCGGCGTGTGCGCCTTCTCGGGTCTCAGCCTGCTGATCTCCCAGCGCGGCGCGATCTTCTTCACCGACACCTTCGTGACCTATAATCCCTCGGCCGCGGAAATCGCCGAAATGACGATCCTCGCGGCACAGGAAATCCGCCGCTTCGGCATCACGCCACGGGCAGCCCTCGTCACCCATTCCAATTTCGGTTCACGCGATTCCGAAAGCGCCCGCAAGATGCGCGACGCCCTGAAGCTCATCCGCGAGCAGGCGCCGGAACTGGAAGTCGACGGCGAAATGCAGGGCGGTTCGGCGCTGTCGGAAAGCCTGCGCAAGCGGGCCATGCCGAACAGCACGCTGACCGGCGAAGCGAACCTGCTGGTCTTCCCCAATCTCGATGCAGCAAACATCTCGCTCGGTATCGTGCGCACGATGATGGATGCCCTGCATGTCGGCCCGATCCTTCTCGGCGCGGCACTTCCGGCTCACATCCTCTCGTCTTCGGTCACCTCGCGCGGTGTCGTCAACATGGCAGCACTCGCCGTGGTCGAGGCGTCACAGCCCGGCTGAGACAAGCCCTTGAACAAGCAGATGATGATATCCCCGCCGCCCGGCGGCGGGGATCGCGGGTCACGGCTGCCCACCATGAATGCCCCCTAAAATTCGGCTGGACAACGGCCACCCCTCCGCCCAATCTCGACCCACGTAATTTCAGGGTTTCAGAATGACGAACCAGGGCGGCTATTTCGACCTGCTGGACTGGCTAGAGAGTGAAAAGGGCGTTCGACCGCAACAGTTTTTCAAGAGGATGCAGAAGGTCTTTGGCCTTGCCAATCTGCTCTACGCCGAAGCGTCCATAACCCCGGCCGGGGCCAGGCTTCACCGGTTGCACCACACTTTCGCGCCGGCTGCGGTTCGCGCCGTCAACGCCCTGCCCGCAGGGATCACCCGCCCACCGGTTCAGGAGGCCTTCGGCGCGATAGGGGTGCTCGACTGGTCCTGGATCGCCACGCACACCGTTGGTCTCGAAACATTCCAGCAGCTTGTCGCCGAGCTTGCCATCGCACCGCGCGGGGCCGTCTATCCTCTGGTGGCAAGAGAGGGACGCTCGGCCCTTCTGGCCGTCAATGCGGACATGCCGGAAACGGAATGGGCACGCTTCAGGCGCCACAACGATCCTTTCCTGCATGACCTCGCGACCCGTTTCCACGCCACTCTCGTCGATGGCCAGACACCCCGCTCGATGACCGGCCGGCGACAATACCAGCTGACGACCCGCGAACGCGAAGCGTTGACCTGGGCGGCAGCCGGCAAGAGTTATTGGGAAACCGCGATGATCCTCGGCATTTCGGAGCGCACCGTGCGGTTCTTCATGTCCAATGCCCGAAGAAAACTGAACGTCGCCACCAATACCCAGGCCGTGGCGGAAGCCGTCTGGCGCGGGCTGATTACCGGCTCGAAGGACAGCTAGCGTCCCATAGCCCGTAGTCAGGGGCCGCAATAATAATCAAGAATTGCATAATTTTGCACTGTCACTACCGACAGTTTAAATTCCTAGGCGGTACGGCATTTTTTCCTCTCCAACTATGGAAGGAAAGCGCCATGATTAGGATTATTACCGCCGCAAACCGCGAAAGCCATTCGGCCGAGATCGCCGAGATGCACACCCTGCGCAAGCGGGTCTTCCACGATCTGCTGAAATGGGACGTCTCTGTGAAGGGCGACTGGGAGATCGACCACTATGACGACGCCAACCCGGTCTACGTTCTCTCCTATTCGCCCGAGGGCCGCCTGCGCGGCTCGCTGCGGCTGCTGCCCACCCTCGGCCCCAATATGCTGGACGACACCTTTCCCATTCTTCTGGGCGGGGAACCCGAGATCCGCAGCGCCTCGGTCTGGGAATCCAGCCGTTTCTGCATCGAGCCGGAAATTTCCCAGGACCGAGCATCCAACCAGGTGACGGTGGCCGCCGCCGAACTGATGTGCGGGGTGGGCGAACTTTGCCTTGCTTCCAGCATCTCGCACATCGTCACGGTCACGGACGTCTTCCTCGAACGCATGTTCCGGCGCATGGGATGCCCGGGCGAACGCATCGGCGAGCCACAGAGGATCGGTTCGGTCTTCGCCGTTGCGGTCGGATGGGAAATCGATACGGAGATGCTGGCTGGCATGAAGGCCATCGCCGCCATCGACGGTCGCGTTCTTGAGGAAGCCTATGCGCTCGACCGCGCGCGTGCGGCCTGACGCACGGCCCGGGCGCAGATACAAGGCCCGTTAACACAAATAAGTGTTCCCGGTTGGCACTTCGTCACTCGCTAATTATGGTCAGATTACCTATAGGCTCATCGGATATGAGCCGAAGTGGAACAGAGCTGACCGGGGACACGATTTGCAGCGCGGCAAGAAACGATTTCTGCTGGCATTCGCCGCCTTTCTGGCCTGTCAGCCGCTTGCCACCCAGGCCTCGGACGTCTGCGAGAGACTGCGGGAAGGACTCGCCTCGGGCAGCCGGATCATCGCCAACAGCAGCGAATTCCGCCGTTATTCCAGTGCGATAGCCCGACAGAATATCGAGATCCGCAAGACCCGGCAGGACATGCGCCGCCTGCACTGCGACACCTCGGCGATCGTGGTCATCCGCTCCGACGGCGGCAATGACTGCTCGGACCTGTCAACGGCCCTTGCCAGGATGGAAGAGAACAAGCGCGATCTCGCCGGCAAGCTGGAAGCTCTGCGCAACAGCGGCCCCGACGAGGCAACCAGGGCACGCATTCTTGCCGCCCTTGATGCGAACGGCTGCAACGAAGAACCGCAGGAGCGTGCGGAACCTACGTCGTCAGACGGAACGGATGACCGGATGGCCGCCGCGCTTGAGAGCGCCACCGGCATGGGAAACCTCCGCACGCTCTGCGTCCGCACCTGCGACGGCGGTTTCTTCCCGATTTCGTCCAACACCTCCCCGATGAACTTCCGACGGGACGCCGATACCTGCCAGCAGATGTGTCCGGGGGTGGAAACGGAGCTCTACTATCATTCGATGCTTTCAGGTGAGAGTTCCGACATGGTCTCGGCCGAAACAGGCAAACCCTATCGGGAATTGCCGACCGCGTTTTCCTATCTGAACCGCCCGAGCGGCGAAAAGGCGGCCTGCGGCTGCAATCTCTCGGCCTATTACGAAAAGATGCGGGCAAACGGAGCCGCAGGGACCATTCCGGACGACAATTCGTCGATCATCGAGATAAAGCCTCGGGACCCTGTAACCGCCCCCTCGCAACAGGCGTCCTCGGCACCGGCCGAACGCCCCTATGATCCGGAAAACAGCAGGATCCGCCGCGTCGGCCCCGCCTTCCTTGCCCCCGACCAGGGCAAGATCGACCTGAGGCATCCGGCAGCGCCGGGACCGCAGCCGCAGCAATAGAGCGATGCCGCCAAGAGCGGCACTTGCCCTTCTTCCGGAACAGCTTGAAAACAAACGGATAAGATATTGAGGTGACTCCGTTTTCGCTGGAAACGCACCAGCAAGTCGCCCGTTGCACGACGACCGCGTCAGCCGCTCGCGGCGCCGTCGCGGCGAGCGCCCCATTCCTCCTCGAACACCAACTCTTCCAGCGGAATCCTCTGCCTCCAGCCTCTCACCGCCAATTCAGGCTGATCGAACAGCCTGTCGACATAACCGAGACAGAACCAACCGATGACCTCGACATGATCGGGGATCGAGAGGATGGATTTGAGGTCGGCCTGATGGAAGATGCTGACCCAGCCGACACCGACGCCTTCGGCGCGGGCCGCAAGCCAAAGGTTCTGAACGGCACAGACCGTCGAATAGCTGTCCATCTGCGGGTTGTGTGTCCGCCCCAGGATAACCGGGCCGCCCCGGGTCGGATCACAGGTCACGCAGATGCCGACCGGCGCCTTGCGAATACCTTCGAGCTTCAGCGCCTGATAGGTCTCGCGCTGTTTTCCGGAAAACATCGCCGCCGCCTCGCCATTGGCCCGGCAAAATGCCTGCCAGACGGCTTCCCGCCGGGCCGCATCACGCACCACCAGGAAATTCCAGGGCTGCATGAAACCGACCGAGGGCGCGTCATGCGCCGCCTGCAGCAGGCGCCAGACAAGTTCGTCCGGCAAGGGCTCCGGCAGGAACTGGTCGCGTACGTCGCGGCGGCTGCGAATGGCACGATATACAGCCTCCCGCTCCTCGGCGGAAAAGGCGCCTGCCGTTACGAGATGATCGTTCGGTTCGTCGTTGCGCATCGTCATATCCCCAACAATGCCTGCAACCGCCTGCCGTCCACGCAGGGCGAGTCTATCCCGCCAGGCCGGTCTTCTGACTGGGCTTCATCTGCTCCGCGCGACCTTCCCGGCCTTTCGGCCAGTGGTCCGGACCCGAAGGGGTCCAGCGGCTGAGCATCCACCTCACAGCGTTGGGCACGTGCCGGAATTCCACCGGCTTCCCGATTCTCCCGCGGCAGTCCGCGGGCACCTGACACAAACGGTTCTACAGCAAGCAGGCAGCCATGCAAGCAGTCGTTTGCGACACGGTTTCAGGCGGTTGCGGGAAAGTAGCGGACATAGGCGAACTCGTCTCCGTCGGGCGACCAGTTCGGCACATTGATCGTACCCTGACCGCCGAAGAGCTCGAACAGCGTCTCAAGGTTGCCGCCATCCATGTCCATCAGGCGAAGGCGGACGGAAAGATCGCGCGGATGATCGAAGACATCGGGATCGTAGGAGAGCAGCACGACCTTGTCCCCCTTCGGCGAGGGATGCGGAAACCAGTTGCCGAAATTGTCGTCGGTCAACTGCTGCAGGTCACGCCCGTCCGGACTGACCCGCCAGATCTGCATCAGGCCCGTGCGGCTGGAGTTGAAATAGATCCACGCCCCGTCGGCAGACCAGTCGGGACCGTCATTACGCCCTTCGCCGAAGGTCAGACGCCTCTCCTCGCCGCCTTCGATCGAGATAGTGTAGATGTCGAAGATCTGGTCGCGGATGCCGCAATAGCTGACGAAACGCCCATCCGGCGACCATCCGTGCCAGTAGGACGGCAGGTTCTCCGTCACCTGCACCGGCGTCCCGCCTCCGGCCGGCAGTATGTACATGCACGTTTTGCCATGTTCGACCTTGTCGCACAGCATGATGAAACGGCCGTCCGGCGAAATGCCGTGATCGTTGTTGCAGCGGGTCGCGAAGCCGGTATCGATCTGCCGCGGCTCCTCGCTGCCGTCGGGCGGCAGTCGATAGAGCAGGCCGTCGCTGTTGATGAGCAGATAGCTGCCGTCGGGCGACCAGTTCGGGGCCTCGATGAGCCGATCCGTCTGCCAGACGATGCGATGGCGGCGCGTTCGGATATTGAAGATCTCGAGCGAGCTTCGCATGTCCCCTCCAGCCAGGCCGCCGACGTGCCGTCAGCGGTCCCGGAAACGGTTGGTGATCGGATAGCGCCGGTCGCGGCCGAAGTTCTTCTTGGTGATCTTCACGCCGGGGGCCGACTGTCGCCGCTTGTATTCGGCGAGATAGAGCAGATGCTCCACCCGGTGCACCGTCGCGACGTCATGGCCGCGGGCCACGATATCCTCGACCCCCATCTCCTTTTCGACGAGGCATTCGAGAATGTCGTCCAGCACCGGATAAGGCGGCAGCGAATCCTGGTCTGTCTGGTTCGGCCGAAGCTCCGCAGACGGCGCCTTGGACAGGATATTGGCAGGAATGACCTCTCCCGACGGTCCAAGCCCGCCCGGCGGCACATGGGCGTTGCGCCAGCCGGAAAGAGCGTAGACCTGCATCTTGTAGAGGTCCTTGATCGGATTGAACCCGCCGTTCATGTCGCCGTAAAGCGTGGCATAGCCGACCGACATCTCCGACTTGTTGCCTGTGGTCACCACCATCGAACCGAACTTGTTGGAGATCGCCATCAGGATCGTGCCGCGGGCACGGCTCTGTAGGTTTTCCTCGGTGATACCACTGTCCGTTCCCTCGAACATGTCCGACAGCGCAGACAGGAAACCTTCGACGGGTTCTGCGATCGGCACGATGTCATAGTGGCAGCCGAGCGCCTTTGCGCAGGCCTCCGCATCCGTGAACGATTCCTGCGAGGTATAACGATAAGGCAGCATCACCGTGCGCACCCTCTCCTCGCCCAGCGCATCGACCGCGATTGCCGCACAGAGCGCCGAGTCGATACCGCCGGAAAGGCCGAGCACGACGCTCTTGAAGCCGTTCTTGTTGACGTAGTCGCGGAAGCCCAGCATGCAGGCGCGATAGTCTGCCTCTTCCTTCTCCGGAATATGCGACATCGGCCCGTCGCTGCAGCGCCAGCCATCGGCAGACCGCTTCCAGGTGGTGACGGTCAAGGTCGGTTCGAACTGGCTCATCTGGAAAGCCAGGGACTTGTCGGCGTTAAAGGCGAAGCTCGCACCGTCGAAGACCAGTTCGTCCTGCCCGCCGACCTGGTTGGCGAAGATCAGCGGCAGTCCGCTTTCGATCACCTGACGCAGCGCTACCTGATGGCGCACGTCCACCTTGCCGCGATAATAGGGGGAACCATTGGGCACCAGCAGGATCTCAGCCCCCGTCTCCGCCAGCGTCTCGCAGATGCCAAGATCGTTCCAGATCTCCTCGCAGATCGGGATTCCAAGCCGCACCCCGCGGAAATTCACCGGCCCCGGCATATCGCCCTCGACGAAAACCCGCTTCTCGTCGAACTCGCCGTAGTTGGGCAGGTCGATCTTGTCGCGAAGACCGAGAATCCTGCCGCCGTCGAGAACTGCCGCCGAATTATGCCGGCCCTTCTCCCCCTGTCGCGGAAAACCGACGATCACGCCCGGCCCGCCATCCGCAGTATCGGCGGCAAGCTGCTCTACGGCATGCAGGCACGCCTTGAGAAAGGCTGGCTTAAGCACGAGGTCTTCCGGCGGATAACCGGAAATGAACAACTCGGTCAGCAACAGGAGGTCGGCTCCTTGCGCGGCCGCCTCGGCACGGGCCTCCCGCGCCTTTGCCAGATTGCCGGCGACATCGCCGACCGTCGGATCGAGTTGGGCAATCGCAATGCGCAGGATGTCGGGTCGAATGGTTGTATCGCTCATGCGGCAGGTGTAGCGCGTGACGGTGACAATCGCAATGCGGCCGTCAATCCGGAACGCCGATCTTGGGAATGGATCGGCGCCAAACGCATCCTGTGGGAACAAACCGCCTGAACGGTCAGTTCATCTGGCATTCATGACGGTTATGTGACAGCTATGTGAAGTTTGGATAACGTGACGTAATAGCTGGAGAGCAAAGTGGTCGAGATTGGCTCAGAGCCGGCGGTTTCGCCAAAGACCGCCAGGAATGGCGCTGCTGTTCAGGTGGGCAGGCAGCAGGTTGCAAGCGCTCTCTTGCCGGTCGCGAATTCGCTGCTGCTGGCCATCCTCACGATCATCTGCAGCGAATGGCTTGCCCGGGGTAACCTGGTCGATATTCCCGACTACATGCTTTCGCCGGCCCGGCCCGGTCTCGTGGCAGCAGGCGTGATCTTTGTGCTGCTGCTCGCAGGCGACGCGCTGTTCGGCCGTGCCTATCAATCGGCGCTGGTGGTCATTCCGCTGGCGCTGCTTCCGGCCTTCTTCTCCGGGCAGAAGCAGCTTTTTCTCTCCGATCCGCTCTATCCGAGCGATCTGCTTTTCGGTCGCCAGATCGCCGAACTCCTGCCGGTCATGGTGGCGGCGAAGCCGGTCGTGGCCGCCGGCATATTGGCCGCCACGCTCGCGGCGCTCAGTGCTCTCGTCTATCTGTTCGCCGTGAGCTGGCAACGCTTTCCGCGCCTCTCCGGCCTTTCCAAGCTGACGCGCCTGATCCTCACCCTGCCCTTGATCGGTGCCTTTCTGTCCCTGATGGATGCAACCTCCTACTCCTATCTGCGCGACCGGCTCAACATCGTCCCCATGATGTGGGACCAGCAGGAAAACTATCGCCATAACGGCTTCCTGCTCGCCTTCGCCTTCAACGTGCCAATGGCCAATGTCTCGGCGCCCGAGGGCTATAACGGCGACGCAATAGCGGACATTCCAGCCGACCGGGTGCCTGCAAGCTTCTTCTCAGGTCGCAACGCCGACGTCATCATGGTGATGAGCGAGTCGCTCTGGGATCCGACGCGCCTCTCGAATGTGGGCTTCTGGCCCGACCCGATGCCGACCATCCGCGCCAACCAGTCGGGCAACGTCTTTTCGCCGGAATTCGGCGGCATGACCGCCAATGTCGAATTCGAGGCGCTTACCGGTTTCTCGAACGCTTTCCTTCCCTATGGAAGCATTCCATACCAGCAATACATACGCCGCCCGCTGCCCTCGCTCGCCACCTTCTTCGAATCCAAGGGCTATACCAGCAAGGCATTCCATCCTTTCCAGAGCTGGTTCTGGAACCGCTCGAACGTCTATTCCGCACTTGGCTTCGAAAGCTTCGATTCCGAGGAAACCATGCCCGCAATGGAAAAGCGCGGCATCTTTGCCTCCGATGAAGCGTTGACCCGCGAGATCATGCGCGTCGGCGACGAGACCGGTCGGCCCTTTTTCTTCTTCGCCGTCACCCTGCAGGGACATGGGCCGTACGAAGCCAACCGCTATGTGAAGAACACCGTTGAACTGGATGAAGCGGTGCTTTCCTCGGAAAGCCGCGCAACGCTCGCGACCTATGCCCAGGGCGTGCGTGAAGCGGACAAGAGCCTCAAAACCCTGATGGAATGGGCGAAGAAGCGCCGTCGCGAGACCATCATCGTGATGTTTGGCGACCACCTACCGCCGCTTGGCACGGTCTATACGGAAAGCGGCTACATGCCGGATCAGGTCGCTACCCGCAGGGCGCCGCTCGATGTCATGAAGCGCGAGCATGAAACGCCGCTGGTCGTCTGGTCGTCGAGGCGCGGCGTGCAAAAGGATATCGGTTCGATCAGCCCCGCCCAGTTGCCCTCCCTCGTGGTCAAGCTGGCAGGCTATCGCCATCCCTACTACACCGGCGTCCTCGGTCGGGCGCAGGAGCGCTTTACGGTCTTCGACCGCCACCTGCTGGTCGAGCGCAGCGGCAAGACCCAGGCCGACTGGGCCGTCGACGGAACCAGGCTCGACCCTGCCATTCGCGACCTGCGCCTGCTGCAGCACGACATGATGTTCGGAAAACAGTTCGGCGCCGAACGTTTCTTCCCTGAGATGACGGACCGTCTCAATCCGTCCTCCTGACGGTACGACGAAAGGACAGGGCAATTGGACCGGGCTCCACGCATTATCGTTGCCCGGTATCTTGCGCGGACGAAAGAAAAGCGTCATTGACATAGCCGGCACATCCCAAAAGGATTGGCGGGAAAATGATATTTCCCCGCGTGGCAGGATGCCATGGTTCCATGGCATCGGCCCGCGATTGTGAAGAATGTTCAAGGATTTCATCAGAGCGTAACGAGCCATGCGGTCACTGACCCGAGCTGAGATTGCTGCACATCCGTCGTTCCCGTCGATTGAAAAGCAGATCGCCAAACACCTTATCGGCATCCATGTCCGCACGCCGCGTCTGTCGCGGCTGAAGGCATCCCATCGCAAATGGCTGATGACGCAATCTCTCTACGCGCTGAGCCTGCAGCGAACGCAGGACGATCCGCTGTCCGGCCTGACCGCGACCCGTTTCGTCGAGATCGTGATGAAGCTCGGCGCGGCCAGCCGCAACACCGCGACCGCGTTTCTGGCCGAACTGGTTGCCTACAAGTTCCTCCGGGATGTGCCGGACGTGCCGGACCGACGGGTCCGTGTCCTCGAGACGACGGAGGCCAGCAATACGGCCATGCTTGGCTGGTTCATGGGCCATATGGCCTGTCTCGACCAGCTCGATGGCGGCAACCGGGAGGCTGCCGCTGCCTCCGATCAGCGCATCTTCCGCATCGCCCAGCCCTATGCCGCAGCCAAGCTCGTCGAGGATCCGATCTGGCGGGACCCGCCGGATACGATCGGGCACTTTCTATGGTCCGATCTTGGCGGCATGGTTCTGCACGACCTGATCGCACGCATAGATGTGTTCGATCCGACGGCGGAACGGACCAATATCGGCCCGGTGACCCTTGCCGAACTCAGCGAGACCTACATGATCTCGGCTACCAACCTGAAGCGGATGTTCAAGAAGGCGGAACTCGAAAACCTGCTCGGTTGGGATCAACCGCGCCGCCGCGGCGATCTTTGGCTGTCGAAGTCGTTCCTCGACGATTATTTCACCTGGCAGTCCGCTAAGTTCGCAGCCCTTGACGAAGCCTATCGCCACGCGATCGATGAAATCGCCGAAACGGCTTCCACCACCTTGCCTCACGCCGTTGCGGCAGACGGTCCGTCCGCCGGAAACTTCGGCAGCGCATCGTCGAGATCGTAATAATCGCCCTTGTCGGCGCAGTAGATATGGTAGCCGGGCTCAAGCCCCGTGGGTCCCTCGAACGAGCCCGCTAGGACCGACATATAGTCCAGCCCGTCGCCGCGCCAGAAGAGCGCCGAGCCGCATGTGCGGCAAAATCCGCGCGCCGCATTGTCGCTTGCGCGATACCAGGTGAGATTGGCTTCACCCGTCAGCCTGATGTTCTTCAGCGCAACATTGGTCGCAGCGTAATAATGTCCCGTCTGCTTGCGACATTGTGAGCAATGGCAAAAGATGATCGGCCGAAGGCTGCCCCTCACCTCGAAGGACACCGCACCGCAAAGGCATGCACCATGTCGCAGCTCGTCGCTCATTGCCGCTGTTCTCCCTTTTTGTTTGTGACTTGCCACAGGTTCGCCTTCGGTGCCTTTCGCCGTCAATGGCAAACCGTTGATGCATTGATTGCAATTTACTGAAGAGCGCCCCAGCCCCTCACGCGTCCACTGACAGCGCTAACCATATGGATATTTTCTAATGCAAGCACAAATTGCCAAAATGAAATAACTAAACCTTAATGAACGAGGGAGTTTCATCGTCGTCTAAATTACGCATAAAAGAAAAGAGGGGTATTCTGAGATGCGTAGAAGACGACACCTGCTATCACACCTGACGAACGACACCCGCGGCACATCGGCAATCGAGTTCGCTATCCTGGCACCCATCTTTTTCATGGTGGTCTTCTCGATGATCGGATACGGCATCTACCTGAGCGCAAGCCATGCCGTGCAGCAGATTACGGCCGATGCCGCCCGCACTGCCGTCGCCGGCCTCGACGCTGCGGAGCGCAGGAGGCTCGCTGAAGACTATGTGAAGACATCCACGAACGAATACGCCTTTCTTGACGAACGCGCCTTTGCGGTCGCCGTCCAGGACGATCCGAGCAATCCCGCACAATTCACCGTCAGCATATCCTACGATGCGACCGATCTGCCGATCTGGCAGCTTTACAGTTTCGCGATGCCGGACAAGGTCATCAGGCGCTTCGCCACCATACGGGTCGGAGGTATCTGACATGCTCCACCGCCCTTCCCTCCAGCCACGTTCGATTTCGATATTGAAGAACCGCGCCGGCAACATCGCCGTCACCGCGGCACTCGTCTCTCCGCTGATGATCGGCGCCCTGGCGCTCGGCGTGGACTACGGCCACCTGACAACGCAGCAGCGCGCCCTGCAGCAGGCCGCCGACCTCTCCGCCATCGCCGCGGCTTCCAGCTTGTCGGCCCCGGAGCGGGCTGCCTTCGACTATTTCCGGATGAACGGGCTGGATATCCCCGTCGCCACGGCGTCCGGCCTGATGACCGACGCCGGCATGGTGCCGTTTGAAAATATCGACCAGTACACAGCGATGGCCACCGTGACACCCGGTCGCTACACCGCCGATCCCGCGCTGTCCGTCGAGGCGCGTTTCATCCGGGCGGGAAGCCAGCCCGATGCGGTTCGCGTCGAGATCCACAAGCGGGCCGATCTCTTCTTCGCCGGCGCCTTTGCTGAAGCGCCGATGCTCGGAGCGGTCGGTACCGCCGCGGCAAACAAAATCGCGAGCTTCTCGATCGGTACCAGGCTTGCGAGCCTGCATGACGGCGTGCTGAATGCCGTTCTTTCCGGATTGCTGGGAACGAGCGTCGATCTCGAACTCATGGACTATCGCGCCCTCGTCGACGCCGATGTCGATGTTCTGCGAACCCTCGATGCCATCGGGATCGATCTCGGCCTGACCGCGGTGACATACGAGGAGTTGCTTCAGACCGACATCGGCTTCGGCAAGCTGATCGACGGCGTGTTGCGCGCGACGACGCTCGATGCCCGGTCGCGGTCGGCACTCGAGGCGCTGAAGCGTTCGGCCTCAAGGACAAGGCTCACCGTTCGCCTTGAAAGCGTCCTCAATCCCGGCCCCTATTCCGAAAGACTGGTCGGCAGCGCCGGCCACCTGCAGGTGAATGTCGGGATCTTCGAATTTCTGACGGCCGCAGCGGCGGCGGCAAATGGCGAGAACCAGATAGCGGTCGATCTCGGCGCATCCCTGCCCGGAATTGCTTCGGCGAAACTGTTGATCGCCATCGGCGCGCCGCCCGTCTCCACCCCGCCCGCGGCAATCGGAGGAGAGGGCACGATCGTCCGCACGGCACAGACGAGGCTTTCTCTGAACGTCACCGTCAATGGCCTGCTCGCGCTTGCCGGGATCAAGGTGAAGGTTCCGCTCTATGTCGAAGTCGCCCATGCCGAGGCAAAACTTGCCGGTGTCCATTGCCGCGACCGGAACGGTGCGGCGGATGTGAGGATCGAGGCGGTGCCCGGCGTCGCGGAAATCGCCATAGGCAACATCGACCCGAATGCCTTTGCCAATTTCGGCACCACACCGAGAGTGACGAAGGCAACGCTGGTCCAGGAGCCGCTTCTCGGCATCGACGCCATGGCCCACGTCAACGCCACCAATTTCGACAGGAAGACGCTGACGTTCACACCAAACGACATTGCAAATGGCGTCGCCAAGACCGTTTCGACCAGCCAGACCCTTACGACGCTGCAATTCTCCCTGCTGCGCAATCTCGATGTCGACGTCCGTCTTGCGGGGCTGACCCTCGGCACGCCGCAGACTGTTCAGAACGCCCTCTCCCAGACGCTGGCGAATCTGACCGTTCCGCTGGACAGCCTGCTCTACAATACGCTTCTCGTGCTGGGTATCCGCATCGGCGAGGCCGATGTCAGGGCCACCTATGCCACCTGCCAGCAACCCGCGCTGGTTCAGTAGGCGCAACGAAAAAGGCCGGCGCCATGGGAGCGCCGGCCTTTTTCGTGTTTCTTCTGTGGAACGTCAGCCGTTTGCGACCAGCATCCGCTTCTCGTCCCGACCACCCTTCATCCGCTCGGCCAGCAGGAAGGCCAGTTCGAGGGCCTGATCGGCGTTGAGACGCGGGTCGCAATGGGTATGATAGCGATCCTGCAGGTCCTCGGCCGAGACGGCGCGCGCGCCGCCGGTGCATTCGGTCACGTCCTTACCGGTCATCTCGATATGGATGCCGCCCGGATGCGAGCCTTCCGCCCGATGGATCTGGAAGAAGCTCTCGACTTCCGACAGGACCCGTTCAAACGGACGGGTCTTGTAGTTGTTGAGCGTGATGGTGTTGCCATGCATCGGATCGCAGGACCACACGACCTTGCGTCCTTCGCGTTCGACGGCGCGGATCAGCTTCGGCAGATGATCGGCGACCTTGTCGTGACCGAACCGGCAGATCAGCGTGAGACGGCCGGCTTCGTTTGCCGGGTTCAGGATGTCGATCAGGTTCAGGAGGTCGTCCGGCTGCAGGGACGGACCGCACTTCAGGCCGATCGGGTTCTTGATACCGCGGCAATATTCGACATGGGCATGATCCGCCTGGCGCGTGCGGTCGCCGATCCAGATCATGTGGCCTGACGTCGCATACCAGTCGCCCGAGGTGGAATCGACGCGGGTCAGCGCTTCCTCATAGCCGAGAAGCAGCGCCTCGTGGCTGGTGAAGAAATCCGTCTCGCGCAGGCTCGGATTGTTGTCCGAAGTGATGCCGATGGCCTTCATGAAGTTCATCGTCTCGGAGATCCGGTCGGCGAGCTTGCGGTAACGCTCTGCCTGCGGGCTGTCCTTGACGAAGCCGAGCATCCACTGATGCACGTTTTCGAGGTTGGCATAGCCGCCCATCGCGAAGGCTCGCAGCAGGTTCAGCGTCGCGGCCGACTGCCGGTAGGCCATGATCTGGCGTTCCGGATTGGGGATGCGAGCTTCCGGCGTAAACTCGATGCCGTTGATGATGTCGCCACGGTAGCTCGGCAGTTCGACATCGGCCTGCTTCTCGAAATCGGAAGAACGCGGCTTGGCAAACTGGCCGGCGATACGGCCGACCTTGACCACCGGCAACTGCGCGCCATACGTCAGCACGACCGCCATCTGCAGGAAGGCGCGGAAGAAGTCGCGGATCGTGTCGGCGCCATGTTCGGCAAAGCTCTCGGCGCAATCGCCGCCCTGGAGCAGGAAGGCGTTGCCTTCCGCCACATTCGCGAGCGCCTTGGTCAGACGGCGGGCCTCGCCGGCAAAGACGAGCGGCGGATACTTGGAAAGCCGGGATTCCGCATCCACGAGCGCTGCCGCATCGGGATAGGCCGGAACCTGCTTGATCGGCTTCTGTCGCCAACTGCCGGGGGTCCAATTCTGTGCCATGGTCGTCACCTGCTGTTAAGGGCGGCCTCCTCGGGGCCGCTTGGAATTCGGGGCTTATAGACGGATATATCGGCATTGCAAAGCCGAAGTTGAAGGCCTTTCGCAGACACGGGGGTCTCGTCTGAGGAACCCTTCCGTCCATTCCGCCCCGCCTGCCCGCTACTCTATCAGATTTTCCTGAAAAAGCAGCGCTTTCGCTGACGCCCTTTTCCCGAGCCGTCTGCTGCTTGTTGATTTTACATGAACGTAAACGTAAGAATTGATCGGGTTGGAGTTTGCACGCGACGGAGGAGGAGATCGGTCGATGCGAAAGGAAGCGGATGTTGGACGAAGCGATATCGCCTTCGAGGCCTCCGACGGGTTTCCCCTTGCAGGCACCCTCTTCGAAGGCGCGGGGGACGGGCCGCTCGCCCTGATCTCCTCGGCCGCCGCCGTTCCACGCGCCATCTACGCCCGCTTTGCGCAGTATCTCGTCGCAGAGCACGGCTACCGCGCCGTTCTCACCTACGACTATCGCGGCGTCTCCGCCTCCAGAGCGCCGCCCGGCTGGCGTGCCCCGCCCCGCATGGCGGACTGGGCGGAAAAGGATATGCCGGCCGCCATCGACCGGCTTGAGCGGCAAGCGCCCGGTCATCCCATGGTCGGCATCGGCCAATCCTTCGGCGGACAGGCACTCGGCCTTAGCGGGCGTTCCGCACGGTTCGAACGCTATCTGATGGTGGCCGTGATGTCTGGCCACTGGCGCTATACCGATGAACCCCTGAAGGTCTACGCCGCCATGAATCTCGTCGGCGTGCCCCTCGCCCTGCTGACAGGCAGGGTCCCGGGCTGGGTCGGTCTTGGGGAGACACTGCCCGGTACTGTCTTTCGCCAGTGGGCGGCCTGGGGCCGCTCGCCGGAGTATTTCTTCGCCGACCCCGCGATGGACGCGGCAAGGCGCTTCGCCGAGGTCCGCACCCCCATCCTCTCGATCGGCCTCGAGGACGATCCCTGGGCGACCCCGCGAGCACAGGAAGCTATTTTGAAGGGTTATGTCAACGCACCGATTGAGCGACGACGCATTGCCGCGCCTCCCGGCCAGACCATCGGCCACCTCGGCTTCTTCCGGCCGTCTTTCAAGGAAAGCCTCTGGAAACCGGCAACGGATTGGCTGAACGGAAAATAGTCTCTCGAATGGCGGCATATTCCCGAAATTCATGGGGATAGGGCGAACATTAACAAACCCGCAACAACATTCGGTTTACCTATGCGGCAGTCGCCCGCTGCAGGGTGAAACACAGGCACCATGACGATGCCGCCCCAACTGTGCTTAAGGGACATTTGTCATGCGTGCGTCTTTCAAGCGCCTTCTCGCTTGCCGGGCAGGCAATTTCGGTGTGTTGACGGCACTTCTCGCCGTACCCCTTCTCGGTTGCATCGGCATGGCGCTGGATTTCACCCGTGCACTGGATGAACGCAACCTGCTCATGACGGCTGCCGACGCAGCGGCCATCGGCGCATTGTCGGAACAATCGGCCGGCGTCATCGCCGCGCTGAGCGCAGGCGGCAACGGGGAAGTGACCATTGCCGAGGAAGATGCGCGCCACCTCTTCAATGCCCAGTTGGAAGCCGCTGGCATCGAAATCTCCAGCCTCGACATCTCGGTCACCAAGACGGGCTCGGACCTCAAGTCCACAGTCTCCTTCTCTGCCAAGGTTCCGACCAGCTTCCTCAGGGTGATCGACAAGAACGAGATCACGGTATCGGGCACCGCGAATGCCGTCTTTAAGGGCGGCGGCTTTATCGATTTCTACGTACTGCTCGACAACACTCCATCCATGGGCGTCGGCGCGACGGAAGCCGATATCGCAATGATGGAAAAGAACACCTCCGACACCTGTGCCTTCGCCTGCCACGACCTTTCCAAGAGCAACAACTACTACAATCTGGCCAAGAAGCTGGGCGTTCAGATGCGCATCGACGTGGTACGTCAGGCCACGCAGAAGCTGACGCAGACGGCAGCCGACAGCATGCGTTATACGGATCAGTTCAGAATGGCGGTTTATACCTTCGGTGCCTCGGCAACGGACGCGAAACTGACGAATGTGGCCGGCCTTTCCTCGGACATGAAATCGGTTTCGAGCGCTGCAAGCGCCATCGACTTGATGACGATCCCTCGTCAGAACTACAACGACGACCAGACGACCGACCTCGACGCCGCCCTCAAGCAGTTGAAGGACATAATCCAGAAGGGCGGCAGCGGACAGAACAAGAGCGACCCGGAGAAGGTTGTCTTTTTCGTTTCCGATGGCCTGACGGACAGCGCCAAGGGCAGCGCCTGCACCAAGAAGACCACCAACGGTACACGCTGCCAGGAGCCGATCGACTATTCCTTCTGCACCACCCTCAAGGACAAGGGCATCAAGATCGCCGTACTTTACACCACCTATCTGCCGCTGCCGAAAAACGACTGGTACAAGAACTGGATCAAGCCATTCCAGAGCGAGATCGCGACGCATATGCAATCCTGCGCCAGCCCCGGTCTTTATTTCGAAGTCAGTCCGTCCGAGGGCATTGCGGACGCTATGAACGCCCTCTTCAAGAAGGTCATCAGCAGCCCCCGCCTTGCCAGCTGACCATCCGGCGCAAACGCCTGCAGCGATCGCAAAAGGGTGAAGACGGCAAGTTTCGCGCAAGCTTCGCGACCTACCCCGACCGCCGCAGGATGCGGGCCGACGACAATCCGCCCGGCGGTTACCCCGGTCGACTGCATGTGTAAGGTTATGTCATGAGGACGAGTTGAATGGCGTATGATTGGAGCGGCGTTCGCACCAGACGCATCCGGCAGTGGAAACTGGCCGCCGCCATATTGATCGGCCTTCTGGCCTTGGCTGCACCCGTTCTGGCCTTGGCCTGACAACTCCCGAGCCGGCGCCGCGGTCGAAGGGAGAGCTTGAAAGCGCGGCAAGAACTGAAATTGCCGCGCTTCGCGATGCGGGAGCGTCAGACGCGCTCGCCGTTCCTGATCCGATAGCTCGGGCTGTACATCGTCACCAGTTCCTCGGCAGCCGTCGGATGCACCGCCATGGTACGGTCGAAGTCATCCTTGGTGCAGCCCGCTTTCAGTGTGATTCCGAGAAGCTGTGCCATTTCTCCGGCGTCGTGGCCGAGAATATGGGCGCCGACAACCTTGCGGTCGGCGGCATTGACGATCAGCTTCATAATCATCTTTTCCGTCCGGCCGGAAAGCGTGGCCTTCATCGGCCGGAACTGCGCCCGGTAGATCTCCAGTTCGTCGTACATCTTGGCAGCGGCTTCTTCCGAAAGCCCGACCGTGCCGATCTCCGGCTGGGAGAACACCGCCGTCGCGATCAGGTCGTGGTCCGGAGACGTCGGGTTGTTCTTGTATTCCGTCTCGATGAAGCACATCGCCTCATGGATCGCCACCGGCGTCAACTGGACCCGGTCGGTGACATCCCCGAGGGCGAAAATGCTCGGCACATTGGTACGCGAGTACCGGTCGACGATGATCGCGCCGCGCTCGTTGGTGGCGACGCCCGCCGCCTCCAGACCGAGGCCGCGGGTATAGGGATCACGGCCCAGCGCCAGCATGACCTGGTCTGCCACCAGCGTCCCGTGGTTCATAGTTTCGGCGGCCAGGCGTCCACCGACCGTCTTCGAGACAGCGGTGAAATGGTCGTGGAGAAGGATCCGGATACCCTTTTGCTCCATCGCTTCGTGCAATCCCCGGCGCAGGTCCTGGTCGAAACGGCTGAGTATCTCCGCGCCACGGTAGATCAGCGTCGTCTCGACGCCAAGGCCATGGAAAATGTTGGCGAATTCGACCGCGATGTAGCCGCCGCCCGCGATCACGATGGATTTCGGCAGTTCGGGCAGGTGGAACGCCTCGTTCGACGAAATGCAGAGTTCATGCCCCGGCAATGCGATATGCGTATTCGGCGCGCCGCCGACCGCGATGACGATCTTTTCGGCGGTGACGACCTTGCCGCTGTTCAGCAACCGCACGCTGTTGGGGCCGACGAGCTCCGCCCGCGTTTCGAGGATCTCCGCTCCGGCGCCTTCCAGCCCCTTGCGATAGAGACCTTCGAGCCTTGCGATCTCCTTGTCCTTTGCGGCGATCAGCGCCTTCCAGTCAAATCGGCTCTCACCGACCGTCCAGCCGAAACCGGCCGCATCCTCGAAATGCTCGTAATATTGCGAAGCGTAGACGAAGAGCTTTTTCGGTACACAGCCTCTAATCACGCAGGTGCCGCCGAAACGGTATTCCTCCGCGATGGCGACCTTCTTGCCAAGGGAGGCAGCCAGCCTGCCGCTACGAACACCGCCTGAACCGCCACCGATCACGAACAGGTCATAGTCGAAACTCGACATCGAAAATCTCTCCTTGCAAGATCATAGGTAACCGGACTGCCACCCGATATAGAGTGCCGCCGATGCATTTGAAACGGGTCGTTGCCGCTGGCGGGCAAAAAGAAAGCCCGGAGACGATCCGGGCTTTTGCTCGAAAACGGAACGTCGCCGTTTACTGCTTGGGCGCTTCGGCCGGAGCCTGCCCGCCGACTTCCTTGAGAAGCGCATCGTTCGTCTGCTTCTCGAGATCCCGGGCGACACCGGTGGTCCAGATATCGGCCGCCTTCAAGAGCTCGCGGGTCGCGATCGGCCCGTCCTTCAAGAGCTTCTTTCCGGCGTCGCTGGAGTAGAAGTCGGTGATCGCCTTGAGTTCGTCGACCGTGAAGGCCTTGGCGTAAACGAGCGCGGCTTCGCGTTCCAGATCGGCACGGCGCGGTGCAAGCTTCAGAGCCTCATCCTCGATCTTCTTGGAAATCTCGTCTTGAAGGTTCGGATAGGCCTGGATGAGCTGTGCCGTCAGACGGTCCATGATGTTCGGCAGAATATTGTCGAAGCGGTTGGTGACGCCGAGCGCGGTGATCGCGGCACGTGCGGCCTGCAGGTGCTCCGCCGGCACTTCCTGTGCCTTCGCGGAGGCGGCCAGCATCATGCCGCCAGCAATGAGCGCGACCGAGGCAACACGGCTCAGACCCGAAAACTTAATCATGAAATTCACAGCTCCTGTTTAGTTCTTAGCGCCCATCACCCGCGCACCCGCCGGACCGGCGATGATGGCAAGCGAAGCCAAGTTGATGAATAATCCGTGTTCGACCACACCGGGGATGGTGTTCAGCGCACTTGCCAAGGCCTCTGCATCAGGAATGCGGCCAAAAGATGCGTCGAGAATGAGATGTCCACCGTCCGTGGTGAATACGCCGTCATCCGACATGCGGATGCGCAATTCCCCGGACAGGCCGAGGCGGGAAGCGACCTTTTCGACCGCAATCCGCGTTGCGACCTGACCGAAGGGATTGATCTCGATCGGCAGCGGGAAACGGCCGAGCATGTCCACCACCTTGCTTTCGTCGGCGATCACGACCATCCGCGAGGAGGCGGCAGCGACGATCTTTTCGCGCAAAAGCGCACCGCCGCCGCCCTTGATGAGGCGCAGGCCGGCATCGACTTCATCCGCGCCATCGATGGTCAGATCGAGTTCCGGGAGTTCGTCGAGCGACTTCAGCGGTACGCCGAGTTCGACACACAGGCGCGCCGTGCGCTCAGAGGTCGGAACGCCCTCGACCTTTAGGCCTCCCGCCACCTTTTCGGCCAGCAGCCGGACGAATTCCTCCGCGGTAGAGCCAGTGCCGATGCCGAGGCGCATGCCGTCTTCGACATGCTCCAGAGCCGCAGCGGCGGCCTTGATCTTCATCTCGCGGGCGTCCATGCGCCGAAAACTCCCATCTGTTGCGTCGTGTGCTGTTTACACGGCTCACAGCCCGAACGAAAGCCCCTTTCCGATACCGCCGTAGCGGTTGCCTTTTGTCCGGCTTTCGCCTAACCGCGGAGGAGACGCACCCGCCATCCACCCAAGCGACGGAGCCTGCCCTTGACCGCCCCCACCATCGTCTTCGACCTCGACGGCACCCTTGTCGACACCGCGCCCGATCTCGTGGAGAGCCTCAATCACACCATCGCCGTCGCCGATCTCGAGCCGGTCACCTATGCGGACCTCACCCATCTCGTTGGACAGGGTGCCAGGGTGATGATCGCACGGGCCTTCGCGCTGCGCGGCGCACCGCTCTCTGAAGAGGAGTTGCCTGCCCTGCTCGACCGTTTCATCGTGCACTACAAGGCCGGCATGCCGGGCGGAAGCCGCCCCTTCCCCGGCCTTCTGCAAGCTCTTAACCGTTTGACGGAGGCCGGCTTCAATCTCGCCGTCTGCACCAACAAGATGGAGGCGCTCGCCCTGCCGCTCATCGAGAAGCTGGACATGACGCGCTATTTCAAGACGATTGCAGGCGGAGACACGTTTGCGGTGAGGAAGCCGGACCCAGGCCACATAACCAGCACCATCGAACGTGCGGGCGGCGATCCCCGGCTCGCCGTGATGGTCGGCGACAGCGTCAACGACATCCTGGCCGCTCGAAGAGCCGATATTCCCTCGATTGCCGTTCCGTTCGGCTATTCGGATATTCCGGTGGAGAACCTCGGCGCCGACCGCCTCATCAGGCATTTCGATGAACTGGATGCTGCGCTGATCGGTGAACTGCTCGGCCCTCGCTGAGCAGTTCACACAGTATGCTTAAGACCGGCTGCGGGCGTCGCTCGTCACCTTGAAGGCTCTCATCGTCGCCGCGTCGCGGCCATAGACGTCGTCGAAATATTCGACCACGCCGTTCTTGTTCGGCCATGCGGTGAAATAGGACACATAGACCGGAATCTTCTGCGGCACCTGTACGGCACGGTTCTGGCCGGAAGCGATCTGCTTGGCGATCTCTCCGACATTGGTGCCCATGACGGCCGCCGCCATCACGCGCGGCTCGGCAAGACGCACGCAACCGTGGCTCAGCGCCCGCATGTCGCGCTTGAAGAAGCTCTTCGAAGGCGTGTCGTGCATGTAGATCGCATGCGCGTTGGGGAACAGGATCTTGAGTTCGCCGAGCGCATTGTCGCCGCCCGGAGGCTGGCGCACGTCAACCGAATGGGTCGTGTTCCAGTCGACCGCGGTCGAGGAAACCGTCCGTCCGTTATAGCTGACCTCGTAGCCGAGCCGGTCGAGATAGGACGGGTCCTGGCGGAGCTTGGGCAGCATTTCGTTGACGATGATCGACTTCGGCACACCCCAATAAGGATTGAACTCGACGGTCTCGATCTGGTCCTGGAAGAAATAGGTCTGGTTCGACTTCGATCCCACCACGACCCGCATCGACAGCTGTTCATGGCCGTCATTGACGTAGTAGGCCATGTAGGCGGGCTGATTGATGAAGACATAGCGGGGGCCGAAATCAGCCGGCAGCCAGCGGATCTCCTCCATCGCGACGATGAGCTTTTCGATCTTCTCGGCATTGCTGTGGCCGGTGAGCGCCCGGATGGTCGCGCGGCCGATAACGCCGTCCGGCTTGAGACCCTTTTCCTGCTGGAAGGCTTCGACCACAGCAACCAGTTCCGGCGTGTAGTCCGGCGTTCCCGCATAGCTCTCCAGCACCGCCCCATGCTGCATCCTGATCGCGTCGGAAGCCTGCTTCTTGATGGCGGCGAGGATATTGGCCAGTTCGGGATTGCTCTGCCCCGGCTTCAAGAGGGTGTCCGGAGCGATTGTTACGACGACGCCGGCCTGATCGTCTTCCGCCCTGAGGCGCGCCAGTTCGTCCCGCATGGCGACGAACTGACTATTGTCTGGATCGCGGCTGCGGATGTATGCGCCCACATCGGGGCTCAGACGAGCCATGTTGAGAACGGGCTTCAGGTTCACCGACTTGCGCTTGAAGTCGTGATAACCGGAGAGCTTGTTCGGATCGATCCGGCCGCGCACCGTGTCGTTTATATAGGTCAGAAGCTTGGCCGAGAGCGCCAGCTCGAACCGGGCGAGTTCCTTCGCCGGCTTGTCGGGATCGGCCGGGTCCGACGCATCGGACGGCAGGGCGACCGCGTAGTCCTCGGGGGAGAGACCCGCCACGTCCGCAGCGGCAAGCGCGGCCATGGCAGCGCGTGCCTGATCTGTAATGCCCGCTTCGGACACCCAGATCAGCGGCTTGCCGGCCTTGTAGTAATCCTCGACGGCCGCAGCCACATCGGTCGTGGCGTTCACTTTCACGGCGGAAAGGAAATTCCTCGCACCTGTGACGGGGGCAATCTCGGCGCCGACCGCCGCGGCAGCGGGAATGACGATCGGCCGTGTGGCTTCCGCTTTATAGGTATAGTAACGCGGACCGGTGACCTTCGGCAGCGGCTCCGGATCACCCATTTCCAGCCCGCCATTCGCCTGCGGATCGATGACGGAATTGACCATCGGCTTGGAGCGTGCCGGACCGCCGCGCAGGAGGTCCAGCAGCGTCGCGGCATCGGCGGACTGTGGAAAGGCGTTGAAGCCCGTCACCGCGGCCAGCACTGCCGTTGCCGCGATCTTGTTGTATCTCGTCATTTCGCTCTCGTTCCCGACATGGGTTCGTGACAAGCCTGCCCGGGAATGGCCGACCCGCTTCGGTGCGGATCACTAGCCGATCGGCACCCTATTGAAAAGTTGTGACTGCTAAGAACGCGACCGACTCGCATGTCAGATTTTGTGTATATCTGCACGCCAATGTCTGTGGCATCCGACACAAAGTAAGTGAAAATATTCGTTAATTTTTCCTTTACCGATCACATCAAGTTGACCGGAGACCGATCCGGCCAAATTTGATAGATGCGGATTAGCAGACGGCCGTGCCAAATATGCCACGCGACCCGCCGCCTCGTCGCGTTCGGCCGGATCGCGACGGAAAAATCCCCGCTGGAGAACTATTCCTCACACGGGTTGGAGGCCCGACCGGCCGGGCAGGTTTTCGCGGTATCATCGAAAACCGGGCAGCGGAATTCCGGTGAGGCGCGGCAACAATCCTGCATCAGGGATAGCGCAACCTCGCGCAGCAAAGGAGCCTCGACCCGATAGCGGACGTTACGGCCCGCCCGTTCCGCCGAAATCAACCCGGCATTGGTAAGCACGGTGAGATTTGTGGAAAGCGTATTGGCGCGAATACCGAGCCGCACGCCGATATCGCCGGCATTGAGACCGGCCGGCGCATGGCGCGCCAGCAGACGGATGATCGAGAGACGCCCCTCGTGACCGAGGGCTGAAAGAGCCGCGAGAACGGGCTTCAAATCCGGGTTTCCTGAATGCATGAGCTTTCAAATCTTCAAAAACGTCTTTCGCGCAGACCGCAGCCGATAACTTGACAACAATAATCATGTAAATGCTATTCGATTGCGTCCCGAAGATATCCTCCTAAGTTGTCGGGACCCGTTGAACCAATCCGGAGCAGGAAAAATGAATACCCGCACAGAAAGCGATACCTTCGGGCCGATCGAAGTGGCAGGCGACCGCTATTGGGGCGCCCAGGCGGAACGTTCCCGCGGCAACTTCAAGATCGGCTGGGAAAAGCAGCCGCTTTCGGTAGTCCGGGCGCTCGGCATCGTCAAGCAGGCCGCCGCCCGCGCCAACATGGCCCTCGGCCATCTCGACCCCTCCCTCGGTGACGTGATCGTCAAGGCAGCGCAGGAGGTCATCGACGGCAAGCTCAACGACCATTTCCCGCTGGTCGTGTGGCAGACCGGCTCCGGCACGCAGTCCAACATGAACGCCAACGAGGTGATTTCCAACCGCGCCATCGAAATGCTGGGCGGCGTGATGGGCTCCAAGAAGCCGATCCACCCCAACGATCACGTCAACATGAGCCAGTCGTCGAACGACACCTATCCGACGGCCATGCACATTGCCTGCGCCGAACAGATCGTCCATCACCTGATCCCTGGCCTGAAACACCTGCACGAAGCGCTCGAAGCGAAATCCAGGGCCTTCGCGCATATCATCAAGATCGGCCGCACCCACACCCAGGACGCAACGCCGCTGACCCTCGGCCAGGAATTCTCGGGCTATGCCGCTCAGGTCGCCTCGGCCATCAGGCGCATCGAACTGACGCTGCCGGGCCTCTACGAACTCGCCCAGGGCGGCACCGCCGTCGGCACCGGCCTCAATGCGCCGGTCGGCTTTGCCGAAAAGGTCGCGGAGGAGATCGCCAAGATCACCGACCTGCCCTTCGTGACCGCCCCCAACAAGTTTGAGGCGCTGGCGGCCCATGACGCCATGGTCTTCGCCCACGGCGCGATCAATGCGGCAGCCGCCGCCCTCTTCAAGATCGCCAATGACATCCGTTTCCTGGGGTCCGGCCCGCGCGCCGGCCTCGGCGAGCTCGCCCTGCCGGAAAACGAACCGGGCTCGTCGATCATGCCGGGCAAGGTCAACCCGACCCAGTCGGAAGCGCTCACCCAGGTCTGCGCCCATATCTTCGGCAACAACGCGGCGATCACCTTTGCCGGCAGCCAGGGCCATTTCGAGCTCAACGTCTACAATCCGATGATGGCCTACAATTTCCTGCAGTCGACTCAGTTGCTCGGCGATGCGGCACGCTCCTTCACCGACAATTGCGTCGTCGGCATCGAGGCGCGCGAAGACAACATCAAGCGCGGCGTGGAAAACTCGCTGATGCTGGTGACGGCGCTGAACACCCGCCTTGGCTACGACACCTGCGCCAAGATCGCCAAGACGGCCCATAAGAACGGCACGACGCTCCGGCAGGAAACCGTCGGCGGCGGCTATCTCACCAACGAGGAATTCGACGAGTTGGTGCGGCCGGAACTGATGATCGGCCCGAAGTGACGAAACGGGCCTGACCGTCCCGACGAACACGTTACCGGCGGAAACCATGCCTTAAGGAGAAGGTTTTCGCCGGTCACCGAACGACTTTAGAACCATTGCAAAACGGGCTTTCCGGGACTAGACCGGCGTGCGAAATGCGCTTCCGCACATCGTCCAGAAAGGCTCCGCAATGGCTGACGATCTTTTCCCACTCGGCGAAGATAACACCTCCTATCGCAAGATCACCTCCGACTACGTTTCCACGACGACGTTCAACGGCAAGGAAATCCTGACCGTCGAGCCGGAAGGTCTGCGTCTCCTCGCGGAGACGGCCCTTGCCGATATCAACCACCTGCTGCGCCCGGGCCATCTGAAGCAGCTCGCCTCGATCCTCGAAGATCCCGAGGCGACCGACAACGACCGTTTCGTTGCCTACGATCTCCTGAAGAACGCCAATATCGCCGCGGGCGGCATCCTGCCCATGTGCCAGGATACCGGAACTGCGATCGTGATGGCCAAGAAGGGCCGCCGCGTCTGGACCGAAGGCGGCGACTATGAAGCGCTGGCCGCCGGCGTACGCGACGCCTATGAGAAGAAGAACCTGCGCTACTCGCAGCTTGCCCCGATCAAGATGTTCGAGGAGAAGAACACCAAGACCAACCTGCCGGCGCAGATCGACATCTACGAGGAAGGCGACGACGCCTACAAGTTCCTGTTCATGGCCAAGGGCGGCGGCTCGGCCAACAAGACCTTCCTTTATCAGGGCACGCCTTCGCTTTTGACCCATGACCGCATGATCGATTTCCTCAAGGAAAAGATCCTCACCCTCGGCACGGCAGCCTGTCCCCCCTACCATCTGGCCATCGTCATCGGCGGCCTGTCGGCGGAAATGAACCTGAAAACGGTCAAGCTCGCCTCCGCTCGCTATCTCGACAACCTTCCGACCGAAGGCTCGGAAAGCGCCCACGCCTTCCGCGATCTCGAGATGGAAAAGGAAATCCACAAGCTCACCCAGCAGATGGGTGTCGGCGCTCAATTCGGCGGCAAGTATTTCTGTCATGACGTCCGCGTCATCCGTCTGCCGCGTCACGGCGCCTCGCTGCCGATCGGCCTCGGCGTCTCCTGTTCCGCCGACCGCCAGGCGGTCGGAAAGATCACGAAGGACGGTATTTACATCGAACAGCTCGAGACCGATCCGTCGAAATACATGCCGGACATCGACGAAACGGCGCTTTCCTCCTCGGTGGTCAAGATCGATCTCAACCAGCCGATGAGCGCCATTTTGGCCGAGCTGACCAAGCACCCGGTCAAGACCCGCCTGTCGCTCACTGGCACGATTATCGTCGCTCGAGACCTCGCGCACTCCAAGATCCGCGAACGTCTTGAAAAGGGCGAGGGCATGCCGGACTACATGAAGAACCACCCGGTCTATTATGCCGGACCGGCGAAGACCCCGACCGGTTACGCCTCCGGCTCTTTCGGCCCGACGACGGCCGGCCGCATGGACAGCTACGTCGACCAGTTCCAGTCCTTCGGCGGCTCCATGGTCATGCTCGCCAAGGGCAATCGCTCGCGCGCCGTTCGCGAAGCCTGCAAGAAGCATGGTGGCTTCTATCTCGGCTCGATCGGCGGTCCGGCCGCCCGTCTTGCCCAGGACTGTATCAAGAAGGTGGAAGTGCTCGAATATCCGGAACTCGGCATGGAAGCCGTCTGGAAGATCGAGGTTGAGGATTTCCCCGCCTTCATCGTCACCGACGATAAGGGCAACGACTTCTTCCAGGAGTTTAATCTCGGCTGACGGCAATCGCCCGGCCTGGAACAAAGGGATGCGGCGCTCCGCCGCCGCATCCGTCAACCAATTAAAACATATAATAAAATCAGTAGATTACGATAATTTTGCATCGCACCATAATTTCTGTCCAATAAGTTTTGAGGTAGCGGCCATTAAAGGTTTTCCAATAATTTTAGTTCAATAGATAAATAGGGATGACCAATCCGAAGACACAGACTGGAGTTAGCCGATGAGCACGGCAACGACGCCCAAGGGGCAGGTTCCTGACGTTGCGGCGCAAATCACATATGCCATGCGGACAATGGGCGTCGCTCCCATCCCCCGCAATTACGAGCTTTTCTACGAAGCGTATATCGGCTCCAACCCTTCCCTCACCCGCGAATTGGCCGCCCTCGGCAGCCGCGCGACCCAGGACGAACTGGACGCACTCGGCCAGCAATACTTCGGCAATCACCAGAGCCGCGTCATCGAAAACGTCCACACGAAGATCATCGCCGAACTCGATGGCCTGCTGCGGCTCCTGAAACAGGAGCAGAACTCGCTTGAGAGCTACAACAAGCTGCTGGGCGAGACCTATACCCGGATCAACTCGAAAAGCAGCGCCAGCGCCGATATCCTCAGAAGCGCGATCACGCTTCTGACCGAAGCGACCGGCGATACGATGGCGCATGGCGAGCAGACGGCGGAAAAATTCAGCCAGAAATCCCAGGAAATGGACCAGGTCCGCAAGGAACTGGACGAATACAAGCGCATCGCCAACACCGACTCCCTGACGCGGATTGCCAACCGCCGCGCCTTCGACGAGCGGTTGGCCGCAATCTACGACAATTCGACGAACCCGCTCACCGCGCTGGTGCTCGCCGACATCGACCATTTCAAGAAGATCAACGACACCTACGGCCATCCGGTCGGTGACAAGATCCTCGCCACCGTGGCGACCGTCATTCGCTCCAACGTCCGAAAGGATTGTTTCGTTGCCCGCACCGGCGGCGAGGAATTCGCCATCATCATCGACGGCAACACGGCGGAGGAAGTGAACCAACTCTGCGAGCGCGTGCGCATCGCTCTGGAGGCGACCCCCTTCAAGAACTCGAAGACCGGCGTCAATTACGGTCCGATTACCATGTCGCTGGGTTTCTGCATGGCAGGAGAAGCCGAGGATCCGGGCGAACTCTACGCCAAATCCGATATCGCCCTCTATTGCGCCAAGAATGCCGGCCGCAACCGTACCAAATACTACGAGGACGGCATGAAGAAGGATTTCACCAAGAGCTGGCTGATCTACAGGCGATAGATCGGCAGGGGCCATTCCGAGGCCCCAAAATCATCACCACATGGTCTTTGCGGCGCGCGCCGGCCATTCGCGGTCGTAGGTCTCCTTGTCGAAATCGGCTTTTGCCGCCTTCAGGAGATCGCCGGGCGTCGGCAGGCCTTTGGGATCAACGAAGCTTGCCGGATTCCAGAGGTCGGCCCGCATGATCGCGCGTGCACACTGGAAATAGACCTCGTCGATCGTCACCAGTACGACGGTGCGCGGATGCCTGCCGTCGATCTCGAAGCTTTCGAGAAGGGCTTCGTCGACGGAAATCACTGCATGCCCGTTGACGCGGATCGCGGTGTTCGAACCGGGAATGAGGAACATCAGCGCGACCCGAGGATCCCGGACGATGTTGAGGAGCGAATCGATGCGGTTGTTGCCGCGCCAGTCGGGCAAGGCCAGCGTCTTTTCATCCTCGACGCGCACCACCGAGCCACGGTCGCCGCGCGGCGAACAATCGAGCCCTTCCGGCCCGACCGTCGCAAGCGCCATGAACGGCGCCATCTCGATCATAAGGCGATATTCCGTCGTCAGGTTTGCCGTCACCTTGGCGACCGATGCCTCCGACACACCGTCATAGATCTTCTTCAGATCCTCAGCGCTGCGAATAATCGACATGAAACCTCCCGACCGGCCGAATGGCAGTGGCACTAGGCCCGAGACGTATCAGAATGATGACGCATCGCGAAGCCGTTCCGGGGATCTTTCGACCGAGGAAAGATAGGCATCTTCGCCGCAGACAAATCGGATCGTGGCGGCAATCACTTCGGGGGCGCTGACGATACGCCGGTGGCCGTAACCGTTGGCCCAGAAATGCCGGATTTTATCGGATACGCCGAAATAGCGCCTGGCATGGTCTGCGCGCACCTCCTTGTCGTCTTCCGCGTGGATGACGAGGATAGGTCGGTCGATACGCCGCGCGATGGGGACAGCATCATAGGCTTCCGGAGACGCCCCCGTCATCGCTTGCGAATATTCGGCAAGCCGCGCACGGACAACGGGGGAAAGGCCGACATGATCGGCGAATTCCCGCATGACGTCGGTGATCCTGGAGGGCGCGCCGATCAGCACGAACCGCCCCGTTTCGAACGGCGGAACGCAACCGAAGATGCCGCCTGCCGCCGTCATGAGGCTTGCGCCCCCGAAGGAATGCCCGACAGCGCCGTCGAACGGTCCAAACTGCGCCTGCGCCGCCGCAATCGCCTCCGCCGCACGTCGCATATCGAGGAAGCGGCCCGAAGAACGACCATGGCCTGGCAGATCGAGAAGGGTCACTTCCGCACCGCCTGCGTGAAGTCCCTCGGCAATATCCATGAGATATTCCGCCCGCGCACCCCAGCCATGGACGACGAGAACACGCCTCGATGCCTTCTCCGCCGAGGGCAGCCGATAGGCGGTCACGAAGCCGCTGCTGGTTGAAAGCGTAACCCTCTCCGCTTGGGATAGCCGCGACGCCCCTTGCGCGAAGACCGTTCTCGCCTTGTCGCCCTTCGGTTTCCGCGAAGGCGTCAGGCAGAAGAGCAGGAAAGCCGCGCGCGCCGCGACACCGGGCGAGGCTCGCTCCATTAGAGCGAAACCGGCACGGGTGACCTTCAGGGCAAAGGATGGCATAGTCCGGATATCCGTGATAAAGTTCAATTATGAACAATAAAGTACAACGATGAACAAAAATCAAGTCCTGCCCTGGGATCATCCCCGTTTCAAGAGCTGGATTGCCGTGGGCCGTGCCTGCCAGTTGATGCAGCAGGCCCTGACGAGAGCGCTCTCCGGTCTCGACATCAAGCCGCCGCACCTCGACATTCTGGTCAATCTCTACCGCTTCGAAGGCATTTCCCAGCAGGAACTCGCCCGAAAGCTGCTCGTCGGACGCTCCAACATGAGCATGCTGCTGCCGCAGATGGAAAAGCGCGGTCTTCTGGAGCGCAGGCCCGATCCGAAGGACAAACGGGTATTGCGCCTCTACCTGACCGAATCGGGCCGGGAGCTGACGGAGCGCGCCATGGTCATCCAGACCGATCTCATCGAAAAGACGCTGTCGGCGACGCCGATCGAGGACTGCCTGGCCATGGCGGACAATATGGAGCGCCTGATTGCCCGGCTCCAGCGAGAGGGCGTTGTCGATGAATGAGAAAGCGCCGCCTCAGCGGGAATCGCGGCTCAGCCCCTTTTCCGCAAGCTCGCACTCATATTCGGCGAATTTCTCGGCGCCGGTCATCCCGAGTTCGCGCAGATAGCTCCAGGTGAAGATGCCTGTGTCGTGCCCGTCGTCGAAACCGATTCGAACGGCATAGTTTCCGGTCGGAACCACGGCGGAAATCGCGACGAGGCGCTTGCCGGGCACCGTGACCTTCTGGCCGGGGCCATGCCCCTGCACTTCCGCCGAGGGCGAAAGTACGCGCAGCATTTCAGCGGCAAGGACGGCGCTCGTTCCGTCGTTGAAGGTTACGGTCAACTGCCTGCGATCCTTCGAGACCTTGAGTTCGCTCGGCCAGACATCGCTCATCGTCATGCTCCACCCGCAAAGTGTGAACACGACAGTTAGGCGCCGCGGTTTTGCAGCGCAAGACATTTTGATGAAAAGGAACAGACGGATCGCTTGACGCAAATCCCTGAAATCACCATCCTATTGGAAAAATCGGGAGGTTTCCTTGAATTTCACCGCAGGTCCAAGACCCGGCGCTTCGGCTCTGATCGGCAGCGATGCTCCGATGATCGACCCGTTCGGCCGGGCCGTGACCTATTTGCGCGTGTCTGTGACGGACCGCTGTGATTTCCGCTGTTCTTATTGCATGGCGGAAAACATGACCTTCCTTCCGAAGAAGGACCTGCTGACGCTCGAGGAACTCGATCGCGTCTGTTCCGCCTTCATCGCCAAGGGCGTCCGCAAGTTGCGTCTGACGGGCGGAGAACCCTTGGTGCGCAAGAACATCATGTTCCTTGTCCGCAGCCTCAGCCGTCATCTCTTGTCCGGCAAGCTCGAGGAACTCACGCTGACGACCAACGGTTCGCAGCTCGCCCGCTTCGCCGACGAACTCGCCGATTGCGGCGTGAGCCGCATCAACGTGTCGCTCGATACGCTAGATCCCGACAAGTTCCACACCATCACGCGCTGGGGCGATTTCGGCAAGGTGATGGAGGGCATTGCGGCCGCGCAGAAGGCCGGCATAAGGGTCAAGCTCAACGCCGTCGCCCTCAAGGGATTTAACGAGGACGAAATCCCCGACCTCCTGCGCTACGCCCATGGCAACGACATGGACCTCACCTTGATCGAGACCATGCCGATGGGCGAAACCGGGGAAGACAGGACGGACCAGTATCTGCCGCTTTCGACCGTGCGCGAACGCCTGTCCAAAGACTTCACCCTGAGGGATATTCCCTTGTCGACCGGCGGACCGGCCCGCTATGTCGAGGTAGTGGAAACCGGCGGGCGGCTGGGCTTCATCACGCCCCTCACCCATAATTTCTGCGAGAGCTGCAATCGCGTCCGGTTGACCTGTACCGGTACGCTCTACATGTGCCTCGGCCAGAACGACGCGGCCGATCTCAGGACGGCGCTGCGCGCCTCGACGGATGACGGTTTCCTCTCCGCGGCAATCGACGAAGCCATCACCCGCAAGCCGAAGGGCCACGATTTCATTATCGACCGGGATCACCGCCGTCCGGCCGTTGCCCGCCATATGAGCGTCACCGGCGGCTGAGGAGCCGGGAACCGCCCCAGCCCACCAATCCGCCAAATTGCCCTCAGGCGCTCCGCCTGATCGCCAAGCCATCGAGACCTCGTTCGCTGGCGCCAGGAACATGCTGGCTTGCGAGATCGCGGGTCTTGAACTGGTCGATCTTTGCCATCAGCACCTCGACCCGATGGCGAAGCCCCTGGATTTCGGCATTGTTCTCTTCCACCATGGCGGCATTGCGCTGGGTGATGAGTTCCACGTCCTTGACCGCCTTGGTCACTTCGCTGATGCCGGTCGACTGCTCGCGTGTCGCCGACGAAATGCCCTCGACCAGCGTCTGTACCTCCTCGACCTGGTCGATGATCGCCTGCAGCGCCTCGCCCGTCTGCTCGACCAGAGAAACACCCGACTTCACCTGCCCGGCACTGACCGAAATCAGGTCCTTGATCTCCTTGGCGGCGCTGGCGCAACGCTGGGCGAGTTCACGCACTTCCTGTGCGACGACGGCGAAACCGCGACCCGCCTCGCCCGCGCGCGCCGCCTCGACACCGGCGTTCAGCGCGAGAAGATTGGTCTGGAAGGCGATCTCGTCGATGACGCCGATGATCGTCGAGATCTTCTCCGAAGAACGGCTGATCTCGGCCATCGCATCCACGGCGCGGGTGACGACGACGCCAGACTGGCGGGCATGATCGCGGGCAAGATGGACGGAATGGGCGGTGCGGCCGGCACCTTCCGCGGTCGACCGCACCACTTCGCTGAGATGCGCGAGCGCCCGCGCGCTTTCTTCAAGGGCGGCGGCCTGCTGTTCGGTGCGGCGGGCCAGATCATCGGCGGAGACGGCGAGGTTGCCGGTTCCGGCATCGATATCGACGCTGGTGGAGCGGACATCCGCAAGCGTGGCGCGCAACGCCTCGACGGCATGGTTGTAGGTATGGGCCATGGCGACGAAATCGCCGGGCAAGTCATGGCGCATGGTCACTTCGAGATTGCCGGCTGCAAGCGCGTCGAGGACCTCCGAGAGTGCGTCGAGTGCCGAACGTTGCTCGGCTTCCACCTGTTCCCGTTCGCGGGCGCGCTGCTCGGCCTCCTGCGCCGACATCTGCCGGGCGGCGGCCGCCTCGTCCTCCAGCCTGCGGTTTTCGACCGCGGCATCGCGGAAGACGGTGACGGAGCGCACCATGTCGCCGATCTCGTCGCCGCGGTTGCGCCCCTCGATCGGCACGGCGAGGTCGCCACTTGCAAGCCGGGTCATGACCTCGGTCACCCGCTTCAGCGGTGCACGCAGCGTCTCGACCAATAGAAGGCCGCCGACAATCGCAAGCAGAGTGCCGATCACCATGGCGATCACGGAAATCGTCGCGGACCGTTCGCTGTCCTCCTTGCCGATCTCCTGCGCATGGCTGACGAAATCGCGAAGCGCGAACATCGCCTTCGAGACATGCTCGGAAGCGACCGCCCTCTCCTGCCGCCAGGTTTCGTCAAGGGCGAGAAGCGATGCGGACTGACTGTCTATCGCCGACACATGCGGCTCGATCTTCTTGGCAAAATCCCGCAAGGCGCTGTTCTTCGCGCCCAGCGCGGAAATCTCCGCAGCTGCTTGCGTGAGCGCTTTCAGGTCGGAAATGACCTGCTGCCGGGACGCATCGTCGATGAGGCTCCGCATACGCTCGCCATGCAGCCTCAAGGCATCGATCCCGATCAACGCCGCGTCAACCTGCTGCATCAACTCCTTCTGGTCGGAGACCAGCTTGTCGAGCCCGACGAAACGGTCGGAAGCGACATCGGTGTTTTTGGCCGCCTGCAGGGTGAGTTTCTGTTCGATGCCGACCAGTTCGGACAGCAGCCGGCCGAGAGCCTGAGCCTTGGCGTCGTCGCTGTCGCTGCCGGCCAGGATGGCATCGAGCCGGGATACGGCGCCGGCCACCTCGGCAATCGCCGTCTTGCTCTTCGGCGATGCGATGGATTCGGCACGCGCCAGCTCCTTGGAGATAGCCCCCATGTAAAGGCGCGCTTCGTCCAGCTGTTCGGCCGGCGTGAACGCCATCTGCACGCCTGCGCGCATCTTGCCGAGCTTGTCGACCAGCCCCTTGAAAGCCGAGGAGTCGAACAGCAATTCCTTGGCAAACTGCTCCTTCTCCGTGAATTCCTTGCGGACGAATTCGATCTGCTTCTCGATCTGGTCGCCTTCCGCCTCGATTGCGGCAAGGCTCGTTTCGATGGCGGAATCGAGATTGTCGCGCTCGGTCTTGTTGGCCCACATCTTGTCGAGCTGCAGACGCATACGGTCTGCGAGGGCTCTCAGATCGCCGAGTTCCGCCTTCGAAGCCTGTTCGGCCAGCACGCCGTCGAGAACGCCAAGTCCCGCCTCTTCCGCCGAGATCGCCGCCGTCAGCGCTGAGCGGCTCTGTTCGGAAGGATCGAGCGTGAATTCCTGCAGCGCCGCCTGCACCTGTTCAAGGTCGCTGATATTGCCGATTGTGGCGCGCGTCACCGTCATGTGCCCGTTGAGCATGCTTGCGGTGTAGTAACCGAGCAACCCCACACCGGCCATCAGGATGACAAGCGGCACCACGAAGAGAAGAACCTTCGTGACGATACGGCGGCCTTGCAGCAAGCGGTCAATGAAACTCATGCGATCCTCGAAAAAGAATTCTGGTAAAATTTATGGTGCATCTTCATCGGCGCCCGGCGAACCGAGCCAAGTCCGCCTCATGCGGAGATAGCGGAACTGTCCCGCCACAAACTTGAACATTCGTTAAACCGAAGCGTGTTTTCTCGCGTATTTCCGGGCTTTGTGCACGCCTGTAACGCTTCGGCATGCGGAAAAGCGGGTATCGGTCATAATCGACTTCGGTTAGAAGAAGCCTCCAGGTTCTCGGGATTCTTCAATGGCTTTGTCCAGCAACACCAGGGGCGCCTTGTTGATGGCGCTTTCCATGGCCGGTTTCACCATCAACGATGCGCTGACCAAGGCAGTGACGCCCTTCATGAACGTCGGACAGATCATGTTCCTCCGAGGCGTCATGACCACGCTGCTGGTCTATCTCATTGCCCGCCGCATGGGCGCCCTTGTCCATATCCGCTCGCTCGCCCAACCGCTGGTGTTGCTGCGTATCCTGTGCGAAACGCTTTCGACCATCGCCTATCTCAGCGCCCTCAGGCAGATGCCGCTGGCCAATGCCTCCTCGATCCTGCAATCGCTGCCGCTCGCCGTAACGCTCGGGGCAGCCCTGTTTCTCCGCGAACCGGTCGGCTGGCGGCGATGGACGGCGATCATCGTCGGCTTCATGGGCGTGCTCATCATCATTCGCCCCGGCCCGGAAGGCTTCACCCATGCCTCGATCTACGTGGTGTTGAGCGTCTTCTTTGCAGCCTCACGTGATCTGGTGACGAAAAAGATCGACTCAGCCATCCCTTCGCTCAGCGTGACGCTGTCCACGGCGGCGGGTATTACCTTGACCGGTGCCGCGCTGATCGTTCCGCTCGGCGGCTGGCAGCCGGTCGGCTGGGCGAATTTCGGCACGCTGGCGCTCGCCTCCACCCTGCTCTTCGTCGGCTATCAGGCGATCATCATGGCCATGCGTACGGGGGAAATCTCCTTCATCGCCCCTTTCCGCTACATGAGCCTGCTCTGGGCCGTCGCACTCGGCATGATCTTCTTCGGCGAAGTGCCCGACGCCTGGATGATGACCGGCGCCGCGATCGTGATCGGTTCGGGCCTCTACACCTTCTACCGAGAAAACAAGCGCAAGATCCGCAACCCGGTGGGACAGCAGTCCCGACCGGGTTCGCCGCTTTGACTGCGAGGAAAGACATGAACGGGCCGCAGGCAGCAAATTCCTTCCCGGCGCTCATTCTTGCAGGCGGGCTTTCCCGTCGAATGGGCCGGGACAAGACGGTGGCCGAGCTCGCCGGGATGCCGATGGCCATGCACGTTGTTGCCCGGCTAAGGCCACAAGCCGGCAGCATCGCGCTCAACGCTCCGGCCGGCTTTCCTCTCGACAGCGGTCTCTCCCTCGTACCCGACACCGTTCTCGGCCACGCCGGCCCGCTTGCCGGGGTTCTCGCCGGGCTCCGCCACGCGGAGAAAGCCATACCGCACGCCTCCCACCTGTTGACGGTGCCTGCCGATACGCCCTTCCTTCCAATGGATCTCCTCACAAGAATGGCGGAGGCGGCCGCACCCGGAAGGATCGTGGTGGCAGCCTCGCTCGGGCGCACCCATCCCGTCGTGGCGCTCTGGCCACTTTCTCTTGCGGACGACCTCGAAACATGGCTGGCGGATCCTGCAAACCGGAAACTGCAGACATTCATCGCCCGCCATCCCTCCGCAACGGTCGATTTTCCGCGGGTCGAAACCACATCCGGCCCCCTCGATCCGTTCTTCAACGTCAACACGCCCGAAGATCTCGCCCATGCCGAGCAGCTCCTGAAGGAATATCGCCCATGACAGAGGAAGAACCGACCGACAGACCACGCATTTTTGGAATTGCGGGATGGAAGAACTCCGGCAAGACCGGACTGGCGGTGCGCCTGGTCGAGGAATTTACCCGACGCGGTTATCGCATCTCGACGATCAAGCATGCTCACCACGACTTCGACATCGACAAGGTCGGCGCCGACAGCTATCGCCACCGCCAGGCAGGCGCCCACGAGGTCACGATTGTCTCCGGCACGCGCTATGCGATCATGCATGAGCTGCGCGGCGCACCGGAACCATCCTTCGAGGAGATAGTCGCCCGGATCGCCCCTTGCGACCTTATCCTGATCGAAGGCTACAAACGGGAACCGGTCCCGAAGATCGAGGCGCGGCGGCTGGAAGCCGCAAAGCGTGAGCCGCTTGCACCGTCCGATCCGCACATTGTCGCCGTCGCCGCCGATCATGCCGTTGAGGACACCGCCCTTCCCGTCTTCGATCTCGACGACACGAATGCCATCGCCGATTTCATCGCCGGCATCACGGGCCTACCGCCCAGACAATAACCTGTCGGCGCCTTCAGCCCCAATGAAAAGGCCGCCGGAGCGTCTCCGGCGGCCTTTCCGTTCTCCCGATCCGCCGCCTAGCGGTTGGCGACGTTTGCCGGACGAACCAGCGGCGTCACGCGGCGGATGGTTACGCGGCGGTTCTGCTGTTCGGAAGCCAGCGTACGGATCTTCAGGTAGCGTTCGCCGTAGCCCTGGGTCGACATGTTTTCCGGCGGAATGCCGTAGACCTCGGTCAGAAGGTTCGCCACGGTCTCGGCGCGCTGGTCCGAAAGCACGAGGTTGGAACGGTCGGAACCGACGGCATCCGTGTGACCCTCGATGAGGAACACTTCGCCCGGATCCTTGTCGAGAACCTTCTGCATGGCTTCCGCGACCCGGCGGAGCGTCTTCGCCTGCGCCAGCGGCACTTCCGCGGAACCCGACGGGAAAGTGATCGTATCGAGATCGATACGGCGGACCTTGTCGCGCAGACGTGCCGACGATTTCACCTCGTCGAGGGAGTAGACGCGCTCGACGCGCTCGACCGGCGGACGGGCGAGGAAGTCGTAATAGTCGCGCTCCGGCGCATTCGACATGGTGACGATATAGTCGCTGACCGGAACGTTGAGCCGCATCGGCGGCAGGCTGTAGCCGACGTCCACGTAGACGCGCGGCTGCTCACTGTCAGCCTCGGGCGAGTAGACCAGCACATATTCCTCACCGTCCGGCGTGAAGCGCGAGCGCAGTATGATGTCGCCATAACGGTTGTAGATTGTCACCAGACGCGAACCGTCGCCGCGTTCGATCGTCTCGCGCGTACGCCCGCGCGAAAGCTGCTCATAATAGGTTTCCTGCGCGTCATAACGCAGGCGCGGACGGTCGTCGCCACGGACAACCACCTGATTGCCAACGTTGATGACGGTCCGGTTGTCGATCTGCTCGATCACGCGGACTTCGTTCACCTGATTGACCACGTTATTTCGAACATTGTTCGTCACGTTGTTGGTGACGTTGTTCGTGACATTGGTCACATTGGTCACGTTCGTGATGTTGTTGACCACGGTCGTCGGAACCTGGAAGGTCGGAGCCGCTTCGAGCTGCGTGCCCTTTTCCTCTACGGCGGCCTCGATCACCTTCGCCTCAAACTTCGGCGCGTCAGCCTGAGCTGCAGCGTCGCTTTCCGGCGGCGCCGCAACCGGCGTCTCCTCGCGGACCTGGGTGCGGACATCGCGGACATCGGCTTCGCCTGTATTGTCGGCATCCTTGTCGCTGTCGAGCACGGCAGCACCGTTATCCACCGGCAGAACCACCGTTTCGGCCGTCTTTGCCGGGTCCTCGGCGATCTCCTGCTTCTGTTCCTCGGTTCGGGTGTCGACCACTTCGGGAACGGGAGCCTCGGCAGGCGGCTCTACGGCGGGGACGACCACCTGCTCACCACCGGCCTGTCCTTCCGGAGCCGGTTCGGTGGTCGGCTGGGCGGTAGACTGCTCCGGCTGTGGCTGCGCGGGTGCTTCGGTCTGGGTTGCATCCTGCTGAGGTGCATCCTCGGCCGGAGCCTCTCCCGTCTGCGACGGTTGTTCGGCCGGAGCCTGTTCAGTCGGTGCGGCCGTCTCGGCCGGCGGGCAGGCTTCCGCCGAAGCAGCCTGGGAGCCGTCCGCGCAGGTCACGGCCTCGGGAGCCGCCGGCTGCTGGGTCTGCTGTTCAGCGGCCTTCTGTGCTTCCTCCGCTGCCTGTTGCTCGGCAGCCTTCTTCGCTTCCTCAGCGGCTTGCTGTTCGGCGGCCTTTTGCGCTTCCTCGGCAGCCTGTTGCTCGGCGGCCTTCTTCGCCTCCTCGGCAGCCTGTTGCTCGGCGGCCTTCTGCGCTTCCTCGGCAGCCTGCTGTTCGGCGGCCTTCTTCGCTTCCTCGGCGGCCTGTTGCTCGGCGGCCCTCTGCGCCTCCTCGGCAGCTTGTTGTTCTGCAGCGCGCCGTGCTTCCTCCGCGGCCTGCTGTTCGGCGGCGCGCTGGGCTTCCTCCGCGGCCTTCTGCTCCGCGGCCCGCTGGGCGTCGATTGCATCGCAGGTGGCCTGATCGGCGGCCTGGCTGCCATCGCTACAGGTCACGGCAGCCTGCGCAACAAGAACGCCGGATTGCTCGATCGTGGAACGGACAGCCATATCGGCATTGTGCGAAACGGCGGAAGCCGAAACCGGCTCCACCATGACGGCAGCCGACAGAACCGGCAAAGCGACCGTCGCGAACAGTTTTGATCTCAATTTCATATCACCTTCCTTGCGAAGCGCGTCTCCACGCGGGTCCCGGAAAAGCAAACGCGGAAACGGCAATTTTGTGTCCGATTCCCTTTCCTCCCGCTCCCGATCGGGCAGACCCTAGTTTTCGGCAAATTAACCTCGGCTGAACGAAAAAGTTCATCCGGTCCTCCCGTCGCGAACCGCTCGGTTTCCGATTCCGGACGTTCGCATCAAACAGGACAGCTCATGCAATTTTTGCGACAGCGGCGTGTTTCCTGTTGATTTTCCGGAAAAAAAGGTAGGAATATCTGCTCAGGTTCGACACTGGGGGTGTCGTTCTATCCAGTTCAGCGCGGGAACGACAACCGCGCGGACGACCAACAGAGAGGATCTCATGCGTATCGCCACCCGTTTCCTTGCCGCCGCTTCGATCGCCGCACTGTCGCTTTTTGCCGGCTCCGCGATGGCGGAAGACAAGTTGATTATCGGCACCGAGGGCGCCTATCCGCCCTTCAACAACCTCGAATCGGACGGCTCGCTCGTCGGCTTCGACATCGACATTGCCAAGGCGCTGTGCGAGGAGATGAAAGTCACCTGCGAATTCGTCACCCAAGATTGGGACGGCATCATCCCGGCGCTTCAGGCCAAGAAGTTCGACGCGATCATCGCTTCCATGTCGATCACGCCGGAGCGTCTCGAGAAAGTCGACTTCTCCAAGAAGTACTACAACACTCCGCCGGCCATCGCCGTCCCGAAGGATTCCACGATCACCAAGGTCGAGGAACTGAAGGGCAAGGTGCTCGGCGCGCAGTCCTCGACCACCCACTCGAACTATGCTGAAAAGCACATGCCCGATTCCGAGCTGAAGCTTTACCCGACGGCTGACGAATACAAGCTCGACCTGTCGGGCGGTCGTGTCGACGCCGTCATCGACGACATCGTCGTGCTTTCGGAATGGGTGAAGTCCGACGCCGGCTCCTGCTGCAAGATCCTGACCCCGCTTCCGATCGACCCCGAAATCAACGGCCAAGGCGCCGGCATCGCCGTACGCAAGGGCGAAACCGCGCTTGCCGACAAGTTCACGGCAGCCATCGACGCCATCCGCAAGAACGGCAAATACAAGGAAATCAACGCCAAGTACTTCGACTTCGACGTTTACGGCGAATGATCCCCTGAAAAACTGAAGTCATGGATGGCGGAGGACGCGTTCTTCCGCCATTCTTGTAATGCAGAAGCGAAAATAAGATGCGGTATAAACCGCCAAGGGGAATTTTGGCATGAGCGGAGCGTTTTCCGCCCTCGGATCGTTGTGGTCCTGGTTGCAGTATGTGTTCGATCCGTTCTGCGGGCCTGTAGGGATCTTCCATCTTCTCGGCGGGTCATCGCTGGTGTCCTGCGGAGCCGCCGGCTGGGGTGACGAAATCGCCCTCGGCGTCAAGGTCACCGTCTCCCTCTCTCTCGCCACCCTGCCCTTCGGCCTGTTGCTCGGTTTCCTTGTTGCGCTTTCCATGCAGTCGAAGGAAAAGCTCCTGCGGCTCGCCGGCGGCATATACACCACGATCTTTCGTGGCCTGCCCGAACTCCTGACCCTCTTCATCATCTATTACGGCGTGCAGATGCTGATCCAGGGCGTGCTGTCATGGTTCGGCTATGACGAACGCATCGAGATCAATGCCTTCATTGCGGGGATGATCGCGCTTTCCGTCGTGTTTTCCTCCTATTGTTCGGAGGTCCTGCTGTCGGCGTTCCGGGCCATCCCCCAGGGGCAGTACGAGGCGGGCGACGCCCTCGGTCTCGGACGTGCGACCACCATGCGCCTTGTCATCCTGCCGCAGCTCATCCGCATCGCGCTCCCCGGTCTCGGCAATCTTTGGATGAACCTCCTCAAGGACACCGCGCTTGTCTCCGTCATCGGCCTTGCCGATATCCTGCGCCAGACGGGGATCGCCGCGAAGGTGAGCAAGGAGGCGTTCCTGTTCTACGTTCTGGCCTGCGGCCTCTATCTCGTCCTCGCCATGCTGTCTTCGATCGTCATCAGCGCGATCGATCGTTCGACCAGAGGCGCGGAGGGCCGCCGATGAGCCACGTAAAGGAACTTATTCCGCCCCGCCCGGCACCGCCCCAGCTCGCGCGCCGCATCAGCAAGAGCCGCATAGCAGGGGGAATCGTGCTCGCGCTCTGGTTCCTGCTGGCTGTCGGCATCGTCTACATGATCGTTTCCAACTGGGACCCGGATAAATTCGCGAAGTATGGCGAACGCTATTTCTCGGGCCTCCTGACCACCTTGATGCTGGTGGTGGGTTCCATCACGCTTGGCGCCCTGCTTTCGTTGCCCATCGCCTATGCCCGCATGTCGAAGAACCGGGTGCTCAGCACCGTTTCCTATGCCTATGTCTACCTCTTCCGCGGAACGCCGCTGCTCGCCCAGATTTACCTGATCTATTACGGACTAGGTTCGTTCCGTCCGCAGATCGAGGCTGTCGGCCTGTGGTGGTTCTTCCGTGAGGCCTGGAACTGCGCCCTGCTTTCCATGACGCTCAACACCGCCGCCTATCAGGCCGAAATCCTGCGCGGCGCGATCCGCAGCGTACCGCGCGGCCAGACGGAAGGCGCGAAATCGCTCGGCCTTCCGGCCTCCGTGACATTTTGGAAGGTTATCCTGCCTCAGGCGCTGATCGTCGCGCTTCGCCCCTATGGCAACGAGATCATCCTGATGATTAAGGGATCGGCCGTCGTCGCGGTCGTCACGGTTCTCGATCTGATGGGGCAGACCCGCTACACCTTCTCCCGCACGTTCGACTATCAGGCCTATCTCTGGGCTGCGATATTTTATCTCTCGATCGTGGAATTCATGCGCCACGCCTGGGGATGGATGGAAGCACAGTTGACGCGGCATCTGAAACGTTGAGCCCTGCTCGAGTTGCGATAAAAACTTGGCAGCACTCACGGGCCCATGCTGCCAATATATTGTTTTAAAAAGAAAAAATTCGTTTATGACAGTTTTGTTAAGCCTCGTTTAAGCCTCATTCGCTTATAGTTTCGTTAACCGTGTTTCACGGCACGGCCACCGGCCTCGCCGAAGCGGAAAACCGCCGGCCCCGGTTCCTTCGGAATGGGAACAGAACGAGGTTGCGATGAACCACGACATGGAACTGATGCTCAAGGGATACGGTCTGACGACCGCCCAGATACTCTACCGCCTTCCCGATCACCCGACATTCCTGCAGACCTATATCTGGCAGCACTATGATCTGGCGCCCGACTTTCCCGAGATGCGGACCTTCCTGAAATTCTGGCAGGAAAAACTCGATGGTCCCCTTCATTCCGTACGCTACGTTCACAAGAAGATGATAACGGCAGGCGAGTGGCGCGCCCTGAAGGGCGAGTTCATCCTGCACTGACCGGAGGCCGGGATCTTCGGCTGATTGCAAATGGCGGCTCGAACGGTTAGAGCCAGTCGCGAATGGCTGTCGGCTGGCGGCGGCCGGATGCAGCGGAGCGGTTTGCAATGGCCAAGATCGACGAGGAAGCCCTGGCGGAAGCGTATAATCGCGCGCTGGCGCTGGAAAAAGCCGGCGACATCGACGCGGCCGTGAAAGCCTACGAGGAAGTGCTGGCGATCGATCCGGAAGACCATGGCGGCGCCTCCGTTCGCATCGCATCGCTCGGGCGCGGCGAGACACCGCCCAAGGCACCGGACGCCTATGTCGAGACCCTGTTCGATCAGCACGCGGAAGCCTTCGAGGATATTCTCGTCGAGCAGTTGGGTTATGCAGTGCCGGTTATGGTCCGCCAGCGGTTGCAGACGCTCGACCTCGGTCCCTTCAAGCGCATGCTCGATCTCGGCTGCGGCACCGGCCTGACGGGCTGCACCCTGCGGGACATGGTCGACGACATCACCGGCCTCGACATCTCCGAAAACATGGTGGAGATCGCCCACGAAAAGGATCTCTACGAGACCCTCTACGTTGCCGAGGTCGAGGATTTCCTGGAAGACAATGACGACGAGCCCTTTGACCTGATTACCGCCACCGATGTCCTGCCCTATCTCGGCGCGCTGGAGCCGCTGTTTTTCGGCGTGGCCGAAAACATGGTCGAAAACGGGATCTTCGTATTCTCCTCGGAAACCCTGCCCGACGACGTCATGGCCGGCCGCCCCTACATGGTTGGCCCGCACCAGCGTTTCGCCCATGCGGAAGCCTATATCCGGGAACGGCTGGCCGCCACCGGCTTCGAACTTGTCGAAATCTCCGAAATCAACGTGCGCATGCAAGACGGCCATCCGACGCCCGGACATCTGGTGATCGCGCGCCTGCGCGGCTGACAGTCCGTTTCTCCGTGGCGTCAGCCCCCGCGACGGGGCGGTGATTAAGGCAGCACTCGTCTGGGTCAAGCTTGCAGTACGGTCCGCCTGTAGCGGACGACTGGAAGGTCAGGACCCGGATAACCTCAAGATATATCTCTACAATGGTGGACATGGCATTTCTCCTTTGCCCACCATCTCAACGCACTTGCGTCCTCTTCTCAAACGAGCTTATCGTGCGCTTCGATTGACTTGAGGTTATGGATGAAACGCGGTCGCCTGCCCCTGACGGCATTGAGGAGCTTCGAGGCGGCGGGCCGTCTCGGAAGCTTCACGGCCGCATCGCAGGAACTCTTCGTCTCGCAGGCCGCCATCAGCCGGCAAGTCCGTGAACTGGAGACAATCCTCGGCAAGCCGCTGTTCGAGCGCGGTCATCGCCGCGTCACGCTGACGCCGGCGGGCCGCAGGCTGCTGGAAAGCCTGACGACCGCCTTCGACCGCATGGCGCTCAGCCTGGATGAAATCGCCGGGGAACCGCAAAGGCGGACGCTGGTCATCAGCAGCGAACCGGGCTTTGCCGCAAGCTGGCTCGGACCTAACCTGCGGCGCTTCAACGCCGCCTATCCCGATATCGAACTGACCGTGGATTCGGATCAGCGCCTCATCGACTTCCGGCACAGTCAGGCCGAAATCGCCATCCGCCACAGCGTCGACCGGGACGCCTGGCCTCGCACTAAGGCTCGCAAGCTGACCGATGTAATGCTGATCGCGGTCGCGGCACCCGGCCTGCTCGCCGCAGGTCCGCCCATCAGGACAGCCATAGACATTCTCCTCCACCCGATTTTGCACGAGGAGAACCGCGACAACTGGCAGAACTGGCTGGCAGCGGCGGGCGTCGATGCGACAGTGCCGGCGGGACCGGTCTACACCGATAGCGCCCTGGTGCTGCAAGGCGCCCTGCGAGGGGACGGCATCGCCCTCGTCGACCGTCTCCACGCGGCCGAGGCATTGCGAAACGGAGCCCTGCTGCGGCTTTTCGACCACGCACTCCCCTTCGGAACCTTCTGGATCGTCGCGCGCGACTTCGATCACCTGACGGACCAAGCCCGTGCCTTCATCGGCTGGCTCGATGCCATGATGGTCCGGGAGGATGCAAACCAGCCGAACGCAGCAGTGCTTCCGTGACCTAGGGTCCCTATGCCGTGCGCGATTTCCAGCAGGTCGGCGGCAATAGCCTTTTCCGCGCGCCGTTCTTCCTTTAAGCGGGAGGCACAAGCACAGGAGAACAGCATGGCAAAGGTCGCATTCATCGGTTTGGGCGTCATGGGGTACCCGATGGCGGGGCATCTGAAGACCAAGGGCGGTCACGAGGTAACGGTCTACAACCGCACCGCCGCCAAGGCCGAGAAATGGGCAGCCGCGTTCGGCGGCCGTACCGCGCCGACGCCGGCCGAGGCGGCCGCAGATGCCGATTTCGTCTTTACCTGCGTCGGTAATGACGACGACCTGCGCTCGGTGACGATAGGTGAAAACGGCGCACTTGCCGGTATGAAGGCCGGCGCAATCCTGATCGACAACACCACGGCATCCGCCGAAGTTGCGCGTGAGCTTCATGCCGCCGCGACCGCCAAAGGCTGCGGCTTCATCGATGCCCCTGTTTCCGGCGGGCAGGCAGGCGCGGAAAACGGCGTGCTCACGGTGATGTGCGGCGGTGACGAAGCGACCTTTGACAAAGCCAAACCCTTGATCGACGCCTATGCCCGCATGGTCGGCCTGATGGGGCCGGTCGGCGCCGGCCAGCTTACCAAGATGATTAACCAGATCTGCATCGCGGGCCTGGTCCAGGGTCTCGCCGAGGGGATTCACTTTGGCAAGAAAGCCGGCCTTGATATTGAAAAGGTTGTCGAAGTTATCTCCAAGGGGGCGGCCGGCTCCTGGCAAATGGAAAACCGGCATAAGACCATGAACGAAGGCAGGTACGACTTCGGCTTCGCCGTCGACTGGATGCGCAAGGACCTCGATATCGTCCTCACCGAAGCCCGCCGCAATGGCGCCAGCCTTCCCGTCACCGCGCTGGTCGATCAGTTCTACGGCGAGGTACAGAAGCTCGGCGGCAATCGCTGGGATACCTCTTCGCTTCTCGCAAGGCTGGAAAAATGACGCTTGGCCGCGCAGCCTCGACCCCGGAAATCGTGGCGCATCTCGAAACGCTGCGCAACGAAACCAACATCGAGGGCATGTCTCGCTTCGGGATCGCCACCGAAACGGCGCTTGGAATTTCCAATCCCGACCTGCAGAAACTGGCGAAAACGATCGGACGGGATCACCGCCGCGCACTCGAACTCTGGCAGACAGGGCTGCGCGAAGCACGCATGCTAGCAATCTACACTGCCGACCCGAAGATCATGACAAAGCCGGAAGTAATGGCCTGGGCCGCCGACTTCGCCTCCTGGGAGATCGTCGATGCCGCCGCCGATCTTCTGACCGAGACCCCTTACTGGCGCGAACTGATCTTGGAATTTGCCGGCGACCACAGGGAGTTCGTTCGCCGCGCCGCCTTTTCCATGATCGCCGGCGCGACCGTCCACAACAAGAACGAACCGGATGCGGCCATCATCGCCTTCCTCCCACTGATCGAGCGGCATGCGGGAGATGACCGCAACTTCGTGAAAAAGGCCGTGAACTGGGCGCTTCGCAACATCGGCAAGCGCAACGGGACCTGTCATGCCCCGGCGCTGGCGCTTGCGGAAAAACTCGCCGCAAGCGAAGACAGAACGGCTCGCTGGATCGGCAAGAACGCGCTTCGCGAGCTCACCAGCGACAAGATCCTCGCAAGGCTCAAGGCCTGACGGCCAGCGCCCCGCTCAGTCCTCCGCGGACTTCTGGTTGTCGAGGACCATGTAGTCGAGCGGCAGTTCGGTCGTATATTTGATCTGCTCCATCGCGAAGGCGGAGGAGACGTCACGGATTTCGATCTTGGCGATCAGACGCTTGTAGAAGGCATCGTAAGCCGCAATGTCCGGAACGACGACGCGCAGAAGATAGTCCACGTCACCGCTCATGCGATAGAACTCGACCACTTCGGGAAACTCGGAAACGACCTCGGAAAAACGCTTCAGCCACTCGATCGAATGGCTGGAGGTGCGCACCGACACGAAAACGGTCACCTTGGTATTGACCTTCGCCGGGTCGAGCAGGGCGACGCGACGACGGATCACACCGTCCTCTTCCATCTTCTGAATACGCCGCCAGCAGGGCGTCGTCGACAAACCGACCTTCTTGGCGAGATCAGCAACAGCCAGTGTGGAGTCTTCCTGAAGGATGCGGAGAATTTTTCTGTCGAGTCGATCCATGCTCTTACCTTTCGAATATTATTCTCGATATAGCGTGGAAAACCTTAAAGCAAAGAAAATTGTTTCAGGACAGAAGTCTTTCCACTTCCCGCCGCAGCACCGGCAGCACGTCAGCCTCGAACCATGGATTGCGCTTCAACCAGGCAGTGTTCCGCCAGCTCGGATGCGGCAGGGGCAGGATTTTCGGCCCTTCGGTATTGGAGAGAAGGAAGTCGCGCCAGTGCTGGACCGTTTCGGTCATCGATTTGCGCCGCCGCCCGCCGAGATGCCAGGTCTGGGCATATTGTCCGATCGCCAGCACGAGTTCGATCTGCGGCATGGCCGCCATTACTGTCGACCGCCATTGCGGTGCGCATTCCCGTCGCGGCGGCAGGTCATGGCCCTCTGCATCATAGCCTGGAAAACAGAAACCCATGGGCACGATGGCAAACCGCGACTGGTCGTAAAAAGTCTCACGTTCCACGTTGAGCCATGACCGCAGGCGGTCGCCGGAGGCATCGTTGAACGGAATGCCGGTCTGGTGAACCTTCATGCCCGGCGCCTGGCCCGCGATCAGGATGCGCGCCGTCGTGGAAACATAGGCGACCGGTCTGGGCTCATGCGGCATCCTGTAAGCCTCGCCGCCCGCTGGACAGTCCCGGCAGATCCGGCAGGAAGCAATCGCGCGCCGCAGCGCCTCAACCTCATTCATCCCGCCACTCGTTTGTCTGCGCCTTGCGGAAAGAAATCATGGAAGGATTCGCAATCATCGTTTCAGTTGATACCGAGCCACTGCAGGAAGAAAGCGAAAAAGTCGCCGGCGGGTTCCGCCTCACCGGTTTTGTGAATGCGCCGCCACTCCTGCGGGACCTGGAACGGGCCTGCCCACAGGCCACGCCGCTCGCGTCGCGCCACCCCTTCTTCCACCCGATAGTCGCCATAGGAAACCGCCAGCCCCTCCCGCACCAGCACGGCTGCAGGATCGCCCTCCGGCATTTGGCACCGCACGAGCTTGCGCCGGTAGCGATCCGGCTGTCCACCATGACAAATAAACTCCCTTGCGCCGGCGAGTTGCGCGAGCCTGCGTCGGGCCGCCGAACCGCAGTCCCATGGAGCATCGTCCGCCCCGCATGTCTGGCCGGTTTCCGGCGCATCGATCCCTTCGAGACGCAGCCGCTCCGGTCCGAGCGCGAGCGTATCCCCGTCGATGACGACAAAATGCCCGGAAAATTCCGCTTCCTGTTGCCGTTCGAGCTTTGCTGCGATCAGCAGGCCGAGCAGCAAAATGCAGAAACCGACCACGAAATCCCTGAGGATGCTCCAGGACCGCTTCACATTTCGGCCCATTTCGAAAACGAAACCTTTTCGATCATGGCAAACAAAACCTTTTTCGACAGTATCTTCTTAAGAAATGACTATTAAGCTCGCCTCATCAACGAGACGTGAACTCCTGGCATATGAGTAAGGGCGTATCCACATCGACGGACAAGAACATCGTCGACCTTTCACGCAGCCATCGCAACAAGGCTGTCGCGAAGGCTGTGCGCACGACTCGTGAGCGGCTTCAGTCGAACGGAGGTATTCCCCAGTTCGAAAGTGAAATGCTCGGCATGCATGTCAGCGCCACGCTGCAGGCCGCCGCCGTGATGCCGATCATCATCCTGATGGTCACCGGTATCGGCATCTATCTCAGCCAGCAACCGGGCATGCTGATATGGACATTGCTGGCGCTGACCGTTCACGCTCTCAATATCCTCATTGCCCGTCGGGCTTCCTCGCACACCTTCACCGCCGAAAACATCGTTAAATGGCGCCGTTTGCTGCTCGCCGGCCAGGCGGCGATGGGATGCTGCTGGGCGCTGTTCTCCCTGCAAGCCTGTCCGGCCTGCGAAGGCGACAGCTTTATCTTCTACAAGGGCGCGGTCCTGCTGGTCGTTCTGTCGTTCACGGCGATGTCCAACATGCTGTTGCGGCAGGCCGTGCTCTTCGGCTTTCTGCCGACCGTCGCAGCCCTCCTCTATAGCGCCGTCATCAGCCGCGACGTGCTCGACATCGGGCTGACGGCGATGTTCACCACCGCCCTCGTTTTCTTCATCTACATCACCGGCCGCCTCTACCAGACGAATCTCAAGCTGCTCTCCTTCCAGACCGAGAAGGACGACCTGATCGCCGAACTGGAAGTTGCCAAGTCGCTCTCCGATGAGGCCCGCCGCCGCGCCGAGGAAGCAAACCTCGCCAAGTCCCGCTTCCTCGCCTCGATGTCCCATGAACTGCGCACGCCGCTGAACGCCATTCTCGGTTTTTCCGAAGTCATGGCAACCGAAGTGCTCGGCCCGCTGAACAACCCGCTCTACAAGGAATATTCCGGCGATATCCATCGCTCCGGCCAGCATCTCCTCGACCTTATCAATGAAATTCTCGACCTCTCGCGCATCGAGGCCGGAAAGTACGACTTGAACGAAGAAACCGTCTCCCTGCTGGAGCTTGCCGAGGATTGCGTCGGCATGGTGCAATTGCGCGCAAAAGCCAAGAACATCAGCATCGAGGAACAGTTCGAACCGAATCTGCCGGCCGTCTGGGCGGACGAAAAGGCCATCCGCCAAGTCATCCTCAACCTTCTGTCGAATGCGATAAAGTTCACGCCACAGAATGGCGAGATCGTCGTGAAAGTCGGCTGGACTGCCGGAGGCGGGCAATATGTCTCGATTCGCGACAATGGCCCCGGCATTCCCGAAGAGGAGATCCCCGTCGTCCTCTCCGCTTTCGGCCAGGGCTCCATCGCGATCAAGAGCGCCGAACAGGGCACAGGCCTCGGACTTCCCATCGTGCAGGCGATCCTTGCCAAGCATGGCGGCGAGTTCAAGCTGAAGTCGAAACTGCGCGAAGGCACCGAGGTCATCGCCATCCTCCCGGCCCGGCGCGTGCTCGAGAGCCTGCCGGCCGTCAGCGAGGCCCATGCGGTCGAGCCGCGCAGGCGTCACTTCGCCTGAAGACGTGGACGGACTGCGGCGGATCTCCGCCGGCCGCGAAGATCGTTTTCAGAAAAAGACGACGTAAGCCGCGTAGAGCCCGTTTGCTATCAACAGGCAGAAGACGGCGAAGGAGCCGAGATCCTTGGCGTTGCGGCCGACGGTCGAAATCTCCGGCGAAATCCGGTCGACCAGTTCCTCGATTGCGGTGTTGATCGCTTCCACCGAGAACAGGATCGCCATCAGCACGACGAAGCCGAGAAATTCCGCGAAACTTGCTCCGACAATCGCAAAGAGGGCGAGGCCGGCAACGAAGGCCAGCAATTCATGCCGGAAGGCGGATTCCTGCACCAGACGCCGGAACCCCTGTATGGAATAGCGGCCGGCGGCGAAGAAATGCGCGACGCCCGTCTTTTTCTCGATCGGTTCGCTCGCCGGCGTGTCGGTCGTTCTCTTACGCATCGGTCTTGTTGGACACTCCGGCCGCCGCGAAGGTTGCCATGCCCGAATGGCAGGCAGCTGCAGCCTTGACGATACCGGCAGCCAGCGCCGCGCCCGTACCTTCGCCAAGCCGCATGCCAAGCGCCAGAAGCGGCGTCTTGCCAAGCTTTTCGATCGATTTCAGATGTCCCGGTTCACCCGACACATGGCCGATGAGGCAATGATCGAGAGCGGACGGATTGGCTGCCTTCAGGATCGCGGCGGCAGAAGTCGCGACGTAACCGTCTATCAGCACCGGGATCTTCTGCATGCGAGCGGCAAGAATGGCGCCGGCCATGGCCGCAATCTCGCGACCGCCGAGACGCCGCAGGATCTCCAGCGGGTCATCGAGATGCCCCTTGTGGAATTCGAGCGCGGTCTTCACCGCCTCGACCTTTCGGCGCAGGACCTCTCCCTCGGAACCGGTGCCCGGCCCGACCCACTCCTCGGCGGTGCCACCGTAAAGCGCAAGATGGATGGCCGCAGCGATGGTCGTGTTGCCGATGCCCATCTCGCCGATACACAACAGGTCGGTGCCGCCGGCAATCGCCTCCATGCCGAAGGCCATGGTGGCGGCGCAGTCGCGCTCGGACAGGGCAGCCTCGCAGGTGATGTCCCCCGTCGGATAGTCGAGAGCGAGGTCGAAGATCTTCAGGCCGAGATCGTAGGTCGCGCAGATCTGGTTGATCGCGGCACCGCCCGCTGCAAAATTCTCCACCATCTGCTGCGTGACAGACGGCGGATAGGGCGTAATCCCATGCTTCGTTACGCCATGATTGCCCGCGAAGATCGCGACCAGCGGCCTGTTGACGGCCGGCGGACGGCCCGTCCAGGCGGCAAGCCACATCGCGATCTCCTCAAGCCGACCGAGAGCCCCCGGTGGCTTGGTAAGCTGCCGGTCACGATCGCGCGCGGCAACCAGCGCCGCCGTGTCAGGACCGGGCAGCTCGCGCAGGAGGACACGGAAATCATCGAATGGCAGGCCGGTCACGGTCATCGGCAGGAGTCCTTGTGGTCTTCTCGCAAATCGGTTTTGCCTCTAATACTGACCCGGCCGACCGGCAACAACCGAAAAAGCGCCGCATGCCGTCGTCTTTCAAACGGAGTGACTGAAACCGATGATCCTGCGCGACTTTCTGACCGACACGGCACGGGCGCTCGCATTCCTGAGCAGGCTTCCGGTCCCCTCCCGCTTTTTCGAAGGCCATGACGGCACCTTGTCCCGCACGGTTCGCGCCTTTCCGCTGGCGGGCGCCCTGATCGCCCTGCCTCCGGCGGCCACGCTTGCCGCAGCGCTGCTCCTGAATGCGACGCCGCTTCTGGCCGCCTTCCTTTCCATTGCCGTTCTTCTCGCCATCACTGGCGCTCTGCATGAAGATGGCCTCTCCGATACGGCCGACGGTCTCGGCGGTGGAGGGGATCGCGCGCGCGCCCTGGCGATCATGAAGGACAGCCGCATCGGCTCCTACGGCGCCGTGACCATCGTGGTCGCCATCGGCATGCGCGCCGCTGCCATCGCCGAACTGGCGAGCGCCTTGCCTCCGGTCGCGACCGCAACCTGCCTGCTCGCAACGGCGGCGACAAGCCGGGCCCTGATGGTCTGGCACTGGTCCGCACTGCCGCCGGCCCGCGCTGACGGGATCGCCGCATCCGCCGGCCTGCCCGAACCCGCATCCCGGCACATGGCGCTGATGTCGGGCCTGCTGCTCGCCCTTGTTTTTCTCCTTCCCGCCTCATCGCTGCTTGCCACGGTGGTCGCATTGCTGGCGGCTGCCCTTTCCGCATCCGCCTTCACCGCGCATGTGCGCCGCCGGTTGGGCGGCCACACCGGCGATACCATCGGAGCCTGCCAGCAGGTTACGGAAATCGCTGCTCTCGCCGCCCTTGCCATGGCCGCCTAGAAAACCGATATAAAAACGGGAACAAGGTTTGCTCATGGAATCACCCTGCATTCTCGTCTGCTCGATCGACATGAAGACCGGCTACTGTTTCGGCTGCGGCCGCACGCGCGACGAGATCGCCGGCTGGACAAGCTACACGGATCAACAGCGGCGCTCGATCATGGAGGGGTTGCCCGCCCGCCTCGAAACCGTCGAGCGCAAGCCTCGGCGTGAAACCCGCCGCGCCCGCATGGCCCGCGAACGCGAGAACGGTTGATGCGACTCGTCATCGTTCTTGCCATTCTCGGCTTCGGTCTCGTCGTGCTGATGGTCAATCAGGATACCGGCCGCAGCTTCGGCATGAGCAATGACGACTTCGGTAATTTCATCAGCCTTCTGCCCTTTGCCGCGATGCTGTCGGTTGGCCTCCTTGCAAGCCGTCGCTCGCTCGGACAGGCGGTGCGGCAACTGTTGCTGTGGCTTTTGATCGGCCTTGCGCTCGTCACCGGCTATCTCTATCGCAACGAGCTTCGTTCCGTCGGCGAGCGGCTGACCGCGGGGCTCATTCCCGGACGGGCGGTGATCGCCACCGGTATCGACGGTCAGCCGGAGGTAGTCCTGCACAAGACGCGCAGCGGACATTTCGAAACCACGGTCGATATGAATGCGGTGCCCGTGGATGTGATGATCGACACCGGCGCAAGCACCGTCGCATTGCGTTACGAAGACGCCGAACGCATCGGCATCGACATGTCCCGTCTCTCCTTCACCAGGGCCATCATGACCGCCAACGGGCGAGCAATGGCCGCTCCCGTTCGCCTTCGCCAGATTGCGATCGGTCCGATCGTTCGCGAAGACGTCGAGGCTTCGGTGATAGAAAAGGGCCAGCTCGATCAGAGCCTGCTCGGCATGAGCTTTCTGTCCACGCTCGCATCTTTGCAGATGCGGACCGACGAGCTACGGCTGCGCGACTGATATCGAAACACCAGCCCTATTTCGCTGCTGTCGCCTCGATCAGCATGCTGTCGGAATAGACACGATTGCGGCCGTAGTGCTTGGCGAGGTATAGGAACTGGTCGGCGGCGTTCAGATAATTGGAGAAATTCTCCAGCCCCCCAACTTCCGCAACGCCGATCGATGCCGTGACGGAGATGTCGTTATCGTCGAGCGCCACCTTGAGATCGGCAATGCTCTTACGGATCGCCTCGCAGAACTGGCTGGCGGCGCTTGAATCGAGGCCGGTCAGCAGCAGGCCGAACTCTTCGCCGCCCAATCTGGCCAGAAGGTAGTCGGTGTCTTCCGTCAGAGCCTGCAACTTGGTTCCGACCGCCTTGAGAACCCTGTCGCCGATCTCGTGGCCATAGGTATCGTTGAGTTTCTTGAAGTGGTCGATGTCGAGCATGGCCATGCTGCAGGCCTGCCCCTGTTCAAGGCAGCGCGCCACCTTCGCCGGCCCCTCGTCGAAGAAATGCCTCCGGTTTCTCAGACCGGTCAGATAGTCGCTGAAAGCGGCAAGTCGCAATTGCCTGAGTTGCGACAGCGTTTCGACATTATGGCCGATACGGCATTGCAGTTCCTCGACGACGAACGGCCGGTAGACGAAATCATTGGCGCCCGCCTTGAGGAAGCTTGCCGACAGAAGACGATCCGCCGAAGACGAGATACCGATGATCCTGACGCGGTCGGAACCGTGGGCGCGACGGATGCGCCGGGTGAGTTCGTAGCCGTCCATATCCGGCATGTTGTAGTCGGTGACGACCAGTTCGATGCCCGGATGGGTGATGAGCATCTCCATGGCTTCACTGCCGGTAGACGCTTCGAAGACCTGGAATTGCTGGAGGCGGAGAAGCTCGGTCAGCATCTGGCGGGCAGAGAGCAGATCATCGACTACGAGAACCCGGACGTTGCGGTTCGCCAATATCCGGTCGACGGCCGCGATGACCATGTCGACCGCGCGCTCGTTATTCTTGATGACGTAATCGGCGACGCCCCGCTCTACCAGCCTCTCGCGCATCTCACGATTGAAATCCGCGGTAAAGACGATGGCCGGAATGCCCATCGCCACGACCTCGTCGAGCACCTGCCCGTCCGGAGAGTCGGGCAGCGTGAGATCCACGACCGCGATGTCGAAACGCGCGGCGTCCCCGCAGGCATCATGAAAGGCCCGGGTCGTCGCGCAATGCGTGACGTTGTAACCGTGCTCCTTCTCGAAGCGATGACACAGCAGGGACGAAAAGGTCCGCGAGTCCTCGATAACCAGCACATGCGCCTTCTTGCGATGAACGGATTGGTCAATCGGACCCGTTGTGCTGGTATCGGCTGGCATGAACATCCTCGGTACTTTCAAAAGACAGAAAACATAAATCGAGGGGCGTTGCCATTGCTCCGGCCAGTCGCTTCTTGGGCCGCATCGCGGGCGCGCCCCTTATTTCCTCTTCTGCGCCGCGCGAATCTGCACGAGTGTATCCAGATTCTGATTAACGCGGCAGTAGAATTCCTCATCAATGAAGGGCCGCAGCATGAAATCGTTGCCGCCGACCTTGAGGAAGCGGGCCGACAACAGCCGATTGTTCGACGACGAAACCCCGATGATGCGCAGCTCATGCGAACCGCGGGCGGCGCGAATCCGCCGGGTCAGCTCGAAACCGTCGATATCCGGCATGTTGTAGTCGGTCACCACCAGGCCGATGTCGGAATTGGCCTTGAGGATTTCCAGCGCCTTGGCGCCGCTCTCCGCGACGCTGACGCGGAAATTGTAGCGTTTCAGGCGGCTGGAAAGCAGGGCCCGCGCCGTCGGGCTGTCGTCGACGATCAGGACGTGGTGCTGGTGATTGGTGAGGAAGCGATAGACGGACTCCCCCAGCATCTCCACGGCAAAGATGTTGTCCTTCAGAATATAGTCCACAATGTCCTTGGCCAGAAGCTTCTCGCGGGTCTCGTCCTGGAAGGTGCCGGTGAAGACCACCGTCGGAATATTGAGGTCGATCAGATATTCAAGCGCCTCGCCATTCTCCGCCCCCGGCAGATTGATGTTCGAGATGGCAAGCGTGACCGGAGTGTCCGAAAGTTCGTTTGCAGCCTGCAGATCCTCGAAGGTGCGGCAAATTTCCGCATCGATACCGAACAGCTCCTTGAGGCGCGTTCCGATCATGGAGGTGAAAACGTTCGAATCTTCTGCAACGATGATTCGAGCATCAGGGAATGTTTCTCCGGAATACTGCATTCCGGAAATACCGAGGAGAGCCATAGCGCCTTTGACCTTGAGAGACGGTTGCAACTTGCATTGGGATGACTTGCAGAACGGTCATGTTCTGGGCAGCGCTATAAAAACATGCAGAGATTAATCCCCAATAAAAGGAATCGGTCGCAACCCCTCATTTTTCGGCGTTTTTTCGCAATCGATTGCACTTGGAGGTCGCAATCACCGGCGAGATCGACCGGAACGGGACATGCCGTCAGGCCGAAATACAATCCTCTCGAAAAGCGGGGAGCGGTCGGGCGGTGGCGCTATCACCGGATGGTGGCCGAACCGTCCTTGATCTCGATGGTTTCGCCGCCCTCCAGCCCGACGCGGTCTCCGTTGGGCAGCGTCACGAAACAACCGGAAGGGCAAATCTGCTCGGAAGCACCGGCATCGATGGAGACTTCCATACGATTGCCATTTTCCACGACCACAAGAACAACGGCTCCCGACCCGGCATTGGTCACGGTGGCAGCGACAGCGCCGCTGCTCAGTGCGCCAAGCATCAGGAATGTCGCCGTCATGATCTTCTTCATGCGAATGCGGTGCGTTCGCACCGTCCTCTCGTTGCGTCCCGCCGCATCCGGGATGTCCCTTGGACTGCGCGAGCTATGCCCCTCTTTTATTGGTTCACCGCTGAATAGAGCCTGAACGCGCCGTTCATGGCAAGATCTTGTCTTCATCCTCCTGATCGGGCGTGCTGCGAGGTTCCGTCTTGCTCCGTCCCCGCCCCCGCTCGCGCTTCGGCTCGCCGTCCTTCTCGATATGCAGGCGCACTTCCTGATGCGGATAGGGAATCTGGATACCCTCGGCCTTGAAGCGTTCGAAGATCGTCACGCGCAGGTCGTTCTTGACCGGCAGCCCGCCCAGCACGTCGCCCACGAACCCCCTGAGTTCGAAATCGAGCGACGACGCTCCGAAACCGTTGAACATCACCACCGGTTCCGGATTGCGCAGCACGCCGGGATGGGCCAGCGCGATTTCGAGCAGAAGCTCCATCACCCGCCGCGGATCGTTGTCGTAGCTGACGCCCACCGGAATTTCGATGCGTCCCAGCTTGTTGCGATGGGTCCAGTTGCCGACAGGAGCATTGATGAGCTCGGAATTCGGCACGATGATCGACTGTCGCTGGAAGGTTTCGATCTCCGTCGCACGCACGGAAATCCTCCGCACGAAGCCCTCGGTCGTTCCGGTCGCAACCCAGTCGCCCACCTTGAAGGGACGCTCCACGAGCAGGATGAGGCCGGAGACGAAATTCGAAACGATGTTCTGCAGACCGAAACCGATACCCAGAGAAAGCGCACCGGCCACGAGGGCGAGACTTGACAGATCGATGCCCGCCGCCGAGATGCCGATCAGGCCGGCGATCCCGGTTCCGAGATAGCCGATACCGGTTTTCACCGAGTTCCGAACGCCGGCATCGACCTGCGAACGCGCCATGACGCTGCCGTCCAGCCATTTCTGGAACCAGCGAGTGACGACAAGGCCGATGCTGAAAAGCAGCACCCCGCCAAAGATCCCAATGAGCGAGATGCGGATGGTCCCGACATGGATTTCGGTGAAGATGTTATAAAACCAGAGCTGCAGATCCCTGGGCTGGAAGCCCCAGGAGATCAGGATCAGGGGAATGCCGATCGTCAGCGCAAAGGCATAGATCAGCAATCCCGCCACCATGCCGGCCTGATCCAGCGCCACCGGCGAAAGCGAGAAGCGCTTTTCCAGATATTTGCCGACCCGCGTCTCGCCGAACCGATTGGGCGCGGAAATCGCCTTACCCGAGAGAATGCCGATATACATGGTGGCGATGACGGCGCCCGTCAGGATGATCTGCGTGGCAAGGAAGCGTGCCAGTCCTACATAGCCGATAACGCTTGCCAGAACGAGGCCGATACCGATCAGCCGCAACAGCACCGCGAAGGCTCTCGGCCAGGGTTTGCCACGCTCGGATGGATCACCGCTGTCGTTCAGAACCGGCTTCAGGAAAGAGACGATGAAGATAATGAGGCCGACGATGACCGAAGATACGAGGCTCTTCATGACGGTCACGACAACCGGCGAGCTCAGTGTTTCGCTGATGGCGCCCAGCACATAATCGAAACCATTCACGACGGCCATGGCCACGACCGCAAAGTTGAGATCGCGCGCGCCCTTGTTCGAAAGCCTGACCAGCCGCCAGCTCGGCGCCTTGGGAGCAAGAACCGCCCGCGCCAGCATCGAGACGAAGAAGACGATGCCGGCCAGCGCGAAAAGCGCAGACGCTATCGGCGAGATATCCGGCCGCAGCACATTGAAGGTTTCGAGGAAGAGGAAGCTTGCCCCGAGGAAGGCCCCAAGCGCCAGCGCCGGCAGGATGGTCGACCAGAAGGCGACGGAAAAGCGGCTCATATAGGCCGGGTCCTTGTTGTCCGGGTCCCGCTTGATAAGCGAGCCGAACAGCCGGTATTCCGCATAGATCATGACAAGAGCGAGCGAGAGCGACAGCATGACCGCCGTGCCGAAGGGCACACGCTTGAACTTCCAGATGAAGGAATACCAGCTTGAAATGGTGCGCCCGAAACGGCTGATCTCGGTCGAAAACGCGCTCAGCGCCTCGTCCAGCACTTCGCCCGAGATTTCCGTGTGCTCGAAAAGCTGATCGGCAAAGAGCCGCCGGCGGATATCCGTGATGGCGTTCGAGAGATTGGTGCCGCGGATGGAGAGATCTTCCGCCTGCCCGGTCAGTGTGTTGATCTGCAGCCGCTCGGCATTCAGCTTGTTGCGCTCTTCGGTAATTTCCGGCGCCTCGGCGGGCTGTCCGTCCTTGGGCGATTCGCCGAGTTGCGTGAGCCGCGTGGTGACGTCGTTCAGGCGTGGCCGAAGCTGCACGGATATCTGCAGAAGATCGCGGGAAAGACCGTCCACCTGCGCCTTGATGTCGACGAGCGCTGCATCGTCGGTTTTTCTGTCCTCGACCTGCGCCTCCAGGCTTTCGAGCCGCTTCTGGGTCTCCGCGATCTTCTCGCTGGCATTGCCCATGATGTCGTCCCGCTGCAGCAGGGTATCCTGGGCCATCGCCAGCCCCAGCGGTCCTCCGGGAAGAACCGGGGTAAAGGCAAGGAATGCGGCGATCGAAAGCGGAATGAGGCTGCGGCAGAGGCGAAGCAAGGCTATGTCCTGAACTGGTCTTGTGCGATTTGCGCGGACAATAGTTTCAGTTTCGGTCAAAAGAAAGAACGGTGAACCGCCGCGCAAAATGAAATGCCGGCCCCGCAGTGTCGCGGGACCGGCACGATCATGGCAGTTCTGCGTCTAGGTCAGGCCGCGGCTATGCGCGCCCGCAGTTCCTCGAAACGCTGCAATTGCTCGGCGATCAGCGCCTTTTCGGCATCGCGCCGGACGAAGACCTTGAACATCGCCCGTCCCTCGCCGTTCATGAACCAGACCGAACAGGAGCGACGACCGTGGAAGCCCCGGTCGACGAAGACGATGGAGGCGCATCGATCCTTGCGGATATGGCCGCTGATCGGGCTGTCGCCGTGAATGTTGAACCATCCGTGGCCTTCGCTGCCGGCCGGCAGGCTGCCGACAACCTCGAGAACGATATCCTCCGTATGCACGATCAGCAGGACATCGCCCCAACCGGAAAGATCGTTCCAGATACCGTCCCAATGCTCCGCGGCGGCAATCGCCGCCGCTCCTTCCGGCAGGACGGCGAGCACATCGGCTGGCGTCACCCCGGCAGTTGCGGCGATGGCTTCGATCACGCCATCGGGCTTGTCGGCTAGTGCCGCACGCGCCCGCTCAGACATGGAGTTTACCGAAGCATCCATTCTCAGGCAGCCTCAGCATCGGCGCGCTTGCCGTTGCGGTCCTCATGGATAATGACCTCGAAACCCTCGAAATGCGGGCCGGAGAGATACTGAACCTTGCTTTCACCCGCGCGCGCATGAGCGGCCCGGAACTGTTCGGACTTCGTCCAGGCGGTGAAATCCTCCTGGCTCTCCCAAACGGTATGGGAGGCATAGAGCGTATGGTCTTCCGCCTTCGGCCCCTTCAGCATGTGGAACTCGATATAACCGGGCATTTCGGCAAGACGGCCCTGGCGAGCCCTCCACTGCGCCTCGAACGCCTCCTCAAAACCCGGAACGACCCTGAAACGGTTCATGGCAATATACATGGCAAATCCCTTCTGGTCCGGCCTGGCCACGGTCGCGGCGCCCCCCGGCCTTTCAATGAAATCGGCACGCAACACGAACGACCGATCTGTTGCCTTCCTATTTAAACTTGCGTATAAAAGTCAAGTTAAATGTCGTCGCGCAGGCGACGGCTTTCGTTTGCAATTCTGCCTGCCGTCCCAGCCGAACCGATCATTGCGCGCTTCGGAAGCAGTTCTACAGGATATTGAAATGATTGAATTTTCCATGCCGCTCGCCGGTGTTTTCCGCCGCCTTGCGACAACCGTCTGCCTGCTCGGCGCCGGCGTTGCCTCGGCCCTTGCCCAGTCTCCGGCCGAAGCGAAACGCATCGTCTCGATCGGGGGAACCGCAACGGAAATCATCTATGCGCTCGGCGAGGGCGACCGCATCGTCGCCGTCGATACAACAAGCACCTATCCTGCCGATACGGCAGGCAAGGCCAGCGTCGGCTACATGCGACAGCTTTCCGCAGAGGGCGTTCTTTCGCAGAAGGCCGATCTCATTGTCATGGAAGAGGGCTCGGGGCCTGCCGACGCGATTGCCATCCTGAAAGCGAGCGGCATTCCGATCGCCACGATCCCGACGCCGCCCGAAGCCGCAGGGATCGGAAACAAGATTCGCGCCGTCGGCGCAGCCATCGGCAAAAGCGAACAGGCGGAAGCGCTCGCCGCCGACACCGAAAGGCGGCTCAAGACCCTCGAAACCGAGATCGCCGGCCTGCCCGGTCCGAAGAAGCGCGTCCTGTTCGCACTTTCGCTGGCCAATGGCCGCGTGATGGCCGCCGGCAGCAAGACCACCGCGGACGCCATTATCGGCCTTGCCGGCGGCATCAATGCCGTGGCCGACGTGACGGGCTACAAACCGCTGAGCGACGAGGCCGTCATCGCCGCGAAACCGGATGTCATTCTGGTCATGAACGGCGGCGCCATGCACATGAGCGCCGAGCAGGCCTTTGCCGTTCCGGCGCTGCAGGCCACGCCCGCCGCGGCAAACAGGTCCTTCATCGCCATGGATGGCCTCTACCTGCTGGGGCTCGGCCCGAGAACGCCGGAAGCGGCGCATGATCTTGCGGCGAAACTCTACCCGGAGACCGTCAAGCCGGGAACCAGCAAGCCATGAACGCGATGGCGACCTTCGCCACGAGGGCGACGAAGCGGGCGGTCCCGGGCGACCGCTCCGCTCTCGGGGTAGCGCTTCTCGCGATGCTTCTCCTGCTGCTGGCCGCGAGCGTTTTTGCCTCTCTCGTCGTCGGCCCGACCGGTGTGGGCCTGCGGGATCTCATGGCCTATGTCTCGGGTCGGGGCGCCGATCTTGCGCCGCAGGCTCTCGTCATTCTGGAGGCGGTACGCCTGCCCCGCACCGCGCTCGGCATCCTGGTCGGTGCCGGTCTCGGTGTCTCCGGAGCCATGATGCAGGGACTGTTTAGAAATCCGCTTGCCGATCCCGGTATTGTCGGCGTCACATCCGGCGCGGCCTTTGCCGCCGTCTGCGCCATCGTCCTCGGAGGAACAGTGCTGGCGCCGCTGCAATCGCTTCTCGGCAATCATTTCCTGCCGGTTATGGCCTTTGCCGGCGGGCTTGCCAACACGCTCCTCCTCTATGCCATCGCCACGCGCAACGGCCAGACCTCCACCACCGCCCTCGTTCTTTCCGGCATCGCCATCGGCGCCATGAGCGCCGCCGGAACCGGCCTGCTGATCTTCATGGCCGACGACCGGGCGCTGCGCGACATCACCTTCTGGTCGCTCGGTTCGCTGGGCGGCGCCACCTATGCCAAGATTCTCGCGACCCTGCCCTTCATCCTCTCCGTCATCGTCATCATTCCCTTCGTCGCGCGCGGCCTCGACGCCCTGGTGCTCGGCGATGCGGCGGCCTTCCACATGGGCATTCCGGTACAGCGGCTGAAACGCTGGGCCATCGTTGCCGTCGCCGCGGCCTGCGGCGCGACGGTTGCCGTCGCCGGTTCCATCTCCTTCGTCGGCATCGTGGTGCCTCACCTGCTGCGCCTTGCCATCGGCCCGTCCCACCGGTTCCTCTTGCCGGCCTCGGCCATCGGGGGGGCAGCCCTGCTGCTCCTCGCCGACAGTATCGCAAGAACCGTCGCGGCACCCGCTGAAGTGCCGATCGGCATCATCACCGCCATCCTCGGGGCTCCCGTCTTTCTGTTTCTGCTGCTCGGCCGCCGCGGTCGCGCAGCCATGGACGGCCTCTGATGATCGCCGCCGAGAATGTCTCCGTCCGCCGCTCGGGCCGCCCCCTGATCGACAGCATCAGCCTTGCAGTGACGTCCGGCCGGTTCACCGCCGTCATCGGTCCGAACGGTGCCGGAAAATCGACCCTGCTGAAGGTCCTCTCAGGAGAAATTGCACCGGACGAAGGCTCCGTGACCTGCCACGGGCGCGACCTCGGCCGTCTCTCGGCAACCGAACTCGCCAGCGAGCGTGCCGTGCTTCCGCAGTCCACCGTGCTTTCCTTTCCTTTCACCGCGCTCGAAGTGGCGCGAATGGGAGCCGTCGCCCATGGCTGCCAGGACCCGACGCAATCGGCCCGGCATGCCCTTGCCCGCGTCGGGCTCGAAGGTTTCGAGGGCCGCGCCTACAACGCCCTTTCGGGTGGCGAACAGCAGCGCGTGCAGTTCGCGCGCGTCCTCGCCCAGCTTCCGGCCGCCGTGGAAAATTCGAAAGCCAAGGCACTTTTTCTCGACGAGCCCACCTCGAGCCTCGATATCGGCCATCAGATCGCCGTGCTGGAAATCGCCAGGAACTTCGCTGAGAGTGGAGGCGCGGTGCTGGCAATTCTTCACGACCTCAATCTCGCCGCGGAATTTGCAGATCATCTGGTGGTAATCAGCCACGGCCGCATCGTCGCCGAGGGGCATCCGGCGGAGACCCTTCGGGACGACGTCATCGGCGAGGTCTACGGCATACGGGGAACCGTCGGCAGAATACCGCCCGGGTGCATACCCTTCGTCTTGCCGCAATCGCGAATCGGCAAAATCGCCTAAAGCCGGCTAAGGGAGTTATCCACAGCTTTCCACAGGTCAATTCAGGAAAAACGGACCAAAATACGGAAACGTTTCAGGAACACTGCTGTGGTGCTCCGGGAACAAAAAGAGATTCCGGCGCGCAATCGAAGAAATACTGGATGCTGAGCCGCCTTTATCCAAATAACCCGCGGCATTTGCCGGCAAAGGGCGACAGGCAGGAGAGCAGGAAGGCTCGCGGCAGGCCGATTCCCGTTGTGTCCGTCTCCGCCCGACCAGATGGAGCGGAGACGGACACGACCGAAGCTCACTCGTGAATGGTGTAGGACCCGAGTTCGCAGAGGTTCTGGGTGTCTTCGGTGGTGTCGAGATCGGAGTCCTCCTCGAATTCGAAGCGCATGTCGTATTCGCAGACGGTACGGCCGTCGGCGATCGTAAGCTGCACGGTTTCACCCGGTCCGAGCACGTCCCTGCCGAACACATCCTCCTCCCAGTCGTCGACGCCGACGGGAGACGTGTAGAAACGGGTCAGCACGGAATTGGTGCCATTGGTCAGGGTGAAGACCAGATCCTCCGCCTGCGCGGCGGTCGATGTCAGGATAACGGCCAGAAGGCCGGCGGCGGAAACTATCGTTTTCATGCGTAGCACATCTCCAGCCCGAGATTGGGCAGGATCTGCATACAAGGAAATAATAAAGTAACAATCGCGTGATCGCTGGTAAGCGCGACCAATTTTGGTCGGCAGGCAAAAAACGCCCTGCCGGCGCAATTTTTACTTTGAAAATATGGCTCTTCAGGAGAAGATGGTGGGTGATGTAGGGCTCGAACCTACGACCCGCTGATTAAGAGTCAGCTGCTCTACCAACTGAGCTAATCACCCGTCAGCACCGTCCGGCGGTGTGAGAGGGCGTATAAACAGGATCGGCGCTGTTGTCCAGCGCCGAAACCAAAAATCTTGTCCGCTTTGTCAAAAAAATTTCGAAAACCTAGATTTTCCCAGCATTTTCAAATATCTAGGACACCAGTCGCAAAACGGACCGCCTGTCCACCGATCCGCGCCCGTGAAATCTCGCCGTCCTTGGCGTCGATATGCAGGTGAATATAGGACGGCCGCTTCATCTCCACTCCCTGCTCCACCATCAGCGGATGATGTCCGTCCGGCAAAGCGTCGAAATAGCGGATCGCGCCGGAAAGCGCGGCAACTGCTGAGCCGGTCGCCGGGTCCTCGCTAATGCCCATGTCGGGCGAAAACATCCGCGCATGGAACTTCGCCCCGTGATTGACGCCGCCGCGACAATAGACATAGGCCGAGGTGAGCGCGCCCTCGCAGAGCGGTGCCGTCCGCTCCCAGAGCTGGGTATCGAAATCCACCCGCTCGACCGCGTTGAGATTGTGTACCGGTACAAGGAGGAAGGGAACGCCGGCGCTCCACACCGAGGGAACGTGATTCTCGAAACCGAGATCGGTAATCTTCAGCGACAGGGCGTCGGCTATGCCCTGCCGATCCAGCGCCAGATCGTAGCGCATGGAGGTTTTCGGCAAATCGAACTCCGCAAAGCTCGCCTCCCCCGCCCGCAACCGCACGGCGCAGCGCACCGGACCGACATTCTCCTCCAGCACCGAGACGAGATCGAGATTGCCGTCGTTGTCGCCATAGGCACGCTCAGCGAGCGCGATGGCGGCACCGACGGTCGGATGGCCGGCGAACGGCAGTTCGCGCGCGGGCGTGAAGATACGCACCCGCGCACTATGCGAGCCATTCGCCGCCTTGAGGACGAACACCGTTTCCGAGAGGTTCATTTCCGCCGCGACGGCCTGCATCGCCGCATCGCTCAGATCTTCCGCGTCAAAAACGACGGCGAGAGGATTGCCGGCGAGTTTCCGGTCGGTGAACACATCGTAGATGGCATAAGGTCGCGACAAGGCTGATCTCCGCATTTTCCTGCATTCCGAACCTCGGAGACTGCCCGACCTTGGCCGAACGTGCAAGCAAGCAGAAGGGCTAGCACCCTCCTGCCCGGGACTGGGAAAATTCAGTCCGGGATGCGACCGGACTGCCGGCCCTCATCGAAAAACCACTCCAGGAGCGGCAACATCGCCCTGTTGTAGAAGTGGGCATGGGGGTCGGCGGTGCGGATCGCGACCGCTCCGGCAATCTCCTTTTCCTCATCGACCAGCATATGCGCGGCGATGCGATCGAGCAGCCTCGTGGCCGGTTCGTCAAACCGGAAGCACTGAAGAATGATGAGCCGCCGGTTCCGGTAGCTGCCGAAGAGCCGTCCGTCGCTGGAAGCCTGCGCAAGATCGAGCCCGGTCTCCTCCCGCACCTCGCGCCGCATATTGCCGCCGAGATCGCAATAACCGTCCACGATATCGCTGCGGTCGAGCGAGCCGGCTGCGAAATAGACCTGGCCGGCATTGGCGGTGTGAGACGCCATCTCCACCGCGATGAGCGCGTCGTCGGAGGAGATGATGACGGGAAAGCAGGCCGCGTGAAAAGCACCCAGTCCCTCAGACTGCCGACGCCACCAAAGAAACGTCGAATAGGGCGCGATAAAGGCCTCGCCCTTCAGCGTGCCGTCGCGAAAGTCGAGCTTGTGCTGAAGCACCATGTCGCCATCGAAGAGCGCCGGCTTCTCGGTGATTTCGGCCTTCCAGTTCTCCGCCGCTGCCGCCTTGTGCGCGACATGGAAGGGATGTTCGCCTTCAAGCACCCGCAGGCTGATATCCCTCATTGGAAAAACCCGCCCGTCATCGGGCATTCCCGTCTGGTCGCAAAGGAGAAGTTCGTTCATGGAATATCCAGGGAGATGACGATGGGGCAATGGTCGGAGGCCTTCGGACGATCCCAGCCGATACGCGGATAGCGTTCGACCGCCTGGCCCGGCGGAAAGACCGTTCGGAATGGCTGGCCGGCACGAACGATATCGGGGCTGCGGCCGGGATTGGCGGCGGAAAGGGCGGGCGAAAGCCAGATGTAATCGAGCTGGCAGAGATGCTGCTCCGCCGGCCCGCGGGCATGATAGAGCGTCCAGCGATCGAGGGGCTCCCGCCACAGCATCACGTTTTCCACAAACCCGTCGGCGGAAAAGACATCGAGCGCGCTCGGTCGCGTATCCCGGTATTCGAAGCGATAGCCGGCTCTCCGGTCGCCGATCACCTCCACGCGCTCCTGATAGTCGTTCATGTCGCCGCAGATGGCGAAGTTCTTGTCGGCCGTCTCCCCCTTGCCGAAACGCTGCTCGATGATGTGGCGCACAGCCTTCGTCTCCGCCTCGCGAATGGGCATCGTCGCAGTGCGCCCATCGACGCCGTCCCGGCCATTGGTCATCGATTTGAAATGCACGACGTAAAGCGTGAACGGTCGCCCTCCGACAAGGAGATCAAGCTCCAGGCAGTCCCGCTTGAAGATGCGGTCGTCCGGCTTGGCATAATTTGCGAGTTCCGGCGTGAAAAGCCCGAGATCGTCATAGGTCAACGCCGCATGGCTCTTGATGTCGGAGACCGCAATCGTCTCGCCATCGCGGGTCTGCTCGCGCATCATCACGCCCACATCGATGCCGCGGCTGTCATTGCCCTCGACGAGATATTTGTGCCGATAGCCGGCGCCCATCATTCGGAAGAGGTAACCGTATTCGAAGTTCTGCAGCGCGGCCATGTTGTCGACCTCCTGCAGGCAGAGAATGTCGGCATCCATATCGGCAATCGCCAGCGCCGAAAGCTGCCGGGTATCGTCGGTCGACGCCACGACGCGGGCCGCCTCCAGCCTCTGATAGTCCTGCTCGTTTCGCATATCGAACAGCTTCAGCACGCGATCCTGGCGCAACTGGTTGCGAAACCCGGTGAAATCGAAGCGTGTCATCAGGTTCTCGATGTTGAACGTACCCAGTCTCAACGCCATGCAAATCATCCATCACAAGGTCACGCGGACGAACGGCGCGCCCGCACCGGTAAGGATAACGACTAATGATCGCGCCGTCATGAACGGCGGATGATGAAATTGTCCGGGGGAAGCCCGCACCGTATCGGTTGCCGGAAGATCGCCCCGCGCTAGAGCCGCCAAGCCTTGCTGAGCACGACCTTCACCCGGTCTCCCCGCATTGCCGGTTGCCGGCCATGGGCACGCAGAACCTGTCCGTCATCGAGCCGCAGCCGCAGGGCATAGCGTTCGCCCTCATAGAGCGCGGTCTCGATGGTGGCGTTCAGTCCTTCAGAACCGAGAAGGACATCCTGCGGGCGGACCAGTATGTCGATCGTTCCGCCGCCGGCGCGCCCCTGCGTCATCAGCGCTGCAAGCCGCTGCCAGTCGAGTTCCCGGTTGTCGTCGCCGCTTGCAGGAATGCTGAGGACGGCTCCCTGCCCGATCAACGAGCCGACCAGCCGACCCTCCGGACGCGCATAGATTTCAGCCGGCGCCGCCACCTGCAACAACCTGCCTTCGGACATGACGGCAATGTCGGTGGCAAGCGCCATCGCCTCGGCCTGGTCATGGGTGACATAAACCATGGTCGCGCCGGAACGCGCATGAAATTCGCGGAAGGTTTCTTCCATCTCCTGGCGCAGATGCCGGTCGAGATTGGCAAGCGGCTCGTCGAGCAGCACCACATCCGGGTCCGTCACTAGACTACGCGCCAGCGCCACCCGCTGGCGCTGCCCGCCGGAAAGATCCGCCGGACGGCGCTCGGCATATTGCTCGAGCCGCACCGACCTTAGCGCCTCGCCGACCTTCTCGCGATAACGCTCGCCGGAAACGCCCCGCACCTTCAGCGGATAGCCGACATTGGCCGCAACAGTCATATGCGGCCAGAGCGCGTAGGACTGGAACACCATGGCCATGTTGCGCCGCTCCGGAGGAACCGCTCCCGACGCATCGGATAACACGCGCTCGCCGAGCAAGATGGAACCGTCGCTTGGCGTCTCGAAGCCGGCGATCATCCGGAGAACCGTCGTCTTGCCGCAACCTGACGGTCCGAGCAGCGCCAGAAAACCGCCGTCGCGGATTTTAAGCGACACGTCGTTCACGGCCGGCTTGCCGGTACCGTAATCCTTGCAGAGCTTGTGCAGTATCAGTTTCGCCAAGGAACGACTCCTTTCGGCAGCCGCGCCGCCATCAGTTCAAGCAGCAGCATCAGCAACACGACCATCGCCACCACCAGCACGGAAAGCGCCGAGGCAAGATCGTAGGAGCCGCTGTCGTCTAGATTGTAGATCGCCACGCCGAGCGTCTGAGTTCCCGCGGACCACAGAAGAGCGGATACCGTGAGTTCGTTGCAGGCGATCAGGAAGACGAGGATGACCGACGCGCCCGCCGCCGGCGCAATCAGTGGCACGATGATATCGATGAGCCGCCGCCAGAAACCGGCTCCCGACAGACGCGCCGCCTCCTCGAGCGCTGGATCGAGCTGTCGCAGCGCACTGACCACGGGCTTCAGGCCTACCGCGAAGAAGCTCGAGAAATAGGCGGCGAGAATGATCCAGATCGTGCCGTAGATCGTCACCCCGAGCAAAGGCAAGGGCGCCGCGAAGACCAGGATGAAGGCGACGGAAATCACGATACCCGGCAGCGCATAGGGAATCTCGATCATGGCCGAAAGCGCAGCAGCAAGACGGCGGCCTCCCCGTGTCAGCGCATAGCCCGTCAGCACCCCGATCACCAGCAGCCCGAAGGCGGTGGCCGAAGCAAGAAAGATCGAGTTTGCGAAGGCAGTGCGCGTCACCTTCTGGCGGAACAGGATTTCCTCGTAGGCGGCAAAGGACGCCGTCTTCAACGACAGCGCCACGCCATAAGCGGGCACCAGCGATGCGGAAACGAGTGCGACGAAAGGCGCGATCAGGATCGCGAAAAGCAGGAGCCACAGAAGAAGCTCGAGGGGCAATCGCATCCCGCCGAGCCGGAACGTCGCGGATGCGCCCGAAAGCCCGATGACACGATAATCCCTGCCCTTCAATGCCTGCTCCTGGACCTGAAGTCCGACCACCGCCATGACGGCGATCATGCCGGAGAGCACGGCAATGTCGCCGAAGGTGCTGGTGCCGAAGCTGGCGAAGCGGGCGTAGACCAGCGTCGGCAGCGTGTAGATCGACGCGGGAATACCGAGGATCGCCGGAATGCCGAAATTGCCGACGCCAGAGACGAAGGCCATGGCCGCGCCCGCGATCAATCCCGGTAAAGACAACGGCAGAATGATGTCCTTCAGCATCTGCCAGGGAGAGGCGCCGGCAAGTTTTGCGGCCTCGATGCCATCGCGCGGCAGGGCAAGAAGCCCGGCTCGAAGCGACAGGAAGACGAGCGGTGAATGCTGCACTCCGTAAAGCAGGGCAATACCGGCAATAGAATAGAGCGGTTGGGGGCTGCCGAGCGGCGGCGCAAGCCCGAGTGCCTTCAGAAGCGGGCTCGATGGCCCTGTCATGCCGACCCAGGAAAGTGCCGTCACCTGCGGCGGGATCATCGTCGGCAGCATGAAAAGGAAGCTCAGGAGCCATTTGCCCCGAATGTCGGCGAGCGTCAGCGCCAGCGCGAAAAAGCCGCCGATTGCGACGGCCGCGATCATGCCGAGGACGGACGTCGTCAGCGTATTCCACGCCGCGGTCCAGATCGCCGGATCGGCAAGAAGCTCCAGCGCCTTGCCGTTGAGGATAGAGGAAATGCCAGCCATCACCAGCCTTGCGAGCGGCAGCACGCAAAGGCCGGCGACTACGGCCGTGACAAAAGGAAACAGCCAGCGGGGCTGGCTGTTCGCATTGGCGGGAAGACGCGGCATGAGCCCTTCGATCAGTTGGTGCCGAAGATGCCGGAGAAGGTCTTCAGGTCTTCGTCGGTAGCTTTCAGCGCAGCAGCGGCGTCGATCGGGAGAACCTTGATGGTATCGCGGGCCGGGAAACCGGCGGGAACGGCCATGCCGTTGCGAGCCGGGATGTAACCGAGCTTCAGGAAGCCTTCTTGCCCCTTTTCGGAAAGCACATAGTCGACGAACTTCTTCGCGGCTTCGGCATTCTTGGTGGACGCGAGAATGCCGACCGGCTCGGTGACGGCGGAAACGCCTTCTTCCGGGAAAACGAACTCGACCGGAGCGCCCTTGGCCTTTTCGCGGATCGGCATGTAGTCGACCACGACGCCGTAAGCCTTCTCACCCGATGCGACGGACTTCAGCACGGCGCCGTTGCCGCCGGAGGCGATGGCGCCGTTGGCCTGCAATTCCTTGTAATAATCCCAGCCGAGCGAGGGAACACCCGCGAGCGTCTGGGCATGAATGAGAGCGGCGCCCGAGGTGAGTGGGCTCGGCATGGTCACGAGGCCCTTGGCTTCCGGCTTGGCAAGATCCTTCCAGCTCGTCGGCTTCATCGTAGCGGCAGTGTTGTACATGATGCCGGTGGTGATGAGCTTGGTGGAATAGTAGAAACCGTCGGCGTCATAGAGCGCCTTGTCGTAATTTGCGGCTTCCGGCGACTTGTAGGCCAGAAGGTGGCCGGCCTGCTTCATGCGTTCGAGCGTGACCGTGTCGGCAATCAGCAGCACGTCGGCGACCGGATTGCCGGCCTCGATTTCGGCCATCAGCTTCGCCATGATCTTCGGCGTGCCGTCGCGCACCCAGTCGACCTTGATGTCGGGATTGGCGGCCATGAAGCCATCGACCGTCGCCTGCGCATCTTCGTTCGGCTGGCTGGTGTAGAGCACCAGATTGGCGGCATCGGCCGTAACGGCCATGAAGCCGAAGGCGGCAAGCGCGGTGAAGGCGGAAAGCAGAGTTTTCATCAAAACGTCCTCGTGTGGGTGAGACGCCGCTGATTAGTGACGCCATATAACACGTGCATGACACGCAGCTTTCTTTCCCGACAAAAATGCCGGGTTACGGCTTGCGGAGGCAAGATGCATCGGCAGGGAGAAAGGCGGTCCTGCCGATGCTTCGATGCGGCGATATCCCGCGACTTTTATGGGTTCCATGCGCTTCGCCTAACCTTGGCCGTTGCAGGCATTCGCGAATACTGCGATGGCGAAGGGATCATTCGACGGGGGAGCAAGGAAGAGACATGAAGACCCGCAGTCATTGGCGCGCGCGGTTGCGCTATGAGTTCGACAAGAGCATGGCGGGCGGAGCAATCGCCCTGATCGGCTGGCTGGCCCTCATTTCACTTGTAGTCATCGTCCTCGCAGGCATCTTTCTGGCGGTCACTGGCATCGCTCCGGAAGGCGGCGAGCCGGTCGGCTTCCTCGAAGGCGTATGGGAATCCCTGATGCGAACCATGGACGCCGGCACCATGGGCGGCGACATGGGATGGGGCTTCCGCATGGTGTCGCTCGTCGTCACCGTCATCGGCATCTTCGTCTTCTCCGCATTGATCGGCGTCATATCTTCCGGCCTCGAGGACAAGCTGAGCGAACTGCGCAAGGGGCGCTCCCGCGTACTCGAGACCGACCACACCATCATCCTCAACTGGTCCCCCTCTATCTTCGACGTCATCAACGAGCTGGTGATCGCCAACCAGAGCCGCAGGAAACCACGCATCGTCATCATGGCCGACAAGGACAAGGTGGAGATGGAAGACGAAATCGCCACCAAGGTCGAGGACCTGAAGAACACAAGGATCATCTGCCGCAGCGGCGATCCGACCGACCTCTATGATCTCGACATCGTCAACGCCCAGACCTCCCGCTCGATCATCGTCCTGTCGCCGGAAGGCGAGGATGCCGATTCCCGTGTGGTCAAGTCGGTGCTTGCCCTGGTCAACGATCCCAAACGTCGGATCGAACCCTACAAGATCGCCGCCGAGATCCGCGACGGCCGCAATGCCGAAGTCGCCCGCATCGTCGGCGGCCACGAACTGCAGCTCGTTCTCGCCGACGACCTCATCTCCCGCATCGTCGTCCACACGAGTCGCCAGTCCGGTCTCTCTGCCGTCTATTCCGAACTGCTCGATTTCGACGGTTGCGAGATCTATACGCTCGAGCAGCCGGAACTGACCGGCAAGCCCTTTGGCGCTGCCGTGATGAGCTACGAAAACTGCTCGCTGATCGGCATATGCGATGCATCCGGTGCCGTCATTCTCAATCCGCCGCCGGCAAGGGTTTTCGAACAGGGCGACCGCGCGATCATCATTGCCGAGGACGACGCCTCGATCCGTATATGGAACGGCAATCTGGAGATCGCCAAGGAAACGATCCGCCCAGCGGCCAAGCGCGAACGTCAGCCGGAACGCACGCTGGTCCTCGGCTGGAACCGTCGCGGTCCGATCATCGCCTCGGAACTCGCCCGCTATGTCGCTCCCGGCTCTCATCTCACGATCGCCGCCAACTCCGCGGCCTTCGACAGGGACGTCGGCAATCTCGACATCGATCCTACCGTAATGACGGTCGAATGCCGTGTAGTCGACACCAGCGACCGGACCTCCCTCGACGCCCTGGCTATCCCCTCCTTCGACCACGTACTGGTTCTCGGCTACAGCGACGACCTTTCGGCACAGGGCGCCGATACTCGTACCCTCATTACCCTTCTCCAACTGCGCCGCATTGCCGAGCGTTCCGGCAAACGCGTCAGCGTCGTCAGCGAGATGATCGACATCCGCAACCGGCAGCTTGCCGAAGTCACCCGCGCCGACGACTTCGTCGTCAGCAACAAGCTGGTCAGCCTGATGCTGGCGCAGGCCTCGGAAAACGAGTTCATGGCAGCGATCTTCAACGAACTGCTGGATGAAAAGGGCTCGGAAATCTACATGCGCCCCGTCACGGATTACGTATCCATCAACCAGCAGGTCAACTTCTTCACCATCAGCCTGGCAGCCCTGCGGCGTGGCGAGATCGCCATCGGCTATCGCCGACAGCGCGAGGACGATGCCGACGCCCGCAAGCTCGGCGGCGTCACCGTCAATCCCTTGAGATCCGAGAGGATCACCTACTCGGCCCGAGACATGGTGATCGTGCTCGCCGCTGATTGATGCAACGAAAAAGCCCGGCTTCCACCGGGCTTCTTCTCTCTGCCATTTGAACGGCCTCAGGCCGCCAGCGCCAGCGCGCCGTTGACCAGACGACCCAGGCGTTTGATGCCTTCGTCGATCATCTCCTCGTTGGCGCACGAGAACGAAAGCCGCAACGTGTTGGCTCCGGAACGGTCGGCAAAGAAGGCTTGGCCTGGTACGAAGGCAACCTTTTCCGTCTCGACGGAACGGGCGAGAAGCTCGCCACCGTCCAGTCCCTCCGGCAGCGTCACCCAGATGAACATGCCGCCCTCCGGCCGTGTCCAGACCGTCCCGGCCGGCATGTACTTCTCAAGCGCCGCCAGCATGGCATTGCGCCGCGCACTGTAGGCAGCCCTGATCCTGGCAACCTGCTCGTCGAAGTGCCGCGTCGCCACATGGGCGATGGCCATCTGGTTGATCGTGGAAGAATGCAGGTCAGCCGCCTGCTTCATCAGCACCAGCTTGCGGATAACCGGCATGGCCGCAACGACGAAGCCGACACGCAGACCCGGCGCCAGCGTCTTGGAAAAGGAGCCGCAATAGATCGTGCGGGTATTCTCGATCGAGCCCTTCTCGGCAATCTCCAGCGCCAGTATCGGCGGGATCGCCTCACCGTCATAGCGCAGCGACTGGTAGGCGGCATCCTCGATAATGGCGATATCGAGTTCATCGGCCAGCTTGAGAAGCCGCCGACGTCCGGTGAGATCGACGGTCTCTCCGGTCGGATTGGCGAAATCGGCGGAGAGATAGGCGAACTTCACCTCACCGCCAAGGTTTTCCGCCGCCGCTCTGTAACTTGCCGGCGTACGGTTGCCGAAGGTGAGTTGGTCATAGTTCGGCTCATAGGCGTTGAACGCCTGCAACGCGCCGAGATAGGTCGGCCAGTTCACCAGCGCGGTATCCTTCGGCGACAGGAACAGCTTGCCGAGATAGTCGAGCGCCTGCTGCGAGCCGGATGTGATGAAAATGTTGTCGACCGTACAGGCGATCCCGAGCTTTTCCATCTCGCCCCTCAGCCATTCACGCAGCGGCCTGTAGCCCTCGCTCACGGAATACTGGAGCGCAGCCCCTGCCTCACCGCCCGAGAAGATGTCGGCATAAGCGACCTTGAAGGCCTCATCCGGAAAAAGTGCAGGATCGGGAATGCCGCCGGCAAAGGAGATGATATCCGGGCGCTCCAGCAACTTCAGCAGTTCGCGGATTTCGGATGCACGCATGCGAGACGACCGGGTCGCAAAGATATGATCCCAATTCAGCACGGGAGTTTCCTCGAATTGTTTTTTAATAGGTTCAGATGAACATGGATGGGTCGATATGTCAACAATGCTGACCTATCTCACCCCGAAACTTTTCCAGAAAAATCGCCTCCGACAACGCAACAATAATTCGCGAGTGGTATGCGTTCAGCAAGATTGCGTCGATCCGGCTCGCCAGATACCTCTTTTGGCAGCGGATGCGATCCGGCTGGAAAACTGGTAGAAAGAGGGCGAAGCATCGTGGAGGCGCAAGGTGCACAAGAGGCTCTCCATATTCGTTCTGATCGGCGGTCTGCTGCCGCCCGTCCTTGCCCATGCCGACTGCATCGACCTTGGCAAAGGCGAGCCGTCAAGCCTCAGCGGCATCCTCACCCATCACATTTTCGCCGGTCCGCCGAATTTCGAGGATGTTCAGAAAGGCGACACGCCGGAACCCGGCTATGTGCTTACGCTCGACAAAGACATCTGCCTGACGGGAGACGCGGATTTTGCCGATCCCAAGCTCCGTTTCGATGAGGTGCAGCTTGTCCCGACCGAGGAAACCGGCGAGGACATGAGGACATTGCGCGACAGCCGGGTGCGCGTCTTCCTGAAGAACCCGATGCCCGCCATGACAGGCCATCACCACCGCCCGCTCGTCGCCTGGGTGACTGCCATAGAACCGCAGGGCGACCCGACCAAGAACTACGGCACCGCGGCAACCACGGTCGAAGCCTTCTACAAGGCCCTGGAAACCGGAGACGGCATGCTGGCCGCGCGCTTCATCATTCCCGAAAAGACGGAGAAAGGCCTGCTGTCTCCGGGCGCGCTTTCACGCTTCTACGGAAATCTCGACGAGCCTCTGAAACTGCATGACGTCCACGCAATTGCCGAAGATAAGTTCCTCGTCCGCTACCGGTTTCGCGATGGCGAAAGGGTCTGCGACGGCCGCGCCACCGTCACCACCACCCGCCGCGATGGCCGGGCGTTCATCAAGTCGATCCGGGCCGATAGCGGCTGCTGAGCGGCCAAAGAAAAAGGCCGGGGAAGTAACCTCCCCGGCCCGGATATTCTGGCTTCTCCGATCCGATGACGCACAAGACGCGCCAGGGTGACGGAGATTAGTTGCGGGCCTTGTCGACCAGCTTGTTCTTGCCGATCCAGGGCATCATGGCGCGGAGCTTCGTGCCGACTTCCTCGATCTGGTGGCTGTCGTTCAGGCGGCGGATGCCCTTGAAGCGGGCAGCACCGGCGCGGTATTCCTGCATCCAGTCCGAGGTGAACTTGCCGGTCTGAATGTCGTGCAGAACGCGCTTCATTTCAGCCTTGGTTTCGGCAGTGATGATGCGCGGGCCGGTGACGTATTCGCCCCACTCGGCCGTGTTGGAGATCGAGTAGTTCATGTTGGCGATGCCGCCTTCATAGATCAGGTCGACGATCAGCTTCACTTCGTGCAGGCACTCGAAATAGGCCATTTCCGGAGCGTAACCGCCTTCAACCAGCGTTTCGAAGCCGGCGCGGATGAGTTCGACGAGACCGCCGCAGAGAACGACCTGTTCGCCGAAGAGGTCGGTTTCGCACTCTTCCTTGAACGAGGTTTCGATGATGCCCGAACGGCCGCCGCCAACGCCACAGGCGTAGGAGAGAGCGAGTTCAAGCGCGTTGCCGGAAGCGTTCTGATGGATGGCAACGAGGCAGGGAACGCCGCCGCCCTTCTGGTATTCGCCGCGAACGGTGTGGCCCGGGCCCTTCGGCGCGATCATGACGACGTCGACCGAAGCCTTCGGCTCGATCAGGCCGAAATGAACGTTGAGACCGTGGGCGAATGCGATGGCCGCGCCGTCGCGGATGTTCGGAGCGATGTCGGCCTTGTAGATATCGGCCTGAAGTTCGTCCGGGGTCGCCATCATCATCAGGTCGGCCCAGGCGGCAGCTTCGGCAACGGTCATGACCTTGAAGCCGTCGGCTTCGGCCTTCTTGGCGGTTGCGGAACCGGCCTTCAGCGCGATGGCGACGTTCTGCGCACCGCTGTCCTTCAGGTTGAGGGCGTGTGCACGGCCCTGGGAGCCGTAGCCGATGATGGCGACCTTCTTGGCCTTGATGAGGTTCAAGTCGGCATCACGATCGTAATAAACGCGCATCGTATTTTCCTTCCCTATGCTTGTCGGTTGTGATGGATATCAGTTGTCGGCGAACCGTGTTGGGCAGAGCCCCTACGACCCCGCCAGTGCTTTTTCAGTGCCATAGAGCGTAAGAAAGGCATGAACCGCCTTTTCCGCCCGGGCAGCGAAATTCTTCGTATTGGGCGCCTCTCCCAGCAGCATGCGCACATGCAGGTCGGAGACAATCAGCCCGTAAAGCGTGCGGTAAGCCTCTTCGCCATCGGAAAAGCGCAACAGGCCATCGCGCTGTCCCGCGTCGAGAAGCGCCCGCGCGCGCCGGTCGATCTGCCGGCGGCCGCGCTCCAGAAGCAGCGTGCCGAGCTTTGATCCGTCGCGGCTGCTCTGGCCGATCGCCAGACGGTTGAGCGCCAGCGAAACGTCGCCCGCGAGAACGTCGAGCAGATCGTGGGAGAAAACGTCGAGATGTTCCTTGAGGCTTGCCGAACTCAGGCGTTCGCCCGGTCGCTCGACTGTCCTGACCTTGCTCGCCTGATAGGAGATCATGGCCGACAACAGCCCGTCGCGATCGCCGAACCACTTGTACAGGCTTTCCTTGGAGCAGTTCGCGGCACGCGCCAACCCGGCGGTCGTCAGCGCCTTGTCTCCGCCTTCGACGAGCAGACGCAACGCTTCCGCCAGAACAGCGCTCTGGCGCGGCGTGAATTCGGCGTTGGCGGTTTCGGTCTGCAAGATAGCGCTCCACAAGTACCGTACGGTACGGTTCTCCCTACCGACAAAAAAATCCGCGGTCAAGTGCCATGTGGAGAATGACGATAAGAAGAAGGTTCTCGCCCTGCCCTCCGGATCGACGGAACCACCAGCTTCCAATGCTTTCGGCAGATATCGAAATCTTCATTGATGCCAGTTTTAGTGTTTGGTTCAATCAACGCAGCGGGGTAAGGCTGGCCAGCAACTTACCCGATCAAGAGGATAGCTTTCGATGTCGTTGCGCGTTGCCGCCCTGTTCCTTGCCTCCGCCTCCCTGCTTGCCGCTTCTCCGTCGGCGGCTGCGCCCGAGAATCGTTGCGGCTGGATCCAGAACCCCACGCCCGGCAACAACTGGCTGGACGACCGTGACGGCACCTGGATCATCACTACGCAGGGCATGGATGACGAGCCACTCGGCATGGAGAACTTTCCGGATATCTCGACCGGCGATTACGTCGCCGTCAACGGTAACTACGGCTACACCTGCGGATGCATAACGGCCGAGACGACAAGGGAGATCGATCGGCAGTCATCGGCAAGCGGCAAGATTACCGCCGTCTACAGCGTGAAACTGCTTCCCCTCAACAAGTGCCTGGCGGACCGCAAGCTGCCCAAGCCGGAATAAAGAGGATCGCGCGGACACGCCGGTCTTCGGCCTCAGACGGCATAACCGACCGGCACCGCCTGCCCGCTCTTCAGCGTTTCCATCGAAATGAAGGCAGAAACGTCGAACAGTTCGATACGCTTCACGAGGCGGCGATAGACCACGTCGTAGTGTTCGACCTGGGGCAGCACGACCTTCAGCAGGTAGTCGTAGCTGCCCGTCAGCCTGTGCGCCTCGACGATCTCGGCAATGTCGGCGATAGCGCCCCGAAACGTCTCGATCCAGTCATCGGAGTGATGCGCCGTCTTCACGAGGGCGAAGACGGTCGTCGGCACGCCGATTTTCTCCCGATCGAGAAGAGCGATCCGCTTTGAGATATACCCCGTCTCCTCCAGCCGCTGGATACGGCGGGAACAGGCCGAGGCGGATAGCGAAACCAGTTCGGCGAGGTCGGCAAGCGGAATGGAGGCGTCGCGCTGCAGGGCGTCGAGAATCTTGCGGTCGCGATCGTCGATCATATACAACTCCAAACTGCCGGACTGACGCCGGAAAACTGCAGAAAATATCTACATTTCGCATTCAATATGCGCGAACTATGGATGCAGCCTTCGTATTTGCAAGCCGTTCGCCCGGATCATGCGTCATAATCCCAAGAACAATTTCTTCCGGAGAAGCAAGATGAAGCGTGTGGGTCTGATCGGCGGCATGAGTTTTGAGAGTTCGGCGGTTTATTACCGGCTTATCAACGAGATGGTCCGCGATCGCGTCGGCGGTCTGGCCTCCGCCGACCTGCTGATGCATTCGGTCGATTTTTCCGAAATCGTCGGCTATCAGAAGGCCGGACGGTGGGACCTTGCCGAAAAGCGCCTCGCCGAGGTCGCGGGCGGTCTGCAGGCGGCAGGTGCGGAATGCGTCCTGATCTGCACCAACACCATGCATCTCGTGGCCGACGCCGTGTCGCAATCCGTCGCTATCCCGCTGCTCAACATCATCGATGTGACAGCACGGGAGATCGTTGCGAAGGGCTACCGTCGCCCCCTGCTCCTCGCAACCCGTTACACGATGGAGCACGGCTTCTACGCCGAGCGCATGCGGACACATGACCTCGATCCGCTCGTCCCGGACGAGGATGATCGCATTCGAGCGCATTCGATCATTTTCGACGAATTGTGCGCGGGTCATGTCCGGGACGCCTCCCGATCGGCCATGAATGCCATGATCGAGAAAGCGAAACACGCCGGCGCGGACAGCGTCATCCTCGGCTGTACGGAAATCTGCCTCCTTCTCGATCCGGACAAACTTTCCCTGCCCGGTTTCGATTCCACCCAGCTTCACGCCGCTGCGGCGGCGGACTTCGCGCTCGCCGCCTAACGGAAGACCCCGCAAACAATTTGACTAAGTCAACTAATTCGTTGCCTAGGTCACACTCTTCGTCTATTCAGCATCCAAAGGGAGAACATCGATGCTGGATAGACGAGACCTTGCGACCATCGAAGCGATGCGCGCCTTCAACCGCTTCTATACGGATCGGATCGGGGTTCTGGACCGCGCCTATCTGAAGGCCAACTACACATTGACGGAGGCGCGCATCGTCTATGAACTCGGTGTCCGCGGCAGAGCTTCCGCGGCCGAACTCGTTCGTGACCTGCACCTCGACCCCGCCTATCTCAGCCGCATTCTCAAGGCGTTCCGCTCTGCGGAACTGGTAGAGCAGACGCGCGATCCGGATGACGGTCGCAGCCAGATCATCAGCCTCACGCCGAGAGGTGTTGCGGAATACGAGGCACTCGGCGAGCTGTCGCGCAGCCAGCTCGAAGAGATGCTGGCGCCGCTTGGCCCCGCCGAAAAAGCCACTCTGGTCGAGGCCATGGCGGCGATCACCGGCCTGCTTGATGACGACAGGCGCAACGAGGCACCGCCCGTCCTGAGGCCTCATCGCCCCGGCGACCTCGGTTGGATCATCGAGTCCCAGACGCAATTTTATGTGCGGGAATTCGGCTGGAACGACAAGTTCGAGGCGCTTGTCTCGGAAGTCGCCGCAAATTTCCTGAACGGCTTCAATCCAGCCCGCGATTACTGCTGGATTGCCGAGCGTCGCGGCATCCGGATCGGTTCGGCACTGGTCATGGATGGCGGCGGCGATGTCGCCAAACTCCGCCTGCTCTATGTGGATGAGGCCGCCCGTGGGCTGGGTCTCGGACGCCTGCTTGTCCAGCAGTGCATCGATTTCGCCCGACGCGCCGGCTATCGGCAGATCACGCTTTGGACCAACGACATCCTGCATGCCGCCCGGCACATCTACATCTCCCTCGGCTTCAGGCTGGTGTCGGAGGAACGGCACACGCTCTTCGGTCCGGAACTGAACGGCCAGACATGGACGCTCGATTTCTGAACACGCCGCTCAGACGCCCTCGGCATCGAAACGCTGGCGCGCTTCCCGGACGGCAAGAAAATTCGCCTCGGCCCATTCCAGCAGGCTGGACAGCGCCTTGAACAGCGACTGGCCCAGTTCCGTCAGACAATATTCCACGCTCGGAGGCTTGGTCGGAAAAACCGTGCGCTGGACATAGCCGTCCCGCTGCAGTTCACGAAGCGTCTGCGTCAGCATGCGCTGCGAGATGTCGGGCACCAGCCGCCGCAGTTCACCGAACCGGAAAGGCCGCTCCCTCAAGAGGATCAGGATCAGTGTCGACCATTTGCCGCCGATATGGTCGATCACGGAACGCACCGGACAGTCGGCAAGCGACGGTCCTTCGCTCCGGTAGGCAGCGATCTTGGCTTCGTAGCCGGTGATGGCAACAGTCATGGAGTTCCCTTTTAAGCCGGTGGGCACCAAAAAGTGCCTTCTTTACAAGACAGCGTCAATTCCCAATTTAGCGTTACTCTCATTTTGAGAGCGCCATTTCCGCCACGGACCTCCCGCGGCAACACAAAAGGAAAAGACCCATGAGCAAGATTCTCGTCACCGGCGCCTCCGGCAAGCTCGGCAGCCTCGTCATCGACAACCTGATCGCCAAACAGGGCGTCGCCCCTGCCGATATCGTTGCCGGCACGCGCGACCCGTCGAAGCTTTCCGCCCTCGCAGCCAGGGGCGTCGAGGCCCGCAAGGTCGATTTCGACGATCCGGCTTCGCTGGAGACTGCTTTCAAGGGCATCGATCGCCTGCTGATTATCTCGACAGACGAACTGGCTACGCCGGGCAAGCGCCTCGTTCAGCACAAGGCCGCCGTAGAGGCCGCGAGGAAGGTCGGCGTCGGACGCCTTTTCTATACCTCCCTGCCCAACCCGGAAACATCGAAGGTCACCTTCGCTCCCGATCACCTCGGCACGGAAGAAGCAATCAAGGCCACGGGTCTGCCCTACACCATCTTCCGCAACAGCTGGTACATGGAAAATCTGTTCATGGCGCTTCCGGCCGCCCTCGGCAGCGGCCACTGGTACACCGCATCCGGCCAGGGCAGAATCGGCCACATCGCCCGCGGAGACATCGCCAAGGCCATTGCCGGCGCGCTCGCCAAGCCGGTTTCGGAAAGCGTCATCTACACGCTGACGGGCGAAAAGACCTACACGACCGACGAGATTGCAGCCCTCGTCCGCGAAGCAACCGGCAAGCCGCTCGCCGTCGTCCACGTGACCGACGAACAACTGGCGGCTGGCATGGCCGGCGCTGGCGTCCCCGCCCCCTTCATCCCGACCTTCGTTTCCTTCGACACGAATATCCGCGAAGGCCTCTTCGACATCGTCAACAACGATGCGGAAAAGCTGTCGGGTGAAAAGCTGGTTCAACTCAAGGACTTCCTGCTCGAGAACAAAGCTGCCCTCAGCGCCTGATGCGGAGAATACCAGACGACGAAGGCCCGGCGCTCAAGGCCGGGCCTCTCGACAGGGTTATTGCTTGCCGTGTCCGAAGATCGATCGAAACGTCCTGCGCCCCGTCAGACAGCCTGACCGCAGGCGCGTCGGAAGCGGCGAACCGTCTCACCCATTCCGTATTCCAGGGCATCTGCCGTCAGTCCGTGACCGATCGACACCTCGGCAAGTCCAGGAATGCGCTTCATTAGCGCCGGCAGGTTGGCGACCGTCAGGTCATGGCCGGCATTGACCGCAAGGCCGCAGGCGAGTGCGGCATCCGCCGTCCGTCCAAGCAGGTCGATCTCCCTCGCGGCCTTTTCCGGGTTATCGAAACAACCGCCATAAGGACCCGTATAGAGTTCGATGCGGTCGGCCCCCGTCTCCCTCGCGACAGCGACCGCATCGGCATCGCCGTCACCGTCGGCGAACAGCGAAACACGCATGCCTTTCGATTTCAGCCGCGCGACGGTATCCGACAGGAATGCCTTGTGCTTCCTGAAATCCCAGCCGTGATCCGAAGTTGCCTGGCTCGGATCGTCGGGCACAAGCGTCACCTGCTCCGGCTCCGTCTTCTCGCAAAGAACAAGGAAATCCTCGGTTGGATAACCCTCGATATTGAATTCGGCATGGGGAAAATCGTCGTCGATCAGCGCACGCAGCACCGGAAGGTCCGTGAAACGGATATGCCGCTGGTCCGGCCGGGGATGAACGGTCAGGCCGCTTGCTCCGGCTTCGAGCGCCAGCCGTCCGAAGCGCGCAACGTCCGGCCAGGGCAGATCCCGGCGGTTGCGCAGCATGGCGATGGCATTGAGATTGACGGAGAGCTTTGCCGGCATCGCGATCTTTCCAGAGTGTTATTTTTTCAGAGCCAAGCATTTAGGCGATCGCACTCCGGAACGCCAACGAGAATCGCGCATATTCCCATCGACGGCGCTGATGGATGCGTTCCCGCCCCAGCGAAACCGGCGGCAATCCTAAGTTTTCAGGGGAAATGATAAAAATTGGCTATTTTCCTCAGCTTTAGCTTTGTGGCATTCCCGCGATGGCGGTAAGATCGGCAAAAATGAGACGTGTCTTGCAAGGCGTCGTGCTTCCAAAGGGCTTTGGTTCCACCCGGACAGCGACAGGCACGATGGCTCAGCTCTTGCACAATACGACACCATGGAGAAACGATGAGTGAGGATCGGCGCATAGACAGCGACAGCGTGAAGCTTGCGCTCCAGGCGATTCTCGGCAGCCAGACCTTTGCCCGCTCCGAACGCCTGCGAGCATTCCTGAAGTTCGTCGTAGAGATGGAGCAGCTTGGGCTCGCCCATCAATTGAAGGGATATACGATCGGCATCGATGTCTTTTCCCGGGACGAATCCTTCGATCCGGGCGCCGATCCTCTTGTGCGGGTTCAGGCGGGAAAGCTGCGCCGCTTGCTCAATCAGTATTACGCCGACGAGGGACGCCACGAACCGTTGCGCATCCGCATCCCGCTCGGCTGCTATGTCCCGATCTACGAAAGGGCCCCGGCCGAAAGCCACCGCTTCGCTGCGGACAAGCCCGCAGCAAGCTGGCCGGAAATGATATCGCTTCCCCTGATGCCGCAGACGTCAGGCTCCGTGACCGCCGCACAATCCGCCTATCGCCTGCCACGCATCGCCGTCACGCCGATCGACGATTCCGACTGGCGAACCCGGATCTTCGCGAATGCCGTGCGCATGTCCGCCAGGCATTTCCGGGGTGTGGAGCTGGATTGCCGCGAGGCGGGCGACCATGACGACGAGGCACTCGATTTCGCCATCGAGATCGGCTCCGAGGAAGGCGCGGCTCCGCTCACGGCAAGCCTGCGCCATCGTCAGTCGGGCAAGCTGGTCATCAGCCACTCGCGCAGTGCAGGCGAGACGGGTTCAAGCCGGCAGATCGCCCTCTTCGCCAAGCACTTCTGCACCGAGAGCCTGTCACTGACCGGGCAGCTCTACCACTTTTGCCGTTGCCGGGGGATCTCATCGGTGCTGATGGACTGCATAGAGGCGACCTACCTTTACCAACTCGACAATTCCGATGACGCCTTCCTGGAGGCGACGCGCCAGCAGCAGCGGCTTGTTCATCCCTATCCTTTGACCCATTTCGTAAACGAGCTTTCGGATCTCATTGCGCTTACGGCGGATACCGGCCGGACCGTGCGGCAGGGGTGACATCACCCAGACCGGCCCTTGCCTTGTTACGCGGTTTGCAAAAGGCCCGGCCAAGGATTAATCTGAAGTTTTACATCGCCCGAAAGACAACTTTTTGAATGTGGCGAGGGGGCACGGCGTCCCTCTCGCGTATTTATTGCCGTGCGTGGGCGGCACGAGGGACGGACGGAAAATGCACTGAGAGGAACGACAGGAACGCTGGACAGGGGGAGGTCATGGCGGAAGGGTTGCACCATCGGCAAGCGGCTGGCGAAGCAAGAGCCAGCATCATATCGGACACGATTTTTCTGCCGGGGGTCGAGCTGCCGGCGCCCCTGCCGGAAGAGCCGGTTGCCATAGCGGAGATGGCGACCCTCTTCGGCGTCACCCACCGCACCCTGCATTTCTACGAGGAGAAGGGTCTCATCAAGGCGGGACGCGTCGGCCTGATGCGTGTCTACAGCCGCGGGGATATCGCCCGCATGGCGGTGATTACCGCCTGCCGGGACGTCGGCATGCCGGTCGCGGCGATAAAAGATCTCATGCAGGCGCTGGAGAACGCCCGCTCCCGGGAAGAGAGCGACGCACTATTCGCCGAAGCGCTGCTGGCCCGACAGCGGGAATTGACCGCCATTCTCTCGACCACCCATCACCAGATGCAGCAGATTACCCGGCTACTGGCGCAAGACAGGGACGAGGCGCAAAATGCGCGCGTGCAGCAGGCCCAGCGCATCGGGCTGACCGACCTGGAACGCCGCTGCCTCGAACTGATGGCGGAAGGCTATGCGTCGTTGCGGCTGGCCCGCGCGCTCGACATGAGCGCCGGCGAAATCAACGCCGTCGAGGAGGAGATCATCCGCAAATTTGACGCCAGCAACAGGTTTCAGGCTGTCGCAAAGGCAGTCCTGCTCGGCCTCGTCGGTTAGCCGCCGACCACAATCCCTGGCCGCTTTGCCAAAAACCGCCGGCATGCACCACAGGTTCACGGCACCGATAAAGCGGCAAATCGTCCAGGATTTGTCGACGGTCAATTCCTACCGGAATTTAACGGGACTTACGTTCTCGCAGGAGGTAGCCAGAGACGGTTCAAACAATGAGTGAGCTTACGAAAATGCCTACCTTCCTGTCCCGTTACGCAACGCCCTTCATCACCGGTTTTTTCCTCGTCTCCCTTGTCTCCGGCATCGCTCTCTTCTTCCATGTCGGCACGGCCGCGTTCCGCGAGATGCATGAATGGTTGAGCATGGTGCTCATCCTGCCCTTCGTTCTGCACATGTGGAAGAACTGGCGGCCATTCATGATGTATTTCAAACGTCTGCCCATGACGGTCGCGCTCGGCCTCTGTCTTGTCTCCGGCCTCGTCTTTGCATGGCCGGCCATCACCGGGACGGCAAGCAGCACCGGCGGCAATCCGGCCATTGCGATGGCAGGCATCGTCGCCGGCGGAACGCCCGCACAAGTGGCTCCCCTGCTCGGCCATACCGAGGAAAGCCTTGTCGCCTCATTGAAGGAAAAGGGCTACAGCGCTGCCGACGCGGGCAAAAAACTCTCGGATATCGCGTCGGCCTCCGGCAAGGAGCCGATGGCGATGATGGCCACGCTCGCCTCGCTGCGCACGAATCCGTAACGCTTTTGCGAAAACGACGCTTACCGGACGATGGTCAGCGTCTCCGCGGCGCGGGTGACTGCGGTATAGAGCCAGCGCTCGCGGGTATCGCGGAACGCCCAGCTCTCGTCGAACAGGACGACATCGTTCCATTGCGAGCCCTGTGCCTTGTGCACGGTGAGCGCATAGCCGTAGTCGAACTCGTCGTAGCGCTTCCGGGTCGACCAGGGGATTTCCCCCTCGATATCCTCGAACGCGGCCTTCAACAGCTTGATCTTGGCCGCCCCGCGATCCATGTCGTCGTCTTCCGGCCGGATCAGCAGGTTGATGCCGGGCTTCACCGTCTCCCGCGATGAGGTCATCACCTGCCAGAGCGAACCGTTCAGAAGACCCTTGACCTGATCGTTGCGCAGACACACCAGCTTGTCGCCCGCCTGCGGATAGTCGACCGTGAAACCCTTGAGCTCCCGCAGGCGCTTATTATAGCGGCGCCGCGTCTTGTTGGTGCCGACCAGCACCTGGTCCGCGCCCAGCACCAGTTCCTGTGTGACATCGTTGCGGGAAATCACCCGGGCGGTGCCATAATCGCCATGCATGATCTCCTTGCCTTCGCGCACCTGCATCGCAAGCTGGATGATCGGATTGTCCCGTGCCTGACGGTGGATATCCGTGAGCAGATAATCGGGCTCCTGCTCGGTGAAGAAGCCGCCGCCCGAAACCGGCGGCAACTGTCCGGGATCGCCGAGGACCAGAATGGGGGTTCCGAAGCTCATCAGGTCCTTGCCCAATTGTTCGTCCACCATCGAGCACTCGTCGATCACGATCAGCGCCGCCTTGGCGACCGGGCTCTGCCGGTTGATCGAGAACATCGGCGCGATGGACGTCTTGCCCGTCTCCTCGTCCTCGACAGCCTCCTCGCCCCGTGGACGATAGATCAACGAGTGAATGGTCTTGGCGTTCGAAGCCCCGCGCGAGCGCAGCACCTGTGCCGCCTTGCCCGTGAAGGCGGCGAACAGGACGTCGCCCTCGACATGCTCGGCAAAATATCGGGCAAGCGTCGTCTTGCCCGTGCCGGCATAGCCGAAAAGGCGAAAAACCGGCTGTCTGCCCTCTTTCAGCCATTTGGAAACGGCTTTCAGGGCTTCATCCTGTTGAGGTGCGAACTGCATGGATCGACTTGTCAGGATTCGCTCGGAAAAGGCAAGCAAAGCGTGAACAGGACGGAAACAACGGAGACAAATCCACGGCCGGAGAAAATCGGCGGAGACGAGGGAATAAAATGACCGGCTGCGGTGTCTAACTCTCAGGCGGAACCATGACGGTGTCCGCCCGCAACATTCGGAGGAAGTCCCATGAAAGCCCGTTTGCTCCTTTCCATCGCTCTCATCGCCCTTGCCGGACCGGCACTGGCCCAACCGTTCATGTCCGTCGAGACCTCTGGCGGCAAAGTGCTTGCCGACGAAAAAGGCATGACGCTCTATACCTTCGACAACGACAAGAAGGGCGAGTCCAGCTGCTACGACGCCTGCGCCGCCAACTGGCCACCCTATCTTGCCGCTTCAAGCGCCACGGCGGAAGGCGCATACTCACTCGTGACACGCAAGGACGGCAAGAAGCAATGGGCGCTGAACGGCATGCCCCTCTACCTCTTCGTCAAGGATATGAAGCAAGGCGATATGACCGGTGATGGCGTGAAAGGGATCTGGCATGCCGCAAGGCCCTGACAGTCAAGGCCCAGACAAGCAAGCCAAGGGCGATCGCGACGGCGGACCGGGGGAATTCTCCTCCGGTCCCGGCCGTTTCGAAAGCGATATCCTGGCCCTTCTGCCCGCCTTGCGTCGCTACTCCCGCAGCCTTACACGCTCCGATGCCGAAGGCGAGGACCTGTTTCAGGATTGCGTCGAGGCCGCCCTTGCAAGGCGCGCCAACTGGCGAGGAATCAATCTGAAAGCGTGGATCTACGCGATCATGACCAACCTGCACCGCAACAGCGGCCGCCACGCCCGCCGCCATTCGGCCGTCGATCTGGAGGCGGCGGCGGATCTCCCCGCGCCTGCGACGCCCGACGATCCCCTCGAACGCCGGCGGCTGCATGCCGCGCTGAACGGATTGCCGGACGAACAAAGGGCCGTGCTCATGCTGGTTGTCGTCGAGGGCTACGCCTACCACGAAGTCGCGGAAATCCTTGAACTGCCGATCGGCACGGTGATGTCGCGCCTCTCCCGCGCGCGCCAGCGCCTGCGCGACGCGCTTGCCGAAAAGAACATCATTGCCATGCGGAGACCGAAATGACGCAAACTCTCCCCCCCGTGGATGACAGCGATCTGCACGCCTATGTCGACGGTCTTCTGGACGAGGAACGGCGCGCGAAGGTCGAGGCCTGGCTTGACACCCATCCCGAGAAGGCCTCCATGGTCGCCGACTGGCAGAGGCAGAATGCCGGCATCCGCGATCTCTTCCGGGACTACGAGCGGCATGACGAGGCAGATCGGTCCCTGCTTGCCCGCCACGGCTCCACCAGCGGCCCGCATTTTGCCACCGGAACGGTTATGATGCGTATCGCCGCATCCGTCCTGCTTTTTGCCGCCGGTCTCGCATCCGGCCAGATCGCCCCGACGCTCTTTCGCAACGAGCCGGTACCGGCGGTCACGGAGACCGCCAGTCTTCAGGACCAGGCGCGTTCGGCTTTCCTGATCTATGCAAGCGATGTCCGTCATCCCGTCGAGGTTGGCGCGGACCAGGAAGAGCATCTGGCGGCCTGGCTCGGCAAGCGCCTGGGCTACTCGATGCACATACCCGACCTTTCGGCTGTCGGCCTGAAACTCGTCGGCGGCAGGCTGGTGCCGGTCAGCGGCAAGGCCGGCGCCATGCTGATGTACGAGGATACCTCCGGCGAAAGGATCACGGTGCTGATCGGCCGAAACGAGGATAACCGCGAAACCAGCTTCCGCTATGCGAGCGACGGCGGCCTTGAGACATTCTACTGGATTGACGGACCTGTGGGTTATGCGGTGACGGGAGAAATCCCGCGTGAGAGGATGCAGCAAATCGCCGATGAATGCTATCGTCAGTTCGACACCTGATATATTCATGATACGTCCTGCAGGAGAACGCGGATGGCGATGAAGCTCTACTTCCATCCCTTGGCGTCTTTCTGCCACAAGGTGCTGATCGCACTCTACGAAAACGACCTGCCCTTCGAACCCGTAGTCGTCGATCTCGGCGATGAGGCATCGCGCGAGGCTTTCAGGCAGGTTTGGCCGCCCTTGAAGTTCCCGGTGCTGGTCGATGAGGCCCGGCAGGCGACAGTCGCCGAATCTGCTACCGTCATTGATTATCTCGACAGCTTCGCCAATCCGGCGCCCCCTATGGTGCCGCGCAATCCGGACCTCGCCTGGCGGACGCGCATGTGGGATCGGCTGTTCGACGACATGCTGCAACTGCCTATGCAGAAAGTGGTGCTGGATGCCCTTCGTCCCGCGAGTAACCGTGATGCTTTCGGGGTCGAACAGGCGAAGAAGGATATCCGCACCGCCTACGCCTTCATGGAGGAGCGTTGGCCGCAAACCGGCTGGGCCATCGGCCCGGACTTCACGCTGGCCGACTGCTCCGCCGTACCCGCGCTGTTTTACGCCGACACGATCTGCCCGCTCGGCGAGGATTTTCCCCGGCTCAGTGCCTATTTCCTGCGGCTGAAGGAGAGAGCGTCGGTCGCTCGGGTACTGCGGGAGGCCGAACCTTATTTCGGCATGTTTCCGCTCGACCAGAAGCCCGTTCGTTGACCGCCACTCAGGCCCGCAAGGGGTCGTTTTCGAGCAGGATCGGACTGCCATGCGGCGTCGCCTCGGCTGCCCGCTTCCAGCTTTCCTGCAGGGCAAGCACCGTTTCGGCGTCCGCAAGCCCCTTCGAAACCAGAAGCCCGGTCAACGCCGCCACCCAACCGTCGAAATAGTCTGAACCGTCTTCCGCGCGATCTGGCTTGTGCAGTTCGGCAGACAAAGCCTCGGCCCATTCACCCCAGGAAAAAAGGCCGCGCTCATAAAGATGCACGGTCATGGCAAAGGCCTGCGCGTTCCAGGGCTCCGCAAAGACGGGATCGCCTTCCGACGATTTCGGCAGGCCCGGCGACCGCCTGAGCGGCGAGGAAACATCACACCTCGTCAAGATAGCTCTCCCAGGCATCGATCGACACCGTCAACGACGGATCGGCACCCTCACCCCAGATTTCGTCGGCGTCGAAGACGACGGTGTAGACCCATTCCGGGTTCTCGCCCCGGCCATGGGCATTGTCGTCGGGAAAGACATAGCTGCCCTGCACAGCCTCGATCACGCCCGCCCTGGCGCGAGCGTAGCGGGGTAACCGGGTATGGGTTTCCGGATTGAAATTCCGGGTACGGACACGATCCCCAACAGAGAACCGTGGCTCGCGATGCACCGGTCGGTCGCAGGGACCGCCCCGCGCCAGAACGCCGGGCACCATATCGGCCTTCAGAATGCGCTTTGGCACGGCGCCCTGGCCGATGTCCCGCCCGGAGAAAAGCTCCTCGCGCGTTGCAAAACCATGCCGTTCGAGAAGCGTGTCCAGCGCGCGAATCCAGATCTCGTAGTAGCTTGCGGAAAGATAGTCCGCTGGCGGGATGTTTTCCCTCGCATGACGGCTTTCATCAATCGACCATGCGCCGAAGGCACCGCAGCAAAGCGTCAGGCCAAGCGCGCGCTTTTCCCATTCGGCATGGAAGATCGGCTCGTCCTTCTCCGGCGCAACAGGCCCGAAGCCCATCTGTCCGCCGAGATCATGCGGGCCGTTCATCGTGCTGTCTCCGGCGAAAGTGCGAGGCCGGTACCGATCATCGAATCCCGCGTGACGAGAGCCGCGAGTGCCGCCTCGTCCATCCCTTCCGTACCGGCGGGACGTTCCGGAATCACGAGATAGCGCAGTTCCGCAGTCGAATCCCAAACACGGATCTTCTTGTCGGCATTGAGCGTCACGCCGAACTCCTCCAGCACCGCGCGAGGATTGATGACCGCGCGCGAGCGATAGGCCGGCGCCTTGTACCACACCGGCGGCAGCCCGAGCACCGCCCACGGATAGCAGGAGCAGAGCGTGCAGACGACCATGTTATGCGTATCAGGCGTATTGAACACCGCTCGCATGTGCTCGCCCTGCCGACCCGTATAACCGAGTCTCGCGATCGCCGCGGTCGCATCCGCCTTCAACCACTCCGCAAAGGCAGGTTCGCTCCAGGCCTTGGCCACCACATGGGCGCCGTTTCTCGGTCCCACCTTGGTCTCATAGGTCTCGACGATCGCATCGATGGCCGCCGGATCGATCAGGCCCTTTTGCGTCAGCAGGGTTTCCAGCGCACGAACCCGCGCCTGCATATCGGAATAGTGATTGTCGTGATGATGGTCATGACCGTCATGGCCATCGGAATGGGAATGGTGGTCGCGATGATTGTTATGCACGATGGATACTACCTCATGAGATCGGTGGAGAGAAAGGAGATCCCGATACCGCTCGTCGGCGCAGCATCGACCAAAGAGCGCTGACAGGCAAGGCAGCGATCTCATCGCAGTACGATTTCCCCGCACGCAACAACCCCAATGGGAAGAGCCGCCCCTGTCCTTTCGAAGCCCGTCGGCTATCCTCGCTCCATGGACATCCTGATTCTCGGCGGCAACGGCTTCATCGGCTTGGCGGTGGCACTTCGGCTTGAAGCCGAAGGACACCGTATCACCGCACTTGGACGATCTGTCGGCCGCGCCAACCGCCAGCATCCCAACATCCGATGGAAATCGGCGGATCTTGCACAGTTCGAAAATGCATCCGGCTGGCAGGACCTCGTGCAGGGGCATCAGGTAATCGTCAATTGCGCCGGCGCCCTGCAGGACGGCCTTCGCGACGATCTGGCCGCCACTCAGGAAAGAGCCATGCTGGCGTTGTATCAAGCGGCGAACGAAGCCGGCGGCCGCAGGATCGTGCAGATTTCCGCCCGTGTCGAAGGCGCGGCGGGCAGCCTGCCCTTCCTCGCGACGAAAGCCCGGGCCGATCGTGCGCTTGCCGCCTCCGGCCTCGATCATGTCATCCTGCGCCCTGCCCTCGTCGTGGGACGAAACGCCCATGGCGGCACGGCGCTGGTGCGCGCGCTCGCCGCGCTGCCCCTCGTCCTGCCTCTCGTCCACGCCGCAAGCCCGGTCGAGACGGTCGCCCTCGACGACGTCGCCGAGGCGGTCGCCCTTGCAGTCGCTGGCAAGATTGAAAGCGGCAGCGATATCGATCTCGCCGCATCCGGCCAATTGTCGCTTGGCGAGGTCGTGGCTGCCCATCGTGCCTGGCTCGGCCTGCCAGCCACTCCAGTCATTAATCTGCCAGCCTGGATTGCCCGGCCAATCAGCCTCCTCGCCGATCTCGCCGGAAAACTGGGCTGGCGTTCGCCGCTGCGCTCCACGGCCATGACGGTCATGACAGAGGGCGTTCTCAGCGGTCCCGGCACCGGCGCGCCTTTTCCGCTGGCGTCGCTCGCTGAAACGCTCCGCCGCAATCCCGCAGGCGTGCAGGATCTCTGGTTCGCAAGGCTCTATCTGCTGAAAGCGCCGGCCATTCTCGCCCTGTCGTTCTTCTGGCTGTTGTCCGGCACGATACCGCTTTTCCGCCTCGATGCGGCCGCCGCACATTTCCTTCCCCTGTTGCCGCAAGGGATGGCAATCGCCGCAACGCTCGCAACCTGTCTGCTCGATATCGTCCTCGGCCTTGCCGTGCTGGTGCGGCCTTTTGCCCGATCCGCGCTTTTGGGCATGCTTGCCGTCACAACAGCCTATCTCGCAGCAGCCACGCTGGTGGAGCCCGCGCTCTGGCTCGATCCGCTCGGGCCGCTGGTCAAGGTCGTGCCATCCATATTCCTGACGCTGGCTGCGCTGGCCATTCTGGACGAACGCTGATGCCGGTCGAAGAACTGCTGCGTCTCGTCCATGTGATCGGTGCCACCGTCCTATTCGGCACAGGCGCCGGCATTGCCTTTTTCATGGTGATGGCGGTGAAAACGCAGGACGCACGGCTGATTGCCCATGTCGCCGGAACGGTCGTCATCGCCGATACGCTGTTTACCGCGACAGCGGTCATTGTGCAGCCCTTGACCGGCTATCTGCTGGCAAGAGCCATCGGCTGGCCCATGACGGAGGGATGGATCGTACTGTCGCTCGCCCTCTATGTGTTGACCGGCATATTCTGGCTGCCGGTCGTCTGGATCCAGATCAGGCTCAGAAATCTCGCCCGCGCCGCCGCCTCGGAGGGAACCACCCTGCCGCCGGTCTTTCAAAGGCTCTACCGGATCTGGTTCGCCTGCGGCTTTCCGGCCTTCTTCTCCGTCATTGGCATTCTCTGGCTGATGCTGACGAAACCGGACATTGCACTATTTTAGCATCGGCCACAGGCTTGCCACGAGCAGCACCGCCATGGTGATGTTGAACCATTTCAGCCGGACCGGCACCGACAGCCACTCCCGCAGCACAGAGCCGAAACCCGCCCAGGTCGAAACGCTCGGCACGTTCACGGCAGCGAAAACCAGCCCGACGATCATGACGCTCCAGAAATAGTTTTCGGCATCGATATAGACCGACATCGCCGTCACCGCCATGACCCATGCCTTGGGGTTGACCCACTGGAAGGCGGCAGCGCCGAGAAAGGTCATCGGCCGCGCCGCCGTTTCGCCGTCGCTCAGCGTCCGCGACGTACCGATCTTCCAGGCGATATAGATGAGATAGAGCCCGCCCGCGATCTTGAGACCGGTATAAAGCAGCGGAATGGTCGCCAGCAGCGCTCCAAGCCCGAGCCCAACGCCGATCAGCAGCGAGAGAAAGCCGACGCCGATGCCGAGCATATGCGGGATGGTGCGCCGGAAGCCGAAGTTCACGCCGGAGGCAAACAGCATCATGTTGTTCGGTCCAGGAGTGATCGACGTGGCAAAGGCAAAGCCGACCAGAGCCGAAAGTGTCGCGGTATCCAAGATGAGCCTCCCGATCTGCCTGAAATGCAGGAGTGGGTTTCGCCCGGAAACCGCGAGGTTTCCCGCCCTTTCCTGCAAGAGGCGCCACCATAGTCACAGCCGGACTGGCCGGCCATCGAAGAATTGTCATCATGGCAATCCTCAAGGAGCAGCCGGCAGCGCCGCCGGCTTTCGTTCCCTTTGCCCGAAACGGCCCCCGCCACAACTGCCGTACCGGATGGCGTCGGGATTGAAACGGGCGGCGGCAGCGCTAATCTGAAGGACGTGTTCACGAGAGGAGCTTCGATGCACGACCAGATTCCAACGGTAGTTCTTCCCTCCGGTCTCGACGTTCCGGCGCTCGGACTCGGCACATGGAAGATGGGAGAAGCAAGGGCACGGGCGGCGGAGGAAATCGACAGCCTTCGGCTCGGACTCGACCTCGGCATGACCCTGGTCGACACGGCGGAGATGTATGGCGAAGGCGGAGCGGAAAAGGTGGTCGGCAAGGCGCTGGAGGACCGCCGCGACGAGGTCTTCCTCGTGAGCAAGGTCTATCCCTGGAACTCGGGCTACGAGAAGACCATCGCCGCCTGCCGGGCAAGCCTCGACAGGCTCGGAACCGACCGCCTCGATCTCTATCTGCTGCACTGGCGCGGCGAATACCCGCTCGCAGAAACCGTCGCCGCCTTCGAGCACCTGAAAAAGGAAGGCGCAATCGGTGCCTGGGGCGTGTCGAACTTCGACGTCGAGGACATGGAGGAACTGTTCTCCGTTCCCGATGGACGAAACTGCGCGGCCAATCAGGTTCTCTACAATCTCGGACGACGCGGCATCGAATACGATCTCCTGCCATGGTGCCAGCAGCGCGGCATTCCCGTCATGGCCTATTCGCCGATTGAACAGGGCCGCCTCGCTCATCATCCCGACCTGATCCGCATCGCCAAGACCTATCAGGCAACCCCGGCGCAGGTGGCGCTTGCCTTCCTGCTCGAACGCGACGGTGTGATCGCCATACCGAAATCCGCCAACCTGCGGCGAGTGCAGGAAAACCGCGATGCGGTTGACCTGGAGATCAGCGACGAGGACTGGGCCGAACTCGATGCCGCCTTCCCGCCGCCCGACCGCAAGGTGCCACTGGCGATGCTTTAGGCGCCCCCAAACACACCCGGAAGCCAGCCGGTCGGCTCCCGCGAGCCTGCTTCTCGTTTCACCTTCGGCGGCGGGTCGACAGCCCATCCGCGACAGCAAGCCGGAGAGTGAATTTCTTATTTAGCTGGAAAACTAAATATCGGGTCGACATCGCTCTGGAATTTAGGAAATTCCCTAATTATGGAATTCACACATCCAAGGACGCGACACCCAGAAAAGACAGGCATCCCGGTGAAAAAGGAAACGAAGAAGAAGACCTCTGCCGGCAAGGCGGAAAGACAAGCCCATCAGGTCTTCCATGCGCTGGCCGCTCCCCCGCGTCGAATGATCCTCCGCCATCTCGCCGCCTCCGGCCTGACGGCCGGCGAAATCGCCTCTCATTTCGACATGGCCAAGCCCTCCATATCGCAACACCTGAGCATTCTGGAAAATGCAGGGCTGATAACACGGGAAAAGCGGGGGCAGTATGTTCACTACGCCCTTGTGCCGGGCATTCTGGAAACTGTCCTGAGAGGCTTTCTGCAGGATCTCGGCGTAGCCAATGTTGCGACAGCCGACAAGCCGGATAAACCCGGCAAAGCAGACATAGTCAAGGCAGACGGGGCAAAGGGCGGCGACACCGGAAAGGCGGCAAGCAGCGCTTCGAAGCAGTCGGAAGCCGCTACAGAACCGGCGGAAAAAACGCTCCCGACGCAGATGTCGATGTTCTGAGCACGCCACCTTACGGTCGGAAAACCATCAACGAAAACGGGCGGCCGAAGCCGCCCGCACTCGTTAACCCGAAGGCAAAAACGATCACATGCCCTGAGAGCCGCGGTTCATGGCAGCGATGCCGGTGCGGCAGATTTCGTTGAGGCCGAGCGGTTTCATGATCGCCACGAACTGGTCGATCTTCGAGGATTTTCCGGTGATCTCGAAAATGAAGTGCTCGACCGTAGCATCGACCACCTTGGCATGGAAGGCATCGGCAAGACGCAGCGTCTCCGCCCGCATCTCACCCGAGGACACCACCTTCACCAGCGCGACCTCGCGCTCGATCGGACGTTCCTGCCCGAGTTCGCGGGCACGAACCGTCAGATCGAGAACCCGATGCACCGGCACGATGCGCTCGAGCTGGGCCTTGATCTGCTCCAATACGCTCGGCGTACCGCGCGTCACGATGGTGATGCGCGACAGATGCGCCTCGTGCTCCGTCTCGGAAACCGTCAGGCTTTCGATGTTGTAGCCGCGACCGGAGAATAGGCCAATGACGCGGGCGAGGACGCCCGGCTCGTTGTCGACGAGAACCGATAGCGTGTGGCTCTCGATGGCTGCGGTTTCCTTGGCGATGAAATAGGCCGAGCCGGTGGGTTGAAGCTGTGCGTTCATGTCTCTGTTCCTGTCTCTCGCGTCAAACCAGCTGGCGGCCCTTGGCGTCGATCGCCGTCGCGACGGCTTCATCGGTCGCCTCGTCGGGCAGAAGCATCTCGTTATGCGCCTTGCCCGAAGGGATCATCGGGAAGCAGTTGGCGAGATTGGCGACGCGGCAATCGAAGATCACCGGCTTCTTGACGTTAATCATCTCCATGATGGCATCGTCGAGTTCATCCGGCTTTTCGCAGCGCAGGCCGACGGCGCCATAGGCCTCGGCGAGCTTGACGAAGTCAGGCATGGCCTCGGTGTAGGAGTTCGACAGGCGGTTGCCATGCAGGAGTTGTTGCCACTGGCGAACCATGCCCATGTACTGATTGTTCAGGATGAAGATCTTGACCGGCGCTTCATACTGGACCGCACAGGACATTTCCTGAATGCACATCTGGATCGAGGCATCGCCGGCAATGTCGATGACGAGGCTTTCCGGATGGGCGATCTGCACTCCGATCGCCGCCGGGAAGCCGTAGCCCATCGTGCCGAGACCGCCCGAGGTCATCCAGCGGTTCGGCTTCTCGAAGCCGAAGAACTGGGCGGCCCACATCTGGTGCTGACCGACCTCGGTGGTGATGTAGGTGTCGCGATCCTTCGTCAGGTGGTAGAGCCGCTCGATGGCGTATTGCGGCATGATGACATCCTTCGACGGCGTGTAGGCGAAGGAGCGGCGCGCCTTCCAGCGAGCGATGCTGTCCTTCCACTCCGCCGTCTGGGCAGCCTCGGGCTTCTTCGGCAACGCGCGCCAGAGGCGGACCATGTCTTCAAGCACATTCCCGACATCGCCGGTGATCGGAACATCGACGCGAACATTCTTGTTGATCGAGGACGGATCGATATCGATATGGATCTTCTTCGAATTCGGCGAGAAGGCATTGAGCCTGCCGGTGATGCGGTCATCGAAGCGCGCGCCTATGCAGACCATGACGTCACAATCGTGCATCGCCATGTTGGCCTCGTAGGAACCGTGCATGCCGAGCATGCCCAGCCAGTTCTTGCCCGAGGCCGGATAGGTGCCGAGGCCCATCAGGGTGGAGGTGATCGGGAAATCGGTGAGTTCGACCAGTTCGCGCAGCAGCTTGGAGGCTTCCGGCCCGGAATTGACGACGCCGCCACCGGTGTAGAAGACCGGACGGCGCGCATGCGCCATCAGCTCGATAGCCGCGCGGATGGCGTTCTCGTCGCCCTGGACCTTCGGCTGGTAGCTCTTCTGCGCAACATGCGCGGAAGGAGGCGTATAGGTGCCGGTGGCGAACTGGACATCCTTTGGAACATCGACCAGAACCGGACCGGGACGGCCGCTTTGCGCAATGCGGAAGGCCTCGTGAATGACGCCGGCAAGCTCGTTGACGTCCTTGACCAGCCAGTTGTGCTTGGTGCAGGGACGCGTGATGCCGACCGTGTCGCATTCCTGGAAGGCGTCGGAACCGATCAATGTCGTCGGAACCTGGCCCGAAATGCAGACGAGCGGGACCGAATCCATCAGCGCGTCCTGCAGCGGGGTAACCGCATTGGTGGCGCCGGGACCGGACGTCACGAGCAGGACGCCGACCTTGCCGGTGGAGCGGGCATAGCCTTCGGCGGCATGCCCTGCCCCTTGTTCATGGCGGACGAGAATGTGCTGGATCTCGTCCTGCTGAAAGATTTCGTCGTAGATCGGCAGCACGGCTCCGCCGGGATAGCCGAAGATATGTTCAACGCCGTTGTCCTTCAGCGCGCGCAGAACGATTTCCGCGCCGGTCATCTGATTGTCTTTACCCGTCATGCCTGTTTCCATCTGCCTGGGGATTTTTTTTAAAGAGCCGTAGCCCGGTTCTGGCCATAAAAAAAGGCCCCTTTGAGGAGCCTGTCATCTAGCGCATGGGTGGCTGTCGCCGGATGGTTACACCATCCTGCCCATGCGCTTTCCCACCACAATAAGAGCCTGCGAATTTTTCATGAGGCGAGTGATAACATAAATCGGCCGAGCGTCAACGCATCAAATGTCAAAAACAGGCGTTAAATAAGACAGAAAAGATCGCGCTTCGGGAAAATCCGGCTTCTGTAATATACACAGCGTTAAGCCTCGGCGTTTATCCTGCCACTCCCGAGCAGGAGAGTTTCCTATTGCGTAACGACGATCTCAAGACATCCGGCCGGGCTGGCGAACAGGATCGCCGCGACCGTATGCACCCGGGCAACCGCATGCTCGGGCGCGTCGTGGCCTGCAACGGGTCGCGCGCAACTATCGCTGCAATCGCGGCGGAAGGGTCCACCGACCTCACGGAACTCTGGTCGGTTGGCCGCCTGATCTCGATCAGCGTCGGCGAAAACCGCGTCGTGGCGCTCGCCTACTCCATGCAGACCGGCTCCCGTGACTGGGGTGAGCAGGACGACAACTATTTCCTGATCGAGGTCGAGCTTCTGGGCGAGGTTCACAAGGGCCTCGATGGACAGGACGAATTCTCGACCGGCATCTCGCGCTATCCCTATCTCGGAGCGGTCGCCCATCGCATACGCGCCGCCGATCTCCTGCGCATCTATGACAGCCGCAAGGGCTCCTCCTGCGCCATCGGCAAGCTGACACAGGACGAAAGCATCGATGCGACCATTCACATTCCCTCCATGTTGTCGAAGCATTTCGCCGTCGTCGGCTCGACGGGCGTCGGCAAGTCGACGGCCGTTTCCCTGCTTCTTCGCAAAGCGATCGAAAGCGATCCGAAGCTGCGTGTGCTGATCCTCGATCCGCACAACGAATTCGCCGCCGCCTTTCCGGATCACGCGGTTGTCATCGACACGGACACGCTCGACCTGCCGTTCTGGCTGATGAAACTCGAGGAATTCGCCGAGGTTCTGTTCCGCGGCCGCCCGCCCGTGCCGGAAGAACTCGACATTTTGCGCGACCTCATGCCCGAGGCGAAGCGTGCCTTCCGCGGCAGCGAGTCCCCCCTGATGCGCCGCGCCTCGGACAAGAGCTCGATCACCGCCGACACGCCGGTTCCCTACCGCATGGCGGATCTTCTGGCCCTGATCGATGACCGCATCGGACGCCTGGAAGGCCGTGGCGACAAGCCCTTCCTGCGCTCGCTGAAGATGCGCATCATGTCGGCGATCAACGATCCGCGCTATCACTTCATGTTCTCCAATAATACGATCAGCGACACCATCATGGAGACCATCGCGGAGATCTTCCGTATTCCCGGAGACGACAGGCCGATCTGCACCTTCCAGCTTGCAGGCATCCCCTCGGAAGTGGTCAACTCGGTCGCCTCGGTTCTCTGCCGCATGGCCTTCGAGCTCGCCTTGTGGTCGAATGGTGCGATCCACATGCTGGTCGTGTGCGAGGAAGCGCATCGATACATTCCGGCCGATCCGAACCTCGGCTTCTTCCCCACCAGGCAAGCCATCGCCCGTATCGCCAAGGAAGGTCGAAAATACGGGGTTTCGCTCGGCATCATCACCCAGCGACCGGGCGAGCTCGACCAGACGATCCTTTCGCAGTGCTCCACCCTGTTCGCCATGCGTCTGACCAATGACCGCGACCAGGAGATTATCCGCTCGGCGATCCCGGATTCGTCGATCTCGACCACCAGCTTCATTTCTTCCATCGGCAACGGCGAAGCCATTGCCTTCGGCGAGGCGATCGCGGTGCCGATGCGCATGCGGTTTTCCCGCGTCGAAACGAACCGTTTGCCCAAGGCCAACGGCGCCAATGCCAAGCATAGCGACGATAACCCCGATACGGTCGACCTGCGCTCCATCGTCAGCCGCATGCGTTCCATCGCAGCGCCCGATATCTCAGCTTTTCAGCAGAGCTTCGACGCCTCGTTCTCCGGCAACGCGCCGGAAAACACTCTCGGCGCCGTCGAGGAATTCCGCCATATCGCAGAAGACGAGGACTTCGGGGCTGCGGCCCGCCTCGACGCGAACGCCTCTTTCGAGGAAATCCGCCAGGCCTTGCTGACACCTTCGACACCGCAGCCGACCATGGAGCCTCCCTCGCCCCGGCCGGTCGACCCCGCACCGGTCATAGAACCCTATCGACCGGACATGCTGCCCGGCGGCAGGCCGCAGGCCGAGCGTCCCTTCCTTCACCGGGAGGACATGCCGCCCGGTCGCCTGCGGGAAGAAGATGAAACCGCTTCCTTCGCCGGCGCGCGACCGGCGGAACCCCATTCGCCGCCGTCCTTCGGCGGCGGGACGCTACGCCGCGAAGGCAGTTCGCTGCGCGAGAGCATTCTGAAAAAACCGCTCTCCAGCCTCTACCGCAAGGACTGAGCGGAGAATACGGCCGGATCGATCCGCGTCCAGCTTTCGTCCATCTGGTTGCGGAACCATGTCATTTGCCGCTTGGCATATTGCCGGGTCGCGGCCGATGCCGTCTCGACGACCTCCGGCCTGGTCGTCTCGCCCCTCAGCATAGCCGCGATCTGCGAAACGCCGATCGCCTTCATTGCCGGCATGTAGGGAGAAAGCCCAAGCGCCAGAAGGGCTTCGACCTCCTCGACCGCACCCTCTTCGAACATGCGGGAGAAGCGCCGGTTGATCCGCTCGTGCAGCACCGCCCTGTCGGGCAACACCACGAATTTGCGGGCGCGGGCGGGGTCGACCAACATCGGACCGGCCTTGCCCTGGAAATCCGCGATCGAACGCCCGGTCGCCTCCAGCAATTCCAGCGCGCGCACGATCCGCTGCCCGTCCTGCGGGTTAAGGCGGCTCGCCACAGCAGGATCGCGCATCGCAAGCTCACGGTGAAGCGCTTCGCCCCCTTCCGTCGCCAGTCGGCTCCGCAGCCTTGCGCGTATCTCCTCGGGCACGGCCGGCATGTCCGAAAGCCCGCCGGTCAGCGCCTTGAAATAGAGACCCGTCCCACCAACGATCACGGGCAATGCGGCACGATCCTTCAGCCGGGCCAGCAATGCGCCGGTTTCGCGCAGCCAGTCGCCGGTCGAATAGGCATCGCCGGGGGGCACATGCCCGTAGAGATGGTGAGGAACCCCTTCCATCTCTACTTTCGACGGTCGGGCAGTCAGCACCCGCAGAACATCGTAGACCTGCATGCTGTCGGCATTGACCACGTGCCCGCCGAAACGCTTTGCGAAATCGAGCGCCAGGGCGGACTTGCCGCTGGCGGTCGGCCCGGTTATCAGGATCGCGTCGATATCTGTTCCAAGGTTCTCCATCATGGCCCTCGTTGCCACGCTTATTGCCAATCCGTCAAATCCCGTTCTCGTCCCCGCCGTTGCGGAAAAGGCCGCGGAAGCCGTGAAGGCCTCCGGCCTCTACTGGCTCGCCGACGGGATTGCCTGCGATATCGCGCTAAAGGACGACACGGACGCCGCCGGGGCGACCGCCGCCATTCGCGCGGTTATCGACGGGCTGCCGGTGGATCTTGCCATTCAGGACGCCGACACCAGACGCAAGAAGTTCCTGATCGCCGACATGGACTCGACCATGATCGGCCAGGAATGTATCGACGAACTGGCCGCCGAGGTCGGCCTGAAGGAAAAGGTGTCGGCGATTACCGCGCGCGCGATGAACGGCGAAATCGCCTTCGAACCCGCTCTTCGCGAACGGGTCGCGCTACTCAAGGGCTTGCCGGTCACCGTGATCGACGACGTGATCGCCAAACGAATTACCCTGACATCCGGCGGGCCGGAACTGATCGCCACGATGAAGGCGAAAGGTCACTACACCGCTCTGGTCTCCGGTGGGTTCACGGTCTTCACCGCGCGCATCGCCGCAGCCCTCGGCTTCCATGAGAACCGCGCCAACATCCTGATCGAGGCAGACGGCGCCCTTGTCGGCGAAGTCGTCGAGCCGATCCTCGGCAAGCAGGCCAAGGTTGACGCCCTGCTGGACATCAGCCGAAAGCTCGGCATTGATCCTTTCGACGCAATTGCCGTCGGCGACGGCGCCAACGATCTTGGCATGCTGGAACGCGCCGGATCGGGCGTGGCGCTCCATGCCAAGCCCGCCGTCGCAGCGCAGGCGAAGATCCGTATCGATCACGGCGACCTCACCGCGCTCCTCTACCTGCAGGGCTACCGAAAGACGGATTTCGTCACGCCCTAACGCAAGCCCGACGGGCTTCACCGGAAAAAACGGCCTCCGCGCGGATGCGCAGGAGGCCGTCTGAAGAAAGAACGGATCGGCAAACGCCGCCCGCCATCGTCGAAAAACGAACGCAGGCTATTCGAGCGGTACAGCCACAAGCCTGAGGTTGCCCTCGCCGTCGGCCACCATCAGATGCGCGCTACGGCGTCCCTCGCCCTTCAGCGCGGCCAACATATCGACGACATCCTTCGGCACCTGCACGAATTCCTGCGCCACCTCGACAATCACCTGTCCCACCTTCAGGCCTTTTCCCTCGGCCTGCGAACCCGGCAATACCTTGGTGATGACGACGCCTTCGACGCTCTCGGCGATGGAATAGGTTTTGCGGGCAGCGTCGTCCAGCTGCGCCAGTTCAACCCCGATGAGATCCTCGGACATCGGCCCGGAGACACTGCCTTGATCGGCGGGCGACTGCTGGTCTTCCTCGATCGTACCGTCGTCGTCGGGCGAGGGTTCGCCACCGTCGTCGGGCGGCGTGACGCTTTCGCCGTCGCCATCCGACGGCTCCTGCGACGGTTCATCGGCCTTGGCCTGCTGTTCGTCTTCGAGACGACCGAGCTTGACCCTCAGGGTCTCTTCCTTACCGTCGCGCAGGACGACGACATCCACATCCGCCCCGACGCTGCTCTCTGCAACGATGCGCACGAGATCGCGCGTGTCCGCCACCTTCTTGCCGTTGAACGCAACGATCACGTCGCCGACCTTGATCGGGCCGTTTTCGACCGGCCCGCCCTTGACGACGCCGCTGACGAGGGCGCCTCGGGCCTTGCCAACGATGCCGACGCTCTCGGCCACCTCGTCCGTCACCGGCTGGATGCGCACGCCAAGCCAGCCGCGCCGCGTCTCGCCGAACTCCATCAGCTGCTTGATGACATTTTCGGCAAGCTCCGTCGGAACCGCGAAACCGATACCGATGGACCCGCCGCTCGGCGAGATGATAGCCGTGTTGATGCCGATGACCTCGCCCTTCATGTTGAACAGCGGACCGCCGGAATTGCCCTTGTTGATCGCGGCATCGGTCTGGATGAAATTGTCGTAGGGGCCGGCGTTGATGTTGCGGCCGCTGGCCGAGATGATGCCGACGGTGACCGAGCCGCCAAGGCCGAAGGGGTTGCCGATCGCCATGACCCAGTCGCCGATGCGCATCGTCCGAGAGTCACCGAATTTGACCGACTTGAGCGGGGCCGGCGGCTCCACCTTCAGCACGGAGAGATCGGTTTTCGTGTCGGTGCCGACCAGCTTGGCCTTGAGCTTGGAGCCATCGGGAAAGATGGCCTCGATATCGTCGGCGTTCTCGATCACGTGATTGTTGGTGACGATGAAGCCGCTCGGATCGATGACGAAGCCGGAGCCCAGCGAATTGACCTTGTTGTTGCCCCCGTCGCCGCCGCGATTCTTGAAGAAATCTTCGAAAAGCTCCTGGAAGGGAGAACCCTCCGGCAGCTTCGGCATCGGCACGTCCCGCTCTTCCTTCACGCTCTGCGAAGTGGAGATGTTGACGACCGCATCCAGAAGGCCTGCGGCGAGATCAGCAACGGATTCAGGCCCTTGCGCCAGCACGGGCCGCGGCGCGGCAAGGGCGCCGACGGCAAGGGCTGTCCCCACCAGGAATGCTGGAAGGAGAAGATGGCGCTTGCGGGCGTCGACGGTCATGAGGCTTCCTTTGCGGCTCGGAGATCGCTTTTTGGCGACAGCATAAGGCGTAATGATGAAAGGTTAAATCAATTTCAGGCGAGACCGGGACGCCCCGTCATCCGCGAAGCAGCCACACAAGTCCCACTCCGCAGGCGATCGCGACAAGGCCGGAGAGACGCAACTGCCCCTCCGGAATATCCGGCAGCAAACGCGCCATTTTCACAAGCAAACGAGGGGCCAGTGCATAGACCAGCCCCTTGATGATGAGAAAGAACGCCACGCCCGTCAGAAAATCCGACATGGCGTGCCGGTCAGTTGTTGGCGGCAGGCGCCGGCGCTGGCGTGGCCGGAGCCGTCGTTCCGTTGAAATAACGGAAGAACTCGGAGTCGGGCGAAAGGACCATCGTCGTGCCGGTACTGGACAGCGCGCCGTTATAGGCCCGCATCGAACGATAGAACTCGAAGAAGTCCGGGTCACGCGAGAAGGCTTCGGCAAACACGCGGTTGCGTTCCGCATCGCCCTCGCCTCGCAGCACTTCCGAATCCCGCTGTGCTTCCGCCTGGATCTCGACGACCTGGCGGTCGGCGATTGCACGGCGCCGCTGGCCTTCCTCGTTACCGCGGGCGCGGATAAGTTCGGCTTCCGCCAGACGTTCGGCCTTCATGCGGTCGAAGGTCTGCTGGGAAACTTCCTGCGTCAGGTCGGTGCGGCGGATGCGCACGTCCTCGATGGTGATGCCGAGCGATTCGGCATCGGCCCGAAGATCGTCGCGAACCTCCTGCATCATCGAGGCGCGGGCATCCGAAAGCGCGGCCTCGAAGCCTCTCAGACCGTAGACCCGGCGCAACGAAGCGTCGAGACGGGTGGTGAGGCGGGTTTCGGCGGCATCGCGGTCGCCGGAAACGGTCTCGCGAAAACGTCGGGCATCGGTGATCTTGTAGACCACGAAGGCATCGACCTCGTAGAACTTGCCGCCCGAGACCTGCACGCGGATATTGTCGAGATCGAAGCGGAGCGCCTGATCTTCCACATACTGGACACGGTCGGCATCGGCGAAGGCGAAGGGCAGCTTGAAGTAGAGGCCCGGCTCCTTGTAGACGGCCTGGATCTGGCCGAAGCGCACCACGATTGCCTGCTGCCGTTCGTTGACGACGAAGACCGACGAGTAGACGAGAAGCAGAAGGGCGGCAAAGCCGATCAGGATATAGGCAAGGCGATTGGACATGGATCAATTGCCTCCCTGCTGGGTCTGGTTCTGGCTCTGGCCCATGCGGCCGATCTCGTTGAGCGGCAGATAAGGCACAACGCCCTGTTTCTCGTCGATGATGACCTTGTTGGAGTTTTTCAGAACCTGCTCCATGGTTTCGAGATAGAGGCGCTTGCGGGTCACGTCCGGCGCCTTGCTGTATTCCTCGTAGATGTCGACGAAGCGCTGGGCCTCACCCTGGGCTTCCTTAACGACGCGGTCCTTGTAGGCAGCCGCTTCTTCGCGGATCTGCGCGGCCTGACCGCGAGCCTGGCCAAGCTGCTGGTTGGCATACTTGTTGGCTTCCTCGACAAACCTGTCTTCATCCTGCTCGGCACGCTGCACTTCGTCGAAGGCATCGGCCACTTCGCGCGGCGGAGCCGCATCCTCGATGGCGACCGCGTTGATCGAGATCCCGGCGCCATAGGTGTCCATGGTGCCCTGGATGATCGCCTTCACGTCGGCGGCGATCTGCTGGCGCGCATCGCGGAAGATGTCCTGCGCCGGACGGCGGCCGACGACTTCGCGCATGGCGCTTTCGGCGACCTGCTGCAGCGTCTGCGGTGGGTTTTCGATGTTGAACAGATAGGCCTTCGGATCGCTGACGGTGAAGAGGACCGAGAACTGCACATTGACGATGTTCTGGTCACCCGAAAGCATCAGGCCGGCGCTCGACGAAGACGACGCCTTGGCGCCGACATTCTGCTGCTGCTCGGTCACCTTGACGATTTCGACGGTCTCGAACGGCCACATGTGGAAATGCAGGCCCGGCATCGAGATCTCTTCCTGGGGCTTGCCGAAGCGCAGTTCCACGCCGCGCTCGTCCGGCTGTACCGTGTAGATGGCCTGCATGACCCAGAATGCACCGAGCACGAGAAGCAGGATCACCACCACACCGCCATTGAAGCCGCCCGGCACGATGTTCTTCAGCCTGTCCTGACCGCGGCGGATGAGATCCTCGAGGTCGGGCGGCGTATTGCCACCGCCACCGCGCGGCCGGTTGGGTCCCTGCCCCCAGGGTCCCTGATTGTTACCACCGCCGCCGCCCCATGGGCCGCCGCCGTTCTGATTGCTCCAGGGCATCAATACCTCTTTGTTTGCAAGTGCTCCCATCGTTCCAGCCGCCGGCACTCGCGGGCCGCGGACGGAACGCTCGTCCCGTTATAGGTATCGGGCCGAGGCCTTTCAACGGAAAGTACCTAACTTCTTCTGCAGTTAGGGAAAATAATACGTTATGCCGCAGTGCGGCGCCGATAGACGGCGTAGCGCGTGGGATAATTGTCCTTCTCACCGGCGGGAACCGGCGTTTCCTGCACCTTCTCGAAAAGTGCCGGGTCTATCTCGGGAAAAACGGTATCGCCGTCGACCTCGGCGTCGACATGGGTCACGTGCAGAACGTCCGCGAATGGCAATGCCTGCCGGTAGATTTCGCCGCCGCCGGCGATGCAAACCTCGTCCACACCGGTTTCGATCGCAATTTCCCTCGCTCTTTCAAGGGCTTCTTCGAGGCTGCGCGCCATAGAGACGCCAGGCATGGCGATCTCCGCGCCACGGCTGACGATCACATGCGGCCGCCCCGGCAGCGGCTTGCCGCCGACGGATTCGAAAGTCTTCCGCCCCATCACAAGAGGTTTGCCCAGGGTGAGCGCCTTGAAGCGCTTGAGGTCGGTCGAGAGCTTCCAGGGCATGTCGCCATCGCGCCCGATCACATTGTTGGCCGCCATCGCGACCACGATCACAATTTCGGGATTGGACATTTCCTGTCTTTCGTGAGTGCCAATCCGGGATCAGACGGCGATCGGCGCCTTGATGCTTGCCTCGGCCTCGTAGCCTTCGAGGCTGAAGTCCTCGAAGCGGAACGAGAAGATGTCGCGCACCTGCGGATTGATCCGCATCGTCGGCAAGGGCTTCGGCGTTCGGGAAAGCTGCAGCCTCGCCTGATCGAAATGATTGGCGTAGAGATGGGCGTCACCGAGCGTGTGGACGAAATCGCCGGGCTCGAGATCCGTCACCTGCGCGACCATCATCGTCAGGAGAGCATAGGAAGCGATGTTGAATGGCACGCCGAGGAAGATATCGGCAGAGCGCTGGTAAAGCTGGCAGGAAAGCCGGCCATCCGCCACATAGAACTGGAACAGGCAGTGGCAGGGCGGCAGCGCCATATTGTCCACCTCTGCCGGGTTCCAGGCGGAAACGATGTGCCGGCGCGAACTAGGGTTCTTGCGGATGCCTTCCACCAGATTGGCGATCTGGTCGATATGACCACCGTCACCGGTCGGCCAGGAACGCCATTGCGCACCGTAAACCGGCCCGAGATTGCCGTTCTCGTCTGCCCATTCGTCCCAGATGGTGACGCCGTGTTCGTGGAGATAGGCAATATTGGTGTCCCCTCTCAGGAACCACAGCAGTTCATGGATGATCGAGCGGAGATGCAGTTTCTTGGTGGTGAGAACGGGAAAGCCCTGACCAAGATCGAAGCGCATCTGGTAGCCGAAGACCGAGCGCGTGCCGGTGCCGGTCCGGTCGCCGCGGTCGGTTCCGTTGTCCATCACGTGCTTCAGGAGATCGAGATACTGCTTCATTGTTCCGTCATTCGACTCAAGGGAAAGGCTCCGCAGTATAGTGTCCCGACGTCTGGGAACCAAGGTGCGGATCGGATTTCCCCCGGTTATCGCAGGCCTCGGACATTCTGGGTTTCCCCTGACCCGATGACCGGAAAGAGCTGCCGCCCCCCTTTTCAATATGACAGGAAACACCTATATCACTCCTGCCGGCTTTCGGGCCGGCTATGGCAATAAACGGTCGGTGTAATAAACCTATTGGACCCGGGGGCGGTACCCGGCGCCTCCACCAAAAACCGGTCGGTCCTTGATGACCGGCTTTTGATGGGGGCGAAACAGGATCGACAAGGGCGTAAAGATCGAACTTTTGCTCGGCATGATACCGCCGTTATCGGGTCACAAGTGTAGTTGCAAACGACAACAACGCTAAGGGTTATGCTCTCGCTGCCTAATGGCGGTGCGGGAAACCCACACTAAAGCCCTCTAGGTTAGCCCCTTGAGGCGGGGTTCGAAGGCACCTGGCAACAGAAGCCTTCACCTAACTCCTTTTACCCATTCTTCCTCGCCTACCCCCTTTCGCCAAAATCATGTATTGTCTCCCGATATGACTCGTCACCGGGGGCTTTCCCGCTGTCCGGCGCCATGGCATATAGCCGTGGAAAGACGTCACAGGAAAGAAAGACAGGACCATATGGCGCAGGACCATATTCGCTACGACATTCTGGCTCAGGACGCGCTGCGCGGTGTCATCCGCAAGGTTTTGACGGAGGTCGCAGCCACCGGCCGTCTGCCGGGTGACCACCACTTCTTCATCACCTTCCTGACCGGGGCGCCGGGCGTGCGCATCTCCCAGCACCTGAAGGCCAAATACGCCGAGCAGATGACCATCGTCATCCAGCACCAGTTCTGGGACCTCAAGGTTTCCGACAGCCAGTTCGAAATCGGGCTTTCCTTCTCCGACACACCGGAAAAGCTGGTCATTCCGTTCAACGCGATTCGCGGTTTTTATGATCCCTCCGTGAACTTCGAGCTCGAATTTGACGTGCCGCTCGCGGAAGAAGATGAGGAAGGCGCGGAGATCACCGCCTATCCCGTCTCCGCTGTCGCCGAACACACGGAAGAAACGGCTGAAAAGCCGGCCGAAGAGAAGAAGGAAGGTTCCGTCGTTTCCCTCGACGCATTCCGCAAGAAGCAGTGATATGAGATCCGGGGCGCCTCCAAGAGGCGTCCTCTTCCAGCCGCCGGAACATCAAAGATGAGCGCAGACGTCGTCAATCTCCGCCAGTTCAGGAAGACCAAGGTACGTTCCGAAAAGGAAGCGAAGGCCGAGCAGAATCGTATCTCCTTCGGCCGCACCAAGGCCGAGAAGCAACTGACCGACGCACTCAACAGGAAAGCCGAAAAGACACTCGACCAGGGGCGTCTGGACCGTCCGAAGCCCGAGTGACGGGCATCGCGGAAAACGATTCCGCGCCAGACATTTCGCGCCGTTTCCGGACTCTTTTTCTCAGAAACCAGACGACCGGATGAGGCATCCGTGATCCGCAAGCATTCGGCGACATTGCACGGCCATCGAACCAGCTTCTCGCTGGAAGATGCCTTCATGGACGAATTGAGAGCGATCGCCGGCGAACGTGGAATGGCGCTCGCCGCCCTCATCACCGAGATCGACGAAACACGCGATCCGACGGCCAACCTCTCGTCGGCGCTACGGCTCTACGTGCTGAACCGGCTGAAGGCGGCGGCGCAAAGACCTTAGGAAGAAGCGCGAAGTCGTGTACCGCGACAGCCTCCGCTCTCCCCTAAAGACAGGCTGACGCCGAAGCCTGACGTCCGGAAAAACCGGACCCGATGGCAAACGTTCATCCGGTCAGTAAAGGCTCAGTTGACGCCCGGAAGAGTATCGAACTGCAGCGGCGCCGCGGGAGGAAGATTGTCGCGCGTGACCTTCTCGTCCGGAGATACAGGCAATCCCGGAGTTGGTATCGTCCCCTCGCCGGCCGGCTCCCCGCCCGTCGTCGCGGCATCGCCTTGCGAAGCGGCTTCTGCGGCGCGCCGCCGCGCTTCCTCCTCCGCGGCCAACCTCTCTGCCTCCGCCTTCTGCCGGGCCTCCTCTGCCAGCCTCGCCTGTTCTGCCTCGGCCTTCCGGCGCTCCTCCTCCCGGTAACGGTGTAGGACCACCTCGCGCCTCAGCCGTTGCTTTTCCAGAACGTTCGACTGCAACGCCTCGACCCGGCGGCGTTCCCGTTCGAAGGCGCGAAGCGACAGGAAGTTGGTGAGGTCTCCGACTTCAACCTCTCGGATGGGTGAGGCGACTGCGCCGGCATAGGCAAGCCGAAAGCCGGGCTCCGCTCCGGCCAGCGCTTCGTCGCCGGCATCGAGCGCCACCTGGACGACGCCATCCATTGTGCCGTCGACGATGTCCACGCGCGCTTCGCCGTTGAGCTTTGCTGTCTGGCTTTCGAGCGTCACGTTCTGGACCCGCAGGACCCCATCGGTAACGTTGAAGGGAATGGCGACATCGCGGAACGTACCCGGAGCGGCGTCGATCAATCCCCCGGCGATGTCTCTCACCCTGTCTTCCGTGATGTCGCCCTGGATACCATCCGCCGCCGCCAGCACCTGAGGCAGAAGCCCGAGATTGAGCTTGGAAACCGTGAGGGTATCGAGCTTCACCGAGCCGGAGCCATTGGTCGAACCGAAGAGCTCGGATACCGTCTTGCCGCTCGCCTCGGTGACGATATCGAGATCGAACCGGCCTGTGGCCGCCGGCTGCGCGTCTCCATCCTGCCTCGGTAACGCTTCGACAAGGTCGCCGCCGGCAAGCGTGAGCCGACTCTGGTAGAGCCCCGTGCCTCCGGCATTCGCAATCATCAATCGGCCGGTGAGTTCGCCATCGAACCAGCGCCCCTTGATCTCGTCGAGCGACAACTCGCCGCCGGTCCGGCGTAGTCTCGCTGAAAGACCCGAAACGGGCTTGGCAGGACCGGCGGATAAGGCATCGACATTCAGGGCAAGATCAAGATCGGGCCCGTTCTGTTGAACCGATAGGGCCTGCTCGGAGAGCTTGTTGGTCGTGGGATCGGTCATCGGTCCGAGGACCGTCTCCGCAAGCCAGGCGACATCCGCATGGGAGGCCTTGACCTGCCCCTCGACCTTCGGCTGCGCCTGCGTCCAGTCGGCTGCGAGCGTGCCCGACAATGCATTCCCGTCCAACGTAGCCCTGATCCCGTCAAACGAAACCCGACGATCCGAGATCTTCACCTCGGCCGCAAATTCCGCTGGTAGGCCGGAGCCGGTCGACGGCATCACGACGCCACCCGCCATCAAATAAGGTTCAAGATCGCTGCTGCGGACGGAAATACTACCGCTGCCGGCGAGAAAATCCGCTGCATCGAGCGACACCTTGCCAGTCGCCGTCGCCTCCGTACCGGGAGCGGTGAAGCGCAATGCGACATCGGCAGGTTCCGTGCCGCGATCGTCGATGTCCAGAGCGAGGCGGCCCGCAACACCGGTTCCGACCGGCAGAGGATCGAGCCCGGCCTGTCCCAGAAGGATCTGAGCTTCCGGATTTTCCAGCGTGGCGTTCATCTTCAACGCCGCCGTGCCGGTGAAATCGGTAATATCGTCGACGGCATAGTACAGCGTAATGCTGCTGCCATTGGCCGTGCCGGTGAGCTTCGCGGTCAGGCCGCTCCCGCCGGCATCGCCGAGCGATACATTTGCCTGCAATCTTGCATCTGCATACCAGGGCGCACTCTCGACCAGCCGCGCCAGAGCCGGATGCGGCGGAAGTTGACCCGCGATCATCGCGAGGAACGGAGTGGGATCAGCAGCATCGAACGACAGTTGCGCCTTGCCGGTATAATCCAGCAGGGAACCGCTCGCCGATCCGCTAACCCGTATCGAAGCGCCCGCCACATCGCCGATATTCAGCCGCTCGACCGAAACGCTGCCGCTGTCGAGCGTGAAGATCGTATCGACATCGCGGCTCTCGACACCGTAGGCGACGAGCTTGCCGACCTTCATGCGGGTGGCGATCCGCTGGGCGAACACGCCGTTGTCGAGGTCGTCGCCGACGATGAGCGCGCCGAGCGCCCGCGCCGCATCGAGATCGATTTCGTTTCCCGAGAGATCGACCGACAGCGTTGCCGGCTGACCATTGACCGACTGCCGCTCCAGACGGCCGTTGAGATGCGCCTCGCCGATGGCAAGTTCCAGCTTCTCGAAACGCTGGGTATCCGGCGTCAGATTGACGGCTGCGGAAAAGCCGGCCGATTTCAGTTGCCGGATCGCCGGATCGACGGTGCCGGAAATCCACGAGGCAAGTCCCGTGGGTTGGGTCGATGCGACAAGCAGGTCGCCGCTGAATGACGGCGATCCCCGGAGCACCAGCTTGCCTTTCGCCTCCACCTGCGTGCGGCCGGGCAGGATGGCCGCTGCGCGCTCGACGGTCCAGCCGGTGCCCGCAGGGCGAACGTCGATCTGAATGTCGCGCAAGACGGTGTCGCCTGCCACGATAGCCGGAAGCTTCAGGTTCGCCCGCCCCGGCACGCTGGGGATCGGAATATCGGCAGCCATCGCGATCAGCAGGTTGAGACGCTGTCGAACGGAGCCCGCGGCATTACGCCCGGTCTTGCCTTTCGCGCCCTCGTTCGCCAACCGGTTAACGTCAACCTGCTGCCCCTCCGCCGTCAGCAGGAATTCCGACTGCGCCCCGGTATCGAGTTTTGCCTCGCCGGTAATGACATAAGGATTATCGGCCTCGGCAAGTTCGAGTCGGTACTCTGGAACGACGATTCGCTCATTGGTAAGCTCGAATGCACCCTTGACCCGCGGCGCCGGTGCCTTGCGCTCGTTGGGAGCCTCTTCCACATGGGCGTCCAGCCATTGGCCCTGGAAACGTCCCTTGTAGATCGGTCTCCCGTCGACCAGTGACAGGTCCCCCTCGAGGTCCAGGCTGAATGGCCGGCTGTCCGGATCGAGCCGAAGCTTGAGCGGAACCGCTCCTGTTGCCGGATTGGGCTGCTGGCTGGAAAGATGGAAACCACCCGCCTCGCCGTCTACCACGGCTTTGCCATCGGCGGTCCAGGGACCCGCGAGGGATGCCGCCGTCATCTCTGCGTCGAGGCTGCTTACCTTTCGCGTCCGGCCGGATTGCTCGTCGATGAATTCGATCTCGCCGCCCGTGACATGCACCTTCTCGAGCACCACGGTGCGCGCCGGGATCTCCGCGCTGGAGCCGCGCAGCCAGTCGAGCGTGCCGTCGGCCAGAAGCCGGATGCGCGCTTTCGGCTCCTCGATGCGCATGTCGAAGATGCGCGCCTCGCCGGAAAGGAAGGGGGCAAGTTCCGCATCGAGCGAAAAGCGCGAGACGGTGACGAGCGGCGCACCTTCGCTGTCGGGGCCGACCGTCACGTCATGCAGGGTGACGGAAGGAAAAGGCAGCAGGCGGGCATTGACCTCGCCATGCACGGTTACCTTCTTGCCGAGAATACGGCTGGCCTGGTCCTCGAAATCCTTGCGGAAATCGGTCCAGTCGACGAACATCGGCCCGAGCAGCGCCGCAAACAGCGCCACGACCAAAAGCCCGCCGAGGAAAACCAGTAAGCGTCCGATCACGACCTGCCCACTCCATGCACATTCGCGGCAACTTCAAAGCGTGTGGCAATCGTTCAGATTCGCCGTTACGCTTTGCGTTCTCATTTTATCCCATGCCGTTGCCGCAACACCGCTCAACACTTTTCGGCATGGGTCGGTTTCGCGGCAAGACTACCCGTATTTTGCCCTGCGGCAACTGCAAGGATTGGCTTTTACAGCCGGAAGATCTTGCCGGGATTGAAGATATTGTCCGGATCGAGGCTCTTCTTGATCGATCGCATGACCGGAAGAGCCGAACTCAATTCCTGCGCGAGATAGGTCATCTTGCCCTGCCCCACCCCATGCTCGCCGGTGCAGGTGCCGCCCATCGCAAGCGCCCGGGCGTTGAGCCGCGCCATGAAAGCCTCGCTGCGTGCGAGGTCGTCCGGTTTCTTGTCGTCGAACAGCATCAGCACATGAAAATTGCCATCGCCGGCATGCCCGACGATCGGCGCCAGAAGCCCGGTTTCGCGAATATCGGCCTGGGTCTCGGCCACGCATTCGGCTAACCGAGAAATCGGCACGCAGACATCGGTCGAGAGGCCGTTCAGTTCGGGAGCGAGCGCCCTTCCCGCCCAGTAGGCATTGTGTCTCGCCTTCCAGAGCTGAGCCCGCTCCTCGGCATTGCTGGTGTACTGGAATTCATCGGAACCGAATTCGGCGGCGATTTCCCGGAACTGTTCGGCCTGTATGGCGACCGTCTCTTCCGTGCCGTGAAATTCGAGGAAGAGCGTCGGCTTTTCCGGATAAGCAAGCTTCGAATAGGCGTTGACCGCCTTCATCTGCATTTCGTCGAGCAGTTCGATGCGGGCAACCGGAATGCCCATCTGGATCGTCATGACAACGGCATCGCAGGCGGCTTTCAGGCTCGGAAAGGCGCAGACGCCGCCGCTGATCTTGGCAGGGATGCCCTGCAGCTTCAGTGTGATGGAGGTAATGATCCCAAGCGTCCCTTCCGCTCCGACGAAAAGTCGGGTCAGGTCATAGCCGGCGGAAGATTTCCGCGCCCGTTGCGCCGTCCTAATTTCCTCGCCATCGGCGGTAACGACGGTCAGCGCCAGCACGTTTTCCTTCATCGTGCCGTAACGCACCGCATTAGTGCCGGAGGCGCGCGTCGAGGCCATGCCACCGATCGAGGCATTCGCACCCGGATCGATCGGGAAGAAGAGGCCTGTGTCACGCAGATAGGCATTCAGCTCCTCGCGCGTAACACCCGGCTCGACCGTGCAGTCGAGGTCTTCCGGGTTGACTTCAATCACCCGGTTCATCCGGCTGAAATCGAGCGAAATACCGCCGCTCGGCGCATTCACGTGGCCCTCCAGCGAGGAGCCGGTGCCGAACGGGATCATGGGAACCTTGTGAGCGGTGCAGGTCCGCACCACCGTCTTCACATCTTCGGAGCTTTCGACGAAAACCACGCCGTCGGGCAGTTGCGACGGCAGGTAGGTCGTTGTGTGGCTATGCTGTTCGCGAAACGACTGCCCGGTCTGGAAACGCTCGCCGAATTCCTGTTTCAGGATGCCGAGGACTTTGGCGATCCCCTCCTCATTACGAATACCGGGCACCACATCCTTCATCACCATGACCGCATCTCCTGCATTCCGCGGCCGTTTCGCAGCCGTTCTTTCGGGGCGAAGCTATGGGACAGCAAGGGGCCTTTGTCCAGTGCAGCATGTGCCGGCCGGGGAAGGCGGCTGCGTCGGTCACCGCGTCTTCAGGGTCTCAGCGAAAAAGGCGATGAGCCGTCGCCAATGGCGCTCCGCGCCGCCTTCGTCATAGACACTATGGTCCAGAACGCACCAGCCATGGGTCATGCCGACATAATTCTCCAGCACGAAATCGACTTCGGCGCGACGGAAGGCATCGACGAAGCGGTTGGACTGCTCCGGTGAAAACGAACCGTCGACGCCGGCTGTCCCGACATAGACTCTGGCGCGGATCCCGTCCGCCAGCAAATGCGGGCTATCGGGCGCCTCGCTTGCAAGATTGCCGCCATGGAAGCTCGCGGCAGCGACGATATCGTCCGGATACGTGCCGGCGGCGGTGAGCGCCCGGCTGCCGCCCATGCAATAGCCCACGACCCCGACCGGTCCGGTCGCCCCGGCCTGCCTCAGTGCGGCCAGGAAGAAACCCGTATCGGCGGCCGTCATCGCCTGCGTGGTGCCACCGATCATGGCCCTGAGCTGCGTTGCAGTCTCCGGCGTGCTGAACGCAGTCGTCGCATCGAACGGCCCGTAGGCTCCGAAGCGGTAGAAGAGATCCGGCACCAGTACGGTATACCCCTCACCCGCCAAACGCTCCGCCATGCGGAAGAGCGCTTCCCGCGGACCGAAAGCGTCCATGTAAAGGATCACGCCGGCCCCTGTTGCGGCTGTGCCGAACAGATGTGCGGTGGCGATACCGTCGGATGTCGCGACCTCGATTTCCCGTTTCGTCATGTTGGCTTCCTTTCCGGCTCGACCACCCTGGCTCGACCGCGGATCATTCGCCCGCCTCGACCGAAGCGGCAAAGGCCATTTCCCGTTGCAGCCGTTCCTCTTCATGGGCGTGCGGCTTGGCGAAGCGGGCAAGCGCCAGATAGGCAACCGGCGTCACGAACAGGGTCACCACGGTCGCGAGCCCCAATCCGCCGACGATGACCCAGCCGAGCGCAATGCGGGCTTCCGCGCCGGCACCATGGGCGAAGACCAGCGGCACGCCGCCGAGAATGGTGGCGATCATCGTCATCATCACCGGCCGCAGACGCATATTGGCGGCATTCTCGATCGCCTCGCGCACATCCTGCCCGCGGTCGCGCAACTGGTTTGCGAACTCGACGATCAGGATGCCGTTCTTGGCCATGATACCGACCAGCATTACGAGACCGATCTGGCTGTAGACGTTAAGGCTGGTGCCGGTGAACAGCAGGGCGAAGACCGCGCAGGCCAGCCCCAGCGGCACCGTCGCCATGATAATAACCGAGGAAAGCACGCTCTCGAACTGCGCGGCCAGCACCAGGAAGATGATGACGATGGCAAAGCCGAAGGTAATGCCCATACCGCCGGTGTTCTCGCTGAGCGTCGCGGCCTCCGCCAGCGGCAGGATGCGTGCGCCAGGCGGCAGCAAAGGTCCGGCGATGGTCTGCGCCTTTTCAAGCGCCGATCCCAGCGAAAGTCCCGGACCGAGACCTGCCGTGATCTGCACCGCGGCAAGCTGCTGTTCGCGCTGAAGGTTCGGCGCAACAGCCTTTTCCTGCAGTTTTGCGATGACGGACATCGGTACGATCTTGCCGTCACCGGTCTTGAGGAAGATGTTCTCGAGATCTGTCGGATCGTCGATCGGCCGCGTCGTCGAAGTGAGTTTCACCGGATAGGATTCACCGTCGATATAGACATCGCCGATCGAACGCCCGTCGAGCAGCGATTGCAGCGCCTGGGCAAGTCCGGTGATGTTGATGCCGAGATCCGCGGCGCGCTCCCGGTCAATACTGACGCCGAGTTGGGCCTGGCTGATGTCGTTTGTCAGCCTCGGATTGTCGAAGCTGCCATCCGCCTCGAGTGCGGCGACCACCTTGATGGCCGCGTCCGTCAGCTGTTCATGGCTCGAACCGACGAGGGCAAACTGCAGACCGCTGCCGCCGCCGCGAATCCGCAGGCTGTTCGGCTGCTGGGCGAAGGCATTCACCCCGGGAATGCCCGCCGTTGCCTTGTTGATGTCCCGGACGATGCTGTCCTGGCTTCGTTCCCGTTCTCCCCAGGGCGCAAGCGTCAGCACCATGAAGCCGCTGTTGGTATTGCTGCCGAACCCGGAGATCGAGAACAGGTTGACGATCTCGCCGCTGTCGCGCAGCGGCTTCAGCGCCTCCTCGATGCGGCGCATCTGGTCCTGCATGTAATCGAGGCTGACGCCCTGCGGCGCCGTCACCCGCAGCGTCACCGTCGAACGGTCCTCGCGCGGCGTGAGTTCGTTGGTAATCATGGAGAATGCGCCGAAGGCGGCGAGGGAAAAGACCACGGCCACCACGAATACCACCACCGGCGTGTTGAGGCAGGCGCGCAGGGCACGCCGGTAAAAGGTGGAGAAAGCATCGCCGAAGCGCCCGAGCAGTCCCCCGTGGTGCTCGACCGCATGCGCGGTCAACATGCGGGAAGCAAGCATCGGGCAAAGCGTCAACGCCACGATGGCCGAAAGCGCCACCGAGAAGGCGAGAACGAAACCGAATTCCCGGAACAGCCCTCCGACCTGTCCAGGCAGGAAGGAAAGCGGCACGAAAACGGCCGCAAGCGTCGCCGTCGTGGCGATGACGGCGAAGAACACTTCTCGCGTGCCGAGTACGGCCGCTGCCCGCGGTCCGAGACCCTGCGCCCGCCGCCTGACGATGTTTTCCAGAACCACGATCGCATCGTCGACCACCAGGCCGGTCGCCAGAACGATCGCCAGCAGGGTCAGAATATTGATAGAGAAGCCGACCAGATAGACCGCCGCCAGCGTGCCGATCAGCGATACCGGCATGGTGATCGCCGGAATGAGGGTCGCCCGCCAGTCGCGCAGGAAGAGATAGATGATGCCGATGACGATCACCGCGGCAAGCGCCAGCGCATTCACCACTTCATCGATGGAGCCGCGGATGAACACGGCATCGTCGCTTGTGATGCGGATCTGCGTCCCATCGGGCAATTCCTTTTGCATCGCCGCGACCGCGGTCTTGATTCCGTTCGAGATGCTGAGCGTGTTCGATTTCGCCTGACGGATGACGCCAAGCCCGATGCCGGCCTTGCCGTTCGAACGCAGCGCCGTGCTGCGCAGGTCCGGTCCAAACGTGATCGTCGCGACGTCCCCGAGCCGCACCTTGTCCTGAACGATCAGGTTCGCGAAGTCCTGCGGCGTCCTGAGGTCCGCCGTCGCGCGCACCACGATATCCTGGGTCGAACTGGTGATGGAACCGGCGGGAACATCGAAGGCGATATCGGAAAGTGCCGTCGCCAGCGACGCGATGGTCAGCCCCCGGCTCGCGAGCGCCGACTGGTCGACGTCCACCCGGAAGATCTTCTCCTGTTCGCCGTAAAGCTCGATGTCGGCGACGCCCTCGACCGAGGCCAGCCGGTCGGAAATCTCGTTATCGACCAGAAGCGTCAAATCCTCGATGTTCATCCGGTCGGAGGTGACGGCAAGCCGCATGATCGGATCGGAATCGGAGTCAGCCTTGACGATACGCGGCTCGTCGGCGTCGTCGGGCAGGCTGTAGCTGACGCGGGCAATGGCGTCCCGCACGTCGCTGGCCGCCACATTGAGGTCCGTCGTATCGGTGAATTCCAGCGTCACGCGGCTGTTGCCGAACGAAGAGGACGACGAGAGCGCCTTGAGCCCCGCGACGCGCGCCACGGCACCCTCTATGACGGTCGTCACTTGCTGGTCGACCGTCTGGGGCGATGCACCGTCGAACGTCGTGCGGACCGTGATGACGGGCCGGTCGACATCGGGCAGTTCGCGCACTTCGACGCCGGAGAAGGCCGCAAGGCCCGCAACCACCATGAGCGCATTGACGACCGCCGCGAAGATCGGCCTGCGGATGAAAAGTGCCGTGAATCCGGCCTGCACGTCCGGCGCGGCCTTGGGCTCCTTGGCCCCGGCAGTCTCTTCTTCCGGCGCGTTCGTCATATCGCTCATCGGCTGGCCACCGGTTTTTCGCCGTTCGCCGGTTGCGGCGCCTCGGCATTGTCACCCATGATCTGCACGGCCCTCCCGGCCCGGACACGCTGGACGCCTTCGGTTACGACGCGATCTCCTTCGGCAAGCGCAGCTTCCACCAGCAAGGCATCCGGATTGCGCTGCACGATCCTCACCGGAACGCGCTCCGCCTTGCCTTCAAGGATGCGCCACACGAAGGAGCCCTCGCTGTCCCACTGGACGGAAAGCGGATCGACGGCGGGATAGCGCTCCCCTTCGAAAGTCATCGTGACGGTAAAGGCCATGCCGGCCCTCAGGTCGTCGTTGTCGTTGCCGATACGCGCACGCACCCGGAGCGTGCGGCTCGCTTCGTCGATCCGGTTGTCGACGGCCTCCACGCTGCCGTCGTAGAGATTTCCAGGGCGGGCCACCGCCGTGGCATTCACCGGTTGCCCCACCTTGATGATCGGCGCGAAACGTTCCGGCACCCAGAAATCCACCAGCAGTTCGGAACGGTCGTCGACTGTCGCAATCGCCGTCGAGGTGGTGACGTTGTCACCCGGATTGACGGTCACGATCCCCGCGATGCCATCGATCGGTGCCACGATGTCGCGGCGCTTCAGTTCAAGTTCGGCGGAGGCGAGCGCAAGCTTCGCCGTCTCAAGCGCGATCTCCGCATCAAAGGCTTCGATACGGGAAACGCTGGATTTGAGATTGGTGTAGAGCTGCGACTTTTCCGTTGCGCTTTTCAGCGCCACCTGCGCCTGGTCGCGGGCAATGCGCTGTTCCTCGTTCTCCAGTCGCGCGATCACCTGCCCCTTGGCGACCTTGTCGCCGGACTTGATGTTGATCTCGAGAAGCGTGCCCGCCACCTGCGGCATCACCGTTACGGACTGGATGGCATCGCCGGTGCCGATGGCGGAAAGGCGGTCGTTCACCAGCCCGAGCTTCACATTCTGTACGACCACCGATGGCGCAGCATTGCCGTTTCGGCCGCCGCCCTGCCCCTGGCCTTTGCCGGAGGCGCTTTGCGGCGTCTCGCTACTCGGTCCGATCATGGCGATCACCGAATGCGGAACGCCTGCCCGCGCAAGGAGTGCTGTTGCGCCGGGTACGAACCATAACCATCCCAAAAGACAAAGCACGATCGCCACAACACTGAGCAGCAATTGCTTCCAAAATGCCATCGGGTACTCCAGTCTCGATGCCGGCAGCCTGCCCATGGCACGGCTGCCGTAAGATCGCCGCGGATATTGCGCCGGCTTGCGCGGCAATATTCCGTTCCCGGACCGCTTCGGCAAGTCACGAAACCGTACATTACCAAATTGTCATCCGGCGCGGATCAATCTCTTGCTTGACAAATGCTGCAACGCAACAAACCTTCTGGCAACGGCAACTCCGCTCGCCGTTTTTTCAATATGTTCCATTCTTGTAAATCGGGTAGCCAACAATGCTGACGCTGGATGAATTTCTCGCCCGCATACCGAAAATGGAATTGCATCTGCACCTTGAGGGCTCGATCCGTCCCCGGACCGCCGTCGAGCTTGCCGCCCGAAACGGCGTGACGCTGCCGCCCTTCAAGAAGGTCGAGGAACTCTACCACTACGACAATCTCAAGGACTTCCTGGCGATCTATACGGCTGTGTCCGACAGCGTGGTCTCGGCGGACGACTACCGTCGCATCACCTATGAGATGCTCGAAAGCTGCGCCGCCCACAACGCGCGCTACGTCGAGTTCTTCTTCTCCCCGCAGGTGCATTTCCCCCATGGGGTCAGTTTCGACACCCAGATGGACGGCATTCTCTCCGGCATCGCCGACGCCGAGAAGGATTTCGGCATCCTCAGCGTCTGCGCGCCGGGCATCAACCGCGAACTCGGCCCCGAAGCAGGCGAAGAATTTCTCGACATGATCCTCGCGCGCCGCGATGAAAAGCTCGTCGGCATCGGCCTCGATTTCAACGAAGCCCCCTTCCCGCCGGAGCCCTACGCCGCCCTGTTCGAACGTGCCCGCGCGGCAGGCCTGAGGGTCACCGCCCACGCCGGCGAGACGGGGCCTGCGGATTTCATCCGCGGATCGCTAGACGCGCTGAAGGTCCGCCGCATCGACCACGGCTATCACGTGGTCAACGATCCGGAACTCATGGGTCGCTGCCGCGACGAAGGCATCCTTTTCACCGTCTGCCCCTCGACCAGTGCCATCACCTCACCCTGGCATGACCTGACGAGCCCGGATCACGCCATCCGCAGGATGAAGGAGTCCGGCCTGAAGGTCATGCTGAACAGCGACGATCCGCCGATGTTCTTCACCGATCTCGGTGAGGAATACCGCAAGGCCGCCCATTTCCTGGGCTTTTCTCCCGCCGATATCCGCGCGACCGTAATGAACGCCATCGACGGAAGCTGGCTGGACGAACGGACGAAGAAACGCTGGAAAGGCGAGTGGAGCCTGGAGATTGACGCGCTGATGGCGGATCTCCAGTAGGCCGGATCACGAAGGTTTTCCCTGCGGATCATGGTGATGTCGGAATGAAAGGAGAACATCTTGACTCGCCTTTCCATCCCGAATCACTACATTGAGCCGCATGAGTAACGGTTTCGACGACATTCCCTTCTTCGATGAAGAGCCCGCACCGCGCAAGCCGGCAACCGGCGCGACCTCCGGTTCGGAGCCGGCGTCGGGCGGCCTCGGCATTGCGGCGCGCGCCATGGCCGCCCGCGATCAGGCCCGCGGCCCGGATTATCTCGCCGGCCTCAATCCGGAGCAGCGCGAGGCGGTCGAGACCACCGATGGCTCGGTTCTGGTGCTTGCCGGCGCCGGCACCGGCAAGACCCGCGTGCTCACCACCCGCATCGCCCATATCCTTGCGACCGGCCGTGCCTTTCCCTCGCAGATCCTCGCCGTGACCTTCACCAACAAGGCAGCGCGCGAGATGAAGGAACGCATCGGCATGCTGGTCGGCGGCGCGGTCGAAGGCATGCCCTGGCTCGGGACCTTCCACTCGATCGGCGTCAAGCTGTTGCGCCGCCATGCGGAGCTTGTCGGCCTCACCTCCGATTTCACCATCCTCGACACCGACGATGTTGTGCGCCTCATCAAGCAGTTGATCCAGGCCGAAGGACTGGACGACAAGCGCTGGCCGGCCAAGCAGTTCGCCGCCATGATCGACGGCTGGAAAAACAAGGGGCTGGACCCATCGCAGATCCCGGAAGGCGACGCCCGCGCTTTCGCCAACGGCAAGGGCCGCGAACTCTACGCAGCCTACCAGAACCGGCTGAAATCGTTGAACGCCTGCGATTTCGGCGACCTTCTGCTACACCCGATCCGCATGTTCCGGGCAAACCCCGATGTCCTGAAGGACTATCACCAGAAATTCCGCTACATCCTCGTTGACGAGTATCAGGACACCAATACCGCGCAGTATATGTGGCTGCGCCTGCTCGCGCAGCGCCCGCAGGGCATTCCGCAGAACGTTTGCTGTGTCGGCGATGATGACCAGTCGATCTACGGCTGGCGTGGTGCCGAAGTGGACAACATCCTGCGCTTCGAGAAGGATTTCCCCGGCGCCAAGGTCATCAAGCTTGAACGCAACTACCGCTCGACGGAGCACATCCTCGGCGCGGCCGGCCACCTGATCGCCCACAACGAGGGCCGCCTCGGCAAGACACTCTTCACCGACCGGCGGGAGCCAGACGATGAAAAGGTCGTCGTCCATGCCGCTTGGGACAGCGAAGAGGAAGCCCGCGCCGTCGGCGAGGAGATCGAACGGCTGCAGCGCGGCGATGCCGATGGCAGGAAGCACAATCTGAACGACATGGCGATCCTGGTGCGCGCCTCCTTCCAGATGCGCGAGTTCGAAGACCGCTTCGTCACTCTCGGCCTGAACTACCGTGTCGTCGGGGGTCCGCGCTTCTACGAGCGCCTCGAAATCCGCGACGCCATGGCCTATTTCCGGCTGGTCTGCCAGCCTGCCGACGATCTTGCCTTCGAGCGTATCGTCAATACGCCGAAGCGTGGCCTTGGCGATACGACCGTGCGCGCGCTGCATGATTATGCCCGCGCCCGCGACATTCCCATGCTTGCCGCCGCAGCCGACATCGTCGAAACCGACGAACTGAAGCCGAAGGCCCGCAAGGCGCTGTTCGACGTGATTCAAATGTTCAGGAGATGGCAGGAACTGCTTGAAACGACTCCACATACCGAGCTTGCCGAGCAGATCCTCGAGGAGTCCGGCTATACCGACATGTGGAAGAACGACAAGTCGGCGGATGCGCCCGGTCGCCTCGAAAACCTGAAGGAACTCGTGCGCTCGATGGAGGCCTTCGAATCGATGCGCGGCTTCCTCGAACATGTTTCGCTGGTCATGGATGCCGAGCAGAACGAGGACATGGACGCGGTCTCGATCATGACGCTGCATTCGGCCAAGGGTCTGGAATTCGACACCGTCTTCCTGCCCGGCTGGGAGGAAGGCCTCTTCCCCCACCAGCGGGCACTCGACGAAGGCGGACGCGCCGGCCTCGAGGAGGAACGCCGCCTCGCCTATGTCGGCATCACCCGCGCCAAGCGCCGCTGCCACATCTGGTTCGTATCGAACCGGCGTATCCACGGCCTATGGCAATCGACCATGCCGTCGCGCTTCCTCGACGAACTGCCGGTCACCCATGTCGAGGTCGCCCAGACCGAACAGTCCTATGGCGGCTATGGTCGCGGCGGCTACGGCCAGTCGCGCTTCGACAAGGCCGATCCCTTCGCCAATTCCTATTCCACGCCGGGCTGGAAGCGTGCTCAGCAGAACAAGAGCGAAGCCACCCGCGACAACTGGGGCAGCCGCTCCGGCCACGCCGTCGAACGCATCGGTTACGGTGAAAGCGGCCCCCGCGCCCGCACCATCGAGGGCGAACTGGTGGCGAAATCGGTGGCCGACACGCCATCGAAATTCGCCGTCGGAGACCGGGTGTTCCATATCAAGTTCGGCAACGGCAACGTGGCGGCGATAGAAGGCAACAAGCTGACGATCAATTTCGACCGCGCCGGCGAAAAGCGCGTGCTGGACGGCTTCGTGGAGCCCGTGTCCTAATCCCGGATCGTCAGCTTGTGCTGACGGACCACACCCTTGACGACGTCCATGACCGCCCGGACGCGCGGATCGTGCTTGAGCCGTTCGGAGGTGAGCAGCCAAATCTCCAGAGCCGGTGGCAGGTCGGGCCGAAAGCACCACACGAGGTCCGGACAGGCGGCCGCGACGAAGTCGGAGTAGAAGCCGACGCCCAGGCCGGAACGCACGCTCTGAAAATAGGCGGGCACTGAATTCTGTCGCAGGATGATGGCGGCGGCCGGGAAATTCGCATGGCTCCACTGGAAGGCCGGGCGTGAGCCTGCATCGCCGGTGAAGCCGACCAGCGAATGATTGGCCAGTTCCTCCTCGCTGCTCGGAACACCGCGCGTTTCTGCGTAGCGCTGCGAGCAATAAAGGCTCCAGCGATCAACCGCGAGCCGACGGCCGAAAAGGCCCGGCGCGTCCAAAGTCTGCGCCGCCCGCAGGCAGACATCGGCCTCCCCCAGGGACAGATCGCGGATCACCCGCGTCGTGTCGGCCTCCAGCCGGATGAGCGGGTATTTCTCCTGCAGCTGACGAGTGATCTCTGGCAACAGGATCTCGGCCAGCGGCTCGGCTGTGCTGAAACGGACGATGCCCTGGATACCGCGTCCAAGCGCGTCGGCAGACACCGAAAACTGATCGAGGGCTGCCCTGACGGCTGACGCCGAGGCCAGGAGCTGCCGCCCCTCATCGGTGATCACGTAGCCGGTGCGCAACTTGTCGAAAAGCCGGATGCCGAGGGCCCCTTCCAGCGCCGCGATCCGCCTGGAGACTGTGCTCTGGCTGACCGAGAGCTTCCGGGATGCCCGAAGCGTCGAGCCCGTTTCGCTGACGGCGAGAAAGTGCTGCAGATCATCGACGTCGAAGCGTGGCGCCATGGCTATGCAAATCCGGTGAACGCAACCGCAGGAACGGTGTTTGAACCTGAAGCAACCGCATTTTACACGGCTGAAGCGCGACGGGAAGAACCCCGCGGCATCAACCAGCACCAAAGATTGCGAGGAACACCATGTCTGAGCTCATCAGGCCGGATACCCAGATTCTAAACCACTTCAACCGGGAGACCTTCGTCTTCACCCATCCCTATGACGATCAGCCCGAAAGCCGGATGGACGTCATCCTTGGCGAGGGCGGCTCTGGCGGCGGAAACGCCATCGCCCACATTCACCCCGAAACGGACGAGATTTTCACGGTCCGGTATGGCCGCCTCTCCGTCACGCTGGACGGCGTCGAGCATTTCGTCGAGGCGGGTCAGACGATCACCGTGCCGATGGGCGTCAGCCACTTCTTCCGCAATGCCTATGCGGGCGAAACCCGGGCGACCGTCGTCTTCTCGAACCCGCAACAACACCAGCGGTTCTTCCTGAATCTGGCGAAATGGACCCGAGACCGGCCCGACTATTTCGGCCCAAACGGCGAGGTGAAGCTGCTGGTGATCGCTCTGTGCCTGCACCGCTATCGCGACCACCTCTACATCGCGGGAAAGCCGGTGTGGTTGCAGAAAATTCTGTTCGCGGCGTTGGCGCAGGTCGCCCTGCTCGCCGGATATCGCCTGTCCGTGGAACCGAGAAACGCGTCAGGCCATCGAAAGTCGGAAGGCAAGGTGGCCGGAAAACGGGGCGTGGCCGCCTGAGGCGCTCAGCCCCGGGCCTCTTCCCCACGATGCAGCCACATCAGTTCAGCCTGCACGGCGGCCTGGAAATCCATGATTTCGGCGCGCATTTCCTCTTCGGGGCATCCAAGGGCAAGCAGTTCGTCGCCAAGCGAGCGGCAGACGGTGCGCCAGTATTTCACCGCGTGGTGTCCGTTGAGGCGATCGAGCTCGACGGCGGATCGACGAATCAGATCCCGTCGACCGGCCAGCGGAAAGAAGGCAATGGAAGGGGCAGTCTGGCCGTTGGCGGCGAAATCACTCATACGAAGCATCCTTACGTTACGATATGTGTGTAAGGTCCACATGGTTAACGTTCGGTTTCGCCCTCAGATTTCATGGGTTCGGCAGATCTCCCCGGACATTCGCGTCCGGAGAGACCGGCTCCTCGTGAGACGCCAAGCGGTTCAGGGCAAGGTATAGGCGATGACGTAGTCGCCCGGCTTGGTGCCGACCGAGCCGTGGCCGCCGGCCACCATCACGACATACTGCTTGCCATCGTCCAGCGCATAGGTCATCGGCGTCGCCTGCCCACCGGCCGGCAGCCTTGCCTTCCAGAGCTCCCGTCCGGTGGTCAGATCGTAGGCCCGCAGGTAGTTGTCGACCACTGCTCCGAGGAACGCGACGCCGCCCTTGGTGATTATCGGCCCGCCGATACCTGGAACGCCAACCTTGAAGGGCAAGGGCAGCGCCGCCATGTCCATCACCGTGCCGTTTCTGTGCTTGTAGGCGATCTGGCCGGTTCGCAGATCGACGCCGGCGACATAGCCCCACGGCGGCGCCTGGCACGGAATGCCGAGCGGCGACAGGAACGGCCCCATGTAAACGCCATAGGGCGCGCCGTCATTGCGGTTGAGGCCCTGCTCCGAGCCCTTCTCGTCCTGCCCGCGCGGCGGGACCTCGGCGCGCGGCACCAGCCGCGAGGTGAAGGCGAGATAGGTCGGCATGCCGAACATCACCTGACGCTCCGGATCGACGGCAACCGAACCCCAGTTGAAAGTGCCGAAATTGCCGGGATACACCAGGGTGCCTTGCAGCGACGGCGGCGTGTATTGCCCCTCGTATTTCAGCTTGTGAAAGGCGATCCGGCACGCCATCTGGTCGATCAGCGTGACGCCCCACATGTTCTTCTCTTCCAGCTTTGGAGGCCGGAACGTCAGAGCCGAAAGCGGCTGTGTCGGCGCGGTGAAGTCGCCTTCGACGGCGCCACCCGGCGCGGGCTCTTCGCTGACCGGAACGATCGGCTCCCCGGTCCGCCGGTCGAGAACGTAAATATCGCCCTGCTTGGTCGGCCCGACCAGCGCCGGCACCGCCGTCCCGTCCTGCTGCGTGATGTCGAGCAACACGGGCTGGGCCGGAACGTCCATGTCCCAGAGATCGTGATGGACCGTCTGGCGCACCCAGCGGTCTGCTCCGGTATTGATATCGAGCGCGACGATCGAGGAGGAATATTTCTCCACGTGCTCGCTGCGGCCGATGCCGATCTGGTCCGGAACCTGGTTGCCGAGCGGGATATAGACGAGGCCCAGCTGTTCATCGACCGAGAAGACCGACCAGCTGTTGGGCGAGTTGGCCGTATAGGTCTCGCCCTCGCCGATGGGCTGGGTCCGGGTCGGATTGCCGCTGTCCCAGTTCCAGATCAGCGCTCCGGTATGCACGTCGAAGGCACGAATGACACCGGACTGCTCCTGTGTCGAATAGTTGTCGTTGACCGCTCCGCCGATGATGATCTTCCCGGCGGCGACCGCCGGCGGCGAGGTGGAATAGTAGTAGCCGGCAGGATTGTAGGGCATGCCTGTTTCCAGGTGCAGCACGCCGTTCTCGGCGAAACTCGTGCACACCTTGCCGCTTTCGGCATCGAGCGCGATCAGCCGCGCATCGGAGGTCGGCAGGTAGACGCGGGTGGCGCATTCGGCTCCCGCCGTCGCGGCCGGATCGGCATAATAGGTCACGCCGCGGCAGGTCTGGTGCTGGCGGTCAGGATTCAGCCCGACATTCGGATCGTATTTCCAGATTTCCTTGCCCGTCGCCGCATCGATCGCGATCGCCCAGTTATGCGGCGTGCAAAGATAAAGGCGATTGCCGATCTTCAGCGGCGTCACCTGATAGGTGGTCTCTCCGACATCTCCAGGCTGCTTCACATCGCCGGTCTGGTACGTCCAGGCGACCTTCAGGTCCTTCACGTTTTCGGTCGTGATCTGCGCAAGCGGCGAGTAACGCTGGCCGAATGGCGTGCGTCCGTACTGGTGCCATTCCGCGTCGGCCACCTCCCCGCCATAGGCAGGCGTCTGAACGACCGCCTCCGTCGGCAAGGTGCCGGCCTTGTCCAGCGGATCGATGCTCAGGGAGTAGCCGGCCACGCCGAGCGAGACCAGCACCGGAACGGCCACCGGCCAGGGCGACGCACCGAGACCGTTCAGGCGCCGGCGAAGCGCCGGCGACAGCAGCAGGAAGGCAAGCAGGATAACCAGCCCTCCCCGCGTCCCGAGCTGCCACCAGTCGAAGCCGACCTCGAGAATGGCCCAGCCGAGCGTGGCGAGGATGAAGAGCCCGTAGAGCCAGAGCGCCGCCTGGCGGCGCATGAGAAGCAGGATTGCGGTGAGGATGAAGACGATGCCAGCGGCAAGATAGAAAGGGCTGCCGGACAGGGTGACGAGCTCGACGCCGCCGATGGCAAGCACAAGCCCGATTGCGCCGAACAGAACGGCGGTAAGGACAACGACCATGTCTTTTCCAATTCGTTATGGAAATAAATTCTCAGACAGCGGAGACGTGCCTCCGCCAAGGCGGAAACGCAACCGCAGCAATTTTGTTCCATGAGGATATCGACGCATAAACTGAAAAAGCGCCCGGGGAAGATAACCGGCTCCGGTCCACAGCGGAGCCATTTGGACGGCAGGACGCCAGTCGAGCCGACCCCAAACCCATCGGCGGTCGCCCGTGGCAGGGCAAGAGCGTGACGCCCGAAGGCGACACAAGACATCGCCCCCATCGCTTGCCCGCCTAGGATTTCCGGCATCGGAGAAAGACGGAGGACAACGCAGCCCCACCCTTGATCCGACCGCCGCCGCTTGCCATCTTGCGGCGCATACAGACAAGAAGGGAACGCCAATGACCAAGGCTCTGCTGCTGATCGACATCCAGAACGGCTTCTGCCCCGGCGGCAACCTGCCGGTGGCGGATGGCGACAAGGTTGTGCCCGTCGCCAATGTGCTGATGGCGAGCGGCCGCTACACGCTCGTCGTCGCATCGCAGGACTGGCACCCGGCCAATCACGGCAGCTTCGCCTCGCAGCATCCCGGCAAGGCTCCCTTCGAAATGGGCGAACTCTCCGGTAAGCCGCAGGTGATGTGGCCCGATCATTGCGTGCAGGGCACCCGCGATGCCGATTTTCATCCCGCGCTCGACACCGCCGCAATCGACTACGTGCAGAAAAAGGGCCAGGACCCCGCTGTCGACAGCTACTCCGCCTTCCGTGACAACGATCGCTCGGCGCTGACGGGCCTTGACACCTACCTGAAGGAAAACGGCGTCAACGAACTCGACATCATGGGCCTTGCCACCGATTACTGCGTCAAGTTCTCAGCACTCGACGCCGTCGACATGCTGCCGGGCGCCACGGTGCGTTTCATCGAGGATGGTTCACGCGGCATCGACCCGGAGGGCGTGAAAGCTGCCATCGCCGAAATGAAGGCCAGCGGAATCGAGGTCGTCAGAAGCACTGATATAATCGTTTGAGAAAAAGCTCCAACCGATTCAGCGGATTGCCTTTTTGCGGGAACGGCGCTAGTGCAGCCCGTCGCGTCAATCGGGAGGAGCCGATATGGAGACCGTCACAACTATTTCCGCCCTCCGGCAGCGGCTTGCCCCTCATCGCCGCGCCGCCCGCGACATCGGCTTCGTGCCGACCATGGGCTATCTGCATGAAGGCCATATGAGCCTCGTGGAACGTTCTCGTGCCGAAAACGACGTCACCGTCGTCTCGATCTTCGTGAACCCTTTGCAGTTCGGCAGGAACGAGGACCTCGATCAATATCCGCGCGACCTCGCGCGCGACAGCAAGATGCTGGAACGCGCCGGCGTCGATTTCCTCTTCGCGCCGCGCGTCGAGGACATGTATCCGCGACCGATGGAAACCGTTGTCGACGTGCCGGCACTCGGGGGCGAGCTCGAAGGCGCCGCCCGGCCGGGCCATTTTGCCGGTGTCGCGACCGTGGTCACCAAGCTGTTCAACATCGTCCAGCCCCATGCGGCCTATTTCGGCGAGAAGGATTACCAGCAGGTGGCGATCATCCGCCGCATGGTCGAGGACCTTGCCCAGCCGGTGCGGGTCGTGCCGGTGCCGACGGTGCGCGAGGCAGACGGCCTCGCCTGCTCCTCGCGCAACGTCTACCTCTCGGAGAAGGAACGCTCGGCTGCGGTCATCGTGCCGAAGGCGCTCGACGAGGCGCTGCGACTGCGCATGCTCGGCGTGACCGATCCCGCCACGATGGAGCGCATGCTTTCCGCCTTCATAGCCGCAGAACCGCTGGCGACACCGGAAGTCGTGGCGGTACGCCATCCCGATACGCTGATACCGCTTGGCGTCCTCGACGGACCTTTTCTGGTCCTGCTCTACGTCCGCATCGGAAAAACCAGGCTGCTCGACAACCGCGTGATCGACGCCGGCTCAGCCAGAGGCAGGGAGGCCGCCTAAAATGAGCACACCACCCCGCCAGAAGCGTCTTACCCCGGCAGACATCGCCGCGCTCAAGGGCAATCGGCCCGTCGTGTCGCTGACCGCCTATACGACGCCCATGGCGCGCCTGCTCGATCCCCACTGCGATTTCCTGCTGGTCGGCGACAGCCTCGGCATGGTTCTCTACGGTATGGATACGACGGTCGGCGTCACCATGGAAATGATGATTGCCCATGGCCAGGCCGTCATGCGGGGCGTCTCCCGCGCCTGCGTCATCATCGACATGCCATTCGGCTCCTACCAGGAATCGAAGGAACAGGCCTTCCGCTCGGCCGCCCGCATCATGAAGGAAACCGGCTGCGACGGCGTGAAGCTGGAAGGCGGCGCGGAAATGGCCGAGACCGTAGCCTTCCTCGTCGACCGCGGCGTGCCGGTGCTCGGCCATGTCGGGTTGATGCCACAGCAGGTGAACACCGCCGGCGGCTATCGCTCAAAGGGCCATAGCGACAAGGAAGCGGAAAAAATCCGCCGCGACGCCCGCGCCATCGACGAAGCCGGCGCCTTCGCCATGGTCATCGAAGGCACGGTCGAACCGCTTGCCCGCGAGATCAGCGCCGCGGTATCCGCCACCACGATTGGCATAGGCGCATCCCCCGCCTGTGACGGCCAGATCCTCGTTTCCGACGACATGCTGGGCCTTTTCAATGACTTCAAGCCGCGCTTCGTCAAGCACTATGCCGAACTTGCCGAGGTGATTTCGAAGGCCGCTGCGGATTATGCCGGCGAAGTCCGGGCGCGCACCTTCCCCGGCCCGGAGCACACCTTCCAGCCGCGTCCGAAAAGCTGACCGCTCCGGCGGTTTCCGCGATTGAAACCTCCGGGCGTCCGCTCTTATGGTACGCCAACGGGAATCGAAGGGACCAGCCATGCCGGAAATCGTCAGGATCGCCAATGACCGTCTTGCCGTCGAGGTTTCCTCTCTCGGCGCGGAGATGCAGTCGCTGTCCTCCTCCGATGGCCGTTCATGGCTCTGGACCGGTGACGCCGCCTGGTGGTCGGGACGCTCGCCCATTCTCTTTCCGATTGTCGGAAAAGCGCCCGGCAATAGGTTGACCGTTGACGGACGGCAGATGGAGATGGCGCAGCACGGCTTTGCCCGTCGCAGCGAATTCGCGCTCGCCAGCCGGACCGAAACGAGTTGTTCGCACCGGCTCGCGGCAACGGATGCAACACGGGCCGTCTACCCCTTCGAGTTCGCGCTGACGCTCACCCACTCTCTCGACGGCGACACCCTTACCGTCACCGCTGAGGTGGACAACCTCGACGAAAAGCCCCTGCCCTTCGGACTGGGCTTTCACCCCGCCTTCCTCTGGCCGCTTCCCGATGGTGACGGCAAGCCGCATGTGGTCGAACTCGAAAACGGGGCAGAGCCGCCGCTTGCAAGACTTGAGGATGGGCTCCTCCGCCCGGAGCGCCTTGCCTCGCCCTTCGCGGCAGGCAAGCTCCAGGTTTCCTCCGAAATGTTCGCGGATGACGCGATGATTTTCCTGGAAGGGGCCGGAACAGCGCTCACCTATGGCGTCGATGGCGGTGCGGTCCTTCGCTTCCGCTTCGAGAACCTGCCGAACCTTGCCCTTTGGAGCAAACCCGGTGCACCTTTCCTTTGTGTCGAGCCCTGGCACGGCACCGCCGCAGCCATGGGCGCGTCAGACGACCTTGCGGCACGGCCCTTCACCACGATACTGCCGCCGGGTGAAAAGGCCTGCTTTGCCTTCAGCGTCGAAATCCCCGCCTGAGGCGAAGCTTCAAGCTCCGACCGGCCTCTCCATCTGATAGATCGCATCGCCAAGGCTCTCGACCTGCCGTGCGAGCAGCGCCTGCGCGTCATGCAGGCCGCGATTGTAGAGAAGCGCGCCAATGGTGCCTGCCATGAACGCGATCAGGTTTTCCGCCTCGAAACGGCCGAGTTTCAGGTCGTATTCCGTGTCGATATGCTTCTGCACGGCTTTCACCAGCACCGCCAGCTGCTCGGGAGAAAAATCGGGCTTGGCCATGGCCGCCGTTCCTTTCGTTCAAGAAATCCCTGCCGACATCCGCGAGGTTGCGGTCGCGATCAATTCCGCGCGATCAGCCATCACGCGAATTGGTTTGTATATCAAAGCCTTTTGCGACAGTGAGAGGCAGACCACAATAGAGACGAATGATGCGAAGCGACTTTATCGAGGGCATGCGCGGCAGCATGCCGATCCTTTTTTCCACCATGCCCTTTGCGGCGCTCTTCGGTGCGGTCGCGGTCGCCAACGGCCAGACGGTTGCCGAGGCGACACTGATGAGCGCCAGCGTCTTCGCCGGCGCAAGCCAGCTCGTCGGCATCGAGTTGTTCGGCCATTCCGTGCCGCTCTGGGTGATCGTACTGTCGATCCTCGCCGTCAACTTCCGCCACGTGCTCTATTCGGCCGCCATCGCGCCCTTCGTCAGCCACTTCACGCTGGCGCAGAAAGCCGCAAGCTTTTTCCTTCTAACCGACCCGCAATTTGCCGAAACGCTGACGCGCGGTGAAACCAGCCGTCCCGTGACCTTCGCCTGGTACATGGGATTTGCGATGACGATCTACATTCCCTGGGTCGCCATGACCACGGTCGGCGGGCTGCTCGGCAGAGTAATGGGCGAGCCGGCCAATTGGGGCATCGACGTCCTGCTGCCGATCTATTTCATGGGTCTCGTGCTGGGCTTCCGCAAACGCAGCAACTTCCTTTTGATCGTCGCGGTTAGCGCCGTGGTCTCCATCGCCGCCCAGAAGCTCGTCGGCTCGCCTTGGCACGTCAGCATCGGCGCCATCGCCGGCGTGGTGCTCGCCGCACTGCTGCCGCCGAAGAAGACCGGAAATGTCGCGGAGAAGGAGGCTGTCCGATGAGCACGCTCCTGACGCCCTACATGACGCTGCTGATCGCGGCAGCCGCCATAGCCACCTTTCTCACCCGCATCGCCGGCTACATCCTGGTAAAACGGCTGAAAACCATGCCACCACGATTGGAGGCGGCCCTGAACGCGGTTCCCGCCGCCGTTCTGACAACCCTGGTCGCCCCCGCCTTCTTTTCCGGCGGGCTCGACGTCAAGGTCGCGATGGCGGCTTCGCTGCTGATCGGGCTGCGCTACTCGGCGATCCCGATGCTCGCCGGCGGCTGGCTCGTGGTGATGGCGGCGCGTCAGTTCCTGATGTGACGCGCGCACCCGGATTGAAACGACCGGATCAGGCCTCGCCGCGGAAGGGTGCGGTCGCCCGCTCCAGCCATTCCCGCGCCTTGGGATCATGGATCAGCGGCATCAGTTCCTCGCGAGTCTTTTCGTGATAGGCATCGAGCCAGCGCAGTTCCTCGTCGGTCAGGAGATCCGTGTCGACGAGGTATTTGTCGATGGGCACGAAAGTCAGCGTCTCGAAGGAGAGCATCGGCTGATCGCCGCCCTCGACGGGTTCCGCCTCGCGCACATAGACGAGGTTTTCGATGCGGATGCCGAAATGACCGGGACGATAGTAGCCGGGTTCGTTGGAGAGGATCATGCCCGGCAGCAGTTCCTGCGTTGAAAGGCGCGAAATGCGCTGCGGTCCTTCATGCACGGAGAGATAGGAACCGACCCCGTGCCCCGTGCCGTGGGCGAAATCCGCTCCCGCCTTCCACAGCGCGATACGGGCCAGAGGATCGAGATCGCAGCCTCTCGTTCCCTTCGGAAAACGCGCGGTGCTGATCGCAATCATGCCCTTCAGCACAAGGGTAAAGAACCGCCGCTGCTCGTCCGGCACCGGACCGATCGCGACGGTGCGGGTGATATCCGTGGTTCCGTTCACATATTGCGCGCCGGAATCGATCAGGAACATCTCTCCCGACTTGAGCGGCCGGTCGGTCTCCGTCGTCACCCGGTAGTGAATGATCGCGGCATGTTCGCCGGCGCCGGAAATCGTGTCGAAGGAGATATCCTTGAGCGGGTTCTGCATCCGCTCGCCGACCCGCGCCCGCGCCTCTTCCAGCGCCTTCGTCGCAGCGATCTCGGTAACCGTGCCGGGGTGCTGCCCGTCCAGCCAGGAGAGGAATTCGGTTACCGCCACGCCGTCCTGCAGATGCGCCGCCGCCGAGCCGTTCAGTTCGACGCTGTTCTTGGTCGCCCTCGGAATCCTCACCGGGTCCGCGCCCTCGACGACATTGCCGCCGTGAAGGCGGATGAGTTCCACCAGCGCGAAGGGCGCGAGATCCGGATCGACGAGAATGCTGGCGCCCTTGGCGGAAAGCTGCGCCAGGCGGCCGGTCAGAAGCTCCGGATCGACCTGCTCGCAAAGCTGGCCGAGATAGGCCTCCGCCTCGATGCCGGTCTTGCGCTTGTCGAGAAAAAGCTCCGCCTTCCCGTCGGCATGGATGATGGCGCGCGCCAGGGGATGGGGCGTATGCGGCACATCCGAACCGCGAATGTTGAATATCCACGCGACCGAGGATGGATCGGTAATCAGTACCGCGGCGAGCCCGCGCTCCTTCAGATCCATGGCGATCTTGGCGATCTTGTCGCGCGCCAGCGAGCCGGCATAGGCAATGGTCTGTATCGTGACAGTGCCAAGCGGTTCCTCCGGTCGGTCCTCCCAGATCGCATCAACGGGATTGCGGGTGAGCATGACAACGGCGCCCTCCTTCTCGGCAAGCGCCTTTTCCAGCCGCCGCACCTCCGCCGTCGTGTGCAGCCAGGGGTCGATGCCGAGCTGGAAACCGGCATGTGCATGCCCGCGCAACCATAGGTGCGGCGGTTCGCCGACGAGATCGCCACCGGTGAAGACCGACTGATCGACCTGCTGGGCAAGCTGAGTCGTATAGCGGCCATCGACGAAAACCACCGCCTGCCCCGCCGTCACCAGCGCCTGACCTGCCGAACCGGTGAAACCCGTAAGCCAGGAAAGCCTTTCGGCCGAAGCGGGCACATATTCGCCCTGATATTCGTCGGCGCGAGGCACGAGCAGACCGTCGATGCCGAGGTCGGCGAACTGCGCCCTTAGCGCCTCGATGCGTTCGCGGCCGTATTGCGGAGTGGAGGTGACGTCAAAGGACTGAAACATGGAGAGACTACCTGCCTGAAGGATTCGTGGCTCCGCTTATAGCAAGCCCGGACGCTGCTGCCCATTTCCAACCGTAGGCACACAGCACAGCGAAATGACGCACCGCACCATAAGAACTTCAAAATCGCTCAAATCTGCACAAGAAGACGTCATTTGGATCGTATTTTCGCTCGACCAATGCGAGGAACGCATAGCACCCTTGAGGCAAGCCCACTCACTGCGCCGCATCGCACGAACTATATTCACACCATTGATGGCTCACACAGCGCGACGAAGGAGAGAGATGATGGCAGGTTCATTTTTCCGCAACGCATATCGGCACCTCATCGCTGCTCGTGAGCGGCAAGCGGAGCGCTATGTTACGGGCGCCCTTCTCGGCATGGACGACAAGGCCCTGCAGCAGATGGGCGTCTCGCGCGAAGAACTTCGCCGCAAGGAGCGGCAGCACGCATTTTTCTGAGAACCGGAGACCGCAACGAAAGGCTCTCGGCAATCTGAACGGAAAGTATTCCCGCTTGAGCGATCCTCCCAAGGCTCGCGGGAACGGACCGGCAAGACCGGTCCAGCAAGGCGGCATCGGTGATGCCGCCTTTTTGCTTTTCAATCCCTTGAACTGATCGTCATGCATATATCGCAATGCTGCGATTGCAATATGGCAACTGCCGTCAGTCGGCACCTCTTACCGACGGTGGCTTTCATGCCGCAGATGGATGGTCACCCAACCGTTGCGCCAGATGGTGCGGATATGGGCGAGGCCTGCGCCATTATAGGCGGCCAGCACCTTCCAGCGCTGTTCTGCGAGAATACCTGAAAGAATGACTGACCCGCCGGGCGCCAGATTGGCGACAAGCTGCGGCGCCATCTTCATCAGCGGCCGCGCAAGGATGTTGGCGATAATCAGGTCGAACGGGCCGCGCTCACGAAAAGCGGTCGAATGGAAACCCGGCGCCACGCGGAAATCGATGCCCTCGACGATGCCGTTGCGCCGCGCATTTTCGCGCGCCACCCGGATGGCGATCGGATCGATATCGGTTGCCAGCACCGGCACCGGCAGAAGTTTGCGCACAGCGATGGCAAGCACGCCGCTGCCCGTACCGAGATCGAGCGCATTGGCGACCGGCCTCGAGCGGGTAACATCCTCGATCACCTCAAGGCAGCCCGCAGTCGTGCCGTGATGACCGGTCCCGAACGCCTGCCCGGCGTCGATTTCGATCGCCACATCGTTCGGCTGCACCTTGTCGCGGTCATGCGAACCGTGAACGAGAAAGCGCCCTGCCCTGACTGGCGTCAGCCCTTCCAAGGACTTGGCGATCCAGTCGATGTCGGGAATGACTTCACGCTCGACCGGAAGATCGGGAAACTCCTCCGCCAGCAGGGCGACGACACGCTCGTTCACCTCGGCTTCCTCGTCGGCCATCAGATAGACGGAGGCCTGCCAGACATCGTTCTTCTCGTCGATCTCGGTCGTGGCGATCGCATAGTCCTCTTCGCCGAAGGCGAAGCTCATGAGGTCGAGGATACGATTTGCCTGCTGCTCGGTGGTGGTGACGAAAAGACGGATTTCGCTCACGATCGATGGTCCTGTGCCATTGGGAAGGGTATCGCGCGGAAAACGCGCGGCGCTCGCGTCTGCGCTACACCGTCGTCCCACATATGGCAACCTTCAAGGGCGCGGAAAGCAGGCCGGTCAGCCCTTCGCCAGATTTTCGAGCTTCTTGACGGCCGTGTCAGGGTTCTCGCCATAGGCAATGGTACCGACGAATCTTCCCTCGGCATCCAGCAGGAAAACCGAGGCCGTGTGGTCCATGGTGTAGTCGCCGTTCGGGTCCTTCTCGTCGAGGGGTACCTTGCGCGCATAAACGCGGAACCCCTTGATGACCTCCGCGACCTTATCCGGCGCGCCGGCGATGCCGGTCACTCGGTCGGTCACGTTGGAGATGTAAGAACCGAGGATCTCCGGGGTGTCGCGCTCGGGATCGACGGTAACGAAATAGGCCTGCAGCTTGTTTTTATCCGGGTCGACCTTGGCGAGCCAGCCATCGAGCTCAAACAGCGTCGTCGGGCAAACCTCCGGACAATGGGTAAAGCCGAAGAAAAGCGCTGTCGGCTTGCCGCGGAAGGCCTGTTCCGTGATCGGCTTGCCGTTCTGGTCGATCAGTTCGAACGGAACGCCGAACGGCGCCTCCGTCATCTTTGTCGTCGACTGGGTAACGGCAAGCGTCAGCCATCCGAGAACGCCGGCCATGACCAGAACGCCGGCCCAGAGGAAAATCCGCAACGTCTTCATCTATTCCATCCTCGCGACCCGCCTTCGGGCGGCCGTCCGCATTTTCCAATGCCGATACGCTGCCGGCGCGAGAAGCGCAAATCAACTGGACGTCAAAAAGCCGGGGCGCGCCATTTTGTCTCGGCTGCCGACCGCCCGTCCGGACAGGTGCCAATCAGAAACAGATGGAAAGGCCGCTCTCGGAGAGTGCAAGGATGATAGCCGCTCCGTGCTGCAGCCAGCCGGCGAAAACAAGCGCGAGAACAACCGACGACGCGGCCGCAAGAGCGGCAGCGAGCGCGAGGCGGGATGTTCTGGAGGCGATATGGTCCATAAACGGGTTTATAATATTCCTCCGCCCCGTGCGAAAGCACAAAGTTTCTCGGCCGGCTTGCAGAAAATGGATGAAATGGAGAGCGGAACCTGCGAGGCTCACCGCGTGATCGCTGTGGCGACCGTGAGTCTTGGGAGGGGCGAATGGGAGAGCAGACATTACAGGCGGTTCCTCAGACGAAGCTGCGGATCAACCGGCTGACAGTCGGTGACGTGCAGGCAGCGCTACGGCAGGGTATCGACGATTTCCGCCGTTATCCCGTGTTCGGGCTGTTCTTCGGCGGCATCTATGCGCTTGGCGGCGCCTTCATTCTGGCGATGCTGGTCTATTATCACATGCCCTGGATGATAATACCCGTGGCGATCGGCTTTCCGCTGATCGGGCCCTTCGTTGCCGTCGGCCTCTACGAGATCAGCCGGCGCCACCATCGACACGAACCCGTCACGTGGCGCGGCGTCCTGGCCGAAGTTTTCCGCCAGCGCGAACGCCAGCTTTCCTGGATGGCCTTCGCCGTTCTGTTCATCTTCTGGATCTGGATCTACCAGGTGAGATTGCTTCTCGCCCTTTTCCTCGGTTTCAAGATACCCGCTGAACTCGGCGCATTCTTCACCCTTGTGACCACGACACCCGAAGGTATCCTCTTCCTGATCGTGGGCACGGCCGTCGGCGCGGTGCTTGCAACCGTTCTCTTCGCCGCGACAGTCATTTCCATGCCTTTGCTGCTGGATTACGACCTCGACTTCGTCACAGCAATGATAACCAGCGCCCGGGTCGTATTGGAGAACCCGCTCCCCATGCTCGGCTTCGGCGCGATCATCGCGGTTTCGGCGATTCTTGCAATGCTGCCGGTTTTTCTGGGACTGTTCGTTGTCCTGCCCGTTCTCGGGCACGCGACGTGGCACGTCTATCGACGGGCGATCTCCGCCACCTGAACCGGGGCCGACCGTGAAATCAGGCCTTTCAGCCGGAAATCACCGGCAAGGGCCGCCACATTAGGCGTTGTTTAACTAATATTGGCGAATCTTCGGGTTCGCGAGATGACTGCTCAGGTCATTCGGACATCACGTCCACCGGGATATGCAATCTCCTCCTCGGGTCTCAGCATGCAGGAACGACATCGCGGACGAAACCGATCCGCGACAGCCGGATTTCGGGGAGGCGCATGCTGGAGTTCATATCGGGAACACGCCTGTCGGTTCGCCAGCGTTTGATGACGCTCGGCGCAGCGGCGGTTTTTGGGATAGGTTCTATGCTGGCCGTCGGCTGGTGGGAAAACACCAGCGTCGACACGGCCTTGCGGCGCTCAGTCGCCCTTTCGGCCGACCTCGAGCGCCTCAACGAGATGCGGCTCGCGAATACGCATCTGACCCTTGCGGCAATGGACACCATCATCGATCGCGGCGAGCGTACTGTTCAGCCGGAGCGGATGGAAATCATTGCGCAGGCCTCGGCAGTCCTCGCGGATGGCGCGGCCACCTTGAAATCCGTCGCCGAGGCCACGGGCAACGCGGCGCTTGTTTCGAACTACGACAAGGACAGGACAGCGCTCGTCCAGGCCATCTCCGTCGACCTCAAGCAACTGGTCGAAAACGGGGCGGCGGAAGAGGCTTATGCCCACATCGACGATGTGATCGACGAAGCGGGGGAACGCCTCGGCAAGACGCTCGACGATCTGTCGGAGGCCACCGCCAACGCGGTTGAGGATCGTGTCGCGCAGGCGACCGAACGGACAAGCTCCTCCCTTCACAGCCAGCTTATCCTCGGGCTTTTGGCCTTTCTCAGCGTTTGCACGCTGCAGATCGTGCACGGCAATGCCATCGTCAATGGAATTCGCGCGGTACGCGGCGCGATGCAGCGCATCGTCGACGGCGACCTGACAACCGCGGTGGATGCAGTCGAGCGCAGGGACGAGATCGGGGACATGGCCCGCGCGGCCGACGTTTTCCGCAAGGCGGCGATCGACAAGCAGGAACTTGAGACATCCGCCGAACAGACCCGGAAGCAAAACGATGCCGAGCGCGAAAGCCGCGCAGCGGCAATGGCGTCCGACAGCCGCGCGATCAAGCAGGCCGTGGACCAGCTCGCCCTTGGCCTCAACCGGCTGTCCGAAGGCGATCTCTCCGTTAGCATCGGCGAACCCTTCCATGGCGATCTCGACCGCCTGCGCCTCGACTTCAACCAGGTGGCCAGCCATCTCCAGCGCGTGATGTCCGAGATTGCGGCCAACAGTGCGTCGATCCGGGCTAACAGCCAGCAGATGCGCAGCGCCGCTGACGATCTCGCCCGGCGCACCGAGCAACAGGCGGCTTCGCTCGAACAGACCTCCGCTGCCCTCGATGAAATCACCTCCACCGTTCACAACGCCACCGAACGCGCCGAAGAGGCGAGTCAGATGGTCGACCATGCCAAGGACTATGCGGAAAAATCCGGCGCGGTCGTCAACGACGCCATGGCCGCCATGGAGCGCATCGAGGATGCGACCGGCGAGATCGGCAAGATCATCAATGTGGTCGATGAAATCGCCTTCCAGACGAACCTTCTGGCGCTGAACGCCGGCGTCGAGGCAGCTCGTGCCGGTGATGCCGGCAAGGGTTTCGCCGTCGTGGCACAGGAGGTTCGCGCGCTGGCCGGCCGTGCAGCCGAGGCCGCCCGCGACATCAAGAACCTCGTCGGCCGGTCGAGCACCGAGGTCAAGACCGGTGTCGAACTGGTGACGGCAACAGGCCAAGCCCTGCATCGGATCGGCGAGGACGTGCACCGCATCAACGAGCATGTGAAGGCTATCTTCACCTCCGCCCGCGAACAGTCGGTGGGTCTGAGCGAGATCAACTCCGCCGTCAGCCAGATGGACCAGGTGACCCAGCAGAACGCCGCCATGGTCGAACAGACCAATGCAGCCAGCCACACGCTTGCCGGCGACGCGGAAAACCTTTCGCGTCTCGTCAGCCAGTTCAACATGGGCGGAGAGGCGAGCCTCGTTTCCGCCAAGCCCGCGACGGTCACCGCCGCCGCGGTTCCGCAACCGTCCCCCGCGCGCAATCTGGTCGCCAGGGTCGCGGGGACATTCAACCGCAGCACCGCCGCATCCAGCCAGACCGCGGCCGCCGAAAACTGGGAAGAGTTCTGACCATGAGCAATGCCATCAAGCAGTCCGGGGCCTACCTCGAAATCGTATCCTTTCACCTGGGCGACCAGGAATTCTGCATCGATATCATGGCGATCCGCGAAATTCGCGGTTGGGCGCCTGTGACCCCGATGCCCCACACCCCGCCTTACGTGCTCGGCCTCATCAACCTGCGCGGCGCAGTGATCCCGGTCATCGACATGGCCTGCCGCCTCGGCATGAAGATGACGGAACCGTCCGAGCGCGCCGCCATCATCGTCACCGACATCGCCGGCAAGCTGGTCGGCCTGCTGGTCGAGCAGGTTTCCGACATGATGACAATCAAGGCTGAGGACCTGCAGCCTGCTCCGGAAATCATTCCGGAAGAACAGCGCGCCTTCTGCCGCGGCATCGTCGCCCTGGAAAAGTCGATGGTCTGCTTCCTCAACCTCGACACCGTCATCGCCGACGAACTCGCCCAGGCGGCCTGACCGTCGGCCTGATGCGCGCCGCTGTCCCGCGGCTCGCATCGTGTGGCCGTCGCCATCGCGAAACCGCTGCACACTCTTGCGCGATGTGCCTGGAGGCTCTTCCCTCGCCCGCAGTCCCGGCCTCCGGAACTGCGGGTGTTTTCTTGCGCCACCCTTTTCGGAGTTCCGCCAGTTCTTCAATCGTTGCGGGGGATTTCGTTGCGGAAGCTGAAACGAAAAAAAGCTGCGTTCCGGGATGAAGATCATCCGAAACGCAGCTTCTCAACTGGAGTCCGAGAGGCGCAACCTCGCGGTCTGGCAAGACATGAACAGACAACGGTCGAAAAATGGGGTGACACGACCGTCCGCCAATGCCGCCGGAACTTTTGCAAACTGCTCAAGTAAACGGAAGTGACGCCGCTCACAAAAAGCCGGTTCAACCGTCTTTTAAATCGACCATTTTTGGCACAATCATACCGATCCCATCGAAATTAGGGGTTATTGCGGTTTACCTTTGGTCCAGGTGACGGGCTCGTTGAACAAGGGCACCGTCGAAATCGCCATCTTGGCGGAACCGTCGACAACCTGACGCGAATGGATGAGATAGATCAGCGTGTCATTGGCCTTGTCGTAAATTCGGTTGACCACGAGCTGTTTCCAGATGAGGGACATGCCCTCCCGAAACACTTCCTCGCCATCCTTCGACAAGTCGATGTCGCCGATCTCGATCGGCCCGGTCTGGCGGCAGGCGATCGAGTTGTTCGAGGGGTCCTCGAACCAATTGCCCTTCGACAGACGGTCGATGATCGAGCGGTCGAAATAGGTAACGTGGCAGGTCACCCCCTTGATCTTGGGATCGGTAACCGCCTCCACGACGATATCGTTGCCAACCCAGTCGACGCCGACCTTGCCGACCACTTCGGCGGAGGCGGCAGAGGCAAGGGCCGAGAGCAGGATGCCAACGACAAGAATATGGGATCTGAGCGACATGGAAACCTCCGGTCGTGACGCACAATTGAGATAAGCGTGGCACACGGCCTTACAAGACGGAAGCGGCTTTCGGCCTGCGGCGAACGGAACATGCCTCGTAGCCCCCGCGGTAAAGCCGCCCCGGTGCGATACCGAGGCTTGTCGCGAGCTCCCTGATTCCAGCCGCACGCGCCTGTCTGGCCATGGCGATCGCGGCAAGCGCGCAGACATGGGCGTCCTCCGCGGCATTGTGGTGGGAAAAGGTCAGGCCGAGATGTGCGGCGAGCACGTTCAGGCGGTGCGAACCGAGTTCCGGCCAGACGCGCTGCGACAGCTTGACACTACAGATATAGGAAAGCTCCGGATAGGGTTGACGATAGGCATCGAGCGCGGCGCGCCAGACGGAAAAGTCGAAGGCGGCGTTGTGCGCGATCATCAGCGCTCCCTCGAAATCGTCGGCGAATTCCTCCATCACTTCAGGGAATTCGCCGGCATCTTCCACGTCTTCCGGCCGAATGCCGTGAATGGCGACGTTGAATGGCGAGAAGCGCATGGTTTTCGGCCTGATGAGCCGCTCTTCCAACCGTACCACCTCGCCGTTCTCGATGAAGGCAAGCCCGACCGAGCAAGCACTGCCGCGCTCTTCGTTCGCGGTCTCGAAATCGATGGCGATGGCTTTCTCGGCAAGGGGCGATGAATACGGCATCCGACTGGCATAGGCTGCGACAAGGATTCGGGCAACTCGATCCGCTTCCAATTCTGCAAATGCAGGCCTTGGGTGGGGTCTCGGACGCTTTTATAGCCCGTTCCCCCTGTACATCCGGGCCAATGCCTTATAGGAACGGCTGAAATCCGGCCCGCCCCTGGCGGATGCGGCGCGTGAACGCGCCCGAAACGCATCGGCCGGGATGCGCAACACTTACGTTCGAAAGACGGTTCTATGACAGAATTTGACGGCATCGCGCCGCCGATCGCCGAGGCATTGTCGAAACGCGGCTATGCCACCCTCACCCCGGTTCAGCAGGCGATGCTGGACCCGGAGCTTGCCGGCGCCGATGCCTTGGTTTCAGCCCAGACGGGATCCGGCAAGACAGTCGCCTTCGGGCTGGCGCTTGCCCCCACCCTTCTCGACGGCGAGACCCGCTTCGGCCGCACCACAGCACCGCTTGCGCTCGCCATCGCTCCGACGCGCGAACTGGCGCTGCAGGTCAAGCGGGAACTCGAATGGCTCTACGAGATGACCGGTGCGACGATCGCCTCCTGTGTCGGCGGCATGGACATTCGCAATGAACGGCGCGCGCTCGAACGCGGCGCCCACATCGTCGTCGGCACGCCGGGTCGCCTTCGCGACCATATCACCCGCAATTCGCTCGATCTGTCCGGCATCCGCGCCGTGGTGCTGGATGAAGCCGATGAGATGCTCGATCTCGGCTTCCGCGAGGATCTGGAGTTCATCCTCGAATCCGCACCGGAGGATCGCCGGACGCTGATGTTTTCGGCGACCGTGCCGAAGTCGATCGCTGATCTCGCCCGCAACTACCAGCGCGACGCGAAGCGCATTGCCACCGCCGGCGAAAAGAAGCAGCATGTCGATATCGACTACCGCGCGCTCGTCGTCGTGCCCTCCGACAAGGAAAACGCGATCATCAACGTGCTGCGCTATTACGAGGCGCGCAACGCCATCGTGTTCTGCTCGACCCGTGCGGCGGTCAATCACCTGACGTCCCGGCTGCATAATCGCGGCTTCTCCGTCGTTGCGCTTTCGGGCGAGCTTAGCCAGAACGAACGCACCCACGCGCTTCAGGCGATGCGCGACGGCCGCGCCCGGGTCTGCATCGCGACCGACGTCGCCGCCCGCGGCATCGACCTCCCCGGCCTGGAGCTGGTCATCCATGCCGACCTGCCGAGCAATCCGGAAACCCTTCTTCACCGCAGCGGCCGCACCGGCCGCGCCGGCAACAAGGGCGTCTCCGCCCTGATCGTGCCGGCCAGCACTCGCCGCAAGGCGGAGCGCCTGCTGGACAACGCCAAGATCGCCGCGAACTGGGCCAAGCCGCCGTCGGCCGACGAAGTCATCCGGCGCGACGATGAACGCCTTCTGGCCGATCCGCTTTTCCTCGACAAGGCGACGGAAGACGAAGCAGCCACCATCGGCGAATTGCTGGCAAAGCATGGCGCCGAACAGGTGGCTGCCGCTTTCGTCCGGCTCTACCGCAACGGCCGCTCCGCACCGGAAGACCTGATCGACGTCTCCGTGGCTCCCGAGCGCAAGCGCCGCGAACGCGACGGGCAGGACACGCCGCACACGGAACGCAGCGAGTTGCGTCCGCGTGAAAACTTCGGCCCGAGCGTCTGGTTCTCGCTATCGGTCGGCCGGCGTCAGAACGCCGAACCGCGTTGGCTGATCCCCATGCTCTGCCGCCATGGCCAGATCTCCAAGGCGGATATCGGCGCGATCAAGATGCAGCCGGAGGAAACCTTCGTCGAGATCGCCTCCGACAGCGCAGACCACTTCCTCGCGGCGCTCGGCCCCAACAAGACCATCGACCGCGGCATCAGCGTCAAGCCGCTCGACGGTATCCCGGACTTCAATGCACCGCCGAAGGAACGCCCCTTCCGCGAGAAGAGCGAATTCGGCCACAAAAAAACCTATGGCGAAAAGCGCGGCTTCGGCGACAGGAAGCCTTACGGTGATAAGCCCGCCGGCAAACGTCGCTTCGACGACGACATGGTAAAGGCCGATGCCGAGGTTTGGGGCGATGCACCTGCCCGCAAGCCCGAAAGCGACCGCGACTTCGGCAAGAAACCCTTCGGTAAAAAGCCGAAGGCCGCCGGTGCCGGCGACAATCGCAATTGGGACAAGCCCGCCAAGAGCGACTGGGCTGGCAAGCAGGGAAAGCCTGGCGGCAAGTTCAAGGATCGCGGTTTTGACGACCGCACCGGAAACGGCCCCGACCGCAAGCCGAAAAAGAAAAGCCGGCCGAACGGCTGAACACCCGGTGAGCCCGTCCCCTTGCGTTCGGGCTCACGCTGCCTTTCCGGCGGCAAACCTCAGATGCTCCAGCATGCGCGCGATGCCATCCCTGAGGCCGATCGACGGTGAAAGTCCGTATTCGGACTGCAAGCCGGTATCGCCGCAGCGAAAGAAGACGCCCTCCGGCTTGTCGGAAAGACCGGAAACCTTTGGCTGCCATCCGATCTGAAGTGCCACGTCCTCGGCCAGTGCGATGAACGAAGTGGCGACACCCGTCGACAGGTTGAGACTTGCCCCTGAAGGCAGCCGGTCAACGGTTCGCCAGATGAAATCCACGCAATCCGAGATATGGATGAAGTCCCGGCATTGCCGGCCGGAACCCCAGACGAACACCTCGTCCCGCCCTTTTTCTTCCATCAGCCGCTTGCATATCGCTGGAAAGGGATAGGCGAGATCCTGATCCTCGCCATAGCCGCTGAACGGGCGATAGGCGACTGCGCGCCCGCCATAGCGCTCGACATAGAGTTTCATCAGGAACTCGCCCGTAAGCTTCGCCCAGCCGTAACTGAGATCCGGCACGCCGAGCCCATTTTCGAACGAAATCATGTCTTCGCGCAGCATGACATGTCCGGCCGGGCTTTGCAGCGCGACCGGATAGGCGGCACTGGAGCTGAAGAACACAACGCAGCCGGGTCGGGTTTCCGCCGCCCACTTCCACATCTGCGCGTCGATGGAGAGGTCCTCCGCAACGCAAAGGGCCTGCGTCTCCATCATGAGCCTTCCGCCGACCATTGCGGCAAGATGATAGACATAATCGAAACGCTCGGCAGAACGGGCGAAATAATCGCGACAATCCTGGGGGACGAAGGTGAAGTCGCCCTTCGGCGGAAAGGGCCAACGCTCGGGGCGAAGGGCGCCGGTTGCCGGGGCAAGGCTGTCCACGCACACGACATCCATCCCCTCATCCAGAAGCCTGGCGCAGATATGACGTCCAACGAAACCGGCACCGCCGGTGACCAAAGCCCTTGCCATCGTTTCCCTGCCTCCCCGAATACGCCTTCACAACTTTGCCTGATCCGCCCCACCCGGAGGCGCAGCATTGCCGATACATCAGTGGATTGCCCGCATTGCCTCGGGCATGACGCCGGTCTCCTCCCCCGTCTCATCCGCGAACACGCCCCCCTGATAGATCTCGATGAGCCGGCGCCGCCATTCGTCATCTGACGGGGCGATCCGCTTGCCATATTCATAAGCTCCCTCGCTCAGGCGGCGCACGAGGGTGGCGCTGTCCATCATCGCGATCTTCTCGGCAAGCGATGCGGCATTGCCGCTCTCGAAGACCAGCCCGGCGCTGTTGCGCGCCACCTCGTCCGCGATCAGGGCATTGCTGCTGACGATCACCGGAATGCCGCTCATCATCGCCTCGGCAGCCACCAGGCCATAGGGTTCCGGCATCCGCGAGGGCATGATGAAGAACCGTGCTCCGGAGGCGAGCCGATCGACCTCGCTGTCCTCCAGCCAGCCAGGCACGTAACAGTGAGGCAAGACATTCTGAATCTCTTCGAGCAATGGCCCGCGCCCGATCAGGGTCGCGGTCCGGCCGCTTCCGTTCAGCGCTTCCGCCAGCGTGCGCACGCCTTTCTCCCAGGTCATGCGACCGAGAAACAGCGCCCGGTCGTTGTGCCAGGCCCTGACCGGCCCGGCGGTCAGCGGCTTGCAGGGAGTGCGCAGCGTCTGGAAATGCCGCAGCAGACCGCCCCCGAGATGTTTCTCCATGTTCTCATGGGCAAGGATCACCTCCACCCCGTTCCAGAACGCCTCTCCGGCGGAACGCTGGGTCAGCATTCGGCCGACGCGCCACAATTTGTGCAGGTAGCTGCGCTTGTCGCAATTGCTGGAAAGGCAGGACGGCGACATCGGTTCGTATTCACAGACCTCGCCGGTGCGGAAATTCAGGCGGCCGCCGTTCGGACAGGTGAGAAAGAAATCATGCGCGGTCACGATCACCCGGACGCGATGGCGGGCAAGGGCGTGAAAGATGGAAGGGGAAAGGATCTGGGACCAGCCGTGGACATGAACCACGGTCTCCTCATCGCTCGCGGACAACAGGCCGTCCAGCATGGCGTAAGCGCGGATATTGTAGTTCCGGTCGATGACGTCGCGCACCCGGACGCCATCGCGCAGCGGCCTCTCTCCGAGGGCGACGACCGTCGCCTCGGGAAAGCGCGTGCGCACGCCTTCGCCGTCGTCTCCGACAAGGACCGTACAATTCATTCCGGCGGCTATACCCGCCTCGACGCATTGCATCGCGACCTTTGTCGCGCCTCCCAAAACAAACGACACATCATTTATCACAACAAGCCGCATAGCGCCGTGGTCCATTCATCCGGAACCAAACGACGGGGGGTGTCTCGACGCCCCCAGGCTCCCCAGCCGGCCCATCGTTTTCAGCGTCAATTGACCTATATTTCGAGGGGGTAACGCAATTTATCCTTTTGAGTTATTCCACCTGTTTTTCCGGTCATGCGCAATGCAGAACGTGTGTCTACGCGGCGGGGTTCAACCGCCGATCAGGGCCAACCACTCGTCCTCGTCCATGACGGTCACGCCGAGCTCGCGGGCCTTGTCGAGCTTGGACCCGGCGCCGGGCCCGGCCACCACGTAGTCCGTCTTCTTCGAAACAGAACCCGCCACCTTTGCACCTAGGCTCTCCGCCCTCGCCTTCGCTTCGTCGCGCGTGAACTTTTCGAGCGAGCCGGTGAACACAACGGTCTTGCCGGCAACGGGACTGCCGCTCGTGGCAGGCGCTTCCGCATCGAGCGGCCGAACCTCCTGCAGGAGCCGCTCGACGACCGTCATGTTGCGCGGCTCCTTGAAGAACTCAACGATCGAGGCGGCGACGACCTCGCCGATACCATCGATGGCATTGAGTTCGTTCCAGGCATCGCCATGCATCGGAGCCGCGGCCGTCATGCCCTCGGCAAAGGCAGAATAGGACCCGTAGGAACGAGCGAGTAGCTTGGCGGTGGTCTCACCCACATGGCGAATACCGAGCGCGAAGATCAGCCTGTGAAGCGCGATTTCGCGGCGCGCATCGATGGCATCGAACAGCTTGCGCACGCTCACACGGCCGAAGCCCTCGATATTTTCGAGCTTGGTAAGCGGTGAAGCCTCCTGCCGGCTGCGCAACGTGAAGATATCGGGCGCCGTGCGGATCTGGATCGCCGGGTCCTCGCTCTCGAAGAAGAAATCGACCTGCTTCGTCCCCAATCCCTCAATGTCGAAGGCATTGCGCGAGACGAAATGCTTGATGTGCTCCTTCGCCTGCGCGGAGCAGACGAAGCCACCGGTGCAGCGGGTAACGGAATCGAGCTTCCCGGTCTTCTCGTTCAGCTCGCGCACGGCATGGCTGCCGCAGACCGGACATGTCTTGGGGAAGGCATAAGGCACGGCCCCTTCGGGCCTCTTTTCCGGCACGATGTCGAGGACCTGCGGAATAACGTCCCCCGCACGTTGGACGATGACGGTGTCGCCGATGCGGATATCATGGTCGTCCGGACGGATCCGCTCGCCGGAATTGCCGATGCCCTTGATATAATCCTCATTGTGCAGCGTCGCGTTGGTCACCACGACGCCACCCACCGTAATCGGCTCCAGCCGGGCAACGGGCGTAAGCGCGCCGGTGCGTCCGACCTGGATCTCGATGTTCTCGACCGTGGTGAAGGCCTGCTCGGCCGGAAACTTGTGCGCCGTCGCCCACCGGGGCGAACGCGACCGGAAGCCCAGCCGCTCCTGCAGGTCCAGCCGGTCGACCTTGTAGACGACACCATCGATATCGTAGTCGAGATCGGCGCGCATCAGGCCGATCTCCCGGTAATGCGCAAGAATCTCCTCCGTCGAATGAAGCCGCCTCATCAGCGGATTGACCGGGAAACCCCACATGCGGAACATCTCGACCATGCCCATCTGCGTGTCGGCCGGCATGGCGGACATGTCGCCCCAGGCATAGGCGAAGAATTTCAGTTTGCGGCTCTCCGTCACCTTCGGGTCGAGCTGGCGAAGAGAACCGGAAGCCGTGTTGCGTGGATTGACGTAGGTCTGCTTGCCTTCTGCCTCCATCTGCGCGTTGAGCGCCAGGAAATCGCTCTTTGCCATATAGACCTCACCGCGCACCTCGACGACATCGGGCGCACCCGGCGGCAATTGGCGCGGGATTTCCCTGATGGTGAGAATATTCGCGGTGACATTCTCACCCGTGGTACCGTCCCCGCGGGTTGCGGCCGTTACGAGCCGGCCGCCTTCATAGCGGATCGACATGGAGAGACCGTCGATTTTCGGCTCGGCGGTGAACGCGATGGAATTGTCCGGCAGCCGCCCGAGGAAGCGGTAGACGGAAGCGATGAAATCGGCGACGTCCTCGTCGGAAAAGGTGTTGTCGAGCGACAGCATCGGACGGGCATGGACGATCGGCGCGAAGGTCGCCAGCGGCGTGGCACCCACCCGCCTCGATGGGCTGTCGGCACGCACGAGTGCGGGAAAACGGGCCTCGATGGCATCGTTCCGCCGCTTCAGCGCATCGTAATCGGCGTCGGAAATCTCCGGCTGGTCCTTGCCGTGATAGAGAGCATCGTGGCGGGCGATTTCCGCAGACAGTCGCGCCAGTTCGGCAACGGCCTGCTCCTCGGTCAGATCAGCGACTGCGACGATATCCTTTGCCATGGCCATGCTCCGAAAATTGACGCCTTCGGTATTAGCCTAAATTGACGGAATGAAAAGCGGGGGCGTCACACCCCGTCGAGATCGAGCCGCGCGGTCAGCGGCAGGTGGTCAGACGCCAGACGGGCAAGCGGCGTGTCGTGCACGGCAAGCTCGGCAATGAGGCCGGCGCGATTCGCCATGATCCGGTCAAGGGAAAGCACCGGCAGCCGGGCGGGAAAACTCGGGATCGCCGGCGGCAGCGGACCGAACACCGATTCGAGGCGGGTGAGCGCCGAACCCGGGCCAAGCCGCCATTCGTTGAAATCGCCCATCAGCAGGGTCGGCCGCTCCTCCCGGCCGTCCATGATATCGAGGATGACGTCCGCCTGCTGGCGGCGCGCCCAGCGCAGAAGGCCGAGATGCGCGGCAATCACCCGCAATCCCTCGCCCCGCGCGAGATCGATCTCCGCGACGAGCGCGCCCCGCGGCTCCAGCCCCGGCAGCGCCACCTGATGCACGTCCCGGACCACCCCCTCCTTGAACAGCAGCACATTGCCGCGCCAGCCATGGGATTTCGGTTTCGACAGGACCGGGACAGGCATCAGACCCGTCTCCAGCCGAAGCCGCGGCAGATCGAGAAGGCCGGACCTTTCGCCGAAACGCTGGTCGGCCTCCTGCAGCGCGATCACGTCCGGGTCAATCTCGCTGATAACCTCGATGATCCGCTCGGGATTGAAGCGTCCGTCGGTGCCGACGCATTTGTGAACGTTGTAGGAGGCGACCACCAGCGACCCGTCCCGCGCGTCGAAAGGCCGAACAACCGCCCGGTTTGCGCGATTGCGGATCGAAGCGAGCATTGTCCTGGCGAGATTGCCTTTGGTCTTCGTCATCTCGTTACCATGCGACTGTCGGGCACGATGCCCGGTCCTGCCTGACCGAGGCGACCGGACGTCGGCACCGTTGCCCGGCGCTTACGGCCCCAATGTGAAATGCGGGATACCGCACCGCAACAGCAAATACACGGCAGCGGCAAATTTCCGCAGTTTTTCAGAACCTCCGACATCTGCCTCAGAGATAGGGAGAACCGAGCCAGAGAATACGATCGAAGAAACGCAGCAGGAACGGTCGTGATCCCAGGACTTCGAAGGAAAGTGATTCCGCGCCGTCCAGCGCTGCATCGATACGGGCATCGATGGCTGCGGCAAAGTCCCGATCGAAGACCTCCATGTCGATCTCGAAGTTCAACCGCAGGGAGCGCGAATCGAGATTCGAGGAACCGATGAAGGACCATTGGCCGTCCACCGTCAGCAGTTTCGAATGGTCGAACGGCCCCGGAGCACGATAGATTCGACAGCCGTCCTTGAGGATCTGCCCGAACTGCGAGGTCATCGCATGACTGACGATCGCCAGATTGTTCTGTGAAGGCACGACGATTTCGACCAACACTCCGCGCCGCGCCGCCGTGACGAGAGCCGCAAGCAGGATGTTATCAGGAAGAAAATAGGGCGACATGATGCGGATCGATTTTTCCGCGACAGAAAAGGCGCCCATCAGGATCTTGTGATTGGTTTCGATGTGGCTGTCCGGACCGGATATCACGGTCCGCGCGAAAGCCGGTCCACCCGGCACGGCATCATCGACCGCTAACTGCCACGCGACGCCCGTCAGCACCTCGCCGGTCTCAAAGTGGAGGTCTTCCGCCGCCACGGCGAAGATGTCCGACACGATCGGCCCCGTGACCCTGAAATGGGTGTCGCGCGCGGCATCCTCGCCATCGAAGGCGGCACGGATATTCATGCCGCCCATGAAGGCGACCTTGCCGTCGACCACCATGATCTTGCGGTGGGTGCGCAGGTTCGCATAGGGCAGCCGCATGCCGACGATGACCTTGCCGTTGAACGCGGCGACGGGAACTCCGCGCTCCCTGAGGTAACCGAGGATACTCGGGACGCTGTAACGGGCGCCGACGGCGTCGACCAGCACCCGAACCTCCACACCGCGCCCGACCGCTGCCGCAAGACAATCGGCAACCCGTTTTCCGATACGGTCACGGTCGAAGATGTAGGTCTCCAGGATGACGCTCCTCTCTGCCCCGTCGATCGCCGCGCAGAGCGCCGCGTAAGTCTCGCGGCCTGAGCCCAGAACTTCGATCCGATTGCCGGACAGGAGCGCATGATGGCCGACGGTATCGCCAAGCGATTTCAGCGCCCCCATGCGGCTACCGAAATCCCGGGTGATGGCCTCGCGCGGCACGCCGTATTCGGAAAGCCGCTTCCAGAGTTCCTCGAAACGCCGCGTGCGGCGAGAAATCAGCGATTTGCGGCGCACCCGGTTGATGCCGGCGACCGCATAGATGAGCGTTCCGATCAGAGGAGAAAGAAGAATAATGCCAACCCAGCCGATGGCTGAGCGGACATCCCGCTTGGTCATCGCGGCATGCACGGCGGCCACCGTCCCCAGCACAATGGAAAGAACGGCAAGGATTTCAGCCCAGTAGGTCGCAAAAACGCCTGTCATCGTGCCCCGAGGGAAACAGGTTTCGGCAGATAAAGCAATCTGCGCCTTGCATCGGAACAGATCAGGCCGTCAGCCCTCGCCAGCAAGAAGCTTGGCGGCAGCGGCCCTTGCCTCGTCCGTGATCGAGGCACCTGCCAGCATGCGGGCAATCTCCTCCCGGCGCCGCTCCGGCTCCATGGTCGCAACCCGCGTCGCGATCTTGTCGCCCGCCTCACCGGTCGGCCCCTTGGAGATCAGCAGATGGGTCCCGGCACGTGCAGCAACCTGCGGCGCATGCGTGACGGAAAGAACCTGCACCTTTGCCGAAAGCCGTTTCAGCCGTTGACCGATGGCATCGGCAACCGCGCCGCCGACGCCCGTATCGATCTCGTCGAAGACCAGGGTCGGCGCCGAACCGCGATCGGCAAGCGCCACCTTCAGCGCCAGCAGGAAGCGAGAGAGTTCGCCGCCCGAGGCAACCTTCATGATCGGTCCGGGCCTGGTTCCGGGGTTCGTCTGGACGTGGAACTCGACGGTATCGATCCCCTCGGCGGTCGCAGCAGCGGCATCGGTCGCGACTTCCACCATGAAACGGGCGCGCTCCAGCTTCAGCGCCGGCAACTCCGCCATCACCGCCTCGGAAAGCGCCGATGCGGCGTTGCGGCGCTTGTCGGACAAGGCGACCGCGAGATGATCGTAATGCGCACGCGCCGCCGCCACGGCGGCCTCAAGCTCGCCCAGGCGCTCCTCGCCGGCATCCAGTTCGGCAAGGTCGCCTACCATCTTTTCCGCCAGCGCCGGCAGGTCGGCAACGGATACCGAATATTTCCGGCCCGCCGCCCTCAGGGCGAAAAGCCTTTCTTCGACACGCTCCAGTTCATGGGGATCGAATTCGGTACGTCTAAGCGCAGCCTCGACCTCCATCTGAGCGTTGGAAAGGTGATCGAGCGCAGCGTCGAGCAATTGAACCGTGTCTTCCAGAAGGCCCGGCGCTTCATGGCTCTTGCGCTCCAGCCTTCGGACCAGAGATGCAATCAGCGGTACGGGAGAGGCATGGCCGTTCAGGAACTCGGACGCTTCCGAGATGTCGCTGGCGATTCGCTCGGACTTCTGCATGATCGTGCGGCGTTCGGCGAGCGCGTCCTCCTCGCCATCCACCGGGGCAAGCTTTTCGAGTTCCTCGACGGAAGCCCGCAAGTAATCCGCCTCGCGGGCGGCGGCCTCGACACGAGCCCGGTGCGCCTTCAGCACCCGGTCCGCCTCGCGCCAACGACGATAGGCGTCGCCAAGGGTGACGACATCGTCGGAAAGCCCGGCAAAGGCATCGAGCAGCATCCGGTGCGCATCGGTGTCGACCAACGCCCGGTCGTCATGCTGTCCGTGGATTTCGACGAGCAACTGCCCGGCCTGCCGCATCAGCTGCACGGAAACCGGCTGGTCGTTTATGTAGGCGCGCGTACGACCGTCCGCCGACTGGATGCGCCGAAAGATGAGATCGCCGTCATCGTCCACCCCATTGCCGCGCAGGAGCGTTCGGGCGGGATGATCGCCCTCGACGTCGAAGACGGCGGTGACCTGCCCCTTCTCTTCGCCATGGCGCACCAGGGAGCCATCGCCGCGCCCGCCGAGCGCAAGCGAAAGACTGTCGAGCAGGATGGACTTGCCGGCGCCGGTCTCGCCGGTCAGAACCGACAGCCCCGCCTCGAAGGCAAGATCCAGCCGCTCGATCAGAACGATATCGCGGATCGACAACTGGACCAGCATGGATGCCTCATCTCACCTGGATGTCGGGTGTCTCAGCTCCCGAGCAGGAGCTTCTTGCCGGCGCGCGAAATCCACGAACCCGCGTTCTCGCGCGGTTCCAGACCGCCGCTCTGGAGCAGCTTGTAGGAATCGGCATACCACTGGCTGTCCGGATAGTTGTGGCCGAGAACGGCCGCGGCGGTCTGCGCTTCCTGCACGACGCCCATCGCGTAATAGGCCTCGACGAGGCGCGCCAGCGCTTCCTCGATCTGGTTCGTGTTCGGATATTTTTCGACGACCGTACGGAAACGGGAGATCGAGGCCAGGTATTCCTTGCGCTCGAGATAATAACGGCCGACCTGCATCTCCTTGCCGGCGAGTTGGTCGCGCGCGAAGCGGATCTTCGCCTGCGCGTCGTCGACATATTCCGAATCGGGATACTGGTCGACGACCTTCTGCATCGTCTCGATGGTCTTCACCGAATTCTTCTGGTCCTGTGTGACGTTGGAAATCTGTTTCCAGTAGGACAGACCGACGAGATACTGCACGTAGGCGGCGTCATCGGACTTCGGATAGAGATTGAGATAGCGGTTGCCCGTCGATACCGCTTCGGTATAGCGGGCAAGACGGTATTTCACGAAGGTGCTCATCACCAGCGACTTGCGGGCGGGCTCTGAGAACGGATGCTGTGCATCGACGGCGTCGAACTTGCGCGACGCTTCGGCCATATTGCCGGCCTTGATGTTGGCAAGGCCCTGATTGTAGAGGGTTTCCGGCGGATCGGTATCGACGCCGAGCTTGGTGATGTCGATATCGGGATCGGACTGGCAGGCGGCGAGCAACCCGCCGGATACAGTCATCATCACACAAATGCTGGCAATACGTGCTGCTTTCTTCACAGTGACCGACCTTAAATGACTCATTCGACAGATCCCGATTGCAGCGCCGTTTGAAAAGCCGTCGCTTTCAAATGGCGTTTCTAGCCACAAAAGCGGCGGGAGAGCAACGCAATGATCGCGATTTAACGCATTTTTGTGGCGATCCAGAAGGAAAACCCGGAATTGGTCCGCAACCTTCGACTGGAGCGACCGGCAAGCGCTGAATACGTATCGTCCCGCCCTCGGGAGAAGGCGGGACAAAACGACGAAACCCTTGTGAAATCGAGGAAAGCTGCGTCCTCTCAGGCAGACCAGGGAGCAAATTCCGGAACATTGACGGCGACGAATTCACGCGCCCTCGCCTGCTGGCTGCGGGCCGGAGCCTCGACCACTTCGTAAGCGTCGCGATTCTCCAGAAGAGCCTTCAATGCATTGGCGTTGAGTTTGTGGCCGCCGCGATAGGAACGGTAGCAGCCGATGAACTGCGCACCGGCAAGAGCAAGATCGCCAACGGCGTCGAGCGTCTTGTGACGCACAAACTCGTCCGCGTAGCGAAGCCCCTCGACATTGATGACGGTATCGTCGTCAGAAATGACCACCGAGTTTTCCAGCGAGGAGCCAAGCGCAAAGCCGGCAGCCCAGAGGCGCTCCACATCCCGCATGAAACCGAAGGTCCGAGCCCGCGACAATTCGCTCTTGAAGGTCGCAGCCGTCAGGTCGCCCTGCCAGCTCTGCCGACCGATCAACGGCGACGTAAAATCGATCTCGACCTCGAAACGGGTCCCGTCATACGGACGGAACTCCGCCCAGGAAGCACCGGCTTCGATACGAACCGGCTTGGTAACCCGGATATAGCGGCGCTTGACACCGAGATTGCTGATGCCGACCTGCTCGATCGCCTCGATGAAAACTTCGGAGCTGCCGTCCATAATCGGCATTTCCGCACCGTCGACCTCGATCACGAGATTGTCGATGCCGAGCGCGTATATGGCCGCCATGACATGTTCGATGGTTGCGACCGAACGGGCAGGCGAGGTGCCGAGCACCGTGCAAAGATCGGTATTGCCGACCTGCGAGGAAACCGCCTTGTATTCGGCCTGCGTACCGTCTTCGAACAACCGCACGAAGACGATGCCGGTGCCGGCTTCTGCAGGCTGAAGATTGATTGTCACCGACCGCCCGGAATGCACACCGATGCCCGTCAGGCTGAGCGGTGCCGCGATGGTCGTCTGAAATCCGAGCAATGCGATTGCCATGAATACTGCCTCTGTCTTCCGGCCGTCGGCGCCTAGGCGCGACTGGTCTTTCATTCTCCGGACAAGCCGCCCCACGGCGCACCCTGTCCACGTGTCGATCCTTTCATACGGCGGGCTCGCCGACATTCCAAATCACTGTTCGTTTCCGATTGTTACGATCCAATGAGTTTGAAAACAAAAGACAATTTACACCACGAACTGCGGCCTGAAACAAAGGAAGCCCGGGCTCTCGCCCGGGCTCCGAATTCGCTTCGTAAGGCCGCCCTTAATTCGACTGGCGACGCAGGAAGGCCGGGATTTCCAGCTCGTCGTCACCGCCATGGGCAGCACGCGCGGCCGGCACCTGCCGACCCTGGTCGTCGAGCTGACCGCGGCGCGGAGCATAAAGGCTCGCCTCGGCCGACAGCGGACGACGCTGAGGCTGTGCGACCGGAGCAGGCGCCGGAACGTCGGCGGCAACCTGCTCGCCTTCCTGATGGCCGACAAGCGAATTGGTGATTCGCTTCAGCAGGCCCATCGGACCGCGCTCGTCGTGAGCGGCCGGCGCGGCACGCTGGTCCATCTCGGCGCGGACGACCGGCGGGAAATCCTCGACCTTCGGCATGCGGACCTGCTCGACCGTCTGGCGGGCGACCGGAACAACCGGCTCGTGACGGAGCGGAGCGGAAGCCATCGGCTGCGGGGCCGGTGCAGCCATCGGAGCGACCGGGCGGCTCACCATCGGGGCAGGCATCGGTTCCGCCATGCGCGGAGCCGGTGCGGGTTCCGCAACCGGGGTTGCGAACAGGCGGCTGGCCGGACGGAATTCCGGTTCGGCAACCGGCTGCTGAACCGGTGTGGCTGCAGCCTGGCGGGCGACGGCGATTTCAAGTTCACGCTCCATTTCGGCTTCAGCCGAGCGGATGGTTTCGGCGACCGGGTCAACGGTCTTGGGTGCCTGCGCCATTGCAGGCTGATATGCGGCCGGAGCCGGAGCAACGGCCGCGGAAGGACGCATAACGGGCTTGGAAAGCGGTGCAGCTTCGAAGCCCTTGGAAGCGAGGGCAGCACGGTCGATGCCGGTCGCAACGACCGAAACGCGGATGATGCCTTCCAGCGCTTCGTCGAAGGTCGCGCCGAGGATGATGTTCGCATCCGGATCGACTTCCTCGCGGATACGGGTCGCGGCTTCGTCGACTTCGAAGAGCGTGAGGTCGCGGCCACCGGTGATGGAGATCAGGAGGCCCTGAGCGCCCTTCATCGAGGTTTCGTCCAGCAGCGGGTTGGCGATTGCTGCCTCCGCGGCCTGCATCGCGCGGCCCTGGCCCGAAGCCTCGCCTGTACCCATCATTGCACGGCCCATTTCGCGCATGACCGAGCGGACGTCGGCGAAGTCGAGGTTGATGAGACCTTCCTTCACCATCAGGTCGGTAATGCATGCAACGCCGGAGTAGAGCACCTGGTCGGCCATCGCGAAGGCGTCGGCGAAGGTGGTCTTGTCGTTGGCGATGCGGAAGAGGTTCTGGTTCGGAATGACGATCAGGGTGTCGACGGACTTCTGAAGTTCCTCGATGCCCTGTTCGGCGAGCCGCATACGGCGGGCGCCTTCGAAGTGGAACGGCTTGGTGACCACGCCGACCGTCAGGATGCCCTTGTTGCGGGCTGCCTGTGCGACGACCGGGGCTGCACCGGTACCCGTGCCGCCGCCCATGCCGGCGGTGACGAAGCACATGTGCGTACCGTTCAGGTGATCGATGATCTCATCGATGCACTCTTCGGCGGCAGCGCGGCCGACTTCCGGCTGCGAACCGGCGCCGAGGCCTTCCGTAACGTTGACGCCGAGCTGGATGATGCGTTCGGCCTTCGTCATGGTCAGCGCCTGGGCATCCGTGTTGGCGACGACGAAGTCGACACCCTGTAGGCCCGCGGTAATCATGTTGTTGACGGCGTTGCCGCCGCCGCCCCCGACACCGAACACGGTGATCCTGGGCTTCAGCTCGGTAATGTCTGGCTTCTGCAGCTTGATGGTCATGGTACCAGTTCCTTCTCTTTCCGGCCGCATCGCCACGCCGGCCATGTCATTTCAACTCTTTCGCCCGGCGGCCCGCCCTGCGGGACCGACGGACTGAACTCAAAAACTCTCTTTCAGCCATTGGCCCATGCGGGCGATACGGCTGTTGCCGTTACCGAAGGGCGAGAACAATCCCGCCTGCCCGGCATGGGTCTCCTGATCTGCAACTTGCGGATAAATCATCAATCCGACAGCGGTCGAAAAAGCGGGACCCTTGGCCGCGGCCGGGAGGCCGGCGACACCCATTGGGCGCCCGATTCGCACGTTGCGGGCAAGGATGCGGCGCGCAGCTTCGGGAAGGCCCGTCAGCTGGCTTGCGCCACCCGTCAAAACGACTCGCTTGCCGACAACCGGCGAGAAGCCCGACTTCTGAATCCGATCACGCAGAAGTTCAAGAGTCTCTTCGATGCGGGCGCGAATAATCCGCGTCAGCAGCGCCTTCGGCACCTGGGTCGGCTGATCGCGATCATCCTCGCCGATCGGCGGAATGGAAAGCACATCACGCTCGTCGGCGCCGTTCGCAAGGGCGGAACCATGGACCACCTTGAGACGTTCGGCGTCTTCGATCCGGGTCGACAGACCGCGCGCAACGTCGGTGGTGACGTGATGGCCACCGAGCGCGATCGCATCGGTATGGATCAGCTTGCCCTCGGCGAAGACGGAGATCGTCGTCATGCCGCCACCCATGTCGATGGCGGCGCAGCCGAGTTCGACCTCATCGTCGACCAGGGCGGCAAGACCGCTCGCATAAGGCGTTGCAACAACGCCCTCGACCGTCAGGTGAGCGCGGTTGATGCAAAGTTCGAGGTTCCGAAGCGCGGCGCGCTCCGCCGTCACGACATGCATGTCGACCCCGAGCGCGTCGCCATACATGCCGAGCGGATCGCGGATTCCACGTTCGCCATCCAGCGAGAAACCCGTCGGCAGAGAATGCAGCACGGCCCGGTCCGAACCCTGCGACTGCTGGCCGGCGGCAACGAGAACCTTGCGCAGGTCGCCCGATTCGACTTCCTGTCCGCCGAGGTCGATGGTCGCCGTATAAACGTCCGAACCGATGCGGCCGGCAGAAACGTTGACGATCAGGCTTTCGACGGTCAGCCCGGCCATCCGCTCGGCAGCGTCCACCGCCAGGCGAACGACGTTTTCGACGGCATCGAGATCGGCGATCACCCCGGATTTGACGCCGCGAGAGCGCTGGTGACCGATACCGATGATTTCGACGTTATGCGTGCGACCGGGCAGGACGGAGCTTTCCTTGCGCGGGGTGAGCCGGCCGATCATGCAGACGACCTTGCTGGAGCCGATATCCAGCACCGAGACCACATGGGTACGCTTCGAAGAGAGCGGCTTGATGCGCGGGAGACCGAAATGGGAGCTTCCGAACAGATTCATATGTTCTGCCCCGCCTTCTTGAGTGCCTTGCGACGTTCCTCGACCGCCGCCAACCGGCGCTCCTGCGCCTCCGGCGTCAGCTGAACGGTTGTGCGATCGGGCAGCCGCAAATCGACGGCCGCTATATCACGGGAGAGAATCTGCTGTTCCGCATCGAGACGGGAAAGCCGGGCGAGAGCGTCTGAAACCCCTTCTTCCGGAAGCTTCACCACGACACCGTTGTCGAGGTGGATATCCCAGCGGCGACCGGCAACGCGGACATAGGCTTTGATCCGCGAGGCAACCTCGGGAAACCTGGCGAACTCCTTCTCGACTTCGGAAGCAGCCGTCTCGGCATCACGCCCCACGAAAAGCGGCAGGCTTGCAAACTTGTTGTCGCGCAGCGGCGCAATCACGCTGCCGGACTTCTCGATCAGGGAAAGCTCCGTGCCATGCTGCCAGATTCCGTAGGCCTTGCGCTCGCGAAGAGCGACCTCGACGCGGGACGGATACACCTTGCGAACCTCTGCCGATTCGACCCAGGGCAACTCGGTGAGCGACTGACGAGCCGCCGCAATATCGAGACCGAGAAGACTCGTCGAACCATCAAGACCAAGAAGCTGAAGAATGTCGATCTCCGAGGTCTGCTCGTTGCCGGAAACCTTTACATCCTCGATCGCAAAACCCGCAAACGACGTGATCGCCTGACTGACCGCAGGACCATGCCCACCGACAACCACGCCGTAAACAGCAATGGCAGAGTAAAAACCAACGAGAGAAACCTTGCCCGTATGGGCCGGAATTGCGATTCGCCCCGAGCAGAGGCTGACGACAAAGCGCACGACGCGCCGCAACGGACGCGGCAAAACCACACCTTCCGCGGAAGCCGCAGAGGCATGCGCGGCATGCGCCGCAAACTCCCCTGACCTATCGCCCCTTACCGCAAACAAGACGCGTCCTCCACCATCCACCGGACAAATTCACCGAAGCCCATACCCATATGAGCAGCCATTTCAGGCACCAGCGACGTCGGAGTCATCCCAGGCTGGGTATTAATCTCCAGCCAGATGAGCTCACCGTCTTCGGAGAGGCGATCATCGAAACGAAAATCGGATCGACTAACCCCTCGGCACCCGATTGCTTGATGCGCCTTAAGTGCCAATGATTGTATTTTTTGGTAAATTTTCGGTGAAATTTCTGCAGGAAGCACGTGCCGCGAACCACCGGCGACATATTTGGAATCGTAATCGTAGAAGCTATGCCCCTGCGGCACGATCTCCGTCACACCAAGCGGCCTGTCGCCCATGACGCCACAGGTCAGCTCGCGCCCCGCAACGTAGTGCTCGACCATGACCCGATCGCCATAGCGCCACTCACTGGACTGCAGCGATTGGGGTGGATGCGCCATATCCTCGCGAACGATGACGACGCCGAAGCTGGAACCTTCGCGAACCGGCTTCACCACATAGGGCGGAGCAATCGGATGTACCGTCCCGATGTCGAAGCGCATCATCACCTTCGCCTCGGCAACCGGAATTCCGGCATTGGCCGCAACGATCTTCGCCTGAGCCTTGTCCATGGCCAGCGCCGAGGCCAGAACGCCCGAATGCGTATAGGGGATCTGCAGGTATTCGAGAACGCCCTGAACGGTGCCATCCTCACCGAAAGGGCCATGCAGTGCATTGAAAGCGACATCCGGACGAAGATCGGAAAGCACCTGACCGATATCGCGTCCGACATCGACGCGGGTCACACGGTAGCCGACGGATTCGAGCGCCTCCGCACAGGCAGCCCCGGAAGAAAGGCTGACCGGCCTCTCCGAGGAAAGGCCCCCCATCAGGACGGCTACATGCTTGCCACTCATCAACGCCCCCGCAGGAAAAAATAAAACATACTGATCGACCTCAAGCCGGAAGCGGACTCAGATGATGACCGCCTCGACCGTTGTCTTAGTAAAACGACATTAAGGTTAATGAAGTGTTTACTTTCGTTAACCGCCCGGCTTCAAACGGCCCGATTTTAACGAAAAATTCGACGCTCCTGCATTTCGAGCACTGGCTTTTTTCACACACGCCGGATCGGTTCCGACCGCAAGAACAAGTGCATCCGCCGAATCGGTAACCTGCCGTTTCAAAACGATAATCAGGGTTAGGCGGCAACTTTGTGGCCATGTGGCGGTCGCCATCATTCCATTTCTTGCAAACTTGACGCTTTACAAGCAGGAAAATTGTATTAATGAGCACGCGACCTTTCCTAAGGTGTCGTTAAGAAAATCCCGAACTGGAAAATGAAATGACAGACGCGATATCCCAGGTATCGCCGACTGCGACCACGTCTTCCGGCAACGCCGCACCGAATTCCCCCGCGCGCGTGCTGATGGCCAGTCTGGTCGGCACGACGATCGAGTTCTTCGATTTTTATGTCTACGCAACCGCGGCCGTCCTGGTCTTCCCGACGCTGTTCTTCCCGAACAACGATCCGACCACCGCGCTGCTCGCCTCCTTCGCCACCTTCTCCATCGCCTTCTTCGCCCGTCCGCTCGGCGCCGTCGTCTTCGGCCATTTCGGCGACCGCATCGGCCGCAAGACGACGCTGGTAGCGGCCCTTCTGACGATGGGCATCTCCACCGTCGTCATCGGCCTTTTGCCGAGCTACGAGCAGATCGGCGTGATCGCACCGCTGCTGCTGGCGCTCTGCCGGTTCGGCCAGGGTTTCGGCCTCGGCGGCGAATGGGGCGGCGCAGTGCTGCTTGCCACCGAGAACGCGCCGGAAGGCAAGCGCAACTGGTACGCCATGTTCCCGCAACTCGGCGCCCCGGTCGGCCTGTTCCTCTCCTCCGGCATGTTCTGGCTGCTGCTGCAGGTCATCTCCAAGGACGCCCTGCTCGCCTGGGGCTGGCGCGTTCCCTTCCTCGCCTCCACTCTGCTGATCGTGCTCGGCCTGTGGGTGCGCTTCTCGATCAGCGAGACGCCGGCATTCCAGAAGGCGATCGACACGCAGGAGCGTGTGGCTGTTCCGGCCGCGGAGGTGTTCACCAGGTACAAGCGCAGCCTGTTCCTCGGCACCTTCGTGGCGCTCGTCACCTTCGTGCTGTTCTATATCGGCACGGCCTGGCTGCTGTCTTACAACGTCAAGGTTCTGCAGATCCCCTTCCTCGACGCGCTGGAAATCCAGATCCTCGGCGCCGTGGTCTTCGGCATCTTCATCCCGCTGACCGGCAAGGTGGGAGACCGCGTCGGCCGCCGCCTGTCGCTGATCGTCATCACGGTGCTGATCGCGCTCTTTTCCTTTGCCCTTCCCGCATTGCTGCAGGGCGGCGAAACGGGTGTCGCCGTCTTCGCCGTCGGCTCGATGGCGCTGATGGGCATGACCTATGCACTGATCGGCGCTGCACTGGCCGCCCCCTTCCCGACCAACGTCCGCTATACCGGCGCATCGCTGACCTTCAACTTCGCCGGCATCGTGGGTGCTTCGCTCGCCCCCTATATCGCCACGTGGTTGCAGGCCAATTATGGCATGACCGCCGTAGGCCTCTACCTCGGCCTTTCGGCGGTGATTACCCTGGCATGCATCCTGCTTTCGGGCCGGGAAGAGGTCTGAGCGCCTGAATCAGAAGAATAAAAAGGGCCGCGAAGCACCTGCTTTCGCGGCCTTTCTCTTGTTCACCATTCAAGTAACAATGACTTTTCTCTCCATGACCGGCTGCTACTATCGACAACCGGGAACGAGAGGCCGCCATGATTTCACGACGGATATTGCTGAAGGGACTACTGGCTTCGGGGTCGGTCCATACCTTTCGGCAGGCGGCGAGCGCGGCCACCATCGCCACCGACATAACCTTCCTCGTCACCAATGACGTGCATGCCTGCCGCATCGGTGAGGGGCTCAGTCCCGGCTGTGCGGAAGAAGGCAAGACGGATGAAAACCTGCTGCGTCACATCCGGGCCTTGAACGCCGTGCACCGTCTTCGCTGGCCGACCGAGATTAACGGCAAGCCAACGGCACTGGCCGGCGCCGGAACCCGGATCGCAACGCCCCGCGGCCTCATCGTTTGCGGAGACATCACCGACGATGGCGGCGGTCAGACCGCCCTTCCCCGCGAAGGAGCGCAGCTCCGGCAGTTTTCCGAGCGTTACCGGCAGGGTTCCGGTCCCGATCGCGTGCATTATCCGGTCTATGTCGGCCTCGGCAATCACGATCTCGATCAGGACGGCAAACCGCCGGAGATCAACTGGTACCGGGACGAACTGCGCGACTATGTTCGCCTGAACCACAAGCCGAGTGTCTTCTTCAAGCCGCCTCTTCCTGCCGAGAACTACGACGAGGCGTCCGACAGCTATTCCTGGAACTGGGAACGGTTGCATCTCGTCCAGCTTCAGCGTTACGCGGGCGACACCGGCAAGGGGGCGGCAAGCGGGCTGTCATGGCTGGCGCAGGATCTCAAAAGCTTCGCCGCCGACGGCAGGCCTGTCGTGCTGTTCCAGCATTACGGCTGGGACCCCTTCTCTCTCGAGCGGTGGGACCCCGTCAGGAAGACCTTCGACGACGACGGAAGCGGTCCGCCGCACTGGTGGTCGGATGCCGAAAGACTGGCCTTTGCCGATACCATCCGCGGCTACAACATCGTCGCCATCTTCCATGGCCATGAGCACGACACGCCGATGATCTATCGGAGCGCCGGCCTCGACATCGTGAAACCGACAGCCGCCTACAAGGGCGGTTTCGGCATCGTCAGGATCACGGATCGTTTCATGGATGTCGCGCTGGCTGAAACCGCGGACGAAAAAGGCGGCGTCACTTTCGTCGCCGCCTCCAGCAAGGTTCTGGGCTGACCCGCCTGAGGCCGGTTACTCGGTCGTTACACCCATGAAAGGCTTGATCTCGCGGCCCGGCATAAACATGCCGAGACGCTTGATCTCCCACTCCAGCTTGACACCGGAATGCTCGAAGACGCGCTGGCGCACGGTCTCACCGAGATATTCGAGATCGTAGCCGGTGGCATGGCCGATATTAATCATGAAATTGCAGTGCAGAGACGACATCTGCGCGCCGCCGATCATCAGGCCGCGGCAACCGGCCTCGTCGATCAATTCCCAGGCGGAATGTCCTTCCGGGTTCTTGAAGGTCGAACCGCCGGTCTTTTCCTTGACCGGCTGCACCGTTTCACGGTGATGGCGCACCGCGTCCATCTCGGCACGGATCTTGGCCTTCTCGTCAGGATAGCCCTCGAACAAGGCGCTCGTGAAGATCAGCCCGTCCGGCGCGGAGGAATGACGATAAGTGTAACCCATGTCGGCCTTGGAAAGGACATGAATATTGCCCTTGCGGTCTACCGCCTCCACCTCGACCAGCCGACCGGCGGTATCGCCACCGTTAGCGCCGGCATTCATCCTGACGGCACCGCCGATCGAACCTGGAATACCGTAGAAGAAAGCAAACCCGCCGATGTTATGATCCATCGCCATGGCCGCGATATGTTTGTCTGGGCAGATGGCGCCGGCCCGAATACGGTTCTCGCCGGCAAGTTCCACCTGACCGAAACCCTTGGCCGACAGACGGATGACGACGCCCGGAATGCCCCCGTCGCGGACCAGAAGGTTGGAGCCCACACCGACGACGGTCAGCGGCACCGATTCGGGCAGGAGCTTGAGAAAGGCAACGAGATCATCGGTATCGTGCGGCTGGAACATGAGTTCGGCCAGACCGCCCGCCTGGAACCAAGTGACGCGGTCCATCGGCGCGTCGGGCGTCAGGCGTCCCCGCAAGGCATCGACGCCCGGACCAAGCGACGCCAGAAGTTTTTCTCCATCCACCTGTTTCATGCCGACTTTCCCGAATAGGCTTCCAATTCCTTGGGCAGCGCGGCCGCCCAGTATGTGATGCTTCCAGCCCCCAACAGGACCACGAAATCGCCGGGTTGCGCAATACCCGCAACGAGCGGCGCCAACTGATCCGGTGAAGAAAGATAGCGTGCGTCGCGATGTCCGCCCGACTTGATGCGCGAAACCAGCGCCTCGGCATCGAATCCCTCGATCGGATCCTCGCCCGCCGCATAGACCGGCGCCAGGAACAGCGTATCGGCATCGTTGAAGCAGTTGGCGAAATCCTCGAACAGGCTGGCAAGGCGCGAATAGCGATGCGGCTGGTGCACGGCGATGATCCGGCCCTTGCAGGCTTCGCGCGCGGCCCTGAGCACTGCCTTGATCTCGACCGGGTGATGGCCATAGTCGTCGAAGATCTGCGCGCCGTTCCAGGTGCCCGTCAAGGTGAAGCGTCGCTTGACGCCGCCGAAGCTCGACAATCCCTTGCGGATCGCCTCTTCCGGAATATCGAGCCGGTTGGCGACGGCGATCGCGGCGCAGGCATTGGAGATGTTGTGGCGACCCGGCATCGGCAGCGTCAGGTCCTTGAAGCTGAATACGCGGCCCGTGCGGCGGCGACGGATCTCGACGTCGAAGGTTGAATGGGTGCCTTCGAGGCGGACATTCGAGAAGCGGACATCGGCCTGCGGGTTTTCGCCGTAAGTGATGACCTTGCGGTCCTCGATCTTGCCAACCAGCGCCTGCACTTCCGGATGGTCGAGGCACATGACGCCGAAACCGTAGAACGGCACGTTCTCGACGAACTGGCGGAAGGCGGCGCGCACCGCGTCGAAATTGCCGTAGTGATCGAGATGCTCGGGATCGATATTGGTGACGATCGCGACCTCCGCGGGCAGCTTCAGGAAGGTACCGTCGGACTCGTCCGCCTCGACCACCATCCACTCGCCCTCGCCCATGCGGGCATTGGTGCCATAGGCATTGATGATGCCGCCATTGATGACGGTCGGGTCCAGCCCGCCCGCTTCGAGCAGCGTCGCGACCATGGAGGTCGTCGTCGTCTTGCCATGCGTGCCGCCGATGGCGATCGCATTGCGGAAGCGCATCAATTCGGCCAGCATTTCCGCGCGGCGTACGATCGGCAGCAGCTTTTCGCGCGCGGCCACCAGCTCCGGATTGTTCTTCTTGATCGCGGTCGACACGACGACCACCTCGGCATCGCCGAGATTGGCGGCGTCATGGCCGACGAACACTTCAATGCCCTTGGCGCGCAGACGCTGTACGTTTGCGCTGTCGGCCTGGTCCGACCCCTGCACCTTGTGCCCGAGATTGTGCAGCACTTCCGCAATCCCGCTCATCCCGATGCCGCCGATCCCGATAAAATGGACCAGCCCGATGGACTTCGGCATTTTCATTAATTGGCTCCCTTCAAGTCGGCCACGCCTTTGCCTGCGGCAATAGCCTCAACCAGATCGGCGAGCAAGCGCGCAGCGTCCGGCTTGCCTGCAGTTTTCGCAGCTTCCGCCATTTTGCCAAGCTTTTCGGGTTCCTGCATGGCATCGCTCAACAGATGCGCGAGGCGCTCGGGACTAAGCTCCGACTGGGCGATCACCTTGGCGCCACCCGTCGCCGCAAGTGCCGCCGCGTTCGCCGCCTGGTCATGATCCAGCGCATAGGGATAGGGCACGAGGATCGACGGCCGGCCGATCACCGCAAGCTCGGAAACGGTCGAAGCGCCGGAACGGCAGATCACCAGATGCGCGGCCGCGAGCCTTGCTGCCATGTCGGTGAAGAAGGGCTGAATCTCCGAAGCGATGCCAAGCTTTGTCGAGCAGGCTGTCACCCGGTCCAGATCCTCGGGCCTCGCCTGCTGGGTCACGCTGAGGCGCCTGCGCAGGCCCTCGTCGAGCAGGCTGATGGCATTCGGCACGGCAGCCGAGAAATATTGCGCGCCCTGGCTTCCGCCGAAGACCACCAGCCGGAACGGCTGACCTTCGAGGGAGGGCTGGTAGGGCACCGACGATGCGGCAATAACAGCCGGGCGCACGGGATTGCCGGTGACAACGGTCTTGGAGGCGAATGTCCCGCCTTCCTGAAGGAACCCGCCGGCAATCGCCTTCACGCGGGAGGCAAGCGCCTTGTTGGCGCGCCCCATCACCGCGTTCTGTTCGTGAACGACCGTCGGCACTCCCAGTCCCGCGGCCGCCATAAGCGGCGGCACAGTCGGATAACCGCCGAAACCGACGACGGCCTTCGGTTTCAGCCGGCGGATAAGCGCCTTGGCCTGCCGGAAGCCCTTCCAGAGCGACAGCAGCGCCTTGGCAAATGCAATCGGGTTCTTCGACCCGATCGTCGCCGAGGCGACCGTGTGGATCGCTTCCGCCGGAAACTTGCCGGCATAGCGCTCGGCCCGGCTGTCCGTCACCAGATGAACCGAGTAACCGCGCTCTATGAGGGTGTGCGCCAGCGCCTCGGCCGGAAACAGATGACCGCCGGTTCCCCCGGCGGCTAGAAGGATGATGCCCTTGGTCATCGTCTTACTCCGCCGGGACGCCGTGAGCGGCCCGGAACAGGCTGCGTTCCTGCGCCCGCTTCTCCGGCCGCCGCCGCGTCAGCGCCAAAATGAACCCGGCGGTCACGCAAATCGCGATCATCGAGGAACCGCCATAGGAGATCAACGGCAGGGTCATGCCCTTCGCCGGCAGCAGTTCGAGATTGACGCCGATGTTAATCATCGACTGCACGCCGATCTGCAGAACGAGACCAGCGACCGCAAAACGGTTGAAATCGTTTCGTTCCTTGAAGGCGTGGCTGAGGCCGCGGATCACCAGAAACGCAAAGATCGCCACCAGCACCATGCAGAACACGATGCCGAATTCTTCCGCCGCGACCGAGAAGATAAAGTCCGTGTGGCTGTCGGGAATGATCCGCTTGACGATGCCCTCTCCCGGCCCCTGCCCGAACCAGTCGCCGCGAATGATGGCCTCACGGGCGGTATCCACCTGGAAGGTGTCGCCTTCGCCGGTAAGGAAGCGGTCGATACGGCCGGTCACGTGCGGCAGCGTAAGGTAAGCGCCGAAAATACCTGCTGCGCCGAGGCCCCCGAGAAGGGAAATCCAGAACCATGGCACGCCCGCCATGAAGAACATGCCGCCCCATACGACGGAGGTCAGGATGGTCTGGCCGAAGTCCGGCTGGGCGATGAGCAGAGCCGCAACGATGCCGAAAAGGATGATGGCAAAGAGATTACCCGGGATTTCCGGCTGGCGCGTATGCTCCGAAAACAGCCAGGCGCAGATGACGACGAAGGCCGGTTTCATGAATTCCGAAGGCTGGATGGAAATACCGGCGATGGTGATCCAGCGCCGGGCGCCCTTGACCTCGATCCCGAAGAACAGTGCCAGCACCATCATGGCCAGCGAGACGGCGAGCAGCACCATGGCGGTGCGCCGAACCTGACGCGGGCTGAGGAAGGAAAGTCCGATCATCACGCCGAGGGCCGGCAGCATGAAGGCCGCGTGCCGCTTGACGAAAAAGAAGCTGTCGAGCCCCAGACGCTCCGCAACCGCGGGCGAGGCCGCGAAGGAGAGCATGAAGCCGATCCCCATCAGCAGGATGAAGGTAATCATGAACAATCGGTCGATCGTCCAGAACCAGTCTGCGACGGGGCCCCTCTCCGCGCGGCTTACCATATCATTTGCCTCCTGTTGGCACGTCGACCAGCATCGTCACGCCGGAAAGGGCGGCGACATGGCCGACAAAGGCATCGCCGCGCACTTCGAAATTCTTGTACTGGTCGAAGCTTGCGCAAGCCGGGGATAACATCACGGCAACCGGACCGCCGTCGGCGGCTGCGTCGGCCGCGGCATGGGCGACAGCCATATCGAGCGTGCCCGAAATTTCATAAGGAACCGTTTCACCGAGCGTTACGGCAAAGGCGGAAGCAGCTTCACCGATCAGATAGGCCTTGGCGATACGCGGAAAGAGCGGCGCAAGACTGGCGATGCCACCTTCCTTGGGTAATCCGCCGGCGATCCAGTAGATCCGGTCGTAGCTCGATAGCGCGGGTGCGGCCGCCTCGGCATTCGTCGCCTTCGAATCATTGACGAAGACCACCTCGCCACGACGGCCGATGGGTTGCATACGATGTTTCAGGCCGGCGAAGGATTGGAGCCCAGCCCGAACCTCATCCGGAGACAAGCCGACGGCAAGGCAGGCTGCGATCGCTGCCGCCGCATTTTGCGCATTGTGAGCGCCCCTCAGCGTCTGGATGCCGTTGAGGTCGGCCAGAACCGACGTGGCGCCGCCATGGGCCTCGATGATCCGATGACCGTCATTGTAGAGGCCATTCGCAAGCGGCTGACGCTTCGAAATGCGCACCACCTTCTTTCCGGCGCGTTCGACACGGTCGGCGATCAGTTCGCAATAGCTGTCGTCCATTCCGACGACCGCCGTATCGCTGCCTGCGACCAGTCGTTCCTTGACATCGGCATAATGCTGGATCGTGCCATGCCGGTCGAGGTGATCGGGCGTGACGTTGAGCAGGATGCCGGCGGAGGGATTAAGCGTCGGTGCGAGGTCGATCTGGTAGGATGAGCATTCGACCACAAAGAAACGGCCGTCCTGCGGCGGATCGAGCGTCAGCACGGCCCGGCCGATATTGCCTCCGAGCTGAGCGTCGCGACCGCTGGCGGACAGGATATGGGCGATCAGCGCGGTCGTCGTCGATTTTCCGTTCGTGCCGGTGATCGCGATGAACGGGCAATGGGGCGCGTGCGCCCTGCGCTCCCGCACGAAGATCTCGACATCGCCGATAATTTCGACACCCTCGGCCCTGGCAAGCGCCACCGACCAGTGCGGTTTCGGATGGGTGAGCGGCACACCGGGAGAGAGCACGAAGCTCGCGACCGTCTTCCAGTCAATGCCGTGCAGATCCTGCGTGACGATGCCTTCGACGGCAGCTTTCGCCACACTGTCGGGGTTGTCGTCCCAGGCGATGACCTCGGCTCCACCGGCAACCAGCGATTTGGCCGTCGCCAGGCCGGAACCGCCGAGCCCGAAGAGTGCGACCTTCTTACCCTTGAAGGTGGTGGCCGGGATCATCTCGGCCTCACCGCAGTTTCAGGGTGGAAAGGCCGAGCATGGCAAGGCCGACCGCGATGATCCAGAAGCGGACCACCACCTGGCTTTCCGTCCAGCCGAGCTTTTCGAAGTGGTGATGGATCGGCGCCATGAGGAAGACGCGCTTGCCGGTCATCTTGAAGTATCCGACCTGAATGATGACGGAGAGCGTTTCGGCGACAAACAGGCCACCGATGATCGCCATGACGATCTCGTGCTTGGTAGCGACAGCGACGGAGCCGATCAGGCCGCCGAGCGCGAGCGAACCGGTATCGCCCATGAAGATGGCGGCTGGCGGCGCGTTGAACCACAGGAAGCCAAGCCCCGCGCCGATCACCGCACCCAGCACCACGGCGAGCTCGCCGGTGCCGACCACGAAATTGATCTGCAGGTAATTGGCGAAGACCGCATTACCGGCGACATAGGCGATCACCCCGAACGAGGCTGCCGCGATCATCACCGGCACGATGGCAAGTCCGTCCAGACCGTCGGTCAGGTTGACGGCATTTCCCGCCGCCACGATCACGAAGCCGCCGAACAGCACGAAGAAGATGCCGAGATCGATCAGGAAGTCCTTGAAGAAGGGAAACGCGATCGAAGAGCCGAAGGTCGAACCCTGCGGACCCGATACCAGCGCGGTGCGCATCATGAAATAAACCGCGATACCGGCGATGACGAATTCGATACCGAGGCGCGCCTTGCCGGAGAAGCCCTTCTCCGTCTGCTTCGTGACCTTCAGGTAATCGTCGTAAAAGCCGATTGCCCCGAAACCAAGCGTCACCAGCAGCGTGCAGACCACGTAGACATTGGAAAGATCCGCCCAGAGAAGCGACGAAACGACGATGCCCGCGAGGATCATCAACCCGCCCATGGTCGGCGTTCCGGCCTTTTTGAAATGGGTCTGCGGACCATCGGCGCGAATCGGCTGCCCCTTGCCCTGGCGGACACGCAGCGAGGAAATCATGGCCGGCCCGAAGAGAAAGACGACGAGAGCCGAGGTAAAGAGAGCAGCGCCCGTGCGGAACGTGATGTACCGGAACAGGTTGAAGAATTGAAAGTGGTTCGCCAGTTCCACAAGCCAGATCAGCATTGGAGCCCTTTCCGAAAGCCCTTATTAATTTTGGCGCCCCGTGTCGGGCACGGCCGGATACTTGTCAAGAAGAGCAGCAACGATCTTGCCGAAACCGAGGCCGAGCGACGACTTTACCATCAGCACGTCACCGGGCTGCACCGAGGCCGTGACGAAGGCCGCAAGCTCCGCCGTTGTCTCGAGATAGACGACATCGACGCTCTCCGGCAGCGCATCGCGAAGCGCCGTCATTTCGGGTCCGGCGAGCCACACATGTTCGATACCGGCGGCCAACAGCGGGCTCGCCAGTTCGGCATGCACCTTCTGCGAAAACTCGCCCATCTCCAGCATATCGCCGAGAACAGCGATCCTGCGCCCCTCGCCCTCGGGCTGCGCGGCGGCGAGCACGGCGATCGCCGCGCGCATGGAGGCGGGATTGGCGTTGTAGCTCTCGTCGATCAGGGTGAAGCCTCCGCCATCGATGGCGAGCCGGTGCCGGGCACCGCGCCCCTTGACGGCGGAGAGCCCTTCCAACGCCTCGATCGCCGCATCCATATCGGCGCCGACCAGGGAGACGGCCGCAAGCACCGCGACGGCATTTTCCGCAATATGACGGCCGGGTGCGCCAAGCGCCACCTCGCGCGTCTCGCCGCCGAAACAGACCCAGACGGTGGAGCTTTCGGCCGCACCGTCGAACTCCGCCAGCCGGAACTCGGCCTTGGCATGCTGCCCGAAGGAATGCACATTCTCTATGCCGGCCGCCTGCGCGGCGTGGTCGAGAAAATCGTACTGGCTGTTATCCCGGTTGAGGATTACGTCGCCGCCCGGTTCAAGCCCCTCGAAGATTTCGGCTTTCGCGGCCGCAATTTCCTCAAGGCTTGCGAAATTGCCGAGATGGGCCGGCGCAATCGTCGTGATGATCGCGACGTCCGGCCTCACCATGCGCGAAAGCGGCCCGATCTCCCCGGCATGGTTCATGCCAATTTCGAAGATCCCGAACCGCGTGTCGGCGGGCATGCGCGCAAGCGTAAGCGGCACGCCCCAGTGGTTGTTGAACGAAGCGACGGCTGCATGCACCTTGCCCGAGGGAGCAAGCGCGAGCCGCAGCATTTCCTTGGTGGTCGTCTTGCCCACCGAGCCGGTCACTCCGATTACCGTGGCCGAACTGCGCTCGCGCGCCGCGATGGCGAGTTTCTGCAAGGCCCCCAGCACGTCCTCGACGACGATCATCGGCACGACGAGGCGGCCGAGCGCCGGAAGCTTCGCCTCGCTGACAACCAGCAGGGAAGCGCCGTTTGCAACCGCAAGACTGGCAAAATCGTGCCCGTCGACACGATCACCCTTGATCGCGAAGAAGGCTTCCCCCGGAGAGATCGTTCGGCTGTCGATCGAAATGCCCGTAATACCGTCCGGCAAGGTGCCGAACGGACGGCCATCCATGGCGTCGATCAGGTCTCGCGTCGTCCAAAGAAACGTCAATGTTCGAATTCCTCCAATGCCTTGCGCAGTTCGGTATGGTCAGAGAACGGCAGCGTTACATCGCCCACCGTCTGCCCCTCCTCGTGCCCCTTGCCGGCCACGACAAGCGTGTCCCCCGCCGACAGCATGGCAACGCCGGCGCGAATGGCCTGCGCCCGGTCGCCGATCTCGATTGCCTTGGGCGCGGCCGCCATGATCTCGGACCGGATAACGGCCGGAACCTCCGAGCGCGGATTGTCGTCCGTGACGATAACGATATCCGACAGGCGGCAGGCGATCTCGCCCATGATCGGACGCTTGCCCTTGTCGCGGTCGCCGCCGCAGCCGAAGACGACGATCACGCGCCCCGTCGTGAACGGCCGAACCGAATTGAGCACGTTTTCCAGCGCATCCGGCTTGTGAGCATAATCGACATAGGCGAGCGCGCCTGCCTTTGTATGGCCGACGAGTTCCAGCCGGCCGGAGGCGCCGACAAGCTTTTCCAGCGCTTTCATGGCGACCGGAGCGGCGACCCCGGTCGACATTGCGAGGCCCGCAGCCACCAGCGCATTGGCAATCTGGAAATCACCGGCAAGCGGAATATGCACCTCATGGATCTCGTCGCCGATATGGATCTCGGCGACCTGCTTATGGCGAAAGTGCTCGACCCGCTTCAGCGAAAGGAAAGCGCCGTTGCGGCCGACGGTACGCACGTCGTGACCCGCTTCGGTCGCAACCCGGATGGCCTCCGCCGACCACGGATCGTCGGCAAAGATCACCGCCGGCGAACCTTTCGGAAGCAGCGTATCGAACAGCCGCATCTTGGCGGCCATGTAATGCTCGACCGTCGGATGGTAGTCCATATGGTCGCGACCGAGATTGGTGAAGGCGGCAGCGGCAAGGTTGACGCCGTCGAGGCGGCTCTGGTCGAGACCGTGGCTTGAGGCTTCCATGGCGGCATGCGTGACGCCTTCGTCGGACAGTTCAGCCAGAAGCTTGTGAAGGCCGACCGGATCGGGCGTCGTCAGCGAACCATATTCATTGCGCGTCGGGGATACGACACCCGTCGTGCCGATCTGTGCTGCCGGATGGCCGGCCTCCGCCCAAATCTGCCGCGTGAAGGATGCGACGGAGGTCTTTCCGGCCGTGCCCGTGACGGCAACCATGGTTTCCGGTTGCCGTCCGAAGAAGCGCGCTGCGGCAAGCGCCAGGAACCGGCGCGGATTATCGACCACGACAACCGGTACGGAAGCGTCCACGGCATGCCCAGCCACCACAGCGGCGGCGCCGCGGGCTGCCGCATCGGCCGCATAGGCCGCACCGTCTGCCTTCGTGCCGGAAAGGGCAACGAACAGCATGCCGGGCTCGACCTTGCGGCTGTCGGCCGTGATACCGGAGATTGAGATTCCACCGACAATATCGCTCGCCTTGCCGACCTGATCCTGAAATTCGCCGCTCGCCAGATCCCGCAAAAACATTGATTACCGTCCATTTCCCCAAGGCGATTCCGCCGAATCGCCCCGTACATTGAAGCCTGCTTAATAAGAAACGAGCAAGGCGGAGCCGTCTTCCCCGAATTTCGGTTCTACACCGAGAATTGCGGCGCTTCTGCGGATAATCTCGGCGACCATGGGCGCCGCCGAGGTACCGGCGAGCGCTGCACCGTTACCCTTGTCGGTCTTCGGCTCGTCGATAACGGTCAGGACGACGTAACGGGGATTGTCGATCGGGAAAGCGGACAGGAAGGCGTTGAAATTCTTGTCGCCGACGTAACGGCCGTTGACGACCTTGTCCGCCGTGCCGGTCTTGCCGCCGACGTTGAATCCCTCGACGCGGGCATTTCGGCCGGAACCCTTGACGCCGTTCCATTCGAACAGGAAGCGCATGTCCTTGCTGGTCGAGGGCTGGATGACCTGCTCGGCCACCTGATCCGCCTCCTCCTGTGTGCGCGGCAGGAAGGTCGGCGGTATGAGCTTGCCGCCATTCACCAGCGCAACGCCGGCGACAGCCGTCTGCAGGGGCGTCGTCGAGACACCGTGGCCAAACGAGATCGTGATCGAGTTGATCTTCTTCCATTCCCGCGGCTGGCTGGGCATCGCGACTTCAGGCAGTTCCGTCCTCAGTCGCGTCGTCAGGCCGAGCTTGGCCAGAAACGCCTTGTGAGCTTCCGTTCCCACCATGTCGGCGATCTTCGCGGTGCCGATGTTGGAGGAGTACTGGAAGATTTCCGGCACCGTCAGCACACGGTTCTTGCCGTGGAAATCCTTGATGGTGAAGCCGCCGATGCGGATGGGGTAGCGCGCATCGACCGTATCGTTGAGCGACACCTTGCCCTCGTCGAGCCCCATGGCGAGCGTGAAGGACTTGAAGGTCGAGCCCATTTCGAACGTGCCGTTCGACATGCGGTTGAGCCAGCCCTCCTGGGCGCTCGCCGCCGGATTGTTGGGATCGAAATCCGGCATGGAAACCATGGCGAGCACCTCGCCGGTATGAACGTCGAGAACAACGCCGCCGGCGCCCAGCGCCTCGAATTTCTGGATCGCAGCGGCAACCACATCGTGCACGATGTTCTGCACCCTGAGGTCGATCGACAGCTTTACCGGCTCGAGCGGCGTGTCGCTGGTCATTCCGAGCGCGCGGAGGTCCGCCATGCCCTGGTTGTCGATGTATTTTTCCATACCCGACATGCCACGGTTGTCGATATTGACGTAGCCGACGATGTGGGACGCGGTCGAGCCGCCGGGATAGAAGCGACGCTTTTCCGGGCGGAAGCCGATGCCGGGAATGCCGAGCGCAAGAATCTGGCTCTGCTGCTTCGGTGTGAGCTGGCGGCGCAGCCACTGGAAATGCGACTGCGGATTGGAGAGCTTCTTGTAGGTGCCCTTGATGTCGAGATCGGTCAGCACGGTCGCAAGCTTCTCGACCGCCTCGTCCGGATCGACGATCTTGTTGGGCTCGGCAAACAGCGAAACGGTACGGATATCGGTCGCAAGAACCTCGCCGTTACGATCGAGGATATCGGGACGCGACGCCATCAGCCGGTCGGCCGGCAGGATGCTGGAAACGGTTTCCGGATGAGCATAACCGTACTGCACCAGTCGTCCGCCGATGATGGCATAGGCGACGGCGAAACCGGCGATCATCAGTCCGACACGCTTGCGCGCCATTTCCGTCTTGCGCTTGCCCGTTCCCTTGAAGGTTCCGTTCATCGAGGCGCCGGCGCGATGAACGTCAGCCGAGAAGTGGGCCTGGCTCTTCAACAGCATGATCCGAGAAAGAAAAGTCATCAGCGCTGCACCGATCCGGTTGTAATGAGATCCGAGACGGGATCCGAACTCTTTTCGCCTTCCGCCACTTCAGGCTTCGGCACGTCCGCCTTCATCATGGGCAGTTCTACGGGCCTTGCGAGCTGCTCCGGCGAGGTCGGCTGAAGCTGCAGTTCCTGACCATAGACCCTGATGAGCCGGTCGAGCCTGTTCGGCTGCGTCAACAGGGCCCAATCGGCCTTCAGCAATTCGATTGTGTCTTTCTCAAGCTTGATTTCGGCCTCGATCCGCCGGACTTCCTCGAGCTTGTTGTCGGTGTGATGCTTGATCTGATAGGTCACTGCCGCCGCGGCGGCCATCGCACCGATCATGATGAGATCGAAAGTCCTGAGCATGGCTTATCCTCCGATCCTGTCGAGGCTGGCGAGGTCGGGCAAATCGAAGATCGAGAAATCCGGCTTCTCCGCCGGGGCCGTCGTGCGAATGCCGGCCCGAAGCTTGGCGGACCGCGCCCGTGGATTGATCTCCGCCTCGGCATCGCTGGCAGAAACCATGCCCTTGCCCACCGGCTCGAAAATCGCCGGCTTCGCTGTCAACATCGGCATATGACGGGAACCGGAGGCCTTGCCCGAACGCTCGGAGAAGAATTTCTTGACGATACGGTCTTCGAGCGAATGAAAAGTGACGACGACCAGTCGTCCGCCCGGCTTCAAAACCTTCTCGGCGGCAAACAACGCCTGAGCGAGTTCGCCCAGTTCGTCGTTGACGAAGATGCGCAGCGCCTGAAAGACGCGCGTCGCCGGGTGGATCTTGTCCTTGGCCTTGCGCGGCGTAACGATCTCGATCAACCCGGCCAGATCGCGCGTGGTTCGAAACGGTTCTTCAGTCCGGCGCTTTTCGATGGCGCGTGCGATACGGCCTGCCTGCTTCTCCTCACCGAGAAAGCCGAAGATGCGGATGAGATCGCCGACCTTGGCGCGATTGACGACGTCGGCGGCTGACACACCCGCACCCGACATGCGCATGTCGAGCGGCCCATTCTTCTGGAAGGAAAAGCCGCGATCGGCCTCATCGATCTGCATGGAGGAGACGCCGATGTCCAGAACGACACCGTCGAGCCCGCGCGCCGGCGCAAAATCGGCCAGCCGGGAAAACGGCGTATGATGCAGCACGAGATGGCCGGCATGCGCATCGACAAGCGCCTGACCGCCGGCAATCGCCGTGGGGTCGCGATCAAGCGCGATCACGTCGGCGCCGGCACCGAGGATCGCCGAGGTATAGCCGCCGGCACCGAAGGTACCGTCGAGAATGACCTTGCCGGAGCAAGGCTCCAACGCCTCAAGCACTTCACGGAGAAGAACCGGAATGTGGCGAACCGGTCCGCCTTCGGCATCAGTTGAACCTCCGCCTGAATTCGCCACCATTCCGTTTCCCCGTTCTATGGAGCCCGCAGCCCTCGCAGTCTGCGCTCCTCTCTTGCCGCCGCCTGCGCCTCGTGGAACGCCTGCGGCTGCCAAAGCTGAAAGTGATCCGAGCGCCCGACGAAACAGACTTCCGTCGTGATGCCCGTAAAGTCCCGGATGAAATCCGTGACCATCAGACGCCCTTCGGCATCGAGCTTCATGAAGACGCCGCCGCCATGAACCAGCAACGACATCTCGTTCCCGTCCCGGGAAAACGGATCTTCGTTCGAGATCTGCCGCTCGTACCGCTCCAGGACATCCGCCCCGCCGACGCTGATCGCCGGAAACACGAAATCCTGGAAGCAATAGAGCTCCTGGATATCGCGCTGCGCAAGCACGGAACGAAACACCGCCGGAACGGAAACCCGTCCCTTCGCATCGATCCTGTTTGTCGCATTGGACAGGAAGCGGCTCATGACGACAGACCGCTGCTCCCCTGAAACGAGGACCGACAGACGACCCTCCAGAACTCGAAAACCCGATCACCGCAGACACTTCAAAGCCACGAACCGAAAACCTCTCCGCTTTCGCGGCCAGCTCGCCTTCAACCTTGAAAATCCGGACCTTCATCGATCCTTCACCGGTATGTGAATGGGATATCATGGGACTACATGGGCGTCAATGGGACGAGGCATTTCCAAACCCTTCAGGGATTCAAATATTGATAAGCGGTTAAGCTTAACGAAGAGTTAGGAAAAGCCGCCGACATCGCGCTTTTTGATGCTCAAGCTTGACCGAGGCTTGAGGCGGAAGCGCGGAAAATACGACATTTTTTCAGGAGGTTAGATTCCCTGCCAATAAAGGCGGGTCGCGACGGCGGGAAAATTGCCAGTTGGCCTGTAAGCCGGGTTCTGTATGGCTCCGGTTGCCCGGAACGTGGCAGCCATTCATCTGGGACAGCGTTTGCACGCTGCCTCGCGCAACCCACCCGGATGACTGGCCCGGAAACAGGCTGTAGGCGCTTGCGCGCCCCGCGTCATCCCTATTCGGTCTTGCTCCCGGTGGGGTTTACCGTGCCGTCCCTGTTGCCAGCGACGCGGTGGGCTCTTACCCCACCCTTTCACCCTTACCCTGCATGCAGGGCGGTTTGCTTTCTGTGGCACTTTCCCTGAGGTCGCCCCCGCCGGACGTTATCCGGCACCGTGTCTCCGTGGAGCCCGGACTTTCCTCACCCTACCGCCTTTCGGCATTGGTAAAGCGCGGCTGCCCGGCCAACTGGCACCGCGTCCTTAGACGAGCGAGCCCGCGAACGCCACCAAAAATGCAGGAACAATCAACAGAAAGAGCTGGATGATGAACAGTCAGAGAAAAACCGGCGCGAAAACCGGATCATAGGCCTCATCCACGATCCGCCCGTGAAGCATCAATTCCGCCCCCAGCCGCCCGATCTCGTCGGAACTCTTGGCAGCGGCACCACAGCCGCCCGTGAGAACTGCGATCCTGTCGCTGGCGAAACCGATCGCCGGGTAGTTGCCGGGCGTGAAGGAGGTGACGCAGGCACCCATCGTCACCGGCGCTTTGGCAAGTCCCGGCACGAGACCGTCGAGAATACGCTTGAGATGCCCGCGCGTGCCTTCCCGGCCGCCGCCACGGAACCAGGCGCGGATATCGGGTTCGGTCGCAAGACGCAGATCGTCGGGATCGCCGCCGATCTTCAGATAGGTCTTGCCGTCGGGATAGCGAACCGGCGGCAGCATATAGATATGATCCGCCGGTTCCTCGGGCTGATGGATCAGCGAGGGCATGCCCGCATAGGCATCGAGATCGGCATCCGCGATCTCGAAGAAGGCGACGGTCCGCCCATAAACCTTCAGATCAAGCGGACGCGGCAAGAGATTCTTCGCAATGGAAAATCCTCCGGCGGCCACCAGCGCCTTTTCACCCTTGACCTCGCGCCCCCCGGCAGTCGTGACCACGACCCCGCCATCCTCTTCACGCACGGCGACAGCCACATCCGCGATCAGCTCGGCCCCGGCCTTCCGGGCGAGCTTCGATTGCGCCTCGACCAGCCGGCGAGGATTGACATAACCGGCGTTCCGCGCCTCGTAAACGCCCTCGCAGCCTATACCGAAACGGAAATAACCGAAGTGTTCGGCGAGCGCCCGATCGCTCAGGATTTCTGTGGGAACGGCGAGTTTCTCAGCCGCCGCACAGATATTGCCGACATAGGGATCGGCTCCCCCACGCTTCGGCCCGACGATCAGGCAGCCCGTCTCGTGATAGAATTCAACTCCGCTTTCCCGGACGATCTCGCCGTAACGGGCAATGGAACGGTTTGCGAGCCTTGCCCAGACCGGATCGGGATCGATGGTGCGGGTGATGCGCGCCTCGTCATAATGGCTGGCGAACACGCCGTCATGGCTTGCAGCATCGGCCGGTTCATCCGGACCGATCAGAAGGACGCCGTCCGTCTGCGAGGCGAGATGCCGGGCGGCGGCGGCACCCATCATGCCGCGGCCGATAATGATGTGCCTGTAGATTTCAGCCATGTGCGCCTGTCCTGAAATTACATAATTATCGATCGTTTTCAAAATCCTGCCGGTACAGGCGGAATCATTTTCACAACAATACAGGCCGAAGCTCTTCGGCGAAATCGCTTTGCGGCAAGGCGACCTCGGGAGCGGAGGTAAATCCGACATGGGGATAGGTGACGTGCGTGAGAGAGACAACGCGGCCCCCGCTTGTTGCCGGGAAAACGTCACGTCCCGGCATCCGCCGCACGGCGATGCGTTCGAGCTTGCGGGCCGCGCCGTGCTGGCTGGCGAAATCGACCTGATGGGCCGGCCGGTCGGAGGGCTCCTCTTTGTCGACCAGCGCGACCCGCCCTGCCCTTCAACGTGAGGCGGCGAGCCGCCGCCCCATCATGCCTCGTCCGATCGCGACAAACTCGAAATCCGTTACCATGCACTTATCCCCGGTTCTGGGGTTCTCGATGGCATGGCAACCTTTCGCTTGCACGCCGTTGTGGCGTGCGGCGATCAGGAACCGATCAGCGCCTGAACCTTGCCGCAATAGCGCTTGGAAACCGGGTTCATGCGCTTCGCGCCATGACCGGCATTGTACTTGAGGATCGTCGAGCAGGTCCGGCCGTCACCCAGTTCGTGGGCCATGGAAAGATACTTCATGCCATAGCGAATGTTGGTCTCGGGGTCATAAAGACCCTTGCTCGAACCGGAATAGCCCATCATGCGGGCCGTCGCCGGCTTGATCTGCATGAGGCCGATCTCGCCTGCACCGCCACGCGCCTTTGGATTGAAGTTGCTCTCGATGCGTACGACGGCATGGGCGAGCGCGACCGGTACGCCGTAGGTTTTTGCATATTTGGAAATCAGGCTGGTGTAGGGGCTGTTGGAAAAGGACGGCGCTGGATATCCCGCAGCGCGCGTTGCCGTGTTGAAGGGAAGTTTGAATGTCTTTTCCTGTTGTTCCTTGTCACGGGCGGATGCCGTCATGGAGGAGGACAAAAGAATAGCCAGGCATGCCGCAGCAGCAACAACACGTCTCATCATGTGGAAGGTCAGTCTCCGAACCAGAGTAGCAAGGCGGATCGTCCTTTCCCTGGACGCAAATCGACCCTGTCCGCCTGTCCTGCCGGATCAGGCGCCGCACTTGCCCTCATCGTTGATATTTGCGATCGCGATCCGCGGATGCGGTACTCAGCGTCGCCGTTCAGCCCGCTCTTTAGAACGGGGAAATTGGGAATTCATGTGGCGACGCAACAAATTGGCGTTTCCCGCGCTCGAAGTCGCCCTCAAAAGGGCGTTCGCGCTGGGCCGGATTCAGGTGTAACGCGGCAGCGTGGAAAGCAGCCTGTGCAGCGTCTCAATGGTCGACATGTCGGCCACGCCGTCCACCAGAGCTGGCCGGAAATGCCGCTGGAAAGCGGCGATCACGCCTTCGGTCTTGTCCGAATATTCTCCAGTAATATCAATATCATAACCATAAAGGGACAGCATCGACTGCAAGGCTTCTATCGGCTGGCCGCTATCGCCCTTCTGAAAGAAACGGCCACCCGAGATCGGCACAGGTTCGACAAAATGCCCGACACCGGCCGCATGCAGCCTCCCCCAGGGAAAATTCTCGCCCGGATCGACCTTGCGAACCGGAGCGACATCGGAGTGTCCGAGCACCCGTTCCGGCCGGATATCGAGCCTCCGGCCGCAATCGCGACACAATTCGATGACCGCTTCGATCTGCTTGTCCGGAAACGGCGGAAGACCCTCGGGATGGCCTGCATTGGCGATCTCGATGCCGATCGAGCGCGAATTGATGTCCGTCTCACCGGCCCAGAAGCTCTTGCCCGCATGCCACGCACGGCGCTCCTCCGGCACGAGTTGCACAACGCGCCCGTCCTCATGCACGAAATAATGGGACGACACCTGGCTTTCCGGACTGCAAAGCCATGCAAGCGCCCCCTCCTCGGAAGGCATGCCGGTATAATGCAGGATAATCATATCGGGGCGAACACCATCGACGCGCTCGCCATGATTGGGCGACGGCAGCACGCAGGCGGCCCGATAATCGGCGGTGAAAAGGCTCATGCGGCGCGACGTGCCTTCTCGATCGCGGAATAGGCGGCGTTGAGCTTCGCCATGCGGTGATGGGCAACCGCGTGGAACTCGGCCGGCACACCCCGCGCGTAGAGGCGATCCGGATGATGCTCGGCTGCGAGCGCCCGGTAGCGCTTGCGGATGGTCGCGAAGTCGTCGGACGGATGGACGCCGAGAACGCCATAGGGATCGCCGTCGAGATGCACGTGACGCTCGGTAATCGTCGCGAAGCGGTCTTCCGACACGCCGAAGATCTCGGCGATGCGCGACAGGAAGGCAAGTTCCTTCTCGTGCAACATGCCGTCGGCCTTGGCGATGTGGAAAAGCGCGTCAACGATATCTTCTAGAACCGGGCATTGCTGGTCGCAGGTCCGGCAGAGGTTCGCCAGCTTCTGCGCATAGGCCTCGTAGCCGGCCACGTCCTGGCGCGCGAGGTTATAGAGCCGCGCGACGTTGCGCGCCTCTTCCGGCGGAAAATCGAAGATCTTGCGGAACGCGGCAACCTCGGCCTCGGACACGATACCGTCGGCCTTGGCCATCTTGGCCGAAAGCGCGATGATCGCCACGGAGAAGGAAACCTTGCGTCGCGTTTCCGGATCGCCTTCGAAGGCGGTTCGAACCGCCTCGATCACCCCGGACAGCACACTGCCCGCCGCGTCGCCGATAGCGCCCAGCAAACGATCCCATAACGAAGCTATCTGTTCGCAGGCGAAATCGAATAACATGCTGCAGCATGACCAAATCCCGCGGGAAAAAGCAAGACGGCCACCCCTTCGCGCGCATTAAACTTTATTCACGTTCCGTTCGGAATAACTGAAGCAAGGCCTCATCCCGCACCCGCGTATCGCGCCGAAAGCACCTTTCAGACACCGGCCACCGCCGCGTCTTCTCCTTTTCCACAACACGCCGAACGCGCAGGTCCCGATTGAAACGATTATATTCGCACCTGCGGTAGCATTCCCCGCTTATCGCTGCGAAATGCCCGGATTTCTTGAATTTTTCGCTTTACAGCTTGTTCCGACTATCGCATCCATTCGCCCGGAAAACCTTGTATTGACGGCGCCAAGGAATGCCGAAGGAGGACTGATGGCCAAACAGAAAGTTGCAATGCTGACCGCTGGCGGCTTGGCACCCTGCCTCTCGTCCGCGGTGGGCGGTCTGATCGAGCGCTACACCGACATCGCCCCGGACGTCGAGCTCATCGCCTACAAGTCGGGCTTCCGCGGCCTGCTGATGGACTACAAGATCGAGATTACCCGCGAGATGCGCGAGAAGGCCCACGTCCTTCATCGCTACGGCGGCTCGCCGATCGGCAACAGCCGCGTCAAGCTGACCAATGCGGCCGATTGCGTGAAGCGCGGTCTCGTCAAGGAGGGTGAAAACCCGCTGCGCATTGCCGCCGAGCGCCTTGCAGCCGACGGCGTTACCATCCTTCACACCATCGGCGGTGACGACACCAACACCACGGCGGCCGATCTCGCCGCCTATCTCGGCGCCAACGGCTACAACCTGACCGTGGTCGGACTGCCCAAAACCGTGGACAACGACGTCGTGCCGATCAAGCAGTCGCTCGGCGCCTGGACGGCAGCGGACGTCGGCGCCCGCTTTTTCGACCACGTGTCCAACGAGCAGAGCGCCGCACCGCGCACGCTCGTCATCCATGAAGTGATGGGCCGCCACTGCGGCTGGCTGACCGCCGCGACGGCCCGCGCCTACATCCAGCGCACCAAGGGCAACGAGTACATCGAGGGCTTCATGATGAATCAGGAGCTCAAGAACATCGACGGCATCTACCTGCCGGAAACCCATTTCGATCTTGAGGCCGAAGCCGCTCGCCTCAAGCAAATCATGGACCGCTCCGGTTTCGTCACTCTGTTCGTCTCGGAAGGCGCCTGCCTGGAAGAGATCGTCGCCGACCGCGAGGCCGCCGGCGAGGAAATCAAGCGCGACGCCTTCGGCCATGTGAAGATCGATACGATCAATGTCGGCTCCTGGTTCCAGAAGCACTTCGCCAAGCTGCTCGACGCCGAACGTTCCATGGTGCAGAAATCGGGTTATTACGCCCGCTCCGCCCCGGCGAACTACGAGGACCTGCGCCTCATCCAGAGCATGGTCGACCTTGCCGTCGAAAGCGGCCTGAACAAGGTCTCCGGCGTGACCGGCCATGACGAGGACCAGGGCGGCAAGCTCCGCACCATCGAGTTCCCGCGCATCAAGGGTGGCAAGGCCTTCGACCTGTCGACCCCCTGGTTCAAGGAGGTGATGGATTACATGGGGCAGAAATACCGTCCGGCGCATTGACGGAGCCGGCGAAAGCTGGCTTGCTCTTTCCTGAGGAGGAAAGACTCATGTCGTTCGAACATTGGCTCGCTTTCGCCGCCGCCTCGGCCTTTCTCTTGGCAATTCCGGGGCCGACCACCCTGCTCGTCGTGTCCTACGCATTGGGGCACGGCAAGAAGACGGCGCTTGCGACGGTAACAGGCGTGGCTGTCGGCGATCTCGTCGCGATGACGGGTTCGCTTCTGGGGCTCGGCGCTCTGCTTGCAAGTTCGGCCACGGCCTTCATGATCCTCCGATGGATCGGTGGCGCCTACCTCGTCTATCTCGGCATCCGGCTCTGGAGGGCGCCCGTCGGGGACGGCCCTATGGCCGACAACGACAATCTCCCGGAGGAAAAGCCGCTTCGAATCATGGCGCACGCCTTCGCGGTGACTGCGCTCAATCCGAAAAGCATCGTCTTCTTCGTCGCATTTCTGCCGCAATTCATGACCCCGGCAGTACCGTTCATCGAGCAGGTGGCGATCTTTGAAGCAACCTTCCTCGCCCTGTCGATAGCCAACTGTCTGGTCTATGTCGCGCTCGCCGAGCGGGCGCGACGCTTCATTCGCAAGCATTCCGTAAGGAAAGCCGTCAATCGCACGGGTGGCACGCTGCTCATCGCAGCCGGAGCGGTGACGGCGGGCTATCGCAAGATCGCCGCCTGAACGTGGCAAGCTTGCCGCAATTCCGCCCATGCATTATGACACCAGAACGTTAACGGGCGCGCATGCGCGTTAACCGGTGTTAAGTTTTACTTGGGATGTCGGGATGATCGCAAAAAGAGACCTGAGAGCGAACCTGGGTTTCGCCTCCATTCTGCTTGTCGGTCTCGCCGGCTGTACCAGCAGCATGGAAGACGCGGCCAAGCAGGAGCTCAAGGCCAATCCGGTTGCCGGAACACCCGCCCCGGGCACCCAGACGGCAGCAGCCGGCACGACAACCGACCCGGCAGCTCCGGCCGATCCCAACGCCTCGAACGAGCCGGCTCCGATCATTCCAGGCACCCAGACCCCAGCCCCGATCCCGGTCCTCAAGGCCAACGCGCTGGCCACTGCCGCGGCAACCATGCCCGCCGCTCAGGCAATCGAACTGGTGGCAAACCAGCAACGCGGGACGATCCAGACGGCGTCCATGCCGGAATCGCCGAACATGGTGACGAGCCTGCCGGATTCGGCGCCTCCCACGGTTCCGACGATCCTTCCGCCCGAGGTCACGGCCGCCCAGACCATCGTGCCGGCGCAGAAGCCGACCACCGCGCTCGCCTATGCCGCACCGTCCGGCAATCTGTCCCTTGCAGCGCTCGACAGGCAGTTTGACGTTTCGCCGCCCGGCCCGCCGCCCGTCATCGAGGAACAGCCGAAACCGGCCACCAGCGGACCGACCGTCATCAACGCGCTGATTAAGAAATACTCCAAGATCTACGAGATGCCGGAAGCGCTGATCCACCGGGTCGTCAATCGCGAAAGCACCTACAATCCCGCCGCCTATAACAACGGTCACTACGGTCTAATGCAGATCAAGTATTCGACCGCCAAGTCGATGGGTTATGATGGCCCCGCCTCCGGCCTGTTCGACGCGGAAACCAATCTCAAATATGCGATCAAATATCTGAAGGGTGCCTGGCTCGTGGCAGACAACAGCCATGACGGCGCGGTGCGGCTCTATTCCCGCGGCTATTATTATGACGCCAAGCGCAAGGGCATGCTCGACGTCCTCGATCCATAAGTGCTTTTGACTTTCCCGGCGCCTGCAAAGTTTACCGAAGGCCGTCCATGACGGCCTTCACCAGTTTCTGCGGCCGATAGCCGAGCTTTGAAGGCGTAAGCCCAAGTCGGACGACAACGAGGCGTTCGGAAGGAACGATGGTGACGGATTGCCCGTCATGGCCGAGCATCCAATAGGCATCCGCCGGCAGGCCGAACGTCTGGTCCATAACCCCTCCCGGACCTTCCTGCCAGGCCTGCCCCTTCGTAAAGCGGTTATTGGAAGCGACCGTCGGCTGCTGCATCATGGCGACGTAACCCTCCGGCAGAAGCCGGTTGCCGTTCCACACACCGTCCTGCAGCAGGAACAGCCCGAAGCGCGCCCAGTCGCGGGCCGTCGCATAGACATAGGAGCTTCCCACAAACGTGCCGGCGGCGTCTGCCTCCATCAGCGCACTCGTCATGCCGAGCGGCGCAAACAGCGCCGTCTCCGGGTAGGCCAAAGCCCGCGACTGGTCCCGGAAACGGTCCATCCACACCCGCGCCAGAAGAACGCTTGTGCCGGAGGAATAGTTGAAGACCTCTCCCGGCCCGGCGATTTCGGGCTTGTCAGCGGCATAGGCGGCCATGTCGCGCTCCAGATAGAGCATTCGCGTCACATCCGTCACATCGCCATAATCCTCGTTGAATTCCAGCCCGCTCTCCATCGCCATCAGGTCACGGACACGGATCGTGCCGCGCTGGTCGTCCTTCCACCCGGAAAACAGGCCGCTGTCGTCCAGACCGAGCCTGCCCTCCGCGACCAGCCGGCCGAGAACGGCGGCATTGACCGTCTTTGCCATCGACCAGCCGAGGAGCGGCGTTGCGTGGGAAAATCCGCCTCCGTAGGTCTCGGCAACAATACCACCGTCCTTCACCACGACGATGGCGCGCATTCCCGGTCCGGCAAGCGCCGGATCGGCAAGCAGCCCGGCAATCGCGGGTTCGGCGGCCTCCACTCGGTCACCCGCAGGCCACGGGGCATCTGCCGCTATCCGCTGCGGCTCAAGCGGCGGTGGCTGCACGGTATCCGCCACGGCGCCGCCATCCGGCACGTTGGAGCAGCCCAGCCCTTCCCGGTAGATCGCGGTGCTGGCTGCGATTGCGCCGGGAAGCTGAGCCGTCACGGATCGCGCTTCGCGATCCACATCGACACTAACCAGCCTGAGTAGGGGATGGCCCGGCGCCTGCACGTCTGCCGCCAGCACATTCTCGGGGTCGCGTCCGGCCAGGAAAACGTTCGAGCAGACGATCTTCGCCGCATAGCCGGTGCCGACCCTCAGCAAGGCCGGGGGCGAGAAAGATAGCCAGAAGACAAGCGCCGTGACCAGCATGACAACGGCAAGTACGAGCCCCCGGATGATCCTGCCAAACAATCGCATGCGTGCCTCCCGATTGCCGCCGTCATGCAATCAGGATTCCTCCGGTGACGAAACCCCCAAAACATCTGGTCCGACCGCCAATACACGGATTTCCGATAGACTTTGACCGGCTCCGTCGATCTTCCGGTGCACCCACAGCCTGCGTCATCATACTGTTGCATGACGGGTCTACACGCCCTCAACGTTCAATGGATGGCGAATAGACATGACCGACGTTGCACCGGATGCCGGCTTTCGCAAGAACCGGAAACTCAAGGACGCTCTCCTGCAGCACAAGGCCCTGACGAAGGACGGCCTGTCCGAACGGCTGTTCGGCATGCTCTTCTCCGGCCTTGTCTATCCGCAGATCTGGGAGGACCCGGATGTCGACATGGAAGCGATGCAACTCGCCGAGGGCCACTCCATCGTCACCATCGGCTCCGGCGGCTGCAACATGCTGGCCTACCTTTCGCGCAGCCCCTCCCGCATCGACGTGGTCGATCTCAACCCTAACCACGTGGCCCTGAACCGGCTGAAGCTCGCCGCTTTTCAGCATTTGCCCGATCATGCCGCCGTGGTCCGCCACTTCGCTGCAGAAAACATTCGCTCCAATTCCCGCAGCTATGACCGCTTCATCGCACCGAACCTCGACGAACAGACGAGGGACTACTGGAGCAAGCGCGGGGTTACCGGCCGCCGGCGCATCGCCGCCTTCAACCGCAATTTCTACCGCACCGGCCTTCTCGGCCGCTTCATTAGCGCAGGCCATGTCGTTGCAAGGCTGCACGGCGTCAAGCTGAAGGAGATTACCGAAACCCGTTCGCTCCGGGAGCAGCGCCAGTTCTTCGACGACCGTATTGCGCCGCTGTTCGAAAAGCCGCTGATCCGCTGGATCACCGCCCGCAAGAGTTCTCTCTTCGGCCTCGGCATCCCGCCGCAGCAGTACGACGAGCTCGCCAGCATGTCCGAGGGAGGCACCATCGCGCCGGTGCTGCGCCACCGCCTCGAAAAGCTCGCCTGTCACTTCCCGATGAAGGACAATTATTTCGCCTGGCAGGCCTTTGCCCGCCGCTATCCGCAGCCGCATGAAGGCACGCTCCCGACCTATCTGAAACCCGAGCTCTATCCGGCGATCCGGGCCAATGCGAACCGCGTCACCGTTCATCATGCGAGCTTCACGGAGCTCCTGTCGCAGAAGCCGGCGGCAAGCGTCGACCGCTATGTCCTGCTCGACGCGCAGGACTGGATGAACGATCGCCAGCTCAATGATCTCTGGGGTGAAATCACCCGCACCGCCGCACCCGGCGCCCGCGTGATCTTCCGCACGGCCGCAGAAAAAAGCGTGCTTGACGGCCGGCTCTCCGATACCCTTCTCGACCGATGGACCTACCACGCCGAACGGTCGGCGGAGCTCAACAAGCAGGACCGCTCGGCGATTTACGGTGGTTTCCACATCTACGAGAGAAAAGCCTGATGGTGGCAGAAGCCGGGCTCGACGCCGAACACGCTGAACGCATGGACCGGATGTACCGCTACCAGCGGCATATCTACGATCTCACGCGCAAATATTACCTGTTCGGCCGGGACCGGATGATCGCCCGGCTGGATGTCCCGCGTGACGGAAGCCTTCTCGAGGTCGGTTGCGGCACCGGCCGCAACCTGCTGCTCGCCCATCGTCTCTATCCGACCGCGCGGCTCTATGGCCTCGATATTTCGGCGGAAATGCTCGTCTCCGCCCGCGCCAATTTCCGTGGCAAACCCACAGAACCGGTCCTTGCGGTCGCCGATGCAACGACCTTCACGGCCGGCGAATTCGGCGTCTTCGGCTTCGATCGGGTCATGATTTCCTACGCCCTGTCGATGATCCCGGATTGGGAGAAGGCGATCGATGCCAGCCTCGCGGCGCTGAAGCCAGGCGGCTCCCTGCATGTGGTCGATTTTGGCCAACAGGAGGGCCTTCCTGGCTGGTTCAGACGGCTCCTGCAGTCATGGCTCGCACGCTTCCACGTCACGCCCAGGGCCGACCTGCGCAAGGCCCTGGAAGCACGGCTCGAAGGCATCGGTGGGCGGCTGGAATTCGAAACCGTCGGACGCGGTTATGCCTGGCATGCGGTTATTCGCATCTGAGACGCCGTCAGACAGTTGAAAATAACGCATATTTAAGGATGATGGAGGCAAAAGGAGGTTTGCGCCTCTTTTGTATTTGCGTGTGCGCGCGCCGCATCAGGGGCATGACCTCGAATTCTATCTGACGGAATAACCATGCGGTGGCTTCTTAACGCTCTTTTGCCGGTCGCCCTTGCCCTTAGCGGCTGCACCTCGGCCAGCTACGACCTCATGGAGACGGCCTCCATCAAGCAGCCGCGATTCGAGGACAAGGACCCGCAGGACTTCGGTGCCAACAATCCCCATCGGCACAAGGTGCATGGCATCGACGTGTCGAAATGGAATGGCGATGTGGATTGGGCTAAGGTCCGCCAGTCCGGTGTCTCCTTCGTCTTCATCAAGGCGACCGAAGGCAAGGACATGATCGACCCGCGCTTCGACGAATACTGGCGCAAGGCCCGCGCCGCCGGCCTGCCGCATGCGCCCTATCATTTCTATTATTTCTGCTCCACCGCCGACGAGCAGGCCGACTGGTTCATCCGCAACGTGCCGAAGGAATCGATGCACCTTCCGCCCGTTCTCGACGTGGAATGGAATCACGCCTCGAAGACCTGTCAGTATCGCCCGAATGCGGAGACGGTCCGTAGCGAAATGAAGCGCTTCATGGATCGCATCGAGGCCTATTACGGCAAACGCCCGATCATCTATACCTCCGTCGATTTCCATCGCGACAATCTCGAGGGCGCTTTCCAGGATTACCATTTCTGGGTTCGCGCGGTTGCCCAACACCCCGAGGAAATCTATCCGGAGCGCCGCTGGGCGTTCTGGCAATACACCTCGACCGGCGTCATTCCCGGCATCAAGGGGGAGACGGATATCAACGTCTTTGCCGGCACCGAGAAAAACTGGAGAAAATGGGTCGCCGCCGCGTCCAGGTAGGAATGCGGCAGACCATTTTCATCGTTGCCCCAACAAACTCAGCTAATCCTCTGCAATGCTGTGATTTCTCGGCTGACCATCTCGTTTTCGTCAAAATGACGGGCATGATCGCAGCCGACCCGAAAAATTCAAGGATATGGATATGAAAGCCGCACCACGCCTCGCCCTTGCACTCGCAGGTCTTCTCGCCACCACCGCTTCCTCGCTTGCCGCGGAATGCGGCGGCGACCTGCAGGCCTTTCTCGACGGTGTAAAAGCCGAAGCGATCGCGGCAGGAAGCACGGCGGATGCCGCCGCCCAGGCGCTGGCCGGTGCCCAGATCGATCAGAAGGTGCTCTCCCGCGACCGCGCCCAGGGCGTGTTCAAGCAGACATTCCTGGAGTTCTCGCAGCGCACCGTCAGCCAGGCGCGCCTCGATATCGGCCGGCAGAAGATGAAGCAGTATGCCGACGTCTTTGCCCGCGCCGAGCAGGAATTCGGCATTCCCGCCGGAGTCATCACGGCCTTCTGGGCTATGGAAACCGACTTCGGCGCCGTGCAGGGAGATTTCAACACCCGCAACGCGCTGGTCACGCTCTCGCATGACTGCCGCCGCCCGGAACTCTTCCGTCCGCAATTGCTGGCGCTCATCAAGATGGTCGAGCACGGCGACCTCGATCCTGCAACGAATACCGGCGCCTGGGCCGGTGAAATCGGCCAGGTGCAGATGCTGCCGGAAGACATCATCGCCTTTGGCGTCGATGGCGACGGGGATGGCCATGTCAACGTCAAGAAGAGCTCGCCGGACGCCATCCTGACCGCTGCGAAGTTCATTCAGAGCCTCGGGTTCCGCCGCGGCGAACCCTGGCTGCAGGAGGTCACCGTTCCGGAAAACCTGCCGTGGGAAAAGACCGGCTTCGACAGCGGCATGAAGGCGGGCGACTGGTTCGCGCTCGGCGTCAAGCCCCGTAACGGCGACACGAGCAATACCGGCCTCGAAGGGGAACTGCTGTTGCCGCAGGGCCGCAAGGGCCCGGCCTTCATGGCCTATCCGAACTTCAACATCTATCTCGAATGGAACCAGTCCTTCATTTATACGACCTCGGCCGCCTATTTCGCCACGCGGCTGATGGGCGCCGAACCCTACCTGAAGGGCAACCCGGAACCCGGCATCGGCGACGTGGAAATGAAGGCGCTTCAGACCAGGCTGCAGCAGAAGGGCTATGACGTCGGCAAGATCGACGGCATTCTCGGCGGCGGCACCCGCATGGCCATCCAGAAGGAACAGCTCCGTCTCGGCCTGCCGGCCGACGGTTGGCCGACCCCGGCCTTCCTCGCAGCCTTCTGATCGAGCCGCCACGACGATTTCGCAACATAAAAGACCGGATCGCAAAAAACGGGTGGCGTGACGAACGCGCCATTCGTAGCTATGACACTCCAACACACACCGGAGTGATCCCATGAATGCCATCGCCCAGCAGAAAATGACGACCGCCACCTGGTTGATGCTGTTGTTGCTCGGGCTGATCTGGGGCGGATCCTTCTTCTTCGCCCGCGTCGCAATCCCTTATGTGCCGCCGTTCACGCTGGTATTCCTCAGGCTTTCGATCGCCGCGCTGGCGCTGCATATCTACCTGCGGGGCAGCCTGGATATCTATCGCATCCTCGCTGCCAACTGGCGTTCCTTTCTTCTCCTCGGGCTGATGAACAACGCCCTCCCCCACACCCTGATCTTTCTCGGCCAGACCCATATCGGCGCCGGCCTCGCCTCTATCCTCAACGCCACCACGCCGGTCTGGACCGTCATCATCGCCAATCGCCTGACGGAGGACGAAAAACTGACGGGCGCCAAGCTCGCCGGCTGTCTGACCGGCCTTCTCGGCACCGTCATCCTGATCGGCCCGAGCGCGCTTTCCACGAGTTCCATTCCTCTATGGGCCGTGTGCCTGCCCATACTGGCCGCCGTTTCCTATGGTTTTGCCAGCATCTACGGTAAGCGTTTCAGAGGCATCCCGGCCCCTGTGACGGCAACCGGCCAGCTGACCGCCTCATCGGTCATCATGCTGCCCGCCTCGCTCCTTATCGACCACCCCTGGGCGCTCTCCATGCCGCCCGTCGGCGCCGTGGCCGCAATCATTGCGCTCGCACTCATCTCGACGGCCTTCGGATACATCCTGTTTTTCCGTATCATGGCGCGGGCCGGCGCTACGAACACCTCCCTCGTCACCCTGCTCGTCCCGCCGAGCGCCATCCTCCTCGGAGCACTTTTCCTTGATGAGCGCCTGCATCTCACTGATATTGCAGGCATGACGCTGATCGGCCTCGGATTGATTATTCTGGATGGCCGGCTATTCGCCCGTCGCTCTGCCATCGGCGCCTCAGCTAAGTGATGCCGGCTGTCACGCATCAAAACGGTCTCATTTTTGCAAATCACGTTTGTTAATCAACATTAACAGACGCTCACATTTTTTATGCTTTTGATTTTATTGATTTTTGCCATCCATGCGACAACTTATCCACGGGCATGAACTGCACTGCAGCATACAAATCGCTTTTCAATCGACACAAAACGGACATATTATCTAACGGTCAACACAAGGAGGCAGACATGGGACTGACCAATTCTCTCAATGTCCTGATCGTCGGTGCGGCGTTTGTGTTCATAGCGACGATGCTGTTCATCTGAGTTTTCCAGGATGAACCAAAGGCCGTCATAAAGAGGCCCGAGAGGTCCGGCCAAGCCAGTGATGCTTTCCGAATTCGATAAAAAAGGCGCATGAACCGCAAGCGGCATGCGCCTTTTTTAATGGCTATCCCGAAACCGCCTGCCTTTCGGCGCAATCAGGCGGCGGCGCCGGCCGCAGCCTGATCCGACGGCCTCAGGCCGATGTTTGCGAGCGTGGCATTCACCAGCGGTGCGCGGTTCATCGTATAGAGGTGGAAGTCGGCAATCCCGCGGCGGACGAGATCTTCGATCTGCTCGGCAGCGACCGTTGCGGCCACCTCCGCCCTCGCCTGCGGCTGGTCGTCGAGACCGGCAAAGCGGTCGTCCAGCCAGGCCGGAACGCTGGCGCCGCACATCGAGGCAAAGCGTCTCAGCTGCGTGAGATTCTGGATCGGCATGATGCCCGGGACGATCGGGATGGTAATGCCGGCGGCACGCACCCGCTCCAGATAACGCTCGAATATATCGTTATCGAAGAAGAACTGGGTGAGCGCGCGATGCGCCCCGGCATCCACCTTGCGTTTGAGCATGTCGATGTCTGCGGCCGCGTCCCGGCTTTCCGGATGCTTCTCCGGATAGGCCGACACGGAAATCTCGAAATCGCCCATCTCCCTCAGCCCGGCTACCAGCTCCGACGCATTGGCAAAACCGCCGGGATGAGGCTGGTAGGCCGTTCCGATTCCGCCCTGGGGATCGCCACGCAGGGCCACGAAATGGCGCACGCCAACGGCGCGGAATTCTTCCACCACATGCCGCACTTCATCCTTCGTCGCACCGACGCAGGTAAGATGCGAGGCCGTGGGCAGCGTCGTCTCGGCAATCAAGCGCTTCACCGTCGATAGGGTCGGCGCGCGCGTCGTGCCGCCGGCGCCGTAGGTGACCGACACGAAATCGGGGTTCCAGCGGGACAGTTCATCGACCGTGGCCCAAAGCTGGCCTTCCATCTCCTCCGATTTCGGCGGAAAGAATTCAAAGGAAATGCGAAGCGGCGCTCCGGCCTTTTCGGCGTGCTCGTCTCTCGCCATTCATCTGCTCCCGGTCTGAAGGGTGGATACGATGGAAATATCGCGGTCGGCTGGCACATTCTGGCGAGCCAGCCAGAGGGTCACCGTCAGCCCTCCGCCCTTCGGCCTTTCCGGCGTGAGATCGACCGCCTGTTCCACTTCGAGATCGTATTTCGCCAGCCATTCGGCCATTGTCTGATGCGAGAAACCGAGCCGCACATGGGCATGCTCGTCCCGCAGATATTCGTGGTCGTGCGGCGCCAGATCGACGATCGCGAGCCGCCCGCCGGGCTTCAGCATGCGGCTTGCCTCGGCAAGCGCCAGCTCCGGCTGGGGCAGGAAGTGCAGGACCTGATGGATCGTCACCAGATCGTATTCGTTGCCGTCGAGCGGCAGGTTCAGGATGTCGCCATGGCGAACGGCGGCCTTCAATATGCCGGCCTTGTCGAGATTGGCGCGCGCCACGGCCAGCATGTCCCGGCTGGCATCGATGCCGACGGCCCGGCGATAGATATTCGAGAGGAGCTGGAGAATACGGCCCGTGCCCGTGCCGAGGTCCAGCAGTGCATCGACGGGTTCCCGGCCTATCAGCCGCAACAGCGCCGCCTCGACGGCGTCGTCATTGACATGAAGCCGGCGCAGTTCGTCCCATCCGGAGGCGTTGCGGCTGAAATAAGCCTGGGCACGCTCGGCCCGCGTCCGCTTCACGGCGGCAAGGCGCTCCCCGTCACGCAGCAGCACCGGGTCGGTCTCGAGCGTGGCGTCAATCAGCAACCGGGCAAGGGAAGCAGCCTCGCCCTCCTGCTTTAGGCGGAAATAGGCCCAGGCGCCCTCCTGATAGCGGTCGACAAGGCCGGCCTCCGTCAGCAACTTCAAGTGACGGGAAATTCGCGGCTGCGACTGGCCGAGAATGTCGGTAAGATCGGTGACGGTCAGGTCGCCGGCGGCCAGCAGCGCGAGCAGCCGCAGCCGCGTCGGCTCCCCGGCGGCCTTCAGCAGCTCGACCAGAACGTCCACACCGAATTTCATGCACCCTCGCCCACATCCAATCAAGACATAAACATATCTTTATGTCATTCATCTTACCTGCGCAAGCGCAAATCGGTCGTATACAAGGCAAATATCGGAGGGAATATTACGGCAGATGCCGCCCCCGGCCCGCGACGGCCCAGGCAGAAGCCAAAGAAAAACCCCGCGGACCAGAGCGGTACGCGGGGTCGGGCAGACTTTTCGGACAACCGGGATCGTCAGCGCGTCAGACGCTTGTAGGTCACCCGCTTCGGATTGACCGAATCCGCGCCGAGACGACGGATCTTGTCCTGTTCGTAGTCCTCGAAGTTGCCTTCGAACCATTCGACATGGCTGTCGCCTTCGAAGGCGAGGATGTGGGTGGCGAGTCGGTCGAGGAACATGCGATCGTGGCTGATGATGACCGCGCAGCCTGCAAAGTTTTCCAGCGCGTCTTCGAGCGCTCCCAGCGTCTCCGTATCGAGGTCGTTGGTCGGTTCGTCGAGAAGGATGACGTTGCCGCCCGACTTCAGCATCTTCGCCAGATGCACGCGGTTGCGCTGACCACCGGAAAGCGTGCCGACCTTCTGCTGTTGGTCGCCGCCCTTGAAGTTGAAGGCGCCGCAATAGGCGCGGGAGTTCATCTCGTGCTTGCCGAGCTTGATGACGTCGTTGCCTCCGGAGATTTCCTCCCAGACGGTCTTGTTGCCGTCCAGCGAGTCGCGGCTCTGGTCGACATAGCCGAGATGAACGGTCTCACCGATAGTGATGTCGCCGGTGTCGGGCTTCTCCTGGCCGGTAATCATCCGGAAGAGCGTGGTCTTGCCGGCGCCGTTGGGGCCGATGACGCCGACGATGCCACCGGGCGGAAGCTTGAAGGAGAGGTTTTCGAACAGGACGCGATCGCCGTAGGTCTTGGAGATGTTGTCCGCCTCGATCACCACGTTGCCGAGACGTTCGCCGACCGGGATGATGATCTGTGCCTCGCCGGGACGACGGTCTTCCGCCGCCTTGACCAGTTCGTCATAGGCGCGAATACGGGCCTTCGACTTGGCCTGGCGGGCCTTCGGGCTGGATGCGATCCATTCCTGTTCGCGGGCGAGCGCCTTCTGGCGGGCGCCCTCTTCGCGCTCTTCCTGTGCCATGCGCTTGGCCTTGGCATTGAGGTAGGCGGAATAATTGCCTTCGTAGGGAATGCCGCGGCCGCGGTCGAGTTCGAGGATCCAACCGGTGACGTTGTCGAGGAAGTAACGGTCGTGGGTGACCATCAGGATGGCGCCCGGATATTCGCGCAGGTGCTTTTCGAGCCACGCGATCGTCTCGGCGTCGAGGTGGTTGGTCGGCTCGTCGAGCAGCAGAAGGTCGGGCTGGCGCAGCAGCAACTGGCAGAGCGCGACACGACGCTTCTCACCACCGGAGAGATTGTCGATCGTTGCGTCGCCGGGCGGGCAGCGCAGCGCTTCCATCGCCATTTCCACCTGGCTCTCGAGGTCCCAGAGATTCTGGCTGTCGATGATGTCCTGGAGCTTGGCGCCCTCCTCCGCGGTCTCGTCGGAATAGTTCATCATCAATTCGTTGTAACGGTCGAGGATCGCCTTCTTGTCGGCCACCCCTTCCATGACGTTGCCGAGCACGTTGAGGCTCTCGTCGAGCTGCGGCTCCTGCGGCAGATAGCCGAGGGTAGCCCCCTCCGCCAGCCAGGCCTCGCCGGTATACTCGCTGTCGAGGCCGGCCATGATCTTCAAAACGGTCGACTTACCGGCGCCGTTCGGGCCGAGAATACCGATCTTGGCGTCCGGATAGAACGACAGGTGGATGTTCTCGAGGATCTTCTTGTTGCCATAGGCCTTGTTGAGGCCGGCCATGTGATAGATGAACTGACGTGCCATCGTCCTGTTGCTCCGCGCGTCGAATGGGAAGTTGCCGCTATGTAGGCGAAAGCGGCTAAGGGGGCAATGCGGCATGCCCGGTTTTTGTGAATTGCCAGTGCCGGGGTGCCTATCGAAAGGCCTCGTGGTCGACGCGCAGCAAGCGGAACGCGGACTTCCCCTCCCCGACAACACTCAAGCCCGGCCAGTCGTCGCCCCCCGCGAGCGCCCGGAAGAGGGGCGCGGGCTCTCCACCGGCAGGCAGGACGCGCCGGCAGACAGCCACGTAGTCGAAAGGAGCAAGCGCCTCGCGCCGTACCTCGCTATCCTCGCTGAGCAGGGTTTCATAGGTCCGCCGCAAACCGGGCGACGCACGGTGGAAAAGGATGCCTGCAACGGAGACACCCGGCTGCATTCGTCCGGCGATCGCCAAGGCCAGTCCCGGCGGTGCCAGAATACGCCCGGTCGTGAGCCGGGAAAGGTCGGCAAAATCCGCCCCTTCGCATCCGTCTTCGTTCATATAGTCCACAGCATCGGGCCCGGTGGCCGTTGCGGAAGCCGCCTTGGCCGCGCTGCCGAGCGCAAGGCCAAGCATTGCTGCGCCCGCCATCCAGAGCGCGAGGCGTCCTTTGCCCCGCCCGCTCCACAGACGAATAACCTCGCTTGCGGCCAGAGGCAGAAAGATCGGGCCGACAGAGGCCGCAATCGGCGTATAGCGGAACATCGCCAATGCAAGAAGGAGCGCCGCACAGGCGGTTGCCCAGGCAATCGCCGTTTCCGCAAGATCCGGCCGATTTTCCCGCGCGAGCTTTATACCGGCGGCGACGATGACGGCTGCAAGCAGTGCGAGCCGCACCACCTCCACCGCATAACCGGCTTCGAAGACCGCGCCGATATTCCCTTCCTGCCGCACCCGGGAAAACCAATAGCGATGCGAAACAGGATCGATGATCCCGTAAGGGCCCGCCAGACACTCACTGAACAGGAATGCACCGCAAAGAAGGACCGGCAACGCCGCCCCGCCAACGGCGAGAATCCGCATCCTCGGCTCTAACTCGGAAGGCAGGATGAGGATCACAAGGCCGGTGACGAGCGGCAGGGCGGTTAGGGCGAAGGCGAACGGTGCGGAAAAACTGTCGCATTGCGTCGCAAAAAGTCCGCGCGCTCCGACCAGAAGGCCTCCCAGAAAGAGCGTGGCCGAGGCACAGGCCAGAAGGAAAACGAGGGTGAAGCCGCGCCTTGGGAGCCCCGCGATACACCATGCCAGCACGATGGCGCCAGCGCCGACGGCCATGAGCGGCAGGCATTCGAGGCCGACCATCGGCGACGCGGCGACCGCCACGCCGGCGAGAAAGCCGCCCGCAACATCATCCCTCAAGACGCCATAGACGAAAAACAGAAGCAGGAGGATCTGGACATTGTGATGATCGATGCGACCGGGCTCGAACTCCAAAATCGCCGGAGCCGCAAGGATCACCATAGCAACAAGCTGCCAGAACGGCACCCCGCGGGACCCGTCGCGTTTGACCCGAAACAGAATTGCGGTCGCCAGCAGGCTGAAAACCATGAAGAGCACAGGCGGCCAGATCAGGAAGGCGACATTGACGGCCCCTTGTCTCTCGACAAACGGCTCGATCATCCAGGTCAGCAGAACGTAGGGCAGATCGACCAGGCGCGACCACGGCGAAACGTAGGGCTCGGGCATCCGGATCGCATCCAGTGTGCGGTCGAACCAGCGGCTGTCTGCCAGCAACTGGATGACCTCGATGCGTCGCAAGGCATCGTCGATATCGATTCTCCTGAACCGGCCATCCAGCCCGTCGAGAAACATCAGCAGAAAGCCGATGAATATCAGGCAAAGAAAGAACAAAACACGAGATAGCCCCTCGCGGTCGCCATCGCCGACTTGCAAAACCATCAAAGCCCCCGTTCAATGGTCCTCCGGGGAGGACTGCCGGAAACTAGCCTCGCAGGCTTTAACACCGGATAAATCGCGGCGAATGCCGCCGGCCGGCCCGTTCCGGCAAGAACAGGGGGAGAAGCATGTTCACAGAAGCGAGACGTCTTTCCAGCCCGACAGGCGCATTGATCGCCTACCGTCATGAGGCTGCCCTGGGCGTGCCGCGCGGCATCCTGCTGATCTGCCATGGGCTGATCGAGCACTCCCGACGCTACCAGGGCTTTGCCCGTTCCATGGCCGATGCCGGTTTTCATGTCTATGCCCACGACCATCGCGGTCATGGCGAGACGACCTCTGTCGACGCCCCGCTCGGACGTTTCGCCGGACACGGCGGCGTCCACAAGGTGGTCGCCGATGTCCGCGCCATGCGCGACATGGCGATCGCCGAGCATCCCCACCTTCCGGTCGTGCTTTTCGGTCATTCCATGGGCGGGCTGATCGCGCTGAATGCCGCGACCATGCACCCCGACGCCTTCAAGGCCGTGGCGATCTGGAACTCCAATTTCAATCCCGGTCTTGCCGGCCGGCTCGCACAGGGTGTTCTCGCCGTCGAACGCATGCTGAAGGGCTCCGACGTTCCGAGCGCCATCCTGCCGAGAGCGACCTTCGATGCCTGGGCTCGCGCCATCCGCGGCCGCCGGACCCCGTTCGACTGGCTGTCGCGCGATGCCGCCGAGGTCGACAAATATGCCAACGACCCCCTCTGCCGGTTTGACGCCAGCATCTCGATGTGGAGCGACGTGCTCGCCCTGACCTTCCGCGGCCGCTCCGCCGCGATGCTGAGCCGCCTCCCCCGAGACCTGCCTTTCCATCTCGTCGGCGGCAGCGAGGACCCGGCCACCCGCGGAGGCCGGGACATTCTCTGGCTGGAGGAACACCTGCGGGAGAGCGGTTTCACCGACGTCAGCACCCGGATATACGAGGATATGCGGCACGAGACGCTGAACGAAATCGGCAGGGAACGGGCGATTACCGATTTCAAGAGCTGGTGCGACCAAGTAATCGGCAACGTAGCCCGCCCGCTCGAAACCCTTTCCTAGCTTGGGCAGCCACCCGCGATCGCTCCCGATCCGGTATCATCCACTTCGTTCCGGCCCGTCCTTCGATGGTCGTCATAAAGCTGTTTCGAGACGATCATCCCTTCCCGACAGCGTCACAGAAAAGGCGCCTTCACACCAATCCTGCGGCAAACCGACGCCCGGCGATGTCGAAAGGGAATAACCCCATGAGAGAAATTCAAGTGTTTGCCGGAACACTCCCGGCTATAGAAAGACCATGATGTCGTCGTCCGCTACATTGGCAGATACCGCTCCCCAAAACAGGATCATGCAGGGCCTCGGGCTGATGATCCTCGCCATGCTGGTCGCCCCCTGCATCGACATTTTTTCCAAGCTTGCAACCGCCGATGCCTCGCCGACGATGATTACAGCCGGCCGCTTCCTGTTTCAGGGGGTGTTCATGCTTCCCATCGTCATCAGCAAGGGCCTCTGGCGCGACTTTTCATGGCGGCTGAGCGGCTACCATGCCATTCGCGCCGCCATCATCACCGTGTCGATGATCTGCTTCGTCGCGACGCTTGCTGTCATGCAGGTGGCCGATGCCGTCGCCATCTTCTTCGTCGAGCCGATCATCCTCACGGTGCTGGCCAGCATATTTCTGAAGGAAGCCGTCGGCTGGCGGCGCTACACTGCCTGTGCCATCGGCTTTCTGGGGGCGATAATCGTCATCCGCCCGAGTTTCGAGGAGGTCGGTTTCATAGCCCTGCTGCCGATCGTAACCGCCTTCTGCGTCGCCATTTTCGCGCTGATGACCCGCGCCCTTTCCCAGCGCGAAGATCCCTGGTCGATGCAGTTCCAGATGTCGGTATGGGGCTTGCCGATCTGTGGCGCGCTGCTCGCCTTCGGCGCGCTGAACGATATCGATTTCCTGGCCCCTTCCGTGCCCGATGGACTGACCTTCACGTGGCTGGCCGCAGTCGGCTTCGCAGCGGCCCTTTCGGGCATCCTCGCCGTCTATGCCTACCGTGTCGCTCCCGCCTCGATTCTCGCTCCGATGCAGTATCTGGAAATCGTCTCCGCCACCTTGCTCGGCTGGCTGGTGTTCGGCGACTTCCCCGATGCAGTGAAATGGCTCGGCATATCCATCATCATCGGATCCGGCCTCTTTATCGTCTGGCGGGAGCGCCGCTTCTCCTCCAGGCCGGTATCAGACAGCAAACCCGTTGCCCCATGACAGGATCGACCATGACTGACGCGCCTTTGAGGAAACCGCCGCTTGCCGGCATCCGGGTGATCGAGCTCGCCCGTGTGCTCGCCGGTCCCTGGGCCGGCCAGATGCTGGCGGACATGGGCGCGGACGTCATCAAGGTCGAGAACCCCGAAGGCGGCGACGACACCCGCGCCTGGGGACCGCCTTTTGTCGAGGGCGGCAACGGCGAAAACCTGTCAGCCGCCTACTATCATTCGACCAATCGCAACAAGCGCTCGATCGGGGTCGATCTCCGCTCGCCCGAGGGCCAGGAAATCGTCCGGCGGCTGGTCGCCACGGCCGATGTGGTGATCGAGAACTTCAAGGTTGGCGGCCTGAAGAAATACGGCCTCGACTATGAGAGCCTCAAGGCGGTCAATCCGAAACTCGTCTACTGCTCGATCACCGGCTTCGGCCAGAACGGCCCCTATGCCGAATTTGCCGGCTACGATTACATCGTACAGGGCATGTCCGGCTTCATGTCGATCACCGGCGAGCCGGACGGCCAGCCAATGAAGGCCGGCGTCGCCATCGCCGATATCTTCACCGGCATCTATGCCGTCACCGCGATCCAGGCGGCGCTGATCCACGCCATGAAAACCGGCGAAGGCCAGTTGGTCGACATGGCGCTGCTCGACGTCATGTCTGCGGTGCTCGCCAACCAGAACATGAACTATCTGATCTCCGGAAAGTCTCCGGTGCGCCTCGGCAACGCCCACCCGAACATCAGCCCTTACGAGGTCGTTCCGACAGCGGATGGTCACCTGATCCTCGCGGTCGGCAATGACGGCCAGTTCAAGCGCCTCTGCGCCATCCTCGGCATCGAACAGCTCGCCGAAGACGAGCGCTTCGCCACCAACAAGGCGCGCGTCGCCCACAAGACGGAGGTGCGGCGCATCGTTTCGACCGAAACGGCGAAATGGGCAAAGCGCGACCTGCTGACGGCCTGCGAGAGCAATGCCGTGCCGGCCGGTCCGATCAACTCCATTGCCGAAATGTTCGACGACCCGCAGGTCAAGGCGCGCGGCCTGAAGATCGACCTCAGCGATGCCGACGGCAACACCATTCCGGGTGTCAGAACCCCGATCGTGCTTTCCGAAACGCCGCTGCGTTACGAGCGACCAAGCCCGAGGGTTGGCGAGCACAGGGATGAAATCCTTGCCGAACTGGAAGAGATCGAGAGAAAGGCAGCCCAATGAAGAAGACAGGTGGCCAACTGATCGTCGATGCACTCAAGGCGAACGGCGTGAAGCGCGTTTCCTGCGTGCCGGGCGAAAGCTATCTCGCGGTGCTCGACGCGCTCTATGACAGCGGCATCGACACCATCGTCTGCCGGCAGGAAGGCGGCGCCGCGATGATGGCCGACACCTGGGGCCGGCTGACCGGCGAGCCGGGCATCTGCATGGTGACGCGCGGACCGGGCGCGACCAACGCCTCCGCCGGCCTGCATGTCGCGAAGCAGGACTCGATCCCGATGATCCTGTTCATCGGTCAGGTCCAGCGCGACGCCCGCGAACGCGAAGCCTTCCAGGAAGTCGAATACCGCCGCGCCTTCACCGAATTCGCCAAATGGGTCGGCGAGATCGACGATGCCCGCCGCATTCCGGAATTCGTCACCCGCGCCTTTGCCATCGCCACCTCCGGCCGCCCCGGCCCGGTCGTGTTGACGCTGCCGGAGGACATGCTGGTCGACGAAGTCGATGCGCCCGAAGCCAAGCCCTACATGCCGGTCGAAGCCCATCCCGGCCCGGCACAGATCGAGGCTTTCGGCGCGCTGCTGGCAAAGGCGAAACGCCCGATGCTGATCCTTGGCGGCACCCGCTGGGACGACGAATCCGTTGCCGGCATCCGCGCCTTCGCCGAACGCTTTGCCCTGCCGGTCGGATGCTCCTTCCGTCGCCAGATGCTGTTCGATCACCTGCATGAGAACTATGCCGGCGATGTCGGCATTGGCATCAACCCGGCGCTTGCGAAGGAAATCAAGGAAAGCGACCTCGTCGTCCTGCTCGGCGGCCGCTTCTCGGAAATGCCGTCTTCGAGCTACACCCTCATCGGCATCCCCTACCCGTCCCAGACGCTGGTGCATGTCCATCCCGATCCGTCCGAACTCGGCCGCGTCTACCGCGCCGACCTTGCGATCTGCGCAACGCCAAAGGACTTCGTCGCGGCACTGGGCAAGCTTTCCCCCGCAGTGAAACCGGAATGGGCAACCCGCACCGCCGCCATGCATACAGGATACCTCGCATGGTCCACCCCGCCGAAGACGGGTCCGGGCAAGCTGCACATGGGGCCGATCATGGAGTGGATCGAGGCCAACACGCCGAAGGACGCGATCTTCACCAACGGCGCCGGCAACTACGCCACATGGCTGCATCGTTTCCACCGGTTCCAGGCATTCAACACGCAGGCAGCACCCGCCTCGGGATCGATGGGTTACGGCCTGCCCGCCGCCGTTGCCGCCAAGCAGCTCTTTCCAAGGCGCGAGGTCATCTGCTTTGCCGGTGACGGCTGCTTCATGATGCACGGACAGGAATTTGCGACCGCCATCCGCTACAACCTGCCGATCATCGTGCTTCTGGTGAACAACGGCATCTACGGCACCATCCGCATGCATCAGGAACGGGAATATCCCGGCCGCGTCAGCGCCACGGATCTGACCAACCCGGATTTCGCAGCCCTTGCCCGCGCCTATGGTGGCTATGGCGAGACGGTCGAGGACACCGAACAATTCGCCGCCGCCTTCGAACGCGCCCGCGCCTCCGGCAAGCCCGCGATCCTCGACATCAAGCTCGATCCGGAAGCGATCACCCCGACGAGAACCCTGACCCAGATCCGCGAAAAGGCCTGATATTCAGGCCTTACGCGTCATTTCCCGGGCAACGTCGATAAAGGCTCGCACGGGCGGAGGCAGATGCCTGCGCCCGGAAAAATAAAGGCAGAGTCCCGGAAATGGCGGCGTCCAGTCTTCCAGAACCGCTGTCAGCAATCCCGCCGACAAGGGGCCGGCGGCCTGCCGCTCGGTCATGTAGGCCAGCCCCACGCCGGCGACGGCGGCCTCGAGCATGAGATCCATGTCCTGCAGGGTCATCGGCCCATCCACTTCGACCCTGATCTCCTGCCCATGACGCTCGAACTCCCAGCGATAGATCGCACCGCTTGGCAAACGCAAGCGCAGGCAGGGATATCGCGAGAGATCGGTCGGCACTGAAGGCTTTCCGTAACGCTCGAAATAGCGCGGCGCGCCGAGAACGTGAAAACGCTCCTGCTCCGTTAGTGGAATGGCGATCATGTCTTGCGGTACGCTTTCACGCAGGCGCACACCGATATCGAAGCCTTCCTCGACGATATCCACAAGACGGCCCTCGCTCGCAACGTCGACATGAACTTCGGGATAACGACGCTGGAATTCGACAAGAATGGGCATCAACAGCCCCTGCATCCCGCCGGGTGACGTATTGATCCTCAACCTTCCGCGCGGACTGCCCCCCGCCGCGGTCGCTCCCTCCATCGCGCCGGCGATATCCTTCAGCGCCGGAGAAACCTTTTCCAGAAAACGCTCGCCTGCCTCGGTCAACGAAACGCTGCGTGTCGTGCGGTTGAACAACCTTACCCCGAGACGATTTTCGAGTGCCGAAATAGCGTGACTGACGGCAGAGGCGGACATGCCGAGCTCGCGGGCCGCTGCCCGGAAATTGCGGGTCTCGGCGACGATGGTCACGGCATTCAGTTCGATCAGCCCTGCTCTCTTCATTGTTCGAATATACTCATCATGCTGTCCATGATTGTCGCGCTTATCGAAGCATATCCGGAAATCTATCTCCTGTGCATCCCCAAACGCCAAAGGAGTTGGAAACATGGCAAAGACCGTCCTCATCACCGGAGCGTCGTCCGGCATCGGCAAGGCGAGCGTGAAGCATTTCAGTTCTCAGGGCTTCAACGTCGTCGCCACGATGCGGGACATATCCGCCGGCGAGGAATTCAAGGAGCTTTCAAATGTGCTGGTGACGCGCCTCGACCTTGAAGAGCGGGCCAGCATAGAGACGGCGATTGCGGAAGGGATCGAACGCTTCGGCAAGATCGACATTCTCGTAAACAATGCCGGCTATGGCCTCTACGGTGTCTTCGAAGCTATTCCGCGGGAAAAGCTGCAGCAGCAGTTCGACGTGAATGTCTTCGGCGTGATGGACACCATCCGCGCCATCCTTCCCCATTTTCGTGAAAACCGTGGCGGCACCATCGTCAATCTCAGTTCCGGTGCGGGACACTTCACCCTGCCGATGATCTCGGCCTACTGCGCAAGCAAGTTCGCGCTCGAAGGGTTCACTGAGGCATTGTCCTATGAAATGCTGGCGCTCGGCATCGGCGTCAAGCTGGTCATTCCCCATGGCGGAGTGGCGGAAACCTCGTTCCAGCAAAGATCGGCAGCCGACTTCGCTCGGGACGGCACGCCAGCCGAATACGACGCCTTTCTCGAAAGGAGTATCGCTACTTTCGCACGTCTCGGCGGGGCGGTGACCATGACCTCCTCCGACGTCGCAAAGGTCGTATTCGAGGCAGCGACCGATGGAAAACCGCAGCTGCGCTACTTCGTCGGCGATGCTCAAAGCGGTTGGCTGAAAGCCCGCAAGGAACTCGAAGAGAACGACTATATCGCCTTCATGCGCCAAAAATTCGCCTGACAGGCAGAACGAAAAAGACCGGCGCATCAGCAGGATGCGCCGGTCTTTCGAATCAAGTTCTCAAGGATCAGAGAGCAGCGGTGACGACGAACTCGACCTTGTAGTCCGGGGTTGCGAGCGCGGCCTGGCTGGTGGCGCGGGCCGGCGGGTTCTTCGGATCGATCCAGGCTTCCCAGACGGCGTTCATTTCGCCGAAGGTCGACATGTCCGAAAGGTAGATGATCGTCTGCAGGATCTTCGACTTGTCCGAGCCGGCGGCGGCAAGCAGACGGTCGACTTCAGCGAGAGCCGACTTGGACTGTTCGGTCACGGATACGCCGTCGCCCACCTGACCGGCGAGATAGACAGTGTTGCCGTGAACGACTGCGCCGCTCATGCGGGCGCCCGGCTCGATACGCTTGATGGTCATGGGAAATACTCCTGTTGCTTTAAACGGAAATCGGCAGGCCGGAAGGGCCGGTACCTCAGGTCAGCCGCGCAGCGGCAGCGTCTTCTGATAGGCATTGGTGGAACGCGCGCCGGAACGGCAATAGCCGAGCATCGGACGATCGAAATCGTCGAGGGCATCCATCATGCCGCGAACGGCATCCTCGGTCACGCCCATGGGGCCGACGGGCACATGCTTGATCTCGATGCCGAGTTCCTTGGCGCGGGCGGCAATCTCGCCGAAGGTCGGCTGGCCGGGCTCCTCGCCATCCGGACGGTGGCAGACGATGGACTTGAAACCCAGCGCCTTGATCTGATCGAGATCGGCAACCGTGATCTGGCCGGAAACGGAATACTCTTCGTTGATCTGCCTGATATCCATCGTCTTATTGCTCCTCGAATGAACGTGGCAAACACTTAAGGTGCCATGCCGGAGGCGTCAATCGAAGTTGTGTCGAAGCCGGCTCAAACGAAGGAGAAAGTCAGGAGGTATTCGCGGCTGTCGCCGGGGGAAAGCGCAACGAGTTCGCCACGCTTCGCGAGTTCCGCGCGCGGCTCCCAGCGGTGGGAAACCGGCTCGATCCCCAGCACATGGGCGGGAGCGGCCTGATTGCGCCAGATCTGCAGGAAGGGCAGGCTATCGGTCAGGAAGCGGACCCGAAGCGTCTTGCCGCCGATGGCCGCGATGGGTCCGAGCCGGACTTCCGCCCAATCCTCTTCGCCGGCGGGAACGCAGAAGACTCCACCATCCCCCTCGCCGAATGCCCAGGGGAAGCCGCCTTTTTCCAGCATGGCCCCTTCAAGCCTGACGCCATCGTCGAACAGCCGGGCGCCGATATTCATGTGGTACATCAGCATGGCCGGAAACGGGCTGGGGCCGGTATTGGTGACACGGTCGGAAAGCCTGACCTCGCCGGTTACCCCATCGATTCGCCAATGGCGTTCGAGCCGGGCGCTGCCGCCATCGGCCAGCCTTGCATCGACAATCGCGCGGGCCTCGGCATTCTCCTCGTCAGAAGAGAACGAAACGATCTCAGCCGGATGCGACGAGAACGAGCCATGCAGGGGAAATCGGGCGCCAGCCAGACCGGGCACCGGTTCCGGATGGCGGATATGGTCGGGACCACAGGTGAAAAGAAACCCTTCGAGCGAATGGTCGATGCGCAGATCACCATCGTCGGGAATGGCCCGGCCGGGCGCAAGATCGACCCCGTCGACCACGCAGGAGCCGATATCGAATACCGATCCCTCGTCAAGTGAAAGCTTCGGCCCCTTGCCGCTGCTGAATTCCATCAATGCCCGTCATCCTCGTCGGCCGGCGACGGCATGCGCAGATGTCCCGTCGCCATTGCATCCTCGATGCCGGACAGTCCGTCATCGAGCGCCCTGAGGTACGGCAAATCCACCGCCCCTTCAAGCCAGTGCTGGTAGTCTGCGGCGCAGCGCTTCAGTTCCAGGTAAGCGGCATGGCCGCTCTCGGTGAGCGACAGGATCTCGAAACGCCGGTCGACCGAATCGCGCTGGCGCCCGAGCCAGTTGCGATCCTCCAGCGCCTTCACCGCCCGGCTGACCTTGGTCTTCGTCAGGCCGGCATATCCGGAAATCGCCTTTGCCGTTTCGTGCAGCCCTTCGCCAAGCGACCAGAGCACCTGCCACTCCGTCCAGGAAATCTCGCCGCCGACATGACATTGGCGCATGAAATGGCTGCTGAGCCGCTCGGCGGCACGATTCAGCCGATACGGCAAAAAACTCTCGATACCGAAATGATTTCGCATCGTCCCCCCACGACGAGATAAAAACTAGCCGGTCGTCCGATCCTCTCTCCCGACAAACCGACTCTCCTCGAAAATGGATTTTAAGCCATTCTTCACCATGAATTCACCTTTTCCACATTAGTGTCAAATTTGTCGCGTTCTTCCCGTTGGAAACAAGGAATTCGAATCGTGAGCGAGATGAAGAAAGCCGGCCTGTTACTTGCGTCCGTGGCAATGATCCCGGCCTTCCTGACCGCGCCCGCCTTCGCGCGCGATCCCTATGGTTATCGCCCGAGTTCGACCATCCTCGTCACGCCGGAAGGCGATATCCTCGGCTACACGCCCGAACAGAATGAAGTCGTCATCAGCCGCGACCGCATGGGCCGCCGCGTCCTGTTCGACCACTATGGCAACCTGATCGCCACGGAAGTTCCGGCCGAAAGCTATTTCCCGCGCAATGTTCCGCGCGGCTATCCCGAAACCGTCTACGAAAACTATCCGCCGCAGCCGCGCGGATGGAACGACGACCAGGTCGTCACGGGTGCCATCCCCGGCCCTGAAACCATCGATCGCCAGCCGCTCGACGAGCCGGCAGAGGACATGCCCTATGGCGGCCCCGACATGGCGCCGCCCGCCGAGCAGGCCGCACCGCGCACCGTGACCCCGGATATCCCGGTGAAGAGCAATCTCTCGCAGCTTGAAATCACTGCACTTCAGACCTTCCTCGACCGCGAGGGGATTTCCCCCGGCGTCATCGACGGCAAGATGGGCCAGAACGTCAACAAGGCGCTGGTGGCCTATCAGCAGATGACCGGCGAGACGCTCGACCCGAACAATGCCGAAGACATCCTCGAGCGCCTGCGGCTTTCAGGCGGCCTGGCGATCATCTCCTATACGATCACGCCCGGCGATGCAGCCGGCCCTTATGTCGCTTCGATCCCGGAAGATTATAGCCAGAAGGCCCAGTTGCCGGCCCTCTCCTTCACGTCCACCACCGAAATGCTGGCGGAGAAGTTCCACATGGACGAGGCCTATCTGAAGGCACTCAATCCGGGTGTCGACTTCACCATTCCGGGCACGATCATCAAGGTCGTCGACCCCGGCAAGCCGAAGCAGGGTCAGGTGGCAAGGATCGTCGCCGACAAGGGCCTGAAGCAGGTCTTCGCCTATGCCGCCGACGGCTCGCTGATCGCCGCCTATCCGGCCAGCATCGGTTCGGCCGATACACCGTCGCCCTCCGGCACGGTGACGGTGGAGCGTATCGCCTTCGACCCCGGCTATACCTACAATCCGAAGATCAATTTCCAGCAGGGAGCGAACGACAAGATTCTCTCGATCCCGCCCGGCCCGAACGGTCCTGTCGGCACGGTCTGGATGGCGCTCTCCCGCCCCACTTACGGCATTCACGGCACGCCGGAACCGTCGAAGATCGGCCGCACCCAGAGCCATGGCTGCATCCGCCTTTCGAACTGGGATGCGACGGAACTCGCCAAGATGACCAAGCCGGGGGTGACGGTCGAGTTCATCGACTGAGCCAAGCGAAGCCGTCCGCTGAAATACAGAAATCGACATGCAAAAAGAGCCGCGGGACATCCATCCGGCGGCTCTTTTCGTTATCGCTGCTTGGGAGGAGCGAGGATCTCAGGCCGCGCTGCGAACGACCTTGAACAGGCGGCGCGACTGCTGGGTGCGCACGATGCGGACCGGGAGCAATTGCATGACTTCACCGGCAAATGCGCGGGCATTTTCGCGAGCACGGTCGAGATTGCTGATCTTCGCTGCATCCATCGAATACAGCGTGCCGCCACAGTCGAAGATTTCCCGGTAAGCGCTACGCTCGGCAATCGGCGTATTGATGACATTGACGCCCCGCGCGGCCAGCAGGCCCTTGATGGTGAGCAGGGCCCGCGTGGTCACCATGGAGGTCACGCGGGTCAGGACGACGGAATGGGCAATCTTCAGCCGGCCGGTCTCCTCCATCAGCTTGATGAGGTCGAGGATCTGCGCTCCGCCGCGCGCATCCATCGCACAGCCCTGTACGGGGATCATCACGTGATCGGAAAGCCCGATCGCGGTCGTGACGATGGCGTCCCGGGCACCGGCAAGGTCGATGATCGTGTAATCGGCCGTGCGAGCCAGTTCGCGAATATGCCCCTGAATGGAGGCGACTGAGACCTCCGAGATGACCTCGATATTGTGCTGGGGGCCGGAAAGCTCATGCCACTGGGTAATCCAGCGCTGCGGGTCCGCATCGAGGATCGCGACGCGATAACCCTGGTGGGCAAGCTCGGTTGTGAGAAGAAGGGCTGCGGTGGTCTTGCCGGCACCGCCTTTGGCATTGGCAAACGAGATGACTGGCATGCTTGATCCCTGAAGCTGTGAACCGAGCCAATCATCAGCTCCTGCGGTCGCCTCCTGTTCATCGAGGCGGTCCGCAAATTATTCGCCATCATGGTTAAGAAAGAGCAAATAAACCCGCATGCACCCTCCCCAAAAATGGGAGGACGCGCGCAAAACACGATGAAAAACAACGGGTATTCCGAAGCCGCACTTAGCCGCGCAATGGCAGGCATGCCCCGATATTTTCCCGCCAAACGCGACCGGCTTTCAGATCGGCGGGCCTGGCCATGTTCCCGTCCGGTCCGCCGGCATCTCCCTCCCCGCTGGCCCGAACGACGATGGCCCGGCTTGGTCAAAGCCGGGCCATCGTTCAGATCTCTCGTCGTTTCGATCAGAAGCAGTCTTCGTACAGCGCCTTGGTGTTTTCCAGCGTCATCTTGACCGGATTGCCGCCGGCGCTCGGATCCTCAATCGCCATGGCCGACATCTCGTCGATCCGGCTCTTGTCGAGGCCGAGGGCGCCAAGGGTTTCCGGAACGCCGAGTTCGGCGCGCAGCTTGAGCACCCAGTTGTAGAAACCGTCGAAACCGCCTTCGATGCCGAGATAGGCGGCGGCGGCAGCGATCTTGCCTTCGATGGCGGAGCGGTTGAAGCGCAGCACGGCCGGCATGACCACGGCGTTGGTCATGCCGTGATGGGTGTTGTAGATGGCGCCGATCGGATGCGAAATTGCGTGGATCGCGCCGAGGCCCTTCTGGAACGAGACGGCGCCCATCGCTGCCGCCGACATCATGTTGGTGCGTGCCTCGATATCCGTACCGTCATGGAAGGCGCGCGGCAGGAATTCCTTCACGAGACGCATGCCCTCCAGCGCAATGCCCTGGCTCATCGGATGATAGAAGGGCGAGGAATAGGCTTCCAGGCAATGGGCGAGCGCATCCATGCCGGTGCCGGCCGTGATCGCCTTCGGCATGCCGACGGTCAGTTCCGGGTCGCAGATAACGACGCCCGGCAGGAACTTCGGATGGAAGATGATCTTCTTTACATGGGTCTTCGAATTGGTGATGACCGATGCGCGGCCGACTTCCGACCCGGTGCCGGCGGTCGTCGGCACGGCGACGATCGGCGCGATGCCCTCGACATTGGCGCGGGTCCACCAGTCGCCGATATCCTCGAAATCCCAGACCGGCCGCGTCTGGCCAACCATGAAGGCGACGCACTTGGCGAGGTCGAGGCCGGAACCGCCGCCGAAGGCGACGACGCCGTCATGGCCGCCGTCCTTGAAGGCCTTGATGCCGGCCTCCAGGTTAATCTCGTTCGGGTTCGGGTCGACGTCTGCGAAGATCGCCCGGCCAAGACCGCCCTCGGCCATCACGTCCAGTGCGGCCTGCGTGATCTGCATCGAGGCCAGCCCCCGGTCGGTAATCAGGAGCGGCTTCTTCATGCCGAGCGACTTGCAGGCGTCGGCCAGTTCCTTGATCCGGCCGCGGCCCATCTTGATGGCGGTGGGATAGCTCCAGTTTGCGACGATGTTCATTTCGTGACTTTCTTGAGGTGGTAGGATTTCGGACGGGTAAGATTGTGGAAGCCGAGCACAGAGAGCGAGCCGCCGCGGCCGGTTTCCTTGACGCCCGTCCAGCACAGGGCCGGATCGAGATAATCGGCGCGGTTCATGAAGACGGTGCCGGTTTCGATTTCGCGCCCGAGACGCCCCGCCCGTTCGGGGTCCTGCGTCCACAGCGAGGCGGTGAGGCCGTACTTGCTGTCGTTCATCAGCGACAGCGCTTCCTCGTCGTTCTTGACCTTCATGATGCCGACAGCCGGGCCGAAGGTTTCCTCCCGCATGAACGACATGGAATGGTCCACATCGACCAGAACCTGCGGCATCAGGTAGGCGTGGCCATCGTCCTGCGGAAAGAGCTTCGGATCGACGAGCGCCTTGGCGCCCCTGGCGACGGCCTCGGCGATCTGTTCACGCACATGGGCGGCAAACCGGCGATGCGCCATCGGGCCGAGCGTCGTTTCCGTATCGAGCGGGTTGCCGAGCTTGTAGTTCGACACCCAGGCGACCGACTTTTCGACGAATGCGTCGTACAGGCTCTCGTGCACGTAGATGCGCTCGATACCGCAGCAGCACTGACCGGAATTGTAGGTCGCGCCGTCCATCAGCGTGTCGACAGCGGCGTCAAGGTCGGCGTCCTCCATCACATAGCCCGGATCCTTGCCTCCGAGCTCGAGGCCGAGGCCCGCGAAGGTGGAGGCGGCGGCGCGCTCGATGGAGCGTCCGCCTTCGACGGAACCGGTGAAGTTGATGAAGTTGAAGCTGCCGGTCGCGATCAGCGCCGAAGTCGTCGCATGGTCGAGGAACAGGTTGACGAAGACGTCATCCGGAACGCCGGCCTCGACGAAAGCCCTGACCAGTCGTTCGCCGACGAGGAGCGTCTGCGTGGCGTGCTTGATGACGACAGTGTTGCCGGCCATCAGCGCCGGGGCGACGGTGTTGATCGCCGTCATGTAGGGATAGTTCCACGGCGCGATAACGAAAACGACGCCGTGCGGTTCGCGCTCGATGCGACGCTCGAAGGTGCTGCTTTCCTCGATCACGAGCGGAGCAAGCGCATCGGCCGCAATGGAGGCGACATAGTTCGACCGTTCGTTGAACCCCTTGTATTCGCCGCCGTAACGCACCGGACGCCCCATCATCCAGGCCAGTTCCGGCACGACTTCGTCCGACATCTCGTTCAGCCGGGCAACGCCCTTGAGGACGAGTTGCACCCGCTCTTCCAGCGGGCGGCGCGCCCAGGCCTTTTGGGCCTTGCGCGCCCGTTCCACGGCAGCCTTTGCCGCCTCCAGCGACATGGCCTCGCGCTCGGCGAACACCGAGCCATCGACCGGCGAAATGCATTGAATCATTGTCATTCCATTGCTCCTTGAAAGCCCTTGAGGCCAGTAGCCTGACCTTGCCCGCCGCGCCATTGGCCAAGATGGCGCAGCCGCTCAACGCTGATCGATCCCGACCGCCGGACCGCGGTACGGGATCGAGTGCCCGGGACTGCCCTGCCCCCTGTTCCTCATCGATTCCACAGGGACATGTTCGTATTCTATTGCGGTTTGGCCGGCACAGAAATCTTCCGAAAGGAATATGCCTGCTACCTGTCGAAGACATCCGACAAAGACGCTCCGCCGGAGGAAAAACGAACGTCAGGCCCTCTCGAACCCTCTGGCCACCTCCCAGTCGGTTACCTTGCGGTCGTATTCTTCCTGTTCCCATTCAGCAGCGCGGACATAGTGATCGACCACGGCGTCACCAAAGGCGGCCCGCAGCATAGCCGAGCCGGAAAGCGCTGCGGTCGCAGCCCTCAGCGTCCGCGGGATCTCGCGAACGCCCTGCGCGCCGTAGGCATCGCCGGTGAAGGCCGGCTCCAGTTCCATCCTCTTTTCGATCCCGTCGATGCCAGCCGCAAGCAGGGCCGCCATGGCGAGATAGGGATTGAGATCCGAGCCGCCGACGCGGCATTCGACGCGGATCGCCTTGGTGTCCTCGCCGCAGAGCCGGTAGCCGGCCGTGCGGTTGTCCTTGGACCAGATCGCCTTGGTCGGCGCGAAAGTGCCGGCCATGAAGCGCTTGTAGGAATTGATGTAGGGCGCGAGGAAATAGGTGATCTCGCTCGCATGGGCGAGAAGACCGGCCATGTAGTGCTTCATCGTGGACGACATGCCGTGTTCGCCGTTTTCGTCGAAGAACAGCGGGGTCTTGCCGTCGGACGTCCACAGCGACTGATGGATGTGGGATGAGGAGCCCGCGGCATTGTAATGCCACTTGGCGAGGAAGGTGATCGCCTTGCCGCGCGACCAGGCGATTTCCTTGCAGGCATTCTTGATGATCGCATGACGGTCGGCCATGGTCAGCGCGTCGGCGTAGCGGACGTTGATTTCCTCCTGCCCGGCGGACGCCTCGCCCTTGGAATTCTCGACGGGAATGCCTGCGCCCTGCAGGCCCTTGCGGATCGCCCGCATCACGTCTTCTTCCTTGGTCGTCTGGAAGATATGGTAATCCTCATTGTAACCCGAGGCGAGCTGCAGGTCGCGATAACCGGACATCCGCGCATCGTCATAGGTCTGGTCGAACAGGAAGAATTCGAGTTCGCTCGCCATATAGGCCTTCATGCCCATGGCCTCCAGGCGGGCGACCTGCTTCTTCAGGATGGCGCGGGGAGAATGGGGCACTTCGTCATGGGTGTGATGGTCAAGCACGTCGCACAGCACGAGCGCCGTACCTTCGAGCCACGGAACGCGCCGGAGCGTCGAGAGATCGGGCTTCATGGTGTAGTCGCCATAGCCCTTTTCCCAACTCGTGGATTTGTAGCCGGGGACGGTCTCCATCTCCATGTCGGTCGCAAGCAGATAGTTGCAGCTGTGGGTTTCCTTATAGGCGCTCTCGATGAAATACTCCGCCTGGAAGCGCTTGCCCATCAGGCGGCCCTGCATGTCGACCTGGCACGCCAGCACCGTGTCGATGCGACCGTCGGCGACATCTTTTTTCAAATCGTCGAATGTATAATTCATGCTCATGTTGACCGCCTACAAGGTGAAGATACGTCTCACATCGGCGATCTCTACGCCGAATCCGATTCTGGTCTCATTCTGCGGCCCGGAACAGATTGACTGCTCCGGGCCGTATCTCAACTGCGGCACGTTGGCTCAGGCAACTTCGCCGACGGCCTTTTCCGCAGCGGCAATCTGTGCCTGCCGGCGAGCGACTTCCTCGCCGATCGGCGGGCCCTTGAAACGCTTGTTTTCGAAAGCCAGCCACACGATCGCCGTCAGCACGAGGAAGCCCACGGTGATCGGCAACGCCCAGTCGTTCGGCGGCTGGATGCCGATGTAGAAGATCACCGCCATCGATACGATGACAAGCACGGAGACCAGTCGGTAGCCGCCGATACCCATGCTCCACGGCCCCATCTTCGACCACTTCGGCGTGCCGATTGCCACGAAACCGAGCGCGATCGGCAAAGCGAAGGAAAGGAAGAGGAAGATGACCGTGCACGACACCACGATCGAATAGGCCGGCGTTCCGGCAATGGTGATCGCCGAGGTGAACCAGACGAACAGCACCGCGAGAATTGAGCCGGTCCAGATGGCGGCAACCGGGGTGCGGTATTTCGGGCTCACCTTCGAAAGCGCCGCGGAACCGGGCAGACCCTTGTCACGCGAAAACGCGAAGATCATGCGGGACAGCGAGGTCACCGTCGCGAGGCCGCACAGGAATTGTGACACGAAGATGAGGAAGTACAGTATCTCCTTCATCGTCGGATTGACCTGCGCATCCATTGCCCAGAAGAACACGTTCCAGCCCTGCTTGGCGGCATCGTCCATGTTCGGGATCATCAGAACGAACGAGCACAGCATGATATAGCCGAACAAGGCCGACCAGATGACCGAGCTGACCATGCCCTTGGGCACGGAATGAGCGGCCTTGACAGTCTCCTCGGACGTATGGGCCGAGGCGTCATAGCCGGTGATGGTGTAGATCGGCAGCAGCAGCCCGAGCAGGAACGCCATGGTGCCGGAAACCGCGGTCGGCCAGACCAGCGAGGCGCCTTCCGTTCCGGTGTAGTTGGCGAAGGTGAAGAGCCGGCCGATTTCATAGCTCGGCGCAGAAATCAGGCACACGACCGTCAGGAGGATGGCGGTGGCGAAGATCAGATAGCCCGAAAAGTCGGTGAGCTTCGCGGTCAGACCGATACCGAAATGGTTGATGAGCGCCTGCAGGCCGGTAATCAGCGCCACGAAGACGACGCGGTGCGTCAGCGTGTCCTCCAGGCCGATATAGGAGCCGAAAGCGCCGAAGAAGAAGTAGAAGGTGCCGACATTGATGGCGCCGAGAACCGTGACGAGGCCGAGCAGGTTGAGCCAGGCAGCCAGCCAGCCGGTGAACCGGTTACCGAGGATCGAGCCCCAGTGATAGAGCCCTCCCGCCGTGGGATAGGCCGAGCCGATCTGGGCAAGCCCCAGGGCGAACAGACCCGAAATCAGGCACCCCAGCGGCCAGCCGAGGCCGATGGCAGCGCCGCCCGCTCCCGAGGTCGCCTGTCCGAGCGAGTTGATGCCGCCCGACAGGATGCAGATGATCGAAAAGGAGATCGCAAAGTTCGAGAACGAACTCATGCGACGCTCGAGTTCCTGGGCGTAGCCCATGGAGTGCAATATGTGTATGTCGTGTTTTTTATCCTGCTCGGTATAATCAGACATGACGTCCCCCAATTAACCGATCATCCGCGGGATTGCGGACAATTCCGTTGGTCTCGCCATCGACCGTTTCGATGGCTGGTTTGCAGATCACCTGCTCCCCGGGGTCATTTCTTATTGCTGGCATGTGCTGATCGCCGCGCGGATCAGTCCAGCCAGATAGTCGGCCATAACCCCTTGGCCGACTGTATCTGCGATCAGGTCGTTTCGAACCTCGATCATCACGTTGAGGTGCCCGTGCGGAAGCCCGTGCAGCCTCAGAGTATGGGTAACGCCGTCCTCGGGACCGTACGGCGAGTTCCTTTCGACGCGGAAGGGACCGCCTTCCGCCGCCGCCAGCATGGCATCGGCCAGCCGGCGGTCCGTATCGTGGAGAATGCCGATCTCGACCGCGCGCGGCTTGCCGAGATAGACCGGCGTGAAACTGTGCACCGTCACCAGAACCGTCTGCCGCCCTCCCGCCGTCCGGTCGGCAATGATCGCCGCGATCCGGTCGTGAAACGGCACGTAGAGAGCGGCCGTGCGGGCGTAACGCTCCGCCGGAGACAGATCCCGGTTGCCGGGAATTTCGTAGATCTCGCTCACCTCCGGCATGGCGGCCGGAGCTTCCGGAGGACGATTGCAATCGTAAACGAGCCGGGAGAAGCGTTGGTGGACGAGCGTTGCATCGAGATGTGCGGCAAGGGCTCGCGCCACCGCCAAAGCGCCGGGGTCCCACGCAATGTGGCTGGAAAGCGCCTGCTCATCCAGTCCGAGATCGCCGACGCTCGCCGGCAGCCTTCGCGAAGCATGCTCGCAGACGAGAAGTGCGACCCCCGCTCCTTGCGGATTGTCGACGCCGACGGCTTCGCCTTCTGCTGCCGTAAGGATATCCGACCTCAAGAGCATGCGAGTTCCCCCGGACCTTCATGGTCCTCATCGTTGAGAAGAGAATTCTTCACGATTGCGAGACTGTCAATCCGCCTCTGAAAATTTCTCTTCATCCCCTGCATTGACACGCGGGGTCGTGCAGGGGATAAATTTTGGGCGAGGCCGGCAGAAGATCGGCCCGAGGGGAAAAGGACGATCATTGCCGAACGCTTCGAAGAGAGTTGCGGACGTCATACAGGCGCGTTTCGAGGATCTGACGCGCGCAGAACGGCAATTGGCCGAAAGCCTGCTGGACAATTATCCCGTCTCCGGCCTCGGCAGCATCACCACAGTCGCCGACAATGCCGGTGTTTCGACGCCCACCGTCGCCCGCATGGTACAGAAGCTGGGCTACAGGGGTTATGCCGAATTCCAGTCCCACCTGCATCAGGAACTCGAAGCCACACTATCGAACCCGATCGCAAAACACGACCGCTGGGCTTCCAACGCACCGGGAACCCATATCCTCAACCGCTTTGCGGAAGCGGTGATGAACAACATGCGCCAAAGCCTCGGCGAACTGGACACGGCGTCCTTCGATGAAGCTGCCCGCCTCCTCTCCGACCAGCGCCGAAGCCTTTATTTCGTCGGAGGACGCATCACCGGTGCGCTTGCCGAGTACTTCTTCACCCATATGCAGGTCATCCGGCCGAAGACAACGCTGATGTCGTCGAACACCAGCGCCTGGCCGCAGCACGTGCTCAACATGAATCCCGGCGACGTGCTGGTGATCTTCGATATCCGCCGCTACGAGGCAGACATGGCGACGCTGGCGCAGGTCGCCAAAACGAGCGGCGTCGAGATCATCCTGTTCACCGATGTCTGGAGTTCACCGGTCTCCAAATACGCCCGACACTGTTTCAAGGTGGCGGTGGAAGCGCCCTCCGCCTGGGATTCGTCCGTTGTCACATTGTTTGTCGTGGAAGCCCTGATCGAGGCTGTTCAGAGTTCGTCATGGGCGGAGACCCGTGAGCGCATTAATACGCTGGAAGGACTGTTCGAACAGGCCCGCCTGTTCCGCAAACCCCGCTAGTACGACACCTAAAATGCAAGGGAGGAGACCAAACGGAACGAGAAAGCCGGGAGCCGGCTAACGGCTCCACCGAAAATGTCACATTCTTATCATGCAAGCCGAATATCTGTCCCGCATCGCTGTATAACCAACCAAGGAGAACTTCAGTGATTACGAATTTCCGCCGCATGCTGTCGCTGACGACCGCCATTGTCGTCGCGTCCTCCGCCGTCGCTTACGCCGAACCGAGCGCCGAGCTGATCGAGGCTGCCAAGAAGGAAGGCATGCTCACCACGATCGCCCTGCCCCACGACTGGTGCGGCTATGGCTCCGTGATCGAGGGTTTCAAGAAGAAGTATCCGGAAATCTCGGTCAATGAACTGAACCCGGATGCCGGCTCCGCTGACGAACTTGAAGCCATCAAGGCCAACAAGGACAACAAAGGCCCGCAGGCTCCTGACGTCATCGACGTCGGTCTCGCCTTCGGTCCGCAGGCAAAGGCCGAAGGCCTGCTGCAGCCTTACAAGGTCTCCACCTGGGACGAAATCCCGGACAACATCAAGGACGCCGAAGGCTACTGGTACGGCGACTACTACGGTGTCATGTCCTTCATCGTGAACAAGGATATCGTCAAGGAAACCCCGAAGGACTGGGCTGACCTGCTGAAGGCCGACTATGCCGGCCAGTTCGCCCTCGCCGGTGACCCGCGCGCCTCCAACCAGGCCATTCTCGGCGTTCTCGCCGCTGGTCTCGCTTCCGGCGCAAAGGCCGGCAAGGAAGCTGGCGAAGCCGGTCTGAAGTACTTCGCCGAACTCAACAAGGCCGGCAACTTCGTTCCGGTCATCGGCAAGTCCGGCACGCTCGCCCAGGGTTCGACCCCGATCGTCGTCGCCTGGGACTACAACGCCCTGTCCTGGAAGGACACGCTCGCCGGCAACCCGCCGGTCGACGTCGTCGTCCCGGAAAGCGGCGTTCTTGCCGGCGTCTACGTTCAGGGCATCTCGGCCTACGCTCCGCATCCGAACGCCGCCAAGCTCTGGATGGAATACCTGTACTCCGACGAAGGCCAGACCGCATGGCTCGCCGGCTACTGCCACCCGGCCCGCTTCAACGCCATGTCGAAGGCTGGCAAGATCCCGCAGGCTCTGCTCGACAAGCTGCCGCCGGCTGCATCCTATGAAAAGGCCTACTTCCCGACGCTTGAGGAAGTCGATGCCAACAAGGCTGCCGTCACCGCTGGCTGGGACAGCGTCGTCGGCGCCAACGTGCAGTAATTTTGCCATTGAAATACCCGCCCCGGTCTTGAGGCCGGGGCGGATTTTGCCTTTTATGAAACGACTTGAAAGCACTAAAACTAAAGCCGCGCATGACGGGCGGCAGGGGACAAATCGATGGCAAACGAAAGTCCGGTCGTCGGCAAGCAAGCCGGCATCGCCGATCGGCTCCCGCTACAATGGCTGGGCGTTGCACCTTTTCTGATATTCGCGACGCTGTTCCTGCTCCTGCCGACGATGAAGATCGTCATCGGCGCCTTCCAGACACCGGACGGTAGCTTCACCCTTCAGAACATCGCAGACCTTTTTACGCCGTCGATTTTGTCGGCCTACTGGATTTCCATCAAGATAAGCTTTGCCTCGGCTTTCCTCGGTTGCCTGATCGGCTTTGCAATGGCCACGGCCGTCGTCCTCGGCGGCCTGCCGTCCGGCATCCGCGCACCGCTCCTCACCTTCTCCGGCGTGGCCTCGAACTTCGCCGGCGTTCCGCTTGCCTTCGCCTTCCTGGCGACGCTCGGCCCGGTCGGCATCGTCACCGTCTTCCTGCGCACGCAGATCGGCATTGACCTGCGCTCACTCGGCTTCAACATCCTGTCCTTCTGGGGCCTGACCATCACCTACCTGTTCTTCCAGATCCCGCTGATGATCCTCATCATCACGCCCGCGATCGACGGATTGAAGCGGGAATGGAAGGAGGCGGCCTCCATCCTCGGCGCAACGAACGGGCAATACTGGCGCATGGTCGCCTTCCCGATCCTACTGCCCTCGCTGCTCGGCACCATGGCGCTGCTCTTCGCCAACGCCTTCGGCGCCGTGGCAACCGCAATCGCGCTGACGGGATCGTCCCTCAACATCGTGCCAATCCTGCTCTTCGCCCAGATCCGCGGCGACGTTCTCGGCAACCCCAATCTGGGCTATGCTCTTGCTTTCGGCATGATCTTTGTCACCGGCATCGCCAACGCCCTCTACATCTGGCTGCGCGCCCGCAGCGAAAGGTGGCTGAAATGAAGAAGATCTGGGCCTGGGGGGCCTTGCTGTTCGGCCTCCTCTACTTCGCCCTGCCGCTGATCGGCATGACGAATTTTTCGCTGAAGATGCGCCGCGGCGAATATTCGTTCGACGCCTACGCCAAGGTTTTGGGCGATCCGCGCTTCCAGGAAACCTTCACCTATTCTGTGACGATGGCGCTGGTCACGATCGTCTTCGGCGTCCTGCTTGTCGTGCCGACGGCCTATTGGGTGCGCCTGCGCATGCCGAGCATGCGCCCCTTCATCGAGTTCATCACACTATTGCCGCTGGTGATTCCGGCCATCGTCATCGTCTTCGGCTATATTCGGCTCTACAACACGTCGAGCTGGCTGCCGCTGACCGGCTCGCTCATGGGAACGAATATTCTTCTGATGTTCGGCTACGCGACCCTGTCGCTGCCTTACATGTACCGTGCCGTCGATACAGGTCTGCAGTCCATCGACGTTCGCACGCTGACGGAAGCTGCCCAGAGCCTCGGCGCGAGCTGGGCGCGCATCCTGTTCCGCATCATCTTGCCGAACGTGCTGATTTCGGTTCTGTCGGGCGCGTTCCTCACATTCGCAATCGTCATCGGCGAATTCACCATGGCCGCCCTGCTCAACCGTCCGGCCTTCGGCCCCTACATGCAGCTGCTCGGCGCAAACCGCGCCTACGAGCCGGCGGCGCTTGCCGTGATCGCCTTCGGCATCACCTGGGGATGCCTCGGCCTGATCCAGCTCGTCTCACGTTTCCAGAAAACAACGCAACGTCCAGCCTGAGAACACCGCCATGTCGTTTCTGACCCTGACCAATATCCAGAAATCCTTCGGGCCGGTGCAAGTCGTTCACGACTTCAACATGGCGATCGAGAAGGGCGAATTCATCTCCTTCCTCGGCCCATCGGGCTGCGGCAAGACGACAATCCTGCGCATGGTCGCGGGCTTCGAGACGCCGACCGGCGGCACGATCGTCATCAACGGCCGCGATCAGTCGAGCCTGAAACCCAACCAGCGCAATATCGGCATGGTGTTCCAGGCCTATGCGCTTTTTCCCAACATGAACGTATTCGAGAACGTCGCCTTCGGCCTGAAGATCGCCGGTATTCCGAAGGCGGAAATCGAAAAGCGAGTGAAGGAGATGCTCGATCTCATCCATCTCGGCCATCTCGGAGACCGCTATCCCTACCAGATGTCCGGTGGCCAGCAGCAGCGCGTGGCGCTTGCCCGCGCGCTGGCGCCGAAGCCGCAGGTCCTGTTGCTGGACGAGCCGCTGTCGGCGCTCGATGCCAAGATCCGCGTTTCGCTGCGCGAGGAAATCCGCCAGATCCAGCAGAAGCTCGGCATCACCACTATCTTCGTCACCCACGACCAGGAAGAGGCTCTCTCTATCTCTGACCGTGTGGTGGTCATGAATGCCGGGCGGGCCGACCAGATCGGCACGCCCTTCGAGATCTACAACAAGCCTGCTACCCGTTTCGTCGCCTCCTTCGTCGGCACGCTCAACCTCATCGAGGCGACGGTGCTCGATCCCGCGGCCGGCAGCGTTCGAATCGGCGACACCGAAGTGAAGCTCAGGGACACCGTTTCGGCGGCAGCGGGCGGCAAGGTGCAACTCGCCATGCGTCCGGAAGCCGGATCGCTGGCGGACAGCCGCAAAAGCGATACCACCCTCCACGGACAGGTCGTGTCGAGCCACTTCCTCGGCTCGGTCATCCGCACCCGCCTGAACGTCGGCGGCAACACCATCTCCTTCGACATGTTCAACGATCCGGGCGTCAGCCCGCCGGTTGTCGGCGATACGGTGGCGCTGAGGATCGATTCCGGCGACCTGCTGGTCCTGCAGGACTGAAGGCTGTAGCTGCTGCACTGCAATAACGGCTTGAACCGGACCTGAAAATTCCGTCTACTTGCCTTGACCGTCAAAGGGGTACGGAAAGGGCCAGGATGAGAAACAGGTGCGAACGACAGCTCACCATCATCGGGGAGGCGTTGGCATGACGGCTCCCGCAATCACCACCGTCTCCCTGCTGGAGGCCTTTTCCGAGATCGCGGCGGCGATGACGGAAAACCGTAGCATGCTTTCCCGCGTCGACTGCATCGATGGCGACGGTGACCATGGCGAGACCATGGCCCGCGTCTTCTGCGGTGTCGAAACCCACCTTGCGACGCTGGAACCGGATGAGGCAACGCCGGCCGAACTCTTCGATATCGTTGCCGAAAGCCTGATGACCTTCGACGCCGCGTCGGCCCGGCTCTACGCCAGTGCGTTTCGCCGCGCCGGAACCGCCACGATGCACAAGAAAGCGCTGACGGCAGCTGACTTCGCCAAGGCGTTCAAGGAAATGGCGGCCGGCATTGCGTCCCACGGCAAGGTCGGAAGCGAAACCAGAAACATCGCCGACATCTGGCAGGTTGCGGCCGCCGCCTATGCGGAGGCCGCCGCGAACAACGACGATACCGCCGCCCGTCTGGCCGCAGCGCTCGAGGCTGCCGAAGACGGCATTGAGACGAATGCGATGATCCATGGCGCCGATGCTACCTTCGTCAACGGTCGGCGTCCGCCCGATGCCGGCGCGCTCTCCGCCCTGCTGATGATCCGGGCATTGCGCGACAGCTTCCGCTGATCCCGCTCAGGCCGTCGTCGGCAGCGTCTCGAGGTAAAGCGACAGAAGCTGGATCTGAGAGGATATGCCGAGCTTTCGATAGACGTTGCGGCGGTGCACCTTCACCGTGCCGGTCGCGATGTTGAGCCTCAGTCCGATAGACTCGGACGAATGCCCCTGCAGGACGAGTTCGATGATTGCGGCCTCCCGGGCCGTCAGGTTGAGATCCCGCCAGATGCGCTGCGGACCGGGACCGTCCACATGGCCGCGTTTGCGGCTGGCCCGCGCCGCATCGAAACGCTTGCCGGTATCCGCCCAGAAATGCCGCACGATCGCGGCGACCAGGGGTTCGGCCTGCTTGAGAAGCGCGAACTCGCTTGCCGAGAAGACCCCGGATACCTCCTTGCGCATCAGGGAGAGCACGATTGTCACATCGCCCGAAAGCGTGACGAAGAAGCCCACCTCTTCGGCAAGGCCGGTCTGCCCGTAATAGGTCCGGTAATATTCGCTGGAAAAGAACCGGTCGGGCGCCAGCTCCCGCATGCGGAAAACGCCGGCGCCGGCCGCGGTCGCATTCCAGTAGAACGGATCGAGCAGATAGGCTCCGTCCTGATAGAGGCTGACGAAGAGTTCGTGCTCCTTCTCGTTGAAGGTGGCATAGAGATCGATCGGTCGTTGCTCCCCCCGATAGGCGAAGACCACGACATGATCGAAACGCGTGAGGCTTGCCATCAGCCGGCGGAAGCGTTCCCCCACATCGGCATCGGCAAGCGCCTCCACACCGACCAGCGAGGCCGCGGCCTGAAACAGGTTTCCATGGTCGATCGGCATTGCCTCTAGATCCTTTGCATGTCCGCGGTCTCTCCTCCGGAGCGCGGCAGAAGTATATCTTCCATGACACAATTTGCAGCAAAATACCTCTCTCGGGGTATATACCGCGAAATGAAGGCAGGACTACTCTTCTGCCTAGCGACGGTGGCAAGGCAACGAAGAGTGCCGACATAAAAAACCTCTAGCCGCGGGGAACAGACGTGACGCAAACGTCAGTCAACGACATCGAATTCCGGTCCGTCACCAAGAATTATGGTGCCGTGACCGCAGTGAAGAACATTGAACTCGCAGTTCCGAAGGGTGCGTTTCTGGCGCTCCTCGGGCCATCCGGCTGCGGCAAGACCACTTGCCTCAGGATGATCGGCGGCTTCGAGCAGCCGAGCGAAGGCGAGGTGATGATCGCCGGCACTCCGATGCGTGGCGTGCCGGCCTATCGCCGCCCGGTGAACATGGTGTTCCAGCACTATGCGCTCTTTCCGCATTTCGACGTTGAGAACAACGTCGCCTATGGCCTGAGACAGCTCCGCCCTCGCCTGCCCGCAGCAGAAATCACAAAAAGGGTTGCCTCCGCGCTCGAAATGGTCCGGCTCGGCGGCTTTGCCAAACGACGGATCCATGAACTCTCCGGCGGTCAGCAACAGCGCGTGGCGCTTGCCCGGGCGCTGGTGAACCGTCCCTCGGTCCTCCTGCTCGACGAACCTTTGGCAGCACTCGACAAGAACCTGCGCACTGCCATGCAGATAGAACTGCAGACGATCCAGCGGGAACTCGGCATCACCTTCGTGCTCGTCACCCATGACCAGGAAGAGGCGCTGTCGATGAGCGATCTCGTCTGCGTCATGAATGCCGGCCGGATCGTCCAGCTCGCTCCGCCGCAGGAAGTCTACGACAACCCCGCAGACCTCTTCGTCGCCGGATTCGTCGGCAAGACCAACCGCCTGGAAGGCGAAATCGAGGCACGCGGCACCGATCGCTGCATGGTCCGCCTCGGCAACGGCCTGACGATCACCGCACCGGTGAAACGGGAGCTTTCGACCGGCAAGGCGATCCTGTCCGTGCGCCCCGAGGCAATCGCGCTTTCGACCGCCACGGACGCGACAGCCAACGTCCTGAAAGGTCGTGTGACCAACCGGATCTTCCTCGGATCGAGCGTCGAATATTGCGTGGCTGTGCCCGGCATCGGCGATGTGCTCGTCACCACGGAACGCCAGCCGGCCGAAACCGGCCTGCACGATCCGGGCACGGAGGTCGCGCTCGGCTTCGACCCGCAGACCGTTCACATTTTTTCAGCATGACGCGCATTACAAGAAAACATCACGCAAGAACAAAGGGAACAGCAACATGAGCAGGAAAGAAAAGGATAATTCGCTAATCACGCCCGAACGCTTCATGGATGAGTTCATGCGTCTGAAGCGTGGTTCCGTAACCCGCCGCCACTTCCTCGGCATAACCGGTCTCGGCCTTGCCGCCACGGTCATGGGCGGCGCGATGCGGCCGTTCGGGTCAATGGCGATGGCCGAGGATCTCGGCAAACAGATGTCGATCGCCACATGGCCAAACTATCATGACCCTGCAACCTTCGAGTCCTTCACCGCAGCGACCGGCGTCGCCGTCGAGGTCAACGTCTTCGGCTCCAACGAGGAGATGCTGGCCAAGCTCCAGGCGGGCGCCTCCGGCTGGGATCTGTTCGTGCCGACCAACTACACGATCTCCACTTATGTCCAGCTCGGCCTGATCGACGAACTGGATCTGTCGAAGATACCGAATTTCTCGGCGTCCACCGAGAGCCCGCGCTTCACATCGGAAGGCAAGATCGACGGCAAGACCTTTGCACTGCCAAAGAACTGGGGCACCACCGGTTTTGCGGTCAGCACCGACAAGATCAAGAAGCCCATGGCAACCTGGAAGGACTTCTTCGAGATCGCCATGACCGAGGCGGACGGCCGCGCCATGGTACATGACTACCAGCTCACCACCATCGGCAGCGCCCTGGTCTCGCTTGGCTACTCCTTCAACTCGATCAAGCCGGAGGAACTCGCCAAGGCCGAGGAACTGCTGCTCAAGGTGAAGCCGCATCTCTTCGCGATCAACAGCGATTACCAGCCCGCCATGCGCGCCGGCGATGCCTGGCTGACCATGTGCTGGACCAATGACGGCGCCCAGCTCAATCGCGACATTCCCGATATCGCCTATATCCTCGGCAAGGACGGCGGCGAGATCTGGACCGACTATTACGCGATCCCGAAGGATGCCCCCAACAAGGCGGCCGGCTACGCACTCCTGAATTTCCTGATGGACCCGGCCGTCGCCGTGAAGGAACACGTCGCCAACGGTGCTCCGGCGACCGACAGCCGCGTCATCGACCTGCTGCCGAAGGAAGTCACCTCGAACAGGATCGTCTATCCGGACGAAGCAGCGCTGACGCCGCTCGAATTCGGCGCCGCCGTGACGCTGACCGATCCCGGCCGCGCCGAACTGATGGCGCGGTTCAAATCGGCCTGAATATGAAGCCGGGCGGTTCATCGCCGCCCGCTTCCCATCCCCCGCCGATACAAGGCGGACCACGGCGGGGGTCTTCCGTTCAAACTCCTTCAGGATCGATTTCGACCCATGGCCAGTCTCGACACAAGGAAAAGGCTTGTGACCGCGGCGCTGATCGCGCCGGCGGCCCTGTGGCTGTTCTTCTTCCTGGTGCTGCCCTTCATCGCCATGATGGTCTTCTCCTTCGGCGAACGCGGCGCGGCCGGCGGCTACCAGCCAGGCTTCACGCTGGAGCACTACGCCAATCTCGGCGCCCGATCGATGGCCTATGTCAACACGCTGACGCTGGCGCCGATCGGCTCCCTGCTCTGCCTGCTAATCGCCTATCCGGCGGCCTATTACCTCGCGGTCAAGGCGAGCCCAAGCCACCGGCTTCTTCTCGTCTCGCTCGTCATCATCCCCTTCTGGACGAGCCTGCTCGTACGCACCTATGCATGGATGTATATCCTCGGCTCGCGCGGCATCCCGAACCTGCTGGATATGATCGGCATCGAGAATGTCCGCATGCTCAACACGCCCGGCGCAGTCCTGCTCGGTATCGTCTACGGCTATCTGCCGCTGATGATTATGCCGATCTATGTCAGCCTCGAAAAACTCGACAGGCGCCTGCTGGAGGCCTCCGCGGATCTTGGCGCCAAGCCGATCTCGACCTTTTTCAGCGTCACCTTGCCGCTCTCCCTGCCCGGCGTCATGACCGGCGTGGCGCTCGTCACCATCCTGCTGCTCGGCGAATACCTGATCCCGCAGCTTCTCGGCGGCGGCAAGGTCTTCTTCCTCGGCAATGCGCTGGTCGACCTCTTCCTGCAATCGCGCAACTGGCCCTTTGGCTCTGCGATTGCCGTCACCCTCGTGCTCATCGTCGTCATCGTCCTGATGATCGCCATGCGGATTGCCTGGCGTGTCTCGGGTACAAGGCAAGTGGATCTCGTCTGATGCGCGCCTTCATCACCAGCGTCTACCTGTTCCTGTATGCGCCGATCGCGCTCGTCGTCCTGTTCTCGTTCAATGCCGGCCGCAATGCGTCCGAGTTCATCGGCTTCTCGACGCAATGGTACGCCAGGGCGCTCAGCAATACCTTCCTGATGAACGCCCTGTGGAACAGCCTTGTCATCGGCCTGGCCAGCGCCCTCCTCGCTGCTCTCTTCGGCACCATGGCTGCGCTTGCGATGGAACGCATGTCTCCGCGCATGCGGGCGATCTTCGATGGCCTGTTTTCCGCGGCCATCGTCGTTCCGGGGGTCGTCATCGGCATCGCGACGCTCGTCGCGCTGGTCGAAGTCTTCAATTTCGTCAATCCGGTGCTGACGGCGATCTGGCCGGGGGAAGCCGCGCCGAAACTCGGGCTCGGCTATGGCTCCGTGATCGCCGCCCACGGCCTATTCAGCATGGCGCTTGTGACCATGATCGTCAAAGCGCGCATCGCCAGCCTCGGCCGCGATATCGTGGAAGCCTCGAGCGATCTCTACGCCACGCCGTTCACCACCTTCCGCTCCATCGTCCTGCCGCAGATCCTGCCTTCCATCGTGGCCGGGTTCCTGCTCGCCTTCACCTTCTCCTTCGACGATTTCATCATCGCGTTCTTCGTCGCGGGCTCGAAGACCACGCTGCCAATGTATGTCTTCGCCTCGATCCGCCGCGGCATCACGCCGGAAATCAACGCCGTCGCATCCATGGTGCTCGCCGCCTCGCTCATGATGATCGTCGGCGCACGCAGCCTGATGCGCGAGCGCAAGCCCGCGTCTTCGGAAACGGAGTAAATCCCATGATCCTCAAGGACCGCGTCGCCATCGTCACCGGCGCCGGCTCGGGCATCGGCCACGCTTCGGCCGCGATCATCGCCCGCGAGGGCGCCCATGTCGTCGTCGCCGATCGGAACGCCGACGCCGCGCAATCCGCCGTCGCGGACATCGAGGCAGCAGGTGGTTCGGCTGAGGCGCTCGTTCTCGACGTCACCGACGATGCCGCCCTTAGCGATGGTTTTGCCAGCGTGCTCGCCCGTCATGGCAGGATCGACATCCTGCACAACCATGCAGGAGCCCAGGTTGAAGGCGATCTGGAAACCGTCTCCGTCGAAGGCTTCGACCGTTCCTGGGACCTGAACGTGCGCGCCCATTTCATGGCCGCCCGCCTCGTCATGCCGGCGATGAAGGCCGCCGGTCGTGGAGCCATCGTCAACACCTCGTCGTCCTCGGGCATCCTCTACGACCGCGAGATGATCGCCTACACGACGTCGAAACACGCGGTTATCGCCATGACCAAACAGATGGCCGGCGACTATGCGAAATACGGCATCCGGGTAAACGCCCTTTGCCCGGGCTGGGTCGACACCCCGTTCAACGATCCCTTCATCCGCCAGATGGGCGGCAGGGAAGAGCTTGAAGCCTATATCCGGAGAAAGGTGCCGCTCGGCCGCTTCGGCAGCACCGACGAGATCGCCGAAGCCGTTCTCTTCCTCGTCTCCGACCGCTCGTCCTACATGACCGGCCAGGTCCTCGTGATCGACGGCGGCGAAACCGTATCCTGAGCGGCCAAGACTATGCGGCCAACCCGCTGCCCGGCCGCAACCGCCGGCGGGTGTCGGAAGCGCTTTCGCGGAAATGCGCCCGGTAGCTACGGGCAAAGGCCGAAGCCGAATTGAAACCGGTCAGCGCCGCGATATCGGCAAAGGCAAGCCGCGTCTCTATCACCTTGCGCCGCGCCGCATTGAGCCTGAGAGCCAGATAATGCACATGCGGCGGCGCGCCGATCGTCTCCCGAAACAGGGATTGCAGGTAACGGTCGCTGACCCCGACGCGCCGGGCTAGCCGCGCCAGCGTCAGCGGCTGCTCGATATGCTCCTCCATCAACCGCATGGCATGGCTGACCCTCGGATCGGCCAGCCGCACGCTGCCGGTCGACGGCATCGCCGCAGCGTCGCCCGGCGTACCGCCCTGCTCGTAGATGAACTGCCGCGACACCTCCAACGCCATGGAATAGCCGTGACGGCGACGGATCAGCTCCAGCATCAGGTCGAGCGTCGGCAGAGAACCGCCGGTGGTGATACGTTTTCCATCGATCACATAGCGCTCCCGAACGGTGCGCACCTGCGGATAGGAGGAGGAAAACTCCTCGTAATCCTCCCAGTGCGAGGTTGCCGAGAAGCCGTCGAGCAGCGCCGTTTCGGCCAGCAGCCATGTACCGGATTCGATCCCGGCGACGACACTCCGATGGCGGGCGGACTTTGCCAGCAGGGTTTTCAGCGCGGAGGTCGCATAACGCCGCCAGTTGTGGCTCGACAGCACGAAGAGCGGGGTTGTCTCGTTCTCCGGCCGGAAGACCGCGTCGACCGGCACGGGAATGCGGCTCTTCGTCTCGATCGCCAGCCCGTCCGGGCTCATGATACGCCAGCGGTAAAGGTCAAGACCGCTGACCCGGTTGGCAACACGCAACGGCTCGATCACCGAGGCGACGAGGATGAGGTTGGTTTCCGGAACGACAAGAATGTCGAGTTCAGTCGTCTGGATCGGGTCTTCCGCCATGCAAGGATCTTTTGAAAGAGCATCGGATCGGTTCCGATACTGTATAGAATTGATCCGTTCATGCAAAGCACGTTCCTCAAAACTGGCCCGTAATAGCCCTAACAAGAGAGGGAGAACCTGACCGTGCCACTAGCCATGAATCGCGACGTCTTCATCACCTGTGCCGTTACCGGCGCCGGCGACACCACTTCCAGATCGAAGCACGTACCGATTACCCCCCAGCAGATCGCCGAAAGCGCCATCGATGCGGCAAAGGCAGGCGCTGCCGTCGTCCACTGCCACGTCCGCGAGCCGGAAACGGGTGCAGCAAGCCGCCGCAACGAACTCTACAGGGAAGTCACCGACCGCATTCGCGCCGCCGATGTCGACGTGGTCCTCAACCTCACCGCCGGCATGGGCGGCGATCTGATTTTCGGCGATGTCGAAAGCCCCCTTCCCTTGAACCCCAAGGGCACCGACATGGCCGGCGCCAGCGAGCGCGTCTCCCATGTCGCCGAATGCCTGCCGGAAATCTGCACGCTCGACTGCGGCACGATGAACTTCAACCTCGGCGACTACGTGATGACCAACACGCCGTCGATGCTGCGCGCCATGGCGAAGCTGATGACGGACCTCGGCGTTCGCCCCGAGATCGAGGCCTTCGACACCGGCCACCTCTGGTTCGCCAAGCAGCTCGCCGAAGAAGGCCTGATCGAGGACCCGGTCCTGATCCAGCTCTGCATGGGTATTCCCTGGGGCGCGCCCGATGACCTCAACACCTTCATGGCGATGGTCAACAACGTGCCCTCGCACTGGACCTTCTCGGCCTTCTCCATCGGCCGCAACGCCATGGCCTATCCGGCAGCCGCCGTGCTCGCCGGCGGCAATGTCCGCGTCGGCCTCGAGGACAACCTCTATGTCGGCAAGGGCCAGCTCGCCACCAACGCCCAGCTCGTCGAAAAGGCCGTGCAGGTCATCGAAGGCATGGGCGCCCGCGTCATCGGCCCGGCCGAGGTGCGCGAAAAGCTGAAGCTGGTGAAGCGCGCGCCGCGCAGCTGATCCGGAACAGGCAACCGAGAGATACAGGGAATTTCTGCATGACCAAGATCAACAAGGCCGCCTGTGTCGGCGGCGGCGTCATCGGCGGGGCCTGGGCCGCCCGCTTCCTGCTCGCGGGCATAGACGTCTCGATGTACGACCCGCATCCGGAGGCGACCCGCATCGTCGGCGAAGTGCTGGCCAATGCCGAGCGCGCCTATGGCATGCTGACCATGGCGCCGCTGCCGCCGCGCGGCACGCTTTCCTTCGCCAAAAGCATTGAGGAAGCCGTGCAAGACGCTGACTGGATTCAGGAAAGCGTACCGGAACGGCTGGAGCTGAAGCGCGGCGTCCTGACCCAGATCGACGCGGCCGCAAGCCCGTCCGCCCTGATCGGCTCCTCCACTTCCGGACTGATGCCGACCGATCTCCAGCGCGATATGAAGCATCCCGAACGCTTCTTCGTCGCCCATCCCTATAACCCCGTCTATCTTTTGCCGCTGGTCGAACTCGTCGGCGGCCAGAAGACCTCGAAGGAAACCATCACGAAAGCCAAGGAACTTGCCGCCACCATCGGCATGGAAGGCGTGGTCATTGCCAAGGAGATAGAGGCCTTCGTCGGCGACCGCCTGCTCGAAGCCCTGTGGCGCGAAGCGCTCTGGCTGATTCAGGACGACATCTGCGATACCGAAACCCTCGACAACGTCATCCGTTATTCGTTCGGCATGCGCTGGGCGCAGATGGGCCTGTTCGAGACCTACCGCATCGCCGGCGGCGAGGCTGGCATGCGCCACTTCCTCGCCCAGTTCGGCCCCTGCCTCCAGTGGCCCTGGACCAAGTTCACCGATGTCGTCGATCTCGACGACGCGCTGGTCGACAAGATCGGCAGCCAGTCGGACGCGCAATCCGGCGCCTATGGCATCCGCGAACTCGAACGCATCCGCGACGAAAACCTCGTCGGCATCATGCAGGCGCTAAAGGGCGGAAACGGCGGCAAGGGCTGGGGCGCCGGTAAGCTGCTGGCCGATTTCGAAAGCCGCCTCTGGGCCAATGCCGGCAAGCTCCCGGTCGATACCGGCGCCGCAAAGCCGCTCCGCCTTCTCGACGTCAAGGTCAACCCGTCCTGGGCCGACTATAACGGCCACATGACCGAATTCCGCTACCTTCAAGTCTTCGGCGACACCTCGGACGCACTGCTCAGGTTGATCGGCGTGGATGACGCTTACGTGAAGGACGGCCACAGCTACTACACGGTGGAGACACACATTCGCCATCTCGGCGAAGCCAAGGTCAACGAAGCGCTCTACTCCACCTGCCAGGTTCTTTCCGTGGATGAAAAACGCATCCACGTCTTCCACACGATCCACCGCGCTGCGGACGACGAAACAATCGCCACCGCCGAGCAGATGCTGCTTCATGTCGACGCAAAAGCCGGCAAGGCGGCACCCGCTCCGGAAAGTGTGCTTTCGAAGGTGAAGGCAATCGCCGAGGCCCATGCCACCCTCCCGAAGCCGGAAGCGGCGGGACGGCATGTGGGGCAGAAGAAATGAAGTCAGACCTTGCCATTTCCGCCGGTCCTGCAGGCCGGCGGGAGTGGCAAAACGGCACGTCACTAATGGAGAATTGGGGGGAAGTGCATGAATTTCGGGCTGACCGAAGAACAGGAAATGATCGTCAGGACGGTGCGGGATTTCGTCGAGACGGAAATCTACCCGCATGAGGACGAAGTAGAGCGAACCGGCATTGTGCCGCCGGAACTCGGGCAGGACATTGCCCGCAAATGCAAGGAAATCGGCTTCTTCGGCTGCAATTTCCCGGAAGAGGTCGGCGGTGCCGGCCTCGATCACACGACATTCACGCTGGTCGAGCGCGAACTCGGCCGCGGATCGATGGCGCTGACGGTATTTTTCGGACGGCCCTCCGGCATCCTCATGGCCTGCAACGACGAGCAGAAGGAAAGATATCTGCTTCCGGCCGTTCGCGGCGACAAGTTCGACGCCCTCGCCATGACCGAGCCGGATGCCGGCTCCGACGTCCGGGGCATGAAGTGTTTCGCGCGACCTGACGGCAACGACTGGATCGTCAACGGCACCAAGCATTTCATCAGCCATGCCAACATCGCCGACTTCGTCATCGTCTTCATCGCCACCGGCGAGGAACAGACCCCACGCGGCCCGAAGAAGCTCATCACCTGTTTTCTCGTCGACCGGGGCACGCCCGGCTTCGAGATCCGGGAGGGCTACAACTCCGTCTCCCATCGCGGCTACAAGAACTGCATCCTGACCTTCGACGAATGCCGCCTGCCGAAGAGCCAGATCCTTGGAGAGCTGCACAAGGGCTTCGACATCGCCAACGACTGGCTCTATGCGACCCGCCTGACGGTTGCGGCAACCTCGGTCGGTCGGGCGCGGCGAGCCTTCGACTATGCGCTTTCCTACGCCGCCGAACGCAAGCAGTTCGGCAAGCCGATCGGCACCAATCAGGGCGTGTCGTTCAAGCTCGCCGACATGATTACCGAGATCGACGCCGCCGACCTCCTGACGCTCTCGGCGGCATGGCGGCTCGATCAGGGCCTGCCCTCCAACCGCGAGATCGCCTCAGCCAAGGTCTTCGCCACGGAGATGCTCGCCCGCGTCACCGATGAGGCAATCCAGATCTATGGCGGCATGGGCCTGATGGACGACCTGCCGCTCGCCCGCTTCTGGCGCGATGCCCGGGTCGAACGCATCTGGGACGGCACCTCGGAAATCCAGCGGCACATCATCAGCCGCGAACTGCTTAGACCGTTGGGAGCGTAAGGATGAAACCGATCGCTCCCGTGGAGAACGTTAGCCCATGATCCGTCCCCTCGACCGCCTGATCCGTCCGAAATCGATCGCAGTCTATGGCGGCAAGGAGGCGCGCCGGGTCATCGAGCAATGCGACAAGATGGGTTTCGCCGGCGAGATCTGGCCGGTTCATCCGAAGCTCGACGAGATCTTCGGCCGCAAATGCTATCGCGGCACGGCCGACCTCCCCGCACCGCCGGACGCATCCTTCGTCGGCGTCAACCGGGCGCTGACCATCGACATCATCCGCGAACTGTCCGCCATCGGCGCGGGCGGCGCTGTCTGTTACGCCTCAGGTTTTCGTGAGGCAATGAGCGAATTGTCTGATGGCGGCGACCTGCAGGAAGCGCTCGTGGCCGCCGCCGGCGACATGCCGATCATCGGTCCCAACTGCTATGGCCTCATCAACATGCTGGACGGCGCCCTTCTCTGGCCGGACCAGCACGGCATGGTCCGCGCGACGAAAGGCGTCGCCATCCTCACGCAGTCGTCCAACATAGCCTGCAACATCTCCATGCAGACCCGCGGACTGCCGCTCGCCTATCTGATGACGGCCGGAAACCAGGCTCAGACAGGCCTTTCCGGCCTCGCCTGCGCCGTGCTTGAAGACCCGCGCGTTACCGCCGTCGGACTCCATATCGAAGGCTTCGACGACATCCGCACCCTTGAGCGGCTGGCGCTGCGGGCCCGCGAGCTGAAGAAACCCGTCATTGCGCTGAAGGTCGGCAAGTCCGAAGCGGCGCGGAAGGCGACCGTCTCGCACACGGCATCCCTCGCCGGCAACGACGCCGTCTCGGGCGCGGTTCTGGAGCGTCTCGGCATCGGCCGGGTCCACAGCCTGCCGGCCATGCTGGAAACGCTGAAGCTGCTGCATCTCTACGGACCGCTCGAAAATAGCGATATCTCCTCCATGAGCTGCTCCGGTGGCGAGGCCTCGCTGATGTCGGATGCCGCGGTCGGCCGGAACATCCACTATCGTGACCTGAAGCCCGAGCAACTGGGTCCCCTCCGTGAAAGCCTGGGCGAAATGGTGACGCTCGCCAATCCGCTCGATTATCACACCTTCGTCTGGGGCAATCTGGAGCGCCAGACCGCAGCCTTCACCGCAACGATGTCCGGTGGCTACACGATGAACCTCGTCGTACTCGATTTCCCACGCGGCGACCGTTGCGATTCCAGCGACTGGATGACGACGGTCGATGCCGTCGTGGCCGCCGCCCGCGCGACAGGCGCGCGCGCAGGTGTCGTCGCAAGCCTTGGCGAGAATATGCCGGAAAACATCGCGCTCGGCCTGATGGAAGAAAAGGTGGTGCCCTTCTCTGGTATCGACGAGGCGCTGACCGCAGTAGAAACGGCAGCCGCAATCGGTTCCGCCTGGGCAAAGCCGACGCCCGCCCCTCTGATAGATGCTGCCATCGTTGACAGCAAAGCCGTAATGCTCTTCGAGGATCAGGCCAAGGCAGAGCTTGCAGCTTTTGGCGTCCCCATCCCGAAAGGTCAGGTCGTTCGGACACCGGACGAGGCAGCAAAGGCAGCCGGCGAGATCGGCTTCCCGGTCGTGCTCAAGGGTCTCGGCGTTGCTCACAAGACCGAATCCGGCGCGGTTCGTCTCGACCTGCACGATGCTGTTTCTGTGCGTGAAGCCGCGGCGCAAATGGATTCCGTCGCAACCGGTTTTCTCATTGAGGAAATGGCGCCAAAGCCGGTTGCCGAAATCATTATCGGCGCGATGCACGATCCCGTCGCCGGCCCGGTGCTGACGATTGGCGCGGGCGGAATTCTCGTTGAACTGCTCGAGGATAGCGCCATCCTGACACTGCCGACGACGTCGGATGCCATCAGTGAAACGATCGGACGCCTTAAGGTTTCGAAATTGCTGGACGGCTACCGCGGTGGACGGGCCGGCGACAAGGATGCATTGATACAAACCGTCGCAGCCGTGGCACATTATGTCGCAACCAATGCGACGAAAGTCGAAGAAGTCGACGTTAATCCCGTGATGGTGCTGCCGCATGGCATGGGCGTCGTCGCCGTGGACGCCCTGATCCGGAAGAGGAATTGACTGCATGACCGACCCCATCCGCACCAGACGCGAAGGCGGCATCCTCGAAGTCACCATCGACCGCCCCAAGGCCAATGCCATAGACCTGAAGACCAGCCGCATCATGGGCGAGGTTTTCCGCGATTTTCGCGACGATCCGGAGCTGCGCGTCGCCATCGTGACCGCCGCCGGAGAGAAGTTCTTCTGCGCCGGCTGGGATCTCAAAGCCGCCGCCGCCGGCGATGCTGTCGACGGAGACTATGGCATCGGCGGTTTCGGCGGCATGCAGGAACTGCGCGACCTCAACAAGCCGATCATCGCCGCGATCAACGGCATATGCTGCGGCGGCGGTTTCGAGATCGCCTTGTCGACCGATCTTATCCTCGCGGCGGAACACGCGACCTTCGCGCTTCCCGAAATCCGCTCGGGCACCGTGGCGGACGCCGCCTCGATCAAGCTGCCGAAGCGCATCCCTTATCACATCGCCATGGACATGCTGCTGACGGGCCGCTGGCTCGATGCGCAGGAAGGCCATCGCTGGGGCTTCGTCAACGAAATCCTTCCCGCCGACAAGCTGATGGAGCGAGCCTGGGAACTCGCCCGTCTGCTCGAAAGCGGCCCGCCGCTGGTCTATGCGGCGATCAAGGAAATCGTCCGCGATGCCGAGGGCAAGGACTTTCCGACCGCGATGAACAAGATCACCAAGCGGCAATATCGCACGGTCGATATTCTCTATTCGAGCGAGGATCAGCTCGAAGGCGCCCGCGCCTTCGCGGAAAAGCGCGATCCCCTGTGGAAAGGACGATAGAAAGATCGAGGGAGGCCTTCGGAGACCCGGCCTGATGCCAAGGCATCGAAACGGTCCCCGCATCACGGAACAAAAACAACATGCCGGATGCGCCCAACCAACCAGAGAAGGAACAGGCTAATGAACGATTATACGAAATACCTCGCAGGTCGTGTCACATCCGCCGGCATAAACCGTCGTGAATTCATGGGGCGGGCCATGGCAGCAGGCTTGACGCTTACCGCAGCAAGCAGCCTTTTCGCCGCCAGCGCCGAAGCCCAGGAACCCAAGAAGGGCGGTCACCTGAAGCTCGGCCTTGAAGGCGGCTCCGCCACCGACAGCAAGGACCCGGCAAAATTCCTGTCCCAGTTCATGTTCTGCGTCGGCCGTTGCTGGGGCGACATGCTGGTCGAAAGCGACCCGCTGACCGGTGCTGCCGTCCCGGCCCTTGCCGAGAGCTGGGAGCCCTCCGCAGACGCCGCCACCTGGACCTTCAAGATCCGCAAGGGCGTGCAGTTCCACGACGGCAAGGAACTGACGGTCGACGACGTCGTCGCCACGCTCAAGCGCCACACCGACGAGAAGTCGGAATCCGGCGCGCTTGGCGTGATGAAGTCGATCAAGGAAATCAAGAAGGACGGCGACAATCTCGTTCTCGTGCTCACCGAGGGCAATGCGGACATGCCGCTGCTCCTCACCGACTACCACCTCGTCATCCAGCCGAATGGCGGCAATGACGATCCGCTGGCCTCGATCGGCACCGGCCCCTACAAGCTGACGAGCTTCGAGGCCGGCGTTCGCGCGACCTTCGAAAAGAACCCGAACGACTGGCGTTCCGACCGCGGCTATGTCGACTCGATCGAGATCATCGGCATGAACGATGCCACCGCCCGCATCGCGGCGCTGTCGTCAGGTCAGGTTCACTACATCAACCGCGTCGATCCGAAGACGGTGGCGCTCCTGAAGCGCGCCCCGAATGTCGAGATCCTCAACACCTCCGGTCGCGGCCACTACGTCTTCATCATGCACTGCAACACCGCGCCGTTCGACAATAACGACCTGCGGCTTGCGCTGAAATACGCCATGGACCGCGAGACGATGGTGGAAAAGATCCTCGGCGGCTACGGCAAGGTCGGCAACGACTTCCCGATCAACAACACCTATGCCCTCTTCCCCGAAGGCATCGAGCAGCGCGCCTACGATCCCGACAAGGCGGCTTTCCACTTCAAGAAGTCGGGTCATTCCGGCTCGGTGCTGTTGCGCACCTCGGAAGTCGCGTTCCCCGGCGCCGTCGATGCGGCGGTCCTCTACCAGCAGAGCGCCAAGAAGGCCGGCATCGACATCGAAGTGAAGCGCGAACCGGGCGACGGATACTGGTCGAACGTCTGGAACGTCCAACCCTTCTCCACCTCCTACTGGGGCGGTCGCCCGACCCAGGACCAGATGTATTCCACCGCCTATCTTTCGACGGCGGACTGGAACGACACCCGCTTCCTGCGTCCGGACTTCGACAAGCTCTTGCTGCAGGCCCGCTCGGAACTCGACGAGACCAAGCGCAAGGAAATGTATCGTGAGATGGCGATGATGGTCCGCGACGAAGGCGGCCTGATCCTGCCGATGTTCAACGACTTCGTGAACGCGGCAAGCACGAAGGTGAAGGGCTACGTCCACGATATCGGCAACGACATGTCGAACGGCTACGTCGCCACCCGCGTCTGGCTCGAAAGTTGACGAAAATGAGGCGGGGCCGCATGATGCGCCCCTGACATTTCACGGGGATCCGCACGCCGACAGGACTGCGGGTCCCGCTCGATTTTTCATAAAGCCATACCGGAGCCCATGACCCAGTTGCCTGACGCCGGTTCGCCGTCACTCAGATTTCGCGAACGATATCCGCTGGTTGCGCTGATCCTTCAGCGCCTCCTCCTCAGTCTCGGCCTGCTGATCGCCGTATCCATGTTGATCTATGGCGGTGTCGAAGCGCTGCCGGGCGATTTCGCGACGACCTATCTCGGCCAGTCGGCCACGCCGCAGGCCGTTGCCAACATCCGTTCGGAACTCGGCCTCGACCGTCCCATCGTCGCCCGCTATTTCGAGTGGCTCGGCAACGCTTTGCATGGCGATTTCGGTACCTCATGGGCAAGCCGCAATTCCGTGACGGAGCAGATCGGCAAACGCTTGGGCAATTCGCTGGCGCTTGCGGGACTGGCGGCGGCGATATCCGTGCCGCTGGCCGTCGGGCTCGGCATGCTGGCGGTTCATTTTCGCAACCGGTTGCCGGACCGCATCATCAACATCGTCTCGCTGGCGGCCATCTCGCTTCCCGAATTCTTCATCGGCTACCTGCTGATCCTGTTCTTCGCCATCAACTTCGGCATCGCGACCTTTCCCGCGACCGTGCATGACGGCATGACCATATCCGAACGGCTGCAGGCCATGGCGCTGCCGACGGCAACGCTGGTTCTCGTCGTTCTCGCCCACATGATGCGCATGACCCGCGCCGCGATCCTGTCGGTCATGTCTTCGGCCTATATGGAAACCGCGGAAATCAAGGGCCTTTCCGCCTTCCGCGCCATCGTAAGACATGCAGCGCCCAACGCGCTCGCCCCGATCGTGAACGTCGTGGCGCTCAACCTCGCCTATCTCGTGGTCGGCGTGGTCGTGGTCGAGGTGGTCTTCGTCTATCCCGGCATGGGCCAGTACATGGTTGACGCCGTGACCGTCCGCGACATGCCCGTCGTGCAGGCCTGCGGCCTGATCTTCGCCGCCGTCTACATCTTCCTGAACATGCTGGCCGATATCATCGCGATCATCGCCAATCCGAGACTGAGGCATCCCCGATGAGGCTGAGAGATATCCCTGTTAGCGCCTGGGTCGGCATTCTCGGCATCCTCACGGCTTTCGTCTGTGCCATCTTCGCGCCCTATATCGCCCCGTTCGGCGAACGCGACATTGTCGGCGGCGTATGGGAACCGATGGGCGGTGCCTATCTGCTCGGCACCGACAATCTCGGCCGCGACCTCCTGTCCCGCATGATCTATGGCGCCCGCACGACACTGTTCGTGGCGCTTGCCGCAACCGTCCTGTCCTTCTCGCTCGGCATCTTCCTGAGCTTTACGGCGGCGGTCTCGCGCGGCCTGATTGATCAGACGCTGTCGCGCTTCAACGACCTGATGATGTCGATCCCGACGCTGATCTTCGCACTGGTCGTTCTGGCCGTCCTGCCGCAGAACCTTTTTGTCCTGATCCTCGTCATGGCGGTCCTCGACTCGACCCGCGTCTACCGCCTCGGCCGCGCCGTGGCGCTCGATGTCGCGGTGATGGAATTCGTGGAAGCGGCAAGACTTCGCGGCGAAGGCACGCTCTGGATCATCTTCCGGGAAATCCTGCCCAACACGCTTTCGCCGCTTCTGGCCGAATTCGGCCTGCGCTTCGCCTTCTCCATCCTGTTCCTCTCCACCCTCTCCTTCCTCGGCCTTGGCATCCAGCCGCCGGCCGCCGACTGGGGCGGCATGGTGAAGGACAACAAGGACGGCATCATTTTCGGCATTTCCGCAGCCCTCGTGCCGGGCTCGGCCATTGCCGCCCTTGCCGTCTGCGTCAACCTGGTGGTCGACTGGCTGCTGAAACGAACCTCCAGCCTGAAGGGAGGCCGCGGCGATGCCTGAACTTCTTTCCGTCCGCAATCTCAAGATCGAAGCCACCAGCTATCCGCCGGGCGAGCCGCCGAAGAACGTCACCATCGTCGAAGGCGTCTCGTTCGACCTGCAAAAGGGCAAGGTTCTCGGCCTGATCGGCGAGTCCGGCGCCGGCAAGTCCACCATCGGCCTGTCGGCACTCGCCTATGGCCGCGGCGGCGTGCGCATCACCGGCGGCGAAGTGCTGCTGGATGGCGAAAACATCCTGGCGCTCGACAAGCGCGGCATCCGCAAGGTGCGCGGCGCCCGCGTCTGTTATGTGGCGCAGTCCGCCGCCGCCGCCTTCAACCCGGCCCACAAGCTCGGCGACCAGGTGATCGAGGCAACGCTCACCCACGGGCTGATGACCGTCGAGGAAGCCCGCGCCCGCGCCGTCTACCTCTTCGGGGTGCTCGGCCTGCCGGACCCGAAACACTTCGGCGACCGCTATCCGCATCAGGTATCCGGCGGCCAGTTGCAGCGCGCCATGACGGCCATGGCGCTCTGCCCGAACCCCGAACTGATCGTCTTCGACGAGCCGACCACGGCTCTTGACGTCACCACCCAGATCGATGTCCTTGCCGCGATCAAGCACGCTATCGAAGAAACCCACACAGCAGCGCTCTATATCACCCACGATCTCGCAGTGGTCGCCCAGATCTCCGACGATATCATGGTCCTGCGCCACGGAAAGACTGTCGAATACGGTTCGACGCAGCAGATCATCGAGGAGCCCCGGCAGGACTATACTCGCGCCCTGGTCAATGTCCGACAGGCAAGGAAGGACGAGGCCGCCGATCAGTCGAGCGCGCTGCTGAAGGTCGAGAACGTTACGGCCGGCTATCCGAATGGCTTCAGGGTCCTGCACGACGTTTCACTGCACCTGCCGAAGGGCCAGACACTGGCCGTCGTCGGCGAGAGCGGATCGGGCAAGTCGACGCTCGCCCGCGTCATCACCGGCCTCCTGCCTCCGCTCCAGGGCAGTATCAGCTTCGACGGACGCCAACTGCCGCCAGCGCTCTCCGGCCGCGCACGCGACGACCTGCGCCGCATCCAGCTTATCTATCAGATGGCCGACACGGCGATGAACCCGCGCCAGACCGTTCGCGACATCATCGGCCGTCCGCTGACTTTCTACTATGGCCTCCATGGAGCGGCGAAGACGGCCCGGGTCAAGGAACTGCTGGAACAGATCGAAATGGGCTCCGGCTTCGTCGATCGCTTCCCCGCGGAGCTTTCAGGCGGCCAGAAGCAGCGCGTGGCGATTGCCCGGGCGCTTGCGGCAAAGCCCGAACTTCTGCTCTGCGACGAGCCGACCTCGGCGCTTGATCCGCTGGTCGCGGAGGGTATCCTGAAGCTCCTGATGCGCCTGCAAGAGGAAACCAAGCTTTCCTACGTGTTCATCACCCATGACATCGCCATCGTCCGCGCCATCGCCGACAGCGTCGCCGTGATGCATCGAGGCCGGCTGGTGCGCTTCGGCCCCAAATCGAAGGTGCTGGAGCCTCCTTTCGACGATTATACGGACCTGCTGCTGAAATCCGTCCCCGAAATGGAAATCGGCTGGCTGGAAAAGGCCTTGGCGACCCGGAAGATGGCAAGCGCCGGAAATTGAAGCGTATGCCGCCCGGCCTCCATCCGGCAGGGCGAGAAGAACGCCCGAGCGACTTCACTTAGCTGTCGCAGAAAATACTTGTTGCAATGCGGCAACGCTTTGGAATACTATACAATTAGTAGTAATAATTGCATACACTCTTATCTATTTATTTGCGCGGCAACGCGTTCATTTTGCCGGAGCATCGATCGAAATGATGCGGTTTACCTCACTCGACTCCCTTCGGGGAATTGCGGCTCTGACGGTCGTTCTTCACCATATCTTCCTCACTTTTCCGCAGGCGATCGTACCGATCGATCTTTCCAGCCTGTCGGTCTGGCTGGACCCGGTCACGTATCTGCGATATTCGCCGCTGCGCACCATCGTCGGCGGAAGGCCCGCCGTTATTCTTTTCTTCGCCTTGAGCGGCTTCGTGCTGGCCCTGCCCTTTGCCGCCGGTCGAAGCACGCCTTATCCGAGCTATCTGGTGAAGCGCTTCTGCCGGATTTATATCCCCTTCGCCGCCTCCATCGCCTTTGCCGCTGTGCTCGCATCGCTGTCGCCGGCAGGGCCGATCCAGGGCCTCAGCGACTGGTTCAACATGAAATCCTGGACAGAACCGGTCACCATCAGGCTCATCCTCAGCCACCTTCTGATGCTCGGCACGCAATCCACCATGGACCTCAACAACGTCATGTGGAGCCTGGTGCACGAAATGCGGATTTCGCTGTTCTTTCCCCTGATCGCACTTTTCCTCCTCCGCGCCCGGCGGATCGCATTGCCGGTCTTTTTCATTGTCTGGCTTCTCGCCAGCGCGATCATCATGCTGTTCAGGCCGGACCCGCTGACACGGTCGCTGCTTGATACGGCCATCTATACGCTGTTCTTCGCCCTCGGCGCGCAGATGGCGATCGACCGCACACGAATTACGGACATCGTGTCGACCCTTAGCCGTCCCGCATTGTGGAGCGGCCTGGCGCTTGCGTTCACCCTTTTCGCAGTGCCGCCCGGCCTGCCGGGAGCGGAGCTTCTATACGGACTGGCCTCCGTCATGGTCATCGCCGCAGCCCTTGGAAACAACGGTTTTCGCACAGCGCTGGAACACGACGGATGCCAGTGGCTTGGCCGGATTTCCTACAGCCTCTACCTGTTCCATCTTCCCATCCTGCTGTTCCTGTTCCGCTGGTTCTACGGCGAAATTCACCCCGCGCTGATTATCGCGGCAGCGATTGCGATAATCGTGCCGGTCGCTGCATTGGCCTACAAAAGCGTGGAGGTCCCCTCCATGGCGCTTGGTCGTCGCCTCGGCGCCGCTTTGGCTCCAGAAACCGGCAAGGTCAGGCAATCGAGCGGGGTTTCCTGAAACCGGGCGCCGAAACCTTCGGCATCGGTACCATCCGTCTCAATATTCCGTCGGCACGGTCAGGATCTCCGCCGACGGATCTTCGAGAAACGCTCGAACCGTCGGCGGCAAATGCCGCGACGCAAGCGGCAGAACACCGCAGCGCGACAGCACCTGACGAATGTCCGGCTCCCGTCCGATATAGCGCCAGATCATCCGCGACGCATAAGGCAGGTTTTCCTTTCGCCAGGACACTCCCATCGTCGTGCCGCGCAGGTAGACCCGCTGATGCGCTTCGAACGGCATCAGGATCGTTTGCGAAAGCATTGTGTTACGGCCGATATTGCGCTCGGTAATGAAGATGCGGTTCCGCCAGAAGGCCGCCAGCCCGACATATTTCGAAAATTGCAGGATCTCCCGCTCGGCATCGCGTATGCGCTCCACCGAGCGAACGCGGATCAACCCGTCCTCCTCGTAAAGCCTGCTGTAGGAGCAGACCACCAGCCCCGGCCAAGAGAGCGACAGGTGATACGTCTGATAATATCCGACATGCCGTCTTAGCGCTGCGATATCGCCCGGGAACCCCTGGAAAACATCGGCGACGCCCTCCGCTCCCCCGAGTGAAGGCCTATGAAGCTTCTGCCCGAAGGAGTGCTCCGGGAGCTGAAAATCGGCCGGCGTCAGGCCGAAGAACGTGGCGATCCGCGCCAGATTATGGGCAGACGGCTTCGCCTCGCCATTGATGTAGCGATTGAATTGCTGACGGTTGATCCCGATCTCCCGGCAGACCTGCGAGATCGAGTGCCGCGTTGCGCAGGCCGTCCTGAGGTTTTCGACAAAGGCATCCATTTTCGATTCCATGCGCTATTTCAGCACGGAATAGATAGCGTAAACCAGCATAAAAGAGCGTCAGATAGCGAAATTGCGCGCCGCATTTGCCGCGATACGGTCAGCCCCGGATTTTGAAACAAATAGGGTAACCGACCATGTCCGAATTCACCAGAAACACCAACGGCCTTATCCTGCCGATGAGCGTCAACCGCCGCGCTTTCCTCGGCGGCACGGCAGCCCTTGGCGGCCTTGCAGCCCTCGGCGGCGGCCTTCTTCCCCAATCCGCGCGGGCACAGGAAGCCAAACGCGGCGGCCATCTCAAGCTCGGCCTCAAGGGCGGCGCGACCAGCGACGTTCTCGATCCCGCCAGCTACAGCGCCTCGGTTCTCTTTGTGATCGGCCGTCTCTGGGGTGATACCCTCGTCGAGTCGGATCCGAAGACCGGCGCGCCGCTGCCCGCGCTTGCCACCTCCTGGGAGCCTTCCGCCGACGCCTCCGTCTGGACCTTCAAGATCCGCAGCGACGTTGCTTTCCATGACGGCAGCAAGATGACTGTCTCCGACATCGTCGCCACACTGAAGCGCCATTCCGACGCAAATTCCAAGTCCGGCGCACTCGGCCTGCTCTCCTCCATCACCGCGATCGAGGAAAAAGCCGGCGATCTCGTCCTGACGCTCAAGGAAGGCAATGCCGACCTGCCGCTGATGCTGACGGACTACCATCTGATTATCCAGCCCAAGGGTGGCGTAGAAAACCCGGCCGCCGCCATCGGCACCGGTCCCTATGTGCTGAAGAGTTTCGAGCCAGGCGTCCGCGCAACCTTCGAGAAGAACGCAAGCGACTGGCGCTCCGACCGCGGTTATGTCGAGAGCGTCGAAATCATCGTCATGAACGATGCAACCGCCCGTATCGCCGCTCTGTCCTCGGGTCAGGTCCATTTCATCAATACCGTCGATCCGAAGACCGTGCCGCTCCTGAAGCGTGCGCCGAAGGTCGAGATCGTGCGCAGCTCGGGCAAGGGCTTCTACAGCTTCCTGATGCATTGCGACACGGCACCTTTCGACAATAACGACCTGCGTCTCGCCCTGAAATACGCCGTCGACCGTCAGGCGATCCTCGATCAGGTTCTCGGCGGCTTCGGCACGCTCGGCAACGATTATCCAGTGAACGGCAACTACGCTCTGGCCCCGGAAAACATCGAGCAGCGCATGTACGACCCGGACAAGGCAGCCTTCCACTTCAAGAAGTCCGGCCTCGACCGCCCGGTCCTGCTGCGCACGTCCGATGCGGCCTTCCCCGGTGCCGTGGATGCGGCAATCCTCTTCCAGGAAAGCGCCAAGAAGGCGGGCATCGAGATCGAGGTAAAGCGTGAGCCGGAAGACGGCTACTGGACGAATGTCTGGAACGCGCAGCCCTTCTGCGCATCCTACTGGGGCGGCCGTCCGACGCAGGATTCCCGCTACTCCACCTCCTATCTCTCGACGGCGGAATGGAACGACACCCGTTTCAAGCGCGAGGATTTCGACAAGATGCTGCTCGAGGCTCGCTCCGAGCTCGACGACACCAAGCGCAAGGCACTCTACCACAGCATGGCGCTGATGGTTCGCGACGAAGGCGGCCTCATCCTGCCGGTGTTCAACGACTACATCATGGCGTCTTCCAACACGCTCAAGGGCTTCGTCGATGATATCGGCAATGACATGTCGAACGGCTATATAGGTAGCCGCGTCTGGTTCGACGCTTGAAAACGCAGGATAGGAAGCCCATCATGTCAGGCACACGCCCCTTCCAAGTCATCGAGAACCAGTGGATCGTCCTGAAGGACGGCACACGTCTTGCCGCCCGCATCTGGATGCCGGACGGGGCGGAAGCCGATCCCGTGCCGGCGGTTTTCGAATTCCTGCCCTACCGCAAGCGCGACGGAACCTGCCTGCGCGACGAGTCGACCTATCCGTCCTTCGCGGAGGCCGGCATTGCCGGCGTCCGCGTCGACATCCGCGGCTCCGGTGAATCGGATGGCGTCATCGACGGCGAATACACTCCGCTCGAACTCGCCAACGCCTGCGAACTCATCGCCTGGATCGCCGAACAGCCGTGGTCGAACGGCTCGGTCGGCATGATGGGCATCTCCTGGGGCGGCTTCAACTGCCTGCAGGTGGCGGCGATGCGGCCGCCTGCCCTGAAGGCGGTCATTTCGATCGCGTCCACCACCGATCGCTACAACGACGATATCCACTACAAGGACGGTTGCCATCTCTCGGCCCAGCTTTCCTGGGCAGCAACCATGCAGGGCTACCAGTCCCGCTCCCCGGACCCGGCGCTCGTGGGCAACCGCTGGAAGGAAATGTGGCTCGAACGGCTGGAAAACGAACCCTTCTTCATGGAGGAATGGCTCTCGCACCAGCGCCGTGACGATTTCTGGAAACACGGCTCGATCTGCGAAGACTTTTCCGCTTTCCAGGTGCCCGCGCTGGTGATTGCCGGCTGGGCCGACGGCTATCGCAACACGCCGCTCAAGGCCGTGGAAGGTTTGGGCGGCAAGGCCAAGGCGTTGATCGGCCCCTGGGTCCATAAATATCCGCATTTCGCCTGGCCGAAGCCGCGCGCCGATTTTCTCGGCGAGGCAATCCGCTGGTGGAACCGCTGGCTGCGTGACGAAGCGAACGGTATCGAGGATACGCCGCAGGTGCGAGCCTACATCATGGACGGCATCCGCCCCGCCCCGCGCCGCGACGTCGACCCCGGCCGCTGGATTGCCAAGGCTGCATGGAGCGAGCCGGAATACCAGTCCTTCGCGGTCGATACCCACGGAGCGCTCGTCACCGGCAAGCCGGCGGGCACGGCTGCAACCGACGTCTTCCTGAAATCGCCGCTCGATACCGGCACAGCCTCGGGCGAATGGTTCACCCTGAAGCCGGATGCCGAACTGGCGCTCGACCAGCGCGGCGATGACGCCGGCTCCCTCTGCTTCGAGACCGCGCCGCTCACGCAGGATGTCGATTATCTCGGCCGCCCTTTCGTCACGCTGGAAGTGGCCTGCGATGCGGACTGGGCGAACCTGATTGCCCGCGTCGTCGATGTCCATCCCGACGGCACCGCCTATCGCGTCTCCTTCGGCGTTCTCAATCTGGCGCATCGTGAGAGCAATGCCGAGCCGAAGGCCATGCCGCATGGCAGGAAGGTCAAGGTAACCGTCACGCTCGACGCCTGCGGTTACCGTTTCCGGACGGGCCACAGAATCCGCCTTGCGCTTTCGACCGCCTACTGGCCGATGGTTCTGCCGGCGCCCTTCGATCCCGGCCTCACCATCGATACGGCAAGCCTTTCGCTCTCCCTTCCCCTCCTTGGTGCGCATGACGAAATCGCGGTGAAGGAGCCGGACAATCCGGACCCTCTGCCGACTTACATCACCCATGAACCGGGTGAGACCCAGCGGCAGGTACTGCGCGATCTCTCCGGCAACAGCACGACCTACTACATTCTGGAGGATACAGGACTTTCAGAACATCCCGACACCGGCCTTTCAACCCGCCAGATCCGCGAGGAAGCCTGGTCGATCACCCCAGGCGATCCGCTGTCCATGGCGGGAACCTCGACCTGGACCTGCGATATGGTCCGTCCCGGCTGGACGGTTCGCTCCGTCGCGACCACCACTATGACCTGCACCGAGACCGAATGGGTGATCGGGGCGCACGTCACGGCCCACGAAGGCGAGACCCTTGCCTTCGAGCGACACTTCGAGCGTCGTATCGCACGTGATTTCATGTGATCGGCGTGCTTTGATAGCCCGCCGCCGAAATGTCGGCGGCGAGTCTGAAGGAGAGTGTCATGAAGGCGATGTTCTACGAGCGTTTTGGCGAAGCCCCGGAAGTGATCGAGGTTCCGGACCCTTCACCGCCGCCTGCGGGGGTCGTCCTCCGGATCACGGCGACGGGCCTTTGCCGCAGCGACTGGCACGGCTGGATGGGACACGATCCGGATATCGGACTGCCGCATGTTCCCGGCCATGAATTTGCCGGTGTGGTCGAGGCCGTTGGCCCGGAGGTGAAACGCTTCAAGGTCGGCGACCGCGTGACCGTTCCGTTTGTCTCCGGTTGCGGCCATTGCTTCGAATGCAAATCGGGCAACAGCCAGGTCTGCGAGGAGCAGTTCCAGCCCGGCTTCACCCATTGGGGCAGCTATGCGGAATTCATGGCGCTCGACTACGCAGACCACAATCTCGTGAAGCTTCCCGACGCGATCGACGATGCGACGGCGGCAAGCCTCGGCTGCCGCTTCGCAACCTCGTTCCGTGCGGTCGTCGATCAGGGACGCCTCAAGGGCGGCGAGTGGCTGGCCGTGCACGGCTGCGGCGGCGTCGGCCTTTCCGCCATCATGATCGGCAAGGCGCTCGGCGCCAACGTCGTTGCCGTCGATATCTCCGAAGAAAAACTGGCGCTCGCCCGCTCGCTTGGCGCGTCCGTGGCGATCAATTCAACGCGCGAGACGGACGTCGCCGTTGCCGTGCGCGACGCAACCGGCGGCGGCGTTCACGTTTCCATCGATGCGCTGGGCCACCCTTCGACATGCTGCAACTCGATCGTCAACCTGCGCCGGCGCGGCCGCCACGTACAGGTCGGACTGATGCTCGCCGACCACGCCACACCGCAACTGCCGATGGACCGGGTCATCGCCCATGAACTGGAAATCTACGGTAGTCACGGCATGCAATCCTGGCGCTATGACGCCATGCTCGCGATGATCGGAGCCGGCACACTGAAGCCCCAGCAACTTATCGGGCGCCACATATCCCTGACGGAGGCCGTTCCAGCCCTCATGGCGATGGACCGTTTCGCCGAAAGCGGCATCACCATCATCGACCGTTTCGAGTAGAAACGCCGTCCGCAGCGCGCCGCCGGCGCGCGCTCGCAAACATGTCGGGAAAAGCCGCCTTACGAAAACATCCGCGTCTCGTTCCGCCTGCTTCCGGCACTGAGTTCCTGCAGCAGGCGCAATGCCTTCTCGGCATCGGCAGCCGGCACGAAGATGTGGTCGTGATGAAAGGCCGCGACCACATTCGCGGCAATACCGTTGCGCGCCAGTTCGCCGGAGACTGCGGCGGTCAGGCCGACGGCTTCCAGAGATGAATGCACGTCGAGCGTGATCTGTCGCATCGGCATTGCCTCGCCCAGTCCGTGAGCCCTGGCCTTGTCGTCGGAGAGGATCAGCGTCAGCCCCTCTTTCTCCCGGAAGGTTCCGAGCGGATCGAGCAAGCCAAGGTCCAGGCCATGCCCCGGCGCCAGATGAATGAAGACGAAGAAGCCGGGCGCAAGCCGCGGCTCCATCTCCGCCAGCAGTCGCGCCGGATCGACGATGCCGCTACTCATCTGCGCTTCCCGTATTCTCAAGGCATTCGAAGCCGATTCGCCGATGAAATGACTTGCAATGCCATCCGCTTTGCCGCATTCCCGGCCCGGCGCACCGGACGCGCCGTATTTCAGGATGCCTCCCATATGACCTCCCTCCCCTTGACGCATACCGCTTCCCGCCCCCTCGACGGCCGCGACTACAAGACGCTTGGCCTCTCCGCACTCGGTGGCGCTCTCGAATTTTATGATTTCATCATCTTCGTCTTCTTTGCAACGGTGATCGGCAAGCTGTTCTTTCCCGAGGGCATGCCGGACTGGCTGGTTCTGATCCAGACCTTCGGCATCTTCGCCGCCGGTTATCTGGTTCGCCCGCTCGGAGGCATCGTTCTCGCTCATTTCGGGGACCGTTTCGGCCGCAAGCGCGTTTTCGCCTTCTCCATCCTGCTGATGGCGCTCTCGACGCTCGGCATGGCGCTCATGCCGACCTATGAAAGCATAGGCGTGGCCGCACCCGTTCTGCTCATCGTCCTGCGCATGCTGCAGGGTGCGGCAATCGGCGGCGAGGTTCCCGGAGCCTGGACCTTCGTGGCCGAGCACGTGCCTGCCCGCCGCACCGGTCTGGCCTGCGGCATCCTGACATCAGGTCTGTCGCTCGGTATCCTTCTGGGATCGATGATCGCCACGCTGATAAACACCGTTTTCCTCCCCGATGAAGTGGCGTCCTATGCCTGGCGCATCCCCTTCCTGCTTGGCGGCATCTTCGGCCTGATCGCGGTCTATCTTCGCCGCTGGCTCGAGGAGACGCCCGTCTTCGCCGAAATGAAGCGCAGCAACGCGCTCTCGGCCGGCCTGCCGCTCAAGGCCGTGCTGCGCGATCATCCGCGCGCGGTCATCATCTCGGCTCTGCTGACCTGGGTTCTGTCCGCCGCAATCGTCGTCACCACGCTGATGACGGCGACCTTCCTGCAGAAGCTCTACGGCTACACCGCCCGCGAGGCCCTGGCTGCGACCTCTTTCGGAACGCTCTTCCTGATGATCGGCGTGGTCGCCGCTGGAGCCATCATCGACCGTATCGGCAGCGGACTTTTCTTCACCTTCGGCAGCATCTTCTTTGCTGCCGCAACCTTCGCCTTCTACACCTACGCCGCAACCTCGCTCGAAGTCCTCTTCGCGCTCTATGCCGTCATGGGCCTTGCGGTCGGCATGGTCGGCGCGGTGCCCTACGTGATGGTGCGCGCCTTCCCGGCTCCGGTCCGCTTTTCCGGCCTGTCGTTTTCCTACAACATCTCCTACTCCGTCTTCGGCGGCCTGACGCCGATCGCGGTCACCACCATGCTCGCCGTCAACCCCATGGCGCACGCCTGGTATCTGCTGTTCGTGGCGGCTCTTGCCTTCGCCATAGGCATCTATCTCCTCGTCCACAGCGACAAGGTCGAGGCGCACGGCGCAGAACAGAAAACGCCTCTCCGCGCTGCAGCCTGATATCAGATCGTTCCCGCCAGCCGGGACACGGCAAGACAAAGGGCGTCGAAGCCATCTTCGGCGCCCTTGCTCATATGACGGGCACGCAGCCAGGCATGCACCATCTGCGGCTCCTCGCAAAACCATACCTCGACCCCGGCTTCGGCGAGCCGCATCGCATAAAGCCGGCCGTCATCCCGTAGCGGGTCGAAATGTGCTGCTGTCACGTAGGTCGGCGGCAGACGGGCAAAGCTCTTCGCCCGCAACGGAAAAGCGACCGCATCGTCCTCGGGCGCCTGCAACACCTCCCGATAATATCGGACATCGGCGGTCGAAAGGCCGGGGGCGTCGCTCATTTCGGCATAGGAGCCGGTAATGAGGTCGCCGCCGAGCCCCGGATAGACCAGCGCCTGCCCGAGAATCTGCGCCGTCCTGCCCTCGTCCCGCGCCCTGAGAGCAAGGCCGGCGACAAGATTGCCGCCGGCGCTGTCGCCGATCAGCACCAGCCTGTCGCCATCGGCAAGAAGCGCATCGAGCACCGCCTGACAATCCTCATGCTGAGCCGGCCAGACATGTTCCGGAGCCAGCCGATAGTCGATCGCGGTGAGTTCTGCCCCGACGCGATCCGCAATTTCGGCGCAGATGGCGTCATGGCTTTCGAGCGAGCCGACCACGAAACCGCCGCCATGGATATAGACCAGCCTCACGCCAGTCTTCACCTGCGCTGGCCGATAGAGACGCACTGGCACGCCGGCCACCTCTCCGTCCAGCTTCACAAGCCCCTCCGGCAGCGCGGGGGAGAATTCGGCGCACAAAGCGTTGTACCAGAGTCGCTGCTGTCCGATCGGGGCGTCGACAGCGTCAGGCGGATAGAAGTTGTCGCATTTTTCGAGAAAGGCGAGAATGCCCGGTTCCGTCGGCATGGGTTTCATCGCTCTGTCTCCCTTGGCAAGATACAGTGGATCGCATGACATTTGACATGGCCATGCCAAATCCGCCGGATCATCATCCAGAACATCGAGTCGTTCTGACTCCGATCCTGCAGAAATGCTCTTCCATTTGCGCCCTTGAGAGTTCCAGACATGGCTTTTTCCATCGACATCCTCGACACCATCACCGATCCCGGCAAGGCCGGCCGTCCGAACGAGGACAGGTTCGGCTTCAACCCCGATGCCGCCTTCGTTCTCGATGGCGCGACCGGGCTCGGAGACCGGCAGTTCATGGAAGGCCATGGCAGCGATGCGGCATGGATGGCGGAATTCGCCGCAACCCGGCTCGGCGAAAGGCTCGATGGCGTGGTCGACGTGGCAGAAGCGATCCGTGGGATTTCTTCAGAAGCGCGCGATGCCTTTCATGCCGTCGCCGGTGAGCAACCACGCTACGCCTGGCCGAGTTGCAGCCTGACGGGACTGCGCCGCACACCGACGGGTTTCGAGTATTTCGGCCTCGGAGACAGTTGCCTCTATCTGCTTCACGACAACGGCCGCGGCGATTTCGTGATCCCCATTCCCGGCGCCTATGAATGGGAGCAGCTTGCCGCGCAGAAGCATATCGAGCGGGCCGGCGGCATCGGCTCATCCGGCAGCGCCGTCGGCGACCCCGACACACTGGAGGATCTGCGCAAGGGTCGCTCGCGGCACAACACCACGGAAAGCAATGTCTGGACCTTCGGCATGGTGCCGGAAGCAGCCGACCGCCTTTACCGGCGACCGGTGGAGATCACCGGAGGGGCAACTGCAATCCTCTGCTCGGACGGTCTGGCCGACCTCGTCGCCCTTTACAAGGTCTACGATCCCGCGGGACTGGTGCGGCGCGCCGAAACCGAGGGGCTATTGCCTCTGGTCGAGGAACTCCGCCGCTTCGAACGGGAGATCGATCCCGATGGCCTGCGGTTTCCACGCTTCAAGCAAAGCGACGACACCACGGCTATCTTGCTGCGGCTGAAGGCCTGACAGCCAACCCGAAAAATGATTCCCACCCAAGGCGATAGCGCGAAAAGCGGAATCGTTTTCGCAAGGCATTCAAGCGATACAGAAATAGCTGCCCCTCATCCGCCTGCCGGCGCTTTCTCCCCGTCAACGGGGAGAAAAAGCACGTCGCAGCGTCTCCATTCCCTCCCCGCTTACGGTCGAAGGAACTTGCCGCGCCGTTTCGTCTCCCTCGCCCCGCTTGCGGGAAGAGGGCGGGGTGAGGAGCAAAGCGACGACCTGTAGCCGACCTATTCCGCCGCCTTCGGTACATAGTTCAGGACCGGTCCGAGCCAGCGCTCAACCTCCCTGATCTCCATGCCCTTGCGCGCCGCATAGTCCTCGACCTGATCGCGCTCGACCTTGGCGACACCGAAATAGTAGCTCTCGGGATGGCCGATATAGAGGCCGGATACGGACGAGCCGGGCCACATGGCATAGCTCTCGGTAAGCTGCACGCCGGTTGCCTTTTCCGCATCCAGAAGCCGGAACAACGTCGTCTTCTCGGTGTGATCGGGCTGGGCCGGATAGCCCGGCGCGGGGCGGATGCCGCCATAGGCCTCGCCAACGAGTTCGTCATTGGTGAAATTCTCGTCCGGCGCATAGCCCCAGAACTCGCGGCGAACCCGCTCGTGCATCCGCTCCGCAAAGGCCTCGGCGAACCGGTCGGCCAGTGCCTTGACCAGAATGGACGAGTAGTCGTCGTTCGCCCGCTCAAACCGCTCGGCAATGGCGATTTCCTCGAAACCGGCCGTCACCACGAAACCACCGACATAATCGGCAACGCCGCTACCCTCAGGCGCGACGAAATCCGAGAGCGCCACGTTCGGCCGCCCGTCGCGCTTCGACAATTGCTGGCGCAGCGTGAAGAAGGTCGCAAGCTCCTCAGACCGGGCCTCGTCATTGAACAGGCGGATATCGTCTCCCACCCCATTCGCGGGCCAGAATCCGATCACGGCCCGCGGCCGGAACCACTTCTCGTCGATGATCTTCGTGAGCATCGACTGGGCGTCGGAGAAGAGCTGGCGCGCGGCCTCACCCTGCTTTTCGTCTTCGAGAATGGCCGGATAGCGACCCTTCAACTCCCAAGTCTGGAAGAAGGGTGTCCAGTCGATGTAGCGCGCGAGTTCCGTAAGGTCGTAATCCTCGAAAACCTTCGTTCCGAGAAAGGACGGCTTCTTCGGCTTGTAGGCGGACCAGTCGAGCTTCACCGCATTTTCCCGGGCGCGGACAAGCGGCAGGCGCTGCTTTTCGGCTTCTGCCCGCGCATGGGCGTCGGCGACCCTGGCATATTCAGCGCGCAGCCCATCGATGGTGGACGAACGGCTGTCCGGCGACAAAAGCGACGAGACCACACCGACCGCGCGGCTGGCATCCGTCACATAGACCGCCTGCCCTGCCTGATACTGCGGATGGATCTTCACCGCGGTATGGACCCGGCTGGTGGTCGCGCCGCCGATGAGAAGCGGAATGTCGAATCCCTGCCGCTGCATCTCGCCGGCGACATGCACCATCTCGTCGAGCGACGGCGTGATGAGACCGGAAAGCCCGATGATATCGACCTTTTCCTTGACCGCCGTCTCCAGGATCTTCGTCGCGGGCACCATGACGCCGAGGTCGATGATGTCGTAATTATTGCAGGCGAGAACGACGCCGACGATGTTCTTGCCGATGTCGTGCACATCGCCCTTTACCGTCGCCATCAGTACCTTGCCAGCCGACTGCCTCTCGCTGCCGCCGCCATTGGCCGCCTTCTCCGCCTCCATATAGGGGAGCAGCACGGCGACCGCCTGCTTCATCACACGGGCGGATTTGACCACCTGCGGCAGGAACATCTTGCCGGCGCCGAAGAGATCGCCAACCACGTTCATGCCGGCCATCAGCGGCCCTTCGATGACATGCAGCGGCCGTTCGGCTTGTCCGCGCGCTTCTTCCGTGTCGGCGTCGATGAATTCGGTGATGCCGTTGACCAGCGCATGCTCCAGACGCTTTTCAACCGGCCATTCGCGCCAAGCGAGATCCTGTCCCCTTGCCTGCTTCTCGCCGGTGCCACGGTAACGGTCCGCGATTTCCAGCAGACGCTCGGTGGCATCGGCGCGGCGGTTCAGCACCACGTCCTCGCAGGCCTCGCGCAATTCGGGATCGATGCTCTCGTAGACGGCAAGCTGGCCGGCATTGACGATGCCCATGTCCATGCCGGCCTGGATCGCATGGTACAGGAACACGGCGTGCATCGCCTCGCGCACCGGTTCATTGCCGCGGAACGAGAAGGAAAGGTTCGAGACACCGCCGGAAATATGCACCAGCGGCATCTTCTCGCGGATCGTCCGCGTCGCCTCAATAAAGTCGACGCCGTAATTGTTGTGCTCCTCTATGCCGGTCGCCACGGCAAAGATATTCGGATCGAAGATGATATCTTCCGGCGCGAAACCGACTTCTTCGGTCAGGATGCGGTAGGCGCGCTGGCAGATCTCCACCTTGCGGGCATAGGTGTCCGCCTGCCCCTTTTCGTCGAAGGCCATGACCACGACAGCCGCGCCATAATTGCGGATCAGACGGGCATGCTCGATGAAGGCCTCTTCGCCTTCCTTGAGCGAGATGGAATTCACCACCGCTTTGCCCTGTACGCATTTCAGGCCAGCCTCGATGATCGGGAACTTCGAGCTATCGATCATCACCGGCACGCGGGCGATATCGGGTTCCGCGGCGATCAGGTTCAGGAACTCGACCATGGCCTTTTCGGAATCGATCAGGCCCTCGTCCATGTTGATGTCGATGATCTGCGCGCCGTTCTCCACCTGATCGCGGGCGACCGCCAGAGCAGACGTGTAGTCGCCAGCCGTAATCAGTTTGCGAAACTTGGCCGAACCGGTGACGTTGGTGCGCTCTCCGACATTGACGAAGGGAATGTCCTTGGTCAGTACGAAGGGCTCAAGGCCGGAAAGCGACATGAACGGCCGATGCTCGGCAGGCTTGCGCGGCGCCTTGCCGGCAACGGCCTCGGCAATCGCACGGATATGCTCAGGCGTCGAACCGCAGCATCCACCAACGACGTTGACGAGGCCTTCCTCCGCAAAGCCGGTGATCTGCCGCGCCATGTCGTCGGGCGTCTCGTCATAGCGGCCGAACTCGTTCGGCAGGCCGGCATTCGGATAGGCGCAGATGAAGGTGTCTGCGATGCCTGAAAGCTCCTGCAGATGCGGACGCATGGCATCAGCACCCAGCGCGCAGTTGAGGCCGATGGTGAAAGGCTTGGCGTGGCGCACCGAATACCAGAAGGCCGATGGCGTCTGGCCCGACAGCGTGCGTCCCGAAAGGTCGGTGATGGTGCCGGAAATCATCACCGGCAGGCGGATGCCCTTGGCGGAGAAACGCTCCTCGCAGGCGAAGATCGCAGCCTTGGCGTTCAGCGTGTCGAAGATCGTTTCGATCAGAATGATATCGGCATTGCCGTCGATCAGGCCGTCGATCTGCTCGCCATAGGCAAGGCGCAGGTCGTCGAAGGAAACGGCGCGGTAACCGGGATTGTTGACGTCGGGCGAAATGGAGGCCGTGCGGTTGGTCGGGCCGATCGCGCCGGCCACGAACCGGCGGCGGCCGTCCTCGCGCTCGGCGCGGATCGCCGCCCGGCGGGCGACCAGCGCCCCTTCCCGGTTCAGGTCATAGACCGCCTGCTCCATCTGGTAATCGGCCTGCGCGATGCGGGTCGAGGAAAACGTATTGGTTTCCAGAATGTCCGCGCCTGCCATGGCATACCGGAAGTGGATCTCCTCGATCGCATCCGGCTGGCTCAGCGTCAGAAGGTCGTTATTGCCCTGCTGGTGACAGGCGCAGCCGATGAAGCGGGAGCCGCGAAAGGCGTCTTCGTCGAAGCCCAGTCCCTGGATCTGCGTGCCCATGGCGCCATCGAGGACAAGGATGCGCTCGCGCGCGGCAGCCGCCAGCGCCCGCATGATCTCCGTGCCGTTCCGTTCCCGAGCGTCTTCACCGAACAGCCTGTCGAACATCTGGCCAACCTTCCTTGCAAATGACAATAAATTCGAAATCACATAAAGATATCTTTATGTCAACATGCGTTTATTCGTTTCATTTGCGACAGACAAAACCCTGGAACGCCTTAACCGCGACGCTGGTTGCGCGGTGACAACGCGCCGATTTCGCTATAAGAGGTTTCAAACGATTGAAATTCGGGAGGATCGCCATGTCGGACACAACCGCCCCCACTGCCCTCGCCACCCATTGGAGCGATCGCCCCTATCATCGCAAATGGCTGCTCGATCAGGCCGACGGTCTTTTTTCCTTCTTTCAGCGGCAAGCCATCAACCCGAAGGGCGGCTTCTTCGACCTCACGCGTGACGGCAAGCCGCTCAACACCGACAATCCCATCCGCAGCATCCACATGGCCGCGCGCATGGTCCACTGTTACGCAATCGGCGACCTGCTCGGTCGGCCGGGCGCCGCCGACGTGGTCGACCACGGCATGAAATTCCTCTGGGAGCGCCATCGCGACACAGAGCACGGCGGTTATTTCTGGCAGGTGGACGACAATGGCGCGGCCGATGCCGGCAAGCAGGGCTATGGCCACGCCTTTGTGCTTCTGGCTGCCTCCTCCGCCAAGGTCGTGGGCCATCCGCTGGCCGACGCCATGCTGGCCGATATCACCGAAGTTCTCGAAACCCGTTTCTGGGAGGAGCGCTTCGGCGCCATCGCCGAGGAGTTTTCCCGCGACTGGCAGCCTGTTCCCGGCTATCGCGGCCAGAACTCCAACATGCACCTCACGGAAGCCCTGATGGCAGCTTTCGAGGCAACCGGTGACAACGGCTATCTCGCCAAGGCCGAGAGCATCGCGGATCTGCTGATCCGCCGCCGCGCCGCCGAACAGGGTTATCGCGTCCCGGAACATTTCGACGAGGTCTGGACACTCGACCGGATCTATTACCATGAGAACGAGATGTTCCGCCCCTCCGGCACCACGCCGGGACATTGGCTGGAATGGGCCCGCCTGATCCTTCAGCTCTGGGTGCTCGGCGGCAAGCGTCACGACTGGATGCCGGAAGCCGCCCGAGGCCTGTTCTTCCAGTCCATGTCACTCGGCTGGGACAAGGAGAAAGGCGGCTTCTTCTATACGCTCGACTGGGAAAACGTGCCCGACAAGCGCTTCAAGCTGTGGTGGCCGCTGTGCGAGGGTGCGGGCGCTGCCCATTTCCTCAACCAGTTGAGCCCGAGCGACTTCCACGAGGAAAGCTATCGCAAGATCTGGAGTTTCATCGCCAGCAACAACCTCGACCCCGCCTTCGGCGGCTGGCACGAGGAACTGACGGAAGACCTCCGCCCGGCCAACACCCTTTTCCCCGGCAAGGGCGACATCTACCACGCCCTGCAGGCCTGCCTCATTCCCCTCTTCCCGGCGACGGGCAGCCTGACCAGGGTCATCCGGGAAACCGGCGGCGCGATCTGACACCGCCCTTACTCCGCGCGCGCTTCAACGAGCGATCCCTCGCTGATCGTATCGCTGGGATGCAGGATGACGGTGTCGCCCTGCTCCAGACCCGCGGCGAGTTCGGCGGTCTCATCGTTCATGTGGCCGATCTCGACCTTGATCTGGCGCGCGCGACCGTCGCGGATGGCAAAGACCGCCCACTCCCGCCCGTTACGGAACAGGGCGCTGATCGGCACCTGCAGCACATTGTCGCCCTGCCAGAGCGTCAGGCGGGCGTAGATGCGAAATCCATGCCCCAGGCGCGGGTCCTTGTCCTCCAGGTCGAGGATCAGATTGACCCGCTGCTCCTCAATGCCAAGCGCGGAAACCTTGGTAAAGCCCGCCGGCTCGATGCGTCGCACCCTCGCGGCAAGCGCGTGCTCTCCGCCCCAGTCGATGATCTCGGCCTGGGCGCCGGGAACGACCCGCACCGCGTCCGATGACAGGAGGTCGACGACGATTTCCAGATTGCCGGGATCGCCGATCTCGGCGATCTTCGTGCCTGCCGCAACCGGCTGCTCGCTCTTGGCCATGACGCCCAGGACCACCCCGTTGACCGGCGCCGTGACGTAGACGCAACAATTGCGCTCGCGCGACGCATCGGACGACTGCGGCTGGATGAGGCGGGCCTCGGCGCTGGCAAGCTCCGCCTTGCGCAGCTCAATCGCCGCCTTGGCCGAGCCAAGCTGCGCCTCCAGCACCTCAACCTCGGTCGTCGCTTTCTGCAATGCGCTTTCCGCGAGGAATTCGGTCTTGGCGAGCCGAAGCGCCCGGGCGAGATTGTCGCGCGCGAATTGCAGATCGGACTGGAACCGCTTGTATTCGATTTCCGCCATGGAGACGGCAGCGCGGGCGGCTTCCCGCGCGGCCAGAAGCTCGGCCTGGCTGCGGAGATCGATCAGCGGGGGATCGAGCGGGTGGATGGCCGCCACCACCGTGACATCAGCGGTCACCTTGTCGCCCTCCTCCAGCACCGTGCGCGCCAGATGCCCGGCGATCGGCGCCGAAACAGTATAAACGTCACGGACCCGCGTGACGCCTTCCTGCGAGACGCTGACCTTCATTGCGCCGCGCGTAACCGCGCCCGCATCGACGGCCTGCGGTTTTTCCCGCAAGGCATAGGCGAAACCGGCGATAATCGCAGCAACCACCAGCGTCCAGACGAACCGCTTGATCCATTTTTCCCGCATGGAGCCTTACTCCCTGGCTTTCAGTACGCCCACGAGATCCAGCGCATCGATGCGCCGGCGCACGATCAGCGCCGACAACAGCGATGCGCCGAGCACCACGAGGCTCGCGATTGCAAATGTCGATGAATTGATGACGAAGGGAATGCGGAAGAGATCGCTGGAGACCCCCTCCACCACCAGTTTCGAAAAGAGATAACCGAGCAACCAGCCGAGCGGCTGGGCGGCAAGGACGACCACCGCAAGCTCGGTCAGAAGCACGCCGGATACTTCCGCCGGCGTAAAGCCGAGCACCCGCAGGCTCGCAAGCTCGCGTGCTCTCTCGGAAAGCTGTATCCGCGCCGAATTATAGACGAGCCCGAAGGCGACGATGACGGCGAGCGTCGTATAGACCACCTGCATCGTCGATATGTTCTGCTCGACCGTTGCCCGGAAGCGGTCGCGCGACAGACCGATCAGCATCGCAAAGGCAATTGCCGGCGTCTGCTTGAGTTCCGCGTAGAGCGCCTCCTGCTGCGCCATGTCGAGCGATACCCGCACACCGGTAATCCGCCGCCCGTCGCCGATCAGCCGGTCGAGCGCGTCGATGCGCATGTAGGCGTCCGTGCCGACAAGGCTCTGTGTGATGCCGGTCACAGGAACCAGGATGCGCCGATGGTCCTTCTCGACCAGCTCCACTTCCACCAGATCGCCGACCCGCGCGCCGAGCAAGTCCGCGACCCGGCCGATAAGAAGAATGCCGTGGTCCGGGGGCGAGATCGGCCGCATATCCCCATCCATGATCCGCCCGAGATCGGCATTCCCGCCGATGCCGAAGACCGTCAGGTCTTTCTCCCGCGAGCCTTTGCGCACTTTGACCGCGAGCGCCCGGAACGGTTCGGCCCGCGTCACCCCCGGCAAGTGCCGCACCGCGTCAAGCGCCGCCACGGACCGGTCCTGATCGAAGAACAGGCTGGCGTCCTGCCGCTCCATGCGGAAGAAGATTTCGTTGACCATATACCCGACGGAATCGGAGGAAAACATCGAGACCACCAGCAGGGCCACGGAAAAAGCGCTGCCGAGCGAGGTGAGAAACGCCCTGAGCGGCGTGCGGACAATCTGACGGAAAGCCATGATCGTCAGTTGCGAGACGAGCGGCACGCCCCGCGGCCGCCTGGAAAACAGCGAACGGAAGCGGAGCGGTGCCGGCGGCTGCATGGCGACGGCGGCCGGCAGCGCGATGACCGACCAGATCGCCCGAATGGCGCCGGCAAAGGCCGCCGCGACACAGATGCCGCCCGAGATGAGATAGAGGTCGAAGCTCTCCCGGAAGATCAGGAACGGAAAAGAGAAGAAGCGAGCATAGAGCTGGGTCAAGCCGCGCCCTGTCCAGTTGCCGGCGGCAAAACCGATCGTCACGCCGATCAGTGCGATCACGATGGTGAGTTTCAGATAGTGCCAGGCGACCTCGGTCTCGCGGTAGCCGAGCGCCTTCAAGAGCCCGATCTGCTCCCGCTCCAGCGCGATCAGCCGCGTCAGGATCATGTTGACGAGGAAGGCCGAGACGAACAGGAAGATCGGCGGGATGATCGCCGCCATCGCCCGCAGTTGGTCGAGTTCGTTTTCGATGAAGGTGTGGGAGATCTGGTCCTTGCGCGGAAAGGCGCCGCGCCCGCCATATCGGTCGAGCAGGTCGTCGAGCTTCTCCCGCACCTCCTCGGTATCGACGCCCCGCAGCGTCGTCAGCGCCGCGTTGTTGAAGGCCTCGCCCATGTCGAAAATGCCCTCGAGCGCATCGCGCGACATGTAGAATACGCCGAAGCGACGCGGATCGGGCACCATGTCGCCCGGCCCGATCGTATAGATGTATTCTGGCGACAACACGATACCCGTCACCGTCAGTTCCTGCTTGCGGCCGTCCATGATCGCGGAAAAGCGGCTGCCTTCCGTAAGGCGATGCGCCCTGGCGAAGCTTTCCAGCACAGCCACCTCCTGCGGCCGTCCGGGTTCCGGCAACCGGCCGCTGCGGATATAGAGCCGGTTGACCGCGGGTTGACCATGGTCGGGCAGCGATACCGCGACCCCGGTCGCCGGTTCCGCCATGCCCTCCATGTCGAGCAGCACGTATTCGACGATCCGGAGTTCGACGCTGCCGATGCCGTCGATCGCAAGCATCCGGTCCCGCAGGTGCAAGGGCGCGCGGTTCGCCTCCACGAACAGGTTGGCGAAGCGATAACGATCGTAGAAAACGCGCCGCGTCTCTTCCAGCGAGCGATAGGAGCCGATGGCGATGATGATGGTCATCACCCCGCAGGCCATGACCAGCGCGACCGCCATCACCTGCGCCCACAGCCGGATCACGTCGCGATAGAGTTTCCGGTTAAGCATCGACATGGCTACCAGCTCACATCCGAAGGCTGGAGCCGGACCGGATTGGTGACGGACTCCTCGATCCGCCCGTCGCGGAAGGAGAAGACGCGGTGCGCGATCTGGCGGATGGCGGCATTGTGGGTGATGATCGCCATCGTCGTATTGAATTCGGCATTCACGCGGCAGAGAACCTCCAACACCAGAATGCCGGTCTTTGAATCGAGCGCGCCCGTCGGTTCGTCGCAGAACAACACTTCCGGCCGCTTGACGATGGCGCGGGCGATCGCCACGCGCTGCTGCTCGCCGCCCGAAAGCTGCGCCGGAAAATGATCCATGCGCTCCTTGAGACCGACCATTGCAAGGGCCTCTCCCGCATCCATGGGATTGCGGGCGATCTCCGTCACCAGCGCAACGTTTTCGTAGGCCGTGAGACTGGGAATGAGATTGTAGAACTGGAAGACGAAACCGACATGATCGCGCCGGTATCGCGTCAATTGCCTCTCTGTGTGCTCGGTGAGTTCGTGATCGGCGAAGCGCACCCGGCCGGAGGTCGCCCGGTCGAGCCCGCCCATGATGTTGAGCAGCGTCGACTTGCCGCTGCCCGACGGTCCCAGCAGAACCGCCATCTCACCACGCTCCAGCGTCAGGTCGACGCCGCGAAGCGCCTGCACCTCGACATCGCCGGTGCGGTATGACTTGGTGACGTCCCTGACCTCGAAAAGCGCTTCGCTCATTTCCCACCATGCGTGAACGGGGAAAGGCTACCCGAACAGGAGGGCACAGGCTTTGACCATTGTCAAAGCCTACGAAAGCTCCAACTCGGACGCTTCCGCTTAGAAGGTGATGACGTGCCGGATCACCTTGGCCTCGTGCAGCAGGTCGAAGGCCTCGTTGATGCCATCGAGCGGGCCGGTCGATGACAGGAGCCTGTTCACCGGCAGTCTGCCGGCCTGATAGAGCGCGATGAAACGCGGAATATCCCGCACGGGCACGCAGCTTCCCATGTAACTGCCGCGCACCACCCGCTCGTCCGCCACCAGCCCGACCGCAGGAATGGAAAACTGGGCGGAAGGCGGCGCAAGCCCCGCGCTGGCCGTCATCCCTCCCCGCCGTGTGATCTTGTAGGCCGTTTCGAATGCCCGCGCCGACCCGGCCATCTCCACGGCATGATCGACGCCGCCGCGGGTCCCCTCGCGCACCCGCTCCACAATGTCGGGATCACCCGCAAGGAAGGTATCGGTCGCCCCGAGTTCGCGCGCCTTGTCGAGCTTTTCCTGCGCCAGATCGATGGCGACGACGCGTGTCGCGCCCGAGGCCACCGCCCCGAGAACGGCGGCAAGCCCGACGCCACCCAGACCGACGACGGCCACGCTCTGGCCCGGCTGAACCCTGCATGTATTGACGATCGCCCCGACGCCGGTGAGCACCGCGCAGCCGAACAGCGCCATTTCCGCCATCGGTAGCTCTGCCTCGACCTTAACCGCCGAATAACGGGAAACAACCGCATATTCCGCAAAGCCGGAAACCCCGAGATGGTGGTGAAGCGGCACTTCCTCGCAGGAAAGCCGCGAGCCACCACCGAGCAACTCCCCCCGGCCGTTTGCCTCGGCGCCGGGAATGCAGAGCGCCGAGCGCCCTTCCGCGCAAGGCAGGCAATGCCCGCAGGAGGGCAGGAAGGTCGTCACCACCCGGTCGCCGGGCCGAATGTCATGCACCCCGCTTCCAACCGCCTCCACCGTTCCCGCCGCCTCATGCCCGAGCACCATCGGCATCGGCCGCGGCCGGTCGCCGTTGATGACCGAAAGATCGGAATGGCAGAGCCCCGCCGCCCCGATCCGCACCAGCAGTTCCTCCGGCCCCGGCCCCGCCAGCTCCACCGTCTCGATGGAAAGCGGTCGCGTCACCGAAAATGGCGGCTTGACCGGCGATTGCCTCAAAATGGCGGCCCTGACCTTCATGAATACGCTCCTCCTGCGATCTCCCGTCACAAGAGATAACAGGAAAAACCGGCCTTGCGTCTAGCCGACGAGAGGACTTCATGTCCGGGTTCAAGGGAACAGGCCTCGACCTCGCTCCCTGAAGCCGCTATTTTGGGCGCCGCCGGTCTTTCGGCTAGTTTGCCATCCGAAGGTTTTACAGGGGCGGTGTCTGTCCTAGCGCGCCTGCCGGCACAGTCCTCAATTCTGCATCCGTTTCTTCCCGCATGCGCGGGCAACACACCTTCGGAAAGTTCGCCACCAAGGCAGAACGCGCTTCATTCCCGCATTGCGGAAGACACCTGTTTTAAATGAGGAAATGGTGGGCCCGGAGGGACTCGAACCCCCAACCAAGCGGTTATGAGCCGCCGGCTCTAACCATTGAGCTACAGGCCCGGCCCGTGCGACGGGCGGCCGCGCGGACAATGGCACCCGCGACGGTTGGACCGCTCTAACCCAATTCGCCGGAGGCGACAAGCCTTTGCCGCAATAGCTTCACAATCTCCGGTCAACAAGGCAAGGGACAGGGACGCTTCAGGAAAAAGGAATCAACGATGACCAGCCGCAAGACCGGGGGCCTCGCCCTCGCCGCATTGATCTCCACCGCACTGATTGCGCCCCTGCCGGCATTGAGCGCCGAGGCGGAAAGGCGCGAAGCCACGATCATGGTCTCCGGCGAGGGCGAGGCCGCCCTTGCCCCCGACATGGCCATGCTGACGCTGAGCGTCGTGCGCCAGGCCAAGACGGCCGAGGAGGCGATGAAGGCCAACAACGAGGCGATGGCCAAGGTCCTCGCCGATCTGAAGGAAAAAGGCGTCGCCGAGCGCGACCTGCAGACGTCGGACTTCTCGGTCCAGCCCCAATATCGCCAGGAAAAGCCCGCCGATGGCAACTACGAGGCACCCGAGATCGACAGCTATCTCGTCACCAACACCCTGACGGTTAAGGTGCGCGACCTCTCACAACTGGGCGGCCTGATCGATGCGAGCGTCAAGCTCGGAGTGAACCAGGGCGGCAACATCACCTTCGGCAACGACGACCCGAAGGAAGCCGTGACCGAAGCGCGCAAGCAGGCGGTGGCGGAAGCCATCGAAAAGGCGAAAACGCTGACGGAAGCCGCAGGCGTTCGCCTCGGCCGCGTGGTCGATATCAGCGAAAACTTCGCGAGGCCGGTGCCGCAACCGATGTATCGCATGGCCATGGCCAAGGAGATGGCGGCCGATGCGGTACCGGTGGCCAGCGGCGAGAACCGCTACACCGTCACCGTCAACATTACCTACGCGATCGAGCAATAAGCACCCGGTTCACCGGGATCTCACGCAAAACAGGAAGGCAGGATGTCGCATCCTGCCTTCCTTCTCGTTCTTGGCCCCGTGATCGATGATCGACCCACTGTTTGTGCAGGAGCCCGGGCAAACGCCAGCTTTCCATCTTCGTCCCAATCTCGCTTCTGTGGGAAACACGCTTGCGAGCAGGTCGAACCGGGCCAATCAGGAGGGCCGGAAGAATGGTCAGGCCGGCGGGCGAGGCGGCTGAATTTCCGCGCCGACCCGCCGGCGATGTTCATCATGCTCAGTAGCGGATGATGGGGCAGCCGCTCACATTGGCGAAAACCATCCGGTCGAAATCGCCGTGGCGAACGCCGGCAACCACCACGCGGCGCGGTGTGACATCGTGGATGCGGGCGCGGTGCAGTCCGCTCCAGCGTGCCTTTTCGACGGCTTCGCCGGGGAAGCAGCCGCGCGGGCGGTGATGGCGGCGCTCATAGCCACCGCGGCCGTAATCCATCTCCATGCCGTAGCCGGGACGGTCGTGGCCGAAGCGCCAGCCGTCGGCCGCCGCCGTCGAAACGGTGACGAAGGTTGCACCAAGGGCGATCAGTGCGGCAAGGCCGGTCTTTGCGAAAACACTTTTCATTGTCTCTCTCCTCATCTGGGAACTTCGACTGTCATTCCCGCTTGCCTCAGCGATTGAGAAGAGACTATCGGCCAGCGCCTGAATGCGATCCGAACCGGTCATTCAGCCAGGGTTCACACGGGCGAATGCCGAAAGAAGCCGGCTCGAAACCGAAACCCCTTCGTGATGCCCGCGGTCTTGCTTCAGATCGTCCCGGTCCCCGTTCAGCCGCTTGGCGGCAAGACCGCCGCCCGCCCCTCCGGGCGATAAGTCTCAGGACGAGCAATGCAGGACGACCTCGCGACGATGCGGACGATCGCGATGCTCGAAGAGGTAGATGCCCTGCCATGTGCCGAGAAGCAGGCGCCCACGGCTGAAGGGAATGCCGATCGAGACCTGTGTCAGCGCCGCCTTGATGTGCGCCGGCATATCGTCCGGCCCCTCGTCCCGATGAATGATCCATCGCATCGCCGGATCGTCGGAAGGCGGCACCAGCCGTGCGAAGAAAGCCTTGAGGTCGCGCTGAACGGAAGGATCGGCGTTTTCCTGAACGATGAGGGAACAGGACGTGTGCCGGACGAACACGGTCAGAAGCCCCTCCTGCGCATCCGTATCGGCGAGAAAGGATGCAGCCTCGCCGGTGAATTCGTAAAGGCCCTGCCCGCTGGTTGAAATGCTGAGTGATCGCAACGTCATTGCCGCTTTCCTTTTTCTGCCGCCTCTCCACCGCGGAATATATCGGGGCGCGTTTCCCGCCATGATAAACGACTTTCCAAAACGATGATTGTCCCGGCCATGCGCGGTGGCAGGCAAAAGCCGAAGGCCTCTCATGCCGAAGACCGGTGGATGCCGGGTGTCAGGTCGATCCATGCGTCGCCGGGATCGGCCTGACGCTCTAGCCAGACGACAGCACCCGCTATAGTCTCCCGCCGCACGGAAAAAGAGGAAAACGACATGACTGCCGACAAGACCGACCTTCTCGCCATGATCGACGCCCAGGAAGCGAAGCTGGTCTTCCCGTCCTTCGACGAGGACACGGCGATCGAGATCGGGAAACGTCTGCTGAAGCGGGCGCGGCGCGACAAGGCGCCTGTCGTCATCGACATCCGCACCCCCGATCGCGTTCTGTTTCATGCCGCCCTGCCCGGCTCCTCGCCGGATAACGACCATTGGGCGCGGCGCAAGAGCAATGTCACGCTGCGTTTCCACAAAGCCTCGCTCAGGATCGGCGAAAGCTACCGCCAGAAGGCACGAACGATCGGCCCCGATTACGGGCTGGATCCGCTGGACTATGCGGCCCATGGTGGAAGTTTCCCCGTGCGCGTGGCCGGCACCGGCGTCATTGCCGCCATCACGGTCTCCGGCCTGGCCTCCGAGGAAGATCACGCAATGATCGTCGAGGTTTTGGAAGACTACCTGAAGTGATCGGCGCCGGCAGTTACGGCGCGCTCGAAAGATAGAGGCTGAGGCGGGAAAACCGCTCGCCTTCCTTTTCGAACACCATGACGCAGGGAAGCGAGGCAGCCTCGCCGGCGGCGATGTCCATCGTGCCGTCGACCGCTCCCCGCAGGCCGCCTTCGTCCACCATCACCACGCTGTTGACAAAGCGGGCATCGTGGCGCGGCAGATAGGCCGCAAGCGTATCCCGCAGGGATTCGAGGCCGATCACCCGCATGCCATCCGGCATGTCGAGAGCCGCATCGGCATCGAACAGCCCAACGAAAACGGAAAAGTCGCGTTGGTTGAGGGCGTTCAGCGCCTCCGATATTTCCCGCTTGAGGGTCATCGTCCATCCTTCCTTGTCCACCAACAAGGCAATTAGCGCCCCGCGCGCCGCCGGCAAGGGAGCATGTCACGGCAAATCCTGCACCAGCACTTGCCGGGCGGCCGCCAGCACCGCCTCGGTCAGCGACTTGAGAGCCGGCCCCGCCGACCGGCTCCAGTGCCAGTAGAGCGGCACGTCGAGCGGATGACCGGGCAGCAGCACGACAAGCCTGCCGTCGGCGACAGCGTCTCCCACGAGGATTTCCGGGTTCATCCCCCATCCCAGTCCGGCGAGCGTCCCATCGACGAAACCGTGCGACGACGGCAGCCAATGGGTGGGTGGCGAGAGATCCGCCCCGGCGACAAGCGCCAGCCAGCGGGATTGCAGCATATCCTTGGCATTGAAGGTCAGCGTCGGGGCGATTGCCAGCCGCTCGGGCGTGACGCCATCGGGAAACCAGCGCTCCATGAAAGCCGGGCTCGCAGTCGCGAAATAGCGCAGGCGACCGAGATAACGGCAATCGCAGCCCTGCACGGGCTGGGACGAACTGCTGACAGCGGCCCGGACCTCGCCGCGCCGGAGCCAGTCCGCGCTATGATCCTGGTCATCCAACACCAGATCGTAAAGGAAGGCGTCAACCGCCGCCATCGCCGGTACGAACCATGTCGCGAGACTGTCGGCATTGACGGCGAGCCGCAGGCTCGGAGTTCTCGCCATGTCCGCAAATGCGCCGAGATCGCGTCCAAGCCCCGCCTCAAGCAACGCAACCTCCTCCGCATGGCGGAAAAGTCTCTGGCCGGCCGGCGTCGGCTGGCATGGCTGGCCGCGCACCACCAGAACCGCCCCCACCCGCTCCTCCAGCGCCTTGATCCGCTGCGAGATCGCCGAGGACGTCAAACCCAGTTGCCGCGCCGCCTTTTCGAAGGAACCGGTGCGAAGAATAGCAGCGAGTGCCGAAAGCTGGTCATAATCCAGCACTAGATTAGCTCTCCTAATGATACAAAAGAATATTTAATTTTTCTAATTTCGCTATCAAGCTTAGTCAATCCAGGTAAAACAGAACCGGGATTTCCATCGCCATGCCAGCCTCCGCCGCCCTTGCGGGCTTTTTCCTTGGCCTCAGCCTGATCGTCGCCATCGGCGCGCAAAACGCCTTCGTTCTGCGTCAGGGATTGCAGGGCCGCCACGTGCTTGCCATCTGCCTCACCTGCGCCGCCTCCGACGCACTGCTGATCGCCGCGGGTGTCGGTGGCTTCGCAACCATGATTTCCAGCATCGGCTGGCTCGATCCCTTGCTGCGTTACGGCGGCGCCGCCTTTCTGGCCTCCTACGGCCTGCGCAGCCTGCGTTCGGCCGCCAGCGGCAATAGCGCGCTGACGGTAAGGGGCGATGCCGAACAGAGCCTTGCGGCGGCCCTTCTCACCTGTCTGGCGCTGACATGGCTGAACCCGCATGTCTATCTCGACACCGTGGTCCTGCTCGGCTCGATCTCCACCCGCTATCCCGGAAAAGAGTTCGCCTTCGCAGCCGGCGCGACCAGCGCCTCCTTCCTTTTCTTCTTCTCGCTCGGTTATGGCGCGCGCCTGCTTCGCCCGCTCTTCGCGCGCCCCGCCGCCTGGCGTCTCCTCGATGGCCTGATCGCGCTGGTGATGGGGACCATCGCCTTCAATCTCGTGTCGAGCGGCTGATCTCCGGAGCATCCGCGATAGGCACCCGCGGCAAAGCGGTGTAGACCTGTCGCCAACATATTCTGCCAGGGCGAGCCATGTTCCTTACCAATCACGATCTGGTTGATCTCATCAACCTTCGCCGCGACCTTCATCGTCATCCCGAAATCTCCGGCGAGGAGCAATGGACGGCCGCTCGCATCGTTTCCTTCCTTGCACCGCTCAAACCCGCGAGAATCCTCAGGGGTCTCGGTGGCCACGGCGTTGCCGCGGTCTTCGAGGGAGCGGCGCCCGGTCCGACGCTTCTTTTCCGCTGCGAGCTGGATGCCCTCCCGATCGAGGAGAAATCCACGGCGCCCTACCGCTCGACCGTTCCGGGCAAGGGCCATCTCTGCGGCCATGACGGTCATTCGACCATCATGACGGCGCTCGCCCTCGGCCTTTCACGCCAACTGCCGAAACGCGGCCGCGTCGTGCTGCTGTTCCAGCCGGCGGAGGAAACCGGAGCGGGTGCTGCGGCGGTCATCGCCGACCCCGGGTTCCGGGAGATCACGCCAGACTTCGCCTTTTCCCTGCACAATCTGCCGGGCCTTCCGCTCGGGCATGTGGCGATCAAATCCGGACCGGTAAACTGCGCCTCGCGCGGCATGCGCATCGCCCTTTCCGGCAAGACGGCCCATGCCTCGCAGCCGGAGACCGGCATTTCCCCCATGTTCGCCATCGCAACCCTGATGCCGGCGCTAACAGGTCTTTCGCGAAGCGCTCCGCCCGCCCCGGATTTCCGGCTGGCGACCGTCACCCATGCCTCGCTTGGCGAAAAGGCCTTCGGCATTGCGCCCGGCGATGGCGAAATCTGGGTGACGCTTCGCACTCTGACCGACGACGGCATGGCCGATCTCTGCAGCGAAGCGGAAGCGCTCGCCCGTTCCGCCGCCGAAAGCGGCAGCCTCGGCCTCGACATTTCCTATGACGACATATTCCTGCATTGCGAAAATGCACCAGAAGCCGTCGATCACCTCATCCGCGCGCTCGATGCCGAAGGCGTCTCCCATGACGAACGCAATCTGCCGATGCGGGGCTCGGAAGATTTCGGCCGCTTCCGCGCCATCGCCCCTTCCGCCATGTTCTTCCTCGGCTCCGGCGAAACCCACCCCGCCCTTCACAATCCCGATTACGACTTCCCCGAGGACCTGATCGCCATCGGCGCAAGGATTTTCATGCGGGTCGTGCGGCATATTCTGGAATAGCGGAAATTCGGCGGGCGGCCGCTTAACGGTAGCGGTCAATGCCACGCTTCTTCCATTCACTGCGCGGGACGGGCTCTCCGACGGCGAAACTGAAGTCGACGACCCGCGTCGCGTCGTCGTCAACCGTACAGCGCATGGCGAGATTGTACCATTCACCGTTCCCGTCGCCGAAAGCTACCCGCGGAGCGTTAATAACGTTGCCGGACCTCAGATTGAACTCTGGAGCCCACTTCATATCCCTTGAAGGAGAAGCTTGAGAAAGCTGGACGTCCAATTCCGTTCCGCAAAGTCTGTTAATGCGCTCACCACGGCTTTCGCCGGCCATGGCTGACATAGTAACCAAATCATCGGCCACCGACGCCGAATAAATGCGCTTTACCGGTTTCGGGACCAACTGAACCTCAGCCTCTGCCGTGCCGTCCGCTTTTGTCGGCTTGGCCGGTTTCGGCGGCGGCGGCGCGGCAAGCGCTAGCGCCTGATCGGTCGGGAACTCCGTCTCGCCTTCCTCGACCGCGCCCCCATCAACGGGTTGGTCGACGCTTTCCGTTGTATTTTCAGGCTCCGCCTCGGCCGGTAACTCGCCGGCCTTCGCCGCCTCAGGCTTCTGCTTTTCCTCTATTGGCGGGGTTTCCACCGACTTATCGACTTCTTTCCCCTCAGCATCGCCGCGAAGATCTCCACGCGTGCCGCTATCCTTCTCGCCAAACAAGGTCGCGGGTTTCAGGACGGGCACAGGCGGCGGAGGCTCCTCGGCCTTTTTCTCTTCGACTGGCGGCGGAGGAGGAGGAGGGGGTGGCTCCGCCTTCTTTTCCTCTTCCTTCTTCGGCTCCTCGGGCTTCGGCTTTTCCTCCGGCGGTGGAACCAGTTCCACCGCAACGCTCTCTTCCTCTTGCGGCAATGCCGGCAGAGCCGGGAGCTTCATCAGGAACACGGCAAGGACGATGAGATGCAGGGCAACGGAAAGCACGAGCCCCCTGCCCCATCTGTCCAGGAATTTTGCCGGTTTGTTTTGCATGAGAACGAAGGAAGCCCTGTCACGTTACGGGAGATGTGGTCCCAAACGGAAGCGTCATCAAGTGACAAATTCGAAAGCCCCCGTGAAATGCGACCGTATTGAGGAACGGGCCGGCATTTTGAAACCCGTCAACTTCTTTTTCCGCACGCTCTGCAAGTGCGAAAAGCTGGCGGGCGAAATGCCCCACCGGAGCGGATTTGATTTGCCGCTCGGAATTGAAAGTAAGAATTTCCCACCCTGAAATGCGCCGCGATGAGCATGGCTTTTGCCGACGTGACACGGAAAACCTGTAATGATCCGATCCATTATCAAATTCGAGAGGAGAAAGATCATGAGCTTGCGCATCAACCAGACCGCGCCGGACTTCACCGCCGAAACGACGCAGGGCACCATTCATTTCCACGACTGGATCGGTGACAACTGGGCGGTCCTCTTCTCCCATCCGAAGAACTTCACGCCGGTCTGCACCACCGAACTCGGCACCATGGCCGGCCTCGAAGGCGAATTCCGCAAGCGCGGCGTCAAGATCATCGGCATCTCCGTCGATCCGGTCGAAAGCCACGCCAAGTGGAAACAGGACATCCGGGTCGCAACCGGCTTCGACGTCGAATATCCGCTGATCGGTGACAACGACCTCAAAGTCGCCAAGCTCTATGACATGCTGCCGGAGGATGCCGGCGAAAGCTCGGAAGGCCGCACGCCCGCCGACAACGCCACCGTTCGCTCGGTCTACGTCATCGGCCCCGACAAGAAGATCAAGCTGATCCTCACCTATCCGATGACCACCGGCCGCAACTTCGACGAGATCCTGCGCGCCATCGACTCGATCCAGCTGACCGCCAGGCATCAGGTCGCAACACCCGCCAACTGGAAGCAGGGCGACGACGTCATCATCACCGCCGCCGTCTCCAACGAAGACGCCATCACCCGCTTCGGCTCCTTCGAGACGGTACTGCCCTACCTGCGCAAGACCAGGCAGCCGACGGTCTGAACGAGAAGCACAATAACGATATCCCGCCGCATGAACTCGGCGGGATATTTATTGGAAACGCGGTTTTCGCACATAACCTCGTTTCATGTGGCAATCCACAACAGGCTGGACGAAAGCGAAAAAGAGGCATATGAGGAAGCCGCGCCCGCCAGAGGGAGCCGTAAGCGTCTGACGTTAGGCTACGCATATCAATCCGGATCATCCAGGTGATGACGATGATATGTGAAATGCCGTCACGGGATGATCCAATAAGTTGGAAAATTCATCATGAAGCTTACACGCCTGCCTGCACGCTACGCAGGAATCCTTATGCCTCTGGTCCTCTCGATATTGATGACATTCGTCGTTTCCGGTGTCTCGACCGTAAAGATGATCGGATTTCACCGGGACGTCATCTCCTTCTGGATGCCCGCATGGGGGATATCCTGGCTTATCGCATTTCCAACTTTGCTTGGCGCGACCCCGATCGCACGAGGGATCGTGCGGGCGGTAACCCGCCCAGCCTGACAAAAAAGCCCGGGCTGCTGTTTGCAGACCGGGCCTCTCAAGCATTGACTGAATATTCTCAGCTGTCCAGGAACGAACGCAGCTTGCGCGAGCGGCTCGGATGCTTCAGCTTGCGCAGGGCCTTGGCCTCGATCTGACGGATACGTTCGCGGGTCACCGAGAACTGCTGGCCGACTTCTTCGAGCGTATGGTCCGTGTTCATGCCGATACCGAAGCGCATGCGGAGCACACGTTCCTCGCGCGGCGTCAGCGAGGCGAGAACACGGGTCGTGGTCTCGCGCAGGTTCGCCTGGATGGCGGCATCGATCGGCAGAAGCGCGTTCTTGTCCTCGATGAAATCGCCGAGATGCGAATCCTCTTCGTCGCCCACCGGGGTTTCGAGAGAAATTGGCTCCTTGGCGATCTTCAGGACCTTGCGGACCTTTTCGAGCGGCATGGCGAGCTTTTCTGCCAGTTCTTCCGGCGTCGGCTCGCGGCCGATCTCGTGCAGCATCTGGCGCGAGGTACGAACGATCTTGTTGATCGTCTCGATCATGTGAACCGGAATGCGGATGGTGCGGGCTTGGTCGGCGATCGAACGGGTGATCGCCTGCCTGATCCACCATGTGGCATAGGTCGAGAACTTGTAACCGCGGCGGTATTCGAACTTGTCGACCGCCTTCATCAGGCCGATATTGCCTTCCTGGATGAGGTCGAGGAACTGCAGGCCGCGGTTCGTGTACTTCTTGGCGATCGAGATAACCAGACGGAGGTTGGCTTCCACCATCTCCTTCTTGGCGATGCGGGCTTCGCGTTCGCCCTTCTGAACCATATGCACGATACGGCGGAATTCCGAGATCGAAATACCGGTTTCGGTCGCCAGATTCTGGATCTCCGCACGGATGTCGCGGATCGTCTGGTTTTCTTCCCTGGCGAACTCCTTCCAGCCGCGCGCAGCCAGATTGCCGATCGACTTCATCCAGTTCGGATCGAGTTCGGCACCCTGATACTGCTCGAGGAAGGCCTCGCGCTTGACGCCGTAGGATTCGGCAAGGCGCAGCAGGCGGCCTTCGTTCTGAACGAGACGCTTGTTGATGTCGTAAAGCTGCTCGACCAGAGAATCGATGCGATTCTGGTTGAGCGACAGGGACTTCACCGCCGTGATGAGCTGGTCCTTCAGTTCCTTGTAGCGTCGCTCCTGGCCGGAGGAAAGCGTGCCGGTACAGGCGAGACGCGCCTCCACCTGCTGGTCCTGCAGCTTGCGCAGCTTCTTGTAGGTGTCGGCGATGAGGTCGAGCGTTTCCATGACCTGTGGACGCAGTTCCGCTTCCATGGCGGCGAGCGACAGGTTGGATTCGTCCTCGTCCTCTTCCTCTTCTTCCGGCGGCAGGCCCTCGCCGCCGATGGCCGTGATGTCATCGTCGTCGGAAGCGGCAGACTGCGGACGGCGCTTGGCTCGTTCCTTTTCCTTCTCTTCCGCGGCCTTGCGGTCGGCCTCGATCTTTTCCGGGCTCTGGAACTGCGGAGCAGCCTTCGCCTCGGGACCGGAATAGGTCGTTTCGAGGTCGATGATTTCACGCAGAAGCGTGGTGCCTTCGTTGAGCTCGTCGCGCCAGATAATCAGTGCCTGGAAGGTCAGCGGGCTCTCGCAGAGACCGGAGATCATCGTCTCGCGGCCGGCCTCGATGCGCTTTGCAATGGCGATTTCGCCCTCGCGCGACAGAAGCTCGACCGAGCCCATCTCGCGCAGATACATGCGCACCGGGTCGTCGGTACGGTCGGTCGGTTCCTTCTTCTTCGCGGTCGCAAGCGCCGTGCCGGAGGTCGGGGCGAGTTCGCCGCCCTCGCTGTCGCTGTCATCGCTGTCGTCGCTGTCCTCGGAAGCCGCAGCCTCCTCGGCTTCTTCGTCCTCAATGACGTTGATGCCCATGTCCGACAGCATCGCCATGGTGTCTTCGATCTGTTCGGAGGTGACTTCCTCCGACGGCAGAACCGAATTCAGCTCGTCCATGGTGACGTAGCCGCGCTTCTTGGCGGCCTTGATCATCTTTTTGACCGCGTCATCCGAAAGGTCGAGAAGCGGACCATCCGTTGCGCCATCGCGTTCGTTGTCTGCTTCTTCGTTTTCTTTGACTTTGGATGCCATCTAATTCGTCGCTTTCCCTGACGTCTGATCTTGCCGCACGCTGCAAGGCGGATAGGCTGCCCCCGCGGCCCCTGCCCGCTGCGAATACAGTCAATGACCTAACGGAATGTTGCTTAATTCCCGATTAACTATGGGCGTCGAGACCATTGCGCCGAGCCCCGTTGTTTCTGCATGACCGGTCATGGTACGAGAGATCCGCCTGAACCCACTTCACCCTTGTATGCCTGAAATGGTGATTCCCACAATTTTCTCTGGCGTCAAGCTCTTCCGACATCAAAACCAAAAGAAAAGCGGGGAAATCCGGCCGCTCCGCACAATAGTGACCGCTTGGGGCAGATGTAGGACGGTTGCCGCAGGAAACAAGGGGCAAGCGCCATTTGCCAAAGCCCCGGACACGAACACTGTTCGACACTTCCACCGAAACCGTAAATGATCGCATCGCTGGACATTGCCACCGCCTTCGCCGCAACCCGCCATCCGGCTGCGAATCGCCCTCTCCACTCCGTTCGAGAACGGCGGCTTACTTACACGCCGTGACCGTTGGCGGCGCCCTTCACCCGTCCCGACATGACGCCGAAGCCATCGATGATCGCCTCCTGGTTTTCCATGCGCGTGACCTCAAGCTGCACCTGATGCAGCGCGCCGATGAGCTGGCCGATACGGTCGGCATCCTCGGCCTCTGTCGCCTCGGCCACTTCGCGCTCCAGTTCCATCCGCTGACGCCGCAGCGCCTTGGCGCGTTTGTGCAGCGAATGCGCCTGCCCATAGGCTTCCCGTGCATCCTCCGCAGCCGCGATTTCGGTCGCGACCCAGAGCCGCGCATTGCGGATCTGCTGATCGAGGCTTTTGATCAGCGCTCCGTGCCCCTGTTCCTCCAGACGCGCGATCAGCTTTTCCCGCGTCAGCTCGGCCCCGGCGCCGGCCGCCGCCGTCAACAGGGAGGACCAGAGCTTCTGCAGCTCGCGGTTCTCGTAATCGATCGAGGCGATCTCGTCGTACTCGTCCTGCAGAAGCTGGGGATGATTGACGATGGTGAGCGCCAACACGCTCTCGCGAAGTGCTGGCTGGTCCTGATGTCCCTTGACGAGACCGGAACGTGCCAAACGGTCCGAAATCCCGCCTCCGATGGCAGAATAGCCGCCCGGAGGCCGGCCGGTCCGGCCGTTGTCGCGTCCACGCCCGCCGCGGTTAGCGTCGAACCCGCCTCGCCTTTCGCCGCGATTGTTCGAAGCCCCCTGAAAGAAGGCGTTCAGCCGGTCGCGGACATCCTGCTGATAGTGCCGCCGGACGTTTTCGTCGGCAATCACCGAAATTACCTGCTTCATCCGCGCCTCGAGCTCGGCGCGTTTTTCCGGCGTGTCGTACTGCCCGGCGCCTGCCTCGCGCAGCCAGACCATTTCGGCAAGCGGCCGCGCTTCCGAAAGCACCTTGTCGAAGGGCGTGCGACCGTCGTGCTTGACAAGGTCATCGGGGTCCTTGCCGTCGGGCAGCATGGCGAAACGCACCGATTTGCCGGGTTTCAGATGCGGAAGCGCCAGATCCACCGCCCTGAAGGCCGCCCGCTGGCCGGCCCCGTCGCCATCGAAGCAGAGCACCGGCACCGGTGTCAGTTTCCACATGAGGTCGAGCTGGTTTTCGGTAAGCGCCGTACCAAGAGGAGCAACGGCGTTTTCGACCCCCGCCTGATGCAGCGCGATCACGTCCATATAGCCTTCGACCGCGATGATCGTGTCGGCTCCGCCGGCGCCCTGAAGGGAACGGCGCGCGCGGGAAAAATTGAAGAGCACATTGCCCTTGTGGAAGAGCTCTGTCTCCGGCGAGTTCATGTATTTCGCCATGGCGTCCTGCGCCATCGCCCGCCCGCCGAAGGCAATCACCTTGTCGCGCGAAGACAGGATGGGAAACATGATGCGGTCGCGAAAATAATCGTAGGAAACCGGGATATCCGGTCCGTGGCGCACCAACCCGCAGGCCTCTATCTGTTCCTTGGGCACGCCCTTTGACGCGAGATGTTCCTTGAGCGCGTTGCGGCTCTCCGGCGCATACCCCAACCGGAAGGTCTCAATCGTGCGGCCGGACAATCCGCGCTCACGCAGATAGGCGCGCGCCCGTGCACCGTTCGCCGTCTGGAGCTGATCCTGAAAGAACTGCGTCGCCAGTTCCATGACGTCCAGCAGCGTCGTACGCTCGCGCTCCCGCTGCTGCGCCTGCAGGTCGGGCTTAGGCATGGGCACGCCCGCCATCTCAGCCACCTGCTCCACGGCCTCCGGAAAGCTCACCCCCTCGAGATCGGTAAGAAAGCGGAAGTGGTCGCCGGTCACCCCGCAACCGAAGCAGTGATAGCGTCCCTTGCGGTCCTCACAATGAAAGCTCGGACTTTTCTCGCCATGAAACGGGCAACAGGCCCAATAATCGCCACGCGAGACGTTGGTCTTCTTCCTGTCCCACGAGACGCGACGGCCGATCACGGCCGAAATCGGCACGCGGTCACGGATCTCGTCAAGAAACTCGTTGGAAAAGCGCATCATGTCCTCGGGCTAGCCATTTTCATATAGGCTGGCATTTTATCAAACGCTACCGCCCTCTATCACCATGCCCGCTATTCACAGGCCACGGAAATCGGAAAGCTGAAAACAAAAACTCCGCCCGAAGGCGGAGCTCCTGTTTCCATTGGCGATCCGAACCGCTTACTTCAAGAGATCCTTCACCACGCCGGATGCCTTGGCGAAATCCATCTGGCCGGGATAACGCTCCTTGAGCAGCGCGATGCACTTGCCCATGTCCCGGAGCCCCTGGGCGCCGACCTCCTGAATGGCGGCGGCTGCGAGTTCGCTCACCTTCGCGTCGGAGAGCTGCTCCGGCATGAACGTCTTGATGATCTCGATTTCCTCGCGTTCCTGCTGGGCAAGTTCCGGCCGCGCATTGTCGGCATAGATTTTGGCCGACTCCTCACGCTGCTTAATCATCTTGGTCAGGATCTGCATGATCTCGTCGTCGCTGACCGGGTCCTTGCCCGCGCCGCGATTGGCAATGTCGCGATCCTTGATCGCGGTCTGGATCAGCCGCACTGTGGACGTACGGCGGGTATCCTTGGCCTTCAAAGATTCCTTCAGGGAATCGGCGAGTCTGTCGCGCATCATATTCCTTCTCCATGGAAAAGCCGGCTTGCAGGCTTCACCGATTGTGGCTTTTCCTTGTCATTTCCGCCGAAGCAATAGCCAGTCCGACACGCCCGCGCAAATCAATTACACAACCCATTGAAATACATGGGAGTTAATCCAACGAAGACAATTGACCGCAGGGATCGATCCGTCTATTTTCCGGCACCTGCACGAAAATTGTCATCAGGGCGGAAAGCGCGCATTGTCGCGCGCCCTCGATCTGCGACATAAATGGCCCTCAGGCCCCGTTCCTTCAAGGACCGGCGGTTTGCGGCCGGACAAGGAACGAACATGACCTCGACAGCCCCATGGACCACCCGCAAGCCGACCGCCCTTCTGGTTCTCGCCGACGGCACCGTCATCGAAGGACAGGGCATAGGCGCAACAGGCAAGGTCCAGGCAGAAGTCTGCTTCAACACGGCGCTCACCGGATATGAGGAAATCCTCACCGACCCCTCCTATCTCGGCCAGATCGTCACCTTCACCTTCCCGCATATCGGCAATGTCGGCACCAACGAGGAAGATATCGAGGACCTGACGCCCGCCGCCCGGCGCGGCGCTGTCGGCGTCATCTTCAAGGCCGACATCACCGATCCCTCCAACTACCGCGCCGCCAAGCATCTCGACGCCTGGCTGAAGGCCCGCGGCATCATCGGCCTGAGTGGCATCGATACCCGGGCATTGACCGCCTGGATCCGCGAGCACGGCGCGCCGAATGCCGTCATCGCCCACGATCCGAACGGCGTCTTCGACGTCGACACGCTGAAAACCGAGGCCAAGGCCTGGAGCGGCCTCGTCGGCCTCGACCTCGCCATCGAGGCGACCTCCGGCCAGTCCTCCGAATGGAAGGAAAAGCCCTGGGTCTGGAACGAAGGCTATAGCGAACTCGATCCGGCCGGCGCGAAGTATCACGTCGTCTGCGTCGACTACGGCGTGAAGCGCAACATCCTGCGCCTCTTCACCGGCCTCGATTGCCGTGTGACGGTGGTTCCCGCCAAGACCTCGGCCGAAGACATCCTGGCGCTCAATCCCGATGGCATCTTCCTGTCGAACGGCCCGGGCGACCCGGCCGCCACCGGCGAATATGCCGTGCCGGTCATCCGCAAGCTCGTCGAAAGCGGCCTTCCGGTCTTCGGCATCTGCCTCGGTCACCAGATGCTGGCGCTGGCGCTCGGCGGCACCACCGTCAAGATGCATCAGGGCCATCACGGTGCCAACCATCCGGTCAAGGACTACACCACCGACAAGGTCGAGATCGTCTCGATGAACCACGGCTTCGCAGTCGACAAGAACAGCCTGCCGGAAAGCGTTGAGGAGACTCACGTTTCCCTGTTCGACGGTTCCAACTGCGGCCTGCGCCTCGTCGGCAAGCCCGTCTTCTCGGTCCAGCATCACCCCGAGGCCTCCCCCGGCCCGCAGGACAGCCACTATCTCTTCCGCCGCTTCATCAACATGGTGCGCGAGAAAAAGGGTGAGCCGGCGCTGGCAGAGCGTTGATCGGACTCCCTCATTGGAGACAGCAGAACGGCCCGGTCAGATCCGGGCCGTTTTCATTTCGAAACGCACCCGGTGGAAGAAGCGCAGGCACAGCATGACGGAGGCGGTCAGGAGACCGATCAAGAACCCCATCCAGATGCCGACGCCGCCATAACCCAGGGGAAAAGCGATGAGCCAGGCCAGGAAAAAGCCGACCGGCCAGTAGGCGATCAGCGCCAGCAGCATTGGAACCCTCGCATCCTTGAGACCGCGCAACAGGCCGGAGGCGATCGCCTGCAAGCCGTCGACCAGCTGGAAGATACCGGCGATCACCACCAGCGGGCCGGCGAAGTCGAGCACGGCTGCGGCGTCCGGGGTATGGGCGTTGATGAAGGCGCTGCTCAGCAACCGCGGCATGGAATAGAACAGAATGCCGCCCGAAAGCGACATCAGGCTGGCGATCCCGAGCACGGCGATCGCCGCCCGTATGAGATCGGGATAATCGCCCCGCCCATGCGCGAGACCGATGCGGACCGTAGCCGCCTGCGACAGTCCGAGCGGGAACATGAAGGCGATGGAAGCGAGTTGAAGCGCGATACCATGCGCGGCAAGCTCGATCGTACCGATCTTGCCCATCAGCAACGAGGCGGCGGCAAACAGACTGACCTCGGCCAGAACGGTCACACTGATCGGCAGGCCGAGATGCACGACTTCCCAAAGCGCATGCCAGTCCGGCCGCCAGAACCGGACGAAAAGCTCGTAGCGGCGCGTCTCCTCGCGTGTCTCGATATAGGCGACCATGAACAGGAAACTTGCCCACTGTACCGTGACGGCGACGATGGCAGCGCCTGTCATGCCGAGCGCCGGCAGACCGAAATGACCAAGCACCAGCGCATAGGCCAGCACCGCATTCATCACCAGCACGGCCAGCGTCACATAAAGGATGATACCTGCCCTGCCGGTTGCGCTGACGAGCGAGCGCAGCACGGCGAAAAGCAACGCCGGCAGCAGGCCGAACTGAACGATCATCACATAATGGGCAGCGAGTGAGGCGACTTCCGGCTTCTGCCCGAGCGCCAGCAGGATCGTCTCGGCATGAAAGAACAACGGCGCCGTCATCAGCGTGTAGGCGATCGACACCCACATGCCCATGCGGATGGAACGGCGGACGGACACGGCGTCCCCGCGTCCATAGGCCTGCGCGACCATCGGAACGACGGCAATGGAAAAGCCGGACCCGAAGATGAAGATGGTGAAAAAGAACTGTCCGGCAAGGACCATAGCGGCGAGCGACTGCGCACCGAGCTGGCCGACAATCACCACGTCCGTCGTGTGGATACCGAGCTGCGCAAGCTGGGCGCCGATCAGCGGGATGCCGAGCTTCAACGTCGCGAGAATATGCGACCGCCAGCTTGCTGCACCGGGCCTTGCGACCGAAATTGAGGCTTGCGTATTCATGATGGCACCCAAGACGAAAAAAGCCGCTTCCAGAGATGACTGGCGAGCGGCGCGCGACCTTTGCATAAGGGAAACGCCGGAGGGGAGCAAGGCGGGCTTTTCATCGAGAAATAAATATCGTGGACGCTTCACATTAACTGATAGGTTGCGGGCAGGCCTATTTTTCCGCCGCCCGATCGTGGCGCACGAAATCCACGAACGCCTTCAGCGGAGCCGGCATGTAACGGCGGCTCGGATAATAAAGGAACGGACCTGAAAAAGACTGTTCCCAGCCTGGCAGCACGGGCAGCAATGCGCCGGAAGCGAGGTCATCGCGCAGGAATTCCTCGAAGGTGAAGATGATGCCGAGCCCGGCGCGCGCGGCGGCCAGTTCCAGATCGATGGATTCGGCGATCAGGCGGGGCTGCGGATGAACCGTTATCGTCTCGCCATCACGTTCGAACGCCCAGGAGACGGTACGCCCGCTTGCAAAACGGTGCAGGACAGCCTCATGGCCGACAAGTTCGCGCGGATGGGAAGGCGCGCCGCGCCGCTCGATATAGGCGGGAGCGGCAGCGCCCATATAGCTCTGGCGGCGCGGCCCGAGCGGTATGGCGATCATGTCCTGATGCAGCGCCTCCTCGTAGCGCACGCCGGCGTCATATCCTTCCGCCAGCACGTCGACAAAGGTATCGTTGACCGAAACCTCCAGGATAATCTCCGGATAGGCCGCGAGGAACCGGCTGGCGATGTCCGGCAGGATGTTGCGGGCGACGATACCCGGCACATTGAGCCGCAGCCGACCCGCCGGCCGGTCGCGAAAGCTGTTGATCGCATCGAGCGCCGTCTCGATCTCGGCAAGTCCGGGTGTCAGCCGTTCCAGAAGCCGCTCTCCGGCGTCGGTCAGCGTCACGCTGCGGGTCGTCCGGTTGAAAAGCCGCACGCCGAGCTGCGCTTCCAGCCGTCGCATCGCCTCGCTTAGAGAGGACGCGGAAACCCCGCGCAACTTGCCCGCCGCCCGAAAGCTGCGAAGGCGCGCGATGGTGGCGAAGGCGTCGAGCTCCGCAAGCGGTAGATTGCTCATTGTGCAAAAATCCAAACAGGCTGTTTCGTTTGCATCGGATTATCGCACAAAGCGTCAGGAGGTAAAAAGAGCTGCGGCGACATCCTCGCCACGGAATTTCGAAAGGAGCCCAAAATGCAGATTGCAAAACTCGGCCGGACCGGCCCCTCCGTCTCCCGCTTCGGCCTCGGCTGCATGGGAATGTCCGGCATGTATGGCGATGCCGACCGGAACGAGAGCATCGCCACCATCCACGCAGCCCTCGATGCCGGCATCAACCTGCTCGACACCGGCGATTTCTACGGCATGGGTCACAATGAGATGCTGATCGCCGAAGCCCTGAAGGGCCGCCCCCGCGACACTGTCCTGCTCAGCGTCAAATTCGGAGCCCAGCGCGATCCGGCAGCCGGCTGGATCGGGTTCGATGCCCGTCCCGCGGCTGTGAAGACCGCACTCGCCTATACGCTCCAGAGGCTCGGCGTGGACCATATCGACATCTACCGCCCGGCACGCCTCGATCCCGCGGTGCCCATCGAAGATACAATCGGCGCCATCGCCGACATGGTGAAGGCAGGCTTCGTCCGCCACATCGGCCTTTCCGAAGTCGGCGCCGACACGATCCGCCGCGCCGCAGCCGTCCATCCGATCGCCGACCTGCAGATAGAATATTCGGTCATCTCCCGCGGCATCGAGGACAGGATACTGCCCACCTGCCGCGAACTCGGCATCGGCATCACGGCCTATGGCGTGCTGTCCCGCGGCCTCATCAGCGGCCACTGGCAGCCTGCCGGAATAGGCAGGAATGACTTCCGTGCCCACTCACCCCGCTTTCAGGGCGAGAACGCAACCCACAATCTCGCGCTCGCGGAAGCGCTCGGCAAGGTCGCGGCTTCGAAAGGCATGACGACCGCTCAGGCCGCAATCGCCTGGGTTGCCGCCCAGGGTGACGACATCGTGCCGCTGATTGGAGCCCGCCGCCGTGATCGCCTTAAGGAATCCCTCGGCGCAGCGGATTTCTCCCTGACCCCGGAGGATCTGGCGGCGATCGAACGCGCCGTGCCGAAGGGCTCTGCCGCCGGCACGCGCTACGCGGAAGCACAGATGGCGCATCTCGACAGCGAGAAGTGACCTTCAGACATGAAGGCGGCCCGGTCGAAGCCGGGCCGTTCCTGATTTCATTTCGTCCCGACGCAGACCTTTAGCCGCATCAGATCGATCCGGAGAAAGTGTCGCAAGCCTCGACCTTGCCGCTGTCGAAGCCGCGCTTGAACCACTTCATCCGCTGGGCGGAGGTACCGTGATTAAAGCTGTCGGGAACGACATAGCCCTGGCTGCGCTTCTGCAGCGTGTCGTCGCCGATCTGCCTGGCGGCGTTGAGCGCTTCTTCGAGATCGCCCGATTCAAGCAATCCCTTCTGCTCCGTATACTTGCCCCAGATGCCGGCAAAACAATCCGCCTGGAGTTCGACGCGCACCGACATCTGGTTGGCCTCGACCTCGCTCATCGACTGCCGCATCTGGTTGAACTTCGGCAGGATGCCGGTGAGGTTCTGCACGTGATGGCCGACCTCATGCGCGACGACATAGGCTTCGGCAAAGTCACCGGATGCGCCGAATCGATTGCTGAGTTCCCGGAAGAAATCCGTGTCGAGATAGACCTTGCGATCGCCAGGGCAGTAGAACGGCCCGGTAGCGGAGGAAGCGGTTCCGCAGGCGGAAGCCGTCCGGCCGGCAAACAGGACCAGCGTCGGTTCTTCGTAGGTCTCCCCTGCAGCCTTGAAGATACCGTTCCAAGTATCTTCCGTCTCGGCAAGGACTGTACGGACGAAAGCCGTCATCTCGTCGCTTGCTGGCTGCGAGGGTCGCTCACCGACCGATTGCTCGTAGCCCGAACCCTGCTGCTGCATCGAGCCGTCGCCCAGCAGCTGCAGCATGTCGATGCCCATCATCTTCAGGACGAAGTAGATCACGATCAGGAAGACGATCGTTCCGATGCTCATCCCGCCGCCGCGCCGTCCGCCCGAGGGGATCTGGATACCGGATCGCCCGAACGGATCGCGCCCCATGCCGCTACGGCCGGTCGAGGAACCGCGCCGGTCTTCAACATTGTCCGATTGACGTCGGCCCTTCCATTCCATGATGCTCATCCTCTCCACCGGGCAAGTCACGCCCTTGGAAACAGTCTATAATGCAAACCGTTCCCTGCGGCCACGCTAATTGAGAGAATGCAGTTGAAACCGACCCTCTCAGGCAGGGTCGAAGACAAGCAGTTCCTCGAAATGGTTCATGTCCTCGAAAGCACAGAAGGCCGGTGGTCTGAGCGCTATCACCGGCGAACGGGCGCGAATCTCGTCCACCACCGAGTGAAGGAAAGGGGCCCAGGCCACAATTGTCGAATCGTCAAACCGCTCCTTGGGATAAGCGAAACTGATGTGAAAGACATAGCTTTCGTGGTCCGGATGGCGATAGCCGAACAGATCGGCGAAGCGGTCTCGCCAGGATTTCAATCGAGATCGGTCCGCAGCTGTCACACCATCGAGCGTCAATCCCGCCGGGGTCGCCCCGGTCACTTCCATCTCGAACGGCGAGTCCGGCTCAAAACCCGCCAGGCGATCCAGAAAAATTGCCGTCATGTCATCGATCGGGGTGTCGAGCGGCACATCGACCGGCCAGTACGGCGGCCTGCGGCGATATTCGATGACCCCCTGAAACAGGGTCATGTGCAGGCTGGAGATCGGCGTGAAGGCAAGCTGATCTGCCCCCGCCATCGCGAGATAGCGGGCCCGTGCATCGATAATGGCCCGTTCGCCTTCGGAACCCGGCAACAGATGGCAGACGACGGTATTGCCCGGTTCCGGAAGGAACACGCCGGCCGGATTGTATCGTGTCCCGAGATGCGGAAGAGGTCCGGGCGTCAGCGTCCGGGAAAAGGAGTGCAGATACGGAGGAAGCGCTTCGAGGATCATTGATGGCACGGTCATGAAACAGCCTTGGTAACGAGGAAGCACAAGGACTATCCGCGCAGCAACAAACCCATGTGACAAACGGATGAATTCGTTCCCCGAAAAGCGGCTGATCCGCCCTCCCCAACTTTCATGCCTTTCTCGTCATTTAAGGGGTTGGTTTGCGCGAGAGTTTTCCCTATAAGCCCCTTCTAGCCTGAAAAGACCCTCGTTTGCGCCCCGGCCGGTGAAAGATCACCCTGGCCGGTTTTTCGCGCAACCTGAAAATGGAAATGAGCCCATGCCGAAGCGCCAAGATATCAAGTCCATCCTCATCATCGGCGCAGGGCCGATCGTCATCGGCCAGGCATGCGAATTCGACTATTCCGGCACACAGGCCTGCAAGGCGCTGAAGGAGGAAGGCTACCGGGTCATCCTGGTCAATTCCAACCCCGCGACCATCATGACCGATCCGGGCCTTGCCGATGCGACCTATGTCGAACCGATCACACCGGAAGTCGTCGCCAAGATCATTGCCAAGGAACGCCCGGATGCGCTCCTGCCGACCATGGGCGGCCAAACGGCGCTGAACACCGCCCTTTCTCTGAAGCGCATGGGCGTTCTCGATCGCTATAACGTCGAGATGATCGGCGCTAAGCCCGCCGCCATCGACAAGGCCGAGGACCGTGCGCTCTTCCGCGAAGCCATGGCGAAGATCGGCCTCGAAACGCCGAAGTCGATGCTGGCGAATGCGACGGAAATCAAGGATGCCGACCGCAAGACCCACGAAGCGGCGCGCGCCGAGTTGAAGGCAAAGCTCTCCGGCGCGGAACTAGACAAGGCGCTCGACAATCTCGAGAACCAGTGGAACCTCGGCGAAAGCGACCGCAAGCAGCGCTATATGGCCCACGCCATGGCAATTGCAGCTCAGGCGCTCGACCATGTCGGCCTGCCGGCCATCATCCGTCCCTCCTTCACGCTGGGCGGCACCGGCGGCGGCATCGCCTACAACCGCTCGGAATTCTTCGACATCGTTTCCGGCGGTCTCGATGCGTCGCCCACCACCGAAGTGCTGATCGAAGAATCGGTGCTCGGCTGGAAGGAATATGAAATGGAAGTCGTCCGCGACAAGGCGGACAACTGCATCATCATCTGCTCGATCGAGAACATCGATCCGATGGGCGTCCACACCGGCGATAGCATCACCGTCGCGCCGGCGCTGACGCTGACCGACAAGGAATACCAGATCATGCGCAACGCCTCGATCGCGGTGCTGCGTGAGATCGGCGTCGAGACCGGCGGCTCGAACGTCCAGTTCGCCGTCAACCCGAAGGACGGTCGCCTCGTCGTCATCGAAATGAACCCGCGCGTCTCGCGCTCCTCCGCGCTCGCCTCCAAGGCGACCGGCTTCCCGATCGCCAAGATCGCAGCCAAGCTCGCCATCGGCTACACCCTGGACGAGTTGGAAAACGACATCACCGGCGGCGCCACCCCGGCTTCGTTCGAACCGTCCATCGATTATGTCGTCACCAAGATCCCGCGCTTTGCCTTCGAGAAATTCCCCGGCGCCGAGCCGACGCTGACCACCGCCATGAAGTCGGTTGGCGAAGTGATGGCGATCGGCCGCACTTTCGCAGAGTCCCTTCAAAAGTCGCTTCGCGGCCTTGAGACCGGCCTGACCGGCCTCGATGAGATCGAGATCCCCGGCCTCGGCACCAATGGCGACAGCGGAGACGACAAGAACGCCATTCGCGCCGCAATCGGAACACCAACGCCGGACCGCCTTCGCATGGTCGCCCAGGCACTGCGCCTCGGCATGTCGCCGGAGGAAGTGCACGAGGGCTGCAAGATCGATCCGTGGTTCATCGCCCAGTTCAAGGCGATCGTCGACATGGAGGCCCGCATCCGCGAACACGGCCTGCCCGACGATGCCGAGAACCTGCGCATGCTGAAGGCCATGGGTTTCTCCGACGCACGTCTCGCAAGCCTCACCGGCAAGCGCCCCAAGGAAGTCGCCGAACTGCGCAACAGACTGAACGTACGCCCGGTCTACAAGCGCATCGATACCTGCGCCGCCGAGTTTGCCTCGCCGACCGCCTATATGTATTCGACCTATGAAACGCCCTTCGTCGGGGCTGCCCGCTCGGAAGCGCAGGTTTCCGACCGCAAGAAGGTCGTGATCCTCGGCGGTGGCCCGAACCGCATCGGCCAGGGTATCGAGTTCGACTATTGCTGCTGCCACGCCGCCTTCGCCCTGAAGGATGCCGGCTATGAAGCGATCATGGTCAACTGCAACCCGGAAACGGTCTCGACCGACTACGACACCTCCGACCGCCTCTACTTCGAGCCGCTGACGGCCGAAGACGTGATCGAGATCATGCGCGCCGAGCAGGAAAACGGCACGCTCGTCGGCGTCATCGTCCAGTTCGGCGGCCAGACCCCGCTGAAGCTCGCCGAAGCGCTGGAAAAGAACGGCATACCGATCCTCGGCACCGCTCCGGATGCAATCGACCTCGCCGAAGACCGCGACCGCTTCCAGAAGCTGCTGATGAAGCTCGATCTCACGCAGCCCAACAACGGCATCGCCTACTCGGTCGAGCAGGCCCGCCTGGTCGCCGCCGAGATCGGCTTTCCGCTGGTCGTGCGCCCGTCCTATGTTCTCGGCGGCCGCGCCATGCAGATCATCCACAATGAGAGCATGCTGCAGACCTACCTGCTGGACACCGTTCCGGGCCTCGTTCCGGAAGACATCAAGCAGCGTTACCCGAACGACAAGACCGGACAGATCAACACCCTGCTCGGCAAGAATCCGCTTCTGTTCGACAGCTACCTGACCAATGCCATCGAGGTGGATGTCGATGCGCTGAGCGACGGCGAAACCGTCTTCGTCTCCGGCATCATGGAGCATATCGAGGAGGCCGGCATTCACTCGGGCGATTCGGCCTGCTCGCTGCCCTCGCGTTCGTTCACCCCCGAGCTTCTCGACGAACTCGAACGCCAGACCAAGGCAATGGCGAAGGCGCTGAACGTCGGCGGCCTGATGAACATCCAGTACGCCATCAAGGACGGCACGATCTACGTGCTCGAAGTCAACCCGCGCGCCTCGCGCACCGTGCCTTTCGTAGCAAAGACCATCGGCGCGCCAATCGCCAAGATCGCCGCCCGCATCATGGCCGGCGAAAAGCTGGACGCCGCGATTGCCGCCTATGGCAAGAAGCCAGACCCGCGCAACCTTAAGCACATCGCGGTCAAGGAAGCTGTCTTCCCGTTCGCCCGCTTCCCCGGCGTCGACACACTGCTCGGTCCGGAAATGCGTTCGACCGGCGAAGTGATCGGCCTCGACACCGATTTCGCGCTCGCCTTCGCCAAGAGCCAGCTCGGCGCCGGCGTCGAGCTGCCGCGCGAGGGAACGGTCTTCGTATCCGTCCGCGACGAAGACAAGGAGCGCGTCCTGCCGGCCGTGCGCCTGCTGACGGGAATCGGTTTCAAGGTTCTGGCGACCGGCGGCACCCAGCGTTTCCTCGCCGAGCACGGCATCGAGGCGGTCAAGATCAACAAGGTGCTGGAAGGCCGTCCGCATATCGAGGATGCCATCCGCAACCGGCAGGTTCAGCTCGTCTTCAATACGACCGACGGAAACAAGGCGATTTCGGACTCCAAGTCGCTGCGCCGCGCCGCCCTGATGCAGAAGGTGCCCTATTACACCACGATGGCAGGCGCGCTCGCCGCCGCACAGGCCATCGAGGCCCTGAAGAAGGGGCAACTCGAAGTTCGTCCGCTGCAGAGCTACTTCTGAAATGCCGATGGAACAGCCGGAAGACCGGCTGTTCCATCACAATTTGACATTTGTCTATTTACCCGGAGAAGGCAAATATCTGCGTCCCGAGTCGCGGAGGACTTCTCATGAATGACACCGGCAACGTCCCCGAAACCGCTGGACGTCGTGAATGGATCGGACTTGGCATCCTTTCGATCGCCTGTCTGATCTATTCCATGGACTTGTCCGTGCTGTTCCTGGCCATGCCCGCGATCACCACCGATCTCGACCCCTCGGCCGCCGAACTTCTCTGGATCAACGATATCTACGGCTTCATGGTGGCGGGCTTTCTCGTGACGATGGGCACGCTCGGCGATCGCATCGGCCGTCGCAAGGTGCTGCTGATCGGCGCTGCCGCCTTCGGTGCGGCTTCCGTCTTTGCAGCGTTTTCGACGACGGCCCAGATGCTCATTCTCGCCCGCGCCTGTCTCGGCGTCGCGGGAGCGACCATCGCGCCTTCGACCCTCTCGCTGGTCGTCAATCTGTTTGCGAACGAAAACGAACGCAACCGTGCGATCGGCATATGGGGGACCGCCTTTTCCCTTGGCGGCCTGATCGGCCCGCTGATCGGCGGGGTCCTGCTCCAATACTTCCACTGGGGATCGGTCTTCCTGATCAATGTTCCGGTCATGCTGGTGCTCATCATCGCCGCTCCCTTCCTGCTGCCGGAATATCGCGGTGAGGAGGCGGGTCGGATCGACCTGCCGAGCGTCGGCCTCTCGCTGGCGACCGTTCTGCCGATCATCTATGGCTTCAAGAAAATCGCTACCGACGGCATGGCTCCCCTCTATTTTGTGCCTGTCGCCTTGGGGCTTGCCTTTGGCGCGCTTTTCGTGCGGCGGCAACGCCGCCTTCCCGATCCGCTGATCGACCTTTCGCTGTTCCGGATACCGGCGTTTATGGCCTCCCTGCTCGTCAATCTGGCCGGCGTTTTCTTCGTCTTCGGCATTTTTCTGTTCCAGAATCAGTATCTGCAGCTTGTCGTCGGCCTCACGCCGCTTCAGGCAGCCCTCTGGTCCGGTCTGCCCGGCCTCGTCTTTACCGTCATGTCGCTCCAGGCCTATCGCATCACCAATCGGCTGGGCGCGGTCAGGACGGTGCTGCTCGGCCTGCTGGTCAATGCCGTGGGCGCGGCGATCATGGCGATTGCCGCCTATCATGAGAGCCTGTTCGGCGTTCTGGGCTCCAGCGCCCTGATCGCCCTTGGCTTCGTGCCGGTCATCCTGACGACGACCGGACTGATCGTGGGTTCGGCCCCGCCGGAACGCGCCGGCGCAGCATCGGCGATCTCGGAGACCAGCGCGGAATTCGGCGGGGCGCTGGGCGTCGCGCTGCTGGGCAGCCTCGGCAGCGTCATCTACCGCTTTGCGATGACGGGCGTGGATTTCGGCGGCCTCTCCGCCGAGAGGGCGGAGGCAGGCCGCGCGACGCTCGCCGGAGCCGTTGACGCCGCCCGAGGCATCGACGGCCCGGCGCCATGGCTCGACCTTGCCCGCAGCAGTTTTTCGCTCGGCTTCGCCGCATCCTGCCTGGTCGCCGCAGTGACGCTGGTGCTGCTCGCAGTCCTCGCCCGCAGCGTCTACAACCTCAATCCCGTGCCGGAAAACGCCTCGACCCACTGAACCGCCCGACACCTCAACCGCAAATTGAACCGGGACCGTCAATCTGGTATGGTCCGGCAAAGCGGTGGGGAATGCGCGGCATGGGCAAGAACATTGTTCTTCTCTTCGACGGCACATCGAACGAAATAGCGGCGGACCGCACCAATATTCTGCGCCTCTTCGGCACCCTGAGACGAACCGAGCGGCAACTCGTCTATTACGATCCGGGCGTGGGAACCTTCGGCGCCGATGACGCCTGGTCGCGTGCATGGCGCAAGACCGTGGAAGTCTGGGGACTGGCCACCGGCTGGGGCATCGATTCCAACGTCAAGCAGGCCTACCGCTTCATTGTCGAGAACTACGAGGCCGCTCCTCGCGATAAGGATGGCAAGAGGATTGGCGAGAACGACCGCATCTTCATCTTCGGCTTCAGCCGAGGCGCCTACACCGCACGGGTGCTGGCCGGCTTCATTCACAGCCTCGGCCTAATACGCCGTGAACATCTCAATCTGGTCGACTACGCCTATCGGACCTACAAGGGCATTCCGGACCATCAGGCTCCTTCGCCCGCGACATCGTCGCCGGAGGGCGGCGGCGCGCCATCCGCCTTCGCCGCCATGCGGCTTTACGAACGGACGCTGAAAGGCATTCGGCCGACGATCGAGCTGCTCGGGCTCTTCGATACTGTCGCCTCCGTCATCGAACCCGGCAAGGTGGGCCTTCAGTTCAAGACGCATCCCTTCACCAACCGCAATCCGAGCGTCCGTCATGTGCGCCACGCCGTCGCCATCGACGAGCGGCGGACGATGTTCCGGCCGGAACTCTGGCCTTCTGATCAGCCGTTCTGGGGCAGTCCCTTCCCTCCGCCGGAAAACCGGCCCGTCGAGCCGCAGGACGTCAAGGAGGTATGGTTCGCCGGCGTGCACGGCGACGTCGGCGGCGGCTATCCGGAAGATCAGAGCGCGCTCATCAAGGTGCCGCTTGCCTGGATGATCCAGGAGACCAAGGCGATGGGCCTCGATTACTCCACCCGAACGGTGAACGAAGTGGTGCTCGGCAAGAATCCCGAAAAGCACTATGTCGACCCCGACGCGATGGCGGCGCCGCACGATTCGATGAACCCGGCATGGCGTCTCGTCGAGCTCATCCCGCGCAGGGTACCCTCCTCCTGGCGGCGCGGCGGCAAGGGCGGCGGCATCTATCTTCCGCTGTCCGATCCACGTTTCATTCCCGAAGACGCACTGGTCCATGCATCGGTGGAAGCCCGGCTGAAAGGCGCTCCGGCCGGCGGCCCCTACAAGCCTTTGAACCTGCCGGGCCGCTATCGCATAGAGCCGTAAGAGCCGGTCGCCACAGCTTACGCGAAACGGCCGGGCAGCGCGGCAAAGCCTGTACTGCCGCACAAACCTCTGGAAATTTCCGTCTTTGATCTGTTATAGTCCAATTTAACGTTGATTTGAGACATGGTTCCGTAGCTTCGCTTCGGAGCCTGTTTTTCTTTTGTGTGCGCCCCTTGCGGACATGAAAAGCAGAGGAAGACGAAATGGTTGAAAAGGTTCCGATGACGCAGAACGGTTACGCCAAGCTTCAGGAGGAGCTGCGCTGGCGTCAACAGGAGGAACGCCCGCGCATCATCGACGCCATCGCGGAAGCGCGCGCCCACGGCGACCTTTCCGAAAACGCCGAATATCACGCTGCCAAGGAAGCGCAGAGCCACAACGAGGGCCGCATCGGCGAGCTCGAGGATCTGATTGCGCGCGCCGAGGTCATCGACCTCTCCAAGATGTCCGGCTCCAAGATCAAGTTCGGCGCGACCGTCAAGCTGGTCGACGAGGACACGGAAGAGGAAAAGACCTACCAAATCGTCGGCGATCAGGAAGCCGATGTGAAGGCTGGTCGCATTTCGATCTCCTCGCCGATCGCACGCGCCCTCATCGGCAAGGAAGTCGGCGACAACATCGAAGTCGTCGCTCCCGGCGGCTCGAAGGCTTACGAGATTCTCGCCGTCGCCTGGGGCTGACGCGAACCGGAAGGCCTCCCTTGCTTTCTCCAGCCGATATCACGGTGATCGCGCCGCATTTCAAGCGGCGCCTCTCCGGCGTGACATCAACGGTGATCCAGCTCGTGCCGGCCCAGAGCCGTCACGGGCGGGGCATCGCCACGCTTGGCCCCGGCCTTCCCGATCATCTGCCGAAGATGCGCTGGCGGCAATTGCCCGCCCTCTGGCGCGCGCCGAAGGGTGCGCCCGTTCGCGTCTGGCATGCCCGGCGCAACAACGAGATGCTGTTCGGCATCGTTCTGCGCGACGTTTTCCGCATGCCGCTGAAACTGCTCTTCACCTCCGCCGCGCAACGCCGGCACACGGGCTATACCCGCTGGCTGATCTCCAAAATGGATGCGGTGGTCGCAACCAGCGCGCGCTCCGGCTCGTTTCTCCTCGTGCCGCATACGGTCATCCGCCATGGCGTCGATACCGAACTCTTTCATCCGGGCGAGGATGTATCGGACACCATCGCCGCAACCGGCCTCCCCGGACGCCATCTCGTCGGTTGCTTCGGCCGGGTCCGCCATCAGAAGGGCACGGATCTCTTCGTCCGCGCGATGATCGAACTCCTGCCGGAATTTCCCGACTGGACCGCGGTCATCAGCGGTCGTGTCACCGCCGAGCATCAGGGCTTTGCCGACAGGCTGAAGGCCGATATCGCCGCGGCCGGCCTTTCGTCGCGCATCGTCTTCCTCGGTGAAGTCGACGACATCAAGCCGTGGTACCGCCGGCTCTCGCTCTACGTTGCCCCTTCCCGCAACGAAGGCTTCGGCCTGACGCCTCTCGAATCCATGGCATCCGGCACGGCGGCCGTGACCAGCGACGCCGGTGCCTATGCGGAAATGATCGTCGAGAACGCCACCGGCAAGGTGGTGCCCGCCGGAAACTACGAGGCGCTGCGCGACGCCATCCGTGTCTACCTCGCCTCGCCGGCTGCAGCCGAGGAGGCGGGCCGTGTCAGCCGCCAGCACGTACTCGACAATTTCGCCCTGGAAAACGAGGTGGGTGGCCTGGAGAAGGTTTACGATCGCCTCCTCGGGCACGACAAGGCGACACCATGACCAAGGTGGAGTTCATCGGTCACAGCAAGCATCTGAACGGTATCCGCAAGGCGTCTGACGGCAGCCTTGAACTGGTTCCGCTGAAGCTTGTCGACACCATCCGCGAACTCGTGCGCCTCAAGGGGTTCGGCGGCCTGCTGGCAACCATTGCCGGCCGCGACGAGGTTGTCGATCTCAGGCCTGTCGTCGAGCGCAACCTGATCCGTCGGCGCATCCGTTTCGGCTGGTTCTATTCCAACCCTCTGGTCGCCGCCATCTACCGGGCCATGGTCCTGCCCCGCGCCCGCATCCCCGCCGCACTGCTCAAGCTCCGTTTCGACGAACATCCCGAAGCCCGGGCCCTGGTGTTCAACGGTTTCCTGATGCCGGATGCCCTGACGCTCGAGGTCAGCAGGGCGCTCGGCCGCGAACGGCTGGTCATGGAACTCGGCTTCTTCCCGAGGATGCTGCAATATGACCGCAAGGGCATCAACTACGACAGCACCCTTCCCCGCGATCCCGCCTTCTATCGCATGGTGGAAGACCGAATCGGCAAGGACATGCCTGCGGATCTGGTGCGCCGGCAGAGCAAGCAGAAGGGATCGAAAACGGTTTCCCTGCCGCCGTCCTATGTCTTCGTTCCCTTCCAGGTGCCGAGCGACATGCAGGTGCTCGCCCATTCGCCCTGGATCAGGGATATGGTGCATTTCTATGAGGTGATCGCCCGCCTCGCCGACCGCCAGCCGGACGTGCACTTCGTCATCAAGGAGCATCCGAGCTTTCCGCTGTCGATCCGCGGCCACGTCAAGCCTCACGCCCGCATTCATTTCGCCAACCATAACGAGACGCGTGGCCTGATCGAAGGCGCCGACGCGGTGATCGTGATGAATTCGACGGTCGGCCTCGAAAGCGTGTTCCTCGGCAAGAAGGTCATCACCATCGGCAACGCGCCCTACAACGTCGACGGCCTCGTGCTGCATGCCGGCGATGACGGGGAACTGGCTTCAGCCTTCGAAAGGTTGAAGGACTGGCAGCCCGACGCGAACCTTCGTACGACCGTCATAAGATACATTTACAACGTCTTCCTGCTCAGGGGCGACCGCAACAATGCGGACGCGGCCATGATGGAGGCTCTTCGCCAACGCGCGGAGGGTAGCGACCAGCACAGCCTGCTCCTGAGAGAATTCGCCGAACGTCCGGGTCATGAGGACCGGGCGGAGAGAAAACCGGTCAGGGAAGGCCCGTACTAGCCATGAACATGCAAACCACGCCCACCCCTTCGGTCAATGTGGTTTGCATGAAATGGGGAACGCTCTACGGTCCCGAATACGTCAACAACCTGAAACGCGGCGTCGCCCGCCATCTCCGCCGCCCCCACCGCTTCGTCTGCTTCACGGACGACACGACCGGCCTCGAGGCGGGCATCGAAACCTTTCCTCTGCCGGAACTGGACCTTCCCGCCGGTCATGGCGACCGACGCTGGCGCAAGCTTGCGCTCTTCCGCCGCGATCTCGCCGACCTCAAGGGCACCACGCTCTTCCTCGATCTCGATCTGGTCGTCATGGCCGACCTCGAGCCGTTCTTCACCCATCCCGGGACATTCCTCATCATCCGCGACGACGAGCTTTTCCGCCCCAAGCCGCTTCGCCGCATCAACCCGGCCCGCGACCGCTTCCTGCATTCGGTCGGCAACAGTTCCGTCTTCCGCTACGAGATCGGCGCCCACAGCTACATCCTCGACGCCTACCTGGCCGACCCCGCCAAGGCCATGGCGCATTACGAGATCTCCCAGCAGTTCCAGAGCGCCCAGCTCGCCGCTCACGGCCATCTGCAGTACTGGCCGAAGGAATGGTGCGTAAGCTTCAAGAACGCCTGCGTTCCGCGCAATCTGGCGAGCTACTTCCGCGATCCCTTCCCGCCGGAAGGCGCGAAAATGGTGGTGTTCGCAGGCCAGCCGAAAATGGGTGAGGTCATCGCTGGCGGAGGCCACAAATGGTACCGCAGGATCGGCAGGGTCGACTGGCTGCACGACGCCTGGTATGGGAGCAGCCAGCCGGCTTCAGATTTCCAGAAGGGGAACCTTCTTGACCTGACGGATCGTCAGCATCGTCCGCACGGTGTGGACGTGCTCGTTGGCGGTTAGCACCTCGATCACGAAATCCTGAAACCGGCTCAGATTCTCCGCCACGCAGTGCAGCAGAAAATCGCTGTCGCCGTTCACCATCCAGGCCTGACGCACCATCGGCCAGCTCTCGGTGGCCGCCGCGAAGGCCTTGAGATTGGCCTCCGACTGGTGCTTGAGACCGATCATGCAGAAGGCCACGAGGTCGAAGCCGAGCTTCGGCGCGTTCAGCATGGCGTGATAGCCCTCGATGATGCCGCTTTCCTCGAGCTTGCGCACACGCCTCAGGCAAGGGGGCGCCGAAATCCCGACCCGCTCGGAAAGCTCCACATTGGTCATCCTCCCATCCCGTTGCAGTTCGCGCAGGATTCGAAGATCGATTGCGTCCAGCTCGGCTTTCAGCACGGGTATGGCCTTTCGTGATTTGCAGATGGGCATTTTCTAGCCGAACCCGTGGAATACGCAAGAATCTGGCTGCTGTGAGCACAAAAATTACCGTGCGACGCATTGCCTTGTTGGTATTGCAAGGCTGACCTTGAATAAATGCATGGATCAATCATAAATGAACCTACAAAGAAGTGGCGCGTGAGCTTATATCGCTCCCTCCTCTGGCCGCTTTGAAAGGAATTACCATGACTGCCCGCCATACGAAGGTGTTGATCATCGGCTCAGGCCCGGCCGGATACACGGCTGCGATCTACGCCGCCCGTGCCATGCTGAAGCCGGTGCTGATCGCCGGCATGGAACAGGGCGGCCAGTTGATGATTACCACCGACGTGGAAAACTATCCCGGCTTCGCCGATCCGATCCAGGGCCCCTGGCTGATGGAACAGATGCTGAAGCAGGCAACCCATGTCGGCGCCGAGATCGTCAATGACCTGGTGACCGAGGTGGACGTCTCCCGCCGTCCCTTCACCGCCCGGACCGATTCGGGCGCGGTATGGACCGCCGACACGCTCATCATCGCCACCGGCGCCAAGGCCAAGTGGCTCGGCATCGAGAGCGAGCAGCATTTCCAGGGCTTCGGCGTCTCCGCCTGCGCCACGTGCGACGGCTTCTTCTATCGCAACAAGGATGTCATCGTTGTCGGCGGCGGCAACTCGGCCGTGGAAGAGGCGCTCTATCTCTCCCACATCGCGAAATCCGTCACCGTCGTGCACCGCCGCGACAGCTTCCGCTCGGAAAAGATCCTGCAGGAGCGTCTATTCGCCAAGGACAATATCCGCGTTCTCTGGAACACCGAGGTTGCCGAAATTACCGGCGCGCCGGCAAAGCCCCCGATGCCGCCGTCGGTCAGCGGCGTGAAGCTGCGCGACACGCTGACGGGAGCGGTCACAGAACTGCCGATCGACGGCGTCTTCGTGGCGATCGGTCACGCACCGGCCGTCGAACTGTTCAAGGGCAAGCTGAAGCTCAAGTCGAACGGCTATCTCTGGACGGCTCCCGACAGCACGGCCACGGATGTGCCGGGTGTCTTTGCCGCCGGCGACGTCACTGACGACATCTACAGGCAGGCGATCACCGCGGCCGGCATGGGCTGCATGGCCGCGCTCGAGGCCGAGCGCTTCCTGGGCGCCCAGCCGGTACAGGCCGAAGCCGCGGAGTGATGGTCATGAGAGGGGGCGGCATGCCGTTGGACTGGGACAAGTTGCGCATTTTTCATGCGGCTGCAGAAGCTGGGTCGTTTACCCATGCGGCCGACAAACTGCATCTTTCCCAGTCGGCGATCAGCCGCCAGGTCAGCGCGCTGGAACAGGATATCGGCGTCAAGCTGTTCCATCGCCATGCGCGCGGCCTTATCCTCACCGAACAGGGCGAATTGCTCTATCGCACCGCCCATGACGTGCTGCTGAAGCTCGAAACGGTCAAGATGCAGCTCACCGAGACGACGGAAAAGCCAAGCGGCAAGCTCCGCGTGACGACGACCGTCGGTCTCGGACAGGGCTGGCTCACGGACAAGGTGCAGGAATTCCTGCAGCTTTACCCGGACATGTCGATCCAGCTTATCCTCGACAACGAGGAGCTGGACGTGAACATGCGCCATGCCGACTGCGCCATTCGCCTGCGCCAGCCGCAGCAATCGGACCTCATCCAGCGCAAGCTCTTCACGGTGCACATGCATGTTTATGCGGCACCATCCTACATCAACCGCTATGGCGAACCGCAATCGATCGAGGATCTCGACAACCACCGCATCATCACCTTCGGCGAGCCGGCTCCCGGTTATCTCCTGGATGTGAACTGGTTGGAGGTGGCGGGCCGCACCTCGGACAATCCGCGAATCCCGCATCTTCAGATCAACAGCCTGACCTCGATCAAGCGCGCCTGCCTGCTGGGAATCGGCATAGCCATGCTGCCCGACTACATCGTGGGACGGGATCCGGGCCTCCTGCAGCTCGTGACCAACGCCGACGTCCCCTCCTTCGATACCTATTTCTGCTATCCGGACGAAATGAAGAACGCCGCAAAGCTGAAGGCCTTCCGCGATTTCATTGTCGCAAAGGCCAGAAATTGGAACTTTTAAGCAGCTTTTACGGGTAGAAAGGGCAGGCCTGCACATTGCGCATGCCTGACATGCATAAAAAAGCATTGTTCGCTGCACAAAAAACCACCATATCGCACACAGCTGATGCACATGGTGGCTTTCCTCCCAGTTCCACCGCAGCAGCTGTTCCCCTCTGGAGGTTTTTGACCTTCACACTTCAAAGGGCCCTGGAGCAATCCGGCGGCCCTCTTTTTTTGCCCGGAGAGCACCGCAAGGGAGAAGCAACGCGGAAAGGATCGGTAACCGTATCCTCAATGCGTCGGTTTCGGGAACGAGTTGACATCCGTTTGAATTGACGCTCCGTTTTCATGGCCTATTTGAAACGCACGAACGGAATCGGAACAACGGTATATGGATCTTCACGAGGGCCTCAAAGCGCTTGCACATCCGACGAGGATCGAAATGCTGGTGTGGATGAAGCAACCCGAAGTCCATTTCCCCGACCAGTCTCAGCCCTTTGATATGGGGGTCAGCGCGGGACAGTTTGAACGCTGCGGTCTCTCGCAATCGACAGTCTCCGCCCACCTCGCGACCCTGCAGAGAGCGGGCCTTGTTATCTCCACCCGTATCGGCCAGTGGGTATTCTATCGCCGCAACGAAGAGGCGATCGGCAAGCTCCTCGATACCTTGAACACGACGATCTGAGACACCAGATCTAAGATCCCAATGCTGCTCCTCCCACCCGCCATTGGATAATCTGGAAATTTAGAGAGGTTTCATGCCCAGCCTTTTTGATCCGGTCACACTCGGCCGCACCACGCTTTCCAATCGCATCGCGATGGCACCGCTGACCCGCAACCGTTCGCCGGGAGCCGTTCCGAACGATCTCAACGTCACCTATTACGAACAGCGCGCTTCGGCGGGCCTCATCATCACCGAGGGCACGCCGATCACCCAACAGGGCCAGGGCTATGCCCAGGTGCCCGGTCTCTACCTCCCGGAAGCCGTCGAAGGCTGGAAGCGCGTGACCGCCGCGGTGCATTCGGCCGGCGGCAAGATCGCCGTCCAGCTCTGGCATGTCGGTCGTGTCTCCCACACGACGCTACAGCCCGGCGGCGCGGCGCCCGTCGCTCCTTCGGCCATCCGTGCGAAATCGAAGACCTACATCATCAACGATGACGGTACCGGCGCTTTCGTCGATACCTCGGAGCCTCGCGCTCTCGAACTTTCCGAAATCCCCGGCATTCTCGAGGATTATCGCCGTGCGGCCCGTGCGGCGGTCGAGGCTGGCTTCGACGCCGTCGAGATCCATGCCGCGAACGGCTACCTGATCGACCAGTTCCTGCGCGCGGACACCAACCACCGCACGGACGACTATGGCGGCTCGATTGAAAACCGCACGCGCTTCGCGCTCGAAGTGGTCAAGACGATCGTCGACGAGATCGGCGCCGAGCGCACAGGCATCCGCATTTCTCCGGTCACCCCGGCAAACGATGCATCCGATCCAGATCCGCAGCCTCTCTTCAACCATCTGGTGGAAAAGCTCGCCGCCTATGATCTTGCCTTTATCCATGTGATCGAGGGTGCAACCGGCGGCCCGCGCGACAACCTGCCCTTCGACTGGGCTGGGTTGAAGGCCGCCTACCGCGCCAAGGGCGGCAAGGCCGTGTGGATCGTCAACAACGGCTATGACCGGGACATGGCGATCGAGGCCGTCGAATCCGGCCACGCCGACATGGTGGCCTTCGGCAAGCTCTTCATCTCCAACCCGGACCTCGTTCGCCGGCTTAAGGAGAATGCACCGCTCAACGAAGCAGACCGCAACACCTTCTATGGCGGCGGCGCGGAAGGCTATACCAACTATCCGACACTTGCACTTTCCGCTTGAGCGTTCCGCAAGACATGAATGCCCCGCCTGCGCGGGGCATTTTCTTCTGGTGAAGCCCGCCTATCTCAAGCTGCGGAAGGCCAGGCGCCCCGATATTCCGAACATCAGCGCGCCATTCGCGGGGTGCAGCGCCGCCACCAGTGGCATATCGACTTCCTGCCCCACCACGACCACAGCGATCTGCAAGAGATAACTCGTCGCCAGCAATGCCGTCAGCTCACGAACGGCAATCAGTCGAGGAGACACGAATGCCTGCGTCAGCATCGCAAGGATAGGCAGGACGATGGCGCTGCCGACGATGCGATGCACATCCCAGTTAACCCTCCACCGAAGATCGCCATGCCTGCGAGGTAGAACTGGCTACCGATACCCGCACTGGTGAGGATCGCCATGCCGGTGAAGACGAGGCTCGCGGGAGCGGACTTAACCTCTACCCCCACACTCATGCTGCCCTGCCTGCCGAGGAGATTGATATCGAGCCTGTCGGCCCGTCAGTTCGGGATGCCCCGCCTGCCCGCTCGGGAAGGCAGCCAAGGCTCGCAAGGGTGGCGGCAACGGCCTCGTCGATGGGAGTCTGCGGCTCTTCCCCGAGAAATTCGACAAGACGGCGATTGTCCATCGTCACCTCCTGCCTCCAGAGATAGCGCATTTCCAGGAGCTCACGAAAGAGCGGCGCGAAGGGGGAAGCAAGAGCAACCGCGAACCAGGGGAAACGCTTCACCTTGAGATCCGGCCGGCCCGTGACGCGGCGAATGGATTGCGCCAACTCTGTCCCGTCGCGATCCCGGAAACCCGCCATGTGAAAGCGTGCGAAGGTCGGCAATCGGTCGGCATGCTCCAGCAGCCGCACCATGGTCTCCGCGACATCCGGAAGATAGGCCCACTGGTGCCCGACGCCGGGGGATGACGGATTGGTGATCGAGGCAACCGGCACACCCGGTTTGATGACACCCTGCGCAAACCAGTTATTGCCGGCACCGGGACCGAAGAAATCACCTGCCCGCACGATCAGCACCGGAACGCCATCGGCGGCCGCAGCTTCCAGCCGGCGCTCGAGCTCGACCCGGATCCGCCCCTTGCGGGTCACCGGATGCTGCGGACTATCCTCGCGAACCAGCGGAAAACTATCCGGCCCGAAATTATAGACCGTCCCCGGCATCAGGATACGGGCGCCGTGGCGTTTCGCGGCGGCAATCGTGCTGTCGATCATCGGCAGCACAAGCTTGCCCCAGTTGCGATAACCGGGCGGGTTGACGCCGTGGACGATGAGGCCTGCGCCCTCGGCAGCCCCCATCACGTCGGCAGGGCTCATGGCATCTCCGTGCACCCACTCATATTGCGGCATCCTCGACTGCATCTCTGCCGCGCGCCGATGCATGGCGCGAACACGATACCCCCGCTCCACGAGCTTTACGGCGACCGCACCGCCGACGCCACCGGTGGCGCCGAGAACCAGTGCGACAGTAGGATGGATGACTGCTGTCTCTGTCATGGCCTGAACTCCTTCGTTTCGATGCAAGGAGTATCCGCCACGGCGAAGATATACGGAATTGCCAGAGTTTCTTTAATTGATATACATTAATGCATGAGCACTGAACTGACCTGGGATTACTACCGGACCTTCCTCGCGGTTCTGCGCGAGGGATCGCTGTCCGCCGCCGCACGAGAACTCGGTCTGACACAGCCGACGGTCGGCCGTCATATCGACGCGCTGGAACGGGCCGGGGGCGGTCCTCTCTTCCTGCGCACACCGAAAGGCCTGCTGCCGACGGAAACCGCCCGGCAGATGCGTCCCCATGCCGAAGCCATGGCGGCGACGGCGGCGGCGCTGGAGCGAGCCGCCTCCGGGCGATCCGATGCGGTGACGGGCACCGTGCGTATCAGCGCCAGCGAGGTGATCGGCATAGAGGTGCTTCCGCCGATCCTGGCAGACCTGCATGAGGCCCATCCCGGTCTCGACATAGAACTGTCAGCATCCGACGAGGTCGAGGATCTGCTCAATCAGGCCGCCGACATTGCCATACGCATGGTCGAGCCCCAACAGGATGCCCTGCTCTCCCGCCGAGTAGGCCGCATTCCGCTCGGTTTCTACGCGCATCGCCGCTATCTCGAGCGGCATGGCGTACCACAGTCGCTCGCTGAACTCAGGCAGCACAGGCTGATCGGCTTCGACCGGAAGCTCGCCTATATCCGCGCGATTCTCGCCGAACGGCCTGATCTGGCGGACACGCATTTCTCCTTCCGCACGGATAGCAACCTTGCCCAATTCGCCGCCATCCGGGCCGGTGCAGGCATCGGCATGTGTCAGGACGGGCTTGCGAAACGTTTTTCGGACCTCGTGCCGGTCCTGCCCGGTGCCTTGGGCCTGTCACTCGATACATATGTCGTGATGCACGAAAGCCTGAAGACCGCTCCGCGCTGCCGCGTCGCCTTCGATGCGCTGGTCCGGGGTTTGCTGGACTATATCGATCGATAGGAATGCAGGAATGACCGAACTGACACGCGCCGAACGGGACGCATCTGCGGGAACCGGCAGTCGGCCGACCGGGGGATTTGCGCCCCTCGTCCCGGAACTCGATGTCACGAGCATCGAGGCAAGCCTGAACTTCTGGTGCGATGGCCTCGGCTTTCGCATCGCCTATGACCGCCCGGCCGCCAGGTTTGCCTACCTCGAACGTCAGGGCGCCCAGATCATGCTCTGCCAGATCAACGGCAACTGGAAGACGGGAACGCTGGAGAGACCCTTCGGACGCGGCATCAACTTCCAGATCGCCACGGACGATCTCGAACCGATACTGGAAGCCTTGCGCAAACAGGATTGGCCGCTCTTCGAAGATGTGAGCGAAAGCTGGTATCGAATTGGAGAGACTCACGAAAGCGGCTCGCGGGAATTCCTCGTGCAGGACCCCGACGGCTATCTGATCCGCTTTTCCCAATCGATCGGCACGCGCCCTGTCGGCTAGATGGAAGAATTCGCCTGATGGGGATCGACGATCTCGACCTCAGGGCGATCGCCGCCGTCGGAATACTCCTCGCGCCATTTGCCCTTTTCATCCTGATAGCTGATCTCGACGGGTTCGTCGCCGACCTGCTGCTCCTGCATGACGATACGGGCCGCCTCCAGCGCTTCGTCGTGACTGGCAAAGGTCTCGGAATAGACATCTCCGAGCTTATAGGCCCAGCCGCCGTCATGGGGAACGATCTCGTATACGATCTTGACCATTCTAGCCTCCTTCCAACCGGCTGCATTATCACACCAAGCGCCTGAAACATCAAATCGTCGCCGCACGAAGCGCGACGCCGTGCCGCAAGGTAAGCGAAAGAGGCGCAAGGAAACCTGTAGCCGCAGGCTTTCCAGGCCGGAACCTTTGCCCGCCATCGCCGTTCCCACTCAGGCGGTCCACACCAAGCTCAGCGGCTCGCCCCATTGTCAACAAGATGTAAGGCAAGAACGCTCGCCCAGGTCACCGGGGAGCAAACTCGGGAGCCAAACCTTGAAGAGATTGGACGTCATCGATGGCATGCGGGGTTATTTCCTCGTCTTCATGCTAATCAACCATCTGGTCTTCACGGGCGGGCTGTGGCTCGTTCAAATCAACCATCGCAATCTCGCATTCGTGGAGGATGCCCAGGGATTCGTATTTCTGTCCGGTCTGCTGACCGGCATGGTCTATGCGCGAAAGATGATGAAGGACGGTTATGCCGTCGGCCGTGACCGCGTCTGGTCCCGCGCGCTTGAACTCTATCGTTATGCCATGGGGGTGGTGCTTGCCATCCTCGTCCTGCAACTGTTGCTGCCCGGCGCAGCCGGCATATGGCAGAACTGGCTCGGCGGCACCCACCTCGACAATGTCGCAAGGCTCTCCGCGATCGGCGCCTTCCTCTTTCAGCCGACCTTCATGGATATTCTGCCGCAATACATCATCTATTTGGCCCTCTCCCCGATGGTCATCTGGCTCTGCATAAACGGACGCTGGGCTGCGGTTGCCATCGCCTCCCTGCTTATCTGGCTTGCCGGCCAGCTCGGTCTGCACAGGGCCCTGACCTATCCGCTCAATGAATGGCTGGCCGGCGCACCGGACAAGGAGGGCCTGCGCGCAAGCTTCAATCTACTCGGCTGGCAGATCGTCTTTTTCGCAGGTGTGGTCGCCGGCAGCCTCACCTCGATGAAGCGCATCGACTGGAAGCAGGTCTTCAATCCCGAAGACACTTTCCTGGCGAAGATGGCGCTGGCGGTTTGCCTGTTCTTCCTGCCGCTGCGAATCCTCACGGCTCACGAACTGATGCCCGGCGTCGTGCTGGAGAAATTCGGAATGATGGAGGTGCGCGCCGATTTCGGCCTCGTCTACCTGGTGAACTTCGCCGCCGCAGCATACGGGCTGTCGTGGCTGCTGATCGCAGGTCCTCGCCACGTCAACCCCATCGTTCGCAAGATCGCATCCGTGCCAACGGGCGTGTTCTCGCTGAGCTATCTGCAGCTCCTCGGCCGTCATTCATTGCAGATCTACGTCTGGCACGTCCTGATCGCCTATCTCGTCTTCTATGTCGATGGCCGCGTGGGCGAACTCTCGCAGTTGACCAAGACGATCGTTGCAATCGGATCGCTGGCTCTTCTGAGCCTCCCGGCCATCTATCGCGAACGGGAAAAGCTGTTCGGCGTCCCGGCCACCCAACCGGCCAGGTGATCGCCAGCCGGCCGGTCAGGCTGACCACAGAAACAAAAGGGCGGAACCCGAAGGTTCCGCCCTTTCTTTTCAAGGAAAGACGATTGAAGGCTTACTTGCAGGCCGCGCAGAAACGCTGGATGCGCTTGCAGGCTTCCTCGAGCAGTTCCTCCGAAGTCGCGTAGGAAATGCGGAAGTTCGGGCCGAGACCGAAAGCCGAGCCATGCACGACGGCAACGCCCTCGGCCTCCAACAGTTCGGACACGAAGTCCTCGTCGGTTTCGATCACCTTGCCCGACGGCGCTGTCTTGCCGATCAGGCCGGCGCAGGACGGGTAGACGTAGAAGGCGCCTTCCGGCTTCGGGCACTTGATGCCAGTCGCCTGGTTGAGCATCGACACGACGAGGTCGCGACGGGCTTCGAAGATGGCCTTGTTCTTCGCAACGAAATCCTGCGGACCGTTGAGAGCTTCGACGGCGGCCCACTGGGCGATCGAGGAAGCACCCGAGGTCTGCTGGCCCTGGATCATGTCCATCGCCTTGATGAGCTGGAGCGGTCCGGCAGCATAACCGATACGCCAACCGGTCATCGCATAGGCCTTCGATACGCCGTTCATGGTCAGCGTGCGGTCATAGAGTTTCGGCTCGACCTCAACCGGGGTCGCGAACTTGAAATCGCCGAAGGTCAGGTGCTCATACATGTCGTCGGTCAGGATCCAGACATGCGGATGCCTGAGCAGAACGTCGGTCAGTGCCTTCAGTTCGTCCGCGCTATAGGCGGCACCGGTCGGGTTCGACGGCGAGTTGAAAACGAACCACTTGGTCTTCGGCGTGATGACGCTTTCGAGTTCTTCAGCCGTCAGCTTGAAGTTGTTTTCCTGCTTCGTCGAAACGAAGACCGGGGTACCGCCGCAAAGCGCCACCATCTCCGGGTAGGAAACCCAGTAGGGCGCCGGAATGACGACTTCATCGCCCGGGTTAAGCGTTGCCATGAAGGCGTTGAAAAGAATCTGCTTGCCGCCGGTGCCGACGATCGTCTGCTGCCAGTCGTAGTCAAGCCCGTTCTCGCGCTTGAACTTCGCCGCAATCGCCTTGCGCAGTTCCGGAATGCCCGAAACCGGCGTGTATTTCGTTTCGCCGCGATTGATCGCGTCGATAGCGGCCTTCTTGACGTTATCGGGGGTATCGAAGTCCGGTTCACCTGCACCGAGGCCAATGACGTCACGTCCCTTTGCCTTCAGGTCGCGTGCTTTCTGCGAGACTGCGATAGTTGCGGAAGGCTTTACACGGGAAAGAGCGTCGGCGAGAAATGCCATTGTGATTGTCCTGAAGCTGTTGAACGAAGGAACCTCGATCGGCCAAGGCCCCAGGTTCAAGTTCTATGGCGAAAGAGTCGCTGCGTTTCAAGCGGAAAGCGGCCCGCACGGCACAAACCGCGACGTTTTCGCTTTTTAAGATTTTCTTAATATTCAGGTAAGTCTTGCAGGGTAGAATTCGCACCCACCGAGGGTTGAGAAGGAGAGCGGAAGGAAGAATGGGCCAGACCAGCATCTACAGCCGTCTCGTGCATATGACGGGCGCATGGTCGACCGCCTACGGCCCCTTCGTGCTGCGCTCGGCGCTGCAACCGATTTTCCGGCGCATTTCCGACGATGTTCTCGACGTCTATGCCTTCCAGGGCCTCGTGCGCGCCGAACGCAACGAGGAACCCTATCCGCCGTCGCAATTCTTTCCCCTCGTCGAGCCACAGGATCTGGCATCCGTCGACAGCCTGCTCAGAAGCATCCATATCCTCAACGTCGGAAGCCTCAACCGCGCCCGTTCCGGTGTTTTTGTCAGCTTCCAGCCGCAACTCTATATCGAGCCGGCGGCGATGCGCCTGGAACTCGACCGCATACGCCTTGCCGGCCACGAGGTGGCGCTGCAACCCGACAGGATCGTCTGCGACATCAACGCCAACGCCGGCGAGAGCAGGCTGATCGCCAACGCCATCCGTCAGTTGCGGCAGGCCGGCTTCCGCATCTCCATTTCCAACTACGAAGCGAGCGAAACCAGCGTAGAGGTCGTTCGCCGGCACAAGCCCGACTTCGTGCGCTTCGATGGCGATTGGGTGCGCGACTACATGCACAATACGGCCGGCTTCGCGCTTCTGAAGGTCATTGTCCGACAATTGAGGGACGACGGCATCGACCCCATCTTCGAGAGGCTGGAGGAAGGTTGGCAGGTCGAGCTCTGCTCCGATCTCGGCGTTACGCTTCTTCAAGGCTATGCCCTCGCCCGTCCCGAACTGGCGCCCACCAATTTCAACGAAATGTTTCCCGAAGCATCCTTTTCCCCGACTGCGGATGATGCGCCATCCGCCGGTGGAACACAGCCATGGCGCGCCACGGGCGCGCGACCGGCCGCCGCCCAACCCAATCCCACCCGCCCCGGACGCGTCTTCGGAAAGCGGGGCAGCACCTCCTGAGCCTGCCGGCGCAAGGTCTAAAGCGATCCCGCCCGACCCGTCGCAGACCGAGCCGCCTTCGACCGATGCGGCCGAAAGCCGAAAAATCACGATATCGCCACGATAAATGCCGCACCAAGCCGCAATTCGGTCGCCGAGAAGTCCACAACCCCGGCTTTCATCTCCCCATTGAGCATTATTCGGTTTCAAGGGGATCATCATGTTTCTGGACGAGGACAAGATCGTCGCGCCCGCATTCCTGCAACGTATTCTCGATCGCACGCTCGTGGCGGCAGCCGGCCTCCTCGCCTGCATCGCCATGCTGATCGGCCTTGCCGTCACCGCGCATGCCGAGACCGGGCCGCAAAAAACCGGTTCGCCCGCGCTGGTTCGCCCGAACGACATGAACATGGGCAGCCTGCTCTTTCCCGCCAGGGAACCGGGATTTTTCGTGGAGGCGCCGCGCCTGAAGACCGATGTGGCGATCGACGTCACCGGTCCGATCGCCCGCGTCAAGGTCACGCAACGCTTCGAGAACCCGTCCAAGGGCTGGGTGGAGGGAACCTACGTCTTCCCGCTGCCGGAAAATTCCGCCGTGGACGAACTCCGCATGCAGATCGGCACCCGCTTCATCGAAGGACAGATCAAGCCGCGCGAGGAAGCACGCGAGATCTACGAAAAGGCGAAGGAGGAAGGCAAGAAGGCTGCTCTCCTCGAACAGCAGCGCCCGAACATCTTCACCAATCAGGTCGCCAATATCGGCCCCGGCGAAACCATTGTCGTGCAGATCGAGTATCAGCAGAGCATACGCCAGTCGGGCGGCGAATTCTCGCTGCGTTTCCCCATGGTCGTCGCCCCGCGCTACAACCCGCAGCCGATCGTCGAAACCGTCGAATTCAACGGCAATGTCGGCTTTGCCATGCCGCAGGACCCGGTCGAGAACCGTGAAAAGATCGAGGCGCCCGTCCTCGACCCGCGCGAGAACGCCAAAATCAATCCCGTCGCGCTAACGGTCGACCTGAAGGCGGGTTTCGCGCTCGGCGAGATACGGTCGCCGTTCCACCAGATCGACGTTACGGAAGACGGCAGGGAGCATCGCCGCATCGCGCTGAAAACCGAAACCGTCCCGGCCGACCGTGATTTCGAGCTGACCTGGAAAGCGGAAGCCGGCAAGACGCCCAATGCCGGTCTCTTCCGTCAGGTGGTGGACGGCAGGACCTACCTGCTTGCCTTCGTCACGCCGCCGGCTGCACCTGACCCCGGGACATCGAAGCAGGATCGCGAAGTCGTTTTCGTGATCGACAATTCCGGCTCCATGTCAGGCCCCTCGATCGAGCAGGCACGGCAGGCCCTGGCGCTGGCGATCTCGACCTTGAAGGCCGCCGACCGCTTCAACGTCATCCGCTTCGACGACACGATGACGGATCTCTTCGGCGGCCTCGTGCCCGCCAGCCCCGACAATCGGGAGAAGGCCATTGCCTATGTCCGCGGCCTGAACGCCGAAGGCGGAACGGAAATGCTGCCGGCCCTTCAGACGGCCCTGCGCAATCAGGGTCCGCGCTCGTCCGGAGCCCTTCGGCAGGTGGTCTTCCTGACCGACGGCGCCATCGGCAACGAGCAGCAGCTCTTCAACGAAATCGCCGCCGGTCGGGGCGATGCCCGCGTCTTCACCGTCGGCATCGGTTCGGCACCGAACTCCTATCTCATGACTCGTGCGGCGGAGATCGGCCGCGGCACCTTCACCCATATCGGCTCGGAACAACAGGTGGCCGAACGCATGGGCGAGCTTTTCTCCAAGCTTGAAAATCCCGTCATGACCGATATCGCCGCAACGTTTGACGGCGCGGAAGCCGAGGACATCACCCCCGATCCGATGCCGGACCTTTATGCCGGCGAACCGGTCGTGCTGACGGCCGAATTGAAGGGCTCCGCGCCGGCCGGCAAGCTGCAGATCGTCGGCAAGACCGGCGCCCAGCCCTGGCGCGTCGAGATGGATATTGCCGGTGCAGCCGAAGGAGACGGCATCGCCAAGCTCTGGGCGCGGCGCAAGATCGAGGATATCGAGGCCGGCGCCTCCCAGCGCAGCGACGCCGCGGCCGTCGACAAGGAGATCGAAGAGGTCGCGCTTGCCCATCATCTCGTCTCCCGCATGACCAGCCTCGTCGCTGTCGATGTCACGCCCTCCCGGCCTGCCGGGGAGGATCTCGGACAAGCCAAGCTGCCGCTGAACCTGCCGGCCGGATGGGATTTCGACAAGGTCTTCGGGCAGGACGAACGCCAGCGCGTCGGCGACCCTGCCAACGGCCGTCCGCTGAACCCCGCCATATGGGAAAAGTCCGAGGCGGCGGAGATGGAAATGCTCGCAGCCCCGACGCCGGCCGCCGCCAAGCTCGTCGCGCAGTCGGCGGCACAGGTCGCCCTGCCCCAGACAGCCACGCTCGCCGACCGGCACATTCTGATCGGATTGCTGATGCTTCTCTTTGCCGTCATGGCCACCGCGACGCTGGCTCTATGGCGCAGGGGCATCAGGGACCTGATGCAGAGCATGGCGCGACGCCATGACATCTGAACCCGAGCGCAAACGGGGCGGGCCGTCGCTCTGGCGGCTACTCGGCCCCTTCGAAAGAACGCTGCTCCTCGCAATCGGCATCGTCGCGACGGTCGGCCTTGCCCTCATCGCCGATGGCGCATGGATCAAGGCCAAGGCCTCGGTGGCGCAGATCCTGCTGGAACGCAGTTTCGCCGCAGCCACAAGAGGAGCGACCGAGGCCCGTCCGTGGCCCTGGGCGGATTTCGAGACCGAGGCGAGGATCACGGCTCCGCGCATCGCCCGTTCGGCCATCGTGCTGCGAGGCGCCAGCGGCGAAGCCCTCGCCTTCGGTCCCGCGCTTTTGACCGGCACGCCCCTGCCCGGCGAGGAAGGCACCGCCGTGATTGCCGCCCACCGGGACACCCACTTCTCCTGGCTGAAGGACGTCCGCCGCGGCGACAGGCTCGAGGTCGTGCGCAGGGACGGCAGGCGGCTGGTCTTCATCGCCGGGGACGCTCGCGTTGTCCGCTGGGATCAGAACGGTATCGATCCCCATGCGCTCGGGCGAAATCTCGTCCTCTCCACCTGTTGGCCGTTCGACGCCAACAGCCCCGGCCCGCTCCGTTATATCCTGGAGGCACGACTGGAGGACAATGCCGAGAGCATCGGCCAATAGGCAGAAATCCTGTCCGCCCCCGCTCCTGCTCTCGTCTCTTCACATTTGCGCCAGATGCCCCCGTCTCGCCGATAAACGAATGGAAAAATGAGTAGCCGGGGTTGCTCCGGCGGCATCCCGTCCCAAGATAGTCTGAAAGGGATGGGCGAGCCGGGTTCCGGCTCAGGCCAACCCGAACCGGGAGAGACAACGGGAGAGAGCCATGCCTTTCGCCATTCGTCGCGGCCTGCCGTCCCTGGCGGGCAGCGCAGCCGTCGTAACAGCATTCCTTATGGCCGGACCGTCCTTCGTGTCGGCGGCGGATCGCTATCCCGCCGGGAATTTTGAGGTCGAGGTGTCGGAGATCGCCTCCGGCCTCGAACACCCCTGGTCCGTCGAGGTCCTGCCGGATGGCGCCTATATCGTGACGGAGCGCTCCGCCAAAATGCGCATCGTCAGGAACGGCAGGACAGGCCCGCCGGTCGAGGGCCTGCCCAGGATCTTCGTCGGCGGCCAGGGGGGCCTGCTCGACATCGCGCTTTCGCCGGATTTCGCCGTAAGCCGCAAGCTCTATTTCACCGCCTCCATCCCCGGTCCGGGAGGTCAGGGAACCGCCCTCTTCTCCGCCAGCCTCGGCAAGGACGAACGCAGGCTCGAAAACCTGAAACAGCTCTTCGCCATGAACCGCTTCACCGGCACGGGTCAGCATTTCGGTTCGCGCATCGCCATCGCAAAGGACGGCAACCTCTTCTTCGGCATTGGAGAGCGCGGCGAGATGGACCGCGCGCAGGACCCGAACGATCATGCGGGCTCCATCCTTCACATCACCCCGGATGGGCGCCCGGCGCCCGGCAATCCGTTTGCCGACAACGGCAAGGGTCTTCCCGAGATATGGTCGAAGGGCCATCGCAACCCGCAGGGCATCGTCATCGATCCGGCGGATGGCACGCTCTATACGGTCGAGCACGGCGCCCGGGGCGGCGACGAGATCAATGCGCCGAAAGCCGGCCACAACTATGGCTGGCCCGTCATATCCTTCGGCAAGCACTATTCCGGTGCGGAGATCGGGGTAGGCCAGGCAGCCGAGGGCTATGACCAGCCCCTCTATTACTGGGACCCTTCCATCGCTCCCGGCGCAATCGATATCTATCGCGGCGCGATGTTTCCCGAATGGGAAGGCGATTTCCTGGTGGCGGCGCTGAAATACCAGTTGCTCGCCCGGATCGAACGGCAGGACGGCGGCGCAGTCGATGGCGAGGAGCGGCTCTTCCAGGGCGAATACGGGCGCGTTCGGGACGTGAAGGTCGCCCCGGACGGATCCATCCTTCTTCTCACTGACGAGGAAGACGGAAAGCTCCTGCGCATCACGCGAGCCCCCTGACGCCTTTCTGTCGAACGGGAACATCGACCGTCAGCGGTCGCAGTTCCCGCCTCGGCGCTTTCCCTCCGCTGCATCCTTTCCTCTCCAGGATGCCTCCGGCGGCGGTTTAACTGGGTTGTGCACCAGTATTTCCGGTCAAACCAATGGTCGAATTGCTGCCGGAACCGGCCCGCCTCAGCCCCGTTGGGACGTGATTTCATCCTTATTGTGAAAAAAGTTCATGCCGCGAGTTTGGGCAATTTGAACAGGCTTTTTTGCCGAAATGCATCGCCTGCAATGCAATTTGTACCTGTATTGGGCACGAATCGCACTGGAGGTCCGCGACTGCCTAAAGATTGCCTTTACAAAATCTTTATCGCGGGCAGAGGGTTAGAAAACTTTCGCTTGCCAATTCTTAATAAACCAAGCACTCTTCGCCCGTTCGGGCATTTTGGCGAGCATGGGAAGAGCAGAAAATAATAAGATGCGTGCGGGGACGCAAAAATCCCCGGCAGTGTGCTCCGGAGGCGAAGGGACAATAGCCTTTGGATCGGATGCTGCGGCAAGACAAAGCCGCTTTCCCCCCATTTCACGAAGTGCCGCAACACCCTGACGGGTAACATCGTAATGCTGCCCTGCCGACACCGGGCAGAGAGAAAAGGACCTGACGCATGGCCGAGACTGGCACTGTAAAATTCTTCAATACCGACAAGGGCTTCGGTTTCATTAAGCCCGATAATGGCGGCGCTGACATTTTCGTACATATTTCCGCTGTTCAGGCTTCCGGACTTTCGGGTCTCTCCGAAAACCAGAAGGTAAGCTTCGACACGGAACCGGACCGCCGCGGCAAGGGTCCGAAGGCAGTGAACCTGCAGATCGCAGGCTGACGCTTCGGAATTGCTTTGGCACTCGCGTTGCGGCCCGGCATGATTGCCGGGTTTTTTCGTTCAGGTTCGGTTCACCCACCGGCCTCTATCCTGCCTTCATCGCTCGTTAACAAAGAGCGATGAGAGAATTCAGGCCACGGAAGGCAACGCCATGATGAAGTTCGCTAAATACACCCTGCTTTCGGCAGCGATCGCAGTCGCACCTTTTGTTGCTTCGACATCGGCCATGGCGGACGATTATTATTACCGCCGTCATCATCACAACGGCGATGCAGTCGCACTTGGCGCTCTCGGGCTTGCCACCGGCGTCATCGTCGGCTCGGCAATCGCCAGCCAGCCGCGCACTGTCTACGTCGAACCGGACCCGGTCTATGTTGAGCCTGAACCGGTTTATGTCCGGCCCGCTCCGGCTTATGTCCGCCCTGCTCCCGCCTATGTCGAAGACTATCCGCCGGCACCGCGCCGGGTCTATAATGCGGGGGTCGAACCGTGGACCCCGGAATGGTACGACTACTGCTCCGCCCGCTATCGCAGCTTCAATGCCCGGACCGGCACCTATGTCGGCTATGACGGCCGCTCGCATTTCTGCACTTCGGGCTGAACCTGAACACGCCAAGGTCATCAGGCCTCGCTCGCGCGCTTCGGTTTTCGAATGTAACCCATTGTCGTCATACTCTGATGCGCCGGCCTCGTGTCGGCGCATTTTCGTTGCAGCCTCAGATCCCGCGCAGGAAGGGATTGCCGCGGCGCTCGTCGCCGATACGACCGCCCGGTCCATGGCCGCAGATGAAACCGACATCGTCTCCGAGCGGCAGGACCTTGTCCCGGATCGAATTCAGCAGCGTCTGGTGGTCTCCGCCGGGCAAATCGGTGCGCCCGATGGAACCATTGAAGAGCACATCGCCGACATGGGCGAAATTCTGTGCCCGGTTGAAATAGATCACATGTCCCGGCGCATGGCCTGGGCAGTGGAAGACCTCGAATTCATGCTCGCCGAAGGAAACGCGGTCCCCCTCCTCCAGCCAGCGATCCGGCGTGACGTTGCGAACGGTCATCGGCACGTTGAACATTTTCGCCTGCTGCTCGATGTTCTGAAGCAGCGGCAAATCGTCCTTGTGCGGCCCGACGATCTCAAGCCCGAGCGCTTCCTTCAGTTCCTCGGCGCCGCCGGCGTGGTCGATATGGCCATGGGTCAACCAGATCTCCTTGAGCGTGATGCCGTTTTCCCGAAGCGTCTGCAGGATGACGTCGACATCGCCGCCGGGATCGACGATCACGCCCTCATGGGTGTCCGTATCGAAAAGAATCGTACAGTTCTGCTGGAATGGCGTCACCGGAATGATACCGGCCTGCAACTGTCCCATGGCGTCTTCTCCCTGTCCGGTATCGCGCAGGCGGCGAAATACCACGACCGTGGACGAAACGGAAACCTGGAAGAGCGAGTTATTGTCCAAAGCCTGCGGAAACTGTGCGATCCCGGTAATTTCGTTGGAGTTTTTCCCCGTCTGCGCATAGTTTTGCCGCAAAACTGGTGCCCGGCTCGAACAGGCGCCGCCGAACTAGAAAAATGATCCGCCCGATGCCGAAGCCGAGGCTTGCCGGTCGCGGGCCGCATGAAAGGAAATGCACGCGTGGCACGACAGTCTGTGGGCAGGGCTGCCAGGAAGGAAATTCCCGAAATGCCGGTCGTCGACGACAAGACGATCGACTTCGAAACCATCGAGCTTTTGTTCTTCGCCTATCGCGACTTCGTGTCCGATCCAGATGCAATCCTGGCCAAGATCGGCTATGGCCGCGCCCATCACCGCGTCGTCTATTTCGTGAGCCGCCGCCCGGGCATGACGGTCGCCGATCTTCTCGGCATATTGCAGATCACCAAGCAGAGCCTCGCCCGTGTCCTGAAGGAATTGATCGATTCCGGCTATATTCGTCAGATGGCGGGCCCAGCCGACCGCCGCCAGCGGCGGCTCTATCCGACGCTGGCCGGGCGTGAACTGGCGCTTGCGCTCTCCGAGCCGCAATCCCAGCGCATCGCCCGCGCGCTCGAAGGCTTCACCCCGGAAATGCGGGAGGGCGTGCGCAAGTTTCTCGAAGGCATGAGCCGCTCCGGCAAGGACGATCAGGCGGCAACCGAGGGAGACGGATGACATGGGCAGGAAGATCTTCATTCCCGACGACGCACCACACCTTCTCGTCGTCGACGACGACACCCGCATCCGTGACCTTCTCCACCGCTACCTGACAGAACAGGGTTTCCGCGTCACCGTCGCGGCTGATGCCGGCGAGGCGCGTCGCAAGCTCGAAAGTCTGCATTTCGATCTTCTCGTGCTCGACGTCATGATGCCGGGCGAGTCCGGCCTGTCGCTCACCCGCAGCCTCGCCGAACAGAAACATGTGCCCGTCATCCTGCTGACGGCCCGATCGGAGGCGGAATCGCGGATCGCCGGTCTCGAAGCCGGCGCGGACGACTACCTCGCCAAACCCTTCGACCCGCGCGAACTGGTGCTGCGCATCAACAATATCCTGAAGCGCAATCTTGCGGCAGACACGCCGAAGATCGAGCAGGTGATGTTCGGTCCCTACACTTTTTCCATCCTTCGCAAGGAGTTGAAGAAGGGGGCGGAGGTCATAAGGTTGACCGATCGGGAACAGGAAATCATGCTGTTGTTTTCCATGCGTGCCGGCGAAACCATTCCCCGCCACGAGCTGATCGGCAACGACACCGAGGTCGGCGAGCGCACCATCGACGTGCAGATCAACCGGCTGCGGCGCAAGATCGAGGACGATCCGGCCAATCCGGTCTGGCTGCAGACCGTGCGCGGCATCGGCTACCGGCTCAGCATGGACTGACCGGCGGCAGAGGCGGCGAAGACGGATACCGACGGAAGCGAAGGACAAATGACGCTCTTTGACAGCATCCGCGGAGAAGATCGCGCCCCGGGCGGCGGCCTGCGGGGCGTGGTCCGGTGGCTGCGGCGCCGGGTCCCGACCGGCCTCTACGCCCGCGCATTGCTTATCATCATCCTGCCCATGCTGATCCTGCAGACGGTGCTCGCCTTCGTCTTCATGGAGCGTCACTGGCAGATGGTAACGCAACGCCTCTCCGGCGCCGTGACCCGCGACATCGCCGCCATCATTTCGCTGATCGACGCCTATCCCGGACCTGAAAATCTCCAGAACGTCGTCCGGATCGCGCGCGACAATCTCGACATGACGATATCGCTGGAGGAAGGCGGCGAACTGCCGGCGCCACGGCCGAAGCCCTTCTTCTCGATCCTCGACCAGACCCTCAGCGACCAGATAGAAAACCAGATAAAGCGCCCCTTCTGGATCGACACGATCGGCGATTCCCGGCTGGTCGAGATCCGCATCGCCCTCGATCAGGGCATTCTGCGAATCTTCGCCCGCCGCAATTCGGCCTACGCTTCGAACACGCACATCTTCCTGCTCTGGATGGTCGGCACCTCGCTGGTGCTGATCGTCATCTCCACCTTGTTCCTGCGCGGCCAGATCCGCCCGATCCTGACGCTCGCCAAGGCGGCAGAGAGCTTCGGCAAGGGCCAGAGGCCGCCTGAAGACTTCAGCCCGCGCGGCGCCGACGAAGTGCGCCGCGCGGGGCTTGCCTTCATCCTGATGCGCGAACGTATCGAACGGCAGATGGAGCAGCGCACCGCCATGCTGACCGGCGTCAGCCACGACCTGCGCACCATCCTGACGCGCTTCAAGCTGCAACTCGCGCTCGCCGGCGACAATCCCGAACTCGACAGCCTCAACCAGGATGTGGAGGACATGCAGACCATGCTCGAAGGCTATATGGCCTTTGCGCGCGGCGAGGCGGAAGAGGATGTCGGCAAGCTGAAACTCAGCGAACTCTTCGAGAAGATCGAGGGGGACTTTGCCCTGCATGGCAAGCAGTTTTCCTCCAGGATCGAGGGCGAGGACGAGATCGCGGTCCGCCCGGCGGCCTTTACCCGGCTGGTGACCAATCTCGCCTCCAACAGCCGGCGCTACGCCAACAGGCTGGAGATCGAGGCCAGGCACAGCGCCAAATGGTTGACCATCACCTTCGACGACGACGGTCCGGGCATTCCGCGCGACATGCGCGACGAGGTGTTCAAACCGTTCTTCCGGCTCGACGAAGCCCGTAATCTCGATGCGTCGGGCACGGGGCTCGGGCTGGCGATCGCCCGCGATATCGCGCGCAGCCACGGCGGCAACGTCACGCTCGGCGACAGTCCCCTGGGTGGCCTGCGCGCCACCATCCGCGTTCCGGCATAATCGAGAGACAAAGGACAGACGCCATGACGACAGGAAACTGGGACGGCATGAACTGGCTCAATCCGCCGCCGCTGCTCGAGATCACCGCCGGAGATCTGCGGCTTGCCACGGGCGACCAAACCGATTTCTGGCAGCGGACCTATTACGGCTTCCGCCACGACAACGGCCACTTCCTGCACTGCCGCCGCGACGGTGAATTCACCATTGAAACCGCCTTCACCGGCCGCTACGAGGCTCTTTACGATCAGGCGGGCCTGATGCTGCGCCACGACAGGGAAAACTGGATGAAATGCGGGATCGAGTTCACCGACGGCCACCGTCATTTCAGCACGGTGGTGACCGTCGCCGGCCGTTCGGACTGGTCGGCCTTTGCCTTGCCCGATGGAAACGGTCCCGTCGAAGCCCGAGTGACCCGGCTGGCCGATGCGCTTTTCGTGCAATATCGGCTTTCGGAGCCGGATAACTGGAAAATGGCCCGGCTCGGTTACTTTCCACCGGAACTCGCCTCGCTGGATGTTGGCGTAACCGCCTGCTCACCGCAAAGGGCCGGCTTCGAAGTAACCTTTCACCGCTTCGCTCTCACCGACCCGCTGAGCCGCGAAATCCACTGAGGCGCGGCGGCTCACATCATCTTCATGCCGTTCGGCACCGCCTGCTCGACCGAAGCCAGCACGATGGCTCCATCCTTGTCGGCAAAGCCCAGTGTCAGGACCTCAGAGCGAAACGGCCCGATCTGGCGCGGCGGGAAATTGACCACGCCGAGCACCTGCCGACCGACCAGGCTTTCCGGGGTGTAATGCACGGTAATCTGCGCCGATGATTTTCGGATACCGATTTCCGGCCCGAAATCGATCTTCATCTTGATCGCCGGCTTGCGCGCTTCCGGAAAAGGCTCGGCCTCGATCACCGTGCCGACGCGGATATCGACCTTCTCGAAATCGGCATAGGTGATTTCAGCAGAAGCAGGGGAGGAAACGGCAGCGCTCATCCGGCCAGTTCCTCGGCGCGAAGACGCGCAGCCTCGATCGCCTTGTCGAACAGCGGCTGCATGCCCTCCTCCGCCATCAGAACGGAAAGGGCGGCGGCCGTCGTACCACCGGGTGAAGTGACATTCTGTCGAAGCTTCGCAGCGTCGTCGGGGGACTGGTGAAGCAGTTCACCAGCCCCCGCGACAGTTTCCCGTGCGAGGCGCATGGCCAGGTCCGCCTGCAGGCCGGCCTTGCGGCCCGCCTCGGCCATGCACTCCACGAGATAGAACACATAGGCCGGACCACTGCCCGAAAGGGCGGTCACAGCATTGATCGCGTCTTCGCTGTTCAGCCACTCCACCGGGCCGGACACCTTCAGCAGGCGATGGACGGTCTCGCGTTGTTCCGCAGTCACAGCGGCATTGGCATAGGCGCCGGTCACGCCACGGCCGATCATCGCCGGCGTGTTCGGCATGGCGCGAACCATGGCCACGGCGCCGAGATGGCTCTCCATGAAGGCGAGCGTCTTGCCGGCGGCGACGGAAACCACCACGGTAGAGGGACCGACCAGTGCCTTCAGCGGCGGCAGGACCTTCTCCATCACCTGCGGCTTAACCGCGAGGAAAAGAATATCGGCGGCAAGACCGGCCGGAACTTCCTTCACGTGGCGCGCGCCGGCCTCGGAAATCTGCGCCAGCATCGTCTGCGACGGACCCGGATCGACAACGGTGACGGAGGAGCCCGGAACGCCGCTCTTCAACCACCCCGTCAACATGGCGCCGCCCATATTGCCGGCCCCGACGAGTACCAATTGTCCCATTGCAGAATAACTCATTCTCAAGCCTTCCCGGCTCAGGCTTCCCCGGCCGTCTCGAACAACACGGCTTCCATCGCCGTCTTCGCATCGACCCCGGACCAGACCACAAACTGGAAGGCTTGGAAATAGGCTTCGCAAGCCTCGACCGCGCTGGACAGCAGCACCTCGACCTGGCGGTTGGTCGCCTCGGCGCCGCCTGCCAGAAGCAGGGACTGGCGGAAAATCACCACATCCTCCTGGCGCCAGAGGTCGAAATGCCCCATCAGCACCTGGCCGTTGATGTGCGACAGCAGGCGGATCACCTCGTTGACGCGGTTTTCGGGTATCTTGATGTCGAAGGCCGAGGCGACATGCAGCGCCTCGAACTCCTCCATCCAGGAGAAGGAGACGTGGTAATCGGCCCAGCGCCCCTGAACGGTCATGGCGATCTCGTCCTCGCCGGACCGTTCGAAGGACCAGTCATTGGTCGCAGCGACGAACTCGATCATGTCGACCGGGTTGGACTGGCGTTCGAATTCCATTTCCATAAGGCTCATGCATCACCTTCTTGCCGGGACAAATGCGGATATCGAGCGAAACGCAACGACGACTCACACGAGTTTACCGGGAACAACACTAGGAATGATTCCCTATGGACCCCAGGATACTGCACTCACCCTGTCCGAAACTTGTGAAGGTCCGCTTCGAATCATCATTTAAAATCAGTGTATAATGGCACCGACCAAGAACCAGCCCCCGTTATGCGATTTGCTCGCCGGGCCTGTGGAAAGCGATTGTGGCAGGTAGTGCGAAAGGCGCCATAAACGACTCTGGCGATTGGCTTTTTCCGGCCTGCCGGCATGTGGATAAAAAACTGTTAACGGCGCGATCCGGCATAGCTCCGGACGAGGCATGAAAGCAAAGCCTCACATACAAAACCGCCCACCGCGATCTCTCGCGGCAGGCGATAAAATTCTCTCAAACGCCTTTTCGGTTCCCATGGACCGGAAAAGAGGCGGGCAGTGCCGCCGGCGCTTACTTCGCCTTCTCGGCGAGCTGCCCTTCCAGCGCCTCGATCCGCTTCAAAAGGGCGTCGTTTTCGTCGCGCGCCTTGATCGCCATTTCCCGGACGACCTCGAATTCCTCGCGCTTGACGAGATCCATGCTGTTCAGCCAGCGCTCAGCCTGGGCGTGGAAGGCTGTTTCCATTTCCTTGCGCACGCCCTGCGCCGCACCCGCGGCATCCGTCATGAGCTTGGCGAATTCGTCCATAATGCGGTTAGGCCCGGTCGACATGGCTTTGGCTCCTCTTGGCACCTGATCCCTGGCCGGCAACGTGCTCCGGCCTGAAGTGAGGTAGGCATTTGCCGCCTCGGTTGCAAGGAAATTCGCTTGTGAACAAGGGGGAACGGACATGCCTGCGCCAAGATTCCATCTTGACCATGCCATGATCGGACGCCATTTTCCGCCGACATCGTCATAAGGGGCAACCTTGTCGTCAGCCACAGCACTCCTTTCCATCCTGACCTTCCCGGCCATTGACCCGGTGGCGTTTTCCATCGGTCCTCTGGCGATCCATTGGTACGGTCTCGCCTATGTCTGCGGCATCATGCTCGGCTGGGTGGTCGCGCGCGCCATGGTGCGCAACGAAAAACTCTGGCCGGCCGGCACGCCGCCCTGCACCGCCGCGCATCTCGACGATTTCCTTGTCTGGGTGGCGATCGGCATCGTCCTTGGCGGCCGGCTCGGTTATATCCTGTTCTACGACCTGCCTTCCGTCATCGCCGACCCCCTGCGGGCGATCGAGGTCTGGAACGGCGGCATGTCGTTCCACGGCGGCTTTGCCGGCGCGACGATTGCGATGATCCTCTTTGCCCGCCGCCACGCGATCCCGATCTGGAGCCTGTTCGACATCGTCGCCAGCGTCGCGCCGATCGGCATCTTCTTCGGCCGTATTGCGAATTTCGTGAACGGCGAACTCTGGGGGCGACCTTCCGACGTGGCATGGGCCATGGTCTTCCCGACTGGCGGCCCCTTTCCCCGTCATCCGAGCCAGCTTTACGAAGCCCTGCTCGAAGGCCTGTTGATGTTCGTGCTGCTGCAGATCATCGGCCGGGCCGGCGGTTTCCGCATGCGCGGCCTGGTCACCGGCTGTTTCGTCAGCCTCTACGCCGTCGCCCGCATCGCCGTCGAGTTTTTCCGCGAACCCGATCCGCAACTCGGCTATCTTGCCGGCGGCTGGCTGACCATGGGAATGCTTCTGTCGCTGCCGATGCTTGCTGTCGGCCTCTGGGCGCTCTGGCGCGCGCGTTGCACCGCGTCCTGAAGCGGGAATGGAGGAGGAAGACCAATGACGACCGCGCTTGCGGACAAGATCAAGTCGCTGATCCTTGCCGGCGGGCCGATCAGCGTCACGGATTATTTCGCCCTCTGCCTCGCCGATCCGGAACACGGCTACTATCGCACGCGCAATCCCTTCGGGCGCGCCGGCGACTTCATCACCGCCCCGGAAATCAGCCAGCTTTTCGGCGAAATGATCGGCGTTTTCATGGTGCTCGCCTGGCAGCACCACGGCGAACCGGCCGACGTACGCCTCATTGAGATCGGCCCCGGCCGCGGCACGATGATGTCCGACATGCTCAGGGTTATCGCACGCCTCGCCCCGCGTCTCTACGAACAGTCGACGGTTCATCTCGTCGAAACCAGCCCCCGCCTGCAGGACGTGCAGCGCCAGACACTGGCGAACCACGGCCAGAAGGTGCACTGGCACGAAAGCTTCGACCAATTGCCCGCCGGTTTCACGCTGCTGGCCGCCAACGAACTCTTCGACGCCATTCCGATCCGCCAGTTCATCAAGACGCCCACCGGGTTCCGGGAACGCATGGTTGGCCTCGACGCCGACAATGAGCTTTCCTTCACGCTCGGCGTCGCCACTCTCGATCCCGAAATGCTGCCGCAGCGCGAAACACCTCCCCCCGATGGCACGATCTTCGAGGTATCCCCGGCCCGTGAGGCTGTTCTGACGACCATATGCGACCGCCTGAAACAGAATCACGGCACCGCACTCATCATCGACTACGGTCACATGGTCACCGGCTTCGGCGACACGCTTCAGGCGGTTCGCGACCACAAGTTCGATCCGCCGCTCGCCAATCCGGGCCTCGCCGACCTGACCAGCCATGTCGACTTCGAGACCCTGGCCCGCAGCGCGCTTACGGCCGGCGTTCATGTCAACGGCTGTCTGCATCAGGGCGATTTCCTGGTGGCACTTGGTATCGAGGAACGCGCCTCGTCCCTCGGTCGCGACAAGGACGCCGGGACGCAGCGCGACATCGTCGAAGCCGTCCAGCGGCTGGCGGGGTCCGGCGAAGGAAGGATGGGAGAACTCTTCAAGGTACTCGCCCTCTCCAGCCCCGCCGTTTCGGTTCTACCCTTCAAATCCGGCAATTGACATCGCATGCGGCGATGGCCAACATCACGCCGATCGCCGCGCCGGAGGAACATAAATTCCGCTTTTATTTCAATGCGGGAACAGGCGGACCGGGCACGGTACCGCCGCGACGGAGACCACCATGCCGATGAACGACGCGCCACAGCCGATCGAAAGCCCCATACTCGCCGCAGGCGCAGGCGCGGGTATACGGCATGGCTATTTCACCCGCCGGGGCGGTATTTCCGATGGCATCTACGCCGGCCTCAACGTCGGGCTCGGTTCCCGCGACGATCCTGAGAGAGTACGGGAAAATCGCCGCCGGGTGGCACAATGGTTCGCACAGCCCATCGAAAAACTGGCGACGGTTCACCAGGTGCATTCGCCTGACGTGATGGTCGTCGATGCAACCTATGACGGGGCAAGACCCGAGGCGGACGCCCTGGTGACGGCAACGCCCGGCATCGTCCTCGGCGTTCTGACCGCCGATTGTGGTCCGGTATTGTTCATGGACCCGGAAAACGGCGTGATCGGCGCTGCCCATGCCGGCTGGAAGGGCGCTCTCGGCGGCGTTCTGGAAAATACCGTGGATGCGATGGTCGGTCTCGGCGCCCGCCGTGAGGCCATCCGGGCCTGCCTCGGCCCCTCGATCAGCGCCCGCAATTATGAGGTCGGCCCCGAATTCGTCGAGCGCTTCCTCGCCCAGGACCCCTCATTCGACGTGTTCTTCAGCCCCTCGGAACGTCCCGGCCATGCCATGTTCGACCTGCCCGGACTGACCGTCCGCCGCCTTTCGGACAGCGGCGTAAGGGCGGAAAATCTCGATCTCTGCACCTATGCCGATCCGCAGGCCTTCTTTTCCTATCGCCGTACCACCCACGCCGGCGAACCGGACTACGGACGACAGATCTCTGCAATCGCCATCATGGAGAAATGACATGGCCCTGCAGTTCGAACCGAGCGAATATTCGGATCGCCTCGCGCGCCTGACGGCGGCCATGGCCGAACAGAAGCTGGATGCGGTGCTGCTCTTCGCCCAGGAAAGCATGTACTGGCTGACCGGCTACGACACCTTCGGCTACTGCTTTTTCCAGACGCTCGTCGTGAAGGCCGATGGCTCCATGACGCTTCTGACGCGCTCGGCCGACCTGCGGCAGGCCAAGCATACCTCGACGATCGAAAACGTCGTCGTCTGGGTCGACCGGGTGAACGCCGATCCGAGCGTCGACCTGCGCAACCTCCTGAGCGAGATGGACCTGCTGGGCGCCCGCATAGGCATCGAATACGACACCCACGGCATGACCGGTCGCGTCGCCCGGCTGCTCGATAACCAGCTGACCAACTTCTGCGAGATCGTCGACGCCTCCTATCTCGTGAGCGAACTCCGCCTCGTGAAGAGCCCGGCCGAAATCGCCTGCGTCGAGCGCGCGGCAACGCTTGCCGACGATGCCCTCGACGCCGCCCTGCCGCTGATTAAGGCCGGCGGGGACGAGGCAGCGATCCTTGCGGCCATGCAGGGAGCGATCCTTGCCAGCGGCGGCGACTATCCGGCCAATGAATTTATCATCGGTTCGGGTGCGGATGCCCTGCTCTGCCGTTACAAGGCGGGGCGCCGGAGGCTCTCGGACAAGGACCAGCTGACGCTCGAATGGGCGGGAGCGGCGGCGCATTATCACGCGGCGATGATGCGGACGATCGTCATTGGCGAACCGAGCCCGCGTCACCGCGAACTTTACTCCGCCTGCTACCAGGCCATCAAAGCGATCGAAGAGGTGCTGCGGCCGGGCTACACCTTCGGCGACGTCTTCGACACCCATGCGCGCATCATGGACGAACGCGGTCTTGCCCGCCACCGGTTGAACGCCTGCGGTTATTCCCTCGGCGCCCGCTTCTCGCCCTCATGGATGGAGCATCAGATGTTCCACACCGGCAATACCCAGGAAATCCGCCCCGACATGTCGCTCTTCGTTCACATGATTATCATGGACAGCGAGCGCGAGACGGCGATGACGCTTGGCCACACCTACCTTACCACAGCCGCCGCGCCGCGCCCGCTTTCACGGCACGGGCTGGAACTGCTGGTGCGCTAGGCGCAGCCTGCGCGGAAACGCCCCCGCAAGGCCGGCCATAAGGATTTGCTAGGATTTTAGCCGTATTCTCGTCAATCGGCACGGAGGTGGCACGAGGACGGTAGCGCGTATGAAACCTGCACGCATGGCAATGACGAGTCTGATCGTGACGGTCATGCTGACGGCATGCAATACGCCCGACGCCCTGACGCCGCCGATGGAGGTGGGCGACGGCGGCCAGCCGGTAACGGATGGCAATCTCTCTCTCGCAAGCCAGTCGAGCGGCACCTACAACTCCTCCACCGCCTCCTATCCCATGGAAAGCGCCTCGCTTTCCGAACAAGGCTACACGCCCGGTCCGCAGAACACGCTGGAAGCACAGGCAGCCGCGCTCCAAGCCGGCCACAACCCGGTCGCTTCGGCGCCCCTGACGGGCGATCCCGTCGCCTATCCCGAAGCGCCGTCCGCCACGTATCAGCAGCAGCAACCCGTTGAGCCGCAACAGCCTATGCAGCCGATGCAGCCGCAGCCAGTCGCAGCACAGCAGGTTCAGCCTTCTGCCCCGGCTGAGGTCGCGGCCCTTCCGCCTGCCGCTGCGGTCGGCACCATCCGCTTCCTGCCGATCATCGGCGCACCCGTGCAGGCTGTCACACCCTTGTCACGACAGCTCGGCGCGGAGGCCCGCGCTCGCGGGCTCACCATCAAGCCGGCCTCCGATCCCGCCAGCCAACACATCCTGAAGGGGTATTTCTCCGCCTTCGGAGACGGCGGCACCGTCACCATCGTCTATGTCTGGGACGTGCTCGACGCGAGCGGCGGGCGGCTGCATCGCATTCAGGGGCAGGAAACCCTGAAATCCGGCGCCCAGGATCCCTGGGCAGCGGTTCCGGCCTCCCTGATGCAGCAAATCGCCACCCGGACCATCGCCGAATACGTGAACTGGCGCGACAGCCAGCGCGGTTGATGCAACGAGGTCACATAGTTTTCACGAAAAAGGTTGCCATTGTCGTCTTCGCTCTTGCATTCGGGCTTGAGGGCGCTAAAAAGCGCCCATTCTCAGCAGGGCAATAGGCGGGCCAAAATGAAGGTATTCGCAGGTAACTCCAACCGGCAACTCGCCGAGGCAATCTGCAATTATCTGAACGTACCACTCGGAAAGGCCAGCGTAAGACGCTTTGCGGACCAGGAAATCTTCGTAGAAATCCAGGAAAACGTGCGCGGCGAGGACGTTTTCGTCGTTCAGTCCACTTCCTTCCCCGCCAATGACCACCTGATGGAACTGCTGATTATGATCGACGCCTTCCGGCGTTCATCGGCGCGGCGCATCACGGCGGTCCTTCCCTATTTCGGCTATGCCCGCCAGGATCGCAAACCCGGCCCCCGCACTCCGATTTCCGCCAAGCTCGTCGCCAACCTGATTACCGAAGCCGGCGCCGACCGTGTTCTGACCCTCGACCTGCATGCCGGCCAGATCCAGGGCTTCTTCGATATCCCGACTGACAATCTCTATGCGGTTCCGATCCTGGCCCGTGACGTCAAGGAGCATTACGACCTGAAGAACGTCATGGTCGTCTCGCCCGACGTCGGCGGCGTGGTGCGCGCCCGTTCGCTGGCAAAGCGCCTCGACTGTCTGCTGGCGATCGTTGACAAGCGCCGCGACCGCCCCGGCGAGTCCGAGGTCATGAACGTCATCGGCGACGTGACCGGCAAGGACTGCATCCTGATCGACGACATCGTCGATTCCGGGGGCACGCTCTGCAACGCCGCCGAGGCCTTGCTGAAGCATGGCGCGACCAGCGTCACCGCCTATATCACCCACGGCGTCCTGTCCGGCGGCGCCGTGACGCGCGTCGCATCCTCGAAGCTGCGCGAACTCGTCATCACGGACTCGATCCAGCCGACCACCGCCGTCCAGTCGGCCCACAATATCCGTGTGTTGACCACCGCCAACCTGCTTGGCGAGGCGATCAACCGCACGGCCGCCGAAGAGTCTGTTTCGAGCCTTTTCGACTGATCGTTTCGATATCGGAATGCAGCACAAAGCCCGCGCCCCTTTTGGGGCCGCGGGCTTTGTGCTTCTGGAACCCGCAGACGGGCCTTAGCTCCTCACCATCGGCACCGGGCAGGCCTCTCCGCCGGAAAAGAGCCGGGAACGGGTCAGGAAGCGTCGCTCGCGGCCGTTGTCGAGCGAAAACATGCCGCCTCTCCCTTCCACCACGTCGATGATGAGCTGGGTATGCTTCCACACCTCGAACTGGCTGCCGCTGATATAGAACGGCACGCCGCCGATCTCGCCGAGCTTCACGTCGGTTTCGCCGACGCGGTATTCGCTCGCCGGATAACACATCGGCGATGAACCGTCGCAACACCCACCTGACTGGTGGAAAAGAATGTCGGGATGGTCCCTCCGGATTTCGGCAAGAAACGCAAGTGCGGCATCGGTGGCGATGACGCGGGGCTCGCCGACAGTGATGGTCGCGGTCATCGGTCCCTCCGGTTTGCCACCTTCCCCTCCCCCGGGGATAGAGGGTCAGGATGAGGGGCAGGACAGAGCGGCCTCACATCCGCCCTATGGGCACCTTCTCCCCGCAAGCGGGGAGAAGGAAGACACGCTCAGAAGAAGCCGAGCGCCTTCGGGCTGTAGCTGACCAGCATGTTCTTGGTCTGCTGGTAGTGCTCGAGCATCATCTTGTGGGTCTCGCGGCCGATGCCGGACTGCTTGTAGCCGCCGAAGGCCGCATGGGCCGGATAGGCGTGGTAGCAATTGGTCCAGACACGGCCGGCCTGGATGTTGCGTCCGAAACGGTAGCAGGTATTGGCATCGCGGCTCCACACCCCGGCACCCAGGCCATAGAGCGTGTCGTTGGCAATTTCCAGCGCTTCCGCCTCGTCCTTGAAGGTGGTGACGGAGACAACCGGCCCGAAAATCTCTTCCTGGAAGATCCGCATCTTGTTGTGACCCTCGAACACCGTCGGCTTGACGTAGTAGCCGCCAGCCAGATCGCCCGAAAGTTCATTGCGGTAGCCGCCGGTCAGGACCTTTGCGCCCTCCTGCTTGCCGATGTCGATATAGGAAAGGATCTTCTGCAATTGTTCGCTGGAGGCCTGAGCGCCGATCATCGTCGACATGTCGAGCGGGTCGCCCTGACGCACGGCCTCGACGCGCTTGACGGCCTTTTCCATGAAGCGGTCGTAGATCTTCTCGTGCACCAGCGCACGGCTCGGGCATGTGCACACCTCGCCCTGGTTGAGAGCAAACATCGCAAAGCCTTCCAGCGCCTTGTCGAGGAAGTCGTCGTCTTCCGCCATCACGTCGGCGAAGAAGATGTTCGGCGACTTGCCGCCCAGTTCCAGCGTGACCGGGATCAGGTTCTGGCTGGCATACTGCATGATAAGGCGGCCGGTCGAGGTTTCGCCGGTAAACGCGATCTTGGCGATGCGCGGGCTGGTCGCAAGCGGCTTGCCGGCTTCGAGGCCGAAGCCGTTGACGATGTTAAGAACGCCCGGCGGCAAGAGGTCGGCGATCAGTTCGGCGAGAACGAGGATCGATGCGGGGGTCTGTTCGGCGGGCTTCAGCACGACGCAATTGCCTGCGGCAAGCGCGGGCGCGACCTTCCAGGCAGCCATCAGGATCGGGAAGTTCCACGGAATGATCTGTCCGACGACCCCGAGCGGCTCATGGAAGTGATAGGCGACGGTGTCGTGGTCGATTTCGCCGATCGAACCTTCCTGGGAGCGAACGCATGCGGCGAAGTAGCGAAAATGGTCGATGGCGAGCGGAATGTCGGCCGCCATGGTTTCACGAAGCGGCTTGCCATTGTCCCAGGTTTCGGCGCGTGCCAGAAGCTCGAGATTGGCTTCCATGCGGTCGGCGATCTTGTTGAGGATGTTGGAGCGTTCGGTCGTCGACGTATGGCCCCACTTGTCCTTGGCGGCATGGGCGGCGTCGAGCGCGAGATTGATGTCGTGTTCGTCGGAACGGGCGACTTCGCAGAGCTTGCCGCCGGTGACAGGCGTCGTGTTGTCGAAGTAACGGCCGTTCACCGGCTCACGCCATTCGCCTCCGATGAAATTGCCGTAGCGCAGCTTGAACGGCGATCCGGCAATGGTCTGAACCTGGATATTCATCTGTAATCCTCCCTGTGAAAGGTCCCTCCTGGACCGATGGGAAGATGATCGCGATGAAAGTTGGCTTCCGGAAGTGGTGCAGCCTCATACCGCAGCGCACACTGTTTCACTTATGATACAGCAATGGCTAACATGCGCATTCCCCCGGCAGACCGGTCACTGCAGGGAAAAACGCTTCATCTTCCGGTGCAGCGTCGCGCGGCTGATACCGAGAACCTGAGCAGCCTGGGACACGTTGCCGTTTGTCCGGGAAAGCGCCCGCCGCAGGGCCGCCCTTTCAGCATCGTCGAGATCGGAAGAGGCTTCGCCTCTGTCCTCGCGCAAGGCGTCCGATGCGGGAATCCCCTGCGCGATCATCTGGTCGTCCAGCCTGAGTGCGACGCGCGCCGCCTTTGTGGCCCCCAGAATGAGGTCGTCCTGATCGACGGCAAGCAAGGCCGACACGGAAGCGCCTGCGGTCGGCACCATGACGATCCGCGCGGCGGGAAATGCCATGCGAAAAAGGCTCATCTCCACACGTGTCGCGACATCGCGGACCGCTTGCGAGAGGATTGCCAGCGTCATGTCGGTCACATCCTGCCGGCATGTCGAAATGTCCAGCGCTGCCGTTACCCGACCGAGATGGTCGCGGATTGGCGCTGTGGCGCAGCTCAAAGCAATATTCGAGCTCAGGAAATGCTGGTCGCCGTGAATGACCACCGGTCGCTCGTCGGCAAGGGCGGTGCCGATACCGTTGGTCCCGACACTCGCTTCGCTCCAGACGTTCTGCTGCCAAAGGCCGAGACCGTGGAAATCCGCATCGTCGCCGGCCGCACCGCGCCGGTCGAGCACCACGCCGCTCTTGTCGGAGAGTACGAGGCAGCAACCCGAACGGCCGACGGTCTGATAGAGACGGTCGAACTCGTCGGCGCATACGTGAATGAGGTGCTCCATCTTCTCGCGAGCCTCGCGAAAGACGGTGTCATCGACCTGGACGGGTTTGCGCCCCTCTTCCGGCTGCAATTGATAAAGGTTCAGGCAGCGCCGCCACGAAGCGGCAATCGGCGAGCTCGCCGCAGCCGAATTCTGCAAGGCGGTCGCATAGACCAAGTCCGAATGACTCGTTTCTCGGCGCATGGTGCTCCTCCCAAAGCTTGAACTTATTGTGCCCGCGCTCTTTGAATCTTTCAATCGGCGAGTCCTGATACAAGATGCGACTAGCTTTCCCAACTGAAGGTGTCGCAATATTGCGCCACTCTGCGCCCGGATCGTCCCGAACTGTCATCAGACGGCCAGACGATCGCCTTCCATCCGCTCCCGGCGGCACAATCACCGGCAGCGCCTTTCTGCCGCAATAAGCGATACGTCTTTTCGAACTTACACCCGATCTCATCTCCTGTCCGGCGGAAAATCCCGGAAAGCCTTGCCTTTGCAGGCGGTCTGTATTATAGCGCCCCCGTCCGCGTAGACACCCTTGGAGGCAACGCGGATGAGGCGTCTTCATCGACATCTCCGGTTTCCTGCCAGCGGATCGACGATCCGCGGGTGGCGAAGCTCTCCAAATAACCTCGAAAGGAATAGCCATGAGCCACGCAACTTACGAGCTCAAGGCCGAGGCGCGCGAACGGGTTGGTAAGGGGTCCTCCCGTGAACTTCGCCGCAACGGTTTGATTCCCGCTGTCATCTATGGTGACAAGCAGGCCCCCATCTCCATCGCGCTCAACACCAACGAAGTGACGAAGCGCATCCACGCCGGCGGTTTCATGACCACCGTTGCCGTGATCGAAGTCAACGGCGAGAAGATCAAGGTCCTGCCGAAGGACTATCAGCTTGATCCGGTTCGCGACTTCACCATGCACGTCGACTTCCTGCGCGTTTCGGCAAACAGCCGCGTCAGCGTTCAAGTCCCGGTTCACTTCGTCAACGAAGAGCAGTCCGCCATCAAGATCGGCGGCGTTCTGAACATCGTCCGTCACGAAGTCGAACTGCTGTGCCCGGCCGACAGCATCCCGGAATTCATCACGGTTGACCTCGCTGGCCACAAGATCGGCGACAGCCTTCACATTTCCCATGTGAAGCTGCCGGCCGGCGTTACCCCGGTCATCACCGATCGCGACTTCACCATCGCGACGATCGTTGCCCCGGCCGGTGGTGTCGACGAAGCCGCTGCTGCTGAAGCTTGATTTCTTCAGCCAAAGGCAAAGCGTAAATACGATCCCGCCTCATCGAGGCGGGATTTTTTTATGCCCGCGATCGCCCAAACGCGAATGCTGGTAGATTTGAGAATTTCGCTTTAACGCAATTTAACAGATTCGTGAAACCGTTGGGGAGTGTGGGAACGAGCTGGGGACATATGACTTGACGATCGGAACGTGTCGTCCGTTAAAAGACAGGGATCGTGCGCGATGAATCGTTCCATCGAAAGTCGATTTCTTGCGATCGTCGCAATCACCGTCTTCGTCCTGATCGTTCCGCTCTTCGCCCTCTTCCTCACACTCTCTTCCGAACAGGCCGGCAAGGAACTCAAGGATCACGTCGAGGTGCTGCTTGCGGCCAATTCGCAGGCGCTGGCCAAACCCATGTGGGATTTCGACCGGGAAAGCGTCGAACAAATCACGGCGAGCATCGTCTCTTCCAATTCCATCGCCAAGGTTCAGGTTCGCGACGTCTCCGGCGGTATCAGCGTTTCGATGCCGGCGTTTCCGGTCTGGTCCAAGCACGGCGTCCGTTCCATGTCGCGCGAAATCTTCTACCAGACGGTGGACGGAGCGAAACTGGTCGGAACGATCACCATCTATTTCGACAGGCTCGAAGCGCTTTCCTCCCTGCGCCGGGCGGAGGGCCTGCTGATCGGCATCTTTGTGGTCGCCGTGGTCGGCATTGTCGGCGCAGCGATCCTCGGCAGCCGCCTGATGATTATCCGGCCGCTGCTGAAACTGACCGCCGCCATCGAAGCCACCCGCCAGCTCGGCTCCCGGCACCATGTCGACTGGCAGTCGAACGACGAGATCGGCCGGCTGGCAAAAAGCTTCAACGCGATGCAGAGCCAGCTTGAACAGGAGGAGCGCGAACTGAAGCTGGCGCACCACCGCATTACCGACATCTATAACCTGACACCCGCCATGCTGCTGTCGCTCGACGAGGACGACCGCATTACCGGCGTCAGCGATTACTGGCTGCTCGCGACCGGTTACCGGCGCGCCGAGGTCATTGGACACCGCTTCGCCGATTTCGTGCCGGCAGACGTCCGCGATGCCTATCTCGAACGCAAGAGGTGCAGGGGCAAGGGCAATAGTGTGGTCGAAATCACCACCAAGTTCATGCGTGCCGACGGCAATGTAATGGACGTGCTGATTGCCGAAGCCAACAAGGAAGCCCATGCTGACGAGCTGGCGCTCTCCCTGAGCGTCATGACCGATGTGACGGCCCTCAAGCAGTCCGAAGCGCGCAACCTTCGCCAGGCCATCACCGACCATCTGACCGGACTGATGAACCGCCAGGGTTTCGAAAATGCGCTCGATACGGAGATCGGCAAGACCGATGAAGAGGGCGGAGAACTGGCCTGCATCTTTGTCGATCTCGACCGTTTCAAATGGATCAACGACAATCTCGGCCATCACGCGGGCGATAGTGTGCTGCGCCAGCTGGTCGATCTGATGCGGCCGCTGCTGCCGGCAGGCGCCATCGCCGCCCGTCTCGGCGGCGACGAATTCGCCATTCTCATCCGCTCCGATGCCGCCGAACGGGACGCCATGGACATCAGCCACCGTCTCTGCGCGATTTTCGACGAACCGCTTCTCGTACACGGCACGACGGTTCGGCTGAGCGCCAGCGTCGGCGTCGCGCTCTATCCCCGCCACGCGCACAACGCCGCCGAACTTCTGCAGAAGTCGGATATGGCCATGTACAGCAAGAAACGCGACGGCAAGAACGGAGCCCTGCTCTACGATCCCCTGATGCAGGACAATACGCGTCACCGCGCGGAGATCGAGCGCGATATCGAGGCAGGTCTCGCAAACGACTGGTTCGACGCCTTCTTCCAGCCGATCATCGATCTTTCGTCCGGCACAGTGATCGGTTACGAGGCGCTGCTTCGCCTCGACCACCCCGAAAAGGGCATCATGCCGCCGGCGGAAATCATCCGCGTCGCCGAAGAGACAGGAGCGATCACCCGTGTCGGCAACAGCATGCTCGACAAGGCACTCGCCAACCTCGTCCGTCTCTCGGAAGCCACCGGCAACGACCAGGCCTATCTCGCCATCAATTTCTCGCCCCTGCAGTTCGAGCCGACGCTGCCGATCCGGCTTGCGGCGCTGACCACGCGCCACGGCATTGCCCCACACCGCATCGTCATCGAAATCACCGAAGCCACGCTTCTGCACGACAATCCGCAGATCCGGACCATTCTCGATGAATTCGCCGGTTTCGGCTGCCGTATCGCGCTCGACGACTTCGGCACCGGTTATTCCTCGCTGAGCTATCTCAACCGCTTCCCTGTGGACATCGTGAAGATCGACCAGTCCTTCGTCCATTCGCTCTCGGCGGACAGTCCGGAACTGCGCCACAAGAGCCGGATGCTCGTCGAAGGGATCACCGCGATCTCGCACAAGATGGAATGCAGCGTCGTGGCGGAAGGCGTCGAGACCGAAACGCAACGTGACGCACTGAAGCAGTTCGGCGTCGATGCTGGCCAGGGCTATCTCTTCGCCCGGCCGCAACCGGTCCAACATCTGATCGACCTGGAAATCAACATGGATACGGCGCGGAGTTCCGTCGCCTGAAGCACCACAATCATGAAAGGAAATGCACGCATGCGGCTGATGGCATTTTTCCTCTCGATGGGTCTGGCGGGCGCGGCCAGCGCCGAGACGATCCACTTCACCACGGAAGACTACCCGCCCTATAACTACCGCCAGGGTAACGGCTACGGCGGTGCCGGCTACAAGCAGGTCATCGAGATGATGAAACATGTCGATGCCCAATATACGGTCGAACTGATGCCATGGGCCCGCGCCCTTGCGCTTGCCGAGACCGATACACGCACCTGTGTCTTCACCACCGCTCATATTCCGGAGCGGCACAACCGTTTCAAATGGGTCGAACCCCTGGCCATCGATCGCAACTTCATGATCGCGCGCAAGGGGGCCGGCGTGAAGGTCACGAACAACGAGGAAGCCAAGCAGTACATCGTCGGCACTCAGCGCAACGATTACACCCAGAACCTCCTGGAGCGGGAAGGGTTTCCGAAGATCGACCTGGCAACCGACCTCGATCTCACCCTGAAAAAGCTGGTCGCCGGTCGTATCGACCTCATGCCGATCTCCGAAAAATTCTATATGAAACTGAAGCAGGAAGGTAACCCGGTCGAGGCGCAGTATGTCTTTTCCAAGCAGACCTTCTCGATCGCATGCAACATCAATTTCCCCGAACCGCTCCGCCAGAGCATGCAGCAGGCATTGGCCGGCCTCATGGCCGACGGAACCCAGGCCCGTCTACTTGAGGAGGAAGGCCTCGGCGGTCTGGGCGCGACCACCGACGAGTTTCCGGAGCAATAATTCGGGTTGACAAGTCCCGCGTTTGGCGATGGTGAAAGCCTGACACTGAAAGGGAACCGCCGCCTATGATGATTATCGCCGGCTTGGGCAATCCGGGCTCGAAATACGAAGGTAACCGCCACAATATCGGTTTCATGGCCGTCGATGCCCTGCACCGCCGCCACAGCTTTTCGCCTTGGTCGAAGAAGTTCAAGGCGGAGATCGCCGAAGGCGAGATTGCCGGCGAGAAAGTGCTTCTGATGAAGCCGCAGACCTTCATGAACCTCTCGGGTGAATCGGTCGGCGAAGCCATGCGCTTCTACAAGCTCACCCCCGCCGATATCGTTGCCATTCACGACGAACTCGATCTTGCGCCAGGTAAGGTGCGGCTCAAGGCCGGCGGTGGCCATGGCGGCCACAACGGCCTCAAGTCGCTCGACGCCCATTGCGGCAGGGAATACCGACGCCTTCGCCTCGGCATCGGCCATCCCGGCGACAAGGAGCGTGTGCACGGCCATGTGCTCGGCGACTTTGCCAAGGCCGACCACGCATGGCTCGATCCGCTTCTCGACGCTATTGCAGACAATGCCGATCTGCTGGTCAAGGGCGAGGATGGCAAGCTGCTGAACAAGCTGGCGCTTGCGACGGGCGGCAAGGCCGAGGGGGAAGAGCCTAAAGCTACGGCCAAGACCGCCCCGAAGCCGGCCGGCAAGTCGCATATCCATCAGGCCCGCAACACGGCGCAACCGAAGCTCCCCGAGACCGGCCCGATGGCGGAAATGTTGAAGCGGATGTTCGCCAAGAAGGGCGAGTGAGATGACTGCCGTAATCCCGGTTCGCGCGGCTGGCATCGATGACCTTTCTGCTCTCCTCATGCTCTACCGCGAACTGCATCCGACGGAGCCGCCTCTGCCGGAAGCACTGGCTGCGGCGACATACCGGCAGATGCTCGCCCAGCCCGGCCTGACGACCTTCCTCGCCCTCGACGGCGAGACTCCGGTCGCCACGGCAACTCTCGTCGTCACGCCCAACCTGACCCGCGATGCAAAACCCTATGCCCTGATCGAGAACGTCGTTTCGCTCACCTCGCATCGTGGCAGGGGTTTCGGTCGAGCTGCCGTTTGTGCCGCGATCGCGGCAGCATGGAGGGCGGGGTGCTACAAGGCAATGCTGTTAACCGGCAGGAGCGACGAGGCGGTTCATCGCTTTTATCGCGACTGCGGTTTCCGGCAGGACAAGACCGGCTTCCAGATCCGCCGCCCGGCCTGAACACCCTTCGGCTGAACACCCTAGAGGGGTTCACTCCTCCGGTTCCGTGGTGAACATCAGCGGAAAGCCCGCTTCCTTGCCGAGGTCGGTTGCTTCCTTCGCCTTGGTTTCGGCGATATCGCGCGTGCAGACGACCACCACTGCCGTCCCCATCTTGTGCGCTGTCATCATGACCCGGTATCCGGTCTCCTCGCTCATCCGGAAGACGGCCTTCAGCACCATGGTCACGAATTCTCGCGGCGTATAGTCGTCGTTGACGAGAATGACCTTGTAGAGCCGTGGCCGCTCCGGTTTCGGCTTCGTCACCGTCTTCGGCTTCAGATCGGTATCATTCTGCGGCATGGGATACTCCTGTCGCGGACTGGCATCGTGGGCGCATGAGCGCACTAACCATAGCATGGATCGGCGGCAAAACGCATGGGTTCCGTCCCGCAGAAAGTCCGGCGACCGCCTCGAGACTTGACCGCTCTCCTCCTTTATCCCATAGGCGTGGGCAACGAAAATTCCAAGCGAAACAGGTATCCTGGCCATGGGCTTCAAATGCGGTATCGTCGGCCTGCCGAATGTCGGCAAGTCCACCCTCTTCAACGCGCTGACTAAGACGGCCGCCGCGCAGGCCGCCAACTATCCCTTCTGCACCATCGAGCCGAACACCGGTGAGGTCGCCGTGCCGGATGCGCGCATGCAGAAGCTTGCCGCCGTCGCCGGCTCGAAGGAAATCATTCCGACGCGCATCTCCTTCGTGGATATCGCCGGCCTCGTGCGCGGCGCCTCCAAGGGCGAAGGCCTCGGCAACAAGTTCCTTGCCAATATCCGCGAAGTCGACGCCATCGTCCATGTGCTGCGCTGCTTCGAGGACACCGACATCACCCACGTCGAAGGCCGCATCGATCCGGTCGGCGACGCCGACACCATCGAGACCGAGCTGATGCTGGCCGACCTCGAAAGCCTGGAGCGCCGCGTCGAGCAGACCCGCAAGCGCGCCACCGGCAAGGACAAGGACGCCGTCGCCCAGCTTCCGGTCATGGAAGCCGTCATCAAGCTGCTGAATGAAGGCAAGCCGGCCCGACTTCTGCTGAAAACGCTCGCCCCCGACGATATCGCCATCCTCAAGGGCCTGAACCTGCTGACGTCCCACCCCGTGCTCTACGTCTGCAACGTGGCCGAAGGCGATGCCGCGACCGGCAACAAATACACTGAAGCCGTCGCGAAGATGGCCGCCGCACAGGGGGCGGAATGCGTCGTCATCTCCGCCGCCATCGAGGCGGAAGTCGCCCAGCTGCCGGAAGAGGAAGCCAAGGAATTCCTGTCCGCCCTCGGTCTGGAGGAAGCTGGCCTCGATCGCCTGATCCGCGCCGGCTATCACCTCCTGGACCTAATCACCTACTTCACCGTCGGCCCGAAGGAATGCCGCGCCTGGACCATCGTCCGCGGCACCAAGGCACCCCAGGCAGCCGGCGTCATCCACACGGATTTCGAACGCGGCTTCATCCGCGCCTTCACCATCTCCTATGACGACTACATCGCCTACAAGGGCGAAGTCGGCGCCAAGGAAGCGGGCAAGGGCCGCGACGAAGGCAAGGAATACGTCGTCCATGACGGCGACGTGATCCACTTCCGCTTCAACACCTGATACGGACCCGCGATTATCGGATGATACACGACTGCCGTCCCTCGCAAGAGGGGCGGCAGTTTCATTTCACGGCTCGAAGAGACAGTCCAGCGACCCTATTCCGGTTGTAGCAGGTGACCGCTCCACAGCGCCCGCAAGGTGGCGAGGCTGACAAGGAGAATCATGGCCGAGACGACAAGCAGCAGCAGCCATAGGGCAGGCAGGTGCCAAGACATCGGATGATGATCCGCCACCTTCAGCGATGCGATGGTGAAGGCTGCCGCCGGAAACGTGTAACCCCACCATGACATGGCAAAGGGCGCACTTCTAAATACCGGCCAGAGCGTCACCAGAACGGCAGCCACAAGTGCTGCCAGCGCATAGATGCCGAGCGGACCCGGACCGACGCCATTGGTCAGTGCCATCAGCGCGATACTGCCGACTGCCGGCGGTGCCAGCAGAATAGCGAGTGTTGGTCTCATCTTGGCCGGCAGCGCCGGACCAGTCGCCAGCCTCTGCAAAATCAACGGCTGCACCATCAGCCACAGCAAAGCTCCGAGACCAAACAGCATCCAGGACAGCGTGAGGAAGCCAAGCTTCGCCCCGAAGATCGGTGCCAGTACATTGCCGACGAGCGGGATAAGAAGCGGCGGTGTCAGCGTGGCAGCGTCGCGTGGCGAGAGCAAAAGGCTGCGCACGATCCAGACACCGATCACCAGATGCAAGGCTACGCCGGCCAGCCACAGTGCCGATGCGATGGGCACCGAATACGGAATGGCGCCCCCGGCAATAATCATCAGGCCGATCGAGATCGCGCCGGCAAAGGCCGAGCGAATAGGATGCATGAGATCGGCAGCAAGTGCTTCGTGATGACGAAACGCCCGCAGAACATGCGCCAGAAAGATGACCACCCACGCAGCAGCAGCTGTTGCCATCAGCACCTCGCCAGCAATGGCAGGCGCCTGAATGACGCTGCCGGCTTCGCGCCAGGCGAGGGCCAAACCACCAAGGCCCATCGGCACGGCAAACAGCGGCAGGGGCAAATGCCGCAAACTCCCCTGCTGGGCCCCCTCCGTGGGGGCACCCGAATGGTCAAGTGTAACCATGGTCAGAACCAATCTCTTGGATTACTTTCGGATACCGTCAGATCCGCTTCGTCGGACAGGTGGAGATACCGAGGATCGAATAGAGCGGGCAAGTGGACATCAGGCCGGTCAGCAGCGGCACGACGCCGATCAGCGTGTAGTAACGCCACCAGGCCCCCGGATAGATAAAGAACAGCGACAGGATGACGAGGCCGGCGACGATGCGCAGGATACGGTCTACGGGTCCGACATTCTTGGCAAACATGGTGCGTTCCTTTCGCTCGTTGCACTGAACCGTTTACCAACAGCATAGCCGGAAACCGACCTTCGTCAGTGACTTAGTCACATTCCGCCAGGCGCTGCAGTCCCAGCCGGTCTATGAGGCGGATCTGGCCACGCTCGCTCCGGATCAGGTCCTTCGAAGCGAAGGCTTCCAGCCGCCGGGATACCACCTCCCGCGCCGAACCGATCACAACCGCAAGCTCCTGATGGGTCGTCACGATCACGCCATCCGGCCCCGCCCTTTCCAGCAGCGCATGCGCCAGCCTTTGCTCCACCTTCACGAAGGCAACCTGTTCCAGCACGAACATCAGGTCCCCAAGGCGCGCGGCAAAGGCGCGGAACACGAATGCCCGAAAGGCGGATGATTGCGCCATCAGCGTCTCGAACATGGCCCGCGGCACCATGACGGCCACGAGTTCGGATTCGGCAATCGCCTCGCCGGTATAAAATGCATCGCCGAGCACCCCGAGGGTGGTCTGCACGCAGGTTTCTCCCGGCGTGACCGCATAAAGCAAAAGTTCCCGTCCGTTACGGCCGGTGAGATACACCCCGATCCTGCCCGACAGCAGGATCACGAATGCCTGCGCCCTGTCCCCCGGGCGAAAAAGCGTCGTGCGGTCATGCAGATGCTGTGGCCGCAGGCTGTCCAGCATCTCGCGCGCAGCGCCATCGAGCGACGAAAGGAATTGCACCTGATCGATCCAGCCCGCCATGCGCACTCCTTGAATTTGCCGGTCGAGGCGGCCATTCTGCACGGATTGCGCAATAAGGAAACGTTGCATGAACAAACCGCAACTCTATTTCGAGGATTTCCAGCCCGGTCGTGTCTTCGAACTTGGGCCGAAGACCGTCGACGCAAAGGAAATCGTTGAATTTGCGAGGGAATTTGACCCACAGCCGATGCATCTTTCGGTGGAGGCCGGAAAGGCCAGCATACTGGGCGGCCTATCGGCATCCGGCTGGCACACGAGCAGCATGTTCATGCGCATGATGATCGATTCTTATCTGCTGGCCTCGGCCTCCGAGGGGGCGCCGGGCATCGATTCCATGGAATGGAAGAAGCCGGTGCTCGCCGGCGATACTCTGAGCGGCCGCTCGACCGTGGAGGCGGCCCGTCCCATGCGCTCGCGGCCCCATATCGGCATCGTCGCCTTCCGGCATGAACTCCAGAACCAGCGCGGAGAGACGGTCCTCCTCTCCCACAATTCCATCATGTTCCGGCTGCGCGCCGCGGCGGAGGATGCAGCATGAGGATGATCGAGCTTTATCCGCCGGGCGAAAGGATCGCGACGGGTTCCAAGACCTTCACCGCTGCATCCATTGTCCGCTTTGCCGAAAAATTCGATCCGCAGCCCTTTCACACGGATGCGGAGGCCGCGAAACACTATGTCTTCGGCGCGCTATGCGCCTCCGGCTGGCACACCTGCGCGGAATGGATGCGCTGCTTCGTCGACTTCTGGAAGGACGAATTCACCCGGTTGCACGCTGCAGGCGAGACACCGCCGAAGCTCGGCCCCTCCCCCGGCTTCGAAGCCCTGCAATGGCTGAAACCCGTCTATGCCGGCGACACGATCAGCTACAGCATGACGAGTGCCGAGAGCCGCCCGCTCGTTTCCCGCCCGGGCCTCATTCTCAACATCGGGCTTGGCGAAGGTTTCAACCAGAATGGCGAAGCTGTGCTACGCTTCAGGTCCAAGATCATCGAGTTCGAATAGGAGGCAGCCATGCCCACCAACTTCCATGATTTCCATGCGGTCGACATCAAAGGCAAGGAACGCTTCATGGGCGAATTCACCGGCAAGGTGGTTCTCGTGGTCAACACCGCAAGCGCCTGTGGCCTCACGCCCCAGTATGCCGGCCTTCAGAAGCTGCAGGAAACCTTTCCTGACGATCTCGTCGTCCTCGGATTTCCCTGCAACCAGTTCGGCGCACAGGAGCCCGGAACCGAAAGTGAGATCGCAAGCTTTTGCGACCTCAACTTCCACGTCACCTTCCCGATGTTCTCCAAGATCGACGTCAATGGCGATGACGCCCATCCGATCTTCAAGTATCTGAAGACGGCAGAGCCCGGCATTCTCGGTTCGGAACCGATCAAGTGGAACTTCACCAAGTTCCTGATCGGCCGCGACGGCCATCCGCTGAAACGCTACGCGCCGACGACGACACCGGAAGAGATCGAAGGCGACATCCGTGAGGCGATTGCTGCCTGATGAGCGGTTTGGCGGACGGCTTTCGCATGTTTCCCACCGGCCGGCCGGGTCTTATCGCCGTGGCCGCCGCAAGCGATCACGTCTTTCCCCGCCATACCCATGACGAATATGGCATCGGGCTCTTCGTTTCGGGCGGCCAGATGTCCGCGTCCGGCCGCGGACAGATCACCGCCGGCGCCGGCGACATCATTACCGTCAATCCCGGCGAGGTGCATGACGGTGTCCCGATACGCCGCGAGAGCCGGTCCTGGCTTATGCTTTATCTGACGCCGGCGCAGATGGCGGATATCCGCTCCGACCACGAGGGGGCCGAAAATCCCGAATTCGAGTTCGAGCGGCCGGCATTCAGCGATCCGCGGACGGTCCTCGCCTTCAGGTCGGCATTCGCCGCGGCGACCGGGGAAAAGGAAAATCGGGGTCTGGCGCTCGATCAGGCCCTTGTCGCGCTCTTTGCCCCTCTTTCCCCGCTCACCCGCCTGGAAGAAAAGGCTACAGGAGGAGACGGCCTGCTGCGGGCCAGGGCCATGATCGACGACGATCCCGCGCGCAATCTCTCCCTGCAGGATCTGGCGACGGAAGCAGGCCTCAGCCGCTTTCAGACGCTTCGTGCGTTCCAGGCTCTCACCGGCCTCACTCCGCACGCCTACCTCATGCAGCGGCGGATGAACCTTGCAAGACGCCGGATTTCTGAGGGGATGAGCCTTGCCGACGTCGCCGCGGAAGCGGGCTATGCCGACCAGAGCCACATGACGCGTGAATTCAGGCGGCGCTACGGCCTGACGCCGGCCGCCTACCGGCACGCGGTCAAACCCTGCAATTCCATTCAAGACGCCTGAGGGCGGAGACAGCTAGCGTCCGATCCGCATTCCCACCTCTCTACCGATCGGACCTCGCATGTATCTCGAATTCATCCTCACATCGCTGATCGTCATCGCAACGCCCGGCACCGGCGCGCTCTATACCGTCGTCATGGGCCTCTCGCACGGCAAGACCACATCCCTGGTGGCGGCCGCCGGCTGCACGCTCGGCATCGTTCCCCACATGGTCGCCGCGATCCTCGGCCTTGCAGCCGTTCTCGCCACCAACGACGCGGCGTTTCAGATCGTCAAGCTCGCCGGCGCGCTCTACCTGCTCTACATGGCGATCAGCATCTGGCGCGACGCCTCGCTCTTTTCGCCCAAGCGCGACCGGCAGCAACGCTCCGCGTTCGGCATCATCCGTCACGCCGTGCTGATTAATCTCTTCAATCCGAAACTGTCGATCTTCTTCCTGGCATTGCTGCCGCAATTCGTCAGCGCCGCAGACCGGCACGCCGTCCTGCGCATGACCGAATACAGCTTTGCCTTCATGGTGATGACGTTCGTCGTCTTCGCGCTCTACGGCCTGTTTGCCGCCGCAGCCCGCGACAGGGTCCTCTCGCGGCCCCGGCTGATGCAATGGATCCGGAAGAGCTTTTCAGCCGCCTTCTTGGCCATGGGCGTCAAATTGGCGCTTGCGGAGCGCTGAGACGCGCTCCGCATCCCTTCCACTGCCTCAGTGGCCGGAGAATTCGACCAGCGTCCGGACCTCGACGCCGAGGTCTTCGAGCTTCTTGCGGCCGCCGAGATCGGGCAGATCGATGACGAAGCAGGCGGAAATGACATCCGCGCCGATCTTGCGCAAAAGTTCTACCGCACCGACGGCCGTGCCGCCGGTCGCAATCAGGTCATCGACCAGGATGACCTTCTGACCAGGTTCGACCGCATCGACATGCATCTCCATTTCGTCGACGCCGTATTCGAGGCTGTAGGCGACCCTGACGGTCTCGTGCGGCAGCTTGCCTTTCTTCCGGATCGGCACGAAACCGGCCGAAAGCTGGTGTGCGACGGCGCCGCCGAGGATGAAGCCTCGGGCTTCCATTCCAGCGATCTTGTCGATCTTGAGCCCCGCATAGGGCTGCACCAGTTCATCGACCGCACGGCGGAAAGCGCGGGGATTGCCAAGAAGCGTGGTAATGTCGCGAAAGATGATGCCGGGCTTCGGATAGTCCGGAATGGAGCGGATCGAGGACGCCAGCTCCAGCGCAAAATTGCTCATGAGTCAGTCTCTGGAAGGGTTCGGGAAGATTACGCCGGAGATTATCAAGTCCGGCCGCGCTGACCAACAAAAAAGGCGGCCGGAGCCGCCTTTTCCGTCATTCGTTGAGGAACGCTCAATGCGCTTCCTTGTTGGCGTAAACCGACTTCTTCGTGAGATAGATCAGCGCCGCAAAGATCGCCAGGAACACCATGACCATGAAACCGGTCCGCTTGCGTTCTTCCAGATGCGGCTCGGCAGCCCACATCAGGAAAGCGGAAACGTCATGGGCGTACTGGTCGAGCGTCTCCGGCGAGCCGTCGTCATAGGTCACCTGGCCGTCGGAAATCGGCGGGGCCATGGCGAGCGCCGCGGCACCGGCGAAGTACGGGTTGAAGTGGGTGCCTTCGGCAACCGTCACGCCTTCCGGCGGCTCCTGATAACCCGTCAGCAGCGAGTAGATGTAATCCGGACCACCTTCCTGATACTGGGTGAAGATATCGAAGATGAACCTCGGGAAGCCGCGCTCGACGCCGCGCGCCTTGGCGAGCAACGACATATCGGGCGGCGCCGCGCCGTTGTTGGCGGCAGCGGCGGCCTCGTCGTTCGGGAACGGCGACGGGAAGTAGTCGGACGGAACCGCCTTGCGGGTGAACATTTCGCCGTCGGCATTCGGGCCGTCCTGCACCTCGTATTCCGCGGCGAAGGCCTTGACCTGCTCTTCCGAGTAACCGAGGTCTTCCAGCGTGCGGAAGGCCACAAGCTTCATCGAGTGACAGGCCGAGCAGACTTCCTTGTAGACCTTGAGGCCGCGCTGGAGCTGGCCCTTGTCATACTTGCCGAACGGGCCGGCAAAGGACCAGGACTGGTTCTTCGGCTTCAGGATCGGATAGTGGCCGGCTTCGGCCGCATGGTGCACCGCCTCCGCGAGGCCGCCTTCTTCGGCCGCCGCCGCGGAACCTGCGCTGAAGCCGAGAGCGGCGATCAGCGCGATGCTTGTAACAAGCTTCTTCATGTTGATGATCCTCTCTCGCACGCTCAGGCCTGGGTTGCGGCAGACTTACCGCTCTTTTCGAGAACCGCCTCGGTAATCGAGTTCGGAATACGCCGCGGCGTTTCGAACAGGCCGAGCAACGGCATGATCACGAGGAAGAAGCCGAAGTAGTAGAGGGTGCCGAACTGGGCCATCAGGGTGTAGAGGTCGGTCGGCGTGCGCGAGCCGAGCCAGCCGAGCATGACGCAGTCAGCGACGAAGATCCAGAAGAACAACTTGTACCACGGACGGTAGACGGCCGAGCGGACCTTCGAGGTATCGAGCCACGGCAGGAAGAACAGCACGATGATCGCGCCGAACATGACGAGAACGCCACCCAGCTTGGAGTCGATGAACAGAATGTTGAAGGTGATGGCGCGCAGCATGGCGTAGAACGGCAGGAAGTACCATTCCGGAACGATGTGGGCCGGGGTCTTCAGCGGGTTGCCCATGATGTAGTTGTCCGGGTGACCCAGGTAGTTCGGCATGTAGAAGATGAACCAGGCATAGGCGATCAGGAAGATCGACACGCCGAAGGCATCCTTGAGCGTCGCATAGGGCGTGAACGGAACGGTGTCCGTCTTCGACTTGACTTCGACGCCGGTCGGGTTGGTCTGGCCGGTCACATGCAGGGCCCAGACGTGCAGGACGACGACGCCTGCGATCATGAAGGGCAGCAGGTAGTGCAGCGAGAAGAAGCGGTTCAGCGTGGGCTGGTCGACCGCGAAACCGCCAAGCAGGAACTGCTGGATCCATTCGCCGACCCACGGGAAGGCCGTGAAGAAGCCGGTGATGACGGTCGCGCCCCAGAAGGACATCTGACCCCAGGGCAGGACATAGCCCATGAAGCCGGTCGCCATCATCAGCAGGAAGATGACCACACCAAGGATCCAGAGGATTTCGCGCGGCGCCTTGTAGGAGCCGTAATAGAGACCGCGGGCGATGTGCAGGTAGACGGCGACGAAGAAGAAGGATGCGCCGTTGGCATGCATGTAACGCAGCAGCCAGCCGTGGTTCACGTCGCGCATGATCTTTTCGACGGAAACGAAGGCGACGGTCGTGTCGGCGGCATAGTGCATGGCAAGCACGACGCCGCTCAGGATCTGGACGACCAGCATGACCGACAGCATGGCGCCGAAGGTGTAGGCATAGTTCAGGTTGCGGGGAACGGGATAGGCGACGAAGCTGTCATAGATCATGCGCGGCAGCGGCAACCGCGCGTCGATCCACTTCTCAAGGCCGGTAGCCGGCTGGTAGCTAGAATGACCACTCATATTTCAGTATCCCCTCAGCCGATCTTGATCACAGTATCGGAAACGAATGCGAAATTCGGAATATGCAGGTTTTCCGGCGCCGGACCTTTGCGAATACGGCCGGCTGTGTCGTAGACCGAACCATGGCAGGGACAGAACCAACCGTTGTATTCACCGGCCTGGCCGAGCGGTACGCAGCCGAGATGGGTGCAGGAGCCGATCATGACGATCCAGTTTTCCTTGCCCTCGCCAGCGGAACGGGCAAGGTCGGTCGCCTGCTCGGCGGCGTCGACATTGGCGTTGCGCGCCACCGGGTCCTTCAGCTCGGCGATCGGAACGGCCTTGGCGTCTTCGACTTCCTTGTCGGTGCGGTTGCGAATGAATACCGGCTTGCCGCGCCATTTGACCGTCAGCGACATGCCCGGCTCAAGCGCCGAGACATCGACTTCGATCGAGGCGAGAGCAAGCGTCGATGCGTCCGGGCGCATCTGGTCGATGAACGGCCACGCAACGGCAACTGCGCCCACGGCGCCCGCCATGCCCGTCGTCAGGTAAAGAAAGTCGCGGCGAGTGGGCTCGCCCAAGGTCTCGCTATTCACTTCGTTTTCGCTCACGGTTAAACCATCCTCTCGCACAATTCTGCGACAAACCGCATTTCCCCCACAGCGCAGACTCTGTGTCCTTGACACGATTGTGCCACAGATTCCCCGCCAATTTGGCGCGTTCTAAGCTTGATAGCGAATTATGTCCAGACTTCACAGGGGGAGGTGGGCACAATGTCGCGGATTAAATCGCGACGTGTTTCCGGGATGTAACGAACCTGCCCGTTCATGTTGCAATGCACCTTGAATTACGGCATGGTCCGCGCCGATGGGCCTCGGGCCCACCCATGGGAACAAGGGCCTGATGCGAGACAGACTTTCCTGCGTTGCGTGTGTTCTTCTCGCCATCGCCCTGCTGCTCGTCAGTCTCCGTTATGTCACGGATTTCTGGCTGCTGGCCTTCTTCTTCAGCCTTCAGCCGCATATCGGCGCGGCCTGTGTCATTGGCTCGCTCCTATGCCTTGCGATCCGGCGCAGCGCCGTGGGCTATGGGCTGCTCTTCTGGTCGCTGCTCGTCACCGGCCACGCCTTCTGGATGAAGCTGGAGTTCCTGCCTCCGGCCGGAACGACCGTCTCGCAAAACGCCACGCACTTCCGCCTTCTCTCCTTCAACGTGCTCGGCGACAACTACGTGAATGCCGACCGCATCGCCGAAACGATCAGGATGTCGGGCGCCGACGTTGCCTACGTGATGGAGGCCGGGCCGCTGGGCGACCGGCTCGACAGCTTGCAGGACGCCTATCCCTATCACATCGGCTGCGGCGTCATGGTCGAGTTCTGCGACCTGCTGATCCTCTCGAAACATCCGATCGAAGCGCCGCAATTTTACAGCCTGAGCGAGTTGCGCGCCAACCGGTTCGCCCTAGCAGGCATCCGGATCGGTGGGCAGTTGATCCAGTTCGCGGCCATTCACCTGACCAAGCCCTATTTCGATGACTACCACACGTTCGAACTGATGTGGGCGGGGGCCTATCTGCGACAGCGCCCCGGTCCGAAGATCCTCGGCGGCGATTTCAATTCCGATACCATCGCACCGGATATGCAGGACTTTCTGCGCAATTACAGGATGCACACGGCGGGCTTCGAGCCCGCCACCTGGCCCGTCGAGGCGGGCATCTTCGGCGTGCCGATCGACCACATATACATGTCCCGGGAGATCAAGGCGGTTCGCCTGCAGCGGCTTCCCGAAAGCGAGGGATCGAATCACTTCGGCCTGATCGCCGACCTCGCCATCGAGCCCGCGGCAAACTAAAGCGCCAGCGTCAAAACGGGCATTGGAAATGGTGCGTACCGTTCCACTCCGCCATTCCTGCGCCTGTCACAGCAATCCAGTGAGCCACGTCCCACAACTTGAAAGGATTTCGTGACCCGACGGGTCCCGGGACGCCGGCAACCCACCCAAGACTGCGATGACGGCGGGAGCGGCCCCTCCCTGCCACCGGGAGGAGCATGGCCTGCATCGGCGGGCTGAAACCGACCTATTCCGCCGCCTTTTCCTCTCCATGCTCATGGACCGCAAGGAAGCCGCCCGACTGGCGCGCCCAGAGCTCGGAATAGAGCCCGCCCCGCTCGACCAGTTCCGCATGCGTCCCCTCCTCGATCACACGCCCCTTGTCGAGCACGATGAGCCTGTCGAGGGCGGCGATGGTGGAGAGCCGATGGGCGATCGCCAGCACGGTCTTACCCTGCATCAGACGGTCGAGATTGGACTGGATCGCCGCTTCGACCTCGGAGTCGAGCGCCGAGGTCGCCTCGTCCAGAACCAGGATCGGCGCATCCTTCAGCATGGCGCGGGCAATGGCGATACGCTGGCGCTGGCCGCCTGACAGCTTGACGCCGCGCTCGCCGACATGGGCGTCGAAACCCCGCCTGCCCCGCATGTCTTCCAGCCTTTCGATGAAATCCAGCGCTTCCGCCCGCTCGGCTGCGCGCAGCAACTGCTCTTCGCTGGCGTCCTCGCGGCCAAACAGGATGTTGTCCCGGATCGACCGATGCAGCAGCGCCGTGTCCTGGGTCACCATGCCGATATGGCTGCGCAGGCTCTCCTGCGTCACCGCGCGGACATCCTGCCCGTCGATCAGGATACGGCCGCCTTCCACGTCGTAGAAGCGCAGGAGCAGGTTGACGAGCGTCGACTTGCCCGCTCCCGAGCGTCCGACGATGCCGACCTTTTCCCCCGGACGAATGGTCAGCGTCAGGTGGTCGATTGCCCCCTTCTGCCGCCCGTAGTGGAACGAGACGTCTTCGAAGCGGATCTCCGGGCCGATTACCTTGAGCGCGGTCGCGTCCGGCCGGTCGACAAGGCCGATCGGCTTCGAAACGAGCTCGGCCGAATTCTGGATCGTGCCGATGTTGCGCATGATGCTGTTGAGCTGGGTCATCATGCGCCCGAGCAGCATGTTGAGACGCAGCACCAGCCCGAGCGTGAAGGCGACGCCGCCGGCCGTGATCGCCCCGGCGAACCAGAGATCGACGGAAACCGCGGCGACCATGGCAATCATGATGCCGGAAAGAATTGCCTGCGAAGCGCGCACACCGGTAATCAGCCGGGCGAACGGTCGCAGCGTGTCCTGGAAGCGGTCGAAGCCCTCACGGATGAAGTGATCGTTCTGATCCTCGCGGCCGAACAGCTTCAGCGTCTGGATATTGCTGAAACTGTCGACCAGCCGGCCGCTGACCATGGAGGCGGCCTCGGCGGACTCCTTTGCATGATAGCGGATGCGCGGCACGAAATAGCGCGCGAGCAGCCCGAAAATCACCACCCAGGCGCCGATGATGACGGCAAGCCGCCAGTCGAGCTGACCGACCAGGGCCATGGTCGAACCGGTATAGATGACCATGAACCAGACGACCTGCAGCAGCGAGGTCAGGAGATCGCCCGTCGCCTGCCCCGCCGACCAGACCTTGGTCACGATGCGACCGGAGAAATCGTTCTGGAAGAAGGAAAGCGACTGGCGCGCCACATGCACATAGGCCTGCCAGCGCACGAGATTGAAGAAGTTGAGAACGATCGCCTGTTCTTCCACCAACGCGCCGATGGTAATGACGAGGAACCGGCCGAAAAGCACGACGAACGCCATTCCGAGCAGTTCCAGACCGTGCGCATCGATGAGACCGCTCCAGCCCGCTTCGCGCGGCACCGTGTCGAGCAGGTCGACGAGGCGCCCGACAAACCAGAACAACCCGGCCTCCAGGATTGCCACCGCACCGCCGAAGGCCGCCATCATGGCGAACGCCCCTTTCGCCTGCGACACATAGAACCAGGCGAAGGCCCATGTTCCCTCGGGCGGCCGCAGGTCGTCCCGCCGCCCGAAGGGATCGATCCAGTTCTCGAAAAGGCGGGTGATGGAGCGGATAATCATGGCGATCCATATAGGAGGTTTCCGCGACGCGGCAAAGGCGCGGCCAGCACAAATGGCTGTGAGTACCCCATCCGCCGCATAGGAACGCCCCGACCGGCCTTCCCGAAGCCCGCCAAAATCATTCAAAGCGCTTGCACAAACAGGTCATTATATTGCATAGCAAAATTTCATCGCGAACGGCTGTCGCTTCCTCCTCCCGGAAACCGCGGCCGTTTCCGCGAAGACGTTTCATCTGCAGCCGACGGAGAGCGGCCCGGCAGGACCGCTCCAGCCGCCGCTTTCCGCCTATCAGGACCCGAAGGTAACAACTTGGCCGGCATTTCCCAATCCTCCACGCCCGTGGCATCCGCATCCGCGGAAAACCAGAGCAGCGGCTATCGCTTTGCGCTCACGGCGCTCACCTCGCTCTTCTTCATGTGGGGCTTCATCACCTGCCTGAACGACATCCTCGTTCCTCATCTGAAGAATGTCTTCTCGCTCAACTATACCCAGTCGATGCTAATCCAGTTCTGCTTCTTCGGCGCCTATTTCCTGGTGTCGCTGCCGGCGGGCGCGATCGTCCGCCGCATCAGCTACAAGGGCGGCATCGTCCTCGGACTGGTGATCGCCGCCATCGGCTGCGCCCTCTTCGTGCCGGCGGCGTCCTATCGCGTCTACGCCCTTTTCCTCGCAGCACTTTTCGTTCTGGCAAGCGGCATCACCCTGCTGCAGGTCGCAGCCAATCCCTACGTCACCGTTCTCGGTCCGCCCGATACCGCGGCGAGCCGCCTGACCATGACGCAAGCCTTCAACTCCCTCGGCACGACGCTTGCTCCGATGTTCGGCGCCTTCCTGATCCTTTCGGCTGCAACCGGCGCCACGGCCGACATGACGCCCGAACAGACGGATGCGCTGCGTATCGCCGAAGCCTCGGCCGTCAAGATGCCCTATATGGCTCTTGCCGCGGCATTCCTCCTGCTCGCCGCCCTCTTCGCCTTGCTGAAGCTTCCGGCAGTCGAGGCGGACGACGACCTCGATCCGATCACCGAGGGCCGCTCGGCGTGGAGCTACCGTCACCTCGTCCTCGGCGCGGTCGGCATCTTCGTCTATGTCGGAGCGGAAGTGAGCATCGGCAGCTTCCTCGTCAACTTCCTCGGGCAACCGCACATCGCCGGCATGCCGGAAGCGGAAGCGGCCCACTACGTCGCCTATTTCTGGGGTGGCGCCATGATCGGCCGCTTCATCGGCTCCATCGCCATGCGCAGCATTGAAGACGGCAAGGCGCTGGCGTTCAACGCGGTGGCCGCAGCGATCCTGCTGTTCGTCACGGTCTTCACGTCCGGTTCGCTCGCCATGTGGGCGGTGCTCGCCATCGGCCTCTTCAACTCGATCATGTTCCCGACCATCTTTTCGCTCGCCCTTTACGGGCTGGGGAAACACACGAGCCAGGGCTCCGGCATTCTCTGCCTCGCCATCGTCGGCGGCGCACTGCTCCCGGTCGCGCAGGGCGCGCTTGCCGATACCATCGGCATCCAGCACGCCTTCCTCATGCCGGTGCTCTGCTATGCCTTCATCGCCTATTACGGCCTGAAAGGACACCGCGCGAGTTGAGACGCGCACCGCCGGGATAATGAAAAGGGCGCGTATCCCCGAGGATACGCGCCTTTTTTCGTTTGGCGGACTGGCGGGTAGCGACCCCGCGCGACAATCGATTTTCCGCTGGCCGGCTTCCATGAAGAGCGAAAACCGCAGGAGAGGGAAAAGCCCTCCCCGCCTTGGCGCAGAGAGGGCTCTGTATCATTCGGCCGCTTCGCTTTCTTCCTCGGATTCGTCCACCAGAAAGCCGCCCGACTGGCGGTTCCAGAGGTCGGCATAGATGCCGCCGCGTGCCACGAGTTCGCCGTGGGTGCCGGTCTCGACGATGTCTCCCTTGTCGAGCACGACCAGCCGGTCCATCTGGGTGAGCGTCGACAGCCGATGGGCAATCGCGATCACCGTCTTGCCTTCCATGAGCGAGAACAGGCTTTCCTGGATTGCCGCCTCAACCTCCGAATCGAGCGCCGACGTCGCCTCGTCGAGGATGAGGATCGGCGCGTTCTTCAGGAAGACGCGGGCGATCGCGATGCGCTGCCGCTGGCCGCCGGAGAGCTTCACCCCGCGCTCGCCGACCTGGGCATCGAGCGCCTTGCGCCCCTGCATGTCGACGAGCCCCTCGATGAAGTCCCAGGCATTCGCCCGCTTCGCCGCCTCGATCACTTCCGCGTCCGTTGCCTGCGGACGTCCGTAGGCGATGTTGTCGCGGATCGAACGATGCAGCAGCGAGGTATCCTGCGTGACGACGCCGACCAGCGAACGAAGGCTTTCCTGCGGCACGGAGGATATATCCTGCCCGTCAATGGTGATCCGTCCCTTCTCGAGATCGTAGAAGCGGAGGAGAAGGTTCATCAACGTCGTCTTGCCGGCACCGGAGCGACCGACGAGGCCGACCTTTTCGCCCGCCTCGATGGTGAGCGAGAAGTCGTTGATGACACCCTTGTCCTTGCCGTAGTGGAAGCGGACGTGATCGTAGACGATCTCACCCTTCGGCACGGCGAGCGGCGTTGCCGCCGGCATGTCGACGATATCGTGCGGCTTGGTCATCATACCCATGCCGTCATATACGGTGCCGATGTTTTCAAAGAGCGCCGACACCTCCCACATGATCCACTGCGACATGCCGTTGATGCGCATCGCAAGGCCAATGGCCACCGCGATCGCGCCGATCGAAACGCTGCCACCGAGCCAGAACCAGATGCTGAGCGCCGAAATGGAAAACAGCACGATGGCATTGTTGACATCGACCAGGATGTTGAGCAGCGTGATCTGCCGCATCTGCCGGTGCACCGTGTCGAGGAAGGCATCCATGCCGTCCTTGGCATAGGCTTCTTCCCGGCCCGCATGCGAAAACAGCTTTACCGTCGCGATGTTGGTGTAGCTGTCGACGATACGGCCCGTCATCATCGAGCGCGCGTCGGCCTGTTCGCTGGAAAGCCTGCGCAGACGCGGCACGAAATAGGAAAGGATCAGGGAATAGACCACGATCCAGACGACCAGCGGCGTAACAAGCCGCCAGTCGGCGGCAAAGACCAGCGCCAGCATCGAGGCGAAGAAACTGATCGCATAGACGAAGACATCGATGATCTTCATCACCGACTCGCGGATTGCCAGTGAGGTCTGCATCACCTTCGTCGAAACGCGGCCGGCGAATTCGTTGGCGAAGAACGTCATCGAATGGCGCAACAGAAAGCGGTGCATCTGCCAGCGGGCGATCATCGGGAAATTGCCGGCCAGCACCTGGTGCATGGTCAGCGAGTGGATGGCCCCGACCAGCGGCAGGCCGACGAGCAGCAGCGCGCCCATCCAGATCAGCCTGGTCTTTTCCGTTTCAAGGAAAGTGGCGCGATCGGCGACCGTCAGCCAATCGACGATATTGCCGAGAAACTGGTAGAGGAACACCTCCCCGACAGCGATCAGCATCGAGCACAGCCCGAGCAGCAGCAGCCAGGGGGCGGCCGGTTTAGTATAATACCAACAGAAAGCGACAAGTCCCTTGGGCGGCAGCGCGGGCGCGTCCGACGGATAGGGGTTGAGGCGGCTTTCGAACCACGCAAACATGAATATGCTCCGGCAATCTGGCGCCCGGCATCTGACGATCACAATCGATCGCGCCTGGGCGGAAATCGGGATAAAGAGGCCGCGATGCGGCCGCACGATGACTTAAATGGGTAGTTTGGGGAGAAAGGGCGAGCGCGTCGCCGTCACGCAGCCAGCAGATAATGCGGCACCGGGAAGCGCATCGCGTCAAATTCAACCATCGAGGCCTCCCTGTTGCGTATCGAAGATAGCGATGTTCTAGCGGCGATGGCGTGGATTGAAAAGGGGCTTATGCCGCAATGGCGCGTTTTGACATCGGGATGTTGCCCGAAGACAACAAGATCCGGCAATGCCGGGGACTTGAGACCGGGGCCGGCATTGGCCTATTGAGAAGCCATGACAGCGCTCCGCATCGCCCTCTATCAACCCGACATTCCAGGCAACACCGGCACGATCCTCAGGCTGGCCGCCTGCCTCGGCCTCGGTGTCGATATCATCGAGCCGGCGGGTTTCGACATCTCCGACCGCAACCTGAAACGCGCCGGCATGGACTATCTGGCAAGCGTTGCGCTCACCCGTCACGTCAACTGGAGCCGGTTCGAGACCTGGCGGCAATCGGCTGGCCGGCGCCTCGTGCTTGCCTCCACCAAAGCCGCCGAGCGCTACACCGATTTCACCTACCGCGCGGACGACATCCTGCTTTTCGGCCGGGAGAGCGCCGGTGTGCCGGATAGCGTGCACGAAGCGGCGGATGCCCGCATCGTCATTCCGATGGTCGCGGGACAGCGCTCCATCAACCTCGCAATGTCAGTTGCAATGGTCACCGGCGAGGCACTGCGGCAAACCTCCTGAGCGACGGTGGCCCCTTCGCGACCGCGAAAATGCGCCAAATCGACATCCGTCAAGGACATGTCTTCAAAATCCGTTAGGCTCCGCATGTTCGCAAGGAGATACGGAAACGGCTGCTGTTGCATCCGTGGCCTGCAGGGGCGCAAACTGTATTCGCGCATTTGCTAATTCTACCGAAAGACGATATGTTGCGACGCAGCAAAAACCGGGAGATGATCGATGTTCGAGACCGCATTCGCCCTGAGTTTGACCCACTTCGCGAGATCGCTGAGCTTTCCGGAACGCCTGCAGCGCCGACCCGGCCGCAACGCGGCGCTTGAGCCCTGGCGTCTGCGCAACGCCAATCTCGACGCATTCTTCTATGATGTGAAGGCGCTGACCGCCGAAGAAACCTTCTACATCAGCGATGTGATCGCGGCCGAGGGCCTCATCATGATCGTCCCGCCGACGGGCGCCGGCATGCTGACGCTCTGCGACACTGTCGAAGAATATCTGGTGCGTGGCGGCAGAAATGTGCATGCACTGACGGTTGCCGGCGTCGGCGGTTCGGCCATCGGTGCTGCCGCCTTCGCCCGCAATGTCGCCGATGCGATCGGCGAGCCGGTCGCGGCGGTCGTTTCCGGCTATGGCCTTGGCGACATCATAAACGAGGCGGTGGGTGGCGCCTTCTTCTTCGGATGGCTGGGCCATATGCGCAACGACCTCGAAGCGATCGACGACATCGTCGGCCGCCCTCAGCTCGGCGCCTATCAGGACCGCCATGTCCGGGAACTCAAGCCCAATGGCAGCTGCCTCGACGCCGATACGGTGAAGAGCCTGCTGGCGAACCCCGAGCTTTCCTTCCACCTGCTGGCAGGCCACTCCCGCGGCAACCGTGTGCTGTCGGAAGCCCTATACGCCCTGAAACTCGAAAACCCCAAGCGCCTCAAGGCATTGGCCGGCGGTCTTCGCGTCGTCACCTTCGGCAGCCGCATCACCATGCCGCCGGATTGCCGCAATGTCGTCGATGTGATCGGCGACCTCGACTGGTTCGGCGAGATCAACTCCCGCCCGCTGATCGATACGGATATCCGTATCCCCTATGCCGGCCACTCGACCAATACAGGCTTTCCGGGGGCCCTTTCGGTCACGAACATCCTGAAGGAGATCATCGCCCACAGCCTGCCGGCGGTGATCGAGGAAAAAGGCCAGCTCCTGGAGGAGAAGGCACTGCCCGCCGAAGCAGCGCCGGCGATTGCCGCCATCTCGGCAGAACCGGCACCGCCAACCGCCGTCGCCAGCGAGGAACCGGTGATCGAGCCGGCAGCGCCAATGCCCGCAGACCCTGAGCCGGCGGAAGCGGCATCCGTGCAAGAGCCCTCTCCGGAGGTCTTGGAAGCCACGCTCAGCCAACCGGAAACCATTGCCGTCGAGACGGCACCGGACACGCTTGAGGCGACCGAGCCCGTTCCGGCTGAAGAACTTGCGAGGGCACCCGTCGTCGTGGAACCGGAGACGAAGGCGAAGACTGCCCCCACGCCGAAACCTTCGCGCCCGACAGCGGGCCGGCGCAACGGGCCGAAGGGTGGCCGCAGGTAGCGCAGCTTAACCGCTGGCAGGCTTGCCGGCATGCGCGACGTTCTCCTCGGCCTTTTTTTGGGGGCAGCATGGCCTGTCAAGCCACCGGTTGTCTCGAGATGCCTTCGACGAGAGGAACCCGCTTTTGCAGAGGCCGGTTACGGCAAGCCCCCCGGCCGGGACTGACGTGAGGCGAAGGAGGATGCTCAGTCGGCGGAGGGAAGCCGCCGCATGGTGAATTCGATGCGGTCGCCCTCGAGCTGGCGCCAGCTTTCGACCTCGGTCCAGTACGCGGCCTTGGGAAAGGCGTCGAACCATTCGCGCGCCTTCGCCCGCGCTTCCTCCCGCGACAGGCAGAACGTCTCGCGCACAAAATCGGCGCCGCGCCGGGCCTTGGCCTTGCGGTGTTCGGCAATGCGTTTCTTCAAGCCGTCGAGCGGCGGAGGACCGGGTATTCTCGTCATGAAAACCTCGCTTCCACGAAGATAATGGCCGGCCAGGGCTTTTGCGAGTCGATTTTCGGGGGAGGATCGCGCGCCTTTCTGGTCGCGCCGGAATTGACCTGATAAGCGAAAACCGGATGTTGTGACGAGTCGCCGCGCCAATGCACGCCGCGACGGGGGAACTGATGGAAAGACCCGATCTGCCGAGAGGCCTGCCGAACGATATCGGCGAGAAGATGCAAACCGCCCGCGCCTGGTTCGAAAGCCTGCGCGATACGATCTGCACCTCCTTCGAACTGCTGGAACAGGAACTGACCGGCCCGCTCTCCGACCAGCCGCCCGGCCGCTTCACCGGCAAGGACTGGCTTCGCGACGGAGGTGCCGGCGGCGGCGGTCGCATGTCGATGATGGAAGGCCGGGTCTTCGAGAAGGTCGGCGTGCATACCTCGACCGTCTATGGCGAATTTTCCCCCGAGTTCCGCAAGACCATGCCGGGCGCCGAGGAAGACCCGCGCTTCTGGGCATCGGGCATTTCGCTCATCGCGCATCCCGTCAATCCGAATGTCCCAGCCGTGCACATGAACACCCGCATGGTCGTCACCACCAGCCAGTGGTTCGGCGGCGGGGCCGACCTGACGCCCGTCCTCGACCGCCGCCGCACCCAGGAAGATCCCGACAGCCGCCTCTTCCACCGGGCGATGGAAATCACCTGCGGCCGCCATTCCGCCGTCGCCGACTATGCGGCCTACAAGGCCTGGTGCGACGAATACTTCTTCCTCAAGCATCGCAACGAACCGCGCGGCATCGGTGGCATTTTCTTCGACTGGCTGCATTCCCCCGAGGAGCGCGGCGGCTGGGCCGCCGATTTCGCCTTCGTGCAGGATGTCGGCCGGGCCTTCAACCTCGTCTACCCGAAGATCGTGCGCGGCAATTTCAATCAACCCTGGACGGAGGAGGAACGCGACGAACAGCTCGTCCGGCGCGGGCGCTATGTCGAATTCAACCTTCTCTACGATCGTGGAACCATCTTCGGCTTGAAGACGGGCGGAAACGTCGAATCGATCCTCTCCTCCCTGCCGCCGGTGGTGCGGTGGCCCTGAAACCGGCGGTTTGTGCCTGAAAATTGCACAAATGCGTGCCGAAATGGACCTCTGGCGCTGCCGGTCTTTGCCGAATATCAAGATGATCGCGGAATTGTGACCTGCGACATCAAATTGGATTTGGAATAGTAACATCGCGTGTTATCGTTCTCCCCGGTTCTTTTGGAGGAGAATTGCTATGCCTGACCAAAGCAGCGTTTCAGTCCCCCCGCATGCAGCAACCGACCGCGCGCTCGAAGCGCCGGAATTCATCGATCGCCTGGCCGAGGAACTTCGCGCTTCAAGCGACGTCGACCTTCCCCACGCCTATTTCGTTGAACAGATCAAGCTCGGCCTGGCAGGCCGCGAACTGACCGATGTCGAAGCGGCCAACGACGTCGAGGGTTATACCCGCCCGCCTCACACACGGGTGGCGGCTTCCGTTTTCAATTGCTGGGCCATGCCCGAATAAAGCTGCGGCTCGCCGGCACACCGGTCATGAACGCGCCTTTTCCGGCACCGCAGCCGCGGTGCCGGCTCACGCGATTGGGAATTTCCGAATATTGTGATATACTCTGCGCTGTTGAACCCAGTCGAAGAGGAGTTGCGCTATGAAGCATTTTGAATGCGGTTCACTGGTTCCGGGTTGCAACTGGCATACCCGCGCCAAGGAGGAAGCGGAAGTGGTTCATCGTGCCGTTGAGCACATGCGCACCGCGCATGGAGAAACCGTCATCCGCGAAAACATGGTCGACAACATCAAGGCCCGCATTACCGACGAAGCCGACGCGGCTTGATGGCGGCGTCGGTCGGCGCCAACCACAAAAACCAGACCTTTCAACAGTTTGGTACCCAAAGCTGAATCAGGTGACGAGCAACCTGAATCGGTTTGTCAGCGACTTGAATCAGGACTTGAGGATCTCCGGAAGCCGGGCGAGAAGCTTCTCCCGGTCCATGGAGAAACTGGAGGATATCCATTCGTCCTCGAGCTTGCGCAGCGCCTCGCCGACCTTCGGGCCGGCGTCGGCGCCTGCGGCCATCACATCGCCGCCGGTCAGCGGAAAGCGCGGCCGCTCGTATTTCTGCGCCCTGCCGAGCAGGACGGAAAGCCGCCCGGCCCGTGCCATGCTCTTCGGATTCCCCTCGACATTGCTCCTGGCTGCGGCAAGTTCCAGCTTGACGACAGCGATGATCCCTTCCGTCCCGAAACGATAGAGGTCACGGTCGAACACCGCATCCGTCACGCTATCGCCCGGCTTCGGCGCAAGCGCGAAACGTTCGAGATAGGCTGCTTCGGCCTTCGACAGACGCAGCCTTTCGGACAGCGTCGCAAGCCGCTGGACATCCTTCGGCACGATCGCCGCAAGGCGCAATAACGCCTCCGGCTTCCAGCCGAGCGCCTGCTCCGCAGCAATCAGGCCCGGGATCGCATCGATCCCCCATTTCTCGGTTTCCGGCAGGATTTCCGTCAGCACACCCGACTGACGCATCCAGAGAAGCGCCCGACCGGGATCTGTTGCGACCAGCAGCTTCTTCATCTCGGACCATACCCGTTCCGCAGACAGGGTCTTGAGCCGGTCCCGTGCCCGCGCGCAGGCCTTCAGCCCCGCCGCATCCGGTCGCCCCCCGCCATAATGGGCGAAGAAACGGAAGAACCTGAGAACGCGCAGGTAATCCTCGGCAATCCGGGTGTCCGCGTCGCCAATGAAGCGCACGGTTTTCGTCTCGATATCCGCAAGACCGCCGACAAGGTCGATCACCTCGCCGCGTTCATCGACATAAAGGGCGTTGATCGTCAGGTCGCGGCGTTCGGCATCCACCTGCCAATCCGTCCCGAACGCGACTTGTGCCCGTCGTCCGTCGGTCTCGACGTCGCGCCGGAGCGTCGTCACCTCGAAGCCGGTGCCGTCGATCACCAGCGTCACCGTGCCGTGCTCGATACCGGTCGGCACCGCCTTGATACCGGCCGCCTTCGCGCGCTCGACCACGACCTCGGGCACCAGCGTCGTCGCAAGGTCGATATCTCCGACCGGCAGGCCCATCAGGCTGTTGCGCACCGCACCGCCGACCACCCTGACCTCCCCGCCGTCGGCGTGCAGCAGCGCGAAAAGCCTTGTCAGCGCAGGATCGCGGAACCAGGCTTCCGACGAGAGATTGGTCATGCATAAAGCCTTTCGTAAAGCGTCCGGATGATGCCGGCGGTAATGCCCCAGATATAGCGCTCGCCATAGGGCATCACATAGAAATGTCTGACGATCCCCTGCCAGGCCTTGCTGTCGCGCCGGTGGTTGGCGGGGTCCATCAGGAAGGAAAGCGGGACTTCGAACACATCCTCCACCTCGTTCGGATTGGGGGTGATGGTAAAGCCCCGCTGCACCACCGAAAGAACCGGAATGATGCGAAAGCCGGTCCCCGAGAGATATTGCGGCAGCCGCCCGACCGTCTCGACAAAGGAAGGCGAAAGTCCGATCTCCTCCTCCGCCTCGCGAAGGGCGGCAATCTCCGGCGACGTGTCGTCCTCGTCAATGCCGCCACCCGGAAAGGCGATTTGTCCGGCATGCTTGCGCAGCTTCGTCGTCCGCTGGGTGAGGATCACCTTGGCGCCATCCGCATCGTCCACCACGGGCACGAGCACGGCCGCGTCCTTGAGCTTCAACCCCTCGTTCTCGAGAACCGTCTGCGGATTGAGGAGGTGGTCGCCGTGGTCGCGCCAGGCATGTTCGATCGGCGCGCCGATCTGGTTCAGCGCCCGGAGCCTGAAATCTTGCGCGGAAAAAAGGCCAGGGGTCACGGAGGTTCGGGCGATCATCGGGACAACCGATCCAGCTCTTCGGCCGGCATGACCGGAAAGACGGCACCGCCGGAGCGAAGGCAGAACATGTCCCGGTCGTCTACGAGCAGGATCTCGCCGAGCTCGACGAGATCATACATCACGGCCCGCGAAACCAGCGCTTCGAGCCGCCCCCGCACATGCAGATAGGGCTTCAATTCCTGGTTTTCGCCGGCGATCGCGAACCGCAGCGGATGGGCCGCACCGGCCTCCACCACATCGCCGACATTGGTACGGAAAACCAGCACCGGCTCATCGTCGCGGACGTCCACGCTCATCTCGACGGCGACAAAGGGCGCGTCCTCGACGCGGATGCCGACCTTTTCCACAGGCGTGACGAGATAGGTTTTCCCATCCGCGTCCTTGCGCAGGACGGTCGAAAAAAGCCGCACCAGCGGTGCCCGGCCAATCGGCGTTCCCATGTAGAACCATGTGCCGTCCGCCCGGATTTCCATGTCGATATCGCCGCAAAACGGCGGTTCCCAACGTTCGACGGGGGGAAGCCCGCCCTTTCCGCCGGCGGTCTGCTCGCCGGCACGGGCGATCAGCGCGGCTAGTCCAGCCGCATCCGTCGTCGCTTTCAGCGTATCGCCTGCCATCTTTGCGTCCCGGTTTGTCTCTAATCCATTCGCAGTCACGAGATAGTCATTTGAAACGCGCTTGTCAGCCGCCCGATCGGGAATAAGTTAGTTCTAAAAGTGACGGATGCGTATGAGGCGCGATTCGTCAGAGTGGCCGCATGAGATGGAGAAGACCATGGGAATGATGCCTGTGCCGGATGCCCCCCTCGACGAGAAGGCCATCATTGCAGCCGCCGAAAAGGCGTTGGCCGATATTGCCGCCATTCGCGGCGAAGTGTCCAAGGTGATCTTCGGCCAGGAAAAAGTGGTCGAAAACACGCTTTTGGCGATCCTTTCCGGCGGCCATGCGCTGCTTGTCGGCGTACCGGGCCTCGCCAAGACGAAGCTCGTCACCACGCTCGGCACCGTCCTCGGGCTCGATGCCAACCGTATCCAGTTCACGCCCGACCTGATGCCGTCAGACATTCTGGGCACTGAGGTCATGGATCAGGATGAAAACGGTCGCCGCTCCTTCCGTTTCGTCAAGGGTCCGGTCTTCGCCCAGCTCCTGATGGCCGACGAAATCAACCGCGCCAGCCCGCGCACCCAGTCGGCGCTGCTTCAGTCGATGCAGGAATATCATGTCACCATCGCCGGTCAGGCCTACGATCTTCCCTCGCCGTTCCATGTGCTCGCGACCCAGAACCCGCTGGAACAGGAAGGCACCTATCCGCTGCCCGAAGCCCAGCTCGACCGCTTCCTGCTGCAGGTCGACGTCGGCTATCCGGAGCTTGCCGCCGAACGCCAGATCCTGCTCGAGACCACCGGCCTTTCCGAGGCGCGCGCTACCAGCGTCGTAACAGCCGAACGGCTGATCGAGATCCAGAGGCTTATCCGCCAGATGCCGGTTTCGGAAGGCGTGGTGGATGCGATCCTCTCGCTCGTTCGCGCTGCCCGTCCGGGCCAGGGCTATGCGGAAACCGACAAGAACGTTGCCTGGGGTCCCGGCCCGCGCGCCGGCCAGGCGCTCATGCTCTGCGCCCGCGCCCGCGCGCTTTACGAGGGCCGTCTTGCGCCATCGCTCGATGACATCCATGCGCTTGCCGAACCGGTGCTCGAACATCGCATGGCGCTCACTTTCGCGGCGCGCGCGGAAGGCATGTCGGTGCGCGACGTGATCGCCGGTCTCGTCAGCCGGGCGCACGGCTGAGAAAGGCAAGGTGCTCGTGGCAAGCATTGGCCAGATCGTCGATCAGACCCCGAGCAGCGAAGCGCTGAGCCGCGCCCGTCAGCGCGCCATCCTCGTGCCCGACTGCATGGTCGAGGCCCGCCGTATCGCCAACACCGTGATCGCCGGCTGGCACGGCCGTCGAAAGCGCGGCATCGGCGAGAATTTCTGGCAGTTCCGCCCTTATTCCGAGGGCGAGAGCTTCGCACGCATCGACTGGCGGCGCTCGGCCCGGGACGACCACACCTACATCCGCGATCATGAATGGCAGGCCGCCCATACCATATGGCTGTGGGCCGACATGTCGCCCTCGATGATGTACAAGTCGACGCTTGCTTCCGTTTCCAAGGAAAGCCGGGCGCTGGTGCTGATGCTGGCGCTTGCCGAAATCCTTGCCCGGTCTGGCGAGCGCATCGGATGCCCCGGTGTGATGGAGCCGGTTTCGGCCCGCAATGCCGCCGAGCGGCTCGCCACGGCTCTTGTGCATGCACCGCCGACCAGCGGCCTGCCGGATACCGGCATGATCCGCGGCATGAGCGATATCGTGCTGATCGGCGATTTTCTCGACGATGCGGATCGCATCATGGAGCGTATCGCTCCGCTCGCCCGCCGCGGCCTGCGCGGCCATGTGGTCGAGATCGCCGACCCCGCCGAGGAAAGCTTCCCCTATACCGGACGCACCGAATTCACCGACCCGGAAACTGGCGAAAAACTCACGTCCGGCCGCGCCGAAAGCCTGCGCGAGGACTATCGCCGGGCCTATCTCGCCCGTCGTGACAATCTCGGCGAGGCGCTGCGCCGCATGGGATGGAGCTTCGTGTCCCACCGCACCGACCGGCTGGCGTCGGAGGCGCTGATCGCCGTGCACATGTATCTTTCGGGCACCCCGCCGCGCGTCAGCAGGAGCAATGCTTCATGAGCGCATTGCCGATCGTTTTCGCCGCCCCCGCCGTCCTGATTGCCCTTGCCGCGCTGCCGCTGATCTGGTGGCTGCTCAAGCTCACCCCGCCGCGTCCGAAGGCCGAGGTTTTCCCGCCGCTCAAGATTCTCGCCGGCGTGCTGAAGCGCGAGGAAACCCCGTCCAAAAGCCCGTGGTGGCTCACCCTGCTGCGCATGGCGATCGCCGCCCTTGCCATCCTCGCGCTTGCCGATCCGGTGGTGAACCCGCGCAACGCCTCCCTGTCCGGCGATGGTCCCCTTGTTCTGGTGATCGACAACGGCTGGTCGACCTCCACGGACTGGGACCGCCGGATGGCGACCGCCGAAGCCTTGATCGGAGATGCCTCCGACAGCAGCCTGCCGGTTTCCCTCGTATTCACCGCCGATCCAAGCCACGACGCCATACCCGTTGCCGCCAGCACCGCTTTGGAAAGACTGCGCGCCGCCGAGCCCAGGCCTTTGCGGCCCGACCGCGAGCGCGCTATCGGCGCGCTCCGGACAGCCCTTCAATCGACGAGGCCCGGCACGCTCGTCTTTCTCTCGGACGGTCTCTCCTCTCGCGAAAACGAAACCACCATGGCCGACCTCGCCGCTCTTTCGCCCCACCGGTTCAGGCTGGCCGAGGGCGACGGAAAAGCCGCCGTTGCAATCACCGATGCGACAAACGGCGCCAACGCACTGGAAGTCACCCTGTCGAGACTGGCCACGAACAGTCCCGCCAGCGTGAACATCGAGGCTCAGGACCGCCAGGGCCGTGTGATCGCCTCCGGCATGGCCAACTTCCGCAGCGGAGAAAACGTGACGAAGGCAGCGGTGAACGCGCCGTTCGAACTCCGCAACGATTTTACCCGGCTTTCGATTGTCGGCCTAGGTACTGCCGGCGCGACCCATCTGCTGGACGACGGCTTCCGACGCCGCCGCGTCGCACTGATTTCAGGCGAGGCCGGCGACGAATTCCAGCCGCTGCTCTCGCCGCTCTATTACATCGAGCGGGCGCTCGCGCCCTACGCCGATCTGATGAAGCCGGACGTCACGGATCTCGCGGTCTCGATCCCGGAATTCCTCTCGCGCAATCCTTCCGTCATCGTGCTTGCCGATGTCGGACGCCTGCCGGCCGAAGTCTACGATCCGCTGCAACGCTGGATCTCGCGCGGCGGAACGCTGATCCGCTTTGCCGGACCGCGTCTCGCCGCAACCCCTGCGGGCGACCCCCTGCTTCCCGTCATCCTGCGCCAGGGCGAGCGTTCGCTCGGCGGCGCCCTGTCCTGGGCGGAACCGCAGCCGCTTGCGGATTTCCCCCGCTTCGGCCCGTTCGCCGGCATGGCGCGGCCGCAGGATATCCTCGTCAAGCGACAGGTGCTCGCCGAGCCCACGCCAGATCTTGCGGAACGCACCTGGGCGAGCCTCGCCGACGGAACGCCACTCGTCACCGTCCGCGAAAACGGCGCAGGCCGCATCGTGCTCTTTCATATCAGCGCGGAAGCCACCTGGTCCGACCTGCCCATCTCCGGCCATTTCGTCGAAATGCTGCGGCGGCTCATTCAGCTCTCCCGCGTCGGCACCGTCGCCGAGGGCAGCGACGCAACGGCCCCGGCATTGCCCCCTTACCGGCTGCTCACGGCGACCGGCGCCATGACCACCGAGGCCGCAAGCGCGCGTCCCTTGAGCCTTGGCAATGACCGGCCCCAGGCTGCGACCTTCGACAATCCGCCGGGGCTCTACGGCACCGAAGACGGCTTCGTCGCCCTGAACCTTCTGCCGCCCGGCAGCGAACTGGACCCGCTTCCGCAGGACGCCGGCTTGGCAGTGACGCGCGAACCCCTTGCTGGCTCGGCCGCAAGACCGCTGAAACCGGCGCTTCTGTCCATAGCCTTCCTCCTGTTGGTGCTGGACAGCATCGTCGTACTCTTCATGAATGGCGTTTTCGCCCGCCTACCCCGCCGTACCGCCGCAACCGGCGCGATGATTGCGCTGGCCGCCCTGCTGGCGCTTCCTGACGACCTGCACGCCGCCGACGCGAAACCGGGCGACGAACTGATCCTCGAGCGGCTCGACAACACGCATCTCGCCTATGTCATCACGGGCGAGCCGGAAATCGACCGTATCTCGGAACGGGGCCTGATCGGCCTCACGGATTTCCTCACCTACCGGACGACACTCGAACCCGCGCCTCCTGTCGGCCTCGACATATCCAAGGACGAGTTGTCCTTTTATCCGATCATCTTCTGGCCGGTATCAGCCACGGCCCCCATGCCCTCGGCCGCAGCGATCAGTCGCATCGACGCCTATATGCGCGCCGGCGGCACCGTGCTCTTCGATACCCGCGATCAGATTTCCTCCCTCGGCAACGATGCGGGCCCCAGCGCCAATGGCGAGCGGCTGCAGGCAATTCTTGCCAATATCGACATCCCGCCGCTGGAGCCTGTTCCCTCCGATCACGTCCTGGCGCGGTCGTTCTATCTGTTGAGCAATTTTCCCGGCCGCTATACCGGCAGCCCCCTCTGGGTCGAGGCGAGACAGGAAGCCAAGACGAGCAGCAGCGGCCTTGCCTCCCTGGGCGACGGCGTCTCCCCGATCCTGATTACCGGCAACGACCTGCTGGCGGCCTGGGCGATGGATGACAACGGCGCTCCCCTGATGCCGACGGTCCCGCCGGACGAGATGCAGCGGGAAATGTCCTACCGCGCCGGCGTCAACATCATGATGTACATGCTGACCGGCAACTACAAGGCCGATCAGGTGCACATTCCCGACCTCCTCGAACGGTTGGGCCAATGACATGACGATCCAGTTTGCCCCTTTCCTTCCATGGCTCGCGCTCCTCGCCCTTGCGGTGCTGGCCGTGCTGCTTTTTGCGGCCGGCCTGATGAAACGGGTGCGCGGCACGGTGCTGCGCTTCGTCGCTTCCGCAGCGGTGCTGGCGGCCCTCGCCAACCCGTTGCTGCTGCAGGAAGAGCGCGAACCGCTGAGCACCATCGTCCCCGTTATCGTCGACCGCAGCCAGAGCCAGGAGGCCCCCGGCCGCACCGCCATGACCGACGACGCGCTGAAGGCCCTGACCGACCGCCTCTCGCGTTTTGCCCGCATCGAACCGCGCATCGTCGAGGTGAAGAGCCCACCCACGAATGACTCTCCCTCGACCCGGCTCTTCGAGGCGCTGGCATCATCGATCAACGACGTTCCTCCGGCTCGCATCGGCGGTGCGATCATGCTGACAGACGGGCAGGTTCACGACATTCCGGGCCCGGGGCAGTCGCTGGGCTTCAACGCTCCCCTGCACGCACTGATTACCGGCAGGGCCGACGAGTTCGACCGCCGTATCGAGGTACGCCAGGCCCCGCGCTTCGGCATCGTCGGCGATCCGCAGGAGTTGACCTTCCGCGTTTTCGACGAAGGCCGCAAGACTGAGGCGCCGGCGGACGTGACCGTTCTGATGAACGGCGAGGAGATAGCAAGGCTCAACGTCATTCCCGGCGTCGACACCCCGCTCGCCTTCAAGGTGCCGCGCGGCGGCACCAACGTGATCGAATTCGATGTTGCCGGCGCGCCCGGTGAAGTCACCGACATCAACAACAAGGCCATCCATCTGATCGAGGGCATCCGCGAGAACCTCAGGGTGCTGCTCGTATCCGGCGAGCCCCATGCCGGCGAGCGCGCCTGGCGAAATCTCCTGAAGTCGGATGCCTCCGTCGATCTGGTCCACTTCACCATTTTGCGTCCGCCGGAAAAACAGGACGGAACCCCGATCAACGAATTGTCGCTGATTACCTTCCCGACCCGCGAGCTGTTCGTCGAGAAGATCAACGATTTCGATCTCATCATTTTCGACCGCTATCAGGATCGCAAGAACGTCCTGCCGATCCTCTACTATGACTATATCGCCGAATACGTGAAGCGCGGCGGCGCCCTGCTGATCGCGGCCGGACCCGAACTGGCAGGCGTGGATTCGATCGCGCTGACCCCGCTCTCCTCCGTCATTCCCGCTGTCCCTACCGGCGAGATGCACGAGGCCGCCTTCTATCCTCGCCTTTCCGAAAAGGGCGAGCGCCATCCGGTGACCCGCGGCCTCGACGGTTCCATGACGGAGCCTCCGGCATGGGGGCGCTGGTTCCGCAGCATCGAGGTGGCAAGGCCCGACGGGGAAACCGTCATGACGGCCGACGGCGGTCGCCCGCTGCTGGTGCTCAACCGCTCCGGCGAAGGCCGCGTCGCCATGCTGCTGTCCGACCAGGGCTGGCTCTGGGCGCGCGGTTTCGAAGGCGGAGGCCCGCATGTCTCCCTCTACCGGCGCATCGCCCACTGGCTGATGAAGGAACCGGAACTGGAGGAGGAATCGCTCAAGGCGCGCGCCATCGGCCGCACGCTGGAAGTGACGCGGCAGACCATTGGTGACAAGCCGGGCCCCGCGACCATCCGTTCGCCCTCGGGCAAGACCGAAACGCTCGACCTCACGGAGACCGTCCCCGGTCTCTATCGTGGCGAACGCCGGATGGATGAAATCGGCCTCTTCACCGTCAGCAACGGCGATTTTTCGACGCTGGTGCATGTCGGCGCGGTCGACTCGCCGGAATTCAAGGCGATGATTTCGACGACCGAGACACTTGCCCCCGTCGCCGCGGGCACCAGGGGAATGGTGGCTCGCCTCGACAACGGCAATGGCGGTATCCGCGTGCCCGATATCGTCCCCGTCAGCAGCGAGGTGCGTGTTTCCGACAACCGGCGCATGCTCATCCGGCTGACCGACGAAACCGTCCTCAAAGGCGTGAACACGCTGCCGCTATTTGCGGGCTTTGCCGGCCTTGCGGTCCTGCTCTTCGCCATATCCGCCATGTGGTGGCGCGAGGGACGATAAGCATGCATCTCGAACTCGAAGTCCTGGATACCGCCCCCGACGAGGATCGCGCCGTCATTCGCAAGGGGATTCTCGACTACAACGACGCGATGCTCGGCCCGACGGACCGGAAAGGCATTTTCATTCCGCTGAGGGATGCCGAAGGGCGCATCGAGGGCGGCCTCGTCGGCTATACCGGCCGGGGCTGGCTCTATACCGAACTGCTATTCGTGCCGGAGCACCTGCGCGGTCGAGGTCTTGCCGGAAAGCTGCTGGAGCGGGCGGAGCAGGAGGCGCGGGACCGCGGCTGCATCGGCGCCTACATCGATACCATCAACCCGCAGGCCCGACGTGCCTATCAACGGCAGGGCTACGAAATCTGCGGAAAGATCGAGAACTTCACCGGAGACTACGCCATCACCTGGCTCACGAAGCGATTTTGAGCGCTTCCGTCTCGGTTTCGCTCGCGGCCTCTTTCCACTGGCACTCCCGCCAGGCGATGACGCCCTTAAGCCGCTCGTGCACATCGGCGGCAATCGGTACCACCAGCACCCGCGCGGGGTCGACCGGACCGGGAAAATCGAGCGCCTTCCAGGCAACTTTCTCAAAACCCAGCGGCATGTAATACGGCGGGTCGCCGATGAGGATCACAGCTTCCGAACCCTTCCGCCGGGCCGCCTCGATGGCGATGCGCACCAGCTCGCGGCCGATCCCCATGTTCTTGTGCGAGGGCCGGACCGCAAGCGGACCGAGCAGATGGCCATGAACGCCGCCGGCGATGACCGGCGTCATCCGTACGGACGCGATCGTCTCACCATCGTCGGCGCAGATGAAGGAAAGCGACCGGTCGTGCGGCCCCTGCTCCCGGATGCGGGCGGCAGCGCGCGTGAACCGGCCGGGACCGAAGGCTTCTTCGTTGATGAGTTCGATAACGGCGTCGTGCGACGCATCCTCAGTGAGGTAGACGAGGTCGTGATTTTTCATGAAATGACCGAAACCAGCAGAACAGACGTAGATATGGGTTCTCGTTAACGCCAGGGGCGTTCGGGAAGCATCAACGTCGTCGCAGGGTCCGTGGTGCGGTCATGGGGCCTTCAATCCTTCAGGTGAAAATCCGGATAGCAGCATTTTTCGTGTCGGTCCAACGGAAAAACACACCGTTCATCCTTTCGCGTCTCGCAATCCTTCTGTCGAACCGTATTTTCAGCCAACGACACGGGAAGAAACAAGAAGGAGTTGCCCGATGGGCATGCTGATCGAAGGTACCTGGCACGACGTCTGGTACGACACCAAGGCAACCGCGGGACATTTCCGTCGCGGCGATTCGACCTTTCGCAACTGGGTCACTGCGGACGGTAGCGCCGGTCCGACCGGACGCGCAGGCTTCAAGGCAGAGGCCGGCCGCTACCATCTCTATGTGTCCTACGCCTGCCCCTGGGCGCACCGCACTCTGATCTTCCGCAAGCTCAAGGGACTGGACAATCGTATCTCCGTATCGGTGGTGGACCCGCTGATGCTAGAAAACGGCTGGGAATTCCACGATCGCGACGGCGCAACCGCCGATCACCTCTTCGGCTCGCGCGCCCTCTGGGAAATCTATGTGAAGGCCGATCCCGCTTATAGCGGTCGCGTCACCGTCCCTGTCCTCTGGGACAAGAAGACAGGCACGATTGTCTCGAACGAATCCTCCGAGATCATCCGCATGTTCAACAGCGCCTTTGACGGACTGACCGGCAACACGCTGGATTTTTACCCGCAGGAACTTCACGGTGCGATCGACGAACTCAACAGGCGCGTCTACGACACTGTCAACAACGGCGTCTACAAGGCCGGCTTCGCCACCACGCAGGCCGCCTATGAGAGCGCCGTCCACCCGCTGTTCGAAACCCTTGATTGGCTTGAGGAGCGGCTTGCCGGGCAGCGCTACCTATTCGGCGACCGGCAGACGGAAGCCGACTGGCGGCTGTTCACCACCCTCGTCCGCTTCGACGCGGTCTATGTCGGCCATTTCAAGTGCAATATCCGCAGGATCGAGGACTATCCCAACCTCTCGGCCTATCTGCGCGATCTCTACCAGACGCCGGGCGTGGCGCAGACAGTCAACATGCGCCACATCAAGGACCACTACTACCGCAGTCACAAGACCATCAACCCGACAGGCGTCGTCCCGGTCGGGCCGGCGCTCGACTTCGACCGGCCCCATGGCCGCGAAAGGCTCGCCTGATTTCGGCTCTCACCAGATGTCGGCAGGGCTTGCCTCGCCGCCCAGTTCGGCAAGTCTCCTGCGCGTGGCGGTGGTCGTGTCGGGGGGCAGATCCCGCGGATCGAAGAAGCCGGATTCGACGATCTCCCGGTCGGCCGGACGCGGTGCGGTCTGGATGACCTTCGCGCGGTAGAGCAGAACGTGATCCCGTTTGCTGACCGTACTGTTGTAATAAACGTGGAAGAGCTGCGGCGGCTCGGTCATCACCAGATTGCCTTCTTCGCGCAACTCCTTTTCGAGCGCCTGCATCACGGTCTCGCGGCGCTCCACCCCGCCGCCGGGCATATACCAGCCCGGTACATAGGAGTGGCGAACAAGGAAAATCCGCCCCTCTTCATCAAAACAGGCCGCCCGGACACCAAGTGTCATGCCGCGCGAAATCGCGAAGTAACTGTGCAGAATACGCAACACGAACCGGGTAGTTGGTCCGGATACTTCTTCTCTTCCTTGCTGTTGCGTCATTGTCCTTGCCCGCTGTGGATGCGCTCTTTAAGAGAGGCACCATGTTCAAGCTCGCGCATATATCCGACGTTCACCTTGGGCCTTTGCCGAACCTGACGATCCGTGAACTCGCCTCCAAGCGCATTACCGGATATGTGAACTGGCACCGCAACCGGCGCAAGCACCTTTTCGCCAACGCGCTCGATCTTGTGATCGGGGATCTGCGCCGGCAGGAGCCCGACCATCTCGCCATCACCGGCGACCTTGTCAATCTTGCCTCCGGCATCGAGATCCGTCGCATCGCGGAATGGCTCCACGAGACCGGCGCTCCTCTCGATACCTCCGTGGTTCCCGGCAATCACGACGCCTATGTGCCCGGCGCGCACGACAAGGCCGTGCAGGCCTGGTACGACTACATGCGCGGCGACGACGATCCGATGATCTGGCGCGAGGGCTACAAGCTCTTTCCCTATATCCGCCGCCGCGGCCCGGTGGCGCTGATCGGCTGTTCTACCTCCATTGCGACGCCCCCTTTCTCCGCCAGCGGCTTCTTCAGCGCAAGGCAGGCGCGCGAGACCTCCAACCTGCTGAAGGCAGCCGGCGAGGAAGGTCTTTTCCGGGTGGTGATGATCCACCATCCGCCCATCCGCGGCGCAACCTCGTCCCACAAGCGCATGATCGGCATCCGGCGCTTTGCGGCCGCCATCTCCACCGGCGGCGCGGAACTGGTGCTGCACGGTCACACCCACCTCAACACGCTCTATTGGCTCAACAATCGGCATCAGCATGTGCCTGTGGTCGGCATTGCCTCCGCCTCGCAGGGCCCCGGCGCGACCAAGCCGGCTGCCGGCTATAATCTCTTCTCCATCGACGGAGAAGCCGGCCATTGGCGTCTGCAATGGGACCGCTACGGCCTTGCCGACACCGGCACGGAACTGCGGCACGAACACCGCCAGATACTGATGGGTTAGGCTCCGGGGCGCGCCTCCCCGGCGACGAAACCGTCTCGCGAACGATGATAGGCCACGATCGCCTTCAGGTTCTGCGAGACGATTGCGCCGGCAGCCTGCGCCTGCGTCAGTCCGAATCCCGGCCAGCCCATATGCTTGACGATGACGGGCTTGCACTGCCGGAAAAAAACCATCTGCCCGAACAGCGAAAAAACCGTCAGGGCAAGCTCGCTGCCTTGCACGGCGCCTCCGACGGCGATGGCGAACAATTGCGAAAACCGTTCATGCAGCGGTTCGGTGAGCTTTTCGTAGAGAAGCGCATCGACGGTGGCGGGAACGACCAGTTCCCGCGTCATGAAGTTGGAAATCCGGTCGGCGTCCGGCCGTGTCGAACCGAGCAGGAGCAGGATCGAGAACATGCTGTCCAGCATGTCGAGCGCCTCGTCGGGAGAGAGGGTTTCCGGCAGCGGCTCCGACACCGATGCACCGAGCATTTCCCGCACCACCGAAATCACATATTCGATGCAGGCGATCCTGAGCCCCGGCTTGCCTCCGAAATGATAGGCAATACTGCCGATGTTGGCGGCCGCGTGATCGGCAATCTGCCGTGTCGACACGGCGTCATAGCCGTAATCGCCGAAAAGTTCGAGCGCAGCGGATACCAGGGATTCGCGCGTGGCGGCCGCGCCAGAAACCTGTCTTGTCATTCTTGTCCTGTCCCATACAGCCCAGTCATTGCCCGGACAGTTCATGTACAGGCTCGGGATGACGCATGAAATCAATACGTTACTTACAGCCGCCGCTCAAGGCGCCAGCCCGTCCGCGAAAATCCGCTAAAACGCATTCAGCCCGCGGCCGAGACTGCCCGCCCGATCTCCTCGGCAACGATCCCGGGGCATTCGTCAACCAGCATGTGACCGGCCCCGGCGATGCGACGGATTGCAACGCCGTCCCCGCTGACAGCGCTCTGATGCGGCGGCAGGATGCAGTCCTCAAGCCCCCAGAGCAATGTCAGGGGCATCCGCAGGGAGAGGATATCGTCAAGCGGCAATTGTCCCTGCGCCGGCCCCGTTTCGCACATGGCGGAAACGATTGCCTCGAAGACGGTTCGCAAGGCCTCGAGCGCGCCGCCCGCGCGACGCGCCTCCAGCGTGTCGCGGACCATATCCTCGGGAATATCGAAATTATAGCCAACCATGATTTCCATGGCCGCGCGCAGTTCATCGGCCGTTTCGGCAAGGCCGTAGCGACGAAGCGCCCGATGGTTGATTTCCGGCCCGAAACCGCCTGGCGCCACGAGCGTCAGGCTCGCCACCGCTTCAGGCCGGCGAAGCGCGATCAGGGCGGCAGTCGCCCCGCCGAGCGAATGGCCGGCAAGATGAAAGACGGAAATGCCCCGTCCCTCGAGATCGGACAGGATAGCCTTCGCCATGCGCCCCGCTCCGCCGAGGCCATCCGCTCCCAGCGAACCTCCATGCCCTGGAAGATCGTAGGCAATCACCGGCAGATCCGACGGCAGCAGGGCCGTGACCCGCCGCCAGGCGAAGGCGCCACCGCCGAAGCCATGCAGCAGCACCAGCGGCGCTGCTGCATGAGGATCGCCGGCGATGACGGCGTGAAGTGCCACCCGTCAGGCCTTCGCCCGCTCTTCGAGCACGCGGTTGGCCGCCGAAACGATCGCTTCCAGCGAAGCCGTCACGATGTTGGTGTTGATGCCGGCGCCGAACAGCTTGCCGCCCGGATGGACCATCTCGACATAGGCTATGGCCGAAGCGTTGGAGCCGTGCTGCAGCGAATGCTCGGAATAGTCGGCAACCGAAAGGTCGATGCCGAGATAGGTCGACAGGGCGTTGATGAAGCCGTCGATCGGACCGGTTCCCTGCCCCTCGATCCGTTTCACCTCGCCATGGTCGGTAATTTCGGCGGCGATGATACGGCGGCCCTTCTGGCCCGGATCGGGATAGGTGTGGTGATCGACGAATTTGAGGCGGGCGCCCGGCTGCTCGACATAACGCTCGATGAAACGCTCATGGATACGCTTCGACGGCAGTTCCACACCTTCCTCGTCGGTAATCCGCTGGATGTCCTCGCGGAACTCCACCTGCAGGTTGCGCGGCAGGTTGATGCCGTAATCCTGCTGCAGGATGTAGGCGATGCCGCCCTTGCCGGACTGCGAGTTGATGCGGATGATCGCCTCGTAGGTCCGGCCGACGTCCTGCGGGTCGATCGGCAGGTAAGGCACCTCCCAGAGGCCGGTATTCGACTGCTTGATCGCCTTCATGCCCTTGTTGATCGCATCCTGATGCGAACCCGAGAAAGCGGTGTAGACCAGTTCACCGACATAAGGATGGCGCTCCGGAATGGTCATCTCGTTGGAATATTCGTAGACGGCCTTGATCCGCTCGATGTCGGAGCAATCCAGTTCGGGATCGACGCCCTGGGTGTACATGTTGAGCGCCAGCGTCACGACGTCGACATTGCCGGTGCGCTCGCCATTGCCGAACAGTGTGCCTTCCACGCGGTCAGCGCCGGCCATCAGGCCGAGTTCGGTCGCGGCGATGCCGGTGCCGCGGTCGTTATGCGGATGCAGCGAAATCAGCACGTTCTCGCGGTTGTCGATGTTGCGGCACATCCACTCGATCATGTCGGCATAGATGTTCGGCGTCGACATCTCGACCGTCGAGGGCAGGTTCAGGATCAGTTTGTTATCGGGCGTCGGCTTGATGATCTCGATAACGGCATTGGAGATTTCCAGCGCCACGTCCAGTTCGGTGCCGGTGAAGCTCTCCGGCGAATACTCGAAACGAAAACCGCCGCCGGCCTTGGCGGCCATGTCGGTAATCATCTTGGCGGCGTCGACGGCGATCTGCTTGATGCCGGCCACATCCTTGCCGAACACAACACGACGCTGCAACTCGCTGGTGGAATTGTAGAAATGGATGATCGGGCGCCTAGCCCCCTCCAGCGCCTCGAAGGTGCGGGTAATCAGTTCGGGCCGGCACTGCACCAGCACCTGCAGCGACACGTCGTCGGGCACATTGCCCTGCTCGACGCACCAGCGGGCGAAATCGAAGTCGGTCTGCGAGGCGGAAGGGAAGCCGATCTCGATTTCCTTGAAGCCCATCTCCAGCAACAGCTGGAACATGCGGGCCTTGCGGTCGTGCCCCATGGGATTGACCAGCGACTGGTTGCCGTCGCGCAGGTCGACCGAACACCAGATCGGCGCTTTGGTGATCGTCTTGGACGGCCAGGTGCGGTCCTTGATGTCAATCTGCGGATAGGGGCGGTATTTCTTGGCCGCCTCGGGCATGCCGTGCTTCACACCGGCTGTATTCACGCTCATCTCGTTCATCGTCTTCCTCTTCCGCATCTGCCCGCCGTCTTCGTTGTGGGGCTGGTACAGACGCCTGGCCGTCGAAGGCCTTTCATGCTGCAAAAACTGGGATTTTATCCGAGGAGCTGTGCCACGCGGCTAACCGGCCGCCGGGCGCTCCTCAATGGACCCGGCAACCGCGGATAAGGCTAAGAAGAAGCGAGTTTAGGGCGAGAACCGACGCGCCGGCCGGAATGCGGCCTGCGTCGAATGAAGCGGTGATGTGTTCGCCCGAGATCTTCATGCGAGCGTTATAGTCACGCTTCGTTGCGCTTGGCAAGTACGTCATTTGCATGTTCGCAGCCTCACCCGTCATCACTGGCAACCCTCCGCTCACCCCCGCCATGCCTTGGCGAAATTCAGCAGGCCGAGCATGAGGCCGCCCGCGACAAGCCCCCAGAAGGCGCCGGAAATGCCGCCGAACGACACGCCGGACGCGGTAATCAGGAAGGTGACGGCTGCAGCCTCGCGCGTTTCGGCGTCCTTGAAAGCCGCAAGGGCAGAGCCGGAAAACGCCCCGATCAGCGCAAGCCCGGCAACCGCCTGAATGAGAATGGGCGGCGCGAGCGAGACGAAGGCCGTAACCGCACCGGCCAGAAGGCCGAGAATCACATAGCCGACGCCGCCGATGATCGCCGCCCAGTAGCGCTTCTTCGGATCGGGATGGGCGTCCTCGCCGGAGCACATGGCCGCCGTAATCGCCGCCAGATTGACGGCATGCCCGCCGAAGGGAGCCGACAACAGCGAAAACAGTCCCGTCGTCGCAAACAGCGGGCCGGGATTGGGATCGTAATGATTGACCTTCAGCACCGCGATCCCCGGAATATTCTGCGAGGCCATGGTGACGATGAAGAGCGGCAGCGAAATCGAGATCAGCGACGGCAGGGTGAAGGCTGGCGTCACCAGTTCCATCGGCGGCGCAAGCGATGCTGCCCAGTTCGCCATGGCCCCATCGGGCAATTCAACCCCGAACGCCATCACCAGAACAAAGGCGAGAAGTGCGGCCGGAACGGCATAGAGCCGCTTGAAGGCGGCAACCACCGCCCAGGCGGCAAAGATCGGCAGACCGAACAGCGGATCGAAGGCGATTGCCTTGAAGGGCGCGAAACAGAGACCGAGGATGACGCCCGACAGCATGGCATTGGCAATCGGCGCCGGAATGGCGGCAACGGCCTTGCCGAGCGGCTTGAACAGGCCGGCGATGATAATCAGGACGGCGCAGACCAGAAACGCGCCGACAGCAACAGGAAATCCCCCTTCCGGCACCCCGGCGGTCGCAAGCAGCGCCGCGCCGGGCGTCGACCACGCGATAGAGACCGGAAGCTTCGTCCACAGGCTGAGCACGATGGCGCAGACGCCCATGGAAACCGAAAGCGCCATCAGGCCCGAGGCTGCCTCGAAGTCCGTTGCCCCGACCCCTTTCAACCCCTGCAACACGACGGCGAAGGAACTGGCGAAGCCGACGAAAGCAGTCAGGCAACCCATGAAAAAACTCTGGGGGGAAAGGTCTTTCAGCATGGCGGCATCCCAGGAATGTGCTTTGAAATTCGCCAAGGCCAATCAAATTCGCACGATGCTGGCAAGGTCTCGACGGCCCGAAAACGGCCGGCACCCCCACCCGTCAGGCGTATTTTTCCTGGGTGTGGGCCTCATCGCTCGCCGCTGTCGCCTCATCTGTCGCAGTTTCGAAGGCAAACAGCCGCACACGGTTGCGCCCGGCGCGTTTGGCGCAATAGAGCGCCTCGTCGGCGCAGGCGACGAGGCGCGTCATCGATAAGGCCGCTGGCGCGACGGCTGCACCGGCGCTCAGGGTCACCGGGATTCGCACACCGTCATGCTCGACGATCAGCGCCTCGACCGCCTGACGCAACAATTCGGCCTTCGCCATCGCCGTCTCGGCCGTCGCCTGCGGCAGGAACAGGCCGAATTCTTCGCCGCCCATGCGGGCAAGAAGCGCCTGCGCGCCGAGCAGCCGAGCCATCTTCTGCGCCACCGCGGTCAGCACCTGGTCCCCAGCCTGATGTCCGTACCGGTCGTTGACGTGCTTGAAATGGTCAATGTCGAAAATAACGAAGGCGCTTCCCATACCCGCCTGCCGCGGCATCCGATCCATTAACCAGTGCCGGTTGCGGATCCCCGTCAGGCTGTCGGTTTCGGTCAGTGCGATCAAGCGCTTCTCCGATCGCTCCTGCACCAGGATAAGGACGAACATCGCTATGGCGAATTGGCAGAGGATGAGTACGAGAAACGTCTCGGGCGGGGTAACCGCCACCGTCTGCGGCAAGGCGATGCTGGCAATCGTAACGAAGGCGATAACGGCTTTGAAGACCAGCACGCCGGCCAGCCCGTAGCGGCTCTTCAATCCCTCGATCTTCGGATCGCTGGCAACCAGCCAGGCGCTCGCCAACGCAAAACCGCCCATCACCGATAGAAAAACGGTAGCGCGAGAGAGATTATCGAGATGGAAGCCCGTCGCGAGAGCCGCGACCGACAGGACGATCGGCAGCACCAGGACCCACCAGCCCCGCCCCGCACCTCGCTCATGCAAAAGACTAAGCAGTCCGATCCAGAAAAAGGCGTAGGACACCGGACCGAGAATGAAACTGACAAAAGTCCAGATCGCATAGTCGACCTGCCCATTGGCGCCGGCACCGGCCAGCAGCGACCCGGCAGCCAGAAGCAGAAGGGCGACAGCCATCGTGCCGAGCCCATGGCTGCACCTCGAGTGCCAGCGCAGGTAAAGGAAGCAGATGGCGCCAACGACCAGCGATAGCGGGTGCAGGATCAGGATGGTGGCAAGGTCGAGATGCATCGCAAGTCATGATTAGGTGATTTTGCCCATGTTAGCGGCGGATAACTTGCGGATTGCTAAAGATTGCCATCCGCTTGGCGCATGGCTGTCCCCACGTCAGCGCAACGCAACACCGCCCGGCCGCCCTCCTCCCATTCGCCCTGCGGCATCGATAATCCGTCACGCAGCCGTCACGATGATCGGGCATTCCCCTTGGCAATGCTCGAAAACCCCTCCGGCCGCTTGCCTTTTTGCCCCCTTTTGCCTATGGACCCCCCTCCGACGCATTCGGGGCGTCCCGTTCACTTCCGCCTGATATGGCTGGGTTCACGAAGGATAGAGCCTTGATCCAGACTCCCTACTACCTCATCGACAAGTCGAAGCTCCTGCAGAACATGGAGAAGATCGCGAAACTGCGCGAACTCTCCGGCGCCAGGGCCCTGCTCGCGCTGAAATGCTTTGCCACCTGGTCGGTCTTCGACCTGATGCGCGAATACATGGACGGCACGACCTCTTCCTCGCTCAACGAGGTCCGTCTCGGCCACGAGCGCTTCGGCAAGGAAACCCATGCTTATTCGGTGGCTTACGCCGATTACGAGATCGACGAGGTCGTGTCCCACGCCGACAAGATCATCTTCAACACCATCGGACAGTTGCAGCGCTTCGAGAAGCAGTCCTCGGGCATCGTCCGCGGTCTTCGCCTCAATCCCGGCGTCTCCTCGTCGAGCTTCGATCTCGCCGACCCCGCCCGCCCCTTTTCCCGCCTCGGCGAATGGGACATGGCCAAGGTCGAGCCGGTCATGGACATGATCTCCGGCTTCATGATCCACAACAACTGCGAAAACGGCGATTTCGACCTGTTCGACAAGATGCTCGGCCAGATCGAGGAAAAGTTCTCACCCCTCCTGAAAAAGGCCGACTGGGTTTCGCTCGGCGGCGGCATCCATTTCACCGGCGACAACTACCCGCTCACGAAATTCGCCGAACGCCTCAAGCGTTTCTCCGGCGAATTCGGCGTTCAGGTCTATCTGGAGCCCGGCGAGGCCTCGATCACCAGGTCGACCACGCTCGAAGTGACCGTTCTCGACAAGCTTTACAACGGCAAGGACCTTGTCGTGGTGGATTCATCCATCGAAGCGCACATGCTGGATCTGCTGATCTATCGTGAAAGCGCGAAGGTTCATCCCAACCAGGGACCGCATCGTTACATGGTCTGCGGCAAGTCCTGCCTGGCCGGCGACATCTTCGGCGAGTTCGATTTCGAAAACGAACTGAATGTCGGCGACCGCATCTCGATCCAGGACACCGCCGGCTACACGATGGTCAAGAAAAACTGGTTTAACGGCGTGAAAATGCCGGCAATCGCCATCCGTGAACTGGATGGCAGCATCAGAACGGTCCGTGAATTTTCCTACGCGGACTACGAACAAAGCCTCTCGTAAGGCTTCTGACGATTGGACATAAGGAGTTGGTCCCCATCATGAAGAAGAACGTGCTCATCATCGGCGCCGGCGGCGTCGCCCAGGTCGTGGCGCACAAATGCGCCCAGAACAACGATGTGCTCGGCGACATCCACATCGCCTCGCGCACCAAGGCCAAGTGCGACAAGATCATCGCGTCGGTCCATGAGAAGAAGGCCATGAAGCAGCCGGGCGTGCTCGAAGGCCACGCGCTTGATGCCCTCGACATCGAGGCGACCAAGGCCCTCATCAAGTCGACCAGGTCCGAGATCGTCATCAATGTCGGCACCGCCTTTTTGAACATGTCGGTGCTGCGCGCGTGCATGGATACCGGCGTCGCCTATATCGACACCGCGATCCATGAAGAGCCGAACAAGATCTGCGAAACGCCGCCGTGGTACGGAAACTACGAGTGGAAGCGTGCCGCCGAATGCGAGGAAAAGGGCATCACCGCCATCCTCGGCGCCGGCTTCGATCCGGGCGTCGTCAACGCCTATGCCCGTCTCGCCAAGGACGAATATCTCGACAAGGTGACCGACGTCGACATCGTCGACATCAATGCCGGCAGCCACGGAAAATACTTCGCCACCAACTTCGACCCGGAAATCAACTTCCGCGAATTCACCGGCGTCGTCTATTCCTGGCAGGGCGGCGAATGGAAGGTCAACAAGATGTTCGAGATCGGCAAGGATTACGACCTGCCGGTGGTCGGCACCCGCCGCGCCTATCTCTGCGGCCATGACGAAGTGCATTCGCTGGCCAAGAACATGGACGGCGCCGACGTGCGCTTCTGGATGGGCTTCGGCGATCACTACATCAACGTCTTCACCGTCCTGAAGTCGATCGGTCTCCTCTCCGAACAGCCGGTCAAGCTCGCCGACGGTTCCGAAGTGGTACCCCTCAAGGTCGTCAAGGCCTGCCTGCCGGACCCGGCTTCGCTTGCCCCCAACTACGAAGGCAAGACCTGCATCGGCGACTACGTAAAGGGCTTCAAGGACGGCAAGGAAAAGACCGTCTTCCTCTACAACGTCGCCGACCACAAGGAAGCCTATAACGAAGTGGGAAGCCAAGGCATCTCCTACACCGCCGGCGTCCCCCCGGTCGCAGCCGCCATGCTGGTCGCCACAGGCGAATGGGACGTGAAGAAGATGGCCAACGTCGAAGAACTGCCGCCCAAGCCGTTCATCAACCTCTTGAACAAGATCGGCCTGCCGACCCGCATTCAGGACGAGAACGGCGATCGGGCTGTGGAGTTCTGAGCGCTTGGGTAACGTTTGACGACTGAGGGAATGCTGACCCCGCCGGAGAAATTCGGCGGGTTTTTCGTGCCCACAAGGCCCACCGCCGTCATCCTCGGGCGCAGTCCCGAGGATCTACTGCCGCTGGCGGCAGGCGGCACGGTCGAGAGTGCCGATGCCACAGCAGACGCTCGGCACAAGGCCGAGCATGACGAAGGAGCATGGAGTTCGCATGAGGACGCGTGTGCTCAGCCGATAGCAGCACAAGTGGCTGCGATAGAACACGATCAGACGTGAGGAAAATCAAATGCCAAGAAGCGGTGAAAACGCCCCATACTAGATAAAGGTGGCCTTCACTTACGGCAAATTCTACCGCAGAGTGCATATTGGCTACTGATAGAATCTGGAAGGATGGTCGGACCGTATGAGCAATATTCCATATCTGGCTTCTCCGGGAAACATCGCGAAAGCATTCGCTGCGATAAAAGCTGCCGCGACACCCCCTAAAGTGTCCCAAGACTTTGTGAAAACGAAATTGGGAATAACAGGTAGCTCCGGCGCCCAAATGACGACTTTTCTAAAGAGACTTGGGTTCGCTACATCAGATGGAAGCCCGACTGATCTCTACAGAGGATACAGAGGAACCGATGGCGGACGAGCGTTGGCTACAGCGATCAAGAGCGCTTATAGCCCCTTGTATCAACGTAACGAGTATCTGCACGAATGTGATGATAAAGTACTAAAAGAGATAATAATGCAGGAAACGGGCTATGCGAAAGACGCGAGGGCCCTCACGCTTACATTCAGCACCGTAAAGAACTTGATTTCATTGGCCGATTTCTCTGAGCAAGAAACTTCAGTAGGCGGCGACGAGCGATACAATGAAAGTGTTTTCCCTGCACCGCAACACAATAACTTTGCTCAACATCTGCAGTCGAACCCAAGAGATGAGAACGTCAGACTGAATCTCGGATACACCATAAACCTAAACTTGCCCGAGACCACCGATATTGAGGTTTTTAACGCAATATTTAAGAGCCTAAAGGCAAACCTGCTGAGAAACTCAGATGAGTGAGAAAACAGATATCTATCTTCGCGCATTTGGCATGAGCGGGGCGCAGATTTCTTCTGAGATGAGCAAGATCGAGCGAGACAAGGGCATTAACTTAAGGACCGCAAAGGAAGCTCGAAAAGCGCGGAAACACGAGGATTATTCGAACTTCGAACAGTCCATCAGAGACGACGCCTCGTGGATGTCCGAATACTACGAAATATTTTACTGTCTGGAGGTTTCAATCAGAAAACTGATAACCGACACTCTTATAGAGGCAGAGGGTGTGGATTGGTGGAGCACCAATCGAGTTGCACCCGGTATCAAGAATGAAGTTCAAGCAATCAAAAATAGGGAGGAGCAGGCCGCTATAACTCTTCGGTCAGACAACCCTATTGATTACACCACATTTGGACAACTATCGCAGATCATCACTGATAACTTTGACCTGTTTGTGCCGGTCATATCGTCAAAGAGTGCGGTAAGCCGGGTCTTAAACCAGCTAAATTTGTTACGAGGTCCGATAGCTCACTGCTGTCCTCTTGCGGCGGATGAACGCGACCGGCTCAAGCTGGCAGTTCGAGATTGGTTTCGCTTACTCAGTTAAGAGCCGCGCTTACATCTAGGCGGTCAAAGTGCAAGAAGTTTGTTAGAAAAAATCGGAGTTCAAATCGGCTGCAAACTCACCTTTTTGTCCTAACTCCACCCCCATAACTCCAACCCCAGACTCTCGCAATGCCGCATATTCCGGGTCACCACGGTAAGCCCATAAAACGCCGCAGTCCGGGCAATCATTGGAACCGACGCACCTGGATTAGCTCCCTCCGCATCGGCAGGCAGAATGAACTCTCCCAGCCTCGCGACCAGCGGCCGTAACCACGCTTCCAGCGCCCGCGACTTCTGTACGACGCCCTTAGCCTCCAGCAGCCGGATACCCTTCTCGATCTCGTGGATCGACACCTACGAGGTTGATGGTCCCACCCAGCTCCTGCGCCTCCGCCCAGGCCTCAAACCCTTCCGGCACGTTCACACGCCCCGAGACAGCAGCAACAGCACATCCGTATCGAGGAGATAGTCGCTCACAGCTCGATCTCGCGCGACGGCTGCCGGTTCCGCGCAAACACCTCGTCATCGAGATCCACATCGGCGGGAAACAGTTTGAGATGCGCCACAAGGCTGGGCCGGTCCTTGGCGAGCGCCCGCTTGGCTGCCTCCGCCGCCTCGACGCTGACCAGCACCGCCGCCGGCTTGCCATGCCTGGTGATGGTGACGAATTCGCCTGAGGCCGCGTCATCGACCAGCCCCGAGAGCCCTGCCTTGGCTTCCTTCACACCGATACTCGCCATCGCGACACCTCATAAAGTGACCACCAAAGACCACAATATACGTCTGAGCCCCCCTGATCCACAACACCCCACCATGCCACGAGGCCGCCACCCACCACCCAAATCCGAGACCTCGATGCCCTGCCCGAACGCGCAGTGCCGGACGCGGCCTTTCCCCATTGCGCGGTGAAACTCGCCTATCGCAAGAAGGGTGCGCCGAAGGCGAAATCGCTGTCGATGATCTTCATCGGCTTCAACGACGAAGCGGATGCGCTGGCTTACGCGGAGCGTTCAGGGGGTGCCCTGCCGCTGGTCACGAACCGTCCCCAAATGGGCGAACGGCCTCACGAGTGGCGTTGAATCCTGCGATACCTGTCTGACGCGCGGGAACTTTTGTGCCGCGGCAGACTTTTTCCGCCACGACATTGAAGGAGGACCCAACATGTCCGCGAAATTCCTGCGCACCGCGCTCGTTTCCACGCTCGCCCTCACCACGCTGCCGCTGGCAGTCCCGTTTGCAGCCCCTGCCTCCGCCCAGGATGTCGAACTGCGCATCGGCCCGGATGGCGTGCGCCCGATCGTCCGCGACCGTGACCGCGGCTGCAGCCCGGGCGAGGCCCGTGCCGCCGCCCTCGACGAAGGCCTGCGCCGCCCGCAGGTGGTGCGCGTCACAGAACGTTCGATCACCGTCGAAGGGTATACCCGCCGCGGTCCGGAGTTGATCCGCTTCGCCAATCGTCGCGGCTGCCCGATCATCTGATCGGCATCCGGCGAACGCAAAAAGCCGCCGGGTCGACCCGGCGGCTTTTTGTATCTTGATGCGAAGAGCCGTTCAGCCGATGTCGGCGTGGCTCTCGATGATCTTGCCGACGAGACCATAGGCCACGGCGTCTTCGGCCGAAAGCCAGTAGTCGCGGTCGATGTCCTTGGCGATCTTCTCCTCCGACTGGCCGGTGGCCTTGGCGTAGATCTTTATCAGGCGCTGGTTCATCTTGATGATTTCGCGGGCCTGGATCTCGATGTCGGAGGCCATGCCGCGCGTACCGCCGGACGGCTGGTGCATCAGGAACCGGGTATTCGGCAGCGCCAGACGGCGTTCCTTGGGAACGGCGACGAAGATCAGCGAGCCGGCAGAGGCCGCCCAGCCGGTCGCGATGATCCAGACCTTCGGCTTGATGAAGCGGATCATGTCGTGGATCGCGTCACCGGCTTCCACATGGCCGCCCGGCGAGCAGACGAACACGCGGATGTCGTCGTCCGAGGCTGCCGCGAGTGCCACGAGTTGGGTGCAGACCTTCTGCGCCAGCTCCATGGTGATCCCGCCATAGATGAAGATCGAACGCGACTTGAAGAGGTTCGCTTCCGTTTCCTTGCCGATCGGCAGTTCCTTGCTCTTGTCGTCTTCGTCTTCGTTCATCCGGATCATCTCCACTTGGGCTTCGTTCTCCCGCACATAGTGCGACTCATGTCCTAAAACAATGCGGGAAAAAGACAAGGCACGGAACCGGTGAACAGCCCGTTAGCGGCGCATCCCACAGGCTTCATAGGAAACCGCGTCAGAACGTCTGCCCCCGCCCGAGTCTGGCCCTAGCGCGAAATCCGCGTCGACAGGATGATCGAGGACAACGTCCGTTCCACGCCCGCGAGTTCGCCGATGCGGTCGATCAGCCGGTCGAGTTCGGCGATGGAAGGCGCCGCAATGATGGCGATCAGATCGTAGGGACCGTTGACCGAATGCAGCGCCGTCACCTCCCGGATCGCCGCAAGCTCGTTGGTGACGGCCGAAAGCGACTTCGGCGCAATGGTAATCAGCACATGCGCCCGGATCAGGTCCCTGACATAGCTGTCGGACAGCCTGACGCCATAACCGGTGATGACCTGGCCTTCCTCCAGCCGCTCCAGCCGTGCCTGGACCGTGGTGCGCGAAAGCCCCAGCCGCCTGGCAAGGGTGGCGACGGGCATGCGGGCATTCTCGCCGAGCAGGGAGATCAGTTCGCGGTCCTTGTCGGTCAGTTGCATTGTGACAAATCCATTCGGCAATTAGATCAATTTCATACCACGAATAGCGCTTTCCGCCACTATGAATCGACCAGACACCACGGCATCCTGTTCATATCTGACGAATTTCAAGAGGGGTCATGCAATGAAAGACATCGTGGTCATGGGCGCGGGCAAAATCGGCGGCGCGATCGCCCTGATGCTGGCGGCAAGCGGCGATTACCGCGTCACCGTCGCAGACAGGAGCGAGGCGCAACTGGCCGCCGTCGAGGCCCATCCGGCGATCGCGACCGCCGTCGTCGACATTGCCGACGCCGCCGCGCTCGACGCGCTGCTCAAGGGCCGTTTCGCCGTTCTCTCGGCCGCCCCGTTCCACCTGACGGGTGCGATTGCCGAGGCCGCCGCCCGCACCGGCACGCACTATCTTGACCTCACCGAAGACGTCGCCACCACCCGCAAGGTGGAAGCCCTTTCCGCCGGCGCAGAAAGCGCCTTCATTCCCCAATGCGGGCTTGCTCCGGGCTTCATTTCCATCGTCGCCCACGATCTGGCAAAGAACTTCGACAGCCTAGACAGCGTGCGCATGCGCGTCGGCGCGCTGCCGCAATACCCGTCCAACGCCCTCAACTACAATCTGACCTGGAGCACCGACGGCCTCATCAACGAATATATCGAGCCCTGCGAAGCCATCGTCGAGGGCCGCCTCGTCACCGTTCCGGCCATGGAGGAACGCGAGGAGTTCTCCCTCGACGGCGTGACCTACGAGGCCTTCAACACCTCGGGCGGCCTCGGCACGCTCTGCAAGACGCTGGAAGGCCGGGTGCGCACGATGAACTACCGCACCATCCGCTATCCGGGCCACCAGGCCATCGTCAAAGCGCTTCTGAACGACCTGAACCTCCGGAACCGCCGCGACATCCTGAAGGACCTGTTCGAAAACGCCCTTCCCGCCACCATGCAGGACGTCGTGGTGATTTTCGTCACCGTCTGCGGCACGAAGGACGGCCGGTTCATGCAGGAAACCTATGCCAACAAGGTCTATGCAGGCATTGTCGGCGGTCGCCGGATGAGCGCCATCCAGATCACCACCGCCGCCGGCATCTGCACGGTTCTCGACCTGCTCGCCGAAGGCAAGCTGCCGGCTAGGGGCTTCGTCCGCCAGGAAGAGATCGCCCTCTCCGATTTCCTCGCAAACCGCTTCGGCCACGTCTACGACCCGGAAGCAACGAAACTCGCTAGGGTCGGCTGATCGGCTCATCCTGCAATCCCAGCGCCCATGGCGCCGGGATTGCAAACGCACTCACCTTGACTGCGGGGAGAGGGCGGGCTGAGAAGCCCGTGATGGGGCGGAGCAACCGGCGTGAAGACCGGCCTCCGCCCCGCCTTTGTTGGCTGCGCTCTAGAAGATCCGGTCGACCGGCTGGCCAAGCGCCATGGCACCCGCATAGCGGGCCTGCGGTCCGGACTGCAACGGATGGAACCGCGCGCCCTGCACATCGCGGAAACGCCGCTCCAGCCCGTTTGCGCGGTAGAAGGATGCCCCGCCGGCAAGCTCCATCGCAAGCTCCGTCGCCCTGATCGCGTATTGCGCCACCAGCGAGCGGCCGATCATGATCTCGTTCACCGTATCGGCGGACGGCGCGTTTCGCTCCACCACATCCAGCATGGAACGATGTGCGATCTGCGCGGCCCGCAGCGCCGTGTCGACCTGGCCGGCGAGTTCGGTCACGCAATCGCTCGGCGGCCGTTTCCGCGCCATGTCCATCGCGATATCCCGCGCGCTTTCGGCCACGCCGAGATAAACGGCATAGATCAGCGGAAAGGCGATGGTCGAGATGATCTGGAAGACCGGATGCCACTCGCCCGCCTTGCGGGAAAACGCGACATTGGCATCGGGAATGAACAGGTTCTCGATGGAGACGTCGTTCGATCCGGTGCCGCGCATGCCGAGGCTGCGCCATGTGTTGTCGATCCGGACTTCCGGCGCCTTCATCGGCGCGCCGAAATGGATGACGGACCGCGACCCGTCCTCCGCCTCGTGGATCGCCCCGGTCATCAGCACCGCACCCGCCTCGGCGCCGGATGTGAAGACCTTGCGCGCCGTGACACGGTATCCGCCCTCGACCCGTTCGGCCCGGCCGGACCCGCCGATCCAGTCGGACCCGCCGCTGGAAAGCAGGATCAGGCGTTCCGCCGCGACCCGCCGCAGAAGCGGCTCGACCACGGACACCTTCTGATGACGCCAGCGCCATGCCGGGATCGCCACCTGATGGGTATGCATGGAAAAGGCGAGCGCCGTCGAACCGCAGGCATGCGCAAGAATGCGCAGCATATCCGCAAGTTCCCGGACCTCGGCTCCACGCCCGCCGAGTTCGACGGGCACGCCGGCCTCGACCAGCCCTGCCTCCTTGAGGAGAGCGTAATTCTCGCTGACGAAGCGGTCGTTTTCATCATGTGAGGCCGCGCGTTCCGCCAGAACCGGCGCAAGCCGCCGTGCGATCTCGGTAATGCTCATTTCGGTGTCGGTGCCGGCGTCCCTCGCCGACACCGTTTCAGCCATGCCGTGCATGTCTCTTTCCTCCTATTGACTTGCAACGATGAGGAGTCTGCGCGCCTTGCCGGGTTATATCCAGTTCAGGAAATGTACCTCGTCAATTTTCCGGCCAAGCCCCATGAAAGCGCGGATGATTGGCAGCCGCGGCGTTTTTGACTATTGTGACCGATGGCACAGCCACAGGAGGATCCCACATGCAGGACTATGGTGGGTATGGGCAGTTCTGCCCGGTGTCGATGGCGTCGGAAATTCTCTGCTCCCGCTGGACAACGCTTGTCGTCCGCGAGCTTCTGTGCGGCTCAACGCGCTTCAACGAGCTGCGCAAGGGCGTGCCGAAAATGTCCCCGACCCTGCTCTCCAAGCGCCTGAAGGAGTTGGAACAGGCCGGCGTCATCGTGATCGACCGCCTGCAGAACGGCACCACCGAATACCGCCTCTCGGCATCGGGCGAGGAACTGCGCCCCCTCATCATGGGGCTCGGCATATGGGCGCAGCGATGGATCGAATCCCGGCTCTCGCTGAAGAACCTCGACCCCTCGCTTTTGATGTGGGACATGCGCCGCAATCTGGACCTCAGCCACCTGCCCCGCCGGCGCTGTACGATACAGTTTCTGTACCCGGAACTTTCAGCCACCCAGAAAAGCTGGTGGCTGCTGATCGACAACGGCACGACCGACGTCTGCAACTTCGACCCGGGCTACGAACTCGACCTGCTCGTGAAAAGCTCTCTTCGCTCCATGACAGCCATCTGGATGGGCCTGACCACCGTTCGCCGGGAAACCGAAAACGGCGCCCTCAGCGTGGAAGGCGATCCGACGCTCGCCCGCAACATGCAGGACTGGCTCGGCCTCAGCAAATTCGCCCCCGTCGCGCGGATGGTGCAGTAGGTTCGCCATACTCGTCCTCCCGTAAGATGAGAAAACCCGCCGGCCTTGCAGCCGACGGGTTTTCAACTCGTTGCCGGTTTTACAACCCTGCCGTTAAACCTCAGCTCCGCGGCTTCAGGTTTTCGGGGTCGTAGAGCGGCTTGTAGCCGACGGCAACGACTTCGACCGGGTAGGTCTCGCAGAAATATTCGACATTCAGCTTGCGGCCGACCTGGCAATATTCCTGCGGCAGGTAGGCGAGCGCGATGTTCTTGCCGATGGTCGGGCCGTAGGCGACCGAGGTCGTGTAGGAGATACGGCCCAAGCTGTCGACCAGCGTCTTGCCCGTTGCCGGATCGATGACCGGCATTGCTCCGACCGGATAACGCTTCACGCCGTTGGCATCGGTGTTTTCCGTCATCACCAGCGTGCAGAGCATGGCCGGCTGCTGTTCGCGGGCCTTGTACTCCAGATGCTTGGCCTTGCCGCGGAAATCGGCTTCCTTGACCTTCGGACGGGCGAGATCGGCTTCGATCAGGTTGTACTGGGTCGTGAGGTCCGCGTTCTGCAGGCGCAGGCTCTTTTCCATGCGGCGGGAGTTCGCATAGGTCTCGACGCCGACGGCCATCGCGCCGGTGGCGCGCAGCGCATCCCAGACGGCAAGGCCGTCCTCGTACTTCATGTGCAGTTCCCAGCCCTGCTCGCCGACATAGGAAATGCGGAAGGCAGTCACCGTCTTGCCGGCGATCTCGATCGGCTTGATCGCGGCGAATGCGAAATTCTCGACATCGAGGCCAGCCGGATCGGCAACCACCTTCTTCAGCGTTTCACGCGCATTCGGGCCCCATATGCCGATGGTCGTGTATTTCTCCGACACATCGGTAACGGTGACGTCGAAGCCCCTGTCCTCGGCGACGCGCTTTACATAATGGAAATCGCGCGGGCCGGCGTCGGCGCCGTCGATGACACGGCAGCGATCGGCCATGCGGATGACGGTAAGGTCGGCGCGGACATTGCCCTCGTCGTCGAGGAAATGGGTGTAGATACCCTTGCCGATATTGGCGTCACCGCCGATCTTCGCGGCGCAGAGCCACTCCATCAGTTCCACATGATCCGGTCCCTCGACGTCGAACATGTAGAAATGCGAGAGGTTGATGATGCCGACATCCTCGCTCATGGCGAGATGTTCGGCGTTCGAAACGCGCCAGAAGTGACGGTTGTCCCACTCCGCCTCGCGCACCGGCACCTTGTCGCCGTACTTCTCCAGGAGATGCTCGTTGGCTTTGTAGCCATGGGCGCGTTCCCAGCCGCCGAGCTCCATGAAATAGCCGCCAAGCTCGACTTCGCGCTCATAGAAGGGCGAGCGTTTGATGTTGCGGCCGGTGGCATAGGGTTCGCGCGGGTGAACGGCGGGGAAATAGATCTTGCAGGCGGCCTCGGAGCAACGGCCGAGGATGAAGTCTTCCTGCATCTGGTGCGGATAGAACCGGGCGAAATCGATCGAGGAATGGTCGACTTCCGTGCGCCCGTCGGTGATCCAGTCTGCCAGCAGCTTGCCGTAGCCCGGAGCGTCCTTGACCCAGATGCCGACGCAGTACCAGAGGCCGCGCACCTTCTGGCTCTCGCCGCAGGATGCACCGCCGGCGGCCGATACCTGCAGCAGGCCGTTGAACGAGTGGCTTTCATTGTAGCCGAGTTCGCCGAGGATCGGCGTAAGCTCGATCGCCCGCTCTAGGCCTTCCATCAGGCCGTCGGCCTCGAGATCGAGGTCGCGCTGCGAGGGCGACAGGCGCGCCTGCTCCTTTTCGAGCAAATCGCGCGGATGGCACATGCGCGGATTTTCGGGGTTGTAGTAGCCCCATTCGAGTTGGCCGCCCTCGGTGGTCTTCGGGTCGCCGGTGTCGCGCATATAGGCGGAGTTGCCCTGGTCGCGCAGCAGCGGATAGCCGATCTCCTTGCCGGTGCCCTCGAACTCGTTGAAGGGACCGAAGAAGGTGAGCGCGTGGTCGACCGGCATAACCGGCAGGTCTTCGCCCACCATGCCCGCAATCAGGCGGCCCCACAGGCCGGCGCAGACGATGACGTGATCCGCCATGATCGTGCCGCGATGGGTGACGACGCCCTTGACGCGGCCGTTCTCGACGATCAGCGATTTTGCCGGCGTATTGCCGAACATCTGCAGCTTGCCGGATTTCTCGGCGGCGTCGACCAGCTTGCCGGCAACCGTCTGCGAACGCGGAATGACGAGGCCTGCGTCCGGGTCCCAGAGACCGCCCGCGACCACCTCTTCCTCGACGAGCGGGAACTTCTCCTTGACTTCCTTGGCGCTAATCAGGCTGGCGCGCGTGCCGAAGGCCTTGCCGGAGGTCACCTTGCGCTTGACTTCCTCCATCCATGTGTCGTCGCCGGCGCGAACGACTTCTATGCCGCCGATGCGGGCGTAGTGACCCATCTTCTCGTAGAATTCGAGCGAGTAAAGCGAGGTCCAGACCGACAGGAAGTCATGGCTGGTCATGAAACAGAAGTCGGAGGCATGCGCCGTCGAACCGATATCGGTCGGAATGCCCGACTTGTCGATGCCGACGATGTCGTCCCAGCCGCGTTCGATAAGGTGATGCGCGACGGAGGCGCCCACGATACCGCCCAGCCCGATGATGACGACTTTAGCCTTTGTCGGAAACTCTGCCATAGGAACAAACCCTGATTGATGATTTGCGCCGATCTTAGGGTTTCCGGAAGCGTCATCGCGTCCTTAATGCGACATTCTACAAATACCGTACGACCAGTTTCCGACGCCCAATCGGTCAAGTTGCGGCAGAGAAGCCCACCCGGCTGTCGGAAGATCGATGGACCTCTGGAAGAAGGGGTATCGAACGCCTGTTGCCGCGAGCCTCCTAGCGTCTTTTTCGCCGTATGATCCGCAGGAGTTGAAACCGGCGGATCAAGGAATTGCCGAAGCGGGATGCGGAGCGGAGGATGGTATTGCATCCCCTGCTCCGGTCCTGCATCTCCCCGGCCAGCCGGATCGGCGGATTATTTCATTAGAAATGATGCCGTGTTCTTTGCCGGCACATATGTGAACAGATCCTTGCCCTGCTCGATCGCAGGTCCGCCGCCTCCCTGGTAGGCAAGATTCCATTGGGTGACGATCTCGATAGTCGAACCGCTGGCTTGCGCATAGCCGGCCCAGCCCGTCACCGAGTTGCAGTTCTCCGTGCCGTTGTCCCAGGCCACCGCAAACGCAATGAAGTTGCCGTTCACCCGACCGCTAATCGGATAGGGCGAGTTCTGGCACCCCGTACCGGACGCACGATTGATGTATTGCCCGCTGACCTGATCATTGCTGTCTACAGTGATCGTCATGGTCGAACCGGACTGGTTCTGCCATGTCGTCGAAGTCGAAACCAGGCTTGAAAAGTCCTTGAACGACGTCGCATCGAATTCTGAAAAGGCAAGAGCCGCTGTCGATAGAGACAGGATCACCCCCGCGGCGAAGACTATGGATTTCATGGCAATGCCCTCCTCTGGCATCACCACATTAGCACGCACCCGAAATTAATACGCCTTTAAATTGCAGGGGTGGCACAGCTTCAGGTGTCGAAATCCTTCGTCCTGAATACGGCGATCTTCAGGTTCCGCAGAACGTCCGCATCACCTTCTCGGCGGGCATCGGCGGCAGGGCGTAATCCGCATGGGCGGGGTCCTCCGTATAAGGTCGCTCCAGAGCCGCGAGCATCTGTTCGAAGGGCCCGAAATCGCCCGCAAGACCAGCGGCGATTACGTCCTCGATGCGGTGATTGCGCGGAATGACGGCGGGATTGACGGCGTCCATCGAAGCCTGCCGTTCCGCCGGCGTCAGCCGCCCGCCATGACGTTTCCGCCAGCGTTCGAGCCAGTCCCCCACACCCCAGCGCTCCTTGAACTGCGCGAGCAGCACCTCGTCGTCCGCGCCGCCGGCGACCTTGCCGAGAGCGCGGAAAGTCAGCGTGAAGTCCGCCTCCCCTTCATGCATCAGGGCGAGAAGACCGTTCACCAGCTCGACGTCGCCCTCTACGTTGCCGGCAATGCCGATCTTCCGGCGGAAAAGACCGATCCAGTGCTCCTGGAAGATGCGGCCGAACTCGACCAGCGCCGCGTTCGCCGACTCGATGCTCTCTTCCTCCCGCGCGGAAAAGAGCGGCAGCAGCGCCTCGGCGAAACGCGCGAGGTTCCACTGCGCGATGCCGGGCTGGTTGGCATAGGCATAGCGGCCACGCTGGTCGATGGAGGAGAAGACTTTACGCGGATCGTATTCGTCGAGAAAGGCGCAGGGGCCGAAATCGATCGTCTCGCCGGAAACGGCCATGTTGTCGGTGTTCATCACCCCGTGGATAAAGCCGACGGAAAGCCAGCGCGCCACGAGTTCCGCCTGCCGCCCCGCGACGGCCGTCAGCAGCGCCAGATAGCGGTTGTCGTCATCCTCCGCGATCTCCGGATAATGCCGGGCGATCACATGGTCGGCCAGCACGCGAAGGCCGTCCGTATCGCCGCGGACGGCGAAGAACTGGAAGGTGCCGATGCGGATATGGCTTGCCGCCACCCGTGTCAGGACGGCGCCGGGAAGCAGGGTCTCGCGCACCACCGGCTCGCCGGTCAGAACCGCCGCAAGCGCCCGTGTGGTCGGAATGCCGAGCGCATGCATGGCCTCGGAAACGATGTATTCCCTAAGCACAGGGCCGAGTGCCGCCCGCCCGTCGCCATTGCGGGAAAAGGGTGTTGCGCCGGCTCCCTTGAGCTGGACGTCGCGGCGCATGCCGTTGCGGTCCACCACCTCGCCGATCAGGATCGCCCGCCCGTCGCCGAGCTGCGGCACGAAGTTGCCGAACTGATGGCCGGCATAGGCCATGGCGAGCGACGCCGCACCATCCGGCAGGTCGTTGCCGGAAAAAACCTCGGCAAGCCGCGCATCGTCGACGCCGGAAAAATCGAGCCCGAGCTCTTCGGCAAGCGCCTCGTTGAAGCGGATCAGGCGGGGCGCCCTGACGGTAGCGGGCCTGACGGGTCGAAAGAAACGCTCCGGCAGCCGCTGGTAGCTGTTGTCGAATGCGAACACGTCCCATCTCCTCCGTTCATCAGGTCGAACATCTGCACCACTTCTCCAATATGGGGCGGGTATTTCAACGAGCAAGCAGAAACCGACCCGCCACGCTCGCGAACGTCCAAAAGACGCTATGCACGGCCAAATCTGGGTGCATAGGCGGGAAGCTATTGTATCGCGGATTTCGGGATATTTAACGTGGCGCCCATTCGGCGTCGCGCCCTCGTCCTGCAATGGCGATGGTGAACGCATCGTCCTGTTCGCGCCGGATCGCGAACCTGCCAACACACTGCCGATTGAGAGGGGTAATCAGACATGAGACTTCGCCTTACCGCGGCTGCTGCCGTCGCCATCGTTCTTTCCGGCTGCACCACCACGGAAGAGGCCAACACCGTGATCCAGTCCCGCTGGATCGGCCAGCCGGTCGAGGTCTTCTTCACCCAGTACGGTCCACCGGTCTCCGAGTTTCCGATGGCAAGCGGCAACGTGCTCTACACCTGGCGCGGCGGCGACAAGACCCGCTACATCCCACCGACCTATTCCACTCCGACGCCCGCCCAGACGACGACCCGCACCGAGACCAGGGAAACAAAACCCGGCGTCACCGTCACCAAGACGACCACCACCGGCATCTATCAGCCGCAGCCGCAGATGATCGCACCGCCGCGTTACGAAGAATTGTTCTGCGAATTGCAGATCACCGCCGACCCCTCCCAGCATATCGTTGCAATCCGCGCCTCGAACGACACGGATGGCGAAGGCCTGAGCTTCTCCCGCTGCGCCGAGGTGCTCAACGCCCATCCGCAGCGCTGAAGCATCGCCAGGAGCTACTTCAAAAGTCAGACAAGGAAGCCCCGCCCAAGATAGGGCTTTCTCGTTCCACTTGATGATATCCCGGCTGCGACCTTGCCTTGCCGCGATCCCGCCAGCACCCGCCTGCGCCGCGCGGCATTGTGCGCTGCAGGTCTTTTGTCATGGACAGCCACAAAACCCTTACGCTAGTCTGCCGCATGACATATAGACGAAGGCCGGCGCGACTGATTTCCGGGCGCCGTGTCGACCAAAAAGAGGGACAACCATGTTCAAACGCCTTTCACTGACCGCTGCCATTTTTGCCGCTGCCGCTGCACCGGCCTTCGCCCATCTCAATCCCGAAGAGCACGGCTCCTTCATGGCCGGCGTCTCCCATCCGCTGTTCGGCGCCGATCATATCCTGGCTATGGTCGCAGTCGGTCTCTGGGCCTCGCAGATCGGCGGCCGCGCGCTGATCGCCGTTCCCGCAGCCTTCGTCGGCACCATGGCGCTCGGCTTCGCACTTGCCGTTGGCGGCATCGGCCTGCCCTTCGTCGAGCCGGCAATCCTCGCTTCCGTCATCGGTCTTGGCCTGCTGGTCGCTTCCGCCGTCCGCCTGCCGGTTGCTGTCTGCGCCGCCATCGTCGGCCTCTTCGCCCTGTTCCACGGCCACGCCCATGGCGGCGAGCTCGGCTCGGCCGGCGCCCTGCAATTCGGCCTCGGCTTCGTGATCTCGACTGCCCTGCTGCACGCAGCCGGCGTCGGCCTCGGCATCGCGCTTTCGCGCCTCGGCCCGCTGGTTACCCGCCTTCTCGGCGTTGCCACCGTCTTCGGCGGCGCGGCCATCGCTTTCGGTTGATCCGAATTCATCCCCACATGCAAACGGCGGCTCCCCGAGCCGCCGTTTTTGTTCGTCCTGGGGTCAGGGAAGCAGGCGGGGACCGGAATCAATGTCTTCGCTCCCGCCTCCAGACCGTTGAAACGAATGGCCTTTCACGACAAGCCATCCTTCAAGCAATAGCTGAGCCTCAGCCGCGTCCGCGATAGGTCGCGACACCCTGCTCCGGCAGCCACACACCTTCCGGTGCGGCACCCGTCTGCCAGAAGACGTCGATCGGAATGCCGCCGCGCGGATACCAGTAGGCTCCGATCCTCAGCCACTTGGGATCGAGCAGTTCGACGATGCGCTTGGCGATATAGATCGAGCAATCCTCGTGGAACGCCCCGTGATTGCGGAAGGAGAACAGGAAAAGCTTCAGCGACTTGGATTCCACCAGCCACTCGCCCGGAATGTAGTCGATCACGATATGGGCGAAATCCGGCTGCCCGGTCATCGGGCAAAGCGAGGTGAATTCCGGCGCGGTGAAACGCACGACGTAATCGGTACCGGCATTGCCGTTCGGCACCCGCTCCAGCACAGCGGCCTCGGGGCTGGTCGGCGCCTCGACATTGCTTCCGAGCTGCGACAGCCCGCTGACATCGGTCTTGCTCATGGGTTCTGCTCCTGAACTTTGACGCCGACCCCGTGGGGCATTTCGTTTTCGGGTTCGACGTGAATGGTGACGCGTGCGCCCGGTAGCGCATTATGGATGGCCATTTCAAGCCGGTCACAGATCACATGGGCTTCGCGAACGGTCATCTTGGCCGGCACCACCAGATCGAAGGCGACGAAGGTCACGGCCCCGCCCCTGCGCGTGCGCAGGTAATGCGCGCCGAGGGAACCTGCTGAGTTTGCAGCGATCGCCTGCTTGATCGCCTCTTCCTCCGCTGGCTCCACCGCCTTGTCCATCAGGCCGTCGACCGAGTGGGAAATCACCTTCCAGCCCTGGAAGATGATGTTGATCGCCACCAGAATGGCAAGCGCCGGGTCGAGGATCGCGTAGCCGGTGAGAAGCGCCAGCACCAGCCCGATGAGCACGCCGACAGAGGTCACGACGTCGGAAAAGATATGATGACCATCGGCAGAAAGCGCCGGCGAGCGATGCGATTTCCCGATGCGGATGAGGGTCATGGCCCAGATGCCGTTGATTAGGCCGGCGCCCGCATTGATCGCAAGACCGAGAACCGGCGCTTCCGGCATGGCCGGGGCCGCCAGATGGCCGACCGCTTCGTTGACGATCAGCAACGCCGCCACGACGATCAGCACGCCTTCCAGAACCGCCGAAATGTATTCCGCCTTGTGATGCCCGTAGGGATGATCGGCATCGGCCGGCTTTTGTGCATAGCGGATGACGAAATACGCGATGAAGGCCGCGACCACGTTGACGGTGGATTCCAGCCCGTCGGAAAGGAGAGCCACGGACCCGGTCACATACCAGGCCAGCAGTTTCAGCCCCATGACGCCGAACGACAGCGGAATACCCCAGAAGGCCAGCCGCTGGACGAATCCATTCTTTTCGGCGGACATCCATCTCTCCTTTGCAGTTGCAAGCGATTAGCACAAAGGCATCGCCAAAACGACGAAACCGCCCGCGGCAAGCGCGGACGGTTCAGCACGTGCTCATTAGGACATCGGCCCATCCGGGTCAATCCATCGCCTTTCCCGACCGCGTATTGCGCCCTCAAACGCCTTGCGATACCGCTTTAAAGGCAAGGACCGGCGCAGGTCACAGAAACGCCGGGATGGATGGCTACCGGCTACCGGCTACCGGCTACCGGCTACCGGCTACCGGCTACCGGCTACCGATGGGATCGGTTCGAAACGCGGATCAGGACAAGGCGGAATGAAGCTTCTTGAATTTGCCCGCCGGCTGGGCATTGCTGCCGGTGCACTCGCTCTTGGCCTTGGCGCCTATCTCGGAGCGCTGCAGCTCACGGGTAATTTCCACGAGGTCATTGCCGGCAAACTCTACCGCTCCGCCCAGCTGCCGCCGGACAGGCTCGCCGCCTATATCGACCGTTACGGCATCAAGACGGTCATCAACCTGCGGGGCGAAAGCCCCCAGAGCGAATGGTATCGCCGCGAAGTGGAGACCATCCATGCCCACAATGCCGGGATCGTCGATTTCCACATGTCGGCGAGACGCATGCTGACGGTCGACCAAAGCCGGGAGTTGATAGCCCTGATGCGCAATGCGGAAGGCCCGATCCTCATCCATTGCAGCGCCGGCGCCGACCGTACCGGCCTCGCCTCGGTCATGTATCTGCAGCAGATTGCCGGCGTCGATGAAGAAACGGCGGAGTGGCAGCTTTCGCCGCTCTACGGCCATCTGAACCTGCCCTTCCTCTCCGTCTATGCCATGGACGACACATGGGAGACCTTCGAGAAGGCAATCGGTCTCGATAGCTGAGGGCGGGCAAATGTCCGCAAGCCTCTGGCGCATGACGGAGGCCGGAACCCCGGCCTCCGCAATCCAGGCATGAACGGCCTCAGGCAGCCTTTTCCTTCGCCCGCCGTGCGAGATGCGCGACCACGTTCTCGATCATCCGCATGCCGGCGTCGCCGCCGAGCGTCATGATCGATTCCGGGTGGAACTGTACGGCGGCGATCGGCTCCTTGGTGTGTTCGATACCCATGATCGTCCCGTCCTCGCTCTCGGCGGTAATCATGAAGTCGCGGTTGAGCGTCGCAGGATCGGCGAAGATCGAGTGGTAACGACCGACGGTCACCTCCTTGGCGAGCCCGGAGAAGACGATGCCCGGCTCCAGAACCCGGATGCGCGACGGCTTGCCGTGCATCGGCACAGCGAGATGGCGAAGCTCTCCGCCATAGGCTTCCGCAAGCGCCTGCAGACCAAGGCAGACGCCGAAGATCGGCAGGTTACGAGCCCGCGCCTTCTTGATCGTCGCCTTGCAGTCGAAATCCTTCGGATTGCCGGGCCCTGGCGACAAAACGACGAGATCCGGGTTCATCCGGTCGAACACCTCCTCCGGCACCGGCGTACGCACCGTGGAAACGGTCGCCCCCGTCTGGCGGAAGTAGTTGGCGAGCGTGTGCACGAAGGAGTCTTCGTGGTCGACGAGCAGGATGTTGACGCCCTGCCCGACCTTGGCGACGCCGCGCTTGGCCTTGGCGTCGTTGCCGGCCTTGGCGTCGCGGATCGCCGCGATCATGGCGGATGCCTTGAGTTCGGTCTCGGCCTCTTCTTCATGCGGATCGCTGTCGTTCAGAAGCGTAGCACCGGCGCGCACTTCGGCGATGCCGTCCTTGATGCGCACGGTGCGCAACGTCAGGCCCGTATTCATGTCGCCATTGAAGCCGACCATGCCGATCGCGCCGCCATACCAGGCGCGCGGGCTCTTCTCATGGGCCTCGATGAAGCGCATCGCCCAGAGCTTCGGCGCGCCGGTGACGGTCACCGCCCAGGCATGCGACAGGAAGCCGTCGAAAGCATCCATGCCATCACGCAGACGACCCTCGATGTGGTCGACCGTGTGGATCAGCCGCGAATACATCTCGATCTGCCGGCGGCCGATCACCTTGACCGAACCCGGCTCGCAGACGCGGCTCTTGTCGTTGCGGTCGACATCCGAGCACATGGTGAGTTCGGACTCGTCCTTCTTGGAGTTCAGCAGCTTGAGGATCTGCTCGGAATCCGCGATCGGGTCGTCGCCGCGCTTGATGGTGCCCGAAATCGGGCAGGTCTCGATGCGCCGGCCGGACACGCGCACGAACATCTCCGGCGAAGCGCCGACCAGATATTCCTGGTTTCCGAGGTTGATGAAGAAGGAATAGGGCGACGGATTGATTTCCTTCAGCCGCTTGGAAATTTCGGAAGGCTTGCTGTCGCAGCGTTCCATGAATTTCTGCCCCGGCACGACTTCGAACAGGTCGCCGCGCCGGAAGCTCTCCTTGGCCTTGACGACGAGTTCGGCATATTCGCCGGGCCGGTGATCGCCGCGCGGCGGGATGGTGTCGGTATGCTGGAAAGGCTCGGCCGGAATTTCCGCAGACTTGCCGGCCGTCGTCAGACCGCCCTTTTCGAAGTCGTAGTGGTCGATCCAGGCCTTGGCCGAATAGTGGTCGACGACGAGAATCTCGTCGGGAAGGAAGAGCACCATGTCGCGCTGGTCTTCCGGACGTTCCAGCGAAAGCTTGATCGCGTCGAACTGGAAGGCGAGATCGTAGCCGAAGGCGCCGAACAGGCCGATGGAGGAATCCGCATCCGAATAGAAGAGATCGACGACCGCACGCAGCGCCGTGAACACGGTCGGGATCTTGGAACGCTCTTCCTCGGTGAAGACGCGGTCGGGTTCGTTGACCGCGAGGTCGAGCCGCCGGGTGGTGCGCTCGCCGAGCGTCAAATCCTTCACCGTCTTCAGCTTGTCGGCGATGAAGGTCAGGAGAACCTCGCCGCGCTCGTTATAGGCCTCGATCCACATCTTGCGGCCGAAGCAGGAAATGCCGAGCGGCGGATCGACGATGGCGGTGTCCCAGCGGGTGTAGCGGCCGGGATATTCGTAGTTTGACGAGAACACGGCCCCACGGCGGGAGTCGAGCCTATCTATATAGCTGCCGATGGCATCCGCATAAGGCGTTGCTCGCCGCTGCCGGGCTACCCGGATCCCCCCGCGGGTATCGTAGATTTCCCCGCCATCATCCCGAATGATCGTCGCCATGCTTCTGCTTCTCCGTTTTCAAGGCCCGGTTCGAGGCGCCTGAATACAAAAAAGCCGCCTCAGGTTTTCCGGGCGGCTTTGGGGTCACTTGTCTTTGGACATGACTGGTCAAGGCCGCGTTAGCGTGCCCACCACCAGTTACCGATGTTCAAAGGCTTCGTCATGGCGAAACTCATACCGTCATGCCGCGGCAAGTGCAAGAGCCTCCCCCGTCGAAAGCCCTGCGAACGTTGGAGAAAATCAATGCCTGGAAACTTCCCGCCTCCCTAGCCGTTATCTCCTGCCGCAACACAGGAGACGGCTTATTGCGAAACACGACCCTGCTGCTCTGCCTCTTGCTGTCAACCGCACCCGGCGTAACGCTTGCGGATAACGTGCCGATACCGGAACCGCGTCCCGAACGGTCAACCCCGACGCCGCCTGTTCCCGAGGAAAAACCCGCGGTCCCCCCAGCGGAAGAAAAGAAGAAGAACCCGGCAGGAAAATCCGCCGAAGCACCACCGGAAACCGCACCCCCGACGCCGTCGGAGCCACCGTCCGCGCCACCGCAATCGCCTCCGGCACCCGCCCCGGTGCCGGCTCCAGCTCCGGCACCCACGCCTCCACCGCCCGTGAAGGCGGAAGATCCCACAGCCTTCGAGGCGTGCACGAAGGAATTGTCGACCCTTGGCGTTGCGTTCAGGCCCCTCCCCCGCATCGACGAGGGCGACGGATGCGGCATCGATCGGCCGATTGCTGTGACCGCCCTCTCACGATCGGTGAAGCTCGAACCTGAAGCAACGCTCCGCTGCGATACCGCTCTTGAACTCGCCCGCATGACGCGCGACATGCTGGAGCCGGCAGCCCGGCTTGCCATGCCGGAGAAGGGGCGTCTCACGGCTGTCCATCACGCCTCGGCCTATGTCTGCCGCAATCGAAACGGCGCGGACGACGGCAAGATCTCCGAACATGCCCGCGGCAACGCCATCGACCTGTCGTCGCTCGAGTTCGAAAAGGGCATCGTGCCGATGAGCATCGCCAGGCCGGAGGCATCCGACCTGCCCGCCGCCTTCCAGCGCAGCCTGAACGCTTTCGCCTGCCTCTATTTCCGGACCGTCCTTTCCCCGGGAAGCGACGCCGCCCACCAGGACCACCTGCATCTCGACATTCTCGAACGCAACGGCGGCTTCCGTTATTGCCGCTAGCGCAAACGAAAGACGGCGCCGAAGCGGCGCCGTCCTGAGGACTTGTATTCCAGCTCCCGCTCAGAACCTCTGGGTGAGCGAAAGCTTGAAGTAGCGGCCGGCCTCCGAATAGAGTTCGGAAGCGTTGGCGATGTCCTTGACCTCGAGCGCATCGAAATACGTCTTGTCGAAGACGTTGTAGACGCCGGCCTGAACGCGCAGGCCTTTCACCTGTTCCGGTTCCCACCAGCCCGTGAGGTTCACGATGCCGTATCCGGCCGGCTTGGTGCTGGCGGTGGAGCTGTCCCTGACCGCCGCCGAGGCGATGAGGGTGGCATCCGCGCCCCAGCTTTCCGTTTCATAACCCACGCCGAGGATCGCCTTGAGCGGCGCGACCGAGCCCAGGATCTCGTCGGTATCGAGGTCCTCGCCATAGGCATAAGCAAGCGAGCCATGCATGCTGAAGCCGTTGGCGAACTTCTTCTGGCCACGCGCTTCGACACCCGAAATGCGGACATTGGCGCGGTTGAAGAATTCGAAGCTGCCGAGCCGGTAGCCGGCAAGCGCCACGGTTTCGGTGTCGATGAAGTCCTTGTATCGGGTGGTGAACGCCGTGATGCGGCCGCCGAAATCCTCGTCGCCGAGATTGGCGCCGACTTCGAAGCCGTAGCTGCTTTCAGCCTCGAGATCGGGATTGCCGACCTGACGATAGAGCGGCGCGTTGTCGTAATTGGAATAGAGTTGCGACACGTTCGGCGCCTTGAAGCCGGTGGCGAACTGCGCGAACAGTTCGACATCCGGACGCACTTGCCAGCCGGCTCGAAGTTTCGGCGAAAGCGCCCAGTCGGACTGGCCGTCCGGCAAGCCGGCATAGCCGCTGTTGTTCTCGTAGCCGGGCGTCTCCTGCGGGTCGTAGTCGTACCAGTCGAAGCGCAGGCCGGGCGTCAGCGAGAAGCCGCTGGAGCCGATCTCGATCCGGTCCTCGGCATAGAGGCCGATCTTCTTCGAGTCTGTTTCCGGCATATCGGCCTGATTGTTGTGGAAGAAGGCGCAGCTCGAGACATAGGTGACGTCGCAGCTATCCTCCCCGGCAGCGAACTGCGTGGTCGTCGCGAAGTTCAGATCGGTTCCCACCGTCAGCTTGTGCTGCAAGGCGCCAGTGGCGAAATCGCTGTAGATATAGCCCGCAAAGCCGAAGGCCTCTTCCTCATTGGTGCTGATGCGGCTGTAATCGCCGATCGGCGCCGTGTTGCGATAGCCGTCGGTTCCTTCCTCCCGCTCGGCCTTTTGCCAGTAGAGCGTGGCGAAGGCGGAATCGATCAGGCTGTCCTCGGCAATGGCATCGTAGCGATAGTCGAGCGAGACGCGATTGCGGGTCAGGTCGGAGATTTCATCGTAATTGTCGCGGGCATAGGTGCTGCCCTGCTCGCTTCGCAGATTGGTGGTCGAATCGAACTCGTAGTGTTCCGCGGTAATACCGATCTGGTGACCGCCCTCGATATCCCGCCGGATCTTGAAGAGCACGTTCTTCTTGTCGTAATCCTCCGGGTCCGCCTCGGTGCGGGTGGAACCGTAGCCGCCGACATCGCCGCCGGTGTCTGTCTCGTGGCCCTTCTTGTAGCTGCCCTGCAACAGGACGGAGGTGTCGTCGATCTTCTTGGTGACCGCGACCGATCCGCCGAACGACTGGTCGGAGCTGTCATAGGTCGTCTTGGCGATGCCGCCGTAATCCTTGCCTTCGCCGATCAGGTCTTCCGGCTCCAGCGTGCGCAACAGCACGGCGCCGCCAAGCGCACCCGAACCGGCTCGGCTGGAATCCGCACCCCGCAGGATGTCGATGCTCGAAAGCGACGAGAAATCGTAGCTGTTCGCGCCGCCGAAGGAACCGCGCACCAGATCCGAGAGATAGGGGATCGGAATGCCGTCGATGGTGGTCAGCACGCGGTCGTCTTCCAGGCCGCGAATATTGACGCTCTTCGTGGACTCGACAAAGGTGACACCCGGCTCCGTCGTGTTGCCGAGGTCGTCGAGATCCTCGATTTCCTTCTTGGCGATATCGTCCTTGGTCGTCTGCGTGGCAAGCGGCGTGTCGGCGACGGACCCCTTGGCGACGCGCTTGCCCTTCACGAGGATGGTCTCAAGCTGGGTTTCGCCCGTCTCTGTCGGCGCAGTGTTGCTGTCCTGGGCATGGGCTGAAAATCCGGGAGAAACGGCGACGAGCGCCGAGCAGGCAAGAAGAAGCGGTCTGAAATGCCGATAGACCATGAAATATACGTCCTTTCATCGGCAAAGCCCTTCCATCCCCCGAAACGCAGAGCGTGCGGGGCCAAGCCGATCGAGTTGATGTCAAAATCCGGGCGAGCGGCGGTTACCCGCCTCAATATCGCCACGTATAAAACATGACGTTTAGAGTCAACAAAACAAAGATGATTATTTTAATCATGATTTCGTGAGCGGTCGAAGCCGTGCAAAACGGCAACACTTCCGCAGTGGAAAACCCTTTCTTGCCGGGGCTTTGCAAGTCTTCCGCGCAGAAGCGGCGTCAGAACAAGCCTTCGATGTAGCCCTGCTCGTTGAGATAGATCCGTTCGGAAGACGGCGATTTCGGCAGGCCCGGCATGGTCATGATCTCCCCGGTAATCACGACAATAAAGCCGGCGCCGGCGGAGAGCCGGACTTCGCGCACGTGAACCATATGTCCCTCGGGCGCGCCGCGCAGATTGGGGTCCGTCGAGAAGGAATATTGCGTCTTGGCGATACAGACCGGCAGATTGCCGTAACCCTGCTCCTCCCAGGTTGCAAGCTGGTCGCGCACCGCCTTGTCCGCCGTCACCTCGGCAGCATGATAGATCTTCGAGGCGACCGTCTCGATCTTCTCCATCAGCGGCATGCCATCGGGATAAAGCGGCCTGAATGCCGCCTGGCCGGAATCGGCGAGTTCAACCACCCTGTGCGCCAATTCCTCGATACCGGCCGAACCGTCCGCCCAGTGACGGCAGACGATGGCGTCGACGCCGAGCCGGGATACATATTCCCTGACCGCTGCGATCTCGGCCTCCGTATCGGAAACGAAGTGGTTGATGGCGACCACCACCGGCACGCCGAAGCGCCGCACATTGGCGACGTGACGCCCGAGATTGGCGCAGCCGCGCGTCACCGCCTCGACGTTCTCTTCGCCGAGGTCCTCCTTGCGCACGCCGCCGTTCATCTTGAGCGCACGCACGGTTGCGACGATGACCGCCGCCGCAGGTTTCAGGCCGGCCTTGCGGCACTTGATGTCGAAGAATTTCTCTGCCCCGAGATCGGCGCCGAAACCCGCCTCGGTCACCACATAGTCGGCAAGCTTCAGCGCGGTCTTCGTGGCCATCACCGAGTTGCATCCATGGGCGATATTGGCAAAGGGCCCGCCATGCACGAAGGCCGGATTGTTTTCGAGCGTCTGAACGAGGTTCGGCTGCATGGCGTCCTTGAGCAGCACCGCCATCGCGCCGTCCGCCTTGATGTCGCGCGCGAACACCGGGCTCCTGTCGCGCCGGTAGCCGATGATGATATCGCCGAGCCGACGTTCAAGGTCTTCGAGATCGGCTGCAAGGCATAGGATCGCCATGACTTCCGAGGCGACGGTGATGTCGAAGCCGGTCTCGCGCGGATAGCCGTTCGCCGCGCCGCCGAGCGAACAGACGACCTCGCGCAACGCCCGATCGTTCATGTCCATCACCCGCCGCCAGCTCACCCGCCGGCTGTCGATACCCTGTTCGTTGCCCCAGTAGAGATGGTTGTCGATCAGTGCCGCGAGCAGATTATGGGCGGAGGTGATGGCATGGAAATCGCCGGTGAAATGCAGGTTGATGTCTTCCATCGGAACAACCTGCGCATAGCCGCCGCCGGCCGCCCCGCCCTTCACACCGAAACACGGGCCGAGCGACGGTTCGCGCAGGCAGATCAGCGCCTTTCGGCCGATCCGGTTCAGTCCGTCGCCGAGACCGACTGTCGTCGTCGTCTTGCCCTCGCCGGCCGGCGTCGGATTGATCGCGGTGACGAGGATGAGCTTGCCGTCAGGCCGGGCGGAAAGCGAGCGGATGAACTCGGCGGAAATCTTCGCCTTGTCATGCCCATAGGGCATGATCTGCTCCGAGGGTATGCCGAGCTTCTCGCCGATTGCCTGGATCGGCAGCTTCCGTGCCGCGCGCGCGATTTCGATATCGGATCTGACGTCACCCATAAAATGCTCCCATACCCCATGGCCTGTTTGCCGCGATTAAAGCGTGGAGATTGTCCGTAGACGAGGAGGGAAGAAAAAGAAATATTCGCCCCGGACGAAGCGGCAAGCGAACCTCCGTTAAGCCCGGCGGCGATTGTCCTCTTGCGATGCGGCAAGGCTCCGCTTATCTCTCGCCGCATGCCCGTCCCCCAAGACCATGGAGAACCCGCAGGATGAAGTCCCTGGAACTGCTCGTCGAAAAGATCATCCTCTCGAGCCGCTGGATTCTTGTCGCCTTCTATCTCGGCCTCGTCGCGGCCCTCGCTGTCTATGCTGTGTCCTTCGGCTACAAGTTCCTCAAGGTCGCGGGCAATGTCTTCGATTATGGCGATGCGGAGATGATCCTTGCCATGCTCGGCCTGATCGATGCCGCCCTGGTCGCCAGCCTGATCGTGATGGTGATGATTTCCGGCTACGAGAATTTCGTCAGCCGTTTCGACGAGACCGACGCGGAAGTATCCTTCCTCGGCAAGCTCGATGCCGGCAGCCTGAAGATCAAGGTCGCCTCTTCCATCGTCGCCATTTCCTCGATCCACCTGCTGCAGGTCTTCCTCAACGCCAATCAGTATACCGACGGCAAGATCATGTGGCTGACCTTCATGCACCTCACCTTCGTCGTCTCCGCCGTGATGCTCGGCTTCCTGGAAAAGCTGATGTCCAAGGGCAAGTACGAAGACAAGGGCTTGTAAGCGCCGGCCTCGATGATTCCAGACGGCTAGCCACCCTGCAGCTTGGCGGTCAGTTCCGCCGGGCTGCCGACCGCTGGAACCGGTTTCGCGACAGGGATCGGCGGCACGAATGGCAATGGCTCGTCCGGTGTCACCCCACAGCGCCCCGACTTCGACAGATCACCGAAGCACAACGCATCGATCGGCATTTCGTTCTTGGCAAGACCAGCCGTGATAAGTCCGAGCGGGATGGCTTCATCCGCATGAATCAAATATATGTCATCAGGCGATGCGCTTTCCACCAGATCGATCAGTTTGCGGTCCACTCCCATCTCTTTGAGATAGGCTGCGAGGTGTGCTGTGTTTCTCTTGCTGAGCTTGGTGGAGGTTTTCGTCCCAAGATATTTCCGCCCGATCTCCTTGCGCGAAATGACCTTCTTCTTGCCCTTCACCATCTTGTATTGGATGTCGTACTGAACTTCGTATTGCGTGGTGGTCGTTGTTACCTGGTGAACGCCGAGGGCGTCCCAGAGAGGCGCAAACTTCCGTACGCCCCCGGCAAGCATCATCGGACAGGCCGAAGCGCAGTAACCGCCGTCGACAAAGGACCTGCCAACCGGGACGCCGTCCTCCACCCTTGATGTCTTGCAACGCGGCACCAACGGTTCGATGCAACCCGTCAAACGGGTCGTGCCAACGGCCACATCCAGTTTGTTCTTGCGAATGAGGCGGCCCAGTGCATACGCAGCCTCCAGGTCACCCCCATTGGAGGTAAGTACGATGGGAAGCTTCTGCTTTCCCAGCGACTTCAGCAGCTTGCGCAGGCGCGCGGGCGTCTCCGCCTCGATATCGCCCTCGGCGGAAATCCATCGGGGACATCGTTCCGAACACCCCGCCTGCATGACGACGATGAAATCCATCGGAACGCGCTCGGCAGCGCTCGCACGGCCGACCGCCATGGGCTCCAGCAAGAACGACAGCAAAAAGGAAATGACAATAGAAAGCAGCAGGCAAAAGGAAAAAGCGGAAAAACAAGAGCTCACGACAGACGTTCCGATTGTATCCGGGGCAGGATAACAATCGAGTCTGGAAAACGGCAAGAGGCATTCTCCAGCCTCTTGCCGTGTTTTTCCGGCCTTTCCGATCAGCCCTCGCCGATAGCGATCAGGCTGGCATTGCCACCGGCTGCGGCCGTGTTGATGGAAACCACCTGTTCCAGCGCAAAACGCATCAGATAGGCGGGGCCGCCGGCCTTGAAACCGGTGCCGGAGAGGCCGGAACCGCCGAAAGGCTGGGTTCCCACCACCGCACCGATCATGTTGCGGTTGATATAGACATTGCCGGTGTCGAGCGCATCGGTGACGGTGCGGATCGTCGCCTCGATGCGGCTGTGTACGCCGAGCGTCAGGCCATAGCCGGTCGCGGCGACCGCATCGATCACCTTGGGCAGATCCTTCGCCTTCCAGCGCACCACATGCAGCACGGGCCCGAAGACTTCCCTGGTCAGCGCCTCGGGCTTGTCGAGTTCGATGATGTGCGGGGCAAAGAAGTTGCCGGAATTCGGCACCTGACCGGAATAGCGGACCTTCTGCGTCTTGCGCATGTCTTCGACATGGCCCCTCAGCATCGCGGTCTGCTTCTCGTCGATGATCGGGCCGACATCCGTGGTGGTCAGCGCCGGATCGCCGAGATTGAGTTCGCGCGCCGCGCCCTCGATCATCTCCAGCATGCCGTCGGCGATATCCTCCTGGAGATAGAGGATGCGCAGCGCCGAGCAGCGTTGGCCGGCGGACCGGAAGGCCGACATCACGACGTCGTCAGCCACCTGTTCGGCAAGTGCCGTGGCGTCGACGATCATCGCGTTGATACCGCCGGTTTCGGCGATCAGAGGCACGATCGGACCGTTCTTGGCAGCAAGCGTCCGGTTGATCGCCTGCGCCGTTCCGGTCGAACCGGTGAATGCCAGGCCGGCAAGCTGCGGATGCGCGGAAATGGCCGCACCGACATCGGGACCACCGGGCAGGAACATCAGCACGTCGGCCGGAACGCCGGCCTTGTGGAAGAGCTTCACCGCCTCGTAGGCAATGAGCGGGGTCTGCGGCGCAGGCTTGGCGACGACCGCATTGCCGGCCACAAGTGCCGCCGAGATCTGGCCGAGGAAGATCGCCAGCGGGAAGTTCCATGGAGAAATGCAGGCGAAGACGCCACGACCGCGCCAGAGCAGCCGGTTGCTCTCCCCCGTCGGGCCCGGCATCACCTCGGGCTCGGCAAACAGCGTGCGTGCCTGCTCGGCATAATAGCGGCAGAAATCGACCGCCTCGCGGATTTCGGCGATACCGTCATCCAGCGTCTTGCCGGCCTCGGCGGCCAGAAGCGCCAGCAGGCGGTCGCGGTTCTGCTCCAGAAGGTCGCCCATCTTGTCGAGGCAGGCGGCACGTGCTTCCACCGGCTGCCTGGACCACGACGCAAAACCCTTGCGACCCGCGACAAAGGCGCGTTCGACATCGGCAACGGCCGCGTTGCGCACGGTACCGACCTTCCGGCTACGATCCGATGGAGAAAGAATGTTGACGACTTCGGTCTGGCCGGTGGCTCCGGGCGCGAGCGGAACCGCCTCGACAGACTTGTTTTCCTTGGCCAGCCGCGCCATCAGCGCCTCAAGGCTATCGCGATGGCCGAACTCGAAGCCGGCGCTGTTGCGGCGTTTGCCATAGAGTTCTTTCGGCAACGGAATCTGGCTGTGGCGGGCGCTGATGCCCTGATCGAGCCCAAGCCGCTGCGCCGGCCGTTCGAGCAGCTTGGCAATCGGCACGTTCTTGTCGCCGGCAACTGCCACGAAGGACGAGTTGGCGCCGTTCTCCAGCAGGCGTCGCACCAGATAGGCCAGAAGATCGCGGTAACCGCCGACCGGCGCATAGATCCGGCAGGCGATGCGTTCGTTGCTGGACAGGAGGCTGTCATAGAGAGCCTCGCCCATGCCGTGCAGGCGCTGGAACTCGAAGCCGCTGCGGTCGGCGCCCGCAAGTTCGAGGATGGAGGAAACCGTCAGCGCATTGTGGGTGGCGAACTGCGGGAAGATCCGCGCCCGCTTGTCGAGCAGCTTGGATGCGCAGTTGAGGTAGGAGAGATCCGTCGCCGGCTTGCGCGTCCAGACCGGGTAGTCGTCGAGACCGCGCTCCTGCGCCCGCTTCACCTCGGTATCCCAGTAGGCGCCCTTGACGAGACGCACCATCATCCGCCGGTTATAGGTCTGGCAGAGGTTGTCGATATAGTCGATCACCTGAGGCGCGCGCTTCTGGTAGGCCTGGATGGCAAGCCCGAAGCCGTCCCAGCCGGCGAGCGAAGGATCGGAGAAGACGGCGGCGATCACATCGAGCGAAAGCTCCAGCCGGTCGGCCTCTTCCGCATCGACGGTGAAATTGAGCTGATGGGCCTTGGCCATCTGAGCAAGCTTCAGGAGATCAGGCACCAGTTCGCGCATCACCCGGTCGTGATGGGTGGCGAGATAGCGCGGATGCAGTGCGGAGAGCTTCACCGAAATGCCCATGCGATCCGGCAACTGCTTGTTCTTGCCGTGCTTGGCCATGAAGGCGCCGATCGACTCGATCGACGCCGCATAGGACTTGAAATAGCGCCTGGCATCCTCTGCCGTGCGGGCCCCCTCGCCCAGCATGTCGAAGGAATGGCGATAGCCCTTCTCCTCGCTCTTGGCGGCGCGGCTCAAGGCGTCCTTCATCGTCTCGCCGAGAACGAAATGATGGCCGAGGAAACGCATCGCCTGCTTGGTGGCGCTGCGGACGGTCGGGAGGCCGAGCCGTTTGACGAGACCGCGCACCACGCCCTCGGGCGTCTCGCCAGGACGGATGACGCGGGCGGAAAGTCCGAGCGCCCAGGCCGAAGCCGAGACGAACCAGCTGTCGCCATGCGCCTCATGCTCGCTCCAGCCACCTTCCTTCAGCTTATCCTCGATCAGCCTGTCCTGCGTCAGCGCATCGGGCACGCGTAGCAGCGCCTCGGCAAGCACCATCAAGGCGAGGCCTTCACGGGTGGAAAGGCCGTATTCCCGCAGGAAATCCTCGACACCGCCGATCGAACCGGAGTTCCCCCTTATCGCTTCGATGAAGCGCGTGGCGCGACGATCGATCGAGGCGTTCTGGCTGTCCGACAGCGAAAGCCGTGCGGCAAAGACCCTGACGAGGCTGTCGTCGTCGCCGGCAAAGGGTGCGTTGAACTGGGGAAAATCTGGCGTGGCATTCTTGAGCATCGTCACCTCCGTGTTATCGGCAACCTACAGAGAGATTAATAGCATTGCTCACTGATTTTTGGCATAAAGTCCGTGACTATCACCATGAAAGACGAAAAAGATAGAGATCGATGAAAGAACTTGACCGTCTCGACCGCAAGATCCTCCGCACGCTTCAGAAAGAGGGCCGGCTGACCAATATCGAACTCGCCGAGCGCGTCCACCTCTCCCCCACGGCGACGGCGGAGCGCGTCCGGCGACTGACACGCGACGGTTTCATCACCGGCTATATGGCGGTGCTCTCTCCGCAGAAGCTGGGACGCGGCCTGCTCGTCTTCATCGAGGTCAAGCTGGACCGCACCACGCCCGACATCTTCGACGCCTTCGCCGCCGCCGTCAAACGCTCCGACGACGTCATGGAATGCCATATGGTGGCAGGCGGTTTCGACTATCTGGTCAAGGCGCGCGTGGCCGGCATGGAGGCCTACCGTCAGTTTCTCTCGGAGGTTATCCTTCCACTTCCGGGCGTGCGGGAAACTCACACTTATGCGGTCATGGAAGAGGTAAAATCGGGCTCGTCCCTACCAATTTAAGTTTACAGCAACACTCTGATTTTGCCCAAGAAATTAACAGATCGCCAAGGCTGCTTGAAAATTGAACGGCGGAGCGAGAAAAAACGCTGGCTTTTCGCCGCAACTGATATATTTGTTAACGTTAACATAGCTGCCTTTCTCAACTTTCGATAGTCCCTATGATGATCGCGGAACGTCAGTCTCTCCTGAGCGACGAAATTTCGAATAGCCGGACACGTCCCGATTTCATGCGTAGCATGCTGCGCGTCGCACGGGAGTTCGGTCTCGATCATATATCCGTTATGGCGGCCCCCGGCCCGAACGATGTCGTTCTGGCGCCTTTCGTGCTCGAAAGCACGTTGCCTGCCCAGTTTGCCCGCGAATTCGACAGGAATTTCTTTCTCCGCGCCTGCCCGATCCTGCCGCGCCTCAACAAGTCGATCCTGCCCCAGACATGGTATCTGCGCGACAGCGAGTGCCCGAACGGCCGCGATTTCCCACCGGCCATGCGCGAGTTGATGGCGCGCTACGACCTGATGACCGGCTTGATGTTTCCGGTAACATCGATCGACGGCAACCGCTTCTTCCTGCGCTATGACGGCGACCGCGCTCGCCTCTCGCAGGTCGAGATGAACGAACTCAACATGATAAGCCTGCATGCCTTCGATGTCTTCGATCGCATGCGAAGGGCCGAAATGGTCAGTCCCGGCATACTCTCGGCCCGTGAACTCGAAGTGCTGCGCTGGACGGCGCAGGGCAAGACCTCCATCGAGATCGGCCAGATTCTTTCGCTTTCGGACCACACCGTGAATGCCTATATGACGAATGCCATCAAAAAGCTGGATTGCGTGAACAGGACCCAGTTGGTAGCAAAAGCCATCAGGTTGAAGCTCATCAACTAACGGCTGATTCGCGGAAAAGTCGCGGACGGCGATTGGAGGCGTCCTCGTGGATCCGCTGCGTTTCGACCAGTTTCAGCAAAGAGAATATCAGGACTGTACCAGCGTCGGCCTGACCGAACACGAAGTCGTGGAACTCGTCCAGGAGTTCCGCCTTTACGGCTTCTGGCGCATCGACCTGGACACGGGCATGTTCTACGCCACTCCCGATGTCTTCCGGATATTCGGCCTGACCGCCAATGACGGCAAGATCAATCTGGTCGAGTTCCGCACCCGCATCCATCCCGACGACCTGCCCATGCTGATGGAAAGCTTCGAGCGGACCTGCCGGCAGAAACAGAGCTATCACAATATCTACCGGGCACTCGGCGAAACGGGCAACTACAAGTTCGTGCGCACGGTCGGGAAGTTTCGCGAAAAGCCGGGCACGGCCGGCGAGATCGTCGGCATAACCTACGAGTTCTTCGAACGGCTGCGCACCGTCGCCTTTTCCGACGACGAGAAACCCTGAACTGGAAGGCCGCCCGGACCTCCTGCCCGGCCGGCCTTCCCGCGTAAACTCAGCGCTCGAGAACGGAGCGCAGTTCCACCATGTTCGAGCGAACGCGAAGGATATAGAAGCCCATCGTCGAGAGATGGTTGGGCATGATCCAGCCGTCTTCGGCACCATTCGAGATGATCGCGGGCTGGATTTTGAGCGCAGATTCGAGCTGCTTTTCCATCTCGGTCCAGATGGCCGTCAGGTTCCGTTCGCGGATCACGCCCATGAAGTCGGCCCGTGTCGCCTGCAGCAATGCATACTGGGCATAGAGCTGGCCATAGGCGAACCAGAAGCGGTCGTCGGCGCGCGTGTCGAACCAGCCGGCATGATACTCTTCCGAGCGGCGGCGCAGGATGTCCGAGGTATTGCCAAGATCGCTCGCCATCCGGTCGAGCACCTGGGTCAGGTTGTCGGCACGCGCATCGAAGACGGCCTTGCAGGTTTCCAGATCGGAATTGAACTTGCGCCAGCTCTCGACCGCCGACCGGTAATAGGCCGGCGTGGGCGTCTTGAAGCCGAAGGGATTGGTGCCGAAATACCAGGTCCCCTCGTCGAACTGGATATTGCCGCGCGCATCCTGCAGGTCGTTGTTGATGCCGGAGGTGCCACGCACGCGGCCGAGATTGTCGGCAAGCTCGATCGCCACGCGGCGCACGACCTGGTTGACGCCCCGCTGGAACGAGGCCTTGTTGTCGAAGAAGGGCGTGTGATCCCAGTCCATGCCGAACAGGCCGAGCTTGTAGAGCAGCGTCGACGAGATCCAGATATTCTGGTTGACGTTGAAGTCCGTGAGATCGGCGGCAATCGTCACGATCGCCGAGTTCTGGCAGGCATTGGGCTTGTCGGGCACCTGAAGGCCGGCGGCGACGCTTCGCTGGTTGAAGTCGTAGGCCTTCACCATGTCCGGATTGAAATTGTACCAGACCTGGGTGCGCCAGAAGAACTGCGCATAGAAGACGATAGCGATAACGATCGCCAGCAGGATCGGCCCCTTTATCAACCAGTTGCGGCGCTGATACCAGCCATGGGCGGCCATGAAGGGCCACAGCAGCCAGACGACCGCGAGCCCTATGCCGCGGCCGATGGCGGCGAAGACGCGCTGGAAAAACGCGATGACCGGATCAAGCATTGTCGTCGTCTCCTATGCCGTAGAGGCGTTTGCGGAAGGAAGCTTTGTCCTGCAGATAGGTTTGCGTCAGCCGCGATACAACGAATTCGCGAAACCCGTCGCTATATCCTTCATAGGCATCGTAAAAGCCCTGTTTGTCGAAGATGAAACGCGACACGAAGTCCGACGGCACCATTTGCGAGATCAGCCGGTTGGTCAACCATTGATCGGAATGGTCGGGCCGGGCGCGGATCAGCAGGAAGCGGCGCTCGGGCGCAACGTCGGCGATCTTGATGCTGCCGGTCACGGCGATCTGCCGCAGCATTTCCTGCAGGAACGGATAGACCCCGTCGCGCGCGACGAGTTCCGCATTGCGGTGCAGGAAGGTCTGCAGCCAGACCGCGTCGATGCGGGTAAAATCGAGCGTAGGATCGATCTGGTAGGCAAGCGCAAGAGCCGCCATCTCCGCGCGCTGGGCAAGCAGTCCGGACCCCTCCACCCAGCTTGCCCGAGGCAGTTCGATCCGGCCGGTTTTCGCGAGAAAGTCGAAGATCGTCGCGTGGTCCCTGATCGAGATGTAACTCACCTGCCACGGCCGGGAGCGGCGAAAACCGGGTGCGGCGGGATCGCAGATGACGGTGGTGATCTTGTCGTCGACGAAAACGTAGACGCCGCCGAAATGATTGGCCCAAAAGGCGTCATGCCGGAAGACCAGCTGATCCGGCACCAGCCTGTTCTGGCGGATATCCCCCGTCAGCTTCGCCAGCTCCACCATGCGGTTCAGCATCGCGTCATCGCGCCAGGCATCCGGATCGCTCTGCAGCCGGTCGGCGAGTTGCCTGAGTTCCCCCGCCTTGCCGAGCACGTCCTCGGCGGAGAGCACCTTGAACTGCACCTCGTTGATAGAGAGAAGATCTTCGAGACTCTCGACCGAGGAAACCGAATCCTCGATCTCGCCGTAGAGCGCATCCTTGATGGTGATCGCGTTGATCGCCCTGGCGTTCGCCCGGTAGAATTCGTGCATCAGGCCGGCGGTATTGGAAAAACTCGTATGAACGACCGGCAGGTTTTCCTGATCCGGCGTCATCACCACGAAACGCCGGTTCACCCTGTTGGGATCGAGATAGTCCCGGTCTCCAAGCTCCGCCGCGATCTGCGGGGAAAAACCGGTCATGTCGATATCGAATTCGGCAAGCGCCGTGGGCTTAAGTCCGAAGCCCGAAAGCGCCTTGTTGTAACGCTCGATCAGATGCGGCTCACGGATGGTCAGCAGCCTGCCATAGATGAGTTCGGCTTCGAGAAGACGGTTCACGGCTGCCACTTTCCTTCCCGCTTCATCGCCTCGATCTCGCTGACCGCCCTTTCACGCAAGCGTTCGCGCCTGACGATGTCGGCGACGGCTGCGTCGTCGGATTTGTCGGCGTAGCGGAATTCGCTGTCGGCATAACGGTTGATCTCCTGGAGGATCATCTCCATCGTCACCGGACCACGAAGGTCCGCGATCATCGCCTTCTTCTCGTCGTAGCTGCGATGCACGAAGGCTTCGGGCGCGGCGAACCACTCGTCCGGCAGTTCGATATCCATCACCCGCATCTTGATCGCATCCGTGATGTTCTTGATCGCGCGGCCGGTGAAGCGCGGTTCGGCAAGCTTGATCTCGTGGAGGTAGGCGCCGATATCGGCGAGCGTCTCGATCCTGCCATGGTTCTTTTCGAACCGCTGCCAGACCGCCACCAGTCCGTCCTCCTCCGGACGGTTATGCTTGTCATAGGATACCGACACCGCCCGCTTGATTTCCTGATTGGCGAAAAGCTGGTGCCCGCCGAGCGGGATCGAATGGTTCTTGCCGATCAAAAGCGCGAAGATGTCGATATAATCGGCCTCGCTCTGCGGCCCGTCGATCAGCCAGCGCGCGCCGGCCCGCTGGCGGAGCGCATCGTCGACATGCTCCGGATAGTTGGAGAACATGCCGAAGCAGCAATTGCCGCGCACCACGGTCGAGGCACCGGCAAAGCTCTCCATCAGCACCGCCGTCACCTCTTGCTGGCCGGCCGACGCTCGGTCGTCGGAACGCTTCGCCGCCACCTGATCGACGTCGTCGATGGTGCCGAAGCCGATCACGCGCGGATTGGTGACGTTGTCGATGAAGGCCTTGCAGTTCTGGCCGGACTTGCCCTGATAGGAGGAAATCTGGTCGACGCCGAAATTCTCGTAATGGAAGGCATAGCCCGCCACCTGGCAGTAATCGTTCAGAAGCCCCGCCAGCATCTGGATCAGGATGGTCTTGCCGGTGCCCGGCATGCCGTCGCCGATAAAGGTGAAGAGAAAGCCCCCAAGCTCGACGAACGGGTTCATCTGCCGGTCGAAGTCGTAGGCCATCATCATCTTGGCAAGCTTCATCGCCTGGAACTTGGCGATGTGATTGCCGACGATTTCCTCCGGCTTCTTGAAGGTCATGGAGAGCGGCTTGCGCCGGGCGCCGGGCGCGACATCGAAGCCATCCAGCGTGAAATCGTCCTGATCGATCCGGATATGGGTGTTCTCGAAGACCGAAAGGCCTGTGAACCGCGCCTTCCGCCCGATCAGCCCGTCGATGGCCGCGCGCGCGAAACCTCTGGCTCGGCTGATGAGCGTCGCCTCATCCGCCGACCCGGTAATTGCGGCATCGAGTCCGGTGACCATGCTTTTCAGCGCGTCCTGCGGCGTATCGAACAAAAAGTCCGGCTCCTGCGCGTCGTTGACCGGCTCGCCCTCGCCCTGCAATGTCGACAGAAGATAGGCGGCAAGCGAAAACGCCGCGATATAGGCGGATGCGGAAAGAAGCGCCTTGAACCGGCCGGCATCCTCGCCCTGCAGGGGAGCGGAAAGATTGCGTGCCTGCAACTGCTCGAGATCGGTCTGGCGGGCAAACACATCGGCAATCGCCAGTGCCACCTGAATGCCGCGGCGAACGCGATAAAGCACCGCATGCTGCTGCGGCGTCATCAGCGGATCGCCGCCACCGCCGACCGCCTGCACGGTTTTCGACAGCTCGACCTCCCGCGTGCGGCGGACCGATCCCGTCGAAACCGTCGACACGAAGCGCCTGCCGGTACCGGCAAGCGGCGTGCCGCCCGACCCCTCTCCCGCATCGATCACCACGGCGCGGGTCACAAGCCCCTGCGCCACCGCCAGATGCTTGCGGATCTCGTCCTCGCGAATGGTCGTCAACCCGGCATTCAGCCCGTTCATGATGCTAGACCTCGCTGACCACGTTATTGCCGGAAATGACATGGACCTTGTAGTTGCCGAAGATGGCATTGGCCTCGCCCGAGGCATAGAGCGCCTGATAGGCGTCATGCGGCACCAGCGCATGCTTTTCGTAGGTCGAAACGCCCATGCGCGCCGCCTCAAGATCGCCGGTCTCGATATGGAATTCCTGTGTGGCCGGCGTCGAGGAGAAGAAACCGCGCTGTGCCGGGCGCTCCGCCTTGGAGAAAATTTCCTGCATCGTCCATGTCAGAAGCCAGGCGTTTTCCGGCTTGCGCACCCGTGACAGGATCTCGTTGATCCGGGCGTTGTTCTCCGTGATCCCGGCCGAATAGAAGGGGCCGAGCACGATGCGCCGAAGAAGCTTCGGATGCAGCGTCGGGAAATCCTTGTCCATGTTTGTGGCGATCGTCGCCGGCGTCAGCGAATAGGCGCCGTTCTTGCCGGCGAAATCGTCGAACTGCGCGGCAAGTTCCGGGTTCAGCAGGCCGCCGACCGGCAGCGGAATATCGACATCGGGGTTGAGCTTGCCGTCCTCTCCCACCAAGAGCTTCGCGACATTGGCGGAACTGTCCTCTATGCCGGCGATATAGATCATCGGCAGCGTGTTCGTGCCGTCGAACACCGCCCAGCTCACGACATAATAGGGCCGGCGGCTGGTTTCGTTGACTGTTACGCGCACGGTCTCCGGCAGGACATAGGGCGAGAAGATCGCGCCCCGGCCGATCTGCTCCAGATAAAGCCGCTCCGCCATCCGCGATTGCAGCGCCTCGGGAAAGGCCTTCTGCCGCAGGATGAAATCGACCATCTCCGCCCTGAGCGCCCCAGCCTCGGGGATTTCGGAAAGCCGCTTCTCGGCATTGGTCCGGTCGTTTTCCAGTTCGAGCACATTCTGGAAAACGGGAAAGCCGCTCTCTGCCCGCGAAATGCGGAACTGCTCGGTAAAGCCGATACGGTTCTCCCAGCAGGCGAAGGAATTCCTGAGCCGCTCGACATAGGGCAGGAGCAGCGCCCCGGCCGCCCCGCTTCCCGGCAGCACGATGTCGGGATTGCGCAGGTAGATCTCAAGCCCGCCGAGCGCGGCCCGGATCGACTGGAAATACTGGGCGACAGGGCCGTCCTGAGCGTTCAGCATGGCACCCGCCCTGTCATTTTTTCCAATTCAAGGACAAAGGGGGGTATTTCCGACACGCTTGCGTCTCCCATGCGCCAGACATCCAAACTCGGCGTTCTGCCCGGCCGGTCAGGACTTCACATAGTTCGCCGCATTGTGTTTTTCGAGCACCGCCTGGAAACGGCGGGCGAAAGCTTCGTCGGCGAGTTTCTTGCGGCGCTGGATGTCCTGGGTGGAGAGCATGTTCTTCTCGTGCAGTTCGAGAAGATCGCCGATATGGCGCTGGGCGGCGGAGCCGATGCCGGCCATGGTCTCTTCCGCGGCGGTGTCGACCTGGCTGCCGAGCGTGTTGATCTTGTGGGCGACGTCCTGCTGGGCGGCAGTCTTCAGCGAATCTTCGAGCGCCTTGTAGAGCACGATGCGCTGTTCGGTGTCGATCGTCAGCTTGTTGATGAGCGTGTTCTGCGCGGCGATCTGGTTGTTGAGCGAATCGACGAAAGTCTGGAACATCGAGGTATAGCGTTCGAGCGTCTGGCTTTCCGCCAGCAGTTCCTGCTCCTTGGCCTGCATCTGGTTGTATTCGGTCGCAAGCCTGGAGCGCTCGCCTTCCAGCTCGGTGCGGGCCGATTGGTCCGTCGAGGCAGCGATCTTGTTCTCGATGTCGAGCAGCATCGGGTTCAGTTCCTCGATGCGCTTCTGCGTTGCCTCAAGGCTGGCGATCGTGCCCTTGCGGCGCTCGATCACCTGGATCAGGCTCGCTTCCGAGCTTTTGTAGCGCTGATCGAGTACGCCGCGCTGATCCTTCAGGATGCCGACGATGCTGTCGGACTTCGAGAGCAACTCCTGCAGGTTGCCGGCCAACGACATGTTGCGCACCCGCTCCGTTCGCATGCGCTGCGCACTCTGCTTGGAGAAGATGCCGATGAACTTCTCGTAACCGGTATAGCTCTTCATGCTCTCGAATTCCGAGCCGAAGACATTGGTTGCGTCCTCGAGCCCGATAATCAGATCGGCAATGTTGGCCTCCATCACCTTCTGCTGGTTGATGACGTCCTGGATACGCGCGTTCTCGATATCGAAATTGACGTCGCCGAGCTTCGTCTCGGCCTTGGCGAACTGGTCGAGCACAACGCCCGACTGCTCCAGCTTGCTTTTCATCTCGTTGACGATGCTGCGGGTCTTCTCGATTTCACTGTCGAAGGACTGTAGCGAGGCCATGCTGGATCATCTCCCGAAACAAGTATTGTGAGCGGAAAGACCGCCGCTTTCTAGAGCAATTCCAGCAAAAGTGGGAACCGGTTTTGCGTCCGGAATTGCGTAAAAACAAAGATATAGAGCATTGCTGGCGACTCCGTTTTCGCCGGAAACGCTCTATCTGACGAACTTATCTTATTTATTCCGTTTGAAAACCCGGTAACAGCAAAAGCCGGGCAGCATCCGCCCGGCTTTCCCAGTAAAAACAACGGCGAGCGATCAGAGGCCGAGTGCTGCGATCTCGGCGTCAAGCCGCTCGCGCGCCTTCTTCGGCAGCTTTCCGGCCTTGATGGCGTCGAGATTGGCCGGAGCGCCCTCGCCGACGACGACCAGCGCCACCATGCCCATGCCGACATGCGGCGTGCACTTCACGACGTAAGCGCCTTCCTTGTCGACGGTGACCTTGAGAGCCTCGTTCATCTTGCCCTTCGCCAGTTCGACGCCTTCCGGAACCATGTCCTTCATGTAGGCCGCGTCATGTCCCTTGTCGGTGGGCACGAAGGTGATGGTGTCGCCGACGGCAGCCTTCACCGTGGCCGGCTCGAACACCATGGCCTCGCCATTGCTGCCCTTGTTCAGCATCTTCACTTCAATGTCGGCGCAAAAGGCCGGAACGGCAAAGAAACCGGCAACAGCGGCGGCGCCGACGAAACGAATGACCTTGTTCTGCATTTATGACTCCTGAGCGAAAACCGCACCTCGCGGATTATCCGGGTTGGGTCTTACCCGAGCAGAACATGGCCATCCTTGACCAGAATCAAATGCGGCAAGCCGACGCATCCGGCCCGGCGAAAAACCGGATGCGCCTTTTGTCAATTTCAGTTCCCGACGGCGGCCGGGTTCTTGAGATAGGCAATGATGTTGGCGATATCCTCCGGCTTCTTCAGTCCGGCGAAGGCCATCTTCGTGCCCGGCACCAGATCCTTCGGCTTCGGCAGGTAGGCGGCGAGTTCTTCCTCGCTCCACACCTTGCCCTGCCCGAAGGTGGTCATGGCCGGAGAATATTTATAGTCGGCAACGCTCGCCACCGGACGGCCGATGATACCCATCAGCGTCGGGCCGACCTTGTTCTTCGCCTCGGTCGCCGTGTGGCAGGCCATGCATTGCTTGAAGACCTTGGCGCCAGCGACCGGATCGCCGTCGGCAAACGCGATGCCCGCCGGCATGGCCATGACTGCGGCAAGAACAAGACATTGAAGCTTCATCGGGTTTTCCTCGTTGTTCATAGGGGATGGCGCCCTCGACATCCTCCGGCGCCTCGGCGAGGAACCTTATAAAACTTTAATGCGGACGACGACAGGGCGACTTGACGCGGATCAACCGGCATCGGCCTCCCTTTCTCTTTGCTATGGAGAAAGAACCGGGAGAAGTCAGCCTCTTGCTTCCTCGCTTGACTGCCGGAAATAAGGCAGGTCCTTGAGCTTCAGCAGCACCACGGGATAGGCCATCAGCAGACCGCCGCCGACAAAAGCGAGAACGATGGTCGCCGGTCCGGCCGTGCCGCTCCGGATCGCCTCCACCATCACGGCAAGGCCGAGCGGCAGGAACATGGTCACCGCGGTGAAGAGACCGGGCGAAAAGCGGCCGCCTGTACGGAGGAACGGCAGGATGTGAAAGAAGACGGCATTGACGAGCATCAGGGCCGCATAGGTGAGTGCGGCAAACGGGAATGTCTCGGCCAGCATCGCAGCCGCGATGCCGAGCGCGACCACCACGGAATTAGTGACGAAGAAGTCGCTCCATTCCACCGGCAGGCCGATCACCGCCCGCGCCCAGTTGCGCCAGTCCAGCGTATATTCCTCAAGGACATGGGCCGCATAGGCGGCCATGGCCAGCCAGGCCAGTATCGCAAGCATTATTGAAATCTCCCAAATAAAAAGGTCAGGCGACCGCCGGATGCGCGGGACGGCTGCCGGGGCCATGGCCCCCGCTTCGCAGCGCAAAAATCGCTTCCAAAATTGCCACGTCGCAAATCGGGACCACGATCCGCCGCAAACGCGCCATCACGCTTGCAATTATGCGGTATTGAATGTTGACTTGGGAACATTAAAAAAAGGGAGCATCATAATGTATAATTCGTCCTTTCGGCGGCTCGCCCTCGCCTCCGCCGCATCGCTTTTTGCGCTTACCTCCGCAGCCTTTGCGGCGGACGCCGAAAGCTGTAAGGCCGTAAGGTTTTCCGACGTCGGCTGGACCGACATCACGGCAACCACCGCTACCGCCTCCGTGGTCCTGAAGGCGCTCGGCTATGAGCCCGCCACCACGGTCCTTTCCGTCCCGGTCACCTACCAGTCCCTGAAGAACAAGGACATCGACGTCTTCCTCGGCAACTGGATGCCGACCCAGGAAAACGACGTTCGCCCCTTCCTCGACGACAAGTCGGTCGAATCATACGGGCCGAACCTCGAGGGCGCCAAGTACACGCTTGCCACCAACGCCAAGGGCGCTGAACTCGGCATCAAGGACTTCAAGGACATCGCCGCCCACAAGGACGAGCTGGAAGGCAAGATCTACGGCATCGAGCCGGGCAATGACGGCAACCGCCTGATCCTCGACATGATCGAGAAGGACACCTTCGGTCTCAAGGGCTTCGAGGTTGTCGAATCCTCCGAACAGGGCATGCTGGCGCAGGTCGCCCGCGCAGAGAAGGACGGTACCCCGGTCATCTTCCTCGGCTGGGAACCGCACCCGATGAACGCCAACTACAAGATGAGCTACCTGACCGGCGGCGACGACATCTTCGGGCCCAACTTCGGCGGCGCCACCGTCTTCACCAACATTCGCGCCGGCTACACGACGGAATGCCCGAACGTCGGCAAGTTCATCACCAACCTGAAGTTCTCGCTTCCCATGGAAAATGAGATCATGGGCAAGATCCTGAACGACGGCAAGGATCCGGAAGTCGCTGCGACCGAATGGCTGAAGGCCAACGGCTCGGCCGTCGAGCCCTGGCTTGCAGGCGTCACCACCTTCGATGGCGGAGATGCTGCCGCAGCCGTCAAGAGCGCCCTCGGCCTCTGATATCCGAACGCACCGCGACGGCGTATGATGATCGCCGCGGTGCGTTTGACAGTCGATTTTCCCGAAACTTGAGACGGATGGCAACGACGTGATTTCGTTACCTGATTGGCTTGCGGATTCCAGCGGCAAACTGAATATCGGCCCTTGGGCCAAGACCGGCGTGGACTGGCTGACGAACAATGGCGAGTGGTTCTTCGACCTGCTCTCCTATTCGCTCGACCGGATCATCAAGGCCCTCCTCTTCGTGCTACAGGCCCCGCCGCCGATCGCCGTGATCGTTGCGATCGCCGCCCTCGCCTACTGGCTGCGCCGGTCGATCGCCATCGCCCTTTTTACCTTCGTCGGCCTGCTGCTCATCATGAACCAGGGCTATTTCAAGGAAACCATGGAGACGCTGGCGCTGGTTCTGGCCGCGACAGCCGTCAGCATGCTGCTTGGCATACCGCTCGGCATCGCCGCCGCCCGCCGCGCATGGGTCTATGCCGGCATGCGCCCGGTGCTCGACCTGATGCAGACCATCCCGACCTTCGTTTACCTGATTCCGGCGCTGATCCTCTTCGGTCTCGGCATGGTTCCGGGCCTGATCGCCACCGTCATCTTCGCCATTCCCGCTCCGATCCGGCTGACGCGCCTTGGCATCATCTCGACGCCGCCGGCGCTCGTCGAGGCCGCGATCGCCTTTGGCGCCACCCCGACGCAGGTGCTGCGCAAGGTCGAACTGCCCTTCGCCATGCCGCAGATCATGGCCGGCCTCACCCAGACCATCATGCTGTCGCTGTCCATGGTGGTGATCGCCGCCCTCGTCGGGGCAAGCGGCCTCGGCGTGCCGGTCGTTCGCGCCCTCAACACCGTGAACATCGCCAAGGGCTTCGAAGCCGGGCTCTGTATCGTCATCCTCGCGATCATCCTTGATCGCATGTTCCGCAGTTCCGAGACGGGAGACGACGCATGACCGACGCCGTCATTTTTGGAAATGTCGATATCGTCTTCGGCGACAACCCCGAAAAGGCGCTGGCGCTCGTCGACCAGGGCAAGACCCGCGACGAGATCGGCGCCGAGACCGGCCTTGTGCTCGGCGTTGCCGGTGCCTCGCTTGCGGTCAAGGAAGGCGAAATCCTCGTGCTGATGGGCCTGTCCGGCTCCGGCAAGTCGACCCTCCTGCGCGCGGTCAACGGCCTTGCGCCGGTCGTGCGCGGCAATGTCAGCGTCAGGACGCCCCACGGCAATGTCGATCCTTATCGGGCAAGCCCGAAGGCCCTGCGCGACCTGCGCATGCACACGGTTTCCATGGTGTTCCAGCAGTTCGGGCTCCTGCCCTGGCGCACGGTTGCGGAAAACGTCGGTTTCGGCCTCGAGCTTGCGGGCGTTCCGGACGCCGAACGCGCCAGGACGGTCGCCGAGCAGCTCGAACTCGTCAACCTCACCAAATGGGCCAACCGCAAGGTCAACGAGCTCTCGGGCGGCATGCAGCAGCGCGTGGGCCTTGCCCGCGCCTTTGCCACCGGCGCCCCTATCCTTTTGATGGACGAACCGTTCTCGGCGCTCGACCCGCTGATTCGCACGCGCCTGCAGGACGAGCTTCTGGAATTCCAGTCCCGCCTCAAGAAGACGATCCTCTTCGTCAGCCACGATCTGGACGAGGCCTTCCGTATCGGAAACCGCATCGCCATCATGGAAGGCGGACGGATCATCCAATGCGGCACGCCGCAGGAAATCGTCCAGAATCCGGCCGATCAGTATGTTGCGGATTTCGTGCAGAACATGAACCCGATCAACATGTTGACCGCGCGCGACGTCATGGCGTCGGGCCTCGATGCTCCGTCGGGCCAGGGCACTGTTGCCGGCACAGCCAAGCCGGAAACGCCGCTGGTCGAAATCCTCGATGCGCTCTCCCGCCACCCGGGGACGATCGGCGTTGTTGACAACGGAGCCGTCATCGGCACCATCTCGTCCCAGGATGTCGTCAACGGCCTGACGAGGCATCGCCGCAAGGCATGACCGGAAGGCCATGAAATGCGCCCGCATTTCGGGAATGAAGGTACATGTCGGACAAACCATCGGTCATTCGCGAAACGGATGACGAAGCGCGAGGGCTCGCGCGCCGGCTCCTGCGGTCGGCGCGCTATGCGGCACTCTCCGTGATCGATCCGGAAAGCGGATTTCCCTCCGTCAGCCGGGTCCTGCTCGGAACGGACACCGATGGCAGCGCAGTCATCCTTGTGTCCGGCCTTTCCGCCCATACCAGGGCCCTGCTCGCCGACAACAGGGTCTCGCTTCTCGCCGGCGAACCGGGCAAGGGCGATCCGCTTGCCTATCCGCGCGTAACGGTGCAATGCCTCGCGCAGACGGTCGAGCGGGAGAGCGCCGAACATCTCAAGCTGCGCGCCCGTTTCATCGCCCGCCATCCCAAGGCGAAGCTCTATATCGACTTTCCCGATTTCCGCTTTTTCCGCCTCGTGCCGCAGGCGGCAAGTCTCAACGGCGGCTTCGGAAAGGCCTACATTCTGTCCGCCGAGGACTTCGTGATTCCCTCCTTTCCCGATGGCACATCGTGGGAAAACGAAAGCGGGACACTACAAGAATTAATGGTGAGGTTTCCGGATGCCGCCGCTCGGATCGCCACAACGCGATGCGGGCAGAAGCCCGGAAAATGGTTGTTTTGCGGCATAGACAGGGCTGGAATCGACCTTATTTGCGGCGATTTTCTGGCCAGACATGAATTCGAGCACCTGCTTGCTTCACCAGCGGATTTGAATTCAGCTATATCTAAAACAGCAAACCCGATACCTTAAATTTAGGCATATACAATTAGCAGCTTGTTGTTAGAGTTTGACCATAGCTAATTTGAAGGATTGCAAACGGTCGCCCCCTCCCAGGGCTCCGACAAAGGAAAGTTGAAGTCATGAAAACAAAAGCTTTGTCTGAACAGTCGATTGCCGCAGCCGGTCTCCTTTCCGCGATGGCCAACCCGAAGCGGCTGATGATCCTCTGCTCCCTCGTCGAGGGAGAAGTGCCGGTCGGCGTCCTCGCGACTCAGGTCGGCCTGAGCCAGTCGGCCCTGTCGCAGCATCTTTCCAAGCTTCGTGCCCAGAAGCTCGTGAAGACGCGCCGTGATGCGCAGACCATTTATTATTCCAGCACCTCCGAGTCGGTTATCAAGATCCTCGAAACGCTGGAAGACATTTATTGCCAGACCAGCGCTAGCAAGACTGCCGCCTAATGACAGCGCTGCCATGCCGGCAGCGATAATGCTTGGGCCATGCGATGACCGCTCGGCCGGGAACATGCGGCGATTGACATCACCAAACCGGATCATTCTTGACCGGCGGATCTGAAATCCGCCGGTTTTGTTTTTCGATGCCACGCCGTCCCGGCCCCGCCACAGGATTTAGGGAGCCCGGTTCGGGCCGCGGCAGGTCAGCTGCCGAGCACCTGCTGGTCGTCGCGGCTGAGCACGATCAGGGCGGGGCGCGCCGGCAGGCCGTCCTTGAAGTCCGGCCAGCCGGTGCCGGCATCGGCGATGGAGGTCGCATCCTCATCATCCCCGAAACGCAATTCGCCGGGATGCTGGATGGAAACGAACACCGCCTTGCCATCCGGCGTGAACGTCGGCGAACAGCATTCGGAGCCGACCGGGGCCACGTAGAACAGTTTCGGCAGCGCCCTGCCCTCGCCCTCGGTGTCCATCACGAAAAGTGCATCGGCAATGCCGGCCGGCGGCGGACCGTCGGTGGCAACCCAGAGACGCCCTGCCGGATCGACCGACAGGTTGTCCGGATCGGTGAACCAGCCGTTTTCGGAGGTCGCCGGATGGAACATCGCCCCTTCCTCGGCCACGGCCGGATTGCCGCAAAGCACGAACACATCCCAGCGGAAGCTTTCCGCGGCGAAGTCCGGCTTCTCGGCGCCCCCGGGCGGCACGAGTTCCAGAAGATGACCGTGCGGATTCGGGCCGCGCGGGTTGGCCGGGTTGACCTGCTCGCGTTCCTCGCCCTCGCCGGCGGCAAGGCGATCCTCGTTCTCCGTCATGGCGACGTAGAGCTTGCCCGTCTTCGGATGCACGACGAAACCTTCCGGCGCGTCCATCGGCGTCGCCCCCAGAAGGTCGGCGGCACCTCGGGTGTTGAGCACGACGTCGGCCTGGCTCCTGAACCCGGCCTCGACCGTCAGCGGCCCCTCGCCGGCGACGAGCGGCAGCCACTGCATGGTCCCGTCGCTCGAGAATTTGGCGACAGAGAGCGTGCCGTTGTCGAGCATGTCCCGATTGGCGGCGCGGTCGTTCGGGTTCCAGGGATCGCGGCTGACGAAGCGATAGAGATATTCGAAGTCGTCGTCGTCGCCCATGAACACCACGACGCGGCCATCGGGAGCCACCGCGCACTGCGCGCCCTCATGGGTGAAGCGGCCGAGCGCCGTGCGCTTCACCGGCTTTGCCGTCGGATCGAGCGGATCGATCTCGACCACCCAGTCGAAGCGCATCCATTCGTTCGGCTCTTCCTCGAACTTGAAGCGCGGTTCGATCCGGCCGACGCCGTAGATATCGTTGTCTTCCTCGTCCCAGCCCTGGCGCTCCACCAGCTCCCGGTTCGCAAGCGTGGTGTAGTCCCCGGCAAACACGTCCATCGAGCCTTCCTCACCGGAAAGCATGGTGCCCCAGGGCGTGATGCCGCCGTTACAGTTCGAGATGGTGCCGAACACCGTCCTGCCGGCCGGATCGGCCTTGGTCTTCAGACGGTCGTCGCCGGCGGCGGGACCGGAGATCGCCATCTCCGTGCCCATATGGATGCGACGGTTGAGCTTGCCGTCCAGCACCACCTCCCACCTGTCGCCGGCCTTGCGCACCTCGAAGATCGAAAGACCGACCGACGCCATGATCGCGCGGATCTGGTCATCCGTCAGCTTCTCGCGATAGTCCTCATCCGTCAGGCCGAGGAACATCAGGAAAGGCGTGGCATATTCATGGCTGACGATCATCAGTCCGTGATCGGAACTGTCCGAGCCGAAGGGCAGCGGCATATAATAGGTGAAGTCGTTGTTGTAGCCGAACTGGCGCTCGGCCGCCTTGCCGTCGAGCTTGGCCACGTCGAAGGCCGGGCTGTCGGAAAACAGGGCATCGCCCCAGCGCGCCAGGATCTGGCGGCCATAGCCTTCCGGCCAGTGATCCTCGCGGTCGCGCACGCGCTTGAGTTCGTTGAACCTGAGCGTGGAAACCTCCGTTGCCTCGGCTTTGCCGCCGATGAACGGCATGGCGACGGAACTGCCGGCAACCGCCAGCAAGCCCTTCAAGACGCTGCGGCGCTCGATGCCGGCAGCCAGCACCTCTCCATAGGTTTGGGCAAATGCGCGGCGCGGATTGGGCCGCGCCCTGGTTTTCTGGCGGTCGGACATGTCTGCTCCCGAAGTAGGACTGGATGGATCGATGGATGAATGAGATGCAATGAACGCTGCTCCGGCTGCGCCCTGCGCGCGCAAGCTTATGCAAGCCGCAAGAAGCCTTGATGACGGAAAAACGGGGCAGGAAACCGGCTCCGCCGCCCGCCGGAAACCGCATCCTCCGGGATAACCGGCGATCACGGTTGACGACCTTCGACGCCCTGCTAACCTGCGCCGGCTTTCGGTTTTCCGGTATCGTCACGACCGGGCGGGAAATGGCCACCCGCAACGCAATGGCCATGGAGAAGATGAATGTCCAACCGCCTGAATACCACGCCCAACGATCTGCGCGCCTTCTGGATGCCGTTCACGGCAAACCGCCAGTTCAAGAAGGAGCCGCGCCTCTTCGTCGGCGCCAAGGATATGTATTACACCACCCATGACGGCCGCCAGGTGCTCGACGGCACGGCCGGCCTCTGGTGCGTCAATGCCGGTCACTGCCGTCCGAAGATCACCGAGGCGATCCGCGAGCAGGCCGGCGAACTCGACTATGCGCCGGCCTTCCAGCTCGGCCATCCCAAGGCCTTCGAACTGGCCAACCGGCTGGTCGACATCGCGCCCGACGGCATGAGCCATGTCTTCTACACCAACTCCGGCTCGGAATCGGTCGATACCGCCCTCAAGATCGCGCTCGCCTACCAGCGCGTGAAGGGCGAAGGCACCCGTTTCCGCCTGATCGGCCGCGAGCGCGGCTATCACGGCATCAACTTCGGCGGCATGTCCGTCGGCGGCATCGTCGGCAACCGCAAGATGTTCGGCACGCTTTTGACCGGCGTCGACCACCTGCCGCACACCCATCAGCCGGCGAAGAACGCCTTCACCAAGGGGCAGCCGGAACACGGCGTGGAGCTCGCCGACGAGCTCGAACGCATCGTCGCGCTGCACGACGCCTCGACGATTGCCGCCGTCATCGTCGAGCCGGTCGCAGGCTCGACCGGCGTGCTCATCCCGCCGAAGGGCTATCTCCAGCGCCTGCGCGAGATCTGCACCAAACACGGCATCCTCTTGATCTTCGACGAAGTCATCACCGGTTTCGGCCGCCTCGGCGCGCCCTTCGCCGCCCAGTATTTCGACGTGAAGCCGGACATCATCACCACCGCCAAGGGCCTGACCAACGGCGTCATCCCGATGGGGGCCGTCTTCGTCACCTCCGAGATCCACGACGCCTTCATGACGGGTCCGGAACACCTGATCGAGTTCGCCCACGGCTACACCTATTCCGGCAACCCGATCGCTTCCGCCGCCGGCCTCGGCACGCTCGACACCTACAAGGAGGAAGGCTTGCTCACCCGCGCCAGCGAGCTTGCCCCCTACTGGGAAGAGCAGCTCCATTCTCTGCGCGACTGCCCGAATGTCATCGATATCAGAAATATCGGCCTGATCGGCGCGATCGAGCTTCAGCCGATTGCCGGCGAACCGACCAAACGCGCCTTCAACGCATTCCTGCAGGCCTATAACGACGGCCTGCTGATCCGCACCACCGGCGACATCATCGCACTCTCGCCGCCGCTCATCATCACCAGGGACCAGATCGACGAGCTCTTCGCCAAGCTCCGCAAGGTACTGATGAACAACATCTGATCCCCGCAGATCCGACATACGAAAAGGCGGCCCGCAGGGCCGCCTGAGACTGCTGACAAAGTCTCGTACAGATCGCCGACGCTCCCGTCTCCGTCATGCCGGACCTGTTCCGGCATCCAGCGGCGCGATGTCCATCGCGCAAGAGACTCTTTTGCGATCAAAGACTTGATCGCGCTGGTTTCCGGCTCGAGGCCGGAATGACGGCAGTGGAGGAAGCAAGATCAGAGCACGAGATCAGCTCAGAAAGGGTTTGTCAGCAGTCTGAGGCCGATGGTCACGGAACAAGAAGGAAAGAAAATGGCGGTCCCGGCCAGCAAAGACGACCTCCTTCAGGCAATCGAGCGGGAATACGACAAGCTCAGGCGCGAACTCGGCCAGATACCGTTCGCCCGCTGGCGGGAGCGAACGATGGAAGGCCATGCGGCGGGCACGTCGATGAGCGTTCACGATCTCCTCGCCTATCTTCTCGGCTGGAACGAACTCGTTCTCAAATGGCATGCGCTGAAAGCTGCCGGCGAGCCGGTGGATTTCCCCAAAACGGGCTACAAATGGAACGAACTCGGCCGCCTCGCGCAGAAATTCTACCGGGATTACGAAAGCCTTGACGACGGGGAACTGCTCGAAAGGCTCGATGCGGCAAAGTCGCGTATCGTCGAGATGATCGGACAAAGCGACGACGCGGCACTCTACGGCAGGCCCTGGTATGAAAAGTGGACGCAGGGGCGGATGATCCAGTTCAACACCTCATCGCCCTATGCCAATGCTTGCGGTCGTCTGCGCAAATGGCGCAGGAACAATCCCGCGTGACGGATGCGGCGTAATGCGTACCGCCAACAGCAAGCCCGCTCTTTTTCCATCGTCGCCTTTCCGATAGGCTCGGACAAAACAAGAAAAGCCCCAGGGGAGTCTCGAAGGGTTCACCCTTCGTAACAATCAAGGAGAACCGACATGAAAATCAGTCTGCTGGCGGGTACCGCCATTTCCGCATTCCTCGCCGTGGCGCCGCTTGCCCACGCCGAAATCGTCATCGGCCTGATCGCGCCGCTGACCGGACCGGTCGCCGCCTATGGCGAGCAGGTTAAGAACGGCGCCCAGGTGGCAGTCGACGAAATCAACAAGAAGGGCGGCATTCTCGGCGAAACGGTCGTTCTCAAGCTTGCCGACGATGCCGGCGAGCCCAAGCAGGGCGTTTCCGCCGCAAACCAGCTCGTCGGTGAAGGCGTGCGCTTCGTCGTCGGTCCGGTCACCTCGGGCGTCGCCATTCCGGCCTCCGACGTCCTGGCCGAAAACGGCGTGCTGATGGTCACCCCGACCGCAACTGCCCCGGACCTGACCAATCGCGGCCTGACCAATGTCCTGCGCACCTGCGGCCGTGACGATCAGCAGGCCGAAGTGGCGGCGAAATACGTTCTCGCCAACTTCAAGGACAAGAAGGTCGCCATCATCAACGACAAGGGCCAGTACGGCAAAGGCCTCGCTGACGCCTTCAAGGCGACGCTGAACGCCGGCGGCGTGACGGAAGTCTTCAACGACGCGCTGACAGCCGGCGACAAGGACTTCAGCGCGCTCACCACCCGCCTCAAGGCCGAAAACGTCGATGTCGTCTATTTCGGCGGTTATCATCCGGAAGGCGGCCTCTTGGCCCGCCAGCTTGCCGACCTCGGCGTCAAGGCGCTGATTATCGGCGGCGATGGCCTGTCGAACAGCGAATACGCCTCCATCGGCGGCGATTCGGCCAACGGCACCGTCTTCACCAACGCCTCCGACGCGCTGAAGAACCCGGATTCCAAGGCCGCTGCCGACGCGCTCGCCGCGCAGAACATCCCGGCTGAAGCCTTCACGCTCAATGCCTATGCCGCAGTCGAAGTGCTGAAGGCCGGCATCGAAAAGGCCGGCAGCGCCGAGGATGCGGAAGCTGTCACCAAGGCCCTGAAATCCGGCGAGGCGATCCCGACCACCATCGGCAAGGTCACCTACGGCGAAACCGGCGACCTCACCTCGCAGGCATTCTCGCTGTTCAAGTGGGATGCCGGCAAGATCGTCGCCGCCGAATAGGCCTCGATCGCACCAACCGCACAAGGAAACGGCCGGCAGCGGCCGTTTCTCTTTCAAGGGGAAGGCTCGGGCACGCCATGCCCCAATGCCGGCTTGAACCGCCGGTCAGGCCTTGCCCATCTGCGCCTTGAGGTAGCTTGCCGCGGTCGCATAGCCACCCATGGCGCCGTCGACGAAATGCATGTGGTTTCGCCGCACAGCCGATGGAACGATGCAGGTCATCAGAGCGGCATCCTGTTCGTGCAGGCCGAAATGACAGACGCCTGCGGCGCTCGCCTCCTCCAGCCTCTTGCGGATCTCGGCCAGCCTGCCGGGCGCAATATCGACCGTCATCTTCAGTCCGTCCTCGAACTTGCGGAAATCGGTGTTGCGGGCAACGCCCCGCCGATACTCGTTGGCGCTGAAGCGTCCAAGCGACCAGTCGAGCTTCGACAGGATCTTGACCAGCATGATCTGGGTCACGATCCCGGCCATGTTCCTCAATCTGGCCCAGCCGAAGCCATAAGGCGAGAGCGCCTTGCTTTCGAGAACGATCGCCTCGTCCGAAACCCTGACCTCCGGGCCTGCAACCGGCACAGGATGGCCGCCGCGTCCATCGGCATTGGAAAGCTCCGCGAGCGTGTGGACCAGACGCCCAAACGCCTCCATGTCGCCTGCCGGCCGGGGCACGGCGATGATCGAGACGATCCGCCCATGGGTGGCGGCGATCGGGTTCCAGCGGCAGGAGAGCCCCGTGAGGTCCGGCCGTGAGCCGGCGGGCGCGGATGCGATGCCGTAATCGCCGGCCTTCATCCGCGCCTCCGCCCAGCTGCTGCCGCCGCCGGAGAACATGGCGTAGGAAATGTCCTGGCTGGCGTTGAACCGCGCCACCCGCACGTCGAGACCATGACGCCTGATATCCTCGACCGGCACGATGGCGGCCCGCATGGCAAGGTCCATGTCGTCCCGCACCCAGCTCAATACGCGGGCCAGCGTCTCCCGTGCGACCTCGACCGAAGACGGCGGAACCGCGACGACAGCGCCGTCGCCACCGAAGACAAAGGGCAGGTCGTGCTTCTCAAGCGCGTTGAGAAGGGCGGAAATCACGCCGGCGCCGGCCATGTTGACCGCCTTGTAGCGACCCGCGTCGATTGCGCCGGTGGAATTGATGACATCGGCCACGGCCAGCACCCAGCCATCCGGCAAAGGTTCGTATCTCAGAGTGTCCGCGACATCCCCGAAATCATGCAGAACCGGCAGGCGTTGAAGGAATTCGTCATCTGCGTTGGCCATGGGATAAATATCGTCTCCTCCCGGCAAAAATCCAGTGCCTACCGCGCCCATAAATATCCCGCGCCGCAGCGTCATCGCACCGGGAAACGGCCATCGGCTTCTTTCGAAAAAGGACGGCCCGGAGGTGGGATTACCCCTCGCCTCCAGGCCACCCGATATCGACGGATCACTGTCCGCCATCTGCCCTTACGCCTTGAAGAAGGCCAGCAGATCCGCGTTGATGATGTCGGCATGGGTCGTCGCCATGCCATGCGGCAGGCCTTCATAGACCTTCAGCGTCCCATTCTTCAAAAGCTTGGCGGCAAGCAGTGCCGAGTCGGCAATCGGCACGATCTGGTCGTCGTCGCCATGCATGACCAGCACGGGAACCTCGATCGCCTTCAGGTCGTCGGTGAAGTCCGTTTCCGAGAAGGCCTTGATGCAATCGTAATGGGCCTTTGCGCCGCCCATCATGCCCTGCCTCCACCAGTTGTCGATGGAGCCCTGGGAAACCTTGGCGCCCGGCCGGTTGAAGCCATAGAACGGACCTTCCGGAATGTCGCGGAAGAACTGTGCCCGGTTGGCGACCAGCGCCGCGCGGAAGCCGTCGAAGACTTCGATCGGCAGGCCGCCCGGGTTCTTGTCCGACTTGACCATGACGGGGGGAACCGCGCCGATCAGGACGGCCTTGGCGACGCGGCCGTTGCCGCCGTGACGGGCGACATAGCGGGTCACTTCGCCGCCGCCGGTCGAGTGGCCGACATGGATAGCGTTCTTCAGGTCGAGATGGGCAGCGAGTTCAGCGACATCGGCGGCGTAGGTGTCCATCTCATTGCCGGTGTCCGTCTGGCTGGAGCGGCCATGGCCGCGACGGTCATGGGCGATGACCCGGTAGCCCTGCTGCAGGAAGAACAGCATCTGGGCATCCCAGTCGTCGGACGAAAGCGGCCAGCCGTGATGGAAAACGACCGGTTGCGCGTCCTTGGAACCCCAGTCCTTGTAGAAGATCTGCGTGCCGTCCTTGGTGGTGATGGTGCTGCTGCTCATGATGTTCGTCTCCTTCTGGTTGGATTGCGTAGCTGCGGATGCATTGGCTAGGTCGAGGAAAGGCGGGATCGCCGTCGAGGCGGCAAGACCCATCCCCGCGATCAGAACACGCCTGCGTGTCGTTTTGTTAATCTGGTCTGTCATCTGCCGTCTCCTTTTAAGTCTGCGATATTTATTATCGCGATATCGATATGCATAAACAGAATTGAAATGCTTGTCTAGAGAAAAAATTATCGCGATATCATTTTTCGTGGTAAAAGAAAGAAACAGCCAATTTCTGGAGTTCCCCATGACCAGCCAAACATCGCCCGTCCCGTTGGACAATCAGCTCTGCTTTTCGCTCTATATGGCCAATATCGCCATCAACCGCACCTACAAGCCGATGCTCGACGCCATGGGCATCACCTACCCGCAATATCTCGTGCTGAACGCACTTGCGGAAAACGATGGCCTGACGGTCGGCGCGATCGCGGACCGCCTGGCGCTCGAATCCAGCACTGTCACGCCGCCCGTCAAGCGTATGGAACAGGCAGGACTGGTCGAGCGCCGGCGCAGCACCGCCGACGAGCGGCAGGTTCACGTCTGGCTCACCGAAGCCGGCCGCGCGCTGGTCGACGAAAGCCGGTGCCTCGGCGAAACGCTGACAGCGCGCTCCGGCATGACGCCTGAGCAGCTTCAGGTCTTCAACCGGCAGGTCCTGACCTTTCTCGGCGCGCTCACGGCAAAGGACTGAGCGAGGGCCGGAGATTTGCCGAAGGATCGGGATTGCCTCGCCTTGCGCTTTCCCTTTCGGCCCTCAGTTGGGTAGACTGGTCGCTAAGAGAGTCCCGCCGGCGGCAACCGGCCGGCCTCACGGCAATCGGAAGGAACCCGCATGACCGCACTTGAACGCCGCATCGACCAGGGCGTGGGCCGCGAGCCAGCCGATATCGTGCTGAAGGGGGGCCGCTTCTTCGATCTCGTCACCGGCGATCTCGTCGCCTCCGATATCGCCATCTGCGGAGACAGGGTCGTCGGCACCTGCGGCAGCTATTCCGGCCGCGAGGAAATCGACATTACCGGCAGGATCGTGGTGCCGGGCTTCATCGACACCCACCTCCATATCGAAAGCTCTCTCGTCACGCCGCATGAGTTTGACCGCTGCGTCCTTCCCTACGGCGTCACCACGGTCATCTGCGACCCGCACGAGATCGCCAATGTACTGGGCACCGAGGGCATCCAGTATTTCCTCGATTCCTCCGAACAGGCGATCATGGACATCCGCGTCCAGCTCTCCTCCTGCGTGCCGGCCACCCATCTGGAAACGGCCGGCGCAGACCTGCCCATCGAACGGCTCCTGCCCTTCCGCAACCACCCCAAGGTGATCGGCCTCGCCGAGTTCATGAACTTCCCCGGCGTGATCCACAAGGACCCCGTCTGCATGGCCAAGCTCGAGGCGTTCCAGGGAGAACATATCGACGGCCACTCGCCGCTCCTCTCCGGCAACGACCTGAACGGCTATCTCTCGGCCGGCATCCGTACCGACCACGAATGCACCAACGTGCCTGAGGCCATGGAGAAGATCCGCAAGGGCATGCACATCCTCGTGCGCGAGGGCTCCGTGTCGAAAGACCTGCACGCGCTGATGCCGATCATCACCGAACGCCTCTCGCCCTTCCTTGCGCTCTGCACCGACGACCGCAACCCGCTCGATATCGCCGAGGAAGGCCATCTCGACTACATGATCCGCACGGCTATCGCGCATGGCGTTGAACCGCTCGCCGTCTACCGCGCCGCCTCCATCTCGGCGGCCCGCGCCTTCGGCCTCAGGGACCGCGGCCTCGTCGCCCCCGGCTGGCGGGCGGACCTCGTCGTCATCGACAGCCTTGCAAACTGCAAGGCCGATATCGTTTTCGCCGCCGGTCGCCGCGTGACCCCGGAACTCTTCGCGACCCGCAAGCCGGTCGCGCCCGTCGGCCTCGACAGCGTCAAGGCGCGGATCGTCAAGGCCGCCGATTTCGGCGTTCCCGTCACCGAAGGCGAAACGCCTGTGATGGGCGTGCTTCCGGGCAAGATCATCACCGAACACCGCCGCTACCGCCTGCCCACCGCCGGCAACCAGACCAGCGTCGATCTCGACCGCGACATCATCAAGGTCGCCGTGATCGAGCGCCACGGCAAGAATGGCAACCATGCCAATGGCTTCGTCCAGGGTTTCGGCCTGAAGAAGGGTGCGATAGCCTCGACCGTCGGCCATGACAGCCACAACATCTGTGTCGTCGGCGTCTCCGAGGATGACATGGCGCTCGCCGCCAATCGCCTCGGCGAGATCAAGGGCGGCTTCGTCGTGGTCGAAGACGGTAAGGTCACCGGAGAGATCCCGCTCCCCGTCGCCGGCCTCATGAGCCTTGAACCCTACGAGGCCGTTCGCGACACGCTGCATCACCTGAGAAAGTCCGCCTATGCCCTTGGAACGACTCTGCAAGAGCCCTTCCTCCAGGTCGCCTTCCTGCCGCTCCCGGTCATCCCGCACCTGAAGATTTCCGACAAGGGCATGGTCGACGTGGATCAGTTCCGGCTGATCGGATGAGCAAACTTCTTCGATCTCCTGGTCACGGCGGATCAATCGGAAACACCGGCTGGTCTATCGCCCTGTGGAATGCGACGGCGTTCAGGTGCTCGTCATCGCCCAGTCTCGCGATCACCATCGAGAAAGGCGGAAAGGCCTCTTCCCGTCATCGTCCATCCATGTTTGCAAAAGCCTCACTCAGTGACGAACCGCGGCCGCATCGTCATGGCCCGTTCCGAAACGGATGAACCGGTCTCCAAAGCCCGATTGACGGCGCGCCACGGAGAGGGCGATAAGCGGTTGCACGCTCGTCGTTCCAGGGGCTCCATCCCCCGGTTTGGGAGGGACGAGGCGGTCGGGGAGGTTTTTCGATCAGTGAGCCAGGTGAAGAGAAGCTTTCGTGAACGCCTGCGCAACCTTTATTTCGCAGAGAGTCTGGCGGCCATCCGCTTCCAGCTTACGCTGGCCCTGATCGATATCGCCATCATCTGCTTCTTCCTGCTTGGACCTTATCTGCGCAAGGGGGCCGGCTATCTCATTCTCGATTACCTTATCGCCGTGTGGATCGCCGTGGAACTCGGCGCACAGATGCTGATTGCGAGGAGCCTCCGCCGCTGGCTGTCGCGGCCGATGACATGGATCGACATACTGGTGCTTGGAACGCTGCTATTTCCGCAGCTCCTGTTCAATTTCGCCTTTCTGCGCGCCCTGCGCATCTGGGCGATTACCCAGCGCCCCATTTTCAAGGTCATGCTGCGGCGCCTCGGCAAAGCCCATCTCATCGACGTCGCAACCGCCGTCGTCAATTTCATCGTCTTCCTGTTTACGATAACCGGCTTCGTCTACACCTTCTTCTTCTACGGCGAGAACGGTGCGGAAGGGTTCATCGACGCCTTCTATTTCACCGTGGCGACGGTGACGACCACGGGCTTCGGCGACATCACCCTTCCCGGCACCTTCGGCAAGCTGACCTCGATCGCAACCATGATTATCGGCATTTCGCTCTTCGTGCGGCTCGCCCAGGCGATCATCCGCCCCCACAAGGTCACCTTCTCCTGCCCGGAATGCGGGCTGCAGCGCCATGATGCCGATGCCGTACACTGCAAGGCCTGCGGCCATATCCTCAACATACCGGACGAGGGCGCCTGACCCTCGTCCGGTATGTTCTCCGTTGACTCAATGCCGGTAGAGCACCATGCCCGCGTGATGCAGGATATCGCTCCTGAAATCGCCATCGGCGGTAAAGCCGGTGTCGTCCCAGTATTCGATATGGCTCCCGTTCACCTCGTAGCGCCCCTCATAGGCGCGTTCCCGGTTTCCGCGCGCTTCCACGTAGCGCCCGTTGGGCAGAAGTTCGTGCCGGATATAGCCGTCACCGGTCACCCACAATCCTACATAGGGATGGTTCTTCATGTCTCTCTCCTGAACGTCTGTGGCCGCATCCTGGGCCTGCTTGATCCTTGGCGGCGCCACCACGAAAAGGGCGATGAATGCCACGGCCGCAACGAGCACCACCATCGCCGGCGTATTCTGGGAAAACTCAACCATTCAGCCCATATCTCCGCTCGATACGATCCCGCCGCTCCGCGCGGTTCCGTTCGATTGTCGCGAGAAGTTGCCGGGCGCCGGAAGCTGCCCAGCGCAAGGGGCTTTCAAGAACATATTGAAGTGCGGACATCTTCCCGTCCTCCTGCGTTTTGCATCTCGCCGCCCATCGGCGAATGACGGGAATATGGGGACGGAGATCGCGGGAGCGGTAGAACAGATGGCCGCAAGGATTGCACAATCCTCCGAATTGCACGATTCTCCATTTGGGATCGCCGGACAGACTTCCTAGTTAAGACCCGAAAACCCAGGCCAATCAGGGCTCAGGAGCAGCCTCGCCATGAAACCGCATATTGAATTGAAAGAACTGATTGCACGACACGCCACGCAGGAGGGATTGCAGCCGACGCCCGTGCCGCGCCTGACACTGATCCGCTTGAGCCGGCCGACCGATCCGATTCACGGCGTGCACAAGCCGTCGATCTGCATCATCGCCCAGGGCCGGAAGCGCGTTCAGGCCTGCGAGCGGGTGCTGGAATACGGTGCCGGACACCATCTGATCGTCTCGCTGGATCTACCCGTGCTCGGCCATGTCATCGATGCGACGCCGGAGGAGCCCTATCTCTGCCTGCGGCTCGATCTGGATCTCGCCCTGCTCGGCGCGCTGGTGCTCGAAATGAACACCCCGATCCTGCAGGCGGCCCCCCAGTGCAAGGCGCTCGGCATCGCCGAAACGCCGGAAGCCCTTCTCAATGCCGCAATCCGCCTCGTCGGATTGCTGGACCGGCCGCACGACATCCCCTTCCTGGCGCCGCTGGTCGAGCGGGAGCTGCTTTACCTGCTGCTGCGCGGCGAGCATGCCGGCCTGCTGCACCAGATGCTGACGCCGAACCACCGCCTGCAGAACGTCAACCGCGCCATCAACTGGATCAGAAGCAATTTCCACCGCCCCTTCTCGATCGAGGTTCTGGCGGCGGAGGCGCGCATGAGCAGTTCCTCGCTCCACGAACATTTCCGCGCCATGACCAGCATGAGCCCGCTGCAATACCAGAAACAGCTCCGGCTGCAGGAGGCGCGCAGGCTGATCCTGACCGAGGCGCTCGATGCGGCGACGGCAGGCCGCCGGGTAGGCTATGACAGCCCGTCCCAGTTCAGCCGCGAATATCGCCGGCAGTTCGGCGCGCCGCCGCTTGCCGATGTAACGCGACTGAGAACCCGCCCGGGCGAACTGGCGGAAGCCTGAGGCAGGGTCGCCCCCGAGGCCCTGCCCGCGAAAACCGCCGGCTTCCTCACACCCTCGCGCAGAAACCGTCCAGCGCGCAGAGACGAAGGCCTTTCTTCTCGATGGCCCCGCGAAGGCCCGGCATGTCGAGAACCTGTCTCACGACGACGCCGACCGGCAGGGTGACTGTCCTCGGCTCTCTTGCCATATTGAACACGAAGAGCAGCCTTTCCTCGCCCTTCGAGCGGGTAAAGGCCAGCACGTCCTCCTCGCTCTTCAGGAACTCCATCTCCCCGTCGCAGAGCACGGCATGCGCCCTGCGGAAAGCGAGCGTGTCCCGATAATGCGACAGTACCGAGCGCGCCTGCCCCTCCTGGCCGTCGACGGCAAGTGCTGCATGGTCCTTGGGCACGGGCAGCCAGGGCTTCGATGCCGTGGTGAACCCCGCATTCGCCACCTCCCGGTTCCAGGGCATAGGAGTGCGGCATCCGTCGCGTCCCTTGAAGGCCGGCCAGAAACGGATACCGTAGGGGTCCCTCAAGTCTTCGAAGGCAAGCTCGGCCTCCGGCAGCCCCAGTTCCTCGCCCTGGTAGAGGCAGATGGAACCACGAAGGCTGGAAAGCACGCTGATTGCAAGCCTTGCCACGGCTTCCCGCTCCTCCGGCGTCGTCGAGAACCGGCTGACATGCCGGGTAACGTCATGGTTGGAAAAGGCCCAGCACACCCATCCGTCGGCCACGAGCTTGCGGAAGGATTCGACGCAGCTGCGGATATGGCCGGCGGTAAAGTCCGGCCCCAGGAGATCGAAGGTATAGCACATGTGCAGCTTGTCGCCGCCCGCCGTATAGGCCGCGACCGTCTTCAGTGAACGCGCTCCGTCTCCCACTTCACCGACGCTGGTCCGGTCGGGATATTCGTCGAGCAGCGCCCGGAACCGCTTCAGGAAAGCGATGTTCTCCGGCCTGGTCTTGTCGTAGAGATGGCTCTGCATGCCGTAGGGATTGACGTCGGGCGCATCGAGGCCCGCTTCCTCGCTATCGGGCACATGCGCAGGATTGTCGCGCAGCGCCTTGTCGTGGAAGTAATAGTTCACGGTATCGAGGCGGAAGCCGTCCACGCCCCTGTCGAGCCAGAACCGGACGGCGGCCAGAAGGGCGTCCTGCACGTCGGGATTATGGAAATTGAGGTCCGGCTGCGAAGCCAGGAAGTTGTGCATGTAGTATTGCTTGCGCACCCCGTCCCATTCCCAGGCAGGTCCGCCGAACACCGACAGCCAGTTGTTCGGCGCCGTACCGTCCGGCTTCGCATCCGCCCAGACATACCAGTCCGCCTTGGGATTCGTCCGGCTCGACCGGCTCTCCTTGAACCAGGGATGCTGGTCGGACGTATGCGACAACACCTGGTCGATGATGACCTTGAGGCCGAGACGGTGCGCCTCCGCCATCATCTCATCGAAATCGGCAAGCGTGCCGAACATCGGATCGACATCGCAATAATCGGAGACGTCATAGCCCATGTCCGCCATCGGCGAGGTGAAGAAAGGCGACAGCCAGATCGCATCGACGCCGAGCGAGGCGATGTAGGAGAGCTTCTGGGTCACCCCCTTGAGATCGCCGATACCGTCGCCGTTGGTATCTTGGAAGGAGCGCGGATAGACCTGATAGATCGCCGCTCCGCGCCACCAGTCTGCGCTGCCGGTGGAAGGCCTGGCCCCCTCATCGGCCTTGCGGTGGGCCTTGCTGTGGCTTGTCGTCATGGAAAGATCCTGAATGGCGGGAATCGTGATCTGAATAGTACCGTCTCGCAGCGAAAGGCCAAGCGGCCCTGGATACCAATCCCGTCCGCGGATTTCTGTTCCGAACCATCTGTGCGGAGGATGGCCGCGCAGACGGCTGCCGCTGACATCAACCTGTAATACTATCATCACATAAAGCCGGAAACGAAAACGGCGGGAGTCGCCTTGTGGGCTCCCACAAGACGCGGGCTGCTGCGCAGCGATCATCCGGCGGAAGCCGGGACGCGGCCGATCCCGGAGGCAGCGAGAGATTATGCCCAGACTGACCATCGTGACCGATGCCTGGCATCCGCAGGTGAACGGCGTGGTGCGTTCCATCGAGAACACCAACCGCGAGCTGGCGGCGATGGGCGTCGAGGTATCGATGATAACGCCGCAGCCCTTCCCCAGCATTCCGATGCCGACATATCCGGAAATCCGTCTGTCCCTCGCCCGCTACACCCAGGTCGCCCGCGCCATCGAGAACAACAGGCCGGACTATATGCATATCGCGACCGAAGGTCCGCTCGGCCTTTGGGCGCGTCGCTGGTGCCTGAAGCACGGCATGCCCTTTTCGACCAGCTACCACACCCGTTTTCCCGAGTATGTCGCAGCCCGCGCGCCGATCCCGCTGTCCTGGCTCTATGCCTATGTCCGCTGGTTCCACAATCGCGGCGGCGCCTGCATGGTGGCGACGGAAAGCCTGCGCCGCGAACTTGCGGAAAAGGGCCTGAACAACCTTTGTCTCTGGAGCCGCGGCATCGACACCGCGCTGTTCCGGCCGCGCCCGCAGGTCGAAAACCCGCTGAACCTGCCGCGCCCGATCTTCATGACGGTCGGTCGCGTGGCGGTGGAAAAGAACCTGCCGGCCTTTCTCGATCTCGACCTGCCGGGCTCCAAGGTCGTGGTCGGCGACGGCCCTGCCCGCACCGAACTGGAAGCGCATTATCCGCGCGTGCATTTCACCGGGGTCAAGACCGGTGAGGATCTCGCCGAAACCTATGCGCAGGCCGATGTCTTCGTCTTCCCCTCGAAGACAGACACATTCGGCAACACCATCCTCGAAGCCATGGCGTCGGGCGTTCCGGTCGCGGCCTTCCCGGTCACCGGTCCCGTCGATATCATTCCTGCCGAAAGCGGAGCCGGCGCGCTCGACGACGACCTGAAAGCCGCCTGCCTGAAGGCGCTCCACTGCTCGCGCGAGAAGGCGCGTGCGCTCGCCGAAACCTTTTCATGGCAGGCAGCAACGACGCAGTTTCTCGACAACGTCATCGAGGCCAAGACCCAGGCACGGCGCAAGCGCCTGCTGTTGCGCCAGTCCGGTCGTCAGATCGGCGCGTGAGCCGGAAGATCAGCGTTTCTTCTTGCGGTTTTCGAACGGGTTGTCCGACGCCTTGAAGTGAATGCGGATCGGCACGCCCGGCAGCTGGAAATCGTTGCGCAGTCCGTTCGTCAGGTAACGCACATAGGACTCCGGCAGCGCATCGGCGCGCGTGCAGGAAATCATGAAGGCCGGCGGACGCGCCTTCACCTGCGTCATGTACTTGAGCTTGATACGCCGACCGGAAACCGCCGGTGGCGGATGCTGGATCTGCTGATGCTCCAGCCAGCGATTGAGCTTGGCGGTCGAGATGCGACGGTTCCACACACGGTCGGTGTCGATGATGTTCTGCATCAGCTTGTCGAGGCCGTAGCCGGTCTGGCCGGAAATCGGCACCGCGCGGATGCCACGGGCCTGCGGCAAAAGGCGCTCGGTCTTCTCGCGCAGGTCGGCCAGCACTGCCTGCGGGTCCTCGACCAGATCCCACTTGTTGAAGGCGAGCACGGCGGCGCGGCCCTCGCGCAGCACCAGATCGGCGATCTGCAGGTCCTGCTTTTCGAAGGGAATGGTGGCGTCGAAGACGATCACCACCGTCTCGGCAAAACGGATCGCGCGCAGCGCATCGGCAACGGAGAGCTTTTCGAGCTTCTCCTGCACCTTCGCCTTGCGCCGCATACCAGCCGTGTCGAACATCTTGATGGTGCGGCCGCGCCAGTCCCACTCAACGGAAATGCTGTCGCGGGTAATTCCGGCTTCGGGGCCGGTCAAAAGCCGGTCTTCGCCGAGGAACCGGTTGATGAGCGTCGATTTTCCGGCATTCGGGCGGCCGACGATCGCGACCCGCAGCGGCTTGGTCTCGTCATAATCAGGCTCTTCCTCGTCCTCGCCCTCGCCTTCGCCTGTCCGGGGTATGGCGACATCGGTCTCCGCCTCGTCCTCCGGTTCCGGGAAGGCCCGCTCTTCGCCGATTGCGGCGACGATGGCGTCGCGCAGGTCGATCATGCCCTGGCCGTGTTCGGCCGAAATCGGCACGGGTTCGCCAAGACCGAGCGTGAAGGCGTCGTAGAAGCCGCCGTCGGAGCCACGGGCTTCCGACTTGTTGGCCACCAGGACGACCGGCTTCCCGCTGCGGCGCAGGAGTTCGCCGAACGTCTTGTCGAGCGGCGTCAGGCCCGACTTGGCATCGACCACGAACAGCGTCAGGTCGGCTTCGTCGATGGCCGCCTCGGTCTGCGCCCGCATCCGCCCTTCGAGCGTGTCAGGGCCGGTCTCCTCGAGACCTGCGGTATCGATGATGGTGAAGCGCAGGTCGACGAGCTTGGCGTCGCCCGGCCGCCGGTCCCGCGTCACGCCGGGCGTATCGTCGACGAGCGCCAGCTTCTTTCCGACCAGACGGTTGAAAAGCGTGGACTTGCCGACATTCGGGCGGCCGACGATGGCGACGGTGAAGCTCATGCGGTTTTTATCCTTCCGGGCTCCAGCGCCCAAGCCGGCTTACGATGCCTTGCCGGACGCGGTAATCATGTCGAGCAGCATGCGGGCACGGTTCTGCACGTTGCGCGGAGCCTCGGGGTCCTCGGTGATCTGCTCGAACCATTCGCGGGCGCGTGCCATGTCGCCGGCCTTGTATGCGGCAAGGCCGAGCGCCTCGCGGGCGGAATGGCGCATCGCATCCGTCGGCGTCGCCATGGCCTCGACCTCGGCGGACACCTGCTCGTAGGTGCCGGCGTCGATCAGCAGCCAGGCGGCGCGCATGCGCGCCACGTCACGGATGACCTGCGGAACGGAAGTATCCTTGCCGATATCGGAGAAGGCGGCGATTGCGGCCGCCGCATCGCCCTTCTCCGCCTGCACGGTTGCCGAGCGCATCCGCGCCAGAACCGCATAGGCCCCGTAGCCGTCCTTTTCCAGGGCCGCGAGGGCGGCGGTCGCCTCGTCACGCTTGCCCTCGTTGGCAAGCGTCAGCGCTGCGAGGAACTGGTCGCCTGCCCCGGACGAACGGTGCGAATGCCAGTACTCATACCCGCGATAGCCCGCGGTGCCGAGAACGATCAGGAGAGCGACGCCGATGATAACCGGCGCGAATTTTCGCCAGGCCATCTTGACCTGCTCCGAACGGAGCTCGTCATTGACTTCGCGAATGAAACTGTCGTTGTTGTCCACCATGTCTCGTTCCGGAAAGGCCGGCCTTTCAAGTGCATTCTGCTGTATAAGCGGCCTTCCTAGAGCAAAGGATGCCCAAATGGAAGCATCCTTTGCAGTCACAAGCGCGGCACCGCCGGCGAAAGGCGCCCCGAGCGGCGGATTACATCGGGATCGGCGCCACCCCGATCAGCCAGAGGTGCAGCTTCCAGATGAACAGCGCCCAGATCACCGCGCCGATGACGACGGCGATCAGGTCATACTTCGCCGAGACGAACGGACGCAGCGTCAGAAGGCCCGCCCGCTCGCGGCGCTTCAGCGCGATGCGCAGGATCACGCCCCATGCGAGGAAGGAGCCGAACAGCAAAAGCGAGGCGAGATCGCCATTGGCGAGCAGATGGCCGAAGGCCCAGATCTTCACGCCGAGGATCATCGGATGCTTCGTCTTCGTGGCGATATGGCCGGCAGGCAGTTCCGCCGCGGCCAGACAGATCATCGACAGCAGCATCAGCGTCACCGTCAGATGTGACATGCCGGTCGGCGGGAACCAAAGGTTGATCGTGGGCGAGATCGCCCAGCCATAGATCAGCACGACGAGCGAGATGATGCTCAGCAGCGAATAAATGCCTTTCCAGCCGTTTTCACCGAACTTGTCGACCATTCTCGATCTGAAATCCGGGGCGACCACCCGGATCAGATGCATACCCAGAAACAGGATGATCCCGAGAATCAGGATTGCCATTGGTAAGACCTCGTCTTGATTTTGCTCATCATGGAATAGTGATCTCGGGGACCGATTTCCAGTGTGTTCAAAGCTTCGCCGCATTTGAATGACAGGACGCCCGCTTCGTTCTGCTACGGGTTCTCGCATGTTTCGTCCGGCCGCCATCCTTTCCTTCGCCCTTTTCCTGCCTCTGCCGTCAATGGCGGAGCCGATGCGGGAGGCCGGCCAGACACCGCCGACGCCGGCGGAAGAACAGGTGAAACCTGCCCCGGAAAAGCCGAAACAGCTGTTGCTGATTTCCTTCGACGGCGCGCATGACAATGCGCTGTGGACGAAGAGCCGCGATATCGCGCGCCGTGCCGCCAACGCCCACTTCACCTATTTCCTCTCCTGCACCACGCTCATTCCGCGCTCCGCCTCCAAGGGCTACCAGGCGCCGGGCCAGAAGGCCGGGCGTTCCAATGTCGGTTTCGCGCCGACCGTGGAAGACGTGAGGACCCGGCTCGACAATCTGTGGAGCGCCCATCTCGAGGGCCACGAGATCGCCAGCCATGCCTGCGGCCATTTCGATGGCAAGGACTGGTCGAAGGTCGACTGGCTTGCGGAATTTGCGACCTTCCGTACGACGCTCACCAATGCCTGGAAGGCGAACGGTCTTGCAGACAAGGAACCGGAAGGCTGGCAGAACTTCGCCGATCACGGGATCAGGGGCTTCCGCGCGCCCTATCTCTCGGCGCCCGAAAGCCTTGTCGAGGCGGAAAAGGCCTATGGCTTCGCCTTCGACGCAAGCCTCGTGACCAAGGGACCGGCATTGCCGCAGCATGATGGTGCGATCACCCGATTCGGCCTGCCGCTGATCCCCGAAGGGCCACAGGGCCGCCGCATCATCGGCATGGATTACAATCTCTTCGTCCGCCATTCGGCGGGCCTCGACAACCCGTCCCGCTCGCAGGAGTTCGAGGAGCGCACCTATTCAGCCTTCAAGGCCGCCTTCGAGGCCCAATATGATGGCGAGCGCATCCCCGTTCAGTTCGGTTTCCATTTCGTCGAAATGAACGACGGCGCCTACTGGCGCGCCATGGAACGGCTGGTCACCGACGTCTGCCAGCGACCGGACGTCGCCTGCGTCAGCTATTCGGAAGCGATGGATATCCTGGCAAAGCGGCAGCCGCCTCCCCGTTCCTGATATAGGACGGGGATAATTCCGGCCCCTTCCCGAAAAATTCACGCGCACCATCAATGGCTTGACGGAGGAACCGCCCCTCCGGCGTCCCCGCTCTGCCGTGATCGCCTAGTCTGGTGAGGCCATCGGATGGGAAACCGGCTTCGCGAACCGGCGCACCAAGGATCATGAACCGGTCGCCGGTGGCGGTTGCGATTACGGTCCTTCGGAAGCCCTCCGACGATAACCCGAAGACCGAGGCGAAGATCGCAGCCGGGGCAGGCGGAACGCCTGATGCCAATACCCCAAGTTCAACCCCGCCTGCCCTTCTCCCGAAAAGAAACCGCGCCGGAGCGATCCGGCGCGGCTGAAGGTGCAGGCTATTCGGCAGCTATCAGTGTTTGTTCGCCTCGATCTCGCCGAACTGCTGTTCGCGCTCGAGATATTTCTGGTCGATTTCCGGCAGCGCCTCGTTATCGATCGCAGCTTCGAACGTGCGAAGACGTTTGTAGATCGAAAGCAGTTCGACGATGGTCGGCCAGACGTTGACGAGATACTGGAACGAGTTCGACACCTGACCGAAGGCGGTCGCGATCTGCTGGTAGATACCATAGGTGATCTTCACGGCGACGATGGTCGGCACCAGCATGAAGATCAGGAACAGCGCATCGGCCTGATTGTAGAACGACCGTGCGAGGTTGAAATAGGTGTAGTGGAAATAGAGCCGGAAATAGTTCCGCCGCACGTTGGTGAAAAGCTCGGCGACGGTCAGCGGCTGCGCCCGGTCGGCATGGTCCTCGCCATAGACGAGTTCCTTTCGGTATGCGGCCTCGACGCGCTGGTTGCGGAACTCCAGCCCCGGAAGCCTGATGCCGACAACCGCCAAAAGCCCCGTACCGAAGACGGACCAGACGAGCGCCAGCCAGAACAGGCTGTGGGGAATCTGGCCGATGATCGGCAGATCGGTCACGTATTTCGACAGCACGAACAGGATCGGCAGGAAGGCGACGAGGTTCATCACCGCGTCGATCAGGCTGACGCCGAGCCCTTCGAAGGTGGTGGCGAAGCGCATGGTGTCTTCCTGCACGCGCTGGGACGCGCCTTCGATATGACGAACCTTCTGCCACTTCGACATGTAGTAGTCGTTCATCGCGGTCCGCCAGCGGAACACATAGTGGCTGACGAAGAAGCGCACCACGACGAATACGGCCACGTTCAGGAAGGCGATGCTCCAGAACGTAATCATCAGACTGTAGAAGTCCCACTCCGTGATACCGGGCTTGCCTGTCAATGCGTTCTGCAGGAGGTCGCCGAAGGGCCGGCGCCAGTTATTGAGCAGGACCGACACCTGAACGTCGAAATAGGTGGTGAAGATGATGAAGTAGGAACCCCAGATCGCCCAGTGCCGCCACGGATGATCCTTGGCGTAATATTCCCAGAACAGGCCGAAGACAGCCGCCCACACCGCCGCGTAGAGGTAGAACCACAGGTAGTCGGCCGTGACGAAGAAGCTCAGGTTGATGATCGGCTCCGCATCTTCCGGCATCGGCTGGAAGCCGAGTGCCGCACCCATTTGTGCGCCCGCCAGATACCAGACGAGGATCGCGAGCAGGGTCCAGATGGCGAAGGAGGAGAAGAACAGTTTAGGCTTGGGAAAGAAGGACTGAAACACGGGGCGGGTGCTTTCTCGGCGTGAAACGGGAGGGCGTTTGAAACCCGGTCTGTCGCGCGAAATTAGGGCAGAACCAAGAACCCAGCAATGCCATTACCAAAATGTAACCGGATCGGTCGAAGCCAATTCACAGCTTAGCCGAGCCGGCGGTAGACCGGCAGGACGAACAGCACTGCCGCCAGAAGGGCGATGGCCGCGGCAACCGTCCCGGCACTGAAGCTCCCCGTCCATTCCGCAAGCTGACCGGCGACCAGCGGCCCGAGGATCTGGCCGACACCGAAGGCGGCAGTCAGGAAAGCGAGCGCCCGGCGCTGGCTTGCCGGCGCAAGCTGGCGTCCGATCCGCAGCGCATAGGCTGTGTTAATCATGAACGTCGCGCCCAGCATCAGCCCGCCGACGATGGGGGCAAGCGGCGAAGGCAGCAGCACCGATCCCAGCACGCCGGCAGCCTCGATCAGCAGGCTCACGACATAGACGCCCCGCAGGCCGATGCGGATCATCACCGGTCGCCAGGCAAACAGGGAAACCACCGCCGTGCAGCCCGCCAGGAACCAGGTCAGGAACTCGACCATCGGCCCGGCGTCGCTCATGCGCGCCATGGTGACGACGAAGGTGGCGGTCACCACGTAGCCGAAGCCGAACAGCCCGTAGGAAACGGTCAGCAGCACCAGCGGAAGCTTCCACACAAGCGCCGGTTCGGGACTGGGCGTTACCTCGAATTTGGGGGCCGGCGGCAGAAGCGCCAAGACAATCACGAGGGCGATGAAGCTGATGCCGGCACCTGCCAGCCAGTCCACCCGCCAGGAAGCGATCCCGAACGGTCCGAAAAATGCGACCAGCGCCACCGTCAGCGACGAGAGCGCGATGCCGAGCCCCACGCCGCCGAAGTGCGCCGATTGAACAGCCTCGCTGCCCGCCCGTGCCGCGTGACCGAGTACAACGGAGGTTATGAAGATCATCGCAAAAGCGCTTGCAAGTCCCGCGAGAAAGCGCAGGAGACAGAAGGCCCAGACCGTTTCGACGCCCGCCATGGCGGCCAGAAGCAGCGTGCTGACCGTCAGCGCGAAAAGCCCCGCGCCCCGTTCGCGCCCAGCCGCCCAGCCATGCCCGGCAAGGATCGCTCCGATGAGGTAACCGGCGAAATTCGCCGCCGCAATCAGCCCCGCCTCGCCGCTCGAGAGGCCGAGGTCGGTCACCATGCCCGGCAGGATCGGCGTGAAGGAAAAACGCCCGAAGCCCATGGCGGCGGCCATCGCCAGCGCCCCGGAAAGAGCCGTCCTGAAAAGATCGAAACCTTGGGAATTGCCGTTTGTCATACGCGGCTTATCGCACCGCACCAATGGCTCGACAAACCACAAATACTGATCGCCCGCTCAACGCAGCTTGATGGAAGGCAGGTAAAAGAGCCAATTCAAGGCTCTTCCAGATCGAGGTCATCATCGAGCAGCACAGTTAGCGGTCGCTGATGTCCGTGTCGGATGGACAGAATGACCACGGTGGCAGCGCGCACTTCATAGTCGATCAGATAAGAACCCTGTACGAACCGGAAGACACCCGGCATCGGAAGCTCTTCGGAAACCCTGCCGAGTTTGGGGAGAGTCGAAAGATGCTCCTTCAACCGTCTCAGGTTTTCGACAAAATCGCGGGCTGCCTGTGGGTTGCGCGCTCGCAGATAGTCTGCCTCGGACTTGATATAATCACGCGCTCCGGGCGACAGAATGACCTTCAAGCAGCGGCATCCTTGGCTGCATTTTCTAGGTCCCGGATCACATCGTCTAAATCGACCCCGGCGCCTCCATCGACCTCGGCCCGGGCTTCGGCCAACTCAATGAGTTCTCGTCCTTCGCTTGCGAGATAGGATTTCAGGGCACGGACAATGACCCAACTCCGGCTACGCTCGCAAATCCGCGCAACTTCTTCGACTTGCCCAAGCACATCGACGGGAAGACGCAAGGTGAGAGGATCGGAAAGATTGCCACCTTTATGCATTTTTTCCTCCATTTGTAATACAAAATAGCGCGTCCGACCACTGAGGTCAAACGCGCCGCAGGATTGGCAGCGGAGGTGAAGGGATGCGCCCTACTCCGCAAGCGTCAGGATGATCGGGCCGTTTCGGGTGACGACGACGGTATGCTCGAACTGCACCGTCGGCGCCTTGGGTTCGCTGAAGAGCGTCCACGGATCGTCGCCGTCCTCGGCCCACAGGCCGCCGATGGAGAGGAACGGCTCGACGGTGAAGACCTGCCCCTCTTCCATGATGCGCGTCTCGTCCGGGTCCGGCCAGGTCGCCAGTTCCTTCGGCTCCTCATGCAGCGAATGGCCGATGCCGTGGCTCGCAAGGTTCTGGATCAGCGTGTAGCGGTTCTTCTTCGCGAATGTGCCGATGGCATTGCCGATATTGGCCATGGGCTGGCCGGTGCGGACCTGGTTGAGCCCGACCCACATAGCCCGCTTGCCGTCGCGCACCAGCCGCTCGAGCTTCGGCGTCACCGGCGGCACGATGAAGGACGATCCGGTATCGCCGAAGAAGCCGCCCTTCTCGCCGGAGACGTCGATGTTGACGAGATCGCCAGCGAGGATCTTGCGATCCCCCGGAATACCGTGGGCGACTTCCTCGTTGACGCTGATGCAGGTGGCGCCCGGAAACTGGTAACAGAGTTCCGGCGCCGACCGTGCGCCGGCGTCTTCCAGCACCTTGCGGCCGATCTGGTCGAGTTCCCGCGTGGTGATCCCCGGCTCCAGCGCCGCTGCCATGGTCTTTACTGCCACCGCACAAATATGCCCGATCTCCTTGAGCCGGATCAGGTCGTCGTCACTGGATACAATCATCGCTCGTCTTTCGGGCCGAAGGCCCTGTCTTGTCGCAAAGGGGATGCGGGGTGCTTACGCCCCCGCTTCCGACGGGGTCAATGCCTTTCGCACCAGAGGCGCGACTTTTGTGCCGTAAAGCTCGATGCCCCGCATGATGTCCCTGTGCGGCATGGGACCGATTGCCATCTGCAGCATGAAGCGGTCATTGCCGAAGATCTTGTGATTGGCGACGATCTTTTCCGCGACGGTCTCGGGATCGCCGACGAAGAGAGCGCCCTCCGGCCCGCGCGACATGTCGAAATGGGCGCGGCTGGTCGGTCCCCAGCCCCGTTCGCGGCCGATTCGGTTCATCACAATCGCCTGCGGCTCGTAGAAGGTGTCGGCCGCCTTCTCGGTCGTGTCGGCAACGAAACCGTGCACGTTGATCGAACTCTTCAGCGTCTTCGGGTCGAGACCCGCCTTGGCCGCGCTCTGGCGGTAGAGATCGAAGAGCGGCGCGAAACGTCGGGGTTCGCCGCCGATGATGGCAAGCGCCAGCGGCAGGCCGAGATAGCCGGCCCGCGCCGCCGATTGCGGCGTGCCGCCAATGGCGATCCACAAAGGCAGCGGGTCCTGCAGCGGACGGGGATAGACGCCGCGCCCGGCAATCGGCTTGCGCGTCTCGCCTTCCCAGGTCACCATCTCGTTCTCGCGGATCTCTCCAAGCAGTTGCAGCTTTTCGGCAAACAGCAGGTCGTAATCCTCAAGGTCGTAGCCGAACAGCGGAAAGCTCTCGATGAAGGAACCGCGTCCCGCCATGATCTCGGCACGGCCGTTCGACAACAGGTCGACGGTAGCGAACTGCTGGAAGACGCGGACCGGATCGTCAGAGGAAAGCACGGTGACCGCGCTCGTCAGGCGGATGTTCTTCGTCTTGACGGCAGCAGCGGCAAGAATGGTGGATGGCGACGACGCCATGTAATCGGGACGGTGGTGTTCGCCGAGACCGAAGACATCGAGCCCCACTTCGTCGGCCAGCTGAATTTCCTCCAGCAGATCGTCGACACGGCGCTTGGCTTCCGCGCCCTTGTTGGCGGCGTTCGGATCGACGTCCGCGAAGGTATAAAGTCCGAGTTCCATGACGATCTCCCGTTGAAGTCACGACACAAATAGAGATCGGAACCGACAAGGGCAAATCACCGGAAAGACAACACAGTGTTCGCTCGCAGGCGGGTGGACGTCCCGACCCATTGCAAAAAAGGCAACAGGCTCCCCTCCAGATACCCGCCAAATATCCGATTGCCAGCATGCGCGGTTTGCGCGTAACTTTTCACCGTCTTTTGCGGCGCAGCAGAACGCCGGCTTCATGTGGGAGAGGTAGAAATGGGCAGAACAGTCGTCGTCACAGGCTCGACCAGCGGCATCGGCCTGGCAATCGCCAGGGGCTTTGCTGCGGCAGGCGACAATGTCGTCATCAACGGCTTCGGCAACGCCGTCGAGATCGAGGAAATCCGTCAGGGTCTCGAAGCGATGGGCGGCCGCGCCATCTATCACGGCGCCGACATGACGAAGCCCGCCGAGATCCGCGATCTGATGGCGACCGCCGCCCGCGAATTCGGCATGGTCGACGTGCTTGTCAACAATGCCGGCATCCAGCATGTCTCGCCGGTCGAGGATTTCCCGGAAGAAAAGTGGGACCAGATCATCGCGATCAACCTCAACAGCTCCTTCCACACCATTCGCGCCGCCGTTCCGGCGATGAAGGAAAGGCGTCACGGACACATCATCAACGTCGCATCTGCCCACGGCCTGATCGCCTCGCCTTTCAAATCGGCCTATGTGGCAGCAAAACATGGTATCATGGGCCTCACGAAGAGCGTGGCGCTGGAGCTTGCCGAATTCGGCGTGACCGTGAACGCCATCTGCCCGGGCTACGTGCTGACGCCGCTGGTGGAAAAGCAGATCCCCGACACGGCGAAAGCCCGCGGCATCACGGAGGAACAGGTGAAATCCGAGGTCATGCTGAAATTCCAGCCGACCAAGGAATTCGTCGCAGTCGAGGAGGTCGCGGCCGTCGCGCTGTTCCTGGCAAGCGACGCGGCAAGGCAGATCACCGGCACGCACATCTCGATCGATGGCGGCTGGACGGCACAGTAAGACGGCGCGCAATACCTGAGGGAAGATCGGGGCGAATGCCCCGCAAGAAAAAGGCATTCAATGACCGATAGCATCCGCTTCATCCTGAACGGCGAGGACATCGCCCTTTCGAGCTTCGAACCGACAGAGACGCTTCTCGATTTCCTGCGCCTCAAGCGTCGGTTGACCGGCACGAAGGAAGGATGCGCCGAGGGCGATTGCGGCGCCTGCACCGTACTCGTCGGACGTCTCGTCCATGGCAGGCTGACTTATGAGACTGTGAATGCCTGCATTCGCTTCCTCGGCTCGCTCAACGCCACCCATGTCGTGACCGTCGAGCATCTGGCCGCAGCCGACGGCCAGCTTCACCCCGTCCAGCAGGCCATGGTCGACTGTCACGGCTCGCAATGCGGCTTCTGCACGCCGGGCTTCGTCATGTCGCTCTACGGTCTGTGGCTGACCAGTTCCAACCCGTCCCGCGCCGAAATCGAACGGGCGCTGCAGGGCAATCTCTGTCGCTGCACGGGTTACGAGCCGATCGTCAAGGCGGCCGAGCTTGTGTCGCGCACCCGGCCAAGCTCGCTCTTCGATCCGCTTGAGCGCGACCGCGCCAGCATCATGGCGCGCCTGTGGAACCTGCAGACTGCGGAAACCATCACCATCGTCAGGGACGACCGCCGCCTCATCGTGCCGGGTTCGGTCGCAGCGCTCGCCGATATCCTTGCGGAGGAACCCAAGGCGACCGTGGTTGCCGGCGCGACTGATGTCGGCCTCTGGGTGACCAAGCAGATGCGGTCGATCAACCCCGTGGTCTTCATCAATCATCTCGCGGACCTGCAGACCGTCTCCATCGACGGCAAGGGTATCACGCTTGGCGCCGGCGTCAGCTACACGCAGGGCTTCGAGACGCTGCGCAAGGAAATCCCCGCCTTCGGCCGGCTGATCGAACGCATCGGCGGCCAGCAGGTGCGCAACATGGGCACCATCGGCGGCAATATCGCCAACGGCTCGCCGATCGGCGACACGCCGCCCGCCATGATCGCCCTGGGTGCAAAGGTCAGGCTTCGCTCCGCCGCCGGCAGCCGGGAACTGCCGCTCGAGGATTTCTTCATCGACTACGGCAAGCAGGACCGCCGCACCGGCGAATTCGTCGAGAGCATTTTCGTGCCCCGGCCGGAAGCCGACGCCCATTATGCGGTCTACAAGATCTCCAAGCGGCGCGACGAGGATATTTCCGCGCTTTGCGGCGCCTTCCACTTGTCGCTCGCTGACGATGGCAGCGTGACCGGCATCCGCATCGCCTTCGGCGGCATGGCTGGAACGCCGAAGCGCGCCCGCGCCGTGGAAGCGGCCCTCTATGGCAAACCATGGACGCAAGCGACCGTCACCGAAGCTCGCCATGCCTTCGACCAGGACTACAAGCCGCTTACCGACTGGCGCGCGACGGCGGACTATCGCCAGCTCACGGCCAAGAACCTCCTGACCCGGTTCTTCCTCGAAACCTCGGGAACGCCCCAGGAACTGCAGCGTTTCGAGCGGGAGGAAGCGTGATGACGGGCAGGCAAGCGGACGCAGGAATTTGAGCCATGGATAAGGCGAGCTACGAACTCTACAAATACATCAACGGCCCGATGCACCAGCCGCTGCGCCATGATTCAGCTCATAAGCATGTCAGCGGAAGTGCCGAATATATCGACGATATTCCCGAACCCGCCGGCCTTCTGCACGGTGCGCTCGGTATGGCGGATCGTGCGCACGCGGAAATCGTCTCGATGGATCTTTCAGCGGTCAAGGCCTATCCGGGCGTCGTCTGCGTCCTGACCGGCAAGGATGTGCCCGGCGTCAACGACGTGTCTTCCGGCGGCCATCACGACGAGCCGCTGCTTGCCGAAACGAAGGTGGAATTCCACGGCCAGCCGATCTTCGCCGTCATCGCCGAAACGCGCGATGCCGCCCGGCGTGCCGCACGTCTCGCAAAAATCGAATATAACGACCTGCCGTTCTGGACCGATGTCGACGGTGCGCTTGAAAACGGCGCGCCGCTCGTCACGTCCGGCATGACGCTGAAACGCGGCGAACCGGAAGAAGAACTCGCCAGGGCGGAACACCGCATCCAGGGAACGATGCGGATCGGCGGACAGGAACATTTCTATCTCGAAAGCCATATCGCGCTCGCCATTCCGGGCGAGGACGAGGACGTGACCGTCTGGTCCTCCACCCAGCACCCCTCGGAAGTGCAGCATATCGTCGGCCATGTGCTCGACATCCCCTCCCATGCGATCACCGTCAACGTGCGCCGCATGGGCGGCGGCTTCGGCGGCAAGGAGACCCAGGGCAACCAGTTCGCGGCACTCGCAGCGCTGGCCGCCAAGAAGCTCAACCGCGCCGTGAAGTTCCGTCCCGACCGGGACGAGGACATGACTGTAACCGGCAAGCGCCACGACTTCCGCATGGATTACGACGTCGCCTTCGACAACGAGGGCCGGCTGCATGCCCTGGTGGCCAACTTCGCCGCCCGCGGCGGCTATTCGGCCGATCTTTCAGGCCCCGTCACCGACCGCGCGCTCTTTCACGCGGATTCGAGCTATTTCTATCCGCATGTGAAACTCACCTCCCAACCGCTTAAAACCCATACGGTTTCCAACACCGCCTATCGCGGCTTCGGCGGTCCGCAGGGCATGCTGGGCGGCGAGCGCATCATTGAGGAAATTGCCTATGCGCTCGGCAAGGACCCGCTCGACATCCGCAAGGCGAACTTCTACGGGCAACCGGGTTCCGAGCGGGTTCTGACGCCCTATCACCAGACGGTCGAGGACAACATCATCGCCCGCGTGGTGGAGGAACTCGAGACATCCTGCGACTATCAGGCTCGGCGCAAGGCAATCGTCGAGTTCAACAGGACGAGCCCCGTCATCAGGAAGGGCATAGCGCTCACCCCGGTCAAGTTCGGCATTTCCTTCACCATGACCGCCTTCAACCAGGCCGGGGCGCTGGTGCATGTCTATCAGGACGGCTCGTTCCACCTGAACCATGGCGGCACGGAGATGGGCCAGGGCCTCTACACCAAGGTTGCGCAGGTCATCGCCGACTGCTTCCAGGTGGATGTCGAACGGGTGAAGATCACCGCGACGACGACCGGCAAGGTGCCGAACACGTCGGCGACCGCCGCCTCCTCCGGCACTGACCTCAACGGCATGGCCGCCTATGACGCCGCCCGCCAGATCAAGGAACGCCTCGTCGCCTTTGCTGTCGAAAAATTCGCGGTACCGCCGGACGAGGTGGAATTCCTGCCGAACCGCGTGCGCGTCGGATCGAAGGAAATTCCCTTCCCCGATTTCGTCAAACAGGCCTATTTCGCCCGCGTCCAGCTTTCGGCGGCGGGCTTCTACAAGACACCGAAGATCCACTGGGACCGCGCCGCCGGCCGCGGCACGCCCTTTTATTACTTCGCCTATGGCGCGGCCTGTTCGGAAGTTTCCATCGACACCCTGACCGGCGAATACCTGATGGACCGCACCGATATCCTGCACGACGTCGGCAAGTCGCTGAACCCGGCAATCGACATCGGCCAGATCGAGGGCGGTTTCGTGCAGGGCATGGGCTGGCTGACGACGGAAGAACTGTGGTGGGACGGCAAGGGCCGGCTGAGGACGCATGCGCCCTCCACCTACAAGATCCCGCTCGCCTCCGACCGGCCGAAGATCTTCAACACCCGGCTTGCCGAGTGGTCGGAAAACGCCGAACCCACCATCGGCCGCTCCAAGGCCGTCGGCGAACCGCCCTTCATGCTGGCGATCTCCGTATTGGAAGCGCTCTCCATGGCAGTCGCAAGCGTCGCCGACTACAAGGTCTGCCCCAGGCTGGATGCGCCGGCAACGCCGGAACGGGTCTTGATGGCGGTGGAGAGGTTGAAGAGGGGCTAGGGCAGCAATGAGAGCCGGGCAATGTCGCATTTTGCAGTGACGGATCGCCATCGAGGCAATGCACGCCGAATGCCCAAGGCGTTGACCGATGCCGAGCTCAAGTTCTGGAACGCGGTGCGAGCACATCGCCTGATGGGGATGGGCTTTCGCCGACAGATGCCGATCGGAGGCTATATCGTCGATTTCGCATGTCCAGAGCACCAATTGATTGTCGAAATCGATGGCTCCACTCATAGCGACGATCACACCATCGAATTGGACAGGCTGCGGACAGCAGAACTGACGGCACTCGGCTGGCAGGCCGTTCGCTTCACCAATGACGAGGTCCTGCATCAAATCGATGAGGTATGCACACACATACAACGCATTACAGGAGTTGACCGCCGTGGCTGAACGGTACCCCCCTCTGCCCTGCCGGGCATCTCCCCCTCAAGGGGGGAGATCGATTTGGGGAAATGTGCCCACCAGTCATCATGTGCTGAGTTCGAAAGATATGCCGTTCGTGGCAATGATCTCGCAACATGGCAGAGCGGCAGCAATCTTGCCAATCTCCCCCCTTGAGGGGGAGATGGCCGGCAGGCCAGAGGGGGGTGGCCACACATGAGGCCCGTGCCCGGCAAACCATCCCTTCCCGCCTTCCTCACCGCCCACCCGAATGCCGTCCTCGTCGAAATCGCCGCAGCAAAGGGTTCGACCCCGCGGGAAGCCGGCGCTTTCATGGTCGTCGCCAATGGCAGGTTGTTCGGCACCATCGGCGGCGGTCATCTGGAATACATCGCCATCGACCACGCCCGCGCCTTGCTTGCGGGCAAGGCAGCCGACGAAACGCTGGATATCCCGCTCGGACCGGAAATCGGCCAATGCTGCGGCGGCCGCACGTTGCTGCGTTTCACCAAAGTGGACGGGAGCGTCAGGGAGAGGCTCCTGCGACAGGCATCGAGCGAACAGCAGGCCTTTCCCGATATCGTCCTGTTCGGCGCCGGTCATGTCGGCCTTGCGCTGGCGGCAGCCCTTGCACCGTTGCCCTTCAACGTGACGGTGGTGGAAACCCGCAGCATCGAGGCGGGTGCCCTGCCCGAGGCTGTCGCCTTTCGCCACGTACCCATGCCGGAAACCGAGGTTGCGGCCATTCGCCCGGGCGGCGCAGCCGTCATCCTCACCCATGACCACGCACTCGATTTCCTGATTGCCCGGCAAGCGCTCGCCCGCGACGATCTCGCCTATACCGGCATGATCGGCTCGGCGACCAAGCGGGCCACCTTCTCCCGCTGGCTGATGCGCGAGGGGGGTGAAGCCGCATGGCTCTCGCGGCTGACGCTGCCGATCGGAGCCGCAACGGTGAAGGACAAGCGGCCGGCGGTGATTGCCGCCCTGGTCACGGCCGAGCTTGTCACCCGGTTGCTCGGCAGCCGGCCGGCCGCCGGGCTTTCCGCCCGTCAGGATGAACGCCTCGTCGACCGATAGGCGTGCGCGTTCGAAAGCAGCCGATCGGCCTCGCGGCGGTCCGTCTTTAGATTGTCCCTCTCCAGCCCGAGATCGTGCAACAGGTCTTCGGGCAATTCCTCGATGGACATGCGTCCGCCGGCAATCAGACGCCGGAGAAACCGTTGGATGCCGGCAAGGAACTGACTTTCCGACGAAAATGCGAATCGGATTGCGGACAGCATGGTCGCCTCCACAGCAATTGTTTCGTTTGATGGATGAAGTAATAAATGCCGTTGATTTTCGGGGAATTCCAATTCAATTTCAGCGAAGCGCCATAAAGAAGACTTATCGATGAAGTTGTCCCGCCAGTTTCCGCTGAATGCGCTGAGAGTTTTCGAGACGGTTGCGCGCCTCGGCAACTTCACCCGCGCCGGCGAGGAACTGGGCATGACCCAGACCGCCGTCAGCTACCAGATCAAGCTTCTCGAAGAGAACATCGGCGAACCGCTCTTCGTGCGTCAGCCGAGGCAGGTGGTGTTGACGGACACCGGCGCCCGCATGCTCCCGAAGGTCAGCGAAGGCTTCACATTGCTCGCAGATGCAATCAGCCAGGCCCGGCGCAGCGGCGACGAAATCCTGGAAATCCATTCGACGCCAACCTTCGCTTCTCACTGGCTGGCCCGAAATCTCGGCAACTTCCAGCTCGAATATCCGCATATAGCCGTTCGCCTGCAACGTGGTACGCAACTGACCAACTTCAATCGGGAGTCGGCCGATGTCGCGATCCGAATCGGCATCGGTCCCTGGCAGGGTCTGGTGTGCCATCCGCTCATCCGGCTTTCCTACACCCCCATGCTCAGCCCGCGCCTCGCCGAAAGCATCGGTGGCGTCAACGAACCGGCCGACCTCCTGAAACTGCCGCTGATCTCCGACGACGACGACGGCAGGTGGAAGGTATGGTTCGCGACGGCCGGCGTCGATACCCTGCAGGGCAAGACCCGCCGCCTCAACGCCTTCGGCGCGCTCGACCTGGAGGCTGGTGCAGCACTTTCAGGCCATGGCGTAGCGATGCTGAGTCCCTTCTACGTGCAGGAAGAACTGGCTTCCGGCCGCCTGATACAGCCCTTCGACCTCAGTTGGACCGACGAAAACACCTACTGGCTCGTTTATCCGCATGGCCGGCGCAACCTGCCGAAGATCCGCGCCTTCCAGGCATGGCTCATGGCCGCATTGCCGGTGTCGTCAGAGATAGCGCGGCGGCCAGCCGATGCGTGACCAGACATCGCGGCGGTGATCCCCGCGCTCGGGGCCGGGTGTCCGCCGACCGTCCAGAAGACCGAGGTCGCGCATCTCTTGTTGCGACATGGCCTCCCGCCTGCGCGACGAGCGGGCAAGGACCCTCGCCAGCCATGCGGAAAACCTGTTTCTCCGGCGAAAAAAGCGCAGGAAACCATTCGGCATAACATACGTCATGGCCGATCCCTCGTTGACAATGAAGAATTGCAGTTGATCTATGAGAGACAGAATGCGCGCGTTTATCGCGGTATTCCAACGAAAGATCCGTCTGCATGGATCAAGAGGACTTATCCATGAAACTGTCCCGCAACTTCCCGCTGAACGGCATGCGGGTGTTCGAGGCCGCGGCCCGGCATCTGAGCTTCACCAAGGCGGGCGAGGAACTCGGGATGACGCAGACCGCCGTCAGCTACCAGATCAAGTTGCTGGAGGAGATCCTCGGCGAACAGCTTTTCCTGCGCCGGCCACGGCAGGTCACCTTGACGGAAGCCGGGGCGAGCCTTGCGCCGCGCGTTTCGGAGGCCTTTGGCCTTCTGCAGGAAGCGGTCGCCAATCTGCGCGAGACGGCGCAGGTCACGCTCACCATCCACTCGACGGCAACCTTCGCCCAGCAATGGCTGGCGCGGCGGATTGGCGATTTCCAGATCAGGCATCCGAACATTGCGGTACGCCTTGAAACCTCGTCCTCGGTGATCGACTTCAACAGCACGGAAGCGGACATCGCCATCCGTTCCGGTAACGGCACCTGGCCCGGCCTCCATTGCCAGTTCCTGATGCGCGGCGACTTCACTCCCATGCTCAGCCCTACGCTTGCGCAGAGCGTCGGCGGCATCCACCGTCCGGAAGACCTGCTGCGGCTGCGCATCATCGATCCGGGCGACCCGTGGTGGCGCATCTGGTTCAGCGCCGCCGGCATTGACGATCCCGACCTAGAAAGCCGGCCGCGCAGCCGGCTTGGCGCCCAGTCCTTCGAGGCGAACGCCGCCATTGCCGGCCAGGGCGTCGGCATCCTGACGCCGACATTCTACCGCAACGAAGTGGCGATGGGCCTCCTTTTCCAGCCCTTCGATATTCTCGGTAGCGACGGACGCGGCTATTGGCTCGCCTATCCCGAAGGCAAGCGCAAGCTGCCGAAGATCAAGGCCTTCCATGCCTGGATCGTGGAGACATTGGCGGCGGACGACCTGCGCTGACGCCCGCGGGAAGCATCCGTCAGAACGACATATCCGGCGCATAGAAACAGCGCGGCGTGTTTTCGTCCGGGAACAGGCAGAGATGATATTCGCTGTCCTGCGAGCGGCGCGTGGTGCTCTGCGGCAGCTTGAAAATGTGACGCCGGGTGACGAGCCGGTGGTCGCCCGGCGCAAGCGTCAACTGGTAGCCGCCCGGCACGATCCGGACGCTCGACGAGGGGATCTGCTGGCAGTCGCCGCCACGGTCGTCCCCGTTGCAGCAATAGAGATCGTAGCTCCAACCGGAATGGGCGTCGTGAGCTTCGACCGTAGAGGCATACAAGATGCTGGCGATTATCAATGCCATGCGCATGGGCGGCTTCTCCATGGAATGAAGGCCTCCGCCGGTACGCACACCACCTCCCCGGCGGAATTGCGACACCAATGTAACAGCATACGAACATTAGAATAAGAAGATAATGTAAGGGGTGGATTTTTGCGGTGCACAATTCACCGGGGAAAGCGTCGATTTCGCCCCCCGCCCTCTTTCATTCCCAAGGCTTTTTCGACAAGGTATCCGGTTGGGGAAGAAAGGGATTTCCGATGTATGAATTTGCCATCGCCTGGGAATGGCTGGCCTTTGCCGTTCGCTGGCTGCATGTCGTGACCGCCGTCGCCTGGATCGGCTCGTCCTTCTATTTCATCGCACTCGATCTCGGGCTCGTGAAGCGCGACCACCTGCCGGAGGGCGTTTATGGCGAGGAATGGCAGGTCCATGGCGGCGGTTTCTACCACGTGCAGAAATATCTGATTGCCCCCGCCTCGATGCCCGAGCACCTGACCTGGTTCAAATGGGAGGCCTATACCACCTGGCTCTCCGGTTTTGCCCTGCTCTGCGTGGTCTACTACGGTGGCGCCGATCTCTTCCTGATCGACCGCCATGTGCTCGACATCGACCAGTGGCAGGCGATCGGCCTTTCGCTCGCCTCCCTCGGCATCGGCTGGGTGCTCTACGATCTCCTCTGCAAGTCGCCGCTCGGCAGGAATACCTGGGGCCTGACGGCCTTTCTCTATGTCGTGCTGGTCGTCATGGCCTGGGGCTACACCCAGATCTTCACCGGCCGCGCCGCCTTCCTGCATCTCGGCGCCTTCACGGCGACGATCATGTCGGCCAACGTCTTCTTCATCATCATCCCGAATCAGAAGATCGTCGTGGCCGACCTCATCGCCGGCCGCACGCCGGACCCGAAGCTCGGGGCTCAGGCCAAGCAGCGCTCGCTGCACAACAACTACCTGACGCTTCCCGTCATCTTCTTCATGCTGTCGAACCACTATCCCCTGGCCTTTGCCACCGCCTATAACTGGATCATCGCCGCCCTGGTCTTCCTGATGGGCGTCACCATCCGCCACTGGTTCAACACCACCCATGCCCGCAAGGGCCGTCCGCTCTGGACCTGGATGGTCACGACCGTCCTGTTCATCGTCATCATGTGGCTTTCGACCGTGCAGAAGCCCGTTTCGGAAGGTGAAGTGTCGGTCGCTCCCGTCTACCAGCGCTTTGCCGCCAACGCCCATTTCCCCGCGGTGAAGGACATCGTCGCGAGCCGCTGTTCCATGTGCCATGCGGCAGAGCCCGTCTGGGACGGCGTGGCGCGGGCACCGAAATCCGTGAAACTCGAAAGCGACGCGGAGATCGCCGCCCACGCCCGGGAAATTTACCTGCAGGCCGGCCGCGCCCATGCCATGCCTCCCGGCAACATCACCGAGGTCAGCGCGGAAGAGCGCGCGCTTCTTGTCGCCTGGTATGAAAGCGCGGTCTCCGGGAACAGCAGCCAATGACAGCCACCACCCTTTATCGCGGACGCCTTCTCTCCTTCCGCCGCGCCCCCGAAAGCGTGGGCGACGAGGGAAGCTACCGCTACGAAAGCGACGGCGCGCTGCTGGTCGAAAACGGCCGGATCGCCGCCATGGGCGATTATGCCGCCGTAAAGGCCGGGGCCGCACCCGATACCATCGAGATCGACCACCGGCCGCACCTCATCCTGCCGGGCCTGATCGATACCCATGTGCATTTTCCGCAGATGCAGGTGATCGGCTCCTATGCCGCCAACCTGCTGGAATGGCTGAACACCTATACCTTCCCCGAGGAATGCCGCTTCGTCGAAACCGCCCATGCCGAGCGCATCGCCCGGCATTTCTTCGATGAGTTCTTCCGCAACGGCACGACGACCGCGGTTGCCTATTGCTCCGTGCACAAGGCCTCGGCGGACGCGTTCTTCGCCGAAAACCTTCGCCGCGGCAGCCTGATGGTCGCCGGCAAGGTGATGATGGACCGCAATGCGCCGCAGGGCCTGCTGGATACGCCCGAGATGGCCTATGACGAGACGCGGCAGGTGATCGCCGACTGGCACGGCAAGGGCCGCAACCATGTCGCCATCACACCGCGATTCGCCATCACCTCCACGCCGCAACAGATGGAAGCGACCCGGACGCTTGCCGAGGAATTCCCCGACCTGCACATCCAGACGCATCTTTCGGAAAACCGCGACGAGATCGACTTCACCTGCTCGCTCTATCCGGAAGCGACCGATTATACGGATATCTATGCCCGCTACGGCCTTCTCGGCCCTAGGACGCTGCTCGGCCATGCCATTCATCTCTCCGACCGCGAGGCCGACGCCATCTCGGACGCCGGTTCGATCGCCGTCCATTGCCCCACCTCGAACCTGTTCCTCGGCTCCGGTCTCTTCCCGATGAAGCGCTACCAGCGCCGCGAAAAGCCGGTCCGGATTGCGGTCGCGACCGACATCGGCGGCGGTTCCAGCTACTCGATGCTCAAGACCATGGACGAGGCCTACAAGATCCAGCAATTACAAGGCGAGCGCCTCAATCCGCTGGAAAGCTTCTATCTGATGACGCTGGGCAATGCCGAGGCACTGTCGCTTGCAGACCGGATCGGCACGCTGGACGCCGGAACGGACGCCGATTTCGTCGTTCTCGACTCCGCAGCGACCCCGGCCATGGCGCTGCGCATGGAGACCGTGAAAACCCTTGCGGAAGAACTCTTTCTGCTGCAGACATTGGGCGACGACCGCTCCGTGGTCGAAACCTACGTGGCGGGTCATGCCGTAAAGGGCGCAAGCTAGCCGCCACGCCTGAATACAGGTCGAAACGTGCTGCAACTCTTGCTCAATCTGGCAATCGGAACGGTGGTCATTTCATTGACCGTCGTCATCCACACTTTCGGCTTGATAGCCGTGACCCACGCCATGAGCTGGGTGACGGCCCATATCCGCCTGCACGCCCATCGCAGCCGCATCCTGGCCATGAACACGGTGGTTCTCGGCGTCTTCTGCGTGCTGACGGCCGAGGTCTGGCTCTGGGCGCTATGCTACCGGCTGATCGGTTTTCTCGGCGATTTCCCGACAGCGCTCTACTTTTCGACCGTCACCTTTTCGACCATCGGCTACGGCGACGTCATTCCCCATCCCGAATGGCGCATGCTGGCGGGACTGGAGGGCGTGAATGGTTTTCTGCTGATCGGTTGGTCGACCGCCTATCTCGTCGCAGCCGGCATCAGGGTTGGCCCCTTCCGGTCCGGAGAGCATTTCTGATGGCGCGATGCGGCAAACGACGGATCGGCGAGATCAACCATGGCCTCATCGCGGAAAACCCGCTCTGACCGGCATGCGCGGTAAGCGGTCGATCCGCATCGCTCAGGCCGAAATCCTGTCGATCAGGGCATCGGCGAGATCCAGCATGCGCGTCTCCGGTGCATGGCCGATCAGCATCAGGCCATGGCCTCCGTCGGACCAGTGAACGACGGTCATGCCGTTGCGCTGCTCTGTTCGCACCGGCTCGGCCTTTCCTTCGGAACGGACGATGCAGAAGGCGAGCGGCCCGCTCTCCGGATCGAGATAGAGGATCTGGGCGAGCGGCCTGCCCTCATAGGCGAGCACCTGGGCGCGCTTGTAATCGAGATCGCCGAAATCGAGCTGGGCGGGCGTCATCCGCATGTCGAGACGCCGGTTGACGTCTGCAAGCTCCGCCGCCTGTTCCGCCGGCGTCGGCAGCACACCGGCAAGCGTCTGCGCATCGTAAAGCGACATATACTGCGCGACCAGGCCCCGCCATTCGCCGCCGCCCTCCTCATCCGTCCCGAACCAGTCGAGGCCGGTCCTGCCGGCAAGAATGCCCGCTGCCACCGATGCGGCCATGGCGCCGAAAAGGCCGCGACGGCTGATGCCGCCGCTGGGAGCCTTAGACGGTTTCGTCGCGGCGGCATCGTCGAGCATCGCCTGCAATCGCCTGACCGGCGCCTCGCCGAGCAGCGGGGCGAAGGCGTGACGATAATCGAAGTTGGCGCGTGTCAGGAATTCCAGCCGCGCGGCCACGCGCTCGTCATGCTCCAGAAGGGTTTCGATGCGGTCGCGCTCCTCGCCGTCCAGTTCACCGTCGATGAAGGCCGTCAGAAGCTCGTCCGAGGGCATGGTATCGTCCTGCGTCATCGCACATCCTCCCCTTTGGCTTCCGCCAGCTTTGCCCGGGCGGCTGCAAGCCGGCTCATGATCGTCCCGATGGGAACGCCGAGGATCGCCGCGACCTCGCGATAGGAAAGTCCTTCCACATAGGCGAGAAACACCGCCGTGCGCTGCGCCTCCGGCAGGGCATCGACCAGCCGCATCACCTGATTGGCCATCACCTTGCGGTCCGCCTCGGCCCGGCCGTCGAAGGAGAGGACATCGGCCGCCTCGGCAAGCCCGGTCCCCTCGCGCACCCGCTGCGCCCTGACCTCGTTCAGCCAGATGGAATGCAGGATGGAAAGCAGCCATTGGTCGATCCGGGAGCCCGAGGAAAACTGCACCGCCCGCTCCAGCGCCCGAACGCAGGTCTGCTGCACCAGATCGTCGGCCATGTCCCGCCGGCGCGACAGCACGAAGGCATATCGCCACAACCGGCTCAGATTGGCCGACAGACCGTTTCGCACATCCGCCTCGCTTGCGATGGCAGCCTCCCTTCCCGACGATGTCGCAGGCAACGGCCCCCGCTGCTGTTGTGACGGTCGGGCGACGCTGTTCAACGGATAATCACAGGATAGGCTGGACATTGGCAAGATACCCGCAGACGACAGCCGTGCCCCATGAAAAAGGTCCGGCCGTCACCTGCCCGGCCTTTAGATCTTCGGAGCGGCATTGATTGCCGAATCGAGATCCCGGTACTCCTCGCAGGAGGTGCCGCAAAGCCCGGCGATCGCCTGCAACTGCGCCTTCGCCAGCCCGATCTCGCCCTTCAGGACATAGGCCTCGCCGAGATATTCGCGCACCTGAGTGTATTGCGGGTCGGCGGCGACGGACTTCAGGTAGTAGCCGATGCCCTCATCCAGACGTCCGAGCTTGCGGGTCGCATAGCCGCGATAGTTCAGTACTTCCGGCGAATTCTGATCCTTCACCGTGTCCAGAACCTCAAGCGCCTCCTGATAGCGTTCGGCCTTGGCCAGCGCGTAGGCATAATCGGCAAGATCGTCGTCGCTCAGATTGGCGCCGCTCTGCTTGACGCACTTCTGCGTCTTCCGGTCGTAGACGCTGCCCTTCTTGCAGACAGGTGTGGAACCGGAGCCCGTGTCCGAGCCGCCGCCGTAACCGCCTGCGGCGAGCGCCGGAACCGTGGCAAAGGCGAAGGGAACGAGGCAGGCGACGGAAAAGGCGGCAAGACGAAGCCTTAGTATGCGGGTCATGGCGTGTTCCTCTGCGGTTTGCAGCGGCGCGTCCTCCGGGACGCACGGGAGCGCTGCGACGTTTGACATTCCGCATGCCCCAGCCTCCACCGCTTCCGGCTCGCCTGGTCATGCGGGCTTGCAGGAGGAGAACACCCGGCAGCGCGCTTCTATTCGGCGGGAAATAAAATTTTCTTCAGGCGATCCAACCGCCGGAAAGCGCGCTCACCCAATCGGCCATGCCATGGGCGGCGGCGAGGTCGGCAGCGGCGACATTGTCGTAGCGCACCTGCCGGAAGGCGGGCTGCCAGCCGCGGCCGGTCTTTTCGAGAACCGCATAGGCAGCGAAGGGCGTGCCCTGCTGGGCCTTGTGGTAGAAGGGCTGGTCGTAGTCGAAACCGGGGCAGCCGACGCTGCCCGGATTGACGATCAGCCGGCCGTCGGAAAGCTGTACGGCGCGGGCGATATGGCTATGGCCGCAAAGGATGAGCGGCTGCTCGATGCCACTCGCCAGCGCCTCGATTTCCTCGAGCGCCTTCAGATGGAAGATGCCGCCGGGCGACAGCGTCTCCATCCAGTAGGTGTTGTCGTCCCGAGGCGTCGCATGGCAGAGATAGGCTTCCTCGCGATAGACGGCGCTGAACGGCATCGAGCGTATCCAGTCTAAATGCGCGGCGCTGAGCTGCCGAAAGGCCGGCTGCTCCCAATCGCCCATCTCGTCATAAGGCCGGTCGACCAGCGCCCGGTCGTGATTGCCGCGGACGGTCAGCGCATCAAGCGGCAACAGCAGGTCCGCCGTCTCGCCCGCCTTCAGCGGCCCGGAAAAACTGTCGCCGAGATTGACGATTTCCGAGATGCCCTGCCGCCGGATATCCTCCAGCACGGCCTCCAGCGCCAGATGATTGCCATGGATATCGGCAATCGCCGCAAAGATCATGGTTCAGCTACCCCGGTATGTCGAATAGCCGTAGGGCGAGAGCAGCAACGGCACGTGGTAATGGGCCGCGGTATCGCTGATCCCGAAGCGGATCGGAATGATGTCGAGGAAAGGCGGCATGGTGAGGGGCGCGCCCTGCGCCTTCAGGTAATCGCCGGCATGAAACAGGAGCTCGTACTGGCCGATCCGGAACTTCTCGCCGGAAAGAATAGGCCCGCCATCCACGCGGCCGTCGGAATTGGTAACGACGGTGGTGACAAGCTCCGCCTCCTGGCCCGCCATCCGCATCAGCTGAATCTTCAAGCCTTCGGCGGGCTTGCCGAGCGCTGTATCGAGGACGTGGGTGGTAAGGCCGGTCATGGATGGGGCTCCAGAATCAGGAAGGGCATGTCGAAGAAGAATTCTTCGAGATTGTTGCCCGGCCCGTCGCGATCGACAACCAGAAAATCCGAGATTTCCCCGACCGCCATCAACGGGTGGTGCCATACGTTGCGGCGATAGTTCACCCCCTGATCCGGCTGCGCCAGAAAGACCTGCGGGCGACCGGGCCTGCCGCCTTCGTCCGGCGAAACCGCCACGAGAAACGGCCGGCCGGAGAGCGGCGAAAAGCTCTGGCTGCCGAGCGGATGCCGCTCCATCATGCCGATTTCATAGGGAAAGGCGCGCGGCTGGCCGCGGAAGATGTTGACGATCACCCGCGCGCCATCGCCCGAAACCTCTGGCGAAAACAGCGCATGAAACCGCTCCGTGGTCCCGCCGTTAATAAGGCGCATGGTCTCGGGCTTGGCGGAAATCACTTCCCCGAAGGGAGCGAATGCCTCGGGGGTGAGATGCTGAACGGAAAGCAGGTCGGGCAAGATCTATTCCCCTTGCGGGTGAGTACTGCGTATCGCGCGAAGTTGCGCCAGAAGTTCTGGAATGGCGAGAGCAGAAGTGTTCCAAACCGTATCCAGATCGATGCGGAAGTAATTATGAGCGATGCGATTTCGCATCCCACCTATTTTCGTCCAGGGGATTTCTGGATGATCGGCGACAAAATCCGCGTGGTCCTCGGTAAGACGGTTCGCGACCTCGCCGATCATCAGCAAGTTCATTCCGAGTGCCCGCTGCAGCACCACATTGTTCATGAAGACCTCGCGAGACAGGCCCGACATGAACTCGGCGGTCTCGACGGCGACCTGTTCCATCTCTCGAAGATTTCCAATGAGACGTTCCTGCTTCATACCGGTCGGGCCTCGGAGAGCACCCGTTTGCGCACCTCTTCCGGAAAATCGCCTGGCAACACCAGATGGATCGGCGTCGGCTTCATCATCTGCTCCAGTTCCTCCAAAAGCCCACCGAGATCGAAGAGCGTCGTTCCCGGCAGCGGATCGACCAGAATGTCGATATCGCTGTCCGGGCGGTCCTCGCCGCGCGCCACGGAACCGAAGACGCGCGGGTTCGCCGCGTTGAAGCGCCTCGTCGCCTCGCGGATCGCCTGCCTGTTCTTCTCCAGCACTTCCGATGGCCGCATGGCCGAACCTCCGTTTGGGGCAATATAGGCGAAGCGCCCGCCCCGAGAAAGCCGGTCGCAGCGACGCAATGCTTCCCTCAAACGAAAACAGCGCCGGCTTTCACCGGCGCTGCCTCAATGACCAGTCGATCGTGGAAGATCAGGCTGCTGCGGAAGCAGCAAGCGGAACTTCCGAGATCGTCTTCAGAACCTGCGAAGCGATCGCATAGGGGTCGCCCTGGGAGTTCGGACGACGATCTTCCAGATAGCCCTTGTAGTCGTTCTTGACGAAGGAGTGCGGAACGCGGATCGAGGCGCCGCGGTCGGCAACGCCGTAGGAGAACTTGTTCCACGGAGCCGTTTCGTGCTTGCCGGTCAGACGCATGTGGTTGTCCGGGCCGTAAACGTTGATGTGGTCCATCAGGTTCTTTTCGAACTGTGCCATCAGGCGTTCGAAATAGTCCTTGCCGCCCACTTCGCGCATGTACTTGGTCGAGAAGTTGCAGTGCATGCCCGAACCGTTCCAATCGGTGTCGCCGAGCGGCTTGCAATGCCATTCGATGTCGATGCCGTACTTTTCGCAGATGCGCAGCAGCAGGTAGCGAGCGATCCAGATCTGGTCGGCGGCCTTCTTGGAGCCCTTGCCGAAAATCTGGAATTCCCACTGGCCCTTGGCCACTTCGGCGTTGATGCCTTCATGGTTAATGCCGGCTTCGAGGCACTGGTCGAGGTGCTCTTCGACGATCTGGCGGGCAACCGAACCGACGTTCTTGAAGCCGACGCCGGTGTAGTACGGACCCTGCGGAGCCGGGTAGCCGTGTTCCGGGAAGCCGAGCGGACGACCGTCCTTGTAGAAGAAATATTCCTGCTCGAAGCCGAACCATGCGTCTTCGTCGTCGAGAATGGTGGCGCGGCTGTTCGACGGATGGGGCGTGACGCCATCGGGCATCATGACTTCGCACATCACGAGAGCGCCGTTCTTGCGGGCCGGGTCGGGATAGACGGCGACCGGCTTCAGAACGCAGTCGGAGCTGCGGCCTTCGGCCTGCTCGGTCGACGAACCGTCGAAGCCCCAATACGGCAGCTCTTCCAGCGAAGGAAAGTTGTCGAATTCCTTGATCTGCGTCTTGCCACGCAGGTTCGGCACCGGCTTGTAGCCATCGAGCCAGATATACTCGAGCTTATACTTGGTCATTCTTGGTCTCTCTTCAGTCAAGCGCCCGCCCACGGAGCGCAACAGAGGGGTGATTCTCCGGTTGTCCGGCGAGTCCCGGAGATAGAAGCAGGAAGCGTGCCAACTGACGAAAACCGTCATCCCGCCGACACAATGACGCACCGCGGCATGGGCAAGAAGGCGGCGAACAGCGAGAATCCTTAACAGTTTCAGCTTATTGTGTGGGAACCTGGCACAGCCATACCGTGTTTTCCTGTGCCATGGGCCGCGTGACCGGACGTGATGATTTCGCATTCACGCATGTTTTTGGCCCAAAAATGCCTATAATTTATGCATTTTGCACTTTTCGTGTGCATTCGATCTTGAAATCTGGTAGGGACGATCATCGGGCTCGAAAACCGATGAACAACGAAAGGCAGCAGCATGACGACGAACATGGTTCGGGAATCGGCAAAGATCCTGCAGTTCCCGGTGAGAAACATTCAGATGCGGATGGAAATGCGCGAGCGCGAAGAACGCTCACGCCCCGTGATTTACGAAAGCGGCGCAGGCAGCTGGTATCACGAGGAAGCGATCCGCGAGGCGGAAGAGGCGCGCAAGCAGTAGCATGCGCACCCTGTTGCCCTGTCGCTCAGGCCTTGCGGCCCTTGAGGCGTAGACGCATGACGCCACCATCGGGATGCATGGCAAGGCGCACATGGGTGACGGGACCGATATCGGCGATGGCATCGCCGGCAAACAGATGCTCCGCGTCCATCTGCATCTTCTGGCGCGGCAGGATCGGCTTCCAGGTTTCCGAAGCCGCGATTTCCTCCGGGCTGAACGTATCGCCGGCATCCGGCAGATAGGCCCCCAGCAGTTCGCAGGTATCCGGGTAGTTCCCCTTGAAGAAATGCGTGTCGATGAGCACGCTATCAATCACGCCCGCATGGCCGAGCCGGATGATCGCCCAGTCGTGTCCCGGTCCGCGCCGGCGCTTGGTTTCCCAGCCGTCTCCCATGTTGACCCCACGCCCCGGCGACAGGATCTTGTCCGGATGGCCGTAATGGGCGTCCGACCAGGCCAGCGCCTTCGCACCATGGAAGATATAGGCAAGGTCGATTTCCTCGTCCGCCCCGACCTTCGACCAGTCGAAGAAGGCGGCTCCGTAGACCCTCAGGCGCGCAATGCCGCCATCGGGATAGATATGCAGCCTGAGATGGGTCCACACCTTCTCGCGGTCGGAATTCTCGAAGAAGTGCTGCGCCGAAGGACCGAGGGCCGATTTCGCCAAAAGCTCCGTCCAGACGGTCTCGTCGGTCGGATCGCCGCTCTCGACGAAAGCAGCCTCGATCGAGCAGAAGGGCGGATAGTTGCCGGTGAAATAACGGGTATCGACGTCGAAACCGAAGATCCGGCCCGGCATGGCCAGACGAATGACCGACCAGTCGTGACCGGGCACGCGCTTGCGGCGGCTTTCCCAGCCGTCCATATACTTGCCGTTGTCGTCATAGAGATCGGGATCGAACCACGCGGGCTCGTCGTTCAGCATGCGGTCCAGCGGCGCGAAGAACTCGTCCGTGGCATAAAGACCCTTGGCGCCGAGACGGGCCGAGGCGAGATTGACGGCACCGGCTGCGAAATCGGGCAGCGCGACGACAGAAATTTCGGGCATTTCAGATATTCTCCGGCAAGAGGTGTGCAAGGCGGATATGGGCGATCTTCTCCACCTGGGCGCAGGCGGTGGCGAACTCCGTTTCGCGATCGTTGTCGATGCGCGTCTCGAAGGCTGTGAGGATATCGTCCCTGGTCAGCCCCGTCACCGCGATAATGAAGGGAAAACCGAATTTGGCGGTATAGGCCGAATTGAGTTCGGTGAAGCGCGCATGTTCCTGCGGCGAGAGCCGGTCGAGGCCCGCGCCGGCCTGTTCCTTCCGGCTGTCCTCGGTCAGCTCACCGGCAATCGCCAGCCGACCGGCAAGATCCGGATGCGCCCGCAGCACGCCGAGCCGCTCTTCCGGTGAGGCCGCGCGAAATTGCGCGCTGAGCGCCGCATGCACGCCGGCCGCCGTCAGCGGCTCCCCGATCAGGCCCGCATCATAGGCACGCTCGGCGATGAACGGCGAATGCTCGAACACGCCGCCGAAGCGGGAAATGAAATCCTCTCGCGTCACCATGCTCTCACCATGCCGGCTTGTGATGCTTGTGCCAGTGCTCGGCGATCTCGATGCGCTTCGGTATCCATACCTTCTCATGCGAGCGGACGTAATCGATGAAGCGGGCGAGCGCCGCAGCGCGGCCCGGACGCCCGACGAGGCGGCAATGCAGACCGACGGACATCATCTTGGCGCTGCCGGCCCTGCCTTCCTCGTAGAGCACGTCGAAGGCGTCTTTCAGGTAGGTGAAGAACTGGTCGCCCGAATTGAAGCCCTGCGGCGTCGCAAACCGCATGTCGTTGGTTTCGAGCGTATACGGGATGATGAGGAACGGCTTGCCGTCGATCCCCTTCACCCAATAGGGCAGATCGTCAGCATAGGAATCTGACGAATAAAGGAAACCGCCCTCCTCCATGACGAGCCTGAGCGTATTGCCGGAGGGCTTGCCCTGATACATGCCGAGCGGATGCGAGCCGGTGAGTTCCTTGTGCAGCCGCACCGCCTCGAGGATGTGCTTGCGCTCCACTTCCTCGGGAAAATCCTTGTATTCCAGCCAGCGATAGCCATGGCTGGCGATCTCCCAGCCGGCGTCCTTCATCGCGGCGACAGCTTCCGGATTGCGGGCCATGGCAAGCGTCACGCCGTAGACGGTCACCGGCACGTCGCGCTCGGTGAACATGCGCCACAGCCGCCAGAAACCGGCGCGCGAACCGTATTCGTAGATCGATTCCATGTTGAGATTGCGCTGGCCGGGCCAGGGCTGCGCCCCGACGATCTCGGAGAGCAGGCATTCGGATGCCGGATCGCCGTCGAGAATGCAGCTTTCGCCGCCCTCCTCGTAATTGACGACGAACTGCACGGCGATACGGGCATCGTCAGGCCATTTGGGATCGGGAGCGTTGCGGCCGTAGCCGACGAGGTCGCGCGGATAGGTATCAGTCTGCATCAAATCACCCTGCTTGTTCGTGAGCGAACGGTAAGCAGCCGCACCTCGGATGTCGAGATGGAAACGCGAGAGCGGGGCGTTGCCTTTTTGGCGACACTCGCCCCTGCCTGAGAAGCCAGAGGGGTCAGGCGATCTTGCGGGCCGAGATGCGTCCCATCGGGTGCAGGGAGTGGACCTGGAACGGCGCGCCCGGCTCCTTTTCGATGAACAAGGCGAGATTGGAAAACTCCACCGGCTCGCCGAGAACCGGCTCGAAATGCGTGCGCAGCGCATCCTCGACCCGCGCGAATTCATAGGGCGCAAGCGGCCCGGTAAGCGTCATGTGGAACCGGAATTCATCCATCACGTAGGGGTGGCCCCAGCGATAGAGATTGGCGAACTGCGGAGCGGACAATGCTTCCGGATTGCGCCGCTCGATCTCCGCCTCGGTAAGCGGCGCCCGGAAGACGTCGAGCTCCTGGACAACCGCGGCCGCCAGATAATCGAGCGCCGGGCATGGCCGCTCCAGCACCAGCCCGAAGAAATCGCCGAGCCGGGCGATTTCGAACCGAGGCATGTCGAAGGGTTCCAGAGTGCCGGCAAAGCGCATCAGTTCGCGCAGCAGGGCGGGCTCGGAGAAGTCGCCATGCAGATGGAAAGGGGCCTTCAGCGTGGCATGGAAGCCGTAGCGCCGCGGCAGCGCCGTATGAAAGGCGATCTCGTGCATCCCGAGGCCACGCAAGGCGGGGTGTTCGACGGCCTCGCCCGAATAGACATTGCGCCCGAGCCAGCCTGCGGCTGCAAGCGTCAGCGGGTCGCCCGAAGGGGGCGTGAAATATATGGCATAGCGCATGCGAATACCTCACCCTCTTGCCTGGCGCCAATTTTAGCAATTGACGTTACACGCAAGGAGGTAGGTGATTTGCATGACAGGATCACGACGGGAGCCGGGGGAGAAGCTCACGCATTGCGAGCAGCAACGGCAATGTGATGGGCAAGCGCAAACGACGGAGGCAAGCCCGCCGGCCCGCCCGCGACGCCGGCGACCGCCGCCTCCGCCAGCCGGTGCGCAAGGCCGAAGCTGACCTTGAAGCCGCCGGTCAGCGCATGAATGCGCGGGCAATCGGGATGCGGGCCGACCATCGGGTCGCGATCGATCGCCTTGGGCCGCAGACCGGCCCACCGCTCGATCACCTCGGCATCGCGAAGAACCGGTGCAAGCGCCCGCGCCCGTCCCATCAGCTCTTCGAGCTGGTCGTCCGTCGCGACGGGATCGTCGAACCGGTCCTCGCTGGTGCTGCCGATCGCCGCAAGGCCGCCCTCATGCGGCACGATGTAGAGGCCGTCGAGATAAAGCAGCGGCAGCGTCGGATCGATATCCCCCTTGAGCAAGGCCGCCTGTCCCTTGACCGGCTGGCCGAGCGGTTGCGCAAGCGGCGCTCCAAGCGCCTGCAGCATGGGGAAGGACCTGTACCCGGCGGCGATGATGCAATGACCGAAGGCGACCGTCCGACCGTCCGAAAGTTGTGCCGAACCGCTCCCCGCATCGAGCCGGGCGGCACCGGAATTCTCGACGATGCGAACATTCGCCGCAGTCTTCAGCCGGCAGGCGAGCAGCCCGGTCATGCCACGCGGGGAGACCCGCGCGGCGAAGGTGTCGTGAACGATGCCCGCCGCCATGAACTCCTCCGCCGGCCAGTCGCTGCCGGCCGGCGAGGCATCGAGCGGCAACCAGGAGAAGGAGCGGGCCCCGACACGCCAGTGCGCCTCCGCATCTCGGCCGTGGCGCTCGGCGATCACCCTCAGATGCGGCTTCGGCAGCGGGATCAGCCGGCCGCTGCGGCGATAGCCGGCGGACAGACCGGTTTCGGCCTCGAGACGCCTCACCTCCTCTTCCAGGCCAAGGAGCGCATCGAACTGCAACTGCTTCTTCTCCGACCAGCGATCGGGCATGTGGGGCATCAGCGCGCCCAGCAGCCCGCCGCTTGCACCGCGACCGAGCGCTCCCTCATCGAGGAGAATGGTATCGATACCCTGCCGTTCCGCATGGAGCGCGGCCCATAGCCCCATGATGCCGCCACCCACGATCAACAGGTCGGCGGATAATTGACCTGATTGCCGCGCGGCGCTATCCGCTTTCGTCATGACAGTTTCCCACACGATATCGTCGACCGAAGGGCCGGACGCAGGCCAGGGGCAGAGCCTCACCTGGAACGACGGCGATATGCCCTATTCGGCCGCCTTTGGCGATCACTTTTATTGCCAGACCGACGGCCGGCTGGAATGCGGCCACGTCTTCCTGAGCGGCAACGGCCTGCCCACCCGCTGGGCTGGACCCGGAACCTTCCGCATCGGCGAACTCGGCTTCGGCACCGGCCTCAACGCCTGCGAGACATGGCGGCAATGGAAGGAGACCCGGACCGCCGAATCGGCCCTGCATTTCGTCTCCTTCGAACTCTACCCGATGAAGGCCGAGGAACTGGACCGCGCGCTCTCCCGCTGGCCGGAAATCGACGCGGAACGCAAAAGACTTGCGTCCCTCTGGCCGCGGGCGCCCGAAGGCGTGGTGGACCTTCCGCTGGACGAACAGACCCGCCTGACCGTCGTCTGCGGCGACGCTTTGCGCAGCCTCACGGACAGCACGCTCGTCTTCGACGCCTGGTTCCTCGATGGCTTCGCGCCGTCCCGCAATCCGGCCATGTGGTCCCCGGAACTGATGCAGGCGGTTTTCGATCACACCGCACCTGGCGGCAGCTTCGCGACCTATGCGGCAGCCGGTTTCGTCCGCCGTAATCTGGCAGGAACCGGCTTCGCCGTGGAAAGAAGGAAAGGCTTCGCCGGCAAGCGGGAAATGCTCTGCGGTATCAGGCCGGTCGACCAGCCCGGCTCATTCTCCGGCCTCTAGCTCGCCGGGCGGCTGCGACCCCAGCCACTGGCCGATCTTCTGCTGCATCTGCTCCGGGCTGATCGGCTTGGACAGGTAATCGTCCATGCCCGCCGCAAGGCAGAGGTCCTGATCGAGATCGAGTGCATGGGCGGTGACCCCGATGATCGTCACATGGCGACCGTCGCCAAGCGCACGCTCCTCCTCGCGGATGGCGCGCGTCGCCTGATGGCCGTTCAGGACCGGCATGGAGACATCCATGAGGATCAGGCGGGGAGAAAGGCTCCGCCATGCGTCGATGGCGTCCCGGCCATTATCGACGATCCGATAGGACAGTTCCGTCGTCTGCATGATCTGGCGGAAGACAATCTGATTGACCTCGTTGTCCTCCGCAATCAGCACATCGCAGGCGCTCGCCGAAACCGGCCGTTCCGCGCTGCGCGTAGGCGAAGAGACCTGGGCTTGCGGGGAACCCTGTTCCTGCAAGGCCAGGGAACCCGTTGAAGGCGGCGGCGCCATGAAGCGTCCGGCATGGGTTTTGAGCCGCGCGGCGCGAACCACGTCGATGATCGCGTTGCGCAGGAGATTGGCGCGCGCCGGCTTCATCAGATGCGCCTGAACGTTGAGTTCACGGAAGATGCGCTCGTCGCCGATCATGTCCATCGAAGTCAGGAAGATGATCGCGCTGGCGTCGAAACGGCGGTCGGCGCGGATGAGGCGGGCGACCTCAACCCCGTTCATTACCGGCATCTGATAGTCGATGACCAGCGCATCGATGACGATGCCGACCTGGGCCGCTTCCTCCAGGATAGCAAGCGCAGCCGAACCGCTCTCGACGGCAAGGCTGTCGAAACCCCACATCGCCATCTGCTCGGTCAGGATCTGCCGGTTGACCGCATTGTCGTCGATCACGAGCACGCGGGCGTTCTTGACGTTGACCGGCATGCCCGCATGCTTGCGGCGCTCGCTTGCAACGGCAAGCGGCAGGTTGACGGTGAACGCCGAACCGTGGCCGAGTTCGCTCTCCACCTCGATATGCCCGCCGAAAAGCGCAACGAGGCCGGCCGTGATCGCAAGTCCGAGCCCGGTTCCCTCATGCCGGCGGGTCGACGAGGTGTCGACCTGCGAGAATTTTTCGAAGATGGATGCCTGCTTTTCCGCGGGAATGCCGATGCCGGTGTCCTCGATCCGCACCGAGAGCAAAGTGCGCCCCTCGGCCAGAGGCTCACTCGAGAGCGCGATCAGCACATGCCCCTTTTCGGTGAACTTGATCGCATTGCCGACAAGATTGGTGACGATCTGCCTGAAGCGGCCGGCATCGCCGATAACCTGATGGCCGACCGTCGCATCGCCGCGCACGATAAGCTCGATGTCCTTTTCGGCAGCGGAAGCAGACAGAAGCGTCGCCACATCCTCGATCGCCTCGACGGGATCGAAGGACGTCTTGCGCAGTTGTAACTGACCGGCGTCGATCCGCGAGAAATCGAGGATGTCGTTGATGATCGTGAGAAGCGCATTGCCCGATTTGACGATGATGTCGACGAAGGTTTTCTGTCGCGTGTCGAGCGCGGATTTGGCAAGAAGTTCCGCCATGCCGAGAACCCCGTTCATCGGCGTGCGGATTTCGTGGCTCATATTGGCGAGGAATTCGGATTTCGCCTTGTCGGCCGCCTCGCTGCGCGCCAGAAGAACCTTCAGTTCCTCCTCGCCCCTCTTGATTTCCGTGACATCCGTCAGCACGATCATCCAGTGGCCGTGGCCGCTGACGGTCGCTTCCATCTGCACCCAGGTCTTGCCGTCGGCCAGGAAGGTGGTGGAAAAGCCGCTGGCAGAACGCACCTTCTCCTGCCATTCCCGGAGAACCGACATCGCATCCGGCCCGAAATCGCCGCGCTTGGCGCAATAGGCGAAACACGCGTGCCAGCTCTGCCCCTTCTCGATGAAGACAGGCGGCACGCCCAGAATCCGGACGAGTGCGTCATTGCTCTCGATGATGACCCCGTCTTCGATGACAACGAGCCCCTGGGACATCACCCGGGTGGCATCCTTCATGAACTGGCCGAGCCGTTCAAGCTGGTCCCGCGCTTCGCCGATTTCGAGCTCGCGCTGGCGTATCTCCGTCAGGTCGGAATAGGTCAGCAGTATCCGGTCGTCATTGAGCCGGGTGACCGTGCTCAGCACGTATTTGCCGTCGTCGTAGACGAGGTCGCGAACCACCGATCCCTGCAGGTTGCGGAACAGCTCCACCCGCTGCCGGTAGCCTTCCTCGAACTCCACGTCCGGCCAGCTCCAGCCGCGCTCGCGGTTGATCTCGCAATAATATCGGAAGGACATGCCCTCGAGCGGAACGTCCTTCGGCCAGCACCAGATCGTCGAGCATTTTTCATTGACGAATTCGACGATCATGTCGCGATTGAGGATCGCGACGCCGACCGGCATGATGCGGAAGACGCTGAGCAGGTCGTCGTAAAGCTCTTCGGCGCGTCGCTGGGCCTCGATGAGTTCCCGCTCACGGACCTTGAGCAGGGTGACGTCGGTGATCGAGCCGACGATGTAGCGATGATCGTCGGGCGTCACGATGCGGTTGAGCCGCGTGATGACCGATGCCGGCCGCTCTCCCGGCAACATGATATCCTGCGGTCGCTCGAAGCTCGTGCCCGTTGCAAGCACCTCTTCGTTTTCGGCGCGAAGCTGCTTTCCGGAATGCGGAAACATCTCGTCCTCGCGCATGCCGTAGAATTCGTCCCGCGGCCTGCCCTGCATCATCTCGTAGGCGGCATTGGCGAAGATGAGCCGCCTGTCGCTGTCACGGATGAAGACGGGAACGGGTAGGTGCTCGATCGCCGTGCGATAGAGAATGCTCTCCTGTTCGCGCTGGTGCAATTCCGTGACGTCGGAATAGGTCACCAGGATCTTGCCGTTGGCAAGCCGCCGGCTCCTGATCGCAAGGATGCGTCCGTTGGGGGTTTCCGCCTGCGAGACGACGCTGTTTCCATCCTCGCCGAACTGGGAAAGCCGCGCCTGGTAGATCGCCTCGACATCCACCAGCGCGGTATCTCCATACCGTCCCCGGCTGAAATTATAGTCCAGAAACGCCCGATACGAATGCCCCACCGGCTGATAGCCATCCTCGGCGTCCAGCATGTCGCAGAAAGCGTCGTTGACGTATTCGATCGTGAGCGCATCGTCGAGGATCATCACCCCGACGGGCAGCGACTTCAGCAGGCTCTCGAGATGGCTGTGGAGTTCCTCGGCTTCCGCCCGCGCCTCGATGAGTTCCCGCTCGCGCCGCTTCGTCGCGGTCGTGTCGGTGATCGAGCCGACGAGGTAGTGCTTGCCGTTGCTCGCGGTGATCCTGTTCTTGCGGGTGATCGCCGGCAGCTCGAAGCCGTCGACGAAGCGAAAAACCTGCTCCGTCTGCAGCACCTTGCCGCCCTGCAGCACCTCGCTGTTTTCGGTATGATAGCTGCCGCCCCTGTTGCCGAAGGTTTCCCATTCGTCCTTGCCGACGAGATCGGCCCGGTCGATGTTCACGATCGCCGCATAGGCGTCATTGGCGAAAACCATGCGATGGTCGCTGTCGCGAACGAAGGTCGCCGTCGGCAAATCCTCGAGAACCATGCGGAAAAGCTCCGCCCTGTCGGTCGTCGGCGGCACCGTCTCCTTCGGCCCCTGCTCGCGCACGATCCGTTTCGGCAGCTCCTCGGCCATGCCGAACAGGAAGATGCTGTCGTCATCGTCGAGAAATCGCTCGACCTTCAAGGCGACCCGCTCGGAACCGCCGGGGCTGTCAACCAGCGCGCGCTCTTCCTCGCCGAAGACCAGGGCGCGTCTCTCGCGGTCGTTTCTATCGAGATATTCGGAACGTCCGAAAGCTTCCTGGTCGGTCTTGCCGGCAATCGCCTGCTGGCTGACGCGCATGAACCGGGCATAGGCCTCGTTGACCGAGACATAGCGCAACTCGCTGTCCTTGACGAAGGCCGGCACGTCGAGCTCGGCGATCTTCTCGCAGGCTAGTCTCAGCAAATCGCCACCCGTATTCAAGAATTCACTCACGAAAAGACCATGCCCCCCGAATGGTAAACGCTTGGTAAGCGCCATAGCCTGCGTGACGCTGACCACCAAAACCCCAATCGCCCGTCCATGTTCCTCCTGCCCCGATACGACATGGCCATTGTTCCAGTTAAGCCGGCCATTCGTCGCAATTGGCTATGTCATCTCCGGCAGGAAGCCGGATAGTATCCATGTCGAGGATGACAAAGTGGATGAACCATGAGCGACATTACACCGCCTGCCTTGCCCCAGACTGAAAGCCTCTCCGGACAGGGCGAACGCCGCCGTCGCAGCGGCGGGCGCGGCGCGGAACGTCAACGCCCCGCGACAGCGCCGAAATATCGCAATCTCGTCAACCGGCTTGCGAAGACGGAGCTTCTCGACCCCCAGACGCTCGACGATATCCACGAGGCCTCGCTGACCGTTCTCGAGGAAATCGGCATGGACATCATTCTGCCGGAGGCCCGCGAGATCATGCGCCGGGCCGGAGCCTCGGTGAGCGAGGGAACCGAGCGCGTCCGCTTCGATCGCGGCCTCATCATGGAGATGATCGCATCGGCGCCGGCGCAATTCACGCTTCATGCCCGCAACCCCGCCCGCAATGTCGCAATCGGCGGCAACAATCTCGTCTTCGCCCAGATCGCATCCGCCCCCTTCGTCGCCGATCGCGAAGGCGGCCGTCGCGCCGGTAACCAGGAAGACTACCGCAAGCTCGTCAAGCTCGCGCAATATTACGACATCATCCACACCACCGGCGGCTATCCGGTCGAACCGGTCGACATCCACGCCTCGATCCGCCACCTCGACTGCCTGTCAGATCTGGCGAAGCTCACCGACAAGCCGTTTCACGCCTATTCGCTCGGCCGCCAGCGCAATCTCGACGGGCTGGAGATCGCCCGCATCGCCCGCGGCATCACAGCGGAACAGATGGAGTGGGAACCGTCGCTCTTCACCATCATCAACTCGTCGTCGCCGCTGAGACTCGACGGCCCCATGCTGCAGGGCATCATCGAGATGTCGTCGCGCAACCAGGTGGTCGTCATGACACCGTTCACGCTCGCCGGCGCCATGGCGCCAGTGACGATTGCCGGGGCGCTCGTTCAGCAGAACGCCGAAGCGCTGTGCGGCATCGCCTTCACCCAGATGGTGCGCAAGGGCGCGCCGGTGATGTATGGCGGCTTCACTTCGAATGTCGACATGAAGACCGGTGCACCGGCCTTCGGCACGCCGGAATACATGAAAGCGGTGATCGCCGGTGGCCAGCTCGCCCGCCGCTACGGCGTTCCCTACCGCACCTCGAACACCAACGCCTCCAACACACTCGACGCGCAGGCGGCCTACGAATCGGCATTGTCGCTCTGGGCGCTGACGCAGGGCGGCGGCAATTTCATCATGCATGCCGCCGGCTGGACGGAGGGCGGCCTCACCGCTTCCTTCGAAAAATTCATCCTCGACGTCGACATGCTGCAGATGGTCGCCGAATTTCTGACGCCGCTCGATGTCAGCCCCGACGCGCTGGCGCTCGACGCCGTGCGCGACGTCGGCCCCGGCGGGCACTTCTTCGGCACGGCCCATACGCTTGCCCGCTACGAGAGCGCCTTCTATTCGCCGCTCCTTTCCGACTGGCGCAACTACGAGACCTGGACGGAGGCCGGCCGGCCGACCACCTACGACCACGCCAACCGCATCTACAAGGAAGCGCTCGCCCGCTACGAGCGTCCGCCGCTCGATCCGGCAATTGAGGAGGAGCTGGACGCCTTCGTGGCGAAGCGCAAGGCGGAAGGCGGCGTGGCAACCGACTTCTGATCAGCCGGCCTGCAGGCGCTCCAGATAGACGTCGTATGTCTGGTGCGGTTCGAGTTCGAACCGCTCGGCCAGCACCTTCCACGCCTCAACCCGGTCAAGGCGGAAATCGCGGAAGTCGCCACGCTTCTCGCACCATGCCGTCATCAGCCACAGCCCGCCGAAGGCGCTGAGCGCCAGCGGCCGGACGGTCCGCTCGCTGCGCTCTCCCGTCAGGGCATGGTAGGAAATCCATACCTTGCGCCGCGCAGAAAGCGCGCCCCTGATCTCTCCGAGACAGGCCGGAGGCGCGGGCTGCGCCGCAGAACGGAAGGCGTGGATCTGGGCGCTCGCCAGTCGCGCGGCATGCTCCGCCGGCAGGAGACCGAGGATCTTTTCGCGTGCCTCGCGCGCGGCCTGGCCGAGCCGCGGATCGCCGAGCATCTGCGCCGCTCGCAGACCGAAGGCCAATGCCTCGAGCTGTTCGAAGGTGAAGGTCAGCGGCGGCGCGTCGAAGGCCTCCCGCAGCATGTACCCCACCCCCCGTTCCCCCTCGATTGGTGCGCCCGAGGCCATCAGGTGCTGCATGTCGCGATAGATCGTGCGCGGCGCCACCTCCATCTTCGCGGCAATCTCGTCCGCCGTCATGGCGCGCCCCGTGGAGCGCATCAGCTGAATGATCCGGAACAGGCGGTCGGCGGGACGCATGATCGAGCCTCGATGATGGCAGTGGCCATAAGGCTGTCAGGAGCCGTGTGATAGGTCAAGCGTATCGACAAGCGAGGAGCATTCCATGAGCAAGACCACCATCTTCGAAATCGCCATCTGTACCGTCACCGATGGAGAGCAGGCGGAAAGGGCACGAAAAGCCGCGATGGAAGCCGTCCGCCACTACCCTGGCTTCGTGAGTTGGCAGGCCCTTACGGCGAACGACCGGCCGGACCAGATCGCCGACATCGTGGAATGGGCAAGCCGGGAAGCAGCCGACGCAGCGGCGGAGAAAGTGCGGACCGACCCGGCCTTCGCGCCTTACATGGCGGCGATTGCCTCCGTCTCCCTGATGCAGCATTTTCACACCCGCCACAACGTCTGAGAGCCATGCCCGAACCATTGAAAAACCTGATCGGAGAGACCGTTGTCCGCGAGACCGCCGCGGCGCTGTCGCGGGCTTGGCCGGAATTCGACCGCCAAGCCTTCCTTGCGGAAATCCTGCCGGATCTCGACAACCTCGAACTGATGCAGCGCAGCCAGTCGGTCGCGGCCACGATGACCCGGCTGCTGCCGCAGGACTTTGCGAGAAGCGCCGCCATCCTCAGGGACTGCCTACCAGATAACAATCGCCCCGGCCTGAGCGGCTGGGCCTTGCTGGCTTTCAACCAGTATATCGGCGCGAACGGCCTTGCGCATTTCGAAACCTCGCTCGATCTCCTGAAGGCGATCACGCCGCATTTCACCGCGGAATTCGGCATCCGCCCCTTCATCGCCGCCGAGCGCCAGCGGGCGCTCGCGATCGTTACCGGCTGGATCTCCGATCCGAACCATCACGTGCGGCGTCTCGCAAGCGAAGGCACCCGCCCTCGCCTGCCCTGGGCCATGCGCTTGCCGGAACTGATCCGCGATCCATCGCCCCTGATGCCGATCCTGACCCCGCTCCTCGACGACCCGGAGGATTACGTCCGCCGCTCGGTGGCAAACAGCCTCAACGACATCGCCAAGGACCACCCCGATCTCGTGGCCGATTTCGTCGCCCGCCACCGGCAGGATGCCTCGGCGGAACGGCTTTGGCTGCTCAGGCACGCGTCGCGGACGCTGGTCAAGAAGGGGCACGCCGGAGTGCTTGCAAGCTTCGGCTTCGAGACTGCCGAGGGTATCAAAGCCGGCCTGTCGCTGAAGCAAACCACGATCGCATTTCCAGGAACGCTGGAATTCGCCGTCCGGCTTTCGAACGGCTCGGACAAGGCCCAGCGCCTGCTGATCGACTATGCGATCCATCACCGCAAGAAGGACGGTTCGCTCTCGCCGAAAGTGTTCAAGGGTACAAGCCTGACGATAGGGCCGGACGAAGCCGCAGACCTCGACCGGCGTCATGCCTTCCGCCCGACCACCACGCGCGTCTATTATCCCGGCCTTCACCGGCTGGAGCTGCTGGTGAACGGCTCCCCGCTCGCTTCAGCCGAGTTTCATCTCGACATGAAGGAAGATCGCTAACGGACTCCCGCATAACGGAAAATCCGGGCGGCTCCCGCCGTCCGGATTTTCTTCCCGACCGTGTTCACTCCAGAATCGTTGCCGGCCTGAAAACTCAGTCGCGACGCTTCCAGCCCGTGACCATGGCCCGCACCAGGTTTTCCCGATGCTCGATGCTGGCAAGCACCACGCCGACGATATGCAGGGCGATCAGTCCGAGCGTCGCATAGACCAGCGTCTCGTGGGCGTCCTCGACCCATTCGACGCCCCAATAGGCATCGGTGGTCTGCATGTAACCGGTGGCAACGATGCCGGAGATCATGAGCAGCAGCGCAATCACCATCGCGCCGCCGGCGGGATTATGGCCGATGTAACGCTTCGCCCGCATTCCGGCCGTTTCCGCGAGAAAACGCAACACGGTGAACGGGTTGTAGATGAAATTCACGAAGCGGGCATGTTCCGAACCGAAAAGGCCCCAAAGGACGCGGATGGCGACAAGGCCGCCGATGATATAGCCGGAAACGATATGCGCCGACTTCCATTCGTCGCCCGTGAGGAAGGAAAAGGCGAAGAAACCGACCAGCGACCAATGGAACAGCCGCACGACAGGGTCCCAGACTTTGACCCGCGCCGGCCGCATGTCGCGGCCGGCCACGGCGCCGGGCATTTGCTCAGCAGCGTCCGACATCAGTCGTCTCCGTCTGCGCCGACCTGAACGCCGGTTTCCGGATTGAAGATCACTTCGACCTTCTTGCCGTCCTTGATGCCGTAGACTTCATAGCATCCGTCCTCGACCTTGACCTGGCGGACATCGTAGCCGAGTTCGGTTGCCTTGGCCTTCATCGCATCCGTGCTCATCCACTTGTCCTGCGGAACAGAACCGCACTTGCCCTCTTCTTCGGCGTGGGCGACACCGCCAAAGACAGCGGCTGCGAGCAGGGTGGTAACAAGAATCTTCTTCATCGGATAGCATCCTTCACTGACCCGGTCGGGCACCATTGCTCCGAACCGTTGGCGGCAAGCTAGTCGAAGGGCGCTGAGCGATAGCTGACGAAGAATGTCAGCGAAATTTCAGCTTCCGGATGATATTGAGGATGGATGAAGGGCAGGTTCGGGGCAGGTTCTGGATGGGTGGTCGGAATGGCGGCGGCATGCCTGCTGCTGTCGGGTCTCGCCCTCGGCCATCCCGCCGAAGCCCTCGCCGACGAGGATCGCTTTCACGCCGATACCGACGACGACCGGGACCGCATCCGCGAAAGCGTGGAAAAGGGCGAGATCAAGTCCCTGGCGGAGCTTCGCCGCATCGTTCTGTCCCGCGTCAGCGGCAAGATCGTCTCGACGGAGATCGGCCGGAAGGGCAAGACATTCATTTACGAGTTCCGCGTCCTGAGCGCCGATGGGCGGCTGGTGGAGGTCGAGATCGATGCAGCCTCCGGCCTGATACGGGAGATCGAGAACGAGGAATGAGAATCCTGCTGATCGAAGACGACATGCTGATCGCCCGCGACGTGATCGCCAATCTGGAGCGGGCGGGCTTCATGGTCGTGCACGAAAAGGACGGCGAGGCCGGCTGGTTCACCGGCGACGGCGAGGATTTCGCCGCGATCGTACTCGATCTCGGCCTGCCGGGAATGGACGGCCTTTCGGTGCTGAAACGCTGGCGCGGCTCGGGCCGCATGACGCCGGTGCTGATTCTTACGGCACGCGGCAACTGGCAGGAGCGCGTGGAAGGCATCGACGCCGGCGCCGACGACTACCTGACCAAGCCCTTCCAGATGGCCGAGCTTCTGGCGAGGCTGCGCGCCATCATTCGCCGCAGCGCCGGCCAGGCCAACCCGGTCATCACCATCGGCGGCCTGTCCATCGACACCCGCACGAAGGCGGTGATGCTCGACGGCATGCCGGTCGACCTGACGCCGCTCGAATATCGCTGCCTCGCCTTCCTCGCCCACAATCAGGAGCGCAGCGTTTCCCAGATGGAACTGACGGAACAGCTCTATGCGCAGGACTTCGAGCGCGACAGCAATTCCGTCGAAGTGCTCGTCGGACGCCTGCGCCGCAAGCTCGGCAAGGACGTCATCACCACCCGGCGCGGCTATGGCTACCGGATCGGCGGAAGCGACGGATGATGCAGTCGATTCGCGGCCGTTTCCTGCTGGTCTCGCTGGTCAGCGTCGCGCTGGCTCTGGCCATGGCGAGCGTCGTGCTGGTCTCGCTCTTCACCCGCAACCTGGAAACCCGCATCGACCACGAACTGACCGGCCACATCGACAACATCGCCGGCGCGCTGCGCTTTGCCGCGGATGGCGCCCTGCTCCTTCCGGAACGGCCGGTGGACCGCCGCTTCGAGGAAGCCTATGGCGGTCTTTACTGGCAGGTGGAAGACGATGCCAGAAAAGGTGAGCTGCGCTCCGCATCCCTTTGGGATTATTCGCTTCCCCTGCCTGACGACGAACAGGAGACCGGCAATATCCACCGCTACCGGCTGCCGGGACCGGAAGGCACCGACCTGATCGTGCAGGAACGCAAGATCGTCTTCGCCGCCCCGGACGGACGTCGCGCGATCCGCGTTGCCGCAGCCATCGACGGCGCAGTCGTCGCCGATGCGCGCCGCGCCTTCGCCTTCGACATCATTCCCTACATGGTGGCGCTCGCCGTCTTCCTGATCGCGGCGTCGCTGGCCCAGCTCACCTACGGCCTGAGGCCGATCTCCTCGGTCAGCGAGGGCCTGGACCGCATCCGCGAACGCAAGGCGGAAAGGCTGACCGGCGCCTTTCCGCGCGAGTTGCGCGGCGTTGTCGCCGCCGTCAACCAGTTGCTCGACGCCCAGTCACGCCTGATCGACAAGGCAAAGGCGCGCGCCGCCGATCTCGCCCATGGTCTGAAGACCCCGCTCACGGTGCTGTCGAACGATGCCGAAACGCTCAGGCAACGCGGTGAAACGGAAATCGCCGACGAACTCTCCCACCTCGCCGGCGTGATGAAAGCGCATGTGGAGCATGAACTGACCCGCAGCCGCATCGCGGCCAGCGCAGAACTGCGCAAGTCCGATGCCGACCTCGCCGCCTCGCTCGGCGTCATCGTGCGAACACTGAAGCGCACCCCGCGCGGCGAGGCGCTGGACTGGAACATCGCGGTCGCCCCCGGCATTGCGGTCGGCGTCGATCCCCTCGACCTGCAGGAGATGCTGGGCAACATCCTCGACAACGCCGTCAAATGGAGTCGTTCGCGCATTCGCGTCATGTCGGCCAGTCGGGACGGGCGACCGGTCCTCACCATCGAGGACGACGGCCCCGGCGCCGATCCCGCCGGGCTCCGCACCATCATGCAACGGGGCACGCGGCTCGACCTGAAGACGCCCGGCACCGGCATCGGGCTCGCCATCGTCCGTGACATCGCGGACGTCTACGGCCTCGACATCGAGGCCGAAAACGTTGCGGCGGGCGGCTTTCGTGTCACCATCCGCTTCTGACGTCTTCGCTGCATTGCAAAAACATTTCTTGACTTTCAGAAGGAAAAGAGCCATCTGCAGGAACAGCTTTCCCCTTCCGGCCGCCGCGTGAGCGTGCCCAGCGACAACTGAGACGCGAAGAAGGCAAGGCGCAGGTTATGGATAACGGCCGCACGAGCGGTGCATGCGCTGGAAAGCTTTTTCCAACTTACAAGTTCCCATTTCACGCGGGGTTCTTGACGCCACGAACAGACAGCACCGCAGAACGCGATGCAGTCCGATGGCTCGTGGCGCCCCCGAAAGGTACAGACTTTGACCACTTTTCATGACCTCGGCCTGTCGCACAAGATCGTCTCGACGCTCTCGGCCATTGGTTTCGAAACCGCAACGCCGATTCAGGAGCAGGCCATCCCGCTGGTGCTCCAAGGCCGCGACCTCGTCGGCCTCGCCCAGACCGGCACCGGCAAGACGGCCGCCTTCGGCCTGCCGATCATCGAAATGCTGATGACGAACGGCGACCGGCCGAAGCCGCGCTCGACGCGCGTGCTGATCCTCGCCCCCACCCGCGAACTGGTGAACCAGATCGGCGACAACCTGCGCAGCTTCGTGCGCAAGACCCCGCTCAAGATCATTCAGGTCGTCGGCGGCGCCTCGATCAACAAGCAGCAGTTCCAGCTCGAGCGCGGCGCCGACATTCTCGTCGCCACCCCCGGCCGCCTGCTCGACCTGATCGAGCGCCAGGCCGTGACGCTGCGCGACATCACCCATCTGGTGCTCGACGAGGCCGACCAGATGCTTGACCTCGGCTTCATTCACGACCTGCGCAAGATCGCCCGCATGGTGCCGAAGGACCGCCAGACGCTGCTCTTCTCGGCCACCATGCCGAAGACCATCGCCGACCTCGCCGCAAGCTTCCTGACCGACCCGGTCAAAGTCGAAGTCGCACCTCCCGGCAAGGCCGCCGACAAGGTCGAGCAGTACGTGCATTTCGTCAACGGCCAGAACCACAAGACCGAAATGCTGAAGAAGATCCTGGCGGACAATCCGGATGGCCGCTCGATTGTCTTCCTGCGCACCAAGCACGGCGCGGAAAAGCTGATGAAGCACCTGGACATCACCGGCTTCTCGGTCGCCTCGATCCACGGCAACAAGAGCCAGGGCCAGCGCGAACGCGCGCTCAAGGGCTTCCGTGACGGCGCCTTCAAGACGCTGATCGCCACGGACGTTGCCGCCCGCGGCATCGACATTCCGGCCGTCAGCCATGTCTTCAATTACGACCTTCCGGAAGTTCCGGACGCTTACGTGCACCGCATCGGCCGCACGGCGCGCGCCGGCCGCGACGGCATCGCCATTGCCTTCTGCGGCCCGGACGAAGGCCGCCTACTGCGCGACATCGAACGCCTGATGGGCATCGAGATCCCGGTCGCAAGCGGCGAAGCGCCGGCAAACCTCAGCCGTCCGGCCCGCCCGCAGCGTCGTGGCGGCGGCGGTGGCGGCGGCAACAACCGCAACCATCAGGGCCAGGGCCGCAGCAAGCATGAAGGCGAGGCACGTTCGGCCCATGGCGACGGACGTCCCGCCCAGAAGCAGGGCCATCGCAAGGGCAATGGCGGCGGACGCCCCGGCGGCCACGCCAATGCCGGTCAAGGCAAGCCGGGCGGCTCCCGCCCCGCAAACCAGCAGCGTAATCGTCGCCGCGAGGCTTAAGCGAATCTTTCCGCTGAGAGATGACGACAAGACCGGAGGCGCGGTTCAGACCGCGCCTTTTTCTTTTGGGCGACGTTCTAATCCGCCGGCTACCCCTCACCCCGCTCGATTGGACCATCAGGCTGTGATAACCACATCTTCACGCCGCGAGAGGGCGGTGATTCCGTCCGGCCCGTGACGAGGAACTGCATGGTGAGATTGCTTATCGCCGTCCTGACGACCCTTTCCCTGGTGGCGCCCGCAAGCGCAGAGTCGAAAATCGACATATTGACCATCCTCGACCAGTTCATGATTTCCAAAGCGATCGCATCGAAATGCGCGCGCCCCGATGAAACAAAGATTGCGAAGTTCTTTCTGAACATGGAAACTGTGAGGTTCTATGCAACTCAGAGGCTGAAGGAAATGTACCCGAAGGCCACCGACGAGATGATCGCCAAGGGCGCGGTGCAACGGCAGGCTGTATTTGATAAGGGGGTTTCGGAAATTATCGCCAAGGAAGGTTGCGACAGCCCTCAAATCAAGGAAGCGCTCAGGCGCTTCGATGTGCAGGCCGACATGAACCTGTTTGCGTCGACGAAGGACAAATAGTCTTCGCCCCTTTCATCCCCGCGTCCTGTCCACCTTCCGGTTCGTGAGATAGACGCCGAGAACGGCGATCACAGTACCGACGATCATGGGAAGCGACAGCCGCTCGCCAAAAGCAATGGCCGCTTCGATAGCGGCAAGCGGCGGCACGAGATAAATCAGCGATGCAGCCTTGGAAACATCGCCGCGCCGGATGAGATAGAGCAGAAGCGCGATTGCGCCCATGGAAATGCCGACGACCGACCAGGCGAGCGTAGCGAACAGGCCGAAGCCCCAGACGACCCGCAGGTTTTCCAGAATGAGCGCCGCCGGCACGGTGACGATCAGCGCGCCGACATATTGCAGGGCCGCGACCGCTCTGAGATCGCCATCCTTCAGGAACCGCTTCTGATAGAGAGTGCCGGCCGTGACGCAGGCCATGCCCAGCACATTGACGACGACGGCATAGACCGGGATCGCCCCGGCATCGACCGCAAGCAGGTTCGGCAGCACCGCGACGGCAATCCCGGCAAAGCCGAGAAGCAATCCTACACGCTGGCTCACGCCGAGCCTCTCCCTAATCAGCACCGCCGCGGCGACGCCGGTCATCAAGGGCTGGAGGCCCGCGATGATGCCCGACAGCGACGCGGGCACGCCCTGCCCGATCGCCCACCACAGCATGCCGAGATAAAGGCCGTGCAGGAACATACCCGACACGATCGCATGGAAAACGGCGGAACGGCCGCGCGGCCAGCTGACGCCCGTGACGCGACAGAGAATGTAAAACAGAACGGCCGCAACGGCATAGCGCAGGGCAAGAAAGGTCAACGGGTCCGCAAAGAGCGTCGCATATTTGGCCGCGACCCAGCCAGTCGACCACAGAAGCACGAAAAGGACCGGCGCAAGTCGGCTGAGCGTCATAGGCGTTTTCCTAACCAATCGCCCTGTCCGAAAACAAGGTCACAGGACGCGCTCCTAACCGCAGCAAGGGAGCCCGTCAAAACAGTTTCCTTGCGGCCAATGATGAATTTTCTTGACGCATGCCGCGCCGAAAAAAAATTCGCGCCCCCGCATGTTCATATTTTAGGCAACATCGGCGCCGTTGCGGCAATCCTCCTCCGACTTTGGGTCAACGGAGATGGCCGAGACGGCCTGACGCAGTATCAAAATGCCGAAAATCTGATGGAAATATAGGCTGTTGCCGATTTTTCGAGCCATGGAAATTCTTAGCCTCCCACTCCGCAGGCTTCTTGCATTGCCCGAAACGTTGTATTCAAATGGCAAAAAAATGGGGATGGCGCCGTTGGCATTTGATGAAATGATGAATGCGGACAGCAGTCCGCGAACGCCCTACCGGAACTACCATGAGTGGTATTCGAATCAGGACCCGGCGCGATTGATCGCCAAGTCGCGAGACGCCGAAAACATCTTCCGCAAGACAGGCATCACCTTCGCAGTCTACGGACACGAAGACTCAGCCGAAAAGCTCATACCCTTCGACATCATTCCCCGCATCATCTCCGGCAGCGAATGGCGGCGACTCGCCCAGGGGATCGAACAGCGCGTTCTGGCGCTCAACGCCTTTCTCGACGACATCTATCACAAGCAGGAAATCATTAAGGCGGGCCGCATTCCCCGCGAACTGATCGAGAAGAACGAGGCTTTCCTGCCCGAAATGATCGGCTTCCGCCCGCCGGGCGGCGTCTACACCCATATCGTTGGCACCGACATCGTGCGCACCGGCGAAGACCAGTTCTACGTGCTGGAAGACAATGCCCGCACGCCGTCGGGCGTCAGCTACATGCTGGAAAACCGCGAAACCATGATGCAGATGTTTCCGGAACTCTTCCAGCTCAACAAGGTGCAGCGTGTCGAGGACTATCCCTACCTGCTGCGCCAGTCGCTGGCATCCCTCGCCCCTCCGGGCTGCAAGGGCAAGCCGCGCGTCGCGGTGCTCACCCCCGGCATCTACAACTCCGCCTATTACGAGCACTCCTTCCTTGCCGACATGATGGGCGTGGAGCTGGTCGAAGGTTCGGACCTCCGCGTCATCGACGGCAAGGTGAAGATGCGCACCACCCGCGGCTACGAGGCGATCGACGTGCTCTACCGCCGCGTCGACGACGACTTCCTCGATCCCTTGACCTTCCGTCCCGATTCCGCGCTCGGCGTGCCCGGCATCATGGACGTCTACCGGGCCGGCAACATCACCATCGCCAATGCGCCGGGCACCGGCATTTCCGACGACAAGGCGATCTATTCCTACATGCCCGAGATCGTCGAGTTCTATACCGGCCGCAAGGCGCTTCTGGAAAACGTGCCGACCTGGCGCTGCTCGGAAGCCGACAGCCTGAAATACGTGCTGGAGCATCTGGAAGAGCTGGTCGTCAAGGAAGTCCACGGTTCCGGCGGCTACGGCATGCTGGTCGGCCCGACCGCCTCGAAGAAGGAGCGGGCCGTCTTCGCCGAGAAGCTGAAGAGCCGGCCGAACAACTACATCGCCCAGCCGACGCTTTCCTTGTCGACCGTGCCGATCCTCGTCAACAAGGGGATCGCGCCGCGCCACGTCGATCTTCGTCCCTATGTTCTTGTCTCCGACAAGGTGCAGATCATCCCCGGCGGCCTGACCCGCGTGGCCCTGAAACAGGGTTCGCTCGTCGTCAACTCCTCCCAGGGAGGCGGCACCAAGGACACCTGGGTACTGGAGGACTGAACCATGCTGGGCAGAACCGCAAACGGACTATACTGGATGTTCCGCTACATCGAGCGGGCCGAAAACATCGCCCGCCTCGTGGACGCCGGCCTCAGGATGTCACTGACCCGCACCGGCGCCACGGACGACGACTGGGGGGCCGTGCTTCTCAGCGCCGACGTACGCGAGGGTTACGACGCCGCCCACCCGAAGCTGACGAGCGCCGACGCGATCGACTATCTGCTGCGCGATCTCGCCAACCCGTCGAGCGTGATGTCATGCATCGATTCCGGCCGCAACAATGCCCGCATGGTGCGCACGGCGCTAACCCGCGAGACCTGGGAAGCGACCAATGAATGCTGGATCGAGCTCAAGCATCTTTTAGGCCGCAAGCTGAAATCGGCCGACCTTCCCGAGGTGATCGACACCGTGAAACGCCGCGCCGGCCTGATCCGCGGCGCCTTCCACGGCTCGATGCTGCGCAACGAGATCTATAACTTCGCGCGGATCGGAACCTTCATCGAACGGGCCGACAACACCAGCCGCATCCTCGACGTGAAATATTACGTGCTGTTGCCGGCCGTCACGCAGGTCGGCTCCTCGCTCGACAACATGCAGTGGGAATCGATCCTCCGGTCGGTCTCGGCGCATCGCTCCTACCGCTGGGTTTATGACGGCGAATACCGTGCGGCCAACATCGCCGATTTCCTGATCCTCAACGGCCAGATGCCGCGCTCGCTCGCTTATTCCTACGAGAAGATCGTCAGCAATCTCGGCTATCTCGCCAGGGAATACGGCCAGCGGTTGCCGGCCCATGACACGGCCGATTCCGTTCGCGCGACGCTGAGTTCCTGCAATATCAGCGCCATCATGGATCAGGGACTGCACGAATTCCTCGACAATTTCATCGCCCGCAACAACCAGCTCGGCAATGAAATCACCGAGGGTTATCGCTTCTACAGCTGACGGCAGGCGGGACACCATCATGCGGCTCAAGATCACCCATACCACCGAATACCAGTATGCCGAGCCGGTAGCCTATTCGCTCCAGCGGCTGCGGCTGTCGCCCGTGGCAGGCCCCGGACAGGAGGTCCTGTCCTGGCACATCGCCGTCGACGGCGCCGTCGTCGAAGCCGGTTTCCACGACCAGTTCGGCAATCATGTCCATCTCGTCTCGACCGAGGGCGACAGCTCCAAGGTCCATATCGTCGCGAGCGGCGAAGTCGAGACCGAGGACCGCGCCGGCGTTTTCGGCCCCCATGTCGGCTATTGCCCGCTGTGGCTTTTCCTGCGCGAGACGCCCCGCACCAGGGCCGGCAAGCTGACCAAGGAGCTTGCCAAGGGCCTTTCCGGCACAACCGACCTCGAGCGCATGCATGACCTGATGGGCACGATCCACAAGGCGGTCGCCTACCGCCCCGGCGAAACCGGCACGGAGACGACGGCGGAACAGGCGCTCGAGGCCGGCCACGGCGTCTGCCAGGATCATGCGCATATCTTCATCGCCGCCACCCGACTGATGAACATTCCCGCCCGCTATGTCTCGGGCTATCTGATGATGGACGGCGTGGCCGAGCAGATGGCGACCCATGCCTGGGCCGAGGTGTTTCTTCCCGGCCTCGGATGGGTCGGTTTCGACGCGGCCAACGATCATTGCCCCGATGCCCGCTATGTCCGCATCGCCTCCGGCCTCTGCTATGCCGATGCCGCTCCCGTCTCCGGAATGCGCATCGGCCGCGCCGGAGAAGACCTTGCGGTCAAGGTGGTGGTGGAGCCGAAACTCCAGAGTCAAAGCCAGAGCCAGAGCTGAGGCAGGCGCCCTTCCCCTGCACTTTCCCGCGCCCGATGGGTTCCGCAAGCCCGGCGCCAAGTCCGGATGTTCTCCTTGAGGGCTCAAGGGAGAATCGCGCATGCTGTTTCGCCAGTCATTGTTCCAGTCGGTCGTGGAACGTCTTTCGGACGAGGACGTCGGCTGCGCGGATGAGGAAGCCGAAATCGCATCGCCCAGAATCCACGGCATGCCCGGGAACTATCTGGCGGACAGCCTGACCGCCGGATTTCAGGAGGCGACGCGCCTGCAGGAAGCCTATCTTTCCCTGATGGAGGACGATGGGTTTTACGAAGCGCCCCCGGCGCCCGACCCGCCCCAGGACCCCGCGCCGGTGATGCCCGCGCACCTCGCACGATTGTCGATCGAAGAAATCGCGGACGACCTCGGCATCGCCGCGACGGACGACCGGGAAAAGCTCGCCGAACGGCGGCGGCGCTTCGCCAAGCTCAACCATCCCGACAGGATGGACGCGGAATTCAGGGACCGCGCGACGCTGCGCATGACGATCGCAAACCTCCTGATCGACGAGGCGATCCGGAGATTGCCATAGCCTTTCGGGCCGGCGCGCAGGCCTCTCAAGACGCGTCGCGCACTGTCAGGTTCGCTCCGCGCGCTTGAGGTCCTAAAGCATGTCGCGCAAAAGTGCGCAGCGGTTCTGCGGTAACGACATGTAATAAAACAAATACTTAAAGCGTGCGGAGCGAATCTGAAAGATCGCAACAAGCTTGAGTCTTGTGGCCTCTCTCTGCCGCAAGACCGCCATACGCTTTTGCCCGACATCCTTCAGGGTCAGTCGTAGAGCTTCTTCAACAGGCCGATGAGCTGGTCGCGCGCGGCGACGCCGCCGAGCTGCGAGAGAAGACGCTCTTCATGTTCCTGCCAGATCGGCATCAGCTCCTCGAGATAGGCAAGCCCGGCATCGGTGATGTAGAGCGACTGGACGCGCCGGTCGAGATCGGACTTGCGCCGCTCGACGAACCCCTTGTGCTCGAGGCCGTCGACGATCGCGACGAAATTGGCCCTCTGGATGCCGAGCGCCTCCGCCACCTCGCTCTGCTTCGAGCCCTGATTGCGGGTAAGAAGCAGGAGCACGGCGAAATCCGTCGGACGCAACCCCTTGGCGGCGAAGGTCTCGTTGAAATGTTGGAAAACAGCAAGCTGCGCCCGCCGCAGCCGATAGCCAACGGCGTCCTCCATCATCGAAAAATCTATTCTGGATGACCCTTGAGCTGTTTCCTCAGCCTTATTTTCCGTCATTGAGACGCCATTCTTGTTTGTTGCCCCCAACAAAACCACCCCTACCGTGGACGCGATACGTAGTGGATACGACAATGATTTTATAGAATTGCCTTCATGGCACAAGGGTTAGTGCCCGATCGCGGGTGAAAACTGTCAGATTTGGACGAGGCATGCCCCTCATACACGGCGATCCGGCAGAAGCATTCGGGAAAATCCCCGGCGAGGCACTTTTTCCACATCGCCGCCCGGCCTGTAGAGAGACGCCGAATCCCGCATTTTCCACATTGATGCGAAGCGAAGTCTAGGGTATGACCGCCAAACAGCCTGACGGCGAGCACCCTGCTTCGCCCCGGATGCACCCGTAGCTCAGCTGGATAGAGTGTTGGATTCCGATTCCAAAGGTCACAGGTTCGAATCCTGTCGGGTGCGCCATATTTTCAAGGACTTATGACAAGCCCCTCACCTACCGCGTCAACGCAGGAAGCATATAGGAAGCTTTGGCGAAGGAATTTCAGCGTATGACAAAACCCTCGCTCGTCCGCCAAGCCGATTTGAAACGTATGGCCACCATCGCGATCGAGCATGACGTCTGCGTCGAGATGGAAGTCGATGGCACGATCGTGAGGGTTATGCCGTCTGGCAAGCATCGGATCATCAAACGCGAGCTGACACGCGAAGAGAAAGCGGATCAGGCCTGGGCGGAATGGGATGCGCAGCGGAAGAGCAAACCGTTGCCGGATGACTTTGCCCTCTAGGAGCCCGTATGACTGAAGACGATTTCAAGGCCGCTTTGACGGTCATCTACCAGACCGAGCGCCTGAACGATCAATTCCTGAAGCTTCTGGTGCAGCATCTCGCGACCGTCTTGCCCGAGTTCGAAGGGTCAACTCTTCTAGAAAGCTTGTATCTACAACAAGAGCAGCTTCCAGGACCGGATCAACATCCCAACTCGGAAGCCCTTTTGCGCTATTGGAAACACAAGATCGACCTGACCGAGAAGGCGCTCGCAAACGCTGAAAAGCTTCGGCAAATGAGCGGCGGAACTTGAACATCATTTGACGACCTCGCAGAAGAAGACGGCCGGCGCGTTCGCCCGCTTGTGAGGCGGCGCCAGTCTGCCAAGCCGCACGGCTTCCGCATGGCCGTCAATCACAGATCCCATGCGATACATGCCGACGCGATCGGCAGGCCTGATAAAGCCCTCGCGCACGAGAGCCTTGAAACCCTGTTTGGTGATGTGGAAAGCCTTCGCCCCTTCATCGGCAGTGATCAGCCAATCCCGAAGGGGCTTCTTTCGGTGAAGGACGCTCACAGGGCGCGTTTCCGCTTCATGTCGCCCTCTGGACGGGTGAGATCATTGGACGCTTCCCAGCAAGCTCTCTGCTGCTCTGGGGTGAGCTTCCGGTACTGCTGATAGGTCATGCCCAGGCCGAAGGCCATAGGAGCGATCGCTTTGTTTGGCCCTCGAAGCTTGGTAAGGCGCACGAGCTCCCAATCGGTCAACTCACGCATGGTCCCTACGCCCTCGATGTGGATCTGTCTCATGACGATCAATCCTTGACTTTGAAGGTCACGCTTGCCCGGAGCTCGCCGGTCTCGATAAGTGGATTGCTGGACCCCTTCTGCGCGATCGTCGATGGCGCATTCGGTGGCGACTGCAGAGAGGTGATTTCCTCCTGAATATCGCCTTGCGCTTTGATCCCCAGCTTGCGGAGAACCTGACGCATGACCTTGCCCGGATCCTTGCCAGCGGCAGCGGCGCGGACGATCTCTTTGGCCCCTGCGATCATCGCCGATCGATAGCTTGTCCGGTTGGCCCTCATGGCGTTCTGCATGAATGGCCGCTCGGGGATGCGTTCGGTCCCGAAGTTATTGAACACAGCACGCTCCAGAACGTCGCTGTCAGTCTCGCCAGCCGGAAAGCCTACCTCGACGATGGTAGGCTTTGGCGGGATAGACTCGAGGCCGGCAACGCCATTGCCGACCACCCGCGTGCGCTTGATGCGGACGACCATCAGAACGCCCCTGTTCCAGAAATTCGGGTCGGAGGGAGGCCAGAGGGACGAGCAGCGCCGGCCGCAGCATTGCCCACGGCACCGGCAACAGCGGCAGGAGCGTCGACAGCCTGTTGAACGGTCTGGTTCACAGTGACGCTGACGGACTTGTCGCTATTGTCGGTGACGGTATTGGTCACGGCAGCGGCAGCGGTACCGGCGCTCATCTTCGCGGCGTTGCCTTCAAGGTTGCGCATCAATGCCTGCATGTCAGGATTGATCTGGTCGGGTCTTGCCGACACCGAGCCGTCAGGCGCCGAAAGTGCAGAAGGGGCGGCACTGCCAGAATACGGATGGCCGCTATTCTTTGGCTTGTCGGTCCCAAGCATCCACCTGATTACGTCATCGACACCCCACCTCGATCTCGGCGCATTCTTCAGCCCTTCTCCGGGGTTGGTCAGGGCATTGATGCCCCCCACGGCAGCGCCAGCCATCCAGAGAAGCCGCAAAAGCGTTGCTGTCCCACCAGCAGCAGCGCCGGTCCCGAACAAGCCCACAGCTCCGGCGAGTGTCCGCAATGATTTCGCGAACATGCCTACTCCGATAGAAGCAGCAGCGATGCCGGCCGCCCCTTGCGCCATCTTGCCGAGAACGTTGGCCACCTTTTCAGGATCAGCGCCAAGGAAATCGGCCATCGACTGGATGAAATCACCAAGGACGGACTGACCGCCGCGCATATAGGTTAGGAAGTCGTCAAGCGCGAAAGCCGCCGCAGCGAAGAGTGCCGCGACAGGGAATAGGCGCAAGGCGATAGCGCCAAGCACCCACTTGAGCCAATCCCAAGCATCACGGTTATTGTTGATGATGTCGGCAATGGTGGCCATATGCCGACCGATACGCATGGCAAAGCTGCCGATTGCATCAGTTGCGGCGGTGAAAGCCCAGGACAGGTTTTGCGCCCACCGATCGAGCGAGCCGTCAGCGTCAAGCCTGGCGATGAAATCCAGCACCTTACCAAGCTGGTTCTTGACCGCCTCGAAGAAACCCGCCTCGCCTATCCGGCGCTGAAAGTCCGTCCAGCTATCCCCGAGATTGGACGTCATGCCGTCCCAGGTGCGGGACTGCTTATCCATCGCATCGTTGAACCGCCGGCCGAAGTTGTCGACCAGAAACTTCTGGATCTCGACGCCGGACTTTTTCAACGTCTTCGACATCTGCTTGCCGTTCTCCTGCCAGGAGTAGGTCACCTGATCCCCGGCTACGCTGGCAGTGATGCCAAAGGCCTTCAGGCGCTCGTTTTCGCCCGTAATTGCGTCAGCAATGGCTTCCACGCCTGACATGAGGCCCACACCCATTGCGGAGCCGGCATCGCCTGCAGCCTTCAGTGTGCCGTCCAGCGGGTCGATGCCGTAAGCCTTGAGCCGAACGAAGGCCTGCGTGACGTCGCCGATCTCGTAGGGGGTGGTTTTCGCGAACTCTGCCACCCAATCAAGGGAAGCCTTGGCCTTGTCAGCACTGCCCTCGATCGTCTCCAGGGTGGCCTGGTAGCCTTCGAACTCGGCAGAGGTGGAAATGACCGACTTGCCCAGCGCACCCATACCAGCGGCACCCGCGGCGGCTGCGGCGGCCATGACAGTAGCGGCTCGAGCTGCAAAGGCGGTGATGCCCTTCTCGGCATCGGACATGCCCTTCTGAAAGCGCTTGAGATCGGCCTCGCCGGTCAGATCCCAGCCAAGTTCGGCGACGAGCTTTTCAATGATCATGGCAGTTGCTCCTTCGCGAACTGGCTTTGCTTGAGTTCGGCCGTTATGGCGGTCTGTTGAGCGCTGCCCTTATCCAGCGGCCCGCCGTCCTTCAGGATGCAGTTGCAGGCCTCGCAGCGCATGGTTTCGCGGATCCGCTCAAGGTCGATGTGCGCCTCGGGAGCGGCAGCCATGGCGATCATGAGGATGGTGGTGGAATAGGGTTCGGGGGTAGTGATGCGCCTGTCGGCGATCATCCCGGCAATTGCCCGATCGAGCTTTCGCATCGACGAGGTGAAAGGGCCGATCTTGTCTTGTGCGACCACGAGGCGGAGAACCGCCCCGCAATGCCGGAAGGCGAAGGTGTAACAGACGTCGAGACGGCGCGCCTGGACGGCTTTCCGCTCCTTGGCGGTGGATGCCCGCACGCCTGCCCATTCGCCCACCTTTAGGGCGCTGTCGGTCGCGGTGAGGTCTTCCCAAGTGTGACGGATCTTCATTTCTCAACCTGCCACTATGCATACTCTCGCACGATGACTATCCCGGGTTGGCCGTCAGTTCCGACCCGCGCCGCTGTGCTCTCTGGGTTCCCATTGCCAGCCCCGCCGGCGCCCGGACCTCCAGCGAAGCGTGATGGTGCTGCAAAAGGAGGAACTCCTGTGCCGCTTACGACGAGATAGCCAGTGCCGTTAATGCCAGCCGAATTGATGTCGCCGGATGTCCCTGCGGCACCTGCGGCACCTCCTGACGTGTTGAAGTTGGACGTATTGGCCGCCGGCCCGGCAACGGCACCGCCGCCGCCCCCGTTGGCGCTTACCAACGCGCCAAAGCTTGATGCTCCACCCGCGCCCCCAGCAGCGCCTGATGCACCCGCACCGGCGGCGCCGACTGTTACTGTCACGCCGGAAAATCCCGATGTAATGAGTTTTTGTGCCCACGCGCCGCTACCGCCGCCACCTCCGATCGACAGCTGCCCCGCTCCCGTCGCAGGAGGGCCACCACCCGCACCGCCACCGCCCTGCACCTCGACCTCGACATACTGCGTCCCAGGCGTCGGGGTATAGGTTGACGTTCCCGGCGTCTTGAACACCTGGGTGTTGAGCAGTCTGCCGCGCGAGTTGCCCGCAATCCGCCACTGGCTGTTCCGGCGGATCAACTGCACCACGTTGCCCGCGACAAGATCTCCGGCGATCAGAGCGCCGCCATTGGTGTTGACAATGGCATCAGCGCCAAGGGTGTTGACGTTCAGTGTCGCCGCGCCGGTATTTGTAGAGCCGACGAGCAGCAGCACCATCATGCCGTCAGGCAAAGACGGCGGGACAGGCGAAAGTGTCGCCGTCAAAGCATTCGCTGTCCCTTCAGCAACGGCATAGTTTACCTTGCCGCTCTGGATCGACTGGGCGAGCTGATGGAGATTGGGGATGCTCGGCGTCAGTCCGGATATCGTCAGCATGTTGTGGACCAAGTTCCACGCATGCCCGCTGACGAAGTTCAGCAGTTCTGGATCGACCTCACCGCATGGCCATCCGCTCTCCAGTTCGGAAGTCAGCGGAACGCGCGTGTTGTCCTCCAGGCTGTTCCATACCGGATCGCCTGTCGTGTAAATTGGGTCAGCCATCTATGTCTCCTTTACTGGCAGCGTCACCAAGATGGTGAAGTCGCCGGGCTCGTCTGGTTGGTTCTCGTGCCGGATCTGCATCAAGCGGCCTCGGGTTCTGCGCCGGTCTCGTACCAGGCTTCGAATGCTTTCTTGTCGTCGATGCCGGCCTGTTTCCTGACCTCCTCCTTGAAGACGGACGCGAAAGCGGTCATCACCTCGAGAGCGCTTTCGCGTACGGCGATATGCTCCAGCACGTCAGGATGGTTGCGCTCGGCATAGACCTTGCGGACCATGTCCGCCTGCTGCTCCGGGAGACCGGAAACCACGGTTGGCAGTTCCAGTGCAGCCGCGGTGAAGATCGGATCTGCCGTCTCGCTCATGACCAGGGAGAGGCGCTGCGACGTCTCAGTCTGACGAAGAAACTCCCGGATCTCTCGACGATAGGCAGCCCCTAGCATGTCGGTCGGGTCGTACTTCGGTTTCGTCACGTTGACCTTGGCTTCGGCCAACTTGGCTTTGCTCTCCGCAATCACCGTATTCATCCGGCGAACTTCCTGCATCACGTTCTCGCCCATACGTTTGCGATAGGCGGAAGAGATGCCGGCCGGCGAAAGATGCTTGTTGCGGCCAGCTTCTTCCTTCCATTGCGAGACGATCGGCACGAAGGTGTTGATGTTGTCGAACACGCCTTTCAGATCCGAAACACGATCATCGGAGGTAGGGAAACGCTGGCGGAGCGTGGTCAAAAGATCAGCCATGAGCTGGCTCCTTCTCGGTCTGGTTTGGGGTCGGTTCGTGGGCGATCGAAGACAATGCCCCGAACTGAAGCTGCCGAATGTTGGCGGGGGAGCGACGCTGGTCGCCTGTCTCGGGTTTCGAGGTTGAGGTCATTGCGTCAACCCTCACACTGCACTGCCGAGCTTCACGTTGACCTTGTCCCCGATATTGGGAGCAAAGAACGGGTAGCAAAGAGCGGATGGGATGGCGAAGCCGGCCCCGCTGTTAACGGTGGCTGTCAAGGTGGCGGCATCCGGCGCTTTGCCGAAAGCAACCAGGATCTCGGATCCTTCACCATTGGTAACGGCTACCATTTCACCGTACTCGACGGCCCGGGCGGTGGTTCCTGGAACCGTGATTTTCTCCCGTGCGACGATGTCACCAACCCCTTGGTTGGCGATGTGCGCGAAAGCTTTCGAACGAAAGAATGTGACCCATACTGCCATGATCAAACCTCCTCAGTTCGAAAGCGCGTCAATGATGGGATTGGCCATCGAGGCCACCCGACGATTGAACTCGGTTGTGTAGGAACCGAAATCGGGGTGCTGCATGTCGATCGGGATGAAGTCGATACCGCCCCTGAAAGAGCGATGCTCATAGGCGGAACCATGAAGCCGGTTGACATTGGCGTTCTGCAGAACGCGGTCATACGCGGCAAGATCGAGATAGGCCGCTTCAAGCTCGGCAACGGCTGCCGCATATCGTTCGCCGGCCGCCTGCCGGGCTTCCTTCAGTTCTTCGGTGGTCGTGGGGATGGGAGTGCTCATTGGGCTTTCCTTTCTCAATTGCGCCGGGTCGCGCCCGATGCGGCAACAGGGGCTTGTTTGACAAATGCGATGCAGTTCGCCACGCCGGCCACGGCATTGGCCAAGTCGTCATGGCCGCCAGGCGCGTGGTCGATCGTCTCCTTGCCGCCGCGATAAACCCGACGTTCAAGGCCGATCAGTTGGTTTTGGAGGTGCTTGTTATCGAGCAGGCGGATCTGCCCGCTGTTCATCAGGGGCAACAGGTCTCGATAGAGATCCGATCTCGGTTTTTCCGCGATCTTGTACGCAATTCCCCGATTGCGGAAATGCTCTCTCGGGAACTCGCCACCGTATCGGTCGCCGGTCACTTCCCGGAGGCCGTATGCCTTCAGGACGACGCAGAACTCAGCGATCGTCTGTTCAGGACTGAACGGCGGTTTCTTATCCATCAGGACGTCAAGAACGACGCTCGTGTCCTCCCGGTGTGCAATGGCCAGGGTGAAGCTGTCATTCGAGCCGCCTGAGGGGTCCACGAACGCAAAATACTTCTGCCGATGCTGCCAGGGCAGGCTTTCCAGACCACGGGTCACGCAGGCCTCGACAACCTCTCTGGAGACGAAGGCCTCGATGTCCCGGCGGAACTCGGCACCATATTCGGCTGAAGCCTTGGCGGCATCACGCTCCGTTGCACGATCTATGACCGATTGACGTACCGTAGGGTTCATTTCCCGCGTGGCAGCCTTCCAGACGAGGATAGGGCCGTTCTGGCCCCAATACTGCCGATAAGCCTCCCAGAGCGCTCCTCGACGAGCATGAGGCGACGAGGCGCAAAGCAACATCGCATTCGGAATGGTGGCCATGCCCGGGCGGATAGCGTCCAGGATCTCGAAATCAGGCTCAGCACTGTCTTCGGAAGGCCAGAAAGCCAGCTCGTCACACAAAACGGCAACGTAGGTATAGCCTCGGGTTGTTCGGAAGGATGCCGTGCCAACCTCGATGGCAACGCTGTTATCCAGGTCAACGCCCTCGGCACGTTCTGCCGTCACCATGTCGGAAAGCATGGGAACACCGGTCAGCAGTGCCTTGGCATAGCGAATGATTGTTCTCGCCTGCCTCCGATCAGCCGCGATGACCATGACGGTGCCCATTTCGCCAGGTGCAAGGAACGGTCGATAGTCTCGGAAGCAGGCGAGGAACACGGCGACGAGCGCCATCACGAAACTTTTGCCGCCTCGACGGCCAATGATCAGCCACGCCTCTTCGGAAGGCTCTCCAGGAAGCTCTTCCCGGCCAGTGTGGCGACGATAGATCTCAGCCTGCTCCTCGGTCATGGGCAGACCAAAGAGGGCCGCAAGGAATGCGAACCACGCCTGATAGGTCTCCGGGTCCTTGAACCAGGGGCCGAACAGTTCGGGATCTTCGCAAGCCTCAAGGATGTTCATCAGGCACGCTCCCTCAGATGGTCCTGAAGGGTGCGCTTCGGCTTGGCCTTGGTCTTGACCTTGAGATCCCGGGCAAGGCGAGCGTGAAGGTTGGTCAGACGAACCAGAACCTCATGGTCAACCTCTTCGCCTTTGACGATTGCGCTCTGAAGCTTCTCGCATTCGACCATGACGGCGGCCAGTTGCCGGATCATCGCCTTCTGAGGTTCGGACAGGATCGAAGCCCCGCCCATGTCATCGGCCATGTTCATGCAGAGGTCACGGTAACGACGACCGAGAGCGCTCCGATGATCGACGCCTTCCAGTAGCCACGAACCATTTGAGATGGCCGAGCGATTACGGGTCGAAGTGCCTGCAATGGGGGTCTTGAACGTTTCCATAAACCCAGAGATGACCGGGTTTCGTTGGCCGTTCAATGCGGGTTACGGGGTCAACGGGGAGCCACGTAGGACACCGTTACGCAACGTTACACGAGAGGGCGAAAGACTGCTTTCATTCAGCTTTTTACAGGCTTCTCAATGTGACGGTCAAGGATACGCTTCACCGTCATGGCCTGCATCCCATGGGCTTCACCGATGGCCCTGAAGCTGTCCCCATTGGCCCTAGCTTCTATCATCGCCTTGAGGGTCTTCTGCTGTTCGGGGTTCTCCACGAGCTGCTTGTCGACAACGTCATAGCCGAATGGGATCTTGCCGCCGCCATACACACCCTGAGAGGCCAGATGGCGCTTCACCTCCCGAATGCGCTCCCGTATCCGATCCCGCTCGTTCTCGGCAACGGCTGAGAGGATGGTGAAGACCAGTTTCGATATCCCGTTGCTGGTGACGTCTCCCCCGAGGTCGATCATGACAAGCCCGGTGCCTTGGGCTTTTAGTTCCTCCAGAGTACCGAGAGCATCAGAGGCGTTGCGAAACATTCGGTCCAGCTTGGGGGTGATGATGATATCTCCCTTGGCAGAGGCCTCCAGGAGCGCTTTTCCCTGCGGCCGATCGGCAAGAGGTACCGAACCACTCACCCCAGCCTCAACGAAGATTTCAGGCTCCTCCCAGCCCTGCATCATGGCATAGCCGAGGATCTTCGCCTTCTGGGTCTCCAGGCTGTCGCCGTTGCTGGCTTGCTCCAATGTGGAGACGCGAACGTACCCGAAAACCCTCATCACTAGCCCCTTTTGTATCCTTGCTTTAGCAGCGTTACGAAAATAGCAATGATACGGCTGGAAAACAAGGATATTTCAGGGGCTTGGAGATATCCCCAAATCTGGGGGAAAGTCGAAGGCCAGAATTTGAGGCGTTTTCGGGCTTTGTCTTGGCTACTGGTTTTAGCCCCTCAATCCAGAACTTTCGGTCAAACCAATCCAAGGTAGCTGGCGACAGTGAGAGCCATGGAGATGATCCCTGCGCAGATCAGGAGCGACAGCAGAATGATGTCTGCCCATCCCCTCATGGCGTCACTGGAACGGGAAACCTTCGGGCTCCAGCTTGACCCACCATTTCTCGTACTCCTCGTACATGCGGTAGGTGACGTTCTGCTTCATGCCTGTTGAGAGGATGCCGATCCCGGAGCACTTGAGTTCCTTGTCGGTCTCTGAGGTCGTTTTGATCTCGACGACATCGATGACCTTGGCGTTGAGCATGCCCGCGTTCTGCTCGGAAATCTCGATGACGTCTGCAACCAGGCTCTCGCAAGTGGCTGGACCAGTGCCGGGAATTCCGAAGAACAAAAGATATGCCAGCCCGAGGATGACGGCCCATCCGATAGCCTTCTGCCAGAACGGTTTCGCTGCGGCCGCGTTGGGCGTGTTGATGCTGGTATCTGTCATGGATGCCTCCCGTCCCCTGAGTGGATGATTGCATTCAAGGAACGGGATTTGCAACCGTCAGGATGCTTTCTTTTGCTTTCCCTCGCGTTGCTTGTCGGCCAGCCATTGACGGATGGCGGCTTTGGTCGCGCATACACGGGCCCCGACCATGAACGTGGGGAGTTCACCCTTTTCATCGTGCCAGGACACGAACCGAGGGGTGACATTGAGAAACCGGGCAATCGCCTTGTGGCCGACGAGGAGTTCGGTGTCTTCGGTCATGCCCGCGCTCCTACCGGTAATAGCCAGCCAAGCTTTTGATCTGCCGCTTGGTCTTGATGTGCCTGACATTCGAGATGTCGCCACTGGCAACAACGCGGTACTCTTGTGTGGGATGCCAGAAGATCTCGAAAGCTGAGATCTCCTTGCCCTCCCGCTTGGCAGACTTCACCGTCAGGGCTCCATCCTGTGCACCGGGAGTTCCCGCGTACAATGTCGCCTCGTACTGAGGTTTGTTGGTAGTGTTGCGGACCGGATCGAAGAATGGCTTGGTCATGCTGCACCTCTTGGGTCATTGTTTCCGGTCCCGCGATAGCAGAGCCGGGCCATTTCGTTTTCCACCTTGCGCCAGAAGGCCACGATCTGCTCGTCTTGCTGGGCCTCGGGAATGCCAAGCCGCTCAAGATGCGCGACCAACGCCTCGGTGACTTGGCGCTGATAGAACGCTGCATGGCGATCGGTCGATTTGTCGATCATCTTTCGAGCAACATCGCGAACCTTCCCCACCCGATGGACGAGAGGGAAGGCGATCACTTTGCACGGTGGCTGCCAGGCGAAGAGTGGAAGGTCGCGGTGCATCATGTCAGACATTGCTGAGCCCTCTCGGGAAACTCTTCATAGTACTGCACTTTCGTGAAATTGGTGGCACTGTTGAAAACAAACAGCTTTTCGTCATGCGGTCCGTCCTTTCAGTGGGTTGAATTTCACGTTCGTGAAGCGGGGAATTTCACCTTCGTGAAGCGAGGATTTTCTTTTTCGGCCTGCTTTCTTGGCCCGATCTTCGGCTTTCTGGGAGCGCATTTTATCCCATCTTGAGACGTCGTCAGGGCCGAAGCCCTTCCACTCATTCGTGGGCGCCGCACCTTCGAAATCACCGAAGAACGTCAGCCGGTATCGGTTCGGATGAGGAGTGCCCTCGGCTCCTCGACCACGCTGGACGCGCAAGAGGCCTTTGAATGTTAGCTCGTCCAGGGCATCGGCAATGAGCCTTCCAGTGACGCCGTAGGCGATGAAATCGGGATGGGTGACGATCAGGCGGCCGTTGTCTTTCCGGCCGCCCTTGAGATACTCGCCTATGATCCTCCAGATCGCCCGGTTTGCGTTGGGGGAAAGCGAGGTGTAAGCGGGGCTGAAGATCCACTCCTCAGTCACCCATATCCATGGCATATCTTTCGGCGGTCGGCGGTGCTTGTCAGTCAGCTTCTCGACCATGGTCTGAGCAATTCGCCCCTTGTCCCGTGTGCTATAGACCGCCATCAGCCGAAAGCCCTCCTGACGATGCGGAACTGTTGCGCCATTGCCAGCGCTTCGGTTGCCTCCAGCGTGGACAAGCCAAACCGGTCCCGGAGGGCAGGAACCGCCGGCCGTGGCGGCTCCTTTTGATCGGCGAACCAGATCGCGGCCTGTTCGACCGCGGCGCTGTGTTCGTGCGAATGGCCCGTCGTGCCGCCGGTGGGGATGGTGATCGAGGTCAATGAACGTACCCCTCTTCCTGGAGCTGCTTAAGCTCTTCTGGGACATGGACGCGAAGGCCGCAGGGATTGGCCCATCCGAGCTCTTCGTCGTCGGATAGGTCGAGCTCCAAATCGTATTGCCCGAGGTACGGCGTGGATCCGAGCGACGGCTCCATGTCGCCGTTGTCTTCAAGGTCGGGGTCGCCGTCGAGAAGATCGAGCAGTTCGATCAGTTCCTCAATCTTCGCCTCGAGGCGTTTGCGGGTGAGTAGAACCTGCGCGTTCATCGTTCGACCCTTACGTTCGGATTGTGGAAGGATGCGACGAAAGCAAAGGCTTCCTCGTAGGAGAGGCCTCCACGAGCATGAATTGCAGCAAGGTGGGCACCTTTGGCCTGTAGGGCTTCGAACGTCCAAACGGGCTCGTCAATCAGCGCCTGGAGGAGTTCGGCCTCTCGGTCGTCGAGTGCCTTGACCAAGGGGACCATCTTCGGATCGTGCCGATGGTCGCAGACATCAGCCAGATGGCAGAGGTCGTTCCAGGTCAGATAGGTCTCGCGGTGATTCGCAATCATCTTGCCGATCCGGGCGAGGTCGTCTGAGGTCTCTGCTGGCGCCTTCGATTTGACGACGGCGAACGACGGGCCATCCAGCTTCTTTTCCGCCCTCCGGATCCGTTCGAAGGCGTCATAGAGTGTGTCCGCCACGGTGGGACCGTCTGCCTCGGCGTCGAACTCTTTGGCCATCATGGCAAGCCAGCAGGTGAAGACGATCGAGCCGGCGCGGTTGATGTCGTCGACGGGGTGCCAGTCGCCGGTTGGCGCAACAGGTGATGATGTGATATTGCTTTGCACGTTCATTTTTTCATCCTTTTGCGGGGATAGAGGATTGGACCGGGCTCGGGACCGTTGGCGCGGTTGCCGAGCCGTTTTCTTCTGCGAAATCCGCCCCCAAGAGCGGGTTTTCTGTCTTGCCTTTGGTGTAGGGGTGCGACCCACTGCGGAAGGGCCATAGGACGCATTTGATCGCCTCACAGAGACGGATCTCGGAAGGCTGCCCACATGAGCAGTCGAGGCATTTTTCGCGGATGGCCTTCATCGGGCTCATCTGCTTGTGGCCGGCCTTTCGGGCAACGGTCGCTGTCGGTGGCCAAACGGCCGCAAGTGCTGTCCGATCCGGCTTCATGCGGCCTCCATTTCGGCGACCAATGCCGCAACTTCGTCGAGGCTGCAGTCAAACCGGCTTCCCCGGATGACATAGTTCCCGGCGATGTCGATCACCCGGAATTCACCCAGGTTCTCGGATGTGATGTTTGGGCTCGGAGACTTGGCAAATCGAATGCCGAGAGCCTTTGCCCTCTTCTTCAGGTTTGAAATTGAGGGCTGGGTCATGCCACCTTCTCCGAGGTAGAGCCAACCGGGTTCGTCAACCGCTGTTCTGCCCAGCGATCGAGATCTTCAACGTCATAGAGCGGGATGCGCCCCGCATATCGCATTGCCGGCCCGCCGCCCGTGGTCGCCATCTTGTTCAAGGTCGCAACGGCAATCGGGATTCCGTGCTTTTCGAACAGGTAGCCAGGCACTTCCGAGCGCCGGAGCCGTGGTCTTCCAAGATTAATCATCGGTTCACCATCTCAAGAAAACGTCATAGCATTAGTGCTATGATTGGATTAAGACAGCAAATCGTGGTTAAGTCAATATGACCTAGCATCCATGCTATGATTTTTCTCGGAAGGCGGTTCAGCGGTGGCAAAGAAGACGAAAGTGAAAGACTATGACCAGTTCCAGTTACGCCTTCCGCCGGGCATGCGGGACCGCATCAAAGCTCAAGCCGAGCGGATGGGCATGTCCATGAATGAGGCTGTCGTTCATTGTCTAGAAGAGTACTTCCCAAAACCCGCTTCATTCGAAGATCGGATTGAACATTTGGCGGAGCTGGTCGCGGCGCTGAAGGATGGTAGCGATCTTGAAGACAGGATCGACGAGATAACCGCCGAGATCGACAGCACTCTTCACGACATCTACGCCGACAAGGTGATTGTGACCGCTGGCTTCGCTGAGAGAGTTGCCCAGCATGTAGAAGCCTGGGCAACTCAAAAGGAGGAGGAAAGAAAACGCTTCGGCATCTATGGCGAATACGAGGAGGATGTCTCGGGTGGAGTTGAGGAACCTCCTTTCTCAGGCATCGGAGATCCGTTCGAAGATGGACCGCGAAAAGGCGAGGAGAACTAAGCCCTCCGAGGCAACTCGATCACCTTCCCGCCCTCGCCCGTCATCATCCGGTGCACCTCTCCCGAAACCTTGTTCGCCGCGGCGATCAATACGCTGTCGAGATGGTGGATATAGCGCTGGGTCACATTGCCGGCGGCATGTCCGAGCAGTGCGGCGATGGTGATTTCGGTATAGCCCAGATCACCGGCCACACTGGCATATGAGTGCCGCAAAGTGTGAGAGGTGACACCCTCGATCCCCGCTTTGGCAGTGATCCGGCCAATGGCCTCGTCGAGCGAGGTGTAATAACCGCCATCGCTTCGGGGCCCAGGAAGCACATATGGGTTGCCGGCGATCCGTGGGACCGTGGCCAATAGCTCGAAGACCGGCCGGCCAACAGGACGCACCGACGCGCCTTCCTTGGAATCGTCCAGGCGAAAGCAGCTACCTGCCTCATCAACCTCAGACCACATTAGACCGGCGATTTCGCTCAACCGGAAGCCAGTGAGCAGGAAGAGCTTCATCCCTGCGATACCCTGCCAGATCTCTCCCTCGGCTTCGGCAAGCGCTTTCCCTATCGCTCGGTACTCGTCGGCGCTCAGTCGGCGCGAGCGCTTCCCTACAGCGGGTTTTTTGATGCCCCGCGCCACATTATGTTGGACGATACCTTCAGAGGCCGCATAGGAGAGAATGGCACTCAGGAGCGTGACGGCCTGCGATGCCGTACCGGCGCCGCCTTCCACTATCGCCCTGCCCCTCAGCTTCTCAGTCTTCTCCGAAGCCGCCGTCTTTCCGGTGGTGATGTCCCTCATCATCTTCACGACATCCGCCGTCGCGAGATCCTGCACCAACTTGCTACCGAGGAGCGGGATGATATGGCGCTTGGCTCTGCCCTGGTCGACGTAGAGCGTGGACGCCTTTTTCGGCTTGCCTCGCTTCCCCAGAATGAGCCCCTTATCGGCGGCTTCGAAATACGTCTCACAGAGGTCTTTCACGGTGAGGGACTTGCGCCGTGTCGCTCTGTCCATCTGGGGATCTTCGCCACGGGCAACGTCCCCAAGAACGGCCTTCGCTTCCTTCCTCGCCTCCTCGACGGTGAGCGGGCCATGAATACCGATCTTGAAGCGCCGGGTTTGCTTCCCAGCCCGGTACTGCGCGACATACGTCTTGCGACCGCTCGGCCAAACCCTGACACCGAAACCCGGAAGATCATCGTCCCATTCGAAATAGTCCTTCTCGCGGACCTCAAGGCCATCGATCAATCTCTTCGTCAGCTTCGACATCGGACACCTCACAGGAAGCACATAGGAAGCGGCAGGAAGCAAGTCGGAGAAAACTCCGTCCAAACCTTTGGAACCGCAGAAAGCGCTTAATGTCTGAGATTGATCAGAAAATCAAACTGAAGTAAACAACAGGAAGCAGCCGAAAGTGATCTAGGTTTGCCTTCCGATTCCAAAGGTCACAGGTTCGAATCCTGTCGGGTGCGCCATTTTCCTATTGTCCGACCCGGAGACATAGGTAACAGCTAATTGCGCTCTCTTGGTCCGTCGCAGTAATCGCTGGTAAGGCCTTGTCGCTCCGTTAGTATTGTCCATGGCTTCCTTGGTTTGATCGCGTTGCAGTTGCTACGCACTTGAGTTCGGGTAGTGTTGATCGCGGCCAGCAAAAAAGAGTCTGCTGCGTCGTTACCACAGGCCGGAAGTTTGCGACTTGGTGCTCGTTTCCTGCCTCCTTCAACCATTTATGTTCTCGAAACCATGCGAATAAATCCCAACTGGACAGCTCAGCGCTCAGGCCACGACTGGCGCGACGACGAACTCATGCTCGCTGTGGCATGGTTGAAGTCGTTCGTACCGCGCATCCAAATGGAACGCCGCTTAGACGCGGCGAAGGAACGCTTGCTTGAAGCACGCAAGCAGATGCGCGAAGGTCTCCAGGTGCCATTCTTCGATCCATCAGATGTTGCGGCATGGTACATATTACAGGCGGAAACCTTTGCGTACGACCGTGCTTACTGGACACCCGAGGGTGCTATGCGGATCGCTCCATACCTCACACGCATTGGGAAGGAATTACCCCTTCTCCTCTCCGTAAAAAATGTTGAGGAGCGAGCGGCTCGAATTATGCTGGCAGAGAGGCGGCAGCCAGACGGTGGAATTTATGAACTTCTTGTTGGTCTTGCTTATCGACGTGGTGGCTGGACAGATGTTGAGTTCGTTCAAGAGAAGCGAGGGCTTGAACGAACACCCGATCTTCATGTCTCTCGTCCTAGAAGCCACTGGGCAGTAGAGTGTAAGCGCCTTGCCGTTTCATCATACGCTACGAAAGAGAACCAGCGTGGAATTGTCTTGGCGGAAAAAGCTCATGCACTCCTACTTGAGCAGTACCAGTCATTGGTTGTCGAGGTCGTCTACAAGGTTGAGCTAGAAGATGTTCCTGATGAGTATCTCGTGGGTGGGGTTCAAGCCGCGATGGAGCGAGCATCCACGGAGTCGGTGGAGGATGAAATTGCGGCCATTCGCGTCAGGCCAGTAAACTGGGAGCTTACCCGCAGCGTCCTGCGTGAAGACTATGTGTACTATGGTTCAACTCGCATGATCGAGTTGCTAGCTGGTTCATATGCTCACGACGCCAATCACTCCATGGCGGCAAAGTGGCGTCCTTGGGAAGATCGGCCCGAGTATGCTGACGCTGTCTATCAGGCTAGTGTTGTAACGTGGCGGAGCGCCTCAGCAGCCGCTACGCGCCAGAAGGCCCGACACTTCAAGAAAACGCTCGTTGATGCGAACGGGCAGCTTCCAGGAGATAGACCTGGTGTGATTCATATCGGCATAGAAACCTACGCCGGGGCTAGGGTAGATGCGTTTCGCCACGTTCGAAACAGCCTACAGAGCCGATACTTCGATCCTGGTAAATCGCGACTTAGATGGGTGTATGGAAATTATTTCGTTCCTGAAGCCACTACTCGGCAAGACGAGAGCTGGGCGTTTACGGAAACAATGGTCCCTTATCGCGTAGGATCGCATCGCACGAAGTGGCCTCTGCCCGACCATATGCTTGTATCACCGGAGGGCAAAAGCTTTTCCGGGATGCACTGGGATGGACGCGACTTCCATTAGCGCAGTCGCGGGATGCGTTGATTTCGTTGAGATGCACTGGGCCATCTCTGATTTGGATATTCAACAATATTGCAAGTGGCCTGCTACTTAATCACGTTTAGTAATAATAACGCTCCCTCGCAGCTAGATTCGCGCCGGATCAACGCAATCACTCGCGTGTTCGTAGCAATCAGGCTATGACCCTAGCCCGGGGCCATCTCCGTTGGATGCTGCGGTATGTGGTAAAGTGAATTTTACCTGAGCCACTCCTGTCTCAATACCTCTCCCACGGCGCCTTTTGCCGCATGGGCGCACTGGGCTGTTGCCCATGGACCGTCGGGGCGGTTAAGAAGAAATGCTGAGCAACGGAATCCGGAAATGACCGAGGAAACGATAACACTCTACGAGGCGATCGGTGGCGACGCCACGGTGCGGGCCTTGACGCGCCGCTTCTACGAGCTGATGGACACCCTGCCAGAAGCGGCGCGGTGCCGCGCGATCCATCCGCCCGACCTCTCGGGCAGCGAGGAAAAGCTCTACGAATATCTGTCCGGCTATCTCGGCGGCCCGCAGCTCTACATCGAAAAGCGCGGGCATCCCATGCTCCGGCGCCGTCACTTCGGCGCGGAAATCGGTGCCGAGGAGCGGGACGAATGGCTGCTCTGCTTCCGTCGCGCCATGGAGGACACGATTTCCCATGAAAAGCTGCGCGCCATCATCTGGGACCCGGTCGAAAAGCTCGCCCATCACATGCAGAACAAGGACTAGCCCGTGCCGTCGACCTCCGAGGCCCTGAACCGTCTCCTGCCGGCATTCGCCGGTCTTCTGGGCGCAGCCGGCGTCGGTCTCGCCGCGGCCGCGACCCATACCGGAAGCGAGGGGCTGCTCGGCCCCGCCTCCGCCATGTGCCTCGCCCACGCACCGGCGCTTCTCGCCCTCAGGGCGGCCGGCCATCGCATTCCGACGGCAACTGCATCGGGCCTCGTCCTGGCGCTCGGCACGCTTCTCTTTGCCGGCGATCTCGTCAGCAAGCAGTTTCTGGGAACGCGGCTCTTCCCGATGGCCGCGCCGGCGGGTGGCATCCTGATGATCGCAGGATGGCTGATTGCCGGGGCGGGAGCGCTGTTTCCGCTGCGCTCCGGCCAATAAGATCAGGCCGGCGGCGGCCCGAGCCGACGCCCGAACAGCAACAGGTTGCCGTGCGGATCGCGCACATGAAACTTGTCGACCGGCTGGTCGTTCTCGTCCACATGGCGGGTGATCTCCACGCCGCGGCCATCGAAATCCTCGAACAAACGCCAGACGTTCTCCGAGCGGAAGAAGACGGAACTGCTGTCGCAGACAGTGGGATCCTGGCAAAGCCAGAAATGCAATTCGAGCCCGTCGCGGCGAACGCCCATATACTCGTCGCAGGTTTTTTCGATCGCCTCGAAACCGAGCTTTTCGACGTAAAATTCTCGTGTCTGGGAAAAATTCAAAGAGGGAAGAATCGGCAGGACGTCGACCCGGTTAAAGTCGACAGGGTTTTCCGCATTCATGCGCAGGGTCCCCGGTTCGTCTTCCCGCCGACGCCTTAACCCGGGCCTCAGCCGCGCTGACGCGCGGCGTTCCGCAGCCACTTCGGGGCGGGAAAATCAATGATTGTCGCGTCGCCCCATGACGACTGCGAATAAATGGGTTTTGCTTTCCGCTGATGCAAGGCCGGAATCGCAATGATTTCCGCGCTTGCGGCCTTCTGCGCCTGCCGATCGATCAAACGTTCGTGAAGTGCGGGGACAAGACCATCGCCGTTCTGGCCTGCGAGCTTGTGCAGGCCGATCAGCATGGCCGAATCAAGATCATCGTCCATCATTGACTTTCATTCCTCTCATTCAGGGTCTGCAGCGCCCGCTCCAGACTCGACTTGCTGCCGTTGCGCAGGGGGATGAAGGCCTTGCCGAACTTCTTGCAGCCGCTCTTCACCCTCAGACACGCATCATGGCTGATACAGTCGATGGGGCAGAACACGCAGTCCACCGAGGGCAGAACAGTGTCGATGCGCGATACCGCTTCCCTCAAACCGCCGTCGTGATGGATAAGTTCCGCCCCGAAATTGCTGGCGATCTGGCGCAGATGCGCAACCTGGCAGTCGCGGCCGCCAACATAGAGAAAGCTCTTCACATCGAGAGCCCGGCTATCGGCGGACGCCGGCTTCGCCCCGCTCTTCTGGTCCTCGCGCTTCTTTTTCTTCGCCATGCCCTTTAACACTCCTCTTGAAACGAAACCGGCAGCACGCTGCCCCGCGCCTCCGGATTCGGAACCTACAAAACATGACTATTACAGTAAAGTATATACCTGAGTTTTTTTATCATATTTTGTCGAATGCAAAGCCGACGATGAAAACGCCCCCTTTTTCGGGCGAAACCCTCGCATCCGGGCCGGAGAAAGCCGGCGGGACTCATATGCCCACCTTCGGCGAGGGTGTGAAACGGAAGACCGCCCGCTCCGAAATCGATCTTCGAAGACAGCCGCGAAAAACGGGAATCCCCGGCATCCCCGGCGTTTTGCATTGAAACTTCTCAGAAATTTTACCGTTTGATAAATTTTTTTTCCTGAGTTACCGTATTCGCAATCGCACCATAAAAAAGAGGGAACTTCGATGCGACGACTGGAACCTGGCCTGAAGGCCGGGCGGCTTGATGCTGCCGATTATGTGAAGAATTTCTCCGACCTGCATCCGCGTCTCGGCGACCATGAAGCGCTGGTTGCCTCCGACCGCTGCTACTTCTGTCATGACGCGCCGTGCATGACGGCCTGTCCGACCTCCATCGACATTCCGATGTTCATCCGCCAGATCGCCACCGGCAATCCGATCGGCGCGGCAAAGACGATCTTCGACCAGAACATCCTCGGCGGCATGTGCGCTCGCGTCTGTCCCACCGAAACGCTGTGCGAAGAGGCCTGCGTGCGCAACACGGCCGAGGAGCGTCCGGTCGAGATCGGACGCCTGCAGCGCTATGCCACCGATATCGCGATTGCCGAAGGACGCCAGTTCTATGCGCCGGCAGACGAAACCTTCCGGAAGATCGCCGTCGTCGGCGCCGGTCCGGCCGGTCTCGCCTGTGCCCACAGGCTCGCCATGCATGGCCACTTCGTCACCGTCTACGACCACCGCGAAAAGGCCGGCGGCCTCAACGAATACGGCATCGCCGCCTACAAGACCACGAACGACTTCGCCCAGACCGAGGTCGACTACGTTCTGTCGATCGGCAACATCGACGTGGTGAACGGCGAAATGCTCGGTCGTGACTTCACGCTCGCCGACCTGCAGTCGAAATTCGACGCGGTTTTCCTGGGCGTCGGCCTCGGCAACGTCAACACGTTGCACACGCCCGGCGACCAGATCAACGGCGTTCTCGACGCCGTCGAATTCATTGCCAACCTGCGTGAGGCGAAGGACAAGGGCGACGTTCCCGTCGGCCGCAACGTCGTCGTCATCGGCGGCGGGATGACCGCCATCGACGCGGCCATCCAGGCCAAGCTGCTCGGCGCCGAAACGGTCACCATCTGCTACCGCCGCGGCAAGGAACACATGAACGCCTCGGAGTTCGAACAGGATCTCGCCGCCTCGAAGGGCGTCACCATCCGCCACTGGCTGCAGCCCAAGGAGATCGACCACAAGGGCGGTCATGTCAGCTCCATCACGCTCGAATACACCCATCTGGAAAACGGCCTGATGAAGGGAACCGGCCACACGACCGAAATCGCCGCCGACCAGATCCTCGTCGCCATCGGCCAGAAACTCGACACGCTCGGACTGGACGGCCTGAAGACCGAAGGCGGCAAGATCGCCGTCGATGCCGAAGGCCGCACCTCGATCCCCGGCGTCTGGGCCGGCGGCGACTGCGCATTCGGCGGTCAGGACCTGACGGTGTCCGCCGTCGCCATGGGCCGCGATGCGGCCGAATCCATCAATCGTTCTCTCGCCGCTTCCTCGGCGGGAGCAAGTGCTGTCGCTTGATCCGAAGAACATTGAGAGGAACGAACAATGGCTGATCTCCGCAACAATTTCGTCGGCATCAAATCGCCGAACCCCTTCTGGCTCGCCTCCGCGCCGCCGACCGACAAGGCCTACAATGTCGAACGCGCCTTCAAGGCCGGCTGGGGCGGCGCGGTCTGGAAGACGCTGGGCTCCGAAGGCCCGCCGGTCGTCAACGTCAACGGCCCGCGCTACGGCGCGATCTGGGGCGCCGACCGCCGCCTGCTCGGCCTGAACAACATCGAGCTCATCACCGACCGCCCCCTGCAGATCAACCTGCAGGAAATGAAGATGGTCAAGAAGAACTGGCCGGACCGGGCGCTCGTCGCCTCGATCATGGTCCCCTGCGTCGAGGAGGAGTGGAAGGCGATCCTGCCGCTCGTCGAGGAAACCGGCGCCGACGGTATCGAACTCAATTTCGGCTGTCCCCACGGCATGTCCGAGCGCGGCATGGGCGCCGCCGTCGGACAGGTGCCGGAATATATCGAGATGGTCGTGCGCTGGTGCAAGCAGTACACTCGCATGCCCGTCATCACCAAGCTCACGCCCAACATCACCGACATCCGCAAGCCGGCGCGCGCTGCCAAGGCCGGCGGCACCGACGCCGTGTCGCTGATTAACACCATCAACTCCATCGTTTCGGTGGACCTCGACGATTTCGCGCCCAACCCGACTGTTGGCGGCAAGGGCACCCATGGCGGCTATTGCGGCCCGGCGGTGAAGCCGATCGCACTCAACATGGTCGCCGAAATCGCCCGCGATCCGGAAACCTACGGCCTGCCGATCTCCGGCATCGGTGGTGTCACCACCTGGCGCGATGCCGCAGAATTCCTCGTGCTCGGTGCCGGCAACGTTCAGGTCTGCACAGCGGCCATGACCTACGGCTTCAAGATCGTCCAGGAAATGATTTCCGGCCTTTCCGACTGGATGGATGCCAAAGGCCACCGCAATCTCGACGACATCACCGGCCGCGCGGTGCCGAACGTCACCGACTGGCAGTATCTCAACCTCAACTACATCGCCAAGGCGCGCATCGACCAGGACGCCTGCATCAAGTGCGGCCGCTGTCACATCGCCTGCGAGGACACCTCGCACCAGGCGATCACCTCGATGGTGAACGGCGTCAGGCATTTCGAGGTCATGGAAGACGAGTGCGTCGGCTGCAATCTCTGCGTCAACGTCTGCCCGGTGGAGAATTGCATCACCATGGTAGGGCTGGAGCCGGGCACCCTCGACCAGCGCACGGGAAAGCCCGTCGACCCGAACTATGCCAACTGGACGACCCATCCGAACAATCCGATGGCCGTCCAGGCTGCCGAGTAAGGTCATCTTTCCACAGACAGAACAGAAGCCCCGGAGACGGGGCTTTTTTTCACATGTCGCCACCCGCGACGACCGGCGGAACGCGACGGCCGGCACATTCAGAAGTAGCACAAGCCAAGGAAACGCAATTCCTCCGGTTTTGACCGGCAGGATTCAGGAAATCTTCAGGGCTTTCATGTGAATTGACTGATTTAGAGGGTTCAAGGACGTTATTTTTCGACCGAACAACTGTATTGCCAGGGGCTTTAGGCATGGCGGGGAAAAACAGGAGGGCGTCTTGGGTGTCGTTGCGGACGATACCGCAATACTATCTTCCCGCGCTTATTGTCGTCATCGCGGTCGCAATCTCGATCCTCTACGCCGACAATCAGAAAAGACGGCTGAACGAGGAAAACCTGCGCACCAGCGTCGCCGAACAGCTCGGCGTCATCCGCGCCAAACTGGAAGGCGACATCAACGCCAACATCCAGCTCATGCAGGGCCTCGCGGCTGTCATCGAAACCGAACCCAGGATCGACCAGGATCGTTTCTCCGCCCTCGCCTACCGTATCCTCTCCACCCCTCACCAGATCAGAAATGTCGTAGCGGCCCCGGATCTCGTCGTCACGCTGGTCTATCCGATGAACGGCAACAAGCAGGTGCTGGGGCTCGACTATCGCAGGAACGAGGCACAGCGTAAGGCGGCCTTTCGGGCGCGCGACACCGGCCGATATGTGGTCACCGGCCCCGTCGACCTCGTGCAGGGCGGCAAGGGCGTGATCGTCCGCTATCCGATCACCTATGGCAACGGCCACGGGGGATACACCTTCTGGGGCCTGCTTTCGGCAGTCATCGATATCGACAAGCTTTATGCCTCGGCCGGCCTCCACGATCCGGCGCTCGACATCAAGGTCGCGATTGCGGCCAGCAGTGTTGGCGACGTCGACAAGCCGTTCTTCGGCGATCCGGCGGTCTTCCACGAAACGCCCGTCATCATGAACATCGATTTCGGTGGCGAGGGCTGGCGGATCGCCGCTGTGCCGAACGGCGGATGGCACCAGTCCCCAGCCGATCTCTGGATTTTCCGCGCCCTGATGATGCTGGTCGGGACCATGATCGTGTCGCCGATCGTGTGGGTCGCGCGACTGCTGCGCGAGCGTCAGGGCAATATCGCGGCCTTGCGTCAGCGCGAGGAAGAACTGCGCGCCCTCTCCCACAGGCTTGAAATCGCACTGGAAGCCTCGCGCATCGGGGTATGGGAACTCGACATCGGCAGCGGCGAACTGCACTGGGACGCCCGCATGAAACAGCTCTATGGCGTGGACCCCGGCCGTCTCGGCACCTATCAGACCTGGAAGGATTCGCTTCACCCCGACGACCGCGAGGCCACGATAAACGACTTCACCAGGGCGATCGAGAGCGGCAAGGACTTCGTTACCGAATTCCGCATTCTCACCCCGGCGGGAGAGGAACGGCATATCCGCGCCTACGGAACCACCTATCGCGATTCACGCTTCCGCAAGAAGATCGTCGGCGTCAACTGGAACGTCACCGCCGACATTCGCCTGCAGCAGGCGTTGCGCGCCGCCAAGCTGCAGGCGGAATTGCAGAACCAGCAACTTGAGCAGGCCCGCCGGCGCATGGAGCATGCCTCCCTGCACGACGCACTGACCGCCCTGCCCAATCGGCGCTATCTCGACCAGTATCTTTCCGAGATCGACAACTCCGGCGGACAGGCCAATCCCGTCGTCCTGCATATCGATCTCGACCGCTTCAAGGACATCAACGATACACTCGGACACGGCGCCGGCGACGCCATTCTCCGCCATGTCGCATCCAAGCTGCACGAAAACATCCGCCCGGGCGATTTCGTGGCCCGCATCGGCGGCGACGAATTCGTCGTGGTCTGCCCCGAGGCGCTCGACGAAAAGCAGTTCACCGATCTCGCGCGGAACCTGATCGACGCGATCAACACGCCGATCACCTATGGCGGCCACGAATGCCGCGTCGGCGCCTCCATCGGCATCGCCACCCGTTACAGTCCCGACACTCCGGCGGAACAGTTACTCGTCAACGCCGATATCGCTCTTTACGAGGCCAAGCGCCATGGCCGCAACCGCGTCGAACGCTACACCGATACGCTGAAGTCCCTGACGATCAACACCAAGATGACGGCCGATGCCATTCTGCGCTCGCTCGAACAGAACGGTTTCGTCGCCTATTTCCAGCCCCAGTTCGACGCCCACACGCTGGAAATCACCGGCGTCGAGGCCCTGGCCCGCTGGGACCATCCGCAGCAGGGCATTCTCGGCCCCGCCGCCTTCCTCAAGATCGCCGAAAACCTCAACGTCGTCTCGCAGATCGACGCCGCCATCCTCGATCAGGCGCTGATGCAGCTCACCCGCTGGCGTGCAGCCGATCTCAACATCGGCAAGGTGTCGGTCAACATTTCCGCCCAGAGGCTGTTCGACGAAAACCTCATGCAGCGGCTCGACATGCTGGATCTCGCTCCGGGCAGCCTGTCGTTCGAACTGCTCGAATCCATCTCCTTCGACGACAAGGGCGCAACCGTCACCGACAGCATCGAACGGATCAAGGCGCACGGCATCGACATCGAGATAGACGATTTCGGCACCGGCTACGCCTCGATCCTGAGCCTCCTGAAGCTCTCGCCCCGCCGGCTGAAAATCGACCGGCAGTTGACCGCACCGATCATCTCGTCTGCCGCGCAAAGGCGTCTCATCAGCTCGATCGTCGACATTGGCCGCTCTCTCGGTATCGAGATCGTCGCGGAAGGCGTCGAAACCATGCAGCACGCCGAAATCCTGCGCGATCTCGGATGCCAGACGCTGCAGGGCTATGCGCTGGCCCGCCCGATGGATGCGACAGCCTTTCTCGACTTCGCGCGCAAGCGCAGCTGGCTGACGAGCGAAACCGCGAAGGCCGTCTGAACATCGGGAAAAGACCGCCGGTCGCAGACAACGGGGTTCGGCTGCCCCGACGGTCCCCGCGCAGCCCCTTCCCTCTCTTTCCCCTCCGCCGATCCCATGCTAGGCCCGCTGCGCTAACCTCCATCCCTTAAGCGAGCAGCCCCCGTGACCGAAAGCAGCACCGCGCAAAGCCGCCACAATACCCATGCCAGGGGCCTCGAAAAGCTCAAGGCGCATCTTGCCGTGCTGCTCTTCTCCCTTCTCGTCTCCGGCTCCTTCTCCTTCGGCGGCGTCGCCACCCAACTGATCGACCCGATCGCCTTGCAGGCCCTCCGCTACGCCCTGACGATCCTGTTGATCGGACTGCTCTGCCTGAAGACGGGCCTGTCGCTGCGATGGCCGGGGGAGCCGTGGCGCTTCGCCGTTCTCGGCTTGCTGATGGCGGTCTACATGGTCACCATGTTCATCGCGCTGCAATTCACCAAACCGGTCGCGACCGGCGCGATCTTCACGCTGATGCCGCTGCTCAGCGCCGGTTTCGGTTGGCTGTTGATGCGACAGCGAACGCGCCCCGGCGTATTGCTGAGCCTGCTGATCGCGGCGACCGGGGCTGTCTGGGTGATCTTTCGCGGCGACCTCGGCGCGCTCATGGCCTTCGATGTCGGCCGCGGCGAGATGATCTACTTCGTCGGCGTGCTCTGTCATGCGGCCTATGTCCCGCTCCTCAGGCTGTTCAACCGCAAGGAGCCACCGCTGACCTTCGTCTTCTGGGCGGCGGCCGCAACCTTCCTCTTCATCATGATCCCGGCAGCGCCGCGTTTTTCCGAAGTCGACCTCATGCACCTGCCGCCGGTCGTCTGGCTGGCGATTTTCTACCTCTCGGTCATCACGACGGCCGTCACCTTCTTCCTGCTGCAATATGCTTCGATGCGCTTGCCCGCCCCGAAGGTGCTGGCCTATGGCTATCTCACACCGACCTTCATCATTGTCATCGAGGGGCTGATCGGCCACGGCTGGGCCTCTGCCCCCGTCTTTCTCGGCGCTCTCGTCACCGCCTGCGGTCTGCTCGTGATGGCACTGCTGCCGGACTGATTAGCCGCCGGTGGAAGGTTTCGGAATAAGCCCCTGGATGAACAGGGTCTCCAGAAAGGTCGCGGCATCGTCGAACCGGTTCATCGTCTTGCGGCCCGTACCGAGCACGGCCTTCACCTGCACGTCGAAATCGGCATAGTGCTGCGTGGTCGACCAGATCGAGAAGATCAGGTGACGGGGATCGCAATCCCGCACCTTGCCGGCGCGGACCCACGAGCGGATGACTTCGGCCTTCTCGTCCACCAGTTCCTTGAGCGGCCCCTTGAGCACGTCTTCGATATGCGGCGCACCGGCCAGAACCTCGTTGGCGAAAAGGCGGCTCTCGCGCGGAAAATCCCGGGCCATTTCCAGCTTGCGCCGGATATAGGAACGGATCTCCTGTTCCGGATCGCCCTCGGCATCGAAGGCCTTCAGCGGCTCCAGCCAGTTCTCCAGCACCCGGTCGATCAGCGCCCGGTGCATCGCTTCCTTGGTGCGAAAATAATAGAGCAGGTTCGGCTTCGACATTCCCGCGACCTCGGCAATCTGGTCGATGGTCGAGCCGCGGAAGCCGCTTCGCGAGAAAACATTCAGCGCAGCCTCCAGAATCTGCTCTTCCTTTTCCTCCTGGATGCGCGTCCGTCGCTGTGTCTTTGCCGCCCTCGGTATTGCCATGTCTCGTCTTGTCCCGTTCCTCCGGAGCACCTGTAAACGCTTGATCTTTATCAGAAATAGCGCTGCTCCTTTTTAAGGCAATTGCCCGCTATTTTGTCTCGTTTTTTCGCGTTTTCCGTCTTGAGTGCAGCGATGGAAGTTGTAATGTTTACCAGTCGGTCAAATTATTGGTCAGGTGCCGAATAAAGGCAACCGCCAATCCGAATGTCGAAAGAATCATAAAATATCGGCATGCGGTGACCGGGGGAATATTGGGGCATGCAGTTTGCATGGCCATACGGAAAACTGGTGAGGATTTTGAAATGACGGCTGCACCCGGCGAGAACTTGCGCGTGAACGGCGATCGCCTGTGGGATTCACTCATGGAGATGGCGAAGATCGGCCCCGGCATTGCCGGCGGCAACAATCGCCAGACATTGACCGACGCGGATGCCGAGGGACGCTCCCTCTTCAAGAAATGGTGCGACGCCGCCGGCATGACCATGGGCGTCGACAAGATGGGCACCATGTTCGCCACCCGGCCCGGCACAGATCCGGACGCCCTTCCCGTCTATGTGGGCAGCCACCTCGACACCCAGCCGACCGGCGGCAAGTATGACGGCGTCCTTGGCGTTCTCGCGGCGCTCGAAGTGGTCCGCTCGATGAACGACCTCGGCATCAGGACGAAACATCCGATCGTCGTCACCAACTGGGCAAACGAGGAAGGCGCGCGTTTTGCGCCGGCCATGCTCGCCTCAGGCGTCTTCGCCGGCGTCCATTCGCTCGACTACGCCTATGGCCGCAAGGACCCCGAGGGCAAGACCTATGGCGACGAACTGAAACGCATCGGCTGGCTCGGCGAGGAAGAAGTCGGCGCCCGCAAGATGCACGCCTATTTCGAATATCATATCGAGCAAGGCCCGATCCTCGAGGCCGAGGAAAAGCAGATCGGCGTCGTCACCCACTGTCAGGGCTTGTGGTGGCTGGAATTCACGCTGTCCGGCAAGGAAGCCCATACCGGCTCCACCCCGATGAACATGCGCGTCAATGCCGGCCTCGCCATGAGCCGCATTGTCGAGATGGTGCAGACCGTCGCCATGGAGAACCAGCCGGGCGCGGTCGGCGGCGTCGGCCAGGTGTTCTTCTCGCCGAATTCCCGCAACGTGTTGCCGGGCAAGGTCGTGTTCACGGTCGACATCCGCACGCCGGATCTTGAAAAGCTCAACGCCATGCGGGCGAGGATCGAAAAGGAAGCGGCAGCGATCTGCGAGACGCTCGGCGTCGGCTGTTCGGTCGAGGCGGTCGGCCATTTCGACCCCGTCACCTTCGATCCGGTGCTGGTGGAGCGCGTGCGCAGCGCCGCCGACCGGCTGGGCTATAGCCACATGAACATCATCTCCGGCGCCGGCCACGACGCCTGCTGGGCCGCCAAGGTCGCCCCGGCCACCATGGTCATGTGCCCCTGCGTCGGCGGCCTTTCCCATAACGAGGCCGAGGACATCTCGAAGGACTGGGCCGCCGCCGGCTGCGACGTGCTGTTTCATGCAGTGCTGGAGACCGCGGAGATTGTCGGCTAGGCTGACGCTGCCGCGGAAAGGAACAGCGCCATGGATTTAAGCACCATCCTCGCCTTCATCACGGTCACCACGCTGCTGGTGGTCTCGCCAGGCCCCAACGGCGTTCTGATCGCCAAGACCGTGCCGACCTCCGGCAGGCTCGCCGGCTTCGCCAATATCGCCGGCTTCATGACGGCCTTCTACATTCACGGGACCTTCGTGATGTTCGGCCTTTCCGTGCTCCTGGTGCGTTCGGCGGAACTGTTCTGGTTCGTCAAGATGCTAGGGGCCGCCTATCTCTGCTATGTCGGCCTCAAATCGCTCTACCAGGCCTGGCGTGGCAGCATCCTGCAGCAGCAGACGACCCCGGCCCGGCGCCGCAGGACACTGTTGAAAGCCTATGGCGAAGGCCTGCTCACCAATGCGCTGAACCCCAAGGTGTCGATGTTCTACATCGCCGCCTTCCCGCAATTCCTGCCGCTCGACCACGCGACGGCCGGCAACATCTACTTTCTCGTACTCCTGCATTCCATAATCAACCTGATCTGGTTCGCGACCATGGTCATGGTGTTCTCCCGCATCACCAGCTTTGCCCGCAACGGCCGGGTCGAGCGCTGGATCAAAGCTGCAACCGGAGTCGTCTTCATCGGCTTCGGCATGAAACTCGCCACGCTGCGCGCCTGAAAGGCCGGAGGTATCTATGTCATCGAAAGTCATCAAGGGCGGCACCGTTGTCACCGCCGATCTCACCTACAAGGCTGACGTCAGGATCGAAGGCGGCGTGATCGTCGAGATCGGCCCGAACCTTGTCGGCGACGAGGTTCTGGATGCGGCCGGCTGCTATGTCATGCCGGGCGGCATCGACCCGCATGTTCACCTCGAAATGCCGTTCATGGGCACCTACTCCGCCGACGATTTCGAAAGCGGCACCCGCGCCGGCCTCGCCGGCGGCACCACTATGGTGGTCGATTTCTGTCTGCCCGATCCGGGCCAGTCGCTCCTCGATGCGCTGAAGCGCTGGGACAACAAGTCCACCAGGGCCAATGCCGATTATTCCTTCCACATGGCCGTGACATGGTGGGACAAGCAGGTCTTCGAGGAGATGGAAACCGTCGTCCGCGAAAAGGGCATCAACACCTTCAAGCACTTCATGGCCTACAAGGGCGCGCTGATGGTGAACGACGACGAGATGTTCGCCTCCTTCTCGCGCTGCGCCGAACTCGGCGCCCTGCCGCTGGTGCATGCCGAAAACGGCGACATTGTCGCCTCAATGCAGGAAAAGCTGATGGCATCAGGCAATAACGGCCCGGAAGCCCACGCCTATTCCCGCCCGCCGGAAGTCGAGGGGGAGGCGACCAACCGCGCCATCACCATCGCCGACATGGCCGGCTGCCCGGTCTACATCGTCCACACCTCCTGTGAACAGGCCCACGAGGCGATCCGCCGCGCCCGCCAGAAGGGCATGCGCGTCTATGGCGAACCGTTGATCCAGCACCTGCTGCTCGATGAAAGCGAATATTCGAACCCCGACTGGGATCATGCCGCCGCCCGCGTCATGTCCCCGCCCTTCCGCAACAAGCTGCATCAGGACAGCCTGTGGGCCGGCCTGCAGGCGGGATCGCTCTCCTGCGTCGCCACCGACCACTGCTCGTTCACCATCAAGCAGAAGCGCTACGGCGTCGGCGATTTCCGCAAGATACCGAACGGCACCGGCGGCCTCGAAGACCGCATGCCGCTGCTCTGGAGCTATGGCGTCAACACCGGCCGCCTGACCATGAACGAATTCGTGGCCGTCACCTCCACCAACATCGCCAAGATCCTCAACATGTATCCGAAGAAAGGCGCGATCGTCGTCGGCGCCGATGCGGATATCGTCGTCTGGGACCCGAAGCGCACCAAGACCATTTCGGCCAAGACCCAGCAGTCGCCGGTCGAATACAACGTCTTCGAGGGCAAGGAAGTGACCGGCCTGCCGCGCTACACGCTCACCCGCGGCTATGTCGCCATCGAGGAAGCGACCGTCAAGACGCGCGAAGGCCATGGCCAGTTCGTATCGCGCGAGCCCTTCCAGGCGGTCAGCAAGGCCTTGTCCACCTGGAAGGAACTGGTCGCGCCCCGGAAAGTCGAGCGCACCGGCATCCCGGCATCCGGCGTCTGATCGATGCGCCGGGCTGGCCTGCCGCTTCTGCTGGCTTCGCTTGTCTGGTCCGCGCCTTTCGGCGCGGCCATCGCCGCCGAACTGCCGATCAAGGACAAGTATGGCAATAAGGATGGCTGCGACTATGCGACGACGGGAGAATCCACCGGTTCCGACAATTTCTTCCTGCTGACCTCCGAAGCCGTCACCACGGCGTCGGCCTATTGCACTTTCAGGGACGTGCACGAGAACCCGGACGATGGCTTCACCGTCACCGCCAGTTGCGAGGAGGAAGGCGGGAACGGGGAACTGGCACCGTTCGAAATCGACATAGAACCCGCCGCTCCCAACAGTTACCTGCTGAAAATAGACGACGGCTCGACCTGGGGACCGCTGGCCCTATGCAGATAGCCTCAGACCTTCACCAGCGCGTCCAGTTCGGGCAGAAGCACCACGCTTTCCTGCTCGTTCGGATCTGTCCGGGCGATGATCGCCGTGCAGGGCGCGTTGGAAAGGTTGGCCGGAAGGTGCGGCACGCCGGCGGGAATGTACATCAGTTCGCCCGCATGCAGGATCACATGGTTTTCCAGCCGGTCGCCGTACCAAGTGTGGGCGGAGCCGGAGAGGCAGTAGATCGCCGTCTCGTGGCTCTCGTGCAGATGGGCCTTGGCCCGCGCGCCGGGCGGCATGGTCAGCACATGCATGCAGATGCCCTTCGAGCCGACGGTCTCTGCGGCAATCCCCTCGAAATAGCTCAGTCCCTGCTTGCCGTCATAGGTATTGCTCGGCCGGACGATCCTGCAGGTGGGTTTCGATGATGTATCCATGGTCCCGCTCCTCCAAGGCGTTGGGTCTCCACGCAAAGTCTCATAGGCCGGCGCGATCCGGCCGTGTCATGATAGCATGCAAGAGGCCTTTTGCCTTTGCAACCAAGCCGATGAGTTCCATTCGATGAACGCACCCTTCTCAGTCGTCTCCGCGAAAAACCTCTGTCTCACCTTCCAGACGGGAGACGGGCCGGTGCACGCGCTCTCCAATGTCGACCTCGAGGTGAAGAAGGGCGACTTCGTCTCCTTCATCGGCCCCTCGGGCTGCGGCAAGACCACCTTTCTCCGCGTCATCGCCGACCTGGAGAAGCACACCAGCGGCGAGATCACCGTCAACGGCATGACGCCGGAAAACGCAAGGTTGGACCGCTCCTACGGCTATGTCTTCCAGGCGGCGGCGCTCTATCCGTGGCGCACCATCGAAAAGAACATCGCGCTTCCGCTGGAAATCATGGGCTTCTCCGTCGAGGAAAAGAAGAAGCGCATCGAGCAGACGCTGGAACTCGTCAACCTCACCGGCTTCGGCAAGAAGTTTCCCTGGCAGCTTTCCGGCGGCATGCAGCAGCGCGCCTCGATCGCCCGCGCGCTTGCCTTCGACGCTGACCTGCTGCTGATGGACGAACCCTTCGGCGCGCTGGACGAGATCGTCCGAGACCATCTCAACGAACAGCTTCTGAAGCTCTGGGCCGCGACCGACAAGACGATCTGCTTCGTCACCCATTCCATTCCGGAGGCCGTCTACCTCTCCACCAGGATCGTGGTGATGAGCCCCCGGCCCGGCCGCGTGACCGACGTGATCGAATCCACCCTGCCGCGCGAACGCCCGCTGGAAATCCGCGAGACCCCCGAATTCCTCGAAATCGCCCACCGCGTCCGCGAGGGCCTGAAGGCGGGGCACAGCTATGAGGAATAAGCTTTCCTCTCCCATAAAAACCCCTCCCCAACCCCTCCCCACAAGGGGGAGGGGCTTCTCTGCCCGCTACAAACGTCGCGATGTGGGCGGGAACGTTCCGCAGATCCTCTCCCCCCTTATGGGGGAGATGGCCGGCAGGCCAGAGGGGGTCTTTACCGAAGATCGGTCTCTATCGCTGGAGTGTCCCATGCCGCATTCCAACATCGACCCGAAGACCAGAAAACGTGCAAGAACTCTCCGGCGAGAACTGACCAGAGCCGAGCGGGAAATGTGGGATCTATTGCGAGACCTCAGACCCCGAGGAGCCCGGTTTCGCAGGGAAACGCCAGTGGGGCCTTACGTCGCCGATTTTGCATGGCTTTCTGCCCGCCTGATCGTGGAGGTCGATGGCGACAGTCACGAGACAGATCAAGGCCGCGCACATGATCTGCGCAGGGACGCATTTCTTCGCGGTCAAGGCTTTGAGGTCATTCGTTTCGACAAGCATCAGGTAATCGATAACCCGGACTACGTGTTCATCACCCTGGAAAAGGCCTTGGCGCAATTCCTGATGGCGGAGGAGAGCCCATGACCTCCCCCTCCCTCCTCCGCGACCGCGTCCTGCCGGTCCTCACCGTCATCTTCGCGATCCTCGTCATCTGGCATGTCTTCGTCGTCTATCTCAACGCGCCCTTCGTGCGCGATCAGGCGGCGCGCGACAACGAGACCCTGAGCTTCGGGCAGGTGGTGGAACGCACCTTCGTTCAGGAGCGTCCGGTGCTGCCGGCGCCGCACCAGATCGCCGTCGAACTGTGGGATACCACCGTCAACAAGGCGATCACCTCGAAGCGCAGCCTCGTCTATCATGCCTGGATCACGCTTTCGGCCACCCTGCTCGGCTTTGCCATCGGCACCGTCCTCGGCATCCTGCTCGCCGTCGGCATCGTGCATAACCGGGCGATGGACCGCTCGCTGATGCCTTGGGTCATCGCCAGCCAGACGATCCCGATCCTCGCGGTCGCGCCGATGATTATCGTCGTGCTGAATGCGGTCGGCATTTCGGGCGTGCTGCCCAAGGCGCTGATCTCGACCTACCTTTCCTTCTTCCCCATCGTCGTCGGCATGGTGAAGGGCTTGAGAAGCCCGGATACACTGCTGCTCGACCTGATGCACACCTACAATGCCAGCCAGACCCAGACCTTCTGGAAACTCCGCTGGCCGGCCTCGATGCCCTACCTCTTCACCTCGCTCAAGGTGGCCATCGCCATATCGCTGGTGGGCGCCATCGTCGGCGAGCTGCCGACCGGCGCGGTCGCCGGGCTCGGCGCCCGCCTGCTCTCCGGCTCCTATTACGGGCAGACCATCCAGATCTGGGCGGCGCTCTTCATGGCAGCGGGCCTCGCCGCGGTTCTCGTCGGCATCGTCGGCTTCGCCCATGGCCGCGTCCTGAAACGCATGGGAGTCAAGCCATGAACGGTTATCTGCTTTTCGCCGCCGTCTTCTGGCTCGCGACCTGGGGCCTCAACGAATGGCTGGTGCGCCAGCGCTTCGCCAGCCCGGCCCTTCGCCGCGCCGCCAATATGGCCGTGCCGCTGATCTTCGGCGTCACCCTGCTCGTCATCTGGGAATGCGTGGTGCGCGGCTTCTCCATTCCCTCGATCCTGCTTCCGGCGCCGTCGATGATCTGGACGCGGCTTATCAACTCCATCCCGACGCTCTGGGCCGATTTCCGGCAGACTTTCCTGAAGTCCGTTCTGACCGGCTATGTGCTCGGCTGCGGTCTCGGCTTCATCGTGGCGATCCTCGTCGGCCGCTCGCCCTTCCTACAGAAGGGCCTGCTGCCCATCGGCAATTTCGTGTCCGCGCTGCCGGTCGTCGGCGTCGCGCCGATCATGGTCATGTGGTTCGGCTTCGACTGGCAATCCAAGGTCGCCGTCGTCGTTATCATGACCTTCTTCCCCATGCTGGTGAACACCGTGCAGGGGCTCGGCGCGGCAAGCCATATGGAACGCGACCTGATGCGCACCTATGCGGCAAGCTGGTGGCAGACGCTGACCAAGCTTCGCCTGCCCGCCGCATGGCCGTTCATCTTCAACGCGCTCAAGATCAATTCGACGCTGGCGCTGATCGGCGCCATCGTGGCAGAGTTTTTCGGCACCCCGATTGTCGGCATGGGGTTCCGGATTTCCACGGAAGTGGGGCGAAGCAATGTCGACATGGTCTGGGCCGAGATCGCGGTCGCCGCGCTCGCAGGCTCGATCTTTTATGGGGTGGTGGCGCTGGCAGAGCGCGCCGTCACCTTCTGGCATCCGTCTGTCCGCGGTGGACAGGCGTAAAAAAGAAGAGGGAACAGACATGAAATTCAAGATCGCATCCCTGCTGCTGGCAGGCGCCGTCTCGCTGACGGCGATGCAGGCGGCCGCCGCCGACAAGGTGACGCTGCAGCTGAAATGGGTGACGCAGGCCCAGTTCGCCGGCTACTACGTCGCCAAGGACAAGGGCTTCTATGAAGAGGAAGGCCTCGACGTCGACATCAAGCCCGGCGGTCCGGACATCGCACCCGCCCAAGTCATCGCCGGCGGCGGCGCCGACGTCGTCATCGACTGGATGCCTTCGGCTCTCGCCGTGCGCGAAAAGGGCACCCCGCTCGTCAACATTGCCCAGCCGTTCAAGAAGTCGGGCATGATGCTGACCTGCCTCAAGGAAACCGGCATCACCAAGCCGGACGACTTCAAGGGCAAGACGCTGGGCGTCTGGTTCTTCGGCAACGAATACCCCTTCCTGTCGTGGATGGCTCACCTGAAGATCCCGACCACCGGCGGAGCCGATGGCGTGACGGTGCTGAAACAGGGCTTCAACGTCGACCCGCTGCTGCAGAAGCAGGCCGCCTGCATCTCGACCATGACCTATAACGAATACTGGCAGGTCATCGACGCCGGCATCAAGCCGGAGGACCTCATCACCTTCAAATACGAGGACGAAGGCGTCGCCACGCTTGAGGACGGCCTCTACGTTCTGGAAGACAAGCTGAAGGACCCTGCCTTCAAGGAAAAGATGGTCAAGTTCGTCCGTGCCTCGATGAAGGGCTGGAAGTGGGCCGAGGAAAACCCGGATGACGCAGCCGACATCGTTCTCGAAAACGACGCCTCCGGTGCCCAGACCGAGAAACACCAGAAGCGCATGATGGGCGAAGTCGCCAAGCTGACCGCAGGCTCCAATGGCGCGCTCGACGAGGCGGACTACAAGCGCACCGTCGCCACCCTGCTCGGCGGGGGCTCGGACCCGGTCATCACCAAGGAGCCGACCGGCGCCTGGACGCACGAAATCACCGACGCGGCACTGAAATAATCAGGCGCGACGATCCAACGATAAAAGGCGCGCGGCTGCCGGCCGTGCGCCTTTTTGTATGCCTGCGCCGCAGCGGACAAGACGTCAACCTGTGGCTTTGCAACCACATTGATTTGCGCAAAGCACACGCTTAGAATTTGCGCCGCAAAGAAAGTGCTCGTCGCTCTTGTAAGTCGAACGAGCGATACCAACTAAGAACCGGTCGCGTGATAGAAAGAATTTCCACCGGAATGGAAAAGTCCGGAGGAGCGTGCTGTCGGCACCTTACTGATTCCTTCGCGGAAAACAAGTTTTATTTAATAACTATTTGTGCATTCACTGAATGCTGGGAAGGAGCCCATGGTTCGCAACAAGGATGTCATCGTCGGACTGCTCGCCATGTCCGTCCTGTTTCTGCCTCACGCCATCAAGGCGGAGGAGGCCTCTACATCGACGTCGCAACCGAAGATTCCCTCCATCGTGGTGACCAAGGCCGAAACGCGCCCCCTGGTGGACAGGGTCGTCGCAACCGGATCGATCAAGCCGGTGGAGGAGATTTACGTGCAGCCACTCGTTGACGGCCTGTCGATCCGCACGCTTGAGGCCGATGTCGGCGACCGCGTGGAAGCGGATGGCGTGGTCGCCCGCCTGAACGATGATGCGCTGCGTCTGCAGAAGAGCCAGCTTCAGGCATCGCGCGCCAAGGCCGAGGCGGCGCTCGCGCAATATCATGCGCAGCTTGCCGACGCGCAGGCCAATGCGACGGAAGCGGAACGCCAGTTCAAGCGCGCCACCGCACTCGGCAAGTCCGGCACGTTCTCGACCTCCTCGGTCGAACAGGCGGAAACCGCCGCCAGCAGCGCCCGCGCCAAGGTAACGAGCGCCGAACAGGCGATCGCCATTGCCGAAGCCGACATCAAGGTCGTCGACAGCCAGATCGCCGACATCGACCTCAATCTGGCCCGCACGGACGTCAAGACGCCCGTCGCCGGCGTCGTTTCCGTGCGCAATGCCAAGACCGGCGCGATTGCGTCCGGCAGCGGCCAGCCGATGTTCACTGTCATCCGGGACGGCCAGATCGAACTCGTCGCAGACGTATCCGAGACTGATATCCTGAAGATGCGCGTCGGCCAGAAGGCGAAGATTACCGTCGCCGGCGGTGCCGCGAGTCTCAACGGCTCGGTCCGCCTGATTTCCCCCATCGTCGATCCGCAGACCCGCCTCGGCGCGGTGCACATCGCCATCGATGACGACAACGGCGCCCGCGCCGGCATGTATGGAAGCGCTGAAATCATCCTGGCCGAAGCGACCGGCATAGCCCTGCCGCTTTCGGCGATTACAACGAGCAAGAACAGGACGACGACCCGTCTGGTCAAGGATGGCGTGGTCAAGCAGGTCGACATTGCGACCGGCATCCAGGATGGAGCCTATATCCAGGTTGTCAGCGGCCTGAAGGAAGGCGACGTGGTCGTCGCCAAGGCAGGCGCCTTCGTTCGCGACGGCGACCGCATCAACCCGATCAGCGACGAAACTGCCGCCTCGAACTGAGAGACAGAGCGCCATGAATTTCTCCGCCTGGGCCATTCGAAATCCCGTTGCGCCGATTCTGACCTTTTTCCTGCTGATGGTGGTCGGGCTGCAGTCGTTTTTTGCGCTGCCGATCACCCGCTTCCCGAACATCGACGTGCCGCTGGTGGCGATTACGGTCACCCAGAGCGGCGCATCGCCGGCCGAACTCGAAACACAGGTGACGAAGGAAATCGAAGACGCGGTGGCGAGCATCACCGGCGTCGACGAACTCTCGTCCACCGTCACCGACGGCCAGTCGCAGACGCTCGTGATGTTCCGCATGGAGGTTCCGACCGAGCAGGCGGTGCAGGACGTCAAGGACGCCATCGACCGCATTCGCGGCGACCTGCCGGCTTCTGTCGATGAACCGATCGTCGCCAAGATCGACGTCGAGGGCGCCGCCATCCAGACGTTTGCGGTTTCCTCGCCGAACATGAGCATCGAGGAACTGTCCTGGTTTGTCGACGACACCATCAAGCGCGCCCTGCAGGGCCAGAGCGGCATCGGCCGCATCGACCGCTACGGCGGCGCCGACCGGGAAATCCGCGTCGAGCTCAACCCTGACCGACTCGACGCTTTCGGCATCACCGCCGCCGACGTGAACCGCCAGTTGCGCGGCACCAATGTCGACCTCGGCTCGGGCCGCGGCCAGGTGGCGGGCGCCGAACAGGCAATCCGCACGCTCGGCGACGCCCGCAATGTCGATACCCTGTCCAATACCACCATCGCCCTGAGCAACGGCCGCTTCGTCAAGCTGTCCGACCTCGGCACGATCAAGGACACCTACGAGGAACAGAAATCCTTTTCGCGCTTCAATGGCGAGCCGGTCGTCACCTTCGCCGTCTTCCGTTCCAAGGGCGCCAGCGAAGTGAGCGTCGCGGAAACGGTTTCGACCATCCTCGATCAGGTCCGGGCGGAAAACCCGAATGTCGACATCAAGCTGATGGACGATTCCGTCTACTTCACTTACGGCAACTACGAGGCGGCCATGCACACCCTGATCGAGGGTGCGGTGCTCGCCGTCATCGTGGTTTTCCTGTTCCTGCGCAACTGGCGCGCCACCCTGATTTCGGCAATCGCCCTGCCCCTCTCCGCCATCCCGACATTCTGGATCATGGACCTGATGGGCTTCTCGCTGAACCTCGTCAGCTTCCTCGCCCTGACGCTGGCGACCGGCATCCTCGTCGACGACGCGATCGTCGAGATCGAGAACATCGCGCGCCACATCAAGATGGGCAAGACGCCTTACCGCGCGGCCATCGAGGCGGCGGACGAGATCGGCCTTGCGGTCATCGCCACCACCTTCACCATCATCGCGGTCTTCGTTCCGGTATCCTTCATGCCGGGCATTCCGGGCCAGTATTTCATCCAGTTCGGCCTGACGGTCGCCTTCTCCGTCTTCTTCTCGCTGATGGTCGCGCGCCTCATCACACCTTTGATGGCCGCCTATCTCATGCGCGCGGAAGACGCGATGGACGACCATCACGACAATGACAGCGCCTTTATGAAGGGCTATACGCGGCTGGTGCGCGCCACCACGACCCGCTGGTATGCGCGCTATCTCACCCTGATCGGCGCCTTCGCCTTCCTGCTGGCCTCGCTCGCCCTGCTCGCTCAGGTGCCGGGCTCCTTCCTCCCGCCTGAGGACGCCGGCCGCATCGTTCTTTCGGTTGAACTTCCGCCCAACGCGACGCTTGAGGAAACCGAAAGCAAGACCGAGGCGATTTACGCCGCGACCAAGGATCTCGATGGCGTGGAAAGCGTCTTCGTGCTGGGCGGCGCCTCCCCCAAGGGCGATCTGGAACTGCGCCGCGCCAGCGTAACGCTGAACCTTACCCGCATAGAGCACTCGCTGCTGAAGACGCTGGTCAACAAGGGGCTCGGCGGCCTCCCCGTCATCGGGCCCTACCTGCCGAAGCTGCCGGTCGAAGGCCGCACCCGTCCGCAATGGGACATCGAGAAGGAAGTCTTCGAAAAGCTCCGGCCGATCGCCGACATCCGGGTATCGAAGCTCAACGACCGCGGCGAGCGCGACCTCTCCTTCAACTTCCTCTCCAAGAACGAGGAGGAACTGAACGAGGCCGCCGCCATCCTCGAAGCCAAGCTTCGCACCGTGCCGGAACTGGCAAACGTCAGTTCCGACGGCGCTCTCCCTCGTCCCGAATTGCAGATTCGCCCGCGCATGGACGAAGCCGCAAGGCTCGGAGTCACGGCGCAGCAGATCTCCGAGACCGTCCGCGTCGCCACCATCGGCGACGTGGATTCGGCGCTCACCAAGATCTCCCTCGACGACCGCCTGATCCCGATCCGGGTCCAGGCCTCTCTCGACCTTCGAACCGATCTTGCCGCGATCCGCGCGCTGAAGGTACAGACCGCCAGCGGCGCGACCGTTCCGCTGTCGAGCGTCGCCGATATCGACTATTCGGAAGGTGTGAGCGCCATCGAGCGCAACAACCGCAACCGCGTGGTCTCCATCGGCGCCGACCTGCCGCAGGGTGTCGCCCTCGACACGGCGTCGGCAGCCTTCCGCGCCGCTGTCGATTCGACCGAGATCCCGGCATCGGTGAAGCTTGCCGAAAGCGGTGACACCAAGGTCCAAAGGGAGATGCAGCAGAGCTTCGTCAATGCGATGCTGCTCGGCCTGCTTCTGGTGCTGACCGTACTCATCCTGCTGTTCAAGGATGTCATCCAGCCCTTCACCATCCTGCTGTCGCTGCCGCTCGCCATCGGCGGCGTGGCGGTGGCGCTGATTCTCACCAACAATCCGCTGTCGATGCCGGTCCTGATCGGTATCCTCATGCTGATGGGCATCGTCACCAAGAACGCCATCCTGCTGGTCGATTTCGCCATAGAGATGCGTCACAAAGGCATGCAGCGGGTGGAGGCGATGGTCGAAGCCGGCCGCAAGCGCGCCCGCCCCATCATCATGACCTCCATCGCCATGTCGGCCGGCATGCTGCCGTCCGCAATGGGTGTGGGCGAAGGCGGTTCGTTCCGCGCCCCGATGGCGATCGCCGTGATCGGCGGCATCATTGTGTCGACCGCGCTCAGCCTTCTGGTCGTGCCCGCCTTCTTCCTGATCCTCGACGATCTCTCCCGCCTCCTCGGCTGGATGTTCGGAAGACTGGTCGGCAAGAAGGAAGAGGAGACGGTTGCGCTCTCCGCCGAGGAACTGACCGAGATCGCCCGGCAGAACAACGAGGCCCTCGAGACGCTGCACAAGCGACTTGCGGCAGTCGAGAAGCATGCTCCCGGCACCGCACGCAAGGGCGAATCCGGCAATATCGTCACCCTTCCGCCGCTCGCGGCCGAGTGAGAACAGCCGGCTTCATCCACCGGAACCGGGCCTGGCGGCCCGGTTTTTTTTGTATTTTGTCGTGCTTATGAAGAAAATCTGACATGCCCGGGCAAAATGGTTGATCGAAATCAAATCAACCTTTTCTGACCTTGCCTATCCTTTTTTTGCTGAGGAATGAGTGACGAACGAAGGTTGCTCCCACCGGCGGGGATGGAGTTGTCGGATACTGCTTCCATAGGGATGCGCCACCGACATCGCCGGGATTGGCTGGCGGTCCACGCGATTTCCGGCAACGGAGGAGCAATCGCCGTGAGCCGGGAAAAGCGCAACGGCTGTCCCGTCAAGGGCGTGGGGGAACTTCGTTGTCGTCGCTGGGGATTGGCCATCGCGCTCCGTAAGGACCGCTATCTGGAGCCGTGAAACCGTGAACAAGATTTTGAAATTGAACACACGCGACAAAAACACCCTTCTGAAGACGCCCTTCATGGCATCTCTCGGTGCGAGCGCGCTGGCGCGCATGCTCGAAATCTGCACCGTGACGAATTACGAGGCGCGGGACATCCTGTTTCGCGAGGGAGAGGCGGCGGAATATTTCTATTGCGTCCTGACGGGCTACGTCCGCCTCTACCGGCTGAACAAGGACGGGCGCGAAGCCGACATCCGCATCTGCGGCCCGGGCGATACCTTCGCCGAATGCCTGCTCGCGATCGGCGACAACTATCTCTATAACGCCCAGGCGGCCGAAAACATAACGGTTGCCCGCTTCGAACTGCAGAAGGTGCGCGCCCTTGCGGAACAGGAAAGGGATATCGCGCGGGCGATCATCCAGAATCTTTCCGCGCACCTGCGCTCGACAATGGATTGCATCGCCAACGACCGGCTGCAGACCGCGCCCCAGCGTGTCGCCCACTATCTGCTCGACAATTGCCCGCAGGACAGCGCCTCCGCCTCGATCCGCCTGCCCTTCCAGAAAAGCCTCCTGGCCGGCAAGCTGGGTCTCGCGCCGGAAGCGCTCTCACGCGCCTTCTCGTCGCTCCGCCGCGCCGGCGTCATCGTGCGGGGCCGCGTCATCCAGATCAACGACGTCAGCGCCCTCAGGCAGATCTGAGAACGGAAAAACGAAATCCCGACTTCTGGGGGGCTTATAGCCCCCCGCTTTTTTTGAGGAAGGCAACGATGTCCTCGACGCCCGCGCCCCGCTTCATGTCTGCGAATACATAGGGACGGGCGGAACGCATGCGCTCCGCATCCCGGTCCATCACATCGAGATCGACGCCGACATAGGGCGCCAGATCCTTCTTGTTGATGACCAGCAGGTCGGAACGGGTGATTCCCGGACCGCCCTTGCGCGGGATTTCCTCGCCCTGACAAACGGAAATCACATAGATCGTCAGATCGGCGAGATCCGGAGAGAAGGTCGCCGCCAGATTGTCGCCGCCCGATTCGATGAACACCACGTCGAGATCGGGAATGCGAGCCGTCAGATCGGCGATCGCCTGCAGATTGATCGAGGCATCCTCGCGGATCGCGGTATGCGGACAGCCGCCGGTTTCCACGCCGACCACGCGGTCGGAGGACAACGCCTGCATACGGATCAGCGCATCCGCATCCTCGCGGGTATAGATGTCGTTGGTGACGACAGCGACGGAATACTGGTCGCGCATCGCCTTGCAGAGCTTTTCCGTCAGCGCCGTCTTACCCGATCCGACCGGACCGCCGATACCGACGCGCAAGGGACCATTCTGTGACTTCATCCTATCCATCCTGTTGGCAAGCAAATGACGAAAACCGCCGAAAAACCGGCGCGCCGTACCCGGTTCCGCTCCACCGGAGAAAGTGTAGTGCCGGGCTCACGACTGGAACAGTCTCGAATACTGGGTCTCGTGCCTGAGGCTTGCGATATCGGCGAGCACGGTCGCGCTGCCGAGATCGTCCAGCCCCAGCCCCGAAAGGCGCCCGGCCTGGGCAAGGATCGGCCCCTCCAGCTCCGCCAGCAAGGCGACACCCTGCCTCTGCCCGATCAGGCCGAGCCTGACCGCAACCGAAATCATCTGCGCGCTTTGGGCCTGCAGGAAGGCGGCCAGCGCATCGGCAAGCGGCACGCAATGGGCGGCGGCGACCGCGCCGATGGCGACGCTGTAGGCCGTGCCGCCTGAAAAGGCTCCGAACACCGGATGCGGCCAGGCCGATGCGGCGGCAAGGAACGCATCGCCCTGCCTGACGATCTCCGTGTACCGCTCCGCCGACCCCGCCAGCGCCGCTGCAAGCTCCACCAGTTCGCGCAACCGCTCGGGGGCTTCGAACGCCCGATAGGCTTCGGCAAGCAGGATCGCATCGTTGCGCAGCCCGCCTTCGCCGAGCACGACGGAGAGCCAAGCCGACAAATCCTCGCACGATCCGATCCGGCCATCATGGATCACGGTCTCAAGCCCGCCGGAATAAGCAAAACCGCCGACCGGAAAGGCCGGGGAAAGCCAGGCGAGCAGCCGCAGCAAGGCCCCCCGCCCCTGCGCCCCGGGCGATGCTTCAATCATGCTGGTGGCCCGAATGCGAACCATGCCCATGTCCGTGTCCGCCATGGGAATGATAGGCGCCCCGCGCCGGCTGGAACCGTTCGGTGATGTCCCGCACCGTTGCTCCAAGTCCCACGAGCATGTCGCGGATCACGTGGTCGCGCAGGATGACGATACGGTCCTCGTCGATCTGCGCCGGCAGGTGGCGATTACCGAGATGCCAGGCGAGTTCGACCAGATGGCGAGGATCGCGCGCCCTGATTTCAAACAGTTTTTCCTCGACGGCCCCAACCTCGACGGCCGTGCCGTCGTCGAGAAGCAGCAGGTCGCCATGGGCCAACAGAACCGGTTCCTTGAGATCGAGCATGACCATGTCGCCGTCTTCGAGATGCAGGAGCTTGCGTCTCAGGTGGCGCTCGTCATGAGCCAGCATGACCCGGCCGGAGATCGTAACATCGCCGGAACCGGCGGGAAGAATGGAAGTAACGCGTCGCATGGTTTGTCCGAATTGGCGATTTTTCAACCATGCACAAATGAAAGGCAAGCGGCAAGAATGAAGTTCAGCCGGGGGCCGGAAGCCCACCATCGAGTTCGAGCGTCAGAGAGGCGCCGTTATCGTTCGTCTGCCGCGCTGCCGATGCCTCCACGCCCTCGTCATGCAACACCCTGTTGCGTCCGTTCGCCTTGGCGAGATAAAGCGCGCGGTCGGCGGCCGAATAGACTGCTTCAGACCTGAGATCCGGCGTAAATTCGGCAATGCCAGCCGATACGGTGGTGGATATCACCTGGTCGTCGCAGACAACGGTGCGTGCGGCGATCAGATTGCGCGCCCGCTCCACCAGCGCGATGCGCTGGGCAATGCCGCCGCCGCGGACAATCACCCCGAATTCCTCGCCGCCGAGGCGCGCCGGGAGGTGAGGTTCGCAAAAGACCTCCCGCAACACGTCGCCCACCGCCTTGATGACGGCATCGCCCGCGCAATGCCCATAGCGGTCGTTGATCGACTTGAAGCGATCGAGATCGAGGATCGCCAGCGACGCCTGATCGCTTGTCTGTGCAAGCGCCTCGTTGAAGGCACGGCGGTTCAGCAGGCCCGACAGCATGTCCGTGCGGCTCAATCGCTCGAACTCCGTCCGCGATACCGTGAGATCGTGAATCACATGCCCGGTGACGATGGCCAGCGCGCCGGAAACGGCACCGCCGAACAGCCAGGAGAATGCAACGGAAAGCTTTATCGCCTCCGGCAGGGAGAGCGGCATGATCCCGATCTCGTAACATATCGGCAGGGCGGCAATGCTGAGGACGAAGGCCAGCAGAACGGCGCGGAACGTCATCTTGACGGCGAAGCCGTAGATCGCCTCCCGGCCGTGAAAGTTGCCGAGATCGACCTGAAGCGAAACCCATCTCCTCAGAAATTCCATCGCGCCGCTCCTCATTCCTGCAGCACCTACCGAATAGGATAGTTCCCTTGGCTTCACCCTAATCCATTCGTTAAAATGCGGCAGGTTTGAAAAATAGATTCGTATAATTCTCCAGAAAACAGATTTATAACCAAAGATTGCATTTCGTCCATTCCGCACTCCCCTTTCTCACTTTTATTTCGGCCCTTCCCTGTGAAGACAAAGGCCCGGAATCGGCTGGAACCGGCCTTGACGGAAGAGATGGGCACGGACGTACCCGCGGTTGCACGGCTCCGTCTCCGAAGAGGCCGGAACCAGCCCTCGAAGTCTCAGCTTATTAACAATCTCTAAGATAAAGACGCTTCCAGGAGCGGAATTCGTTAACGGAAAAGGCCCGGCAAAAGCCGGGCCCCGATAAACCGCCTGCTGGTAAAAAGGCTCAGGCGGCCTTCTTTTCCTTAAGCTTTTCCATGATGTTCTGCGGCGAGGAGACGCCATACGGATCGCTTTCGCAATTGTCCGAATAGCCCTCTTCTTCGAACCACTGCTCGACCACGCCGTCATTGATGATGGCGGCATAACGCCAGGAGCGCATGCCGAAGCCGAGGTTGTCCTTGTTGACCAGCATGCCCATTTTGCGGGTGAACTCGCCGGAACCGTCCGGGATGACCTTCACATGCTCGAGGTTCTGGCTCTTGGCCCAGGCATTCATGACGAAGGCATCGTTGACGGACATGCAATAAATCTCGTCGATGCCTTCCGCCTTGAACTCGTCGAACATCTTTTCGAAGTCGGGAAGCTGGTAGGTCGAGCAGGTCGGCGTGAAGGCGCCCGGCAGCGAGAACAGGATGACGCGCTTGCCCTTGAAATAGTCGTCGGAGGTCATGTCCTGCCAACGGAAGGGATTCGGGCCACCGACGGACTCGTCGCGAACGCGGGTACGGAAGGTGACGTTGGGCACTTTTCTGCCGATCAGCATGGTAATCTCCTTTGGATGGGCGGCGGCATTTGGGGACGCCATTTCTGGAATAGTTCTAAACTACCCTGAATCTTGATGCGCTGCATCATAAAAACTTGGACGCCAACATCAAGCGCATGGCTGCCATGCAAGAAATGCAATACACCCGCATTCAGCAGGTCGAGCGACCCGCGAAATGTCACGGGCCGCGGCGTATTACCCCGTCCTGAATCCGGCTGCCCGTCGCGGCGACCGCACCGTCCTTCCGGCAAGCGGTCGGGGAACCAGCATGCCTACAAACACAAGCAGGTCGATCAGGACGGCGCAGCCCGCGAACCACCGGGAAATGCGCACTGCACCGCTTACCGTCAAAACAGGAAGTACCGCTGCGCCATTGGCAGGACGGTTGCCGGTTCGCAGGTCAGGAGCTCGCCGTCGGCCCGCACCTCGTAGGTTTCCGGATCGACTTCCACATGCGGCGTCAGGTCGTTATGGATCATCGACTTCTTCGAGATGCCGCCGCGCGTGTTCTTCACCGCCACCAGCTTCTTGGCGACACCCAACCTGCCGGCAAGTCCCGCGTCGAGCGAGGCCTGGGAAACGAAGGTGACGGAAGAGTTGGTTCTGAGTTTGCCGTAGGCGGCGAACATCGGCCGGTAATGCATCGGCTGCGGCGTCGGGATGGAGGCGTTCGGATCGCCCATGGGCGCGGCCGCGATAGAGCCGCCGAGCAGCACCATATCGGGCTTCACCCCGAAAAAGGCCGGGTTCCAGAGGACGAGGTCGGCGCGCTTGCCCACTTCGATCGAACCGATCTCATGGGAAAGACCATGGGCGATCGCCGGGTTGATCGTGTACTTGGCGATGTAGCGCTTGACGCGGAAATTGTCGTTTTCGCCGGTCTCCTGCGGCAGCCGGCCACGCTGGCGTTTCATCTTGTCCGCGGTCTGCCAGGTGCGGATCGCCACTTCGCCGACGCGCCCCATGGCCTGGCTGTCGGAGGAGATGATCGAGAAGGCGCCGATGTCGTGCAGGATGTCTTCCGCCGCGATCGTCTCCTTGCGGATGCGGCTTTCGGCAAACGCAATGTCTTCCGGGATCGACGGCGACAGGTGATGGCACACCATCAGCATGTCGAGATGTTCAGCAAGCGTGTTGACGGTATAGGGCCGCGTCGGGTTGGTCGAGGACGGAATGACGTTCGGGTTGCCGCAGACCTTGATGATGTCGGGCGCGTGCCCGCCGCCCGCCCCCTCCGTATGGAAGGCGTGGATGGTGCGGCCCCTGATGGCGGCGACCGTGTCCTCCACAAAGCCGCTCTCGTTCAGCGTATCCGTGTGAATCATCACCTGCACGTCGAACTGGTCGGCGACCGTGAGGCAGTTGTCGATGGCGGCCGGTGTCGTACCCCAGTCCTCATGCAGCTTCAGCGAAGAGGCGCCCGCCAGGATCATTTCCTCGAGGGGAGCCGGCAGCGAGGCGTTGCCCTTGCCGGCAAGCGCGAGATTCATCGGGAAGGCATCGAAGCTCTCGATCATCCGCTCGATATGCCACGCGCCGGTGCAGGTCGTCGCCAGCGTGCCATGCGCCGGGCCGGTGCCGCCCCCCAGCATGCAGGTGACGCCCGACATCAGCGCTTCCTCGATCTGCTGCGGGCAGATGTAGTGGATATGCGCGTCCATGCCGCCTGCGGTCAGGATCTTGCCCTCGCCGGCAATCGCCTCGGTCGAGGGGCCGACGATGATGGTGACGCCCGGCTGCGTGTCCGGATTGCCGGCCTTGCCGATGGCGTGGATGCGCCCGTCCTTCAAGCCCACATCGGCCTTGTAGATGCCGCTGTGATCTACGATCAGCGCATTGGTGATGACGGTATCGACCGCGCCTTCCGCGCGTGTCGCCTGGCTCTGGCCCATGCCGTCGCGGATGACCTTGCCGCCGCCGAATTTCACCTCGTCGCCATAGCTGGTGAAATCCTTCTCCACTTCGATGAAGAGTTCGGTATCGGCAAGGCGCACCTTGTCGCCGGTGGTCGGTCCGAACATGGAGGCATAGGCCGCGCGGGACATCTTGTAGGGCATGGTTCAGGCTCCTTGGGAGAGGGAGGAAGCATCGGTAGCCGAGAGGCGCGTCAGCCTTCCGGAAGCAATGTAGATATCGACGAGCCGCCGCTCGGCGGCGAAAGGATGGCCATCCCACCCCTCATGACTGAAGCCGGCAAGGCAGATGGCATCATCGGCGAAGGCGGGTTCGGCAAGCATATGGGCGATCACCACCATGCCGCTGCTCGGCACCACGTAGTCGCCGGGCTCATAGGCGGCAAGCGCGTCGTCGACGGCCTCGTGCACCTGCCGCGCAATGATCCGGTGAGCCTTGCCGCGGCTCTCAGCCAATTGCGAGAAGCGCTCTGTATAATCGTCGCAGAAGTCGTCGAGTTCGGGATGACTGGCCGCAAGCTGCGGCCTGAGTTCGCGAAACTTCTCCGGGTTCCGGACAGACCAGATCTCGGAGCAGCCGCGCACCGGTTCACCGTCCAGCCAGGCATCTGAAGACAGCATGGCGCTTGCCGGACGTCCGGTATTGCAGACCGCCAGCACGTCCGTCCTACGGCCGGAAGCGGGAAAAGCGGGGGTCATGTTGAACCGGACGACCAGATCGGAATCGTCGATCACGTCCGCCGCTCCCTCCGGTACCGATCCGTTTCCCACGATCATGATCCGTCGCCCCATCTTCATCCGATCGTCAGTTGCCGCCATAGCCGTCGACGAGGTCTTTCAACTCCGCCGTCCGCTTGCGGGTCAGGTCTGCAAGGCATGAGGAAACGATGGTCGGATACATGGTTCCGCCCCATACGCTGTAACCTTCGGCGTCGCACTGGCCGTCGCGATACTCGATCCAGGCCCGCTGCGCCTTCATCAGCGCCTTGACCGCGCCCTTGTTATGCTCCTCCAGACCGGCATCCCAGTCGACCAGAACCTGCCGGGTCGCGAGCCATTGCTCGTTCAATTCCCTGTCCGCCGCCCGGTAATCCCTGTCGGCGCAGACGTTCATGTCGTGCTGCGTCACGGCATTGGCGCAATCGACCTCGGATTCGTCCTCGCTGTAGGCCGGACCGTCGGCAAGCAGCACGCAGCCGCAGAACATCAGGATCAGGGCTGACTTCATCGCTTGCTTCTCCGCATGCAACGATCGGGGATCACAGCTTGCCCATCACCTGCTGGCGGAAGCCGTAAACCTCGCGCTTGCCCGAAAGAGGGATCAGCGTCACCTGGCGCATCTGGCCCGGCTCGAAGCGCACCGCCGTGCCTGCCGGAATGTCGAGACGCATGCCGCGCGCCTTCTCCCGATCGAAGGAGAGGCCGGCATTGGTCTCGTAGAAATGGTAGTGGCTGCCCACCTGCACCGGACGGTCACCGGTATTCGCGACTTCGATCGTCACGGTCGGCAGGCCGGCATTGAGTTCGATTTCGCCGCTGGCGGCAATGATTTCACCCGGGATCATCTGTTGTTCCCTTTCCTGTTCAGGCGGCCACGGAAGGCTTGCAGCCCTCGGCCTTGAAAACACGTTTTGTCGAGGCCGGATTGGCCATAAGCTTCTCGGCCGGACGCACCGGCCGACGCACCAGTTCCCCGCCGCAATTCGGGCACACGCCGCCAAGCACCCGCGCGGCGCAATCGCTGCAGAAGGTGCATTCGAAGCTGCAGATCAGCGCATCGCGGCTTTCCGGAGGAAGATCGCGGTCGCAGCATTCGCAATTGGGCCTGAGTTCCAGCATGGCGAGCCTCAGCGAACCGGTTCGTGCACGGTGACGAGCTTCGTTCCATCAGGAAACGTCGCCTCGACCTGCACGTCATGGATCATCTCGGCAACGCCTTCCATCACCTGGTCGCGGGTGACGACATGGGCGCCGGCTTCCATCAAGTCGGCAACCGAGCGACCGTCACGCGCGCCCTCGACAACGAAATCGGTAATCAGCGCAATGGCTTCGGGATAGTTGAGCTTGACACCGCGCTCCAGCCTGCGGCGGGCCACGATAGCCGCCATGGCGATAAGCAATTTGTCTTTTTCTCTCGGCGTGAGGTTCATGGCTGCTCCACTTTTTTTGCGCTGCGTCAGAGATTCCAGACTTTCGGCACAGACGCGCCCCCGCGCAAGACCGAAATCACCGGGATCAGGATTTTTCTCAAGGTGAAGCCGTCCTCCGCCGCAAGGCGAATGACGAGCTTGCCGTTCCAGTGGCTGGCGCCGCCGGCGGCATCGCCCAGGAGATCGCGGACGGGAGCGAGAAAAGCCTCCGCACGCGGCCCTGCATAAAGCAGCGTCGCGAAGGCCACCCGGCCGGAAAGCACCGGTGCGGCAACCGTCAGGCGGCCAACGTCCCCCTCGAGCCGCAGGTCTTCGGCATGGATGAGCCGGCCGGCCCGACGGATACGCCAGCGATCGCGCACCAGCCCGCTTTCCATCGCCTCACCCATCGCCTTTCGTCCGAGAAGAATGGCCTCGACCGCAAGAAACTCGGCGCTCTCGTCAAGATCGACCTCAAGTCGGCGCGTCAGGGAGGCCTGATCGAACAGGATGGATTCCTGCGGCAACCAGTGGAAGCGCGCATCCTGCCCCACCTCGATGCGGGTCAGGACCTCGGCCGTGCCGGCGGATGCCTTGTAGATCTTTTCGCAGGCCTGGGTAGTCGCGGTGACGAAGGTGCCGGCGCCGGCAGAAAACGACCAGTCCAGCCGGTCGCCGCCGGTGAGCCCCCCGGCGGTATTGATGATGACGGCCTCCATCTCGGAGGTGAATGTCTGCGGCAGGCGGATCTTCGCCGCCCCCTCCTGATAAAGCTCGGCAATGCGTGTCCGCCCGCCGAGCGCCTTGGTCACAAGCCGTCCGTCACCACGGGCTCGCTGTTGTCTGACTTGACCTGCTGACTGCACGTTTTCCCCTGTAAGCCCGCCTCTTTTCCGGCGGTTGTCTTGTCGGCCGGGCATGCCGTTTTTTGAGGCGTACCCGCGAGAAGTTCGCCACCCGAATTACGGAAGAAGTCCCACATTCTTCCCGTCGCATCAACCTCTCGGATCGTTTCTCCCTGCAGTGCGGCAAGCCGGAAGCGGACCCTATTGCCGGGCCAGGAGTGGTCGGCATCGGTAATCACGTAGGAAATGACGCTCGTGCCGGCCTTGCAGCCGTAATAGGCCGAGAACGTCGCCGTATCCCCCTTTTCCCCGCGCGGATGCGGATCGCATCCGTTGAGATCGGCCCAGCGTTTCAGGGCCACTTCTCCGCCATACTGCCAATAGGCCTTGCCACCGCCCGCAAAGGGATTGACGTCGTCCTTGAGCCCGGAAAAGGCAATGATCGAGACCGGTTTGGCCGGATGGCAGCTTTCCTTGCGCGGCCGCCAGACACCGTCCTCCTGCTCGGGATAGCCGGCACGCAGGCCCATGACGAAGCCGGCAGCGGCAAAGTCGCCATGTCCGTCGCAGATATATTGCGACAGCATGCGGCCGCCGCCCGAATAGCCGGACGCATAGATGCGGGCGGGATCGACGCAGAAGGTCTCCGTCGCATAATGGACGGCAGTGCGGATGAAGGCGCCTTCGTCCAGCCCCTCGGCCTTGGTCACGCCGGGGACGTTCCAGGCATGGGTGCCCTCGAACTCGCCGGGAAGGCTTCCCTGCAGCGCCATGACGATGAAGCCTTCGCGCTCGGCCACCTCGTCCCAATGGCTGCGGTTCATCTGCCCGTCGGGGTTGCTGTTGCTGCCGTGAAAGTCGAACACCACGGGAACCTTGCGTTTCCCGGTATAGTCCGAAGGAATGAAATAGACGGCCGATCGCGTCTGTCCATTGATGTCGAGCGACAGATCATGGCGACCCGCCGGGAAGGAGGTGCCGCACCCGGCAGCGAACGCGCTGCTGCCGGCCACAAGAAAGAAGAACCCCGACACGAGCAACCGGACAATTCCGGTCGACCGGACGCGGTCAGAAACCGTGCTGGATGTCATGGATGTGCCTTCTGTTCGCAGATGCGGGAAAAATAACACGTCACACCACAGCATCAAGCAGTAAAAGCTAATAAATCGTCAACCCTGTCATGCGCGATCAGACCGTCAGGTGTCGCCGGGCCTCCGGCGTATCCAGCGTCTCGGCCGGCCCCGTATGCACGATCTCGCCGCGATCCATGATATAGACGTGATCGGCGAGCTCCCGGCAGAAATCCAGATACTGCTCGACCAGCAGGATCGCCATACCGGTGGAATCCCGAAGATAGCGGATCGCCCGGCCAATATCCTTGATGATCGACGGCTGGATGCCCTCCGTCGGCTCGTCGAGCACAAGGATTTTCGGCCGCGTCACCATGGCGCGACCGATGGCGAGCTGCTGCTGTTGGCCGCCCGAAAGGTCGCCGCCACGCCGGCCCAGCATGGTCTGCAGGATCGGGAAAAGACTGAAGATCTCGTCGGGAATATAGCGGTCCTTGCGCGTAAGCGGCGCAAAGCCGGTCTCGAGGTTTTCCTTCACCGTCAGCAGCGGAAAGATCTCGCGCCCCTGCGGCACGTAGCCGACACCGGCCCGCGCCCGGTTGAACGGCGCAAGGCCGTTGAGCGTCTCGCCTTCGAAGGAGATCGTCCCGGCCGAGATGGGGTGCTGGCCCGTAACGGCGCGCAGCAGCGAACTCTTGCCCACCCCGTTGCGCCCCAGCACGCAGGTGATCTTGCCCATCTCGGCCTTGATCGATACGCCACGCAAGGCCTGCGCGGCTCCGTAATGAAGGTTGATGTTGTCGACTGTCAGCATCGTCGTTCCTCTGAATTCTTGTCCTTCAAAGGCGCTGCCGCCCCTGGCACCCCGCCCCTCTCCCGGGGTGGGGAGAAAGGCAGGGTATCCGGAGCGTGAACAGGTTAGCGCCCCAGATAGTTCTCGATCACCTTCGGGTCGTTCGAGACGAAATCGATCGAACCTTCCGCAAGGACCGAACCTTCCGCGAGGCAGGTGACCTTCACCCCGAGATCGCGGATAAAGCCCATGTCATGCTCGACCACCACGACCGAACGGGTCCTGGCAATCTGTTTCAGAAGAAGTGCGGTCTCGGCGGTCTCCGCATCCGTCATGCCGGCGACCGGCTCGTCGACCAGCAGAAGCTTGGGTTCCTGCGCGAGCAGCATGCCGATCTCAAGCCATTGTTTCTGGCCGTGCGAGAGATTGGCGGCGAGATCGTCCTTGCGCGCCGTCAACCGGACCGTCTCCAGGATTTCCTCGATACGCGCCTTGTCATCCGCCGTCAGCCGATAGAACAGCGTGGCGAATACGCCGCGGTCGCGATTGAGGGCCAGCTCCAGATTGTCCCAGACGGTATGGCTTTCGAACACGGTCGGCTTCTGGAACTTGCGGCCGATGCCGAGCTGGGCGATGTCGGCCTCGTCCTTCTTCGTCAGGTCGATCTCGCCATTGAAGAACACCTCGCCCTCGTCGGGCCGCGTCTTGCCGGTAATGATGTCCATCATCGTCGTCTTGCCGGCGCCGTTCGGGCCGATGATCGCCCTCAGTTCACCCGGCTCGATGACCAGCGAAAGCGAGTTCAACGCCTTGAACCCGTCGAAGGAAACGGACACGCCATTGAGATAAAGAAGGCTCGTCGGTTTTTTCTCGTCCATCGTCCTTACTCCGCTGCCTGGCCGACGGTGGCCGCAACGCCACCCTCTTCCGCCCTGGTTGCCGTCTTCATGTCACGCCGCGCCATGGCCTTCTGCTGGATCGTCCCGACAATGCCCTTCGGCAGGAACAGCGTGACGCCGATGAAGAGACCGCCGAGCGCAAAGAGCCAGAGTTCGGGGAATGCGCCGGTGAAATAGCTCTTGCCGGCATTGACCATGAGCGCGCCGATGATCGGGCCGATCAGCGTTCCGCGTCCGCCGACCGCTGTCCACACCACCACTTCGATGGAATTGGCCGGAGCGAATTCGCCGGGGTTGATGATGCCGACCTGCGGCACGAACAGCGCGCCGGCGATGCCCGCCATCATCGCCGAGACGACGAAGGTGAAGAGCTTGATGTTCTCGACCCGGTAGCCGAGGAAGCGCGTGCGGCTTTCCGCGTCCCGCACGCCGACCAGCACCTTGCCGAACTTGGAACGCACGATACCGGAGGAGATCAGCAGGCAGAGCGCCAGCATCAGGGCGGAACTGGCAAACAGCACGGCGCGGGTGCCATCAGCCTGTACGTTGAAACCGACGATTTCCTTGAAGTCGGTCAGCCCGTTATTGCCGCCGAAACCCATGTCGTTGCGGAAGAAGGCGAGCAGCAGGGCATAGGTCATCGCCTGAGTGATGATCGACAGATAGACGCCGTTGACGCGCGAGCGGAAGGCGAACCAGCCGAACACGAAGGCGAGCAGACCCGGCACGAAGAGCACCATCACCATGGCGAAGGGGAACATGTCGAAGCCGTGCCAGAACCACGGCAGTTCCTTCCAGTTCAGGAACACCATGAAGTCAGGCAGAACAGGATTGCCGTAGACGCCGCGCGAGCCGATCTGGCGCATCAGGTACATGCCCATGGCATAGCCGCCGAGCGCGAAGAAAGCGCCGTGGCCGAGCGAGAGGATGCCGCAATAGCCCCAGACCAGGTCGAGCGCCAGCGCCAGAAGCGCGTAGCAGAGATACTTGCCCATCAGCGAGACGGCATAGGTCGGGATATGCAGGAAGTTGTCCGGCGGAACCAGAAGGTTGAGCGCCGGGACAAGAACCGCGACGGCCATCAGGATGGAGATGGCGATGACGATCCTGCCTTCGAGAGCGCGGAAGATAAAACCGGTCATCATGCTTCGATAGCCCTCCCCTTGAGCGCGAAGAGGCCGCGCGGTCTTTTCTGGATGAACAGGATGATAAGAACGAGAACGAGGATCTTGCCGAGCACGGCGCCGACCGAGGGTTCGAGCAGCTTGTTCAGGATGCCGAGCGACAGCGCGCCGACCAGCGTGCCCCAGAGATTACCGACGCCGCCGAAGACCACGACCATGAAGCTGTCGATGATGTAGGACTGGCCGAGGTTCGGGGAGACGTTGTCGATCTGGCTGAGTGCGACACCGGCAATGCCGGCGATGCCGGAGCCGAGCGCAAAGGTGAAGGCATCGACCCAGGGAGTGCGGATACCCATCGAGGACGCCATGCGGCGGTTCTGCGTAACCGCCCGCATCTGCAGGCCGAATGCCGAGCGTTTCATCAGCACCAGCAGCCCGAGGAAGATCGTCAGCGAGAAGACGATGATCCACAACCGGTTCCAGGTGACGGTGATGTCGCCAAGTGCAAACGAGCCGGACATCCACGACGGGCTGCCGACTTCCTGGTTGGTCGGACCGAAAATCGAGCGGATCGCCTGTTGCAGGATCAGCGAAATACCCCAGGTGGCGAGCAGGGTTTCGAGCGGCCGGCCGTAGAGGAAACGGATGACGCCGCGTTCGATGACGAGGCCGACGGCTCCCGTCACGAGGAAGGCGACGGGCAGCGCGATCGCCAGCGACCAGTCGAACAGGCCGGGATAATGGCTGCGGATCACCTCCTGCACCACGAAGGTGGAGTAGGCGCCAAGCATGACCATCTCGCCATGCGCCATGTTGATGATGCCCATCACGCCGAAGGTGATCGCAAGGCCGATTGCCGCGAGCAGAAGGACGGAACCGAGCGAGACGCCGTAGATGACGTTCTGCACGCCGTCCCACAATGCCAGCTTGTCCTCGATCGTGCGGATCGCGGTGTCGATGTCGGCTTTGAGCGCATCGTCGGCATTGGCCGAGGCAGCCATCAGGATACCGATGGCATCGCGCCCGCCGATCCCTTCGATGACGGCGACCGCCGCCTGCTTTTCTTCGAGCGGTCGATCGGAGCCCATGATCGAGACGGCGCGCGCCTGTTCGAGAAGTGAACGCACCTCGCCGTCCTTCTCCTCGGCAAGTGCATTCTCCAGAAGCTCGAGATTGTCGGCGCTGGGGGATTTGAGAACGGAGGCCGCCGCCTGCAACCTGACGGCGCGGTCGGGGCTCATGAGCGTGAGGCCGCCCTGCGCCGAACGGATCGCGCGGCGAAGATTGTTGTTGACCTTGATCTTGGTAAGGGCGCCCTTGCTCTCCTCGCCAACGACCTCGCCGGACAGCGGATCGATGAGCGAAAGCTTGGAACCCGCAGCCTTTGTGATGAACACGTTGCCGTCGGACTTCCTGACGTAGAGATCGCCTCCCCCAAGCGCCTCGAGCGCCGGCACGACCTTCGGGTCGCCGGTCTTGCCGAGGTCGCCGATGATTTTCTCGGCCTCCGGAAACGAGGCATTGCCGAGCGCATTGATGAGATCCTTCGGGTCGCTCTGCGCAAAAGCCGGCGCGGCGAGACAAAGGATCAGATAGAACAGTGTCAGGAAACGGATCATCATTTGGCAGTCCCCTCGTCGCTCACCGTCCGGTAAGCGTTTGCGACTTGCTCCCTCTTCTCCCCGGCGGGGAGAAGTGCCGAGCGAATGCGAGGCGATAAGGGGGGAACCGCAAGGCTTCGCCCCCTCATCCGGCCGTTCGGACAACCTTCTCCCGAAGACGAAGGCGTGGGTCCGCAAACGGCTGGTTCGAGAACACCCTCCCCGTGAGGGGAGGGTAGAACCGAAGGTTCGGGGTGGAGCGATACCGAGCACAAGATCCCCTCACCCGTCGCTTCGCGACGGCCTCCCCTCAAGGGGGAGGCGGGAAACGAGATCAGCTGCCCTTGCCGCCGCACTTGCCGGTGGCGACGTTGAAGTTGCCGCAGGACATCGGCTTGCGCCAGTCGGAGATCAGGTCCTTCGAGTCCGGCAGGTAGTCGGACCACTCGTCACCAACCACCTGCGGGGTCTGCTGAACGATGTCGAACTGGCCGTCGGCCTGGATTTCGCCGATCAGCACCGGCTTGGTGATGTGGTGGTTCGGCATGACGGTGGAATAGCCGCCCGAGAGGTTCGGAACGGAAACGCCGATGATCGAGTCGAGCACGGCATCGGTATCGGTCGTGCCGGCGGCCTCGACGGCCTTGACCCATGCATTGAAGCCGATATAGGCGGCTTCCATCGGGTCGTTGGTCACGCGCTTGTCGTTCTTGGTGAAGGCGTGCCATTCCTTGATGAATTCGGCGTTGACCTCGGAATCGACCGACTGGAAGTAGTTCCAGGCCGCAAGGTGGCCGACCAGCGGGCCGGTGTCGAGACCGGCGAGCTCTTCTTCACCGACCGAGAAGGCGACGACCGGAATGTCTTCCGCCTTGATGCCCTGGTTGGCGAGTTCCTTGTAGAACGGAACGTTGGCGTCGCCGTTGATGGTGGAAACGACGGCGGTCTTCTTGCCGGCCGAGCCGAACTTCTTGATGTCGGACACGATCGTCTGCCAGTCGGAATGACCGAACGGCGTGTAGTTGATCATGATGTCCTCTTCCTTGACGCCCTTCGACATCAGGTAGGCCTTCAGGATCTTGTTGGTGGTCTGAGGATAGACGTAGTCGGTCCCGGCCAGAACCCAGCGCTCGACGCCTTCGGTGTTGGCGAGGTAATCGACGGCGGGAATGGCCTGCTGGTTCGGAGCGGCACCCGTATAGAAGATGTTGCGGGAGGATTCCTCACCCTCGTACTGGACGGGGTAGAAGAGGATCGAGTTCAGCTCTTCGAAGACCGGAAGAACGGACTTGCGGGAAGAAGACGTCCAGCAACCGAAGACGGCTGCGACCTTGTCCTGGGAGATCAGCTGGCGGGCCTTTTCAGCGAAAAGCGGCCAGTCGGAAGCCGGGTCGACGACCACGGCTTCGAGCTTCTTGCCGAGAACGCCGCCCTTCTTGTTCTGCTCTTCGACGAGCATCAGCATGGCGTCCTTCAGCGTCGTCTCGGAAATCGCCATCGTACCGGACAGCGAATGCAGAACGCCGATCTTGATCGTGTCGTCGGCAGCGAGCGCGCCGTGGAAAGCCGTCGAAGACAGCATGGCGCCGAGCAGCGCGCCGGTGAGTTTTGCCTTGAGTTTCATGGATTGAACCCCTCTCCTTGTTCCGCAACGAAAGGTTAAAAGGCTTTAACCGTTGCTGAGTGGGACTATCCGACGCTGCAGCGCAAAACCGTATACGTCGTTTGACGTATCAAGGGGGGAAGATAGCGGGTGCCGTTGCGCAGACTGCAGAAAACAGAACGCCGGGCCTATCGCAAGGCCCGGCGCGGGTCGATTTCGGTGTCCGCAGATTGCAGGTATCAGGCGAACCGTTCCATGAGGAACGGCCAGACCTCGACAAGACCGTGATAGATCATGTTGACGGTCACATAGGCGATGACCCCAAGGCCGACATAGGCGATCCACCGGTGACGGTGCAGCAGGCGGGCGACGAGGTTTGCTGCAATGCCCATCAGGCCGATCGACAGGATCAGGCCGATGATGAGGACGCTCGTATGTTCCTTGGCGGCGCCGGCAACGGCAAGGACATTGTCGAGCGACATGGACACGTCGGCGACGACGATCTCGGTGGCGGCCATGAGGAATGTCTTCTGCTTGACGCTGAATTCGGTGTCGTCCGTCTCACCCTGCTTGTGCGGCTCATGCGCGGCCTCGCGCAGTTCGCTCCACATCTTCCAGCAGACCCAGGACAGCATCAGGCCGCCAAGCAACTGCAGGCCGACAATGCCGAGGAGATAGGCCGTCGCAGTCGCGAAGGCGACACGTAGCACGGTTGCCGCGCCGATGCCGACAAGGATGGCCTTCTGCCGCTGATGATCGGGAAGACCGGCGGCCGCAAGACCGATGACGATGGCATTGTCGCCGGCGAGAACGAGATCGACTGCAATAACCTGAAGAAGTGCCGCAAAACCTGCGGCAGTGAAGATTTCCATCATGATTTTGGAACCGTGGTTTTCAGAAACTGATCGTTGTGTCCCGCTATAGCCCCCGACGACGGCGTGGCAAGGTGAAAAGCTGGAAAATCTGACATTTGTCGCAGTATTTTCCGCGTTCCTCTAAAAACACCGCCTTTGCGAGACCATTGCCCTCCGGACCGCGCCGCCGGCTTCCCGACACAAACCGGACAGCAAAAAGGGGCGCGAACGCCCCTTCGGATGATTGTCATGTTTTCCGTCTCTCAGTTCGGACGGTTCCGCAGCGCCTCGGCCTCGGCGTAGAACTTCTTTTCCCATTCCTTGTGGTTGTCGAGACCTTCGCGGATGAACGGCGTGAAGATCGCCATGTTCATCAGCAGCCAGTTGACGAGACGCGCAGGAAATCTGAGCGGCTTGACGAAGTCGACGAACAGCACCACGCGCGTCTTGTCCGTGTGGTTCCAGGCCTCGTGTTCATAGGCATCGTCGAAAATGAGGACCTTGCCCTCTTCCCAGTGGCAGACCTGGTCCTTGACCCGGATGGCAAGGTTGTCGCCGGTGTTTTCGGGAACGATCATGCCGAGATGCAGGCGAAGCACGCCGTTATAGGGACCGCGATGCGGCGGCAGGTGCTTGCCCGGTTCGAAGATCGAGAACATCACCGTCGTCAGGCCCGGGATCTTCTGCATGGCCTTCCAGGTTTCCGGGCAGGCCCGGATATTCTGCTCCGACTTCACGCCGAAGCCGAGCAGGAAGAAGGTCTTCCAGCCATTGTCCGTCGAAATCGTCTTCACGTCGGTGGAAATGTCCTGGAATGTCGGAAGCTCGTTCTTGCGCAGGAGAATGCGGTCGAGTTCTGCGCGGATCGCCGGCGCCGCCTTCTCGATTTCCGCAGCCCAGGGAAAGGTCGCGTTGTCGTAGACCGGCGGATTGCCGAGCTTGGCATATTTCAGGTTCAGGCGCTCGGCCCATGCGACGATGCCCATGAAGGCACGTGTAATGACGCTCGGCCGATCCATCGGTGCGATACCTTCGGTTCCGAAGGTCTGCTGCGGCTCGGGGATATTGGAATCGGCTGAAAAGGGTGCAGCCACATCAGGCTCCATGATGCTCAAGGGTGAAACTGGAAAACAGGTTTTCATCGGGTTTACAGACGGTGCCCGGCACAAAGCAAGCCCTTCCCCCCGCGCTCGCGGCGGCCGGAACCGAAATGTCGACCATTCTTGTCGGAATAACGGATAAATTGTGACAAAGCCTGTCATGAAATTGGAACGCCTCGGGTTTTGCCCACCTTCGGAAGATCGGGCAGCCTTTTTTGCCTCGCCTCCCTCCCCTTGCAATTCGTGCCATTCCCGGAAAGACTGCCCAATCCGCAATCGTTTCCAATCGGGCGCTAGTTTTTAGGCATGGCCGCACGCCAACGCATCATCCCGGTCCGCCGCGAATATAATCGCTGGGTGGCCAACCAGACTCTGGAAGACTATGCGCTGCGCTTCACCGCCAAGAGCGCGCGCAAGTTTTCCTCCAGCCGGATTTCCCAGACGGCCATCGGCGCCATCTCGTTTCTCGCTCTCGAAGCGATCGGCGGCACCATCACCCTGTCCTACGGCACCACCAATGCAGTCTTCGCCATTCTCGCGGCGGCCATCGCCATGCTGCTCGTCGGATTGCCGATCAGCCGCTATGCGATCCGCCATGGGGTCGACATTGACCTGCTCACCCGAGGTGCCGGCTTCGGCTATATCGGCTCCACCATCACTTCGCTGATCTATGCGAGCTTCACCTTCATGCTGTTCGCGATCGAGGCATCGATCATGACCGGCGCGCTGGAACTCGCCTTCGGTATCCCGCTGTGGATCGGCTATATCGTCTCTGCCATGGTGGTGATCCCGCTCGTCACCTACGGCGTGCAGCTCATCTCGCGCTTCCAGCTTCTGACCCAGCCCTTCTGGATCGTCCTCAACGTCCTGCCCTTTCTCTTCATCGCCTTCGCCGACTGGGAAAAATTCGATCTCTGGCGCGCCTTTGCCGGCATCGGCCATTCGAATGCCGAGGTCGGCGGCATTGCGCCCTTCGACCTCGTGGAATTCGGCGCCGCCTCCGCCGTCATTCTCGCGCTGATGCCGCAGATCGGCGAACAGGTGGACTTCCTGCGCTTCCTTCCGCCCGAAGGCGGGCGGAAGCTGCGCCATCGCTTCGCGGTCTTTCTTGCAGGCTCGGGCTGGGTGGTGCTCGGCGTTCCGAAACTGCTTGCCGGCTCCTTCCTCGCGGTGCTGACGCTTTCGACCGGCGTTCCGGCCCGCGAAGCGGCGGACCCGGCGCACATGTATCTCGCCGCCTTCGGCTACATGATCCCGAACGAGACGGCGGCCATGCTGCTGATGGCCTGTTTCGTCGTGGTCTCGCAGCTCAAGATCAACGTCATGAACGCCTATGCCGGCTCGCTGGCATGGTCGAACTTCTTCTCGCGGCTGACCCACAGCCATCCCGGCCGCGTCGTCTGGCTCGTCTTCAACGTGGCGATCGCGCTGCTTCTGATGGAACTCGGCATCTACCGGCTGCTGGAGGAGACGCTCGGCATCTTCTCCATCATCGCCATGGCCTGGCTCTGCACGATCTCCGCCGATCTCTTCGTCAACAAGCCGCTCGGGCTTGCGCCCCCTGGCATCGAGTTCAAGCGCGCCCATCTCTACGACATCAATCCCGTCGGCTGCGGCACGCTGCTTCTGTCCGCCGGCGTGGCGCTCGCCGCCCATTTCGGCCTGTTCGGCCCGTTGATGGCATCGCTTGCCACCTACATCACCCTCCTCGCTTTTTTGATCTCGCCGCTGATCGCCTGGGGCACCCGCGGCAAGTTCTATCTCGCCCGCAAGCCCCGCCAGAGCTGGAAAAGCCTTGGTTCCATCACCTGCTCGATCTGCGAACACCCCTTCGAACCCGAGGACATGGCCTGGTGCCCCGCCTACGCGGCGCCGATCTGCTCGCTCTGCTGTTCGCTCGACAGCCGCTGCCACGACATGTGCAAGCCGCAGGCGAAGCTCAATGCCCAGACGGCCGCCGTGGCGGCACGCCTGCTGCCGCCGGAAATGATCGCCTGGCTCTCCACCCGCCTCGGCAGATATGCGATCACCTCCGTCATCGCCATTTCGGTGATCGGCGCGATCCTCGCACTCATCGCCCATCAGGTCGCCTCCCGCTCTCCGGAAACGGCCGACGTCGTCAACCGCACGGTTTTGATCGTCTTCTTCGTCTTCTCCGTCATTTCCGGCATAGCAAGCTGGTTCTACGTGCTCGCCCATGACAGCCGCGTCGTCGCCGAGGAGGAATCGTCCCGCCAGAACACGCTGCTGCTGAAGGAAATCGCTGCCCACCGCAAGACCGATGCGGCGCTGCAGGCCGCCAAGGAAACCGCGGAGGCCGCCAACCGGGCAAAGAGCCGCTACGTTGTCGGCCTTTCCCACGAATTGCGCACGCCGCTCAACGCCGTCATGGGCTATGCCCAGATCCTCGAACACGACGAGACGATCCCGGCCCCGCGGCAATCGGCGATCAAGGTCATCAGACGCTCCGCCGATCACCTGTCCGGCCTGATCGACGGACTGCTGGACATCTCCAAGATCGAGGCCGGCCGCCTGCAGGTGTTTTCCAACGAACTGAACATCCAGGATTTTCTCGACCAGCTCGTCGACATGTTCGCGCCGCAGGCTGCGGCCAAGGGGCTGGCATTCGAGCACGAACGCTCCCGCGCACTGCCGCAATATGTCCGTACCGACGAAAAGCGGCTTCGCCAGATTCTCGTCAACCTGCTCTCGAATGCGATCAAGTTCACCGAGGAAGGCACCGTCCGCTTCGAAGTGGGCTATCGCAGTCAGGTCGCGACCTTCACCATCTCGGATACCGGCCGTGGCATTTCGGAACGCGACCTCAACCGGATCTACGAACCCTTCCAGCGCGGCGAGGCGGAGATCGTCAAGCCGCAGCCCGGTCTCGGACTGGGGCTGACCATCACCAAGCTGCTGACCAACACGCTCGGCGGGGAAATCGCGGTGGCGAGCGAGCCCGGCAAGGGGTCGACCTTCAAGGTTCGGCTGATGCTTTCTGCGATCGAACGCCCGAGTACCGCTCCCGCTCCGGAAAGAACGATCGTCTCCTACACCGGCCCGCGCCGCACCATCGTCGTGGTGGACGACAACGAGGACCATCGCGATCTGATGCGCGAGGTCCTAGCCCCCCTCGACTTCGTTGTCCTGACCGCAACCAGCGGCCCCGACTGCCTGACGCTGATCGAGGGCGTGAAGCCCGACCTCTTTCTCGTCGATATCTCCATGCCCGGCATGAACGGCTGGCAGCTTGTGGAGAAATTGCGGGAAACCGGCCAGTCGGCCCCGATCCTCATGCTCTCGGCCAACATCGGCGATGCCCCGGCCCCGGGCGGCGACGGCCATAACGATTCCATCGCCAAGCCGGTCGACGTCAAGCGCCTGCGCGACAAGCTCGCGCTCTATCTCGGGCTCGACTGGGTCTATGCCGACGAGATGCCGCCGCCCGCGACACCCGCCCCGACAAAACCCCGCTCGCCGGGACCGGCCCATCTCGAAGAGTTGCTGCGACTCGGCGAAATCGGCTATGTGCGCGGCATCGAGGCGAAACTGGCGGACCTCGCCAGACTGGATGGCAATTCGGCCTTCGTCGAGACATCGAGAAGCTTCGTGCAGGGTTTCGACATGATAGGCTACATCGCCTTCCTGAAGACGTTCCAGCCGGGCAAGGAGGAGACCCGTGGTTGATGCCGGCCGGCCCCGCGACATCGTGCTGTTGGTCGATGACAGCCCAGAAGCGCTGGGGTTCCTGACCGACGCGCTGGAACAGGCGGGCTTTTCCGTATTGATCGCAACCTCCGGACAGGTCGCGCTGTCCATCGTCGTTCGCATCAGCCCCGATATCATCCTGCTCGATGCCGTCATGCCCGGCATGGACGGCTTCGAGACTTGCCGCAGATTGAAGGAAGACGCAGCCGTCGCCCAGGTGCCGGTGATCTTCATGACCGGCCTGTCGGAGACCGAGCATATCGTGCATGCGCTGGAATCGGGCGGCGTCGATTATCTCACCAAGCCGATCAATATCGATGAACTGCGCGCCCGTATCCGCGTCCATCTCACCAACGCCCGCTCGGCCCAGAGCGCACGTGTGGCCCTTGATGCCGCCGGCCGGCATCTGCTTGCGGTGAAAGGCGACGGCAGCATCCACTGGTCGACCCCGCAAGCGACACGGCTTGCCGAAACCGCCACCAACCGATCCGATGGATTGGATCTCGTGGCGCGCGCAATCGCCGACTGGATGGCGAGACGCGAAAGCGCCGGAGCGCAGGCTGAAAGTGGCTTCGCCTTCACCCACGGCGATGGCGCGGCCCTGCAACTCGGCTATCTCGGCGCCATCGGCTCCGACGAATACCTGTTTCGCCTGACCGTCTCCAACCGCACCAGCGACGACGAGGCGCTGCGCCGCCATTTCGCTCTTACCCAGCGGGAATCCGAGGTGCTGCTCTGGATCGCCAAAGGCAAATCCAACCGCGACATCGGCGATATCCTTGGCCTTTCGGCCCGCACGGTGAACAAGCACCTCGAGCAGATCTACGTAAAACTTGGCGTCGAAAACCGGGCATCCGCAGCGGTCAAGGCGGCGAATGTCCTGCATGTGGATTGAGAACGGTTACTCCACAAGAGAACGGAACCTCATGGTACGAGGTTGATCTCCAACTTCGTACCCGTCGCCTCTGCATAGCGGCGGAGCGTCGATATGGAGGGAGAAACACCGCCACCCTCGAGCCGTGCGATTGCCGACTGTGTTGTGCCGATCCTGCGGGCGAGTTCGGTCTGCGACAGGTTCGCATTCACGCGAGCGCGAACCAGTGCCTCGATAAGCTGGAATTCGGCATCCGATTTTTCGTATTCCTTCCGGAATTCCGGGTTTTCCATCAGCCTCTTCTTGAGATCCGCGATTTTCGTCATGGCTTCATTTCCTTCATTCGCGCCCTTGCAATCTCAGGCGATGATATTGGCGTCTTCTGTGACTTCTTCACAAAGACATGCAGGATAACGACACGTCTTCCGCTGACGGCAACATAGATACCGCGTGCAATACCCTCCGATGCCTTGGCGCGAAGCTCCCATAGCTTGCCATCCAGATGCTTGACATGCGGTTCGCGCAACTGATCGAGACCAATATTCTCGATGGCTTCCATGAGACGGATCAAACGCGCCTGAAGCCCGGGAGGCAATCCTGCGATTTCCGCGTCAACCACATCACCAAGGGTCTCAACCGTCTATCGCATAAGCGCTATATAGCAAATACGCAATAAAAGACAAGCGACTCCTCTTTGGGAAACACGGCGGGAGCGCTCGAACGGCTCAAAGCGCCCGCGCCTTTTCTCGCAGAACGAACTTCTGGATCTTGCCCGTCGAGGTCTTCGGCAGCGGGCCGAATACCACCGTCTTCGGCGCCTTGTAATGCGCCATGTTGGCGCGGCAGAAGTCGATGAGTTCCTTTTCCGTCACCGCCGCCCCCGGCTTGAGACCGATGAAGGCGCACGGGGTTTCGCCCCACTTCTCATCCGGACGGGCGACGATCGCTGCCTCCATGACGGCCGGGTGCCGGTAGAGAACACCCTCGACCTCGATCGACGAGATGTTCTCGCCGCCGGAAATGATGATGTCCTTCGATCGATCCTTGATTTCGATATAGCCGTCCGGATGGCAGACCGCGAGGTCGCCCGAGTGGAACCAGCCGCCGGCGAAGGCCTTGTCCGTCGAGGACGGGTTCTTGAGGTAGCCGCGCATGACATTGTTGCCGCGGAAGAAGATCTCGCCCATGGTCTCCCCATCGCTCGGGACGGGTTCCAGCGTTTCCGGATCGGCGACCATCAGACCGTCGAGAACCGAATAGCGCACGCCCTGGCGCGCTTTCAGCCGCGCCTTCTCGGAAATGTCGTGATCGTTCCACTCGTCATGCCATGCGCAGACGACGGCCGGACCATAAGTCTCGGTCAGGCCGTAGGTATGGGTAACGTCGAAGCCCAGTCCCTCCATCGCCTCGATGACCGCCGCCGGCGGCGCGGCCCCGGCCGTCATCACCGAAACCTTGTGGTCGATCCCCGCTTTCAACTCGTCCGGGGCGTGGGCGAGCAGGTTGAGCACGATGGGCGCGCCGCAGAAATGGGTGACCTTTTCCGAGCGGATGAGATCGTAGATCGGCTCGACACGCACGGACCGCAGGCAGACGGACGTGCCGGCGGCAGCCGCAATCGTCCAGGGGAAGCACCAGCCGTTGCAGTGAAACATCGGCAATGTCCAAAGATAGATCGGATGATTGGCCATGCCCCAGGTGAGAATGTTGCCCACCGCGTTCAGATAGGCGCCGCGATGGTGATAGACGACACCCTTCGGATCGCCGGTGGTGCCGGAGGTATAGTTGAGGCTGATCGCATCCCACTCGTCGGCTGGGCGCTCCCAGCGGAAATCGGGATTGCCGTCCGCAATCAGATCGTCATAGGTCGTCCGTCCGAGGCGGCGCCCGCCGGAGAAGCCTGGGTCGACGATATCGACGATTTCGATCGGCCGCCCGGCGATATGGACGGCGCGCTCCGCCACGTCGGAGAATTCCGGATCGACGATCAGCAGGCGTGCCTCGCCGTGGTTAAGAATGAATGCGATGGCCTCTGCATCGAGCCGCGTGTTGATGGCGTTGAGTACGGCGCCGATCATCGGCACGGCGAAATGGCATTCGAACATCTCGGGAATATTGGCGGCAATCACGGCCACCGTGTCGCCCCGCCCGATTCCGCGCTCCGAAAGGGCGCTGGCGATGCGGCGCACGCGATCGTAGGTTTGCGCCCAGTTGCGCCGCACCTCACCGTAAACCACGGCGGTTCGACCGGGATAGACCTGGGCGGAGCGCTCGATGAAACTCAGCGGCGTCATCTGGGAAAAGTTCGCAGCGTTCTTGTCCAGCTCGCGATCGTAGATCCCCTCCCCGTGCGGAATCGTCATTCCATGCATGATGTGAGCCTCCCAACTCTCATAGACGGGAGGAGTATTACCCAATTGAACGCCGGCGCAATATAGTCCGTTGGGCTAAGGGCTATTTCCGGTTGAAACGGACACGCCGGATGACGGCGGAGCCGCAAACAGAAAAGCCCGGCACGAGGCCGGGCTTCCCTTAAGCATATCGCAAGAGCGTATCAGGTACCCTGCTGGATGTAGGTGTACTTGCCGTCGGCGCCCTTCTTCCATTCGTACATGACGTAGCCCGGAAGCTTCGGGTCGCCCTTTTCGTCGTAGGAGATTTCGCCGAGAGCGGTCGGGAACTTGCCCTTCTTCATGGCTTCGGCAACAGCTTCCGGTTCGAGCGAGCCGGCAGCCTTGGCGGCTTCGGCGATGACCTGAACGGCAGCATAGGAGTAGAGGGTGTAAGCTTCCGGGTTGAAGCCGGCAGCCTTGAACTTCTCTACGAGGTCCTTGTTTTCCGGACGCAGCGTCGGGTCCGGACCGAAGGTGTTCAGCGTACCGGCAACGGCGTCGCCGGCAATCGATGCCAGTTCGTTCGAAACGATACCGTCACCCGAGACGAGCGTTGCCTTCAGGCCCTGGTCGGCAGCCTGACGGATGATGAGGCCGGCTTCGGTGTGCAGACCACCCCAGTAGATGATGGAAACGCCGGCTTCCTTCATCTTGGCGATGAGGGCGGAGAAGTCCTTGTCGCCGGTGTTGACGCCTTCGTACATGACTTCGGTCAGGCCGGCTGCGTTCATGGCTTTCTTGGTTTCGTCGGCAAGGCCCTGACCGTACGGGGTCTTGTCGTGAACGACGGCGATCTTGGCGTCCTTGAAGTGCTCGGCGAGGTAAGCGCCGGCGATAGAGCCCTGCTGGTCGTCACGGCCGCAGGTACGGAAGGTGTTCCACAGGCCGCGTTCGGTGAAGGTCGGGTTGGTAGCGGCCGGGGTGATTTCCAGGATGCCGTTTTCGGCATAAACTTCGGAGGCCGGGATGGAGACGCCGGAGTTGAAGTGACCGACCACGAACTTGACGCCGTCAGCAACGAACTTGTTGGCGACCGAGATGCCCTGCTTCGGGTCGGACACGTCGTCGCCGAGGACGATCTTGATCTGCTCGCCATTGATGCCGCCAGCCGCGTTGATGTCGGCAGCAGCCTGCTCGGCACCCTTCTGGAGCTGTGCGCCGAAGGCAGCGTTCGGACCGGTCAGCGGACCGCCGACGCCGATCAGCACGTCAGCCCAGGCGTTGCCGCCGAAGGCCACGAGAGCCGTCAGCGCAACGGCTGAAAGGAGAGACTTCTTCATATTGTTACTCCCAATTTTTTAAGTGGGTTAGGTTTCGAAAACCCTGCGCAATACCCACCATGACTGCGCCGGAAAAGCTGTTCCACTCTTATGAGAGCCGCATTCATTCGCCCAATCTGAGGCAAGAAAAACGCGGCTGTCAATCTTTCTTCTTCCACGAGAACGGTGAGGTCCGCTCGTAGAGCCAGTAGTAATTATCGACCATTTGCGTGGTCCGCCGGCTCTGGAAGCCGGCGATGGAAAATACCAGAAGCAGAACGACGTCGACCAGGTAAAGCACCGGGCTGACCATCGGCCCCTGGAACAGGGCGTAGTGCAGGAAACGCAGCGCGAAACCCAGCAGCAACGTATAGATGACCACCGTCGGATAGCCGTGCCAGCCCTCCGCCACCGCCTTGCCGGTGCGCCACGCGGTCCAGAAACCGAGCAGCAGGACGAGGAAGCGCAGCACGTAGCGAACGCCGGTATCGCTTTCGAAAAACAAGCCTTGCATATCTATTCTCCCCGCCCGCTCAGTGGTGGCCGCCTTCGAGATAGGCCGCGCGGACAGAAGGATCCGCGAGCAGTTCCTTGCCCGTGCCGCTCATCGTCACCTTGCCGTTGACCATGACATAGGCACGGTCGGAAAGTTTCAGCGCGGCAAAGGCGTTCTGTTCCACGAGGAAGACGGTGAGGCCTTCCTCCTGGTTCAGCTTCTTGATCGCCTCGAAGATGCCCTTGACGATCAGCGGTGCAAGACCGAGCGACGGCTCGTCCAGCAGAAGCAGCTTCGGACGCGCCATCAGCGCACGGCCGATGGAGAGCATCTGCTGTTCGCCGCCCGACAGCGTGCCGCCACGCTGGCTCTGGCGCTCCTTGAGGCGCGGGAACATGGTGAAAACCTTCTCCACGTCCTCATGGAAATATTTGAGGTTGTCGAGGCCTGCCCCCATCTGGAGGTTTTCCAGAACGGTCATGCGCGGGAAAATGCGACGTCCTTCCGGCGACTGGGCGATACGGCGACGGGCGATCAGATGCGTCGGCATCTTGGTGATATCCGTACCGTCGAAGGTGATCGTGCCTGTGCGCGCCTGCGGGCTGCCGCAGATCGTCATCATCAGCGTCGACTTTCCGGCGCCGTTCGCGCCGATCAGGCTGACGATCTCACCCTGGCGGACTTCGACGTCCACCCCAGCGAGCGCCCGGATGTTGCCGTAATAGGTTTCGACACCCTGTACTTTGAGAAGCAGTTCACCGGCCATTACTCTTCACTCCCGGAAACGGCTTCGACCTCGGAAATCGCTTCGGTCAATTCTTCATCCTCGACACCCAGATAGGCGGCGATCACCTTCGGGTCGTTCTTAACTTCGCTCGGCGTGCCGTCCGAGATCTTCTGGCCGTATTCGAGCACCACCACATGGTCGGAGATTTCCATGACCACCGACATGTCGTGCTCGATCAGCAGCAGCGAGGTTCCCTCGTCGCGGATGGAGCGCAGAAGCGCGTTGAGCGCCAGGGATTCCTTCGGGTTGAGGCCTGCGGCCGGCTCGTCGAGGCAGAGCAGTTCCGGCCCCGTGCACATGGCGCGGGCGATTTCCAGGCGCCGCTGGGCACCGTAGGGAAGGTCGCCGGCCGGATCGTCGGCACGCTCGACGAGTTCAGCCTTCTCCAGCCAGTATTTCGCCTTCTCGATCGCATCGGCCGCCGCCCGCTTGTAGGCCGGCAGGCCAAGCAATCCGAGCACGGTATAGCCCGACGCCTTCATCAGCGCGTTGTGCTGGGCGACAAGCAGGTTTTCCAGTACCGTCAGCCCCGAGAACAGGCGGATATTCTGGAAGGTGCGCGCGACCTTGGCGTGCTTGGTGATTTCGAAATCCGGCAGGCGTTCGAGAAGATATTCCCTGCCCGACTTCTGGCGGAGCGTAATCATACCCATCGTCGGCTTGTAAAAGCCTGTGATGCAGTTGAACACCGTCGTCTTGCCTGCACCGTTCGGGCCGATCAGCGCGGTGATCTCGCCGCGCCGGGCTTCGAAGGACAGGTCGTTGATGGCCATCAGGCCGCCGAACTTCATCGAGAGATGTTCGACTTTGAGGATCGTGTCGTTCGTCATCGTAGTGGTTCCGGAAGTCATCAGCCGTGACCTTCCTTGGTAAAGCTTCCCGAGACGGCCTTGCTCTCCTTGAGGAAGGCGGTCGGTTGACGCGAGCCGACGAAACCGCGCGGCTTGAACAGCATGACGACGATCATGGCGAGGCCGAACAACAGCATGCGATAGAGTTCCGGCGTGAAGTCGGGCCCGAAGACGTGCTTCAGGAATTCCATCTCGCGCAAGAGCTCGGTGCCGCCGACCATGACGATGGCCGCGACCGCGATCCCCGTCAGCGAGCCCATGCCGCCAAGAACGACGATGGCGAGAATGACAGCCGATTCCAAGAAGACGAAGCTTTCCGGGGAAACGAAGCCCTGGCGTGCCGCGAAGAAGGAGCCGGCGAAACCGCCGAACATCGCGCCGGTGGCGAAAGCGGTAAGCTTGGTCGTCACCGTGTTGATGCCAAGCGAACGGCAGGCGATCTCGTCCTCACGCAACGCTTCCCAGGCCCGGCCGATCGGCATCCGGCGAAGACGGATGGTGACATAGGCCGTGAGCAGGCAGAGGGCGAGGATAAGATAGAACAGGAAGATCTTGTAATAGACCGACGACATCGGCAGACCGAACATCTTGGCAAAGCCGGTAGCAGACGCATCGAACTTGATGCCGAACAGCGTGGCCTTCGGGATGCCGGAAATACCGAACGTTCCCTTGGTCACATCCGTCCAGTTGATGAGGACGAGGCGGATGATTTCGCCGAAGGCGAGCGTCACGATGGCCAGGTAGTCGCCCCTGAGGCGCAGCACCGGAAAGCCGAGGATAATGCCCCAGAAGGCGGCGAGAATACCCGAAAGCGGCAACAGGACCCAGAAGGACAGGCCGAACTGCTGTGACAACAGCGCATAGGAATAGGCGCCAACCGCATAGAAGGCCACGTAACCGAGGTCGAGCAGTCCGGCAAGACCGACGACGATGTTGAGACCCCAGGCCAGCATGACGTAAATCAGGATCTGGATGCCGAAATTGTCGACGTATTTCAGCGAGCCCTGCAGCCCGGTCAGCGCGATGATGACAGGCGGATAGAGCAGCAGCGCCAGAAGCGCGATCTTCAGGAAATGCTGGTGGAAGAAGGAGGGCTTTGCCTCGATCTCGTGCACCGGCACCTGGGCGCGGCGTTCCTTGCGGGCGCGGGCCCAAGGATGGAAGAAGCCGACGACCAGGAAGCGGCCAACCGCCGCAATCGCAACGAAGATCGCCAGCAGGCCCCAGCGGGGATACCAGATCAGGGCATTGTTGATGTCCTGATCGGTCTTGATACCGACGTAGAGGATGAACAGGCCGAGCGCTAGAAGTCCTGCGAAAAGGCCTTCCTTGAGCGCGCGCGCAAGGGTTCCGGGTTGAGACGTGCCGGTCACGTTTGCAGAATTCGTCATGGGATCAGACCTTCTCGACTTCCGGCCGGCCCAGAATACCCGTGGGCTTGAAGATCAGTACGAACGCCAGGATGGCAAAGGTTGCGACATCCTTGTAGGCGATACTGAAATAGGCGGACCAAAGCGACTCGATGAGGCCGATCAGAAGACCGCCGAGAACGGCGCCTGGAAGCGAACCGATACCGCCGAGAACGGCCGCGGTAAACGCCTTGACACCAGGAATGAAGCCGTCGTTGAACGATGCCACGCCATAATACATCAGGTACATCGTGCCGGCGACGGCTGCGAGGGCTGCACCCATCACGAAGGTGATGGAAATCGTCCGGTCAACGTCGACGCCGAGCAGCGCGGCCATCTTGCGATCCTGTTCGGTGGCGCGCTGGGCGCGGCCGAGCGGCGTCTTGTTGACGATGTACCAGAAGGCGAACAGCAGCACCGACGTGATGGCGACGATGATGAGCTGCTTCAGCGAAATGGTGATCGCGCCGAAATGATAGACATCGTTGACCAGCGTCGGGATCGGCTTGTTGCGCGGACCCTGCGTGACCTGAATGAAGTTGGAAAGCGCGATCGACATGCCGATTGCGGTAATCAGCGGCGCCAGACGGAACGAACCGCGCAACGGCCGATAGGCGACGCGCTCGATGGTCCAGTTCCACAGGCCTGTCATCAGCATCGCGATCACCAGCATGATTAATAGCGCAAGCGCAACCGGGATGCCGGCGAAAAACGATGTCAGGATGAGGAAGACGATGAGAGCGGCAAAGCCGCCGAGCATGAAAATGTCACCATGGGCAAAGTTAATCATGCCGATGATGCCGTAAACCATCGTGTAGCCGATTGCGACAAGGCCATAGATGGATCCAAGAGTCAGCCCGTTGATGAGCTGCTGGACGAAGTACTCCATTACCAATCCCCCGGGCGCGGTCCGAGTGCTTCCCGCGCCTCTTGTATGTTGCCCTTACGGGTTCTTAACATGGAGAAAATCCATAGCGTTTTGTCCGCAAATGTGAAGCCTAAAAGCCGGGCATCGCGCATTTTATTGCCATTTGCTCACAATTTGGCGCAAACGAAATCAATTTCATCAAAAAAGCGGCATCAAATGCCTCTGAAATGAACAGGGCCGCAGCGATGCGGCCCTGTCGTCTATCCCTAAAGGAATAGTCGCCACGGTTCAGGATCGCATGCGCGAGCCGTCGGCGTCGAACAGAGGCAGCGGCTGAAGCCGGGCCGGAAGTTCCTCGCCGAGGATTTCGATCGACCAGCCCTCGATCTCGTCCGCGATCTCCTTCGGAACATAGCCGAGCGCAATCGAAACGCCGCTGGCATGGGCAAAACCGCCTGACGTTACCCAGCCCTTCACCTCGCCATGATGGAAGATCGGCTCGTCGCCGATGACGTCGGCGTCCTTCGCCGAAACCACGAAGGTCCTGAGCCGCAGGCTTCCTCCCTCCGCCTTCTCCCGCAGAGCCGCGTCCTTGCCGATGAAAACGGCTTCCTTGCCGAGCGCGACGAAGCGCGACAGGCCGGCCTCCAGCGGCCCGTAGAGCGGCCGGTATTCGCGCGACCAGCTGCCGAAGGATTTTTCCAACCGGAGCGCATTGAGGGCGCGCGCGCCAAACAGGCGGATGCCGAACTCCGTTCCGGCATCCATGATCGCGTCGAAGAGATAGCGCTGATATTCCGGGCGAACCCAGATCTCGTATCCGAGATCGCCAGTATAGCTGACACGACCGACAACCGCCGGCGCCATGCCGAGGTCCATCTCGCGAATGTCCATGAACGGAAAAGCGGCGTCCGAGACATCGAGATGGGTCAGCTTCGCCAGCACGTCGCGGGCTTTCGGCCCGGCGATGGAGAGACCGACAAGGCCGAGACCGAGCGAATTGACCTCAACCGAGCCATCGTCAGGCAGATGCTGTGCGAACCAGCGCATGTGGTAGTCCTCGGCAATGCCCGAGCCGATGACGAGGAACTCCTCTTCATCGAGATTGGCGACGGTGAAATCGCCGATCAGTTTGCCGGCCTCGTTCAGCATCGGCGTCAAGGCCATCCGCCCGGCCGGGGGAATGCGTCCCGCAAGCAGCCAGTCGAGCCAGTCGCGCGCGCCGTCGCCGGAAACGGAATATTTGGCATAGCCCGAGGTCTCCATCAGGCCGACGCCCGCCCGCACGGCCTTGGCTTCCGCGCCGACCGAATCGAAATCGGTCGAACGACGCCAGGAGAACGTGTCCTCGACGCCTTCGGGCGCAAACCACAGCGGCGTTTCGAGACCGTAGGACGCGCCGAAAACGGCGCCCGCCGCCTTCAGCCTGTCATAGATCGGGGTGGTCAGCAGCGGACGCGCCGCCGGCAGCTCCTCGTTCGGGAAGCGGATCGAGAAACGGCGGGTATAGTTCTCGCGAACCTTGGCATTGGTATAGGCGAGCGTCGCATAGTCGCCGTAGCGGGAAACGTCCATGGCGAAGACGTCGAAGCCCGGATCGCCGTTTATCATCCAGTTGGCAAGCGCAAGGCCCACGCCGCCGCCCTGGCTGAAGCCGGCCATGACCGCACAGGCCGACCAGTAATTGGTCATGCCGCGAACCGGACCGACGAGCGGGTTGCCGTCAGGCGAGAAGGTGAACGGGCCGTTGATGATCTTCTTAATGCCGGCCTTGTTGAAGGCCGGGAAATGGCGAAATCCGACCTCAAGCTCGGGCGCGATGCGCTCCAGATCCTCGGCCAGCAGTTCATGGCCGAAATCCCACGGGGTGGTAAGCGGCGACCAGGGACGGCAGGCCTTCTCATAGGTGCCCATCAACATGCCGTTGCGCTCCTGACGGAGATAGATCTCGCCGTCGAAGTCCACGCAATGCTGGATCTCCTTGCCGGTCTTGCGGTTGTATTCGATAACCTCGGGCATGTCTTCGGTGATGAGATACATGTGTTCCATGGCCAGCACCGGCAGTTCGAGCCCGACCATGCGCCCGACCTCGCGCGCCCACAGGCCACCGGCATTGACGACATGTTCGGCGCGGATCTCGCCCTTGTCGGTGATGACGCGCCAGGTGCCGTCCTCCAGCTGCACGAGGTCCTCGACCCGGGTGTGCAGATAGATCTCCGCGCCGTTCTTCTTCGCGGACTTCGCATAGGCATGGGTGACGCCGTAGGGATCGACATGGCCCTCGTTCGGATCGTAGACCGCGCCGACGAAATGGCTCGGATCGAGCAGCGGCATCATGTCGGCCGCCTCCTTCGCCGTCAGCAGTTCGGCGTCCATGCCGGCATACTTGCCCTTGGCGAGGACGGATTTCAGCCATTCGAAACGCTGCTGGGTCGCCGCGAGCATCAGGCCGGAGGTCAGGTGAAGTCCGACATCCTGGCCGGAGTACTCCTCGATCTCCCTGTAAAGCTCGACCGTATATTTCTGCAGCTTGGCGACGTTGGGATCGCCGTTGATCGTATGGATGCCACCGGCGGCATGCCATGTGGAGCCGGATGTCAGCTCCGAGCGCTCCAGCAGCACGACATCCGTCCAGCCGAACCTGGTGAGATGATAGAGCACCGAACATCCGACGACACCACCGCCGATGACGACGACCCTGGCATGGCTCTTCATGAAAAATCTCCGGTCTTGCGAACGCCCCGAAAGGCCTGAAAATCCGCGTTGAAAGTCTGAAAACCGGGCCAGCCTAGAGGCTATTCGTTTCGTTCAATAGATCGTACTGCGAAGCGAAATGTCGCTTCGGACATGATTTTTATCCCGTCCGCGCCACTTGCGGCAGCCTCGGCCAGGCCGGGTAATGGATGTTCCAACACCTCGCCGCCCCTGCCAGGATCATGTCGGATCACGCTCAAGCACGTTGAAACGTCATGGCTTTTCAGGCTTCCTCATCGGAGGCGGCTTTGGCACGCTGGGGGCTGTTCAAGGGGGTAGCCGACAGCCTCGGGATTCCGAGCGCCGACCGCATGGCTGAACAAAGGCGTGATGGAAAGCGCATCAGGAAGAGACCGGGCGCCTGTGGTGGTTATTGTCCGGCCACCTCAACACCTGCCGATCCGTCCGGAATGCCATACCCAGCAGGTAGAGGTGAATTCCCCACCCGGCTTCAGAGCAAACCGGGAGAGGAAACGAAGCAATCCACGGTCATTGTTCTGAAGCGGTCCGCTCCAGAAACGTCCTGATCGCCGCAATGACAGTGACATTCGCTTCGGCATGGACCGCATGGTTCGCCCCCGGCACTTCAAGAAGCTCCCCCTTGGGGATTCGCTCCGCGATCAACCGGGAATGGTTGGGAGGGCAGATCCAGTCCTCCGCACCGCAGATAACCAGCGTCGGCACAGGGATGTCCTTGAGGCGATCACGCAGGTCGTAGAGCCGTTCCTTGAAAAGCGCATTATGGGTTTCCGCATGCAGGTGCATGGTGCGGGTCCGTTCCAGCGCTGCGTCCGGATCAAACTTCTCGTAATAGAGCGGCTGCAGAGCGAGCCAGATGAGACGAAGCTCCGTATCGTCCTTGACCTTGTCGGAAAACATCTTTTCGAGCATCGAAAGCGAGGCGCTCGACGCCTTGTGGAGGCGTTCATTGAACACCACCATGGCGTCGTCCTCGTGATGGTAGCTCGCCGCCGTGCCGCGCAGGATAAGCCGGGACAGGTTGTGGCCATATTTGACGGCATAGGTCAGCGCGATCATGCCGCCGAAAGAACCGCCCTCGAGAATGATCTTGCGGCCGCCGCACAGGTTCACACGAAAGGCTTCGACGTCATCCGCCAATTGCTCGAATGTATAGGGCGGAGTCAGACTGGTCTCGCCGCATCCGCGCTGGTCGTAAGCAATCAGGCGATACTTGTCCGACAGCGGCTTGTAGGCGTTGTATTCGCCGCGGCGGTCGCCGATGCCCCTTCCCCCATGTAGCGCGATGATGGTTTCCGCATCCGGATCGCCGATTTCGTCGTAAACGAAGGTGGCGTTGTTCAGAGTCACTGTCGGCATGGATTGTCCCCGATCTGGCAAGCAGGCATCCCGCGCCAAAGGGGCGCGGGACGCGGGATCGTCAATTGGCAGGCTTCATGTCGAAGGCTCGGACCCAGTCGTCGCCGCGCGGCGTCCAGGTGATGCGCTTGGAAATCCCGAAGGTTGCGGGCTGCGTGTAGAGGAAAAGCGCAGGTGCCTCGTCGCACATGACCTCAGTCGCCTTCTTGTAGGCCTCCTGACGCTTGGACTTATCCATCGTCGAGCGGCCCTCCGCCAGCGCCTTGCCGAAATCCGCATTGTCCCAATAGGCGTACATGTTGCCCGGCGCGAACAGGGTCAGGAGACCGTCGGCATCGATCGTCGGCCAGGCCTGGCTGAGCAGGCTCAAGGGGGCAAGATCCTTCGCCTTCAGATACTTGTCCATGTAGGCGCTGAACTGCATCTCGACGATCTTCGTCTTGACGCCGATCTCCTCGAGCTGGCTGGCGACGGCCTGCACCACCTCCCCGCCGTTGAGATAGGTTCCGCTCGGAACATCGAACTCGATCGGTTCCGAAGGAGCGCCGCCTGCCTGCTCCAGCAGTTCGGCCGCCTTGTCCGGATCGTAGGGATAAGGCTTGAGATCCGGATTGAAGCCGAAATAGCTCTTCGACATCACCCCGCAGCCGGCGATCTCGGCCTGATCGTCGAAGATGGCCTTGATGATGCCTTCCTTGTCGACCGCATAGTTGAGGGCCTGCCGGAACAGCTTGTTGTCGAGCGGCGGCTTCGTGGTGTTGAACTTGATGAACACGGTGCGCGTGCTCGGCACGGCGCCGGCCTGGGCGCTGCCATTATCCTTGATGCGCTGGATTTCGGTGGTGGGAATCGAATTCACGAAATCGACTTCACCGGCGAGAAGGGCCGCGACGCGGCTCGCCGGTTCGGGGATGACGCGGATGACAACCTGATCGAAATCGGGCTTCCCGCCCCAGTATTGCGGATTGGCATCGAGCGTGAAGCTTTCGCCCGGCTTCACCGAACTGAGCACATAAGGGCCGCCCGACGCCGTCTCGGTTGCCGGCTTGTGCTCCGCCGCCCACTTCGGCGGGAGAAGGAAGAACATCGAGAGCTGCTCGATCATCGCCGGATAGGGCGCGCTCGTCTTGATCTCGAGCTCGGTCGAGCTGACGACCTTGACGTCCGAGATCAGCGTGAACCAGGCCTTGATACGGGCGTTGAGCGCCGGATCCCGCACGCGGTCGAAATTCCACTTCACGGCTTCCGCATCGATCTTCTCACCGTCATTGAACGTCGCGTCCGACCGCAGCGTGATCCGCCAGGTCAGGTCGTCGACGCTCTTCCATTCGGTGGCCAGCGACGGCACGATCTTCATGTCCGGGGCTCGCAGCACCAGCGACGGATAGATATGGCTGAGCAGGCTGAGATCGGTGCCCACCGATGCCGTCATGTGCGGATCGAACGTGTTGACCGTATTGGTGATGCCAATCGTCACCGTCTTGCCTTGGGCCAGCGCCGTGGTCGACATCAAGGCGCTCAATGAAACGGCGGCGACCGCCGTAGATATCAGTTTCCAGTCCATGTTCCGTCTCCTTCTGGTTTGAGAATATTATTGTTTTTCATGCTGTTATGCTTGCCTGCAAGGAACGGACTTTCCTCTATCGCGTATCCTTGAGAATAATCGGATCGAACTTTCCGGTATCGAGGAAGGTCTCGATCATCTGCCTGTGGGGTTCGATGTCGATGCCGTTCTCCTTCAGCCAATCGGGGTTGTAGTAGGTGGAGGTGTAGCGGTCGCCGCTGTCGCAGATGAGCGAGACCAGCGAGCCTTCCTCGCCTGCCGCCATCATGCAGCCGGCGATCCAGCACAGGCCGAAGAAGTTGGTGCCCGTCGAACCGCCGACCCGCCGGAACAGCCGCTCCGACAGGACGTGCATGGCTGCAACCGACGCCGCATCCGGGATCTTAATCATGTGGTCGATGACGCCCGGAATGAAGGACGGTTCGACCCGCGGCCGTCCGACTCCCTCGATGCGCGAGGGCCTCTCGCAGGTAACGTTCACGTCGCCGGAACAATACGCATCGTAGAAAGCGGAGTGTTCGACATCCACGACGCAGAGCCTTGTCGGGAAATTCCGGTAGCGGATATAGCGTCCGATCGTCGCCGAGGTGCCGCCGGTGCCGGCACTCATCACCACCCAGGCCGGATGCGGATGGCGCTCCGCCTGCATCTGCTCGAAGATACTCTCGGCGATGTTGTTGTTGCCGCGCCAGTCGGTCGCCCGCTCCGCATAGGTGAACTGGTCGAGATAATAGCCTCCAGCCTCCTCTGCCAGGTGCTGGGCGACGTGATAGACCTCGCCGGGGCTTTCGACGAAATGGCAGCGACCGCCGAAGCGCTCGATCGCCTCGATCTTCTGGCGGCTGGTCGAGCGCGGCATCACCGCGATGAAAGGCAGTTCCAGAAGATGGGCAAAATAGGCCTCGCTGACCGCGGTGGAGCCGGACGAGGCTTCCACCAGCGTCGTCCCCTTCCGGATTCGGCCGTTGCAGATCCCGTAGAGGAAGAGCGAACGGGCGAGCCGGTGCTTCAGGCTGCCGGTCGGATGGGTCGACTCGTCCTTCAGGTAGATCGAGATGCCCTTCAGCCCCTTGAAGACAGGGTTGACCAGATGGGTGTCGGCCGAGCGGCGACCGTCACCCTGCAGGATGCCGATCGCGTGCCGCGCCCAGTCCCGATCCTCGCTTTCGGGCAGCCGCATCACCGGCGGACAGGATTGAGTCTCCGACATGGGTCAGGCCTTTGCGGGAATGGCGATGACGGCCTCGACCTCGACCTTGGCGCCCCTCGGCAGAGCGGAGACCTCGAAGGTGGCGCGCGCCGGATAGGGCGCGGAAAAGGCAGCGCCATAGGCCTCGTTGATGGCCGAAAAACCTGAAAGGTCGGTCAGCAGGATCGTGGTCTTGATCGTCTTCGACAGGTCGGTGCCGGCCGCTTCGGCAATCGCGGCAATGTTCTTCAGGCACTGCTTCATCTGCTCGACGGCATCGTCGGAATTGAAATTGCCGGTCGACGGATCGATCGGAAGCTGCCCGGAAACGAACAGCAGATCTCCATGCCGGACAGCCTGCGAATAGGGCCCGATCGCGGCTGGAGCGTTTGCGGTCGATATGGCGTTCATGGTGTTCTCCTCGTTCGTGTTATCGGCCCTCGACCGGTGTCGAATGACCAAGTGTATGCATCAGGCGGTTGGCCCAGCCGAAGATCGCGGCGGAGTGGATGAGGTCGACGATCTCGGCTTTCGAAAGGCCGTGGTCTCGAAGCGCCTGCACCTGATCCCTGCCGACCTGCGCGGGCGTCTGCGACAGCGTCCTGCAAAAATCGACGATCGCCTGGATCTTCGGATCGAATGGACCGTCGAGACCGCGCATGTAGATTTCCTCGATCACATCGGAGCGGCCGGAAAGCTCCACGTAGCGTCGCGCGTGGACGGAGGCGCAATAGACGCAGCGGTTGACGGCGGAAGCGACGAGCGCGCCGAGTTCCCTTTCGGCCCGGTCGAGCCCCCCCTTGGCATACATGATGGCATTGAAGAGCTTCGTCCGTGCCACATAGGATTCCGGATCGTGCGCGAGCGTGCGCACATAGGCTGACACCTTGGTGTTGGAAGGTGTCACCTGCATGGCCGCAAGCTGCTCCTCCGAAGCGGTCGCCACATCGACCGGCTCGATATAGGGCGCCCAGGCGAGCGCCTTGACCTTGAAGCGCGACGCACTCATGCCACCAGCTCCAACGCTTGCAGGCCGACGATCACCCGCGCCTCGAAATTGACGAAGGCGATCAGTTCCGAAAGTGCGATGATCTGCGGGTTCGACAGTCCGGCGGCACCGAGACGCTCGATATCGCTTCTGGTGTTATCGCGTGGCGTCTTGGTAACAAGGTCGGCATGGCGGACGAGCGCCTGCGTGAAAATATCAGCATCCGACGGCAGTTCGCCGGCGGAGGCGATCGCTGCGAGCGTTTCGTCGCTGCCTGCCTCCTCGAGCATCAGGTCATAGCTCTGCGCCAGATCGTTCCGGCCGATCAGCCGCGCCATGCGGGCGGCGAGCGCTGCGCGCATGGGATGGCCGATGCCGAATCCGTGGTTGGGCTCCAGCACCGTCTGGCGGCACAGTTCCGTCCCTTCCACATAGTCCGGCCGCTCGCGGCGGATCCGGTACAGTTCGGAATCCGGCTTTATCCCCGACAGGATATCAATCTGGTCCATGCATCAAGTCCTCATGCTGTTGTTCCGGTCCCGGTCCGCGCCATGCACGGATCGAAGCCAGACAGGAATTCGGTGCGGTCGCCTGAGACAGGCGGGAGGCGGCCGTGATCGGCGTCAAAGTATTCGGATTGCCACCATGATCGACGCCGTCGCCATCCGGGCGGAACCAACCGCCGGTCGGCAGGACGGCGACACCTGGCATCACGCCCTCATCGATCGTCACGGCTGCGATCACGCGGCCCCGTTCGTTGTAGAGTTCGCAAAGATCGCCATCCTCGACGGCGAGCTCCTTCGCATCCAGGGGGCTCAGCGTCACCCGTTCGCAGCCCTTCAGCTTGGCGCCCTGGCTTGCGGGACCGTATTCGAGCTGTCCATGCAGGCGGTACGCGGGCTGAGGCGAAAGAAGATGGAACCGGTATTGCGACGCAAGCGGCGCGCCGAGCCACTCCTCCGGCTCCATCCATGCGGGATGCCGGCCGATATCGGGATAACCGAAGCTGCCGATCGTGCCGGAGGCAATCTCGATGCGGCCGCTCGGCGTCTTCAGAGGCACCGCTTTGGGGTTGTCCCGAAAACTTTGGAAGTGATCGGCGGGCGCCGGCGCTTCCTCCCCTTCGTCCAGGACCGCAAAGCCCCGCGAGCGGAAGGACGGGAAATCGGGCAGTTCGGGGTATCGCTCGCGATAGCCTTCATAGATGTGCGCCAGCCAGTCGTCGATGCAGCGGTTTTCATCGAAGGCCTCGCAGCAGCCGAGCTTGTCGGCGATCAGGCAATAGGCCTCGTGATCGGCAAGCACCCCTTCCGGAGGTTCCATGACGCGTCGGCTGTAGACCAGCCAGTTGTCGCGTGAAGAGGCCACGACGTCGTCCCGCTCGAAGGGAAAGGCCGATGGAAGCACGATATCCGCCATCTTCGCGGTCGCAGTCCACATATTCTCCGTGACGATCACCGTTTCCGGGCGCCGGAAGGCTTCCGCAAGGCGATTGAGGTCCTGGTGATGATGGAACGGATTGCCGCCCGCCCACCAGAGGAGCCGGATATCGGGCAGTCCGAGGACCCGCCCGTCGTAGTCGATCCGCCCGCCCGGATTTTCGAGAAGCTCCGTGATACGCGCCACCGGAATGAAATGGCGAACGGGATTTTTTCCCTGATCGAATGCCGGACCTTTCAGCCGGCGCACCGGCTGGCCCACCGAATTGACAGCGGTCAGTCCAAAGGCGAAACCGCACCCCTTCCTGCCCACATGACCGGTCATGGAAGCGAGCGCGATCGCGCCCCAGAACGGCTGTTCACCGAAGCGGGCGCGCTGTAGCGACCAGGCAACGTTAATCAGGCTGCGATAGTCGTGCAGGTCTTCGGCGATTTCGATGATCGTATCGGCCGGCACGCCGGAGATTGCCGACGCCCAGGCCGCGTCCTTGGCAATGCCGTCCTTCTCCCCGATCAGATAGCTTTCGAACTCTCCGAAGCCCGTGGTGCAGCGCTTCAGGAATTCACAATCGAACAATCCCTCGTCCAGCAGCGTGTGGCACATGCCGATCATGACCGCCACATCCGTGTTCGGACGGAGCGGGATGTGGCGCACATTCGGCCCGGGCGGCGCATCGCTCGCCGTCGGGCTGAACACGACGATGCGGACGCCCCTTTCCTGGCAGCGTCTCAGCCACTCGCCCGCGCGATGGCTGCCGGTGCCGCCCGCCTCGACCTGCGCATTGGTGAGCCGGAAGCCGCCGAAACCGACGAGCAGTTCGCAATTCTCTGCAATGTCGTTCCAGGACGGCGCCGTATCGCAGGCGTCCTTATAGTCGCTTCCCAGGATATGCGGCAAAAGCACGCCGGCCGCGCCGTAGGAATAGCTGTTGACCGAAGACGTGAAGCCGCCGGCGAGATTGAGAAGCCGCTTGAGCTGGCTTTGCGCATGATGGAAACGGCCGGCGCTCGCCCAGCCGTAGGAGCCGCCGAAAATCGCCTGGTTCCCGTAAGTGGAGCGCACGCGACGCAATTCATCTGCGACCAGTCCTGCGGCCGCGTCCCAGTCCACCGCGACGAATTCCTCCCGGCCCCGACCGACACCCATGCCGGCCAGCGGTCCATTCTCCAGCCAGGAACGCCGCACCATGGGCGCACGAATTCGCTCGGGATGATCGGCAAGCGCCAGATAACCGAGCCCCATTTCCGAAGGATCGGGGTCATGCCGGAAAGGCATGAGCAGCGGTTTCCCGTTCGCGCCAAAGCCGACCTCATAGGTTCCGAAATGGGTCGCGAACAGGTGCATTGCGCCTAGCCTCTCAAAACGAAGTGCCGATTTCCGACCGCCTGTAGCGAGGCCTCCTCAGGCGGCAGGTTGGCATTGACATCGAAAGCGACGGGCCGGCGGTTGCGCTCGATATCCGGGTCGGGAACCGGGATCGCCGAAAGAAGCGCCTTCGTATAGGGATGCTGCGGATTCTCGAAGATCGCTTCGCAGGGGCCGATTTCGACGATACGGCCGCGGAGCATCACCGCGACCCGATGGCAGAGGTAGCGGATCATCGACAGGTCATGCGCGATGAAGAGGTAGGTCAGCCCCAGTTCGTCCTGCAGATCCTGGAACAGGTTGACGATCTGCGCCTGGATCGACACGTCGAGCGCAGTGATCGGCTCGTCCGCGACGATAAAGGCCGGATTGAGCGCAATTGCCCGGGCGATATTGACGCGCTGCCTCTGCCCGCCGGAAAACTCGTGCGGATAGCGCTTCATGAACGAGGGGTCGAGGCCGACCTTCCTGAAGAGCGAGGCGACCCGGTCCTGCCGCTCCGACCGCGCGCCGGCAAGCCCGTGCACATCGAGCGGTTCGGCGACGAATTCACCGACCGTCATGCGCGGATTGAGCGAGGCGTAAGGGTCCTGGAAGATGACCTGCATGTCGCGCCGGTAGGGCTTGAGCATAGCCTTGGAAAGACCGGTGATGTTCTTGTTCCTGAACAGGATGTCGCCGCTCGTCGGTGCCTCGAGCTGAAGCAGCACCCGCCCGGTCGTGCTCTTGCCCGAGCCGGATTCGCCGACGAGACCGAGCGTCTCGCCGGCCGCAATGTCGAAGCTGACATTGTTGACCGCCTTGAACGCAACTGTCGAAGACCCAAACATTCCCCCTCTGCCACCATAGGCCTTGCAGAGCTGGTTGACGGAAACGAGAGCGGACGCGTGATGCTCGGTCATGCCTGCGCCTCCATGCGCGCCAGCTCGGCACGCAGGTCGTACCATGCCGCCACCCGGTGGCCGGGAGTGCTGTCGGCAGCATCGACCAGCGGCGGCGTTTCCGATTTGCATCGCTCCGTGGCGAAGGGATTGCGCGGCGCGAAGGGATCGCCGACCGGTTCCTTCGTCAGATCGGGCGGATTGCCCGGAATCTGATAGAGTCGGTTGACACCGCGCCGGCCGCCATGTGGAAGCGATTTCAAAAGGCCCCAGGTGTAGGCACTGCGCGGATCGTGGAAAACGGAGCGAACCGGGCCGCGCTCCATGATGCGGCCGCCGTACATGACCTGCACGGTATCGGCCAGTCCGGCGACCACGCCCATGTCATGGGTGATCCAGATGACGGTCGTGCCGGTCTTGCGTTTCAGCTCGCGGACGAGATCGAGGATCTGCGCCTGGACTGTGACGTCGAGTGCCGTCGTCGCCTCGTCGGCGATCAGGAGCTTCGGGTTGCAGGAAATGCCGATGGCGATCATCACCCGCTGGCGCATGCCGCCCGAGAATTCGTGCGGATACTGTCGGGCACGGCGGGCGGCATCGGGAATGCCGACCAGTTCGAGAAGTTCGATCACCCGCGTCCGCGCCTGGCTCGTCGACATGCCGAAGTGCCGGCGCAGCGGCTCGGCGATCTGCCGCTCGATCGTCAGCACCGGATTGAGCGAGGTCATCGGGTCCTGGAAGACGAAGCCGATCTCCTTGCCGCGCAAGTCGAAAAGTTCGCGTTGCGAGAGTTTCAGCAGATCGCGACCGTTGAAGATCACCTCGCCGCGGACGATACGGCCCGGTGGCGTCGCAATCAGACCGACCATCGAAAGCGCATGCACGCTTTTGCCGGAACCGGATTCGCCGACAATGCCGAGGGTCTCGCCCTCCTCAAGTGTGTAGGACACATCGTTGACGGCATGCACCGTGCCGGATGGCGTATCGAACGCGACAGTAAGATTGCGGACTTCGAGCAGCGGAGCCATGGAACGCTCAGACCTCCAGGTAACCGCCGGCGGAGCGGGTCAGGTATTCACGGCCGGTCTCGGTTATGAGTACCGTGTCGGAAATCTGCGTGGCGCAAATGCCGGGCACACGGATATTGGGCTCGAAGGTGAAGATCATGCCCGGCTCCAGCACCAACGACGAATTGGCATCGAGCGATGAGTGCTCGTGGGCGCCGAGCCCGATGCCGTGACCGATGCGGCCGGGAATATTGGCGCCGTAGCCGCGTTTCGTCAGGCCTTCGCGGGTTTTTTCGAACAGATCTCTGTAGCGGACGCCGGGCCTGATGATCGCGTCAACCTCCTCGCGGATTTCGAGGATGGCGTCGAGCGCCCGACGGTTGACCTCCGGCAGCGGTCCCATGGCCACGGTCCGCTCGTTTTCCGCATGGATGCCGTTGGCGATCGTCCAGATAAGGACTGAGACAGCTTCGCCTCGCTGCGGCTTGCGCTGGGTGGGGTTGTCGCAATTGAAGAACATGCGCGGGCCGGAGAGTACCCAGGTCCAGAGGCCGTTCTGAGCGCCGCCCTCCAGGGAGCCGAAATCGCAGACTTCCACATCGGGATAGTTTTCCGCCCAGAACCTGTTCATCGCATGCATCGAGGCGATCGCGACGTCCCGCTCCGTTCCGCCTGCCGCCAGCGTCTCGACCGCCGTATCCATGCCAAGGTCGGCGATCTTCGCGGCGATGCGCGCCTGTGCGATCTCGTCGGGGTCCTTGATAAGCCGGCAATGGTCTATGAGAGGGCTGACATCGGTGAACGCCGCGTCCGGCAGGGCCTTGCGAAGCTGAGCGAGCCGCTGGATCGAAATGAACTCCTCCTCGATCCCGACAGTCTTCGCGGCAACACCCAGATCGCCGAGAATGGAGGCGAGCGCATCCTGCCAGTTCGGCCCCATTGTCACCTTGGTGGACCATGCGCCGTAGAGGCGGATGTCAGGCACCCAGGCGCTCGCCCGGCCATGATCGTCGCGCAGCGCATGCACGAGCATGATCGGGTCTCGGTCGCGCGCAAGGATGGCGATCACCGGATGCGAATAGATGATCGGGTTGAAGCCGGTGAAATAGAAGCTGTTCTCCGGCTTGAAGGACACGATGACATCGACGTCCTGCTTCGCCATGCCCGCATTGAGGCGTCCGACGCGGGGCGGCAGGCTGGATGGGGATATCTTGTTCATCGCATGGTCCTCAATTTCGGATCGAAATAGTCACGCAGCCAATCTCCCAGGAGGTTGACGCTCAGCACGGTCAAAAGGATCGCCAGGCCCGGAAAGGTGACGATCCACCAGGCCGTCGAGATGTAGACGCGGCCATCGGCCAGCATGCGGCCCCAGCTTGGGTTCGGCGGCTGGACGCCGAGGCCGAGGAAGGACAGCGCCGCATCCATGATGATGATGCGGGCAAGCTCCAGCGTCGCGACCACAAGCGCCGGCGTCAGGACGTTCGGCAGGAGATGCTTAATCATGATGCGCCAGGTCCCGGCCCCGATCGCATGCGCGGAAAGGATGAATTCCCTCTCTCTGAGCGCCAGAACCTGGCCGCGGATGATGCGCGCGTAGCGCAGCCAGCTTGTCAGCGCGAGCACGACGACAAGGTTGGTGGTGGATGGTCCCAGCGCCGCGATCACCAGAAGCGCGAGCAGCATGAGAGGCAGGGCGAGCTGGATATCGACGATGCGCATCAGCACCCGATCGACCATGCCGCGATAATAGCCGGCGACGATGCCGAGAAGCGTGCCGACGATGCCGCCGAGAACGACAGCGGCCGTGGCGATCGTCAGCGTCACCCGGCTCCCGTACACGATGCGCGAGAGGATATCGCGGCCGAGTTCGTCGGTGCCGAACGGATGGGCGCCCGGCGAAAAAAGCCCCGTCCAGGTGGGTGGCGCCATGCGGGCGACGAGGTTGGAGCGCGTCGGGACCGGCAGGCCGAGATAGGGCGCAAACAGCGCGGCCAGAACGAAGACGACGACGAGTACGAAGCCGAACAGTCCGGCGCGGCTTTTCAGGAGGGCGAGGAAGAAGGACTTCATGGACAGCCCCCTTATTGCCGGCTGATGCGCGGATCGAGCACGCCGTAGAGCAGGTCGACCAGCAGATTGATGAGGATGAAGATGGCGGCGACGAGAGCGACGCCCGCCTGGATGACCGGGAAATCCTGGGCCTGGATCGCCTGCATGATGATGCGCCCCACACCCGGCCAAGCGAACACCGTCTCGATGACCACTGAACCGCCGAGCAGCTCGCCGGCGATGATACCGATCATCGTGACAACAGGGATCAGCGCGTTCCGCGCGATATGCCAGAAAAATACCGTGCGCGGCATAAGGCCCTTGGCGCGGGCGGTACGGACGTAGTCCTCGCGCATGATATCGAGCAACGACGACCGCAAAAGCCGGGCAATGGAGGCGGAGACGAACACCGCAAGCGTCAGCCCCGGCAGGACCAGATGGGCGATCGTGCCCGAGCCGCCGGTCGGCAGCCAGCCGAGATCAACCGAGAAGACGAGGATCAGCATGATGCCGAGCCAGAAGACGGGCGTCGCCTGCCCCAGCAGGGCAGCAATCATCACGATGAATTCGGAGATGGTGCCGCGCCTTAGGGCAGCCACCGCGCCGGCGGCGGCGCCGATCAGCGTGCCGAACAGCAATGCGGTCCCGGCAAGCTCGACGGTCGCCGGCATGCGTTCGAGAACGACGTCCATGGCGGGACGGCTATGCTGGAAGGAGATGCCGAAGTCTCCGCGCAACATCGCGAACATGGACAGGGCGTATTGTTCGAGGATCGGCCGGTCGAGACCGAGGGAGACCCGCAGGGCGTCGATCTCCTGCTGGTCGGCTCCGACCGGAAGCAGCAGCACCGCAGGGTCGCCCAGCACGCGGCTGACGAAGAATACGATGGTCACCACCCCCCATATGGCGAGCAGCGCTTCTCCGAGCTTGACTGCCAGGTAGCGGTTCATGGGCAAGGCCCCGCAGCGCTAGGAACCGTGTCTCTCATTCCGCTGCACCCTTTGCGAGATCGTCGAGCATCGAGGCGGAATCGGTCCACTCGTCGCCGAGCAGTTCCGGCGTCTCGTAGGCCACGAGATTGGCGAAATGGGTTTCGCGGTCCGCAACGAAGAGGCTGCGGGCGATGCCGCGCGCCAGCCGGCGTCCGCCGTCGCTGACGGCCGGGATATCGCCCGACAGCTTGCCGTGGCTGAGCGAGGCCGGGTAGTTGAAGCAATGAACAAGACGCAGCGACGGGCAGCTTCCGGGAACCTTTTCAAGAAACTCGAAATCGGGACCGAGATAGGGCGACGTCGCGAGTTCGCCGTTTTCCATGCCCTCTGCGGGAACGTATGTGTCCTGCCAGAATTGGATGAAGGGTGCGAAATGGTGAAGCTCCGGCCGCGCATTAAGGTCCACACGGAAACCGGTCGCGAAGATCACGAAGTCGTATTCCAGGTCCCCGCGGCTGGTCTCGACGACCACCCGGCCGCCCTTCTCATGCAGACCGCGCACCCCCGTCGCCAGGAAGAAACGGCCATTGGGATGGCGCGAGACCCGCAGCGTGGAGTCCCGCGGCGGCGGCGTCTGGGCTCCCAGCACATAGTCCATGAATTTCCACTTCCAGTCGTCGCTCAGGCCCGCAAATCCCTGCACGACGCCCTGGCTTGAAATGCCGGTGAACTTGTTGACGCGCGGCATCTCCTTGCGGCGGATAATCATGTCGACACCGGCGGCCCCTGCTTCGAGAGCCGTCGCGGCATTGTCCATGGCCGAAGCGCCGGCACCGATCACGGCGACGCGCTTTCCCTTCAGTGCCTCAAAGTCGATGGCGTCGGCCGAATGCGCCCAGAACTTGCGGTCCACACCGTTTGCGAAGTCCGGCACGTAGCCACCGCCGAGACCGTCGCGGCCGGTCGCAAGGACGACATGCCGGGCGTATATCCGCTCATTCTCTCCATCGGACAGGTTGGTGGCATCGAGGGCGATCAGTTCGTCGTTGACCGGCGCCATGCCGGTGACGGCGATGCGGTTTCGAACGGGCAGGTCGAGCACCTTGCGATACCAGACCAGGTAATCCATCCATTGTTCTTTCGGGATCTTGCCAAGCGCTTCCCAGGCCTCCGCGCCGAACTGCGCCACATACCAGGCGCGGAAAGTCAGCGACGGCAGGCCGAGGGCCGGGCCCGTCAGTTGCTTTGGCGAGCGCAGCGTCTCCATGCGCGCGAACGTGACCCATGGCCCTTCGAGCCCCTGCGGAGCCCGGTCCAGGCAGACGACGTTGTGGATACCGAGCATCTTCAGCGATGCGGTCGCCACCAGCCCGCACATGCCGGCGCCGATGACGACGGCGTCATAGACACGCTTGCCATCGTATTCGGTCGCCGGCACCCACTCCTTGGGAGGAAGCTCGAGGAGCGAAAGGTCGTCGGCGAGTCTGCTTTCGAGACCTGCGAGACCCGTCGCCGGCTGCTTGGCTTGGACGTTCAAGATCAATGCTCCTGTGCCTGTTGGCCGGCGCCGAACGTGGCATCGGCAACGCGTTCGATATGACCCGGATCATGCGCGATAAAACCGGGCATGCGGGCGGCTGAAATCCTGATAATCAACTGGATGAGTTCGAGGACACCATCCGGAAGCGGCCTGGAGGCCGCCGAGAAAATCCCCCAGAGAAACGGGACATTCATGTCCAGGGGGCGAATTTCGACATTCTTCAGCTCGACGCCGTAGGCGGTCGCGGGCTCGACGATCGCGATGCCGAAGCCTGTCGCCGCGAGCTGCAACGCATTGAGCGCGGCATTGGTGTCCACGATGCGCGACGGCCGGACAGCGGCAACCTCGAGCGCATGGTTGACGCGGCGGCGCAGGCGGAAGGGATTCGCCATGGTAATCAGGCAGCGATCGGCGAAATCATCCATGGAAATCGTCGCCTTCGCGGCCAGAGGATCGTCCACCGCGACCGCCGCCACGCAAGGCGACTGGAAGAGGCCATGCACCTCGAGACCGGGATGCTCGACCGGCAGCGACGCAACACAGAGATCAGCCGTCCGGGCAAGGACGGACTGGACCGCGGCCTCGGCCGAAACGCTGCGCAGATGGATGTTGCGGGGAAGCAGGCTTTCCGGCATCTCGGCCAGCGCCAGGGGAAGAAGGCCGCTCGCGAAAGCCGGGATCGCGGCAATCTCGATGGGCCCCAGCTCCGCGGACGCAATCGTCTTCGCCCGCTCCTGCAACTGGCCGATGCCGGTCAGGAAACGTTCCGCATCGGCATGGAAGGCAATGGCCTTGGACGTCGGCGTGATGCGCGGGCCGTTCCGTTCGAAGAGCGGAAACCCGACGGAAGCCTCCAGTTCCTGGACAAGCCGTGTCACCTGGGATTGCGAACGGTCCAGAAGGCGCGCCGCGGCAGTGATGCTGCCCGCCGACATGACCGCAAGAAAGACTTCGAGCTGCTTGATTTCCATCGCCAACCCATAATGCGCAAATTGCAGCATTGATCTATATCAATTCGTTTAATGCATAATGGAGTTTGAGGCAATAGAAAATCCTGCCTAAAAAAGGTGCTTCGGGATTCGATATTCGGACGCCGGCCTGGCTTTCGGAGCCTCCGTGGATCGGTCAACGCGCTCAAACCAACGAAAGATGCCGGACGCAACCATTGGTTACGCCCGGCATCTAGCGTCGGTTTCAAAGTTGGATGTCACCGTCTGGCGGCAACCATCGTCACGCCTATAGGCTCGGCAGGCTGTCGTACTTGATAAATCTGGTCAGCTTCGATGCCTGATGCTCGATCGCATCGATCAATCGCTGGACGGTCGCAGAGAGCGGAAGTCCCGTCGCCGTAATCACGCCCCAATGGAACGGGACATGGAAGCTCAGGGGGATGACGGAGACGTCCTTGATCGGCAGCCCGCTCAGGGTAACCGATTCGACGATTGCCACTCCAAGCCCCCCGCGCGCCAGCGAAAGCGAGACATAGGTGGCGTTGCTGTCGATGATACCGCCCGGCTGGATGCCATGTTCGGCGAATGCGCGATCGATCCGCATCCGCAGCCGGTACGGATTTGCCGAGGCGATCAGCCGGCGGCCGTGCAGGTCGGCCGGTTGCAGCACGTCCTTCCCCGCCAGTTCGTCGCCAGCGGCCACGATGGCCACGCACGGCACCTCCCCTATCCAGTGGACATCGATCCCCGGATTGTCGAGCGGCAGGCTGGCGACGCCCACATCGGCCGTGCGCGCCAGAACCGCCTGGACGACATTCTCCGAAGCGATGCTCTGCACATGGACATGTTCGGGAAAGAGTTCCGCTGGCAACTCCTGCAACGCAAGCGGGATCACGCTCGCGGCGATCGCCGGGATCGATGCAAGTTCCACCGCCTTCGCCTGGGCCGTCTCGATTTGCCTGGCCCTTTCGCTGATGGTGCGCAGCCCGCTGAGGAACAGCTCTGCCTGCGAGAAGAAGGCGACCCCCTGTTCTGTCGGTGCGATCCGCGGCCCGTTGCGATGCAGGACCGGAAAACCCAGTTCCTGCTCCAGTTCCTGGATAAGCCTCGTCACCACCGGCTGGGATTTTCCAAGCGCCCTGGCGGCACCCGTCATACTGCCGATGGACATCACGGCCACAAAAGCCTCCAATTGCCGCGTATCAAGATATTCCGGAGGCATAGGGTTTCCCGTCTTCGCTCTTACGAGTGACATTCCAGCATTCGTCAACGTGGTTGGTATAGCCATGTTATCCCTGGCAGACCAGTCCGGTTGAGAACGGGCGCTTCTCGGTTTGAGCGGTCGTGCGATCCTTTTCACGCGCTCGCCGTGCTCCAAAGCGCGATACGCCCATCGAAGGGGTCGGAGACGACACGAAAATCCCCGCTATCCATATGGAGCACCTCTGGCTGCAAGGCGGAATAGCAAGGCCAGTCACCGGCCGGCGACTGCGGCAGCTCGTCGCGAATGAAGGAAACCCAGACATCGTGAACAGCCGTCGCGAAATCCGGTTGGGTGACGGCCTGCCGCATTGGCAGATGGCTGACGTCCATGCCGCGCCGGTACCAGACCTCGCCGACTTCGGCGCCGTGCGGCGCCCCGAGCTCATCCGGCTCGATCGGCCCGTATAGGTATTTGTAAACGGGCTGGCGGATCGCATGCAGCCGTGCGAAGCGCGTCGCCGGGTTCTGGAAGACAAGATCGCCTCCGACGGCCCTCCAGATGCCGCGTGGAGAATGATCCGGAAGCGCCTGACGGTAGCGCTCGACGATTTCGGTGCCAGTCAGCCCCATCGGTCGTACGCGTTCGTGCAGCAGGCCTGCGGCGAACTCGAAATCCATGTCTGGCTGCGCCGTCGCATGGGTCACGTATTCGCCGGTCGTGCAGCCGATCATCACCGGCACAGCGACCGTTTCGCCGCCCGCCGCTGCTGCTTCCGGATGCCGAGGAAGCGAGACGCCGTCGATGACCGGGACGAAGGGTACGCCCAGCATCGACGCGGAACCATCGCGATCGAAATCGTGTCGCTCGTAGGATTCGTTGCAGAGATCGCGCTGCGCAACCAGCAGGGCCTCGAAGGAGAGTTCGTGAAGCTCGGCCTCGGTCACCCGCAAAGAGTCGAGCATGCGACGATTGAGCTTCTGCGCATCGTCCATCGTGGAAATGCCGGTGCTCGCTCCGCTTTGCGGCATCGCCTTGGCGAAGAGGCCATGCGCCGCCGGCATGGCCATAACCGCGGCAATCGCGAAGCCACCGGCAGAGCGGCCCGCGAAGGTGACACGCCTCGGGTCGCCGCCGAAGGCCTCGATGTTGTCGCGCACCCATTGAAGTGCGGCGATCTGGTCGAGCAGGCCGCGATTGTCCGGCGAACCGTCGTTCAGATGCAGGAAGCCGAGCGCGCCCAGCCGGTAGTTCACGGTGACCTCGACGACGCCACTGGCCGCAAAGGCGCCGCTTTGCAGAACGGCCTCGTTCGCCGAACCGACGGCGTAGCCGCCGCCATGGATCCAGACGAGGACAGGAGCGGAGCCGGTAACGGACGGCGTCCGGATATTGACCGTCAGGAAGTCCGTGCCGAATTCCAGTCTCGATGCGGCCGCCTTGCCCACGGGACCGTAGGTCGGGATCTGCGGACAGACTGCGCTGAGTGTCGTTGCCGAGCGGATGCCGGACCATCGGGGCACCGGCTGCGGCGCCGCGAAGCGCCGTTCAGGCGTGACAGGCGCAGCATAGGGAACCCCGAGAAAGACGTGATATCCGTTTTCCCGAAACCCCTCGACCGGACCGCCCGTTGTTTCGACAATTGTCACTGCGACCTCATATCGCCCTGCGCAGGCCGACCAGTCTTTCGACCGCGACCACGACGCCAATCGAGATGAGGATCAGGATGACGGAAAGGGCGGCGATCTGCGGGTCGGTCGAATATTCCAGATAGTGATAGATCTCGGTCGGCAGCGTGGACGCCTTGACCGAGACGATGAAGAGCGAAATCGTCGCCTCGTCGAAGGAGATGAGGAACGCGATCACGGCACCGGCGATCAGGCCGGGACGCACCAGCGGCAGGGTGACGCGCCAGAATACCATGGCCGGAGAGGCCCCGTGCACCAGCGCCGCCTCTTCCACCCGCGTGTCGACCGCCATCAGGCTCATGGTGATCGTTCGTACCGTGTAGGGGATCGTGATGCCAAGATGGGCGAGTATGATGCCGGGATAGCTGTCGAGCAGGCCGATCGGCGCGATCACCAGCATGATGCCGACGGCCAGCACGATGTGCGGCACGAGGAAGGGCGCGAGGATGAGGAAATTCACCGCCGCCTTGCCGCGGAACGTGTAGCGCACCAGCGACAACGACAGGAGCATGCCGGCCGAAACCGACACGATGCCGACAATCGCGCCGATCGCCAGGCTCCGCCAGAAGGCCGAGATGAACTTCGCATTCTCGAAGACCTTCACATAGGATCCGAACGAGAAGCTCTCCGGCGGAAAAGCGAGATACTGGCGCGTGTCGAATGAGATGATGAAGACGATGACGATCGGCGCCAGCAGGAAAAGATAAAGCAGCGCGATCAGCGTGTTCCAGGCGACGCGACCGAGGATCGAGGAGTTCTGCATGGCCAGCCTCACACTTCGAGCGCGCGCAGCGCACGTTGGTAGAGAAGGATAATGCTGCTGAACAGCAAGAGCAGCATGACCGAAAGCGCCGCGGCCAGCGGCCAGTTGAGCGTCACCGTCGCCTCGTTGAAGACTTCCGTGCCGAGCACGAAGACGCGCCCTCCCCCCATCAGCCGAGGCGTCACGAAGGAGGAGATCGCCAGCACGAAGACGAGGAGCGCCGCCGTCAGCACGCCGGGCAGGCTGAGCGGCAGGACGATGCGTGTGAACACCTTGAGCCGGTTGGCCCCGAGCATCGCGGCCGCCTCCTCCAGTTGAACGTTCAATCGGCCGAAGCCGCTGAGCATGGCGAGGATCGCATAGGGCATCAGGATTTCGATCAGCGCGACGGTAGCGCCGAAGCTGTTGTTGGTGAGGCGGATGACGCCATCGGTGAGCGAAAGCGACTGCAGCGTGCTGTTGATGACGCCCCGGTCTCCGAGGATCACCATCCAGCCATAGGTCCGCACGACCGACGATGTCAGCAGGGGGGCCACAGCAAGCGCCGTCAGCACACCCCGAAAGCGGCTTTGGGTCCGGACAAGGAAAAGCGCGATCGGATAGGACAGGATCACGGCGAAGATCGCGACATTGAAGCCGAGAACCAGAGTATTCCAGGCTACCCGCCAGTAGAACGGATCGAACAGGACGGTGGTGTAAGCTTCCCATGTCCAGTCGCCGCCGCTCAACGCTCCGACGGCCGAAGAGGCGAATGAGGCGCGCAATAGCCAGAGGAGCGGCAGCAGGAAGGTGATGACCAGCGCGACGAGGCCGGGCAGAAGCAGAAGCAGCAGGATGCCCCGCGAGGTGGTCGGCGCGCCGCTCGCAGGCGCTGTCACGGCGGCGCTCATGCGGCCTCCCGACCGATCAGGGTCACGTCGTCGGGCGCGACGGTCAGGGTGACATCGTCGCCCTTCCTTGGCAGGATACCCGCATGCGTCGGCAGATCGGCCTGCAGCAAGCGCCCGCCGCAGCGCACACTCAGCGTCAGGATCTGGCCGCGATAGACGACATGCTCGACCACGCCGCTGAAGCTGTTCGGCTGGCTGGTATCTCCCGCAAGCAGCAATCGGTGGGGCCGCACCATCAATTTGATCGATGATCCAACCGCGGCTTCACCGGCGAAATGAATCGGAGGCAGGCCGTCGACCTCCGCAAGGCCCGGTCCGGCGACTTTGCCCTTGAAGAATGTTCCCCCACCGATGAAGGACGCGACGAATTCAGTCTGCGGCCGGTCGAAGATGTCGAGCGGGGTTCCGATCTGTTCGAGTTTTCCGGCCGACATGACCGCCAGTCGGTCGGCCATCGAAAGCGCCTCGTCCTGGTCATGGGTCACGAAGATGGAGGTCACGCCGGTGCGTGCCTGGATGTCGCGGATTTCATCGCGCATCTCGTCGCGCAGTTTCGCATCGAGGTTCGACAGCGGCTCGTCGAGCAGCAGGAGCTCCGGCTCGATCACCAGCGAACGAGCAATCGCCGCGCGCTGCTGTTGGCCGCCGGAAAGCTGGCTGACCTTGCGCTCGCCCAGACCGGCAAGCTTGACGAGGTCGAGCGCCTTCCTGACGCGCTCTTCCCGCTCGGCCCTGCCGACCTTTCGCATTTCGAGGCCGAAGGAGATGTTTTCTGCGACCGTCATGTGGGGAAACAGGGCATAGGCCTGGAAGACCATGCCCATGTTCCGCTTGTAAACGGGGATGGAGGAAACGTCCCTGCCATCGAGCCTGATCGTACCCGAGGTGGGAGCGATCAGGCCGGCGATCATGCGCAGGATCGTCGTCTTGCCGCAGCCGGAAGGCCCGAGCAGTGCCAGCATCTCGCCGCGCGGCAGCGAGAAGCTGACGTGATCCACGGAAGGCTTCTGGGCGCCTGGATAGGTCTTCACGAGATTTTCGATGATGACGTGATGATCAGCCATGACGGCCACTTCCCTCAAGATAGATCAGTTGAGCGCGATGACTTCGCGGTTGATGCGCTGGATCCAGGCGGAATATTTGTCCGCAACGAAATTCCAGTCGAGCGACATCTGGGCGGCCTGGGCCTCCTTGGAGCCGTAGATGCGCGCGGCAACCGCGTCCGTCAGGGTCACCTTGGTATTGACCGGTCCGTAGAAGCTCTTCTCGGCGAACGTCGCCTGTGCTTCGGTGCCCAGAGCATAGTTGATGAAGAGCTGTGCCGCCTCGGCATTCCTGGAGTTTTCGACGAGACCGATTGTGTTGGTCTGGCCGATCGAGCCTTCCTTCGGCGCGGCAACAGCGATCTTGCCGCCTTGCGTGTCGTGCAGGTATTGCGCGCGGCCGTTCCAGCAGATGGAGAGATCCACCTCGCCGCTCTGGACGACGGCGTAGCAATCCGGCGCCGGCTCCCAGGTCGAGACGTTCGGGGCGATTTCCTTGAGCATGTCGATCGCCGGATCGACGGTGTCCTTGTAGTCGGCTCCCTTGAGCTTGTCGAGGATCGGCAGCAGGATGACGCCGCGCGTATCGCCGAGTTTTGCAGCGATCTTCCCCTTGTATTTCGGGTCGGTCAGGTCGTTCCAGCTCGTCGGCGGTTCTTTCACATTGTCGGTATTGTAAAGGATCGCGAGATTGTCCTGAGAGAAGGCGATAGCCTTGTCGCCATCGAGGCGGGCCCAGTCCGGCATCTCGGCAAGGCTCGGGACCTTGGCCGGATCGAGCTTGGCGAAAATACCGCTCTTGTTCGCCTTGATGGCGACCGAGACGTCGATCAGGGCCACATCGATCTTCGGGGCGGCCTGCTGAAGCGTCAAAAGGGCGAGCGTCTCTGCGGAATTCTTGCTCTGCTGATAGGTCACCTCGATGCCGGGATATTTCTCCTTGAAGGCCGCGATGATGAACTTCTGATAGTTGTCGGCAAAGACGCCAGAAAAACCGACGATGTTCACCGTTCCCTTGATTGAGGCGTCCTGGGCCTCGGCCGCGCCGGCAAAAGCGGCAAGGCCAGCGGCAAGAATGCCGGCGCGGAGGAAGATCCGCAAAATTCCATTTTGCATGCGTATCGTCATGTCCGTCTCTCCAGTTTGAGGCATGGCATTTGTTCTTTTGTCGCCATGCAGTTCCCTGTTCCCGCAAACGCGGCCTCCTGCTCGATTAGCCGAGGCCGTTTCTTCCCGCCGACAATCCATGTCGGAGAAGATCAGGCCATCGGCGTCCAGGCCGCGTCGAGCACACGCAGCCAGTTCCTGCCGAGAAGCTTGAGCACCAGTTCCTCGCTCCAGCCGCGTGCCAGCATGCGGGCCGTCAGGTTCGGCATCTCGGTCATCCGCTGGATTCCCTTCGGCTTCGATATCTTCACGGAGCCGAATTCGGTCAGCGTCCGCGCAGTGCCCTTGTCCTTGTTGGCCCAGAGCAGCCAGGGGCCGGGCCGCGGCCGGTCGAGCGAGAAGTCCGTGCCGATCCCGACATGATCCTCCCCGACAAGGTCGATCACATAGGCCATGGCATCCAGGTAATCCTCGACCGTCGCGTCGTTGCCGGCCGCGAGGCCCGGCGCAAACAGGCTGACCCCGATCAGGCCGCCCTTTTCCGCGCAGGCGAGAAACAGGTCGTCCGGCTTGTTCCGTTTGACGTCCCGCAGCGCCCGCGGCAGGACATGCGAGATGCAGACCGGCTTTTTCGAATAGGCAATGACGTCGGCGCTGGTCTTGTCGCCCACGTGGCTGAGGTCGCAGAGCACGCCGACACGGTTCATTTCCGCCAGCACTTCCCTGCCGAACCCGGTGAGCCCGCTGTCGACCTCTTCCAGATAGCCCGCGCCGGAATAGTTCTGGGTATTGTAGGTGAGCTGCATGATGCCGACACCGAGATCCTTGAAGATCTCCACGTAGTCGAGCTTGTCTTCCAGCGGCGAGGTGTTCTGCCAGCCGATGATGATACCGGTCTTGCCTTCCGACTTCGCAGCGTGGATGTCGGCGACGGTGCGGACCGGCCGGATGATGTCGTCGTTCTCGCGCAGAAAGCGCTTCCACTCGGAAACGTAACCGATCCCTTCGCGGAAACTCTCCCAAAGAAGGGAGGAGACATTGACGGCTGTCAGCCCCCCGGCACGCATTTCCTCGAAGATCGACCGGCTCCACTGGCAGGTCTGAAGGCCATCCACGATGATCGCCTCGTCATGCAGTTTTCTTGCGTCGGTCATCACGCCTTTTCCTCACGCATATCAGTGGTGTTGCTGGCCTTCAGGGCGCGGTCGACGAATTCCAGGCGATCCTGGCCCCAGAAAAGCTCCGTGCCGACAACGTAAGTCGGCGTCCCGAAGATGCCGAGCCGCTCTGCTTCCGCGAGATTTCCGTGCCACTCCGCGACGATGTCATCCGCCTGCGGATCGGCGACGAGCCCGGTGGCCGCCTCGCCGGCCGTTGCCCGCGCGATCTCGCGGAGCGTGGAAAGGTCGGCGATATCGCGGTCCTCGGCCCAAAGCGCCCGCTGCACGGCGAACGAGAAGGAGATTGCGTCAAGACCCGCCTTCTGGATCGCGATCACCGCCTGCGCGGCGGGCTCGATCGTCCGGCAAGGGTAGAATTTCGGCTTCGGGTTAAGCGGCATGCCGAGATAGTCCCGCCAGCGGCGCAATTCGACCTCGTGGTAGAGCTGGCGCGCATCGGGACGCTTGCGCAGCGGAATGCCGCCATTGGCCTCGATGATGCGGATCGGCCTGAGCCGCACGGCCGCGCCGTTCTCACCGGCAATTGCAACGGCCCGCCGGGCGCCGAAATAGGCCCATGGCGACGAGATGCCGTAGAAAATCTGAAGCTCCGGGCGTCGTTCATCCATTCGCAATGCTGATGTCCTCGTCAATATCCGCATCCGTCCATTCGTCGCCCAGAAGTTCCGGCGTGTCGAAGGAGAGAAAGCGATCGAGATGGTATGTCCGGTCCTCCACGAAGAGCGAGCGCGCGAGGCCCGTCGAAAGGCGCAGCGCACCATCACTGATCGAAGGAATCCCGCTGGTGATCTTCCCGTGCGAGGGAACCGCCGGATAGGCGAAGCAGGCGATCCGCGAGACCGAGGCGGCAACAACGGGATCGAGCCCCGGCTTTGGCAGGAATTCGAAGGAAGGCCCGAGATAGGGCGTGGAACCGATCCCTTCATGCTCCCAGCCGGCAGGCGAAGTATAAGCATCGCGCCAGAGCAGGATCTTGCCGGCGAGCGCAGAAAATTCCGGCCGCTTGCCGAAATCGACCGAAAAGCCGGTCGCGAAGATCACCAGATCGGTCCGGTAACGCCCTTTCGGCGTTACCACGTCCACTGCATCGCCAGCCTCAACGAGATCGTTTATCGGGCTCGCCAGATGAAAGAAGGCGTTCGGATGGCGCGAGACGCGCAGCACGCTGTGGCGCGGCGGCGGAATCTGGGCCCGTTCTCCGGCGACCATATAGGTCCACTTGTCCGCATCCGGCAGGCCGACATATCCGTGCGTCATCCCCTGGCTGCCGACCCCGGTGAACTTGTCGACACGGGGGATATCGGCACGACGCACGAAGATGTCGACGCGCGCCGCGCCCGCCTCCAGGGCGGCCGCGGCGTTGTCCATCGCCGATGCGCCGGCGCCGACGACCGAAACGCGCTTGCCCTTCAAGGATGCCATATCGATGAGATCGGCGCCGTGCCTCACGAAGCGCGACGGTATACGCATGGCGACATCCGGAAGCGTCGGAGCGCCGAGCCCGTCGAGGCCGGTCGCCAGAACCACGCGGCGGGCGAGAACCTGCTCCGTCGTTCCGGCCCCGTCGAAGTCAAGAGCGATCAGGCCATCGTCGCGAAAGCCGATCGCCGACAGGGCGGCGTCGTTGACCACGTCGAGTTCAAGGACCCGCCGGTACCAGACGAGATAATCCATCCACATGGGACGCGGGATGAGGCCCATGTCTAGATAGGCCTGCGGACCGTATTGCGCCTCGAACCAGGCGCGGAAAGTCAGGGAAGGGATGCCAAGCGCCGGCCCTGAGGCATCCTTGCGAGTGCGAAGCGTCTCCATCCGCGCATAGGTGATCCAGGGGCCTTCCCGGCCTTCCGGAGCGCGATCGAAGGCGCGGGCATTGCCGATGCCGATTTTCCTCAAGGCGGCGAGCGTCACCAGCCCGCAGAGACCGGCCCCGATGACAGCGACGTCCAGAACCTCTGCACCGGCGACTTCGTTCCGGGGAAGCCAGGACTTGGGCGGCTGGTTGAGCCAGAGCAAGTCGAGCGCAAGGCGCTTTTCCAGCGCTTCAAGAGAAGCCGGACGGGTTGGATCGTTTGTTCCCACTTGATCGTCTCATTATTTTAAAACGACATTATAGATAGATTATAATGCAAAAATAGAAATGTAAATGGACAAGGTTCAAAATCGATCGGGGCGAGTTGCGGCTCCCCCTCCGCAGTCCGCAAAGGTCGACGGTGTCGGGAGGTCGCTGTCTTCCTGCCCTTCTGGACAGGGACACATGCCGTTGCTTGAGAAGACGCTGTTCATTGCAGCAGCGCTCGCGGCGCCGTGCGCCCCTGGGCCATCTGCGACCGACATGCATGACGCTGCGATGCTGGCATGGCGGGTGACCTCGCCAAGACCGACACCAAGATCCGGCTCGACATGATGACGTATTTCGTCGGCTTCGCCCTCGGCGAGTGGTTCCGCAGTCCGGTCTCGGAGCGTACCGGCAGAAAACCCTTGATCTATGTGGTGCTTGCGATCTTTGTCGTGCCGGCCCTGCTCGGCCTTCTGGCGATCTTCGCCGTGCTACCCCCGCAGCCCAGGCCGGCTATGGATGTTCCACAACGCCCTTCAGCATCGCCGACACGATCTCGACTCGGGCAGCGAGCTCGCGCCGGAGGCTATCCTGATCCATATCCAGCATGAGCGCGCTGATTTGGGCGACGCCGAGCGTCGCCCCAATGAACATATCCGCAATGCGACGGGCCTCCTGCGGGCTTCGTCCGGCAAGGAGCACGCCCTGCCTCAGTTCATGCGTCGCGAAGGCAATGGTCTTTTCCATGCACTCCTTGTGGAAACGCTGCGCGAGATCCGGAGACTTGCGCGCCTCGGCGATGACAAGACGTGTCAGCGCAAGCTGCCGCGGAGAAAGGATGAAGGCGGATAGCTCCAGCAACAGTTGGCGAAATTGCTCCTCCGCCGTCATTCCCTCGCGCGACCGGCTGCTCCAGTCGTCGATCAGCGTATCGTGGCTATCGATCAGGGCGCTGAACAGAGACGCCTTGTCGGGAAAGAACTTGTAGACCGTCTTCTTGGCCATGCCGCATTCGCGCGCCACCTCCTCCATCGTCGCAGCACCATAGCCGAACGCGTCGAAGACACGCTCCGCTGCCTGGAGGATCAGGCCCCTACGCTCCTCGTCCGGCAGAAACGGCGGACGGCCGACGGCAGATGTGTTCACGAAAGCCTCCCTGACGAATTCATTTGACAAAAGGAAACGAATGCGTTTCCTCTCACGATAAGGAAACGATATCGTTTCCAAATATCGATTACAACTATTCCATCTTTCACGGAACCCGTTCATGAACAAGAAGACCCTGTCCATCGCCGCGGCACTTGGGGCGCTGTGCGCCCTCGGGCCATTCGCGACCGATATGCATGTCGCTGCGATGCCACGCATGGCGGGTGACCTCGCCACAACCGATGCCACGATCCAACTCAGTATGATGACCTATTTCGTGGGGTTCACCCTTGGCCAGCTTTTCTACGGTCCGGCTTCTGACCGTACCGGCCGAAAACACATGATCTATCTGGCGCTTGCCGTCTTCATCGCAGGCTCGACCGGCTGCGCCGTTGCCGCCGACGCCACCCAGTTCCTCGCCTTTCGCTTCCTCCAGGGGATCGGCGGCTCGATCGGAATGGTCATAGCAACAGCAACGATCCGCGACCTCTACACGGGCCACGAAGCCGCAAAACTGATGTCGCTGGTCATGCTGGTCCTCGGAATAGCACCGGTCATTGCACCCCTTGCCGGCAGCCTGATTATCCAGACGGGACACTGGCGGACAATCTTTATCGTACTGATCCTGCTCGGCTTTCTCGTGGTCTTCGTCGTGCTGTCGCTGATGCCGGAGACGCGGATGCCGGAACTGCGCGCCAACAGCCGGCCTGTGTCAGCACTGCACTGGTATGGGCGCCTGCTCTTTACCCGCAGCTTCATCCCCTATGCCGGTGCGCTCGCCTTGGCACAAGGCGGCTTTTTCGCCTATATCGCCGGCTCTTCCTTCGTGCTGATTAACGTCTACGGCATGTCGCCGGTGGAATACGCGCTGGTTTTCAGCCTCAACGCGATCGGTATCGGCATCGGAACGCAGATCGGTCCGAGGCTTGCCCGCCGCATCGGCATTCGCGGCCTTGTGAAGGCGTCTTCGGCGATCTATGCGCTCGCCGCCCTCCTGATGCTGGCTCTGGAACTCTCCGGAAACGGCAATCCCCTCTCCATCTGCACACTGCTCTTCGTCATGGTCGTCGCGCTTGGCGCCATCATGCCCTCGTGCAACATCCTGGCAATGGAAGCCCATGGCGCCATATCGGGAACGGCCGCCGCGCTGATGGGCGCGCTCGGTTTCGGCGCCGGCGCGCTCGGCAGTTTCGGCATAGGCCTTCTCGCCGACGGCACTGCGCTGCCGATGCTCTCCATCATCGCGGTCTGCGCCATCGCCACCACCCTGACGACCCACCTGACCTTCGGGCCGTCACGGGTCGCTCATGAAGCGGCCATCCGATCATCAGGCGGAAAGCCCTGATGACATGGCGAACTCGCGACCCATCTCCATCAGTTCGTCGAACACATAACCCGCATAGGAGCGCATCACGACGATCTCGAACTCGTCGTCACCGGTGCGGGCAACATTCGCGCTCACATGGCAGCATAGCATGTTGGCGGATTGCCCGTGCAGGAAGACCTCCGGATGAAGGTCGACGGCAACGCACTTGGCCAGGATCTGGCGGACCTTCGGCCCGGCGATGCGCATGACGACGCGACCGTCGCTCTGCTCGACAAAGGAGGCCCGCCCGGAGCCCAGCGCCGCGAGATCGCGGGCAAGCGCCTCGGCCCCGATGATTTCCGAGACCACAAGCCACTCGCCCGGAGAGACGAAGCGGGCGGAAATCTCCTCCATGGCATCGAGCGCGCCGGCGACATCCGTCTCATGCCCGGCGCACGCCAGCACGGAAAACACCGTCGGCCGCGTCAGAACCGTGAGATGATGGGGATTGGCGTCTCCTTCGAAACCCGCGATGTGGTCCTCGAGCGCATGCCGGTAGGCGAAGGTCGTTGGCATGGTGGCAATCCTCAAAGGTGGAGCTTCTTGTTTTCTGGATCGATGAAGACCGGGCTGCAGACCTCCGCCAGCACTTCCGTGCCGCGCAGGCCGTCCCAGACGACGATCTTCTCGCCCATGCGCTCGCGGCCGGATTTCAGCATGGCGAGCGCGATGAAATGGCCGAGCGACGGCGAGAAGCAGGCCGACGAGACATGTCCCTGGTCATTGGTCATCGACGGCTTGGCGCCTTCCTTCAGAAGATGCGCACCCGCCTTGATTTCCTTGTCCGTCTCCACCGGCTTCAGGCCGACAAGCTGCGGCCGGTCCGCGGCCGTCAGACCAAAGCGGCTCGACATGCGCTTGCCGATGAAATCCGGTTTCTGGGTTGAGAACATGCGGCCAAGGCCGACATCGTCGGGCGTCGTGCGCCCATCGAGTTCGTTATGGGTGACATGACCCTTCTCGATACGCAGCACGTTGAGCGCCTCGACGCCATAGGCGCAGATGCCGTGCGGCTTGCCCGCCTCCATGATCGCATCCGCGACCGCCTCGCCGAAACCGGCGGGCACAGCGACCTCATAGGCGAGTTCGCCGGAGAAGGAGATGCGGAAGAGCCTCGCCTTCAACCCGCCCCTGAGCAAGACCTCGCGGGCGGAGAGGAACGGAAACGCTTCGTTCGAAAGATCCTCGTCCACGAGCTGATCGAGGATCAGCCGCGCCTTCGGTCCGGCTAGCGACATCTGCGCCCACTGGTCGGAGGAGGAGACGAAGCGCACGTCGAGATCGGGCCAGAAGGTCTGGGCGGCGAATTCCATATGCGTCATCACCTCGCCGGCATAGGCCGTCGTGGTGGTGACGAAGAAGTGATCCTCCGAAAGCCGGCTGGTCGTCCCGTCGTCATAGACCATCCCGTCTTCCCTGAGCATCAGGCCGTAACGGGCCTTACCGACGGGAAGCTTGAGGAAGGCGTTGGAATAGAGCCGGTTCAGGAATTCGGCCGCATCCTTGCCGAACACCTCGATCTTGCCGAGCGTCGACACATCGCAGAGGCCGGCATTGGAGCGGACGTTCATGACCTCGCGGTCGACGCTTTCGCGCCACGACTTCTCGCCATTCCTCGGGAACCAGGAGGAACGGTACCAGAGCCCGGCCTCGACGAAGACCGCGCCGTTCTTCTTGGCCCAGCCATGCAGCGGCGACTGGCGCACGGGGCGGGAATGCTCCGCCCGGCTTGCGCCCGCCATCGCGCCGAAAGATACCGGCGTATAGAAAGGCCGGAACGTCGTCGTGCCGATCTCTGCGGGCGAAACCCCGCGCATGCCGGCGATGATGCCGGCCGCGTTCACATTGCCGAGCTTGCCCTGGTCGGTCGCCATGCCGCCCGTGGTATAGCGCTTGGTATGCTCGACATGGCCCATGGCCTCGCGCTGGGAAAGGCTCAGATCCTTGACGTGCACGTCGTTCTGGAAATCGATGAAGGCCTTCTGCTTGGCGCCGGCGACATACCAGAGAGGCGCGAAGGAAGCGTCGTACTCGCCCTCGACCTCGGGCAGTTCTATCGAACCGACCAGCCGACCCTGTGCGGCAATGATGGTATGGGCCCTGTCGGCACCGTCCTTCAGGCATTCCGACAAGGAAGTAAGACCGGCTGCCGAGCCCGCGACCGCAAGGCCCGATCCGACGTCAGGGGCGAGGAAGGCCTGATGCGCATCCGACCAGACCGGCTTCGACCCGCGCTGGCAGGCGAGATGAATGACCGGGCTGAAGCCTCCGGACATCGCCAGCGCATCGCAGGCGATCTCTTCCTGATGCCCGGAACGCTCGACGATCAGGCCGGAAATGCGCCTGCCACCCTTCGTCGCGACAACGGCGCCACCTCGAATGACGCGGACACCGGCCGGTGCCTCATCCGAAGACGCCGCACGTCCGTCGATCACCACCGAAACCCCGATCCCGGCGGCAATCAGATCCTGCGCCGTGCGATAACCGGCTCCGCCATTGGTGAACACGGCCACTTCATGGCCGGGCGCCACGCCGTAACGGTTGAGGTAGGTGCGCACGGCGCCCGCCGTCATCACGCCTGGCTTGTCGTTGCCGCCGAACACCAGAGGACGCTCTTCCGCCCCTGTCGCAAGGATGGCGTTGCGCGCGACAATGCGCCAGAGCCGCTCGACCGGCAGTTCGGGCAAGGGCTGCGCCACATGCTTCTGCACCTTCTCGACAGCGCCGAAGACATTGTCGTCATACCAGCCGAACACGGTGGTGCGCGGCATCAGCGTGACGTTCGGCAGGCGACTCAGCTCGTCCACGACGCGCTGCGCATAATCGACCGCCGAAACGCCGCCGACAGAAAGCTTTTCGGAAAGGAGCGAGCCGCCCAGCCGGAAGCCTTCATCGGCGAGGACGACGCGCAGTCCGGCGCGGCCGGCGGCGAGCGCCGCCGTCAGGCCGGTGGGACCGGCGCCGATCACCAGCAGGTCGCAATGCGCCCAAGACTTCTCGTAGCGGTCCGGATCGGCCTCCATAACCGCCTTGCCGAGACCGGCGGCCTTGCGGATCAGCGGCTCGTAGACCTTTTCCCAGAAGCTCTTCGGCCACATGAAGGTCTTGTAGTAGAAGCCCGCGCCGAGGAAGGGAGACAGCAGGCTGTTGACCGAGCCGATATCGTAGTTCAGCGAGGGCCAGCGGTTCTGGCTCACCGCTTCCAGCCCGTGATACAGTTCCGCAACCGTCGCTCTTGTATTCGGCTCGGTGCGGCCATCCTTGCCGATCGTCACCAATGCGTTCGGTTCGGCCGAACCGGCAGTCACGATGCCGCGCGGGCGGTGATACTTGAAGCTGCGGCCAACCAGCATCTGGTCGTTAGCGATCAGCGCCGAGGCGAGCGTGTCGCCCTCGAAGCCCTTGAATTCACGACCGTCGAAACGGAAGGAAATGGCGCGGCTGCGGTTGACGATGCCGCCGCTCGACAGACGGTAACCGGTCATCGGCCAGCCTCCTTCGCCTTTTCGGCCGCATCGGTCACGGAATAAACCTCATGGCTCATGGCATTGTCGCGCTCGACCACCAGCCAGCGCCGGCAGCCGGCACTGTGATGCCAGTATTCCTGGATACGCCCCTTGGGATTGTCGCGCACGAAGACGTAGGAATACCACTCTTCATCGGAGGCCGCGGGCGACGGACGGGCAACAGAGGCATCGCCACGGATGGAAAACTCTTCCTTCGGACGGACCCCGCAATGCGGGCATTTGATAAGGCTGGCCATGGTCTTGTCTCAGTGAAGATTGGGTTGCGGGCCCTTGCCGCCCTCGTCGATGGCAAAGCCGCGACGGAAACGGTCAAGACGCAGCAGCCGTGCGACGGGATGCGGCTCGTTCTTCGCGATCAGGTGCGCGTAACAGAACCCCGATGCGGGCGTCGCCTTGAAGCCGCCATAGCACCAGCCGCAATTGAGGTAGAGATTGTCGATCGGCGTGCGGTCGATGATCGGCGAGCCATCCATGCTCATGTCCATCACGCCGCCCCAGGCACGCAGCACCCGGACACGCGACAGGCCGGGGATCAGCGAAACGCCTTCCTCGATGGTGTGTTCGACCGTCGCCAGATTGCCGCGCTGGGCATAGGAGGAGTAGTAGTCGATATCCGCCCCGAACACGAGCCCGCCCTTGTCGGACTGGGATATATAGAAGTGTCCGGCGCCGTAGGTGATGACATTGTCGATCACCGGCTTGATGCCTTCCGACACAAAGGCCTGCAGCACATGAGTCTCGATCGGCAGTTCGAGGCCGGCCATGCGGCCGACGGTCGTTGTGTTACCGGCGGCGGCCAGCGCCAGCTTGTTGCAGCCGATGAAGCCTTTGGTCGTCTCGACGCCCAGAACCTTGCCGTTTTCGTCACGCCGGATGCCGGTGACCTCGCAATGCTGGATGAGATCGACCCCACGACTGTCGGCACCGCGTCCATAGCCCCAGGCAACCGCATCGTGGCGGGCCGTGCCCGCCCGCCGCTGAAGGAGACCGCCGAGGATAGGAAAGCGGGCGTGATCGAAATTGAGGTAAGGCATCATCCTGCGCACCTGCTCCCGGTCGAGCAGTTCCGCGTCGACGCCGTGAATGCGCATGGCGTTGCCGCGCCGCGCATAGGCGTCGCGCTGTCCGTCCGAATGGAAGAGATTGATGATGCCGCGCTGGCTCACCATGGCGTTGTAGTTGAAGTCCTGCTCCAGCCCTTCCCAGAGCTGCATCGACAGCTCGTAGAACGGCTCATTGCCCTCGAGCATGTAGTTGGAGCGGATGATCGTCGTGTTGCGGCCGACATTGCCCGAGCCGAGATAGCCCTTTTCAAGGACGGCGACATTGGTGATGCCGTGTTCCTTGGCGAGATAATAAGCGGTCGAAAGCCCGTGGCCGCCGCCACCGACGATGATGACATCGTAATGCGGCTTGGGCGTGGGTTCACGCCACATCGGCGCCCAGTTCCTGTTTCCGGAAAGAGCCTGCCTGAAAATCGAAAAAGCGGAATAACGCATCGGGCACCCTGTCGAGATTTCGATGCACATTCGCATACGCCAGCCAAAGAGCAAGCCAGAATAGGACAGGAAACAACAAGATTGGGACCCGACACATCTTGTTTCCGACCCAACCTTCTCCCGAGCGAAACGTCGGGTTCACCTTTCAGCGGAAAAGCATGAAGAACCATTGGCATGAGCGCGCGCCTGCCGCATAAGCAACGCGACACCAAGCGAATACGGAGCCATTAGAGAGAGGCATGCTGGAAATCTTCGAGAAGGCGGCGCTGGATGCCGGCCGCGCGATCATGGAAATCTGTCGCGCCGGGCCTGAGGTCCGCATGAAGCCGGATCATTCGCCCGTCACCGAGGCGGACGAGTGCGCCGAGCGGATCATTCTCGCCGAGCTCTCCGAAAGTCTTGGTGCGATCCCGGTCGTCGCCGAGGAATCCGCCGCCGCCGGCCATATACCGGAAACCGCCGGCCGTTTCCTGCTTGTCGATCCGCTGGATGGCACCAGGGAATTTGTCGGCGGGCACTGCGACTTCACTGTCAACATCGCGCTCATTGAGGCCGGCCGGCCCGTTGCGGGCTTCGTCTATGCTCCAGCTCTTGGCGTCGCTTACGCTGGATCGGCGGAAGGCGCATTCAAGCTGACCGTCGATGAAGATTTCCGCGTGAGCGAACGGAAGACCATCGCCTCCCGCATCGCTCCGGCGAGCCCCAAGGCACTAATCAGCCGCTCGCATAACAGCCCGGCGACGCTGGAATACCTCGAAGCGAACGACATCGCCGACCGCAGCGTGGTCGGTTCTTCTCTCAAGTTCTGCCTGCTGGCGGAGGGAAGCGCCGATCTCTACCCCCGCTTCGGCTACACAATGGAATGGGATACGGCGGCCGGCGATGCCATATTGAGAGCGGCCGGAGGCATCACGCTGACGCTCGATGGACTGCCACTGAGCTACGGCAAACGGGGCCGTCCGGACCTTCGCGATTTCGCCAATCCCGATTTCATCGCCTGGGGAAAACGGTCGTAAACGTCGGAAGAAATCCCGAAAACTCCAAGCCTTTTCAAGGTCGGGACACCTGTTTCGTCCCCCTCCGCCGCGCCTGCTTCAGGATGGCTCCATAAACGTCGCACCGGCCCCTTGCACAGACGGGGAGCCGGCAAGCAGCCAAGCGGAGCCCCGAACCCATGTCCGATATCACCAGCAATCTCGCCCTGCCCTATCTCCTGCCGTCCCAGGCGCAGAAGCATGTCACCCATAACGAGGCACTTCAGAGGCTGGATGCGATCGTCCAACTGGCCATCGCCGGCAGCCTGCACGAGCCTCCGGCGGAAGTCGCGGAAGGCGAGTGCTATTGGGTTCTAGCGCCGGCATCCGGTGCATTTTCCGGCAAGGACGAACGGCTCGCCTTCCGGCAGGATGACGCCTGGATCTTCATTGCGCCGAGAGCCGGCTGGCGCGCCACCGATCTCTCCGACGGTCGTCTCAAGCTGTTCGCCGAAGGCGCCTGGCAGGATGCACCGCTGCCCGCCGAGACCGAATTTTCCATTCTCGGCGTTTCCACCGCAGCCGATACGACGAATCGCCTCTCGGTCGCCGCCCCGGCCAGCCTGTTCAATCACGTCGGCGGCGACCACCGCATGAAGATCAACAAGGCCGCATCCGGCGACACCGCATCGCTCCTTTTCCAATCCGGCTGGCAGGGCAAGGCGGAAATGGGGCTTGCCGGTGACGACGGCTTCTCGGTCAAGGTGAGCGACGACGGCGCGGACTGGAAAACGGCGCTCGCGGTCTCGCCGGACGGGATCGTCAGGATGAATCATCGCCCCGTCGCACGCGCCGCCCGGTCGGCGGCCACGCTGACGATAGCCGACGGGACCGTGACCGGCTTTCACGACCTATTTCTTTCGGCCGGCGGTTTCGCACTCGGCATGCCCCTTTCTTCCGGCCATGGCAGCGGCCTCGTCCTGCCTGCCTCAGGCCTTTACCTGATAGCGCTCGCGGTCACCGTCCTGTCCGAAACCAGCCATGCCGTTGCCCTCCGTCGCAACGACGCCGAGACGCTGATCGTGGCGACAGGGGCCGCCGGAAGTCGCGCGGCGGTCGCAATCGCAAACCTTGCCGCCGGAGACGTGCTGACGCTGCACCACGCAGGCACCGCCCAACTGCAATTCGGCCCCGCGGCAACCGAGGTGTCCGTCTTCATGCTCTGACGGGCGAATCGCGGCAGACGGAGGACGGCCGCTCCCGCGAGCGTTCCAATTGCCGGCCATGAACGAGGGGAAGCGCAACGCACCGGAAACCGGGCGACGGCGCCCCTCCTGTTTCGGAATGGGACGAAGGGCCGTAGCAGTCATGAAGCCGTTGCATGGCTGCTCCATAATGAGACCAAATTTAGTCGATATCAAATTTCCGCTGGAAACCGGCACCTTATCGACGACCGGTTTAATTCCTGCGTCCAAGAACTGCGACGAGGTTAACCAACAGTTAAAAACAGTAATGACAATGTCGCCAAGCTGTACTATTTATAGGTTCGCGACATCGAGCTGCAATCGAAACTAACGAGCCGGGTAAAGATTTTGAGTTTCCCCCAAGCCCAAAACGACCATGCATCCCGCCGTTTCGCCATGGCGAATCCCGCTATACTTCTCGATGACTACTATCGGGAAGTAGAATTCCTGCCATCAAAAAAGGCAGGACGTGCACATTATTTCATCAAGCGTTGCACGGATATCGCCATTTCCGCAACGGCTCTGATCGTGCTGCTGCCGTTTTTGCTGGCAGTGGCAGCGCTTATTCGCCTCGATAGCCCCGGTCCGATCCTGTTCACCCAGCAGCGTTGGGGAATGGGTTGCCGGAAGATCCGGGTCTACAAGTTCCGCTCCATGCGGACGGACCTCTGCGATGTGACGGGTGTGAACCAGACCGTTGTCGGCGATCCGCGCATCACCAAGATCGGCGCCATTATCCGCCGCACCAATATCGATGAACTGCCGCAACTGCTGAACGTGCTGAAGGGCGACATGTCGCTCGTCGGTCCCCGCTGCCATGCCATCGGCATGCTCGCAGCCGGCATGCCCTATGAGCAGCTGGTGCCGGAATATCACCGCCGCCACGTGATGCGTCCGGGCATGACGGGACTTGCGCAGATGCGCGGCCTGCGCGGTCCGACGGACAAGCCCGGAAAGGCGCGCGCACGAATCGCCTGCGACCTCTATTATGTCGAGAACTTCAATTACTGGCTCGACCTGCGCATCATCGTCGGCACGGTCCTATCCGAACTTAAGGGCGGCAAGGGCTTCTGACGGCACAGAACCGTTTCAGTCTGCCGTGGAAAATGGCAGGCTAATCTTCTCACAGCAGATCGGCGAATTGAGCGGGAAACGGCTCGCGTAAAGGCACGTGTCCTGGAAAAGACCAACGGTCCTTACCCCTGCTGGTTAAAGTCTGCCGCGCAAAAGCGTTGAGCGCTTTTGCGGCTCCGACATGCGATGAAAAGCATACGGAGCGCGCCCGGAAGAACTCGATACGCTTGAGGAAACGATCAGGGGAACCCGGTTTCAAAGCAGACGGAAGCGGCAGGCGCGAGCGACCGCCTGCATGCGATTGACCGAATCGAGCTTGCGCATCGCGCTTTTCAGATAGCTGACGACCGTGTGGCTTGAAATATTGAGGATGATGGCGATCTCGTCACTGCTCTTGCCTGCGGCCGACCAGCGGAGACATTCCAGTTCCCGCGCCGAGAGTTTTTCGCGCGGACCGTCCTGCGGTACCAGCTTGCCGAAACAGCTATCGACCAGCTCCACGCAATCGTAGTGAATCGAGGCGAGCTCCGCTCTTTCCGGCGCCCTCCTCTCTCCGGAGAAGGCAATGAGATAATGCGCCAATGCACGGTCATGCAGGCTGAAAGCCAGAGTTGCGTTCAGGCCGTATCCGCGAAACGAATCCCCGAGCGCGCCTTTCGTATCGTCCAGGACGGCGGAAAAAACTGCGTCGGCGGAAAAGACCGGAACGATCGTCGACTTGAGCCGCGACACAAGGACGCTGGAGGCGAAGACATCGCTCGCACCATAGAGAGCGACAAGTTCGCCGGGCCAGTTGTTGAGCAGGAGGTTGGGAGCAAAGCCCGGCTTGTCGGCATTCGGAAAGGTCGTCACCAGAAAATACGGCAGACCGTGCTCCCGTCCGAGGGCAGCAAATCGCTGGCCGAGCGCGCAAAGGCCGCTTTCATCGGCGGGCACAAGCTTTGACGCCCCGTCATCACCGTCACGACAGACGGCTTCGTTCACCCTGAACATCGCGCTCCTTTCGAGCGATTTACCCTCGCCCGTCCGCTAAAGAATTCTGATCAAACGAGTTTCGCCAGCCAAGCAGGAAACGGGCCATATCCCGGTCCCCCGATCTATCCAGGGTCGCCGATTGACTGTCCTCACTGACGGTGCATAAAAAACGAGCGCGCAGAACTGCTCGGTCCAACGCGGCTTCTACAGCAAATTGAGATCGAATAAATTCCTGAATCAGCATAACTCCTATGCAGATGCCGCAACTTTACGCTGCGTGAACCTGCGTCGACAGGATAACCGCCCCGCATGCCGCGTGGCAACCTGCGAAAATTATTATCAAATGCTTACAATGGGCTTAGGCAAATTTTAAAGGTGGGGAGCTAGGATGCGCTCCTGTGGTCTTGAGTTTGTATAGAGAGTCCAATGACCGAAATGATCCGCCCCCGAGTGAAATATGTCATCGGCCCCGATGGCAGCCCGCTGACCATTGCCGATCTTCCGCCGGCCAATACGCGCCGTTGGGTGATCCGCCGGAAAGCCGAGGTTGTCGCTGCGGTGCGCGGCGGCCTGCTGAGCCTCGAGGAAGCCTGCGAACGTTACACCCTAACGGTCGAGGAGTTCCTTTCCTGGCAGTCCTCCATCAACGATCACGGTCTCCCGGGCCTGCGCACGACGCGCATCCAGCAGTACCGCCACTGACCGGATCGAACGGGGGTGACCCCGCCTTCGACACACGGAACGCTTTAAACGGGCCGCCGCATCGGCCCGTTTCGCATGTCGTCAGGGACTTTGCGAGCGCTTCAGCAGCGCGTGCAAAATCCCAGCCAGCATGGCCGAAGCCGCGTAAAACCACAGGCCCGGCTGGGTGAAAGCCTCCGCCAGCCCGCTGGTTTTCGCCGCGACGATGACGAGGGCGACGAGCAGCACGTCCATCATCGACCACCTGGACAGAAGCGGCACCAGCCTGCGCAACAGGCCACGTTGCTCGGGCGAGGAAACGGGGGCGAGCGCCTCGAGCGCAAGCCCAAGAAGCTTCAACACCGGAAAGACAATGGAAAACAGCGCCACCAGCACAGCGAGAGCGCCGTCTCCCCCTTGCCAGAGCGAAACGACGATATCGATGAGCGACGGCGTCTCGTTGAAAAAATAGAGCCTCTCAAAGCGGACGAGAGGCAGGATCAGGCCAAGGGCGAGCGAAATCGGCGCCGCCACCAGAACGATCGCTTTCAGCCAAAGCATCCCGAAACTCTCTTTCCCGGTAACCGGGCGCGTTGAAACGGCATGCGCTTTGGCTATCATCGCGCAATCGTCCCGCGCAAGGGACCGAAACCGAGGAAGGGTCCGGAAAATGAATATCGTCCATGAAGAGGAGCGGTCCGGCGGCCGCTATGTCGCGCGCGTAGACGGCGTGGACGAACCTGCCCTGATGACCTATTCGCGCGCAAGCCCGAAGCTCATTATTATCGATCATACCGAGGTCCCCGACAGCATGCGCGGCCAGGGCGTCGGCCAGGCCTTGGCCAAACACGCGGTCGAGGAAGCCAGACGCGGCGACTGGCAGATCATTCCGCTCTGCCCCTTCTTTCGGGCGCAGACACTGCGCCATCCCGAATGGAGCGACGTCATCAAGCAGGGCTGACGCAGCCGCCTCCGGAAATCCACGCTGTCGGAAAACGAAAACGGCCGGCAACGGTCGCGGATGACCCGCGCCGTTCCGACCGATCTCCTTCTCGATACGAATGCGGCTTGCCTTACGCCCGCGCCCGCATCTGGCCGTCCCGCTCTTCCAGAGCCGCAGCCTTTGCATATTCGGCCTCGGCTTCCTCAAGCGCGAGTTCCGCAGCCTCCTGCTGAACCCTGAGTTCTCGGATGGAAACCTGAAGGTTGTCCGCCCGCTGGCGCGCCGCCTTGGCAAATGTTGGATAGGCAAAATGACTTGGATCGCTGATCCCGGACTTCTTTTCCTCGATGGCGATCTGGCTTTCCAGCTCCTTCGCCATACGCTCGAATTCCGACATCATTGACTGCAACTGCTGCAACTGCCGACGCTTTTCTGTGACCTGAAATCCTTTCAGGCGCACTAGGCTCTCACGCGACTTCATACGCAATACTCCCGTGATGCGAGACCCCCCGCCACACATTTTAACAAATGCCTTTGCCGCCTTTTCGACGAATCATTCCCGAAAAAAAACGGCGGCGTTAACAAAAAACTACCGTTGGTAACCTTTCGTTTACGGGCATCGTTAATGATAAGGACGATCGTTTAAGGGTCAGTAAATGCCAGGGCCTAAAAAAGCTCATGACAATGATGAGTCAAATGAATCAGTTACGGGTATTTCCTGAAGTTCTGATTCAACAGTGGCGATGCCGGAAACTTGTGAAAAATCAGGAGACTGCAAAAAATGTTTAATGAATTCGATATTCCTTGCCAGAAGGAATCAGAATTTGTTAACCATTTGGTGGCAGCCTTCAAATCAGGCAACGACTGGATCCGTATCGCGTAGGGGGCCAACTCGACCTTTCGGCGGCGGTAAAGGGGATAATTATGCGGGTTCTACTCATTGAAGACGATAGCGCCACGGCGCAGAGCATCGAACTGATGCTCAAATCGGAAAGTTTCAACGTCTACACAACGGATCTCGGCGAAGAAGGTGTCGACCTCGGCAAGCTCTACGACTACGACATCATTCTGCTCGACCTGAACCTGCCCGACATGTCGGGCTACGAGGTACTGCGTACGCTGCGCCTGTCCAAGGTCAAGACGCCCATTCTCATTCTGTCCGGCATGGCCGGCATCGAGGACAAGGTTCGCGGTCTCGGCTTCGGCGCCGACGACTATATGACCAAGCCCTTCCATAAGGATGAACTGGTCGCACGCATCCACGCGATCGTTCGCCGTTCCAAGGGCCACGCCCAGTCGATCATCGTCACCGGCGAACTGATCGTGAACCTCGACGCCAAGACCGTCGAAGTGGGCGGCCAGCGCGTTCACCTCACCGGCAAGGAATACCAGATGCTGGAGCTTCTTTCGCTCCGCAAGGGTACGACGCTGACCAAGGAAATGTTCCTGAACCACCTCTATGGCGGCATGGACGAGCCGGAACTCAAGATCATCGACGTGTTCATCTGCAAGCTTCGCAAGAAGCTCGCAAACGCCGCAGGCGGCGCGAACTACATCGAGACCGTCTGGGGCCGCGGCTACGTGCTGCGCGAGCCCGATGGTGCGGAGTACATGGAAACGGCATAAGCCCTTCCCTACCCGCTGCCTATCCCCCAAAAATCCCGACCTGCCCTTTCCAGGGCAGGTTTTTTATTGTCCGGAAGTCAGAACACAAAAAAGCGGCGGTGCCGTCCCGCACCGCCGCTTTTCCCCTTTATTCTCCAGACTTCCTATTCTCCGGAAGCGTCGGGCGCGTCGGTGACGGCGTCCTGCTCTTCGCCAAGCGGCGCCTCTCCGTCCTCGTCGGATTCCGGTTCGGAGATCCGCTCGACGGAAACGACCTTCTCGTCCTTGGCGGTGGAGAAGATGGTAACGCCCTTGGTGGCGCGGCTCGCAATACGAATGCCGTCCACCGGCACACGGATAAGCTGCCCGCCATCGGACACCAGCATGATCTGGTCGTTGTCTTCTACCGGGAAGGCGGCGACCAGTTCGCCGATCTCGCCGGTTTTCGACGTATCGGTGGCGCGGATGCCCTTGCCGCCGCGACCGGAGATGCGGAAATCATAGGACGAAGACCGCTTGCCATAGCCCTTTTCGGAAACCGTCAGCACGAACTGTTCGCGTGCCTTGAGTTCCTGGTAGCGCTCCTCCTTCAGTTCGCCCTCTTCGGCGACCTCCTCGCCGACCAGCGCGATATCCTCTTCATCGACACCGCTGGCGCGACGCTCGGCGGCCGAGCGCTTCAGATAGGCGGCACGCTCCCATGGCTCTGCATCGACATGGCTGACAATGGTCATCGAGATGATGCGGTCACCATCGGCCAGCGAAATGCCGCGGACACCGATCGAATTGCGGCCCGCGAACACGCGGACTTCATCGACAGGGAAGCGGATCGCCTGACCAAGCGCGGTCGTCAGCAGGACGTCGTCACCGGGGATACCCAAATCATGGTTCGGCGCCGTGCAGGTCTCGACGGAGAGGATCTCATCACCCTCTTCCTCGAGCTTCATCGCGATCTTGCCGTTGCGGTTGACCTGAACGAAGTCGGACAGCTTGTTGCGGCGCACCGTTCCACGCGTGGTCGAGAACATCACGTCGAGATTGTCCCAGGTGCTCTCGTCCTCGGGCAGCGGCATGATGGTGGTGATGCGTTCGCCGGGCTCCAGCGGCAGCATGTTGATAAGGGCCTTGCCCCGCGATGTCGGCGTGCCGATCGGCAGACGCCAGACCTTCTCCTTGTAGACGATGCCGCGTGAGGAGAAGAACAGGACCGGCGTGTGGGTGTTTGCAACAAACAGCCGGGTCACGAAATCCTCGTCGCGGGTCGCCATGCCCGAGCGGCCCTTGCCGCCGCGGCGCTGCGCGCGGTAGGTGGTCAGCGGCACGCGCTTGATGTAGCCGAGATGCGAGACCGTCACCACCATGTCCTCGCGGGCGATCAGGTCCTCGTCGTCCATCTCCGGACCGCCATCGACGATCTGGGTGCGGCGCGGCGTGCCGAATTCGTCGCGAACGGCCGCAAGTTCCTCCTTGACGATGCTCTGGATGCGAAGGCGCGAAGACAGGATATCGAGATAATCCGTAATTTCCGCGCCGATCTTGTTGAGTTCCTCGTCGATTTCGTCGCGACCGAGGGCCGTCAGGCGGGCCAGACGCAGCTCGAGAATGGCGCGGGCCTGCTCTTCCGAGAGGTTATATGTATTGTCGTCGTTGATGCGGTGACGCGGATCGTCGATCAGGCGGATCAGCGCCTCGACGTCATGCGCCGGCCAGCGGCGCTCCATCAACTGTTCGCGCGCCGTCTGCGGATCGGGCGCACGGCGGATCAGATTGATGACCTCGTCGATATTGGCGACCGCAATCGCGAGACCGACCAAGACATGCGCACGGTCACGAGCCTTGCGCAGCAGGTATTTCGTTCGCCGGCTAACGACATCTTCGCGGAAGGCGACGAAGGCGCGCAGCATGTCGAGCAGCGAGAGCTGCTCGGGCTTGCCGCCGTTCAGCGCCACCATGTTGCAGCCGAAGGAGGTCTGCAGCGGGGTGTAGCGGTAAAGCTGGTTCAGGATGACATCTGCATTGGCATCGCGCTTGAGTTCGATAACGACACGATAGCCCTCCCGGTCGGACTCGTCGCGCAGGTCGGAGATGCCTTCGATGCGCTTGTCGCGCACCAGTTCGGCCATCTTCTCGATCATCGTCGCCTTGTTCACCTGATAGGGAATCTCGCTGATGATGATCTGCTCGCGATCGCCGCGCATCGGCTCGATGCGGGCAACACCGCGCATGATGACCGAACCGCGTCCCGTCTCATAGGCAGACTTGATGCCTGCACGTCCGAGGATCAGGGCGCCGGTCGGAAAGTCCGGCCCCGGAATGATCTGCATCAGTTCCGGCAGTTCGATCGCCGGATTGTCGATGACCGCAATACAGCCATCGACGACTTCCGAAAGGTTGTGCGGCGGTATGTTGGTCGCCATGCCGACGGCGATACCGCCCGCGCCATTGACGAGGAGGTTCGGGAACTTGGCGGGGACGACGACCGGCTCCTGCAGGGTGCCGTCATAGTTCTCGCGGAAATCGATGGTTTCCTTGTCGAGATCATCGAGAAGGGCGTGAGCCGCCTTCTCCAGACGGCATTCCGTATAACGCTGCGCGGCCGGCGGATCGCCGTCGACGGAGCCGAAATTGCCCTGGCCGTCGATCAGCGGCAGGCGGAGCGACCAGTCCTGCGCCATGCGGGCGAGCGCGTCATAGATGGCGGCGTCGCCGTGCGGATGGTATTTACCCATCACGTCGCCGGTAACGCGCGCCGATTTCACATATTTCTTGTTCCAGTCGATCCCCATCTCGCTCATGGAGAAGAGGATGCGCCGATGCACCGGCTTCAGTCCGTCTCGGACATCGGGAAGGGCGCGGCTCACGATTACGCTCATCGCGTAGTCGAGATACGACCGCTGCATTTCTTCCATGATGGAAATCGGCTCGATGCCTTGCGGGAACTTGCCGCCGCCGGGAGTGCTTTGCTCAGTCAAATCAGGTCACGATCTCTGTTCGGAATCACTTGGAAGTTTATAGCCGAAAGGGCGCCGCAGCGCCAATTTCACCCCGGGTTTTGAACAGTTTTTAAGGCGACGGAAAGGCAAAACGATCAAGAACTTGCCCTATCGCTTGCCAGTCGCCATCGCCTCACCCTAAAGTTTGCAAAAAAGGAGGACGAAGCATGGCAAACGCAGACGCTCTCGTGAGCGCCTTCACGACGCTGCTCGTCACTGTCGATCCGCCGGGGCTGGCTCCGCTTTTCCTCGGCCTTACCCAGGGGATGAGCGCGCCGCAGAGGCGACAGGTGGCGATTAGAGGCTCGGCGATTGCGTTCGGCATCCTTACCGTCTTCGCCCTCTTCGGCGCAAGCATCCTCGGAGCGCTCGGCATTTCCATGGGCGCCTTCCGCATTGCCGGCGGGCTGATGCTGTTTGCCATTGCCTTCGAGATGATCTTCGAGAAGCGGCAGGAGCGCAAGGAAAAGACCACCGACACCGCGATCACCAAGGATCACATCCACAATCTGGCGGTGTTTCCCCTGGCGATCCCGCTGATCGCCGGCCCCGGCGCCATCTCCGCCACCGTGCTGATCGGCGGAACGCTTGACGGCTGGATCGGCAGGCTTCAACTCATCAGCGTGATCGGCGTCGTACTGGCGCTGGTCCTGCTGTCGCTCGCGATCGCGCAACCGCTCAACCACTTCCTCGGCGTCACCGGTCGGGCGCTGCTGACCCGCCTGCTCGGAGTCCTGCTCGCCGCGCTTTCCGTCCAGTTCGTGGTCGACGGCGTGAAATCGGCGTTCGTTTGAAGCCGGTATCAGGTGCGGCCGAAGCTCGATCTGACAAGGGATCGGTAGGACAGGATCTGCCGTTCCAGGACCGCAGGATCGTGAAGCACCTTGGACATGATGATCGCACCGTCGATGATGCAGGACAGCATGACGGCCAAATCGGCGACCGTGATGCCCGGATTGAGCGGATGAACGGTTTCGATCTCCTCCAGATATGCCTGAAAACGCCCGTTCCAGGAGCGGACGGAATCGGCGCTTAGCTCCCTCACCTGCCGGTCGAAAAGGCGTTCCTGGTAGCAGACCGCGGAAACCAGGCAGCCCGGATGCACGCTCGGCAATTCGCGCATGAGTTCCGCCAAAAGTTTCAGGCCGATCAGGAACGCCTCGAGCGGGTCGTCGCTGAGCTGGCGACCACGTCCGAAAATATCGTCGAAGATCGCGTCGTTCTCCGCGACGTAGCGGCGCAACAGCGCATGCGCCAGTTCGTTCTTGTCACGGAAATGATAGAAGAATCCGCTCTTGGTCAGTCCGGCCTCGGCGATGATCTCCTCAATCGAGGTCGCAGCGAAGCCCTTGGACAGAACCGCGGCCTGCGCAATGTCCAGGATGCGTTCGCGCGTCGCAGCGCCCTTCTTGAGTTCCAGTCGTTCCACGAACTGTACCTGCGGTCTGGTTTTCCCTTCGACAATACCGGTCCACGCGCATGTCCGGGTCTTCACTTCCGTCGATAACATTTTGTATTAAAAAGATTTTTATAAGCCAAAGGAGCGCCGGTACCGCAAGTTCACTGGAAGGCGACATCCCGGATCTGCGACAAGAGGGCCCTCTTGCGGCTGCGCAAACGGCCGCTCGAGACCCAATCTAGCACCGGAGATTTCCAATGGCAAAATACAGGCAGAACCTACCTCAGTTGACCGGCGGCGACTTCCTCGCCGATGGCGGAATGGAAACCACGCTGGTTTTCCACCGGGGGCTCGACCTGCCCCACTTCGCGTCCTTCCCTCTCGTCGATTCCGAGAGCGGACGGGAAGAACTGGTCCGCTATCTCGAGCCCTACATCGCCCTTGCCCATCAACGTGGCGTCGGTTTCGTGCTCGACACGCCGACGTGGCGGGCGAACCCGGACTGGGGCTTGAAACTCGGTTACGACCTTGCCGCCCTCGATGGCCTCAACAGGCGTGCGGTCGACTTCGCCGAACAGTGCCGCGCCCGCTGGGAGACGCCCGGCACGCCGATCGTCATCAACGGCGTGATCGGCCCACGCGGCGACGCCTACAAGCCCGGCCGGTCCTCCGCGCTCGAAGCCATGGACTACCACGGCAGGCAGGTTCGGGCCTTTGCCGCCTCGACCGCGGACATGGTTTCCGCGATCACGATCAACACGGTGGAGGAAGCGACCGGCATCGCCTGGGCGGCGAAAGCGGCATCCATGCCCTGCGTCATCTCCTTCACCGTGGAAACCGATGGCCGGCTGATCGGCGGCACGACGCTGCGGGAGGCGATCGAACGGACGGACGAGGAGACCGGCGGGTCGCCCGTCTACTACATGGTCAATTGCGCTCATCCCACGCATTTCGAGGAGGCCCTCAAGGCCGGAGAAGCGTGGGTGTCGCGGATCGGCGGCATTCGTGCCAACGCCTCGACGAAGAGCCATGAGGAACTCGATGAATCGACGACGCTCGACCTCGGCGATCCACTGGATCTCGGCCGGCGCTACAGCGCTCTTCGCGCCGCATATCCCGCAATCCGGATTCTCGGCGGATGCTGCGGCACCGACCATCGCCACATCGCGGCGATCTGCGAAGCCTGCACGCCGTCTTCGAGCCTCGCCGCCTGAAAAAAAGCCCCGCGGAAGCGGGGCATCATTCGGGGAGGAGTGCTTCGGAGCTCAGGCCGCGATGGCCTTGTCGGTGAAGATCGTCGTCAGGATCTTGCGGTCGAAGGGCTTCAGCAGGAAATCGTTGGCGCCGGCGCGCTTGCCGGCCATCATCGTCTTCAGATCCGCTTCGATGACGCAGTAGTAAATCCGGACGCTCTTGCCTTCGGGCAGCGCCCGGATGTTGGCGATCAAATCCAGGGCGCCGTCCAGGCCGGCATCGATGATCGCGAAGTTCGGCAGTTCGGTTTCGCAGCGCAGCAGGGCATCACGGGCGGAAGCGGCTTCAGAGACGAGGAAGCCCAGTTCGGACAAGATCTTCTTGCCAACCTTGCGAACAACGTCCGAGCCATCCACGATCATCAAGCGCTGCATCATCTACTCCCTGCATCCCCGCTTGCTGCAGAGGGGATTTCGATCATGCAACCGAGCATAGGCGCTTTCAACTAAGGAAAGGTTACCGGAAGCCGCAGCCGGTCATCCCGATTTGGGACGGCCCGATTTGGGACGGGATGACCCCAATCACAAGAACCGCTGTTTCAGGCGGCGATTTCCGCGGTGAAGGCGATGTGGTCCTCGCTGACCACATGCTTCAGTTCCATGCCGCATTCCTCGGCGAGCAGCACGGTATAATAAGGTTGGATCGAATGGGCATCGATCGCCTCCTCGACTGTTCCGTTGCAGATTTCCGCGTATTTCGGCGGCACCCGCATCATCCGGCCCTTGACCACGATCTTGAACTTCGCGTCGTATTCGGGGTTTTCCAGGAAAACATCCAGCGAACCGCCGCGCGGGATCGCGCCATAGGCGACGAGGAAGAGGTTGAGCAGAAGCTTCACCCGGTTCTTCGCGATGATGGCGCGCGGGCCCTCCCAGCTGACTTCCGTCTTCTTTTCGGCGGCAGCGAAGTCCTTGGCGGCCTTTTCCGCCTCGCCGGTATCGATGGAAGCCCCGACCGAACCGGAAGCGCCAAAGGCAAGCCGGGCGAATTTCAGCCGCACCGAGGCGTTAAGCGCGCTGGCGCGAATGAGTTCCATCGCATCGGCATCGGCACCACCCTCGTCGAGCAATTCCAGGCCGTTGTTGATCGCTCCGACCGGAGAGATCACATCATGGCAGACCCGGCTGCACAGCAATGCCGCAAGATCGGGGCCGGCGAGAGTGAGGTTCGGGTTTTTCGGCATCGTCTCTCCTGAAGAACGCAATCCCGACGACGAAGACCGGATATGCCGAATCCCGGCACCCGGCGTGGTCGGATTTCTTTCGGCCATAATGACACCATATTTGGTAAACCGATTATTAAGACGATCCTTTCTAAATAGCCCTATATGCATTGGAGATGCCGATTGCATCGGATTTCGGACGGAGGACCCCTATGCGCCTTGTGAGACTTAGCGCCAACGCCGGCGGCAGGCTGCTGGCAGCCGCCCTCTTCGCCATTGCCGCGCTGGCCCTCGCTCCCCGGCCATCCCACGCCGCCGGCGAATACAGCGTTCAGGAAATCGTCGACGCGGGGCACGGCTTCTTCGGTGAAGCGAGCGGCGGACTGGCCAAGGTGATCGAAAAGGCCTTTCAGCAATACGGCCTTCCCAATGGCTATATTCTCGGCCAGGAGGGCTCCGGCGCCTTCGTCGCCGGCCTGACCTATGGCGAGGGCACCCTCTACACCAAGAACGCCGGCCAGCACGATGTCTTCTGGCAGGGCCCTTCCCTCGGCATCGATTACGGCGGCAACGGCACGCGCGCGATGATGCTGGTCTATGATCTGCCCTCGATCGAAAGCCTCTATGCCCGCTACGGCGGGGTCAGCGGCTCCGCCTATGTGGTAGCCGGCGTCGGGATGACCGTGCTCAAGAGCAGCAATGTGGTGCTCGTGCCGATCAGGACCGGTATCGGTGCGCGCCTTGGCGTCAATGTCGGCTATCTGAAACTCACGCGCCAACCCACCTGGAATCCTTTCTGACGATCAGGCCGTACGGCTCGCGCAAGCTTTCTGGATTTTTCTATGCATTGTGCATAGATTGCTTCGGCATGGATGCCCACTTGCTCCGACAGCCAGTGGGCGTCTATTGATTTCATATGTTCGACAAACCTGAAATGGCGCGCCCGTGATCGAATATGGCCTGCTCTTTGGACTGGGATTTATGGCGGCCGCTCTGGTCGTGATGCTGGTTGCGCCTGCCATTCACAGGCGCATCGTCCTCTACACGGAAAACCGCCTGAAGGCGACGATGCCGCTCAGCCCGCAGGAGATCCGCGCCCAGAAGGACATGGCCCGCGCCGTCTATGCGGCGGAGAATGCGCGCACGACCCAGGAACTCATCCGCGAACGGGAAAAGTCGATCGCGCTGAAGCTGTCGAACGAACAGCTTGGCCACGAGGCCGGTCGCCTGGTCGCCGAAAACCAGGACCTCCACGCGCAGATCAACGAGATGAGCGTGGAAGCCGCCGAATTCCGCTCCAGGCTGCGGCGCGCCGAACTCGAAGCCGACAATCTCAAGGAAGCCCTCAAGCGGACGGAGGAAAACATCGTCGCCAAGGGGCTTGAGATCGAGGCCCAGTCGAAGCGCATGCGACTGATGGCTTCCGAAATCGACAGCATGAAGATCGAGGCGTCGAGCCGCGAAACCGAGATCGAGAACATGAAGATGCGGATACAGACCCTGCGCGACGAGCGCGAGGAGCTGCGCCGCGAAACGAAGCTTCTTACCAAGCGGGCCAAGGATGCCGAAATGCGTCTCGCCCAGGAGGAGCACAAGCTTCTGCGGCTTGACGATCGCCTCGCCCGCCAGATGTCCGAAAATGTCGACAAGGACGCCACCATCGACCGCCGTCTCAAGGAGATCGCCCGCCTCAAGCAGAGCCTGAAGGCGGCAAACAGCCAGCTGCGACAGGTTGCCAAGACGCTGCGGGGAGCCAACCTTCCGGTGCCGGACTTCAAGGCGGTCGAGGCATTGGAGGAAGAACCGGTCGAGACTATTGCCGCATCGCCGGCAAGCGTCGCGCCGGAGATCGATATCGACCGGCTGGCGGAGGAATTGCGCCACCGCCACACGGCGCTCACCGAACGGCTGCTGAAGGCGAAATCGCCGGCGAACGACGACGCGCTGCGCGAGGAGATCGCCGACATCGCCGCCAAGATGATCGTCGTGACCGCCGCACGCGAAGGCGACGCTTCGCCCATCCCCGGCCTGTTGCGCAGCAAATCGGTCAAGGGCGGGAATGCCCATCCGAGCCTCGCTGAACGAGCGCTTGCCCTCGATCCCGGCCTCGCGGTCAAGACGCTCAGTCAACACCCGGCAGCGGAATAAGCCGGCATCGCGGCTCGACGCCGGTCGTTCAGGAAATCCGGCCCATGGCCCGGGCCATGGAATAAAGCGCAATGCCCGCCGCCGTTCCGACATTGAGGCTGTCGATATGGGGCGATTGCGCAATCCGTGCCGTCGCAAAGCGCGAAAGTATCGTGGCCGGCAACCCATCTCCCTCGGTTCCGACGACAAGCGCCATGCGGCCGGCGGCCGTAATGGCGTTCAATTCGGTCGCGCCGGCAGGGGAAAGCGCCCATATCGCAAAACCTGCCTCCGCCAGCGAGGCCAGCATGGCCTCGGACGATCCTCCGCGCGCATAAGGCGTCGTCAGCACCGAACCGACCGACACCCTGAGAGCCTTGCGATAGAGCGGATCGCAGCTCGTCTCGTCGAGCAGCACGGCATCGGCGGAAAATGCCGCGGCATTGCGGAACAGGGAACCGACATTGTCATGGTTGGAAATACCGCAGCCGACCAGCACCAGCGATGTCTCGGGCAGACGCGCGACGAGATCGGCCGGCGCCGCGACGGACAGCCGGCGTCCAAGCGCCAGCACGCCGCGATGCAGGTGAAAGCCGGCAATGGCGTCGAGCACCGGGGCATCCGCGACATAGACAGGGATATCCGCGGGAAAGGCAGCCAGGACATCGCCGACGCCATCCACACGGTTCTTCAGGAGCAGGATCTTTTCCGCCACGAAATCGCCCGCCGCGGCATGCGCCGCCGCCAGCATCCTGAGAACGACGGTGCCCTCCGCGATGAACCGTCCGGAGCGCCCCGTCAGATCCCGCTCGCGGATCTGCGAAAATTCCGCAATCCTGGGGTCCGCCGGGTCCTCGATGGCGATGAAGACGCGTTCCGACACGGAGAACCGTCAGTTTCCGGAGAGCGTGACGTCCGCGACGATGCGGCCGACCGCGATGTCGAAAACATAGGCCTTGCGCTCGCCGCTCGCCATCTCCCCGTAGAAGAGGATCTGGGTGCCGGAAAGCGAGGTGGACAGTACGCGGAAACCGGCAGGCAGCGCAGCCGTCGCAGCAACGGGCTGGTCGGCCGGGACCATGAGGCCGGAAGGAGTCGCGGCGGGCCTCTGCGTGCCGTCCGGACGTGTGACCTTGTAGACGATAGCCGCCAGCACCGCCATGAACATCAGGAGCATGATGCCGCCGGAGACGAGTTGCAGCTTCACCATCTTGCGGCGAACATTTTCCATCGCCGGATCGAGCGGCTTGTCTTCCTGTTCGTCGGGCTCGACATTTGCCATGGCGGGTATCCGGGTCCTTGTCGTTCGCAGGGCTCTTGCATTTTCCCTGCCGCGAACCTTTGTTCAGGGAAAACCGGCCATGAATTTCATGGCCGTCGATTGTGGATCGCATCGGTCTGTGCCAATTGGCAGCAAAACCTCTGCCGCAACGCCGGTGGTAGACACGCGGGATGACAGAATGAACGACCCCTTTAAACAAGCAGAGACGCCAAGAAAAGAGCTGATTGCCGGCGAAGATGCCGAAGGGCGGCTCGACGCCTGGCTGACGACGGCGCTATCGGGCGAATTTTCCCGCAATCGCATCAAGGCGCTGATCGAGCAAGGGGCAATCGCCGTCAACGGCGAAACCGTCACCGAACCGAAGCGCAAGATCAAGCCCGGCGACCGCCTCTCCGTCGTCCTGCCGGAACCGGAAGACCCGGAACCCAAAGGCGAGGATATTCCGCTCGACGTGCTCTACGAGGACGACGACCTGATCGTCATCGCAAAACCGGCGGGGCTGGTCGTCCATCCCGGCGCCGGCAACTGGACCGGCACGCTGGTCAATGCGCTGATCCACCATTGCGGCGACAGCCTGTCGGGTATCGGCGGCGTCAAGCGGCCGGGCATCGTGCACCGCCTCGACAAGGAGACCTCGGGCGTCATGGTGGTGGCCAAGAACGACGCGGCACACCGCCACCTCGCCGACCAGTTCGCCGACCATGGCCGCACCGGACCGCTGGAACGTGCCTACCAAGCTATCGTCTGGGGCAGGCCCCGCTCCCTTCACGGCACGATCGACGCGCCTCTAGGCCGCGCCGGCGACCGCACCAAGCGGACGGTCAAGCGCGAGGACAGCGATGACGCCCGCGAGGCCATCACGCACTACGAAGTGCTGGAACGTTACGGCGAGAAGCCGGACGCAACCTGTCTCGCCTCGCTGGTCGAATGCCGCCTGGAAACGGGACGCACACACCAGATCCGCGTCCATATGGCCCATATCGGCCATCCCCTTGTCGGCGATCCGGAATATGGCGCCGCCTTCAAGACCAAGGCGAACCTTCTGCCGGAGCCGGCGAAATCGATCGTCAACAATTTCCATCGACAGGCGCTGCACGCCTATCTTCTACAGTTCGAGCATCCGTCGACCGGCGAGACCATGCATTTCGAAGCGCCGGTCCCGGCCGACATGCAGGCGGTGATCGAGGCGCTTCAGGAGATCGAGGCACAGCGGTCCTGACCGGAAGGGCCTCTCCGCCGCTTCAGGCATTTTCCGCCCGCAGGCCCTGTCTCGCCGCCGCGGCAACATGCAGGCCGACGGCCGCAAGCACGATCGTTCCGCCGACCATGGTTGCGCCGGCGGGCACCTCCCCGGCGAACAGCCAGACCCAGAGCGGCGCCAGCGGCGCATCCATGGCGCCGATCAACGCCGCCTCCACGGGCGGCAGGAGGCGCGAGCCGACGATCAGCAGCACCACCCCGAGCGAAAAGCCGAAGATCGCGAAGAGCAGCACAACCAGCAGATCGTCGCCGGAAACGGCGAGCGGAACCGCAAAGGGTGCGGCGAAGGCAGCGCTCAGGACCGTAGACAACACGGAGCAGGCAAGCACCGGCTTGTCCGGATAGCGACGCACGAGAACGGTCCAGAGCGCGACGGTAACGGTCATCGCGAAAGCCAGAAGATCGCCGAAGATCGATCCCTCCCCTCCCTTGCCGATCATCAGCAACACGCCGGCGATGGCGCCTCCACTGGCGACGAGCGCGCCGCGACCGGGTCGCTCGCCGAGCAACAGGAAGCCGAGGCCGGCAGCGGCGAAAGGGCATGTCGCAAAGATGATGGCGACATGGGCGACAGTCGTCTCGTGCAGGGCGGCAATGAAGAACGAGGCGCTGACGGCCGATGCCACGCAGATGGCCAGACCGGAGAGCCCGAGCCGAGAGAAATCACCATAGGCGGCCCGCCCCCGGAGTACAATCAGGCAAAGGAGCAGGAAGGCGCCACTCATCACGCCCCGCCAGAACAGCAGCGTGGCGCTGTCCATGGCGATGAGGCGGGTCATCAGACCCGCCGTACTCAGCGCTATCGTCGCGAGGGAAACCGCGACAAGGCCGGTGACATAGGAAGACATGTTCATGGATGCCCTGCGGGTTGGAAAGAGCGGCAAGCTGTAGCAGATTGCTGCTGACAGCCTTTTGTCAGCAGCCTCTGTTGCGGCGGCCGGGCCAGTATGCGCTCATGGACGCGCAAAGGCGCCCCGGCTTGTCGAAGCGCGATTTTTGGGGGTAACCATGGTGCAGCCGAGCCGCATGTTCGACATCATCCAGATGCTGCGCACATCGCAGACGCCGCTCACCGCAGAGGCCATCGCCAAGCGACTGGAGGTGACGAAGCGCACCGTCTACCGCGACATCGCCGCCCTGCAGGCGTCCCGCGTGCCGATCGAGGGAGCAGCCGGAATCGGTTACGTCATGCGCCGCGGCTACGACCTGCCACCCCTCATGTTCTCCCCCGACGAGATCGAGGCGATCGCAGTCGGCCTCTCGCTCGTCTCGCGCACCGGCGACTGCAGCCTGGAGGCCGCCGGCCGCAGCGCCGCCGCCAAGATCGGCGAGGTCTTGCCCTGCGACATGGCCGGCATAGACGCGATGCCGCTCTACGTCTCCCGCTGGCACGACATCCCGGAGCCGACGGTCGACCTCGCGACGATGCGCCGCGCCATCCGCGAGGAGCGCAAGCTCCTGCTCACCTCTCGCGACGCGGAGAACCGGGAGACGGAAAGAACGATACGCCCGCTCGGCCTCGTCTATTATGTCGACGGCATCCATCTTGCGGCATGGTGCGAAATGCGGCAAGATTTCCGTCATTTCCGCCATGACAGGATCGAGTGCTGCCGCCTTCTGGAAGACGGTTTCCGCGACGGGAACACGCTCCGGAAGACATGGCGTGAGAACCGGAAACTGTTCGATTACTGAACGTTCCCGACATTACCAAAACGTAATGTCATAACGCTTCCGTGATCGCTTGAAACACCGTTTGGCCGCACTTATCTGTTACCTGGGTTTCTGTGGGGTTTTGGAAATCCACGGAGATCAGGCTTGCCCAGGGATGAAGGGGAGCCGCACTTGAAAAGGGGGTGCTTTATGGCCCGCAATACTTTGCCTACCATTACCGCCGGCGAAGCCGGTCTCAATCGCTATCTCGATGAAATCCGCAAGTTCCCGATGCTGGAACCGCAGGAAGAATATATGCTCGCGAAGCGCTATACCGAACATGGCGACCGCGATGCAGCCCACAAGCTCGTCACCAGCCACCTGCGCCTGGTCGCCAAGATCGCCATGGGTTATCGCGGCTACGGCCTGCCGATCGGCGAAGTCGTGTCCGAAGGCAATGTCGGCCTGATGCAGGCTGTCAAGAAATTCGATCCGGAACGCGGTTTCCGTCTGGCGACCTATGCCATGTGGTGGATCAAGGCCTCGATCCAGGAATATATCCTGCGCTCATGGTCGCTCGTGAAGATGGGCACCACCGCCAACCAGAAGCGGCTGTTCTTCAACCTTCGCCGTCTGAAGGGCAAGATCCAGGCGATCGAGGAAGGCGACCTGAAGCCCGAGCAGGTGGCCGAGATCGCCACCAAGCTGAACGTTTCGGAAGAAGAAGTCGTCTCGATGAACCGGCGCCTGTCCGGCGACGCTTCGCTGAACGCCCCGATTCGCGCCACGGAAGGTGAATCCGGCCAATGGCAGGATTGGCTGGTGGACGATCACGACAGCCAGGAAGACGTGCTGATCGAACAGGACGAACTCGAAACGCGCCGCCGGATGCTGGCCCGCGCCATGAGCGTTCTCAACGACCGTGAGCGTCGCATCTTCGAGGCCCGCCGCCTTGCTGAAGATCCGGTCACGCTGGAAGAGCTTTCGGCCGAATTCGACATCAGCCGCGAGCGCGTCCGCCAGATCGAAGTCCGCGCCTTCGAAAAGGTGCAGGAAGCCGTCCAGAAGGAGGCGCTGGAACGCGCCTCCCAGCTCAGGGTGGTCGAAGCCTGACCGCCTGACGGAAATTGGATGATACAAAAAACCCGGGACTGCGAGGAACCCGGGTTTTTCATTGCCGCAAGACCTGCGGATCTCGTCAGTTGCCGGCCGATCCCAGCGCCGCCCATTCCTTCAGCACCGCGTCGAAGACGGCGGCTCCGGCAGCACCCTTGTCGAGCGTCAGCAGCGCCCGGCGACCGTTGCGGTAGGTGATCGGCATGTCGATCCAGCCGCGCGTGGACAGAAGGTCCAGGTTGCGCTTGATGACATCCTCAAAGTCGTTGAGGGCCACGAGATAGGTGTCTTCCGTCACCTGTGCCGAAACCGCGACCAGCGGGTCGCCGCGATCCTGCTCCGTGCGCTTCATCGCGATTCGCTGAAGGTTGTCGACGGCACCGCCTTCGAAATCAGGCGGTATGGAGAAAACGACCTCGATGATGTGGCTTGCCGGCAGCGAGTTGTCGGTATTGCGCTTGATGGTCATCAGCACCGTCATGCCGCGTTCCGGAATGGCGATCTTGCCCTGGATCTCCGGATTGGGCTTGCCGTCCTCGCCGGTCTCGCGCACCGCGGTCCAGGCGACTGTCCCCGTCACCGCAACAGGCGATGTCTGCCCGAGCTTCTCCTCGTAGAGGAATGCCTTTTCACCCGCAGCCGTGGCGGCGGTGGCGCCGGCTGCCGGAGGGGTCGCGGTCGCCGGCGCTGCGGGAGCGCCCGCATTGGTGCCGACCGGCGGCTGGTCGGTCGGCTCGACGGTCGAAGCGACATTCTGCTCGGAAACAGAGCGGCCTTCAGTGCCGGTGCCCGTCGCCGCAGCCGTTCCGGCGCCCTCGTCGACCTCGGACCCGTTGGCCAGCAGACGCTGGGTGAATTTCCGGCCCTGAACGGCCCCTTCTTCCGGCGGCTTTGCCTCGGGAGCGGCGGCGTCATCGGTCGCCGGTGCCGCATCCGCCGGCTGCTCAACCTGGTCCGTCGCCGGCTTCTCGGCGATGAAGGGTGGTTCGGAACCGGTCAGGCCGCTCACGAACTCCGCCATGGAGGCGCGATAGGTCCATGCGGCGAAACCGCCGCCGGCCAGAAGCAGAATGCCGAGCCCACCGAGCACGATCGGGGCGAAATTTCGCCGCGGCTTCGTCTCCTTGCGATAGGCCGATTGCTGCGCGCTTTCCAGGAAGGCATCGACCTCTTCGTCGGGGGAGGCAGAAGTCGCGGCAGCGGCCGCCATCGGCGCGCCCGGCCTTCCTCCATTGCCATTGCCCGGAGCCGGCAGCGGCTCCTTGGACTTCAGGTCGCCGACATCGGCAAACCAGTCCGAAAATGCGTCAGCCTGCTTCGGGGTGCCGGCGGCTGCATTCGATTCGGGCACCGCCGGAGAACGATATTCATCGACATTCCATTCGAGAAGGTCCGGAACCTCCGTCGAAACGGGCTCGGCGCGGCCGGCGGAAGCGAGACTGCCGAAATCATGGTCCCGGCGCGGCTCCGACGCGGCCGGAGCCGGCTCCTGCCGTTGGACAGCCGGCACGACGTCTTCGGCCGGTGCCGGGTGAGGCGTCGTATCCTCCGGGAAATCCCAAGGCTCGTAGGCGACGGGCTCGGAAACCGGCGCAGGCTTCGCGGTGAAATCGGAGCGGGCCGGCGAAAGCCATTCCTCGGCCTCCTCCGTCAGGGGGGCGGTCTCCCTGGCCGGATGAGCCGGCTCGATCGGCTCCTCTTCCTGGCGAAGACGCGGCTCCTCGTCCCAGACGGGGAAAGGTGTCACGGCATGGGGCGCCTCGGCCGGCGCCGGTTCGGCCTCCGGCAAGGCGGGCTCGACAGCCTCCGGCTCGCGGGCTGCGACGACAGGCGGATAGGAAGGCGCTTCCGGCTCGGCGTCCTGCCAGGGGTCTTCGACCTCTTCGTATTCCACCGACGGAGCGGCGCGAGCAGGCTCGACATATTCTTCTTCGTGCGCGCGATAAGTCTCGTCGGCGGCAGCCGCGACCGGCTCCTCGGCCCATGCGACCTGCGTGGACGCAGGAGTTACGGGAGCAACATGAGACTCGTCTTCGTGTTCGGGGCGAGCAGCCTCTTCAGGCTCTGCCGCTTCTTCCGGTTCCGGCTCGTAGGCCTGCTCCGGCTCATGAACCGGTTCAGGCTCTTCCACGGCCTCATAGGCAGGCGCCTGCCGGGACTCGGAAACACCGGGAACGTGATCCTCCCAGGATGCTTCGGCAAGCGTAGCGGGAGCCTCTTCGGGAAGTTCCTCTACTTCCGGAAGTGCTTCCGCATGCTCGGCCTCGACTTCGTTGATGGCGGCCTCGAGCTTGTCGAGTTGACGGCGCAGCATCTCCTCCGGCGGGCGCGGCGACATGTTCTCGAGCTGCCGCATGACGGCACTGCGAGCCTTGTCATAGACCTTCGCACGCATCTCGGGTGTATTGTTCGACAGCCCATCCACGGCCCGCCGAATAACTGCGATAAAGTCGGCCATCAGTACTTTCTCTTGGTCGCCGGACCGATTCCGACAGACAAAACGTTAACGATTTCTACCATTAATCCTCAAACGGGTCGGTCACAAGTATGGTGTCGTCGCGCTCCGGGCTGGTGGAAAGAAGTGCGACCGGCGCACCGATCAGCTCCTCCACCTGCCGGACATACTTGATCGCCTGCGCCGGCAGGTCCGCCCATTTGCGCGCACCGACGGTCGACTGCTGCCAGCCTTCGAGCGTGATATAGATCGGCTCGACGCGGGCCTGTGCGGCCTGGGATGCCGGAAGATAGTCGATCTCCTGCCCGTCCAGCCTGTAACCGACGCAGATCTTGAGTTCGTCGAGGCCATCGAGCACGTCGAGCTTCGTAAGAGCAATGCCGGTAATGCCGTTGGTGGCGACCGACTGGCGAACCAGTGCCGCGTCGAACCAGCCGCAACGGCGCTTGCGCCCCGTGACCGTACCGAATTCATGGCCGCGCTCGCCGAGGAACTGGCCGATCTCATCCGTCAGTTCGGTCGGGAACGGGCCTTCACCGACGCGGGTCGTATAGGCCTTGGTGATGCCGAGGATATAACCGAGCGAGCCCGGCCCCATGCCCGAACCGGCGGCAGCCTGTCCTGCGACGGTGTTGGACGACGTCACGAACGGATAAGTGCCGTGGTCGATGTCGAGCAGCGATCCCTGGGCGCCCTCGAACAGGATACGCGAGCCCTTGCGACGTTCCTTGTCGAGCAACTGCCAAACGGTATCCATGAAAGGCAGCACGCGGTCGGCGATGGAGGTCAGTTCCTCCATGATCGTCTTGTGCTCGACTTCGGCCGCGCCGAAGCCGCGACGAAGCGCGTTGTGATGCGACAGCAGGCGGTCGACCTTGCCTTCGAGGGCGGTAACGTCGGCAAGCTCCATCAGGCGGATCGCGCGACGGCCGACCTTGTCTTCATAGGCAGGGCCGATGCCGCGGCGCGTCGTGCCGATCTTGGTGCCGCTGTTGGAGGCGGCGTCCTCGCGCATGCCGTCCAGTTCGCGGTGAAGGGAAAGAATGAGGGTGGCGTTTTCCGCGATTCGCAGGTTGTCCGGGGTCACCGACACGCCCTGTGCCTTGAGGCGCTCGATTTCGGCCAGGAGTGCGTGGGGATCGACGACGACGCCGTTGCCGATCACGGCCATCTTGCCGGGCCGCACGACGCCGGAAGGCAGCAGCGACAGCTTGTAGCTGACACCGTCGATGACCAGCGTATGCCCGGCATTGTGTCCGCCCTGGAAGCGCACGACGATATCGGCCCGCTCGGAAAGCCAGTCGACGATCTTGCCTTTACCTTCGTCTCCCCACTGCGACCCTACAACCACGACATTCGTCATTTCCAAATCCTGTTCATTGCGCAGCACCTGCGCCTAACCCAAACCCGCGCATCTATACTGTGTTGTTTTTGGGAAATCGACCTGTTTGTGACCAGCAATTTGGCTTTTTGCGTGACATGGCGCCTCCCGTCGCCTATCCAAACGGCAAATTGCCGTAAAGCACATCCCTTCCCTTATACCATCTGGTGTTGCAGTTGCTTCTTCGAGCCTATTTTTTCCTCACCGTCGCGACGCTTCTCTGGGGCGGCAACACCATGGTCGGCAAGCTTGCCGTCGGCCATGTCAGCCCCATGATGCTGAACTTCTCACGCTGGCTGATTGCCGTCCTTGTCATTTGCGCCATCTCCGTGCCGCAGATCAGAAAGGACTGGCCGCTGCTGCGCAAGAACTGGCTGCTGCTGCTCGCCTATGGCGCGATCGGCTACACGGCCTTCAACGGCTTTCTCTATACCGCCCTCAAATATACCAGCGCCGTCAACGGCGCGATCGAGCAGGGCGGCATTCCGGTCCTGATCTTCATCCTCAACTTCGTGCTCTTCCGCATCCCGGTCTCGCCGGTGCAGATCATCGGCTTCGCCATCAGCTTTGCCGGCGTTGCCCTGACGGCAAGCCACGGCGATCCGATGTCGCTGCTCCACCTCACCCTGAACTACGGTGACGGACTGATGCTGCTCGCCGTGCTCGCCTATGCGATCTACACCATCGCGCTGCGCTGGAAGCCGCCGGTGCACTGGAAGAGCCTGATGGCCGGCCCGGCGCTCGGGGCAGCGCTGACCGCCCTGCCGCTGGTCTTCTGGGAACGCGCGAACGGTGGAATGATCCTGCCCGATGCAACAGGATGGGCGATCATCGCCTATGCCGGCCTGCTGCCGTCGCTGGTCTCGCAGATCTTCTATATCAAGGGTGTCGAAGGTATCGGCGCCAACCGGGCCGGCCTCTTCATCAATCTGGTGCCGGTGTTCGGAACGCTTCTTTCGCTCTTCCTGCTCGGCGAGGCGCTTCAGCCTTTCCATGTCCTAGCACTCGCCCTCGTCCTCGGCGGTATCGCCATCGCCGAATGGGGCAAGCCGCTGAACAAGACCTGACACAAAGGAAAAGGCCCTGACGGTGGTTCACACCATCAGGGCAAATCGGCAGTACAGACAGAAACATTCAGCCGGACGGAAAACTCTCCGCCCCGAAGAATTCCTTAAAGCCCCATCGGGCGAATGCTTGCGGTCGGGATCTCGACGCGCTTCCACTTCTTGATCGCGTTCGAGCGGTCGTCGAGCGCGTAGTCGCCCTTGTTGGTGGTGACCACGAGAACCACCCGGCGCTCGCCGTCGGCCGTGCGGCCGGTGGCAATCGTCAGCGCCTCCGGCGACCAGCCCATGGCGATCAGCATCGCGCGCTTGGCGCCGGCAAGATCGGAACCGAAGTTTACCGGGCTGGAAATCTTCAGAACGTCGCGGCGACCGAACGAAAAGAAGTCGTTGATAAGCCGGACCGAGGCGTTCACCGTGGCGTTGACACGTTTCAGCTGGCTTTCGCGATACGAGGTGAGGACGAACGTGTAGGGGCGCTCAATAGCAAGGCAGTCCTCCTGTGCATCGGCGCAGAGCTTCGCGTCGCTAGACGCAACCCGTTCGCCGGAAATGACGAGACGCATCGTCGGCGCATCGGTGAGATTGCGGGCGAAACCGCCAGGCCCGAAAGCATGGGCCGGATCGGACAGGACGAATGCCGTCGCCGCGACGACGGCGGTTGCGAGAAGTTTCTTCAGCATATCCTCAGGTCCCCGTTCAGAACTCTTTCTTTTGACGGCGCCGGAACAGTTCCTCCGGCTTCCTTGTGTCTCGAACCTACACGGGGTGTTTTTCGGTGCGCTTAAACAGATGCCGACAATTTTAGCGAATAGCGTCTTTTTCTCGAATCGATACACGCATGCTTCCTGCGGCAGGCGGGACCGGTTAGCGCCGTTCCGCCCGAAATGTCTCTGCGCGACCTTTAAGGCATCAGCCTGCACGCAATATGATGCTTTTCTCAGCCCGCGTTATTTCCTAAGCGAATAGGCAAGGAAACAGCGAGGATGCGGACATGGCCAGGCCATTTTTCTGGAACGAACTGAACACGGGCGATTTCGCCGGCCTCAATCCGGAAAAGACCATCGCCATCCTGCCGATCGCATCGACGGAGCAGCACGGTCCCCACCTGCCGATTGCCACCGATGTCGCCATTGCCAACGGCATGCTCGCCGAGCTTCGCAACCAGCGGCCCGACGATCTCGATTTCCTCGTTCTGCCGACCCAGGAAATCGGCAAGGCAAACGAACATGTCTACGGTCCAGGCACCCTGTCCTTCGGTCCCGAAATCCTCATTCCCGCCTGGACCGCGATCGGCGCCAAGGTCGCCGAAGCCGGCATCCGCAAGATGGTGATCGTCAATTCCCACGGCGGCAATGTCGACGTCATGAGCATCGTCGCCCGCGAGCTGCGCGTCCGCCACAAGATGGCGGTCGTCTCCACCCAGTGGGGCCGCTTCGGCAATCCGGAAGGCATGATCTCCGAGCATGAAAGCCGATACGGCATTCACGGCGGCGAGGTCGAGACCTCCCTGATGCTTTACTTCCGGCCCGATCTCGTTCGCATGGAAAAGGCGAAAAACTTCGTCTCCCGGGCCGAGGAAATGCGTGCCAACTCGAAATTCCTGACGCCGCTGCCGCCCCATTCGCTGGCATGGATCGCCCACGACCTGAACCCGAACGGCGTCGTCGGCGATGCCTCCAAGGGCACGGCCGAAAAGGGCGAACTCATCTGCAAGCATCAGGTAGAAGGCTTCGTCGAGCTTCTGCGCGACCTCGCCGCCTACCCGCTTTCCAACCTCTATTCGCGCTGATCCCGGTCATCCGGCGCATCGGCTGCGCGATCTGCCGCCTTTTCACCCGCCGGCAGATGCCCTTTGGAGCGCAGTTCCTGGATCAGCAGAAGCAGCTCCTGCATCAGATATTCGACGAAAAGGCTGGTCGCCGCATCGAGCGGCGCCCTCGCCCGGGCAAAAAGCCGCATCGGCTGATGTCTGACATGCGGCTCGAAAAGCGGCCGGAACACCAGTTCGCCGGCCCGGCATTCGCTGATGACGTCGAGCGGATTGAGCAGCGTCAGCCCCGTGCCGCACTTTACCAGCTGCTTGATGAGCTCCGACGAGTTGGTCTCCAGCAGCGGCTCGACCGGCAGCGGCAGCGGCGACAGCGCGAGGTCTATGATATTGCGCAGGCTGGTTCCCGATTGCGCCAGCACCAGCTTTTCCTGCACCACGTCGACCAGATCGATCGGCCCCTCCTCCTGTGCGAGCGGATGGGAAGGCGGCAGCACGACACCAACGGGCACATCGAAATTGGCCAGCGTCCGGATGCCCGGCGTCGCCGGAATATTGAAGCCGAGACCGATATCCACTTCCCCCGTCAGAACCGGATTGACGGTCGTGGAGCCGCTGTCGTTCCTGAGCTTGATGCGCACGCGCGGATGGCTCTCGAGAAAACGGGCAAGGATCGGCGGCAGCGGACCGGAGGCAAGCCCCACCGTCGTCACCAGCGTCACCTTGCCGGCCTGGGGCATCTTCAGTCCGCGAATGCGGGTCTCCAGGCGCTCGTAGTTCTTGAGCACATCCCGGATGTGCTCGACGCAAAGCTCTCCCGCGGCCGTCAGCCGCAAGCCCCTCGGCAGGCGCTCGAAAATCGGCGCGCCGAGCTCTTCCTCCAGCGCCAGGATCTGGCGATTGACCGCCGATGAGGCCACATTCAGCCGCGCAGCCGCCTTGCGGATGGAACCGCAGCGGACGATTTCGTTGATGTAGAGAAGTTTTCGGGAATGCAGCACCGGCCCACCATTGCGCAAAATTTATTCAGAAAGCATTATTTGTGCAGCCGCCCCTGATGCAGTGCAAAAAAGGCATCAATGCGGACGAATTTTGATGCTTTTCAAAGAGCAACGCAATCGCTCAAATGTCAAAAACGGCCAGTCTCACGATGCCGCAAGGTTTAACAGGGGAACTCATAAATATGCATAGCTCTTTGAAACTGAAGGCTCTCGCACTTTCTCTTAGCCTCTCCGCGGCGTTTTCGCTGGCCGGCCAGGCTTATGCACTGGACGAGGTCAGCTACGGCACCAACTGGCTCGCCCAGGCCGAGCACGGCGGCTTCTACCAGGCGGTCGCGGACGGCACCTATGAGAAATACGGCCTCAAGGTCACCATCGTCCAGGGCGGCCCCCAGGCCGCCAACCGGGCGCTGCTGATCGCCGGCAAGGTCGAATTCTACATGGGCGGCCAGCTGCAGGGCCTGGACGCGGTCAAGGAGGGCGTTCCGCTGGTCGACGTGGCGTCCATCTTCCAGAAGGACCCGCAGATGCTGATGGCCCATCCCGACCAGGGCATCGAGACCTTCGCCGATCTCGCCAAGCTCGACACGCTGTTCATGGGCAAGGACGGCTACATCACCTATTACGAGTGGATGAAGAAGAATTTCAAGGGCTTCACCGACGAGAAATACAAGCCCTACACCTTCAACCCGGCCCCCTTCATCGCCGACCCGAAATCCGGACAGCAGGGCTACCTGACCTCCGAGCCCTACGAGGTGGAGAAGCAGGCCGGCTGGACGCCGAAGGTCTTCCTGCTCGCCGACAATGGCTACTCGCCCTATTCGACGATGATTACCACCAGCGCCGAACTGGTCGAGAAGAACCCGGATCTCGTGCAGCGCTTCGTCGATGCTTCGATCGAGGGCTGGTACAACTACCTCTACGGCGATAACAAGGCCGCCAATGACCTGATTAAGAAGGACAATCCGGAAATGACGGATGGTCAGATCGCCTATTCCATAGAGAAGATGAAGGAATACGGCATCGTCGAATCCGCCGAGGCGCTCGACAAGGGCATCGGCTGCATGACGGATGAAAAATACAAGGCATTCTTCGACGCCATGGTCCAGATCGGTGTCGAGCCGGCCGACCTCGACTACAAGAAGGCCTATACGACGAAGTTCGTCTGCAAGGGCGTGGGCATGGCGTTGAAGAAGTGATCTCCCATCTACCTCTTAAGGGGGAGGTCGCAGCGAAGCTGCGGGTGGGGGTGATCGACCGGATACCGTTGAAGTCACCCCACCACGGCGCTGCGTGCCGACCCTCCCCCTCAAGGGAAGGGTAGAAGCCACCGGATTCCGACCTCCCTCTTGAGGGGAGGATGCCCGGCAGGGCAGCGGGGTAACCAATCGCGCAACGCCAACCCTGCCGCAACACCAGAATGCAACGCGGATGTAACGCGAGACAGAATGACCAGTTTGCCATCGACGGAAGACCCCATCACCCCTCCCCCCGAACAGCGCCGGGCGCTTGTGGTGATGAAGGACGTGTCCAAGGTCTTCTCCAGCGGCACGGTGGCGCTGACCGGCATGTCGCTTGCTGTCAACAGCGGAGAATTCGTGAGCCTGCTCGGCCCTTCCGGCTGCGGCAAGTCGACGGCGCTCAGGATCATCGCCGGCCTCGGCGACGTATCGAAGGGCACGATCGACTGGCCGAGTTCGCGCATCAATTCCAGGGGACTGCCGGAAGGCGACATTTCCTTCGTCTTCCAGGAGCCGACGCTGATGCCCTGGCAGACCGTTTTCGGCAATGTCTACCTGCCGCTCAAGCTGCGCGGCATCTCCAGGGCCGCGGCCCGAGACGACATCATGACCGTACTCGCCACCGTCGGCCTCGGTGACTTCGCGAACGCCTATCCGCGCGAGCTCTCCGGCGGCATGAAGATGCGCGTCTCCATCGCGCGTGCGCTGGTCACCAAGCCGAAGCTGCTCCTGATGGACGAGCCCTTCGCCGCGCTCGACGAGATCACCCGCCAGAAGCTCAACGACGACGTGCTGCGCCTATGGAGGGAGACCGGCATCACCGTCATCTTCGTCACCCATTCGGTGTTCGAAAGCGCCTATCTCTCGAGCCGCATCGTCGTGATGAAGGCCAGGCCCGGCCGCGTCCATGCCGATTTCCCGCTGAAGACCAGCCTCCTACGGGACGCCCATTACCGTACCTCGGAGGAATACCGGCAGGCCTGCGAGACCGTTTCTGAAACCCTTCTCGAAGCCATTGGCGGAGAGGACACACACTGATGTCAGACACGATCGTCAGCGCTTCCGGCACCTCTTCCGCCGCCACCGGTTGGTTCGCCCGCCATGGGGAAACGCTGCTGCGTATCCTCGTCCCCGTCGCGGTCGTCGCCGTCCTGATCGGCCTCTGGCAGGTCGGCGTGACGGTGACCGGCGTGCCGCAATACATCCTGCCGAGCCCGGGCGCCGTCGCCATAGCCCTGTTCAAGGACTGGGGCATTCTGGTACCGGCGCTCTGGGTCACCACCCAGATCACCATGGCCTCGCTGGCGCTGGCCCTGATCGGCGGCGTCGGCATCGCGATCTTCCTCGTTCAATCCAAATGGATTGAGACGGCCTTCTATCCGATCACCGTCATCCTTCAGGTCACGCCAATCGTCGCGATTGCGCCGCTGATCCTGATCTATGCGCCGTCCACCCAGGTGGCACTTCTGATCTGCGCCTTCCTCGTCGCCTTCTTTCCGATCCTTTCGAACATGGTTCAGGGCCTGAAGAGCGTCGACCACAATCTCCTGAACCTGTTCGACCTCTATGGCGCGTCCCGCTGGCAGACGCTGCTCTATCTCAAGCTGCCGGCCTCTCTGCCCTATTTCATGACAGGCCTGAGGATCGGCGGTGGTCTGGCGCTGATCGCGGCGGTTGTTGCAGAATTCGCGGCGGGTTCCGCCGGGGCCGGTTCCGGTCTCGCCTTCCGTCTGCTCGAGGCCCAGTACCGCCTCAACATTCCGCGCCTGTTCGCCGCACTCTTCCTGCTCTCCTGCCTCGGTGTGCTGATCTTCGCCATCACCTCTTTCATCTCCTGGCTGGCGCTGCATCGCTGGCATGAAAGCAGCCTCAAGCGAGAAAACTGATGCCCGCATTTCCTCCCCGCCTGCCCGTTGCCGATCGCTTCGTCCTTGCGAATGCCACCCTTCCCGCCGTTTCCGTCGACGGCTTCGATGCGCCCGCGCGCGAAGGGCTGGTCGGCTCCGACCTGGTGATCGCCGGCGGCAGGATCGAGGCCATCCTGCCCGCAGGCACCGCGGCCGCCGAACTTCCGAAGGCGGATCTTGACGACGGCATGGTGTGGCCCTGCTTCGTCGACATGCATACCCATCTCGACAAGGGTCACATCTGGGAACGCAAGCCGAACCCGACCGGAGACTTTCCCGGCGCCCTCGATGCGGTCCGCACCGACCGCGAAGCCCGCTGGAACGCGGACGACGTTCGCGCCCGCATGGAATTCTCCCTCAGGACGGCCTATACGCACGGCACGAGCCTGATCCGCACCCATCTCGACAGTCTGCCGCCGCAGCACCGCATCTCCTTCGAGGTCTTCTCGGAGGTCCGGGACGCCTGGAAGGACCGGATCGCCCTGCAGGCCGCGGCGCTCTTCCCCTTCGAACTGATGGATGACGAAGCCTTCTTCAAGGATCTGATTTCCGTGGTGAAGGCGAATGGCGGCCTGCTCGGCGGCGTCACCCAGATGCTACCCGACCTGAACCAGCGGCTCGATACCCTCTTCCGCGCCGCGGCCGACAACGGCCTCGATATCGATCTGCATGTCGACGAGACGCAGGATAAGGAAGTCCTCACCCTGAAAGCCATCGCCGAAGCGAAGCTCAGGAACCGTTTCGAGGGCTCAGTCACCGTCGGCCATTGCTGCTCGCTTGCCCGCCAGGACGAGGATATGGCGAAACAGACGATTGACAAGGTGGCGGAAGCCGCGATCTCGGTCGTTTCGCTGCCGATGTGCAACATGTATCTGCAGGACCGCAGCAACGGCTCGACACCGCGCTATCGCGGCGTGACGCTGTTTCACGAACTGGCGGATGCCGGCGTCGCGACAGCCGTGTCCTCGGACAATACCCGCGACCCGTTCTACGCCTATGGCGACCTCGATGCCGTCGAGGTCTTCCGCGAGGCGGTGCGCATCATCCATCTCGACCACCCGCTGGATACCTCGGCCCGCGTCGTCACCCGCTCGCCGGCCGATATTCTAGGTCGACCGGACAAGGGCCGCATCGCCGCGGGCCTTCCAGCCGACCTCGTGCTTTTCGGCGCCCGCCGCTGGAGCGAATTCCTTTCCCGTCCGCAGGCTGACCGCATCGTGATGCGGAATGGCATGGGCATCGACCGCAGCCTGCCGGATTATCGCGACCTTGACCCGCTGATGCGTGATCCCGGCTGAGATCATGCAGTTCAAGAATCTGGAGACCGACCGTGCCTGACTACCAACAGATCAGACAAGAACTCGAAGGGATCGCCGTCGAGGACAATCCGGCGCTCGTCAAGCAGAAGAGCCGCGACTTCTATTGGTACTCGCCGATCCTGAAGGCCCAGCTCGACAACGTGACCGCCGACCTCGTGGTCTCGCCGAAGAGCGAGGAAGAGGTGATCCGAACCTTGAAGGTGGCCTATGCCCACGGCGTCCCCGTCACCCCGCGCGGCGGCGGCACCGGCAATTACGGCCAGGCCATGCCGCTTTCCGGCGGCATCGTGCTGAACCTGATGAGCATGAACAGGATCAAGGAAATCCATCCCGGCCGCGTGATCGCCGAGGCCGGCATCATCACTGCTGAATTGGATCGCCAGACGAAAGCCCATTCCGGCCAGGAACTGCGCTTCCATCCGTCCACCACCGGGACCGCGACGCTCGGCGGCTTCATCGCAGGCGGCTCCGGCGGCGTCGGCTCGATCACCTGGGGCGGCCTGCGCGACCTCGGCAACATCCTGCGCTTGCGCGTCGTCACCATGGAGGCTGAACCCCGCGTTCTGGAACTTTCCGCCTGGGATCTGCAGAAGGTGAGCCACGCCTACGGCACCAACGGCATCATCACCGAGGTCGAGATGCCGCTGGCACCGGCCTATGACTGGGTCGACGTCATCATCGGCTATGACGACTACATGGATGCCGTCCGCTTCGCCGACGCGCTGACCCATCGCAACGGCATTCTGCTCAAGGAAGTCGCCCCTATCTCCGCCCCGATCCCGTACGACTACTTCACCCGCCACAAGCCGTGGCTGAAGGAAGGCCAGTCGGTCGTCGTGCTGATGGTCGCGCCGCACTCCATGGCACCGCTCGTCGCCTATGCCGAGAAGATGAAGGGCGACATCCGCTTCCGTTCCGACAAGGTTGAGAGCATGAAGGGCATCCCCCATGCCTATGAGCTTGCCTGGAACCACACGACCCTTCGCGCCCTGAAGGTCGATCCCGGCATCACATATCTGCAGGTGCAGTATCCGGGACCCGATCATGTCGAGAAGGTCGGCAGGCTGGTGAAGATCTTTGGCGACGAGGTCATCAGCCATCTCGAATTCATCAAGTTCGACGGCGCCATCCAGTGCTCCGGCCTGCCGCTGGTCCGTTACACGACGGAAGAGCGGCTCGAGGAGATCATCAAGATCCACGAGGACAACGGCTGCCCGATCTTCAACCCGCACCGCTATACGCTGGAAGAAGGCGGCATGAAGCAGACCGACACCGTCCAGCTCGCCTTCAAGAAGGAGACCGACCCGAAGGGCCTCCTGAACCCGGGCAAGATGATTGCCTGGGACAATCCCGACTTCGACTTCAAGTCCGGCAAGAATTACCTTTTCCCGGGCCTTCAGTCTTTCATGGAGGCCTGATACCGCCTGAAGCAATTCCAGCAAAAGCGTGAAGCGGTTTTGCGTTCGCAATTGTTTGAAAACAAGGAGATAGAGTATCGGCGGCAACTCGGTTTCCGCCGATGCTTCAGACCAAAACGACTTCCGAAGGTACTCCCGGCCGGGCAAGACGATTGCCTCAGGCGCATGGAACAGACCATGGTGATGACAGGACCGGCTATGGCGGCGGCCTACCCATCATCGGGACAAACGGCGCGGAAAATTTTCAATCGACGCCCGGCGAAGCCTTTTCACCGGGCCAAGACATGGAGCTTTTCTCGACATGCGCGTACTTGTCCTGCATTCCCATCCCCTCGATGAAAGCTATGGCCGGGCGCTTTACCGCCAGACCTGCGAAAGCCTGACGAGAGCCGGCCACGAGGTCGACGGCTGCAATCTCTACGAGGAAGGCTTCGACCCGGTTCTCTCCGCCCATGATCGCCGCGTCTATCACGACTTTCCGGAAAACACGGTGCTGGTAAAATCCTATGTGGAACGGTTGCAATCCGCCGAAGCGCTGGTGATCGTCACACCCGTCTGGAACTTCGGCTTTCCGGCCATGCTGAAAGGCTATTTCGACCGCGTCTGGGTCAAGGGCGTTTCCTTCGACCTCGAAGACGGCAAACTGACGCCGACGCTTCGCCACATAAAGAAGCTGGCCGCCGTCATGACCTATGGCGCTACGCCGTGGCGCGCCTTCCTGGTCGGCAATCCACCGAAGAAGATCGTCACCCGCGTGCTGCGCGCCCAGATCAGGATCGGCGCACCGGTGAAATATCTTGCCCATTACGACATGAACAACTGCACGGAACAGACAAGGGCCGCCTTCCTGGCCAAGGTAAAGCGCGAGATGGAACGCTTCTGACGCGCCTCCCGGCTTGTTGAGCCCTTCGTTTCCTGCGAAAAGATCGTGGGGAACCAACAAAGAGACCGATATGACCGCCGGGCATCCGCTCTACCGACGCATCGTCGCTCCCATGCGGCCACGCAACCCTGATGAGCATCATCGCGTGGCAACGCCTCTGGAACTTCTGTTCGACCTTGTGACAGTGATTGCGGTCGCCTCAGCCGCCGCCGGCCTCCACCATGGCATTTCGGAGGGCCATGCGCTTCAGGCGCTGCCACTGTTCGGCATGGCGTTCTTCGCCATCTGGTGGGCCTGGATGAACTTCACCTGGTTCGCTTCGGCCTACGACAACGACGACACCCTTTACCGGCTCCTCACCATGGCGATCATGGCCGGCTCGCTCGTCATGGCGGCCGGCATTCCGAACCTCTTCGCGGGCGAGCCGAATTTCACCCCGGTCATTCTCGGCTATGTGGTGATGCGTCTCGCAATGATCGTTTTGTGGTTGCGCGCGGCCATCGCTGATCCTGTCCATCGGAAAACGGCCGTCGCCTATGCGGTCGGCATCGGCGTGGTGCAGGTCTACTGGGTGATCTTCCTTCTGGTGCAGCCGCTCTCGACGGGCATCGCCTACGGCATGTGGATCGTCGGCGCGCTTCTTGAAATCGCCGTTCCCGCGATAGCGGAATCGCTGACCTCGAATACGCCGTGGCACCGCCATCACATCATGGAGCGTTACGGCCTGCTCAACATCATCGTGCTCGGCGAAACCCTTCTGGCCGGCACGATGGCGCTGCGCGAAACGGTCGAGCATTTCGACATCATGCTGGTCCACACCGCGCTTTCCGCGCTGGTGATCGTCTTTTCGCTCTGGTGGGTCTACTTCGCGCCGGACGAACACCTGCCGACGCGTTCCCTGAGGAGGTCTCTCATCTGGGGTACGGACATTTCTTCATTTTCGCATCGGGAGCGGCCGTGGGTGCCGGCTTTGCCGCGCTCGTCGATGTCATTACCCATCATGCCGAAATTCCGCTCCTGGCGGGCGATTATGCGGTCGCCATCCCCGTCGCGACCTATTTTTCCGCTCTCTGGATCGTCCGGGACCGTTATGCCGGAAACGGCCTGGCAACGGCGGTCCTGCCCCTCTTCGCCGCATTGGCGCTTGCCGCGCCCGTGGCGGGGCTCGGTCTGGAGGGCGTCGCAGCCATGGCTGCACTCTGCGCGGTTTCGCGCTCGTGGTTGATGCCCCGACAAGCCTCGAAAGCGGAAGAACATCGCCACTGAGGCAAGAATCCACGCCTTGGATCGGCATATGAAAACCGGCCGGTGTTCACCGGCCGGCCCACTCATCCGCTACATGCTCCACCTACTGCAGCACCCGAACCACCACATAGGTTTCCGGATCGACGATCACGCGCTGGTTGTTCACCACAGCATAGGCATAGGTCGGGTCCTCCGGCACCGGAGTGAGTACGACCTCCGGCGGCAAGGGTTCACCGATCACGACCGGCTGCTGGATGACGATCGGCTGCGGCGGCAGGGGCTGCTGTTCCACATAGGTGACGACGCGCTGCGGTGGCGGATCGACAGCCGTGCCGGCAACCGCGCCGACAACACCGCCTACCGCCGCTCCGACCGGGCCGCCCACGATGGCGCCGGTGACGGCGCCGCCCGCGGCCCCCGTTACGGTGCCCTCCTGCGCCAGTGCCGGCGCGCCGACAAGCGCAAGTAATGCTGCAGAAGCAGCAAGAATCTTCATGGTCATGGCGAGTTCCTTTCGTTTCTGTCATGCCAATGAAGAAACAACACCAATCACAGAGATTTGTTCCAGCGAGGTTCACCCCGAAAAATAGGTAGACAACGCCTCATTTTCCGGACGAAGCAAAAGATATTTTCAGTTTCAACTCAAAGATACAAAGAAACGAAATCAGAACACCTTTGCCGCCGTCACTTCCACCTCGACCAGGAAATCGGCGCGGGTGAAGCCGCCGACGACGATGAGGGTGGATACCGGCTTTGGCTCCAGCGTGTAGCGGTCACGAACGGCCATATAGGCGGGAAAATCCTCGCGCTTCGTGACGAAGCCGGAAATGCGGATGACATCGGCAAAACTCATGCCGGCTTCATCGAGGATCGCCTTGATTGCCTCAAAGCAGAGTTCCGCCTGGCCGGTGACATCCGGGGGAATGCTGTCGTCGACGGCAATGCCCAGCTGGCCGGAGGTTACCAGCAGGCTGACGCCCGGCGGCACCAGCAGGCCGTGATTGTAGTTTCCGAACGGCGGTCGAACGGATGGCGGATTGAAGATACGTTTCACGGGGTTTCGCTCCTTTGGCTCGCAGCGGCATCGCTCCGGTTTCGCCGGACTTCGTAGAAGATATGGCCGAACAATGCCGCCAGCACGATCGGGCCGCCCGCGAGCGTCGCTGCCGAGGGCGTTTCACCGAGGACCAGCCAGACCCACAGCGGCGTCAGCGGCACCTCGAGCGAAGTCAGCAGACTGGCATCCGCAGCCGGAAGACGGCGCGAACCGGCGGTATAGAGGATGAGACCGAGCGCATTCTGCACCATGCCGAAGACGACGATAAGCCCCATATCTCCGGCGCTGACGGAGAAAGGCGCGGCGAACCAGAAGGTCATCAGCGAGCAGAGCCAGGCCGAGCCCGCCATCGCCGGCAGCATGGGCACGCCGCGATGCTTGCGCATGACGGTTGCGAGAGCGGCGACGGAGAGCGTCATCAGAGCGGCAAGCCCCTTGCCGAAAAGCCCACCCTCTTCGCCGCCGCTGTCGGCCAGCATGACCAGCACGCCGCAGACCGCGACAGCGCTGGCGATCAGCGTCGAGCGCGTCGGCTTTTCCCCGATCCAGAGATAGGCCACCGCCGCGGTGACGAAGGGCACCGTGGCATAGATCACCATCGCATCGGCGACCGAGGTGTAATACATCGAGCCGATGCCGGTAATCATGCTGATGGCGGAAAAGAACATCGCGAGAAGCGATGGGGAGCGCATGCGCCGAAGGATCGAAAACGCCGCGCCACGCTCCAGATAGAAGAACAGGAGGAGCACGCAACTCCCCGACACCAGGCCCCGCCAGAACAGCATGGTCATGACGTCGGTCGTGATCGATCGGATAAACAGGCCGGACGAGGACCAGGCAAGTGCGGACGTCGCAACATACATCACGCCGAGACGATATTGCCGGGGGTCGTCGAGGGTCATGGAAAAACCAGTCTGAATGAAATGCGTGAAGGAGTATCGCGGCTGACCGGCAGCGGCAAGCGCGGGCTGCGGCGGTTTCGGTCGCGGAAAGAAGAAAGGCCCGCCTTCGCGGCAAGCCTTTCTTCGCCGCCGAAGCGACGGCCTCAGTCGCCGTAGCCGACGATGCCCTTTATCTCCAGGAAGTCATGAATGCCCCAGTCGGCATATTCGCGGCCGTTGCCGGACTGCTTGTAGCCGCCGAAAGGCGCAAACGTATCCCACTCCGGATAATTGAGGTAAACGGAGCCCGCCCGCATGCGGGCTGCCACCTTTCGGGCATGGGCGATGTCCTGCGACTGCACATAGGCCGCAAGCCCGTAAACCGTGTCGTTGGCGATGGCCACGGCCTCTTCCTCGTCCCTGTAGGGCAGGATCGACAACACCGGCCCGAAGATTTCTTCCCGTGCGATCGTCATGTCGTTGCTGACATTGCCGAAGACGGTCGGACGGACATAGTAGCCGCGATTGAGGTTTTCCGGGCGGCCGGGACCGCCCGTCACCAGCGTCGCCCCCTCCTTGATGCCGGCCTCGATCAGCCGCTGGATCTTGTCGAACTGCAACTGGCTGACCACCGGACCGAGCACGGTCTCGTCCGAACGCGGGTCGCCGACCACGAATGTTTCGGCTTCTGACTTGGCATAGACCAGGGCTTCGTCGTGACGCTCGGCCGGCACCAACATGCGGGTCGGGGCATCGCAGGACTGGCCGGAATTGCCGAAGCAGCCCTGAACGCCCTTTCGCACCGCCGTCTCGAAATCCGCGTCCGGCAGGATGATGTTGGCCGACTTGCCGCCAAGCTCCTGTGCCACGCGCTTGACCGTATCGGCGGCCGTCTTGGCAACGATGATGCCGGCGCGGGTAGAGCCGGTGAAGGAAACCATGTCGACATCGGGATGACCGGCCATGACCTGACCGACATCGGGACCGGTGCCCTGCACCATGTTGTAGACGCCCTTCGGCACGCCGGCGGCCTCCATCACCTCCGAGAAGACAACACCCGAAATGGGAGCGATCTCCGACGGCTTCAGCACAACCGTGCAGCCGGCCGCAATCGCCGGAGCCACCTTGCAGACGATCTGGTTGAGCGGCCAGTTCCACGGCGTAATCAGCGCACAGACACCGATCGGCTCCTTGACGACCGTGGTAGAGCCGCGCTTTTCGCTGAACTCATAGGTTTCCAACGCCGCGATGGTGGCTTCCATATGCGCGCGACCGGCCCAGGCCTGCGCCTCGCGGGCGAAGGAAAGCGGCGCGCCCATTTCCTGGCTGACGGCCTGGGCGATATCCTCGAACCGTTCGTTATAGACTTCGAGAATTTTCTTCAGCAGCGCCAACCGCTCCGCCACAGGCCACAGCGAGAAGGAAGCGAATGCCCGCTTTGCAGCAGGCACGGCCTTGTCGACATCGGCCTTCGAACCCACCGAAATCTGCGTGTAGGCTTCTTCCGTCGAAGGGTCGATCACATCCAGGACCGAGGGCACGACGGGATCGACCCATGCGCCGTCGATAAAGAACTTCAGATGATGGGACATGCCGGGCTCCGTCAAAAAGGAAAGGGGGATTTGTCGCGGCGAACTATCGGTCAAGGCAGGGTGGACCGCAAGACGGGCGTGTCACAGGCTGGAAGATTCTCCAGCGATGAAGGGGACTTACTTCTCCAGACTGTCGAGCAGCCGATACCAGGCGATCGCCGCCGCCACGCCGATCTGTCGAAGGCTGTGCAAGGGAATGGGATGGATAGCGGACACCGGCAGCGGCAAGACGGCCCGGTCCCCGGTCTCGATGTATGTCGCAAGATGCGGCCCCATCGCCGTCATCAGTCCGACGCCGCGTCCCTGGCAGCCGGCCACCATCAGCAGACCCTTTTCCGGTTCGTGCACATGCGGCAGGTGGTCCGGCGTCACGGCAACCCGTCCGAACCACCGGCGCTCGACCGGAATGCCCGCGAGATCCGGAAAAATGCGCAGCATTGCCCGTCGCAGATGATCCCAATCCTCCTCGCCCTGCGGCTCGGACATGCGGCCCCGCCCTCCAAGCACCAGTCGCCCGTCCGGGCTTTTCCGATAATAGACGAGGATGCGGCGGCTGTCCGAAACGGCCTGCCCGTGCGGCAGAATGATCTCCTGCTGCGCCTCGCTCAGCGGTGCGGTGGCGATCTGGAAGGAATGCAATGGCACGATGCTCTGGGCCAGCCCCGGCACGAGCCGGCCGGAATAGGCATTCGTCGCAACCAGAACCGCCCGGGCTGAAATGGAATGACCGCCGGAGAGCAGGACCGTCCAGGCGCCGCTCTCCTGTCGCAGATCCGTAACGGTCTCGTTCGTCGCGATGCGCGCACCGGCAGCGATTGCTAGACGCGCGAGTTCGCAGACGAAGGCGAGCGGGTTGATAACCCCGGCCCGTCGGTCGAGCCAGCCGCCGAGATAGCCGTGCGCACCGGTCATCAGCGCGATATCGGATGCATTGAGCAGCGTCACGTCGGCGCCGCGAGCGCTCCACTGCGTGGTGCGCTCCTCGGCATTGTCCATGGCGGTGTGGGTATGGGCGGCCTGTATCCAGCCATTGCGCAGATATTCGACATCGAGCCCCTCGCCCTCGATGAGATCGAAGACGGCATCCGCCGTGCGCGACGCGAAATCGATCAGGCGCTCGCCCTTTTCCTCTCCGAAGCGGGCGATCAGCCATTCGGGATCGTATTTGAGACCGGGAATGACCTGCCCGCCGTTCAGTCCAGAAGCACCTTCACCGATGTCTCGGGCCTCCACGACCCTGACGACCAGTCCGTTGCGGGCCGCCGCAAGCGCCGTCGACAATCCCTGGAAACCCGCGCCGACGATGACAAGATCCACCACCTCGCGCGACCTGACCGGCGCGACAACGATCCGCTCACGGTCGGGCCGCCTCCATACAGGGCAGGAGAACTGCGACGGCGTCATAATCAATATCCTGAAAATATATCAAGTAACTGCCGCGCAGACTGAACGCGGCACTTTTCAAAATCAATAGATTTTTAGGGAGCATGCACCCTATCAACAGACACCGGAGGATATCAGTGCGGGCTCTCCGCCCGCTCCGGAAGTCGCCAGTCGATCGGTTCCAGCCCGCGCGACTGCAGGAACTCGTTGGCCTTGGAAAAATGCCGGCATCCGAAGAAGCCGTTATGGGCCGAAAGCGGCGACGGATGCGGCGCCTTTAGCACCAGATGGCGGTTGCGGTCGACAAAGGCGGCCTTCTTCTGTGCATAGGAACCCCAGAGCATGAAGACGACATTTTCACATTCGTCATTGACCGCCCGAATGACGGCGTCGGTGAAGCGTTCCCAGCCGTGTCCCTGATGGGCGCCGGCGCGCGCCTCCTCCACCGTCAGCACGCTGTTGAGCAGCAGCACACCCTGCTGCGCCCAGCTTTCGAGAAACCCGTGACGGGCCGGCGCAATGCCAAGGTCGGTTTCCAGTTCCTTGTAGATATTGACGAGGGACGGCGGAATACGGACGCCGGGCTGCACGCTGAAGCAGAGGCCATGCGCCTGCCCGGCGCCGTGATAGGGGTCCTGGCCGAGGATGACCACCCGGACGTTCTGCAACGGCGTCAGATCCAGCGCGCGGAAATATTCGCTGCCCCTCGGGAAAATGCGCTTGCCGTTCGCCTTCTCGGCAATCAGGAAATCCTTCAACTGTTGCATGTAGGGGCTGGCAAATTCCGCTCCCAATACCCGCTTCCAGCTTTCCTCAAGCCTGACATCCGACGAAGTCATGTAATCTCACTGTCCTGCGTTTCAGTTCCGAAGCGATTGAAGGACGAATGACGGAACTGTCAATCCCGTAAAGGGCGATACCGCCGGTCGCGAAGGCGGAGAGCGCAAATCCCCTCCCCGACCATGCCAATATAGAGGAAGCAGCGCAGTATATTAGTTCCGAAAAATCAATAACAGGCATATTTGCCAAACTGTCACAAGCCGATGCTATGCCGAATCTTCTACGGTGAGGTTGTGCCATGACTCTGCTGATATGGTTCTGCGCGTTAGCCCTTGTTGTCCATCTGCTCAGCATCGTTCTGGTGCTGATCTGGAGAAGCCACGGACGGGAAGAGCCTCTTCCCGCCAGCCGTCCCGCCGTGACGATCGTCAGGCCCGTCTGCGGGCTTGAGAACAATCTCGAAGCCACGCTGTCATCCGCCTTCCGGCTCGACTGGCCGGACTACGAGATCGTGTTCTGCGTCGCAACCGCCGGCGATCCGGCAATTGCCGTCGCCCGACGCTGCATGGCATCCCATCCGCATATCCCGGCCCGCCTGCTGGTCGGCGAGGACAGGATCAGTGTCAACCCGAAGCTGAACAACGTCGTCAAGGGATGGCGCTCCGCCAGGCACGACTGGATCATCGTCGCCGACAGCAACGTGCTGATGCCGCAAGACTATATCCAGAGACTCTTCGCACGCTGGCTTCCCGGCACCGGCCTCGTCTGCTCACCGCCGGTCGGATCGTCGCCCGAAGGCGTCTCGGCGGAAATCGAATGCGCATGGCTGAACAGCTTTCAGGCGCGCTGGCAATTGCTGGCCGATGCCCTCGGGCTCGGCTTTGCCCAGGGCAAGACCATGCTGCTCAACCGCCAGATCATGGCGCGGGCCGGAGGATTCGAGCGCCTGGGCGAGGAAGTGGCCGAGGACGCGGCGGCAACGGCGCTCATCCGGGAAATCGGACTGAAGGTCAGGCTGGTGAAGGAGCCATTCTTTCAGCCGCTCGGAGAGCGCAATCTCGCCTCCGTCTGGAAGCGCCAGCTGCGCTGGGCTCGCCTGCGCCGAGCATCCTTCCCGCTCTACTTCGTGCCGGAACTCTTTACCGGTTGTGCCTTGCCTCTCCTAGCGTTGATGGTTCTCGTCGCCTCCGGCACCTGCACGGCATTGAGTGCTTTCCTCTATGTCTCCGCCTGGTATTCCGGGGAAATCCTGCTGAACCGCAGCTTCGGCTGGCATATGGGCAGGCTCAGCCTGCCGGCCATGGCGATGCGCGATCTCGCGCTTCCGGTTCTCTGGATCGCCGCATGGTTCGGCAACGGCTTCGTCTGGCGCGGCAACGCCATGTCGGTAGCGTCAGCCGAGGAAACCGAAACGTCATCGGCCAAAACCCGTATCCGCCGTGTCGTCGATAAGACCCGGGAGCGTGCGAGAACGCTCACGGCGGCATTCCGGCATTAGGGCAGCGCCCGCTGACACCTCCGCCGCTTGCAGGAAACGCAACGGATGAAAGGCGCCCTGCGAGCGGAGGCGATGCCGAAGCGCCACCCCCGCCCGCAGGGAGGTTTCTTCAGATCACGCCCGAGCTCATTTCGCCGGCGATGTATTCGGCCTGCCGGATCGCCAGCGTCACGATGGTCAGCGTCGGATTCTCCGCTCCGCCTGTGGTGAACTGGCTGCCGTCCGAGATGAACAGGTTCTTGATGTCGTGCGTCTGGCCATGCTTGTTGACCACGCCGTCCTGCGCCTTTTCGCTCATCCGGTTGGTGCCGAGATTGTGCGTCGAGGGATAGGGCGGTGTCGGGAAGGAGCGGGTCGCCCCGACCGCCTCGTAGAGCGCCATGCCCTGTTTGTAGGCGTGGTTGCGCATGGCGTCGTCGTTCGGATGATCGGTGAACCAGACATCCGGGATCGGCATGCCGTACTTGTCCTTCAGTTCCTTGTGCAGCTTCACCGCATTCTGCTCCTGCGGCATGTCCTCGCCGACGATCCACATGCCCGCCATGTTGGCGTAATTGTCGAGCGCCGAGGTGAACGAACGACCCCAGCCGCCGGGATCGAGGAAGGCCGCCATGAAGGGAAGCCCCAACGACAGCGTTTCCAGCTCGTAGCCGCCGACGAAGCCGCGCGACGGATCGTGCTTCGCCTCGTCGCGGATGATGCCGGCCATGGTCGTTCCGCGATACATGTGCACCGGCTTCTCGAACACAGCATAGACCGAGCCGGTCGTGTGGCGCATGTAGTTCTTGCCCACCTGACCGGACGAGTTGGCGAGGCCGTCCGGAAACATCGAGGAATGCGAATTGAGCAGCAATCGCGGGCTTTCGATCGAATTGCCGGCGACCGCGACGATGCGGGCTTTCTGGCTCTGCAGCTTGCCGTCCTTGTCGGCATAAACGACCGCGGTCACCTTGCCGGACTTGTCATGCTCGATCTTCACCACATGGGAATTCGGCCTGACTTCCAGCTTGCCGGTCGCCTCGCCTTTCGGGATTTCGGTGTAAAGCGTCGACCACTTGGCGCCCCACTTGCAGCCCTGGAAACAGAATCCCGTCTGCTGACAGCCGACACGGCCGTCGCGGTCGGCGGAGTTGATCGCCATCCGTCCGGTATGGCACTCCTGATAGCCGAGCTTGTCGGCACCCGCCTTGAAGACCTTGAAGTTGTTGTTCCCCGGCAGTCCCTCGATGCCGTTGGTGCGGGTCACGCCCATTTTGTCTTCTGCCCTGGCATAATAGGGTTCGAGGTCCGCGAGCGTGATCGGCCAGTCGAGAAGGTTGGCGCCCTCCACCTTGCCGTAATGGGTGAGCGTCTTGAACTCATGTTCCTGAAAACGCAGCGAAGCGCCCGCCCAGTGGGTGGTGGTGCCGCCGACCGCCTTGACGATCCAGGCCGGCAGGTTCGGAAAGTCCTTCGCCACGCGCCAACCGCCGCCCGTGGTGCGATGATCGAGCCAGGCGAGCTGGGCGAAGCTGTCCCATTCGTCATTGATGAAGTCTTCGTGCTCGATCCGGTTACCGGCCTCGAGAACGACGACGTCGATGCCCTTCTGGGCAAGTTCGTTGCCGAGCGTTCCGCCGCCGGCACCCGAACCGATGATGACGACCACGCTGTCGTCGTTGAGATCATAAGGCGCTGCCATGGTTTCCTCCCAGGAATATCAGTCGGGAATGTCCTCAATGCGCCGCCGCCCCGCTATCGGCGGGTCTCCTCGGGCGGCTTGCATCGTCGGTATGCAATCGGGGCGTCAGAGCCATTCGAGATCGTCGAAGCCGCGGTGGATATAGCCGCCCTTCGAGAAGGACTCGCCCTCGTAGCCGAAGATCGGCCACAGCTCCTTCTGGTTATAGAGGCTGACCACGAGGTCGCCCCGCACCGCCTGGAAGAAGGGCGTCTTCTCGATGTCGCGCAGGATCGCCACACGCTCATCCTCCCAGCCAAGGCCGAAGTAGCCGCCGGCGCCGGCGCGCTTGTCGAGATCGGCGATGCCCTCCTCCACCAGCTTCTTGTGCGCGGGGTCCTTTGCCGCGAGATCGTCCTGCCCCTTGACGGCGATCGCATAGAAACGGTCGGCAAGCTGGTCGTGCGGATAGATATCGCGGGCGAGTTTGATGAGCGTCGCCATGGTTTCGGGCTTGAGGGCCTTGGCTTCGAGCGCCCAGGCCGCCTGCGGACAGATCACCGCCGAACCGCTGATGACGAGCAGCGCGCCCACGCTGCCGGTCTTCAGCAGGTCGCGGCGCGAAAGCCCGTCGGTCTTTTCGTAAAGCGTTACCACGTCAGTCTCCTCCCAAGGTCTTGTGGCAATCGACGGACCCTCATCCTCCGGCCCGTCGGGAGCGGCGCGCGAACGCGCCGCTCGATGTCATCGTACGGCCGGAAAGTCCTCCAACCCTCCGGCGGCACGGGTCACTTGAACCGTCCGTGACGTTGCAGGACCTCGATCTTGTAGCCGTCCGGATCGGTGATGAAGAAGAAGCGGGCGAAGAGCGCGCCGTCACGGTTGAACTCGACGATCTTGTTCGGGTTGAGCCCGAGATCCGTGAGCCTCTTGTGCTCGGCATCGAGATCGGTGACGCTGACGGCCAGATGGCCGTAGCCGTTGCCGAGCTCGTAGGCTTCCTCGCGGCCCTTGTTGACGGTGAGCTCGAGCTCGAATTCCGTCTCCGCATTGCTGAGATAGACCAGCGTGAAGGTGTCGAAATCCAACCTTTCGGCAATCTGCAGTCCGAAAGCCTGTTCGTAGAACGCGACGGAACGGGCTTCTTCCAGCACCCGGACCATCGAATGGATCATCTTCGCCAAGGGCAACTCCTGATTCATGCATTTCATCGATGCTGAAGAGTTTCCTATGACGGCGGCAAATCGGGTAGCAGCCCACTACCGCATGCATGATTTCGAGTGGTTTTTTTCGTATTCTTTCCGTTTGAGGGAAAGCGTTACGGCGATTTGCGAAATTGACCGCGGTCACGCCCGGTCCCATAATGGCTCAAAACAAGAAACGCCGGAGGAGCATGCCATGTGTGAAGTCTTTGCCGGACAGGACCCGGCCCGCTACCGCGCAGTCAACCGCTCGGTAAGGATCGGCGGCCACTCGACCAGCATCCAGATCGAGGCAGCCTTCTGGGACCTGATCGACGAGATCGCGGCGGGACAGTCGATGTCGACCTCGCGCTTTCTCTCTACACTCTATGACGAAGCGCTGGAGCGGAACGGCACGGTGTCCAATTTCGCCTCGCTTTTGAGGACAAGCTGTCTGATTTACCTGATGGGCAAGGCCCAGCAGCCGGATGTGCAGCAGCCCTTCCACATCATCGCTGCGGAATAGGCAATAAAAAACGCGGCCCGCTTCGAGGTCGGGCCGCGCTTTGCATTCGGTCGCCGTCTTGGGTTGGCGCCGAACGAACGCTTACTCCGCTGCCTGCAGCTCGGGACGCTTGACATCGTCCTCATAGACGACACCGCCGAGAGCCGCATGGAAGAGCTGCTCGTCGAGCTCGCCTTCCCAACGCGCAACGACGACGGTCGCAACCGCATTGCCGATGAAGTTGGTGAGCGCTCGGCATTCCGACATGAAGCGGTCGATGCCGAGGATCAGCGCCATGCCGGCAACCGGAACGGACGGGACGACCGAAAGGGTCGCGGCAAGCGTGATGAAGCCGGCGCCGGTGATCCCGGCAGCACCCTTCGAGCTCAGCATCGCAACGGCAAGCAACAGGATCTGGTCGCCGAGCGACAGGTGGATGTCTGTCGCCTGGGCGATGAACAGCGCGGCAAGCGTCATGTAGATGTTGGTGCCGTCGAGATTGAAGGAATAGCCGGTCGGAATGACGAGACCGACGACCGAGCGCTTGCAGCCGGCCTTTTCCATCTTGTTCATCAGGCCGGGAAGCGCTGCTTCGGAAGAAGACGTGCCGAGAACCAGAAGCAGCTCTTCCTTGATGTAACGGATGAGCGCGAGGATCGAGAAACCGTTGTAGCGGGCGACCGCACCGAGAACCACCACCACGAACAGGATGGAGGTGAGGTAGAAGGTGCCGATCAGCATGGCGAGGTTCGCGACCGACGCGATGCCGTACTTGCCGATGGTAAACGCCATCGCGCCGAAGGCGCCGATCGGGGCGGCCTTCATCAGGATGGCAACCAGCTTGAAGACCGGGTTGATGACGGCATGCAGGAAGTCGGTGACCGGCTGGCCGCGTTCGCCGACCAGCGCCAGCGAAATACCGAAGAGCACCGAGAAGAACAGCACCTGCAGGATATCCCCATCGGCAAAGGCGCCGACGATGGTCGTCGGGATGATGTTCATCAGGAAGCCGATGATACTCGAGTCATGGGCCTTTTCGGCGTAGGAAGCGACCGCCTTGGCGTCAAGCGAGGCCGGATCGATATGCATGCCCGAACCCGGCTGGATGACGTTGGCGACGATGAGACCGACAACCAGCGCCAGCGTTGAGAAGGTCAGGAAGTAGAGCATCGCCTTGCCGGCAACGCGACCCACCTTCTTCATGTCGGTCATGCCTGCAATGCCGGTGGAAACCGTCAGGAAGATGACCGGCGCGATAATCATCTTGACGAGCTTGATGAAGGCGTCGCCGAGCGGCTTCAACTGCGTGCCGATATCTGGATAGAAATGGCCGAGCAGGATGCCGGCTACGATCGCCGCCAGAACCTGGACGTAGAGATGCTTGTACAAAGGCTGCTTGCCCCCGGAAATCGGGGCCGCGGATGGGATATTCATGATGTCCTCCGTTTCGTACCCTGTCGGAACGAGTTCCGGCCTCCCGGGCACAGCGATATGAACGATAGCAACGGTTCAGCGTTGTATTTACCGAGCAGCAAGACTTGTGCCAGAATTGCGAAATATCGAATAAGCCATTGATATAAATGAGATTAAGCATTCACAGAATTGCCACAACCTCATGAAGAGTGCGATTTTCCGCACAAATCTCTTGGCTTTCCGTGCGATTTGACGCACAGTGAAGCCATGTTCTCTCGCCTCAAGATGAAGGATCGTTCCGCCTGGGCTGTCTTTGCCCTTGTCGCTGCGCTCATTCTCGCCGGCGGCTCCTATTATGCGGGCCGCGTCGGCCGCGACGAGGCCCTGGTGACGCTCTCGGAAGACGCCGGCAACGACGTGGCGCTGAAGAGCGCATTGCTCCAGGCCGTTCTGGAGCGGCCGCGATCCCTGCCGCTGGTGCTGGCCGACGATGCCGAGCTGCGCAGCGCGCTTTTCACCGAAAGCGAGGGCGCTATCGCCCATCTCAACCGGAAACTCGAAAAACTGGTCGAGGACAGCCAGGCCGCGGTCATCTACGTCATCCCGCCGAATGGCATCGCCATGGCGGCCAGCAATTGGCGGCAGACGGACAGTTTCGTCGGCAACGATTACAGCTTCCGGGAATATTTCACCCGTGCGATGGCGACGGGCAGCGGCGAGCACTACGCGCTCGGAACCGTGAGCAAGCGGCCGGGCCTTTACATTTCCCGCCGGGTCGAAAGCGGCGATGGCAGGGCGCTCGGCGTCGTCGTCGTCAAGGTGGAATTCGATGGACTGGAAAAGGACTGGGGTCTTTCCGGAAAGCCGACCTTCGTCACCGACCGCAACGGCATCGTGCTGATTACCAGCAGGCCGGAATGGCGTTTTTCCTCGATCGCCGCAATCCCCCCCGAAAAGCGCGAGGAGATCCGCGAGAGCCTGCAATTCGGCGAGGCCTCCCTGATGATGTTGCCGATTGCGCCGCCGCTTCAGGCGGGCGGCACGCCCCTCGTCAGGGTCAATGCCTCCGGCATGAGGGAAACCGGACGTTTTCTGGCGCTCGCCTTGCCCGTACCGACCACGCCATGGAGCCTGCACCTTCTGGTGCCGGCCGACGCCGCACTGAAAGCGGGCGCGCTGCAAGGCCGCCTGCTGGCGCTTGCCGGATTGCTGCCGCTTGTCGGCCTTGCCGCCTTCTGGCTTTTCCGCTCGCAGCGCACGCGCCAGCGCGAGGCGGAAGAGAGGGCGGCCCGGGACGAACTGGAGCGCAAGGTCAGGGAACGGACGGGAGAGCTCAGCCTCGCCCGTGACCGGCTGGAAACGGAAATCGAGGAACATCGCGCTACCGAAACGCGACTGCAGAAGGTGCAGCAGGAACTGGTGCAGGCAAACCGCCTCGCCATTCTCGGCCAGGTCGCGGCCGGCGTCGCCCATGAGATCAACCAGCCGGTCGCCACGATCCGCGCCTATGCCGACAATGCCAGCACCTTCCTTTCGCGCGGCCAGAGCGAACCGGCTGCGGAAAATCTTGCCTTCATCGCCAGGCTCACCGAGCGTATCGGCACGATCACCGACGAACTCAAGACCTTTGCCCGCAAGGGTCGCGCGGCTCCGGAGCCCGTGGGGTTGAAAACCGTGATCGACGGCGCGCTGCTGCTGCTCAGGAGCCGGTTCTCCGGTCGCCTCGACATGCTGCGTGTCGCCGATATCCCCGCCGACGTTCAGGTGCTCGGCAACCGTGTCCGGCTGGAACAGGTGCTGATAAACCTCTTCCAGAACGCGCTCGAAGCCATAGCCGGCCGCGCCGATGGCCGCATTGATGTATGCCTCGGCGAGAGCAACGAAGGCGAAGCCGCAATCGTCGTCACCGACAACGGCCCCGGCATCCCGCCCGAAATCCTCAAAGGTCTGTTCACGCCGTTCAACACCTCCAAGGAAGGCGGCCTCGGCCTCGGGCTGGTGATCTCCAAGGATATTGTCGGGGACTATGGCGGACGCATCGCCGTCGACAGTGGCCCGAACGGCACAACCTTCACCGTAACCCTGAAACGAGCCTGAGACGATGCAGGACAAGACCGACATCATCCTCATCGACGACGACGCCGACCTGCGCCGGGCCACCCGGCAGACGCTGGAACTGGCCGGCTTCGCAGTGGAGGATCATGCCGACGCCAAGTCTGCCCTCGGCGTGCTTTCGGCCGCATCTCCCGCCGTGGTCGTGACCGATATTCGCATGCCCGGCATGGATGGACTGGAGCTCTTCGCCCGCCTCAAGACCATCGATCCGGACCTGCCCGTCATCCTGATTACCGGCCACGGCGACATCGCCATGGCCGTACAGGCGATGCATGACGGCGCCTACGACTTCATCGCCAAGCCGTTTCCGGCGGACCGGCTGGCGCAGACCGTGCGCCGTGCGGTCGAGAAACGCCGTCTGGTGCTGGAGAACCGGGCGTTGCGGAAGGCGGCGGAGGAAAGCAGCGACGACTTGCCGCTCATCGGCCAGACGCCCGCCATGGAACACCTGCGCCAGACACTCCGCCAGATCGCCGACACCGATGTCGACGTGCTGATCGCCGGCGAGACGGGAAGCGGCAAGGAGGTCGTGGCAACCCTGCTGCATCGCTGGAGCCGCAGGCGAAGCGGCAATTTCGTCGCCCTCAACTGCGGCGCGCTGCCGGAAACGGTGATCGAAAGCGAACTGTTCGGTCACGAGGCCGGTGCTTTCACCGGCGCCCAGAAGAAGCGCATCGGCCGCATAGAACATGCAAGCGGCGGCACGCTTTTCCTCGATGAGATCGAAAGCATGCCGGTCGCGACACAGGTGAAGATGCTGCGCGTTCTGGAAATGCGGGAAGTAAGCCCGCTCGGCACCAACGAGGTGCGTCCCGTCGACCTTCGGGTGGTCGCCGCGGCGAAGATCGATCTCGGCAATCCGGCGGAGCGCGGCGATTTTCGCGAGGACCTCTATTATCGCCTCAATGTCGTGACGGTTTCCATTCCTCCGCTACGCGAGCGGCGGGCGGACATCCCTCTCCTGTTCTCCCACTTCCTGACCCGCGCCGCCGAACGCTTCCACAGGGAGGTGCCGCGGCTGACATCCGCCGTGCACCGACATCTCGAAAGCCATTCCTGGCCGGGCAATGTCCGCGAACTCGCCCATTATGCGGAGCGGGTGGCCCTCGGCCTCGCCGAGGCGCCCGCGCTCTCCTCGACCGCGGGCGCAATGGCGTCCAACGGCCATGCAAGCCTGCCGGAGAGAATGGAACAGCACGAAGCCGAATTGATCCGCGCGGCGCTGATCGAGAACGGCGGCGACGTCCGCCGCACGATCGAGGCGCTGCAGATTCCCCGCAAGACCTTCTACGACAAGCTGCAGCGGCACGGCATCAATCGGGCGGACTATGAATAGGAATGCTCCAAAGGACGCCCGCTATTCGTCGTCGATGCGCAGCGGCGCGCGACTGTGCTCGTTGCTCGCCTCCGCCGCCTTGTAGAGAAGCTTCACCAGCACCTCGCCTTCGCCGACCGAAAGCCCGGCGAGAATGCGTTGCTGCACCTTCTCGACCAGCGGCTCGATATCGTTGCGAACACGCTTTCCCTCCGCCGTGAGATGGAGTTGCTTGGCGCGCCGATCCTGGCTGCTGGTGCCGCGATGCACCAGTCCCTTGTCGACCAGCCGGCTGACCACCCCGCCTATGGTGGCGCGGTCATAGGCGATACGTGCCGCAAGCGTCGCCTGATCGATCCCGGGCGCGACCTCGATCTCGGCCAGGGCCGCATATTGAACCGGCGTAAGGTCGTATCCCGCCCGGCCGACCTCTTCGAGGAAGAGCGAGACGGCCGCCTGGTTCAGGCGGCGGATCAGGTGTCCCGGGCTATGCGCGATTTTCGATATGCTCATACCGGCCTCCGGGCCTCATCCGCAGAGCCCCGCGGAACCGCTGGACGTCATCTGAGGCGCTTAGATAGGGCGGAAATAACCGGCTGCCACAGGGGATATGCCGGAAGAAGACAGGTTCAATCGTCGGCGACGAAGCCGGCGGCGGCATCCACTTCGGAGACATCGACCTGCGCCATGGCGCCCTCAAGCTCTTCGAGAAGCTTCTGCAGGTCGCGCATCCGCTCGGCCCCGTAGGCATGGATGATCTCGCTGTAGATCTCGTCGGAATGACGGGTCATCTTCTCGATCAGTTCGAGGCCTGCCGCGCTGATCGAAATGCGGGCACGGCGCAGATCGTTTTCGTCAGGATGGCGCTCGATCAGGTGGCGGCCTTCGAGTTCCTTGAGAATCCGCGACAGGCTTGGCCCGAGCAGGAACGTGGCGCGCGCCAGTTCCGTCACCTCGATTTCCTTCACCGAGACCAGCGCACGCAGGATGCGCCACTGCTGCTCGGTGATGTCGTACATGCGTAGCGCATTGCGGAAATGCTTCATGACGGATTCACGGGCTCGCAACAGGAGCATCGGCATGGACCGCGAAAAATGGCGCAGCCGCAATCGTTGCGCGCCCGCGCCGCCATCCCTCTGGCCCTCGTCACCCTCTCCGTATTTGTCCACCATGCCGTCCCCACGGAAATCCCGCCGCCGCATCGAAAGAGATGCAAGGACGGGCCCCCTTATAATTTCAAGAATAACTCATATGCCCTTGCTTGGCGTCTCTATACCAATCATTGCCCGCCACCGGCAAGAATGCGCATCCACCGGGAAAACGGGATTGGTCGCGCGGACGGCGCCACCGCAGCCAACGGCATCCGCCCGGGACCGAAGCACCGTTATCCACACATGATTAACACGTTAATCATTAAAGCGCAGCTTCGCGATTCAACCCCTTGACAATCTTCTCCGAATGCCATCTTATTAACTTGTTAAGTTCGCTTTCACCCCTCGAGGAGGCCGTCTGCTGCACCTGGTGCCGGACGGGAGGGGGCTTCAAAAACTCCGGGAGGGAGGAGAGTGCCGGTTGGCGTGGGAGGACGCCATTACCGGCATTTCTCGTTTAAGGGCACGCAAATGCCGCCTGCCTTCAAAGACCGAATCGCCCGGTCGATACGGCGGCTGTCCGCTCCCATCAAAAGCCACCCGAAACGTCCGCGACGGGATCGCCGGCAGAGTGAGCGACAACATCGCCGCTCGTCCCTCGATTGAAGTATGGCATCTGCTCGTGATAGGAGAGCGCGACACGCCCGCAGACAGCAAGAAAGACCGGCATGATCCCCTGGAAGCAGCTCGATATCGCCAGCATTCCGGGCGGCGGTGAATTGCGTCTCAAGCAGCGGGGAACCGAATTCTCGATCATGCTCGGCACCAACGAGCTGATGAACAGCCGTCTCAGCGGCTCGGAAGAGGCGCTCGCCACGCTTTCCTGCGAGCATATCAAGGACAAGAAACGCCCGGCCGTGCTCATCGGCGGGCTTGGCATGGGCTTCACCCTCCGTGCGGCGCTTGCCGTCCTGCCCGAGGATGCGGAAATCACCGTCGCCGAACTCGTGCCGGCCGTCGTCGCGTGGGCGCGCGGCCCGATGGCCGAAATCTTCAAGGGCAGCCTCGACGATCCGCGCGTTCGGGTCCATGAAGGCGATGTCGGCGCGCTCATCCGCACGTCCCCCGGCAAATTCGATGCCATCATGCTGGACGTGGACAACGGTCCGGATGGCCTGACCCGCACCTCGAATGACGGTCTCTATGATTTCGGCGGCCTGAATGCGTCGAAGACCGCGCTTCGGGCAAACGGCGTGCTGGCCGTCTGGTCGTCGGGCCCCGATGCCGGCTTCACCCGCCGCCTGCAAGGCAGCGGTTTTGCCGTGAAGGAAGTCAATACCCGCGCCAACGGCAAGCGCGGCGGCGCCCGCCACGTCATCTGGCTGGCGAGCAAACGGTGACCTCCCCGCAACCGCCGAATTGACACCAAACGGCTGCAACGCTACTCAAAATCGAGCAAAGGATTTCGATGGCGAAAAGAGCTGGCAATCTCGGACGGCTTGACGATGCGGCCCGCGCCGGCTGGCTTTATTATGTCGCCGGTCGGACTCAGGACGAGATCGCCGCCGCCATGGGCATTTCCCGCCAGAGTGCCCAGCGCCTCGTGTCTCTCTCCGTCGCCGAAAAGCTGATTAAGGTCCGTCTCGACCATCCGATCGCGGTCTGCATGGAACTCGCGGAAGCGGTGAAGCAGAAATATGGACTGCGACAGGTCGAGATCGTCCCCACCGACCCCGGTTCAGATGCGGCCCCGACCGGTGTTGCCGAAGCCGGTGCCGCCGAACTGGAGCGCTGGCTGAAGCAACCCGAACCGCTCATCATCGCCATGGGCACGGGACGTACGCTGCGCGCCGCCGTCGACCAGTTGTCGCCGATGGAGTGTCCGCAACACCGCATCGTGTCGCTCACCGGCAATATCAGCCCCGACGGCTCCGCTGCCTATTACAACGTCATCTTCTCCATGGCTGACGCGATCAAGGCGCGCCATTTTCCCATGCCGCTGCCGGTGCTCGTTTCCTCCCGGGCCGAACGGGAACTCCTGCACCAGCAGGCGCTCGTCCGGCCGACCATCACGCTCGGCACAAAGGCCGATGTGACCTTCGTCGGCATCGGTGAAATCGACCCGCAGGCCCCTCTCCTGCTGGACGGCTTCCTGCAACCGCAGGAAGTGGAAAGCCTGATGCAGGCGGGCGCGACCGGCGAGATCTGCGGCTGGACATTCGATGCGGACGGCAGGCTGCTCGACAACCCCGTCAACGAGCGGGTGGCCAGTATTCCGCTGCCTTCGCGGGAGACCTCCTGCGTCATCGGATTGGCCCGCGGCAGGCGCAAACATGCGGCCATTCGCGCCGCGTTGCGTGGCGCCCATATCAATGCGCTCATTACGGACGAGGATGCAGCCCGCTTTCTGCTGCTTCCCTGACATCCCCGATAACAACATTTTTCCTTTCAAATCAAGCGACTTAACCGTCGCCTTCGGCGCTGCAGCATGGAATCGGCATTGACTCTGTCCGCAGCAAAGTGAGAAATTGCTCACGAGCAAAGCGAATGCTCATTTTTCTTCTGGGAGGAAGATATGACATTGAAGACGATCCTGCTGGGCGCCTGCTCGGTATTGGCCATGGCTGGCCTGGCTTCCGCCGAAACCCTCACCATCGCCACCGTCAACAACGGCGACATGATCCGGATGCAGAAGCTGACGGACGACTTTAAGGCGAAGAATCCGGACATCGACCTCGAATGGGTGACGCTCGAGGAAAACGTGCTGCGCCAGAAGGTGACGACCGATATTGCCACCAAGGGCGGCCAGTTCGACGTGTTGACGATCGGCACCTACGAGGTTCCGATCTGGGCCAAACAAGGCTGGCTCCTGCCGCTCGACAATCTCGGCGCCGACTACGACGTCGACGATCTCCTGCCGGCGATCCGCTCGGGTCTGACGGGAGAGGACGGCAAGCTCTACGCCGCGCCCTTCTACGGCGAAAGCTCGATGGTCATGTACCGCAAGGACTTGATGGAAAAGGCCGGCCTGACCATGCCCGACGCTCCGACCTGGGACTTCATCGCCGATGCGGCCCGCAAGATGACCGACAAGGCCAACGAGGTCTATGGCATCTGCCTGCGCGGCAAGGCCGGCTGGGGCGAGAACATGGCTTTCCTGACGGCCACGTCCAACGCCTTCGGCGCCCGCTGGTTCGACGAGAACTGGAAACCCCAGTTCGATCAGCCGGAATGGAAAACCACTCTGGACTTCTACGTCAATCTGATGAAGGACGCCGGTCCTCCGGGCGCCTCCTCCAACGGCTTCAACGAAAACCTGGCACTCTTCCAGACCGGCAAGTGCGGCATGTGGATCGATGCAACGGTGGCAGCCTCCTTCGTCTCGAACCCGAAGGAATCCACGGTCGCCGACAAGGTGGGCTATGCGCTCGCTCCCGACGCCGGCCTCGGCAAGCGCGGCAACTGGCTCTGGGCCTGGAACCTCGCAATCCCGGCAGGCACTCAGAAGGCGGGAGCCGCCGAGAAGTTCATCGCCTGGGCAACCGGCAAGGACTACCTGAAACTGGTCGCCGACAAGGAAGGCTGGGCCAACGTTCCTCCGGGAACCCGCACCTCGCTCTATGAAAACCCGGAATACCAGAAGGCAGCACCCTTCGCGAAGATGACGCTCGACTCGATCAACGCCGCCGATCCGAAGAACCCTTCGGTCAAGCCCGTTCCCTATGTCGGCGTGCAGTTCGTCGCCATTCCGGAATTCCAGGGCATTGGCACCGCCGTCGGCCAGCAGTTCTCTGCCGCCCTCGCAGGACAGGTCAGCGTCGACCAGGCGCTCAAGAATGCCCAGCAACTGACCGAGCGCGAAATGATGAAGGCCGGTTACATCAAGTAAACTCCCGTGGACTGTGGTCGGACGACGAGAGCGTCCGGCCCGCCTGGAGCGGGAGAGAAAGAGAAGCCTCAGCTCTCCTCCTTTCTCCCGCTTCTTTTTTTACCGGCGACATCGAGGAACCGGGCGATGGCTCAGTGTCCCTCGCCGACGTGGACCGGCATGGGTCGCCGAGAGTTGAACACCGAGATCGAGAAAGCGCGGAACCGTCATGGCGACTACGCACACCCACTCCTCGGCGCGCCTGATGATGGCGCCCTCCGTTCTGCTCCTGCTGGCATGGATGATCGTGCCGCTGGTGATAACGGTCTACTTCTCCTTCCTGCGCTACAACCTGCTGATGCCGGGGATGGAAGAGTTTGCCGGTTTTATGAATTACCGGTTCTTCCTGACCGACCCTGCCTTCTTCGCGGCCTTGACCAACACCCTGCTGCTCGTCGGGGGCGTTCTCGCCATCACCGTGATCGGCGGCATTGCCTTCGCCCTGCTGCTCGACCAGCCGATGTTCGGCCAGGGCATCGTGCGCATTCTGGTGATCGCACCCTTCTTCATCATGCCGACGGTTTCCGCGCTGGTGTGGAAAAACATGCTGATGAACCCGGTCAACGGGCTCTTCGCCTGGATCGCCAAGCTCTTCGGCCTGCAGCCGGTCGACTGGCTCGCCAATTATCCGCTGCTGTCGATCGTCATGATCGTCGCCTGGCAATGGCTGCCCTTCGCCACGCTGATCCTTCTGACCGCGCTGCAATCGCTCGACGAGGAACAGAAGGAAGCCGCCGAGATGGATGGCGCAGGCCCCGTTTCCAAACTCGTCTATATCATCCTGCCCCATATGGCCCGCGCCATCACGGTGGTGATCCTGATCGAGACGATCTTCCTGCTCTCGGTCTTCGCCGAAATCCTCGTCACCACCAATGGCGGTCCCGGCTACCAGAGCACCAACATCACCTATCTCGTCTATGCCCAGGCGCTGCTGCAGTTCGACGTGGGCGGAGCATCCGCCGGCGGCATCGTCGCCGTGGTGCTCGCCAACATCGTCGCCTTCTTCCTCATCCGCCTGATCGGCAAGAATCTGGAGAGCTGACATGGCACGCGCTATTTCCACCCGCCGCAAAGTCGCCTGGACCGCCATCGCCTGGACGCTCGGCATCCTGATCTTCTTCCCGATCCTCTGGACCTTCCTGACAAGCTTCAAGACGGAAGCCGAAGCCATCGCTTCGCCGCCCTCCTTCCTGTTCTTCGACTGGACGACGGAGAACTATGCGGAAGTGCAAAGCCGTTCGAACTACTTCCGCCACTTCATGAACTCGGTGGTGATCTCGTTCGGCTCCACTCTGCTCGGCCTCATCATCGCCATTCCAGCCGCCTGGGCCATGGCGTTTTCGCCGACGAAGCGCACCAAGGACATCCTGATGTGGATGCTCTCCACCAAGATGCTGCCGCCGGTCGGCGTGCTGGTGCCGATCTACATCCTCTTCCGCGACTTCGGCCTGCTCGACACCCGGACCGGCCTCGTCGGCGTGCTGACCCTCATCAACCTGCCGATCATCGTCTGGATGCTCTACACCTACTTCAAGGAAATCCCCGGAGAGATCCTCGAGGCGGCCCGCATGGACGGCGCATCGCTAATGAAGGAAATCGTCTACGTGCTGACGCCGATGGCCGTGCCTGGCATCGCGTCCACGGTGCTCCTCAACATCATCCTCTCCTGGAACGAAGCCTTCTGGACGCTGAACCTCACGGCTTCGAAGGCAGCACCTCTCACCGCCTTCATCGCCTCCTATTCCAGCCCCGAAGGGCTCTTCTACGCCAAGCTCTCCGCCGCCTCGACCATGGCGATCGCGCCCATCGTCATTCTCGGCTGGTTCAGCCAGAAACAGCTCGTCCGCGGTCTGACCTTCGGCGCCGTCAAATAAGGAACACGCACATGGGTAGCATCAAGCTCGAAAATGTCTCCAAGTCCTTCGGCGAGGCGACCGTCATTCCCTCGATCGACCTCGAGATCAATAATGGCGAATTCGTCGTCTTCGTCGGTCCTTCCGGTTGCGGCAAGTCCACCCTGCTCCGCCTGATCGCAGGCCTCGAAGATGTCTCCGGCGGCCGCATCCTGATCGACGGAAAGGACGCGACCGAAAAGGCGCCCGCCCATCGCGGCCTTGCCATGGTGTTCCAGTCCTATGCGCTCTACCCGCATATGAGCGTGCGCTCCAATATCGGTTTTCCGCTGAAGATGGCCGGTGTCGACAAGGCCGAGATCGACCGCAAGGTGAACGATGCCGCGCGTATCCTGAACCTCACCGACTATCTCGACCGCAAGCCCCGCCAGCTTTCGGGCGGCCAGCGCCAGCGCGTCGCGATCGGCCGCGCCATCGTCCGCTCGCCGGAATGCTTCCTGTTCGACGAACCCCTGTCGAACCTCGATGCGGCGCTCCGGGTCAACATGCGGCTCGAAATCTCCGAGCTCCATCATCAGCTCAAGGCCACCTCGATCTATGTCACGCACGACCAGATCGAAGCCATGACCATGGCGGACAAGATCGTCGTCCTGAACAAGGGCCGTATCGAACAGGTCGGCTCGCCGCTGGAACTCTATCGCAATCCGGCCAATCTCTTCGTCGCGGGTTTCATCGGCTCGCCCCGCATGAACCTGATCTCCGGCCAGACGGCAGCGGCCTACGGCGCCCACACCATTGGCATACGGCCGGAACATGTGACGCTTTCGACCGAAAGCGGAACATGGAAGGGCAAGGTCGCGGTCGCCGAACATCTGGGTTCCGACACCTTCCTCCACATCACGGTGGATGGCATCGGCCAGATCACCGCCCGCGCCGGCGGCGAGTTCGCGGCAAGGAGCGGCGACACGGTGTTCGTCAGCCCCGACACCGACCGCATCCATCGCTTCAATGACAAGGGACTTGCAGCATGACCGGCAGACTTCAGGGCAAATCGACGCTGATTACCGGATCGGCGCGCGGCATCGGCCGCGCCTTCGCGGAAGCCTATGTCCGCGAAGGAGCAACTGTCGCCATCGCCGACATTAACTTCGAACGCGCCAGCCAGACTGCCGCGGAGATCGGGGATGAGGCCTATCCGGTGCTGCTCGACGTCACCGAGCAGGCCTCGATCGACGCCGCTGTCAAGGCGGTGGAGGAGAGGACCGGCGGCATCGACATTCTCATCAACAACGCCGCCCTTTTCGACCTTGCGCCAATCGTCGAAATCACCCGCGAAAGCTATGACAGGCTCTTCTCGATCAATGTCGCGGGCTCGCTCTTCACACTGCAGGCCGTCGCGAAATCGATGATCGCCCGCGGCAAGGGCGGCAAGATCGTCAACATGGCAAGCCAGGCGGGGCGGCGCGGCGAAGCGCTCGTCGCCGTTTACTGCGCCACCAAGGCCGCGATCATCTCGCTCACCCAGTCAGCCGGCCTCGACCTCATCAAGCACGGCATCAACGTCAACGCCATCGCACCTGGAGTCGTCGACGGCGAACACTGGGACGGCGTCGATGCGCTCTTCGCCCGCTACGAGAAGCGCCCCATCGGGGAAAAGAAGCGGCTCGTCGGCGAGGCCGTTCCCTTCGGTCGCATGGGCCGGGCCGAGGATCTCACGGGCATGGCGATTTTTCTCGCCACGGCGGAAGCCGACTACATCGTCGCCCAGACCTATAACGTCGACGGCGGCAACTGGATGAACTGAAGATCGCCTTCAAAGACAACATGTCTCGCTTTCGAGGACGACCGAAATGACCTGCAAGCTATCGCTGGCAAACCTTGCCGAAATCTCCAGGAACGCAGCCGTTCCGGCCTATCGCCGCGAACAGTTGAAGGCCGGCATCCTGCATTTCGGTGTCGGCAACTTCCACCGCGCCCATCAGGCCGTCTATCTCCACGAGCTCTTCAACCAGGGCCGGGACATGGATTTCGCCATTCTCGGCGCGGGCGTCCTGCCGTCCGACCGAAAGATGAAGGAAACTCTGGAGGAGCAGGATTATCTGACGACGGTTGTCGAACAGGACATCAACCGCAGCTCCGCCATGGTTACCGGCCCGATGACGGGTATGATCGCCGCCCCGGATTTCGGCAATATCATCGCTGCCCTTTCGGATCCGGCGATCCGCATCGTGTCGATGACCATCACCGAAGGCGGCTATTTCATCGATCCCGCAACCGGCAAGTTCGACTCCGGCCATCCGGCCATGGTGGCCGACGCCGCCAATCCCGGAGAGCCGAAGACCGTGTTCGGCCTCATCATCGCCGGTCTGAAGGCGCGCAGGGCCAAGGGCATTCCGCCCTTCACCGTCATGTGCTGCGACAACATTCCCGGCAATGGCGAAGTGACGGAGGCCACCGTCACCGGCCTTGCGAAACTATCGGATGTCGACTTCGCCCACTGGATCCATGAAAACGTGGCCTTCCCGAATTCCATGGTCGACCGCATCACGCCTGCAACCGGCGAACGCGAAATCGCCATCGCCCGCGATACCTACGGCATCGAGGACGGCTGGCCGGTCTTCTGCGAGGAATTCAAGCAATGGGTACTGGAGGACAATTTCCCGCTCGGGCGTCCGGCGCTCGAAGCCGTCGGCGTCACCTTCGTGCCGGATGTCGCGCCCTACGAACTGATGAAGCTGCGCATCCTGAACGGCGGCCATGCGGCCATCGCCTATCCTGCCGCGCTGATGGACATCCACTTCGTTCACGAGGCGATGGAAAACGCGATGATCCGCGCCTTCCTCGCCAAGCTGGAGAGAGACGAAATCATCCCCGTTGTGCCGCCGGTGCCGGACACCAGCCTCGAAGACTATTTCCAGCTCATCGAACGCCGCTTTTCCAATCCGAAGATCGGCGACACCATTCCACGTCTCGCCCAGGACGGCTCGAACCGCCAGCCGAAATTCATCTTGCCCTCCACCGCCGACCGCCTGAACAAGGGACTGGATGTCGTGGGGCTGGCCCTCGTCTCGGCGCTCTGGTGCCGCTATTTCGAGGGCAAGTCGGACAGCGGCAAGGCCATAGCCTTCAATGACGCAAGCGCCGAGCGCCTGCAGAAGGCAGCGCTCGCCTCCCGCGACGACCCGAAGGCGTTCCTGGCGCTTGGCGACATCTTCGGTGCGGTCGGCCAGAACCCGCTATTCATCAGGCGCTTCAGCCACGCACTGGCGACGCTCCGCGAGGTCGGCACGGCGGAGACGCTGAAGCGCTATCTCGACGGCAGGCTTGCGGCCTGATCCCGCCATGGAGAAACACGAAAACCGGCTGGTCATCTTCGATTGCGACGGCGTGCTCGTCGATAGCGAGCCGATCTCGCTCGCCGTTCTCGTCGATGCCTTCCGGCAGGCCGGCGTGACAATCGATGCCGACTATGCCCATCGGCGTTTTCTCGGCAAGAGCCTTGCGGCGGTGATTGCGACGGCACGCGACGAATTTTCGCTCGAAATCGGAGAACCCTTCCTCCTCGACCTGAGGAACGCCCTCTATGCAAGATTCCGCAGCGAGCTCAAACCGATGCCCGGTATTGCGGAAGCGCTCGATGCGCTGGCCGCAGCCGGTATCCGCTGGTGCGTTGCCTCGTCCAGCCAGCCGGAGCGTATCGCCCTGTCGCTGACGGTCACGGGTCTGATGGACCGTTTCTCGCCACATCTCTTTAGCGCGACGATGGTCAAAAACGGCAAGCCGGCGCCCGATCTCTTTCTCCATGCCGCCGCAGCCATGGGTTTTGCCCCCCGCGACTGCGTCGTGATCGAAGACAGCCCCGCCGGCATCATGGCCGCAAAGGCAGCCGGCATGACCGTCTTCGCCTTCACCGGAGGCTCGCACACGACGCTTGCCGCCTATCGCGACGAAATTGCAGCCCTTCGACCGGACCGGCAGTTTGACGACATGGCCGAATTGCTCCACCTTGTGCAAAAATGAAAAAACGGGACGGAAACAGGCCACGATGCGCGACCACGTGATTGCGGTTGATGTCGGGACGGGCAGCGCGCGCGCCGGTATCGTCGACAGACAGGGCCGGCTGCTTTGCCGCAGGGAACACCCGATCGAGATGCGGCGTCTCGGCGACCACATTGCCGAATACGATTCCGAACAGATATGGAGCGCCACCTGCATGGCCGTCCGCGAGGCGCTCGCAGCCGCCGACCTGCCGGCTGAACGCATCGCTGCCCTTGCCTTCGACGCCACCTGCTCGCTGGTGCTACGCGATACCAGGGGCGAGCCGTTGGCGCTAGCTCGCGAAAGCGGCGCCACCTTCGACACAATTGCCTGGCTCGACCATCGCGCCAGTCGCGAGGCCGCCGAGATCAGCGCGACGCGCCACCCCTTGCTCGCCTATGCCGGCGAGGCGATCTCGCCGGAGATGCAGATCCCGAAGCTGATGTGGCTGAAGCGGAACCGGCCCGATCTCTGGGCGATATCCAGCCATTTCTTCGATCTTGCCGATTTCATGAGCTGGCGCGCCACCGGCAGCACCGGCCGGTCGCTTTGTACGCTCACATCGAAATGGAATTTTCTCGCCCATGAGAAAAGCGGCTGGAGCCCCGATTTTCTCGACAGGATCGGCCTCGGCGACCTTCTGGCGCGGGGCGGCCTGCCGCAACAGGGTGTGGCCGTCGGCAAGGCGGTCGGCCCGCTGACGGAAAAGGCCGCGACAGAGCTCGGTCTCGACCGGGCCGTCGTGGTCGCCGCCGGCATGGTCGATGCCTATGCCGGCGCGCTCGGCGTGCTGGGCTCCATCGCCGAGGAACCGCAATCGCTGGAAAAGCGGATCGCGCTGATCGGCGGAACCTCGAGCTGCCTGATTTCCTTTGCCGCCGCGCCCCATTTCGGCAAGAGCCTCTGGGGTCCCTTCCTCGACGCGGTGTTTCCCGGTCAATGGCTGGTCGAAGCCGGCCAGTCGGCCACCGGCGGCCTGCTCAATCATCTGCTGCGGCTGCATGCGGAAGGCGGAGAACCCACGCCGGCCCGGCATCGACAGGTCATCGAACGGGTGCAGGCCCTCAGGCAGACGGAAGGGCCGGATTTTGCCGCCCGCCTCCATATCCTGCCCGATTTTCACGGCAATCGCTCGCCCTTTGCCGATCCGGATCTCACCGGCGCGATCTTCGGCCTCACGCTCGACAGCTCGTTTGACGGCCTCTGCCGCATCTACTGGCGCGCCTGCGTGGCGATTGCGCTGGCGCTCCGCCAGATCCTCGAAGCGATGGAGAAGAGCGGCATCCGGCCGGAACGGCTGCATCTCACCGGCGGGCACGTCAAGAACCCGCTGCTGGTCGAACTCTATGGCGATGTCACCGGGCGCGAACTGGTCATCCCCGAAACCGACGACGCCGTGCTCGTCGGCACCGCCATGAATGCGGCAGCCGCCGGCGGGCTCTATCCCTCGCTTGCCGCCGCAGGCGTCGGCATGGCCGCATCCTCGCTGACCCGGCGGCCCGATGAAGCCAAACGCCCCCTCTATGAGCGCGACTATCGGCGCTTCCTTGCCATGCAGCGCCATCGCGCCGAACTGGATGCATTATAGAGTCGAGACGCCATCAACCCCAAAGCCTCGCCGCGGGCGGCTGCATCATAGACCCCTCATATCGGACCGGATCGTCGCGGTCGGCGGCGAGCAGCAGCGGCCCGTCGAGATCGACGTAAGGCGCGCCCTGCGCCACCAGAAAGGCCGGCGCCATGGCGAGCGAGGTGCCGAGCATACAGCCAACCATGACGTCGAAACCGGCGGCAAGCGCCGCCTCCCGCATTGCCAGCGCCTCGGTCAGGCCACCCGTCTTGTCGAGCTTGATGTTGACGGCATCGTACTTGCCAACGAGCCTGGCGAGCGAAGCGCGGTCATGGCAGCTCTCGTCGGCGCAGACGGGCAGAACCCGCTCGATATCGAGAAGGGCATCGTCCTTGCCCGCCGGCAGCGGCTGTTCCACGAGCGCCACGCCGAGCTTGACCAGAACGGGCGCAAGCGCCTGATACTCATCGACCGACCAGCCTTCATTGGCATCGACGATGATCCTCGAGGCAGGCGCGCCCGCCCTCACCGCCTCGATCCGTTCGATATCGCCCTCTCCGCCGAGCTTCACCTTGAGGAGCGGCCGCGCAGCATTCTTCGCCGCAGCCTCGCGCATGCTTTCGGGCGTCCCGAGCGACAGCGTGAAGGCGGTCTCGACCGGCTTCGGCGCAGACAGGCCGGCAATCTGCCAGGCGGGCCGTCCACCGCGTTTTGCCTCGAGATCCCAGAAGGCACAATCGAGGCCGTTGCGCGCGGCCCCCGCCGGCAGCCGCGCTTGCAGTGCCTCGCGCGTCATGCCCGTCTTCAGGTCCGCCGCACAGGAAAGAATGGTCGCGATCACCCCGTCGACGGTCTCGTCATAGCGGGCATAGGGCACGCACTCGCCTCGCCCGGTGAAACTGCCGTCCGAAAGCGTAACCGTCACGACGTGGATTTCGGTGCGCGACCCGCGCGAAATGGTGAAGCTGCCGGCGACCGGAAAACGCTCTTCCGTCGCAGTCAGAATGAGGCCTGTCATCGTCGTCCATTCCTTTGCCTGCAGGGCCCTTGCCGCCCCTCCCGAATCGCCGCCCCTTGCGCGGAACGGCAATCCTTTCTATATCCGTCAACAATCTGGTCGAGGTCTTCGCGATCCATAATCGCAATTTGCCGCATTCCGATGGCGGAATGCCGGCCGCATGCCTCGCCTTTCTAACGCATGAAATTGGCGGACAAGCCCCGTGAATACGCTGGATTTTGACAAGAAGCCTGAAGATACCCGCGTCGTTGTGGCGATGTCGGGCGGCGTGGATTCCTCCGTTGTCGCCGGCATCCTCAAACGCGAGGGCTACGACGTCCTCGGCATCACGCTGCAACTCTACGATCACGGCGCCGCCGTGCATCGCGCCGGCTCCTGCTGCGCCGGTCAGGACATCGACGATGCGCGCCGCGTCTGCGAAACGCTCGGCATTCCCCATTACGTCCTCGACTACGAACAGCGCTTCCGCGACACGGTCATCAACCCGTTCATGGAAAGCTATGTCGCCGGAGAAACGCCGATCCCCTGCGTTGCCTGCAACCAGACCGTCAAGTTCGCCGACCTCTTGGCGACCGCCAGGGAACTCGGCGCCGACGCGCTCGCAACCGGCCATTATATCCGTTCCAAGGCGACGCCCCTTCCCGGCAATCCGGGCCATCGGGCGCTCTTCCGCCCGATCGATAGCGAACGCGACCAGAGCTACTTCCTGTTCGCGACGACGCAGGAACAGATCGATTACCTGCGCTTTCCGCTGGGCGGCCTCTCCAAGGCCGAAACCCGGGCGCTGGCCGAGGAAATGGGCCTCGTCGTCGCCCAGAAGGCGGACAGCCAGGACATCTGTTTCGTGCCGCAGGGCAAATATGCCGACATCATCACCAAGCTCCGCCCCGATTCAGCGCTGGGCGGCGATATCGTGCATCTCGACGGCCGCGTGCTCGGCCGCCATGAAGGCATCCTGCATTACACCATCGGACAGAGGAAGGGCTTGGGCGTCGCCACAGGCGAACCGCTCTACGTCATCTATCTCGATGCCCGCTCGCGCCGCGTCATCGTCGGCCCGAAGGAAGCGCTGGAAACCCACCGAGTCTACCTGCGCGACATCAACTGGCTGGGTGACCGGCCGCTGGCCGACGAAGCCCGTGATGGCTTCGCCTGCTTCGCCAAGGTCCGTTCCACCCGCCCGCCGGCACCGGCTGTGCTGCATGCCGACGAAAACGGCGTCTATGTCGATCTGGAGATCGGCGAAGCCGGCATAGCGCCCGGACAGGCCTGCGTCCTCTACTCGGCGCCGGGCGCAGATGCCCGCGTCTATGGCGGCGGCTTCATCGATCGTTCGGAGCGCGCAGCAGAGGCGGAAGCCTCCCTGAAGGCGCTTCTTTCCGCTCCCGTTGCCGCCTGAAGGCAACGCTTTCCAACGCCGGTGAAAAGCTTCGGTTTTTGCCTGTCACGCGCTTGACACTAACGGGAGCCTCGCCTTATAAGCCGCCCATCGTTTCGGGCGGCTTTGATTTTTCAAACGCCTCGGCCGATGTGTGGCGGGATAGCTCAGGTGGTTAGAGCGTGGGATTCATAACCCCAAGGTCGGCGGTTCAAGTCCGCCTCCCGCTACCAAATTTCTCTTTCCTCGACATATGATTTTGAGCGCCTCCCGGCGTATATTGTTCACACACGTTTTCCGTGCAATGAATTCCGTGGAAACATGGGAGAGCTTTATGTGGACGGCATTCAGGAATCTATTTTCTTGGCCGGACAGATTTGACGGGCTGTTCGGCGACGTTGCATTCAGAACCGAGCAGGAGACCGGCCAGTTCCAGCATTCCTTCCTAGAGTGGCGGGTCAAAAAAGGATTGAACAGCGGTAAACTGCTGATCGGCCTTGCCATGAAACCCGATGGCTACGCCGGACCGGAAAGCTCAGTAACGAACTACATCAACTTCGATCTGGAAACGGCCGTGAGATTGCGCGACAAGCTCGACGAGTGCATCGAATTCGCCAGCAGGCGATAAAAAGATCTGCACCGAGACTGCGGCGTGCGGATCTTTTTCCCTCGGTCCCTATCACCCATAAAGGTCAGAAAACTTTTCATTAAATTTTAAGGAATAGACTGGGCGCTCCAAGAGAGGTCTTTGTCATGCGTACCGCCCTTGTCTCTACGCTCAGCGTCATGCTGATCCTGTCTGCCTGCGCCAAGCCGCCGAGCCAGACGCGCAATGCCTGCGCGATCTTCGAGCAGCGCGACGGCCTGTTCAACAACTGGCGAAGGGCGGCGCAGAACACCGAGCGCGAATATGGCGTGCCGGTGCCGATCCTGATGGCGACGATCTATACGGAATCCGGTTTCAAGGCCAATGCCAAGCCTCCGCGCACCAAGCTCTTCGGCTTCATCCCGTGGAAGCGCAGGTCGACCGCCTACGGCTATTCCCAGGCGCTCGACGGCACCTGGGATCGTTATCAGCGCGAAACCGGCCGTTACGGCGCGCGCCGCACCGACTTTGCCGATGCCATCCAGTTCATCGGCTGGTACCACCGCCAGAGCAACATCAAGAACGGTATTCCGCTGAACGAACCCTATCAGCTCTATCTCGCATACCATTCCGGTCATGCCGGCTACTCGCGCGGAAGCTACCGCAGCAACAGCGAGGCGCTGCAGGGCGCCAAGCGCTTCACCAACATCGCCTATACCTACTCCCGGCAGTTGCAGAGCTGCCCGAACTGAATTCGGGCTTCAAGTCGAAGACACGAAAAGGCCCGCGAAAGCGGGCCTTCAGCTTGTTGAGAAAGGTCTTTGTTGCAAGCCGATTCATCCTTTTCCGTCATGCCGGACCTGTTCCGGCATCCAGCGGCGCGATGTCCATCGCGCGCAAGACTCTTTTACGATCAAGGACTTGATCGCGCTGGTTCCCGGCTCAAGGCCGGGAAGACGGCAGTAAGCGAAGCGCCATCGAATTCACTCGGGGTCGCCGACCGCCTGGATTGCCGAAATCTGCCAGTCCGTGCCGGGACGGCGGACGAAGGTCCAGATCTCCGTCGATTCCGAGAGATGATCGGGATCGCCACTGACGACCCGGCCCGTCGCGCGGTCGCGCAGGTAGTCGATGCTCTCGTAGCGCATCGCGACGGTGGCGTAATCGACATTGCCTTCCTGCCAGGCCTCGGCGACATCGCCCTGCACCAGATGCACGTCGCGCACTTCGTTCTTGATGCCGCGGGTCGCGTTCTCGCTCAGTTCCTCGGCGAGATAGGACATCGCCTCCGGCGTGGTGATCCGGCGGAGCGCCGAATAGTCTTCCGCGGCATAGGCCGCCTGCATGTCCTTGAGCAGCGCCTCGAAACGGTCGAGGTCGGACTGACCGACGCCGATTTCATCGGCATTGCCGTTGCGGGGTGCCGCCGGCGCAGCCGAAGCTGAACCGCCACCCATGCGCGGGATTTCGAAAGACGGACGCGACTGCGACGGCTGCGCATTGTTGCGCGCCGTGCCGCCTGCGCCGGAAAGCGCCGGCTGGTTATTGGCGAACATGCGCATGAGGAAACGCACGACGAAGAAGATCAGCACCATCTGCAGCAGCAGTCCGAGGAAGCCGAAACCGCCGCCGAAACCGGAGCCGAGCAGCATGCCGAACAGGCCGCCCATCAACAGGCCGCCGAGGATACCGCCACCCAGGCCGCCGAGAAGTCCGCCGAACAGGCCGGGGCGCGTGGCGTTCTGGCGCGACTGGGCAACCGAGGGCTGGGTCTGCGTGGCGCCGGTGTTCGGTGTCATCGACCGCTCGATAGGGGCGGCCGGCGCAGGCGCGGTGCGGGTGACGGGCGGAGCGGAATAGGTCCGCGTGCCACGGCTGCCGAAGCCGCCGCTTGCCTTGCGTGCTTCCGCCATGTCGGCAACGCTCAGCGCAACCGCCATACCGATTGCCAGAACTCCGAAAAACTTACCGTATCGCCCCATGGTCCGAACCTGTCCCTTTCCTGGCCTTCTCCGGCATGAGCGCCGGAATCCGATGCCCCTCATATGGGACGGCTTCGCGAAATATTGAAGACGGACCATGCGCTTTTCCCGCTTGTGCTACCGAGACACCCCGAATTTCAGGCGTTCGGCAGCGGCATTCGTCTTCACGTTTTGGTGAGGCGCGAACACAGCGGTCCGCGAATACGAACAGGCCCGCGACAAAAATAGAGAAAAGCCCGGCAGGATATCGCCTGCCGGGCTTTCCGGATCTTTCTCTTGGGAGGAGAAACCTTATTCGACGCTGAAGGTCAGCGGCTTGGCCTGCTTGATCGCCGGATTGGCCGTCAGTTTGTCGAGAACCGCCTGGTCGACCTGGCCGTCCACATAAAGGAGAGCGATCGCGTCGCCGGCTTCCTTTTCGCGTCCGAGCTGGAAGTTGGCGATGTTCACGCCGGCATTGCCGAGCGTCGTGCCGATGAAGCCGATCATGCCGGGAACGTCGGTGTTGGTGATGTAGATCATGTGCTGGCCGACATCGGCATCCATGTTGATGCCCTTGATCTGGATGAAGCGCGGCTTGCCGTCGGAGAAGACCGTACCGGCAACCGAACGGGTCTGCCGCTCGGTCGTGACAGTGAGCTTGATGTAGCCGTCGTAAACGCCGGTCTTGTCGCGCTTGACCTCGGACAGGATGATGCCCTTTTCCTTTACCATGACAGGCGCCGACACCATGTTGACGTCAGCCACCTGCGGGCGGATGAGACCGGCGAGCAGAGCCGAAGTCAGCGCCTTGGTGTTCATGGTCGCGGTCTGGCCGTCGTAGAGGATTTCGATTTCCTTGATCGGGCCTTCGGTGACCTGGCCGACGAACGCGCCGAGGACGTCGGCGAGCTTGATGAACGGCTTCAGGATCGGGGCTTCCTCCGCCGTGATCGACGGCATGTTGATGGCGTTGGTGACGGCGCCTTTGACCAGGTAGTCCGACATCTGTTCGGCCACCTGCAGGGCGACGTTTTCCTGCGCTTCCGTCGTCGAAGCGCCGAGATGCGGCGTGCAGACGACGTTCGGCAGGCCGAACAGCGGGCTTTCGGTCGCGGGCTCGACCTCGAACACGTCGAAACCGGCGCCGGCGACGTGTCCCGACTTGATGGCTTCCGCAAGGGCGACCTCGTCGACCAGCCCGCCGCGGGCGCAGTTGATGATGCGAACGCCGGGCTTGGTCTTGGCAAGGGCTTCCTTGTTGAGAATGCCGCGGGTCTTGTCGGTCATCGGCACGTGCAGCGTGATGAAATCGGCCTTCGCCAGCAGTTCGTCGAGCTCGACCTTGGTCACGCCCATTTCCTCGGCGCGTTCCTTCGACAGGAAGGGGTCATAGGCAAGGACATGCATCTTGAGGCCAATGGCGCGCGAGCAGACGATGGAACCGATATTGCCGGCGCCGATGACGCCGAGCGTCTTGCCGGTGATTTCGACACCCATGAACTTCGACTTTTCCCACTTACCGGCCTGCGTCGAGGCGTCGGCAGCCGGAAGCTGGCGGGCAACCGCGAACATCAGGGCGATGGCATGCTCGGCGGTCGTGATCGAATTGCCGAACGGCGTGTTCATGACGATGATACCGCGGCGCGATGCAGCCGGGATATCGACATTGTCGACGCCGATGCCGGCGCGGCCGATGACCTTCAGGTTGGTCGCGGCTGCGATCAGCTTTTCCGTTGCCTTGGTCGCGGAACGAATGGCAAGACCGTCATAGTTGCAGATGATTTCGGCGAGCTTGTCCTTGTCCTTGCCGATCTTCGGCTGGAAATCCACTTCAACGCCGCGATCGCGGAAAATCTGGACGGCGGTTTCCGACAGTTCGTCGGATACGAGAACGCGAGGTGCCATTGCGAGGCCTCCTTCAAAGAGTTCGTGTCGATGAATGCTGGGAATTTTCAAAGAGGCTCCGCCTTTTGACGGCGGAGCCGGAAAGCCTCAGGCCGCAGCCTTGGCAAGCGTGGCCTTCTGGGTCTGGTAAGCCCATGCGAGCCACGGCATCAGCGCTTCCATGTCGGCCTTGTCGATGGTGGCGCCGGCCCAGATGCGCAGACCGGACGGAGCGTCACGGTAAGCGCCGATATCGAGAGCGACGGCCTCCTTCTCGAGGAGAGCGACAACACCCTTGGCGAAAGCAGCCTGTGCATCTGCGTCGAGCGCCGCCACGTCCTTGTCGACGATCTTCAGGCAAACGGAAGTGTTGGAACGGGTCTCGTCCTTGACGGCGAGATTGGCGATCCAGTCGTTCGCCGCGACGAAGTCGAAGATGACCTTGGCATTGGTGTCGGCACGGGCCATCAGCGCATCGAGACCGCCGATCTGCTTCGCCCAGAGCAGCGCGTCGATGTAGTCTTCGACGCAGAGCATGGACGGCGTGTTGATAGTTTCGCCGGTGAAGATGCCCTCGATCAGCTTGCCGCCCTTGGTCATGCGGAAGATCTTCGGCAGCGGCCATGCCGGCGTATAGCTTTCCAGCCGTTCGACGGCGCGCGGAGAAAGGATCAGCATGCCGTGACCGCCCTCGCCGCCCAGAACCTTCTGCCAGGAGAAAGTGACGACATCGAGCTTGGCGAAGTCGAGGTTCTGCGCGAAAGCCGCCGAAGTCGCGTCGCAGATGGTCAGGCCCTTGCGGTCGGCCGGGATGAAATCGGCGTTCGGAACGCGAACGCCCGATGTGGTGCCGTTCCAAGTGAAGACGACATCGCGGTCGAAATCGACGGCAGTAAGATCGGGGAGTTCGCCGTAGTCGGCTTCGAACTTTCTGACATCCTTGAGCTTCAACTGCTTGACGACGTCGGTGACCCAGCCGGCGCCGAAGCTTTCCCAGGCCAGCATGTCGACGCCGCGCTCACCGAGCAGCGACCAGAGCGCCATTTCGACGGCGCCGGTGTCGGAGGCCGGAACGATACCGATGCGGTAATCGGCCGGAACCTTCAGAATTTCGCGGGTAAGATCGATGGCCTGCTTCAGCTTGGCCTTGCCGACCTTGGCGCGGTGCGAACGACCGAGCGGAGCATCGGAAAGAGCTTCAAGCGTCCATCCGGGGCGCTTGGCGCAGGGGCCAGAAGAAAAATGAGTATTCGCCGGACGCGCGGCGGGGGCGACGATATCAGCCATATAGATACCCTTCCAGGTAATTAGCCTCTCGTTGGGGAGAGGTGTCCCGCCGTCGGAACTACGCCTGTCGGGATTTCCCGTCAAGCGAATTTCGTGTCGCTTTCGGAAAATTTTCCGCCGCTGGCGGATCATGCCGGAAAAACGGATTTGCACGCAAAACGCGAAAAGCCGCCCGGCGACCGGGCGGCTTTGAAAATCGAAGTAAAACGATATGTATTACTTGTAGACGATCGGCTGCGGCGGCGGTTCGTAGGCAACCGGCTGCTCGCAGGCGCCGAACACATAGCGGGCGCCGGCGCGGATTTCGTGGCTGTAGAAACCCTTGTCGTAGCCCGGGCCGCCGTTCAGCTGATAGCCGAACATGTCGCCGCCGAGCGTGTGGCGGAACCGATAGCCGACATCGGCCTTGACGTTGCAGGTGAGGTCGATCGAGGCACCGGCCATCAGCTGGTAGGCGAAGCGCCATTCGCCCTTGCCGCCATGCTCGACCGTATCGTCGCAACCGCTGCCATCGTCGGCACAGGAGGTGTTGCGCAGCTTGTCCCACTTGACGTAGGAACCGCCGATACCGCCACCGACATAAGGCGTGAACAGGCCGTAGGTGCCGAGATCGACATAAGCGTTGGCCATCAGCGTGTAGGCGCGCATGGCCGAAACGTCGGAGGAAGTGCAGGCGGAGGAGACGCCGCAGCTACCGATCGTCGAGCCGTCGAAATCCGACTTGAACATGTAGTCGAACGTCAGATCCGTGCGCAGGTAGTTGTTGATCTGGTAACCGACACCGGCGCCGACCGAGAACGCATCTTTCAGTTCGGCATCTTCGAAATCGACCAGATTGGCGTTGGAACCCTGATAGTATTCCGCCCCGCGCAGATGATTGAAGGAATAGCCGACATCGCCGCGCAGGTACCAGCCGGACGCCTCGGCTACGGTCACCTCCGGAGCCTCCATGATCGGAGCCGGCTCAGGCTGATAAAGATCTGCCGCATAGGTTGCGGTCGTGCTGACAAGCAGTACGGCCGCCGCAGCGAGAAGGCTCGTCTTCATGGTTAGGTACTCCAAAATCCATCGTTGAGGCATCGGACCCGCATGGCCGACTGGTGATTTCTCTTGGATAATGAAGGAAAAAAGTTAAGGTCGGCTTAACTACGTCTGTTTACCGTTTTTGCTGTCATTTTACTTACCATAGACATATAGCCCGAAGAAAAAGCACCTGCCGAAAGACCAAAAAATCGCCTTTTGGTTGCGCGCCCTTTATCCACGGCTCCCCCGGCAAACGAAAAAACGCGGCAGGATCGACCCGCCGCGTTTCGACTGGAACAGAGAAGCCTGTCGCGACTAGCTTGCCCGTCGCACTTCGTAGGAACCGGCGTGGCGCGGAGCGGCATCCTGTTCGCCGAGCGTGAACTGCCCGAGCTGCTGGTCCATCTCCGCAGCCTCGCTCGCCAGCCGGTGAATGGCGGCGGTGGTTTCCTCGACCATCGCGGCGTTCTGCTGGGTCATGACGTCGAGGGCATTGACCGAACCGTTGATCTCGGAAAGCGTCTGCGCCTCCTCACGGGTCGAATGCATCATCTCGCCGATCTTCGCGTTGATGGAGAGCACCCGTTCACCGATGCCCTGCAGCGCGCTGCCAGCCTTTTCGACCAGGCCGACGCCATGCTCCACCTCGCCGGTCGACTTCGCAAGCAGGCTGGTGATCTGCTTCGCAGCCGTTGCCGACCGCTGGGCAAGTTCGCGTACTTCCTGGGCAACGACCGCAAAGCCCTTGCCGCTCTCGCCGGCCCGCGCCGCCTCGACGCCGGCATTGAGTGCCAGAAGGTTGGTCTGGAAGGCGATCTCGTCGATCACGCCGATGATCTGATTGATCTCCTGGGACGAGCCGCGGATGGCTTCCATCGCCGCAATCGTCTCGCGCATGATGCGGCTCGACTGCTCCGCCTCGTCCTTGGCATTGCGTGCGATCCGCTCCGCATCCTCGCCGCGGGCGATCTGGGTCTTGACCGCATCGGTCATCGCCTTGATTGCGCTCGCCGTTTCCGTCAGCGCCGCGGCCTGGCGTTCCGTGCGTTCGGCCAGTTGGTCGGCGCCGGCGCGCATCTCCTCGGAGCCGCCGCGCACCGCAAGCGAATTGCCGCCGATGCTGGAAAGCGTGGCGCTCAGGGTCGAAAGCGCGTTGTTGAAGTTGATGCGCAGGGTTTCGAGTTCGCTCGGGAACGGCTGGCGGATTTCGAAGGCGAGATCGCCATGGGCAAGACGATCGAGACCCTGATCGAGAGCGGCAACGACGCCCTCAAGCGTGCGGGCCTCGGCTTCCCGTTCCGCGAAGCGCTGGCGACGCTCCGCTTCTGCCTGCTCCCGCTCCTCGTTCGCCCGGCTTTCCAGCTGCTGCTGCTCGATGAGCGCGGTCCGGAAGCGTTCCAGCGCTCGGGCCATGGTGCCGATTTCATCACCGCGGTTCTGGTTGGCGACGGGGTTGTCGAGCTGGCCATCGGCCACCTGGCCCGTTACCACGGCAAGACGGGTCAAAGGTGCGAACAGACGGCGGGTGATAACACCTGTGGCAATCGCCATGACCACCAGAGCTGCGACAGCGATTGCCGTGAGTGTCAGGGCGATCTGCAGCGAGCCGGCGCCGAGTTCGGCCAGCGTCAGGCTCTCGACCATCAGGTATTTCCCGCCGCTGAATTCCACGGCGCGGCCATAGGCCCGCGCGGCGCCGTCCTCCCGATCGAAATCGCTGATGACGATGCCGCCATTGCCCTGCATGGCCTCCGGCGCAAAGCCGAAGGGTGCGGCGGCGATGTCGACAAGCCTGCCGTCGGCGCCGAGACTGATGCCGGTGCCGTCCTCGGAGAGAACGGCCGCCCGCTCGACGCTGTCGGCGGCGATCCCCTTGGACAGCAGGCTGGTGATGGCCGTATCCTGCAACTGGAACAGGATCGAGCCCTTGAAGGCTCCGAACTTCACGACCGGCACGGAGAAATAGATGTCCGGGGACTGCGCGTCACTGCCGGTCTTCAGACCCGAAAAGGTCGTCGGCGCAGCATCCTCGACCGCCTTGGCGGCGACCTCGACGCTACGGGCGAAGGCCCGGCCAAGGCCGCTGCCTGCGAGGTTTCCGCCGGTGACATTTTCCGCGAACACCGGCCCCTTGCGATAGGAGTAGATCACATTGCCCGCCGGGTCGACCATCAGCAGGTCACGGAACTGGGTGCCCTTGAGGTAGCCGGCCACCAGATTCTGGGTCGCCTCGTGGTTCGAATAATAGAAACCGCTCGGCCCTTCCGGTTTCAGCAGCTTTTCGCGTTCACCCGCGGGATAGGGGTTGTTTTTGACGAAAACCGTCTGAAGCTCACCCTTCGCATCGCCGGAATTCTTGACGATGGTGTTCCAGCCGCTCTTCATCGAGGTGAACGACTGCTGGAGACCTTCGATCTTGGCGATGGAGGTCGCCTGGTTTTCCAGTTGCTGCAACTGTTCCTTCAGCATGTCGCCCCGGAACGTCAGCGTCCCGTGCATGGCACGGTAGGTTTGCTTGTCGAAAAGCGAGCTGGAGGTGAAATAGGCGAGGACATTGAGTATCCCCACCGACAGCGCCGTCAGCAGCAGGAATATCCCGATCACCTTGGAAGAAAGCGAGTTGAAACGAAAAACCATAAGCGAATCCCCGCGGCCGCCGTCGCCTGTTCTTGAATGCGGCGGTCTTTTTTAAAGCCATGCCAGGCGGAACCGCGTTCATGCGGCCACCCTGGAGACCGCATCATTCAAGGTGTTGTTTAAACGCCAGTTAAGGGGAACGGCAATTTCTGGTGGGCGACACCCCCGAAATTTCAGCTATTGCAGGAGACTTTTTCCATCAGGCCGCCGAAGATCTCCACCGAGCGCAGGCGGGCATCGAGATCGTGGATCGGCATGGAAACGATGAGCTCGTCCGCGCCCGTCTCGTCGAGAAAATCCTTCAACTTGCTTTCCACTGTGGCGGGAGATCCCACCACGGCATAGCGCAGCGTATGTTCGACGCCCATGCGCTCCATGTCGGTCCATATGCCATCCATCGTGTCGACGGGCCGAGGGAAAGGACGCCGCACATTGCGCCGCAGATTGACGAACTGCTGCTGGGAGGACGTGAAGAGATATCGTGCCTGCGCATCGCTGTCGGCCCCCACCCCCATGACGCCGACCATCACATGCGGCTTGTCGAGTTCCGCCGAGGGCTCGAACCGCTCGCGATAGATGGCGATCGCTTCCAGGAGCGAATCCGGCGCGAAATGCGAGGCAAACGCATAGGGCAGCCCGAGGGCGGCGGCGAGATGGGCGCTGTAAAGGCTGGACCCGAGGAGCCAGATCGGGACATGGCTTCGCGCACCCGGAATGGCGAGAAGGGCCTGATCCTCGCCCGGCTCGCCGAGAAGACGCTGCAACTCGATGATATCATGGGGAAAACTCTCGGCGCCCGCCTCAAGATTGCGGCGGAGAGCCCGCGCCGTGCGCATATCTGTGCCGGGCGCGCGGCCCAGACCGAGATCGACACGGTCGGGAAACAGCGCCGCAAGCGTGCCGAACTGCTCGGCAATCACCAGCGGCGAGTGGTTCGGCAGCATAATGCCCCCGGAACCGATGCGAATGCGCTTCGTCGCGGCCCCCACATGGGCGATCACGATGGATGTTGCGGCGCTGGCGATCCCCGGCATGCCGTGATGCTCGGCAAGCCAGAAACGCTTGAAGCCCAGTTCTTCTGCCTTCTGCGCCATTCGCCGGGAAGCGTCCAGCGCCTCTGTTACGGTATGTCCCTCGGCGATCGGTGACAGGTCGAGGATCGAAAAGGGTATCATGCGCGGCATCCTATTCTGGTCTTGCTATGCACTCATATGTAGAGACCCGCCGAGGCAATACCAGAACGAAATGACGATCCGGAGCAACCGTCACCACAATCTTTTTGAACCGATGTTGTGGACTCTTGAACCGAATGTTTTTGGTTTGTTCACTTTTCGCTGGCAGAGCCGTAAGACAGCCAGCTAGGATAGCGCCATGCGAGATACGATTCGGATTATCGGCATAGACCCCGGCCTCAGGCGCACGGGATGGGGCATCATCGAGACGCTCGGCAACTCGTTGCGCTTCGTCGCCTCCGGCACTGTCACCTCCGACGGCGACATGGACCTCGCCTCGCGCCTTCGCCAGCTGCACGACGGACTGGAGGACGTGGTTCACAACTATCGGCCCCACGAAGCCGCCGTCGAACAGACCTTCGTCAACAAGGACGCGGTGGCAACCCTGAAGCTCGGGCAGGCCCGCGGCATCGCCATGCTGGTTCCTGCCCGCGCCGGCCTGCCGGTTTCCGAATATGCGCCGAACGCAGTGAAGAAATCGGTGATCGGCGTCGGCCACGGCGAAAAACAGCAGATCCACATGATGCTGAAGATCCTGATGCCGAAGGCCGAGTTCAAAGGCAACGACGCCGCCGACGCGCTGGCCATCGCCATCTGCCACGCCCACAATCGCGGCGGCGATCGCATGCGGAAGGTGCTGGCATCCGCCTGATTTGTTCTTGACTTGTTCTCATTGGCTCGCTAGGTAATACCTGAGAGGTATTACCATGCGTGTAACGGAAAAAGGTCAGGTGACCATCCCCAAAGACATTCGCGACCGGCTCGGTATCGTCCCGGGTTCGGAAGTGGAGTTCGTCGCGGATGAAAAGGGAGCAAGGCTGGTCCTGATCGCCGGCAATACCGATCAGAAGCCGGCAGACTTCGAAGCTTGGCTGAACAGCGTAAGCGGCTCTTTCGACACCGGCGGCATGAGCACCGACGAATTCATGCAATGGCTCAGGGGACCGCGCGATGACCTCGATCCTCGTTGATACCAATATCTTCATCGACGTGTTCGGTCCGCCGAACGTATCGCGGGATTGGTCAGCCGGCCAGCTTGCATCGTGGAAGCGGCGCTCCCAGTTGATTCTTACCCCGATCGTTTGGGCCGAGCTGGCCAGCATGACGGCAAGCGAGGCAGATCTGGCCAACCTGTTGGCACGTCTGGATCTTGTGCGAGAAGTCCTGCCGTTTTCCGCCGCCTACGAGGCCGGCAGGGCCCACGTCGCCTACAGACGGAGCGGCGGTCTGCGTGAGCGAACCTTACCGGATTTCTTCATCGGGGCGCATGCATCCGTGCGAGCACACCGGCTGCTGACCCGCGACCCTCAGCGCTACCGCTCCTATTTTCCGGATATCGACATCATCTCCCCCGAAACCCATCCCTGACGGACACACTTCATGATCGGCAAGCTCAAAGGCACCATCGACGAAATCGGCGACGACCACGCGCTGATCGACGTGCATGGCGTCTGCTACATTGCTCACTGCTCCTCGCGCACGCTGTCCAGGCTCGGTTCGCCCGGAGAGGCCGCGGTCCTGTTCATCGAGACCTATGTCCGCGAGGACCAGCTGAAGCTCTTCGGTTTCCTCACCGCGCTCGAACGCGAATGGTTCAACCTCCTGCAGAGCGTGCAGGGCGTCGGCACCAAGGTGGCGCTCGCCGTTCTCTCGACATTGACTCCGTCGGAACTTGCCAATGCCATCGCGCTGCAGGACAGGACCGCCGTTTCCCGCGCGCCGGGTGTCGGACCGAAGGTCGCTGTCCGCATCATCACCGAACTGAAGAACAAGGCGCCCGCCTTTGCCGGCGAGGCCGCCGCCACGATCGGCCTGAAGCAGGAACTCGGCGAAGGCGTTGCCGCGGCTCCGGTCGCGGATGCCGTCTCAGCACTCACCAATCTCGGCTATTCGCGCGAGCAGGCGGCCAATGCCATCGCCGCGGCACTGAAGAACGGCGGCGAAGGCGCGGACAGCGCGAAGCTGATCCGCCTCGGCCTCAAGGAGCTGTCGCGGTGATACCGCGCTTTACCCCTTCTACTGAATCTGGTCAAAGGCGCTTGAGCGGTCCTCTCCGCCCTGCCAAGATGGCCGCCAACCGGAAGTAATGTCATGAGTGAAGCCGACCGTCTCATCTCATCGGAAAAGCGTGGCGAGGATATCGACACCGCGCTGCGTCCGCAGTCGCTCGACGAATTCACCGGCCAGGCCGAAGCCCGCGCCAACCTGAAGATCTTCATCGAGGCCGCCAGGAATCGCGGCGAAGCGCTCGACCATGTGCTGTTCGTCGGCCCGCCCGGTCTCGGCAAGACCACCCTTGCCCAGATCATGGCGAAGGAACTCGGCGTAAACTTCCGCTCGACCTCAGGCCCCGTCATCGCCAAGGCCGGCGATCTGGCCGCTCTGCTGACCAATCTCGAGGAGCGCGACGTGCTCTTCATCGACGAAATCCACCGTCTGAACCCCGCGGTGGAGGAAATCCTCTATCCTGCGATGGAGGATTTCCAGCTCGACCTCATCATCGGAGAAGGGCCCGCCGCCCGCTCGGTCAAGATCGATCTCTCCAAGTTCACCCTCGTCGCGGCAACCACCCGCCTCGGCCTGCTGACCACGCCGCTTCGCGACCGTTTCGGCATTCCGGTCCGGCTGAATTTCTACACGGTCGAGGAACTGGAACTGATCGTGCGCCGCGGCGCGCGCCTGATGGGGCTCGGCATGACCGACGAAGGCGCCCGCGAAATTGCCCGCCGCGCCCGCGGCACGCCCCGCATCGCCGGTCGCCTCCTGCGTCGCGTACGCGACTTCGCGGAAGTCGCCCGCGCCGAAGCGGTCACCCGCGAGATTGCCGACGAGGCGTTGACCCGCCTGCTCGTCGACAATATGGGCCTCGACCAGCTCGACAAGCGCTATCTCAACATGATCGCCGTCAACTTCGGTGGGGGCCCGGTCGGCATCGAGACCATCGCCGCCGGGCTTTCCGAGCCTCGCGATGCGATCGAGGATATCATCGAGCCCTACATGATCCAGCAGGGGTTCATCCAGCGCACGCCGCGCGGCCGCGTCCTCACGACCATCGCCTGGAAGCATCTCGGGCTTCAGCCGCCCAAGGATCTGGAAGCCGCGCAATTCCGGCTATCGCTCGAGGAGGATTGAATGATCGCGCGGCGCGGGTTCCTCAAGCTTCTCGGCAGTCTGCTGATGGCCGGCTTTGGAACCAGCACGTACGCGGTCGGCGTCGAGCCCTTCGCCCGGCCCCGCGTCACTCAATATTCCGTCCACCCACGCGCCTGGCCACGGGATCTCAGGCTCCGGCTTGTAGTGCTGGCCGACTTCCATGCCTGCGAACCATGGATGCCCGCCGAGCGGATTGCGGCGATCTGCGATCAGGCCAACGCCCTTGACGGAGATATCGTCCTCCTTCTCGGCGACTACATGACCAGTATGTGGTTCAACACCGGCTACGTCGAACCGGCGAGATGGGCGGAAGCGCTGGCCCGCCTGAAAGCGCCGCTCGGCGTTCATGCCATCCTCGGCAATCACGACTGGCTGAACGACCCTGCGGCCCTTGCCGCAAGACGCGGACCGACGCTCGCGCACAGGGCGCTCGGCAATGTCGGCATCCCCGTCTATGACAATCTCGCCGTCCGGCTCGAAAAGGACGGACGCGGCTTCTGGCTCGCGGGCCTCGCCGACCAGCTCCAGCCGGGCTATCCGGCGCCCGACGGGTCGGGCATCATCCACGGTCTCGACGATCTCTCCGGAACCCTGACGCAGATCAGGGGAGATGAACCCGCCATCCTCATGGCCCACGAACCGGACATTTTCGTCGAGGTTCCCGGGCGAATCTCCCTGACCCTGTCGGGACACACCCATGGCGGCCAGATCAGGCTTTTCGGTTTTTCGCCGCTGGTGCCCTCGCGCTACGGTAACCGCTATGCCTATGGCCACATCGTCGAGGATGAACGCCATCTCATCGTTTCCGCCGGCTTCGGACTGTCCAACCTGCCGGTTCGACTCGGCGCTCCGCCTGAGATCGTCGTGGTCGAACTCGGCGGAACCGGAGCGGCGGAAATACCGGCCTCATGAACGAGGATTCCAGAGAGAGGAAGGGCAGGCCATGACGGAGGAAATCGACCCCTGCCGCGTGTTTCGAAAGCTCGCTCGCAACAATGCGCTGGCCAATCTCAGGCTGCACGATGCCGTGGCGCGCCTCCGGCCCGGTGAATTCGAGGCGGAGCGCACAAGCTTCTTTCCCTCGATTCGGGCAACGCTCAACCACATCCTCGTCATCGACTGGTTCTATGTCGATGCATTGGAAGGTGGAACCCTCGGCCCCAGGGCCTGGGAAAACGACATGCCCTTTCCGGACCCGGAAACCCTGCACGCTGCGCAGGCGGCTGTCGACCGGCGACTGCTTGCCTTCTGCGATGGACTGAAGCCGGAAGACCTCAGCCGCGTGGTCGATATTCATCGCGGCAGCCGTATCCAGCACGACCGCTGCGACGATGTCTTGAGCCACCTCTTCCAGCATCAGACCCATCATCGGGGACAGGTGCACGCCATGCTGGCCGGCACCAGCGTCAGGCCCCCGCAGCTCGATGAATTCATTGTCGGAGACGATGCATCGGCACGGAAAAGAGAGATGGCGGCAATCGGCTGGAACGAGGCGGAGCTCATGCGCTGAGAGCGTTGGACGCAGGGGCTGCAACGCGGAAACCGGAAGGCCCCATACAGCCGCGTCGCGTTTTCCAAGCCCATCCAGCACAGATGAAAAGCATACTCATCTAGCTGTTTTCATTACAAATTGTTAATTACAGCATTCATATTGCATTCACCTCTCGGGGTCTAGCGTCGGGTCATAGACAACGAGGTACAAGACCATGAAGAAAGCATTCCTGATCGCACTGGCCAGCCTGATGATCGCCGCTCCGATGGCCCAGGCGCAGCAATACCGCCCGGATGACCGCCGTCCGCCCCAGCACCATCAGCCGGTCAAGCCGCAAAAGCCCGTTGCCAGCAAAGTCGCGCCTAAGCCCTATTACTGGAAGAAGGGCCAGCGCATGAACGACTGGAGGCGCCATCAGGCAATCAACGATTACCGGCGCTACGGCCTTCACAAGCCGGGTCGCGATCAGCGCTGGATCAGGATCGACAACCAGTATCTCCTGATCGGCGTCACCACCGGCCTGATAGCCGGCATCGCAAACGCCCGCTAGATCGGCCTATCCTCACAAACCGGAGCCGCGGGCGTCCCGTCGCCAGCGGTTCCCTCAAGGCGGAAAAAGACGGTGGCACTGTTGCCCGGCGCGTCTTCTCAATAGCTTTCCGCCAGGAAGCGGACCGTGCTTTCAAACAGCGATTGGCCACCGGGCTTCCAGCCAAGCCCCCTGATCTTGTCGGTCGGCATCGCCCGCACCGCCGCCTTGTCTGCCGGAGGAGGCAGCGGTCGCGAACACGGGACCGCCGACCGGAACATCCCCAGGATATCGCGACTGTCGGCGACGATATCGGAAACGTTGAAGGACTGGCCGCTGACCTTCGCCGCCTCGGTGGTCAGCATCAGCCGCACGGCCTGCCCCACGTCCCGGCCATGAACCTCCGAACCGGCTCGCGCCGGAAGATCCCGCCCGGCAAGATAGTCGGCGAAGAGCGCGTCCCACTTGTTCGGCCGGGCACCTCCATAGATACCCGTCACCCTCAGGCTCGCCGTCACGAAACCGGGCGCGGCGAGATCCGCCAGAACCCGCTCGGCCAGCAGCTTCACTTCGCCATAAAGGCTCGACGGCTTCAGAAACTGCTCTTCGGTGAGCGGCGTCTCGACGGCAAGTCCGTCATAGACCGCCCGGCTGGAGAGGAAAACGGCCCGCCGGACACCGGCCTGCTTTGCGGTTTCAAACAGACGGATGGTGCCGTCGAGGTTGAGTTTGCGAAAGCCGTCGGGATCGGCCCCCTCCCCGCCTCTGTACTTTCCGGGCAGATGGTCGAAGGCCGCATGCACGAAGAAATAGGCATCGTCGAAAACCTGCATCTGGTCGTCCCGAGGATCGAGCGACAGACGACGGAATTCGACAGCCTGGGAAAACAGCCGCTCCGCCGGCTCATGCCGCGCCCCGACGACCACGCTATAGCCGGCGGCAAGCAGGTCCTCGACGATATAGCGTCCGACCAGCCCGGTTCCGCCGGAGACCAGGACTTTCATGCCGCCGCCCGCTCGGGCTTGGAGAGCGATCCGACATCGGGGATGCCCTGGCCGGTATAATAGGCGTTCCACAGGTCGATGAGGGGTTTCAGTGCCGCCGCCTTGGGATGATCCTTCTCCCAGGGCTTTTCGTACTGGTAGTGCAGGATGCCGATCTGCCGCCAGTCCCAGAGCTCCGGCAGGTTGAACCACACATATTGCAGCATGTTCATGAACACCGGCAGGCCATGCCAGTCCGGAAAATAGCTTTCAAGGAAGGTCTGGTCGGTGCGGCGCCAGAAGACCTCAGGCTGGTCCAGCCGGCGCAGCATATCCTCGAAGGTCGCAAGCGAGGGGCGCGCAACGAAGACGCCCGAATTCAGCCTGTGGAAATCAGCAAGGCTTTCATAGACGTTCGGCGCAGCGGAGAACTCGGGATAATCGAACAGCCGGTCGACGTTGCGCAGTACAATCGCATCCGCATCGATGAAGACACAGCTCTCATAATCGATCAACTGCCACAGCCGCAGCTTGCAGAAATTGTCGAGCGGCGAATGGAAGGCCGGCTTGCGCCCTTTGGTGAAGGGTGCGTTGGCATGCAGGTTGCCCCGCGCGTGCCGCTGGTTGAAGCCGTCGGACAGCGGCAGGTGCTCGACCTCGACGAGCCGGCAACCGAGCCGGTCTAGCGGCTCCAGCGCATCGGCCTCCCCCCCGCCCGTATAGAGCACGACGACATCGGCGGAACTGCCCGTCAGGCGGATGGAACGCACAAGCGCGGTCGCGCCCATCGCATAATCGCGATTGGTCACCAGCGTGACATAGGCCTCCCGCGAGCCGGCAGTCGTGACCGGCCGGATGCCTTTCAGCAGTTCGGCCCCCATCATCATGACACCGATTTCAGCTTCTTGCCTTCCGGATCGCGGTTGATCGTCCGGGCGATGTCCTTGGTCCAGGCGGAAACGGCCGGCACGCGGGAACGGTCGACGCGATAGGCGAACTTCTTCGCAACGTCGACGATTTCCTCCAGCAGGCCGCCCTCAAGCGTCGTCGGCTTCAGCCCGAGCCCCAGGAACTTCTCGTTCCTGACGATGAGGTCGTTTTCCGGCGCTTCCTTGCGCGGATTGGGCAGCCAGGCAATCTCGGCGCCCGACATTTTCGCAATCATCTCGGCAAGGTCGCGCACCCGATGCGTTTCCGTCATCTGGTTGAAGATCTCGACCCGCGACCCACGCGCCGGCGGATTGTTCAGCGCAATCTCGATGCAGCGGACCGAATCCTGGATATGGATGAAGGCGCGGGTCTGCCCGCCGGTGCCGTGCACCGTCAACGGATAGCCGATTGCCGCCTGGATCAGGAAACGGTTGAGAACCGTTCCATAATCGCCATCGTAATCGAAGCGGTTGACGAGTTGCGGATGACGGCGCGTCTGCTCCGTATGGGTGCCCCAGACGATGCCCTGATGCAGGTCGGTGATCCTGAGACCGTCGTTCTTTGCATAGAACTGGAAGAGCAACTGATCGAGGCATTTCGTCATGTGGTAGATCGAACCCGGATTGGCCGGATAAAGGATCTCCTGCGAGACCGTCTCGCCCTGTGTGGTTTCGATGCCGACCGGCAGATAGCCTTCCGGGATCGCCGCCCCCACCGTCGAATAACCGTAGACACCCATCGTACCGAGATGGACCAGATGCGCATCGAGCCCGATTTCGACGAGCGCATTCAAGAGATTGTGTGTCGCCGAGACATTGTTGTTGACGGTGTAGTTCTTGTGCCGGTCGCTCTTCATCGAATAGGGCGCGGCGCGCTGCTCGGCGAAATGGATGATGGCGTCGGGGCGCTCCTCGGCCAGCCACTTTTTCAGAAGCTCATAGTCCTTGGCGAGGTCGATCAGGTTGAAATGGATGCGGCGGCCGGTTTCCGCATGCCAGATGCGGGTCCGCTCCTGGATCGAATCCATCGGCGTCAGCGACTGCACGCCGAGTTCCGTGTCGATCCAGCGGCGTGACAGGTTATCGAGAATATGAACATCGTGGCCGGCATCGGAAAGGTGCAGGGATGTAGGCCAACCAACGAAACCGTCTCCGCCCATGACTGCGATCTTCATAAGATGGTCTCCTTTGCCGATGAGGTATCAATCCTGATAATGCCGATTTATGACAGAACTACAATCAGCGTCGAAAAGGTTCCGGACAGACCTTGAAGACTTCTCGCCGCGCAGGGATAACATGATGACGAATATGGATTTTTTGCTTTCCGGCCACCTTGTGGAACACGGACATCGGCTCGTTCAGCGGGTCTATTATGAAGACACCGATTTCTCCAGCCTCGTCTATCACGCCCGCTATCTGCACTTCCTTGAGCGCGGCCGCACCGACTACCTGCGCTGCCTCGGCGTCGAACAGAGCGCGCTGATCGGCATCGACGAGGAAGGCCTCGTTTTCGTCGTCCACCGGATGGAAATCGACTTCAAGTCGCCGGCTCGCATGGACGATATCCTGGAAATCCGCACCACCACCACCAAGGCCGGCGGCGCCAAGATGGTGCTGGAACAGGAAATCCGCCGCGGCGACGACCTTCTGATCGCGGCGAAGGTGGTCATCGCCGTGGTCAACCGCCGCGGGCGCCCGCGCCGCCTGCCGGAAGACCTTGCGGCCCAGTTTCTCTCTTGAGACCGGGTCCCGGTTTTATCATTGCCGACATATCGGGATGATAACGGTCCTTTAACGATAATGATGTCTTACTTCGATTATGGAAAATTGTGCGTCGCACGCCTTCCTTTGACCAAATTTCGACGCAAGAAGGCAATCTGGGAGCTTGATGCGGGATAGGGCGTTCGGCGATGGCTACCGCAAATTTCCGGCAATAGAGCTTTTTCACCGCCCGGTCATGCGCCGGGCGTTTGGATTTCGGGGATAAGAGAGCGATGGAAGAAGTTGGATTGGCAGCAGCGACCCATGACGTGAGCCTCTGGGCCCTGTTCATGCAGGCCGGCTTCGTGGTGAAACTCGTGATGCTGGGACTGATCGCGGCCTCGGTGTGGACCTGGGCGATCGTCATCGACAAGTTCATGAGCTACTCGCGCGCCCGCAGGCAGTTCGACCAGTTCGAACAGGTGTTCTGGTCCGGCCAATCGCTGGAAGAACTTTACCGGACCCTGGCGGAACGCAACAACAGCGGCCTTGCGGCGATGTTCGTCGCCGCCATGCGGGAATGGAAGAAGAGCTTCGAGCGTGGCGCCCGTTCGCCGATCGGGCTTCAGATGCGTATCGACCGTGCCATGGACGTCACACTGGCGCGTGAGTCGGAAACGCTCGAAGCCCGCCTCGCTTCGCTCGCCACCATCGGTTCGGCCGCCCCCTTCGTCGGTCTCTTCGGTACGGTTGTCGGCATCATGACCTCTTTCCAGGCGATTGCCGGTTCGAAGTCGACCAACCTGGCCGTCGTCGCCCCCGGTATCGCGGAAGCGCTTCTGGCAACGGCCATCGGCCTCGTCGCCGCTATCCCCGCCGTTATCGCCTACAACAAGTTCTCCGGCGAGGCCGGCAAGCTGACGGCCCGCATGGAAGGCTTTGCCGACGAGTTCTCCGCCATTCTTTCGCGCCAGATCGACGAGAAACTGCAGCCCCGTCAGGCGGCGCAGTAATCGGTCCGACTTAGGAGACGCAAGCAATGGGTATGTCTGTTGGATCGAGCGGTGGCGGCGGTGGACGTCGTGGCAGGCGCGGCGGCCGCAAGGCCCCGATGAGCGAGATCAACGTGACGCCGCTCGTCGACGTCATGCTCGTGCTGCTCATCATCTTCATGGTCGCCGCCCCGATGATGACCGTGGGCGTTCCCCTGGACCTGCCCAAGACCGGGGCCAAGGCGCTCAACTCAGAAACCCAGCCGATCACCGTTTCCATCAAGGCCGACGGATCGGTCTTCCTTCAGGAAACCCCGATCTCGACGGACGAGATTGCAGCCAAGCTCGCAGCCATCGCCACCACCGGCTACACCGAACGCATCTTCGTGCGCGGCGACGGCGCAGCACCTTACGGCGTGATCGCCGACGTGATGGCACGCATGCAGACCGCAGGCTACACGAATATCGGCCTGGTGACCGAGCAGAAAACGGATAACTGATCGTATCGCAATGAGAGGCAGTCTCGCGACATCGGCTGTACTGCACGCACTGGCGCTCACCTGGGCACTGGTCTCCATCGGCGCGCCCGAAACTTTCGACGTCGCCAATGTCGAGGCGCTGCCTGTCGATCTCGTGCCGATCGAGGAACTGACGCAGATCCAGCAGGGCGACCAGAAGGCGCCGAAGGCGGAAAAGGCAGCCCCCGTTCCGACCAAGAAGCCGACCTCCGTCGACAATTCCGAAAACCTCGGCGACAACAAGGTCGACCTGAAGTCGGTTCCGACGCCGAACGCCAAGCCGAACGCCAACGAATCCTCTGCGGCACCGGAAAAGGTCGAGAAGGTCCAGCCGAGGCAGGACAACGAGACCAACGACATCAAGGACATCATCAAGGAAGACACGGTCGCCGAGCCGCAGAAGGAAGTGGCCAAGGCCGAACCGCCGAAGCCGCAGGTGACCGAGCCGCCGGCCCCCGAGAAGCCGCCGGAGCCTACGCCGCAGCAGCCGGACGAGACGGCCGAAATCCCGCTGCCGGAGAAGGCGCCCGTCCCGTCCGTCCGCCCGAAGCCCGAGACACCGAAGCCGGTCGAGCCCAAGACAGCCGAGGCCAAGCCGACCGAAAGTCAGTCGGAGAAAGCGCCTGACAAGAAGAAGGACACCAAGACCCAGGAAGCGGCCAAGTCGAAATCCACCAAGGAAAGCGACTTCAACGCCGACGAGGTCGCTGCCCTCCTCAACAAGAACGACCCGACCGCCGGCGGCGCCAAGGCTTCGCAGGACAAGGCTGCATTCGGCGGCAAGAAGACCACCAGCGGCACGAAATTGAGCCAGACCGAAATGGATGCACTAAAGGGCGTCATTCAGAACAACTGGTCGTTCATCCCCGGCCTTGCCGGAATGGAGGGCATGGTCATCACGGTTCGCTTCAAACTGGACGAAGCCGGAAATCTGATCGGAGAGCCAGAGGTCAGCGCCAAAGGCGGAGAAGCTTCCACCCAACAGGTGATGATGGGTAGTGCAAGGCGCGCCGTTCTGCGCTCCGCTCCCTTCACCAATCTTCCACGCGACAAATACGACGCATGGTCTGAGGTCATCGTAAACTTCGACCCCAGCGAAATGATGTAAAAGCTAAAAAGGCTTGGAACTCATGATGAAACTCAATCTTCTTCGATATCTGGCGGTGATCGTCGGCCTTGCCGGCGCCTTCGCCACGCCGGCCCACGCGGTCGTCGAGATCAACATCAACAAGGGCAATGTCGAGCCGTTGCCGATTGCGATCACGGACTTCGTTTCCGGCAACGGTATCGGCGCCAAGATTTCGGCGGTGGTCGAGGCGGACCTCAAGCGTTCCGGTCTGTTCGCCCCCGTGAGCCGTGCGGCCTTCATCGAAAAGAACAGCAATCCGGACCAGACGCCGAACATGCAGAGCTGGACGGTGCTGAACGCCCAGGCGCTCGTCGTCGGCCGCATCACGCAGGAAGGCGACGGACGTCTGCGCGCCGAGTTCCGCCTGTGGGACACCTTCGCTGGCCAGCAGATGGCCGGCCAGCAGTTCTACACCCAGCCGGAAAACTGGCGCCGCGTCGCCCACATCATCGCCGATGCGATCTATGAGCGCATCACCGGCGAGAAGGGCTACTTCGACACCCGCGTCGTCTTCGTCGCGGAAAGCGGCTCCAAGCAGGATCGCAAGCGGCAGCTTGCCATCATGGACCAGGACGGCGAAAACGTCCGTATGCTGACCAATAGCAAGGACATCGTCCTGACGCCGCGCTTCTCGCCGAGCCGTCAGGAAATCACCTACATGTCCTTCGAGGGCCAGCAGCCGCGCGTCTACCTCCTGCAACTGGAATCCGGCCAGCGCGAAGTGGTCGGCAACTTCCCGGGCATGACCTTCTCCCCCCGCTTCTCGCCCGATGGCCAGCGGGTCATCATGAGCCTGCAGCAGGATGGCAACGCCAATATCTACACGATGGACCTGCGCTCGCGCACCACGACGCGCCTGACCTCCACGGCCGCGATCGACACCTCTCCCTCCTACTCGCCGGACGGCAGCCGCATCGTCTTCGAAAGCGACCGCGGCGGACGCCAGCAGCTCTATGTGATGAATGCCGACGGCTCCGGCCAGCAGCGCATTTCCTTCGGCGACGGCTCCTATTCGACGCCCGTATGGTCTCCGCGCGGCGACCTGATCGCCTTCACCAAGCAGTCCGGCGGCAAGTTCTCGATCGGCGTGATGAAGACCGACGGTTCGGGCGAGCGCATCCTGACCACCGGCTTCCACAACGAAGGCCCGACCTGGGCGCCGAACGGCCGCGTCATCATGTTCTTCCGCCAGGGTGCCGGCGCAGGCGGTCCGCAGCTCTATTCGATCGACCTGACCGGTTACAACGAACAGCTCATCAAGACACCGGGCTACGCCTCCGACCCGGCCTGGTCGCCGCTGCTCGAATAGGGCGCGGAAAAACGCCTCTTTCTTGCCGCAATGTGTTGGGAATCGGCGCATTGCGGCAGTGTTTTGACAGTTTGTTAACCATGTTCGTTCGAAGCCGGTTAACCTCGAATGGTTAGAGTCCGGCAACCCTAACGGAAAGAATCAAGGAGACCGGCGATGAGCCGCATTCAAACTCCGGCGAAGAGCCGCATGCAGCAACTTGCAAGCAACCCCGCCATCGTCGCAATCGCGATGACGCTGGCGCTTGCCGGCTGCGCCTCGAAGAAGAACCTGCCGAACAGCGCTTCCGAACTCGGCCTCGGCGCCGGCGGCGCCGCAACGCCGGGCTCGACCCAGGACTTCACCGTCAATGTCGGCGACCGCATCTTCTTCGACACCGATTCGACCTCGATCCGTGCCGATGCCCAGCAGACGCTCGACCGTCAGGCTCAGTGGCTCGCCAAGTACCCGAACTACGCCATCACCATCGAAGGCCATGCAGACGAACGCGGCACCCGCGAATACAACCTCGCGCTCGGCGCTCGCCGCGCTGCCGTCACCCGCGACTACCTCGCCTCGCGCGGCGTACCGGCAAGCCGCATGAAGACCATCTCCTACGGCAAGGAACGTCCGGTCGCCGTTTGCGACGACATCTCCTGCTGGTCGCAGAACCGCCGCGCCGTCACCGTTCTCGGCGGCGCCGGCCTCTGATCCGGCCGGTCCCTCAAGCTTATGTGAAGGCGGCCGCTCGGCCGCCTTTTCTTTTCTCCACACTTTGGCCGAACTTGAGTTGCTTTTTTACGGTCAATTGTAAAAATCCGCCATGTGCGCCATCCGGCGTGACGATTCAAAGGATAACAGGACGAACCATATGAAGAGACTTGTCATGGCCGCATTGCTTGCGACGGCCTCGCTGGCAGGCCTGAACGGAACGGCAAGCGCGCTGCAACTGTTTCCCTCGCTCAACAAGAGCCAGCCGGCGCCGGCCGCAAGCAGCCGCCAGCCCGTGCAGCTCGCGCAAAGCGCCGATCCCTCGATCCGCGTGCAGCAGCTCGAGGAGGAGATCCGCAGCCTCAACGGCCGTATCGAGGAAATGAGCTATCAGTTGCTGCAGATGCAGGAACAGATGCGCAAGACCCAGGAAGACAATGAATACCGTTTCCAGGATCTGGAAAAAGGCGGCGCCAAGAAGAGCGGTTCGCTCGACAGGCCGGTGAATGCCGGCGCGACGCCGGAGGATTCGGTCGCCGAAATCATCACCCAGGAACCGGCGCCCGGTGGAGACATCGGCGCCTCCTCCTCGTCGCTCGGACAGCCCGAGCAGACGCTAGGCTCGATCGAGCTCGATTCCAGCGGCATGCCGCAGACGGCCACGATCAATCAGGACGCGGTCAACAAGTCCTCCGCACTGCCCGGCGTCAGCGCCCCCGCGGCGACCCAGACCGCCTCCACCGGCTCGGAAAGCGACGTCTACCAGGTCGCCTATGCGCATGTGCTTTCCGGTGACTACGGCATGGCGGAAAACGAGTTCCGGGACTTCATCGCCCGTTACCCCAAGAGCTCCAAGATCGCCGACGCCAACTTCTGGCTGGGCGAAGCGCTCTATTCCCAGGGCAATTTCAACGAAGCCGCCAAGACCTTCCTCAATGCCCACCAGGCCTATAGCTCCTCGCCCAAGGCTCCCGAAATGCTGCTGAAGCTCGGCATGTCGCTCGCCGCGCTCGACAATACTGACACGGCCTGCGCAACGCTGCGGGAAGTGACGAAGCGCTATCCGAAGGCCTCCCGCGCGGTGGTATCCAAGGTGGCGAGCGAACAGAAGCGCCTCCGCTGCTGACCCGCGTCCACCCGGCCACCCCTGCCGTGGACCACGCCCCATCTCCCGAGGATGCAGCCGCAAGGCTTCTTGACCGACTGTCCGGCACCCGCCGGCTTCTCGTCGCCGTTTCCGGCGGCAGCGATTCCACCGGCCTGCTGATCGCCCTCGATCGCGCCGTGACCTCGCGTCGCCTGCCCCATTCGCTCATCGCAGCCACGGTCGATCATCGGCTGAGACCGGAGAGCACTGCCGAGGCCGAAGCCGTCGCAACCCTTTGCGCATCGCTCGGCGTTCCCCATCGCATTCTCGCCTGGACCGGACCGAAGCCGGAAACGGGAATATCTGCCGCAGCCCGCGACGCGCGTTACCGTCTGCTTTCCCAAGCGGCCGCAGAGGCCGGCACGGATCTTATCGTCACCGGCCACACGCTCGACGACCAGGAGGAGACCGTCGCCATGCGCGCCGCCCGCGCCGCCGGCGACAATCTCGGCCTCGCCGGAATGGCCGAGGCGACGCTTCATGACCGGCGTTTCTGGCTTCTCCGTCCCTTCCTTGAGATCCGGCGGCAGGATATCCGCGATTATCTCCGCCGGCTCGACACCGGCTGGATCGACGATCCGAGCAACGAGGATCGCAAGTACGAACGCGTGCGGGTGCGTCACGATCGCGAGGCCATGGATACGCAGAGCATCCGCTCTGCGGGTACCGGCCGAACCGCACTGTCGCGACAGGCCGCAGCCCTCCTCCAAGCCCATGCGACCGGCTACGCCTCGCTCTCGGTGAGAGTGGCCCCGGAAGCCCTGGACCTTCGGTCGCCCGCTCTCCTTCATGCCCTCTCGACACTTTGCGCCGTCGTCGGCGGCCGGTCCCACCGGCCGGGCCGGGACAGCATGGATCGGCTGGCATCTTTCCTCGCCTCAGGTCGACAGGGTCGCATCACCCTCTCCCGCGCACTCGTCGAACGGCACAGGGACGGCCTGTTCCTCATGCGCGAGAGCCGCGATATTTTGCCGCTGGAGATCCCGCCCGGCGAGTGGGCGGAATGGGACGGACGCTTTCGCATCACCAATCGCGGGCCGGAAACCGCCTTCGTCACAGCCGGCCGAATGACCCCGCCCATGCATGGCCCTCAGTTTCTCCCCGACGGCCTCGTCCGCCATCTGAACCGGACCGGCCCCTCGGCGGCCCTCGGTAAAGCAAGTGTAATGCCCGCGGCTGCACCGGCCGGCTCCGTCGAAATCGAGCCTTCCCTGCCCTTGTTCGATCGCTTTTTACCCGCCTTCGACCTCGATTTGGCCAATGCCATCGCGCGTCTCATGGGACGGAAGGACTATTGCCCTCTCCCGTTTAATCCTTATTGACGGAAAAAGCAGCCAAACCGCCGCTTTGCCTTGGCAAGGCCGCAGTGCAATCCTATGTTAGTCGATAATCCGGCGGGCATTATCCCGCGCATCTTATTCGGGGAGTTCGATGAACCCAAATTTTCGGAACTTTGCGCTATGGGCGATCATAGCCCTCCTGCTGATCGCATTGTTCAGCATGTTTCAGACGACTCCGTCGCAAACCAGTTCGCGCGAAATTCCGTATTCGCAGTTCCTTCGCGAAGTGGATTCCGGCCGTGTCCGTGACGTGACCGTCACAGGCAATCGCGTTCTCGGCACCTATGCCGAAAACGGCACTGCCTTCCAGACTTACGCACCGGTTATCGACGACAACCTGCTCGAGAAGCTGCAGTCGAAGAACGTGATGATCGTCGCCCGTCCCGAGACGGACGGGTCTTCCAGCTTCCTGAGCTATCTCGGCACGCTGCTGCCCATGCTGCTGATCCTCGGTGTCTGGCTCTTCTTCATGCGCCAGATGCAGGGCGGTTCGCGCGGCGCGATGGGCTTCGGCAAGTCCAAGGCGAAGCTTTTGACGGAAGCCCATGGTCGGGTCACCTTCGACGATGTCGCCGGTGTCGACGAAGCCAAGCAGGACCTGGAAGAGATCGTCGAATTCCTGCGCGACCCGCAGAAGTTCCAGCGCCTCGGCGGCAAGATCCCGCGCGGCGTCCTGCTCGTCGGCCCGCCCGGCACCGGTAAGACGCTGCTCGCCCGCTCTGTCGCCGGCGAAGCAAACGTGCCCTTCTTCACCATTTCCGGTTCGGACTTCGTCGAAATGTTCGTCGGTGTCGGCGCAAGCCGCGTCCGTGACATGTTCGAGCAGGCCAAGAAGAATGCGCCCTGCATCATCTTCATCGACGAAATCGACGCCGTCGGCCGCCATCGTGGCGCTGGCCTCGGCGGCGGTAACGACGAACGCGAACAGACGCTGAACCAGTTGCTCGTCGAGATGGACGGCTTCGAAGCGAATGAAGGCATCATCCTGATCGCTGCGACCAACCGCCCCGACGTTCTCGACCCGGCGCTGCTGCGTCCCGGCCGTTTCGACCGTCAGGTCGTCGTGCCGAATCCCGATATCGTCGGTCGCGAGCGTATTTTGAAGGTCCATGCCCGCAACGTGCCGCTGGCACCGAATGTCGACCTCAAGGTTCTTGCCCGCGGCACGCCCGGCTTCTCCGGCGCGGACCTGATGAACCTCGTCAACGAAGCCGCCCTCATGGCCGCCCGCCGCAACAAGCGCGTCGTCACCATGCAGGAATTCGAGGACGCCAAGGACAAGATCATGATGGGCGCGGAACGCCGTTCGTCTGCCATGACCGAGGCAGAGAAGAAGCTCACCGCCTATCACGAGGCCGGCCATGCGATCACCGCGCTCAACGTGCCGGTCGCCGACCCGCTTCACAAGGCGACCATCATCCCGCGCGGCCGCGCGCTCGGCATGGTCATGCAGCTGCCGGAAGGCGACCGCTACTCGATGAGCTACAAGTGGATGGTCTCCCGCCTCGTCATCATGATGGGCGGTCGCGTCGCCGAGGAACTCACCTTCGGCAAGGAGAACATCACCTCGGGTGCATCCTCTGACATCGAGCAGGCGACCAAGCTTGCCCGCGCCATGGTCACCCAGTGGGGCTTCTCCGACGAGCTCGGCCAGGTCGCCTACGGCGAAAACCAGCAGGAAGTCTTCCTCGGCCATTCGGTCTCGCAGACGCGCAACGTCTCGGAATCGACCGCCCAGAAGATCGACAACGAAGTGCGCCGCCTGATCGACGAGGCCTATACCGAGGCCCGCCGTATCATCTCGGAAAAGCACGACGAGTTCGTGGCTCTGGCCGAAGGCCTGCTGGAATACGAAACGCTCTCCGGCGACGAGATCAAGGCGCTGCTGAAGGGCGAAAAGCCCGCCCGCGACCTGGGGGACGACAGCCCGACCAGCCGCGGTTCGGCGGTTCCCTCGACCGGCCCGAAGAAAGATCAGCCGAAGGGCGGCGAGCCCGAAAGCGGTCTGGAACCGCAGCCGCACTGATCCACAGGTTCAGAACAGGATAGAGAGCCACCCCCGGCAACGGCGGGTGGCTTTTTCATAAGCGGTAACGGGATGTAATGGTTTTTTGCGCTAATTTACGTGTCCTGTTGCGGTTTTTGTGGCAAGAGCAGCCCAGTCGATATCGCGCTCGCCGCCTCCGGCGGCGCTTCCGTCGAACAGACGGAAGTAAGCGGCAAACGGAGCATTTCGGGAAACACATGACACGTCGTTATTTTGGCACGGATGGCATTCGCGGACAGTCCAACCAGTTTCCGATGACGCCGGACCTTGCGATGCGGGTCGGCATCGCGGTCGGCACGATCTTCAGGCGGGGCCATCACCGTCACCGCGTGGTAATCGGCAAGGATACCCGCCTCTCCGGTTACATGCTGGAAAATGCTCTGGTCGCCGGCTTCACCGCAGCGGGCCTCGATGTCTTCCTGCTCGGCCCGATCCCGACGCCAGCAGTCGCCATGCTCACCCGCTCGCTGCGCGCCGATATCGGCGTCATGATCTCGGCGTCCCACAATCCCTTCGCCGACAATGGCATCAAGCTTTTCGGACCGGACGGCTACAAGCTCTCCGATGAGATCGAGGCCGAGATCGAAAACCTTCTCGAACAGGACATCTACGGCCAACTCGCACCGGCCCAGGAGATCGGTCGGGCAAAGCGCGTCGAGGGCGACATCTATCGCTACATCGAATTCGTCAAGCGCACCCTGCCCCGCGACGTGACCCTGCACGGCCTGCGCGTCGCCATCGACTGCGCCAATGGCGCAGCCTACAAGGTCGCTCCGCTGGCGCTTTGGGAACTCGGCGCCGAAGTGGTGACGATCGGCAACGAACCGAACGGCACCAATATCAACCTCGACTGCGGCTCGACCCACCCCGCCGCCCTGCAGAAGAAGGTGCATGAGGTACGCGCCGATATCGGCATTGCGCTCGACGGCGACGCCGACCGCGTCATCATCATCGACGAAAACGGCGCGATCGTCGACGGCGACCAGTTGATGGCGGTCATCGCCGACACATGGGCGCAGGACCAGATCCTGAAGGGTGACGGCATCGTCGCCACCGTCATGTCCAATCTCGGGCTCGAACGCTTCCTCTCCGGCAAGGGTCTGTCGCTTGCCCGCACGAAGGTCGGCGACCGCTATGTCGTCGAACACATGCGCCAGCACAATTTCAATGTCGGAGGCGAACAGTCCGGCCATATCGTTCTTTCGGACTTCGGCACGACCGGCGACGGTCTCGTGGCCGCGCTCCAGATTCTGGCCTGCGTCAAGCGCACCGGAAAGACCGTCAGCGAAATCTGCCACCGCTTCGATCCGGTGCCGCAGCTCCTGCGCAACGTCCGCTATTCCGGCGGCAAGCCGCTGGAGGATGCGTCCGTCAAGCAGGCGATTGCCGATGCCGAGAGCGAACTGGCCAGGAACGGCCGCCTCGTCATCCGCCCCTCCGGCACCGAGCCCCTGATCCGCGTCATGGTCGAAGGCGACGACCGCAGTCAGATCGAGCGCATCGTTAACGACCTCGTCGACGTTATCGCCAGCGTACGCAGCGAGGCGGCCTGAGACGCGGCAATACTCCGCGCCGCACAGTTGTATTTCCATGGGCTTGCCGCTACTTTCTAACAGAAAGGCGAAGCTTATGACCCAAGAAACCGTTGATCTCAGTTTTCTGGCAAAGCTCAACCAGAAAAACAACGAGGAACTGAAAGTGCTTCGCAAGGAAATTGCGGAGATAAGAACTCTTTCCTTGCAGACATATGAATATATGAAGCGGGTCGAACGACGTCAGAGCGAGCTTCGCGACGATCTCGAGATTGCCATCAAGATGGAAATTGGCGGCGGGCTTACACACCTTCAAGCAGTTCTTGAGAACACTTTATCCAGAATCGAAGGCAAGGTCGATGAGGCAATGGATCGGGTAACAGCCATCGAGCGGCGCCCGTGAAGCGCGATCGAAGAAGCTAAGACAAAAAAGGCCCGGCCGCCATTGGCGCCGGGCCTTCATTTTGAAACGTATACCGACGTCAGGCCGAAAGCTTGGCCATGATCTCGTCGGAAACTTCGAAGTTCGAATAGACGTTCTGCACGTCGTCATCGTCTTCCAGTGTGTCGATGAGCTTCATCAGCGACTGGGCCTTTTCCTCATCGACCGGAACGGTGTTCTGAGGCTTCCAGATCGCCTTGATGGATTCGGCTTCGCCGAGGGCTGCTTCCAGCGCCTTCGAGACTTCGTTGATGTCCTCGAAGCCGCAATAGATCGTGTGGCCGTCCTCGTCGGTGACGACGTCTTCGGCGCCGGCCTCGATCGCCGCTTCCATCACCTTGTCCGCATCACCGACGGAAAGCTTGTAGGTGATTTCGCCGACACGGTCGAAGGAGAAGGAAACCGAACCGGTTTCCCCGAGGGCGCCGCCAGCCTTCGAGAAGGTCGAGCGCACGGAGGAGGCGGTGCGGTTGCGGTTGTCGGTCAGCGCCTCGACGATGACGGCGACGCCGCCCGGACCGTAGCCTTCGTAGCGGACTTCTTCGTAGTTCTCGCTGTCTGCTCCGGATGCCTTCTTGATGGCGCGCTCGATGTTGTCCTTCGGCATCGACTGCGCCTTGGCGTTCTGAACGGCAAGACGAAGACGCGCATTCATGTTCACGTCGGGAAGGCCGGTCTTGGCCGCGACCGTGATTTCACGCGCGAGCTTGGAGAACATTTTCGACCGCACGGCATCCTGACGGCCCTTGCGGTGCATGATGTTTTTAAACTGTGAATGGCCAGCCATGGCACCCCTGATCAGGTCTAAATATTGGGAATGGGCGCCTTATACGGATGAAAACCTCCGCGTTCAAGGGGAAGGAGGGGAAAACGGAAGTCCGTACGGGTCCGGCACGGCCCCGCGCAAAGGCGTCACATCCCCTGCATCACCAGGATCAGCGGCTTGCGCGGCAGGGTGCGCATCGAAACCGTAACGCCCCGGCTTTCGGAGATCTTCACGTCGAAGCTCTGGTCGAACATGGCGATGAAATCGCGAACGGGAGGGCCGGTGCGATGCATCGGCAGGATCAACGCCGAGCGCAGTCGCTTGATCGTGCGGCTCATGCTGTCGGCCCCCATGGTGAGCCCCCCGTCGACAGGCACCATCACGATGTCGAGTCGACCGATCTCGGCGTAATGCCCATCCGTCAGTTCATGATGCAGATGGCCGAGATGCCCGATGCAAAGCCCGGCCACTTCGAAGATGAAGATCGAATTGCCGTTGCGCTCGAAATCGCCGCCCCAGGTACGAATATCGGTCGAAACATTGCGGATATAAGCGTCGCCGACGACCAGCCGGTGCTCGATCTTCTCGCCCGGCTTTTCGTCGTTCCAGCCATGCAGCACATTGACGATCGCCGGATCCGGGGAAAGCGTGTAGTGGCTGGAATGCGCCTTGTTCATGGTCACGACATCGGGAACCCTGGGCATCCGAAGCCAGCCGTTGAAGTCGGTGGCGATGGAGATTCCGCCCGGCGTATCGATCTGAAAGGTCGAATGGCCGAGAAAGGTGATCGTCACGTTCTCCGGAAGCGCCGCGAACTGCCGAGAAACAATGTCCTCGGATGGCTTGTAAGCAGCGAAGCTCGCCGACGGCAATGTCTCCGCGATCAACTGGCACTGGCTCGCCGGCGGACGGCTGTCCTGGGCGCCAGCGCCAGCGCCAGCGGCGGCAAACATCAGGGAAATGAACGCCATCGCAAGTCGCAGCAGCATCGCGCAGGCCCCGCTCATCGATCCGAGACCTCAGGATGCGACAGGCGGCATGTCAGGTAAAGCGCCCTGCAGGGCAGACACCGTCACATTAGCGTGAGAGCAAGGCAAAATCCGGCCGAAGTGGCGTTACTCTAAACCCAGAAATCCGGAATACTCTCCGCCAGCCGCGGCCCGATCCGGAGCGGTGCGATCTTCTCGGCAAGACCGGTACTGTCGGAGATTTCGACGCCGACGCCGCAGATCGTGGCGGGGCCGTGGGCAGCCTCGAAACGGCCCTTCGGCATCTTGGAGATGAAGCGGTTGAGCGGTTCTTCCTTCTCCATGCCGAGCGAGGAATCGTAATCGCCGCACATGCCGGCATCCGACATATAGGCCGTGCCGCCGTTGAGGATCTGGTGGTCGGCGGTCGGCACATGGGTATGCGTGCCGACGACGAAACTCGCGCGGCCGTCGACGAAGTGGCCGAAACACTGCTTCTCGCTGGTTGCCTCGGCGTGGAAGTCGAAGACGATCGCATCCGCCTGTTCCTTCAGCGGGCAAGCGGTCAGGATGGCCTCCGCCGACTTGAAGGGATCGTCGAGTTCGGGATGCATGAAGACCCGGCCCATGATGTTGGCGACGAGCACACGGGCGCCGTTGCGCGCGTAATAGATGCCGGAGCCACGGCCGGGGGTTCCGGCGGGATAGTTGGCCGGCCTGAGGAATTGGTCGTGGCGCTCGCAGAACACCACGGCCTCCTTCTGGTCCCAGACATGGTTGCCGGTCGTCACGACGTCGGCGCCGGCATTGATCGTTTCGAGATAGATGTCCTCGGTAATGCCGAAACCGCCAGCCGCGTTCTCGCCGTTGACGATGACGAAATCGAGCTTGAGGTCGGAGATCAGGCCGGGCAGCCGCTCCCATACCGCCGTGCGTCCCGTCTTGCCCACCATGTCCCCGAGAAAAAGCAGCCTCATTCGCCCTGTCCAGTCTCCGTCAGAATTGCCTGTAGCCGCTTTCCGTCAGAACAGCCTCCAGCTGGACGTCATGCGGTTCAAAGGGCACTTCTGCCACCTCCTGACAGTCGAATGCAATGCCGATCAGCCTGGGGTGGCGGCCTTTTTCTCTCAGCCGGGCGATGGCGCGGTCGTAATGGCCGGCGCCGTAGCCGATCCGATGGCCGCGACCGTCGAAGGCCGAAAGCGGGACAAGCATGATTTCCGGATCGAGGACAGCGGCATCCGGACCCGGGCCGCGGGTGCCGAAACCGGTATCGACAAGTTCAGCGCCTGTCACCAGCTCGCGGAAAACGATGGTTTCCCGGTCCTGGATGATCGGCAGGCAGAGCCGCGCACCGCGGGCTTTCAGATGCGCCATCAGCGGTCGGATATCGGCCTCCGAACGGATCGGGAAAAAACCGGAAACGATCGTCCCCGGCGAAAATGCCAGGCGATCGCCGCCGTGGTCGGCCATCGCAAGGCTGAATTCCGTCCTGACATCGGCGGGAATAGCATCCCGGGCTGCCAGCCGTTCACGGCGAATGATCGCCTTCCGTTCCCTGTTGCTCATATCGCGATTGTATCCTTCGGGGCGAGCGGACCATATCCGAGATCGTTTTTTTTGCAATCGCCGGACGGCCTCGGCGTCCATCGGCACCCCCAAAGCGCTTTTGATCCGGATTTCTCGGGTTTTTCAAAGAATGAATTAACACTCGTCAATTATGATGGCGGCAATTCAACAAGGGATCTTTCATGAAGATTTTCTCACGTTACGGCATCGTCAAGACCGTCACCGCGGCGACCGTTCTCGTTCTGATGACTTCGCTCGCGGCAGTGTCTTGGGTCATCTCGGAAAGCATCGCCGCCCGCATCGCCGAACAGGCGGTGGCGAGCCAGAACGCCAGTCTGAGGACGGCGGCAACCATCGTCGAACGCGACCTTCCGGGCACCACGGTTACATGGAGCAAGGACGGCAACGTCCAGCGCATCGTAACCACTGCGATCCCTGCGGAATTCTCTTCTCACGATATGATCGACACCATTGGCCGCATGACCGGCCAGACGGCCACGATTTTCGCCTGGGACCCGGCCAGCAAGGATTTCTGGCGTAGGACGACGAACATCATCAAGCCCGATGGCAAGCGCGCCGTGGGCACCGCGCTCGGACAGACGGGCGCTGTCTATCCCGTCGTCACGAAGGGCGAAACCTATCGCGGCGAGGCCGTCATCCTGGATGTGCCCTATTACACCATCTATCAGCCGATCTTCACCCCCACCGGTGAGGTCACCGGCATCCTCTATGCCGGTGTCCGCGCCGCCGAAATCGACAGCATGGCGCAGCAGATGGCATGGGCAATCGGCGCGACCGCTCTCGTGACCCTGTTGCTCGGAACCCTTGTCACCGCCTTCATCGCCCGCCGGATCATCGGCCCGCTGCCCCGGCTGACAGCGGTCGCCGACGAAATGGCCGCCGGCCATCTGGATGTCGTCGTACCCCATCGCGATCTCGGCAACGAGATCGGTGCCTTGGCGCAAGCCCTCGACGTCTTCCGCGAAAGCGCGCAGCAGAAGATCGAACTGGAGCGGCAGGCCGCGGAGAACATCGCCCTTGGTGAACAGGAGCGCCTCGAACGCGAAGCCCTCGAAGCCCAGAAAGCGCGAAACACGCAAATCGCGGTCGATGCATTGGCGACCGGTCTGCGCCGCCTCAGCGAAGGAGACCTTACCATTCGCCTCGAACAGAGCTTCGAAGGCGAACTCGACCGGCTGCGCACGGACTTCAACCATTCCGTCGACAAGCTGAACGGCACGCTTTCGCAGCTTCGCAACGAGACGCTCGGCATCGAGGCAAGTTCGTCGGAAATGCGCGCGGCGAGCCTCGATCTTTCAAAGCGCACGGAACAGCAGGCTGCGTCGCTGGAAGAGGCCTCCGCCGCACTCGAGGAGATCACCTCCACCGTTCGCGGCTCCTCCGCCAAGGCCGACGAGGCCTCCACCCTTGCCATGGCCGCCCGCAAAAGCACTGAGGGTTCGAGCAAGGTCGTCTCGGACGCCGTGGAAGCGATGAACCGGATCGAGAACGCATCGAGCGAGATTTCCAAGATTATCAACGTGATCGACGAGATCGCCTTCCAGACCAACCTTCTGGCGCTCAACGCCGGTGTCGAGGCCGCCCGCGCAGGCGAGGCCGGCAAGGGCTTTGCCGTCGTCGCCCAGGAAGTGCGCGAACTCGCCCAACGCTCCGCCAACGCTGCCAAGGACATCAAGGCGCTCATCACCAAGTCGGGCGAGGAAGTCGGCGGCGGTGTCTCGCTGGTACGTGAAACCGGCAAGGCGCTGCGAGAGATCGCCGGTCAGGTCGCCGCCATCAACGATCACATCCATTCGATCGCCACCGCCGCGCGCGAACAGGCGACCGCCCTGCACGAGATCAGCGCCTCGGTGAACCATATGGACCAGTTCACCCAGAAGAATGCCGCGATGGTCGAGGAAACGACGGCGGTGACGCACCGTCTCGCCGACAGCACCTCGACGCTTTCGGGCCTTGTCGCCCAGTTCCGCACATCGGAAACCGACCCGGTCACGGCCCCCGTCCGTCGTGCCGAACCGGCATCGGCTCCGGCCGCCGCAACCGCACGCATCGCTCCGCGCGCCGCCGCCCCGGCCTCACGGGCGGTCTCCTCCCCGGCCCGGGCCATGGCCGGCCAGCTCGCCAGGGCATTTCCCGCAACCGGGACGACGGCGGCGGCGGCTGCCGATTGGGAAGAGTTCTGACCTGACCTCCGACCCCGCCGCCCCCATGAGGCGAGGCGGTCCATATTAGAATAAACGGCGCCGGTGCAGCCACAAGCTGCACCGGCGCCGTTTTTGCGATCATCTGCACACCTCTTCCATTTCGGGATGCGCGCGCCGCCATTTCCGCTAACATGCGGAACTGAACGCTCGACTCGCTATGAGGTGTACATGTTCCTGCTGTCGCACATGTTGACGTCATTCATCCGCAAGGGCCAACTCACCGTGATCGACGCCGAGGGCAAGCGCCACGTATTCGGCGGAATGGAACCCGGCCCGCAGGTCACCATGCGGCTGACCGATCCCAAACTCTATCGCAGTCTGGTCTTCAAGGCCGAACTGGTGGCCGGCGAGGCCTATATGGACGGCACCATGCGCTTCGAGGAAGGCTCGACGCTGCGTGATTTCCTCATGCTGTTTTCGATAAACCGGCTGTCGCTCGGCAAGTACCCGATCCAGAAGGTGCTGCGGGCGCTCAAGATGCGCTTCCGCAAGCGTCTGCAATCCAACAAGAAGGGCGAGGCCCAGCGCAACGTCGCCCACCACTACGATCTCGGCAACGATTTCTACAAACTCTTCCTCGATGAAAACATGCTCTATTCCTGCGCTTATTTCCGCGAGGAAAGCGAGACGCTGGAACAGGCACAGCGCAACAAGCTGAGACTGCTTGCCGCCAAGCTGGACCTGAAGCCGGGACTGAAGGTGCTCGATATCGGATGCGGCTGGGGTGACCTCGCCCTTTACATGGCACGGCTCGAAAACGTCGAGGTCGTCGGCGTCACGCTTTCGAAGGAACAGCATGCGCTGGCAACGCAAAGAGCGGCCGAAGCCGGGCTTTCGGATCGCGTCCGCTTCGAACTGAAGGATTACCGCGACGTCACCGAAACCTTCGACCGCGTGGTTTCGGTTGGCATGTTCGAACATGTCGGCGTCCAGCACTACGACGAATTCTTCAAGCAGTTGAACGCGCTGATGCCCGATGACGGGCTGGCGGTCATCCACTCCATCGGCCATATGAGCCCGCCCGGCATGACCAGTCCGTGGATACGCAAGTACATCTTTCCCGGCGGTTACTCGCCCGCCCTTTCCGAAGTGCTCGCCGTTACCGAGCAGAACAGCCTCTGGGTCACCGACATCGAGGTCTTGCGCCTGCACTATGCCATGACGCTCGCCCATTGGGGCCAGCGTTTCGAGGCCAACCGCGACAAGGTCGTCGCCATGTATGACGAACGCTTCGCCCGGATGTGGGAATTCTACCTCGTCAGTGCGGAGATGACCTTCCGCGCCGGAAGCCAGATGGTCTTCCATCTCCAGCTTTCCCGCAAGCGCGACGGAGCCCCGATCGTGCGCGATTACGTCACAGACCGTCAGCGCGCCTATATCGAGAAGGAAAAGGAACTCGGCCTGAGCATCTGAACGGGCCGTTGCCTGAACTGCGGCGACATATTAACGTCCCGCCTCAAAGAGCCTTTCCGGGACGACAAAATGACCACCGACACCATACTATGGTTCATCCCCGCTTGCTTCGCGCTCAACATGGCGTTCGGCCCCAACAACCTTCTGGCGCTGACCAACGCCATGCGCGTCGGCATTCCTGCAGCGCTTCTCGCCTCGCTCGGTCGCATCCTCGCCTTCGCCATCATGATCGCCATCACCGCGCTCGGCCTCGGCGCATTGCTCATCGCGTCCGAAATCGCCTTCTCGGCGGTCAAGTGGGCGGGGGCTGCCTATCTGGTCTGGCTCGGCATCAAGCTTCTGCGCGCCGGTGCGCCGAAAATCGGCGGCCTCGACGCGGCACGGCCGGTTCGAACGACCGCAAGCCTTGCCAAGCAGGAGTTCTGGGTGGCGATCGGCAATCCCAAGGCAATCCTGATCTTCACCGCCTTCTTTCCGCAGTTCCTCGACCGCGGCGACTATGCAACGAGCTTCGCCGTACTTGGCGCGATCTTCCTTCTGCTGGAAATGGCGGCAATCGCCGTCTACGCCTTTATCGGCAGCCATCTCGGCCGCTTCGCCGGCAATTCCAGCGTCTTTGCCTGGATGAACAAGGCCAGCGGCGGCCTGATGATCGCCTTCGGCGCCATGCTGGCTCTCGCCCGCCGGCCCGCGGCATGATCTGAAGAAAAAGGAAAGTGCGATCCACGGCAACCGATGGATGATTACGATCCTGGGAGCCTACAAAGTAGGTGGGCGCCGTATGACCAAGCCCACGGACCTGGTCAGGGACAGCTCCCTTAGGATCGGGTATGGCCCCAGGGATTGTGTGTTCCTGTCGAGAGGCGCAGACCGCAGCCGCAATATAGGATGAAACCCCGACCTCCGCCAGAGGCGGCGGAACCGTTCCGCGGAAATTTTGAAGATCGCGGGTCAGGCTTCCGCCGAGGGTCGCGCAGTCAGCTTCCGGGTAATCCCGTTCAGCCGGTCGGTGAGTTCGCCGATCGCCTGGGTGAGCATTTCCTCGCGCTCTCGTGCGCCATTGACAGCCGAATCCTGGCCCGCGCGGAAGGAAGCGACTTCGCCCTCCAGCGCCGCCAGACGGCGATTGAGCTCCGACAGTTCGTCCATCACCATGATGCCCGCCATGACGGTCAGGCGCAGATCGCCGATCTCGCCGAACTGGGACTTCAGATGGCCGACATAACGGTCGAACTGGTTGGCAAGATCGGTCAGATGCCCCTCCTGCCCCTCGTCGCAGGCCATGCGATAGGCTTTGCCGTCGATCGTTACCGTCACCTGTGCCATCGAACTTCCCAACTGGCGCCACGGCGCCGGGTTTGCATTTCCATCAACGCCCGAGCCGGTCTCAGCGATCCAGAACCGCCCTGATCGTTTCCATCGCCGTCACCAGCCGGCGCGAAACCTCACGGTTCACCTCTTCCAGCCGGTTGGCCCGGAATTCGGACTGGTCCAGCTCCTGGGCGAGCCGCGCACGATCGGCATGCACGCGCTTGACCTCGTTCTCGACCTCGCTGTGCTCCCGCTGTGCCTCGATCCGCATGTCTATGGCGTTCTCGAGGCCGGTTATCGCCTGGCGAAGGGCGATCAGCGCTGTGTCGAACGAACTTTCCGTCGGCATTTCCTAGGCCCCTGCTTTCCAGAAAAAGTGACTCGAATCGCCCTCGAAGACATGATGAATTGAAGGCGGACAGTATGCGGCGGTATTGTCGCCCGTCAATAAACAGCCCCCGTCCCCGGACGGCCTATCTTGTGGACGAAGCCTCCATCCTTTCCGGGAATGGAACGACACTGTGCAGCGCATAGAAAAGAGGCAGAAACGTGATTTTTGACACCATAAACGCCAGAATACAGGGCATTTGTTGACTTGCGCGATTCACCTGCTAAGGATCAGCCGCTTTCAAACGACCGCGTGGACACGCGCGCCGTCTCCCACGACCCGGAACAAGCGGAATAGCCATGATTTCTCCCGATAAACATAACCGGATGGCGAATGCGATCCGATTCCTTGCCATGGACGCAGTGGAAAAGGCCAATTCGGGACATCCCGGCATGCCCATGGGATGCGCCGATGTCGCGACTGTGCTCTTCACCCGCTTCCTGAGCTTCGACCCCAAGAACCCGCTCTGGCCCGACCGCGACCGTTTCGTTCTGTCGGCAGGCCACGGCTCCATGCTCCTCTACTCGCTGCTCTATCTCACGGGCTACGAGGACATGACCATAGAGGACATCAAGCAGTTCCGGCAGATGGGGGCAAAGACCGCCGGCCATCCGGAATACGGCCATGCCTCCGGCATCGAAACCACCACCGGTCCGCTCGGCCAGGGTATCGCCAACGCCGTCGGCATGGCGATCGCTGAAAAGAAGCTGTCCGTCGAATTCGGCTCCGACCTGCAGAACCACTATACCTACGCATTGGTTGGCGACGGTTGCCTGATGGAAGGCATCAGCCAGGAAGCGATTTCGCTTGCCGGCCACCTGAAGCTCAACAAGCTGATCGTGCTGTGGGACAATAACGGCATTTCGATCGATGGCGCGATTTCGCTCGCCGATTCGACCGACCAGCATGCCCGCTTCCGTGCGTCAGGCTGGAACACGCTCGCCGTCGACGGCCACAATCCGGAAGAGATCGCAGCGGCTCTGGAAACTGCCCGCAAGTCCGACAAGCCGACCATGATCGCCTGCAAGACGGTGATCGGCTTCGGCGCCCCGAACAAGGCCGGCACCCACAAGGTTCACGGTTCGCCGCTCGGTGCCGACGAAATCGCCGCGGCCCGCAAGGCGCTCGGCTGGGAGGAAGAGGCCTTTGTCGTGCCGGCCGACGTGCTCGATGCATGGCGTCTCGCCGGCCTGCGCTCCACCAAGACCCGCAAGGATTGGGAGGAGCGCCTGGCGCATGCGGACCCGGAGAAGCGGGCCGAATTCACCCGCCGCTTTGCCGGCGATCTTCCGGGCAGCTTCGACGGCGCCATCGACGCCTACAAGAGGAAGCTTGCTGAATCGAAGCCGACCGTCGCGACCCGCAAGGCATCCGAGGACGCTCTCGAAGTCATCAACGGCGTCCTGACCGAAACCCTCGGCGGTTCGGCGGACCTGACCGGCTCGAACAACACCAAGACCAGCCAGACCAAGTCGATCACGCCCGACGACTTCTCCGGCCGCTACATCCACTACGGCATCCGCGAGCACGGCATGGCTGCCGCCATGAACGGTATCGCGCTGCATGGCGGCCTGATCCCCTACTCCGGCGGCTTCCTGATCTTCTCGGACTATTGCCGTCCCTCGATCCGCCTTGCCGCGCTGATGGGCATCCGCGTCATCCACGTGCTGACGCATGATTCCATCGGTCTCGGCGAAGACGGCCCGACCCATCAGCCGGTCGAACAGATGGCGGCGCTACGCGCCATCCCGAATCTCCTGATGTTCCGTCCGGCCGACGCCACGGAAACGGCGGAATGCTGGCAGGTTGCGCTCGAGAACAAGCACCGTCCGTCCGGTCTGGCCCTGACCCGTCAGAACCTCGTCGCCGCCCGCACCGAATACGAAGAGAAGAACCTCAGCGCCTATGGCGCCTACGAGCTGGTTTCCGCCAGCGACGCCAAGGTCTCGATCTTCGCCTCCGGTTCGGAAGTCGAGATCGCGCTGAAGGCGCAATCCATGCTCGCCGGAAAGGGCATCGCCGCCCGCGTCGTTTCGGTTCCGTGCTTCGAACTGTTCTTCGAACAGCCGCAGGCCTACCGGGATGCGATCATCGGCAAGGCGCCCGTCAAGATCGGCGTGGAAGCCGCCGTGCGCCAGGGCTGGGACAGCATCATCGGCTCCGACGGCATCTTCATCGGCATGAAATCCTTCGGCGCATCCGGGCCTTACAAGGAACTCTACAAGCATTTCGGCATCACCCCGGAAGCGGTGGTTGCCGCAGCCGAGGCCAAGCTCGCCTAAAGTCCCAATTGACGAAGGGCGTCTGCGGGCGCCCTTACGCATCATAATCCGAAGCTCTGTTTTAAAGCGGGAGTGCAAGCAATGACTGTGAAAGTTGCCATCAACGGTTTCGGCCGTATCGGGCGTAACGTACTGCGCGCCGTCGTCGAGTCGGGTCGCACCGACATCGAGGTCGTGGCCATCAACGACCTGGGTCCGGTCGAAACCAACGCCCACCTGCTGCGTTACGATTCGATCCATGGCCGCTTCCCGGCCGAGGTGAAGGTCGAAGGCGACTCGATCGTTGTGAACGGCGGCAAGCCGATCAAGGTCACCGCCATCAAGGACCCGGCAACCCTTCCCCACAAGGACATGGGCGTCGACATCGCCTTTGAATGCACGGGCATCTTCACCGCTCGCGACAAGGCCGCGGCACACCTGACCGCCGGCGCGAAGCGCGTCATCGTTTCCGCTCCCTCCGATGGAGCCGACCTGACCGTCGTTTACGGCGTCAACCACGACAAGCTGACCAAGGACCACCTGGTCATCTCCAACGCTTCGTGCACCACCAACTGCCTCGTTCCGGTGGTCAAGGTGCTGAACGACCTCATCGGCGTCGATCACGGCTTCATGACCACGATCCACTCCTACACCAACGACCAGCCGTCGCTCGACCAGATGCACAAGGATCTGTACCGTGCCCGCGCTGCCGCTCTCTCCATGATCCCGACCTCGACGGGTGCCGCCAAGGCCGTCGGCCTCGTGCTGCCGGAACTGAAGGGTAAGCTCGACGGTTCCTCGATCCGCGTTCCGACCCCGAACGTTTCGGTCGTCGACCTGAAGTTCGTTGCCAAGCGCAACACGACCAAGGAAGAGGTCAACGAAGCGATCAAGGCCGCGGCCAACGGCCCGCTCAAGGGCGTTCTCGGCTACACCGAAGAGCCGCTCGTCTCCCGCGACTTCAACCATGATTCGCATTCTTCGATCTTCGCGATCGACCAGACCAAGGTCATGGAAGGCAATTTCGTCCGCATCCTGACCTGGTACGATAACGAGTGGGGCTTCTCCAACCGCATGCTGGATACCGCAGCCGCCTTCGCCAAACTCATCTGAGCCTGACGATTTCGGATCGCATAACGAAAAGGGCGGATCGGATCACCGGTCCGCCTTTATATTTTTCATATTTCGCCCTACTCTCATCACGATTGACGACGATAAGTTTGTTCTCGTCTTTTGGCAGTCCTGCCTGATCGTTCCATTGATCCGTCGCCGCGCCCGTCGCGGCTACGCAACGCCGCTGTGGCTTACGTCCGGCGGCGCGCATGGGATAGTTGTGCGTGCTGCCCGGGCTTGGCATCGCATGTGAGAGGGGATTGCGGGGTTGGACGAATTCTACGCCATAACGCTGGTGGCAACCGCCCTTGTCCTGCTGGCCGCCTTCTCCAGCCTGATCGCATTCCGCTTCGGGGCACCCCTGCTGCTGCTCTTCCTCGTCATCGGCCTTCTGACCGGCGTGGACGGGCTCGGCATCGAATTCTCCAACAACAGGCTCGCCTACGTGCTCGGCTCGATCGCCCTTGCGATCATCCTCTTCGATTCGGGGTTCGGCACACCGCTGCAGTCCTTCAAGCTGTCTGCGGTGCCGTCGCTGACGCTTGCGACCGTCGGCGTCCTCCTGACCGCAATGCTGTTCGGCGTCGCCGCCCATCTGCTGCTCGGCTTCTCCTTCATGGAGGGACTGCTGCTCGGTTCCATCGTCGCATCGACGGATGCGGCCGCCGTCTTCTTCCTCCTGCGCATCGGCGGTATCAACATTCGCGACAAGGTTCGCTCGACGCTCGAGGTCGAGTCCGGCACCAACGACCCGATGGCAATCTTCCTCACCATGGCGCTGGTGCAACTGCTGTCCACCGGCAAGGGCTATTCCGGTTTCGACATGGAACTCGTCCGGCTGTTCATCGAGGAAATGGGGCTGGGCCTTGCGCTCGGCCTGATCGGCGGCGCCATCATCGTCTTCGTCCTCAAGCGTCTGTCGGTCGAGCGCGGCCTTGCTCCGATCTTCATGCTGGCGCTGGCGCTGCTGGTCTTTTCCTACACCGGCGCAGTCGGCGGCAGCGGCTTTCTCGCCGTCTATGTCGCCGGCATCTATGCCGGCAGCCAGAAGATCCCGGCGCGCGCCTCGATCACCCGTTTCCAGGATGGCCTGACCTGGCTTGCCCAGATCGTCATGTTCCTCGTTCTCGGCCTGCTTGCCACCCCCTCGCAGTTTCCTGCGATCCTGCTGCCGGCCATCCTGCTCGGCCTCTTCCTGGTTTTCGTGGCCCGTCCCCTCGCGGTCTGGATCTGCCTGCTGCCCTATGACTACACCCAGCGCGAGACCGGCTTCATTGCCTGGGTCGGCTTGCGCGGCGCGGTCTCCATCCTCCTTGCCATCCTGCCTATTCTCGGCAATCTCGAGGACGGGCAGCTCTATTTCAACACCGCCTTCATCGTTGTGATGATCTCTCTGGTGATGCAGGGCTGGACCATCAAACCCGTCGCCCGCCGGCTCGGCCTCATTATCCCGCCGCGCATCGGCGCCATCGACAAACTCGAACTCGACCTGCCGGGCGCCGCCCATCATGAACTTCTGGCCTACCGCGTGGTGGCGGACAGTCCCGTTCTGCGCGGCGAGCGCATTCCGCGCTGGGCCGCTCCCTCGCTGGTCATCCGCGACGGCAAGTCCATGCGCTACCAGTATGCCGGGCGCCTGCGCGAAAACGATCAGGTCTATCTCTTCATCGCCCCCGGCTACTCCAGGCTGCTGGACCGCCTGTTTGCCAGCAAGGCCCCGGTGGCCGAGGACGACAGCGAGTTCTTCGGCACCTTCGCGATTTCGCCTTCAACCCGCGTCGAGGATCTCGACCGCGCCTATGGCCCGTTGCTGGTCACCGAGGCCGAGCGGCAGAAAACCGTCGCCGAACTCATAGCGCAGCGTCTGGGCGGCAGCGGCGATTATGCCGACCGCGTCCGCCTCGGCACTATCGTGCTGATCGTGCGCGACATCGATGAATCGGGACATATTGCCTCGGTCGGCGTTTCGCTCGAACCCGTCGCTCCGGCGACCAACCTTCCTATCTTCTTGAATATCCGTGAACTGGCCCATGCGCTGCGAGACTATCTGCGCAAGAAACGTGCGGAACGCGCCATGGCGGCCCAGGGAGAAAATAATAAGTGATCGCCTTGCGTCGCCAGACAAGCGATGTAAAGGTCCGGCCCGTCAGCCCAGTTAACAGCAAAACGACGGGTATTATCATGCCGGCTTTCAAGACTCTCGACGATCTCACCGATATCGCGGGCAAGCGCGTTCTTGTCCGTGTCGACCTCAATGTTCCTGTCACCGACGGCAAGGTCAGTGACACGACCCGCATCGAGCGCGTTGCTCCGACGATCAAGGAACTGTCGGAAAAGGGCGCCAAGGTCATCCTGCTTGCCCATTTCGGCCGCCCGAAGGGTGAGCCTGTCGCCGACCAGTCCCTTTCGCTGATCGCTCCCGCCGTCGAGGAAGTGCTCGACCAGAAGGTCGCCTTCGCCGCCGACTGCATCGGCCCGGTCGCGGCAGACGCCATCGCCAGGATGGAAAACGGCGATATTCTGCTCCTGGAAAACACCCGCTTCCACAAGGGCGAAGAAAAGAACACGCCGGAGTTCACCGCCGAACTCGCAAAGAATGGCGATATCTTCGTCAACGACGCCTTCTCGGCCGCCCACCGTGCCCACGCCTCCACTGAGGGCCTCGCCCACCACATGCCCGCCTATGCCGGCCGCACCATGCAGGCCGAACTCGAGGCGCTGGAAAAGGGCCTCGGCAATCCGGCGCGACCGGTCGTCGCCATCGTCGGCGGCGCCAAGGTGTCCACCAAGATCGACCTCCTCTCCAACTTGGTGAAGAAGGTCGACGCGCTGGTGATCGGCGGCGGCATGGCCAACACCTTCCTCGCCGCCCAGGGCATCGATGTCGGCAAGTCGCTCTGCGAACATGACCTTGCCGAGACCGCGAAACAGATCCTCGCCACCGCCAAGGATGCCGGCTGCGCCATCGTGCTGCCGGAAGACGGTGTCGTCGCCCGCGAGTTCAAGGCAGGCGCCGACAACGAAACGGTCGACATCAAGGCCATCCCGGCCGACGCCATGGTGCTCGATGTCGGCCCGAAGTCTGTCGCGGCGATCAATGACTGGATCTCCAAGGCGTCGACCCTGGTCTGGAACGGTCCGCTCGGCGCCTTCGAAATCGCCCCCTTCGATGCAGCCACGGTTTCGGCCGCAAAACACGCTGCCGAAGAGACCCGCGCCGGCAAGCTCGTCTCCGTCGCAGGCGGTGGAGATACAGTTTCGGCGCTCAACCACGCAGGCGTGGCCGACGATTTCAGCTACGTCTCGACGGCAGGCGGCGCTTTCCTCGAATGGATGGAAGGCAAGGAACTGCCCGGCGTGGCGGTTCTCTCCTCCTCCAAATAAGCGCATTGTCGCAGGCGGCAGATTTTTGAATCTGCCGCCATTAACTTTAAGTATTTTTTATTGAATTTTAAAACGATTGAAGTGATTTCAATCGTTTCAATAGGTTAGGCTGCCATTTTCCTGTCGTAGAAGTTCTGTTATCGCCGATGTCATCTTGGTTTTGAGAGGCTGAGAAGACCGAACGTCTCGTAGAGAACGATCCGGTGATTGACCTCGGCATTGCCGATCGGTCGTCAAATCACAGAACTTACGCGCGCGCGTGATGCGCCATTTTTAGGGATAGGAGTGAAGTATGGTGGACGCGAAGATGTTGAACAAGATCAGCTCGGCGCCTGGTTTCATTGCGGCGCTGGATCAGAGCGGCGGTTCAACTCCCGGAGCTTTGCGTCTCTACGGCATTGCCGAAACCGAATACCAGGGTGACGAGGAAATGTTCCGCCTGATGCACGCCATGCGCGTCCGCATCATGAGCGCGCCCGCCTTTTCGGGCGACAAGGTTATCGGCGCCATCCTGTTCGAGCGGACCATGGACGGCGACGTCGACGGTCAGGCCGTTCCCTCCTATCTCTGGGAAAAGCGCGGCGTTGTGCCCTTTCTCAAGGTCGACAAGGGTCTTGGCGCCGAAGAAAACGGCGTTCAGCTGATGAAGCCGATGCCGGATCTGGACGCGCTTCTGATCCGCGGCCGCGAAAAGGGAATTTTCGGCACCAAGATGCGCTCGGTCATCGCCCATGCCGACAAGGCCGGTATTGCCGCCGTCGTCAAGCAGCAGTTCGAGGTGGCCCGCCAGATCATCGGCCAGGGCCTCGTCCCGATCGTCGAGCCTGAAGTTTCCATCAAGAGCCCGACAAAGAGCGAGGCCGAAGCCATTCTGCGCGACGAGATCGCCGGCCAGCTCGACAAGCTTCCCGCAGGCGAAAGCGTCATGCTGAAGGTCACGATCCCGACGGTTGACGATTTCTACGCTCCTCTGGTCGCCCACAAGTCGGTCGTCCGGGTCGTCGCCCTTTCCGGCGGCTACAGCCGCGCCGATGCCTGCGAAAAGCTGAGCCGGAACCACGGCATGATCGCGAGCTTCTCGCGCGCCCTGACGGAGAACCTGCGCGTCACCATGACCGACTCCGAGTTCAATTCGAGCCTGGCCGAGACGATCGAAGAGATCTACGCAGCAAGCGTGAACAAGGCCTGATCGGCGCGTTTACCAAAGATCTTCGGAGCCCTGCCGCAAGGCGGGGCTTCTTCGTTCTTGCATGGTAACGCTTGCCACCCCGGACGGAAAAACTATAATCGACACCGCTGAGGACGACCTCTCCCTATAATGGGCATTTGACCGGGACGACCCGAAATACCCTCTACGGGAGACAAAAATGCGCTCGACCAGCGACCGAATCCGTCACGCCATCAGCTTCGAAGTCATCGCCCTCGGCATCATTACCCCGCTTGGCGCCTGGGTCTATTCCCTTCCGTTGCACGATATCGGCGTCATCAGCGTCGGCAGTGCGACCATCGCGATGCTGTGGAACTACGTCTACAATCTCGGCTTCGACCACGCCATGCAACACCTGGCCGGCGGCACGGCCAAGACTGTCGCGATCCGCATTCTGCATGCGGCCCTGTTCGAGGCGGGCTTGCTCCTCGTACTCGCCCCCTTGATCGCCTGGTATCTGGTTGTGAGCCTCTGGCATGCCGTGGTGATGGACGTCTCCTTCTCGCTCTTCTACATGGTCTATGCCTTCGTCTTTAACTGGGCCTACGACCGTATCTTCCCCATTCCGCAATGGCGGTACTGGGACCAGGCGGCCGGCTGAAACAAAGTGCTGAAACCTCGGGAGATAATCATGCGTTCCATCCCCTTCGTCACCGTCGATGTGTTCACGGACACGCGTTTCGCCGGCAATCCGCTGGCCGTCATTCCCGATGCACGCGACCTGACGGACCGGGAGATGCAGCAGATCGCCACCGAATTCGGCTATTCGGAAAGCACCTTCGTCCTGCCGCCCCGCGATGAGACCGATACCGCCGAGGTCCGGATCTTCACGCCCACCACGGAAATTCCCTTCGCCGGTCATCCGAATGTCGGCACCGCCTTCGTGCTCGGCCGGCAGGGCGTCGTCTTCGGCAGGCCCGCCGGCTCTGTCATGCGTTTCGAGGAGAAGGCCGGCCTGGTCGAGGTCGCGCTGGTGAAGACCGGGGCGAATGTGACCGGCGCAACCATTCGTGCGCCGGGTCCTCTCGTCGTCGGTTCCAGCGTCGAGGCGGCAGCACTTGCCCCTTGCGTCTCGCTGCACCCCTCGGACATCGCCACTGCCAGCCATCTGCCGAGCTTCGTTTCCGTCGGCCTCAAGTTCATCGTCGCCGAAGTCACAAGCCTCGACGCCTTGGGCCGGGCGGTACCGAATATCGACGCAGTCAGGGCGCTGAAACAGGCTTTTCCGCATGAGAAAAGCGATTGCTCCACCTTCCTTTACACCCACGCCGGCAAGGATCACATCCGCGCCCGCATGTTCGCGCCACTGGACAATGTCCCGGAAGATCCGGCTACCGGCAGCGCTTCCGCCGCCCTCGGCGCCTATCTGGCCATGCTGTCCAACGCAACGGGCCGGCGGCACCTGCTTATCGAACAGGGTGTCGAAATGGGCCGCCGCAGCCTGATCCGTCTCGATATCGAAAGCCGGGAAGGCGTCCTGAAAAACGTCCGGGTCACCGGCGGCTGCGTCGAGGTCATGCGCGGCGCGATTTCCCTCTGACGGCCCTTAAGGCCGGATCAGCAGCGTCACCGACCAGATCACGAAGGCGATCACCGCAATCTTCCAGAAATCCGCGCGGCGGCGCAGACCGGGGAGGCCCAGCGGCTTGATGACCTGGATCGCCATGGCAAGCATCAGAAGGACGGCGATCAGCTTGTTCACCACGCTCGATAAACCTTTCGTGCAGCCGAATCCGGCACGGTCACAACGGCGACACTTTTGCCCGCCAGAAATTTCTGTCGCAAGCACTATATCGTTCAGATATCGCTAGGGACCTTGCGCTAGACTGCGATGTTACAGATCCTTCCTTCAATCCATAAAGCATAACCGACCGACAGAGACGCCATGCGACGAAATCTCCTGCCTGTCATGGCCCTTCTCATGGGCACCCTCTTCCTCTTTCTCGGCAATGGCCTGCACGGTCTGCTGCTGCCTGTGCGCGGCGCGGAGGAAGGCTATTCCAACGAGATCCTCGGGTTTCTCGGAACCTCCTGGGCGACGGGCTTCGTGCTCGGCTGCTTCATCGCACCCAAGCTGGTCATGCGGGTCGGCCATGTCAGGGCCTTCTCGGCTTTCGTTTCTCTGATTTCGCTGATCGCGCTGCTGACCGGCATCGTCGTCGACGACTATTGGTGGGTGGCCCTGCGCGCCATCACCGGCTTCTCTACGGCCGGCACCTCGATGATTATCGAAAGCTGGTTGAACGAGCGCGCGACCAACGAGACGCGCGGAACGATCTTCTCCTTCTACATCTCCATTACGCTGATCGGTGTCGTCGGCGGTCAGATGCTGGTCGGCGTCTTCGATCCGTCGACCACCATCCTGTTCATGATCTGCGGCATGCTCTATTGCGTGGCCGTGCTGCCGACCACCATGTCGACAGCCGCAAGCCCCCAGCCGCTCAAATCCGTCAGCCTCGATCTGCCGACGCTCTACCGCAACTCCCCGGTCTCCTTTGTCGGCATCCTGCTGATCGGCATCGCCAACGGTGCATATGGCACGCTGGGAGCCGTGTTCGGCGCCCGCGCCGGCCTGTCGCCGAGCGTCATCGCGATCATGCTGTCGATCACCATCTTTCTCGGCGCGATCATGCAGTTTCCCTCCGGCAAGGCGTCGGACAGGACGGACCGCCGCTATGTACTCGCCGCCCTGTCCGCCATGGCGGCGCTGGCGGCACTGGTGCTCGTCGTGTTTCGCCCGGCAGATCCGGTGATGATGATCGTCTTCGTCGCCTTTTATGGCGCAGCCGCAAACGCGCTCTATCCCATCGCCGTCGCTCATGCCAACGACTTCGCCACGACCGACGATTTCGTGAAAGTGTCCGGCGGCCTGCTGCTGCTCTACGGTATCGGCACCATTATCGGCCCGACCATCGGCGGTCCGGTTATGACTCAGCTCGGCCCCTATGCGCTGTTCGCGGTTACGGCCACGGCCCATGTCCTGCTCACCGCCTACGCTATCTACCGCAGCCGCCTGCGCGCGGCGATTCCGGCTGCCGATCGCGAAAACGTCCCGAACATTCCGGTGACCGCCTCGCCGATGAGCACGCCGGAAAGCCTGACGCTCGATCCCCGCGCCGCACCGCTGCAGGAACCGCATGAGACCGGCGGCAATCCGCCGCCGAAGGAGGCAAACCCATGACATTCGACGAGGAACGCCCCAGGAAACCCGTGATCCACGAGATCGGCAGCGACCTTTCCAGCGTTTCCGCAGAGGAACTGCGCGCCCGAATCGCAGCCCTGCTGGAGGAGATCGCGCGGATCGAGGCGGAGATCGCCCGCAAGGACGCCGGCAAGCGCGCAGCCGACAGCTTCTTTCGACCTAAAGTATAATACTGCGTATTTTGCCTCTATTTTGTACCGAACCGGGAAATTTCAGAGCTTCAACTTGGAATTAACCTTTCGTTAAGCCTTTTGCGCGAATGTAATTCCATCCAGTTCTTCTGGATTCAGGCCATTTCTCCACGTGGCGAATTCGTCTGATTTTTCTCCCTGTTTTACCTTGAGAGCCGCTTTTGCGGCTCTTCTTTTCCGTTGCGCCCGGTTTCCGCAAAATTGTGGGAATTAACCCTTCTTTAAGAAACGGCTTGCGCGTTTGCGGTATTGGTAGCATCGTAGCGTCATGAAAGACGGCGGGAACAAGTAAGTTACACCTCCGTTCATGATAAAAAGTGATGCGTAAAACAGGGGTGAATCGATGTCTGAACTCGGATTGAATACCGTGAGCTTTGCGGGCCGTGCTGCCGCATCGTCTCAGTTCAAGGCGACCTATGCCGAAGGCATGGGACTTGTCGAAGAAACCGCCGCCTATCTGGATGGCCCCGGTCGCGCCGCCGCAAAGGTTCTGCCGCGCATGGCGTCCGTCCTCTACGCTGCCGAATCCATGCGCCTCACCACCCGCCTGATGCAGATGGCCTCCTGGCTGCTGCTGCAGCGCGCCGTCAACAACGGCGAGATGAGCCGCGAACAGGTCTTGTCTGAAAAGAGCAAGGTGCGTCTTGACGGCTTCAACGTCGATCGCAATGCGCCGGGCTGGAACGACCTGCCGGAATCCTTCCGCGACCTGGTCGAGCGCTCGCTTCGCCTGCAGAACCGCATCGCCCTGCTCGACCGCGAAATCTATCGCCCGTCGGATGCGACGATCGTGCCGGACAACGAAAACAGCGTCCAGGCCCAGCTTGATCTTCTGCGCACGGCATTCAGCACCAACTGACAACCGATCCACCGCAGCGAATACTTGCCCGGCATGCTCACCGCATCGCCGGGTTTTTCTTGTTTTGCCGCCTGGCGGACATAAAAAAAGCCCGGACGAACCGGGCCTTTCGAAACGATCTTGAAGCGTCGATCAGAGACCGAGGCCGCCGAAACGCTTGTTGAACTTCGAAACGCGACCGCCACGGTCCATGAGCTGCTGGTTGCCGCCCGTCCATGCCGGATGCGACTTCGGGTCGATTTCGAGGTTCATGACAGCGCCTTCCGAACCCCAGGTCGAACGGGTTTCGTATTCGGTGCCATCGGTCATGACCACTTTGATGGTGTGGTAGTCGGGATGGATGTCAGCCTTCATAACTTTCTTCCTGCTGTGCCGGAGGTCCATTTGACGCAATTGCGCCTTGCGGTCCTATTCAATAAATGAAGCCGCAGTCCGATCAGGCCACGGCTTCCCAATTCGATGGGGTGCCTATACATGAAGGGCGCGAGGATAACAAGAGCCATGGCGCTAAAGCGCTCTCGCGCGCATTGGTGGAGAAGAGTGAAGTGTCAGCAATCGACGAAACCGAAGCAAAGAAGCGCCGTTCGCTAAAACCGCTGGCGCAGTTTCTGCCCTATCTCGCGCGCCACCGTTCGCTGGTCGTCGGTGCAATCTTCTTTCTCTGCCTTGCCGCAGCAACCATGCTCGCGCTCCCGCTTGCCGTTCGCCGCATGGTCGACCACGGCTTCAACGCTGCCGATAGCGGCTTCATCAACAACTATTTCGGCATGCTGATGATTATGGCCATGGTGCTGGCAGTGGCAAGCGGCATGCGATACTACTACGTCATCACCATCGGTGAGCGCATCGTCTCCGACCTGCGCCGGCAGGTCTTCGCCCATGTCGCGACGCTTTCCCCTGCTTTCTTCGACGTCAACCAATCCGGTGAGATCGTCTCGCGCCTGACGGCGGATACCACGCAGATCAAGGCCGCGGTCGGCTCCACCGCCTCCCAGGCGTTGCGCAACTCCATCCTTTGTCTCGGCGCGATGGGCATGATGATCTACACGAGCCCGCGGCTCTCCGTGCTGGTGCTCATCGCGATCCCGATCATTGTCTTCCCGCTGGTCGCTTTCGGCCGCTCCGTGCGCAAGCGCTCCCGCGCCGCGCTGGACCGCCTCGCCAGCGCCTCCTCTTTCGCGGCCGAAACCATCGGAGCGGCACGCACGGTGCAGGCCTTCAATGCAGAGAAAGCAGCAACGGCGCGCTATGCACAGACGGTCGAGGACGCCTATGAGGCCGCTCGCGCCGCCATCAAGTCGCGCGCGCTTTTGACCGGCATCGCCATCTCGCTGGTTTTCGGCAGCGTCGTCGCCGTTCTCTGGTTCGGCGCGCAAAGCGTGCTTGCCGGAACCCTGTCGGCCGGCACGCTCGGCCAGTTCCTCCTCTATTCCGTGATCGCCGCAGGATCGATGGGCACGCTCTCGGAGATCTGGGGCGAACTCTCGCAAGCCTCCGGCGCGGCCGAGCGTCTGACCGAACTGCTGCAGGAACGCTCCGCCATCACCGCACCGACCGCCCCGCTCCCCCTACCCCAGCCGCCGCTCGGCCAGGTCACCTTCGAGGATGTGCACTTCGCCTATCCCTCGCATCCCGGAAAATCGGCGCTCAAGGGCCTGTCCTTCAAGGTGGAAGCGGGCGAGACGGTCGCCATCGTCGGCCCCTCCGGCGCCGGCAAGAGCACGGTCTTCTCGCTGCTTCTGCGCTTCTACGATCCGGCACGCGGCATCGTCCGTCTCGACGGGCTCGACCTTCGCGACGTCGATCCCCATGCTCTGCGCGACCGCATGGCCATCGTGCCGCAGGACGTCACGATTTTTGCCACCTCGATCCACGAGAACATCGCCTTCGGCTCGCCGCAGGCGACCCGGGAGATGGTGGAGGCGGCGGCGGAGGCAGCGCAGGCGAGCGAATTCATCAGGCGTCTCGAGTGCGGTTTCGAGACCGAGGTCGGCGAACGCGGCATCATGCTCTCCGGCGGCCAGCGCCAGCGGATCGCGATTGCCCGCGCCCTGCTGCGCAATGCCCCGGTCCTTCTCCTCGACGAGGCAACATCTGCGCTGGATGCCGAAAGCGAGACGCTTGTGCAAAAGGCTCTCGACGGGCTGATGCGGAATCGGACCACCATCGTCATCGCCCACCGCCTCGCAACCGTTCTCAAGGCCGACCGCATCCTGGTTCTCGATGACGGGCGGATTGTCGAGCAAGGCACCCACCAGAGCCTGATCCAGCAGGGCGGTCTCTATGCCAAGCTCGCCCGGCTCCAGTTCGAAAGCGGCGCCGCAGACTTCATGGCAGCCGCCAAATAGCACTACGCGCCGACCGAGCGGCCGGCGATCCGTCCGGAAAACAGGCAGCCTCCGAGGAACGTGCCTTCCAGCGCGCTGTAGCCATGCACGCCGCCACCGCCGAAACCGGCGACCTCGCCAGCTGCAAAGAGCCCTGGCACCGGCCTGTTGGTCTTGTCCAGAACACGCGCCGAAAGATCGGTGTGCAGCCCGCCCAGTGTCTTGCGCGTCAGAATGTGAAGACGCACGCCGATCAGCGGTCCGGCGTCGGGATCGAGCAGGCGATGCGGCTTCGCGGTCCGCATAAGCCGATCGCCCAGGAAGCGGCGGGCGCCGCGGATGGCCGTCACCTGCGCGTCCTTGCCAAATCCGTTGTCGATCTGTCTGTCGCGTGCCTCGATCTGCGCCCGGATGTGATGAATGCCGAGGCGATGTTCGCCGCTGAGTTCGTTCATCCCGGCCACCAGATCCTCAAGCGTATCGCGCACGACGAAATCCTCGCCCTTGTCCATGAAGGCCTGGACCGGTCCGGGCGGGTTGCGACCGAGACGCTTGAGCAGGAGCCGGATATTCTTGCCCGTCAGGTCCGGATTCTGCTCGGACCCGGAAAGCGCGAATTCACGCTTGATGATCGCCTTGTTGAGGATGAACCAACTGTAATCGTCCCCTCGCGCCCGGATCGCCTTCAGCGTCGCCAGCGTATCGAAGCCGGGCAGCGCTGGCGCATCGAACCGATTACCATCGGCATCGCACCAGAAGGACGAGGGACCCGGCAGGATGCGGATGCCGTGGTTCGGCCAGATCGGGTCGAAGTTGCGCAGTCCTTCGGTGTAATGCCACATCCGGTCGCCGTTGATGACCTCGCCACCCACAGCTTGCGCAATCGCGATCATCCGGCCATCGACATATTGCGGGACACCCGCCACCATGGATTTCGGTGCAGGGCCAAGGCGCGCGACCGGCCAATTCTTGCGCACCAGATCGTGGTTGCCGCCAATACCGCCGGAAGCGACGATGACCGCTCCCGCGGCAATCTCGAATTCGCTCTCCGGAAAGCGTGAGGTCGCAGCCCCACGCGGCGCTCCGTCCGCGGCGAGCACGGTGCCGCGCGCGCCGGCAACCACGCCGTTGGTGACGACAAGCTGATCCACCTGATGGCGGAAGCGAAAGAACAGGAGCCCCTTTCCCTCGGCCTCCCGCACGCGGCGAATGAACGGCGCCAGAACCGCCGGACCGGTTCCCCAGGTGATGTGAAAGCGAGGAACCGAGTTTCCGTGTCCATCCGCGCGCGATCCTCCACGTTCAGCCCAGCCGACCACCGGAAACCAGCGCATGCCCTGCTGATGCAGCCAGGCGCGCTTCTCCCCGGCGGCAAAGTCCAGATAGGCATCCGCCCATTGGCGCGGCCAATAATCCTCCGGACGGTCAAAACCAGCCGAGCCCAGCCAGTCCTGCCGCGCCAGGTCGATAGTGTCGCGAATACCCATGCGACGCTGCTCGGGACTGTCGATGAAGAAAAGCCCGCCCAGCGACCAGAAGGCCTGTCCGCCGAGATTCTGTTCTCCCTCCTGATCAATCACGCAAACCCTGAGACCGCGATCCGCCGCCTCCGCCGCTGCCACAAGACCGGCAAGTCCGGCTCCGATCACCAGTACGTCGCAATCCATCCGCGCAATCCTCCCCGATCGCCTCGATGAATTTACCTTTACGGGCACGTAAGGAGTTGCACAACCTGTGAACTTTAGGGGCACCCCATCGGGGCATGCGAGCTTCAGGCATTGCTCAATTTTTCGGAAGTGACCGGAAGGAGCCGCAAGGCCCGATCCTGGCCGCCATCATGAAAGCAAATCGCGTCGGCGGAGCGCTCAGCGCTCGGTCAGCTTCAGTTCGATACGGCGATTCTGCGCGCGCGCCTCGGGACTGTCGCCTTCGGCAATCGGCTGGTATTCGCCGAAACCAGCCGCCACCAAGCGGTCAGACGGCACGCCCTTGGAGATCAGATATTTGACCACCGAAATGGCGCGGGCGGCGGAAAGCTCCCAGTTGTCGGCGTAACGGCCCGCACCCGTCAGCGGCACATTGTCGGTATGACCGTCGACCCGCAGCACCCAGTTGATCTCCGCCGGAATCTCACGGGCAAGATCGAGCAGGGCGGTCGCGAGCTTCGCCATCTCGACCTCGCCTTCCAGGTTGAGTTCATTGCTGCCCGAGGAGAAAAGAACTTCCGACTGGAAGACGAAACGATCACCGACGATGCGAATGTTCTCACGATCGGAAAGAATCTCGCGCAACCGGCCGAAGAAGTCGGAGCGATAGCGGTTGAGTTCCTGAACCCGCTGGGCGAGTGCAACGTTCAGGCGGCGGCCAAGATCGGCGATCTTGGCCTGGGACGCCTGATCCTTGGCTTCGGATGCCTGCAGCGCCTCCTCGACGGCGGCGATCTGCGCCCTGAGGGCTGCGATCTGCTGGTTGAGCAGTTCGATCTGGCTCATCGCCCGCTCGCTGACCTGCTTTTCCTCAAGGAGTTCCTGGGTAAGCCGGCCAACCTTCTGGTTGGCGACGTCGGAAGCGCCGGCGCCGCTGGCCAGCAATTGCTGCAGCCGGGTGCGCTCGCTCTCGGAGGCGGACAGCGACGATTGCAGCGAAGCAAGCGTGTCCTCGAGATCCTGCTTGCCGCTCTTCTCGAGCGCAAGCAGCTGGGTAAGTTCCGCGATCTGGCTGTTCAGCCGGTTGAGCACTTCGTCACGGCCGGAAATCTCGCGGCTGAGAATGAACTGCGCAACCACGAAAACCGTGAGCAGGAACATGATTGCCAGAAGCAGCGTCGACAACGCATCGACGAAGCCCGGCCAGTAATCGACGCCCCGTTCGCGGCGGCGGTTGCGGGCGAGCGCCATGTTACTTGCCCCCGCCGATCTTCTCGTTCAATTTGTCGAGGGTCTTGCGCATGGCCCGCGCCTCATCCTGCTGCGCCTCGATCCAGTCGCGCAGCATCTGCTGCTCGTTGCGCATGTTCTTGACGAGGCCCTGTATGCCCTCGGCCAGACCGGCAATGGCGGAAAGCGATTTGTCACTCTCGACGACGCCCTCCCGGTCGGCGATCCTAGCGAGCTGGTCGATCAGCCGCGCCAGTTCCTCTGACTGCGGCACGCCGCCGTTTTCGAAAGGAGTGACCATATCGGAATCGACATCGGTCACCGAGGAAAGCCAGTTTTCCAGCTCCGTATAGAAGCGGTTCTGCGCGCGCCCGGCCTGCAGATCGAGAAAGCCGAGAATGAGCGAGCCGGAAAGACCGAGCAGCGACGACGAGAACGCGGTGCCCATGCCGGCCAGCGGGGCGGTAAGGCCGCTCTTCAACGCCTGAAGAACGTCGTTGCTATCGCCGGAACCTGCAGGATCGAGCGACTGGATCACGGAACTGATCGAACCGATGGTGCCGAGCAGGCCCCAGAAGGTGCCGAGCAGGCCGAGGAAGACAAGCAGCCCGATCAGGTAACGGGAGGTATCGCGCGACTCGTCGAGGCGGGTTGCGATCGAATCGAGAATCGACCGCAACGCCGTCGTCGAAATCGCCACCGAGCGGCGACGGCCGATCAGGGCGCGCATCGGCGCAAGCAGCCTCGGCTCGCGTCCGGCCTTCTCGATCCCGCCTGCGGCGCGGAACGAGTTGAACCAGCGCACCTCCGGCCTGAGCGCAAGGACATGATTGAAGACGAGGATGATGCCGATTGCCAGAACGCCGAGAATAAGGCTGTTCAGGCCCGGATTGGTGACGAAGGCGGCATGGGCCTGCCGGTAGAGAATGGCGGCGATGAAACCGACGATGATGAGGAAAATCACCATGGTGGTGAAGAATGGCATCGGGCTGGACAGCTTGTGGCCGTCGTCCCCTGCCCCGGTTTCGGCCGCTTCCAGGTCCGCCAGCTTCACTTTCGCCATGTCTTCCTCAGCCTCCGGGAATCTCGCAACGCGAAGCTAGCGGAAGATTGAGACGAATTGAAGCCGCGCGGACGGCGAAGGCACAGATCAGTTCTTCGGCACCGGACGGCCGAGAACCTCGATCAGTTCCTTGCGGATATATTCGTTGCCGGCCACCACAGTACCGGTGTGGAACATTTCCGTGCCGCCATGCATGTCGCTGACGAAACCGCCGGCTTCGCGGATCATCAGCAGGCCGGCCGCCATGTCCCAGGGAGAAAGTCCGGCTTCCCAGAAGCCGTCGAGCCGGCCCGCGGCGACATAGGCAAGGTCGAGCGCGGCAGCGCCCATGCGGCGAACGCCTGCCGCCTCACCCATGACATGGCGCAGTTCGACGAGGAACTTGCCGTGCGCGCCGCGGCCGAGATGCGGAATGCCGCAGCCGATGACACTGTCGGACAGAACCTTGCGCGCAGCCACACGGATGCGGCGGTCGTTGAGGAAGGCTCCGCCGCCCTTTTCGGCGGTGTAGAGTTCGTCGGTCGCGGGATTGAAAATGACACCGGCGACGAGTTCGTCATTGCGCTCGAGCGCGATAGAGACGGCGAACTGCGGAATGCCGTGCAGGAAGTTGGTGGTGCCGTCGAGCGGATCGACGATCCAACGATGCGCGCCATCGGTTCCCTTGATCTCCTCGCTTTCCTCGCCGAGGAAGCCGTAGGTTGGGCGAGCCTTCATCAATTCGTCGCGCACGAGCTTTTCGGCCTTCAGGTCGGCCTGCGAAACGAAATCGCCCGGCCCCTTCACGGAAACCTGCAGGTTCTGCACCTCGCCGAAGTCGCGCGCCAGGGATTTGCCTGCCTTGAGGGCAGCCTGAACCATGACATTGAGAAGAGCTGAACGGGCCATTGATCGATATCCTTGAAAAGCGGCGTGGCGCCGGATGACGGCGGCAGGAGCGCGCGATTGCTCGCGGCGGCAGTTGGGGCGGTTCAAGACCACAATTGCGGCCAAAATTCAAGGGGCTTGGGCCAAGGGACCGGAAGAAGCGCTTCAGACCGCCGCCTGCAGTCGCTCGGCGGCAAGACCGGCGCCGACGGCGAGGAGCGTGGCGAGGAAGACGTGAACGGCGAAGCCGCGCTGACCGAAGGCGAAGGCATAGGCTGCCTTGGCGACCATGTTGGTCACCACGGCGATACCGATCGCACGGGCCGCCAGCGCCATATCGAGAGACGGAAGCATGCCCGCGACCGTCACCGCGACGGCATCCACATCGGCAAGGGCTGAAATAGCCGAGGCGGCAAGAAGACCGGCATTGCCGAAATGGGCGGTCGCCGCCCGGGCCAGAAACGCGACCGCCGTCAGCAGCGCCGCCATTTTAGCGACGGCCGTCAATTCGAAAGGATTGCCGAGCGACCGCTCGCCCGAGGCACCTTGTTGCCGGCGGGCAAGCAGGAAGGCGTAGACGCTCATCACGGCGGTCGAAAGCCCGAGTGGAACCAGAAGTTGGGGCAGGACGGAGGATGCGAGAGCGCCGATCAGGAAGACGGTCCGCAAAAGCGAGACTGCGCCCGCGGCAACCGCGCCCGCCGCCAGCGATGTGACGCCCCTGCCGTCGTGCCCGGCGACCTCCCGGCTCCGTCTTGCGAATTCGACAGTGGTACCGGTCGAGGAAACCAGGCCGCCGATTGCGCCGCCGACGAGATCGCCGCGCGAGGCGCCGAGTGTGCGGACAGCGATGTAGCCGACGAAGGAGATCGAGGCGAGCGTAATTGCCAGCAGCACGAGGCTGCGAGGCACGACACCGCCATAGGGCCCGACAGGATCGGAAGGGATGACCGGCAAAAGCACGAAGGTCATCGTCAGCAGGATGATCGCGGAGCGCAGTTCGACCCACCGCATCTGCCGGATCGCGCCATGCAGGAATTCACGCCCGGCAAGGAGCGCTGCAAGCGCGGCGCCGCCGGCGGATGCCAGCACCATGTCGCCCGTGACCGCAAGCGCCCCGAGGCCATAGGTCAGGATGGCGACGATGACCGAGGTTACGCTATAGGACTGCTGGGCGATTGCCTCGCGCAGCTCGAAGATCGCCATGACGATGGCAATCACCACCAGGAAGCCGACAATGACCGCGCCCGGATAGGAGGCGCCGGCGCCGAGGCTGCGTTCCAGAAGGCCGGCGACGCCGCCGGCCATGCCGATCATTGTAAAGGTACGGATGCCCGCCGTCCGGGCGCCTTCCGGTTCGTCACGCTCCCGCCAGTGCCGCTCGACACCGACGGCGGCCCCGATGGCGATCGCCAGCCCCAGCCGCTCGAAGAGCTCGACATTGTCCACCTCTGCCTCCCCCGCCCTCTGGAGCGCGATTATCCCCGGCGGAATTTGTTCGCCGCGTCGATGGCCTTCTTCTGCTCCTCATCGGTCAGGCCCAGATAGAAGTCCTCGAGCGCGGGGTCCTTCAGGCCGGCGCGCCTGGAAAGAACATACCACTTTGCGGCCTCGATCGGGTCCGGTTTCGTGCCGAGCGCGTTGATGTAGAGATGCGACAGCCGGTTCTGCGCCACCGCATTGCCGCGTTTAGCCGCAATCGACAGCCAGCGGAAACCCTTCTCGTAATCGCGTGGCCCGCCGACGCCGTTGACCAGCCAGATGCCCATGTCGAGCTGAGCCGTGTCGAAGCCGGCCCGCGCCGCGCGGGCAAGCCATTCGCGCGCCTTGCTCTTCTTTTCTTCCGGCAGGTCCTTCATCACGCTGTAGATCTGCGCAACCGCATATTGGGCGTCGGCGACGCCCTGTTCGGCCGCCTTCTCGTAATAGGGCAAGGCAAGTGTCAGTCCCCGCACGCCGGGATTGTCGGCAACGAGAAGCTGGGCCCAGTTGAACTGCGCCGAACTGTTGCCCGCATCGGCGGCCTTGCGCATATATTCGTCGGCCTTGGCCTTGTCGCGGGGAACGTCCCGGCCCTCCATCAGAAGCAGCGCATACTTGAACATGGCAGCGGGATCGCCGCCGGCCGCCGCCTGACCGTACCAGAAGGCGGCCCCCTTGGTGTCCTTCTTGACGCCGAGACCGCGCGCCATCAGCTCCGCCAGCAATGTCTGCGCAGCCGGATCGCCGAGTTGCGCTCGCGGCAGGGCCTTGTCGATGGCAGTCGTGAACAGGCCGCGCTGATAGGCGCCATAGGCCTCGTCGACCGGTCCCTTATATTCCTTTTCTGCCGGAGCATCCGGCAGCGGCGCGCCCATGCGGGCAAAGATGTTGATGCCCTGCGGATCGTCTTCCGCTTCCGCCTTCCCGTCTTCCGCGGCTCCGTCCTTTTTATCCCCGGTCGTTTCCGCCTCCGTCGACGGTCTCGGACCGCGGTCGAGAGCTCCCGCATCGGACGGCGTGAGCGGCCTCATCGTCGGCTGATCCCCGGCTTGCTGCGCGACGGCGGCAACCGGCAGGCCGGCGGAACCCGCTACAAGCATGGCGAAAAGGACAGGAAGGCGAAGAAGACGAGTGCGCATATCGCGTATCAATCTTCAAACCGTGGCGCTTTTTCGTCAAGCTCCGCATTGATCCGGGCAATGACCGCCGCCGCCTGCGCCGGATCGGAAAAAACCGCGTCCCGCAAGGCCACGAACTCGACGCCGGTCTCCGCTACGGCGATGGCTGAAGCCGGATCGCTCCCACCCATCACGATGCAGGGAATCGCAATCATCGACGACCACCATTCGCCGAGCGCAAGGTTCTTCGAATGCGCCTCCGGCTTGATATCGCCGTCGAGACGGCCGAAGAACACATAGTCGGGCTGCACCTCGCCGATCTCCAGCGCGTGATGGCGGTCCATCGCATTGCCGCCGCCGACGATCATTTTCGGAACGTGTTTCTCCACGGCTTCCGCAAGCGCCTCGGCATTGCCGGTAACGTGAAGGCCGTCTGCCTTCGCCCGGCCCGCGACGCGGCTGTTGTCGGCGATCAGCGCCGCCGCGCCGGCATCCTGGATCACGGGAACGAGCAGTTCGGCATGACGCTGGAAGGCCGCATCGTCGAGCCCGTATTGCGGCACGATCACCGAGGCGACGTCGCCGCCCTTCAGCGCATCACCGACGATCCGCGCCTTCTCCTCGCCATCGGCGATATCGGGAGCGATCAGGACGAGACGGCAGCGGTTTTCGGGCATGGTCATGGAGCGATCCGTTCCGGGAGAACGTGCCCCACTGGCAGCCCCTCCCTCGTTTTGTTCAAGCAAATCCGATAGACGGGTCTAGCAGAAGGATCAACAGAAACAAAGGATACCGGGTATCGTCTTTAACGTCCTCCCCGGTATTGGCCCCTTTTCCCGCCGCCCTCCGCGACCCATGACCGCAGGTTGCAGCCCATTGGTTTACTTGCCGCGCACGGCCGATTGACGTAACCTGCCGGGCATGTCGACCACAGACCCCTTTGCCGCGATTGCCGATCCGAACAGGCGCCACCTGCTCGAGGAACTGCGGCGCGCGCCGAAAACCGTCAGCGATCTCGCAAACGGCCTGCCGATCAGCCGGCCCGCCGTTTCCCAGCACCTGAAGGCGCTGCTCGACTGCGAACTGGTCTGCGTGACCTCCGAGGGCACGAAACGCATCTATTCGGTCAACCGGCACGGCTTCGACAAGCTCAACCTCTGGCTCGACCAGTTCTGGTCCTGACCTGTCGCGGAGACACGTCCCCGCCTCCGATAAAATCCCATTCAAAAAACAAGAACCCCGGAAATCGGCCTGATTTCCGGGGTTCTGCTTGGGAGTTGGCTGCTTACTCTACACATCGGGCGGGACCTGCTCTTCATGGCGATCCCCGGCCGGCGCAGCCTTTCGATCTTTAATGTCGGGTCGACGCTCTCAGGCGTTCCATTTCGTCCTTGATACGCAACTTGAGTCGCTTCAGCTCGGCAATGTGATGGTCGTTCTTGGAGGGAGAGACAAGAGCGTCATGGAGCTTCTCCTCAAGCGCGCCATGCTTCTTTTCCAGCGATTCAAGATGAGCCTGTATGGTCATTTGATGCGTCCTTCCTTTCGCCTACTTCCAGCCCTCTATCGCTGGAGTTTCAGGCTTTGCAAAAGTAATGTGACACGAACAATGCGGCTTGTCGAAGGCGAAATCGTCATTTCGGCACTGCAAAAACGCAGAAAAGGATAACTTCCCGTTACCGGTATTTGATGATAGGAGCTTGCGGGAATCTTCGGTGCGCCTCACAAACGAAGGCGTAAAGAGCGAGAGTGGGGACAGGACAATGCCCGATCAGGAACAGGCCGATATCCGGCTGGCGCTGGCGCGGCTCCGGCAGGAGCACGAGGATTATGATGCCGCCATCAACGCGATGATCGAGACGGGTTGCGAGGCCCTGCGCATCCAGCGCATGAAGAAGAAGAAGCTGGCCATCAAGGACAAGATGACCAAGCTGGAAGACCAGATCATTCCCGACATTATCGCGTGAACAGCCTGCAAGGAGCCCCGATGCCCGAAGAGCGCCCGCCTGTCGCCATCATCATGGGAAGCCAGTCAGACTGGGAGACCATGAAGAATGCCGCCGATACGCTCGAGATCCTCGGCGTCGACTATGAGGCCCGCATCATTTCCGCGCATCGTACGCCCGACCGGCTGTTCGCCTTCGCCAAGGGCGCGCGCGACGAAGGCTTTAAGGTCATCATTGCGGGCGCCGGCGGCGCGGCCCATCTTCCCGGCATGACGGCCGCCATGACGCCCCTTCCTGTTTTCGGCGTGCCGGTCCAGTCCAGAGCGCTGTCCGGCCAGGACAGCCTGCTGTCGATCGTGCAAATGCCAGCCGGAATTCCGGTCGGAACGCTTGCCATCGGCAAGGCCGGCGCGGTCAACGCCGCCCTTCTGGCGGCCTCCGTTCTCGCCCTCTACGACGACGACCTCGCCGAGCGTCTCGACGAATGGCGCGAGCGCCAGACCAATTCCGTTGCAGAATATCCCCTGGACGATACGCCATGACCGCAAGGACGATCGGCATCATCGGCGGCGGCCAGCTCGGTCGCATGCTCGCCATGGCCGCGGCGCGCCTCAACTTTCGCACCGTGATCCTTGAACCGCAGGCCGACTGTCCGGCAGCCCAGATGGCCAACAGCCAGATCGCCGCCGCCTATAACGATCCGGTCGCGCTCGCGGAACTCGCGGCCGCCTGCGATATCGTTACTTACGAATTCGAAAACGTTCCCGTCGAGGCCGCCGAAACCCTCGCGCGCAACGTGCCCGTCTTCCCGCCGCCCAAGGCGCTGGAGGTGGCACAGGATCGCCTGACGGAAAAGCGCTTCCTCAACGGATGCGGCATTCCGACTGCCCGTTTCCACGCCGTCGACAGCCAGGAGCAGTTGGAAGCGGCCCTCGCCGATTTCGCCGGCGCCGGCGTGCTGAAGACCCGCCGCCTCGGCTATGACGGCAAGGGACAGCGCGTATTCCGCTCGTCCGCAGACAGCCCGGCTGGCGCCTTCGCCGACCTCGGCGGCGTTCCCCTGATCCTCGAAAGCTTCGTACCCTTCGAGCGCGAGATTTCCATTATCGCCGCGCGTGGCACCGATGGCGCGGTCGCCTGTTACGATCCGGCCGAGAACGTGCACCGCAACGGCATTCTGGACACCTCTACCCTGCCCGCCCGAATCGGCACTGCAACGGCGGACGCGGCGCGCGATGCCGCCCACCGGCTGCTTGCCGCCCTCGATTATGTCGGCGTCGTCGGCATCGAGTTCTTCGTGCTAGCGGACGGCAGCCTGATTGCCAATGAAATCGCCCCGCGCGTCCACAATTCCGGCCACTGGACGGAAGCGGCCTGCGTTGTCTCCCAGTTCGAGCAGCATATCCGGGCGATTGCCTCGCTTCCCCTCGGCAGCCCCGCCCGCCATTCCGATTGCGTGATGACCAACCTCATCGGTGACGACATCGACCAGGTGCCGGCATGGCTCGCCAAACCCGACGTGCTCGTCCACCTTTACGGCAAGACGGAAGCCCGTGCCGGAAGAAAGATGGGGCATGTTACGGAATTGACGCCGATCGGGCCTTGAAGAATCGGCAAAATTGCCGGTATCTGGCGCGGAAAGCCGGGGAACCGGTTGACACGAGGGGTCTGGTCGGAGTATTTGCCACCAACCCTTTAGGAGCGCGCCCCGCGGCGCGCTTTTGATTGTTTGAGACAGCGGGTGAATGTGACATTCCCCGGCAACAGTTGCGGACCAGGAAAATGAAGATCAAGAACTCGCTGAAAGCGCTCAAGGCCCGTCATCGCGACAACCGTCTGGTTCGCCGCAAGGGCCGCGTATACATCATCAACAAGCAGAACCCGCGCTTCAAGGCTCGTCAGGGCTGAGGCATACCATCGCCCTCGGGCGATGGCGGATTTGCAGATCGTTTCCGGCGCTTTCGCCGGAGACTGTTGATAGCAAAGATTTGAATATGAAAGCTGGCGCAGGCGGGGTAATCTAACCGCTATGCGCCGCTTTCGTTTTTACGGACTGTTTTTTGTCGCGCCACTCGTGGCGATGACTTCGATTGTGGCTCCGGCCGGCCAATTGCTTGCCCAGCAGGCGGAAGAACATGCCGCCGTTGCAAAGCCCGAGACCGACGCAGCCCGTACCATCGATCAATTGCTGACCAGCCTGAAGCGGGAACGAGACCCTGATGCGGCCAACCGTATATCGGCCGAACTCATGGGAGCCTGGAACGATTCCGGCAGCCCCACGGTCAATCTGCTGATGCAGTGGGCCAACACCGCCATCTCCGAGAAGCGCAATCCCGCCGCCCTCGACTTCATCGATCAGGCCATAGTTTTGAAACCCGACTTCGTCGGCGCATGGAACCTCCGGGCCACGCTGAACTACACAATGGGCAATTACCGCAAATCGGTTTCCGACATCAATCATGTCCTGGCGTTGGAACCGCGGCATTTCGGTGCGCTGGCAGGCCTTGCCGCAATCCTCAGCGAACGCGGCAGCGAGGAAATGGCCCTCAAGGCCTGGGAACGCTACCTCGACATCTACCCCGCCGACCGCGACGCGCAGAACATGGTCAGCAAGCTCTCGGAAAAGCTCGCCGGCAGCCGCACGTGATGCAGTCCTCCCCGCAAGAGTAGACCCACAAGGAGAAGACAGACACGAAAAAGCCGCCCGAAGGCGGCTTTTGCACTGTTTGGGCTCCGGAACGGTCAGATCCCCGAAAGGCCGTCCGAGCCGATATAGGCGATGCGCAGCATATTGGTGGAGCCCGGCGTGCCGAGCGGTACGCCGGCGGATATGATGACGCGGTCGCCCGGCTTGCCGAATTCTTCCTGAACGACGATGCGGCAGGCCCGGTTCACCATGTCGTCGAGGTCCGTCGGTTCCTCGGAGACAACGCAGTGCAGACCCCAGACCACCGACAGGCGGCGGGCGGTCTGAATGACCGGCGACAACGCGAGGATCGGCACCTCCGGACGCTCGCGGGAGGCGCGAAGCCCCGTATTGCCCGATGACGTGTAACAGACGATCGCCTGCAGCTTCAGCGTCTCGGCGATCTGGCGCGCGGCAAGCGAGATGGCGTCGGCACCGGTGGCTTCCGGCTGCGCGCGCTGGGCGTAGATGATGCCGGGATAATGCGGCTCACGCTCGACAGTGTGGGCGATGGACGCCATGGTGGCGACGGCTTCGACCGGATACTGGCCGGAAGCCGATTCCGCCGACAGCATGATCGCATCCGCACCCTCGAAGACCGCGGTCGCCACGTCGGAGACTTCGGCGCGCGTCGGCACCGGCGCGGAAATCATCGATTCCAGCATCTGGGTAGCAACGACAACCGGTTTGCCGGCGCGGCGGCAGGCGCGGATAAGCTGCTTCTGCAGGCCCGGAACGGCCTCCAGCGGCATTTCCACGCCGAGGTCGCCGCGCGCCACCATCAAGGCGTCGGAGAGTTCGATGATCTCGTCGATCCGCTCGATCGCCTGGGGCTTTTCGATCTTCGACATCAGGCCGACGCGGCCCCGCGCCACCTTGCGGACCTCGGCGAGGTCTTCCGGGCGCTGGATGAAGGAAAGCGCCACCCAGTCCACTTCGCCGGTCGCCAGAACGGCGTCGAGGTCGGCGCGGTCCTTGTCCGTCAGCACGCCGGTCGCAAGCAGCGTATCCGGCAGGCTCACGCCCTTGCGGTCGGAAATCTTCGTTCCGGAGACCACGGTCGTGACGATGCTTTTGCCGTCGCACTTTTCGGCGCGCAGATGCAGCTTGCCGTCATCGATCAGCAGACGGTGGCCGGGTTTTACGGATTCGAGGATTTCCGGATGCGGCAGGTAGACGCGGGTGTTGTCGCCGGGCTCGTCCTTGTTGTCCAGCGTGAAGGTCTGGCCGGGCACCAGATCCACGGTGGTCGTGGCGAACTTGCCGACACGCAGCTTCGGCCCCTGAAGGTCGCAGAGAATGCCGATCGGCCGGCCGCAGGCGGCTTCGACGGCACGGATCTTGGCGATCAGCCCGCGCATCAGGTCATGGCTCGCATGGCTCATGTTGATGCGGAAAAGATCGGCGCCCGCTTCGTGAAGCTTCCGGATCATCGCTTCATCGGATGAGGCCGGGCCCAGCGTGGCGAGGATCTTCACTTTGCGGTTACGCTTCATCAGTTCTGGCTTTCCTGTGGTGTTCCTGGCGTATCGGAAAGCTGGACCATCCAGCTGCCCTGTCGGCCCGTGTCATATTCCTTGAATCCCATCTGCTGGTAACCGCGCGCGAAGCAGTCCTTCACGCCGACGATCTTGAACTCGTTTTCGGCGACGCACATGTTTATGTCGCCGGTCCAGCGACCGCCACGGGCGGCGTCTTCAGCATAGAGATAATAGTAGCGAGACTGCAGCTCGCCTTCGATCAATGTCGCGCACGTCGCGGCGGGCACCTGCCACCATCCCTCGGTGATCCAGCCTTCTTCGGCACGATAGCCGATTGCCACGCCGACGAGGTTCTGGGTGCCGTTGCAGACCCTGAATTCCGCATGGGCGGCACCGGCCGCGAGCATGGGGGACAAAAGTGCGCCGGCGATGAAGAGAGGGCGCAAATGACGCGCGGCCTTGCCGGCGCGAGGAAATTGAATTTGCTTCAGCACGGTTTCCGCCGGAACTCCATCTTTGCGCGTCGACAGCCTTCTTGCGATGATGAACCAAGAATGTCAACGCAACTCTAATCGATTGTAATCATGGCCTGAACCATCGGGGCGGATCTTGGCACAAACGTGACCGAGACGAAAGCTTGCGCTCGCCTTTCCCCCATGTCATCAAGCCGTCATTCCTTTTCCGGCAGCGCTTCATGCAAGAGTTCAATCCGTACGAAATCATACCCGGCGATTATGACAGGGCGTTGGTCCTCCTCGGCGACCATGCGATGAACCACCTGCCGGAACGCTATGGTCGTCTCGGCCTTCCCGAGACCGCCTTCTCGCGCCATATCGCCTATGACATTGGCATCGAGGCGCTGACGCGGCGACTTGCTTCCATGCTCGGCGTGCCGGCCGTCATGAGTTGTTTCTCGCGCCTGCTGATCGATCCGAACCGCGGCGAAGACGACCCCACCCTCATCATGAAGATCTCGGACGGCGCGATCATCCCCGGCAACCACCCGATCACGCAAGCCGAGTGGAGCGAGCGGATCGCCCTCTACCACCGACCCTATCACGAGGCGGTGAGCCACACGATTGCAAAGACGGCAAAAGCATCCGGCAGGGCGCCGCTGGTGCTGTCGCTTCATTCCTTCACCCCCTTCTGGAAGGAAGTGCCCCGTCCCTGGCACGCCGCCGTGCTGTGGGACAGCGACAGGCGCGCCGCCGGACCGCTGATCGACAGGCTCCGCCAGCCGGGAGACATACTGGTCGGCGACAACGAACCCTATGACGGTGCGCTCCGGGGCGATACCATGTACAGGCATTGCATGATGACGGGCATTCCGCACGCGCTTCTCGAAGTGCGGCAGGATCTGATCGGCAGCGAGGAAGGCGTGGAGGCATGGGCCGCCCGTCTTGCCCCGATCTTTGAGGCGCTCAATGACGATCCGGCACTGCATGCCTACGAGGTTCACCAATCGCGGACCGGCCCCTACCCCGCCTGAAGACAGGAAGCACCGAGATGACCAAGCCAGATGAACAGCAGCAGCAGGAATTCGAGGCGGCGGCTTTCCGCCGTCTCGTCGCCCATCTGCGCGACCGCAGCGACGTCCAGAATATCGACCTGATGAACCTGGCCGGATTTTGCCGCAATTGCCTGTCCAACTGGTATCTCGACGCCGCCCAGGCGGCGGGCGTCGATCTGACCAGGGACGAATCCCGCGAGATCGTTTACGGCATGCCCTACGAGGAATGGAAGACACGTCACCAGAAGGAGGCGAGCGCAGCGCAGAAGGCCGACTTCGAGCGCAACAGGCCGAAGGAGTGATCCCCGCCCAACCTTCGGCACAATCTTGCTCTCTTTCCCCATTCCGACCGGGGGAATCCTGCTGCGGGTCTTGACGAAGCCCCGGCTTCGCGGCAGGTCAGCCCCACGAATGAATCCCGAAAAATCCAAGGAGACCACCAATGTCTGATGCCCACGGCGTCGCCCGCGACCAACTCCGCGCCTTTGTCGAGCGCATCGAGCGCCTGGAAGAAGAAAAGAAGACCATCGCCGACGACATCAAGGACGTCTACGGCGAAGCCAAGGCCATGGGCTTCGACACGAAGATCCTCAAGAAGGTCATCGCACTGCGCAAGAAGGACGAGCAGGAACGCATGGAAGAGGACCTGATCCTCGATACCTACCTGCACGCTCTCGGCATGATCGAGACCCCGCCGGAAGGCTGAGCCTCTAGATATCGCAGGCATCAAAAAACCCGCCGGTCGGCGGGTTTTTTATTGTCCAGGGAGAAAAGAGGCGCCTCGTCTTTCAGGGAGTGCCGAAACGGTTCGGGTCCACGCCATTCCCGCCCTGCCGGAAGCCGACCGGATAGACCGTCGAAGGCGTGGTCAGCGATCTGCTGACGATGCGCGGCGCCTTTACCGGCTTCGCCACAGTTTCGAAACGATCCTTGTTCAGCGCCCACTGGGTGAGCATGTTCTTGGTCAGCGGCGTGCCGCCCGTCATGGCCATGCGAGCCTGTTCGGCCTCGACCTTGCTCGGACGGCCACCCTTGGCGGGCAGGCCGGCCTCGACGCCGCTTTCTGCCGGCTTCAGCGCGACGAAGGCGTCGCCGAAGTCGACGGTGCGTGAAGCGGACGACTTCTGTTTCGGCTCGATGGAAGCGACCTGCGTTGCCGCGGCTTTCGGAGCCGACGGCTTGGGCTGGATCGCAGCCGGTGCGGCCGGCGCGGCAGCGGTTGCGGCAACCGGCGCAGCCTGCGGTGCGGGAATGGCGGTGGCGGGAGCAGCGGTCAACTCGGCCTCGGCCGGACGTTCGACAGGCGTCGGCATATCGTCCTGCGCATTGCTCTGCTCGAGTGCGGCAGCGGCTTCCGGCGAAAGGATGGCCTGTTCGACCTCGTCCACCTCAGCCTCGGAATCTGCGTCCGCATTGGCAAGCAGTGCCTCGGCGACCGTAGGTCTTGCCGTCGGCAGAGGAATGTGGTCGTCCTCGACCATGCCGGGATCGATGGAGGCGGTCATGACGCCGGCTTCGGGGGTGCCGCGATTGCCGAGCAGAGTCGGAACCGGAACCTTCATGGATTGCAGGTCGGCGAAATTCTCGCCGGTGGTCGGCGTACCGGCCGCGACCTGCGACAGGGCGTCTTCGGCTGCACTTCGGTTAGGCGAATAGAGCGCCACGGCAAGGCTGGTATCCGCCGGTCTGAGCGACGGCCTCGATTGCGGCACCGGCGCATTGAGCGCCAACTGCGTTTCCGGCGGTGCGGCCGTCTCGACAGGCTGTGCCGTCGTGACGCCCGGAGGAGGAGCCGCCATCGCAACCATCGTCGGTTCCGCAGCCGTCACGACAGGCTGCGGCGCGACGGAAGGCCGTTCGGCCGGAACTCCGACATCTTCTTCCTCGTCCTCGTCGCCACCGCCTCCGAAGAGTGCGGCGAGGAAGCTCTTGCGCTTGCCGGTCTTGGCTTCGGCGATCAGGATCTGGTTGGAACTGGCGCGCTGCTTGTAATCTGCCAGCGCCTGCTGGTAGCCGGGCAGCGGCTTGCCATCGGCGGGAATGTGCAGGGTCTTGCCGTCAGGAAAAAGGCGCACGAGTTCCTGCCGAGACATGCGCGGCCAGGCGCGGACGGAAGCGACGTCCATATGCACGAAAGGCGAGCCGGAATTCGGATAGTAACCGACACCGCCCACCTGCATCTTCATGCCGATTTCGCGCAGCGTCTTGAGCTGCACGCCCGGAATGTAGAAATCCATCGCCGTGCCACGCATGTGCTGGCTTTCCTTGGCGACACCCTTCGAGCGGGAGCGGAGCATGGAATTGGTTTCGGGCGAACGATAACCGGAGACGACGTTGATATAGCCGGAACCGCCGGAACGCCGATAAACCTCCCAGACGAGATCGAACAGGCGGGGGTCCATCTTGGTTGGCTGGTTGCGACGCCAGTCGCGCAGGATGTAGTTCAGCTGCTTCAAGCCGTTCGCGTCGTAGCGACCGTTGCGCTTGAAGGTGATCGCGGCCTTTTCCCCGGTGTGGACGAAATGGATCTTCAGCGTCCTGGTTTCGGCATGGGCGGAAGACGAGGCGCCGAACAGCATGAACGTGCTGACGATGAGAACGGCGAGGACTGTAAGGCATAATTGAGCGGCGGAACGCACACGTGCAACCCGATGGCTGTGCCCTATTTTCACGATAGGCACGCTTGTTTCATGCGGATTCTGCAATTCTATCCCCGTCCGAAAGACTACGTCCCACGCCAACTCACATGGATGTCAAATGCGGTAACACCATGGCAAATCTGCCACAGATGCACAAGCAATCCATATATAGTGAACGATTGTCTAACAAGTCATTCACTCTTCGTAAGGGAAGTTCTTTACCCAACCGTTAACGATTGGGCGCTTTTCGGCGGTTCAGGCGGCATGTTTTTGAGGATCGTCAGGATCAATGCCGTAATCCTTCAGCTTGCGGTAAAGGGTCGAACGACCGATGCCGAGCTTGCGCGCCACCTGGCTCATCTGCCCGCGGTAGAACTTCAGCGCGAAACGAATCAGTTCTTCCTCGACATCCGCCAGCTTGCGCACATTTCCGGCCTCGTCCGTGCTGACGATGATGTTGCCGAACTGGTTGGAGACCGGCGTTGCGGATGCCGTCGGTTCGATCTTCCTGACATGGGCATCCTCGCCGGCCACGGCAACCGGTGCCGCCGTCGACGCGCCGAGCCGCTCCTCGATCTGCCCGCGCTGGAGCGCAACGGTAAGGCCGCTGTCGCGCGCCTCGGAAACCTGCGCGGCGATCTGCGGGAAGGACGCCTCGGTCAGCACCGTCCCGTCGGACAAGACAACGGCGCGGAATACCGCGTTTTCGAGCTGCCGGACATTGCCCGGCCAGTCGAAGCCGGTGAGCATGGCAAGTGTGGCCGCGTCGATCGTGAGCGGCTTGACCAGACGCTGCTCGGCCGAAAAACGCTCGACGAAAGCCCGCACGAGATGCGGAATGTCCTCACGCCGGCGGCGCAGAGCCGGAATGGTGATCGGGAAAACGTTCAGCCGATAATAGAGATCTTCCCGGAACCGCCCGGACTTGACCTCCTCGATCAGATCCTTGTTGGTCGCCAGGATCAGCCGGACATTGATCTTGCGCGGCTTGCGGCCCGCAGGCGACTGGATTTCCCCGGATTGCACGACATCGAGCAGTCTGGCCTGGAGATGAAGCGGCAGTTCACTGACTTCCTCGATGAACAGCGTGCCGCCGTCGGCTTCTGCGAACTTGCCGGCATTGCGCTCGCCGAGCGTGGAATGAGTAGCGCCTTCCGGCCCGAAAAGCTGCGCCTCCATCATCCCATGCGGAATGGTCGCGCAGTTGAACGACACGAAGGCGCGCCCCGAACGCTCGCTGGCGCCGTGTATCGCCCGCGCGAGCATTTCCTTGCCGACGCCTGCCTCGCCTTCCAGCATGACCGGTATCGTCGACTGGCTGGCGCGGCGTCCGAGATCGACGGCCCGCGCCATGGCGGCGCTCGCAGCGACGATATCGTTGAAGCCGACCGCACCGGCGCGCGAGCGCCGCACCGGACGCCCCTCGGAGCCGTAGCGGCCGTATTTCAGTGCACTCTCGATCGCGCCGAGGAGCCGTTCCGCCGAGATCGGCTTGACCAGAAATTCGAACGCTCCGGCGCGCATCGCCTCGATAGCGAACTGGGTTGCTCCCTCCGCCGTCTGAACAATGACGGGCGCAACGCTATGCAGGTCGCCGAGCGCATTCAAGAAACCGGCACCGGCGCGAACGGGATCGCTAAGGTCGACGAGGATGACGTTGATCTCGCCGCGATGCTTGCGAAAAATGTCGAGCCCCTCGTGATCATTTTCCGCTGTATGGACCAAATGGCCCTGCGCCTCTATCCCGGTCTTGAGCAGGCGGCGCTGCGCCGGATCTTCGTCGATAAGGAGGATATGCGCGTTCAATGTCTGGCTCCCGGAATCATTCTGAGTTTCATCTGGTGCGTCATGCACCCGAAGGGTCATGTTTCCGCGCAGGCTGCCAGAAAGGACTGAAGATCCTGTTTTGAGAAAAGCTCGCATTTTAGCGAACCATATAAGACGTTTCGTCATTCATTTTTTAAGCCGGCCGTTCGGCTTGCCCCCTCCGCCCGGACTGACTACATCTCTTGCCCAACACTGAATGAAGAGGAAAATCGCCATGCCGAGAGACTTCACCCCCGTACACGCACCGGCGGACACCCGGTCGACGCTTGCGGAAACCCGGCAGCTCGGCGACCTGCCGGTCTGGAGGCTTGAGGATCTCTATCCCTCGAAAACCTCGGCCGCCTTCCTCGGCGATCTCGATAAGGCCGCAGCCGACGCGCTCGCCTTCGAGGCGCGATGGAAAGGCAATCTCGCGAAAGCGACGGACAGCATCGGCAAGGACGGTCTTGCCGCAGCTCTCGCGGAGATGGATGCGCTCGAAGACCTTCTCGGACGCATCGCCTCCTATGCCGGCCTCACCTATTACTCTGACATGACCGATGTCGAGAACGGCAAGTTCTTCGGCGATATCCAGGCGAAACTGACCGACATCTCCTCCCGCCTGCTGTTTTTCGCGCTTGAACTCAACCGCATCGACGATGCGGCCGTGGATGCCGCCATGGACCGCGACCCGGCTCTCGCCCACTACCGCCCGTGGATCGTCGACCTGCGCAAGGACAAGCCGTTCCAGCTCGACGACCGGATCGAGCAGTTGTTCCTCGAAAAGTCGATGACCGGGGCCGCCGCCTTCAACCGCCTCTTCGACGAGACGCTCGCCTCGCTGCGCTTCAAGGTCGGCGACAAGGAACAGACGCTCGAACCGACGCTCACCATGCTGCAGGACGCCGACCCCGCGGTCCGCAAAAGCGCGGCCGAAGCCCTGTCGCAAACCTTCCGCGACAATATCCGCATCTTCGTGCTGGTCACCAATACACTGGCCAAAGACAAGGAAATCTCCGACCGCTGGCGCGGTTTCGAGGACATCGCCGACAGCCGCCATCTTTCGAACCGCGTCGAGCGCGAAGTGGTGGATGCGCTGGCGGCTGCCGTGCGCGAGGCCTACCCTCGCCTCTCCCATCGCTATTATGCGATGAAGGCGAAGTGGCTCGGCATGGAGCAGATGAATTACTGGGACCGCAACGCGCCGCTCAAGGAAACCCCCGACAGACTGATCCCCTGGACGGAAGCGAAGGAAACGGTGCTATCCGCCTATGGCAGCTTCGCGCCTGAGATGGCCGAAATCGCCTCCCGCTTCTTCGATGGCGGCTGGATCGACGCGCCGGCGCGCCCCGGCAAGGCGCCCGGCGCCTTTGCCCATCCGACGGTTCCCTCCGCCCACCCTTACGTGCTCCTCAATTACCTCGGCAAACCGCGCGACGTCATGACGCTAGCCCACGAACTCGGCCACGGCGTTCATCAGGTACTCGCCGGAGCCCAAGGCGCTCTAATGTGCCAGACGCCGCTGACGCTGGCCGAGACAGCCTCCGTCTTCGGTGAAATGCTGACCTTCCGGGCGCTGCTCGACCGCACGACCGACAAGCGCGAACGCAAGGCCATGCTGGCGCAGAAGGTCGAGGACATGATTAATACGGTCGTGCGCCAGATCGCCTTCTACGAATTCGAGCGAAAGGTGCATACCGCTCGCAAGGAAGGCGAACTGACGGCAGAGAAGATCGGCGAGCTGTGGCTCTCCGTCCAGTCGGAAAGCCTCGGTCCGGCGATCCGGATTTCCGAAGGCTACGAGAGCTGGTGGGCCTATATTCCCCACTTCATCCATTCGCCCTTCTACGTCTATGCCTATGCCTTCGGCGATTGCCTGGTGAACTCGCTTTATGCCGTCTACCGGCAGGCCGAGCAGGGTTTCCAGCAGAAGTATTTCGAGCTTCTGAAGGCCGGCGGCACCAAGCACCACTCCGAACTTCTCGCGCCTTTCGGCCTCGACGCCACCGACCCGTCGTTCTGGGCCAAGGGCCTGTCGATGATAGAAGGGCTGATCGACGAGTTGGAGGCGCTTGATAAGGCGTCCTGAACCGGAGAACGCCCAGCCCCATGGCTGACCATTCCGCCTATGCGCTGTTCCGCGACGACCGTCGCGGAACGAGCCTGCTGTTCGCCGAACCGCGCGAGATCGTCACCGCGCGGAAAGCCGAAGATGTGTTGCCAGCCTTCGCAAGGCTGGAAGAAGCGCGCCGGGCAGGCAAATGGCTGGCGGGCTACGTCTCCTATGAGGCAGGCTACGTCTTCGAGGAAAAGCTCCGTCCGCTGGTCGTCGACGACAGGGAAACACCGCTTCTTTCAATTGGTGTCTTCGATGCCCCAGCCCGTGCCGATCATCCACTGGCATCCGCGCCCGACGAACCGGCAGCCGACCCCTTCCTGACCGACCCTCGCGCCGCCTGGGATTTCGAAACCTATCTCGAGCGCTTCGACAAGCTGCACCGGCATATCCGCCGGGGCGACTGCTATCAGGCAAACCTCACCATGCCGGTCGAAGCCCGTTGGTCCGGCAGCGCCCGCGCGGCCTTCTGGTCTCTCGTCGCCCGCCAGCCGGTTCACTATGGCGCGCTGATCGAATTCGGTGGCCCGATCATCCTGTCGCGCTCGCCGGAGCTCTTCTTCTCCGTCGATGGCGACGGCTGGATCGAGACACACCCGATGAAAGGAACCGCCCCGCGCGGCAGGTCGCCGGAAGAGGACGAGGCGATCGTCGCCGCCATGCTGGCCGATGAGAAGACGCAGGCCGAAAACAGGATGATCGTCGATCTGCTTCGCAATGACATATCCGTCATCAGCGAGGTCGGCACGCTGTCTGTGCCGAAACTCTTCGACGTCGAGACCTATCCGACCGTGCATCAGATGGTCAGCCACGTCAGGGCGAAACTTCTGCCCGATATGGGCCTGCCGGAAATCTTCCGGGCCCTCTTTCCCTGCGGATCTGTCACCGGCGCCCCGAAAATGTGGGCGATGCGCATCCTGCACGAACTGGAAGCCGGGCCGCGGGACGTCTATTGCGGCGCCATCGGCTATTGCGATCCGGCCGGCCCCATGCGGTTTTCCGTGGCCATCCGCACACTGGCACTTTTCAACGACCACCGCGCCGTCTTCAATGTGGGCGGCGGCATCGTCTTCGATTCGAAAGCCGAGGCCGAATATGAGGAATGCCTGCTCAAGGCACGCTTTGCGGTAGGGGACCAATGGATTTCTCGCTGATCGAGACGATGCGCTGGCAACCGGAGGAAGGCTTCGTGCGGCTCGACCAGCACCTGCGCCGGCTCTGCCGTTCCGCCGACGCGCTGGGCTTCCGTCAGCCGCAGGACGCGGCCGGCAAGCTGAACGCCGCTGTCTCCGGCGACAGGCCGCTGCGCGTCCGGCTGACGATGAGCTTCCGCGGCAGGATCGAGATCGCCACCTCCCCGTTTGAACCCGTGGCGGAAGGAACCGTCTGGAAACTCAGGATCGCCACGAACCGGCTGAAATCCGACGACGCGCTCTATCGCCACAAGACTTCGCGCAGGGAGCCTTATGAGGAGGCTCGCGCCGAATTCAGGAAGGAGGAGGCCGACGAAGTCCTGCTCCTCAACGAGCGCGGCGAAATCTGCGAAGGCACCATCACCAACCTCTTCGCCGAGGCCGAGGACGGCATGTTCGTGACCCCTGCGCTGTCGAGCGGCCTTTTGCCCGGCGTCTTGAGGGCGGAACTCATTCGCGAGCGCAAGGCGAGAAGCGAGGTGCTGAAGCCTGAAGACCTGAAGTTCCGCAAGCTTTTCGTCGGCAACTCCCTGCGCGGCCTGATCCGCGCCGAACTCGTTGAAAGCGATACCTGATGTTCATTCTCTCCCTCACCTACAAGAAGTCGAACGAGGAAGCCGACCGCTTTATGGAGCCTCATATGGCCTGGGTGAAGCAAGGCTATGACAGCGGCATGTTTCTCGCCTCCGGCCGCAAGGTCCCCCGCACCGGCGGCGTCATTCTCGCGGTTGGAGACCGGGCCGCGATAGAGGCTTTCGTCGCGGCCGATCCATTCACGATGGAGGGTGTGGCGGTCTATGAGGTAAACGAAGTGGCTGTAACGAGGACGGCCGAAGGGCTCGAAGGGCTAAAAGGATGACTCTAAAGCTTGCGCGACAAGTATTGCATATGGAGGAAAAGTCTCCGATCGCAGGCCCGCTTCAAGCACTTGGCATAATCTTCCTAATCGTTCTGAGCGTGGCATTTCTTTCCGAACTGACGGGATGGCTTTGGGGATGGGATGCCGATCTTGTATTGGCCATCCTTTCTGTTCCGACGATAATATTCATAGCGCTTCCACTGTTCGTGACCTTCTCCTTACTCCTTGGCATCTATTGGCAAATTTTGATGTACATTTTTGCCGCAAAGAGGATTGCCAACCCACAGCGTGCCTTGATGAGAAATTTTATCGGATACCGCAACAATTCACCCACTGGCAACTGAACGGCATTGCCGGCGGGCATGTGGTTTAGGACACCCCACCAAAAGTAACGAACCGTCCCTGGACTCGGCATGACGTCTTTGATCTACACACCTTATGACGGTTCCTCGAAGCCCTTCTCCATCGGCCTCACCCCTCTCGACCTGAACGAGTGGATAGAACCCGACCGGGATCTTGGCGTGTTTCTTTCCGAAAAGAAGGCGCTGGAGAAAACGCATTTCGACGACATCTTCCGTGCGGCGCCGGAATCGCACGACGCCCAGCAGGAGACGCTGGACCTGCTCGTCGACCACCTGACCACACGTCATTCCGATCTCTACAGCCGCCGGGGCGATCTCGTCGAAATGGCCGGACATTCGGTCGACCTTTCCAATGAAACGAGACCTCCGCTGCTGCGCGCCGGTTCGCTCGTGCAGGACGATCTCCTGATCCTCCGCCGGAAGGAGGACGGCTGGACGCTGGTCGCAGCCCACCTCGCCTTCCCCTCCTCCTGGTCGCTGGCGGAAAAGTTCATGAAGCCGATGGACCAGATCCATGCCGGAGTCCCGGGCTTCCAGGGCGGCACTCGCAACGCCGCCCTCATCAACCGCATGTTCGACAAGCTGGATGTCGGCCAGCCGGTCAAGCGCTACAACTGGTCGGTCAACTGGCGCTACGCGCTCTATCATCCCCGCCCGGAGAGGATGGCGGTCGAGCCGACCTCGCCCGGCGTCGCCGCGGCCAATGCGATTATCCGCATCGAGCGCCAATCGCTGAGGCGGCTGCCGGAAACCGGCGATCTCCTGTTTACCGTCCGCATCTATCTGGACCCGCTGAAGGCCATCATGGAGGCGCCGGGGGGCACGCGCCTCGCCGCGGCGATGGCCGCGCAACTGGAGGCGCTGGAGGACGATCAGGTCAACTACAAGGGACTGGCGGAAAAGCGGCGTGAACTGATCGACTGTCTGCGCGCCGTCGGCCGGTAGGAACCCTGCCGGCACAGCGGTAGCGATCGGCCCACGAGACACCGACATCGGCTTGATTTCGTCCCTTGACCATAGGGTCACAAATTCGCGAAACAACCGTCATAAACACACGTTACCGATCGCTGAGCGCCCTTTATTATGTCAGCAATCTGTGATCTAGAGCGCCAACGTCGGAAAGCCCGATCGCTGCACCCAAGGAGAACCAAATGACCAAAGAAGCCTATCCGGTTTACGGTGAGATCACCGGCCCGATCGTCATGATCGGCTTCGGCTCGATCGGCCGCGGAACACTGCCCCTGATCGAACGCCACTTCAAGTTCGACAAGAGCCGGATGGTGGTCATCGATCCCCGCAACGACGAGGCCGAGCTGCTGGCCAAGCATGGCGTCCAGCACATCCAGGCGCATGTCACCAAGGACAATTACAAGGAACTGCTGAAGCCGCTGCTGACCGCCGGCGAAGGCCAGGGCTTCTGCGTCAATCTCTCGGTCGACACCGGTTCGCTCGACCTGATGAAGCTCTGCCGCAAGCTTAACGTTCTCTATATCGACACCGTTGTCGAGCCTTGGCTCGGCTTCTATTTCGACAAGAACCTGAAGAACGCCGACCGCACCAATTATGCGCTGCGCGAAACCGTCCGTCAGGAAAAGAAGAAGAACCCGGGCGGCGCCACCGCCGTTTCCACCTGCGGCGCAAATCCGGGCATGGTCTCCTGGTTCGTCAAGCAGGCTCTCGTCAACGTCGCGCACGAAGTCGGTGTGAAGTTCGACGAGCCGGCGGCGGATGACCGCGAAGGCTGGGCGAAGCTGATGAAGAAGGTCGGCGTCAAGGGCGTCCACATTGCCGAGCGCGACACCCAGCGCACGAAGAACCCCAAGCCGCTCAACGTCTTCTGGAACACGTGGTCGGTCGACGGCTTCATCTCCGAAGGCCTGCAGCCGGCCGAACTCGGTTGGGGCACCCATGAAAACTGGATGCCGAAGAACGCCAAGAAGCACAAGAAGGGCTGCAAGGCGGCGATCTATCTGGAGCAGCCGGGCGCCAACACCCGGGTTCGCACCTGGTGCCCGACCCCCGGTCCGCAATACGGCTTCCTCGTCACCCATAACGAGTCGATCTCGATTGCCGACTACTTCACCGTCGAGAAAGACGGCGAAGTCGTCTACCGCCCGACCTGCCACTATGCCTATCATCCGGCCAACGATGCCGTGCTTTCGCTGCATGAAATGTTCGGCAATGGCGGCAATGCGCAGCCGGTCCTGCACGTTCTCGACGAGAACGAACTGGTCGACGGCATCGATGAACTCGGCGTACTACTCTACGGCCACGACAAAAACGCCTACTGGTACGGTTCGCGTCTGTCGCTCGAGGAAACCCGCCGTATCGCGCCCTACCAGAACGCCACCGGTCTGCAGGTAAGCTCCGCCGTTCTCGCCGGCATGGTCTGGGCGCTCGAAAACCCGAGCGCCGGCATCGTCGAAGCCGACGAGATGGACTACAAGCGCTGCCTCGAAGTGCAGTCGCCCTATCTCGGCCCGGTCGAGGGACATTATACCGACTGGACACCGCTCGAAGGCCGTCCGGGGCTCTTCCCGGAAGACATCGACACCAAGGACCCCTGGCAGTTCAGGAACATCCTGGTTCGCTAAGCCAAGAGCCCGCGCTCAAGAAAGCCCGTCGTCCCGCGCGTCGGGCTTTCGCGTTTTCGAAGGCCGAGTATCGGCAAACGGGGCCGAATAAAGCGTGCTGACAATCGCTGCGGCCTTGCTTTCACCATGTCTTCGCGGCATGGTTCGGCGAAATCCATGTTACGGCTCGCATGCGGGGAGTCGTTGAATATCATGCTGGAGACAACAATGAAAAAGACTACCGTGGTGGCTCTTCTGGCCTGCGCAACGACACTCTCGGCCTGCTATTCGAGCGGTCCGCGGCCGTTGCCGGCGGTAAGCCAGGCTCCGACCGTCGAAGGGAACTGGATGGACCAGAACGGTCTGGTCTCCACATTCTCGGCGGGCCGGCTGGAAACCCGCACCACCGATGGCAGCAACAAGGTCATGGCGACCGGCACCTACATGATGGAAGGCGCCAACCTCGTCCAGATCACGCTCTATTCCAACCTCAAGCAGACGACCACAAAGGCGGCATGCGCGCTGGTGACGCCGACCCAGCTCAACTGCACGTCCGATACCGGCGCCCAGTTCTCGCTCAACCGCCAGGTCTGAGACAGCGTCCTTCATACTCCGATTTTCCGATGAAACCGGCCAGCGCCATGCTGGTCGGTTTTTCGGTTTTTCCGCCCCACGACAACACGCATTTTCTCTTGCAGTCGCATCCACTTGATGAAAACATCCGCCCGGCTCCAAGACACGAAAAAACCTACAGGATTGCGGAGTAGCATGCGTTTGTCGATTTACGAAAACAGGAGAAAAGCGATGTTGAGACACCTTCGGTTCGGCCTCTTGAGCGCATCCGCGCTCGCGATCTCGGCCACCGGCGCCTTTGCCGATTTCGAGCTGAATATCCTGCATATCAACGACTTCCATTCGCGCATCGAGGCGATCAACAAGTTCGATTCCACCTGCTCGGAAGAAGAGGCCGCCAAGAACGAATGCTTCGGCGGCATCGCCCGCATGAAGACGGCGATCGATACCCGCCGCAATGAACTGGCCGGCAAGAACATCCTGACGCTGGATGCCGGCGACCAGTTCCAGGGCTCGCTGTTCTACACCACCTACAAGAGCGCACCGATCGCCGAATTCATGAACGGCATCGGCTTCGACGCCATGGAGATCGGCAACCACGAATTCGACGACGGTCCGGAAGAACTGGCCAAGTTCATCGACGCACTGAAATTTCCGATGATCTCCGGCAACACGCTGGCCGGCCTCGACACACCGGTCGCCGACAAGTTCAAGCCGTACATCGTCAAGGAATTCGGTCCGGAGAAGGTTGCGGTCGTTGGCGTTCTCGCCACCGACACGGACGAAACCTCGTCGCCCGGCGACAGCATCCTCTTCGCAGAACCCATCGGTTACCTGAAGGAAGCGGTCAAGGAGATCGAGGCCCAGGGCATCAACAAGATCGTGCTGCTGTCGCACGTCGGTTACGAGGAGGACAAGCGGATCGCCGCTGCCGTCGACGGTATCGATGTCATCGTCGGCGGTCACAGCCATACCCTTCTCTCGAACACCGACGAAAAGGCCGCAGGCCCCTACCCGACCCTGGTCAAGAACCCCTCGGGCAAGGACGTGCCGATCGTCACCGCCTATTCCTATTCCAAGTATCTCGGCGACCTGAAAGTCGTCTTCGATGATGCCGGCGCCGTGAAAACGGCCGAAGGTGCGCCGAAGCTTCTGGACGCCTCGGTCACTCCGGATGCCGGCTATACCGCCAAGGTCGCCGAGCTCGCCGGCCCGATCGAGGAGCTGAAGAAGAAGGAAATCGGCGAGACCGCCGAGGTGATCGAGGGGTCCCGCGAAGTTTGCCGCGTCAAGGAATGCACCATGGGCAACCTCGTTGCTGACGCCATGGTCGACCGCGTCAAGGATCAGGGCATCACCATCGCGATCCAGAACGGCGGCGGCCTGCGTGCATCGATCGATGCCGGCACGGTCTCCATGGGCGAAGTGCTGACCGTCCTGCCTTTCCAGAACACGCTCGCCACTTTCCGGCTCAAGGGGTCCGATATCGTCGCGGCGCTTGAAAACGGCCTCAGCCAGATCCAGGATGGCGCCGGTCGCTTCCCGCAGGTCTCCGGCCTGAAATATTCCTTCGACAAGTCGCAGGAGCCCGGCAAGCGCGTCGTCTCCGTCGAGGTAAAGGAAGGCAACGCCTTCGTGCCGCTGGACCCCGAAAAGGTCTACGGCGTCGCCACCAACAACTACATGCGCGCCGGCGGCGACGGCTACAAGATCTTCGCGACGGCCGGCCAGAACGCCTATGACTTCGGTCCCGGCCTCGAAACGGTGGTTGCCGACTACATCGCCAAGAACAGCCCCTACAAGCCCTATGTCGACGGCCGCATCACCGAGGTTGCGTCCGCGGCGGCACCGGTCGAGACGCCAGCCGCTGCCGCGCCCGCTGAGACCGCAGCGCCGGCCGCAGCCGCCGCAGCGGCAGCCGCCACTGTCTACAAGGTCGTTGCCGGCGACAGCCTGTGGAAGATCGCCGTTGCGACCTATGGCGACGGCATGCTGTGGACGAAGATCGCCGAAGCCAATGCGCTGAAGAATCCCAACGTCATCGGCGTCGGCAAGGAACTGCAACTGCCAGCCAAGTAAGCAGGGCAGTTTGCCGCATGAGCGGAACCGGTCCGGGCTTCCCCGGGCCGGTTTTTGCTTTTAAGAACTGATCCTGGCGCCCTCTGCATTCGTATTGCATCCGGTGCAACCAGCAGGAACAACGACATGACCGCAGACACCTCCCACCTGCCTTCCAATCACCCGACCGTCCGTTTCGGCAAGGTAGGCGTGCTTCTCGTCAATCTTGGAACACCCGATGGCACCGACTACACCTCAATGCGCCGTTATCTGAGGGAGTTCCTGACCGACAAGCGGGTCATCGAATGGTCGCCCTGGAAATGGTATCCGATCCTGTTCGGCATCGTGCTCAACACCCGCCCGCAAAAGGTTGGCAAGGCCTACGAAGCGATCTGGAACAGGGACAAGGACGAAAGCTACCTCAGGACCTATACGCGCAGCCAGGCGGAACTGATGTCGGCGGCGCTCAAGGACCTGCCCGGCGTCGTCGTCGAATGGGCAATGCGCTACGGCCAGCCCTCCATCGCCTCGAAGATCGATGCGCTGCATGCCGCCGGCTGCGAGAAGATCCTTCTCTTCCCGCTCTATCCGCAATATGCGGCATCGACCACGGCAACCGTCAACGACAAGGCCTTCGAACATCTGATGAAGTTGCGCTGGCAGCCGGCGCTGCGCACGGTTCCCCCCTATCACGACGACCCCGCCTATATCGATGCGCTCGCGACATCGGTCGAAAAGAAGCTGGCGACGCTCGACTGGGAGCCGGAACTGCTAATCACCTCGTTCCATGGCATTCCGCAATCCTATTTTCACAAGGGCGACCCCTATTACTGCCACTGCATGAAAACCGGTCGCCTGCTGCGCGAGAGGCTGGGCCTTGCCGAAGACCGTTTCATGATTACCTTCCAGTCCCGTTTCGGGCCGGAGGAATGGCTGCAGCCCTACACCGACAAGACGATGGAAAAGCTCGGCAAGGAGGGTGTGAAGCGCATCGCCATCATGAATCCCGGCTTCGTGTCGGACTGCCTGGAGACGCTCGAGGAAATCGCCGGCGAAGCGGGCGAGATCTTCCATCACAACGGCGGCGAGAAATTCGTGCACATTCCCTGCCTGAACGACAGCACCGAGGGCATGAGCGTATTGGAAAAGGTCGTCCGCCGGGAACTGCAGGGCTGGGTCTGAGCCGATTGGCACCTGCCAAAATGATCGCACCCTCCACGGCCTTGACCTTGCAATGGAAACGCCGTCATCCGATGTTAGAAAGACACCGAAACGCATTATAAAGAACGCGTTCGGAAACAGGAGGGCACATCATGGGGTTCGCAGGTCCCGATATCGTCGTTATCGCGCTTGTCGTACTGGTCATTCTCGTTCTCTTCGCGGGGATCAAGACGGTACCACAGGGATTCCGCTACACCATCGAGCGCTTCGGCCGCTATACCCGCACACTCGAGCCCGGCCTTAACCTCATCATTCCCTTCATCGAACGCATCGGCGCCAAGATGAACGTGATGGAGCAGGTGCTCGACGTTCCGACGCAGGAAGTCATCACCAAGGACAATGCCAGCGTCTCGGCGGATGCCGTTGCCTTTTACCAGGTGCTGAATGCCGCCCAGGCTGCCTATCAGGTCGCCAATCTGGAAAACGCCATCCTGAACCTCACCATGACCAACATCCGTTCGGTCATGGGCTCAATGGATCTCGACGAACTGTTGTCGAACCGCGAGGCGATCAACGACCGGCTGCTGAAGGTCGTCGACGAAGCCGTCGGCCCCTGGGGCATCAAGGTCACCCGCGTCGAAATCAAGGACATCCAGCCACCCAAGGATTTGGTCGACGCCATGGCCCGCCAGATGAAGGCCGAGCGCGAGAAGCGCGCTCAGGTGCTGGAAGCCGAAGGCTTCCGAAACGCACAGATCCTGCGCGCCGAGGGCGCCAAGCAATCGGCGATCCTCCAGGCGGAAGGTCAGCGAGAGGCAGCCTACCGCGAGGCCGAGGCCCGCGAGCGCCTGGCCGAAGCCGAAGCCAAAGCGACACGCTTTGTCTCGGACGCAATCGCGGCGGGCGATGTCAATGCCATCAACTATTTCGTCGCCCAGAAATACACCGAAGCGATGGCCGCGATCGGCACGGCTTCCAACGCGAAGATCGTGCTGATGCCGATGGAGGCTTCCAGCCTGATCGGTTCGCTCGGCGGCATCGGCGCGATTGCCCGCGAAGTCTTCGGCGATGCCGCTGGGCCCGCTCCGGCTCCTCGTCCACGTCCTGCCGCTCCAGCCACCCGCTCGACGCCGCCCGTGCCCCCCTTCGGCCAGACTCCGGAGGGCTGAGTGATGCTGAGCCGCATGATCGTCGAACTCGGTCCCTGGACATGGTGGCTGCTCGGCCTCGTTCTGCTGGCCGCGGAACTCCTCGTGCCCGGCGTCTTCCTCGTCTGGATCGGCATCGCAGCGCTGCTGACCGGAGCCCTGTCGCTGGTTCTGTGGGAGGTCTCGCTCTGGACCTGGCAGGTCCAACTGGTGCTGTTTGCCGTGCTCGCCGTGGTCTCCACCCTGCTCGGCCGCCGTCTTCTCGGCACCGGCCACGTCGTAACCGACGAGCCGCTCCTCAACCAGCGCACGGCAAGCCTCGTCGGACGCACAGCGACGCTGGCCGAGCCCATCACCGAGGGACGGGGACGGATCAGGCTGGACGATACCTACTGGCCGGTTCAGGGACCGGACCTGCCGGCCGGCACCAAAGTGAAGGTCATCGCGGGCAACGGCCGCGACCTGACGGTGGAAAAAGCCTGACGGATCGGCGTTCTTGCTCTTCTGCGCGCCCGAGTGGAGGCGCAGGAATGCGGAAGTCAGGCAACCCCGATCCGCAAGAGATCGTGGAAGTGAACGAGGCCGATCGGCCGGTTGTCTTCATCGACGACGATCAGCGCGCCGATGCTGTGCTCGTTGAGCGTGGCGAGAGCCGCGGTCGCAAGCGTCGTCGGCTTGATGGTCTTAGGCGTGCGGGTCATGACGTCATCGACACAGAGTTCGGCGAGGTTGCGCGACAGGTTGCGCGCCATATCGCCTTCCGTAACGATGCCGCAGAGCTTGCCGTCATCATCCAGAACCGCGACGCAGCCGAAATGCTTGTGCGACAGAGTGACGATCGCCTCCGGCATCGGCGTGCCCTGCTTGACCAGCGGCAGCCGGTCTCCCGTGTGCATGATGTCGCGCACGTGGGTAAGGCTCGCGCCCAGCTTGCCGCCGGGGTGGAAGATGCGGAAATCGCTCGGCGTAAAGCCGCGGGCTTCGAGAAGAGAGATCGCGATCGCATCGCCCATGGCTAGCTGCATGACGGTGGATGACGTCGGCGCAAGCCCGTGCGGACAGGCTTCCTGAACCTTCGGCAGCAACAGAACGATATCCGCTTCGCGGGCAAGCGTCGAGGTTTCGCCCGCCGTCATCGCGATCAGCGGGATGGAGAAGCGACGGGAATAATTGAGGATGCCCTGCAGTTCCTGGCTCTCTCCGCCCCACGACATCGCAAGGATCGCATCGTCGCGGCCGATCATGCCGAGGTCGCCGTGATTGGCTTCGACAGGATGCACGAAGAAAGCGGGTGTACCGGTCGAAGCGAAGGTCGCGGCAATCTTTGTGCCGATATGGCCGCTCTTGCCGACGCCTGTGACGATCACACGGCCGGAAATGCCGCCGATGATGTTCACTGCATTGCAGAAGGGACCGGCAAGGCCATTGGTCAGGGCGGCTTGCAGCGCCTCCAGAGCATTGCGTTCGGTCGTGACGACCCTGAGAGCCGATTCGACGGCTCCGGCTTCGACGAGATTGACAGCGCGCTTAATCATGGCGGTCCTATACTGCTTTTGCTCCATCCTGTCCACACGGCGAAACTGCGGCCTCTTGTCGTTCCGTCCCCTGCCCTCGGACAGCTCGGCAACCAAACATTAACCACATGACTTTACGTTTGGGTAAGCATTCAAGCTTCGAGCAACAACCCGATGGTTCAGAATAAGAAGACCGGAACGGCGCACGCCCGTTGCCGCAGGACCCGCCGCCTCGCCGGCGTCCTGGCGGCAAGCCTGTTCGGCCCTGCATCGCCATCGCTCGCCCAGACAGTCCTCCCGCCCCAGACAGCGACACCGGCCGGTTCGTCGTCTTCAACGCCCCTGCAGCAACCGGGAGCGGCGACGACAACACCCCAGGCCACAGCCACCACCGGTGCAACTGCAACCGACCCGCTTGCCACCGGCAGCACGACCTCTCCCGACTTCACCGACGCCGACCTTGCCGCTCCGGAAGACGATTTCGGCCGCATGAACCTGCGCGAGACGACGCTTGACGACGCCACCGCCCAGCGCATCCGGCGCGAAGCGGAAGAAACGGACGGCATCCGGCTCGGCACCATGGTGCTGCGCCCATCCATCATCCAGCGATTCGGCAGCGAAACCACCGACGACAGCGAAGGCCGCGAGACCCGCAACTATATGGAAACAGGCCTGAAAGGCAGTCTCACCTCCGACTGGTCACGCCACGAACTGACAATCGGCGGCGAAGGCTATTGGCAGAGGAATATCTCCGGCCACGGAGCGACCGATCCGAACGCAAACGTCAATGCCGACCTCAGGCTCGATATCTCCCACGATACAGTCGCCCACATCACGGGCGGCTATTCCTTCAGCCGTGAAGACACCAACGATCCGAACGCCATTTCGGGAGCCGCCGTGCAGTCAGGGGTCCATATGTACACCGGCGGCGTTTCGGTGGAACACGATTTCGGCAGGCTGCGCGGCACGGTCGGTGCAGACCTGGAACGCTGGCAATATTCCGATGCGGAACTTTCCGACGGCACCATGGTCTCGCTCAGCGACCGCAACCGCCTCTCGGGCACCTTGCGCGGTCGCATCGGCTACGAGGTGTCGCCGGCGCTGACGCCCTTTACGGAGGTCTCGGTCGGTCGCGTCACCTATGACGAAAAGACGGATTCGGAGGGTTATCGCCGCTCCGGCGAGTTCTACGCGGCCAAGGCCGGCATCGCCGCCGATTTCGGCGAAAAGCTGCGCGGCGAAATCGGCCTCGGCTACCGTCAGCAACGTTTCGACGACGAACGGCTGAAGGAAATCGGCGCCATGACCATCGATGGCAACGTCTACTGGTCGCCACGGCAGGGCACCGACGTTAATCTCGGGCTGACGACCACGATCGATCCCTCGACCACAGCGGGACTGAGCGGATCGGTCATCTATGCCCTCAATGCCGAAGTCGAGCATCGGTTGCGCAGCAATCTCGTTGCCCGCCTGTCGGGATCGTCACGCTGGACCGAATATCAGGATGACACCGCTCCGCCCGACACGGTGACCTATACCACCGGTGCCGGACTGACCTGGAGCGTGAACCGCTATCTCGATCTGGCGGCGGACCTCAGTTACGAAAGAACCGAATACAAGTCCGCCGCCGATAGCAATGTGATGCGCGCGATGGTCGGTTTGACCACCAAGCGCTGAGCCTCTCTTATTTGAGCGCCGCGATAAGGGCCTTGAGCGGCTCCTCGACGGTCGGGCGGATGTCCGCACGATCGAGCGCGAAGGCGACGTTGGCGAGGATGAAGCCATCCTTGGCGCCGCAGTCGAAGGTATCGCCCTTGAAGTGATAGCCGGCGAAGGCCTGTTCCTTGGCAAGTTTCAGCATGCCGTCGGTCAGCTGGATTTCGTTGCCGGCGCCGCGCTCCTGGGTTTCGAGAATCTTGAAGATCTCGGGCTGCAGGATATAGCGGCCATTGATGAAGAAGTTGGAGGGAGCGGTTCCCTTGGCCGGTTTTTCGACCATTTCTGTGATGCGGAAGCCGCCGTCCAGCATCTCGCCGACACCGACGATCCCGTATTTATGGGCCTGTTCGGGAGCGCATTCCTCGACGGCAATGATATTGCCGCCGGCCTTTTCGTAAAGCTCGACCATGCCTTTCAGGCAGCCCTTTTCGCCGCGCATGATCATATCGGGGAGGAGAAGGGCAAAAGGTTCGTCGCCGACGATATCCCGGGCGCACCATACGGCATGGCCGAGGCCGAGCGGCTCCTGCTGACGGGTAAAGCTCGCAGTGCCCGCCTTGGGAAGCAGGCCGGAAAGCAGCGTCAGCTCGGCATTCTTGTTACGGCTCTTGAGGGTCTGTTCCAGTTCGAACTGAATATCGAAATAGTCTTCGATGACGGCCTTTCCGCGACCGGTGACGAAGACAAAATGCTCGATGCCTGCCTCTATGGCCTCATCGACAACGTATTGAATGACCGGCTTGTCCACGACGGTCAGCATTTCTTTCGGAACGGCCTTGGTCGCGGGAAGGAAACGCGTGCCCAGACCGGCAACGGGGAAAACGGCTTTTCGGAGTTTATTTCGTTGAACCACACATTCCTCCTGGAGGATGACTTGTAAGGCGCCTTCTATACGCCAATGCCAACTAGTATATCTTTACTACGGTTTCGCAAAGGCTACCCTCGACAGGCGGTCGATGGTAAAGAATTTGTTGACGCTATAGCATTAACCTAGGGTGAACAGCCGCCGACGCGGCCTGAAAGCGAACCGTAAATTTGACGGGGAGATGCCCATGAACCGAACCAGTCGCAAGCTTTTTGGCGCCCTTGCTTTTTCGATCGTAGCCGGCCTTCTGCCGGTCGAAGCCCGCGCGGATGCCGGCTTCAAGAAGTGGATCAACGGCTTTTACGCGACGGCCGCGCAGAACGGCATCAGTCAGAAGACCTATAACCAGGCCTTCGCCGGCGTCAGCGAGCCCGATGACTTCGTTCTCGAAAAGGCCCGCTATCAGCCGGAATTCAAGTCGCAGATCTGGGACTACCTCGATTCGCGCGTCAATCCCTACACCGTGAAGGTCGGCCGCGAGATGGCCGCCAAATACGGTCCGACGCTCGCTGCTATAGAGCGCCATTTCGGCGTCGACAAGAACATCCTTCTGGCGATCTGGTCGATGGAATCGAATTACGGCGCGGCTCTTGAGACGCCGGAAAGGCTGCACCACGTGCCCCGGGCGCTGGCAACCCTCGCCTACGCCGATCCGAAGCGTTCGAAATACGCGCAGAAACAGCTGATTGCCGCGCTCAAGATGCTGCAGAGCGGCAACGTCACCTCCAAGGGGCTGATGGGGTCGTGGGCCGGTGCCATGGGGCATACCCAGTTCATTCCGTCGAGCTACCTTCTTTATGCGGTCGACGCCGACGGCAATGGCAAGAAGGATATCTGGCACTCCGTCCCGGATGCGCTCGCCACCTCGGCCAACCTGCTGCAGAAGAACGACTGGCAGACCGGAAAGACCTGGGGCTACGAAATCGTCGTCCCGGCGGGCGGCGCCGCCCATGCCGGCAAGACCAAGACGCTGGCGCAATGGGCAGCCCTCGGCTTCACCCGTCCGAGCGGCAAGGGCTTCAAGAACGGCGCAGAGCGCGCCGAGTTGAAGATGCCGGGCGGACCGAACGGTCCGGGCTTCCTGATGACCAAGAATTTCTTCGTCATCAAGCGCTACAATGCGGCCGATTCCTATGCCCTGGCGGTCGGTATGCTGGCCGACGAAATTGCCGGCTACGGCGGCGTGCAGCAGGCCTGGCCGCGCCCGCACAACAGCCTGGACATCAAGGAGAAGTTCGAACTGCAGACGCGGATGCAGGAACTCGGCTATTACGACGGCAAGATCGACGGCAATTTCGGTTCCGGCTCCAAGGCCGCGATCGAAGCGATCCAGTCGCGGCTCGGCATGTCGGTGGACGGACAGCCGTCGCGCGTATTGCTCGACGCCCTGCGGAATTGACAAGCATCGCGACGCGATCCACATATCGATTGATCTCGCGACGGCGGTGAGGCAGGCAAGAGGCGACGAAGCGGATGCGCGGGGTAAACCAGCAATCGAAGACCCGGCGAAGGACCGTCGTCCTCGCCCTGTCGCTTGCGGCCTCTCTTGCCATGGCTTTCGACACGGCGGAGGCGCAGCAATATGGCGAGCGCCGCACGCTGCTCGATCTTCTGTTCGGCACGCGCGAACCTCGCTATGTGGAACCGCCGCCGGTGCCGCGCAAGCAGGTCAAGATCCCGCGTGCGCGCAAGAAGCCGACCTCCCCCAGCGTCACGACGATAACAACGACGGCTCCGGCCCCGCCGCCGCCCGTGGCCAAGCTGGAGGATGCGCGCAAGATCCTGGTGGTCGGCGACTTCGTGGCCGATGGCCTGGCGGAGGGCCTGCAGGAGGCCTTCGCAACGTCTCCCGGCGTCATTGTCGAAGAACGCAGCAACGGCTCTTCCGGCCTCGTGCGTGGCGACTATTACGACTGGCAGGCGCAGCTTCCTGCCATCCTCGATGAGGTAAAGCCCGCTCTCGTGGTCATCGAGATCGGCGCCAACGACCGCCAGCAGATGGAGACGGCGGAAGGAAAACTCGATTTCCGCACCGACGGCTGGTTCAAGGAATACGAGAGGCGCATCGTCGCCCTCGGAAATACCGTCAGGCAGCGCCAGTTGCCCTTGATCTGGGTCGGCCTCCCCGCCTTTCGTCCGCAGAACATGACGGCCGATGCCCTGAAGCTCAACGGCGTCTATCGCGCCGCAGCCGAAAAGATCGGCGCCGAGTTCGTCGATGTCTGGGATGGCTTCGTCGATCAGGACGGCCGCTTCATCGTCACCGGCTCGGATATCAACGGCCAGCAGGTGCGCCTGCGCGGCACGGACGGGATCGGCCTGACGCCTCCCGGAAAGCGCAAACTCGCCTTCTACGTCGAAAAACCGGCCCGCCGCTACTTGGGCGACCTGACCAGCCCGGATCTCGTGCGGCTGGATGCAAGCAACCTGCCTGTCCTCGTCGACCTGCCGCCGGCGGAGATACAGAATGTCGTAAGGACACCGCCGATCGACCTGTTCGACCCCGAACTCGATGGCGCGACCGAATTGCTCGGCGCAGCGCCGCTGCCTGTTGCCAGCATTCCCTCTCCCCGCGAACAGCTTGTCAAGAACGGCGTGCTGCCCCCGCCGCCGGCCGGCCGCGCGGACGACGTGCGTATCATCACCACCGGCTCGACCAGTCCGTAAACGCAAAAAGGGCCGCGTCACCGCGGCCCCTTCATCTCGTTATCCGCTGACAATCAGCGCGGCAGAACGCTCGATCCCATCAGCGCCTCGTCGATGGCGCGGGCGGCCTGGCGTCCCTCGCGGATGGCCCAGACCACCAGCGACTGGCCGCGACGCACGTCGCCCGCCGTCCAGAGCTTGTCGACCGAGGTCTTGTAGTCGTTGGTGTTTGCAACGACGTTGGTCGAACCACGGCTGTCGACATTGAGCTTGAGCTTGCCATCGAGTTCCTTCAGCACGCTGTCCTTGAACGGGCCGGAGAAACCGATGGCGATGAATCCGAGGTCGGCCTTGATGATGAACTCCGTGCCGGCGATCGGCTTGCGGCGATCATCAACCTGGCAGCACTTCACACCCGTCAGCACACCGTCTTCGCCAACGAATTCGAGCGTGGCAACTTGGAATTCGCGGATCGCGCCTTCGGCCTGCGAGGAAGAGGTCCGCATTTTCGTCGCCCAGAACGGCCAGACGGCGAGCTTGTCTTCCTTTTCCGGCGGACGCGGGCGGATGTCGAGCTGGGTGACCTTCACCGCGCCCTGACGGAACGCGGTGCCGACGCAGTCGGACGCCGTATCGCCACCGCCGACGACGACGACATGCTTGCCGCCGGCAAGGATCGGATCGGACGGCCAGCCGGTCGAATCGATATTCTCGCGGCCGACGCGGCGGTTCTGCTGCACCAGATAGGGCATGGCGTCATAAACGCCGTGCAGGTCGACGCCCGGAATGCCGGCCTCGCGGGGCGTTTCCGAACCGCCGCAATAGAGCACGGCATCGTAGTCCGCCAGCAGCGTCTCAACCTTCACGTCGACCCCGACATTGACGCCGCAATGGAAAGTAACGTTCTCGCCCTTCATCTGTTCGACGCGGCGGTCGATGAAATTCTTCTCCATCTTGAAGTCCGGAATGCCGTAGCGCAGCAACCCGCCGGGCTTGGACTCGCGCTCGTAGACATGGACCTCGTGACCCGCGCGGCCGAGCTGCTGGGCAGCGGCGAGACCGGACGGCCCCGAACCGATGACGGCGACCTTCTTGCCGGTGTGAACCGTCGCCGGCTGCGGCACGATGAAACCCAGCTCATAGGCCTTGTCGGCAATTGCCTGCTCGACGGTCTTGATCGCGACAGGCGTGTCCTCGAGGTTCAGCGTGCAGGCTTCCTCGCACGGCGCCGGACAGACGCGGCCGGTAAATTCCGGAAAGTTGTTGGTGGAATGGAGGTTGCGGATCGCCTCCTCCCACTTGTTGTTGTAGACGAGATCGTTCCAGTCGGGGATCTGGTTATGGACCGGGCAGCCCGTCGGGCCGTGGCAATAAGGAATGCCGCAGTCCATACAGCGCGCGGCCTGCTTGGTGACCTCGGCATCCGACATCGGAATGGTGAATTCGCGGAAATGGCGGATGCGGTCGGAGGCGGGCTGATACTTCGCCACCTGCCGGTCGATTTCCATGAAACCTGTAACCTTGCCCATCGTGCTTCCCCTTACCGTGTCACTACTGCGGTTCCGGATGCAGACACCATCAGCATGGAGCCGCTGGACCCGGTCGAAATGTTCTCATAGTCGATGTCGACGCCGACCACTGCATCGGCGCCGAGGCTTCTCGCCTGCTCTTCGAGTTCGCGAAGTGCCGTTTCCCGGGCCTCGCGCAGGACCTGCTCGTAGGAAGCAGAACGGCCTCCTACGAGATCGCGGATACCCGCGAACAGATCCCGGAAGATATTCGTCCCGAGGATCGCCTCGCCTGCGACGATGCCCTTGTATTCGACGATCGTCCTGCCCTCGAGCGTGCTCGTCGTGGCAATGGTCATCCCGCTCATTCGGCAGCCACTCCCATGCGCATGCGCTCCATTTCCTCAAGCGCGCGCCGGTATTCGACCGGCATGACCTTGCGGAACTTCGGACGGAACTCGGCCCAGCGGTCGAGCACTTCCTTGGCGCGGGCCGAGCCCGTGTAGTGCAGGTGGTTGGAGATGAGCTGATAAAGCCGCTCCTCGTCGTGGCGGGTCATGTCGCCCGACACGTCGACCAGCCCCTTGTGCATCAGGTCGCCGCCGTGGTGGTGCAGCTTCTCCAGCATGTCGTCCTCTTCCGGAACCGGTTCGAGTTCGACCATCGCCATGTTGCAGCGGGAAGCGAAATCGCCGCTCTCGTCCAGCACATAGGCGACACCGCCCGACATGCCGGCCGCGAAGTTGCGACCCGTTCCGCCAAGCACGACGACGACGCCGCCGGTCATGTATTCGCAGCCATGGTCGCCCACGCCCTCGACGACGGCGACCGCCCCGGAATTGCGCACGGCGAAACGTTCGCCGGCGACGCCGCGGAAGTAGCACTCTCCGGCGATGGCGCCATAAAGCACCGTGTTGCCGACGATGATCGAGTTCTCGGCGACGATCCGCGTGTCTTCCGGCGGACGCACGATGATGCGGCCGCCGGACAGCCCCTTGCCGACATAGTCGTTGCCGTCGCCAACGAGATCGAAGGTGATGCCACGGGCAAGGAAGGCGCCGAAGGACTGACCGGCCGTGCCGTTCAGCGTGACATGGATGGTGTCGTCCTTGAGGCCCTTGTGGCCGTGACGCTTGGCAAGCTCGCCCGAAAGCATGGCGCCTGCCGAACGGTCGACGTTCTTGATGTCGACGTCGAACACGACGGGCTGCTTGCTTTCGAGAGCCGGCATCGCCTTCTCGATCAGCTTGCGGTCGAGCACATCGTCGATCGGGTGCTTCTGGCGGGTCGTCCAGTAGGTCGCTTCCTTCGGAGCCTCGACCTTGTGGAAGATCTTGCTGAAGTCGAGCCCCTTCGCCTTCCAGTGCGCCAGCATCTCGTCCTTCTCCAGCAGTTCGGAAGCGCCGATGATCTCGTCGAGCCGGGCAACACCCAGCGAAGCGAGGATCTCGCGCACTTCCTCGGCCACGAAGAAGAAGTAGTTGATGACGTGTTCCGGCGTGCCCTTGAAGCGCTTGCGCAGGACCGGGTCCTGGGTCGCAACGCCGACCGGGCAGGTGTTCAGGTGGCACTTGCGCATCATGATGCAGCCGGCGGCGATCAGCGGCGCGGTGGCGAAGCCGAATTCGTCGGCCCCGAGCAGCGCACCGATGATGACGTCGCGGCCGGTCTTCAAACCGCCATCGACCTGCAGCGCAACGCGCGAGCGAAGGCCGTTCAGCACCAGCGTCTGCTGGGTTTCGGCAAGGCCGATTTCCCACGGAGAACCGGCATGCTTCAGGGAGGTCAGCGGGGAAGCTCCCGTGCCGCCGTCGAAGCCGGCAACGGTGATATGGTCGGCGCGCGCCTTGGCGACACCGGCGGCAACCGTGCCGACACCCACTTCCGACACCAGCTTGACCGAGATATCGGCCACCGGATTGACGTTCTTCAGGTCGAAGATCAGCTGCGCCAGATCCTCGATCGAGTAGATGTCATGATGCGGCGGCGGCGAGATCAGGCCGACGCCCGGCGTGGAGTGACGGGTCTTGGCGATCGTCGCATCGACCTTGTGGCCGGGCAGCTGACCGCCCTCGCCGGGCTTTGCGCCCTGCGCGACCTTGATCTGCAGCACATCGGCATTGACCAGGTATTCGGTGGTCACGCCGAAGCGGCCCGAAGCCACCTGCTTGATGGCGGAACGTTCCGGGTTCTTCGAGCCGTCGTAGAGCGGCGTGTACCGGTCGGCTTCCTCGCCTCCCTCGCCGGTGTTCGACTTGCCGCCGATCCGGTTCATGGCGACGGCGAGCGTCGCGTGCGCCTCACGGCTGATCGAGCCGAAGGACATTGCCCCGGTCGAGAAGCGCTTGACGATTTCGGCTGCCGGTTCGACGTCTTCCACGGGGATCGGCTTGCGGCCGAGTGCTTCCGCGGACTTGATGTTGAACAGGCCTCGGATGGTGTTCATCCTGAGCGAGCTCTCGTTCACCAGCTTGGCAAATTCGCGGTAGCGGTCCTGACTGTTGCCGCGAACGGCGTGCTGCAGGGCGGCAATCGAATCCGGGCTCCAGGCGTGGTTTTCGCCACGCATGCGATAGGCATATTCGCCGCCGATAGCGAGCGTGTTGGCGAGAACCGGATCGCGACCGAAGGCCGCGCGATGGCGGGTAACGGTTTCCTCGGCGATCTCGGCAAGGCCGATGCCCTCGATGGTCGTCGCCGTCCCGAAGAAGTACTTTTCGACGAGGTCCGAAGACAGGCCGACGGCATCGAAGATCTGCGCGCCGCAATAGGACTGGTAGGTCGAGATGCCCATCTTGGACATGACCTTGAGGATGCCCTTTCCGACAGCCTTGATGTAGCGATAGACGACTTCGTCTTCCGAGACTTCCTTCGGGAACTCGCCATGCTTGTGCATGTCGAGCAGCGTGTCGAAGGCGAGATAGGGGTTGATCGCTTCCGCGCCGTAGCCTGCGAGACAGCAGAAGTGGTGCACTTCGCGCGGCTCGCCCGATTCCACGACGAGGCCGACCGAGGTACGCAGCCCCTTGCGGATCAGGTGGTGATGCACGGCGGCAGTCGCCAGCAGCGCCGGGATCGCGATGCGGTCCGGGCCGATCTGGCGGTCGGACAGCACGATGATGTTATAGCCGCCCTTGACCGCCGCTTCCGCCCGCTCGCACAGACGGTCAAGCATTTCCGGCATGCTTTCGGCGCCGCGCTCCGCATCATAGGTGAAGTCGAGCGTCTTCGTGTCGAAGCGGTCCTCGGTGTGACCGATTGAGCGAATCTTCTCCAGATCGCCATTGGTCAGGATGGGTTGACGGACTTCCAGACGCTTGGCGTGTGCGGCACCCTCATGGTCGAGCAGGTTCGGCCGCGGTCCGATGAAGGAGACGAGGCTCATGACCAGCTCTTCGCGGATCGGATCGATCGGCGGGTTGGTAACCTGTGCGAAGTTCTGCTTGAAATAGGTGTAGAGCAGCTTCGACTTCGACGACATCGCCGAGATCGGCGTGTCGGTGCCCATCGAGCCGATCGCTTCCTGGCCGGTCGTTGCCATCGGCGACATCAGGAGCTTGGTGTCCTCAAGCGTGTAGCCGAAAGCCTGCTGGCGGTCGAGCAGCGACACGTCGCGGCGCAGCGCGCGCGGCTCCACCGGCTTCTGCTCTTCAAGGATGAGCTGGGTGCGGTCGAGCCATTCACGATAGGGATGGCTGTTGGCAAGATCCGACTTCACTTCCTCGTCGGAAATGATCCGTCCCTTGTTCATGTCGATGAGCAGCATCTTGCCCGGCTGCAGGCGCCACTTCTTGAGGATACGCTCCTCCGGCACCGGCAGGGTGCCGGCTTCGGAAGCGAGGATCACGCGGTCGTCGTCGGTAACCAGATAGCGGGCCGGACGCAGGCCGTTGCGGTCGAGCGTGGCGCCGATCTGGGTGCCATCGGTGAAACAGACCGCAGCCGGTCCGTCCCACGGCTCCATCAGGGCTGCATGGTATTCGTAGAACGCCTTGCGCTCCTGGCTCATCAGCTGATTGCCTGCCCAGGCCTCCGGGATCAGCATCATCACCGCATGGGCCATGGAATAGCCGCCGCGGATGAGGAATTCGAGCGCGTTGTCGAAACAGGCGGTATCCGACTGCCCCTCGTAGGAGATCGGCCAGAGCTTGGAAATGTCGGCGCCGAAGAGCGGCGAGGAAACCGAAGCCTGGCGAGCCGCCATCCAGTTGACGTTGCCGCGCAGCGTGTTGATCTCGCCGTTATGGGCAACCATGCGATAGGGGTGCGCGAGCTTCCACGACGGGAAGGTGTTGGTCGAAAAGCGCTGGTGCACAAGCGCGACGGCGGACTCGAAGCGCGGATCGGAAAGATCCTTGTAATAGGCGCCGACCTGGAACGCCAGGAACATGCCCTTGTAGACGATGGTCGAGGACGACAGCGACACCGGATAGAAACCCGTTTCCTGCCCGCCAAACTCGTCATAGATGCGATTGGAGATGACCTTGCGCAGCAGGAAGAGGCGACGCTCGAACTGCTCCTGCGTCGCAGCGTCCTGACCGGCGCCGATGAACACCTGGATGTGGCGCGGCTCGGTGGCGGCGATATGCGGCGCCTTCGACAGGGACGAATTGTCGACCGGTACGTCGCGATAGCCGATCAGGTTCTGGCCCTCGTCATGACAGACCTCGGCGATCACCTTCTTGAAATGCGCGATCTGCTCTTCGTCCTGCGGGAAGAAGAAATGACCGACGGCGTATTCGCCCGCCTTCGGCAGGGTAATACCCTGCTTCGCCATTTCCTCGCGGAAGAAACGGTCGGGAATCTGCACGAGAATGCCGGCGCCATCGCCCATCAGCGGATCAGCGCCGACGGCGCCGCGGTGGGTGAGGTTTTCCAGAATGAACAGACCGTCCTTGACGATCTGGTGCGACTTCTCGCCCTTCATATGGGCGATGAAGCCGACGCCGCAGGCATCGTGCTCGTTCGCTGGGTCGTAAAGGCCCTGCTTGGCGGGAAGACCGTAAGCGGCCGTGCGGCCGGCCCGATTCTCGGCGTCATCGCCAAGGGGCTTCACGATCTCTTCGGATGGCGTCATCTCAGTCATTGCCTTCCCTCCAATTGGCCCGGATATCCGGGCAAAATTCGCCAGAACCGCTGGCGCCGACGGCCGGCGCAGCCGCCGCATTCTGGCAAGATCAGCTCTCACCAGCATGACAAGCGAACCGAACCGGCTCGAAAATTCCGAATTAGGTCAATTCTTCTGACCTATTTTCCGTTTTTCTATGACAGAAAGCACATACAAGCGCAAGGGCACGAGAGGAAAAATTAACGCTCTGAGCGACGCTAAATTGCCACGGCGGAAAGCCAGGCGTAATTAAATTTCGCAACCCACCCGCATCTTGCTGATTTTCTTGCGCTCTTCATGGATGCGACATCTTTCGACGCGGCATGGATTGATCGGACCGGCGAAATGCCTACTCTCCTCATCGCCCTTTCTCCCCCAACCCGTCATTGGAAAAATGTGACATGTTTTTTGCCTCCGACAACTGGGCCGGCGCCCATCCCAAGATTGCCGAAAGCCTCACCCGCGAAGCCTCCGGCTATGCCGCTGCCTATGGATCGAGCGACCTCGACAAGCGGATCGAGGCCCGTTTCAACGAGCTTTTCGAGCGGGAGGTCGCGGTCTTCTTCGTCGGCACGGGCACCGCGGCCAATTCGCTGGCGCTCGCCAGCGTCGCGCGCGCCGGCGGCGTCACTTTCTGCCACTTCGACGCCCATGTGAATGCCGACGAGGGCGGCGCTCCGGAATTTCTGACGGGCGCCTGCCGGCTCTATCCAGTCGAAGGCGAAAACGGCAAGATAGATGCCGAGGCGTTGCACGGCCATGTTTCGCGCTTCGATGTTCCCTCCGTCCACCAGGGGCGCCCGATGGCGGTCACGCTCACCCAGGCGACGGAGTCCGGCACCATCTATTCGCTGGAGGAAATCGCCGAGGTCTGCGCGATTGCAAAATCGAAGAACCTGCCGGTCCACATGGACGGCGCGCGTTTCGCCAACGCGCTCGTCGCTCTTGACGCCACCCCGGCGGAAATGACGTGGAAACGCGGCGTCGACATCCTTTCCTTCGGCGGCACCAAGAACGGCTGCTGGTGCGCCGAGGCGATCATCTTCTTCGATCCTGCCATGGCCGAGGAGATGCCCTATATCCGCAAGCGCTCCGCCCAGCTTTTTTCCAAGACCCGTTTCGTCTCCGCCCAGTTCGAGGCCTATCTGGAAGACGGACTCTGGCTGGAGCTCGCCGGCCACGCCAACGCCATGGCCGATCGGCTGCGCTCCACGCTGAAGACCGGAAATCGCGCCCGCCTTGCCTGGGAAACCCAGAGCAACGAGGTGTTTGCGGTCTTCGACAAGGCGCTCGCAGAGGAAGCGAAGGCCAAGGGCGCCGAGTTTTATGACTGGCTGGTTCCGCGCGATATGCCCCATCTCGTCTCGGAAAATGAAGTGCTGGTTCGCCTCGTCACCAGCTTCGCCACCACCGACGAGGATGTCGACCGCTTCCTCGACATCTGCACCGGCGCCTAATAGGCCTCGCGCGACGGTGGCATGATACGGGAGCGGATCTGCCCGGACAAGGCATCGACAAGGGCCTGATCCGCGCCGCGTCGCGGCACCAGTACAAACTCGACGTCCTCGAGCGGCGGCAGGTCGCCCTCCACGATCTCCCGGAGACCGGAGGGCGCCATGCTGCGCGGCTGGACCAGCACGCCCATGCCGGCGCGCGCGGCGGCGGTAAGACCGCTGAGGCTGCCGCAAGTGCAGACCACTCTCCAGGCGATCCCGGCCCGGTTCAGTGTCTCCTGCGCCACCTTCCGTGTAATGCTCGGAGGCGGGAAAGCGATCAGCGGCAGGAAATCGGCGCGTGACAGCACGAACTCCGGATCGCGCGCCAGCCAGACCAGCGGTTCGCGATAGAGCAGCTTGCCATGCGTCTCGTCCAGTCGGCGCTTGGCAAGAACCAGATCGAGCTCCCCCGCCTCCTGCATCTGGTAGAGAACCGCACTCAGCGCCACCGTCAGTTCCAGATCGACCAGCGGATGGAGCCGGACGAAATCCTCCAGGATGCCGCTTAAACGGTTGGCGACCACATCTTCGGAAATGCCGAAACGAAGCCGGCCGCGAAGCCTGCTTTCCCCGAAGAGCGCCGTCACCTTGCCGTCGATTTCCAGCATGCCGCGGGCATAGCCGAGCAGTGCCTCGCCTTCCGTTGTCAGGCTGACGCGGTGAGTATCGCGGGCGACGAGTTGCCGGCCGAGCGACTTTTCCAGCCGCTGGATATGCTGGCTGATGGTCGACTGACCGATACCGAGCCGATCCGCAGCCAGGGTGAAACTGCCGGTCTGCTGCAGCATCACGAAACTGGCGAGGTGGTGAAGATTGAGCATATCATCGCATTTCAGGATAATTGTTAGTGTTTGCATCCTGCTTCATGATAACGCACAGGTAAAGCCCGCTTGGAGAAAGATGAGATAGAGGAATAGCAAATGAAGCGCTTTCTGCCCGACCGCTTTACCGTCATGCTGATCTGCACGGTGCTTCTTGCATCCGTCCTACCGATCAGCGGCAAGGCCGCCGACTATTTCAGCATTGCCACCAACATTGCGATCGGCCTTCTCTTCTTCCTTCACGGCGCCCGCCTTTCCCGCGACGTCGTGCTTGCAGGCCTGTTGCATTGGCGGCTGCATCTGGCGATCCTCTGCTCCACCTTCGTGCTGTTTCCGCTGCTGGGCCTTGCCGCCGGTCTCGTTCCCGAGAGCCTGCTCAACCCTTCGCTTTACGCCGGCATCCTCTTCCTCTGCCTTCTGCCTTCCACGGTTCAATCGTCGATCGCCTTCACCTCCATGGCCGGAGGCAACGTCTCGGCGGCCGTCTGCGCCGCATCCGCTTCAAGCCTTCTCGGCATGTTTTTCACGCCTCTGCTCGTCGGCTTGACGATGTCCACCGCCGGCGGCAACGGCTTCTCTCTGGATTCGCTGGAGAAGATCCTGCTGCAACTGCTCGTGCCCTTTGTCGCCGGCCAGCTGCTGGAACCCAGGATCGGCAGGTGGATCCGCGCCCGCAAGCAGATCCTTGCCCCTGTCGACCGAGGCTCCATCCTGATGGTGGTTTATCTCGCCTTCAGCGAAGCCGTTTCCGAAGGTCTCTGGCACACCTTCTCCGCCGCCGATATTGCCGTCGTCATCGTGCTCGACATGCTGCTGCTGGCGATTGCGCTGGCGGTCACCATGTATGGCAGCCGCCTTCTCGGCTTCTCACGGGAAGATGAGATCGCCATCACCTTTTGCGGTTCGAAGAAGAGCCTCGCCAGCGGCGTTCCCATGGCGAACGCCATCTTCGCCGGCCAGAGCATCGGCGCCATCGTCCTGCCGCTGATGCTCTTTCACCAGATCCAGTTGATGGCCTGCGCCGTCATCGCCCAGCGCTATGCGGCTCGCAGGGACGGAGTGGCTCCGATGGCCGCGCAAACGAAAAGCCCCGCCTGAAAGCGGGGCTTCGAGCATTCCGGTCCGGAAGACCTTAGTTGATATGAGCCTCGATGGCCTTCGGCTGGGCAGCGGCATCTGCGGTGATCGCAATGCGGCGCGGCTTCATGGCCTCGGGAATGTTGCGCAGGAGATCGATGTGCAGAAGGCCGTTCTTCAGCGAAGCGGCGGTCACTTCCACATGATCGGCAAGCTGGAAGCGGCGCTCGAAAGCGCGCTTTGCAATGCCGCGATAAAGGAACTCGGTCTGCTCGACCTTGTCTTCCTCGGCCTTTTCACCCTTTACGGTGAGCACATGCGCATGGGCTTCGATCGACAATTCCCGTTCGTCGAAGCCGGCAACGGCCATGGTGATGCGGTAGGTGTTCTCGCCGGTACGTTCGATGTTGTAGGGCGGATAGCTCTGGGCCTGTTCCGGCTGGCCGAGACTGTCGAGCATCGTGAAGAGGCGGTCGAAGCCGACGGTGGAACGGTAGAGCGGAGAAAAATCAACGTGACGCATGGTGTCCTCCTTGGGAAGCGACGGATTGCGGTTTTCTCATCCGGCACCCCTTGCTGGCCGTACCGGAACGGAATGCGGTCCCTTTCCGGCGACCGCATGCATGAGATGGGAAAGGCTTTCGGGCAATTCAAGAGCTTTCCTGTGCCCAAGCGATTGAAGACAAAGGTGAAGGCCGGATGAACGGCCGCTTCAGTCGTCATTCAGGGCCACGGCGCTAAAACTTCAGCATCGGATGTCTCGAACCCGATGGCCGGAGAATATCGTCCCTTCCTCTCCGGTCTCATTTCGCCGGAACCGCCAGCGCCTTACCAAAAAGCGGTTCCGGCTTTTTTCTTTGACCTTGCACCGCCTTCATCCTATCCGAATCCGTATTGGGGCGCGTGCGCCCGCTGACGATTCGGCAGATGCGAGCATGGACACGATCCTACACGCCACCCCCCTATACGCCACTCCAGGAAACCCCATTCCCGGAGACCCGGTCGCCGGCTTCTTCAAGGGTCATCGCGGCGTGATGCTGCGTTATGCGATCTTCCGCTGCGAGCAGCCGGCCCGGGGAACGGTCGTGCTTCTTCACGGCCGCAACGAGACCATCGAGAAATATTTCGAAACCATCCGCGACCTGAACGCCGCCGGCCTTTGGGTCGCCACCTATGATTTCCGCGGCCAGGGTGGATCGCAACGGCTTCTGAAGAACACCCGCAAGGGCCACGTTCACCGTTTCTCGGACTATCTCCGCGACCTCGACATATTTCTGCAGCAGATCGTGCTTCCGGATACACGCCTGCCCTTCTTCCTGCTGGCGCATTCGACCGGCGGGCTGGTCGCGCTTGCGGCCGCTCCGCGCCTTGCCAATCGCATAGAGCGCATGGTGCTGATGTCGCCGTTTGTCGGCTTGGGCGGCCAGAAGCTTTCGCCGAAGAATATCTACCGTCTGTCAGCCCTCATGAGCTTCACGGGCTTCGGTCGCATGTGCCTGACGGCAGACGAGCCGATCAAACCCTTCGACGGCAATCCGCTGACCTCGGACCAGCGCCGTTTCGAGCGCAACAATGCGATCTTTGCCGCCCACCCCGAATTCGCGCTCGGCCCACCGACAGCGCGCTGGCTCTATGAGGCGCAGAAGACCATCGCAAAGGTTTCCGACCCGAAACACCTCGCCTCGATCACCGTGCCCACGGTGATCGTCGCGCCCGGCAACGACCCGATCGTCCCCTTCGCCTTTCCGGAAAAGCTGTCGCAGTATTTCCGGGCGGGTCAGCTCGTCCCCGTCCCTGGCGCTCGGCATGAAATCCTGCACGAGCGGGATCGCTATCGCGCCCAGGCTCTTGCCGCCTTCCACGCCTTCATCCCCGGCGGAGACGAAAACCCTGAGGAAGAGGCTACCGGGAAGGACTCCGAAATGCTGGAAGTGCAGACCCTGGAGGAATGATCCTCACCGTCCGTTGAGGATCGCCATCGCCTGCGCATGCACGGCGGCCGAGCCTGCCGCGATGATCGAGCCGCCGTTTTCCGGACGTCCACCGTCCCACGTGGTAATCACGCCGCCCGCCTGCTCGATGATCGGGATGAGCGCGCCGACGTCGTAAGGCTTCAGCACGGTTTCGATCACCAGGTCCACATGCCCCGCCGCCAGCAGCGCATAGGCATAGCAATCGATGCCATAACGGAAGAGCTTCACCTTGTCCTGCACCGCCTGGAAACGCTCGACTTCCCAGCCCTTGAAAAGATGCGGCGATGTGGTGAAGAGGATCGCATTCTCCAGCGAACCGCAATCGCGCGTCTGTATCTGCCGCTCGCCATCCGGCCCGAAATACCAGGAACGCTCGCCATCGGCGAAATAGCGCTCGCCGGTGAACGGCTGGTCCATCAGCCCCATGCGGGCACGCCCGTTTTCCTGGAAACCGATCAGCGTTCCCCAGACAGGAACGCCGGAAATGAAGGCGCGCGTGCCGTCGATGGGATCGATCACCCAGACATGCTCGCGGTCGGTGCCGACATTCTCGTGTTCTTCTCCAAGGATGCCATGCTCGGGGAATTTCGCCTCGATCAGCGCCCGGATGGCGGCTTCCGCCCTCTGGTCGCCTTCCGTCACCGGATCGAAGCCGATGGCCTCCTTGTTGACGACGTTAAGCGGCGAGCGAAAGCGCGGAAGGGTTTCCGCCCTGGCTGCTTCGGCGAGACGAAAGAAGAAATCGCGATCGGGACGCATGGAGGGTTCCGGCTGGCAGGAGGAAATCGGCGCGCCCGTCTTAAAACATCGGCCCATCAAATGGAACAGCCGCCGCCAGCGATTTTACCGTTCAGGAAGCTTCGCCACAGACTCCGGGCACGCCCATGAGGCAATTGCACAAAAAATGACCTTGCCCAAAAATAAGACAAAAAATTCTTGACATTTGTGCGTCGCAACAATACAGTCAAATTACAGTCTTCTGACTGTAAATACCCTCCTTGGGTGTTTCCTCCCTAGACTTAGCCGCGCCGTTGGGCGCGGTTTTTTTTGCCCGGTGAGATCGGGAGGAAAGCTGCTATTCAGCTGCGAGCGCCGTGGTGCCGGCATAATCGGCGACAAAAGCCGCCATCTGGCCCATGAAAACAGCGATGGAACCTGCCAGGGCATGAAAATCCGCCCGCTTCTGCAGCGTCGCCTCGTCGATATAGAGCGCCCGGTTCACCTCGATCTGCAGCGCGTGCAGCCCGCGGACCGGCCGTCCGTAATGCTCGGTGATGAAACCGCCGGCATAGGGCTTGTTGCGCACGGCGTTGAAGCCGAGATCCTCGAGCATCTGCAAGGCGGCATGGGAAAGCTCGACCGAGGCACTGGTGCCGTAACGGTCGCCGATGATGAAATCGGGACGGACGCCGTTGCCGCCGACACGGATATTGCCGGGCATGGAATGGCAGTCGATCAGCACCCCGAAGCCGAAGCGGGTATGGGTTCGGGCGATCAGCCGGCGCAGGCAGGCATGATAGGGTTTGTAGACATTCTCGATCCGGTCGAGAGCCACGGAAACGGGCATGCGGCGCCCGTAGATTTCCATGTTTTCCGCAACGATCCGGGGAATGGTGCCGAGACCGCCGGCGACACGCACCGAATTGCTGTTGGCGAAGGGCGGCAGGGGATCGGAAAACATCCGCGGGTCGAGTTCGTAGGGCTCGCGGTTGACGTCGACATAGGCGCGCGGGAAATGCGCCAGCAGCAGGGGCGCCCCGAAATCGGGCGCCGCGCCGAAGAGTTCATCGACGAAATGATCTTCCGACCGCCGGATCGCGAGACTGTCGAGCTGGGATTGATCGAGGAAATCGACCGGATAGCGCCGGCCGCTATGGGGCGAGTTGTAGACGAAGGGGATCGATTGCGTTTCCGGTTCGCGGACTTCGAACAGCTCGCAATCGTCTGTCATTCCGTTCACGCTGCCCCTTCTTTACCAAGTCACAAACTTGTTGTGGAACCATGTTGCCAGTTGGCTATGCGGAAGTCCATACTGCCAGAAATGGCGATATAAGCCGTTAATAGGTTCTTCACCGGATGTTTACTGGAAAAGACCTACCCTAATCGGCCGAAAGCCATAACCGAAATTCAGTAAGCAGCGGTTCCTCAATGAGTCAGAAAATCCTTCTCGCCGAAGACGACAACGATATGCGCCGGTTCCTCGTGAAGGCGCTGGAAAAGGCGGGCTACAAGGTCTCTTCCTTCGACAACGGCGCCAGCGCCTACGACAGGCTGCGCGAAGAACCCTTCTCGCTTCTCCTGACCGACATCGTCATGCCGGAGATGGATGGGATCGAGCTGGCGCGCCGCGCCACCGAACTCGATCCGGACCTCAAGGTGATGTTCATCACCGGCTTCGCAGCCGTCGCGCTCAACGCCGATTCGAAGGCTCCGAAGGACGCGAAGGTCCTCTCCAAACCTTTCCACCTCCGCGACCTCGTCGACGAGGTCAACAAACTCCTTGCTGCGTAAGGGGTTTCTGAGCGGCTGTAAAAAACTCTTCACAAAACCCCAAAAACCCTATTGACGGGACGGAGGGTTTTGTGGTCTTAAGCCGCCATCGGATGGGCGTGTAGCTCAGCGGGAGAGCACTACGTTGACATCGTAGGGGTCACAAGTTCGATCCTTGTCACGCCCACCATTCGAATTCAAGCACTTAAAAGCCGGCTCGTTGTAGCCGGTTTTTTTGTCAGTAAGCACATAGTAAGCAAAAAAACGGGAATTCGCAGGAACTGCCCGGCCAGCTTTCAGCACGATAGAATACCCAGCTATCGGCGGCACTCTTACGCAATCAATGACTGCATTGACAAAATTTACAATCTTAAATATAAATGCATCATGTTTTCATCGCGTCGGTTGATTTAACCCATGCGAGGCGGTCAGGCAAAACTCCTTTCCGACCTCGACCTGAAGCGGCTTTTGAACGTCGCAGGCCAATCCCGACATCCCCATCGTAAAAAGGTCATCGTGCTGCTCAGCATTCGTGCCGGGCTGCGTGCGTCAGAGATCGCCCACCTCGACTGGTCGATGGTCACCGATGGCGGCGGCGGCATCGCCAACCTGATCGAATTACCGGGCCGGGTGACCAAATACGGGCGCGGTCGGCGCATACCCCTGCATGCCGAACTGAAACGCGCCTTGAGGGCGCATTCACCGCAGCCAGGGGGCACCCAAGGCCGGACCGGTCATCGCCAGCGAGCGGTGGCTGGGTGACTGCTACGCCCCCATGACCCCAAAGGCCGTCGTCAATTGGTTCACCGCCGCCTATCGGCAAGCGGGGCTAGCGGGCTGTTCGTCACATTCAGACCGGCGCACCTTCATCACCAAGGCCGCCCGCCTGATCGCCAAGGCCGGCGGCTCGCTGCGCGACGTGCAGCAGTTGGCGGACCACCGCTCCATCGAAACAACGCAGGCCTATATCGACGGCGACGCGGAGATACAGCGGAGGATCATTCGCACGATGTAGCGTGTTTCCCACCTTGTCCCGCCCGACCGGTTCCGTGCGGTCGCCGCCTTGGGTGAAGGGCCTTGAAACCGTACGTCATCGACCTCTATTCGCGTCGTGTGATAGGTTGGGCACTGCAGAGCCGCCAAACCACGGATGTCGTTCTGCTGGCTCTACTTATGGCCGTGTGGCGACGCAAGCCGAAGGAAAAGGTGCTGATCCACTCAGACCAGGGCTCACAGTTCACCAGCATGGACTGGGCCTCGTTCCTGAAGCACCACAATCTGGTTCACTCGATGAGCCGACGCGGCAACTGCCATGACAATACGGTGGCCGAGAGCTTCTTCAATCTTCTGAAGCGAGAGCGGATACGCCGCAGAGTCTACCGCTCACGCGATGAAGCTCGCCAGGACGTGTTCGACTACATCGAAATGTTCTACAACCCGAAACGCAAACACGTCAGGAACGGGATGCTGTCACCCGTCGAGTTTGAAAGGCAGCAGAAAATCTAACCCGAGGGTGTCTACGAAACTCGGGGCTATTCAGTCCCGACCCCCGGGATGTTATTAGGATCATCTTTCATCGCTTCACGCATTAGATCAACGCCTGCAGACGCTCCAGCCAAAGCGTTTGCTTGCTCGCCCACTACATCTCTGGGAGTTTTCTCAGCCATATTCACTTATTGCCTTTTTCGGGAAATTCATCACGATTATTTTCTTTATCATCCCTTACCCAAGACGATAAATATGTCTTATCTATAATTAAACTCCTACAAATCGCAATGTATACAAAAATAAGAAACAGATTAATCCACTCGGGAAAGGACGTTATAGCGAAAATCGCAACCAAAAACAACGAGCCGAAAATTACAACCATATAAACGAATGGCCTATTCACCACATCACCAACATATTTCTTCTTTTTATTCGACCCATTCATCTTCATAGTTTCCGATATTTTTCCCGCACCAACATCAGCTTTCAGATTGCTTAAAACCTATCTCTAGCAGATATCGCGCACCTCTAACCTAAAGACACATCTTTCCACCCGCACATTGCGGCCCTCGAACTTAACACCATCAGAACCTGCTCCAGATCGCCCTTTTCTTTCTGCTGCATGCGCATCCAATCTGACTCCTGCCCCACCAGCTTAGATAGCCCCCCTACTCAGCAAGAAGTCGCAAACAACGCAAATTCTCCCTTTGCGACCAGCCGTTGCCAAGCGGAATTAATCGACAGCAGACAACAGAAGACTTGCCTCAGGGAATCTAGCAATAGGCCATACGACTTGATACAAGTAGTTCCAGAGCACTAGATTACAAACGGTCTACTGGAAAATACAAAATTGTTCGAAAATCCGCCGTATTGTATTTCCGAAATTATATAAGCATTGAAACATGTATAAAATATCTCCGATGCAACCGTTCCAAAAAAATATCCAATCAACTCAACGCCAGACAATCCTGACCAAATAATCGACAACGAGCGAAGAAGTCCCTAAAAGTAACTGCGATCATGAACAATGACATGTGGCCTGCTGCCGGTTTTTCGGACACCGAGTTAGGCTAATCCGACCTTGTTTTCAAATTCCATCGGGCTGCGGTAGCCCAGTGTCGAATGCCGACGCTTCGGATTGTAGAAGCGCACGATGTAGTCGAACACGTCCGCCTTTGCATCGTCCCTGGTCCTGTAGACTTTGCGAGCTGTCCTTTCCGTTTTGAGTGATGAGAAGAAGCTTTCCATCGCAGCATTGTCCCAGACGTTGCCTGACCGGCTCATCGAGCAGGTGATGCCGTGATCGGTCATGAGACGCTGGAACTGCTCGCTGGTGTATTGGCTCCCCTGATCCGAATGGTGGAGAAGCGCATCCGGCTTGCCTCTGCGCCAGATTGCCATGATCAGCGCATCTGTAACGAGCTGGGCCGTCATGTTGGCATTCATCGACCAGCCGACGACACGGCGCGAGAACAGGTCGATTACGGCAGCCACATAGAGCCAACCCTCAGCCGTCCATAGATAGGTAAAATCGGCCACCCACTTCTGGTTCGGCCTTCCCGCCGAGAACTGACGGTCCAGAACATTCGGCATATTGACCGGGTGTTGATTTCCACTGAGAGCTGACTCCAACGCCGGGTCAGCTCTCAGTGGAAATCAACACTGAAATATCAATCCGTGATACCATGCTGGGAGACGGTGGCGGTCTTTCCCGGACCGGCTTTGCACCGTTCTGCTCGATGATTTGGGCGTTTAGCTATATTAAAGAAGATAAAGAGGGATAAGGCAACTTTACCGCGCTACACCCTTCACAAGGCAGCATTGGCCGGTTGAAACCACGTTGCCGACGATGACGGTTGAGAACAAGATCCGCGCGGGGTTGTGCATACGGGGAGGTTATTCATGGCAAAAGTGCGAAAATGCCACAAGTGATACCAACGAGCAATGATCCCGGGCACCGATTGCCGAACGGCGATAACCCACCTCGCGGCCGCAACGCGGAAACATTAGATACTTCGTTTTCCGAGCGACTTCCAACTTCTTGGGATGCTACCTTGCAATAGGCATTCGATAGAGGGGAACAGGCATGCACTATTTTGCCCACTCAGGAAGACAGCCGGACAAAGGCGATTGGCAACTGCTCTCGGATCATCTTTTCGCCGTCGCAGCGCTGGCGGCCAAAATGGCGGCCTCGCTCGGCCTGGAGAAGGCGGCATTTCTTGCCGGCCTGTTTCACGATCTCGGCAAATATACCGCCGCCTTCCAGAAGCGGCTGGATGGCGGCCCGTCCATCGACCATGCGACGGCGGGAGCCGTGATCCTGCCGGAACGCGTCGCCGGGCAGGACAGGATGATCGCCGATCTGATCGCCTATTGCATCGCCGGACACCACGCCGGACTGCCGGATCGGCTGAACGAGACGCAGGCCTGCCTCGATCGTCGCATCGAACGTTTCAGGGAAGGGCCCAACGGACTGGAGCCGATATGGGAAAGAGAACTCGCCGCCGATATGACGGGCCTCGTGCCCGGCTTCATCTCACGCATCACGCCACCCAATGCGGCATTTCAGTTCTCCGTCATGGTGCGGATGATCTTCTCCTGCCTCGTCGACGCCGATTTCAAGGATACGGAAGCCTTTTACCATGCTCTCGACGGCCGGGCATCAGATCGCGACTGGCCAGCCTTGCAGGACCTGCTGCCGCAATTCATCGCCGCCTTCGATGCGCATATGGCCGGAAAGGGCAATGCCGATACCGACCTCAATCGCCTACGCGGTAGAATTCTGTCGCATGTGCGTACAAAAGCGGCGAACGAGCCAGGGCTCTTTACGCTGACGGTCCCGACCGGTGGCGGCAAGACGCTCTCCTCGCTCGCCTTCGCGCTTGACCACGCAAAAGCGCATGGGCATTCGCGCATCGTCTACGCCATTCCCTTCACATCCATCATCGACCAGACGGCAGAGATATTCCGGAACATCCTCGGTGAAGACAATGTGCTCGAACATCATTCGGCGATCGACGACGAGAAGCTCGACAAGGAGGCGAACTGGGAGAGCCGCGACAAGCTGAGGCTTGCCACGGAAGACTGGGCAGCGCCCGTCGTCGTCACCACGAATGTGCAACTGTTCGAAAGCCTGTTTGCGGCAAAGACCTCGAAGGCGCGCAAGGTGCACAATATCGCAAACAGCATCATCATCCTCGACGAGGCGTGGATCGAAACTGCTCCACATCCGTGGCCCAGCTGGAAAGCGCCGTGTCGCCTCCCTCGCGGAGGCGTGGATCGAAACAACGTCGTGTCCCGGTACTGCACCGGCACCACGAAGTCGCCTCCCTCGCGGAGGCGTGGATCGAAACGCGTTGGTGATGTTCTTGCTGATCCACGAGAAGTAGTCGCCTCCCTCGCGGAGGCGTGGATCGAAACGGCGCACGGTGCGGTCGTCCAGGTATCGGCCCGGTCGCCTCCCTCGCGGAGGCGTGGATCGAAACACCGCATCGGGAGCCGCCGCGCAGGCGGCCCTCAAGTCGCCTCCCTCGCGGAGGCGTGGATCGAAACCTTTACCACACGCCATCGCATCGCCATCTCTAGGGGAAGATAACCAAGGGAAATGGTCAAAAATGAATGGTGTTCGCTGGCGGATGGGGATCGTACGTATGGAAGCACCAACAAGTCCGTCTTATTGAAGCTTCCTGGCAATACTGGCTGCGATCTCATCAGCCGCCGCCCGTATGGGATCGAGTGCCAGATGCGCATATCGCTGCGTTGTCTGCGGTTGGCTGTGCCCAAGCAATTTGCCAGCAATGTAGAGGCTTAGCCCCGACGATACGGCCGTACTTGCAAAGTTGTGACGGAGGTCATGGAGCCTGACGTCCTCTAATCCCGCTTTCTGGCGTACCCTGCCCCATATTTTCTGAATACTGAGCGGAGTCGTACCGCCAGATGCCGATGGAAAGACCAAAGGCGACCCTTCCACGTGTGGCAGTATTTTTAGAAACTCCAGAGCCTCCTTGCCGAGGAGCAGCACTTTCTGCCCCGTCTTGCTATCGGGCAGCTTTACCAGATTGTGTTGAAAATCAATCCATTCCCACTGCATGCTCAGTGCTTCGCTGCGACGGCAGCCAGACAAGGCAAGAAAGCGTATCGCCGCGATGGCAAATGCACTCGCACCCTCGGCCTCGACGGCTTTCAAAGCAGCTCCGAGCCTCTCCAACTCGGCAACAGAAAGGTAGCGATCATGCTTCACAAGCTTATGCTTCTTCACTCCTTTGGCGGGATTGTCTGCACGAACATTCAAATCAATCGCGTAGGAGAAAATTGCAGATAAAAGGTCAAGCGTTCTATTTGCTGTTCCGTTTCGGACCGATTTTTCCGCAGCCTTTCATGTAGATAGCGCCCCCCCTCATTTGACCCCAAGGAGCGGGCCGGGTTCAGGCCGACGGCCTGTTCTGGTCCGGCACGTTGGGCCAGGGTGTAACAGCGAACACCCATAGGCCGATGAGATTGGCCAACGGCACGAAACTCAGCAAAACCCACCACCCCGAAAAGCCGGCCCTCCGCAGGATCTTCGCGATCGGCCAGCCAAACAGCAGGAACCAGAAGGCAAAGGCAACCAGCCAGTGCCAGAGACTGTAAGACCCCATCATCATGCAACTCTCCCTGAAAGCGGAGGGCAGGACGCCCTGCGGCACAACAGAGGGTCGCCGAACGGATCATGTCCGTCAACAACGCAGCAGGAGCCGAAGCCCGCCACGCGCCCGCGGCCTCAATCGCCCGCGATCACGGAAAGCGCGTCGCCGGCATAGACGATCACATAGCCGCCTTCGGCCCGCGCCTGCCTCGCCCATGCCTGCAATTGGCCGAGATAGGGCTCGCGACACCAGGCCTGCGGATACTGCGGATCGACCAGTACGGTGAGTTGCATGCCCTGCCGGTAGACCATCATGTGGCATCTGGCGGGCTCCCAGGCCTCGTCGATCCTCGCATCCGACATCCATGCGCAGAGAAAATCGCGGCAGGTGGTGGGCCGGGCCTCATAGGCGGAACAGCCCTTGCCGGCGATGCAGGCGCGGCAGAACGTATTGGCGGGTTTGTCGAGTTCGTCGATATCGGGCAGGTAGCAGCAAAGCGTGCAGGAACCGCAGGCCCGGCCCGTGACGACAATGGCCGCATCTGTCACGGCGGTCATGTGATTACCTCCTTCCGTCACCTAACGGACTGCAAACGGTCCATCGACGGCGTCTTTCAGAAGCGGCCGGTCATGGCGGCCTGCAGGATCACGGAAAGCTTGGCCGCATCGAGCGGAACCGGATTTCCGCCGGCGCAGGGATCGACCGCCGCCATCGCCGCAACGCGCTCCACGTCGATCTTGCCGAGACCGATGTCGCGAAGGGTCGCGCCGATGCCGACCAGACGGCGCAGCGCATGCAGCCACTCGACAACCGCTCCGGCCCCCTCGTCCGGCAATTCCAGGACGCGGGCGAGCAAAGCGAGCTTGTCTGCAATCGCCGGCGCGTTGAATTGCACCACATAAGGCATGAGGACCGCATTCAGCAGACCGTGGTGGGCGTCATAAAGCGCGCCCAGCGGGTGGGCGAGCGCATGCACCGCGCCAAGACCCTTCTGCAGCGCGACGCATCCCATGCCGGAAGCGACCAGCATCTGCGAGCGCGCCTCGATGTTCAAACCGTCGGCGACCGCCACCGGCAGCCACTGCCGGATGATCCGCAGCGCATTGAGCGCAACCCCCTCCGCCATCGGATGAAAGGCGGGAGACGAAAGCGCCTCCAGCGCATGGCTGAGCGCGTCCATGCCGGTGGCAGCTGTGATATGGGCAGGCAAACCAAGCGTCAGTTCAGGGTCCATGATGACCGCCACCGGCATCATGCGCGGATGAAAGATGATGACCTTGCGATGTTCGCGCTCGTCGGTGATGACCGAGGAGCGCCCGAGTTCCGAGCCGGTTCCGGCCGTTGTCGGAATGGCTATGACGGGAGTGAGATGCGAGGTATTCACCCGCTTCCAGTTGTCGCCGATATCCTCGAAATCCCAGATCGGCCGGTCCTGCGTCGCCATCAGGGCAATAGCCTTGGCGGCATCCAGTGCGCTACCGCCACCGACCGCCACCACGGAATCGTAGCCGCCCGCCCTGAGCTTGGCGACGCCGTTTTCCACATTGCTACCGGTTGGATTGGGCTTCACCTCGGTAAAGAACCCAGGCCCCAGCCCCACACCGATTAATGCCGCGAGCGTCGCATCAACAGGAGGCAGAAGCTTCAGCCCCGCATCGGTCACCACCAGCGGCCTCGATAGCCCCAGGCCGGTCAGCACCGATCCCAGTTCGGCTATGCGGCCCGGGCCGAAACGCACGGCTGTCGGGAAACTCCAGTCGGCAGGATGCGAAAAAGGCACCTCCGGCATGATGCACGTCTCCTTCGGTTACGCAGTACTATTCGCTCGCTCCGACAAACTGCTGTCGCTTGAGCGCGCGCCGACGCATCACCTCGGCAAAAACAACCAGGCCGAGGGCTGGCAGAAAGTTCAAAGTGGCAAGCGCCGGGTAGATCGGAGACGAACCGACGGCAATGCCGCTGTAGACGAAGACGGGAAGCGTTCTCGCCGTGCCCGCCAACGAGTAGGATACATAGAAATTCCCCCATGACAGCAGGAAGGCGAAAGTCGCGGCGGAAAGAATACCGGGCCAAAGCAGAGGAAATGTCACCTCCCGAAACATCTCGTATCCCGTCGCTCCCGCATCACGCGCCGCGTCCTCCAGCGTGTCGTCGAAACCGTATACCTGGACGGCAACGACGACCAGCGCGAACGGCGTGATATACACAACGTGACCGATAACGACGGTTGCAAGACCTGTGGAAAAACCGAGCCAACTGCCGAGCACGGAGAACCACAGCAGCATGACTACGCCAAGCAGCAGTTGGGGGAAAAGCAGCGGCGCGAAAGTCAGCGCCTGAAAGGCCCGCTGCATACGGAAGCGATAGCGCATCCAGGCGATAGCCCCGGCCGTTCCGAGCAGCGTCGCGAAAACGGTGGTGGTCGCCGCGACCACGGCCGAATTGATGACCGCCGGCAGGAAGTCCGGTTTCCGCCACAACTCGCCATACCATTCGAGCGACAGGCTCTCGATCGGCAGCGTCAGCACACGGCTGCTGGTGAAGGAAAACGCCACCAGCGTCACGATGGGGATGTAGAGGAAGACAAGCAACGCCAGCATCGAGCCGACAAGCAGCGCACTGATGGCCCGGTTCTTGAAATGCTCCGGCATCATAGGGGCACCTCCACGCTGCGCGCCTGCCGCAACTTCAGGATCGCAAGCACCAGCATCAGCGACACGGCGCCGATGGCGATCAGCACCAGCGTCAGCGCCGCACCGAGCGGCCAGTTGACACGGGTCTCGAAGCTCTGGCGGATCAGCTCCGAAGCCAGCGGCGAGGTGCCGCCGCCGAGCACCTTCGGCTCGAGGAAGACGCCGAGGCTGAGAACGAACACCAGCACTGCCCCGGAATAAAGCCCCGGACGCGAAAGCGGCAGCGTCACCTCGAAAAAGGTGCGGATACGCGAGGCGCCGGCATCGTAGGACGCGAGCATCAGGTCGCGATCGATCCTGACCAGCGACAAGTAGATGGTGAAGACGGGATAGACCGCCAGATTATAGACCATGCCGATCATCGTCGCCGTCTCGCTGAAGAGCAGGTTTGTCGCCTCCGGCCCCAAACCGAGATGGGCCAGAAGCCAGTTCAGCACTCCGTTCTTGTCCAACACCAGTATCCAGCCGAACGTCTTCAGCACGGCATCCGTCAGGAAGGCGAAGATAATCAGGATCTGGATCTGTGCGTTATAGGCCTTAAGGCGCGTCGCCAGCGCATAGGCCGCGGGATAGGCGATAAGCAGGCACAGCACGACGCAGATCAGCGCCATGCCCACTGTGCGCATCATGATCGTCCAGTAATGCGGCTTGGAAAAAACCTCCGTCCAGACCTTGAGATCCCAGGTCCAGTTGAGGCGATAAAACTGCGTCGTCTGGAAGGACAGGACCGCGGTCATGGCAAGCGGAATGACGAAGAAGACAACCATCACGACCGCCAGCGGCGCGACGGCAGCAATCAGAACCGGATCGTTCCAGGTCTTGGTTTGTGTCTTCATGCCTGCCCCGCCAGAAGGAAAGCCTGCGCGGGCTGGAAGCCCACCTGCACGGCCTCGCCGACCTCGGCCGGCAGTTGCAGAGAACCGGCAAGATCGACCACCAGCGGCGCATCGAGACCCGCGATGCGGACACGATACTGGGTGGACGACCCCTTGATGAAATATTCCTCGACGATGCCGGCAATGCGCCATTCGCCCGCCATGGCATCGCCGCGCACCAGCCGCAGTGTCTCCGGACGGACCAGCAGCAAGCCGGCGTCGCCGGAGAAGGCGGGAGAGACATTGCCCTCAGCCAATGCTACCGGAGCATTGCCGGCAATCGGGCTTGCAATCGTTGCCGAACCGTCGCTGCCACGGGTCACGGACACCGGCAGGAAATTCGTTTCGCCGATGAAGCCGGCAACGAAGGTATCGACGGGACGGTAATAGATGTCGGAGGGCGTGCCGATCTGTACCACGCGACCGCCGCGCATGACGCAGATGCGGTCGGCAAGCATCATCGCCTCTTCCAGATCGTGCGTCACCAGAACGAAGCTCGTTCCGAGTTCCCGGTGCAGCTTCTTCAGCTCCGCCTGCAGCGACTTCTTGAGCTTGGCATCGAGCGCGCTCATCGGCTCGTCGAGCAGAAGCACGCCCGGACGCGATACCAGCGCACGCGCGAGCGCCACGCGCTGCTGTTCGCCGCCGGAAAGCTGGGCCGGATAGCGGTTCAAATACTCAGGCTTGAGATGCATGAGGTCGAGCATCGCCCGCACCCGCGTCGCGATCTCGGCCTTGTCCGTCCTGGCAAGCTTCAGCGGAAAGCCGATGTTCTCCGCCACGGTCTTGTGCGGAAAGAGCGCCAGCTTCTGGAACACCATGCGGGTCGGCCGCTTGGCCGCGGGCACGCCGGCCATGTCGCGTCCCTCGATGGAGAGCGCGCCATCGGTCGGGTCCTCGAAACCGGCGAGGATTTTCAGGAGCGTGGTCTTGCCGCAGCCGGAGGGTCCAACGAGCGCGACGAACTCACCCTCGGCAATCGAAAGCGAGACGCCGTGCAGCGCGCGCGCCGTCCCGTAATCCTTGACGATGTTCGCGGCATGAATGATCGGATTGGCCAAACTTCAGCTTCCCTGTCTCTGGAGTATCCAAGGTTGACGCGGGTCACGCCCGAGATTCTCCATCTCTCTGTTTCTGCGCAATCCCGAACGGTAAGCCGTCACGGACTTTTCTTGGACTGCGCCGGATTTCGACAAACGAAAGCGACCCGCAGCGGCAGCCGCAGGTCGCGATCTTTGGACGGGCTCAGCGCGCGGCGAGCTCTTCCTGCCAGATGGCCAGCATGTCATCGACATTCGGCGCAACGGTGTGGAACTGGCTGTTATCCCAAGCCGTCCACATATAGTCCATCTGCAGGGCCTTCTTCTCGGCGTCGGAGAAGAGGGCCTCGGCCTTCTGGTTCGGCACGAGGTTGCAGGTCGCTTCCGTGATCGCGAGTTGCTTGGCGACTTCAGGCGAAACGATGTATTTCAGGAAGTCGGCCGCGACCTTGCTGTCCTTGCCGTTCTCGATGAGGCCGGTCGCCTCCATCCAGATGATGCCCTGCTTCAGGCCGTTCTTCGGCTCGGGAACAATCGACTGGATGTAGTCGTGCCCCTGCAGGCGCAGCGATGAGGTGCAATAGGTGCCGCCGCCGATCAGCGCGCGGAACGAGCCGTCGATCAGGCCCTTCTGGGCGACCGCGAGGTCGGCGACGATAGCGCGGGTGTTCTTGAAGGCTGCACGCAGCACCTTGCGAACCTCGTCGAGTGCGGCCTGGTCCAGTTCCTCGTAAGGGTTGATACCTGCATAAAGTGCGAGCGGCATGATCGGCCAATCGCCCCAGTCCAGCAGGCAGATCTTGTCCTTGTAGGCGCTGTCGAACACCGGCGCGTAGGACGACCAGGTCTCGAGCTTGTCGAACTTGGTGTTGACGGTCGGGCCGACCCAGCCCCAGCGCGTCGGAAGACCCGTGGTCTTGCCGTCGAACTGCAGCGGCTCGAACGGCGCTCGGAACTGCGGGTAGAATTCCGCATATTGGTCGGCAAAGTCGGCATCGTCGATATAACGGCAAATGCCGGCCGGTCCCATGCGCGCGATCCACGGGCTGTCGGAGGATACGAGGTCGAAATCCTTCGATGCGCCGGCTGCGAGCTTGGCAAAGCCGCCGGCGGAGTCGGTGATGAGGTCAACCGAGATGGAAACGCCCTTTTCCTTCTGGAAGGGTTCGAGGATGGACGGCGCGTTATAGCCTTCCCAGCACATGTAGTTGATGCTTTCGGCCGCCTGCGCGCCGCGCGGCATGCCGAAAAGCCCGCCACCCGCCGCGGCGAGCCCGAGGCCACCCATGCCCTTGAGCACGGACCGGCGGGAGACCGAGCCCGCCATCAAAGAATTGCCGATGTCTGCTGTTCCTTTTGTCATTGTCCTTTTCCCTCTTTTTTGAATTTGACGATGCTGTGGCGCGCGAGGGGACCTCAGACGACGCCGAGATATCGCCGGATCTCCCATTCGCTGACCTGCTTCTGGTATTCCCGGTATTCGAACCGGCGGCCGGTCACGAAACTGTCGATGAAGGTGTCGCCGAAGATCTCCCGCGCAATGACGCTGCGGTCGAGGCGCTCCGCCGCCTGACCGAGATCGCCCGGCAAGACGGCTTGCGGCTCGGGTGTCGCGAGATAGAAGTTCTCGTCGCTCGCCGGCGGCGGCTCGATCTCGTTTCGGATGCCGTAAAGCCCCGCGCCCAGGCACATCGACAAGGCAAGATACGGATTGGCGTCGGCGGAGGGCACGCGGAATTCCACGCGGGTCGCCTCCGGGCTGTCATTGATGATGCGCACCGCAGACGTCCGGTTCTGCACGCCCCAGTTCGCCGCGGTAGGCGCCCAGGCGCCAGGCACCAGCCGCTTGTAGGCGTTGACCGTGTGCGAGCACATGGCAAGCGTTTCCGGCATCAGCTTCAGGAGACCGCCGACGAAATGCCGGCCCGTGCGGCTGAGACCATCCGGAGAATCCGGGTCGGAGAATGTTGGATTGCCATGCTTGTCGCGCATCGAGACATGCAGATGGCCCGACTGGCCCGGCAGATCGGGAGAAAGCTTCGACATGAAGCCGGCTGTCAGCCCGTTGCGGGAGAAATAGGCCTTGGCGAAATTCTTGAAAAGTACAGCGTCATCGGGCGACTTGATGCCCCTGGCATAGGTCAGCGGCACTTCGAAACAGCCGGGGCCAAGCTCGGTGTGGATGGCATCGAGCCGGATCTCCATGGCGTTCATCGCCTGCGCCAGTCCCTCCATCAGGTCGCCGTGAAGGGCGGCCGTCTGCAGCGAATAGGTGCGGTTGCCCTGCGCGAAGCTGGTAAGGTCGCGATACTTCTTCGCCTTCAGCGTCTCCGGCGTCTCGGCAAACAGGAAGAACTCGTATTCGAAGGCGGAAGCCACCGAAAAACCCATGCTGTCCGCCTCGTCCAGAAGACGAAGGCAGAGGTTGCGCGGCGAACGCTCGCCGAACTCTCCGGAAAAATCCGCGATGCAAAGCGCGGATGCCGGCGAGAAGGGATAAAGACGCAGCGTGTCGGTGAAGATCTCGGCCGGACGGTCGATGAAGGCGCTTTCCGCATAGGTCTTCTCGGCGATATCCCAGAAGTAGAGCACTTCGCAGAAGGGATAGCCGGATTTGGCGAGCTTCACCGCCTTCTCGGCCGGGACGAGCTTGTCGCGGAATTCGCCTTCCGGATCGATCATGCCGATATGAACGGACCTGGCGCCCATTTCGGAAAGGGCCGCCTCGAACTCAACCGAATTGTTTCGGGCCTTGTGCATCGGGTTCCTGCCATTATTGTTTTGTCGAACGCTACCGCCCGGCCAAGAGACAAGAAAATATCCCGTTAGGGATAGAAGGTGCAGAATGTGGGGGCGGACGGCGCGGCCACAGGCTTGGAGGAACAGTGAAGAGCGAGTTCGCAAGGTGGAATGAAAAGGTAGGAGGCTTCATCCGCGCCATCGGGACGCCGGACCTGCCGCGCAAGCTGTCGTCCGCGATAGCCGAGGAAATACCCTTCGATATCGCCATGGCCTTTGCCTACCAGGGCACGCAAAATCCCGTTTGCCTGTATCACAACATCGACAAGGAGCGGGCAAAAACGGTCATCACCGCCTATGCGCAGGGGCCCTACCTGCTCGATCCCTTCTATCTTGCCGCAATCGATCCGAAGATCACCGGCGTCCGCCACCTGCGCAAGATGGCGCCGGACCAGTTCTACAGCACGGAATATTATCGACAACACTATGGCCGCACCCGCATCCGCGACGAGATCGGCGTCGTCTGCCGCCCTCCGGGCGCAGGCGCCGTCGTCATCAGCTTCACCCGTCCGGGAGACGCACCCTTCTTCGGGCGGCGCGATTTCAACGCCATGCGGGCGATCGAACCGGTTGTGCGCGCCGTCATCGAGGCCCACTGGTGCAAGGGTGGTGCGGCCGCGGAAACGACCAAACGCAAGGCGGAGGACCCGATCAACCAGACGCTGGACGTCATGGCCGACGGCATACTCACCCCGCGCGAGATCGAGATCACCTCGCTTATCCTGCGCGGACACTCCAGCCGGTCGATCGCGGAAACCCTGAGCATCGCCGAGGGAACCGTCAAGATTCACCGCAAGAACATCTATCAGAAGCTCGGAGCCTCAAGCCAGTCCGAGCTCTTCTCCATGTTCATCGTGCAGCTGTCGAAGCAGTAGCCTCAGAGCCACGCATCGCAGCAGGAACGCTCAGGCCGAGGCGCGTGGCGCAGAGGCATCGAGAAATACATCGGTCCAGCGTTCGCAAAGCCCGATCGCCTCTTCCGGCGTGAAGGTTTCGGGATTGAGGCACCATTCCAGCCACAGACCGTCGAGCATCGCCAGCAGGCCGATGGCCGCCAGGCGAACGTCGGGCTCCGGCCAGCCGCGCGCTGCGAAGAGATCCTTCAGCAGGATTTCCAGGAGGCGGCGATATTCCGCATAGGTGCGGTCATGCACATCCGTCATCGCCTTGGAGTGTTCGACCATGCCCCAGAACACCACCCATGTCCGAAGCGTGCTCCGCTCCAGGATCGGAGCCGAAAGCGTCGCACGGAAATAGGCCCCGAGCCGCGCGCGCGGATCGTCGCTCGCCTCGGCGATCCGGCTGCGGATATTGTCGAGCAGCGACAGGGCAAGGGTCTCATAGGCATGGCCGACGAGATCGTCCTTGCCGCCGTAATGATGGTTGATGAGGCCGATCGATATGCCGGCCTCCTTGCTGATCTTGCGGATCGAAAGCCCGGCATGCCCCTCCCTCGCCAGACAGGCGAGCGTGGCGTCAATCAAAGTGCGCCGCCGATCCTCGGGTAATTTGCGTTCGAATTTGCCTGGTTCCGCCATGCCGCGAATCGAACTCCATCTGTTTTGAAAGATGTACCACGTTGCCAGCCGACACATGAATGCGCGTCGGAGCGACATGTTTTGGGAGGTTGCTACTCGGCGGGGCCGATCGTCAGCGCAATTTCCCGCAGTCCGTCGATCCCGCCGGCCATAACGTCGCCGGCCACCACCGGACCGACACCAGCCGGCGTTCCGGTATAGATCAGGTCGCCCGGCGCCAGATGATAAAAGCGCGACAGGTGGCTGACGATCTCCGGAACGGACCAGACCATGTCGGAAAGATGCGAATCCTGCTTCAGTTCGTCTCCAACCTTCAGCCAGATGCGTTGCGGACCGATCGCCGGGAAATCCCCTGCCCGCGTGATCTCCGAGATGATCGCCGATCGTTCGAAAGCCTTGGCGAGATCCCAGGGACGCTGTTTGACCCGCGCCGCCTGCTGCAGGTCGCGACGGGTCATGTCCAGCCCGCAGGCATAGCCGAAAACCGCCTTATGCGACTCTTCCACCGGCACCCGGAAGGCCGGTGCGCCGATCGCCACCACCAGTTCCATCTCATAGTGGAAATTGGCCGTGCCAGGCGGATAGGGAATGACCGAGCCGGTCGGCGTAATCGCACTTGCCGGCTTGGTGAAGTAGAAAGGCTCCTCGCGGTCGACCTCGGCGCCCATCTCCGCGGCGTGGGCAGCATAGTTGCGGCCGACGCAGAAGATACGGTGAACCGGATAGCCGCCGGTCTCTCCCCTGACCGGAACGAGAGGTGTGGCAGGAACGTCGAAAAGCGGTTTCAGCATGCTCGATACTCTCTCTTGCCCATGGCGGCCCCTTGCCGATCCGGTCCGAAAACCACACCGGAAATCTCCCTGCCTGCTTATGTCGGCAATCCGCCCGCTGCAAGGCCGACCTCGATAAAGCGCCCGGATGGACAAGCCTATCGCCGGTAGACGTATCCGCGGCATCACCCGGAATGGGCGCTTTTTCCCTTCTCCGATAAGCGCTAGACAGAGCATCTGATTGCGGGGGAGCGCATCGCGATGCTGGAAATCTATGAAATGCCGGGACATCTGATCCGCAGGCTCAACCAGACGTCCGTTTCCATTTTCATGGAAGAGACAGCGAAGAAGGGTTTCGACCTGACACCGGTGCAATATGCCGCGCTGAACGCCATCGAGGCGTCTCCCGGCCTGGACCAGGCAACGCTCGCCAGCCACATCGCCTATGACCGGGTGACCATCGGCGGCGTGGTCGACAGGCTTGTCCAGAAGGAACTCGTCCGGCGCGAAATCAATCCGAACGACCGGCGCGCCCGCACGCTTTATCTGACCGACAAGGGGGCCGATACACTCAAGCAGATCCGCCCCGTCGTCAGGGAAAGCCAGACGGTATTGCTGAGCGGGCTCACGGATGCCGAAAGAGAACAGTTCGTCAGCCTGCTGCAAAAGGCTTGCGAGGCCGTGAACGAGCGGAGCCGTGCGCCCCTGCGGATCACCTGAACGGCGCCCGCGACGTCAGGGTACCAGCACCGCCGCGCCCTGGAAGCGGCCGGCGCGCAGATCGTCCAGCGCCTCGTTCGCCTTCTCGAGCGGATAGACCGTTGTGGTGGTCTTCACCCCGGCGCGCGGAGCAAGATCGAGGAACTCCACCGCATCCGCGCGGGTCAGATTGGCGACCGAAAGCACCTGCCGCTCTCCCCAGAGTATCGAATAGGGAAATTGCGGGATATCGCTCATATGGATGCCGCCGCACACGACACGCCCGCCCTTGGCGACGGCGCGGAGCGCCGCCGGCACCAGCGCACCGACCGGCGCGAAGATGATGGCGGCATCCAGAGGCTGCGGCGGCGTCTCGTCCGAGCTTCCGGCCCATGCCGCCCCGAGCGAACGGGCCATGGCCCGCGCCGCCTGATCGCCTTCCCGGGTGAAGGCAAGGACTTCCCGCCCCTGGTGCACACAGACCTGCGCGATGATATGGGCCGCCGCCCCGAAACCGTAAATGCCGATGCGGCGGGCATCGCCGGCCATCTTCAATGACCGCCAGCCGATCAGCCCGGCGCACATCAGCGGCGCGGCCGCAACGGGATCGGAAAAACCGTCGAGCGGAAATGCGTAGGAGGCATCGGCGACGACATGGCTGGCAAAACCGCCATCCCGCGTATAGCCGGTAAAGCCGGGCGTATCGCAAAGGTTTTCCCGGCCGCTCTCGCAGTAGCTGCAACAACCGCAGGTGTGGCCAAGCCACGGTATGCCGACCCGCCTGCCCGGTCGAAGGTTCGTGACGCCATCGCCGCAGCGCTCGACGACGCCGACGATTTCGTGTCCCGGAACGAGCGGAAGCTTCGGCTCCGTCAGGTCGCCGTCGATGACATGCAGATCGGTCCGGCAGACGGCGCAGGCCTCGACCCGCACAAGGATCTCGCCCGCGCCCGGAAGCGGATCGGGCCTCTCCTCGAACTGCAACGGCCGCCCGCTGGCGTATAGCACCATGGCTTTCATTTTTACGATCTCCTTCGCCGCCGACAATGACGATGTCGCAGGGATGGACTATGTTGGGGAACGCAGGGCAATCTCAAGATCGGAATTGCCTCAGCCATTCCTGAAGAAGCCGCACATGTCCCTCACCCCCGGCAACTCTGTAAACGACGCCTCACATCGGACTGCCTACTGGAGCCTGACGCTCGACGAACTGCTCGCTCAGCTTCATTCCCGAAGGGAGGGTCTGACAAGTACTGAAGCCGCCGAACGGCTGCGGCATTTCGGCCCGAACACCGTGAAGGACGAAAGCCGCTGGAGCGGCCTGCGCATATTCCTCTCCCAGTTCGAAAGCCCGCTGGTGCTGATCCTCGTGGCCGCCGCGGCGATATCGATCGTGGTCGGTGAATGGCGCGAAGCCATCATCATATCGCTGATCGTTCTCGCCAGTTGCATCTTGAGCTTCTACCAGGAATATTCCGCCTCCGTCGCCGTCGAGAAACTGAAGGAGCGGATCGGCTTCAAGGCCCGCGTTCGCCGCGACGGACAATTCGTATCGATCGCCGCGGCCGATGTGGTGCCGGGCGACGTCATCGCGGTCTCCGCCGGCGACCTCATCCCGGCCGATGCCATCCTGATGTCCGCGACGGACCTCTTCGTCAGCCAGTCCGCGCTCACGGGGGAGACCTTCCCGGTCGAGAAGCGGCCGGGAGAGCTTGCCGCCGAAACGGCGCTGGCCAACCGCACCGGCATGCTTTTCACCGGGGCATCCGTGCGCAGCGGCATGGGAGAGGCCGTCGTCGTCGAGACCGGGATCGAAACCGAAATCGGCAGGATCACCGCCCACCTGCAGGAGGAAACGCCGGAAACCGATTTCGCCCGCGGCATCCGCCAGTTCGGCTATCTGATGACGCGCGTGGCACTCATCATGGTGGTGGTGATCTTCGCCGGAAACGTCCTGCTTCAACGCCCTCTGGTCGATTCTCTCCTCTTTTCGCTGGCGATTGCCGTCGGCATCACGCCCGAATTGCTGCCTGCAATCGTCAGCCTCACGCTGTCGAGCGGTGCCCGCCGCATGGCCGCCGGCGGCGTCATCGTACGCCGGCTCGCGTCCATCGAAAACCTCGGCAGCATGAACCTGCTGTGCACCGACAAGACCGGAACGCTCACCGAAGGCGTCGTCAACCTGGACAGGGTCGAGGGACCGCTGGACGGCGCACCCGAAGGACTGCTCCGGCTCGCCAGTCTCAACGCCCGCCTCCAGAACGGCATGGCCAACCCGCTCGACGATGCCATCGGCAAGGCCGCAGCAGCCGCGGCTATTCACACGGACCCCTCCTCCAAGGTCGGTGAGATTCCCTATGATTTCGTTCGCAAGCGGCTCTCGGTGATCGTTCGCGACGACGATGGCGACCTGCTGATCGCGAAAGGGGCGCTTGCCAACATTCTGGAGGTTTCGACCCATTTCATTCACGCAGGCGCGTTGCAGGCGCTCGACGAAGATACCCGTGCGACGCTTGCCCGCCGCTACGCTCAGTGGAGCGACGAGGGCTTTCGCGTGCTCGGCCTCGCCATTCGCCGGTTCTCTCCGGCCCGCGAGCGCTACGGTCATGGCGACGAGACGGATCTCGCCTTCGCCGGCTTCCTGCTCTTCAGCGATCCGCCAAAGAGCGGCATCGCCGAAACACTGGCCGCCATGACCCGCCGCGGCGTGAAGGTCAAGGTCATCACGGGCGACAACCGTTTTGTCGCCGCCCACCTCGCCCGCGCGATCGGGCTGCCGTCCAGCCATATCCTGACCGGCGAAGAGTTGCCGAAGCTGACCGATGAGGCCCTGGCCGCGCGGGCCGTGCATACGGATCTCTTCGTCGAGATCGACCCGAACCAGAAACAGCGCATCGTCGCCGCCCTTCGCGGCAGGGGCCATGTTGTCGGCTATCTCGGAGACGGTATCAACGATGCGCCCGCCCTGCATGAGGCGGACATCGGCATTTCCGTCGAAGGGGCCGCAGACGTCGCCCAGCAGGCCGCAGACATGGTGCTGGTCGACAAAAGCCTCGACGTGCTGCTGGAAGGCATAGACACCGGCCGCAAGACCTTCGCCAACACGATGAAATACGTATCGAGCGCCATCAGTTCCAATTTCGGCAATATGATTAGCATGTCCTTCGCATCCTTCCTGCTGCCGTTCCAGCCGCTGCTCGCCAAGCAGATCCTGCTCAACAACTTCCTCGCCGACATTCCCTCGATGGCGATTGCCAGCGACAATGTCGATCCCGAGGCAGTCATGCATCCGCAACGCTGGAACATCGCCTATGTCCAGCGCTTCATGATCGTCTTCGGCCTCATCAGCACGTTGTTCGACTTCCTGACCTTCGGCCTCCTGCTGGCGCTGACCGGGGAACAGGCCGCGATTTTCCAGACGGGGTGGTTCGTGGAATCGCTGGTCACCCAGCTCTCGACGGTCCTCATCATCCGCACGAAGGCACCTTTCTTCAGGAGCCTCCCCGGTCGCTGGCTGCTGTTGTCGACGCTGGCGGTGTCGGCGCTTGCGATCCTTCTGCCCTATATTCCCGGGGCGGACTGGTTCGGCTTCGTGCACCTGCCCCTCGGGGTTCTGGCCGGCCTCGCGACGATCACTTGCGCTTATCTGGTCACAACGGAAATCGCCAAGCACTGGTTCTTCAAGAGATCGCACGACCGCTTCTTTCACTGGAAGCGGCACAGCCGGAGAACCGGCCTTGATGGGCGGAACCACCGCCAGGGGCGATAAAAACGACCGCTGAACTTTTTTTATTTTTCTTCGGAACAAACGGTCCGGAAGAACGTTTGAGCGGGATTGTGAACCTATTCAACTGGAAAATGTCGTCCCATGCGCGTCGTTTCCGTCAGCTTTTCCTATGAGATCACCGTATCCGACAGGACAGCCTTGCCGGATGTGACGCCCTCTCCCTCAAGCACAGGCCCGGACATGGCCGTCTTCGCTCCCTGGTCCATTGGGCCGGACGGTCTGTGGACTTGGAGAACCGGGCAAAAAATGCAACAAGCCATATCGATGCAAGGCGAAGCGTCGCAGGCAGCGGGAGGACGAGCGCATACGCGTAAATATCCCTTCTGAGCACTGCCTTTCGCACCGCCAAAAGCGCCCAACCGAAAGGCAGAGCAGACATGACCTCGAAGATCGTACCCGTCATCATGGCCGGTGGAAAGGGAACGCGCCTGTGGCCGCTGTCCCGAGCGGCCGCGGCCAAGCAGTTCATCCGTTTCATCGGTGACAAGACCCTGTTTCAGGGCACGCTGCTTCGCGTCGGGGATACCGATCTCTACGAACCCGCAATCGTCATCACCAACGAGGAATTCCGTTTCCTCGTCGCGGAACAGGCGCGCGAACTGGATGCGCAGCTCTCCGGCATCCTGCTGGAGCCGGAAGCGCGCAACACCGCCGCCGCGGTTGCCGCCGCCGCTGTCGCCGTCGCGGATCTCTATGGCGAAGACGCCATTCTCCAGATTCTCCCATCCGACCACGACATCGTCGTCGACGATACCTATGTGAACTGTGTCAGGGCCGCCGCCAAGGCGGCGAAGGTCGGCAAGATCGTGACTTTCGGCATCACGCCGACCGAACCCGCGACCGGTTACGGCTACATCGAGCTTGGCAAGGAAATCGGCGACGGCGCTTTTGCCGTCAAGCGTTTCGTCGAGAAACCGAAAGCCGAAATCGCGGAGAAGATGCTGGAGGCCGGCAACTTCTACTGGAATTCCGGCATGTTCGTCTTCACCGCAAAACAGATCGTTGCCGAGCTGGAAAAATTCGCTCCCGACGTCCTGGCCGCCGCGAAGGCCTCGGTCCGGGCTGCGGCAAAGGATCTGGACTTCACCCGCCTCGACAAGGAGGCCTTTGTCCAGAGCCCGAGCATTTCCATCGACTATGCGGTGATGGAAAAGACGCCGAACACCGTCGTCGTGCCTGCCGCGATCACCTGGTCGGACCTCGGCAGCTGGGATGCCGTCTGGAAGATCGGCGCTCCGGATAAGGATGGCAACGTCGTTCACGGCAATGCCACCGTGGTCGACACCCGCAACTCGCTCGTCATGTCCCGCGACAGCCACATCGCCGTGCAGGGCATGGACGGCGTCGCCGTCATCGCCAGCGAGGACGCCGTCTATGTCGGACGTCTCGACGAAAGCCAGAAGGTCGGCGATCTCGTGAAGCTCCTTGCGTCGCGCAAGGAAACCGCCAACCTGACGGAAAACCATCCGACCTCGTTCCGACCCTGGGGCGGCTATACCTCGGTACTCAACGGCGAACGTTTCCAGGTGAAGCGGCTTTTCGTCCATCCGGGCAAGAAGCTCTCGCTGCAGAAGCATCATCATCGCGCCGAACACTGGGTATGCGTTCGCGGCGCCGCGGAAGTCACGATCGACGACAAGGTGACGATCCTGCACGAAAACCAGTCGATCTACATTCCGCAGGGCTCCGTGCACCGGCTTGCCAATCCCGGCAAGATCCAGCTCGAAATGATCGAGATCCAGACGGGCTCCTATCTCGGCGAGGACGACATCATTCGTCTTGTCGATGAATTCGGCCGGAGTTGAAAGCCGTAGCTAAAATATGACATCTGCAAAAAACGCAGGCCCCGGACACATAAGCGTCCGGGGCCTGCTTGCTTTATGGCGCTGCATTGCACAAGATTGATTTTAACCCGGAAAACGGGATCGATAAGGGAACAGGGCAAGCAGCACGAATGTCGATCAAGGCCAGCATCTATCACCTCACCCATTATCTTTACGACAAACCGGTGAGGCTAGGGCCGCAGATCATCCGCCTGAAACCCGCCGCCCACTCGCGCACCAAGGTACTCAGCCATTCGCTGAAGGTGACGCCGGCCAATCATTTCGTGAACCTGCAGCAGGATCCCTACGGCAACTATCTCGCCCGCTTCGTCTTTCCCGATCCGGTGACGGAGTTCAAGATCGAGGTCGACCTCGTTGCCGACATGACGGTCTACAACCCCTTCGACTTCTTCACCGAGGAAGAAGCGGTGAAGTGGCCCTTCCGATATCCGGCCGATATCCGCGAGGATCTCGCGATCTACATGACGCCCGAACCGGATTGCCCGGCGCTCGATGCCTTCATGAAAACCATAGACAAGACGCCCGGCCAGGGCACGGTGGACATGGTGGTCGGCCTGAACGCCCGCCTGCAGCAGGAAATCGGCTATGTCATCCGCATGGAGCCCGGCGTCCAGACGCCGGACGAGACGCTGACGCTCGCCAGGGGCTCCTGCCGCGATACGAGCTGGCTGCTTGTCCAGATCCTGCGCCGCCTCGGTCTCGCCGCACGCTTCGTCTCCGGTTACCTGATCCAGCTCACGCCGGATCTGAAGGCGCTGGACGGTCCTTCGGGCACGGAGGTGGACTTCACCGATCTCCATGCCTGGGCGGAAGTCTATATTCCCGGTGCAGGCTGGATCGGCCTCGACCCCACCTCCGGTCTCCTGACCGGCGAAAGCCACATACCGCTTGCGGCAACGCCGCACTACAAGAACGCCGCCCCCATCTCCGGCGGCTATTTTGGCGAGGCCAAGACGGAATTTGCCTTCGACATGCAGGTGAAGCGCGTTTCCGAACACCCGCGCATCACCAAGCCTTTCTCCGACGAAAGCTGGGATGCGCTGAATGCGCTTGGCCAGAAGGTCGACCGTGCCTTGCTCGCCGGCGACGTGCGGCTCACCATGGGCGGTGAGCCGACCTTCGTCTCGATCGACGATTTCCAGTCCGACGAATGGAACACGGCAGCCGTGGGCCCCACCAAGCGACAGAAGGCGGACGACCTCATCCGCCGTCTGCGACAGCGATTCGCGCCGGGCGGTTTCCTTCACTATGGCCAGGGCAAATGGTATCCCGGCGAAAGCCTGCCGCGCTGGACCTTCTCGCTCTACTGGCGTCGCGACGGCCTGCCGGTGTGGAAGAACCCCGACCTGATCGCCGTCGAAAGCCGCGACCACAAGGTCACCCACGAGGACGCCTCGCGCCTTCTGCAGGCAATCGCCGTCGAACTGGACATCCAGCCTGAAAACGTCGTGGCGGCTTATGAAGATCCGGCGGAGTGGATCGTCAAGGAAGCGAACCTTCCGGAAAACGTCGACCCGTCCAACTCGAAACTCAAGGACCCCGAAGAGCGCAACCGCATTGCCAAGGTCTTCTCCAACGGACTGACGACGCCTGCGGGCTACGTCCTGCCGGTGCAGGCCTGGCAGGCGCGCGTTTCCGGCCGCACCTGGGTCAGCGAGAAATGGCGCACCCGGCGCGGCCGTCTCTATCTCATTCCCGGCGACAGCCCGGTCGGCTTCCGCCTGCCGTTGAACTCCCTGCCCTACATCTCGCCGTCCTGGTATCCCTATATCAATCCGGTCGATCCAACGGTGGAGAAACCGCCGCTGCCCGATTTCTCGACGGAAAAGGGCCGCGGCATGCCGGAACACTCCTTCCAGCCGGACATCGCCCAGCAGACCCGCATGCCGCAATCCTACGAGGAGATTGGCGGACGTGTCCGCACCGCAATCTCGGTGGAGGTCCGCGACGGCCGGCTTTGCGTCTTCATGCCGCCAACGGCAGCGCTTGAGGAATATCTCGACCTTCTCGCCTCCGCCGAACGCGCCGCCGCTTCCCTGAACCTGCCGATCCACATCGAAGGCTACACGCCGCCGCACGACGAACGCCTGAACGTCATCCGCGTCGCCCCCGATCCGGGCGTCATCGAGGTCAACATCCACCCCGCCTATAACTGGCAGGACTGCATCGACACCACCACCGCGATCTACGAGGAAGCGCGGCAGGCACGCCTCGGCGCCGACAAGTTCATGATCGACGGACGGCACACCGGCACCGGCGGCGGCAACCACGTCGTCGTCGGCGGCGCAACGACCAATGACAGCCCCTTCCTGCGCCGGCCGGATCTCCTGAAAAGCCTTGTCCTGCACTGGCAGCGCCACCCCTCGCTGTCCTACCTGTTTTCGGGCCTGTTCATCGGCCCGACCAGCCAGGCTCCGCGCATCGACGAGGCGCGCCACGACAGCCTCTATGAGCTCGAAATCGCCCTTGCCCAGATCCCGTTGCCGGGCAATGGCCAGTTGCCGCCTCTGCCGTGGCTGGTCGACCGGCTGTTCCGCAACCTGCTGATCGATGTCACCGGCAACACGCACCGCTCGGAAATCTGTATCGACAAGCTGTTTTCGCCCGATGGACCGACCGGCCGCCTCGGCCTCGTCGAGTTCCGCGGCTTCGAAATGCCGCCGAATGCGCGCATGTCGCTTGCCCAGCAACTGCTCATCCGCGCGCTCATCGCCCGCTTCTGGAAGAATCCGATCACCGGCAATTTCGTCCGCTGGGGAACGGCGCTGCACGACCGTTTCATGCTGCCCTATTACGTCTGGCAGGATTTCCTGGAAGTGCTCGCCGACCTGCGTGACAACGGCTTCGACTTCAAGCCGGAATGGTTCGAGGCCCAGCTCGAATTCCGCTTCCCCTTCTATGGCGAGGTGGAATACGGCGATTCGCGGCTGGAACTGCGCCAAGCGCTGGAGCCCTGGCATGTCATGGGCGAGCAGGGCGCGATCGGCGGCACCGTGCGTTACGTCGATTCGTCGGTGGAACGGCTGCAGGTGAAGCTCGACACGCCCAATCCGGCCCGTTTTGCGGTTGCCTGCAACGGTCGCCGCGTGCCCCTCACCCCGACCCGGACCAATGGCGTTGCTGTCGCCGGCGTGCGTTACAAGGCATGGCAGCCGGCCTCAGGTCTGCACCCCGTCCTGCCGGTCAACACACCGCTAACATTTGATATTTATGATACATGGTCCGGCCGTTCGATCGGCGGGTGCGTGTATCATGTGGCCCATCCCGGCGGCAGAAGCTACGACACCTTCCCTGTGAACGGCAATGAAGCGGAAGCCAGACGGCTTGCGCGTTTCGAGCCTTGGGGCCATACAGCGGGCAGTTATCCCTTGTGGCCGGAAAGCGTGGCACCCGAATTTCCGCATACATTGGATCTGAGAAGACCCCAGGGCATGTGAAAGAGGATATGACAAACCCGACGGTGGCGGAAAAGCTGGAAGACGAAATCAGCGAGGCGCGAAGCGTGAGTTATCGGGCATTGCCGGGCGCGGCCGACGAGATGCTGGATAATAACGGCGCCATTCGTCCGGTCTGGCAGCCGTTCGTCAATGCCATAGACCAGTTGTCCGAACATGAACTGCACGAACGCTTCGCCCGTGCCGACCGCTACCTGCGGGATGCTGGCGTCTTTTACCGGGCCTATGGCGCAAACGGCTCGAGCGAGCGGGCCTGGCCCTTTTCCCACATCCCGGTCCTGATCGACGAGAAGGAATGGCAGGTGCTGGCCGAAGGTCTGGTGCAGCGCGCCAACCTGCTGGAAGCCGTGGTCTCCGACATCTACAACGACAACCGGCTGGTGCAGGAAGGCTTCCTCCCGCCGCAGCTCATCGCCGCCAATCCGGAATTCCTGCGTCCCCTGGTCGGCATCAAGCCGGCCGGCGGACACTATCTCCATTTCTGTTCCTTCGAGATCGGTCGCGGACCTGATGGAAACTGGTGGGTGCTGGCCGACCGCACCCAGGCGCCGTCGGGTGCCGGCTTTGCGCTGGAAAACCGCGTCGCGACCACCCGCGCCTTCTCCGACATCTATGCGGAAACCCATGTTCACCGGCTCGCCTCCTTCTTCGGGGCCTTCCGTGACGCGCTTCAGTCGCGCAAGCAGCATTCCGACGACCGCATCGCCGTCCTGTCGCCCGGCCCGGCCAACGAGACCTATTTCGAACACGCCTATATCGCCCGCTATCTCGGCATCATGTTGCTGGAGGGCGAGGACCTGGCCGTCGTCAACGGCCGCGTCATGGTGCGCACCGTCGCCGGGCTGAAGCCGATCAGTGTTCTGTGGCGCCGCCTGGATGCGGCCTATGCCGATCCTCTCGAACTTGACCAGAATTCCCATATCGGCACGCCGGGCATGGTGCAGGCGCTGCGCAACGGCGCCGTGACCTTCGTCAATGCGCTCGGCTCCGGCGTTCTGGAAACGCGCGCGCTGCTGGCCTTCATGCCGACCATCTGTCGCCACCTGCTCGGCGAGGATCTGGCGCTCCCCTCGATCGCCACATGGTGGTGCGGCCAGAAGTCCGAACGCGAACAGGTTGCCCGCAACCTCGACCGCATGGTCATCGGCCCGGCCTATTCACGGCTTCCCTTCTTCGATGACAGCGGCCGCTCGCAACTCGGCGCCTCGCTGTCCAAGCCCCAGCGCAAGGCCATGCTGGAACGCCTCGAGGTCGAGGGCGGCAAGCTCGTCGGACAGGAAGTCGTCACCCTCTCGACCACCCCGGCATTCGTCGATGGCCAGCTCACGCCGCGGCCGATGAGCCTGCGCGTCTATGCCGCCCGCACCCGCGATGGCTGGCAGATCATGCCCGGCGGCTTCGCCCGCATCGGCAGCAGCAACGACGTCGCGGCCATCGCCATGCAATCGGGCGGCAGCGCGGCGGATGTGTGGATTGTGTCCGGAAAGCCGGTCGACCGCACCTCGCTTCTGCCGGCGGAGGAAAGCTTCACCCGCAACATGCCGGGCAGCCTGCCGAGCCGCGCAGCCGACAATCTCTACTGGCTCGGCCGCTATATCGAACGGGCCGAAGGCGCATTGCGCATTCTGCGCGCCTGGCATGGACGTTTTGCCGAATCCGCCGACCCGAAACAGCCGCTTCTGGCCTATGTGACGCGCTACCTCTCGCATCTCGACGTCGACATGAAACACGGCGTCCCGGAAAGCATGATGCGCAACATTGACAGCGCCGTCTATTCGGCAAGCAACATCCGCGACCGCTTTTCACCCGATGGCTGGCTGGCGCTGAACGATCTCGCGAAGACCGCGCGGCGCTTCCACGATACCGTCCGGCACGGCGACGACGCGGCCCATGCGATGACCATCCTCCTGCGCAAGCTCGCGGGCTTTGCCGGTCTGGTGCACGAAAACATGTACCGCTTCACCGGCTGGCGCTTCCTGACCGTCGGTCGCTTCCTCGAACGCGGCCTGCACATGACCCGGCTTCTAGGCCACATGACCGCCGACGAGGCTCCCGACGGCGCGCTCGACATGCTGCTGGAGATCGGCGACAACGTGATGACCCATCGCCGCCGCTACAACGTCAACACGGCGAAGCTGACAGTCACCGACCTTCTGGCGCTCGATCCTCTCAACCCGCGATCCATTCTCTTCCAGCTCAACGAAATCCGCATCGAACTGGAGCAATTGCCGAACGCCTTCGTCAACGGCCAGATGTCGCCGCTTTACCGGGAAGCGATGCGGCTTCATTCCGGCCTCGCGGTGATGACGCCGGAGACGATGACGCCGGAAGTCTATTCGACCCTTGAGCGCGAGCTCGAAAAACTGTCCGACATCCTTGCGAACACCTATCTCGGATAGACCGATGCTCTACGACCTGACGCTCCATATCGGTTACATCTACGACGTTCCCGCTTCCGGGTCCCATCACATCCTGCGCCTCCTGCCCCTGTCCCTGCCCGAACGCCAGAGGCTGGTCGCGGGCTCGGTCAAAATCGAGCCGCATCCGGACGAGACCTCCAATTTCACCGATTTTTTCCACCACCCGGCAACCTACATCATGCTGAGGGCGCCCCACGAGAAGCTGGACATCCGCATGCAGGCGCGCGTCATGGTGCAGCCGCAGCCGCTGACGGCCGACTTTTCCCCTCTTCTCGAGAAATTGCCGGAAGAACTTGCGGACTACTGGTCCGCCGAGCCGGGCTCCCCGCATCACTTTCTCGGCGCCAGTCCCCGCCTGGGCGAGGTGCCGGAAATCGCCGCCTATGCCCGCAAGGATCTGAAGTCCGGCCTGACGGTTCACCAGATCGCGGAAAAGATCTGCGCGCGGATCCATGCCGACTTCAAATATGATTCGAGCGCGACCACCGTCGACACGACGCCCGCCGAAGCCTTTGCCCTGAAGCGCGGTGTCTGCCAGGATTTCGCCCACGTCATGATTATTGCGCTGAGAAGCCTCGGCATTCCCGCCGGCTATGTCAGCGGCTTCCTGCGAACGATACCGCCGCCGGGCAAGGAACGACTCGAAGGGGCGGACGCCATGCATGCATGGGTCCGGATCTGGTGCGGCGAGACCACGGGCTGGATCGAACTCGATCCGACCAACAACATCGCCGTCAGCAGCGATCATGTCGTGGTCGCCTATGGCCGCGATTATTCGGATGTCGCCCCCGTCATCGGCGTCCTGAAAAGCTATGGCACCCACCAGACCGCCCAGTCCGTCGATGTCGTGCCCGTGAAATAGCCGCGCGCGCAGCCAATGGGCCGAATGCTAAAATTCTAGCGTCCCTTTTAAACCGAACATCAGTTTTTTCAGATATCCCGACGGTCAAGGTGCTCCCTTGCATGGATGGATATGATGCCCGGTACCATAAGAAAGCACGCCTGTTTCCGCCGGTTCATGATGGAACGCAGCGGAAACTTCGGCATGATGACGGCGATATTGCTGCCCGTCACGCTCGCCGTCGCAGGTCTCGCGATGGACATGACCAAAGTGATACAGGTCAAGGCAGCCCTTCAGGATGCGGCCGACTCCGCCGCCCTTTCCGCGGCATCGGCCCTGGCGAGCGATAACAGCCTGACGGACGAACAGGCGATCGAGCGCGCCCGCAGGTTCATGGCGGCACAGTTTGCCAATACCGCCGGCTCCGACAATGCCACAGAGGACGAAACCCAGAGCGGCACGTCCGACGAGCTTGGGGAAGATACCACGGCGATCGTCCAGCGCACGACCGGCAGCAGCGGCTCCAGCAATGTCTACGACGTCACTGTCTCGGGATATTACGACGTCCCGATGAATGCCTTCACCCGCCTGCTCGGCCGCGAGAGCATGCGGGTGTCTGTGACCAGCAAGGCCGAGAGCACATCCGAAACGCAAAGTGCGCTGTCGATGTATCTGGCTCTTGACCGTTCGGGTTCCATGTCTTTCGTGACCGATACGGTCGACACGACGCAGACCTCCTGCGTGAACTACACCGCATCGAACTGGGCCTACAAGGACGTGAAGCAGGGGCAGAAGAATTACATCAAGCCCACGAAGCCCTGCTACGTGCGCAAGATCGATGCTTTGAAGACCGCCGCCGGCGTCCTCTTCACCACGCTCAACGAGGCCGATCCCGACGCGGAAGGCGTTCGTGTCGGCGCCGTGTCCTACAACGACACGACCCAGTCCCCCTCCGCCATCGCCTGGGGCACGACATCGGCCGCAGCCTATGTCAGCGCGCTGCCTTCCGTGCCAACCGGAGGCACCAACGCAAGCGGCGCCATGAAAGTCGCTTATGATGCGCTGAAGGCGGCAAACGCCACCGAAGCGAACGCGCAAGCAGCCAAGGACAACAAGAAGTTCGAGCGTTACATCCTGCTGATGACCGACGGCGAAATGACCGGAACGGGCTCCAGTTGGAACGCATCCATCGACAGCCAGGTCCGGAGCTATTGCGACCTGGCAAAGACCGACGGCATCAAGATCTTCACCGTCGCCTTCATGGCGCCCGACAAGGGGAAATCCCTGCTGAGCTATTGCGCCAGCGCCGCCGACTATTACTTCGAGCCGGAAGACATGGACACGCTGGTCAGCGCCTTCCAGGAAATCGGCAAGAAGGCGGCCGACATGACCACCCGCCTCACGAATTGAGGATGGGCAAGATCCGGCCGGAAGGTGGGATAAAAGCCGTGGCAGCGATCGCCACGGCTTTTTTTATTCAAAATCCGGCCGGTGACATAAATCCTGAAAATTCAGCGCTTTATAAACAACGTCGTGCGCGCGCCCCCAATCTGGCATTTGCCGATTTCCTGTGTTGCAAGTGTTTCATAACGGTGCGTAAACTACGAAAAACGGACCATGCGCCGACACCACCGGAATCGGCGGGTAGCCCGTTAAAACGATCCAACTGTTGGCGGAACTATGATTAAGACACTCAGCAAAGCCGACCTGCCCCTGCCCAAGCCGCGCGTCTCCGACCCTGAGGTGCTCGCCGCTGAAATCATCGAGCGACTGACCTACGGCATCGGCAAGGACGCCAAGGTGGCAACGCCCCATGACTGGCTGACGGCGACGATCCTCGTGGTGCGCGACCGCATCATCGACAAGTGGATGGAATCGACCCGCGCCACCTACGCCGACAACGCCAAGCGCGTCTATTATCTCTCGCTCGAATTCCTCATCGGCCGGCTGATGCGGGACGCCATGTCCAATCTCGGGCTGATGGAGGAGATCCGCCAGGCGCTCGCCTCGCTCGGCGTCGAACTCGACGTCATCGCCGGCCTTGAGCCCGATGCGGCGCTCGGCAACGGCGGTCTCGGACGTCTCGCCGCCTGTTTCATGGAATCCCTGGCGACCGTCGATATCCCGGCCTATGGCTACGGCATCCGTTACGTCCACGGCCTCTTCCGCCAGCAGATGGCCGAGGGCTGGCAGGTGGAACTGCCGGAAACCTGGCTCGCCCACGGGAACCCCTGGGAGTTCGAGCGGCGCGAAAGCTCCTACGAAATCGGTTTCGGCGGCGGCGTTGAGACCATCAACGGCCAGAACGAAGACCTGCGTTACGTCTGGAAGCCCAGCGAGCGCGTGATCGCCACGGCCTATGACACGCCGGTGGTGGGCTGGCGGGGCGAGCGGGTGAACACCCTGCGCCTCTGGTCGGCCCAGCCGATCGATCCTATTCTTCTCGATGCCTTCAACGCCGGCGATCACATCGGCGCTCTGCGCGAGAGCAACAAGGCGGAAACCCTGACCCGTGTCCTCTATCCGGCGGACGCGACGGCCGCCGGGCAGGAGCTTCGCCTGCGGCAGGAATATTTCTTCTGCTCCGCCTCGCTGCAGGACATTCTGCGTCGGCATCTCCAGCAGGGAAATCCCCTTTCGGCGCTGCCGGAAAAGGTTTCGATCCAGCTCAACGATACCCATCCGGCCGTTTCCGTCGCCGAACTGATGCGGCTTCTCTGCGATATCCACGGCGTCGACTTCGACACCGCCTGGGATATCACCTGGAAGACCTTCTCCTATACCAACCACACGCTTCTGCCCGAGGCGCTGGAAAGCTGGCCCGTGCCGCTGTTCGAACGGCTCCTGCCGCGCCACATGCAGCTCGTCTACGCCATCAACGCCAAGATCCTGCTCGACGCCCGCAAGAACCGCGCCTTCACCGACACCGAGATCCGCCACATCTCGCTCATCGACGAAAGCGGCGACCGGCGCGTGCGCATGGGCAACCTCGCCTTCATCGGCTCGCACAGCATCAACGGCGTTTCCGCCCTGCATACGGAACTGATGAAGGAGACGGTTTTCGCCGACCTCCACAAACTCTATCCGGAGCGGATCAACAACAAGACCAACGGCATCACCCCGCGCCGCTGGCTGATGCAGTGCAACCCGCAACTGACCTCGCTGGTGCGCGAGGCGATCGGCGACGATTTCCTCGACGATGCCGGCAAGCTGACGGCGCTCGACGCCTTCGCCGACGATGCGTCGTTCCAGGAAAAGTTCGCCGCCGTCAAGCGCGCCAACAAGGAGCGCCTGTCCAATCTGGTCGCGAGCCGCATGGGGATCAGGCTCGATCCCTCGGCCATGTTCGACATCCAGATCAAGCGCATTCACGAATACAAACGCCAGCTTCTCAACATCGTCGAGACGGTCGCTCTCTTCGACCAGATCCGTTCCCATCCGGAGCGGGACTGGGTGCCGCGCGTCAAGCTCTTCGCCGGCAAGGCGGCACCGAGCTACCACAACGCCAAGCTCATCATCAAGCTCGCCAACGACGTTGCCCGCGTGGTGAACAACGACCCCTCCGTTCGCGGCCTGCTCAAGGTCGTCTTCATTCCGAACTACAACGTCTCGCTCGCCGAAGTCATGGTGCCGGCGGCCGATCTTTCCGAGCAGATTTCGACGGCCGGCATGGAAGCATCGGGAACCGGCAACATGAAGTTCGCGTTAAACGGTGCACTGACCATCGGCACGCTGGACGGAGCGAATGTGGAAATGCGCGACCATGTCGGAGAGGAAAATATCGTGATCTTCGGCATGACGGCGGAAGAGGTCGGCAAGGCGCGGGCCGACGGCCACAATCCGCGCACGACCATCGAAGCTTCGCGGGAACTGTCGCAGGCGCTCTCCTCCATTGCCTCAGGCGTCTTCTCCCCGGATGACCGCGGCCGCTTTGCCGGCCTGATAAACGGCATCTACCAGCACGACTGGTTCATGGTCGCCGAGGATTTCGATGCCTACGCCAAGGCCCAGCGCGAGGTCGATGGCATCTGGACGGACCCGCAAAGCTGGTACGGCAAGACCATCCGCAACACCGCCCGCATGGGCTGGTTCTCGTCCGACCGCACGATCCGGCAGTACAATTCCGACATCTGGAGAGCCTGATGGCCAAATCACCGAAGACGATCGGTGACACTCCCCGGCCGGAGGTTCCTCCGGCCTCGGAGATCGCAGCCATCATTGCCGGCACCCATGGCGATCCCTTCTCGGTGCTCGGCATCCACCAGACCGAAACGGGCTTCTGCGCCCGCTGTTTCATTCCCGGCGCGGAAACGGTGACCGCGGTGGCGCTCAACGGCGCCGATCTCGGCGAACTCCCCCGGATCGACCCGGCCGGCTTCTTCGCCGGACCCGTGGCGATCGGCGGCTTCCATCCCATCCGCTACCGGGCCTGCCGCGGCGATGCCGAATGGACTGTCACGGACCCCTACAGTTTCGGTCCGGTGCTCGGCCCGATGGACGACTATTTCGTCCGCGAAGGATCGCATCTGAGACTCTTCGACAGGATGGGCGCCCATCCTCTCAAGCACCAGGGCGTGGACGGCTTTCACTTCGCCGTATGGGCACCGAATGCACAGCGCGTGTCTGTCGTCGGCGATTTCAACGAATGGGATGGCCGCCGGCATGTCATGCGACTTCGCCGGGACACCGGCATCTGGGAAATCTTCGCCCCGGACGTGCGGCAGGGGACAGCCTACAAGTTCGAGATCATCGGCAAGGACGGCGTGCTTCTGCCCCTCAAGGCCGACCCCTATGCACGGCGGGCCGAACTGCGCCCGAAAAACGCGTCGATCACCGCTGCGGAACTGGAGCAGGATTGGCAGGACGACGCCCATCGCGAGCATTGGGCGAGCGTCGACCAGCGTCGCCAGCCCGTGTCCATTTACGAGGTGCATGCCGGGTCGTGGCAAAGACGCGGCGACGGTTCGCTGCTGACCTGGGATGAACTGGCCGATCGCCTCATTCCCTATTGCTCGGACATGGGTTTCACCCACATCGAGTTCCTGCCGATCACCGAACACCCCTACGATCCGTCCTGGGGCTACCAGACCACGGGGCTCTATGCGCCGACGGCCCGTTTCGGCGAGCCGGAGGGCTTCGCCCGCTTCGTCAACGGCTGCCATAAGGTCGGCATCGGCGTCATTCTCGACTGGGTGCCCGCCCATTTTCCGACCGACGCCCATGGCCTGCGCTGGTTCGACGGCACGGCGCTCTACGAGCATGCCGATCCGCGCCAGGGCTTCCATCCGGACTGGAACACGGCGATCTACAATTTCGGCCGTATCGAGGTCCTGTCCTACCTCATCAACAACGCCCTCTACTGGGCGGAGAAATTCCATCTCGACGGCCTTCGCGTCGATGCGGTGGCCTCCATGCTCTACCTCGATTATTCCCGCAAGGAAGGCGAGTGGGTGCCGAACGAATATGGCGGTCGCGAAAACCTCGACGCCGTCCGCTTTCTCCAGAAGATGAACCGGCTGGTCTACGGCGCGCATCCCGGCGTCATGACAATTGCCGAGGAATCCACCTCCTGGCCGAAGGTCTCGCAGCCGGTCCACGAAGGCGGCCTGGGCTTTGGCTTCAAGTGGAACATGGGCTTCATGCACGATACGCTGAGTTACTTCTCGCGCGATCCGGTGCACCGCAAGTTCCACCACCAGGAAATCACCTTCGGCCTCCTCTATGCCTTTTCCGAGAATTTCGTGCTGCCGATCTCCCATGACGAGGTCGTTCACGGAAAGGGCTCGATGATTGCCAAGATGCCGGGGGATGACTGGCAGAAATTCGCCAATCTGCGAAGCTATTACGCGTTCATGTGGGGTTATCCCGGCAAGAAGCTGCTTTTCATGGGCCAGGAATTTGCCCAGTGGAGCGAATGGAGCGAGAGCCGTCCCCTCGACTGGAACCTGCTCCAGTATGCGCTGCACGAAGGCATGCGGCGTCTCGTCCGCGATCTCAACTTCACCTACCGTTCGAAACCGGCGCTTCACGCCCGCGATTGCGAGGGTGACGGGTTCGAATGGCTGATTACCGACGATCACGACAATTCGGTCTTCGCCTGGCTGCGCAAGGCACCGGGCCAGAAACCGGTTGCGGTCATCTGCAACTTCACGCCCGTCTATCACGAGCGCTACACCGTGCCGCTGCCCGCTCCGGGCCGCTGGCGCGAAATCCTCAATACCGATGCCGAGATCTATGGCGGCAGCGGCAAGGGCAATGGCGGGCGCACGGAGGCCCGGCCGGGTTCTGACGGACGCGCCACCGCGACGCTGACCCTGCCGCCACTCGCCGTCATCATGCTCGAACAAGAAAACTGATGCGGGAGGATCAAAATGACGGAAAAGCGGATACAGCCCCTGGCGCGTGACGCCATGGCCTATGTTCTCGCGGGAGGCCGCGGCAGCCGGCTGAAGGAACTGACGGACCGGCGCGCCAAGCCGGCGGTCTATTTCGGCGGCAAGGCCCGGATCATCGATTTCGCGCTGTCGAATGCGCTCAATTCGGGCATCCGCCGCATCGGCGTCGCCACCCAGTACAAGGCCCATTCCCTCATCCGCCATCTGCAACATGGCTGGAACTTCTTCCGTCCGGAACGCAACGAAAGCTTCGACGTTCTGCCCGCCTCGCAGCGCGTCTCCGAAACCCAGTGGTACGAGGGCACGGCCGACGCCGTCTATCAGAACATCGACATCATCGAGTCCTACGGCCCGGAATACATGGTGATCCTGGCCGGCGACCACATATACAAGATGGACTACGAGCAGATGCTCCAGCAGCACGTCGATTCCGGCGCCGATGTCACGATCGGCTGCCTGGAAGTGCCGCGGGCGGATGCATCCGGTTTCGGCGTCATGCATGTCGATGAAAAGGACAACATCATCGCCTTCGTCGAGAAGCCGGCCGATCCGCCGGGCATTCCGGGCAATGAGGGCTTCGCCCTCGCCTCGATGGGCATTTACGTCTTCCACACCCGCTTCCTGATGGATGTCCTGCGCCGCGATGCAGCGGACCCCACCTCCAGCCGGGATTTCGGCAAGGACATCATCCCCTATATCGTCTCGAACGGCAAAGCCGTCGCCCACCGTTTCGCCCGCTCCTGCGTGCGCTCCGACTTCGAGCGTGCGCCCTACTGGCGCGACGTCGGCACGATCGACGCCTACTGGCAGGCCAATATCGACCTGACCGACATCGTTCCCGATCTCGACCTCTACGACAAATCCTGGCCGATCTGGAGCTATGCCGAAATCACCCCGCCAGCGAAATTCGTGCATGACGACGAGGGCCGTCGCGGCTCGGCGATTTCGTCGCTGGTCTCGGGCGACTGCATCATCTCCGGCTCCACCCTGTTCAAGAGCCTGCTGTTCACCGGGGTACGCGCCAATTCCTATTCTCGCCTGGAAGGCGCCGTGGTCCTTCCGAAAGTGCAGATCGGGCGCCATGCCCGCCTGACCAATGTCGTCATCGACCACGGGGTCGTCATCCCTGAGGGACTGGTGGTCGGCGAGGATCCGGAACTCGATGCCCGTCGCTTCCGCCGCTCCGAAAACGGCGTCTGCCTGATAACCCAGACGATGATCGACAAACTGGACATGTGAACCTGATGAAAGTTCTCTCCGTCGCCTCCGAGCTTTATCCGTTGATTAAGACCGGCGGCCTGGCAGATGTCGCCGGCGCCCTTCCGCTTGCGCTGAAAGCGCATGATATCGAGACCCGGACGCTGATCCCCGGCTATCCGGCGGTGATGAAGGCGATCAGGAAGGCGGTAAAGCGGGTCGAGTTCACCGATCTGCTCGGAGAGCATGCCACCCTGCTCGAGGCCAAACATGAAGGCCTCGACGTTCTGGTTCTCGATTCGCCCACGCTTTTCGAACGCTCGGGCGGCCCCTATGTCGACCCGGCCTCCCGCGATTATCCCGACAACTGGAAGCGGTTTGCCGTGCTTTCAAAAGCCGGCGCGGAAATCGCGGCAGGCGGCCTTCCCGGCTGGCAGCCCGATCTGATCCATGTGCATGACTGGCAGACGGCGCTGACCCCCGTCTACATGCGCTATGCCGAGACGCCGGAACTGCCGAGCCTCATCACCATTCACAACATCGCCTTTCAGGGACAGTTCCCTGCCAGCTATTTCCCCTATCTCGGTCTTCCGCCCCATGCCTATTGGGAGGCGATCGAATATTACGGCACCATGAGCTATCTGAAGGCGGGTCTCTCGACCGCCCATGCGCTCAGCACCGTCAGCCCCTCCTACGCGGAGGAGATCCTGACGCCGGAATTCGGCATGGGGCTGGAGGGTATCATCGCCAGCCGTGCCAACGATCTCTACGGCATCGTCAACGGTATCGACGCCCAGGTCTGGAACCCCTCGACCGATCCGCTGATCGCCACGCAATATGCCTCGGGCGCGCTGAAGAAACGTCAGGCGAACCGCGCGGCCCTCGTCGCCCGCTTCGGCCTCGATGAGGATGACGGCCCGATCTTTTCCATCGTCTCCCGCCTGACCTGGCAGAAGGGCATGGACCTGCTCGGCGAGGTGATCGAGGACATCGTATCGGCCGGGGCGAAGCTCGCCATTCTAGGCTCCGGCGAAAGCGCACTGGAGGCGCAGTTGCTTGCCGCCGCTTCGCGCTACCGCAATCGTATCGGGGTGGTCATCGGTTTCGACGAACCGCTGTCGCATCTCATGCAGGCCGGCGCAGACGCCATCCTCATCCCCTCTCGCTTCGAACCCTGTGGCCTGACCCAGCTTTATGCCCTGCGCTACGGCTGCGTGCCCGTGGTCGCCCGCACCGGCGGCCTTGCCGACACGATCGTCGATGCCAATGAAGCAGCTCTTGCCGGCGGCGTTGCCACCGGCATCCAGTTCGCGCCCGTGACCGCGAATGCCCTGCGTCGCGCCATCCAGCGCACGATGAGGCTCTATCGCGATCCCAGGGCATGGGCGCAGCTTCAGAAACAGGGTATGAAGAGCGACGTCTCCTGGGGGCGCAGCGCCGAACGCTACGCCGAACTTTATCAACGCCTCGTTTCGAAAGGCCATTAAGTCCATGATATCGACTGTTGCCACCAAGCCCTTCTCGGACCAGAAGCCCGGCACCTCGGGCCTGCGCAAGAAGGTCCCGGTCTTCCAGCAGGAAAATTATGCAGAGAACTTCATCCAGTCGATTTTCGATTCGCTGGAAGGCTTTCAGGGCAAGACGCTGGTCGTCGGCGGCGACGGCCGCTACTATAACCGCGAGGTGATCCAGAAGGTCATCAAAATGGCCGCAGCCAACGGCTTCGGCAAGGTCATGGTCGGCAAGGGCGGCATTCTCTCGACGCCCGCCGCCTCCCATGTCATCCGCAAATACAAGGCCTTCGGCGGCATTGTTCTGTCGGCCAGCCACAATCCCGGCGGCCCGACCGAAGACTTCGGCATCAAATACAACATCGGCAATGGCGGCCCGGCACCGGAAAAGATCACCGACGCGATCTTTGCCCGCTCGAAGGTCATCACCAGCTATCGCATCGTCGCAGCCGACGATCTCGACCTCGACAATATCGGCGCCTTTGAAGTCGGCGGCATGCAGGTCCAGGTCATCGATCCCGTCTCCGACTATGCCGAACTGATGGAGGAGCTTTTCGACTTCTCCGCCATCCGCAACCTGTTCGGCCTCGGTTTCCGCATGGTGTTCGACGCCATGAGCGCGGTGACCGGTCCCTATGCCAAGGAAATCATCGAGGGACGCCTGCGCGCGCCCGAAGGCACGGTCCGCAACTTCACGCCGCTGCCGGATTTCGGCGGCCATCATCCGGACCCGAACCTCGTGCATGCCAAGGAACTCTATGACGAGATGATGAGCGGCAAGGACGCGCCCGATTTCGGCGCCGCCTCCGACGGCGACGGTGACCGCAACCTCATTATCGGCAAGGGCATTTTCGTCACGCCGTCGGACAGCCTCGCCATTCTGGCGGCCAATGCCCACTTGGCGCCCGGTTACAACGGAGGGATCGCCGGCATCGCCCGTTCGATGCCGACCAGCGCCGCCGCCGACAAGGTGGCCGAAAAGCTCGGCATCGGCATCTACGAGACCCCCACCGGCTGGAAATTCTTCGGCAACCTGCTCGACGCCGGCAAGGTCACGATCTGCGGCGAGGAAAGCGCCGGCACCGGATCGAACCATGTGCGCGAGAAGGACGGGCTCTGGGCGGTGCTGCTCTGGCTGAACATTCTCGCCGTACGCGGCGAAAGCATGCAGGACATCGTTTCCCAGCACTGGGCGACCTATGGCCGCAACTACTATTCGCGCCACGATTACGAAGCCGTCGACACCGATGCGGCCAACGGCCTCATGGACGCCCTGCGCACCAAGCTCGAAACCATGCCCGGCGCGAAGTTCGGCGACCTCGTGGTCAGCGCCGCCGACGATTTCGCCTATCACGATCCGATCGACCAGTCGGTCAGCAAGAACCAGGGCATCCGTATCTTCTTCGAAGGCGGCTCCCGCATCGTCTTCCGCCTTTCCGGCACCGGCACCTCGGGCGCGACGCTGCGCGTCTATATCGAACGCTACGAGCCGGACGCAAACCGCCACGATCTCGAGACCCAGTCAGCCCTCGCCGACCTGATCGCGGCGGCCGAAAGCATTGCTGAAATCAGCAGCCGCACCGGCCGCGATGCGCCGACCGTAATCACCTGATCGCGGCGGCTCCATGAACCCGATCGAAAGCCGGCATGGCGGAGTGGTCCTCACCGACACAGGCGCGGATTTCGCCGTCTGGTCCCGCCACGCCGAGCAGGTCGATCTCTGCCTTTATGACGTCAATGGCGGCGGAGAAATCTGCCGTCTTCCGATGACGCGCGGTGAAGGCGACGTCTATCGATTGCATGTGGAAGGCGTCACCGAAGGCGCCCATTACGGTTATCGCGCCCACGGGCACTACGCCCCGGACCATGGCTGGTGGTTCGATCCGTCCAAACTGCTCGTCGATCCCTACGCCAAGGAACTGGACCGGCCCTTCGTCCACGATGTCAGGCTTTCGACCTTCGGGGTCGATACCGCTCCCCTCGTTCCGAAATCGGTCGTCACTCGCGACCGGCTCGCACGGCCGATGATGCCGCTCATGCCCAAGGGCGGCTTCATCTACGAGATCGCGGTCAAGCCCTTCACCATCCGCCATCCCGACGTGCCGAAGAACCTGCGCGGCACGGTCGCGGCACTTGCCCATCCCGCGGTGATCGATCACCTGAAGCGGCTCGGTGTCGACGCCATCGAACTGATGCCGATCGTCGCCTGGATCGATGAGCGCCATCTGCCGCCGCTCGGACTGACCAATGGCTGGGGCTACAATCCGGTCGCCTTCATGGCGCTCGATCCCCGCATCGTGCCCGGCGGCGTCGCCGAACTGCGCGACACCGTCGCCGCCCTGCATGCCGCAGGGATCGGCGTCATTCTCGACCTGGTCTTCAACCACACGGGCGAGAGCGACCGGCTCGGCACCACGCTTTCGCTGCGCGGGCTCGACAACCTCTCCTTCTACCGTCACCTTCCCGACAATCCCGGCATACTGGTGAACGACACCGGCACCGGCAACACGCTGGCCTGCGATCATCTGCATGTTCGTCAACTGATCGTCAGTACCTTGCGGCATTTCGTGCTTCACGCAGGCGTCGACGGTTTCCGCTTCGATCTCGCGCCCATCCTCGGCCGCTCCCTGAGCGGCTTTCATTCAAACGCGAGAACACTGCAGGCGATCCTGCGGGATGACATTCTGGAAGATCGGGTGATGATCGCCGAACCCTGGGACATCGGTCCCGGCGGGTATCAGCTCGGCAATTTCCCCGCACCCTTCCTAGAATGGAACGATCGCGCGCGGGACAATATCCGGCGCTACTGGCGTGGCGATGCGCATACGACCGGCACGCTCGCCACCGCGCTCGCCGGCTCTTCCGACGTCTTTGCCCGGGACGGAGCCGCCACCACGCGCAGCGTCAACTTCATCGCCGCCCATGACGGCTTCACCCTGTTCGATCTCGTCTCCCACAGCCACAAGCGCAACGGCAAGAACGGCGAGAACAACCGCGACGGCCACGACGAGAACTATTCCTGGAACAACGGCGTGGAGGGCGAAACCCATAACCGGACGGTTCGCCGCCAGCGCCGGCAGGACGTTATCGCTCTTCTGTCCACCCTCTTTGCCAGCCGCGGCGCGATCATGCTGACGGCCGGCGACGAGTTCGGCCGCACCCAGCACGGCAACAACAATGCCTATTGCCAGGACAACGAGATGACCTGGCTGAACTGGGAAGCGCTGGACGAGGAACTGCTGGAGGCGACGGTGGCGCTGTCCGCCATGCGCAAGCGCTTCTCGGTATTCTCGCAGATCGAATTCTTCAATGGCGGGGGCGATGTCGCCTGGTTTTCCGCAAGAGGTCTCCCGATGACCGTTTCGGAATGGGAAGAGGCGGACAGCGCCACCTTCGGCATGATCCTCTCCACCTGGGACCGCAAGCTTCTCGCGGAGGTTCGTCTCGCCGTGCTGTTCAACCGGTCCCATGCCGGGCAGGATTTCGTGCTGCAGCCCGCCGCCGGGCGCAAATGGCGCAAGCTGTCATCAGGCCGTAGCGCGCCGCTGATTCATTTGAAGCCGCGGTCGGTGGAGTTTTTCATCGAGTCCTGATTATTGTGTCCACCTCGCCCCCGGCTGTGCTACGACAGCCGCCAAACTCCTGGAAGTATTCTCGATTTGTCAATTCGATGAGGTTCTTGTGCCTGTTGAGATTTCGCTGTCGGACGTCCCCGGCCTGGTCGGAAAGGAAATCGGACTTTCGAACTGGATCACGGTCGACCAGACGATGATCGACGCCTTTGCCGGCGCCACCGACGACCACCAGTTCATCCATGTCGATCCCGTGCGCGCGGCAGCCGAAACCTCCTTCGGCGGCACCATCGCCCACGGTTTCCTGACGCTTTCGCTGCTTTCCGCGATGAACTACGACTGCCTGCCGAAGATCCGCGAACAGACGATGGGCATCAACTACGGCTTCGACAAGATCCGCTTCATGTCGCCGGTTCGCTGCGGCAAGCGCATCCGCGGTCACTTCGTCTTGTCCGAGGCCCGTTTTCGCGGCGCCGGCATGATGATGACCACCTATGACGTCAGCATCGAGATCGAGGACGAGAAGAAACCGGCGCTGACCGCCACCTGGATCACCATCGTCCAGTTCGACCCGAAGGATCGCCCCGAAGGAGTGTGAGAATGGCAGACCCGGACGTCGTTCGTCAGTCCTTCCTGCGTCAGGCAAAGGCATGCAGCGATCTCGGTTCGTCCTTCACCGCGCGGCTCTGCAATCTCGCCGCCGAGCGTCTGGATGAAGACACGGCGGTCGGAGACCATATCCTGAGTTGGCAAGGGGACCCGACCGGCACCGGCGATGCCCTCGCGCTGCGTCTCGCGGGGTCCCTCCACGCGCTGGTGCTCTTAGGTTCAGACGTCTCCCTCGCCGCCGCCTATCCTCCCAACGCCGTTGACGACGAGACCCTCTGGCAAGCCTGCAAGACAGCCTTCAGGCGCGACGAGGCATTCATCCTCGAACGCCTGCTCTCCGCCCCGCAGACCAATGAGGTCCGACGTTCGGCTGCCCTTCTGCCGGGTTTTCTCACGATTGCACAACTGTTCGGAAAGCCGCTCGTCCTCTCCGAAGTCGGCGCAAGCGCCGGTCTCAACCTGCAATGGGACCGCTATTCCTATCGCCTCGGCGATTTCGTCTGGGGACCGGAATCCCCCGTTGCCCTGGCGCCGGAGTGGCAGGGACCGCCGCCGCCAGCCGCTGAAATCCATATCGCGGAACGATCCGGCTGCGATCTCAACCCGCTCGACCCGGCCTCGCCCGAAGACCGGCTCCGCCTGATGTCCTACATCTGGGCCGACCAGAGCGACCGTCTGGAACGCACCCGCCATGCGCTCGAAATCGCCGTCGAAAATCGTCTCGCCGTAGAAAGGTCCGATGCGATCGAATGGCTGGAAAGGCGGCTCACGACCTCCCGCCCCGGCGCGGTTCATGTCGTCTATCACACGATTGCCTGGCAATATCTGCCGGAAGAGCTGAAAAGCCGGGGAGAAGAGCTGATCGCGAACGCCGGTTCCCGCGCCACCATCGATTCGCCTGTCGCGCGCTTGCAGATGGAAGCCGATGGCAAACCGGACGGAGCGGCCATGACATTGCAGGTCTGGCCGGACGGCGAAAAACACGAAATCGGTCGCGCCGATTTTCATGGCCGCTGGATCAAATGGAAAGGCTGGCCGGGTCTCCTGTAGATCCCCGGCCAGCCAGAAAGTTTGTCAGTTTGTTAGTTGGTCAAGCTGCGTCGTCGGCAGCTTCGGCCAGCAGGCCGAAGGCATATTCCGCAAATGACCGCCAGCACTCGACGCGGAAGGTCTCCTCGTCGATCCGGTAAAGCACGATCTCGATCTTGCCGAACACCGTGCGGCTGACCGCCCCGACCGGGAAGACCGAAAGCGACAGATCCTGCGGGCAGCCGGCATTGAGCGCGTTCACCGCGCCCTTGCCGGAGACAACGATCGCCGTGTTGCGATGAGAGACATCCGTCGCCGAGTGAACCACGCCCGAAGCCACGCAATCGGCCATCAGGTCGTTACCCTTCTCGTCGATCAGCAGCCATTCGTCCGGACCGAGCCAGAAGGCGAGCCGCCCCTTGGCAGAGGCGGATGTCTTCGGCTTGACCGGCAGCTTGACGCCGAGGCTCTTGGAGAGAGCCGCCACTTCGTCCGGGCCGGCCCGGAGCGAAACGCGGGCGGCAGGTTCGGCAGGCGTCAGCTTGACCAGAGGCGAACCGCCATGGAAGCCGGTAAGAACGGTCTTGCGTTCAGCGACGGTAGCATCAGCCATTGATGCGTCCCCCTTCCTTGTCAAAGAATACCGTGTCGGTCACCTCGACCGCGATGGTCTTGTCCTTCATCGGCACGTAAAGCGTTTCGCCCATCTTCGCCCGACCGTCGATGACGACGGCCAGCGCGATCGAACGGCCGAGATTTTCCGACCAGTAGGACGAGGTGACATGACCGAGCATGGTCATCGGCTTCGGCTGGTTCGGATTGGCGACGATCTGGCCGCCTTCCTCCAGCACCTCCTTCGGGTCCTTGGTCAGAAGGCCGACGAGTTGCTTGCGGCCCGTCCGGACGAGGTCGGGGCGCTTCAGACCGCGAATACCGACGAAATCCTTCTTCTTCTTGGAGACAGCCCAACCATAGCCGGCATCGTCAGGCGTGACCGTACCATCGGTATCCTGGCCAACGATCAGGTAGCCCTTCTCGGCGCGCAGGACGTGCATGGTCTCGGTGCCGTAAAGGCAGGCGCCAAGGCTCTCCGCACGCTTCCAGATCGCCTCGAACACGGCCGCACCGTAATCGGCGGGAACGTTGACTTCGAAGCCGACCTCGCCAGTAAACGACACGCGGAAGAGACGGGTCGGTACGCCGCAGAACTTGCCCTCGGCAATGCTCATATGCGGGAAGGCCTCGTTCGAGATGTCGATACCCTCGACGAACGGCGCGATGATGTCGCGTGCTTTCGGACCCTGGACGGCGATGACCGCCCACTGCTCGGTCGCAGACGTCAGCCACACATTGAGATGCGGGAACTCGGTCTGCAGATAGTCTTCCATGTGGTTCAGCACGCGCGGCGCACCGCCCGTCGTAGTCGTTACATGGAAGCGGTCTTCAGCAAGACGACCGACAACGCCGTCGTCGTAGATGAAGCCGTCGTCGCGGGTCATGATGCCGTAGCGGCATTTGCCGGGCTTCAGCGTATCCCAGGCATTGGTGTACATCAGGTTCAGGAATTCGGCGGCATCCGGACCCACGACCTCGATCTTGCCGAGCGTCGATGCGTTGAACACGCCGGCGGTCTCGCGAACCGTCCTGCACTCGCGGTTGACTGCCGCATGCATGTCCTCGCCCGAACGCGGATAGTACCAGGCACGCTTCCAGTTGCCGACATCCTCGAACTCGGCGCCGAGCGACGCCTCGAGATCGTGCATCGGCGTCTTGCGGGTCGGATCGAACAGGTCGCCGCGCGAATGGTTGATGAGCGTGCCAAAGGTGACCGGCGTATAGGGCGCGCGGAAGGTGGTGAGACCCACCTTCGGGATTTCCTTGCCGAGCATTTCCGCAGCGATGGCAAGGCCGTGCATGTTGGAAAGCTTGCCCTGGTCGGACGCCATGCCGTTGGTGGTGAAACGCTTGATGTGCTCGATCGAATGCATACCCTCGCGAACGGCAAGGCGAATGTCCTTGGCGCAGACGTCATGCTGGAAGTCGATGAACGCCTTGACGTTGCTGTCGCGTCCCGCCCCTTCCGCAGCGCCGATCATGCCGCCGGTCCAGTCGAATGCATTGGCGCCGGTCGGCGCCTGCGAGGCCGAACCGGTGGCGCCGGCAGCCTTGGCCATGGCGGCACCGGCGGCCGAGCCCTCGTCGAGGATGGCCTGCAGGTCATCGGTGCCGTTGCAGGTACCGATGCATATGCTGTCCTGCGCATAGACGTCCGGCAGGAACCGATCGTTGATCGCATCGAACTTCAGCTTGCCGCGCGACTGCGAGAACAGGTGCACCGAAGGCGTCCAGCCGGCTGAAACTATCAGCGCATCGACCTCGATCTTGCGGGCGGAACCGCCGCCATTGCGCTTGACCGACATGGAGCGGACCCGCAGTCGACCTGAGGTGTCGGCAACATAGTGACCGGTCAGCACCTCGATGCCGAGCGAACGGGCTTCCGTCAGCACCTTTTCGCCGGGCTTTTCCCGGCAATCGACGATTGCGGCGATGGTGACGCCGGCCTTGCGCAGATCGATTGCGGCTTCATAGGCCGAGTCGTGCGCGGCATAGACGCCGACCTTGGCGCCGACGGCGACGCCGTAGTGGTTGAGGTAGGTGCGGGCGGCCGATGCCAGCATGATGCCGGGGCGGTCGTTGTTCGCGAAGACCATGTGGCGTTCGATGGAGCCGGTGGCGAGAACCACCTTCTTCGCCCGCACCTGCCAGAGCCGCTCGCGCGGCGCCGTCTTCGAGGGCTTGGCGATATGATCGGTCACGCGCTCGGCAAGACCGACGAAATTGTGGTTGTAGTAGCCGAAGGCCGTTGTGCGGGTCAGAAGCTTGACATTCGGCATGGCCTTCAGCCGCGCCGCTGTCGCCTGCGCCCAGTCATAGCCGTTCTGGCCGTCGACGGTTGCGCCTGTGTCGTAATGGAAAGCGCCGCCAACTTCCGGCTGCTCGTCGCAGAGGATGACCTTTGCGCCGGCTTCAGCGGCGGCAATTGCCGCTGCGAGGCCTGCCGCTCCCCCACCGACGACGAGCACGTCGCAATGGGCATAGCGAGAGGAATAGTGATCGGGATCTTCTTCCTTCGGCGCCACGCCGAGGCCGGCGGCGCGACGGATGAAGGGCTCATAGACCGAATGCCAGAAGCTCTTCGGCCACATGAAGGTCTTGTAGTAGAAGCCGGCGGCGAAGAAGGGCGAGAAGAAATCGTTGATCTCGCCGATGTCGAGCGACAGCGACGGCCAGCGGTTCTGCGTTTCGACCTTCATGCCGTCGAACACTTCCTGCACGGTGGCGCGGACGTTCGGCTGCCGGCGGGCGGCATCGCGGGAGATGTCGAGGAGCGCATTCGGTTCTTCCGGCCCCGCAGTCAGGATGCCGCGCGGACGGTGATACTTGAACGAGCGTCCCGCGAGATGCATGCCATTGGCCAGCATGGCGGAGGCGACGGTATCGCCCTCATAGGCCGTCAGGCTGCGGCCGTCGATGGTGAAACGTGCGGTACGGGCGGGTGTCAGGCGGCCCTTGCCGGCGATACGATTGGCGCCGCTCATTTCGACGCTCCCTTCTCAACAGCGTTCGGCAGCAAGGCGGAGACATCCGCCTTCGGCTCGCCGGCCTTGTAGGTCAAATAGATCTTGTCACTGACGGAATCACGCACGGCGTTGAAGAAGCGGCCGCAGCCGTGCATGTGACGCCAGCGTTCGTAGATCAGTCCCTTGGGATTGTCCCTCAGGAAGAAATAGTCCGCGAATTCTTCATCCGTGATATCGGCGATGTTCTGCGGGCGGGCGATATGCGCTTCGCCGGCGGCGCGGAATTCGAGCTCGGAGCGCTCTTCCTCGCAATAGGGGCATTTGATCAGCAGCATGATGAACGTCCTTTAAGGATCAGTGCGCCACGGCGGCAGCCGCCGCCTCGTCGATCAGGCGACCGGTGCGGAAGCGGTCGAGCGTCAGGCCGGTAGCCAGCCGATGCGGTTCGCCCTTGGCGATGAGATATGCAAACAGGTTCGCCGAACCCGGCGTCGCCTTGAAGCCACCCGTTCCCCAACCGGCGTTGACGAAAAGGTTCGGCACCGGCGTCACGCCTTGAATCGGCGAGCGGTCCGAGGTGTTGTCGGTGATGCCGCCCCACTGGCGCATCATCTTGACACGGCGGAACATCGGGAACAGCTCGCAGATCGCATCCAGCGTGTGGGTGATGATCTGCAGGCCACCGGTCTGCGAATAGGAATTGTACTGGTCGGTGCCGGCGCCGATGACGAACTCGCCCTTGTCCGACTGCGAAATGTAGGCATGCACGGTGTTCGACATGACGACGCAGGGGAAGATCGGCTTCATCGGTTCGGAAACGAGCGCCTGCAGCGGGGTGGAATGCAGCGGCAGGCGCACGCCGGCCATGCCCATGACCACCGAATTGTGCCCCGAGGCCGAAACGCCGATCTTCTTCGCGCCGATGAAGCCACGATTCGTTTCGACGCCGGTCACCTCGCCGTTCGGGCCGCGGCGGATGCCGGTGACTTCAGTGTTCTGGATGATGTGCACGCCACGGTCGGAAGCGGCGCGGGCATAGCCCCAGGCGACAGCATCGTGACGGGCCGTGCCGCCCCGGCGCTGCAGGGCCGCACCGTTGATCGGATAGCGGGCGGTCTTGGAGATATCGAGCGGCGGGCAGAAATCCTTCGCCTGCTCGGGCGTCAGCCACTCGTTGTCGATGCCGTAGAGGTTGTTGGCGTTGATATGGCGCTTGAAGGACTGCATGTCATGGACATTGTGCGACAGCATCATCACGCCGCGCGGCGAGTACATGACGTTGTAGTTGAGCTCCTGGCTCAGCCCTTCCCAGAGCTTCAGCGAGTGCTCGAAAATGTCCATGCTCTCTTCATAGAGGTAGTTGGACCGGATGATCGTGGTGTTTCGGCCGGTATTGCCGCCGCCGATCCAGCCCTTTTCGATCACCGCGACATTGGTAATGCCGTGCTCCTTGGCCAGATAATAGGCTGCACCGAGACCGTGGCCGCCACCGCCGATGATGATGACGTCATAGGACTGGCGCGGCTCGGGAGAGGTCCACTGCGCCTCCCAGCCCTTATGGGCCCTGAGCGCCTCGCGTGCCACGGCAAAGACCGAATATTTGCGCATTCGCCTCAAACTCCTGTAGGTTCAGGCAATTGGGTAGGATCAAACAAGTCGCAAATCAATATGCGTCATGACGGTCGTTTTGCGACGCATTGACGACCGGCTTTCGACACGTACAACATATCCGCAGGAAACACGGATTTTTTCTCCCGGCGCCATGCAGTCTCCGTCTGGACTTCCTTCAAGCGATCTGGTATCTGGCGTCACTAATCGGCGGCCTTCGGGCCGAGCGAAGCTATACTATTTCCGTCGACTCGGATATCGGCGGTTTGCCAACCTAAAACCAAAGGAACGGGATAGACGTGCAGGTACTTGTCCGCGACAACAACGTTGATCAGGCGCTCCGCGCTCTCAAGAAGAAGATGCAGCGCGAAGGCATTTTCCGTGAAATGAAGATGCGCGATTATTATGAAAAGCCCTCGCAGAAGCGCGCCCGCGAAAAGGCAGAAGCCGTTCGCCGCGTTCGCAAGCTGGCTCGCAAGCGCGCTCAGCGTGAAGGCCTCATTGCGGCACGTCCCGGCCGTTGATCGGTCGTTTTTTGGACGTTTTCCGATGATCTAAGGGCGGAGGCGATCGGTTCGCCGCCGCTCTTTTGGTATTCAGCTCAACGTGCTGCCGCGGTTCACATCGGATGCGGCCGGTGCGTCCGGACAATGGCAGTCATGACCGCACAACTTCTAACTCAGTCTCTCGAAACCCTTTCCGCCCGCGGCTTCCGGCGCGGTGGACTTGCCGTTGCGATGGTTGCGGCTCTTGGCCTCGCAGGGTGCCAGACGACTGAAACGTCGGACATGATCCGCATCGACCGGGATCAGGGGTCCGAGGAGAATATCGCCTCGCTGTCGCAGGTCATCAGCGCCAACCCGAACGATCCGGAAGGCTACAATGTCCGGGGATCGGCCTATGGGCGCGCCGGCCAGTTCAGCAAGGCGCTTTCCGACTTCAACACCGCGCTGCAGCTAAACCCCAATTTCTATCAGGCCTATGCGAACCGCGCGCTGGTCTACCGCAATATGGGCAAGCCGGTCGAGGCGGCAGCCGACTACAATGCGGCCCTCAGGATCAACCCGAACTACGACGTCGCCTATATCGGTCGCGGCAATATCTACCGTCAGGCCGGACGCATCGACGAAGCCTTCGGCGACTTCAACCGGGCCATCGAACTCGACACCACCGATGGCCGCGCCTATCACAATCGCGGCCTGATCTATCAGGTGCGCGGTCAGCACGACAAGGCGATCGACGATTTCTCGAAGGCGATCTCCCTCTCCCCGAACTCGCCCGAGCCTTACAACGGCCGTGGCGTGTCCTATATCGCGCTGAATGACGACGAAAACGCTTTCGCCGACTTCAACCACGCGATCGAACTGAACAATCGCCTTGCCGAGTCCTGGGCCAACCAGGCACTGGTCTACGAGCGCCGTGGCGACAAGGCGCGCGCTGCCAAGTCCTACTCGCATGCGCTGCAACTCGACCCGAAATACCTTCCCGCCAAGCAGGGCCTGGCCCGCACGCGCGGCGGCGTCTGAGCCCTCATACGCCCGGCTCGACAAAACGAGCCGGACAAAACAAATCTCGCTTCAGGCAATCACAGCGATCGGAGACTGCGGCATGGGCCGCAGCGGATCGGACAATCTCGCAGATGAGCCTTTGGTCCGCGGAGCGGCGACCGTCTCGTCAGACGATCAGGCAGAAAGGCCCGAACGACTGTTCGCGGCACATCGTCCTGTAGCAGGACACCATGATTGCTCCCGCCAGACCGCCTGCAACGATCAGCGCCAGGCTGGCAAAGGCAAAGCCCATGGCTGCGGTCGCCAGTCCGGCGAAGGCGGTGAGCGCAACGGCGGCCAGAGGCATCTTGCGTTCATCGGCAGACAGCACGACGACGGCCCCGACAGCGGTTGAAAGAACGGCCGTCAACAGGAAGAAGCCGGGGACGAGCCAGATCGAGAACAGCAGGAAGGCGACCCCCGCCAGACCGGTCAGCACGGGCCGGAAAGGCTCGAGCGAATGAAGCCGCCGCGACAGCTGGAAACCCATCCTGCGGAAGACGAGCGCCACGCCGCCTCCGAACGCCGCGGAGCCGGAAAGCGTCGCCAGCGCGGTTCCGAGCGACCGCTCGAACTCGGTGGTCACCATGCGCGTATCCCAGAACAATACGCTGGTATCGAGCACGGCAAAGGAAAGCAGGAGTGCGACGAGGCCATGCAGCGCAAGCAGCCCGGCCAGCAGTTGCGCGATCTTTCGAGACGGCGCGGCCATCGCCAGCCACCCACCGAGGGAGCCCCCGACCGAAAGGGCGAGAAGCCCGATCAGCCAACCGCCGAAATTCGGCTCCGCGGCGGCGAGGCCGACCAGGATGCAGCAAGCCAGCCCCAGGGCGATCAGCACGAAATCGGTTCTGTGGAAAACGGCCCCCGGCCTGCCGACCCGCGCCACTGCGAAAATGAGGAAAGCAATCGCTGCGAGTTCGGCCACTGCCGTCAAACCGTTGCCCATTGTCTCAGCCATTTCCCTCGCGTGAAGAGCCAGGACCCGTTCGCCAGGCCAGCACGAGGCCGGACGACAATCCGACCGCCGAGAGAGCCAGGGCAATGAAGGCAATCGTGCGGCCCGTGCCACTGGGCAGCCGGCCGGTCGCATAGATGGAGGCAGCGGCCAGCGCTGCAGCCAGAAGCCCGGCGGCAAGGATCAGCGTACGGCGGAATCCCCGCCTAGTACCGGCCCCGAACATGAGGCCAGCGACAACCGCCAGTGCAAAGACAGCGAGCCGAAAGAGAAACGGATCGGACGTTTCCGACAGCATGGAAGCCTTCTCCGCAGCCGTCAGGTTCAGCGCAGCAGATAGATGCCGGCTGCACTCAGAATGATGAAGATGAGGAGACCGCCGAAGAAGCCGGCACCGCCGAGAAAACCGGCAGCCATGGCGACCAACAGGGCCACCAGCATGGCAGTGCCGTATTTCGTTCCTGCGATGAAGAGATCGTAGGTCTTCTCATGCTCGGCATAGTTCATCGCCGCTCCCGTTTCGACCGGACCCGCGTGATGTTCGCTCATGCTTCATCTCCCCTTGCGCAGCCGCCATCGCGGCGCTCTCGAAACCCGCGACGCCCGCTCGCCCCCACCGGGGAATCCGCAGACGTCGCCTCCCCTTTCGAAATACACAAAGCCGCAGGCAAGCGCAATCCGCCCTCATCCCGGAAGCATGCGGGCGAGAGGCCGATCGTCAATAATCCCGGCCGGCAACGGCACCGGTGATCCGGCCTGTCGCCACCAGCCTCGCGGACGGCAGGATCGTCAGCGGAGCGACGAGCGGCTCCCCGCCTCTTTCGAACATCAGCCGGCGTTCATAGACGCCCGAATCGAAGAAGGGGTAGCGCTTCAGCAGTTTGTCGCCGGTCGCATGGGTGTTGGTGGCAAGCAGTGTCAGTTCGAAGCCGTAGATATCGGCCATCCGGCGCTCGACGACCGTGTCGGCGTAAAACACGCGCTTGTAGAAGGCGGCATGGGCCGGACGCACATGTTGCAGGACGCGGTCTGCGCGGAAATAGGCGGCCGCGACAATGCTCGGTCTAAGCGTGATGTAGGGAAGAACGGGCAGTTCGGCCGCAATCGCCGGATCGGCCGCGAACCGGGCCGGGTCGATCAGCGTCAGGCCCGCATTGAGAAAGCTCTCCATGGCGTCGGGGAAAACGCCCGACGACTGCGATATCCGGTGCTCCGGCGTCACATGATGAAGGCGGATCGTGCTGACCAGTTCCTCGAAATAGTAGACCCCGAAGACATAGGCGTGGTCGTCGAAATCGACGTCATCGATCAGGTTTGCGGCCGCAACGGGCAGAACCTCCGCAGCCTTGTAGGCCTTGTAGCGCAGCCGTTCGATGTCTTCCATGTCCTCGCCGGTCTCGATCCGGCGGTATTCGATATTATCCAGGATTCGCATCAGCTTTTGCGCGAATCCATCCCCTTCTGATGGTGCCATGCTCTTGGTGTCTCGTCGATTATTAACGAATTGTTAAGCATAGCTATCATGCACGCGACGCCTCCTACACCTGCTAGGATTAGTAGGTTTCGGTGTTAATTCTTTGTTAAGGTTAACAAATGGTAAACGCGACTGGCGGCGCGAAGATGTTTGCACGATGGCATGGCATCGGCAGGCGCTTGATTGTCATGAAATGGAACGCCGCAAGATGAGAAACGTCAGGCGACGTAAGTCCGGGCTTCGAACTGCTTGCGGCTGGCAAGCTGGCTGATCTCGGCGATGCTCTCGGCGGCCACCGGCATCGAATAGACATAGCCCTGTATAAGATCGGCACAATTATGCTTGATTAGCAGGGCCAGTTGCTCGCGGGTTTCGACGCCTTCGACGACGATCTGCAGGTTGAGGCCGCGCGAAAGGGTGACGATGCCGCGCAAGAGCTTCAGGCGCCTGACATCCTCGCAGATATTGCGCACGAAGGATCGGTCGATCTTCACGACATCGACCGGCAGGGTGTCGAGATAGCTGAGGCTCGAGAACCCCGTGCCGAAATCGTCGATTGCGATGGTGATCCCGTAGCTGCGCAATTGCTCGAGGATAAGTCGTACCGTCGACAGTTCCTCGATGAGGCTGCTCTCCGTCACTTCGAGATGCAGCCGGTGGGATGCCAGACCCGTTTCCGCAAGCACGGACTTCACCGTGTTGATGATGAGTTCGTTGCGCAGGTCCTGCACGGACAGATTGACCGAGACCGTGATGTGCTCGGGCCATTTCACGCAGTCGCGGCAGGCTTTCTCGATCACCTGGCGAGTGATGTCGGAGACAATGCCCATCTCTTCGGCGATCTGGATGAAGATATCCGGCGCGATGGCTCCCTTTTCCGGATGGGTCCAGCGGGCGAGCGCCTCACAGCATTCGAGCGCAGAACCGTCCGGCTTGAACATCGGCTGATAGGCGACGCTGATCTCGCCGCGCTCCACGGCCGCGCGCAAATCCGTCTTCAGCCGCTGCCGCTCCATGTAACGGGCATCCATCTCCTCCGCGAAGACGACAAGTCGCCCCCTGCTGCGCGACTTCGCCTCGTACAGGGCAAGGTCGGCCTTGATCTGCCATTCCTCCATCCGCAGTTCCGCGCTGTCCTGGATCACGCAACCAGCCGAGAAGGTCACGGCAATATGAGATGCCTCGACCTCGTAATTGCCTGCCACGCTCGCATGGATGGAGCGCATCCGCGCCTCGATATCGGTATCGCCGCCTCGACCGGGGAAAAACAGCACGAACTGGTCTCCGACGAAGTGACCGACAATCGCCTCGCCCGCGGCAAGCTCCAGCAGCCGGTTGGCGATCGTCACCAGGAGGCGGTCCCCCGTCATATGCCCCTTCGTGTCGTTGACATGCTTGAACTCGTCGACATCGAGCACCATGAAGCCGATCCGCCCCGCATCGGCCTGCTGTGTCGCCTTTTCCTTCACCAGTTCGCTGAAATAGCCCCGCTGTGGCAGGCCGGTCAGCGAGTCGTAGCGCACCATGTGCAGGATCTTGCGGTCCGCCCGAATGCGCGCCGTCACGTCCTCGAAGATAAGGACAACGCCGCCTTGCGGCCGGCGGCTGGCGGAAAATTCAAGAATGAGATCGTCGGAAAACTGCATAACAGCGCGCGACGTGCTGCCGTCGATCAGCTGGGCCAGTTGTTTCTGGATGAGGCTCGGCATGGAGCCGTCGACAAAGCTGTGGCGAACCCCATAGCGCAGCACCACGTCAAGGTCGCAATTCGTCAGCCGTTTGCGCTCGCCGAGGTGCAGAAGCTCGCAGGCCTTGCGATTGATGACCTCGATGCGGTTGTTTGGATCGAGCATGATGAGACCGTGCGTCATGTTGGTGAGCGCGGTGTCGAAGCTCTCCGCGATCCTTGCCATTTCCCGCGAGGCGATGACGTTCTCGTAAAGGAACTCCCTGACGCCGTTGGCCATGGCCCGCGTCGTCATCCCGAAGGGAATGAGCATCAGCGACAGGACGGCCTTGTATAAATCCTGGGCGAGCAGGCTGCCGACCACCATGGGCAGGCAGCAGGCGAGCGTCTGGAGGTCGACGGCAAGCCGCGAGCCGTAATTGCGGCCGACCACGGATACCATCGAGGCCATCGTGACGGCGATGCTCGCCAGTTCGGCGAAACTGTCCTGCAGCACGAGCAGCGCGTAACCGCTGCCTATGCCGAGAATGCCGGCGGTCGAGGCAGCGCCCAGCACGTAGCGCAACTCCCAGCGGCGAATGTCGCTGCGCGTCAGTTCTGTCTTGTCCGTCTTCTGGAAGCGGGTGAACCAGTAGATGCGATTGGCAAACACCGCCACGAAACCGACGCAAAGGAAAAGGTAGAACGCATCGCCGCTTTTCGCATAGATAGCCAGAAACGTCAGGATATGGACGACCATCCCCGTGAACAGCGTGTAGCGATTCTCGAAAAGCGAGCTGACGAACGACAGATAAACGTCCGTGGGCACGGCTTTCCTGCTTGCGACCTTCATCCGTGGCCTCCTTGACGCCGGCGACGTTATGCAAGACGATTTAAAATTCGCTTTCCGGCATTGAGAAAAGGCAACCTATTCCAATTATTGGTCACCGCCCGGCCGATGCCCGACAAGATTGCCACCCTCTCCCCCGGTGCAACCCTGCCCGATAAATTGACAAACCGCAATTTATTCATGGACAATCCCTGAAGATCGAACCTGCACGCACCGACCGACTGCACAGGCTTGAACCGCTTTCTCACGAAAGAGAAATCTCCGCCTCATGGTGATGCTGGTAGCGCTCCCAGCCGGAGCGATCGGCTGTTTTCGGTATAGACATAAGACGAAAAGCCCTGGAAACGTTGGGGTTCCCCGGTTGCGCGCCAAGTTGCCTTGATCTAAGGACCTGAAGGAGCTCAAGGGGAGAGAACAACAATGAAAATGTTATTGGCCATTGCCCGGCTGATCGACACGATCAACGGGGCCATCGGGCGCTGGGTATCCTGGCTGCTGCTCGCCGCAGTCCTGATTAGCGCCGGCAACGCGGTCGTCCGCAAGGTGTTCGATATCTCGTCCAATGCCTGGCTCGAACTTCAGTGGTATCTCTACGGCACCGTGTTCATGCTGGCCGCCGCCTATGCGCTCCTGAAGAACGACCATGTCCGCATCGATATCGTGTCGAGTTCCTGGAGCAAGAAGACACGAGACCGGATCGACCTGATCCTGCACATCATTTTCCTTCTGCCCTTCACCTTCCTCATGACCTGGCTCGCCTGGCCCTGGTTCTGGGCCTCCTACAGGATCGGCGAAATCTCCTCGAGCGCGGGCGGACTGATCGTCTGGCCGGCGAAGGCGGCCGTGCTCGTCGGCTTCCTGTTGCTCAGCGCCCAGACGCTGTCCGAGATCGTAAAGCGCGCTGCCGTCGTCTTCGGTTATTTGACCGAGACGCCGGAGGCGGAAAACACAACCGAAGCGACGGGGCACTGACATGATCGATTTCATCGCCCACAACCTCGCCCCGATCATGTTCTCCACCGTGATGCTGATGCTTCTGCTCGGCTATCCCGTGGCGTTCACTCTCGCAGCCGGCGGCCTGATCTACTTCGCGATCGGGGTGGAACTTTCTTCCATCTCCCCGGAAATCAAGCTCTTCTGGCCGCTTCTGCAATCCCATCCGGATCGCATCTACGGCATCATGTACAATGATACGCTCCTTTCGATCCCCTTCTTCACCTTGATGGGCTTGATCCTGGAACGGTCGCGGATGGCGGAAGACCTGCTCGATACGATCGGCCAGCTCTTCGGCCCCATCCGCGGCGGCCTCGCCTATGCCGTCATTCTCGTGGGGGCGCTTCTCGGCGCGACGACCGGCGTGGTGGCGGCTTCGGTCATGGCAATGGGGCTCATCTCCCTGCCGATCATGCTGCGCTACCAGTACAATCGCCCGCTCGTCGCCGGCACCATTGCCGCATCGGGCACCCTGGCACAGATCGTGCCGCCCTCCCTCGTTCTCATCGTCATGGCGGACCAGCTCGGCCGTTCGGTCGGCGACATGTATGTTGGCGCGCTTTATCCTGCGATCCTGATCGTCATGGCATATTGCGCCTATATCTTCGTCACATCGATGCTGAAGCCGGACTGGGCGCCGGCCCTGCCTCTGGAAGCGCGCACGCTCGGCGGCGGCGTCACCTCGCTGTTCGTCATGATCGCGGTCACCGTCGGCCTCTATTTCCTCGGCCATGAGGTGCTCTTCACGGGCATTGCAAGCCCGGAGTGGCGGCTCGTCGCCGCCTTGGCTTTCGGCGTTCTCGCGGTCTATCTGGTTGCAATCGCCAACAGCAAATTCGGCCTGAACATCATCTCGCGATTGACCCAACAGGTCATCATCGTACTGATCCCGCCGCTGGCTCTTATCTTCCTTGTGCTGGGCACCATCTTCCTCGGCATCGCCACGCCTACGGAAGGCGGAGCCATGGGCGCGACGGGGGCACTGATTCTCGCCGCACTCAAGGGCCGCCTTTCGTTGGCCACGCTGAAACATGCGCTGGAAGCGACGACCAAGCTCTCCGCCTTTGTCATGATGATCCTGATCGGTGCGCGCGTCTTCGGCCTCACCTTCTACGGTATCAACGGCAATGTCTGGATCGAAGACCTTCTGACGGCTCTGCCGGGCGGTGAATACGGCTTCCTGATCGTGGTCACGATCATCGTCTTCATCCTCGGATGTTTCATCGACTTTTTCGAAATCGCCTTCATCATGGTGCCGCTGCTCGCTCCCGTGGCGGAAAAGCTCGGCATCGACCTCGTCTGGTTTGGCGTCATCCTGGGCATCAACCTGCAGACCTCCTTCCTGACGCCGCCGTTCGGCTTCTCGCTCTTCTACCTCAGGTCCGTGGCTCCTGCGGGCGACTGGAAGGATCAGGCAACCGGCCGGATGATGAAGGGCATGAAGACGCTCGACATCTACAAGGGCGTGCTGCCTTACATCATCATCCAGTTCATCATGATTATCGTGGTGATCGCCTTCCCAAGCCTCGTCATGCGCTACAAGAGCGGCCACACCACGGTTGATCCGGCAGACGTCAAGATCGAGATTCCGGGCTTCGGTGCTGGCGGCGGGATGTCCCTGCCCCCGCTCGGCTCGGACGGCGGCAATGGAGCCCCCGGCGGTTTCGGCCTCCCGCCGCTCGGTTCCGATGGCGGCCTGCCCGGACAGGCGCCGGCAACCGGCACCCCATCCATGGACCTCAGCCAGCCGCCGGTCATCAAGTAAGGTGCTTGCGCCACTAAACAGCGCCAAAGGGCGCTGTTTTTTCTCTCGAACCCCAAAAAGGAAAAAGGCCCCGGACGCAGCGTCCGGGGCCTTTCTCGTTCATTCGTCGCGCGGAAGGTTCAGAGCTTGCCGGCGCGCTGCTGGATCATCATGAAGGTGTCGAAGGTGTATTCGCCGAGCTGCGCCCACAGATAGGCGTCCTTCTTGAAGGCGAGCTGATCGTCATAAACCTTCTTGAAGGTCGGGCTCTGCGCCGAGAGTTCTGCATAGATCCCCAGAGCGGCCTGGTAGCAGGCCTCCAGGATCTCCTGGCTGAACGGACGCAGCACCGTGCCTTCGGCGACGAGCTGCTTCAGCGCCTGCGGGTTCTTCGCATCGTATTTTGCCATCATGTTGGTGTTGGCATAGGCACAGGCATCGGTGAGGATCGCCTGATAATGCTTCGGCAGGCCGTTATACTTCTCGAGGTTGAAGAAGCCGTGGACGACCGGACCGCCTTCCCAGAAACCCGGATAGTAGTAGTACTTGGCCACCTTGTGGAAGCCGAGCTTGGCGTCGTCATAGGGGCCGACGAATTCGGCCGCGTCAATCGTGCCCTTTTCCAGCGCCGGATAGATATCGCCGCCGGCAAGCTGCTGCGGCACGACGCCGACTTTTTCCAGAACCTTGCCGGCCAGACCGGCGATACGCATCTTCAGACCCTTGAGGTCGTCGACGGTGTTGATCTCCTTGCGGAACCAGCCGCCCATCTGCACGCCGGTATTGCCGGCCGGCAGACCATAGAGACCCTGCGTCGCAAAGAACTCGTTCATCAGCGTGTTGCCGTTGCCCTGGTTGTACCAGGCATTCTGCATGCGGGCATTGAGGCCGAAGGGAATGGCCGTGCCGATGGCGAAGGTCGGCTCCTTGCCCCAGAAATAGTAGGACGTCGTGTGGGCTGCCTCGACGGTGCCGGCCGCAACCGCATCGACCGCCTGCAGGCCGGGCACGATTTCACCGGCGGCGAAGACCTGGATGGTGAAGTTTCCATCGGTGGCCGCCGCAACGCGTTCGGCGATATCGACCGCACCGCCATAGATGGTGTCGAGCGACTTCGGAAACGACGACGTCAGCCGCCAGGTGATCTTCGGGTTTTCCTGCGCAATGGCAGGTGCGGCGAGTACGGTCGACGCGGCAGCACCCGCACCCGCCACGCCCGCTTTCTTGATAAATGAACGACGATCCATGTAATGACCTCCCAATCATGGTTTGCGCTACCGGCAAGTTCCTTGCGCCCCCTCCCGGCTGCAATGACGGCGAGATGACCATTTTTTCCAAAGCGTTTCAAGCTGCGCCGCAATATTCTTTCGACGCATATTTGCGCTGAGGGCCGCGGCCCGGCGACGATACCTATTTTGTCCGGAAAAACGTCATGCGAGGCCGGACTGACTGCTTCGCCGGAATTTTGCCGCAATCGGTCATTGACTTCCCGGCCATCCTGCGTTCAAGAATCCTGCCCGCCTTTCGGAGACCATCATGCCCAAGCCGATCATTGCCGTTCCCGCCGACATTCGCGAATTCGACGGAACCTCCTGGCATGCGGCCCAGAACCAGTATGTCCGGGCAGCCCTCAATGTCGCCGACGTCATGTCCTTCATCATTCCCGCCTTCGAGGCGGGCAATGACACGGACGCTCTTCTGGATCGGGTCGACGGCCTCCTCGTTTCCGGCTCCGCCACCAATGTGCATCCCTCACTCTATGGCGGGGAGTTCAAGGAAAGCGACGGCCCCTTCGACCCGGCACGCGATGCGACAACGCTGCCTATGATCCGCCGCGCCATCGAACGTGGCATTCCCTTGCTGGCGATCTGCCGTGGCATTCAGGAACTGAACGTCGCACTCGGCGGCACGCTGGCGACGGAGATACAGGAGCAGGAAGGCGTGTGGGACCACCGCAAGCCCCAGCACGCGGACCGCGACGTGATGTACAGCATCCGGCAGGACGTGGTCGTCGCGGAAGGCTCCTGCATCGCCCGCTATCTCGGAACGGGCCGTATTCCCGTCAATTCGCTGCATCGTCAGGCGATCTCGAAGACGGCCCCCGGCCTTCAGGTCGAAGCCATCGCCGATGACGGCACGATCGAAGCCGTGTCCGTGATCGGCGCCAAGGGTTTTGCCATTGGCGTGCAGTGGCATCCGGAATACTGGGCCGAGACCGACAAGCCGTCGCGCGCCCTTTTCGAAGCCTTCGGCGACGCTGTCCGCGCCTATGCGAAGACCCGCGGCTGAGGAAAATCAGGGCAGCATCTGCAAGGCGACACCGGCTCCGGCGGGTTCCAGCGCCTCATAGGCCAGTCCCTTTTTTCGCACGAGTGTCAGCACCACGAGACCGGCGCCATCGCTGAGTGTGACGCGGCCGTCCTCGCCCTGTGTCCAGTTCCGCACCGACGATAGCCTCGGCCACACGTCGTCGCATTCTCTGGGAGCGGAAAAACTCCGGCTGCGGCTTTGCAGTGTGCCGCCGCGCTCTGCAACGCATGCCCGCTGCTTCGCGGCGTTCGAAATCGAGAATTCAGCCGGTGGCGCAATGATCGAGCCGGTTGCGCTGGCCCGGATGGAGCCCGAGACGACCGGGTCGAAGGCCGGATTTCGCAGGCCCTCGGTCTCGTTCCGCCATCCATAGATGCCGGCCACGGCGGCGCCCGCCACGGAAAGTCCGGCAGCCAATACGAAAACGTAAGTCTTCACCCGCACATCCCCCGCCAGCAATCGCCCGCCCGTCGATGAGCTTGGATGCGCAAGCTTGCGGAAAGCTGGAGATTGCAGCAGGTCACGCTGATTCCTGCGGCGTTTCCGGCACCGGCGTCAGCGCCTTGCCGGTCGAGAACCAGGAAACCAGATTGTCGACGACGAGATCGGCCATGGCGTTGCGCGTCGGCAGCGACGCCGAGGCCACATGCGGGAGCAGCGAGACATTGGGCAGGTCCATGAGCTGCTGCGGAACGTTGGGCTCGTTGGCAAAGACATCGAGACCGGCCGCCGCGATCGTGCCTTGCTTCAAGGCCGTAACGAGCGCCGACTGGTCGACCGTCGTGCCACGCCCCACATTGATGAGGACGCCATTCGGCCCGAGCGCCTTCAACACTTCGGCATCGATCGAGCCCGTGGTTTCCGGCGTCTTCGGCACGATGGAAATCAGCGTATCGACCGCTTCCGCGAGGCTCAGAAGGCTTGCGTGATAGCCATAGGACACGTCCGCCCGAGGCCGCCGGGTGTGATAGCTGATCTTCACCTTGAACGGTTCGAGCCGTCGCGCGATCTCGATGCCGATCCGCCCGAGCCCCTGCAGCCCGACATGCCGCCCCTTCAGCGAAAGCGGCGTCAGCGGGAAATGCCCTTCCGAAACCCAGCGGCCCTGGCGAAGCCACGCCTCCGCCTGCGGCAGCCGTCGCACGGTGTTGATGAGCAGGGCGACGGTCGTATCGGCCACCTCGTCATTGAGAACATCCGGCGAGTTCGTGACAACGATGCCGCGTTGGGCAGCGGCTCCGACATCCACGCCGTCATAGCCGACGCCAAAATTGGAAATGATCTCCAGATTGGGCAACCGTGCGATCCACGATGCCGGGAGGGCGCCGGAAACCGCGACCCCGCGCACCAGCGCCGCTTCATCCTCGGAAATGTCGAGCGTCGGCCCATGGGGCACGGCAACGATATCGAAGTCCTCGCTCAACCGCGCGATGACGCGCGGGTTGATGTAACCGGGCACGAGGATTGCGACGCGGTCTTTGGTCATGCTTGGATAATCCTGTCTGCCTCAGCGGTTGATGGGGCCGGTCGACTGACGAATCCGCATTTCCGGCTTGATGAGATGAATGCCGTCCGGCTCGTGGCTGCCTGCCAGCTTATCCAGAAGCGCCCGGGCTGCAAGCCGTCCGACCTCCGCCTGACCGTTCCAGACGGTGGTCAGCGCCGGTGTGGCGATGGAAGCCTCCTCGAGATCGTCATAACCGGTGACCGAAATATCCCGGCCCGGCACCAGCCCGGCGCGGGCAATACCGTTCATCAGGCCGATGGCGACGAGATCGTTCCAGCACACGGCCGCCGTCGGCTTCTGCGGCAGGGACAGGAAATGCACCGCCGCCTCGAAGCCGCCCTGTTTCGTTCGCGGTCCGGGAATGCGCAGGTTCGGGTCCACCTCGATCCCCGCCTTGCGCAGCGCGCTGACATAGCCCTGATAGCGGTCGCGGCCCGTCGAGGTCTGGTCGGTGCCGCCGATCATCGCGATGGTGCGGTGACCGAGACCGATCAGATGGTTGGTGGCAAGCGAAATGCCATAGCTGTCGTCACCGCGATAGATCGGCACGTCGACGCCGTCCATCGAGCGTGCGACGAAGATCGCCGGCATGCCGTTATCCTCTGCGAGGCGCACATCCTCGGGCGGCGTACCGATCGCCGGCGACATGATGACACCATCGCCTCCGAGTTGCAGCAGCGTCTCGATGAACATCCGCTGCTTGTCGACGGAATCGTAGTGGTTCGAAAGAATGAAGGTGTGACGGCTCCGGTCGAGCTCGCTTTCGATCGCCTTCAGGATTTCTCCGTAGAACGGGTTCATGATGTCATGCACAACGACACCGATGATGCCCGACCGGGACGTCCGGAGGCTGGCTGCACGACGATTGTAGATATAGCCGAGGGCGCGTGCCTGTTCCTTGATCTTTTCCCGCGTATCGGCCGCAACCAGCGGACTGTCGCGCAAGGCGAGCGATATGGTTGCGGTGGACAATCCGAGCGATTCGGCAATCGTTGAAAGTTTGACCTTCTGAGCCACTTTTCCTCCCCCGTGACAGACAACTTCCCGCGCCGGCCGTCACACCCTGCGCTTAAATTTTTTAATTAAATATTTTAAGCGCATATTTCAATTCATTCTTTCGCCGAAGATCAGCGCTTCTCCGAATCGCCCCTCAGGTTTTCCTCGACGGTCACCAATAGACGGGCCAGCACCTTTACCTCCTTGCCGGACAATCCTCTGGTAGCCACACGTTCGCAGTCGTCGGCCGCGCTCGCGATCCGCTCGATGCTGTTGCGCCCCTCTTCCGTGAGATAAACCTTGGTCAGGCGCGCATCCTTGTCGTCGGCGCGGCGCATCACGAAACCCTGCGCCTCCATGCGGCCGATGGTGCGCGTCATGGTCGGCGCCTTGACGCCGAGCCGCTGCGCAAGCGCCCCCGGCGTGATCCCGTCTTCTTCTCCGAGAAGCTGCATGACGCCGTCCTGCCCGGCATAGAGGCCGCTATCGGCAAGATTGTGGGAAAGCCTGGTGCGCATGGTGCGGGCAAGCTGTGTGACGAGAACGGTGAGCGGTACACCGGCAGCGCCGGCGTCCTTCTTCTTGCCACCCTTGTTCTTCTTCTCGCCTTTGTCCTTGTCGCCCTTGTCTTTTTTGGACATTCTGCCTCCCGCGCCGCTTGATGACGGCTTTCCTTCTTTGCGCCGGCTGAAACTCTGGCGTTGAAATCCATAGCGAAAATAAAAGACAGAAACCAGATGGCGAAGCCCAGGCCGCACTTCGATGACAACGACTTCACGACACCTGTGGAGGAACGCCGCGACTGGATCGCCGTCCTGCCCCTTGGCGCCCACGAGCAGCACGGCCCTCACCTGCCCTTCGAGACCGATGCCCTGATCGCACAAGGCCTTGTCGAAAGGCTGCTTGCGCAACTCCCCGAAGACCTGCCCGTCACCTTTCTGCCCGTCGAACCCGTCGGCTATTCGCCCGAACATATGGACGTCGAGGGTACGAAAAGCCTTGCATTCGACGAGGCCGTCAACCGCTGGCTGGCGATAGCCGAAGACCTCTCCCGCAAGGGCATCCGCAAGCTTGTCCTCCTGAATGCCCATGGCGGAAATTCCCCGCTGATGACCGTCGTCGTTACGGAAGCGCGGCTGCGTTTCGACATGCTGGCGGTCGCGACCAGTTGGACCCGCTTCGGCGTGCCCGAAGGCGTCATTTCGCCTGAGGCCAAGGCAATCGACATCCATGGCGGGCTGATCGAGACGTCGGTGATGCTCGCGCTCCATCCCGAACGGGTCGACATGTCAAAGGCCCGCGACTTCCCCTCCCGCCAGACCCGGTTTGCCGAGATGTTCAGCCATCTGCGCGCCTACGGCCCGCATGCCTTCGGCTGGAAGATGTCCGATCTCAACGGGGAAGGCGTTGCCGGCAACGCGGCTGCAGCCACCGCCGAAGCCGGGGAAAAGCTGATCGCCCATGCCGTGAGGGGCTTCACCGAACTTTTGAGAGACGTCCACCGCTTCGACATCGATACTTTTGTCTGCGCGGGTGCAAACCGGTCCTCTCAACAAAGCCTTTGAACTCGTCCGAGCCAGCGCCTATATGGGGTAACACCATTACGGCGCGCCCCGCGCTTTCCACCTCATCGAGGACCCCATGACCGAAGCTGCCGCAAAACCCATTCCCGTCACCGTGCTGACCGGCTACCTTGGCGCCGGCAAGACGACGCTGCTCAACCGCATTCTCTCCGAGAACCACGGCAAGAAATATGCGGTCATCGTCAACGAATTCGGCGAGATCGGCATCGACAACGACCTCATCGTGGAATCCGACGAGGAAATCTACGAAATGAACAACGGCTGCGTCTGCTGCACCGTGCGCGGCGACCTGATCCGCGTGGTCGAGGGCCTGATGCGCCGTCCGGGCCGCTTCGACGGCATCATCGTCGAAACCACCGGCCTTGCCGATCCGGTGCCGGTCGCCCAGACCTTCTTCATGGATGACGACGTTCGCTCCAAGACCGAACTCGACGCCGTGGTTGCCCTGGTGGACGCCAAGCATCTGCCCCTGCGCCTGAAGGACAGCCGCGAGGCGGAAGACCAGATCGCCTTTGCCGACGTCGTCGTCATCAACAAGACCGACCTCGTCAGCCATGACGAACTGCACCGCATCGAGGACATCGTCCGCGCCATCAACCCGTCGGCTCGCATCTACGCAACCACCCGTTCTGGCGTCGATCTTGCCCGCGTGCTGAACCAGGGCGCCTTCAACCTCGAGCGCGCCCTCGAAAACGACCCGCATTTCCTTGACCATGACGATCCGGATCATGTCTGCGGTCCCGAATGCGGTCACGACCACCATCATCACCACGACCACGACCATGACCACCATCATCACGATCATGACCACGGTCATCATGGTCACCATCACCACGATCACGGCCCCTCGCCGATCCACGACGTGACGGTCACCTCGATCTCGCTGCGCGGCGGCGAAATGAACCCTGACCGCTTCTTCCCCTGGATTCAGAAGGTCACCCAGACCGACGGCCCGAACATCCTGCGCCTCAAGGGTATCATCGCCTTCAAGGGCGACGAGGAACGTTACGTCGTGCAGGGCGTGCACATGATTATCGAAGGCGATCACCAGCGCCCGTGGAAGGACGGAGAAAAGCGCGAGACCCGTCTCGTGTTCATCGGCCGCGATCTCGACCGCGAAAAGCTCGAGAGAAGCTTCCACGCCTGCGAGGCTTCGGCATGACGCCGAAGCCTGCGCCACGTTTTACGACGAAAGCCATGCCAGAAGGAAAGACTGCCTGATGCCGACGGTTGCCCCTCTCGACCTCGAAGGTCACGTCGTCACCAGCGCATTCCTCGGAGACATTCCCGTCTTTGCGACTGCCGCCGGCACGATCCATCGTCTCGACGGCGGGGAAAAGGTGACGGAAGCCCATCAAGGCCTGCTCGCCTGCGTCAAGGACGTGTCCAACCAAACCCTCGTCACCGGCGGGGAAGACGGCAAGGTGCTGCGCATCGCCCATGACGGCTCGGTCAGCGAGCTTGCCCATGTCCCGCGCAAATGGATCTCCGTGGTCGCTGCCGGCCCACAGGGCGCGGTCGGCTATTCCTACGGCAAGGTTGCCCATGTCCGCCTTGCCGATGGCACGACGAAGGACTTCACCGAAGAGCGCACCGTGGAGGGCATCGACTTCGCCCCCAAGGGCATGCGCATTGCGGTTGCCCGCTATAACGGCGTAACGCTTCACTGGGTCGGCACCAGCGGGGCGCCGGTCGATCTCGAATGGAAGGGCGCCCACACTGGTGTGACATTCTCGCCCGACGGCCGCTTCGTCGTCACCATGATGCAGGAAAACGCGCTGCATGGCTGGAAGCTCGACGGCAAGGCGAACGACACCCGCCACATGCGCATGACCGGCTACCCCGCCAAGGTCAAATCCCTGTCGTGGTCGGTGAAGGGCAAGTGGCTTGCCTCCTCCGGAGCGCCTGCGGCCATCGTCTGGCCTTTCTCCGGCAAGGACGGCCCGATGGGCAAGGCGCCGCTGGAACTCGGCACCCGCGCCAACATCATGGTGAGCCAGGTCGCCTTCCACCCCGCCGAAGAAGTGCTCGCCATAGGCTTCGTCGATGGCATGATCATCGCCGTGCGCATCGCCGACGGCAAGGAGGCGCTGCTTCGCCGCCCCGGCAAGGGAGCGATTACATCTATGGGCTGGAGCGCCAACGGCAAGCTTCTGGCCTTTGCATCGGACGCCGGCGATTGCGGCGTCATCGACATCACCGCCTGACGATCCCGGCGACGGCCGGAACGACCGACCGCCGCCGAACCGATATCAAACGGCGCGCTCAAGCACGAAGGGCACCCCGGTCTCGGCGAGCGTCTTGAGCCGCGACAGGGACTCCGGCCAACCGCCAACCACGGCCTTGCTGGTCGCGGTTTCGCCGCCGAAATCGTCATGCACCAGCGTCAGCTTGCATGCCTTGCCTAGCAGCGGCTCGATCTCAAAAACCACCCTCGACGGCTTGTCGGCAGCAACATCCGGCGCCCATTGCGCGCTGAAGGTGAGAACCAGCCGGCGGGGCGGCTCCATCTCGACGATCTTTCCGCAAATCGCTATCCGCTCGCCCATCATCCAGGCGTAATCGCCCTCGGCACGCCAATCCGTGCGCGACGTCATGTTGAAGTGCTGCCAGAGCGGCGTCTTCTCATCGCTGGTTATGATTTCCCAAACGGTCTCCGCGGATGCACGGATATAGAGTTCGTAGACATGCTTAGGCTGATGTTCGCTCGTCATCTCTTTTTCCTTTTCCATTGTCTCGGCAATCGACTTGATGTCGGCCATCGTCCGGACAAACGGCACCGCATAGCGGGCAATCCAGCGGTCGCTGACCTCCTGAATAGGGACGGCATTGAGGAAGTGAAGCTTTTCTCGCCCGGCCTTCCGCGACACCACGAGATGCGCCGCCTCGAGCACCTTCAAATGCTTCATCACCCCGAACCGGCTGACCGGGAGGTGGCTTTCGAGGTCTCCGAGCGTCCGTCCGCCCCTCTCCTTCAGGAGATCCAGCAGTTCGCGCCGCAGCGGATGGCTGAGAGCAAAGAAAACATCATCGTCCATGGATAGAAAATATGTGACTCGTTGGTCACATGTCAAGATGCAACCCCGCGTCGGACTGGGAGCGTTCAACATGACGGCCGCAAAAAAGGCCGGGGGCAAAGCCTCCGGCCTTTCTGCATTCAGCAGTTCCTGATCCGGAGATCAGAAGCGGTAGGTTACACCGGCGCCGATCAGCCACGGATCGAGCTTGGCGCTGCCGCTGAGTTCCGTACCGCCGACGGTGACGTCGAAATCGGGCCTCAGGAAGATCTTTTTGACGTCGAAGTTCACGCCCCAGTGCTCGTTGACCATGTAGTCAAAGCCGACCTGCAGGGCTGCACCGAAGCTGTTCTTGATGTCGAGATCGTCCGCCGAGGCGGCATCCTGGCTGTAGAACATGGTGTAGTTGATACCGGCACCGACATAAGGCTTGAAGGCGCCGAAATCGGTGAAGTGATACTGCAGGGTGAGCGTCGGCGGCAGGATCCAGGTGCTGCCGATCTTGCCGAGGCCGTCGATCGAGCCCTCGCCGTAAACGTTGGCGCGGGTCGTGCCGAGGATGAGTTCGGCAGCGATATTGTCGGTGAAGTAATAGGTGATGTCGAGTTCCGGGATGACCGAGTCGCTGTAGGACAGATCCGAACCGGAGACGCCGTCGACCTTGCCTTCGTCATTGGTGATGACCCCCAGACCGCGAACGCGGATCTGCCACGGGCTCAGCGCATCGGCCATCGGCGCTTCCGGAGTGGGCTCCGCCACCGGCGATACGTCCGCTGCACCGGCCGCCTGGCCGATAAGCAGGAATGCAGTGGTTGCAGCAAGGGCGCTGATCCGCCTTGTCCACATCATGGTCATAGGTCTCTCCTTATGAATAAAAGGCTTTTGCCGGGGACGACTATGGACCCGCGAGGCTTGCGTGAGTTGAGCTAGATCAATGCATCTGGCGTTTACCCCACCCACGAAGACAGGAGACCCGCCGCTGTCACAATTTCGCCACAGCCAGAATTGACGAATGATAAAAATGTAGCATGCTGCGTATTTTTTTGCCTTTCCGATACCGCGCCCGCCGCCAACAAGACTCATTTTCGGCGGACTGATTCTCGGATAGAATCTCGCGAGTTCCTGAACCGGACGATCGATCCCGATGCGCGCTTCACTCCATTCCGCTGCCCTCATGGTGCTGCTGGCTTTGTCACCCACAGCCACGAAAGCAGCCGAACCCGAACTCGCCGGCCTTGGCGATGCCGTACCCGGCTCATCCTCGGCGACCTTCTTCGATCTCGCGCGCAGCTTCGTTCCCGATCTTCAACCGGATGGAATGGGCTGGACCGGACATGCTCTCGACGCCAAGCTTTCGAAAAGGCTCGATCTGGAAACGGACTGGCCCGAAGGGCTTGCGATTGACGGCGTGGAAACGGTGACATTCGGCAGCGGCGCGAACCGGCGCCTTGCCGTGCTGTTCGATTTCGGTCCGTTGTCAGAGGAGCCGCTGGCACCGGCGATCCTCGCCCTTTATTCGGCAGAGAGCGAACCGCGGCTGCTCGATGCCGTCGATGTGGGGCTCGACCGCGAGACAGGGCTGGTCTCCCCTGTTGTGCTAGATCTCGGCGACGGGGCACAGGCGCTGGTCAGCGAAAGCAGCCACTGGAATTCGAACCAGACCTACCGGACAACGAGCATCGTGCTTGCCGATACCGACCGGCTGCAGAACATCGACGACATCCTCACCCTGTCGGAGCGCTATTGCGGCCTGAACCATCTTCAGGAACCGGCAATCTCGGTGGAACCCGAAAAGGCCGGCGGGCGCGCGGCCATTCGGGTCGAGGTCAAGATATACGACGAAAAGGTCGAGGAAAGCTGCGATACGCAGGTGACGCCGTCTGAAACCCGCACTGTCTCCGTGCTCTATCGCTGGAACAGCGAGACGAAAAGCTACAGGCCCGACTCGCAGGATCTGGAAAAGCTGGCGGAAGAAAACGAGAAACGGTTCTGAGCGAGGAGCCGCCTTCGCTCGCTGCCCCCTGAGCTGAAACGACAAGGCCCGGCCTCCCTGATGGAGAGCCGGGCGTTGTGTTCGGGATCGAATGTCCCGTCAGAACTTCAGGCCGAGGCCGACATTGACCACGTGCTGGTTGAAGTCGGTGTCGACTCCGAGAATGTCCTTCTCGGCATAGTCGTTATAGCGGTATTCGACACGGGTGAAGAGCTGGTCGGTCACGGCGTAGTCGAAGCCGGCGCCGAGGGTCCAGCCGTTCAGCATCTTGTCCTCACCGAAATCCGGACCGTCGACGGAGAAGTTCGTCGCCGTCCAGCCGCCGGCGGCATAGAGCAATGCGCGATCCATGGCATAACCGACACGGGCGCGGACGGAGCCGTTCAGGCCGGTGTGGACGTCCACGTCGCCATAACTGTTTTCGTTCCAGTCATAGTTCAGATCGCCTTCGACACCGACGATGACATTGCTGCCGACATCGAAGTTCCAGCCGGCAAAACCGCCGAACCGGCCGCCGTCGAAGTCGTCGGAGGCCGAGCCGACGCCGTCGTAGAAGTCGCCATTGCCCCAGCCATAACCGCCATGGGCACCGACATAGCCACCTGCCCAGGAGAAGACCGGCGTGGTCTCAACGGCTTGCGGCGGCGGCGCAGGTGCCTCGGACACGGCGTCTGCTGCAAGGGCCGTTGTGGAGATTGCCGCTGCGGCAATCGAACCAAGCACAAGTTTCTTCATCATAGAGGTACACTCCCTATCTCGCACTCCCGCCCTGGGCAGGAAAATGCGGTTGGTCATGACGTACATGTCACGGTGCTATAACAAGCACGAGACGCCACTTTGTTCCGCATACGGGGCATTTTTTAGGCGAAGGTGCAAAAGCGACACGGGCGACATGTCCCGTCGACGGCCAGGGAAGCGCTCCGACAGGTCCGAGAAGGCCATGACAACAAAGAGGCCCCCTCCCCGTGGATAGGGAGGGGGCACTGCTCCCGCCGCCGCGACGGGATGAAAGGCCCGCGCCCACCCTGGCGGCTCAGATGCCGAAGCCAGCCTGCTGCCGGTACATCGAACTCTGCCGGGAGCGCGGGCCTATCTTATGAAAGTCAGGCTGCGCGGCGATAGGCCGGGCGCGACAGCTTGCGGCCCGAGGCAACCACCATGCCGGCGGCACCTTCGAGCCAGTCCGGCTTGAGCTCCAGCGCAAGGAAGCGCTGGCGGGCGAACGGGCCAGGCATCACCAGATGCTGCGTCTTGCCGGAGAAGAACCCGAACCGCTCGTAATAGGGCGCATCGCCAACCAGCAGGATAGCGCCGTGATCGCGGTTCTTCGCCTCGAGGATGGCCGCACGCATCAGCGCCGCACCGATCCCCTTGCCCTCATGGGCGGCATCGACGGCCAGCGGCCCGAGGAGGAGCGCTTCCACGGCATTGCCGTCACGGCTGACACCCGCTTCGACGTTCCACAGCCGGACGGTGCCGATGACGTGGCCGTCCCGGTCGCGGGCGACGAAGGCGAGCCCTTCTGCCGGCAGACGGCCGCGGCGGATCTTCTCCGACGACTTCTTGCGACGGTCGGCGCCCATGGCGCGGTCGAGCAGCGCTTCGCGCGCAACGACGTCCGCCGGCGTTTCGACATCGATAACAAAGGCAGGTGCAGGCGCAAAGAATGCGCGCACGCTATCAAGAACAGCGGCCATTGTGGCCTCCCGAACCAAGAGAGTTTCCGATGATGTTGTTTTTGTTGCCGTGCCGGTCATGCCGGCACGGTCGACATCAGATGACGTAGGCCTTGAGCGGCTCGAAGCCGTTGAAGGCGACCGCCGAGTAGGTGGTCGTATAGGCACCCGTGCCTTCGATCAGAACTTCGTCGCCGATCGTGAGTGACACCGGCAGCGGATACATGTTCTTCTCGTAAAGCACGTCAGCGGAATCGCAGGTCGGACCGGCGAGCACGCAGGGCTCCATTTCGTCGCCATCGCGGGCGGTGCGGATCGGGTAGCGGATCGCCTCGTCCATGGTTTCGGCGAGACCGCCGAACTTGCCGATGTCCAGGAAGACCCAGCGATGCGTGTCGTTGTCCGACTTCTTCGAGACGAGGACGACCTCGGCCTTGATGACGCCGGCATTGCCCACCATGCCGCGGCCCGGCTCGATGATCGTGCGCGGAATATAGTTGCCGAAGTGCTTCTTCAGCGCGCCGTTGATCGCACGGCCATAGGCCTCAGCCGACGGTATGTCGCGCAGGTACTTGGTCGGGAAGCCGCCGCCCATGTTGACCATCTGCAGGTGGATGCCTTGCTTGGCGAGCGAGGTGAAGACGCGCTTGGCATCGCCGAGAGCGGCATCCCAGGCATCGACCTTGGTCATCTGCGATCCGACATGGAAAGACACGCCATAGGACTCGAGGCCGAGCTGGTGGGCATAGACCAGCACGTCGACCGCCATCTGCGGCACGCAGCCGAACTTGCGCGAAAGCGGCCATTCGGCGCCTTCGCCATCGGTCAACACGCGGCAGAATACGCGGGCGCCGGGAGCGGCGCGCGAGATCTTTTCGACTTCCTCATGGCTGTCGACTGCGAAGAGATCGACGCCGAGAGCGTGCGCGCGGGCGATGTCGCGCTCCTTCTTGATCGTGTTGCCGAAGGAGATGCGGTCGGCCGAAGCGCCGGCGTCGAGCGCCATCTGGATCTCGACAACCGAAGCGCAGTCGAAGTTCGAACCCATGGAGGCGAGCAGCGACAGGATTTCCGGAGCCGGATTGGCCTTTACGGCATAGTAGATGGAACTGTCCGGCAGGGCGTGACGGAAAGCGCTGTAGTTATCGCGCACGACGTCGAGATCGACCACGAGGCAGGGACCTTCCGGACGTCGGGTGTTGATGAAATCGAGAATACGAGCGGTGGCCATGGGTCTATCCCTCTCAAGTTCCAAAGATCCCGAACCCGTTGCCGGGCGCGGAAGGACAAAGGACGGCGAGACAAGGCACGAATCCAGCCGGTGGAGACACTGGTGCCGTACGAACGCTCGACGCGCGAAACGATGGATAAACGCCCTCTCAGTCGAGAGCATAAATCCGCTTTGTCTGCCATGGATTGGAGGGGAAACCCGACCGCACTTCCGGCAATGATGGTGTGCCTCTTCAGTGACCCCGGCTGATGGAAAGCCGGGAGAGAACCAGAAAGGCCCGCACCGTCGTTGCTTCAAGATGTCCTCGCATTTCCCGGTTGGCCGGAATAGCGACTGGAGGGGTTAGTTCCAGGTACCTTACCGATGACCTCACCTTAGGGATAAATCCCAGTTCGAGGGTCGGCGGACACCCACAGGCACGTGCGACTTTGGGCAGCCCGTGAGATATGAATATTCGCCGTCATAATCAAGAGCTTTTTGCACCCGCCCGGCAGAAAATTGATTGAACAATCCTCGATTTTGTTCACTATCCGCAACAGATCAGGGGGAAGACCGCTTCATGGACACGCTCACACGCATTCGCGCCTTCATCGACGTGGTCGAAGCCGAAGGTTTTTCCGCGGCAGCGCGCAAGACCGGTCGCTCCAAGGCGCTGCTCTCGAAATATGTGCGGGAACTCGAAGACGAACTCGGAGCCTTGCTCCTCAACCGCACGACGCGGCAGTTTTCGCTGACGGAGGCCGGCCATACTTATTATCGCACGGCCGCCGATATCCTGAAGGAGATCGACAACCTCGCCGACCTCGTTCGCGAGAACAACACCGACCTCAGGGGCAAGCTGAAGGTTACGGTGCCCAGAACCTTCATCGACGCGGATGTCGGCCAGTCCCTGATCGATTTCGCCAGGGAGCACCCAGATCTTTCGCTGGAAATCGTCGCCGACGACCGATTCGTCGATATGATCGAAGAAGGCTTCGATCTCGCGATCCGCATCACCCGCCTCGACGATTCCGGCCTGATTGCCAAAAAACTCTCGGATTTCCGCGTCTATGCCTGTGCGACCCCTGCCTTCATCGCGAAGTACGGCCCTCTCCCCCATCCCCAGGAACTGGCCCGGGTGCCCGTTATCATCGACACCAACTCCCGCTCGCATAACAGCGTGAAATTCGTCGAGCCCGATGGCACGCCGGTCTCGGTTGCCGTCAGCGGTCCGATCGAAGTCAACAGCCCGCAGGCGACGTTGCGCGCAGCCCGCGCCGGCCTCGGTATCGCGATGGTCCCGGATTTCATCGCAAAGCCCTATATTGCGTCGGGCGAACTGATATCCCTGTTCGACGAATACCTGCCCCGGGACCGCGGCATCTATGCGGTCTATCCGCACCGGCGCTACCTTCCCGCCAAGGTGCGCGTCTTTGTCGATTACCTTCACGGCTGGTTCCGCAAATATGCGTGAAAGGGCGCAAGCCGCCGAAGGGTCCCATTTCCGTCCCAATCCCCGGGCATGAGAGAATCACGCGCAAGCCGAAGAAAAAGGAAGAAGGCATGGGAAAGAGACTGGCGATCCTGGCGATGGCTTTGTCGCTCTCGCCTTTTCCGGCTTTCGCCCATCCGCACATCTTCGCCGAAGCCCGCCTCGAAGTGGTGGCCGGCGCGGACGGCTCCGTTGCCGAACTCAGAAATGTCTGGCGCTTCGACGACGTCTTTTCCTCGAGCGTCCTGATGGACTTCGACACAAACAGCGACCTGAAACTGGATCACAGCGAATTGCACGAGATCGCCGAAACGATCCGCACCTCGCTCGCCGATTACGGCTACTTCACCTTCATCACCAGCGACGGCGCCCCGATTTCGGTAGCCAAGCCCGAGACTTTCAACGTCGACTTCAAGGACCAGCAGCTTCTCGTCTTCTTCGTCGTGAAGCCCGAGAAGAAGGTGCCGATCAAGGGCAAGCTCTCCTTCGGCGTTCACGATCCGACGCTTTACACCGCCATCGATTTCTCGAAGGACGACGATATCGTGATCGAGGGCGACGGCTTCCGCCAATGCAAGCACAAGGTCGTTCGTCCGGACCCCGACGAGGTGATCGCCCAGAACCAGTCCACCCTGACGGAAGCATTTTTCAACGATCCCGCCGGCACGGACATGGGCAAGCTATTTGCGACGCGGCTTGAGGTGACATGCTGATGCGCCGCTTCATCCTGCGATCGCTCGCAGTGGTGGCGATGATTGCCGCCACGGCGACGGTTGCGCATGCGGGCTCTCCTCTCGGCATCGGCACCGCCGAGCCGTCCTTTCAGGCGACTGGCCCGTTCGGCGGCTGGCTTGCCTGGATCAACCAGAACCAGCAGGCTTTCTATCGCTCGCTCACCGGCACGCTGAAAGCCATGCGGGAAGATCCGTCGTCTCTTTCGCCCCTGCTTGCGCTTTCCTTCGCCTACGGTGTCTTTCATGCAGCAGGTCCGGGCCACGGCAAGGCCGTGATCTCCTCCTACATGATCGCCAACGAAACCGAACTGAAGCGCGGCGTCGCGATCTCCTTCGTCTCCGCCTTCCTGCAGGGCGTGGTAGCGATCGCGATCGTGGCCGCCGCCTATTTCGTGCTGCGGGGCACCGGCATCACCATGACGGCGGCGACGAACGCCATGGAAATCGCAAGCTTCGGCATGGTCATCGCCTTCGGCGTCTGGCTGCTGCTGCGGAAATTGAAGAGCATCCGGGTGGCCCGGCAGGCGCCGTTAAGCGCCGGCCTTTTCGATACCGCCGTACCGGTGAATGCCGCAGCGACGACCGGCCTGACCTTCCGCGTCGACGCTTTGGATCACGACCACAAGACCCTTCCTCCGGGGGCGATCTGCGCCGATTGCGGCATGACACACCTGCCCGACCCCAAAATGCTGTCGCAGCAGGATTTCCGTCTGCGCGAGGCGTGGTCGGCAATCGTCGCAGTCGGCCTGCGGCCCTGCTCCGGCGCATTGCTGGTGATGACCTTCGCTCTCCTCAACGGGCTCTATCTCGGCGGCGCCCTGTCGGTTTTCGCCATGGCGCTCGGCACGGCGATCACCGTTTCAGCACTCGCCATCGTCGCCGTCTCGGCAAAATCGCTGGCGGTGCGCGTCTCCGGTCCGGGTTCCGTCGCCGCCCGGCGCGTCGGAACCGCAATCGAGATCGCCGGCGCGCTTTTCGTCATCCTGCTTGGAGCCATACTGCTCGCGGCAGCGCTTCAATCGTGATGCCGGCCGGGGTCGCCACCCCGTCTGCGCTGGTGGCGGGCGCGAAGCCAGAGAACGATGAAGAAGGACATGATGCCAATCGTTCCGACGGCGGCCGCCAGAACGGGTGAATAATCCCCGATCCACAGCACCACCGTCGGCAGCGCCAGAAGCACCAGCGCAAAACCGATGACGATAATTGCTGCGGCCAGCGCCGGCGAACGCTCCTGCTTCCCGCCGCTCATGCCGCACCGCCCATCGCCAGGCCGGCGCGAATATCTTCAAGCCTGCGGACCTGCCGTCCTTCGGAATCGAAGTTTTCTGGCGCAAGCCACGCTTCGAAGCCCGCCTTCACCACCGGCCATTCGCCGTCGATGATCGAGAACCATGCCGTATCGCGGTTCTTTCCCTTGGACAGCATGTGCTGGCGGAACACGCCTTCGAAGGTGAAGCCGTAGCGCTTCGCCGTCGTCTTGCTGGGTTTGTTCTCGTTGTGGCACTTCCATTCATAGCGTCGATAGCCGAGATCGTCGAAAACATGGCGCGCCATCAGGTAATGCGCCTCCGTCGCAAGCGGGCTGCGGCTCATCGACGGACCGTGTGCGACGCCGCCGACCTCGACGACGCCGTTCGCCGGATCGGCGCGCATGTAGCTCGCCATGCCGACCACCTTACCGGTCTTGTTGTCGTGGAAGACATGCGTAACCCAGCCGCCCTTGGACTGCGCAGCCGCAAGCCATGTATCGAAGTCCCCGATGCCGGCGAAATCCGGCTGGGTGAAATAGGTGAGCAGGGAATTGATACCCATGCCGCCCAGACCGTCCCACAGGGCCTCGAGGTGTTTTTCCCGGTCATAGCCTTCGACGGTGACGAAGCGGCCTTTGAGCGTGACCGGCGTCGGCGCCGGGCAACCCTTGAATGTGGAAAGATCGCGCATGCTTGCCTCGCTAAAGCATGTCGCACAAAAGTGTTTAGCGGTTTTGCGCGACATGCGACGAAATAAGGACTTAAAGCGCACAGAGCGAATCCGAACGATCCCGACACGCTTTAGGTATTGGCAAAGCAGTAGGCCAGCCACCCGTCAAAGGCAACCGGCCCAAATGCGCCATGACCGCCTGCAATCAGACCTTGGCGGCCGAAACTGTCGCCTCGATGTGGTCGACCAGCGCGTCGGCAAGGCCGAGACGACCCGCGAGCAGATCGAGATAGCCCCGCTCGGCGCGGCTGTCCGGTTCGATGGCCAGCCGCGAGGCCGTATAGAGCTCGACCTTCTGTTCCTCGGTCTTCGCAGCCGCCACGAGGGAATCGATATCCGTCGGCGCCGAAAGCTCGGCCTCGATGAAGGTCTCCGCCTCGGCGCCGAGGCCGGAGAGGTGGATCTTGTCCATGATGTGACGGCGCTCTTCGGTGTCGATATGGCCATCGGCCTTGGACGCGGCGATCATCGCCCGGACGAGAGCCAGGGCGAAATCGTCACTGGCCGCCGGCGCCTCGGGGCTGAAGGGAGAATCGGCCGGCGGCGGCAGAAGTTCCGGTCCGGCGGAAGCCGCCTCCTGCGGAGCCTTGCCGGCCTGGTAATTCTTGTAGGCCTGATAACCGAGGCCCGCGATGGCGGCGAGCCCGCCGAGCTTCAACGCATTGCCGCCCAGCGAGCGGCCGGTCTTGGTGCCGAGCAGAACGGCGGCAATCGCGCCGGTCGCAAGCGGATTGTCCTTGGCGAGCTGGATGATGTCTCCAGCCTTCTGCTTCACGCTGCCGTCGGTGCCCGGCACCTGCGATCCGAGGAATTGGTCAAGCAGCTTCTTCGCATCGAACATCGGTTCTCTCCCTGGCTTTCATTGTCGAAAGCAACATAAGAAGCCGATTATGAAATTACAAAGACGCTGCCGACCTTTCTTCCGGGAAGCTTCGCCGATCAGCCGGCGAGAGCCGCCGCTTCCGCGGCAAGCTTCGTGATGCCCGCCCAGTCACCCGCCGCAACCAGTTCCTTCGGCGCAACCCAGGAACCACCGACGCAGACGACGTTGGGAAGGCTCAGATAATCCTTCGCGTTTTTGAGCGAGATGCCGCCGGTCGGGCAGAACAGCGTGCCCGCGAGCGGCGAGGACAGGGCCTTGAGATAGGCCGCGCCGCCGGCCTGTTCGGCGGGGAAGAACTTCAGCACCTGATAGCCTTCTTCGCGAAGGGCCATCACTTCGCTCGCTGTCGCGGCGCCCGGCAGCAAGGGAACATCGGAACCGCGCGCGACGTCCAGCAATTCCTGCGTGGTGCCGGGGCTGACGATGAACTGCGAGCCGGCATCGACGGCCGCATGGAAATGCGTGGCGTTCAGGATGGTGCCGGCGCCGACAACCGCGCCTTCCACCTCGTCGGCCACCCGGCGCACGGCTTCCAGCGCCGCATCGGTACGCATGGTGATCTCGATAGCCTTCAGTCCGCCCGCAACCAGCGCCCGGGCAAGCGGCACCGCGCTCTTGGCATCCTCAATGATAAGCACCGGCACGACCGGCTGCAGTTTCAAAGTGGAAAGAAGCTTTTCGGTTTTCGCGCCCATGGCAAGCCACCTCTTAAAACGATTGAAATCGGCTGAGGATTATCCCGCCAGCATGTCATTGTCGAGACAATTGCGCGCGCCCCCGCATTCCGATTGGCCTTTTACCAAAGTTACGTTAGGTTAATGCCGGTTGAAAGCCCGGAGGCCGGTCCATGGCAAAGGAAATCGAGCGGAAATTCCTCGTGGCAAACGACAGTTGGCGATCTCAGGCCACGTCCGCGACGCCGATGCGGCAGGCTTATCTTTCCGTCAACCACGATCGCTCCATCCGTGTCCGCACCAGCCATGACGAAACGGCCAAGCTGACGGTCAAGTTCGGTTCGGGTTCCCTCGTGCGCGACGAATTCGAATACAGCATCCCCTTCGAGGACGCCGCCGAGATGATCGAATTCGCGGTCGGCAATGTCATCGAGAAGGTGCGCTACACGGTGGATGTCAGCGGCTTCACCTGGGAAGTCGACGTGTTCGAAGGCGCCTATCGCGGATTGGTGATCGCCGAGGTCGAGCTCAAATCCGTAACCGATTGCCCGCCCCTGCCCGATTGGATCGGTCGCGAGGTCACGGGCGACCGTCGTTACTCCAATCAGGCGCTGGCGACCGAGCGCCTGAAGCCAGAGTTGGTGCATGCCGTATCGAATTAGGCCGGGACGTGATTTCGGCGCGGAGGTCAGGTCCGTCGCCGTCGAGCAACTTCATTTGGCCATTTCGGCATTCGAGGAGCAGCCGAACGGATTGCATGAAGCGATCCATGAAGCGCGCAAGAAATTCAAACGGGTCAGATCGCTTTATCGACTGGTTGTACTCGACAGACCGGAGTTTCGCGCGGCGGAGAACAACCGCCTCAGGGAAACAGCGCGGACCTTGTCGCTGGTGCGCGACGCCACCGCCCTGATCGAGACGGTGAGTTATCTTGAAAGCGATGCGCTGAACGATGACGAACGCCGCGCCCTTGCCCATGCGCGCGAAAAACTCACCGAACGGCGGGATAAGCTGGCCTCGGGCGAGACGGACCTGCCGGAAAAGGCGGCCGCAGCCGTGGAAAATTGCCGGGCGGCAATCGCTGCCATCGAAGAACAGGAGTTTCCGCAAGGTCCGAGAAAGACGGCCCGCCTTCTCGCGAAGGGCTGGCGGAAAAGCCTGAGGCGCGGACAAAAGGCGCTGGAGAATTGCCGCGGCGGCGCGCATGCCGAACTTTTCCATAATTTGCGCAAGGCCGGCCAGGCTTACTGGATGAACCTCTCGTTGCTGCGGGAAATCTGGCCCTCGGCCATGCGGGCGAAACGCGCCGAGGCCAAAAGTCTGGTGGAACTCCTTGGCCACGAACACGACCTCGCTCTTCTGATCGACCTCCTCGACCGGGAACCTGCGACGCTCGGCGACGGCGAAGAGGTCTCGCACCTCATCGGCGCCATCATCCGCCAGCAGCAGGAATTGCGCCACGATGCGTTGGACCTTGCCGAAAGGGCTTTCGCCGACCGACCGGAACGGGAAGCGAGCGCAATCGAGGCCCTGTGGATCGAGGCCGCGACCGGCTAACGCAGCGCCCCCGGCGTTCCCGCACGGTATCGCTGGCGTAACGTGGTGATCGTCTCCAAAAACACCGACGGATTGTCGAGCGCTCTCGACAGGACGATCGCGCCTTGGATACCGACAAGGATTTCATCGGCCAACCGCAGGGCTTCCTCATCGGATACTCCTGAACGCCCGATCGCAGTTGCCAGCGTCGCACGCCAGCGCGCGAAATAGCCGGTAACCGCGCCCGCAAAAATGTCCCGGCTGGAATCGAGAGCGATCAGGCCAACCAGGCAGATCCTCCGTCCCGCACGAAAGTACGCCTCGACGGCATCGAACATCCCCGCGATGGCGGACCGAGGCTCATCGGCCTCGGAGAGCGGCGTGAAGATATGCTTCTCGAACCAGTTGGCAACGTCGTCGAGAACCGCCTCGGCCATCTCCTCCTTGCCACCCGGAAAGAAGTGATAGAGGCTGCCCTTGCCGATGCCCGTGCGCGTGTTGATGATGCCGAGGGTCGTTCCTGCGTAGCCATGCTCGCGGAAAACCTCGGCAAGCATCGCCACCGCATCCTTTCTTTCCATCTGAAGCTTCACCATGACCGCCGCCTCAGGCGCTCTTGCGCAAGGGATAGACATGTCCCGAAAAGCGGTGGAAGGCATAGGCGACGGCAACCAGCGATATTGAGCCCAGGGCAACCGGGAACACTAGGAAATCCATGTCCGGATGGCTGCTGAAGACGACGAGCGGATCGGCGCCCGCCGGCGGATGGGTGACCCGCAGCGCCGACATCAGCGCAATGGCAAGACCGACGGCAATCGCCGCCGCCCACCATGCATCAGGAAGCAGAACACGCAGCGCAAGGCCGATTGCGGTCGATACCAGATGCCCGAACACAACGTTCATCGGCTGCGAAAGCGGGCTCGCGGGCTGGGAGAAGAGCAGCACGCAGCTCGCACCAAATGGCGCCATCATCAGCGGATGCCCTGTCCGCAGCGTTAGAAGGCCGAGCAGGGCGATGGCGATGGCCCCGCCCAACCCGCCGATGGCGGCGCGCGCCATTCCGATCGCTGGCTGGTGACGCAGAAGAAAGTGACGCATCCTGTTGCCCTCAAACTGTACCATTTGGAATTAAATGTACCGATAAGTACACAATTATAAAATACAGTCAAGCCAGTATTGCGAGAAGCAGCATCGCAAGAATGCCGGTGCCCTGCTAGGCTTCATCCATGACCCGGTCCACGCGCCTCCTCTCGTTCCTGCAGATCCTGCGCAGCCACCGCCGCCCGGTTGCCGGGCGGACGCTGGCCGACGAACTCGGCATCTCGCTTCGGACACTTTACCGCGACATCGCCGCACTTCAGGCCGAGGGTGCCGAAATCGAGGGCGAGCCCGGCTTCGGCTATGTGCTGCGTCCCGGCTACATGCTGCCGCCCCTGATGTTTTCCGCCGATGAGATAGAAGCGCTGGTGCTCGGCATGCGGCTGGTCGCCAGCAAGACCGATCCGCAGCTCGCGCTTGCCGCCCGCGACGCACTCTCCAAGATCGATGCCGTCCTTCCCGCCGACCTGAGGACAAGGATGGCGGCAAGCCCGCTGCTTGCAGGCGGAAAGCCCGGCCTCTCCGAAGATCGGGTGGATCTCGCCCTGTTGCGCAAGGCGATGCACACCGAGCAGCCCCTGAAGATCGCCTATCGCGACGAAAAGGGCAGCACCACCGAACGCGTCGTATGGCCCTTCGCGCTTGCCTTCTTCGATGGCGCCCGCGTGCTTCTCGCCTGGTGCACGCTGCGCAACGACTTCCGCCACTTCCGAACCGACCGGATGGAGATCGTCGAACAGGGAGAGGGGCGCTATCCTCGCCGCCGCGCGCAACTGCTGAAGGAATGGCGGCAGAAGACCGGCATTGCCGAACGTCTCGTCTGACACCGCATCTTGCTGACATTTTCTGACAGCATGCCGGACTAGTCTCAGGCTCTCGAAAAGGAGAACCCGATGACACCGAACCTCACCATCCTCTACGTCGACAGCCCGGAAAAGAGCGCGGCCTTCTATGCCGGCCTTTTCGGCGTGAAGCCCGTCGAACAATCCGCGACCTTCGCCATCTTCGTCTTTCCCGGCGGCATCAAGCTCGGCCTTTGGTCGCGCCACACCGTCGAACCGGCCGCAACCGGCACCGCGGGCATGGTCGAGATCGCCGTTCCGCTGGAAAGCCCCGCCGCGGTCGATGACGCCTGGGCGAAGATCGGACCCGCCGGGCAGACGATCCTGCAAGCACCCGTGGACATGGAATTCGGCCGCACCTTCCTGCTTGCCGATCCCGACGGACACCGCATCCGCTTCTACAACCCTCCGGTTTGATCGCCATGGCCTGGATCATCGTGGCATCCGCCGATCATGTCGCGGGCGGGGTTGCCGGCGGCTTCGTGCAGGCCTGCCATGGAAAGGATGCGCCACTCAGGCGCATCCGGCCCGGCGAGACGATCATCGCCTACTCCTCCTCAGCGATCTACGGTCGGGCAGTGCCGCTCAAGGCTTTCACCGCCATCGGCACCCTCCTTGAAAGGCCGCCCTATCGGGTGGAAATGATGGAAGGTTTTCACCCCGCCCGCCGCGATGTCGAATGGCACGTCTCGCAGCCCGCCCCGATCCGGCCCCTGCTCGACCGGCTGGAACTGACCAGGGGAAAACGGAACTGGGGCTATGCCTTCCGCTTCGGCATTTTGCGCATCGCCGAAGAGGATGCGGCAATCATCGCCGCAGCGATGAATGCAGGCGCGGCTCCCCTTCGTTCGACACCAGAGGAAGCGCTCCAGCTCCCGCTGTTTGGAATTTGACAAAATTCAAACTGCGGCAGAGCACGCGAAAACCGTTGCTTCGCAGCGGCTGAGGCAGTATTTCCCGGGCCATGACCGACGATCTCCAAATCCCTCGCCATGAAGAGGGCGGCGCTTTCTGCGTCGCCGCGCTCTATCATTTCGCCCGCTTCCCGCGTTATGAAAGTTTCCGCGAGCCGCTTTACGCGCTTTGCCGCGAGAACGGCATCAAGGGCACGCTGCTTCTGGCTACCGAGGGCATCAACGGCACCGTCGCCGGTACGGATGAGGGCATCGCGAAACTGCTCGCCTTCCTGCGCGCCCAGCCGGAATTCGTCGAACTCGTGCACAAGGAAAGCCGCGCATCGAAGATGCCCTTCCTGCGCATGAAGGTGCGACTGAAGAAAGAGATCGTCACCATGGGCGTCGAGGGCATCGATCCCAACAAGATCGTCGGCACCTATGTCGAGCCGAAGGACTGGAACGCCCTGATCTCCGATCCCGAGACCATCGTGATCGACACCCGCAACGATTACGAGACGGCGATCGGCATCTTCAAGGGCGCAATCGACCCGAACATCAAGACTTTCCGCGAATTTCCCGACTGGATGCGCAACAATCCCGGCCTGCACAACAAGCCGAAGATCGCCATGTACTGCACCGGCGGCATCCGCTGCGAAAAGTCGACCGCTTTCGCCAAGGAGATCGGCTTCGATCAGGTTTACCATCTGAAGGGCGGCATCCTAAAATATCTCGAGGAAGTGCCGCCGGAGGAAAGCCTCTGGGACGGCGCATGCTTCGTCTTCGACGAGCGCGTCTCGATCACCCACGGCCTTGCGGAAGGCGAGCACACGCTCTGCCATGCCTGCCGCTATCCGCTGACGGCGGAAGAGGTGAAGTCACCGCTGTTCGAGGAGGGCGTTTCCTGCCCGCACTGCTACAACGACCGCACCGAAGCAGACCGCGAGCGTTACCGCCAGCGCCAGCGGCAGATCGCGCTGGCGAAGAAGCGCGGCGAGCGGCACATCGGCAGCTGAGACCGCCTGCGCCCGCCTCGGGGGCGGGCTCATTTGCCTTTCCCGTCCCCGCTGTGATGTTCCTTGACGTTGTCGATTTCATACATCAGCGCCTTGAAGGCGATGATCGCCTTTTCGTCGCCGAGCCTGCGGTCGCCGACCATCGGCTCCAGCGTCTCGATCACCAGACGCAGCGCATCCTCCACCCTGCCGAGCTGCTTGCCATAGCTTGCGACCCCGCTCAGGATATCCTTTTCGACCTCGGGATTGGTCGAGGGGCCGAGATCGATGCTGAGGTTGAACAACCCCACCTGGCTGCCGGCGCCCGGACTGAAGATCCATGTCCAGGGATTGATCGCCTGCGAGACATCGCCGGAGAACGGCGCATTGAATACGGGAAGCTGAAGCCTGGCCATCGTCACCTCCATTGCAACCAATAGGGGCAGTGTCCGCTGTTGCAGCGCAAAATGCAATCGTGATCCGCTGAAACGAAAAAGCCCCCTCCTTGCGGAGAGGGCTCTTCGGATTGTCGATCACTCGCAAGGATCAGAAGGACGGGATCAGCGCGCCCTTGAACTCCTCGTTGATGAAGGTCCGGATGCTGTCGTCGTGGTAGGACTCGACCAGCGTCTTTACCCACGGAGCGTCCTTGTCGGCCGTGCGAACGGCGATGACATTGGCGTAGGGCGACTTGTCGCCTTCGATGGCGATCGCGTCGGTCTTCGGATGCAGGCCGGCTTCGAGCGCGTAGTTGGTGTTGATGACGGCTGCATCGACGTCATCGAGCGAACGTGGCAGCTGGGCAGCGTCGAGTTCGGCGAACTGGATGTTCTTCGGGTTTTCGGTCACATCGGCCGGACCAACCTTCAGGCCCTTGGCCGCATCGACCTTGATGAGGCCCTTGGAGGCCAGAACGAGAAGCGCGCGGCCGCCATTGGTCGGGTCGTTCGGGATGGCGACGGTTGCGCCGTCCTTCAGTTCGTCGAGGCTCTTCACCTTCTTCGAATAGACGCCCATCGGGGTGGTGATGGTGGTGCCGACGCTGACGATGTCGAAACCGCGGTCAGCGATCTGGTTGTCGAGATAGGGCTGGTGCTGGAAGGAGTTGGCGTTGAGGTCGCCATCGGCCAGCGCCTGGTTCGGAACGACATAGTCTGAGAACTCGACGATCTCGATGTTGAGGCCCTTCTTGGCGGCGATGTCCTTCACCTTTTCCATGATCTGGGCATGTTCGCCGGCGGTCACGCCGACCTTGATGTCTTCAGCCAGGGCAGCGCCGGCGGAAAAGTGGGCTGCGATGGCAGCGGCGACGATCAGTTTCCTCATTGTGTTTTCTCCTTGGGTTTACTGAAGGGAGGTTTCAGTTCTTTCGGCTGCGTTTGTCGAAGCGCCGCGCCAGCGTATCGCCGGCGCTTTGCACCGCCTGCACCAGCACGATCAGCACCACGACGACAGCGAGCATCACTTCCGGCATGAAGCGCTGGTAGCCATAACGGATGCCCAGGTCGCCGAGCCCGCCGCCGCCGACCGCGCCGACCATGGCCGAGTAGCCGATCAGGCTGACGAGCGTCAGCGTCAGCGCCAACGTGATGCCGGGCAGCGCCTCGGCCAGCAGCACCTTGGTGACGATCTGGAACGGCGTGGCGCCCATGGCGCGCGCGGCCTCGATCAGCCCCTTGTCCACGTCCCGGATCGCCGCTTCGATCAGGCGGGCGACGAAGGGAACGGTCGAGATCGTCAGCGGCACGATAGCCGCGATCGTGCCGATCGAGGTCCCGGTGATGAACCGGGTCAGCGGAATGATGGCCACCACGAGAATGATGAACGGCGTCGAGCGGAGCGCATTGACGATCAGCCCGATGATACGGTTGACCGCCGGCGCGGCGAACAGTTCGCCCTTTCCGCTGGTCGCGAGGAAGACGCCCATCGGCAGGCCGATCAAGGTGCCGACCAGTCCGGCGGCGCCCACCATCTGCAGGGTCTGCCAGAGGGCCTTCAGGAGCAGGTTGACGAGCATATCAGGCGCCATAGCCGAGCACCTCCGTGGCAAGACCGGTCTGCTTATAGAAATCGTTGGCCCGTTCCAGCGTTGCCGGATCGGCCGGATAGGACACCACCAGCGAGCCGAAAGGTTCGCCGGCGATCTCGTCGATTGCGCCGGCAAGAATGTTGACGTCAGGACCGATCTCCGCGACGAGCCGCGCGGTCAACGGCTGGAATGCCGTCTCGCCGAAGAAGATCAGCCGGACGAGCGCGCGCTCGCCGAGAGCGGGTTCGCTCTTCAGGTCCGAGCGTATCCATTCGGGAAGCTTCGCCCCGATCGAAGCGGAAAGCAGCGCCTGTGTCGTCTCATGGCGCGGCCTCGTGAAAATGTCGAAGGTGCGGCCGCTCTCGACGATCAGCCCCTTGTCTATTACCGCTACCTCGGAGGCAATCGTCTTCACCACCTCCATCTCGTGGGTGATGAGCAGCACCGTCAGGCCGAGGTCGCGGTTGATGGTCTTCAGCAGCTCGAGGATCGACTGCGTGGTCTCGGGATCGAGCGCCGAGGTCGCCTCGTCGGAGAGCAGAAGCTTCGGCTCGGTCGCAAGCGCGCGGGCAATGCCGACGCGCTGCTTCTGTCCGCCGGAAAGCTCGGCCGGATAGCGGCCCGCCTTGTCCGAAAGGCCGACGAGATCGATCAGCGGCCTCACCCGCGCTTTGATTGTCTTTCGGTCGATGCCGGCAATCTCCAGCGGCAAGGCGATGTTGTCGTACACGGTGCGGGACGACAGCAGGTTGAAATGCTGGAAGATCATGCCCACCGAACGGCGAAGGGTCCGAAGGCCCGCCTCATCCAGCGCTCCGACATCGACGCCATCGACGATCACCTTGCCAGAGGTGGGCAGTTCGAGCCCGTTGACGAGCCGGATCAGCGTCGACTTGCCGGCACCGGAACGGCCAATGATCCCCGTGATCGCGCCTTTCGGCACGACATAATCGACGCCGCCAAGCGCAGTGAAGGCCGGCTGCCCCTTGGCGCCGCCGAAATGCTTGGTCACACCTTCGAATGCCACCATCGGACGCGCGGCCGACGTCAGGTTCTCGGCAGGCACGCTCATCGACCGCCTCCTCTTGGGGCTTCGCGCGAAATAGGTCGGTTCTTCATGAAAGTCTCTTCGGTGAAAGCCGTCAATCGACGGCAAAGATGGTCGCAGGCCGGATAGTTCTATCGCGGCATACACATTCGGACGTTAGGGCGCCGATCTAGCATCTTTGACTTCACCTTTTCAAACCCGCCGGCGCACATGCTCGGCATATCTGCCATGCGCCGGGGACCGTGGATCTGTTTATGACTCCGCAGGTCCAGCCTGCCGAGAGATATTTTGCCCAAAGCACCCCGCATTTCCGGAAAATTTGTCCGATCGGAGAGAATCTCATCCGACAATATTGACAACTAGTTTTCATTATTGGAAACTAGTTGTCCAATTTGGAGATCGCCATGCAACAACGCACCGCCGAAGCACAGGCACTGACGGACATCATGCTGGCCGTATTCCGCATCAACGGGCGGCTTCTCGAGGGCGGCGACCGGCTGGTCGCACCACTCGATCTCACCAGCGCCCGCTGGCAGGTGCTTGGCGCGATTGCGCTGGCTGCGACACCCCGCACCGTGCCGCAGATTGCCGAGGCAATGGGGATGACCCGGCAAGGTGCGCTGAAACAGGTTGCCAAGCTGGAGGCGGACGGCTTTCTGTCCAGTCGCGCCAATCCCCGCCACAAGCGCTCGCCGCTCTATGCCCTGACGGAAAAGGGTGCCGACGCCTACCGCTCCGTCGACACCATCTACACCACATGGGCCAACACGCTTGCCGAAGGCCTTGATCTTCGGCGGTTGGAACAGGCCCGCACGCTGCTTGCCGAGTTCGACAATCGTCTTGAAAACGACCCTCATGTCAAAGGAACCAGCCGATGAAAACCGTTATCCACGCCACCGCCGGCACGCTGGCGCTTGTCATCATCGCAACCTTCCTGGCCTCCACCGTCATCGCGGAACTGTGCCTGGATTACCGGGCGATCAGCGTTGTGAAGACTGCGATCTTCTATGGCGTCTTCCTTCTCGTGCCGCTGATGGCGATCACCGGCGGCAGCGGCTTTGCTCTCGCGGCAAACCGTTCGGGCGGACTGGTCGAAAGGAAGAAGGCGCGCATGCGGATCATCGGCGCGAATGGCGTGCTGGTCATGCTGCCGGCTGCGGTGTTCCTGTATTTTCGGGCGAATGCCGGTTCCTTCGACGGCCAGTTCTACGTCGTGCAGATCGTCGAACTGGCGGGCGGCATACTGCAACTCTATCTTCTCACCCTGAACTTCAGGGATGGACGGCGCATGACCGAAAAGAAGCGCCTGCTGGCCACGCGGAACGCGGCCTGAAACCAGATATGGAAAAGACTGCCGGACGAAAAGCCCGGCAGCCTGAGGCATTATTTCACTTCGATGACGAATTCGTCCTTTGGACGGCGCACCTTCTTGAGGTTCACCAGCCAGTCGCCGTCTTCCTGCCGATAGCCGATCGGCATGATCGTCACCGAACGCAGGCCCCGCTCGCGAAGACCAAGGATTTCATCGAGCTTGTCGGGATCGAAACCTTCCATCGGAGTTGCATCGACGCCCTCGAAGGCGGCTGCTGTCAGACCGATGCCGAAACCGATATAGGCTTGACGGGCGGCATGCTCGAAGTTCACCTTCTCGTCGCGTGGCGGATAGAGCGACAGCAGGCGCTGACGATAGGCTTCCCAGCCCTCGTTCTTGAAGCCGCGCACCTCGTTGACGAGATCGAACATGCCGTTGATCCGGTCCGGTGTATAGTTGTCCCACGCCGCAAAGACGAGGAGATGCGAACCTTCCGTGACCTGCGTCTGGTTCCAGGCAATCTCCTGGATCTTCGCCCGCACCTCAGGATTGGTTACGACGATGACTTCGTAAGGCTGCAGGCCGCTGGAGGTCGGAGCAAGGCGGATCGCCTCAAGGATGCGTTCGACCTTCTCCTGCGGAACGACCTTGGAGGGGTCCATCTTCTTGGTGGCATAACGCCAGTTGAGTTTTTCAAGGAGCATGGGGAATAGCCTTCTGGTTTTACCGTCGTTCCGGCTCAGGACCCGGGAACGATCCAGACGCGAAGGAAAGATGGTATTGATTAGTAACCAGGCTCAAATAGGTAACTTGAAAAGACGCACAAGAAGGCACATTTTTGATACCAGTTTGATTAGAGGAAACGGATGCACAGCCACTTCGATCCCGCCAAGTGCCAGACGGTCAGCGAGATACTGTCGCGCATCGGCGACAAATGGAGTGTGCTCATCATCATGAAGCTCGGCTCCGGCCCGTCGCGTTTCAGCGATCTGAAACGTTCCGTTGTCGGCATCTCCCAGCGTATGCTGACGCTCACCCTGCGTGCGCTCGAGCGTGACGGCCTCGTCAGCCGCACTGTTCATCCGACCGTTCCGCCAAGTGTCGTCTACGAACTCACCGACCTCGGTCGCTCCTTGTCGAAGCCGATAGAAGCCATGGGTGGATGGGTTTTCTGCAATCACGAAAAGATCCACGAGGCGCGCGCGGAATTCGATAGCCGCTACGCCGCGTCGGATGAGAATTCGGCAGAGCTACACAAGCCATAGCCCCAAATGGAAACCAGCCGGACTGCAAGGCAATCCGGCTGGAACAACTCACGGGAAAGGCAGCCGGTTCTCAGCCTGCCTGATGATTGCCCCTCGGAAACTGGGCCGCGAGTTCGCTGTACCACTTGCCGCTCTTCTTGATGGTGCGCGCCTGCGTCTCGTAGTCGACATGCACGAGGCCGAAGCGCATGCGATAGCCTTCCGCCCACTCGAAATTATCCATCAGGCTCCAGGCGAAATATCCCGACATCGGGAAGCCGTCCTTCAGGAGATCGGCGACAATACCGATGTGCTCGACATAGTAGTCGAGACGCGGCTGGTCATCGACCTCGCCGTTTTCGACTTCCATGTTGTAGCAGGCGCCATTCTCGGTGATGTAGCAGACAGGCAGATCGTAGCGCTTGTAAAGACCCTCGACCAGCGACTTCAGCGCCGGCGCATAGACTTCCCAGCCGATATCCGTCTTCACCTTGGAAACCGGCGGCGCGCCCGTGGTCGCCGGGAATTCCGCGCCCGGCGTCGGATCGTCGGCGACCCGCATCGGCGTGTAGTAGTTGAGACCCCACCAGTCGAGCTTCTGGTTGATGATCGCCATGTCGCCGTCCTCGATCGGCGGCATACGGTCGCCGAGCGCCGACATGAACTGGTCCGGATATTCCCCCTTCACGATGGGGTCGAAGAACACGCCGTTGTGGAACTGGAAGGCCCGCTCGGCCGCAGCCTTGTCCGCTGCGCTGTCGGAAGCCGCGATCACCTCATGGGCGTTGAGCACGATGCCGGCCGGCACCTGCGGCGCCACCTGCCGGATGGCGTCGATGCCAAGGCCGTGGGCGAGATTGGTGTAGTGTAGTGCATGAAGTGCCGCATCCATGTTCTTCTCGCCGGGAGCGTGGATGCCGTAGAGATGCGAAAGCCAGACCGAACACCAGGGTTCGTTGAAGGTCGCAACCGCATCCAGCCGGTCGCCGAGACGGGCCATGACGATCTTCGCATAGCGCTGGAAGGCATAGGCCGTGCTGCGCGCGGTCCAGCCACCGTCACCCATCAGCGCAAGCGGCAGATCCCAGTGATAAAGCGTGGCGAAGGCCTTGATGCCGCGCACCTTCAGCCCATCGAGCAGCCTGTCGTAGAAATCGAGCCCGGCCTCGTTGATGCGGCCCGTGCCATCGGGAATGATCCGCGGCCATGCGATCGAGAAGCGATAGGCGGAAACCCCCATCTCCTTCATCATGTCGAGATCCTGTTCCCACAGGTGATAGTGGTCGCAGGCGACATCGCCGTTGTGACGGCCGTAGACGCGGCCCGGCATGTTGCAGAAGGCGTCCCATATGGACGGCTTGCGGCCATCCTCCTTCGAGGCACCTTCGATCTGGAAGGAAGCGGTGGCGACACCGAATACGAAATCGCCGGGAAAGCGGTCGGCAAGGCTCTTCGGATCGATCATCTGGTCACTCGTTTTTCCTGATGCGCCGGACGGTATGGACGGATTTTCCGCCGGCACGTTGAATTTGGCCGCGGGCGGTTTAGACCAAAGTAGCCTCATGGTACAAGCCGCAAGGCCCGTTTTCTGCAACGTTTCAGGAGTTACGACCGATAAAAACCCGAAAAAGTGCAGCGGCGAATGCGTTTCACCGCTGCATCACCCGTCAGAGGGAGACCCAGGCCCCGTCCTTCTTCGATGACGCCACGCAGGCCTCGACAAAGGCGACGCCCTTCACGCCATCATCGATGGTCGGATAAACCACGGCCGGATCGACCGGCTTGCCTGCCTTGAAGGCGGCAATTGCAAGGGCTGCTTCCGAATAGATCGTGGCGAAGGCTTCGAGATAGCCCTCGGGATGACCGCCCGGAATGCGGCTGACGCGGGTCGCCGCCGCACCGGCTCCCGCACCGTTACGGGTCGCCAGACGCTTCTGCTCGCCGAACGGCGTGAACCAGAGATAGTTCGGATTTTCCTGCTGCCATTCGAGGCCTCCCTTCGTGCCATAGACGCGAAGCTTCAGCGCATTTTCGTTGCCCGGAGCGACCTGGCTGCACCACAGCATGCCCTTGGCACCACCCTCGAAGCGCAGGAGCACATGGCCGTTGTCGTCGACCCGGCGCCCCTCGACGAAACTGTCGAGATCGGCGGCAAGGCTCTTCAACGTGAGACCGGTGACGAAGGAGGCGAGGTTGAAGGCATGCGTGCCGATGTCGCCGGTCGCGCCGCCGACGCCGGACTGTTTGGGATCGGTGCGCCAGACGGCCTGCTTGGCGCCGGTCTGCTCCACCGCTTCCGTCAGCCAGTCCTGCGCATATTCGACCTGTACGACGCGAAGGTCGCCCAGCGCGCCGGAAGCGACCATCTCGCGCGCCTGCCGCACCATCGGATAGCCGGTGTAGTTGTGGGTCAGGATGAACAGCGCCTTCGATGCCTCGGCCGCCGCCTTCAGTTTCTTTGCGTCATCGAGGCTCGATGTCAGCGGCTTGTCGCAAATGACGTGGATGCCGCGTTCCAGAAAGGCCTTCGCCGCCGGATAGTGCATGTGGTTCGGAGTGACGATGGAAACGGCCTCGATGCCATCGGGGCGTTTCGCTTCCTTCTCCGCCATCTCCTCGAACGAACCGTAGCAGCGCTCGGGATCGAGCCCGAGATCGCGCCCCGAAGCGATCGACTTTTCCGCCGTCGAGGAAAGCGCGCCCGCAACGAGTTCGAAGTGATCGTCGAGACGCGCCGCCATACGATGCACACCGCCGATGAATGCGCCCTGTCCGCCGCCCACCATGCCGAGCCGGATACGCTTTCCACCTGCCTGCTCCGCTTTGCCTGCTTCGATCGTCATGAAGTTTCTCCCTTGATTTTGTTTCCATTCTTGCGGGCGACGGGCTGGATTTGCGGTTTTCCCGACGCTAGATTATTGTTGCGCAAAAGAAGGATGCCCTGACAGTGACCTTTTGAAGACCCGCCTCACCAGAGGCGAAAGCATCATCGCCGCCTGCCTCGACGGGGCCCTGCGGCTTGCGACAATGCTCGAACAGGTCTTCACACCATGCCCCTTCTCAATCCCGATATCGCCTATCCCATCACGCTTGCCGACGGAACGCCTTACCGGCAGACCATGTACCTCAAGAACGTCATCGATCACCCGCGGATCGACGTCGGCGACTTCAGCTATTTCAGTCACTCCGCAGCGGCGGAAGAAACCGCCGGCCTGCTTGCCCCTTATCTTTATCCGGTCAGCAAGGAGAAGCTGGTTATCGGCAGGTACGTTCAGATCGCCCGCGGCGCGTTCTTCATCACATCCTCGGCCAATCATCCCATGGCGGGCTTCACCACCTATCCGTTCCGCATCTTCCGGCAGGAGACGATCAACGGCTACGACGACCTGCCGGTCAAAGACACGGTGGTCGGCCATGACGTCTGGATCGGCCACAACGCCACGATCATGCCCGGCGTGACCATCGGCAACGGCGCCATCGTCGCTGCAGCATCCGTCGTCACGCGGGACGTCCCGCCCTTTGCTATCGTCGGCGGCAACCCTGCCTCGGTGATCCGGATGCGCTTCGATGAAGGGACAATTGCCAGCCTTCTCGACATCGCCTGGTGGGATTGGTCGGTAGACAGGATCGAGCGCAACCTCGCTGCCCTCGAAGGCTGCGATATCGCAGCCCTTCGGACGGCCTGACGGTATCACAAGCCCAGCATCCGACGGTTGGCGGCGTCGTCCGTGCCGCCGGCGGCAAAGTCGTCGAACGCCCGCTCCGTTACCCGGATGATGTGCGCCTTGACGAACTCGGCCCCTTCGCGGGCGCCGTCTTCCGGATGCTTCAGCGCGCATTCCCATTCCACCACGGCCCAGCCGTCGAAATCATTCGCCGCCATCTTCGAGAAGACCGCGCCGAAATCGACCTGACCGTCGCCCGGCGAGCGGAAGCGTCCGGCCCGGTTCACCCAGCCCTGATAACCGCCATAGACGCCCTGCCGGCCGGTCGGGTTGAATTCCGCGTCCTTGACATGGAACATCCTGATCCGGTCCTTGTAGATGTCGATATGGTCGAGATAGTCGAGGCATTGCAGCACGTAATGCGACGGGTCGTAGAGCATGTTGGCGCGGGGGTGGTTCTTCACCCGATCCAGGAACATTTCGAAGGTCACGCCGTCATGCAGGTCTTCGCCCGGATGAATTTCATAGGCGATATCGACGCCCTGCTCGTCGGCATAATCGAGGATCGGCGCCCAGCGCTTCGCCAGTTCGTCGAAAGCCGTTTCCACCAGACCGGCCGGCCGTTGCGGCCAGGGATAGAAATAGGGCCAGGCCAGCGCACCCGAAAATGTCGCATGCGCGTTGATCCCGAGATTGCGCGATGCCTTGATTGCAAATTTCACCTGCTCCACGGCCCAGGCCTGACGCGCCTTCGGATTGCCGCGCACCTCCGGAACGGCAAACCCGTCGAACGCCTCGTCATAGGCCGGGTGCACGGCGACGAGCTGCCCCTGAAGATGGGTGGTAAGCTCGGTGATCTCAACGCCGTTCTGTCGGGCGATCCCGGCCAGTTCGTCGCAATAGTCCTTCGATTCCGCCGCCTTCTTCAGATCGATCAGCTGGCTCGCCCAGGCCGGTATCTGCACCCCGAGATAGCCCTTTTCGGCCGCCCATTTGGTGATCGCATCCCAGGAATTGAACGGCGCTGCATCACCGGCAAACTGACCAAGAAAAATACCCGGACCCTTAATCGTTTTCATCATTATCCTCCCTGAAACACTTACTGCAACGTTACCGTAACGAGTAACCGACCTGACACGCCTGTCAACGGCGGACCTGAACTCTGCCCGACAATCTTTCGGGCAGAGCATGTTCTGTGAGGCTGAAAACTCAGAACGGGGAATCGGGGAAGTAATAGTTCTTCGCGTTTTCCGGAGTGACCAGCGTCGCATCGAGCGTATAGGTGCCGTGGACCGGAACCTGGTCGTAGATCGCAGCCGCCGTCAGCTCCATGGCGGTGCCCACCATCGACGGCGGATAGAGAACGTCGACCGGGATCATCTTGTCGCCGTCCATGACCTTCTTAATCATGTCCTTCGAACCGGCGCCGCCGATGACGTATTTGATGTCGGTGCGCTTGGCCTGTTCGATGGCCTGCAACACGCCGACGGCCATGTCGTCGTCCTGGCACCAGACCACATCGATCTTCGGATACTTCGTCAGATAGTCCTGCATGACCTTGAAGGCGTCGTCGCGGTTCCAGTTGCCGAACTGGCGGTCGAGAACCTTGACGTTCGAGCCGGCGATGGCCTTGTCGAAGCCGTCTTGGCGCTGCTGGTCGATCGGGATCGGCAGGCCGCGGATGACAACGACTTCGGCATCGGGCGTATTTTCCTTGATGTACTGCCCGGCGACTTCGCCGAGCGCCGGGTTGTTGCCGGCGACATAGAGGTCACGCACGGAATTGTCGTTGACGGAGGGCGCACGGTCGACGATCGAAACGAAGGTGCCCTTGCCCTTCACTTCCTTGATGGCGTTGACCAGCGGGTCCGGATCGGTCGGCAGGATGACCAGCGCATCGATGCCCTGAACCTCGAGGTCCTGCAGCGCATTGGCCTGGGTCGCCGGGTCCGGCGAGGTCTTGACCACGACCTTGAGACCCGGATGCTCCTTCATCAGGAGTTCGGCGACGCGGTTGGCGTGATAGACGACGCCGGCGGTCCAGCCATGGTCGGCGGCCGGAATGGAAACGCCGATCGTCTTGGTTTCCTGTGCATGGGCGAGGCTCATCATCGCCGTCATGGCCAGCGCCACACCCATCAGTTTCTTGTACATGTTGGTTCCTCCCGAAGTTTCAGGGTCTTGAGACATGCGCCGGGCGACCCCTAAAGCCCGGCAGCCTCACGATTTGCGCGTCAGCGAGCGCTGGACGAGCATCGCGATGATGATGATCGAGCCCTGGATGGCGCCGATCAGATATTCGCTGATGAAATTGGACAGCAGCATGATGTTGCCGACCAGTTCGAGAATGAAGGCGCCGCAGATCGTGCCCCAGACACGCCCCGCCCCGCCTTTCAGCGCCGTGCCGCCGACGACGACGGCGGTGATCGCCTGCAACTCCCACAGAATGCCCGTCGTCGCAGAGGTCGAGCCGAGGCGCGGCACGTAGAGCAGCACTGCAATCGCGACGCAGAGCCCCTGGATGACGAAGGCGATGGTGCGCACCCGGTCGACGGCAATCCCGGAATAGCGGGCGACATCGCGGTTGGAACCGACGGCCACCACATGCCGGCCGTAGCGCGTGCGATAGAGGATGAAGGCGGCGATCGCCGTCACCAGGAGGATCACCAGGATCGGCACGGGAATGCCGAGGATCGAACCGAAATAGACGGGACGGTAGAGCGCCTGCTGCTGCGGCGAACTGAGCGTAATCGCTCCGCCCTGCGACAGCCAGGTGGTCAGCCCTCGATAGATGCCCATGGTGCCGAGCGTGGCGATGAAGGGTTCGATCCGTCCGACGGTGGTGATGAGGCCGTTGGCAAGACCGCAGAGGCCGCCGATCACGACGGCGAGCGCAACGGCGGCGGCCAGCATCAGCGCGGGATCGGCGATGGCGCCGGAATTCATGAACAGGATCATCAGGCTCGCCACAAAGGCGACCATGGAACCGACCGAGAGATCGAGGTCGCCGGACGAGATGACGAAGGTGGCGCCGACCGCGATGATGGCGATGAAGGCGCTGCGGGTGGCGACATTGGCAAGGTTGGTGAGGCCGATGAAGTTCGGATTGACCAGCGCGCCGATCACCAGAAGCAGGGCCAGCGCCGCAAACGGCGCGATTGCCCTCAAGTCGACATCGCGCCAGCCCCGGCTTCGGGGCCTGCGAGGATCGGTTTCGGTATTCATGCTCATGTCCAATTCAACCTCCCGGCCGACCGATACGGTCCTGCCCTGTTTCCGTCCCGCCGCCTTGCCGAAGCCGGGGCTCAGCCGGCGGCCTGCTGCTTCCTCAGCCCCGCGGCGTAGCGCATAATCATCTGCTCGGAGATTTCTTCGCCCTCCAGCATGCCGACCAGCCGCCCCTCCCGCATCACGGCAACCCTCGTGCAGAGCCCGATCACCTCCGGCATCTCGGAGGAGACGACGATGATCGAGCGCCCCTCCCGGGCAAGAGCTGCGATGAAATGATAGATCTGCTGCTTGGTGCCGACATCGATGCCGCGGGTCGGCTCATCGATGATGATGACGTCAGGCTCCGTTTCCATGATCTTGGCGAGCAAGAGCTTCTGCTGGTTGCCGCCCGACATCCGCCCGACTTTCACCCGGTCGTCGCGGACGCGGATATCGAAGCGGCGCTTCGCCCGCGCCATCGCCTTCGCCTCGCTGGCAGGATCGAGATAGCCATGCGTCACATGCCGATCGATCGACTGCAGCGTCAGGTTCGCCGTCATGCCTTCCCCGAGCAGCAGGCCCTTTCCCTTGCGGTCCTTGGTCATATAGGCGAGGCCCCGGCGGTTCGCCTCGCGGAAGTCATGCGGCGGCAGCGGCGCGCCCTTCAGCACGACCTCGCCGGAAAGCCGTGGACGCAGCCCCGCAATCGCCTCCATCAGTTCCGAGCGGCCCGAGCCGATCAGACCGGAGAAGCCGAGGACCTCGCCCTTGCGCAGTTCGAAACCGGCATCCTTTACATAGCCGGTATTGAGACCCCTCACCGACAGAACGACGTCCTCGTCCACATCGGGCTCCTCCTTCGAGGGATAGAGGCTCGACAGTTCGCGCCCCACCATAAGCTGCGCGATCGCCTCCCCGTCGAGCAGCGCCGTCGGCGCGGTCTTGATCCACTGCCCGTCGCGCAGCACCGTCACCCGGTCGGTGAGTTCCATCACCTCGTCCAGCTTGTGCGACACGAAAACGAAGCTGGTGCCCTTGGCGCGCAGTTTGCGCACCTGATCGAAGAGAATATCGGTTTCCTCGCGCGACAGCACCGCCGTCGGCTCGTCCATGAACACCACGCGCGCCTCGCGGCTGATCGCCTTGGCGATTTCCACCATCTGCTTGTCGGCGACCGCAAGCGAGCTGATGAGCGCGTTTTCGTCGATATGGGAGCCGAGCAGATCCAGCACCCGGCGCGTCTCGCGGCGCATGTGGCTGCGGTCGAGCACGCCGAGGCGGGTAACCTCGCGCCCGAGAAACAGGCTCTCGGTGACGGTCAGATGATCGGCGAGATTGAATTCCTGGTGGATCAGCACGATGCCGAGCGCCTCGGCCGCGCCGTTCGCCGGCAGCGACACCGGCTGGCCGTCGAGCAGGATGCGCCCAGAGGTCGGGCTTTCGAAACCGGAGAGGATCTTGACGAGCGTCGACTTGCCCGCGCCGTTTTCGCCGACCAGCGCATGAACCTCGCCCGGCAGCACGTCGAAATCGACGCTGAAAAGCACCTGAACCTCGCCGAAAGACTTCGAGATGCGCTCGGCCGCAAGCACAGGCGTGCGCGGCTCCTCTCCTACCAGTGTCATTCAATCCTCCCGGCGGCTCCTCAACCGCTTGTGCTGAATTATGTAAACCTTTACATCGGCCATGTAAAGGTTTACATCCTCCCTCAATTGGGGATTATTTCATCGCCCTCCGCTTTCGCGGTTGCAAGAAGCCCCCGAAGGCCGCAAGCCATTCAAAACCCACGCAAACGGGACCATGGCCGTGTCGAATTCCCAGCCTGCAACGATCGAGGATGTCGCCCGTCTGGCGGAAGTCTCCATCGCGACGGTCAGCCGGGCGATCCACACGCCGGAAAAGGTGGCGAAATCCACCCGTCAGCGCGTCAATCAGGCGATTGCGATCACCGGTTACACGACCAATGCCATGGCCCGCAGCCTGCGCATGGGTCGCTCCAACATGATTCTCGTTCTGGCACCCGATATCGGCGACCCGAACTTTTCCAGCATTCTGATCGGCCTCGAGAACGAGGCACGCGCCCATGGCTTCGGCGTCCTGATCGGCCACACCCAGAACGACCCCGAACGCGGGCTCGAATATCTGAAATTCCTGAATTCCGGTCAGGCTGCCGGCCTGCTGCTCTTTACCGGCCACGAACCCTTCGGCCATCAGGTGCTGACCGCCCGGCTGCCTCCCTCCGTGGCCGTCTTCGAGCCAGTCTTCGGCAGCTCCATTCCCTATGTCGGCGTCGACGACACTGCAGGTGCCCGCAAGGCTGCCGAATATCTGCTGGCCTCAGGCCATCGTTCCATCGCCTTCGTCGGCGACAGCAAGACCAAGCTCGGCCATGTGCGCCGGCGCAAAGGCTACGACCTCGCCCTCGATGCCGCCCGCATTCCACAGGAACAGCGCATGGTGCTCGACGGCGAAGGCTCGATCGAGAGCGGCAGGCTCGCCGTGGAGCAGCTTTTCATGCGCGACACCCTGCCCACGGCCTTCATGTGCGTGAACGACGCAACCGCCGTCGGCGTCATCAACGGGCTCGCCGCCCGTGGCTACGACCTGCCGCGCGACTTCTCGGTGATCGGTTTCGACGACGTGCCGCAGGCGACCTTTCTCAACCCGCCGCTTACCACCATTCGCCAGCCGCGCACAGCGATCGGCAAGCAGGCGATGGAGCTGCTGCTCGAGACGCTCGCCACACCGCTCACCGAAAAACGCGAAATCCTTATCATGCCGGACCTCATCGTCCGCGGATCGGTGACCGCACCTGCCAAAAGGTGAGGTGATCGACGGAAACCCCTGCCTCGGCTTCCCCTGCCTTTTTATCCGACAAACGCAGATCGGCCTTGTTTGCGGATCAATGTCCGTCGCTATAGTTCCGAAAACATGCGCATTTCCGCGAAAACCGCAATCGGAGTGAGCCCCTTGAATATGGAGCATCTTCACCATCTTATGCTCGTCTACGTCACCTATATGATTGCAGTCGCCAGTCCCGGCCCGAGCAACATGGCCATCATGGGCGTCGCGATGAACCAGGGACGGACATCCGCCGTGGCTTTGGCGCTCGGCGTGCTGACGGGCAGCATGTTCTGGGCCACGCTGGCTGCCACCGGCATTTCCACCATCCTGGCGCGCTACGCCGAAGCCCTCTTCGCGATCAAGATCGCAGGCGGCATCTACCTCCTCTACCTCACGTACAAATCGGCGAAATCCGCCCTTTCGCCCGACGAGCCCCGCATGATGAGCGATGCCACGGCACAATGGACGACGCTTTATCGCAAGGGGCTCCTGCTGCACCTGACCAATCCGAAGTCCATTCTCGGATGGATCGCGATCATGTCCCTCGGCCTGCGTCCCGATGCCCCGGCCTACACCCTCGCCGCCATCGTCGGCGGCTGTGCCGTCATCGGATTTTCGGTCTTTATCGGTTACGCCCTGATGTTCTCGACCACGCTCATGGGACGCGCCTACAGGAAATCCCGCAGATGGATCGAAGGCACGCTCGCCATGGTCTTCGGCTTTGCCGGTATCCGCCTGCTGCTATCGAAAACCTGATCGCCGGCAACCACCCGCCTGCGGCCGATTTGTCAGTCCGGCCGCGTTTGCCATATACTATGCGCCCACAGTCATTGGGACTGGAAGCCTGTGCGCGAAAAGACAACGCGCGGCGGAACGGAGTTCGAGATTGAGTGTAGCCTTCGTCAAGGAAGAGAGTGCCGAAACGGCCGCAGAAACCCTTTTGCCGGATCGGCCGATCTCACCTCATCCAAACCTCGTGACGGAAGCGGGTCTGAAGGCTCTGGAGTTGCAGCTCCGGCAGGCCCGGGAGGCCTATGAAGCGGCAAGCGGCATCGAGGACGTGAACGAGAAGCGCAGGCAGACCGCCGGTCCCTTGCGCGATCTGCGCTATCTCACCGAACGGGTTCGCACGGCCCAGCTCGTGCCGCCGCCTGTTTCCACGGATATCGTCGCCTTTGGCGGCACGGTGACCTTCGAACGCGACGATGGCCGGGTGCAAACCTATCGTATCGTCGGAGAGGACGAAGCCGACCCCAAGGCCGGCTCCATCTCCTATGTCTCCCCGGTGGCCAGGCTTTTGATCGGCAAGGCCGTCGGCGATGTCGTGAGCATGAACGGCCAGGAGCTCGAAATCATCGCGATCGGGTGACGGCGACGGTCGGGAGGATGCCCCTCCGTTTCCGTCAGCCTCGACCTGCGCGAGAAAGGACCGTCGCCTCCCTCCCCGGCGGACCTCAAGCCGCCGAACCGATCCCGTCCAGTTCCGCCATCGCATCCGCGGGCAGATCGACATCGGCGACGGCGAGATTCTGCCGCAGATGGATGCGGGAGGAGGTGCCGGGGATCAACAGGATGTTCGACGACCGCTTCAGCAGCCAGGCGAGCGTCACCTGCATCGGCGTGAGTTCCAGCCTTCCCGCCACGTCGGACAAGGTCGAGGACTGCAACGGCGAGAAGCCGCCAAGCGGGAAGAACGGCACATAGGCCGTCCCTTCGGCCGCCAGTTGCTCGATGAGGGCGTCGTCGCCGCGATGTGCAAGATTGTACTGGTTCTGCACGCAGACGATCTCGGTGATCTTGCGGCCGTCCGCCACCTGCCTGGCCGTGACGTTGGAAAGGCCGATATGCTTGACCAGTCCCTGCTGCTGCAACTCGGCAAGCACGGTCAAGGGTTCTTCGAGATCGCCCTCGACCGGTCCATGCACGTCGAACATCGCCCGCAGGTTTACGACGTCGAGCGCGTCGAGTCCCAGGTTCTTCAAATTGTCGTGCACGGCCCTGATAAGCGCCTCCTTCGAAAAGGCCGGGTTCCACGAGCCATCGTCACCGCGCACCGCGCCGACCTTGGTGACGATGACAAGGTCGTCAGCATAAGGGTGCAGAGCCTCGCGAATGATCTGGTTGGTGACATGCGGGCCGTAGAAATCGCTGGTGTCGATGTGGTCGACTCCGCTTTCGACCGCCTCGCGCAGGACGGCAATGGCCTCTGCCCGATCCTTCGGAGGACCGAAGACGCCGGGGCCAGCCAATTGCATGGCCCCGTAACCGAGACGTTTGACGGTGAGATTGCCCAGTTCGAAGCTGCCGGCTTTTGTCAGAGTGGCCATGTCGATTTCTCCTTTTGGGTGGTGGCGAATATGTACGGCACCCGCACTTTCAGGATAATGGGAGGCAATCCGGACAGGCCGTCCGAAAAACAGGACAATCATCAGGAGGCACGATGGTCGACGAACCCGAAATGAGCGATGTCAGCGCTTTTCTCGCGGTCGCCCGCGCCGGCGGATTTCGCGAGGCCGCCCGTCTGGGCAGCACCAGCGCCTCGGCATTGAGCGACGCAGTGCGCCGTTTGGAAGCCCGGCTCGGGGTACGCCTGCTCAACCGCACCACACGCGCCGTCGTGCCCACCGATGCCGGACGCGGGCTGATGGAGCGCATCGCCCCTGCCTTCGGTGAGATCGGAGCGGCATTGGAACATGTCAGGAGTTTCGATGGCCGGGCGGCCGGCACGCTGAGACTGAACGTGCCGGCCAGCGCCGCCAGAATGGTGCTGCCGGCGATCGTTCCCGGCTTCCTGGCCGCCTATCCCGACATCCGGCTGGAAATCGACACCGAGGAAAGCCTGATCGATGTGATAGCAGCCGGCTACGATGCCGGCATTCGTTATGACGAACGCCTGGCGCGGGATATGATCGCCGTCCCGATAGGGCCCCGCCTGCAGCGCTACGCCCTCGGCGCCTCTCCTGCATATCTGGAGGCACACGGCCATCCGCAGCATCCCCACGACCTGCTCGCGCACAACTGCATCCGCAGCCGCTTCGCCGGGCGCCCCATCATGCCGTGGGAGTTTGAGAAGGATGACGAGACGCTTGTGGTCGAGCCCAATGGGCAACTGATCGTGCAGGCAGGAGACGCAAGCGAACTCGGCATCCGCGCCGCCATATCGGGCGCGGGCATTTTTTCCCTGTTCGAAGACTGGCTGAAACCGTATTTCGACAGCGGCGAATTGCTGCCGGTGCTTGAGCCGTGGTGGCTCAGTTTCTCCGGCCCCTTCCTCTACTATCCGGAACGCCGCCTGATGCCGACACCGCTGCGCGCCTTCGTGGACTATATCAAGACCAATCGACCCGGCTGATACGGCAGGCCCTGTCAACGCAAAAGGCCGGGATACCTTCGCACCCCGGCCTGGCACTAAGTCAGAAACGTCGATCAGACGTAGCGGTTGACCACGTTTTCCAGATATTCCTGGCGGCCGGAGCGCGGCTCGGGATTGATATCGGCCTTTTCGACATAGGCGGCGATCTCGTCGAGCGAATATTCGCCGCGCAGCATCTTCTGGGCCTCGGGGCTTTCCCAGCCGGCATAACGCTCCTCGAGCGGCTTCGACAGCGCACGATCCTCGATCATCTTCGCCGCCGCCTTCAGGCCGCGGGCGCAGCAATCCATGCCGCCGATATGACCATAGAGCAGATCGGCCGGATCGAGCGACTGGCGGCGGAGCTTGGCGTCGAAATTGGTACCGCCGGTGGTGAAACCGCCGCCTGCGAGAACATGGTAATAGGCGAGCGCCATTTCCGGCACATTGTTCGGGAACTGGTCGGTATCCCAGCCGGACTGGTAGTCGTTGCGGTTCATGTCGATCGAACCGAAGATGCCGAAGGCGTTCGCCATGGCAAGCTCATGCTCGAAGGAATGACCGGCAAGGATGGCGTGGCCCTGCTCGATATTGACCTTCACTTCCTTCTCCAGCCCGTTCTTCTGCAGGAAGGCATAGACGGTCGCGACATCGTAGTCGTACTGGTGTTTGGTCGGTTCCTGCGGCTTCGGCTCGATCAGGATCGTGCCCTTGAAACCGATCTTGTGCTTGTACTCGACGACGAGGTTGAGGAAGCGGCCAAGCTGGTCCAACTCGCGCTTGAGGTCGGTGTTAAGCAGCGTCTCATAGCCCTCGCGGCCGCCCCACAGAACGTAGTTTTCCCCGCCGAGCCGCATGGTGGCGTCAAGGCATGTCTTCACGGTTGCGGCGGAGAAGGCGAAGACGTCCGGATCGGGATTGGTCGCCGCACCGGCCATGAAACGGCGGTTGGAGAAGAGGTTTGCCGTGCCCCAGAGCAGCTTCACGCCGGTTTCGGACTGCTTCCTGGCGAAGTAGTCGACGATCTCGTTGAGGTTCTTGGTGTTCTCGGCGAAGTTCCGGCCTTCCGGACGCACGTCGGCATCGTGGAAGCAGTAGAACGGAACGCCGAGCAACTGGAAAAATTCGAAGGCGACATCCGCCTTCACCTTCGCCGCCTCCATGGTGTCGGAGAACCACGGGCGCTGGAAGGTCTGCCCGCCGAACGGATCGCCACCCGGCCATGTGAAGGTGTGCCAATAGGCGATGGCGAAGCGCAGATGGTCTTCCAGCCGCTTGCCGAGCACCACCTCGTCGGGATTGTAGTAGCGATAGGCCAGCGGATTGGTGCTGTCCGGACCCTCGTATTTCACTTTCTGGATATCGCCGAAAAAGCCTGTGCTCATGAGTATTTCCTCCTGTTGGATGTAAAAGCCAAGTCCTCCTCTGCCTGCCGGCATCTCCCCCACAAGGGGGAGAAAACGGGCGGAACCGTCATCGTCATTTGCAACGGCGGCCTAGAAGGCGACAGAGCCCCTCCCCCTTGTGGGGAGGGGTTGGGGAGGGGTTTCTTCCCTCCCGATAAGACGGTTATTGAGCCAACGGCCTGATCGCCGGATAAAGCGCCCGGTAGCGCCCGTAGGCCTCCTCGTAGGCCCCGCCCAGCGCCGAAACCGGCTCGATGGTCTCGGCCGTCTGCGGCGCGGTGCAGACGGAAAGCGGGTCCGCACCGGTCGCAGCAATCAAGCCCAGACGGGCGGCACCGAAGGCCGCACCGAAATCGCCGTCCGCCGGAATGTCGACCGGAACGCCAAGTGCAGTCGCAATCGAGGCCAGCCAGTAGCGGGAGCGCGAGCCGCCGCCGATTGCCGTTACCCGCCCGATCCGCGTTCCCGCCGATTTCAGCGCTTCCAGATTGTCGCGGATCGCAAAGGAGACGCCTTCGAGCACGGCCTGCGTCAGCACCGCCCGGCCGCTCTCATGGCCGAGACCGATGAAGGCGCCGCGGATCTTCGCGTCGTTATGCGGCGTGCGCTCGCCGGAGAGATAGGGAAGGAAGATCACCCCCGACGGCGCTTTCAGCGTGTCGCCGAGTTCGGCGGTGAGTTCACCGGCGCCCTTGCCCGTCACCCCTGCATGCCAGTTCAGCGCATCGGTCGCCGAGAGAATGACGCCCATCTGATGCCAGGTGGCAGGCAGCGCGTGGCAGAAGGCATGCACCGCGCTTTCCGGCTTCGGGAGGTAGGAACCGTTCGCGGCGAAAAGCACGCCCGACGTACCGAGCGAGACGAAGGCCTGCCCCTCGGAAACCGTGCCCATGCCGCAGGCGGAAGCGGCGTTATCCCCCGCCCCGCCGGCCACCACCACGCCCGACCCCATGCCCCAGGCAGATGCAAGCCCGGCGCGCAAGGTTCCGCCAGCATCGGTTCCTTCCACCAGCGACGGCATCTGGCTTTCGCCGAGACCGGTCGCCTCCAGCAATTCGGACGACCATTTGCGCGCGCCCGTATCGAGCCAGGAAGTTCCGGCAGAATCCGACATTTCCGAAATGTATTCACCGGTCAGCCAGAGCCTAAGATAATCCTTGGGCAGCAGCACCTTCGCCACCTTCGCGAAGATCTCCGGTTCATGCTTCGCCACCCAGACGAGCTTCGGCGCTGTAAACCCCGGAAAGACGATATTGCCGGTAATCTTGCGAAAGCGCGGATCGGCATCGAGCGCGGCGGCCTCCTCAAAGGAACGGGTGTCGTTCCACAGGATACAGGGACGCAGCACCTTGTCGGAAGCGTCGATCAGCGTCGCGCCATGCATCTGGCCGGAAAGGCCGATGCCCTTCACCGCCGCCAGTTCCTTCGGATACTTCGCCTTGAGGCCGGAAATCGCCTCCTCCGTCGCCCTGATCCAGTGGGCAGGCTCCTGTTCCGACCAGCCGGAATGCGGCCGCGAAACGTCGAGCGCGCCGTTGGCGGAGCCGACGATCTTCTGATCCCTGTCGATCAGCAGCGCCTTGACGCCGGACGTGCCGAGATCCAGTCCCAGATACATTGCGATCCTCCCTTATTCCCGCCGTTACGGCAGGTTGTCCTTCAAGAAAATGTCGATGCGGATGCGCTCCTGCGCAGCCAGCACATGGGAACCGTCGGCCTCGGCCTTCAGCACGCGGATGGCGCTGCGCACTTCGTGCCCGGCATCCTGGTTGAGAACGGCATCGACCAGCCCTTCGATGAGCCCCAGCCGCGTCGTCTCCGTCAGTTCATGGGCGATAACGGCGGGCCGGCGCTCGAATACCGTCTGCCGCAGCGCCTTGATGAGACCGCGATTGCCGGCACCGAGACTGTAGATGCCGCGCACATCGCCATGCTCGCAGAAGAGATCGAGGAGCAACTGCTCGACGGTCGCCGGATCGTCACGTCCCTCGACGACATTGAGAAGCCTGAGATGCGGATAGCTCTCCGCCATCACCTGCCGGAAACCGTCCAGACGTTCCCGGTGGTCGCGCACCAGCATCGAACCGGCAAGAACCGCTATCGGCCCTGCCCTTTCTCCGGCAAAACGGCCGAGCAGACCCGCCGCCGTCCGGCCCGCGGCAATGTTGTCGATACCGGCATAGTGAACGCGCCGCGACGCCGGCAGATCGGAGACGAGCGTCACCACGGGGATGCCCGCATCCGCCAGCCGGTTGACGGCGGTGATGACTTCGGGCGCATCGACGGCGACCAGCGCGACGCCCGCCGGCTTCTCCCCGGCTGCCCTGTCGAGCGCCGCAACAAGGGGAACGGTATCGAAGGCGGGCACGGCGAGAATGCGGATATCGGTCCGTTCGAGCGCCGAGCGCTGCATGGCGCTGCGCACCTCGGCCTCCATCAGGCGCATGAAGGAATTGTCGTTGGACGGCAGGATGAAGACCAGCGGATAAGTCCGCCCCTTCGCCAGATTGGCGGCGGCCATGTCGCGCACGAAACCGAGCGAGGCAATCGCCGCATCGACCTTCTCGCGGGTGCGCGCGCTGACCCCCGGCCGACGGTTCAGAACCCGGTCGACGGTGGCAAGACTGACGCCTGCTGCGGTCGCGATGTCATGGACTGTCGGCTTCATCGGTTCCTCCGGCCACGACTTCTAACCGACGATTTGAGGTACGTAAATCAAAATCTGATGTACGTACCTCATATTTCCTCCGGAAACACGAGGACCGCCGCCCGAAGGCGACGGTCCCGGCGGCGGTGGATAGGATGAAATCGGAAGGTAAACCCGTTAGTGGCCGCTTCCGGCGGGGGCTGCCACACTCGGCTTCTTGATGAGAAGCGTCAGGAAAATCAGGCAGGAAAACAAAAGCGTCAGCCCCATGAACACGTCCATGAAGGACAAAAGCCACGACTGCTGGGTCACGACGCCGGAAAGCTTCTTGATTGCCGTCAGCGAGCCGTCGAGGCCGTAGCTGTCGTAGTTGGCGCCGACGCTGGACAGCCAGTCGAGCGCTTCCGGATTGCTCCAGGTGACGTGTTCGGAGAGCCGGGCGTAATGCTCGTCGGAACGTTGTGTCAGCATGGTGTTGATGATCGCCAGACCGACCGCACCGCCAAGGTTACGGGTCAGGTTGAACAGGCCGGAAGCGTTCTTGATGCGATCAGGCGGCAGCGTTCCGAGCGCGATATTGTTGATCGGCACCATGCACAGCATGAGCGAGCAGCCGCGCAGGATCTGCGGCACCAGCAGTTCGTAGAAATCCCAGTCGGCCGTTACCCCGGTCATCAGGTAGGTGCCGAGTGCAAAACCTCCGAAGCCGACCATCATCATCACCCGTGGATCGAGCTTTGCCGAGAGCGCGCCGGCGACGGGTGCGGTGAAGAACATCGCCGCCCCGGAGACGAACATCGTCTCGCCGATCATCATCGAATCGTAACCGCGGATACGCCCGAGATAGAGCGGATAGAGATAGGTCAGCCCGTAGAGACCGACACCCATGATGAAGGAGAAAAGCGAGCCGAAGGCGAAGTTGCGGTTGCTGAAAGCCCTGAGGTCGACGACCGGGAAATCCACCTTGAAGACGCGGTAGAAGAATATCAGGCCGCCGATCACCATGGCGACGGTTCCCATGACGATATGCTCGTCGCCGAACCAGTCCTTGTTGTTGCCCTCTTCGAGAACGTATTCCATCGATCCGAGGAAGACCGCCATGGTCGCGAGCCCCCACCAGTCGAATTTCTTCAGCAGGCTGTAGTCGGGTTCGTCGAAGTCGATCAGGCTCCAGGTGACGGCGGTCACGATGATGCCGGGCACGACGTTAATCAGGAACAGCCAGTGCCAGGACATGGCGTGGCTGATATAGCCGCCGATGGTCGGTCCGATGGTCGGCGCCAGCGTCGCGACAAGACCGATGATCGGCGACACGATGGCGCGCTTCGACGGCGGAAAGATCGTAAACGCCGCGGCAAACACCGACGGGATCATGCCGCCGCCGATGAAGCCCTGGATGGCGCGATAGATAATCATCTGCTCGATATTGGTGGCGGTCGCGGCCAGCGCGCTCGCCATGGTGAATCCCGCAGCCGAGAAAGCGAACAGCACCCGCGTCGAGACGATGCGGGCGAGCACGCCCGAAAGCGGGATCATGATGACTTCGGCGATCAAGTAGGAGGTCTGCACCCAGGCGACCTCGTCCGAACCGGCCCCGAGACCGGCCTGGATCTCGGCAAGCGAGGCGGAAACGATCTGGATATCGAGGATCGACATGAACATGCCGAACACCATCGCGAAGAACGCGACGATGCGTTTCGGGTCCATGCGCTCCGCTGCGGGCGCGGCAATCCCGCCACCCGCCGTTACCGTGCCTGCCGTTGCCATGATCGGACTTGCCTTTCTGCCGTCAGTTCGCGGCAAGCGCCGAACCGGCCGGCGCCGTGCGCGTATCGACGTCGACGACGACGCTGAGGCCCGCCCGCAAATGCCCTTCCTTCAGGGCATCTTCCGGCAGCGCGATGCGAACCGGAACGCGCTGGACAACCTTGGTGAAGTTGCCCGTGGCGTTTTCGGCCGGAAGCATCGAGAAGACCGAGCCGGAAGCCGGAGCGATCGACCGGACAGTGCCCTCGAGCGGCTTGTCGCCATAGGCGTCGACATGGATGCTCACCTTGGAACCCGGCACCAGATGCGCGATCTGGGTCTCCTTGAAGTTCGCCTCGATATAAAGATCCTGGACGGGCACCAGAGCCGCCAGACGCTTGCCGGTCGAAACGAGATCGCCGACCTGAACCGCGAGATTGCCGACGACACCGTCATAGGGCGCCTTGAGGACCGTGAAATCGAGATCGCGCTGGGCTTTTTCCAGCGACAGTTCCGCTGAGCGGATACTGGCTTCCGCCTCGGCGCGCTGCGCCTTCAATACGGCGATCTGGGCATCGGCGGATGCGATGCTGGCATCCGCAGCCGTGACATTGGCCTGCGCCTGCTCCAGCGAGGTCTTGGCGCTGTCGAGATCGGCGGTCGAAACCACCTTCTGCGCCTGCAGGCCGCTGACGCGCTTGAACGAGAGCTGGGCGAGGTCGAGGCTCGCCACCGCCGACTGTTTCTGCGCCTTTGCCTGTTCGAGGGTCGCTTCGCCGCCCTTGATCTGCGCGTCGATACGGTCGAGCGTCAGATGCTGGCTCTTCAGCGTTGCCGCGGCCTGATTGACCGCAATGCGATAGTCGCCGTCATCGAGAACGACGAGAGGATCGCCAGCCTTGACGATCTGGTTGTCCTTGACGGGAACGGACGCGATATAGCCCGAGACCTTCGGCGCGATGATCGCAATGTCGCCCTCGATATAGGCGTCCTCGGTCGAGACCATGAAACGTCCATCGGTCCACCAGTGGTAACCGTACCAGCCGGCGCCGCCCAGGAGTGCCAGCAGGATCACCGGCAGAACCGGACTGCGACGCTTCTTTGTCTTTGCCGGGACAGCGGTAGCCGGCGCTTCGGTAGCCGTCACCTCCCTCGGCGCCTCGGCAACCGGCGCCCGCTCTTCAATGCTTTCGACGGCGCGAACCGCGCCTGTCCTTTGAGACCCTGTCATGGAATATTGCCCGCTCGCATAACGAAATCAAACTGAACCGTTCGGTTCGATTGACATAAAGGCTTTTTTGTCACATATCAAGTGGCAATGGAGCCCGACGCAGTGTCTCGGGTTGAGTTTCGTTAATTTTTGGAGACCCATGGCCCGCCAACCCAAAAAGGTCACAGACAAAACCGTGATGGACGCCTCCTGTCCCTCCCCCTCTCCCAGCCGCTTTGCGGCCGGTGAGGACCCGGTGAAACGTGGCCAGATCCTGGATGGCGCCAAGCGTGTGTTCATGAAGTTGGGCTTCGACGCCGCAAGCATGAACGACGTCACCCGCGAAGCCGGCGTCTCCAAAGGCACGATCTACGTCTATTTCGACAGCAAGGAAGACCTCTTTGCGGCGCTCATCGAACGCGAAAAAGGCCGACTCACCGAAACGCTCCGCGATATTCTCGCCGACAGCCACGACGTCGAAGACGGTCTGCGTCGCTTCGGCATCGCTTTTGCCCGGCAGATTCTGGTTGGAGACATGATACCTGCCATGCGCACGGTTCTCGGCGTGGTGGACCGCATGCCCGGCCTCTGCCGCCGCTTCCTGTCGGCCGCGCCGGCAAATGCCCGCACGGTTCTGGAGGCATTCCTGCGCCGCAAGATGGCTGAAGGGGCGCTCAAATCCGTGGACGAGGAGCTCGCCGCCCGGCAGTTCATCGATCTGGCAACCGGAACCTACTTCAAGCTCAAGCTGTTCAACGAGATAAAAACCGTCCCCGATCAGACGGAGATCGACCGCGTCGTGGACAGCGCCATCTATGTCTTCATGGCAGCCTACGGCCCGGATCGAACGACCTGAAGCCGCAACGAGGTAACTTTTTTCCGCGCAAGCCCTTGGCGGCCTTGTCCTCGGTGGAGCAATGCTCCATTTGTTGACCTCGGCCCGAAACTGCTAACCGGAAAGAGCTCATGCAGGAAATCACTGCTCTGCTACAGGATCCCGCCGCCTGGATCGCCCTGATCACCCTCGTCGTCATGGAAGTCGTCCTTGGCATCGACAACCTGGTCTTCATCTCCATCCTGACCAACAAGCTGCCACCGGAACAGCGCGAACGCGCCCGCCGCATCGGCATCGGCCTGGCGCTCGTCATGCGTCTTGCCCTGCTCGGCACGATCGCCTGGATCGTCAAGCTGACGACGCCGCTGTTCGAGGCCTTCGGCCACGGTTTCTCCTGGAAGGACCTGATCCTGATCGCGGGCGGCCTTTTCCTGGTCTGGAAGGCCACGAAGGAAATCCACCACAATGTCGATCCGCAGGAAGAAGGCGAAGACTTCATCGCCTCCTCCAAGGGCGGCACGCTCGCAGCCGCCATCGGCCAGATCCTTTTGCTCGATCTCGTTTTCTCGGTCGACAGCATCATCACCGCGGTGGGCATGACCGAGCATCTGCCGATCATGGTCGCGGCCGTCATCATCGCTGTCACCGTCATGCTGGTCGCCGCAACCCCGCTTGCCAACTTCATCGAGAAGAACCCGACCATCGTCATGCTGGCGCTCGGCTTCCTGCTGATGATCGGCATGACCCTGATCGCCGATGGCATGGGCTTCCATGTGCCGAAGGGCTATGTCTATGCGGCCATGGCCTTCTCCGCGCTGGTAGAAGCGCTGAACATGCTGGCGCGGCGCAAGCGGCAGGCGGAAAAAGCGGCCAGACAGAAGCACTGATCCCGCATCCGTTCTTCCTTCAATGGCCCGCCTCGTCGCGGGCCATTTTGTTTTCCGGCCCGCCCGGGGATCGGGCTTGGGAACAAACGGGCAGGATGCGACATTTCCTTTTCGACGCCCGCCTGCCGCTCGCTGCAACTTCTCCGGAGCCCGATGACAACAGAACAGATCCTCGCTTTTGCCGTCATCGCCATCATGATGGCGACCTTTCTCTGGGATCGCTTCCGATATGACATCGTCGCCTGCGCGACCCTGCTGATCGCCGTTGCCCTGGGGCTGGTGCCGGCGGCGGATGCATTTTCCGGTTTTTCAGACGATATCGTCGTCATCGTCGGCAGCGCGCTCGTGGTCAGCGCCGGGGTCGCCCGTTCCGGCGTCGTCGACGCCGCCATCAAGCGCTTTTTCCCGACGCTGGTCTCGGTCCGCGGACAGATGCTGCTCCTGCTCGTGACCGTGACGGTGCTTTCCGCCTTCATCAAGAATATCGGCGCCCTGGCGATCATGATGCCGGTCGCCTTCCAGTTCGCCCGCCGTTCCGGCATACAGGCCTCGATCTTCCTGATGCCCATGGCGTTCGGCGCCCTGCTCGGCGGCCTCATGACCCAGATCGGCACCTCGCCGAACATCGTCGTCTCGCGGCTGCGCGCCGAAATCTCGGGCGCTCCCTTTACCATGTTCGACTTTACCCCGGTCGGCGCCGCTCTGGCGCTTGCCGGTATCGTCTTTCTCATTTTCTTCTACTGGCTTGTGCCCAGGCGGGAAAACCAGACACCCTCGCTGCAGGAAGCGCTCGAAAACTCGACCTTCTCGACAGAGGCCACGCTCGGCAGGCAATCGCCCTTCGTCGGCAAGACCCTGAACGAACTCCTTTCCCTCGGTGCGGGAGAAGTGATCGTCACCGCCATCCTGCGCGGACACACCCGCATCTCGCCCTTTCCCGACGTGACGCTCAAGGAAAACGACGCGCTGCTGCTGGAAGGCCCGTCCGAGGCGCTCGACGGCATCGTGTCGCGGGCGAGCCTTTCCCTCTCGGGCGGACCGATCGACAGCGGTGAAAAGGGCGGCGAAATCACCTCGATCGAGGCAGTCATCAGCCGCGACTCCGCGCTCGTCGGTCTTTCCGCCCGCGAGCTCTCGCTGTTCAACACCTATGGGGTCAACCTCCTGGCGGTCAGCCGGCAAGGCAAGCGCATCCGCGAGCGGCTGGGTCAGCTCACGCTGCGCTCCGGCGATGTCGTCCTTCTCCAGGGCCAGAGACAGGCTCTCCCGGGACTTTTGCTCGAACTCGGCTGCCTGCCGCTTGCCGAGCGCGAGATCCTGCTCGGCACTCCGCGCAACGCATTTCTGCCGCTTGCCATCCTTGCCGTGGCCATGGTGGCGACCGCGCTCGGTCTCGCGCCGGTCGCGCTCGCCTTCTTCGCTGCGGCGGTCGCCATGGTGATCCTGAAGGTCATTCCTCTCAGCGAGATCTACCGCGCCATCGATGGGCCGATCCTCGTCATGCTCGGCGCCCTGATCCCGGTTTCGCAGACGCTGAAGACGACCGGAGCGAGCGACCTGATCGCCGACTGGCTCCGTCGCACGGCGGAAGGCATGCCGGCCTATGGCGCGCTGACCCTCATTCTGGTGACGGCGATGGCCGTCACGCCCTTTCTCAACAATGCAGCCACCGTTCTGGTTATGGCACCGATCGCCGCAAGCTTCGCGATCGGCCTCGGCTACAAGCCGGACGCCTTTCTGATGGCGGTCGCCATCGGCGCCGGCTGCGATTTCCTGACCCCCATCGGCCATCAATGCAACACCCTCGTCATGGGTCCCGGCGGTTACCGGTTCAGCGACTATGCCCGTCTCGGCCTGCCGCTCTCCATTCTCATCGTCGTGGTCAGCATCCCCGTGCTGCTTCTCGTCTGGCCGGTGAATTAGGGCAATTCCAGCGAAGATGGGCACCGGTTTTGCGTCGGGGATTACGAGAAAGCAAACAGATAGAGCATTGAAAGCGCTGCCGTTTTCGCCGGCGATACTCTCGGGAAAACATCTCAAAAAGAGGCCCGCACCGTCGGTGCAGGCCTCGCAGGCGGGGGATCGGGGAGAACACGGGCCGGACGATTAAGGGGCTCGTCTGCCAATTCGTTGGCCACGGAGAGAAACCGGAAAAATCTCCATGTTCCCCATCACCGTCGCGTCCGGTTGGCACGACCCGCATTCGCAATATGAAACGAGATAAAACACCGTTGGTTCCGAAAGAGCCGAAAAAAGTGTGAGACGATATTGCCTTGCCCTGCCGGCAGGGCTGCCATGATCCGCCGCGCACGCAGTTTCCCTTGACGCCTGCGGCTGAATATGGCCTAAGCCTGCCTGCGGAAAATACGGCAATTGGTGCGCTTGGCGACGCCTTTTAACGGATTCCGCCAGAGAATTTTCCCTTATTCGCTGATCCTGCGCTTCGCGCCCGGATCATCCGCACGTCAGCACGAGCAAGTTACCATGAGCACTTCCGGCGTTCGCGTCCGCATCGCACCTTCCCCGACCGGCGAGCCCCATGTCGGCACCGTCTACATCGCTCTCTTCAACTATCTCTTCGCAAAGAAGATGGGCGGCGAGTTCATCCTGCGCATCGAGGACACCGACGCCACCCGATCGACGCCGGAATTCGAGCAGAAGGTGCTGGACGCGCTCAAATGGACGGGACTGAAATGGAGCGAAGGCCCCGATGTCGGCGGCCCCTACGGCCCCTACCGCCAGTCCGAGCGCAAGGATATCTACCGCCCCTTCGTCGAGCAGATGGTCCGCGACGGCCATGCCTTCCGCTGCTTCTGCACACCGGAACGCCTGGAAATGATGCGCGAAGCCCAGCGCGCCAAGGGCCTGCCGCCGAAGTATGACGGTCACTGCCTGAACCTCAAGGCCGAGGAGGTCATCGAGCGGATGGAAGCCGGCGAACCCTCCGTCGTGCGCATGAAGATCCCGACCGAAGGCTCCTGCGACTTCCATGACGGCGTCTATGGCGATGTCTCGATCCCGTGGGAAGCCGTCGACATGCAGGTCCTGCTCAAGGCCGACGGCATGCCGACCTATCACATGGCAAACGTCGTCGACGACCACCTGATGAAGATCACCCACGTCGCCCGCGGCGAGGAATGGCTGGCCTCCGTGCCGAAGCACATCCTGATCTACAAGTATCTCGGTCTCGAGCCGCCGAAGTTCATGCACCTGTCGCTGATGCGCAATGCCGACAAGTCCAAACTGTCGAAGCGCAAGAACCCGACATCGATCTCCTATTATTCCGCGCTCGGCTACCTGCCGGAAGCGCTGATGAACTTCCTCGGCCTGTTCTTCATCCAGATCGCCGAGGGCGAGGAGATGCTTGACATGGACGAGCTTGCCGAAAAGTTCGATCCGGACAACCTGTCCAAGGCCGGCGCGATCTTCGACGTGCAAAAGCTGGACTGGCTGAACGGCCGCTGGATGCGCGAGAAGCTGACGCCCGAGGAGTTCCTCGCGCGCGTCTTCAACTGGGCCTCGGAAAACGACCGCCTGACGGAAGGCCTGAAACTCGCCCAGAGCCGCATCTCCAAGCTCGGCGAACTGCCACAGCTCGCCGGCTTTCTGCTGGCCAACGATGTCGGCCTGACGCCCGCCTCCTTCGCCGGCCTCAAGACCTCGCCGGCCGAAACGCTGGAAATCGTCAACACGGTGGCCTTCGACCTCGAAAAGATCCTCGAATGGAACGTCGAGACGATCGAGCAGGAACTGCGCGACATTTCCGATCGCCTCGGCAAGAAGCTGCGCGTCGTCACCCCGCCGCTCTTCGTGGCGATGTCCGGCAGCTCCCGCTCGCTGCCGCTGTTCGACTCGATGGCGCTTCTCGGCCGCTCGGTCGTGCGCCAGCGCCTCAAGGTCGCATCGCAGGTGCTGACCTCGATGGTCGGCGCCCAGTAAGAAAGTCTCGATCGGCAACCGGCCGTCACAGGAACGAATGAATGTCTGAAACGAAGAACGAAACCGCCCTCTCTTCCGACGCAACCGAGGTGCGCCGCCAGAAGCTCGCATTGCTGCGCCAGCAGATCGGCGATGTTTATCCGGCGCATTTCCACCGTACGATCACCAATGCGGAACTGGCCGAGAAATACGAGGGCCTGGAACCCGACACGGAATCGGAAGACATCGTCACGATTGCCGGCCGCGTCTATTCCTCACGCAATTCCGGCATGTTCATGGACCTGCACGACGCGACGGGCAAGATCCAGATCTTCTCCCACAAGGATACGACTCCGGAGGCCGCCCGCGCGCTGCTGCCGATGATCGATCTCGGCGACATCATCGGCGTCAAGGGCCAGGTTCGCCGCACCAAGCGTGGCGAACTGACCATCAACGCCCATGAAATCACCATGCTGACGAAGACGCTCCTGCCCATGCCCGAGAAGTGGCACGGCGTCTCCGACGTCGAGATCCGCTACCGCAAGCGCCATCTCGATCTTCTGACCAACGAGGAATCGAAACTGCGCTTCCTGCAGCGCTCGAAGATCATCTCCGGCGTTCGCCGTTTCATGGAGGCCGATGGCTTCATGGAGGTCGAGACCCCGATGCTGCAGACCGTCTATGGCGGCGCGACGGCGGAACCCTTCAAGACCCACCACAACACGCTGAAGATGGACATGTTCCTGCGCATCGCGCCGGAACTGTTCCTCAAGCGCACGCTGGTCTCGGGCCTCTCCGACAAGGTGTTCGAGATCAACCGCAACTTCCGCAACGAAGGCGTCTCCACCCGGCACAATCCCGAATTCACCATGATGGAGTGCTACTGGGCCTATGCCGATTACGAGGACGTAATGGACCTCGTCGAGCGTCTGTTCTCCGAACTGGCCGTGAGCCTGCACGGCACGACCGAGGTGCCCTATGGCGACAAGTTCCTGTCCTTCAAGGGCCCGTTCCGCCGCATCTCGATGCCCGGCGCGGTCAAGGAAAAGACCGGCATCGACTTCCTCGCCATCAAGACCGACGAGGAAGCGCGCGCCGCCGCCCGCCATGCGGGTTTCGAAGTCGAGAAGGATGCGACCTGGGGCGAATGCCTCGCATTCGTCTTCGAGGAAACCGTCGAGGGCGACCTCATCCAGCCGGCCCATGTCATTCATTTCCCGAAGGACATCTCGCCCTTTGCCAAGGAAGTGCCGGGCGAGCCGCGCCTGGTCGAGCGCTTCGAGACCTATGTCAACGGCTGGGAACTCGGCAACGCCTTCTCCGAACTCAACGATCCCGAAGAACAGCGTAGCCGCATGGTCGAGCAGCTTGCCCAGGCCCACGCCCGCGGCGAAAAGGAAAAGGCGCTCGACGAGGAATTCCTCGACGCCATGGACCAGGGCATGCCGCCGGCCGGCGGTCTCGGCATCGGCATCGACCGCCTGATTATGGTTCTGACCAACGCGCCGTCGATCCGCGACGTCATCCTCTTCCCCGCCCGCCGCAACAAGGCGGACTGAGGCAGTCCCGGACCGGAATAAAGAGAGGCGGCTTAAGGCCGCCTTTTTTGTCCGCGGCCCAGCTTGGGTCTTGCTGGCCTGTGCCCCGGCAACAGCGGTTAAACAGGCCGTCTAATCGATAGTAAGATGCCATTCGAGACGGCCATGCAGGACCGCGCTCACCTGACCCGAATTGTGGGAAGCAGAGCCGACACTCCTGATCTCGGCAGATCCGCTCCAGGCGCCGGGACTGCCCGAAGGCTGGTCGTAAAGGGTGAGGAACTGTTCTCCCTCGACCAACGATACCGCCTTTTCGTCGGTAAACGCCTCGACCCCGAGCGTAATCCCGACCGGCAGGGAGACGGGAAGACGAAGGCTCATCGTATTCGCCGCCTTGTCGACGGTCATCTCGATCCCGCAAAGCCTATCCGTGATACGTTCGTCGGCGACCGGAAGGGTCCGGCTTCCATTGCGGGAGAACCGGTAGGGACGCGCTGCTTCCGGCGGTGGAATATAGACACCGCTCAGCGTATCGGCCACCGTCAGGCTTCCCTTCGCGCAGGTGCCGGCACGGTCGCCGGCCAGATTCCGGAACCGTCCCGGCTGTTGTCCCGTCATCTGCTGGAAGACATTGCCGCCGTTGCCCGCGGCTGCGAACTCCATCATCGTTCGCGCAAGGCAGGCCTGATCGCCACCGCATGCATCGATCCTGGCTTTCAACCCCTCCATCTGCGGGGAAAGCTCTGAACCGGCAGGCTTCGCCGAAACGATCGGCAATCCGCCATTGCCGACGTCGACCACATCGAACTCCACCGCCATCCTTCTCTTTGCGTCGATTGCCGCCCATTCGACACCGTTCGGCATATCGACCCTGTGAGAACCGAAAAGCTCCAGTCTGACCGTCAATCGACCTCTCGGATTGCCCTCGAATGGATCGTTCGCGGATGCGAGCGTGGCGGAAACCAGCAACCCCGCAAAGGCAATGGCAAAACGCACGGCAATTCCCCCTTCGTTCAAACGAAGAGGAAGTGATATCCGGCGGGCATTTCGCCGCCAATGTCGGAAGTCCAGGAAAAAGTTATGAAGGAACGCAAAGACTTATGCGATCCGGCCGGTTTCGGCGAATAGCGCCGAACACGGTCTTTGGCATTACGGGGATACCGCGCCGGCAGCGTCCCCGAGCGCTCAGTGACCGGCTTCCGTCTGCGGCTTGGCATCGCTCGCCTTGGGCGGCAGAATGGGGCTGTCTTCCGCCGGAATCACCTCGGCTGGCTGCTCCCCATGTGCCTCTGCCGTATCGGCAGCGGGCGCATGGTCCGGGGCAGCCTCGACCGGGACGGCACGCAGCTTCGCAAGCCAGGCGGCACCCGCCGCATCGGCTTCGGTGCTCATCTCGCCGGCCCCGTGATCCGTCGCGGCGGCTTCTGGCGCCTTTGCCTCGTCCGGCTTCACGGCCGGCGCATGGGCCTGATCGCCATGTGCGCCATTCTCGGCCGCAGGTTGTTCCGGGTGTGCCGGAGCACTCGCCTGCTCGGCAGGCACGATCTTCCGGCCGGCGCCTCCGAACGGCAGCGGCTTTGCTTCCTTCTCTCCGAAGATCATTCCGCTGACGGAGCCGAGCCAGCCTTTCGGCGCTTCGGCAGCGGCCGGAGCGGAAGCAACCTCGTGTTCCGGAGCGGATGGCTCCGCTCCATGGGCGCTGGCCTGTTTTCCGGCCGCCATGTCGTGCGGCATCTCCGCGGCCACCGGCTTCGTCGCGCCGTGGCCGGAATCCTCTTCCGCTGCGGCCTGTTCGGTGACGGGTTCACCATGGCCCGCATCGCCTTCGGCGACAGGGGCTGCGGCATGGTCTGCCGAACCGGGTGTGGCCGCTTCTTGCTCGTCGCCACCGAGGATCATGCCGGTGATCGAGGCAAACCAGCCCTTGCTCTTGCCCTCCGCTCCTTCCGGCGCGGCCTCGCCATGCCCTTCGGCCGAAACCTCGGCGCCATGATCTTCGGCGGGAGCCGCTTCTCCATGACCGGAGGTCTCGCCGTGACCCGACGATTTGTCCTTCTTTTTGGCGTCCCCATGGCCATCGGCAGGCTTGGCCTCGCCATGTCCATCGGAAGCGGCGCCATGCCCATCCGGCGTCGCGACCTCCGGTTTCACACAGTCCGCGCGGTCGTCGAGCCGGGAAACCAACTGCCCGATATCGTCTTCCGTCAGGTTGATCTTTTCGCCGTAGAACTGGCCGATTTCATTGGCGGCCTTGTCGACGTAACGCGCGGTGAACATCTGACCGCTCGCATATTCCGGCACGCGCGAGGGATCGGAAATGAAGAGAACATCGGCGCCCACGGCACGGCCGCGCATGTCAGGCACCGTCTTCGGTCCCTTGGCGTCGAGCACCACCACCTGGATCAGGTCCGGCTTCATCTCGTCGTGAATGACGCTCGCCACGCGCAGAGCCGTCTTGACGCGCGCAAGGCCGTCTTCCGTCTCGGCGGTGGTGATGTATTTCCTGATCCAGAAGCGATCCTTCTTCTTGACCGTGACGGTCTTCACCTCGGTGCAGGCAAGGCCGTTCAACTGAGCGTAGGAGGGGCCGAGGATCTTGTCCGCGCCGATATAGACGGCCGCGGCTCCGGTCGTACCGCACAGCACCAGGACACCGCCGAATGCGAGGACCAGTTTGCGTGAGATATGGATCTTGCCGATACCCTTCACGCCGAATACCCCAACATCGCGTTGCCCCGCTCTTTACGCAATACTGAGGCGATACTTGTCACAACGTTGTTGAAGAAGGTTTAATCTCGGCGAAACAATCCTCGTCAATTGACACCTATCGTTCCCATTCCCGAGGCGCCTTCCGCTCTTAATTGCAAATAATTCGCAATAGCGTTGACAAGCCGGAATTCCGCGTTACCTTTAATTGCGAATTATTCGCAAAAACTTTTCGGAGTCCTGAATGTCGATACGCTTCCTCCCCGCGCTGGCGGCGCTCGCCCTGCTCCTTCTGCCTCAAGGGGCGGCCGCGGCCGACCGGCTCAAGGTCATCACGACCTTCACCGTCATTGCCGACATGGCGAAGAATGTTGCAGGCGACGCGGCGGATGTCGAAAGCATCACCAAGCCGGGCGCCGAGATCCACAACTACCAGCCGACGCCCCGCGATATCCTGAAGGCCCGCGACGCGAACCTCGTCCTGTGGAACGGGCTCAACCTCGAACGCTGGTTCGAGAAATTCCTTGCCAACCTTGGAGACGTTCCCTCCGCCGTCGTCAGCGATGGCATCCAGCCGATGAGCATTTCCGGCGGCGCCTATGACGGCAAGCCGAACCCCCACGCCTGGATGTCGCCGGAAAATGCGGTGATCTATGTCGAGAACATCCGCAAGGCTCTGAGTGCCGCCGACCCGGACAATGCCGCCACCTATGCCGCCAACGCCGCCGCCTATTCCGAGAAGATCAAGGCGGAGATCGGCCCGCTGAAGGCCGAGATCGACACGCTGCCGGCCGACAGGCGATGGCTGGTCACCAGCGAAGGTGCATTTTCCTATCTTGCCCGCGATCTCGGCCTGAAGGAACTCTACCTCTGGCCGATCAATGCCGACAGCCAGGGCTCCCCACAGCAGGTGCGCGCCGTCGTCGATGCGGTCAAGGAACACAATATCCACGTCGTCTTCAGCGAAAGCACGGTGTCCGACAAGCCCGCCCGTCAGGTCGCAGCCGAAACCGGCGCGGCTTACGGCGGCGTGCTCTATGTCGACTCGCTCAGCGAAGCCGATGGCCCCGTCCCCACCTATATCGATCTTCTTCGCGTGACCGTCGCCACCGTCGCAAAGGGTCTCACTCAATGATTATGGGAAGTTCCGGCAAGGCCGCCACTCGCGAAGGCATCCGTGCTGAAGACATCACCGTCACCTACCGGAACGGCCACACAGCCCTTCGCCATGCGAGCTTTGCCGTTCCGAAGGGCACGATCACGGCGCTCGTCGGTGTCAATGGCGCCGGCAAGTCCACCATCTTCAAGGCGATCATGGGCTTCGTGCCGCTGGCAGCCGGCAAGATTTCGGTGCTCGGAATGCCGGTGCGTGAAGCTCTCCGCCAGAACCTCGTCGCCTATGTTCCACAGGCCGAGGAAGTCGACTGGAACTTTCCCGTGCTGGTCGAGGACGTGGTGATGATGGGCCGCTACGGCCACATGAATTTCCTGCGCATTCCCGGCCGCCGCGATCATCAGATGGTGGACGAGGCGCTTGCCCGCGTCGGCATGAGCGATTTCCGCAAACGCCAGATCGGCGAACTCTCCGGCGGCCAGCGCAAGCGTGTCTTCCTCGCCCGCGCGCTCGCCCAGGAAGGACAGGTAATCCTGCTCGACGAACCCTTCACCGGCGTCGACGTCACCACCGAGGAACAGATCATCGCGCTGATGCGGGATCTGAGGGCCGAGGGCCGTGTCATGCTGGTTTCCACCCACAATCTCGGCAGCGTTCCGGAATTCTGCGACCGGACGATTTTCGTCAAGGGAACCGTCATCGCATCCGGCCGGACGGAGGAAACCTTCAACGAGGAGAACCTCAAGATCGCCTTCGGCGGCGCGCTCCGTCACTTCGTTCTGGGCGGTGCCGAATTGCACGACGATGCCGACAGCCGGCAGGTCAAGGTCATCACCGACGACGAGCGTCCCTTCGTCATCTATGGCTCCCCGGAAACGGAGAACCGGACGGAACGACCGGAAGCGGAGAGGATCGATGATTGACGTCCTTCTCGAGCCCTTCGGCTACGACTACATGCGAAACGCCATTTTCGTCAGCGCGCTTGTCGGCGGCGTCTGCGGCTTTCTCTCCTCCTACCTGATGCTGAAAGGCTGGTCGCTGATCGGCGATGCGCTCTCCCATGCCATCGTGCCGGGCGTCGCAGGCGCCTATATGCTGGGCCTGCCCTTCGCCTTCGGCGCCTTCATCTCGGGTGGCCTTGCGGCAGCCTCCATGCTCTTCCTCAACCAGCGCACCCGCCTCAAGGAAGACGCCATTATCGGCCTGATCTTCACCTCCTTCTTCGGGCTCGGCCTCTTCATGGTCTCGCTCTCCCCCGTTTCGGTGAACATCCAGACCATCGTGCTCGGCAACATCCTCGCGATCACGCCGGCCGATACGCTGCAGCTCGTCATCATCGGCGGCGTCAGCCTCGTCGTGCTGACGGCCAAGTGGAAGGACTTCATGGTCGCCTTCTTCGACGAGAACCACGCCCGCTCGATCGGCCTCAGGCCGGATCTGCTGAAGGTGATCTTCTTCACGCTGCTCGCCGGCTCCACCGTCGCCGCCCTCCAGACCGTCGGCGCTTTCCTCGTCATCGCCATGGTGGTGACGCCGGGTGCAACCGCCTACCTGCTCACCGACCGCTTCCAGCGCCTCATTCTCATGGCCTTCCTGATCGGTGCGGTCACCAGCTTCATCGGCGCTTATATCAGCTATTTCCTCGACGGAGCGACCGGCGGCGTCATCGTCGTGCTGCAGACTGCAATCTTCCTGACCGCCTTCGTCTTCGCGCCGAAGCACGGTCTCCTCGCCGCCCGCCGCCGCGCCCGCGCAGCGCTCGCCAGCCCCACAGCATCAGCGGAGGCAGCGCGGTGAACGACACGCTCGAACTTCTCATCCTGCCCTTCCAGCTTCCCTTCATGCAGTCGGCCTTCGTCATCACCCTGATGATCGCCGTGCCGATGGCGCTGCTCTCCTGCCTGCTGGTGCTGAAGGGGTGGTCGCTGATGGGGGATGCTGTCTCCCATGCCGTCCTGCCGGGCATCGTGATCGCCTATATCGCCGGCATCCCGCTTGCCATCGGCGCCTTTATCGCCGGCCTTACCTGCGCGCTGCTGACCGGCTACCTCAAGGAAAACAGCCGCATCAAGGAAGACACCGTCCTCGGCATCGTCTTCTCCGGCATGTTCGGCCTCGGCCTCGTGCTCTACGTGAAGATCGAGAGCGACGTGCATCTCGACCATATCCTGTTCGGCGACATGCTCGGCATCCTGCCCTCCGACCTTCTGGAAACCGGCCTGATCGCGCTTGCCGCAACAGTCTTTCTGGTAATCCTGCGCAAGGATCTTCTGGTGCAGGCCTTCGATCCGCAACACGCCCGCGCCATCGGCCTGCCGGTCCGGCTGCTGCACTACGGCCTGCTGGCGGTCTTGTCGCTGACGGTGGTCGGCGCTCTGAAAGCTGTCGGCATCATCCTTTCCGTCGCCATGCTGGTGGCTCCGGGCGCCATCGCCTTCCTGATTACCCGACGGTTTCAGGCGATGCTGGTAACGGCCGTGGCCGTCGCCGTCACCGCATCGGTCGCCGGCATCTATCTCAGCTTCCTGATCGACAGCGCCCCTGCCCCGACCATCGTCCTCCTGATGTCGGCCATGTTCGTCGCCGCCTTCCTGCGCACCGTCTGGAAATCGCGCAACAGCCAGCGATCAGCCGCCGTCACGGACGGCTGATCTCCTCGAGATACCAGTTGATGTAGCGCAGTTCGTTCTGCTCCATCGGCGCAATCGGCCCGGGCTCGTAGAAATGCGAGCGCACGCCGCGCGCGGTGTGTTCGATAATCGCCTTGTCCTCGTCGGTCGTCACGCGCCAGAGCCAGGTGAGCTTTTCGAAGTCGTAGTCGACGCCCGCCTCCGCCTTGCCATCGACCAGCCAGATCAGCTCCATTTCGCAGGTATCAACCGTCTTCGGGATGAAGCGGTAGATCATGCCGTGGTCGGCGTAGCAGACCAGGAAGCTCGTGCCGCCGAGATGGATCGAGGTGACGCCGCCGTCGAAATCGGTGAAACGTCCCATCAGGGTGCTGAGCGGCTGACCGTCCTTGCTGCCGGTTTTCACGCCGTCATAGAGGGCATAGCGGAAGGCATGGATCGTTTCCTTGCCGCCGGCCGAGGACTGCCAGTGATTGCCCGACCCGATCTCGATGCCGAGCGCGCAGGTCCGCGCCTCCATGGCGGCGTTCAGCTCCTCGATCAGATGCAGTGGCTGTTCCAGCGCATGCGTCTCCGAATATTCCGGATGGGCCGGGCCGCAATGGTAGCACTCGACATAGTTTTCGACAGCGAGCTTCCAGTTCGCGTCGATCGCATAGCTCTGCCGGTGCGCCACCTTTGCATTGGCCCAGCCATACTGGCCGCAGGTCGCGTGCAGCAATGCCTCGACCTCGCTGAAATCGAGTGGTTCCTTCGCAAAGGAAATGAACACCAGCCCCTCGACCACCCGCACATGCGCCTTCTTCAGCCCATGCGCCTGCCGGTCGAAGTCCTTCGGCATCAGCCGCGCGGCCTTGAGCGCACCGTCATTGCCGTAGGTCCAGGCGTGATAGGGACAGACGAATGCCTTGGCATTACCCTTCTCCCTGGTGCAGACCTCCGCCCCGCGATGGCGGCAGAGATTGAGCAGCGCATGCACGCCGCCATCCGCCCCGCGCGTCAGGATCACCGCTTCAGAGCCAAGCTTGAAAACCTCGAAATCGCCGGGATCGGGAATGACGCTCTCATGCGCCAGACAGTGCCAATGGCGGAAGAACACCCGTTCCATATCCCGCTCGAAGATCGCGGGATCGAGATAGAACGGACGCTCCAGCGCATAGCCCGGCCGGTATGCGGAAACGAGCCTGTCGATGGAGTCTGCCAGCACAGTGTCGTTTTTCAGATCGGACGCCAGCATTGCATTTGCCTCCTTGGTGGAACCCGGAATTTCGATAGGGGTTTGAAACCCACGCTCACATCTTCACTCGTTCCGCCTTGGGGTCGTACAGCGGCGCAAGCGAAGCCTCCGCCGCGAACCGTTCCCCGGCGATCTCGATCTCGTATTTCGACGCCAGAACGTCGGCTGCGCTCTCGCCCTCGCAGGGCACATAGCCGAGGCCGATTGCGCCTTGGAGAAAATGGCCGTAATTGCCCGACGTAATGGTTCCGACGATCCTGCCATCGCGCACCAGCGCTTCGTTGTGAAAGACCAGCGGTTCCGGATCGGTGAGGCGCAACTGCACGAGCCGACGCTTCAAACCCTCCTCCTGCTTTCTCAAGACGGCATCCCGGCCGATGAAATCGCCCTTGCCGGTCTTCACCGCAAAACCAAGCCCAGCCTCAAGCACATGATCCTCGTCGGTGATATCATGCCCGAAATGGCGGAACGCCTTTTCGATACGGCAGCTATCGAGCGCGTGCAGGCCGCACAGTTTCAGCCCTAGACCTTCGCCGGCATGTTCCAATGTCTCGAAGACATGCGCCGCCTGGTCCGACGAGACGTAAAGCTCCCAGCCCAGTTCGCCGACATAGGTGACGCGATGGGCGCGGGCGAGGCCGTAACCGATCTCGATCTCGCGGGCCGAACCGAATGGATGGGCCGCATTGGAGAAATCGCTCGGACTGACCTTGTTGAGCAGTTCGCGCGATTTCGGCCCCATGACGCAGAAAACGCTTTCCGCGGCACTCGCATCGATCACCACCACGAACTCGTCGGGCAGAAGGTTCTTGCGCAGCCAGGCAAGGTCGCGCTGGAGCGTTGCGCCGGGAACGACGAGGAAAAAGGCTGTCTCCGAAAGACGTGTCACCGTCAGGTCGCTTTCGATCCCGCCCCGGCGGTTGAGCATCTGCGTGTAGACGATCCGGCCCACCTCGACGTCCATCTGATTGGCGCAGAGCCGCTGCAGGAAAGCAAGCGCATCGCGGCCCTCCACCCGGATCTTGCCGAAAGACGTCATGTCGAACAGGCCGACACCTTCACGCACCGCCATGTGTTCGGCGCGCTGGTTGTCGAACCAGTTCTGCCGCTTCCAGCTGTAGCGGTATTCCTTTTCCTGACCGAGCCCGGCAAACCAGTTCGCCCTCTCCCAGCCGGCCACCTCGCCGAAGACGGCGCCGCGCCTCTTCAGATGCTCATGGATCGGCGAGCGGCGCACGCCGCGGGCTGTTGCCATCTGCCGGTAGGGAAAATGGTCGGCATAAAGCAGGCCGAGCGTCTCGGTGACACGCTCCTGCAGATAGACCCGGTTCTTCTGGAACGGTTGCGCGCGGCGGATATCGACCTCCCAGAGATCGAAGGGCGGCTCGCCGTCGTTCATCCACTGGGCCAGCGCCATGCCGGCCCCGCCGGAAGAGACGATGCCGATGGAGTTGTAGCCGGCTGCCACCCAGTATCCCTTCAGCTCCGGCGCTTCGCCGAGATAATAGCGGTCGTCGGGCGTGAAGCTTTCCGGTCCGCATAAGAAGGTATGGATGCCGGCCGTCTCCAGCATCGGCATGCGCCTCACCGCCATTTCGAGGATGGGCTGGAAGTGATCGAAATCGTCGGGAAGCTGGTCGAAACAGAAATCCTCGGGAATGCCATCCATGCCCCAGGGTTTGGCCTTCAGCTCGAAGGCGCCGAGCAGCATCTTGCCGGCATCCTCCTTGTAATAGGCCTGCTCGTCCGGCACGCGCAGCACCGGAAGCTGTTTGAGCCCCGGCACCGGCTCGGTGACGATGTAGAAATGCTCGGCCGCATGCAGCGGCACAGTCACACCGGATTGGGCCGCGAGATTGCGGCCCCACATGCCCGCGGCATTGACCACGTTTTCGGTCTCGATCACATGGCGCTCGCCCGCCTGCTCGCAGACGACACCCGTCACGCGGCCGTCCTTCGTCAGGACATCGAGAACCTTGACGCCTTCGATGACCGTCGCACCGTGCTGCCGGGCGCCCTTTGCCAGCGCCATGGCGATATTGGCCGGATCGCACTGGCCGTCGAGCGGCAGATGCACCGCCGCCTTCACATCCGAGACGTTGAGATAAGGATAAAGCTCCTTCACCCGCGCCGGATCGATTTCCTGCACATCGACATTGAACGCCCGCGCCAGCGATGCCTGCCGGTAGATCTCCTCGCGCCGTTCGTCCGTCAGCGCGACGGTGATCGAACCGTTCTGCTTCATGCCCGTGCCGATGCCCGTCTCCGCCTCGAGCCGCACGTAGAGATCGCGCGAATATTTCGCGAGCCGCGTCATGTTCTGGCTGCCGCGAAGCTGGCCGATCAGGCCGGCGGCATGCCAGGTGGTGCCGGATGTCAGCTGCTTGCGCTCCAGAAGCACCACATCGGTCCAGCCGAGCTTGGCAAGATGATAGGCGACCGAACAGCCGGACACGCCGCCGCCGATGATGACGGCCCGCGCCCTGGACGGGACAGGCTTCAGGGAAGTGGTGTTGCTCATGCCTTCAGCCTCTCGTTCGATGCATCCCAGACCGCCTGATCGGGCTGCACGACCGCGTTGAACCTGTCTCCGAAAATCTCCACCTCGACCTCGGTGCCGGGCTCACAGAGATCGGCGCGCAACATGCCGAGCGCGATGGACTTGCCGACCCGGTAACCCCAATTGCCCGAGGTCGTCTCGCCGACCACCTGTCCGCCATGCCAGAGCGTCGACATATAGGGCGCGTCGCAATCATCAGCCTCGACGACAAGTGTCACGAAACGCTTCGATACGCCCCGCTGCTTCTCGGCAAGAAGCGCCGCCCGGCCCTTGAAATCCGGCTTCGACCAGTCGATGAAACGGTCAAGCCCGCCCTGCAGCACAGTGTAATCGGTCGAAAGATCGCCCTTCCAGGCGCGATAACCTTTCTCCACGCGAAGGCAGTCCAGCGCCTCCATGCCGAAGGGTTTCAACCCGTGGCTCTTGCCCGCCATCCAGACCGCGTCGAAGACATCGGGCGTATCCTCGACCTTGGTGTGGATCTCCCATCCGAGTTCGCCGGCGAAGGAAACGCGCACGAGCTGGCACCAGCGCCCGGCAATCTGCGCTGGCTGATGCGTGAGCCATGGACGGGAAAGATCGGCATCCGTCACCTCGGCGAGGATCGCGCGGGAATGGGGCCCGGTCAGGATCTGGCAGGAAAAGGCCTCGGTCACATCCTCGATAACGAAAGCGGCATCGGCCGGCTTCAGCTTCAGAAGCCATTCGTAATCATGCCACTGGGCGGTCGCAGCCGTGATGAGGAAGAAGAAATCCTCCTCGATCGCCATCACCGACATCTCCGTGACGATCCGGCCCTTGTCGTCGGCGAAATAGGCAAGTCCGATCCGCCCCGGCTTCGGCACACGACCGGTGATGATGGAGGAAAGCCATTCGTGCGCGCCCTTGCCCTTCACCCGGTAGCGGGAAAAGCCCGGCAGATCGAGAATGCCAGCCGCATCGCGCACCGCGAGACACTCCTCCTCGATCCGCGGGCTCCACGGCCCCTTGCGATCCCAGGTCTGGGTCGCATCTTCGGAAGTGTCGTCACCGGGTTTCGCATACCACATCGCCCGCTCCCAGCCGTTATAGGGCTTGAACTGCGCACCGAGCGCCGCGATCCGGTCATGAATCGGGGAAAGCTTGCGATTGCGCCCCGCCGGCCAGTAGTGTTTCGGGAAATGCATCGCATATTCATGGCCATAGATTTCCATGCCCTTGGCGACGCAATAATCCGGATCGGACGCGAAAGAGGTGTAGCGGCGCGGATCGCAGGACCACATGTCCCATTCGGTCTCGCCCTCGCTGACCCATTCGGCCAGCACCTTGCCGGCCCCGCCCGCCTGGCAGATGCCGAAGGTAAAGACGCAAGCCTCGAAGGCATTCGGCACGCCCGGCATCGGCCCGATCAGCGGATTGCCATCCGGCGCGTAGGGAATGGGACCGTTAATCATCCTGGAAAGCCCCGCCGTGCCGAGGATCGGTACGCGCTCGACGGCATCGTTGAGATACCATTCCAGCCGCTCCAGATCGTCTGGGAAGAGCTGGAAGGAAAAGTCCTCCGGCATCGGGTCGTCCTTCGTCACCCAATGCGCCCGGCAGGCCTTTTCGTAAGGCCCGAGGTTCATGCCGTATTTTTCCTGCCGGAGATAATAGGAACTGTCGACGTCACGCAGCAGCGGCAGCTTGTGGCCTGCCTCCTTCGACCATGCCTCCAGTTCGGGAATGGTGTCGAACAGCATGTACTGATGGCTCATCACCATCATCGGCACCTCACGGCCGAACAGCTTGCCGACCTCGCGCGCATAGTAGCCGGCGGCGTTGACGACATATTCGCAGCGGATCTCGCCAAGCGGCGTCGTCAACACCCACTCGCCGTTTTCCCGGCGCGCCGCCGTGACGGGACAGAAGCGGATGATCTTCGCCCCCATGTCGCGCGCGCCCTTCGCCAGCGCCTGGGTCAACTGGGCCGGATCGATATCGCCGTCATAGGGATCGTAAAGCGCTCCCGTCAGGTCATGAGTTTCGAGGAACGGATATTTCGACCGCATCTCGTCCGGCGACATGATGTCGAGGTCCATGCCCTGATAGCGGCCCATGCCGACGACGCGCCTGAACTCCTGCAGGCGCTCCTTCGTGTGACCGATCCTGAGCGATCCCGTGACGTGATAGTTCATCGGATAATCGACCAGCCCGCCGAGCTTCGCGTAAAGCTCGGTCGAATAGCGCTGCATGTTCATGATCGACCATGAGGAGGAAAAGGTCGGCACATTGCCGGCCGCATGCCACGTGGAGCCTGCCGTCAGCTCGTTCTTTTCCAGAAGCACGCAATCCGTCCATCCGGCCTTCGCCAGATGATAGAGCGAGGAAGCCCCCACGACCCCGCCCCCGATGATGACGACACGTGCCGAACCGGGCAGTTGAGACATCCGTATTCCCCTCTTGTTTTGGCGTGAGCTTGCAGAAGGAAATGACATTCATCAAGCGAGCGTATTTCGCTTTATTGATCGAAGAATTCGATTAGATTGCTTGCCACAGATCAAGTCGCGACAGCGGTCGATGCCGTAGGCTGGATGCACTGCAGAAATCGAGGAAGAGTAGATGGAACGACTGACGCTGTTGAACAGACCCAATCGCCACCTTTTCTTCACGGGCAAGGGCGGCGTCGGCAAAACGTCCCTGAGCTGCGCCGTGGCTATCGCACTGGCTGATCGCGGTCTCAAGGTTCTGCTGGTGAGTACCGACCCAGCCTCTAACCTCGATGAAATGCTCGGCACGACGCTTACCGACGAACCACGGTCGGTGCCCGGCATTCCGGGACTGTCGGCCATGAACATCGATCCGGAAACGGCGGCGGAGGATTACCGCCGCCGCGTTCTCGAACAGATGGCTCCCTCTGCAAGCGCCAGCGACAAAGCCACCGTTCGGGAACAGCTGTCCGGTGCCTGCACCACCGAGATTGCCGCCTTCGACGAATTCGTGGGACTTCTGACCGGAGACGCGAGCGACTTCGATCACATCGTCTTCGATACGGCTCCGACCGGTCACACCCTGCGGCTCCTTAGTCTTCCCAAGGCCTGGACAGGCTTTCTCGAAGCCAATGAGCGTGGCGCATCCTGCCTCGGGCCGCATTCGGGCCTCAAGATGCAGGAGACACGTTTTCGCGCGGCGCTCGATTGTCTCGCGGACCCCGCACGCACCACCATCGTACTCGTCACGCGCCCGGACAGCGGCGCCATTCGGGAAGCGGCCCGCACCGCAGGAGAACTCGCCGAACTCGGCCTCTCCAATCAGATGCTCGCCGTCAATGGCCGGTTCACGCCGACGGAGCCGGAAGACAGGATCGCCATCGCCTTCGCAGCCGAACAGACATCGGCGCTTTCCGAAATACCGGCTTCGCTCGCCGGCCTGCCGCGCGACGAAATCCCGCTTTTGCCCTTCGACATGGTCGGCCTGCCAGCCCTGCGCGCCTTGCTCTCCCCACCCGCCGATCCGCGCATGGAAAACCTGCCACCGCTTGCCGCACCGGACCTGCCACGACTGTCGACACTGGTGGACGAGATCGCCGCAAGCGGCAAGGGGCTGGTCATGGTGATGGGCAAGGGTGGCGTCGGCAAGACCACGATTGCCGCGGCCCTTGCCGCCGGCATCGCGGCAAAAGGGCATTCCGTCCATCTGACGACCACCGATCCCGCCGCCCATCTTTCCTTCGTCGTCGGCGCCGAAACCATGCCCGGCCTGACGGTCGACCGGATAGACCCCGAGGTCGAGACGGAGCGGTACATTGCCAAGATCATGTCGACGCGCGGTCGCGATCTGGATGACGAAGGCAGGGCGCTCCTGCGCGAAGACCTCGCCTCGCCCTGTACGGAGGAGGTGGCGGTGTTTCATGCATTTTCCCGCATCGTCGGGGAAGCGCGGGGCAATTTCGTCGTCATCGATACCGCGCCGACGGGCCATACGCTTCTACTGCTGGATGCCACCGGCGCGTATCATCGCCAGATGACCCGCCATCTCGATCCCGATACCCCCGGACGGATGGTCACCCCGTTGATGCGCCTGCAGGACCCCGGCTACACCAAGGTTATCCTCGTCACACTACCGGAAACCACTCCGGTCTCCGAGGCCGGCGCATTGCAGGACGATTTGCGCCGCGCCGGTATCCAGCCATATGGCTGGGTTATCAACAAATCGATGGCAATTGCCGACACCCGCGATCCACTGTTGAGGTCGAGGATTACAGGCGAGGCCTCCCAGATCACCCGTGTCCGCGACCATTTCGCCAGCCGCGTCTATGGCGTCGACTTCCGCGCGCATCCGCCCAGGGGCCTCTCGGACCTTCGGCAAATGGCGCAAGAAACCTGAGTCCAAGCGGAGCGGCCACGTGCAGATCGAGCTGATCGAAACCTATCTCGACCTGATGGAGACACGCAGCTTCAACCGCACCGCCGAGCGCATGAACCTCAGGCAGTCGACGGTATCCCATCGCATCAAGGCGCTGGAGGCAGCACTCGGCCGTTCGCTCTTCACCCGCAACAAGGGCGGCACCGCGCCGACGCCGGCTGGCCTGCGTTTCCTCGATCACGCGCGCGCTTTGCAGCGTCAGTGGCACGAGGCGGCGCGGACGGTCGAAAGCGCCGGCGCCTACGAACACGCCATGCGCATCGGCGTCCAGCAGGATGTCGCCGAAGAACTCGCCGGTCCATGGCTGAGGGCGATCCGCGCCGAGCTGCCCGGAACCTCGATCTATATCGAGGCAGATTATTCGAACCAGATGAACCGGGATCTTGCCAGCGGCGATCTCGATCTTGCGATCCTCTACACGCCCCACTTCCTGCCCGACCTGCATTATGAGCGGATCGGCGAAATGACCTATGTGCTGGTCAGCACCCTGTCATCGAAGGTGGGCGACCTCACCCGGGACAACTACATCGGTGCGAATTATTCCCCGGCCTTTGACAGGGCGCACCGGCTGGCCCTGCCGCAACTTGCGGCCACGGCTTTGTCTTCCGGCCAGAACGTCACGATAACGGGCATGCTGAAAAGCCTCGGCGGCGGCGCTTTCGTGACGAAAACCACGGCTGACGGGTTACATCGCGCCGGCATCGCTTTTATCGTCGAGGAGGTCGCGCCAATCCCGCAGACGGTCTATGCCGCGACCGGTGTCAGGACACGCCATGCACACCAGCATCGCCGCGTCATCGCGGCGATGGAATCCCTATTGGGAGCAGGCGTCCCGGAGCCGCAGGAACCCGGACCGCCGACAGGTTGAAATCGGCCTCGTCAGAACCGAACGTCGAAGCGGCCCTTGAGCTGCTGTTCCCAATCGCCGCCGCCGGCCTGGCCGGCATAGGAAACTCCGAAGGTCGCCGTCTTGGACAGCGAAACGGAAAGGCCGGCCTCGAAGACCGCGACATCGCGCGCAATCGGCGTACCGGCGACGGTAAAGGCATCGCCCGTCGCAAAGGCGTGTTCCGAGGTCGGCGTCGCATCGCCGAACGCATGGCGCCAGCCGACCATGGCCTGCAGGCCGATGGTGGTGCCGCCGAGTTCAATCGGGGTTGAAGCCCTGAGACCAAGCGTCGAATAGGTCATGGCGTAGTCGTCGCCGGCCGCGGAAAGCGCCGCATCGCCGCCCGTCTCGGACATGTCATCCGTGTGCAGCAGCACATGCGCAAGGCCCGCAAACGGCGAGAAATGGCCGATGCCCGTGTCGATGCCGTAGCTTGCCTCGCCGAAGAACTGTGCGGTCGAAGCATTGTAATCGGCATCGAGATCCTCGCTGAAGCTGCCGATGTCGACGGAGCGGTCGGTCGAGATCCGGTGCCAGGTATAGGCCCCGCCGAACCTCAGATCGAACGCGCCGAGCGACCGGCCGCCATAGACGCCCAAGGAGTAATTGTCCGACGTTCCCGACGAATTGCGACCATCCACATCGAAGCTGGTCCGGCTGTAGCCGCCGGCAAGACCGAGACGCCAGTCATCGAGCAACACGGTGTCTGCCCCGCCGAGTAAGCCCCCGGTATTGTGTTCGAGAGAGGCGGCATTGCCGTCACCATCCGCCCTTGCCCAGGAGCCGAAGGAGGACATCCAGAAACCGCGCTCTCCCGTTGTCTCGCCGGCAAGAAGCCGGGCGTTCAGGCCGTCGCGGACAAAGCGGCTGTCATCGACCAGCATGCCCTTGGCGGAAGCATGGATTTCGCCCGACAGCGCATCATAGGCCGGGCGGACGGCGCTTTCACCGAGGCCCGCCACGACGCTCTGCACCGGATCGCCGCTCGCCATGCTGTCGAGCGCTGTACCGACGGCGATCTGGTTGCGGGTCTGCCCAAGACTCGCAAAGCTCGTATTGTTGCGCGACAGCGTCAGGTAGATGTTGTTGGCATCGTAGACCAGCGTGCCGTCGAGGAAGACGAAGCCGTCCGAGATCGAGCCGAAGGTGCCGGACACCCCGCCATCTGCCGTCAGGATCGTATAGACCGTGCCGACAGAATAGGTACTGCCGTCGTCCGTTCCATTTTCCGGACCGAAGTAGACACTGGCGCCGGAACTGATCGTGGCCGTGCCCGTCGCATGCAGAAGGTCGCTGCGGCCGGTATTGTCTATCTCGACGGAATAGATGGAGCCCGAGGCGAAGCTGATATTGGCAACCGTCAGCGTGCCGATCGAATTGCCGGGCGCGACCGTAGCGCCGCTTGCGACAGCCACGTTGCCGAGCGTGCCGGAACCGCCGAGCGTAGCACCCGAGAGAACGTTGGCGACGGCCGTCAGCGTCGAGGTATTCACCGAAACCAGACCGCCCTCGATGCTCAGGTCTCCGGTGAAAGCGGAATAGTCGCCGGTCAGCAGTGTCAGGCCGGAGAGGAAGGACAAGGTTCCCGTGCCCTCCACATCGGAGGCGAAGACATAGCTGCTGCCGGTGTGATTGAAGACGATTTCGCCGTCACCGTCGCCGAAGACCACGGTCGCGCTATCGATCGTGCCGGCAGCGGAGGCGGACTGCCCCCTTGCGGCGCCGATATTGATTGTGCCGCTCGATGCCGCGTCGTCCGCGATCACGATCCGGTCCGCACTGACGGTCGCGCCATCCGACACGGTCAGCACACCATCCCCCTCGATACCGACCGAAAGCCGCCCTGCGATCGTAAGATTCGAGCCGGCGCCCGATACGACAACGGTGCCGGAGGAGCCGGCTTCATTACCGATATGCAGGCGATTGCCGATAACGGAACCGCCATCGCTGACGGTCAGATAACCCGTCCCGAAGCGGCCGACATTCAGATCGCCCGAATAGAGCACGGAGGAATCGACGAGTGCGGACCATGTCGAGCCCGCTCCCGTAACCGTCATCGTACCGACCGAACCGGCAAGATCGCCCAGAATGCCCTGAAGCGCACTGATGGAGCCGCCGGCGGAAACGGTCACCGCGCCTTGCGAACCGGTATTGTGGCCGACGAGGAACGCGCCGCTCATCTCCCAGGACGAACCCGCGCCCGTCACCGTCGCCTCGCTGTCGGAGCCGTTTTCAGTGCCGACATAACCGTCCGTGCTGGTGACGACGCCACCGGCGGCAATCGTCAGGAAACCGTCGCCGAGATTGCCGACATAGAGCGTATCCGTGTTTTCCCAGCGGCTGCCGGTTCCGCTCACCGAGGCGGTGCCCTGGCCCGTCGCGTTCCAGCCGAGGATGGCGCCATCCGAATGTACCGTGCCGCCGTCACGAACGGTCAACGTGCCGGTGCCGTCATAGCCGACGCCGATGCGATCGGTGACGTTCAGGACGGCATCGTCGACGGTAATGGCGCCAACGGCAGCGCTCGCGTAACCGAGATAAACGGCTCCGGCTTCCACAAGTCCGGAAGCTTCGATGGACACATCGCCCGTCCCGTCCAGCCCGACGTAAAGATCGTTCGTGACCGTCCACGAACTGTTCGCGCCGGCCACCGAGACATGACCGTTTCCGCCGCTCGCATAACCAAGCGCGGCCGTCGACGCTCCAACGACGCCGCCATTCGTGATATCGAGATGTCCCTCGGTGCTGCCGCCAACGACGAGCGACGTGTCGATCGACCACTCGCTGCCCACGCCGTCCACGGTGACGGTGCTGCCGGAGGCTGTCGCCAGATTGGCGATGGTGGCGCTGCCGCTGTGAACATAACCGCCATTGACGATGTCGAGCGTACCCACTCCACCGCCGCCCACCATCAGGAGGGAGACATTGTTCCAGGTTGACCCCACGCCATCCACGAGCACGGCACCCGTGGTATTCAGGCCATCCGCGATAACGCCATTCACGCTCGTCGCATCCGAGCCGGAATAGATATAGAGATGCCCGTCCGCGCCATCCACGGGATCGCCGCCATAGCCGACATAAAGATCCCCGGTGGCGAAGAGCTTGGAATTGTCCTGAAGGGTGACGGTTCCCGTGCCGGTGGGGCCTCCGCCGATATAGAACGAACCTGAAGCGACCTCCGCCCCGTCCAGAATATTGATGAAGCCCGTTCCGTCATTGCCGACAGTGATCGAAGAGGAATTGTTCCAGACGTTGCCGCTGCCCGTGACCGTAATCGTTCCCTGGGAACCGGCATTCCAGCCGAGCGACACGGACGTTGTCGTCAGATCGTCCTGAACGGTCAGGTTAGCCGTGGAACTGATACCGACGAGGAGGTTTCCGGCATAACCGCCCGCACCGTCGATGAGAACGCCCGTGCCGTCGATCTGCGCGGTATCGCCCGCGACCGGCGCATGCGCATCCCAGACCCAGTTGCCGTTGTCGAACCAGTCGTTATTGCCCGCCGCACCGGACCAATAGACCGAATCCGCATGCGCGACCGCCGAAAAACCACAGGCAAGCGACAGAGCCAGCACGCTCGTTGAAGACAGCCGGCAAAGCCGGAGATGACGGGCGGATTTCACGTACGGCCTCCCCCGAAGCGTTAATCCGCGCTGGAAAGAGGGCGCATTAAATCAACAACTTCGAATATATAAACAGAATCTTACGCTCCGTTTTTGAGTAACGTTAGGAAGAGGTCAACAATGGCTTCAGTAAAATTGGACGTAAGACCAAAAATGGCCGTTCCAAGCATGACCCTGCCGGCGGAATTGAGATCACTCTCCGGCCGATGCCTCCGCGGCCCTTCTGCGGGCCACAACCTGCTCCCGCCAGACGGTAAAGATCCCGGCGCCGACGACGATCAGCGAACCGAGAACCATGTTGAACCGGAGTGTTTCACCGAACACAACGACGGCAATGGCAGAGCCGAGCACCAGCTGCCAATAGGCGATCGGCTGCAGCACGACGGCGCTTAGATTGTCATAGGCCTTGATGAGCGAGAAATGCCCGACGATGCCCGTGCAACACAACGCCAGCATCCAGCCCCAGTCCTTCGCCGCGATTGGCGTGAAGAAGGCCGGCGCCATGGCATTGGCGCCGACATAGCCCACCATGCACATGTAAAAGAAGCTGGTCACCGGCTGGTCCACCCGGCTGACGAGCCGGGTGAGGATGCCGTAGACCGCGCCGAAAAGCGCGCACATCAGCGGCAGGATGACATATTCGTTGAAACCGCCCGGCCCGGGCGACAGGATCAGCAGCACGCCGCAGAGACCGACGCCGATGGCAGTCCAGCGTCGCCATCCCACCTTCTCCCCGAGCAGCGGCACCGAAAGCAGCGCGACAAAGATCGGCGCCGATGCGAAGAGCGCCTGGGACTGGGCAAGCCCCGCATAGTGAAAGGCGGCAACCGATATGAGGATCTGTCCGCCGAGGAGCAGACCACGCATGATCTGCAGGACGGGCCGCTTCGTCCTGACCGCGGCCCTGAGCCCCCCTTTGGCACGGAAGGCGAGAAACAGGGCAAAGGCGGCGAAGGCCCAATACCGCACCACCGCCACCACGACGGGCGAATAACTTTCGCCGAGATGCTTCGAGATCCCGTCCTGTACGGCGAAAACGGTGAAGGCCGTAAAGGCAAAAAGATAGCCGAGCGGCGTGGATTTCATCGTTACAGCAGTCGGGAAAGGCGCAGGGAGCGCAATAGGAGAGGCTGTCATATTATCGACATCCTGACATTTGCAAAGCTGCATCTTTGCAAGGCTGCCTTGCGGGAATGATGGTTTGCCGGCGCGCTTGCGGCGCTTCGCGCAGCGTGGTCTAAACGGCCATGGCCTTCACCCTTCGCCAATTGCAGTATTTCATCGCCGTTGCCGAACAGGGCTCGGTGACGCGCGCCGCCCAGAACCTCTCCATTTCCCAATCCTCGATCACCGAAGCGATCAAGGAACTGGAGGGCGATCTTGGCGTGGAACTGTTCGAACGTCATCCGCGCGGCCTGTCGATCACCCATAACGGCCATCAGTTCCTGCGCCATGCGACGAAAATTCTCGCCACGGTCTCGGATGCCCGCAACGCCTTTTCGGAAACCCAGGAGAATACCGGCGGCACGCTCAATATCGGCGTCACCTCGCTGGTTGCCGGCTACGTGCTGTCCGACCTCTTAGCGCGCTATCGCCGCGCCTGCCCCGGCGTCGAGGTCTCGGCAATCGAGGACAACGGCTCCTATCTCGAGCACCTGCTGATCGGTGGCGAACTGGATGTCGCGGTGATGGTCATTTCCAACCTGCGCGACCGCATGGCGCTGCAGGCGGAAATCCTGGAGACCTCGCCCTACCGCCTCTGGCTGCCCATGGGCCATCCGCTCGTCTCGGCCGACATCATCTCGGTTGCCGATATCGCCCGCGAACCGCTCATCATGCTGACAGTCGACGAAATCGAGGAGAACACCGGAAAGCTGCTCTCGGCGCTCGGCGCCCGCCCGCATGTCGCCTTCCGGACCCGCTCCGTGGAAGCGGTCCGCAGCCTCGTCGCAACAGGCGCCGGCGTCGCCCTGCTTCCCGACCTTGTCTACCGCCCCTGGTCGCTAGAAGGCGACCGCATCGAAAGCCGCGACGTCTCCGGCGCGCTCCCCGTCGTCCAGGTCGGCATGGTCTGGCGCAAGGGCTCGAGCCTGCCCCAGGCCGCCCGCGACTTCGTCGGCATCGCCGAGGCGCTCAGAAGCGGTCGGGGACGGTAATCTCATATCTTGGTGGAATCCGCTCTGGCCTAACGGCCATCTCCCCCACAAGGGGGAGAGCACCCTTGGGACCGTTCTGCCGCAAATCTGCCGCCGCATGCGCGGAAAAGCCCCTCCCTCTTGTGGAGAGGGGTTGGGGAGGGATGCCTGTCCCCGACCATTCGGAAAAACCGATAACGGCTTTCTGACAAATGAATTTGCGAATGCGGCGATTTCGCGTCACCTTTCTATTCGGGAACAAACGCCGCGATAAGGCGGCCCCGAACCGGGAGAAATTGCCATGAAGAAATTTTTGCAGTCCTGCACGGCCATCACGGCCGTCTTCAGCTTTGCCACTGCTTCCGTCGCCCAGGAGCCCCTGAAGGAACTCGGCAAGGGCGAAGGTGCGCTCTCCATCGTCGCCTGGGCCGGTTACATCGAGCGCGGCGAAACCGACAAGAATTACGACTGGGTCACCAAGTTCGAGGCCGACACCGGCTGCAAGGTAACCGTCAAGACGGCCGCGACCTCGGATGAAATGGTCGCGCTGATGAACGAAGGCGGCTTCGACCTCGTGACGGCGTCGGGCGACGCCTCTCTCCGCCTCGTCGCGGGAAAACGCGTCCAGCCGATCAACACCGACCTCATCCCCTCCTGGAAGACCGTCGACGAGCATCTGCAGAACGCCGCCTGGCACACGGTAAACGGCGTGCATTACGGCGTTCCCTATGTCTGGGGTCCGAACGTGTTGATGTACAATACCGAAGCCTTCAAGGATCAGGCGCCGACGAGCTGGAAGGTCGTCTTCGAGGAAATGACCCTTCCCGACGGAAAGTCCAACAAGGGCCGCGTGCAGGCCTATGACGGCCCGATCTACGTCGCCGACGCCGCTCTCTACCTGATGAAGCACAAGCCCGAACTCGGCATCAAGGACCCCTACGAGCTGAACGAGGACCAGTACAAGGCGGCTCTCGATTTGCTGCGCGGCCAGCGCCAGCTCGTCGGCCGCTACTGGCACGACGCCATGATCCAGATCGACGACTTCAAGAACGAGGGCGTCGTCGCCTCCGGTTCGTGGCCTTTCCAGGTCAACCTGATGAAGTCGGAAGGCGCCAAGATCGCCTCCACCTTCCCCGAAGAGGGCGTTACCGGCTGGGCCGACACCACCATGCTGCATGTCGATAGCGAACACCCGAACTGCGCCTACATGTGGATGGAGCATTCGCTCTCGCCCAAGGTGCAGGGCGACGTCTCCGCCTGGTTCGGTGCAAACCCCTCCGTCGGCGCCGCCTGCAAGGGCAATGAACTGCTGACCGACGAAGGCTGCGCCACCAACGGCTACAACGACTTCGACAAGATCAAGTTCTGGAAGACGCCGACCTCGAAGTGCGAAAGCCAGGGCGAGTGCGTGCCCTATCACCGCTGGGTGTCCGACTATATCGGCGTGATCGGCGGCCGCTAAAAATCCCCTTCTCCCCATCGGGGAGAAGGTGCCCGAAGGGCGGATGAGGGGGCCGAGCCTGCCGCCCCCTCATCGCCTCGCATGCGCTCGGCACTTCTCCCCGATGGGGAGAAGAGGTCGACAGGCCGAGGCCAATCAAAATCATTCGGAGTACCCATGACCGCAGCCGTTGAATTCTCGCAGGTGTCGCGCCATTTCGGCACCGTCAAAGCCGTCGACGGCGTCGATCTCGTGATCGCGCCCGGCGAGTTCTTTGCCATGCTCGGCCCGTCCGGTTCTGGCAAGACGACCTGCCTGCGCCTGATTGCCGGCTTCGAGCAACCTACCTCCGGCCATATCGAGATCTTCGGCGAAACGGCGGAAGGCGTCCCGCCCTATCGCCGCAACGTCAACACGGTCTTTCAGGATTACGCCCTCTTTCCGCATCTCAATATCCTCGACAACGTCGCCTACGGGCTTATGGTGAAAGGGGTGGAGAAATCCGAACGGCTGCAGATGGCCGAACAGGCGCTCGACCTCGTCAAGCTCCCCGGCTACGGCGCCCGCAAGCCCGGCCAGCTCTCCGGCGGCCAGCGCCAGCGCGTGGCGCTCGCCCGCGCACTGGTCAACAAGCCCAAGGTGCTGCTGCTCGACGAGCCGCTCGGTGCGCTCGACCTCAAGCTTCGCGAACGCATGCAGGAAGAGCTGAAGACCCTGCAGCGATCCCTCGGCATCACCTTCATCTTCGTCACCCACGACCAGGGTGAAGCGCTCTCCATGGCTGACCGCGTCGCCGTCTTCAACGAGGGTAGGATCGTCCAGGCCGGCACGCCGGAAGAGATTTACAATCGCCCCAAGACGCGCTTCGTCGCGGATTTCGTCGGCTCTTCCAACATTCTTTCTCCCGCGGAGACGAGAAGGCTGGGCGGCGAGGAAAGATGGGCGAGCCTGCGCCCGGAGGCAGTCCGCGTCGTCTCCGGCAGCGGATTGCCCGCGGTGGTCAAGTCCCACAGCTTCCTCGGTGCTGCAACCCGCATCGCGGTCACGCTCGACCACATCTCGCTGAATGTCATGGTGCCCGCGGGCGAGCCCGTTCCGGCGATCGGCGATAATACCGAAATCGCCTGGAAACCCGCCGACCTGCATTACATGGACGACGCGGCATGAGCGATCTCGTCGCCACCTCCATCCTGCCGGTCCGAAACGGGCCGCTGCGTCGCCTGTCCGATCTCTTCTGGCGGCATCCCGCGCTGCTGCTCGCACTGATGCTGGTGCCGCCGCTACTCTGGCTTGGCATCATCTATGTCGGCTCGCTGATCGCGCTCCTCCTGCAGAGCTTCTTCGCGATCGACGAATTCTCCGGGATGATTAACTACGAGTTCACGCTCGCGACCTATGAGCAGCTTCTCATTCCGTCGAATTTCGACATCATCCTGCGCACCCTGCTGATGGCGATCGCCGTCACGCTCGCCTCGGCAATCCTCGCCTTTCCGATTGCCTATTACGCGGCGCGCTACGCGAAGGGAAAATGGAAGGCCTTCTTCTATATCGGCGTCATGCTGCCTTTGTGGTCGAGCTATCTCGTCAAGGTTTATGCCTGGAAGCTGATCCTCGCCAAGGAGGGCATCCTCACCTGGGCCTTCGCCAAGCTTCACCTGTCCTGGCTTCTCGACGGCGTGCTCGCTTTACCCATCATCGGCGGCAATTCGCTTTCGATCAGCTATATCGGCACCTTCATCGTCTTCGTCTATGTCTGGCTGCCCTATATGATCCTGCCGACCCAGGCAGCGCTGGAACGCGTGCCCGGCAATCTGATCGAGGCCTCCGCCGATCTCGGCGCGAAACCGAAACAGACATTCCGCCATGTGCTCTTGCCGCTCGCCCTGCCGGGCATCATCGCCGGCTCGATCTTCACCTTCTCGCTGACGCTCGGCGACTACATCATCCCCCAGATCGTGGGTTCCTCGCGCCTCTTCATCGGCCAGGCGGTCTACACCCAGCAGGGCACGGCCGGCAACGTGCCGCTCGCCGCCGCCTTCTCGGTCGTGCCGATCGTCATCATGGGCATCTATCTCTGGATTGCCAAACGCATGGGAGCCTTCGATGCGCTCTGACAGAAACAATGACGCCGGATGGCCGCTGAAGCTTGCAGCCGCAGGCGGCCTTGCCTTCCTGCACCTGCCGATCCTCCTGATCTTCGTCTACGCCTTCACGACGGAGGAAAAGAGCTTCCAGTGGCCCCCGCCGGGCTTTACGACCCAATGGTTCGCCGTCGCCTGGAACCGCCCCGATGTCTGGGAAGCGCTGACGCTCTCGCTCAAGGTCGCCGCGATCGCCACCGCCATTGCGCTGGTGCTCGGCACGCTGGCCGCCGCAGCCGTCGCCCGAACCGCCTTCTTCGGCCGGGAAGCGATCTCGCTGCTCGTCATCCTGCCGATCGCGCTTCCCGGCATCATCACCGGCATCGCGCTGCGCTCGGCCTTCTCGATTGCCGAGATACCCTATTCGATGTGGACGATCGTTCTCGGCCACGGCACCTTCTGTGTGGTTGTCGTCTACAACAATGCCGTCGCCCGCTTCCGCCGCACCTCCGGCTCGCTGATCGAGGCCTCGATGGACCTTGGCGCCGACGGTTTCCAGACTTTCCGTTACGTGGTCCTGCCGAACATCGCGACGGCACTTCTTGCGGGCGGCATGCTGGCATTCGCCCTGTCCTTCGACGAGGTCATCGTCACGACCTTTACCGGCGGGCAGCAATCCACCCTGCCGATCTGGATGCTGGAAGAACTGATCCGTCCGCGCCAGCGCCCGGTGACCAACGTCGTCGCCATGCTCGTGGTGATCGTCACCTTCCTGCCGATCCTCGGCGCCTATTATCTCACCCGCGATACCGACAGCGTTGCCGGCAGTGGGAAATAACAACCATTCAAGACTGAGGGAGAACCGAAATGGACACGCAAATGCTGATCGGCGCGAAATTCGAAGCCGGCACGGAAACCGAGGAAAAGATCCTCAACCCCAAGACCGGGGAAGTGATCCTCGACCTGCCCGAAGCCTCTCTCGGCCAGATCGACGCCGCTGTCGACGCTGCTGAAAAAGCCTTCGAAGACTGGGCCGCCACCACGCCCGGCCAGCGTTCTGCCTACCTCTTGGCAATCGCCGACGCCATCGAGAAGGATGCCGACGGTTTCGCCGCGCTGGAGAGCCTCAATTGCGGCAAGCCGATCAATGCCGTGAAGAACGATGAAATCCCCGCCATCGTCGATTGCTGGCGTTTCTTCGCCGGCGCCATCCGCTCGCTGCATGCCCCGGTCGCCGGCGAATACCTGCCGGGCTTCACCTCGATGATCCGCCGCGATCCGGTCGGCATCGTCGGCTCGATCGCGCCATGGAACTACCCTCTGATGATGATGGCCTGGAAGCTCGCACCGGCAATCGCCGGCGGCAATACCGTGGTCTTCAAGCCCTCCGAACAGACGCCGCTCACAGCCCTCAAGATGGCGAAGCTTCTCGCCGACATCCTGCCGGAAGGCGTGGTCAACGTCGTGCTCGGCCGCGGCGAGAGCGTCGGAAACGCGCTCATCAACCACCCGAAGATCGGCATGGTGTCGATCACCGGCGACATCGCCACCGGCAAGAAGGTGCTGGCGGCTGCGTCGAAGACCGTCAAGCGAACCCATCTCGAACTCGGCGGCAAGGCGCCGGTCATCGTCTACGACGATGCCGACATCGACGCCGTCGTCTCCGCCATCCGCACCTTCGGTTATTACAATGCCGGTCAGGACTGCACCGCCGCCTGCCGCATCTATGCCGCCGACAAGGTCTATGACAATTTCGTCGCCGACCTCGCCTCCGCGGTCTCGACCCTGAAGTTCAACCAGGCCGACGACACCGAAAACGAGATCGGCCCGCTCATCTCGAAGCGCCAGCGCGACCGCGTGGAAAGCTTCGTCACCCGCGCCGCCGAGCACAAGCACATGGAAGTCGTCACCGGCGGCAAGGTCTCGGGCGACAAGGGCTTTTTCTACACCCCCACCGTCATCGCCGGCGCCCTGCAGGACGACGAGATCGTCCGCCGCGAGGTCTTCGGCCCGGTCGTGTCCGTCACCCGCTTCTCCGAAACAGAGGATGCCATCGCCTGGGCGAACGACAGCGACTACGGCCTTGCCTCCTCCGTCTGGACCAAGGACATTTCCCGCGCCATGAAGACCGCAGCCCGCCTGCGCTACGGCTGCACCTGGATCAACACCCACTTCATGCTGTGCAATGAAATGCCCCATGGCGGCCTGAAGCAGTCCGGCTACGGCAAGGACATGTCGGTCTACGCGCTGGAGGACTACACCGCAGTCCGCCACGTCATGATCGCGCATTGAACAGCAGTCAACGGCGCGGTATCGAACGCGCCGTCAGACGACCGGCAAATCCGCGCGTTTGCGCCCGACGGTGTACGGGCCTTTCCACACTGTCATGCCTGTGCTCGTCACAGGCATCCAGCCAGCCCAAGTCCTTGGGCTGGAAGAGTCTTTTGACCCGACGGACGTCGGATCGCTGGATGCCGGATCAAGTCCGGCATGACGGGGAGATGCTTTGCGCTTCACTGGAGCCTGAAACTTGCGGTCGGCGGCAGTGTGGCTTTTGCAACGCCCCTCTCTCTTTCGGCCTACCCGGCCCGCTTCATGAAGGCGACGTTCGCCCGAAGCGCCTCGGCGGCTCCCGCAACGGAAGCGCTTTCGCGCGGGTGCGCCGTGGAAAGCCTTCCACCGGCACGCGCCAGCGCGGCAGCGGCTTTTTCCGGCTCCGAGCTCACCCTCTTCAATCGCTCTAGTGCTGCCTTGGCGGCCCGTTCCGCGCCATCGGACAAGGCGCCTGAACGGACGAGATCCTGCAGGGAGAGGATCGAATAGCCGACCGACAGGACAGCAAGCCCGCCATCGGTGACATCGCGATGCGTGTCGCCACTGCGCTCGGCAAACCGGATCATCCGGAAGAGACGGTGATAGAGACGCCCCCGCCAGGTCAGGCGGTGCTGAGAGGCATCCTCCGCCCGCGCCATGTCCTGCAGCTCGTGCACCATCATGACAATGAGCGCTTCGAGACGCTTTCCGGCGTTGAGCGGGAAGATCAGCCTGTAGGCAACGAGCGCCACGACCGGGGCCAGCACGACGGCAATCGCGCCCGACAGCATCGAGGAAAAGTCCCCCGTCAACGGATAGGTCGGGTGCAGGAGCAGCAGCGACACCATGGCATAGTCGAATGCGGTGGGAAGCGTGCGCCGATGGGAGAAGAACAGCGAAGCCCCCAGGATGAACGGCATCGTCAGCAGCACCACCTGAAGTTCGCTACCGGCAAACGGCCAGACGAGGAACCGGCAGGCAAGCGCCCCAAACGCGCCGAAGACCTGTCCGAGCAGCACGAATCGCATCATGTGAGCGGGATTGTCGAAAGTCGAGAAGATCGTCGTCATGATCGACAGGCCGAGCAGAAGGAAGGGCGCGGCCTCCCAACCCGTCACGACCCACAGGAGCCCGACCAGCAGCATGCAGAGCGTTGCCCGTATCGATGCCTGACGCGCCCCGATCCAGTCGCGGTGCAATACCACCGGATGGCTGGCATGGCCCGCATGTACAGCCTTTTCCACATGCTGGCCGAGGGCCACGCGATGGGCGCGAATGGCCTCGCCCAGCGTTTGCAGCGCGTCCCCGAGATCAGTGCCGCGGCCAGCAAGTGCGGCCGCCGCGTCGATGCGGGCCAGCGGACCGTCGGAACCATTGCCCGCCTCGAAACCGGCCGCGGCCTCGTCGAGCAGATCGGCGATGCCTCCGTCTCGGCCATGACCGGCCCGACGACCGGCCAGCAGCAGCGATATCTGCACCGAAAGCACCGTGCGCATGGCGCGAACCGCCTGACGCGAGCGGAACGACCCCGCGCCATGGGGATCGAGAACCTCGTCTATGGCCGCCATTTCGGCGAGCAGAGCCCGCTGCTCATCGCCGAGCGTCGTGATGTTCCCACCCCTGAGCGCTATAGCAAGGTCGCGCAACAGCCGCGCCGTGACACGGCGCATCCGGCCGGTCATCTCGTTTTCGGCGGCGGCCGGCGTCAAAAGCCAACCGACCGCCAGCGCGGTCAGAACGCCCACCATGATGGTCGCCGCCCGGTCGGCGCCGAGGGACAGCACATGATCCGGATGACCGGTATCGAGCAGCGCCACCATGGATGCCGAATAACCCGACAACATTGCGCCATAGGAGACATAACCGCGCAACAGATTGCCGGCGGCGACGCAGAGCCCGATCCAGACAGAGAGGCCGATGACAAGCGGCCGGGGGTCTCCGCCGGAAACCGCGACGAGACCGACCCCGGCTGCAACACCGATCACTGTCCCCACGGCACGAAAGAGGCCCTTCTCCAAGAGCTGGCCGCGCGTGGGCTGCGCCGCCGCCCAGACCGTCATCGCCGCCCACTGCGGATGCTCAAGCCCGAGCAGCCATGCGATGAACAATGCCAGGCACGCCGCAACCGCGGTCCTGAACGCGAAATTCAACCGCGGCAGATCGAAACCGAGCCTCCCCATGCGCTGCCCCGGCGTCATCGTTCGGTGTCCCCGGTCTCATGCGCGGCCCGGATGCGGGCCTCGATCTTCTCGAAGGCGCCGAGCAGCACGGCAATCTCGGCATCGGAAAGATCCCGCAGCATTTCGTCTTCCAGGGGCAGCAGGCGCTCCAGAATGGCCGAGACGCGCTGCGTGCCCGAAGGCGTGAGGTAAAGACGCCTGGCCCTGCGGTCCTCCGCTTCCGTGCGGCGCTCCACCAGCCCCTGCCGCTCGAGAATGTCGAGAAGACGCACGAGGCTCGATCCGTCGAGGCCGATGTGCGCAGCAAGCTCCTTCTGCGTCAGACCGTCGCCGATCCTGTGCAGATGGAAGAGCGGCGACCATGTCGCATCGCTCAGCCCGACGGCGGCCACACCCTCGTCCACGTGCTGACGCCAGCGGCGCGACAGTCCGACGAGACGAAATCCGAATTCCCTGCGCAATTTTGTATCCATGCATATTGATTTGCATCAAATCTATTTTGATCGCAAGCATTTTTGCTGCGTCGCAGCAACTCTCGAGGAACATCGTCGACCCAGAGCCCGCGCAAAAAGGGTGGCGTTTACCTTCACCGTGGATAATCCGGCAGTAAGATCGCCGCTGTATTATCGTCCGCCGCAATCAACGGAGTTCCGCGATGCGCCGCGCCATGTCCCTCTTCTTCGCAACCGTCCTTCTGACAGTTGCCGCCGCCCTGCTCCCGCAAACGCTCAGCGCAGAAGAACCTCGGGTTATCCCGGCGCCGAACCTCTACTCCAACCCGTCTGACGATGCCTCCTACTGGCACGTCATGGGCCTGCGCCCCGGCGATACGCTGAACGTGCGCTCCGGCCCAGGACCCGCGTTCCGCATCATCGGCGTGCTGGAGGAAGGAACGCCGATCCGCAATCTCGGTTGCCGGGAACGCGAAGGCGGCTACTGGTGCCGGATCGCCACCTACGACCGGCCGCGCCTGAGCGGCTGGGTCAATGGCCGCTATGTGAGCGATGAAGATGAATATGTGGAACCCGACGGCGCCTATCGGCCCTACCCCGCCGATCCGTCATGGCCGGGTGCGAACGGTTACGAACGGACCGGCGCCTTCAACTGCCGCTTCGGCCGCGATCCACGGCTCTTCCGTTGCCTCTTCGGGCTGCAGCGTCGTGGCACCAGCGCCGAAATCGCCATCGAAACGCCGGATGGTGTCGTCCGCTCGCTGATCTATCGCGCCGGACGCTTTACCAGCGAGGATGGCGCGGAGGTTCGCTCCCGCAAGGAAGGCGCAAATGCAGTGGTGACGATCGAGGGAGTGGAAACCTACTTCATCCCCGACAATGTCGTGATGAACTGGTGAGCAACACCTCCCCGCCGGACAGACAGGGAGGTGAAACGGCGACCATCAGGCGGCAAGGGCCTTGGCAACCTGGCTGCGCAGCGTGCCGAGATCCTTGGCGAATGCGCGGATGCCCTCGGCAAGCTTTTCGGTCGCCATGGCGTCTTCGTTGAGCGCCCAGCGGAAGGCCTTCTCGTCGAGCGTAACGAGCGGGTCCGCCGTGACCTTGTCGGCCGACAGAACCTGGGCGAGCGGGCCTGTATCCTTGTCGAGTTCGTCGAGCAGCGCCGGGCTGATCGTCAGGCGGTCGCAACCGGCCAACGCCTCGATCTCTCCGGCATTGCGGAAGGAGGCGCCCATCACGATCGTCTTGATGCCGTTGACCTTGTAGTAATTGTAGATCGCCCGGACCGAGAGCACGCCCGGATCGGTTTCCGAAGTGTAGTTTTCGCCCGTCGACTTCTTGTACCAGTCGAGAATGCGACCGACGAAGGGCGAGATCAGGAACACATTCGCCTCGGCGCAGGCAATCGCCTGGGCCTTGGAGAAGAGAAGCGTCAGGTTGCAGTCGATACCTTCCTTCTGCAGCACTTCCGCAGCGCGGATGCCTTCCCAGGTGGAAGCGAGCTTGATGAGGATGCGGTCACGCTCGATGCCGCGTTCCTTGTAGCCGGCGATGATTTCATGCGCCTTTGCAATCGACCCCTTGGTGTCGAAGGAAAGATCGGCGTCGACTTCGGTCGAGACACGGCCCGGAACCAGTCCGGCAAGCGCGGCACCGACGGAAATCGCCAGACGGTCGGCAACCGCAGCGGTGACGGCTTCGCTCGAACCGCCCTTGGCCTTGCCCCAGGCGATCGCCTCCTTGAAGGCGTCGGCAAAGGCATCCGTTCCCAGTGCTTTGAGAACGATGGTCGGGTTGGTGGTGCAATCCACCGGCTTCAGCCGGGCAACGGCCTCGATGTCGCCGGTATCCGCGACAACCGTCGTCATGGAGCGAAGCTGTTCGAGTTTGGAAGTCATGATCGTCATCCTTGAGTTGGACCGGCCCGGCCGGAACGTGCCCGACTATCACCAGCCGAAGACGGCAAAGTCAAGAACGCTTGGGATAACGTTTCAATCGATTTATGGGTCCGGGGTTTTCCGCTCAATTTCCGAGCTGGCCGGCTTCCCAGCCCAGCATGGCGCGCTTGCGTGTCAGGCCCCAGTGATATCCGGTGAGCGCGCCGCTCTTGCCGAGCGCCCGGTGGCAGGGAACCACGAAGGAAACAGGATTGCGGCCGACAGCCGCACCTACAGCACGGCTCGCCGTCGGCTGGCCGATTCTCGCGGCAATGTCGGAATAAGTGACCGCCTTGCCGAGCGGGATCAGCAGCAGGCTTTCCCACACCCGGACCTGAAAGTCGGTACCGATCAAAACCACCCTCAGCGGCTGGTCGTCGCACCAGCGCGCGGGATCGAAAATACGGCCGGCATAGGGTTCCGTTGCCGAGTTGTCGGCAATGAAATTCGCATTCGGCCAACGCTTCGCCATATCCTCGAAACAGGCGGTCTCCTCGCCCGGATCGGCAAAGGCAAGGCCCGCAAGCCCCCTGTCCGTCACCATCACCAGAGCCTGACCGAAGGGTGACGAATGAAAACCGTAGCGGATCGTCAGCCCGCCGCCCTTCGCTTTCCATTCGCCGGGGCTCATCGCCTCATGCGTGACGAAGAGATCGTGCAGGCGGCCTGGACCGGAAAGCCCGAGCTCGATGGACGTTTCGAGAAGCGGCATGCCTTCCTGGCCGAGCAGCCGCTTGGCGTGATCGAGGGTCACGGCCTGCAGGAAAGCCTTCGGGGAAAGCCCCGCCCAGCGGGTAAAGGTCTTCTGCAACTGCGTCGGCGACTGGCCGAGCCTTGCCGCGATGGTCTCCAGCGACGGCTGGTCCTGATAATCGAGCGACAGCATCTCGATCACCTTGCGCACCGTCTCGTAATCCGAGCCCGCCGGGGTGATGTCGCTGATTTTCGAAAGGTCGATCTGCTGGGCAAGTGTCATGGCATAATCCTCATCTTGAGGAGAATTTCACCACGGGCGGAGGTCGGATACCACCCGTTTCTTGCGCGGCCATAAGGTCTTGCGCATCAGATGCGCCGCTTCACCGTCGCGAGCGCCCCCTTGAAGGCCCGCGCGAAACTCTCCCGGTCGTCGGGATTGAGGAAGGAACCGATGTCGGTACGTCGTCCCTCGCCCACCACATGCATGGAAACGATGCCGATCTCGTCATGCCGGCGCACGAAGAAACGCGCCCAGAACGGATTGAACCGATGTTCGGTCACGCGGCCTGACGGCGTGTACTTGCGGATCGACAGGCTGGTGCGCGAAACCGTGACTTCCTCGCGCGCGCGGGCCGCGCGGTAGTTAAGCCAGAAGGCGCCGTAGAGCAGCAGAAAATCCAGCCCGAAGAAGAAGGCGATCGGCCAGGCGCCGGTCACGGTGAAAAAGACCGCATGAATGCAGCAGGCCGCCCCGGTCAGAACCAGCAGGATGCGAAACCCCTTCCGGCCGAGCGAGCGATAGGGGATGAGTTCGGCAGCAAATATCGGCTGCTCGGCGGTGCTGTTCACATTGCCTTCGGTCATTCCACCTGACTATAGATTGTCCATGACGAGTCCGATCAAGAAATCCAGCACCCAAACTTTGAAAAAGTCAAATCCGGCAGTCGCGGGACGCAAGGCGCCCACGGCCCGCAGCGCCTATAGCCGCGCCGAACTGGAGGAGATTTTCCGTCGCTTTTCCGTTCAAAGGCCGGAGCCGAAGGGGGAGCTTGAACACGTCAATCCCTTCACGCTCGTCGTCGCGGTTGCCCTTTCCGCGCAGGCGACGGATGCCGGCGTCAACAAGGCGACGCGCGCCCTCTTCAAGGTGGCCGATACGCCACAGAAGATGCTCGATCTCGGCGAGGAAAGGGTCCGCGACTACATCAAGACCATTGGCCTCTACCGCAACAAGGCCAAGAACGTCATCGCCCTCTCGCGGCGGCTGGTCGACGTCTATGGCGGCGAAGTGCCGAAAACCCGCGAGGAACTGGTCACCCTGCCCGGCGTCGGCCGCAAGACCGCCAATGTCGTGATGTCAATGGCCTTCGGCATTCCGACGATCGCCGTCGACACCCATATCTTCCGCATCGCCAACCGCATCCGCCTGGCGCCGGGCAAGACCCCGGACGAGGTGGAAGATAAGCTCACCAAGGTCATCCCGAAGCACTATCTCTATCACGCCCACCACTGGCTGATCCTGCACGGGCGTTACTGTTGCAAGGCGCGGCGTCCGGAATGCGAGCGCTGCGTCATCGCCGATCTCTGCAAATCGGCGGAGAAGACATGCGACGTGCCGGCACCGCTGGCGGAACTGCCGCCACAGACAATCGGGGCGGTGGAATGACCCCGCCGGAAATCCCCGTCACAGGCGGAAACCGGCATCCTTGCGGCTCAGCATCTTGTGGAGATGCACCATCATCGAGGCGGCAAAGAGCGGCGTCAGCAGGTTGACGATGGGGATGGCGAGAAAGCCTGCAATCACCAGTCCGCCGACGAAGACGGTTGAGGCATTCTTCGCCCGGAAGAGCCGCGCCTCCTGCGGCGAGCGGAAGCGCATGGCGGCGAACTCGAAGAACTCCCGGCCGAGCAGATAGCCATTCACCAGGAAGAAGGCGACGACGTTTACGCCCGGAACGAAGAGCAGGATCAGCGCCACGATATTGCCGAGCACCACCACGCCGAAGAATTTCAGCGACGACAGGATGGCGTCGCTCAAGGGCGTGGCGATACCGGGCGGATCGGCGGGATAGTGCTGCTTCTCGATCACTTCGGCGACATCGTCGAGGAAGAGGCCGGCAATGATCGCAGTCACGGAAGAGAGAAGCAGGGCAAGCGCCAGCGCAAGCCCGATGCTCGCAAAAATGCCGAACACGAAGCCGAGCCATCCGGCCCAGCCCGGCATGCCGGGCAGAAAGCCTTCTATCCATGGCATGACATAGGCGATGAAACTCTCGCGCACCGCCACCCACAGGCCGACGAGGACGAGGACGGTAAGCCCCATCACCTTCCAGAAGACCTTGCGTGTTTCGGGAGCGAAGAGATTGTTAATGGCCAGCCGGGCCGCTTCGATAATCATGGACATCTCCGTGAAGCCACTGCCGATGTAGGAAGCAGAAAGGCAGGCCACAAGTCTGCCTCGGCACCCCACTCCGAAAATCGGATGGACATTCCGCGCATCCGGCGGAAACTGCGGTGCCTCGCTTTTACAGTCGGTAGAGTTCGGACCGCCGCTCCGCCAGATACGGATTCTGCTCGCGGCATTCGTCATAGGCCGATGGCTCGACCTCGGCGACCAGCAGGGCCTCGCGTGCGCCGGCGCGCGCAAGCACATCGCCGTCGGGGCCGACGATCACCGAGCGGCCGCAATATTCCGCTGAATTCTCCGAACCGCAGAGATCGGAATAGACGAGGAAGACGCCGTTCTCGAAAGCGCGGGCCGGTACGACGGTATCCGCCACGCGGCGGCTGATGACACCGGCCGGAAGCGCGGTCGGCACCAGCACCAGTTCGGCGCCTGCGAGCGCCACGCTGCGCACATATTCGGGAAATTCCACGTCATAGCAGATCAGCATGGAGGTCTTCATGCCGCAAAGGTCGAAGACATGCGGGACATCGTTTCCGGGGGTGAACGCGGCCCGTTCCGCATCCCCGTATAGATGTCCCTTGCGATAGAATTCGCGCGTGCCGTCGGGCCTGACCAAGACCGCGGAATTATAGACCGCGTCGTCCTCGCGCTCCGGAAAGCCGGCGCAGATCGCAAGTCCGAACGTTTCGGCGATATCGGCAAGCGCATCGATCAGCGCGCCGTCCCGTGGTTCCGCGATTTCGGCGAACAGCGCCCCCAGCGCATAGCCGCTGGTCGAAAGCTCGGGCGTCACCAGAAGCTCGGCTCCCATGTCGGAAGCCGCTTCGGCCGCCCTTGCGATCTTGACGAGATTTTCGGCGATGTCGCCGGAGACGGGTTGCATCTGGAAAAGCGAGATCAGCATGAAAGGCCCCTGAAGCGGCATTGCGACGGACGGAAGATAGGCCGGCCTGTGACGCTTTGCAAAGCGTCAGAACCGTTGCCGACAGCTTTCCCATTTCAAAACAGCGTCGTCGTCAGCAGCAGGATCAGCCCCTTGACGAGAGCAAACAGCACCCCGGCCACCACCGTCAGCGAGAAGACGAACATCGCCATGCCGAGCAGCACGCAGATACCGTCTCGTTCGAGGATGCCGAAGGAAAACAGACAGATCGCAATCGCCGGAAAGATGTTTCCAAGCGGTATGGGCAGGATGAGGATGATCGACAGGATCAGGCACAGCAAGCCCGTCAGATATTCCGCCGGCGGATAGACGAGGAAGCCGAGCCGCGGCCTCAGCATCCGCTCGCCGCGGGCAAGCCAGGGCGAAACCCGGCTGGCGATGGCGGAAAAATCCGACTGCGCGACGGATCTGTTGGCAATCAATTTCGGCAGCCAGGGCGACTGGCCGAGCATCAGCTGCGCCGACAGAAAGACCAGCGGCGCACCCGTCAGCGCCGAGGTGCCCGGCGGCGAGGGAATGACATTCGGCAGCGCAAAGATCAGAATCAGCGCGCCGAAGGCACGGTCGCCCATCGCGTGGAAGATATCGGCGACCGAGATGCGCTCCCGGCTGGTATCGTCTGCGAGGCAGGCGAGGATTTCGGACAGGCGAGCGCCGCGTTTGCGCCGGCCGCCATCTGCCGCGAGGTCGGCCTCATCCCCATCCATCTCGTCCATTCCAACTCCCTGCCGAACGACACCGGTGCCCTATGTAGTATCGCCTTAACCGCAGACAATGACGGTAGTTTGATGGAGGATGCCAGCCGGGCCGCGATCAGACCTGCACGAGATGACCGGCCGACACCTCACGATACTGCCGCTGTGGCGGAACGAAACCGACGGGCCGGACAGGGCTCTTGATCTCGTCCGTCGCAAGGTTCCTCTTCACATTGCGCCGGGCGGGGTCCGGCACCGGCACCGCCGCCATCAGCTTGCGGGTGTAGGGATGCTGCGGGTTCTCGAAGACGGCCTGCCGTGGCCCGATCTCGACGATCTCCCCGAGATACATGACGGCGACGCGATGCGACACGCGCTCCACCACGGCCATGTCGTGGGAAATGAAGAGATAGGCGAGGTTGAAGCTCTGCTGCAGGTCGAGCAGGAGATTGCACACCTGCGCCTTGATCGACACGTCGAGGGCCGACACGGCTTCGTCGGCGACGATCACTTTCGGATCGAGCATCAGCGATCGCGCAATCGCGATGCGCTGACGCTGGCCGCCGGAGAATTCGTGCGGATAACGCCGCATCATGTCGGCTTTCAGCCCCACGCGCTCCAGAAGGCTCGCCGCCTTTTCCCGCGCCTGCGCCTTGCTGCCGAGGCCATGCTCGATGAAAGGCTCCATCACCGCCGAGCCGACGCTCATGCGCGGATCGAGGCTGGCGAAGGGGTCCTGGAACACCATCTGGATGCTTCGCCGCATCTTGCGCAGCGAACTGCGGTCGAGCCGCACGACATCGTAGCCGTCGAGCGAGATCTGCCCTGCCGTGGGCTCGACCAGCCGCGTGATCGAACGCCCGGTCGTCGACTTGCCGCAGCCGGATTCCCCGACGAGAGACAATGTCTCCCCTTCCCTGAGATCGAAGGAGACGTTTTCCACGGCATGAACGGCGCCGCTCCTGCGGCCGAGAAGCCCCGAGCGGATATCGAACCGCGTCGTCAGGTTCTTGACCTCCAGCAGCGGCCGCTTGCGCTCGTCGACACCTCCAGCTTCCGTTTCCGGCGTGGTGGTCTGCCCGGTCGAGATATCGATCACCGGAAAACGCATCGGGCGCTCGCGCCCGCCCATCGATCCGAGCTTCGGCACGGCCGAAAGCAGCGCCCGCGTATAGGGATGCTTGCCGCGGTTGAAGATGTCGTCCGTCGTGCCGGTTTCCACCGCCTCGCCGCGGAACATCACGATTGTGCGGTCGGAGACCTCCGCCACGACGCCCATGTCGTGGGTGATGAAGAGAACCGACATGCCCTCCTCTTCCTGCAGCAGCTTGATGAGGTCGAGGATCTGCCCCTGGATCGTCACGTCGAGCGCGGTGGTGGGCTCGTCGGCAATCAGGAGCTTCGGTTTCGAGGCCAGAGCCATGGCGATCATCACGCGCTGGCGCATGCCGCCGGAAAACTGGTGCGGATAATCGTCGAAACGGCCTTTGGCGTTCGGTATCCGCACCTTTTCGAGCAGATGCAGCACTTCGGCCTTCGCCTCCGCCGCCGAGACGTCGCGATGGCAGGTGATCGCCTCGGCAATCTGCTTGCCGATCGGGAAGATCGGATTGAGGCTGGTCATCGGCTCCTGGAAGATCATCGAGATATCGTTGCCGCGAACCCTGCGCATGGATTCGCTGTCGAGCGTCAGCAGTTCTCGGCCGTTGAGCCGGATACTGCCCTCGATGCGGCTCGAATTCTTCGGCAGCAAACGCATGACCGAAAGCGACGTCACGCTTTTTCCCGATCCTGATTCGCCGACGATCGCCACCGTTTCCTTCGGCGCGATATCGAAGCTCATGTTGCGTACGACGGAGCGCCACTCGTCTCCGACCCTGAAGGATGTCGTAAGATCCCGCACGGAAAGGACGGGGACGGCATTTCCTGCCTGAGGATTTCCGTTATTCGTGGCATTCACCATTGCGCACTCCGTTCCACGACGATTGATATCGAAATCGAGCGACGCCTGAGGTCAGGCGGCGAGCGCATTTTCGGCGAGCGTAACCCAGTAGCTGATGCCGTAGGGGATCGCTTCATCGTTGAAATCATAGGCCGAATGGTGAAGGTTGGCGCTGTCGCCATTGCCGATGAAGACGAAGGCGCCCGGCCGTGCCTCGAGCATGTAGGAGAAATCCTCCGCCCCCATCAGCGGCGGCATGTTGCCTTCGACGGCCTTTTCGCCGGCCACCTTGCGCATCACGCCGAGCGCGAATTCGGTCTCCTCGGCATGATTGAACGTCACCGGATAGCCACGGCGATAATGCACGTCGACGCTCGCCCCAAAGCCCGCGGCAATGCCGCGCGCGATCTCGCCGAGACGCTTTTCCGCGTAGTCCCGGGTTTCCGGCAGCAGGGTGCGCACGGTCCCCGTCAACTTGACGGTGTTGGCGATCACGTTGGAGGCTTCCCCGCCATGCACGGTCGCAACCGTCACCACGACGGATTTCAGCGGGTCCACCTCGCGCGAGGCGATCGCCTGCAGCGCAATCACCACATGGGAAGAGACGAGCACGGGATCGATCGTCGTGTGGGGCTGGGCGGCATGGCCTCCGCGCCCGTGGACGATGATCTCGAATTCGTCGGCCGCCGCCATCACCGACCCGTCGCGGGTGGCGAAATGGCCGACCGGCAATCCCGGCGCATTGTGCATGCCGAACACCTGGCTGATGCCGAAGGTCTCCATCATGCCGTCGTTGACCATCTCCAGGCCGCCCCCGCCGCCTTCTTCCGCAGGCTGGAAGATCACGGCGACGGAGCCTTTGAAATTGCGGGTTTCGGCAAGATATTTGGCTGCGCCGAGCAGCATCGCGGTATGCCCGTCATGGCCGCAGGCATGCATCTTGCCGGGCGTCCTGGACGACCATTCCCGGCCGCTCGTCTCGTAGATCGGAAGGGCGTCCATGTCGGCGCGGAAACCGATGACTCGCCCTTCGCCGCGGCTGCCCTTGATGATGCCTACGACGCCGGTGCGGCCTATACCCGTCTGGACGGTGTCGCAGCCGAATTCCTTCAGTTTCTCGGCCACGAAAGCCGAGGTGTCGTAGACATCGAACAGCAGTTCCGGATTTTCATGCAAGTGGCGCCGCCAACCGGCCACCTCCTGCTGCAATTCGCTGGCGCGATTGAGCACGGGCATTGTTTTTCCTCGTTTTGTCTTCGGTTCCCATTTTTTTGCAGGCATACTGCGCTGGCTCAAAGCGCTTTTGCAAGTCGCAATTTTCCGCCTTGAACGCAAAATAGGCCTATGCTTAGATGGCCCAAATTTTGATCAGGCCCACCGGTCGCAACAACCGTCAGGTGTGCTAACAGTAATCGAGTGGAGGCCGAAGAATCAAAATTACCGAACAAGGTCAGGAACATAAAAAGCAGCTGACCTTGGCGTCCCGGAGAGCAGGGAACTCTCCGTCGGATCAACATTTCATACAGCTCCAACAAAAAAATAGGGGAACAAGCATATGAACAGACTTCGTATTGCATTGGCGGCTTCGGTAGCGGCAGTTGCCTTTTCGACGGCGCCGGCAATGGCCGAGCGAGGCACGGACGGCGACCTGAAGATCATCTTCTGGCAAGCCGTATCGACGATGAATCCTTACCTCTCCGGCGGCACCAAGGAAGTCTACGCCGCCTCGATGGTCATCGAACCGCTGGCACGTTATGACGAAACCGGCGCGCTCGTTCCGATGCTGGCCGCAGAAATCCCGACCGTCGAAAACGGCGGCGTCGCGGCCGACCTGAAAAGCATCACCTGGAAGCTAAAGCCCGATCTCAAATGGTCCGACGGCACCCCGGTGACCGCCGACGACGCTATTTTCACCTGGAAATACTGCACCGCGCCGGATGGTGGCTGCGCCCAGGCCGCCTACTATGAAGGCGTCTCGAATGTCGAGGCCGTCGACGCCTCCACCATCAAGGTCTCCTTCGCCGAGCCGAAGCCCTATCCGTACAGCGCCTTCGTCGGCGCCCAGTCGCCGATCATCCAGGCGGCGCAGTTCAAGGATTGCCTTGGCGTCAAGGCCCCGGAATGCACCTCGGCGAACTTCGGCCCGATCGGCACCGGCCCCTTCGTCGTGAAGGAATTCAAGCCGAACGACGTCGTCACCTTCACCGCCAATCCGAACTATCGCGATCCGGCCAAGCCGGCCTTCGCCTCCGTGACCCTGAAGGGCGGTGGTGACGCCGCCTCCGCGGCCCGCTCCGTGCTGGAGACCGGCGAATTCGACTATGCCTGGAACATGCAGGTCGAACCCGAAGTTCTCGCCGCCATGATGCAGGCCGGCAAGGGCAAGATTGAAGTTGCTTTCGGCACCCAGGTCGAGCGCATCGACGTGAACCCCTATGCCGTCGACCCGTCGCTCGGCGACAAGCGCTCCACCAAGGAAGCAGGCCCGCATCCGGCTCTTTCCGATCCGGCCGTGCGCAAGGCGCTGTCGCTCGCCATCGACCGCGACATCATCGACGAAGCCGGCTACGGCGACAACGGCAAGCCGACCTGCAACATTCTCCCGGCCCCGGATATCTATGTCTCGACCGCTGTCGACTGGTGCTTGAAGCAGGATCTCGATACGGCCAACAAGCTGCTCGACGATGCCGGCTGGAAGATGGGCTCCGACGGCATTCGCGAGAAGAACGGCGTCAAGCTCTCCTTCCTCTACCAGACCTCCACCAACTCGGTCCGCCAGGCGACCCAGGCGCTCGTCAAGGACATGTGGGCCCAGATCGGCGTCTCGGTCGAACTGCGCAACATCTCGGCAAACGTCTTCTTCGGCGGCGACCCGGCATCTCCGGACACCTTCCAGAAGTTCTATGCCGACGTGCAGATGTACACCAACAACTTCGACGGCACCGACCCCGAGAAGTACATGGCCGGCTGGATGTGCGACAAGATCCCGAGCCCGGCGACCGGCTGGCAGGGTGAAAACATCGTCCGCTACTGCAATCCGGAATATGACGCCCTCGTCAAGGAACTGGGCAAGACCGGCAAGCTCGAGGACCGGGCCGCCATCGCCAAGAAGCTCAACGACATGCTGAGCAACGACGTCGCCCAGATCCCGCTCATCCATCGCGGCCAGCCTTCGGCCGTCAATGCGACGCTCGCGGGCGTCAAGATGAATGCCTGGGATAGCGAACTCTGGAACGTCGCCGACTGGTCGCGCAAGAAGTAAGTGCCACAGCATCAGGCCCGCGCCGTCCGCGCGGGCCTGATCGTCGCATTTCACTTCGTGACAGTCTGGAGAGCCTCCGATGTTCACCTTCACGCTGCGGCGATTGCTCTTTGCAATCCCGACACTGCTGGTCATCAGCTTCATCATCTTCGCCTTGCTCGACCTTGCTCCGAGCGATCCCCTAAGCGACCTGCCGCTGACCATTCCTCCCGAGGTTCGCGAACAGATCCGTGCCGCCATGGGTGCCGACCAGCCCTTCGTCATCCGCTACCTGCGCTGGCTTCAGCAGTTCTTCGTCAATGAACCGCTCAACATCTTCGAACAGATCACCGGCATGACCGTCGGCGACGGCAATCGCCTGCGCGTGCTTTCATGGGCGACCCGCAGCCCGGTCGTCGACCTGATCGTCCAGCGCCTGCCGCAGACCCTCTGGGTCGTCGGGCTTTCCTATCTCTTCGGCGTGATGCTGGCGATCCCGATCGGCGTCGTCTCGGCCTACAAGCAGTATTCGCTGTTCGACCAGATCGGCACCTTCGTCTCGATGGTTGGCTATTCGGTTCCGACCTTCTTCACCGGCGTGCTGCTGATCGTCATTTTCAGCTCCTACCTGCAATGGTTCCCGTCGATCTACGACACCAACCTCGTGGTCAACGACTGGTCGAGCTTCGTCGCCCAGGCCAGGCAGATGTTCCTGCCGGTGCTCGTGCTGACGCTCTACAACACCTCGCAGATCAGCCGCTTCGTGCGCGCCTCGATGCTCGACAACCTGCATCAGGACTACGTTCGAACCGCCCGCGCCAAGGGGGTGAAGGAAAAGGTCGTGCTTTTGGTGCATGTGCTGCGCAACAGCCTCATCCCGGTGGTAACAGTCATCGCGCTCGGCGTGCCGACGATCTTCTCCGGCGCCATCATCACCGAACAGATCTTCCGGGTGAACGGCCTCGGACAGCTTCTGATTACCGCAATCCAGGGAGCGGATATTCCGCTGGTCCAGACGCTGACCTTCATCTTCGCCTTCCTGATCGTCCTCTTCAACCTGATTGCCGACGTTCTCTACGGCATCCTTGACCCGAGGATACGCTATGACTGACACGACCGTCGCAATTGCTCCCGCAACCGAGAGGAAGAGTTCGCCGCTTGCCGATCTCTGGCGGCAGTTCCGCGCGCATCCCGGCGGCGTCGCCGGCCTCGCGGTCTTCGTCTTCATCGTCGCCGCGGTCTATCTCGGTCCCTTCATCCATACGATCGATCCGAACAAGATCGACATCCGCGCCAAGAACCAGGGGCCGTCCTTCGCCCATCCCTTTGGCACGGACAATCTCGGCCACGACATGCTGGCCCAGGTTCTCGCCGGCGGGCAGATCTCGCTCGCCGTCGGCATGACCGCCATGCTCCTGTCGCTCTTCCTCGGCACGCTGGTCGGGGTTCTCGCGGGCTATCTCAAGCGGATCGACGGGCCGCTGATGCGGCTCACCGACCTCTTTCTTGCGCTGCCGCTGCTGCCGCTACTGCTCGTCATCATCATGCTCTTCCGAGATACGTTGAGGGCAGCCTTCGGGCCTGAAACCGGCATCTTCATCCTGATCGTCTTCGTAATCGGGATTACGAGCTGGATGCACACCGCCCGCATCGTGCGCGGCGACGTGCTTGCGGTCAAAAGCCAGGAATTCATCCTCGCCGCCAAGTCGAGCGGCATGCATGAATACCGGGTGATCCTCAAACACATCCTGCCCAATGTCATGAGCTCGATCATGGTTTCGGCGACGCTTGGCATCGCCTCGGCCATCATCACGGAATCGGCGCTCTCCTTCCTCGGGCTCGGCTTCCCCTCGGACTTCCCGACCTGGGGGCGCCTTCTCTATGACGGAGCCAACTTCCTGCAGATCAACCCGTCCCGCGTGCTGTGGCCGGGGCTTGCGATCTCGCTGACGGTCCTGAGCGTCAACTATATCGGCGACGCCATCCGCGACGCGCTCGATCCGAGAATGCTGAAACGGTGAAAGCCTGTTAAACGGGAAAAAGGGCGCTTCGGCGCCCTTTCTTTTGAAGCGGTCGAAGCGAAGAACGACGTGTCAGTGATACTTGGCCTGCTCGGCATTGAGGATGCGGTCCGCGTCGAGCGAGGAGATCGGCAGGTCCGTATTGTCGGGAATGTCGCCGGAAAGCTGCAGCGAAAGGTAACGCCCGCAGCATACGCGCAGGAACGAGGTGAAATTGCCGAGGTCATGCCCGGCATCGATCGATTCGTGGTAAAGCTTGGCGATGAGCTGGATCACCGTCATGCGGTCGCGCCGGCCGATCTCCTCCAGTGTCATCCAGAAGAAGTTCTCGAGCCGCACGCTGGTGACCATGCCGTCGATGCGCATCGACTTGGTGTGGCTTTCCCAGAGACCGGGATCAGCCTGGATGAAGAGCTTGCACATGCCGTCCTCCCGATGTGCGTTACCTCCGACAACCCGAACCTATCGCATCGGCCCGACGATCGAAATCGATTTTCGAAAAGCGCGATGCGCAGCATCCATGGGCCAGACGGCGGCGAGCCTAAGCCGCCATTCGTCTGGCCGAACGATATCAGGCGGAAAGAACCGACATGAACTGCGAAAGCCACGCCGGATGCGCCGGCCAGGCGGGTGCCGTCACCAGCTTGCCGTCGGTCACGGCGGCGTCGATGGCAATCTCGGCATATTTGCCGCCGGCAAGCTCCACTTCCGGGCGGCAGGCCGGATAGGCCGAGCAGGTGCGGCCGGACAGGACACCGGCAGCCGCAAGGATCTGCGCGCCATGGCAGACGGCGGCAACGGGCTTGTCAGCATCGAAAAAATGCTTCACGGCGGCGATGACGTCAGGGTTGAGGCGCAGATATTCCGGCGCGCGGCCGCCGGGGATCACCAGCGCATCGTAGTCGGAAGCCTTGACATCGGCGAAGGTGGCGTTGAGCGCGAAGTTGTGGCCGCGCTTTTCGCTATAGGTCTGGTCGCCCTCGAAATCGTGGATCGCGGTTGCGATCGACTGTCCGGCCTTCTTGCCGGGGCAGGCCGCATGCACCGTATGCCCGACGGCAAGCAGCGTCTGGAACGGCACCATGGTCTCGTAGTCCTCGGCGAAATCGCCGACGATCATCAGGATCTTTTTCGACATGTCATCCTCCCGTTTCGATGTGTCGGGCGGACGCTAGCAAAGATCGGAAACCGGCGGGTATTATCGCGATACTACAGGCGTGGAATTTGCCGTCGGCCCTGGCAACGGCCGCACCAGGCGTTCACAGTCCCGTCCAGAAACCCTCATGCACGACTGCGGATTCCTTCTCCAGCAGCGGCCCGACCACCTCGACGCAACGCTGGCCGGAAGCAAATACCGTTCGGCACGGCAGGTCCATGGTGAGGTTTTCCGGATCGGGACCGATCAGATCCTTCAAGGCCTTCTCGCTCATGCCATGCACCACGCGGCCGACACCGGTCCAATAGACCGATCCGGCGCACATGGCGCAGGGTTCAGCGCTCGTATACATGGTGCAGCCGCGGAGGAATTCGACATCGTATTTCTTCGAGGCCGCGGTCATCAGATTACGCTCGGCGTGTCCGGTACGGTCGCCCTCCGTGCCGCAGGTATTCATCGCTTCCAGCAATACCGCGCCATCCGGACCGACAAGGATCGCGCCGAAGGGATGATCGCCCCGCTCTCGCGAACGCCTCGCGACATCGATCGAAAGACGCAGGTAGGTTTCGTCGTTTTCCCTGATACCGGTAGCCGCGGTCACGTATCTTGCCTTTCTTTGCCGTCCGTTTCCGGAAGGCTAAAGGCGCGGAACCACGACCGCAAGACAAAAAGCCAAAATAATAAGCAATGCGCCATTTGCATATAGTTTGAGCAATATACATCATGTCGCCAGTCTTTTTGCTCAAGGAGCAGTCGCCGTTTTCGAGCCACGCGGCAAACCCCCGCAAAACGGCAGCAAATCCGATCTGGCACGGAAGATGCACGGAGAAGATGGCGAGTAGAAGCGGTCAGGGCCCTTTGCCTGGGACATTGCTCGAGTGAGAGACCTTTTGCTTTTCGCCGGAAAAATGCCGCTTCGCACCGCCTCGCCCCATTCCAACAAAGCAATAGAGCCACCTGCCGTCGCAGACCGCAGGATCGAAGGCCCCGTGAGCACAGGAGAACAATCAGGAATGACCAAAGCCCGCTTTGCCAAACGCCTTTACGTCTCGCTTTTCGCAACGCTGCTCGCCGGCTCGGCTTCCGCCGCCGACAGCGTGGTCTTCCAGCTCGACTGGCTGCCGGGCGGCGACAAGGCGCCGATCTACGTCTGTATGGACAAGGGCTTCTGCGCCGAGGAAGGCATCGAAGTAAAGGTCGAGCCCGGCCGCGGCTCCACCGAGGCGATCACCCGCCTTGCGGCTGGCACCTCCGACGTCGGTTCGGCCGATATCGGCGCGCTGATGGCCGCCCAAGTCACCGAGAAGGTTGCCGTCACCGGCATCATGTCGATCTTCAACAAGGGCCCGCACGCCTTCTTCGCCCTGAAGGGCTCCGGCATTTCCAAGATCGAGGACGTCAAGGGCAAGAAGGTCGCCACCTCGCCGTTTACCTCCTCCAACGTCTTCCTGCCGCTCGTCCTCGCCGACAAGGGCCTCTCCGAATCCGACATCACGCTGACCAAGGCCGATCCCGGTGCCCTCGGCCCGATGCTGATGACCGGCGCGACCGACGTCATCATCGCCTGGATGACCAATGTTTCGATCTTCAACGGCCAGGCAGCGCAAGCCGGCAAGGAACTGGAAATCATGCCGTGGTACGCCGCCGGCCTCGACCTCTATTCCGCCTCGCTGCTTGCCTCCGACAAGTTCATCACCGAGCGCCCGGACGTTGCAAAACGCTTCGTCAAGGCCTTCAAGAAGTCGTTGGAATACGTGAAGGCCAATCCGGATGACGCCGCCGTTTCGGTCAACAAGCTCGTGCCGGAACTGCCTGTCGACGTGGTCAAGGGCGCGATCATGGACACCATGGTCCTCGAATTCAACGAGGTGACCGACAAGGATGGCCTCGGCACCTTCGAAACCGCACGCCTCGCCGAGACCTGGAAGCGCGTTGCCGCCTCCCAGAAGCTCGATCCGGCAGCACTTGACCCGGAAAAGAGCGTCAACCGCAGCTTCCTCGCCGAGTAAGCCTCGCGCATGGCCGGTTCCATTTCTCCCCCCGCATTGTCGTTCAAGGCCATGGGGCAGGTCTACCAGACCTCCTCGGGTCCGCTCGAGGCATTGCGGGCGGTGAGCTTCGACGTGAGCCGCCACCAGTTCGTGGCGGTTCTCGGCCCCTCGGGCTGCGGCAAGTCCACACTGCTGCGCTCGATTGCCGGCTTGCTTCCGCCGACCTCCGGTTCGGTCGATGTGTTCGGTCATCCCGTCACCGAACCGCGTGACGATGTCGGCATCGTCTTCCAGAAGCCGACGCTCCTGCCCTGGGCATCCATCGAGGACAATGTCGTCTTCCCGATACGTCACAAGACCGGGCGCGTTTCGGCCGAAGATCGCGTCCGCGCCCGCGAACTCTTGGCCAAGGTCGGCCTTGCCGGCTTCGAGAAGCGCCTCCCCTCGGAACTTTCCGGCGGCATGCAGCAGCGTGTCGGCATTGCGCGCGCCCTGCATCTCAACCCCGATATCCTGCTGATGGACGAACCCTTCTCCGCGCTCGATGCGCTGACCCGCGAGGAAATGGGGTTCGAACTCCTGCGCATCTGGGAATCCCAGCCCAAGACCGTTCTTTTCATCACCCACTCGATCAGCGAGGCCGTGCTTCTTGCAGACCGGGTTCTGGTGATGAGCGGCCGGCCCGGCACGGTCGCGGAAGATCTCGCCATCGATATCCCGCGTCCCCGCGGTGTCGAGACCACGGGATCGAAGGCAATGCAGGATTACTCGGGCTATCTCCGCAATCTCCTCTTGAAGCGGGAGGCCTGACCATGAACAACCGGACCGCCTTCCGTCGCTTCCTGGACACCCCCGGCATATTGCCGGCCGCAACCTTCCTGCTGATCCTGATCCTCTGGGAAGCCTCGACCCGCGTCTTCGCCATACCGTCCTTCATCCTGCCCGCCCCCTCGCGCATCGTCATGGAGGGCTTCGGCGACATCGAGGTCAAGCGCTGGATCGAACATGTCTGGGCGACCCTGCGCGTCGCGCTGATCGGCTATTTCCTGTCGATCGCCATCGCGCTCCCCATCGCCGTCATGCTCACCCGCTCGAAGATGCTGTCGGACGCGCTCTATCCGATCCTCGTGGTCGTCCAGTCCACCCCGATTGTCGCCGTCGCGCCGATCATCATCGTGGTTCTGGGCTCGGGCGATGCCCCGCGCATCGTCATCACCTGTCTCATCACCTTCTTCCCGCTGGTCGTCTCGACCGCCACCGGTCTGATGGCGACGCCGTCGGAACTGATCGAGCTTTCGAAGAGCCTCAAGGCGCCGGCGCACAGGGAGATCACCCAGATCCGGCTGCCCTATGCGATCCCCTACATCTTCTCCGCGCTGAAGATTTCGGTGACGCTCGCCGTCATCGGCGCGGTGGTGGCCGAGTTCGTCGCAGCCGAGAAGGGCATCGGCTACTTCATCCAGTTCTCGACATCATTCTTCAAGCTTCCTCAGGCCTGGGCGGGGCTCTCCGTGCTGGTGCTGATGTCGCTGCTGCTCTTCCAGCTCGTCTCGCTGGTGCAGCGCCTCTTCTTCCCCTGGAGCATTCCCAGGGGGCAGTAAGCCGGCGGATGCCGGTCCCGAAATTCCGTCCCCGGCCGTGCGGCCGGAGGCGGAGGCAGGAGTAGAAGCAGTCAAGCGCCCCACGGGTTTCTGTGGGCGCCGGGTCATTGCTCCTTTTGGAAGGCGCCGGACGGTCCGGCGCCCAAACCTCTATGGAGACTGAAATGAGTGCTAATTCCTATGGCCTTGCAGAACTGAACAAGGAAACGACCGTCGGCGGCGAAGGCCTCGAGGCCGAGCGCGAAATCCGCCAGATCGACATGAGCGATTTCGAAAACCGCAAGGCCGAGATCGCCGACCAGCTCTGGGAAGCCGCAACCACGGTCGGCTTCTTCCAACTCGTCAACCATGGCATTCCGCAGGAACAGATCGACGAGGCCTTCGAATACGAAGCCCGCTTCTTCGACCTGCCGGCCGAGGTGAAGGGCAAATATCCGCTGCTGAAAGGCACCAATTCCGGCTGGGAATACAAGGCGCAAGTGCGCCCCTCGACCGGCGCGGCCGACCAGAAGGAAAGCTACCAGATCACTCTTCCCCGCATGGCCGTGCTGTGGCCGAGCGAGGAGGAACTGCCGGATTTCAAGGAAAAGATGCTGGCCTTCGAGCGGGTCAACTGGGAACTCGGCATGAAGGTTCTCTCCTGCTTTGCCCTGAAGCTCGGCTTCCCGGAGAATTTCTTCACCACGCTGCATGATCCGTCCTCGAAGGAATATCAGAGCACGCTGCGGCTCCTGCATTACCTGCCGCTCGTCGATCCGAAGCCGGAGGACTACAAGGCATGGCGCGCCGGCGCCCACACCGATTACGATTGCCTGACGCTGCTGCACCAGCGTCCCGGCCAGGGCGGCCTGCAGGTCTGCCCGGGCCATGAATACGAGAGCCAGACCTGGACCTCGATCCCGCCGCTTCCGGGCGTCGTCACCTGCAACATCGGCGATATGCTGATGCGCTGGAGCGACGACAAGCTGAAGTCGACGCTCCACCGGGTGCGCATGCCGCGTCCGGACGAGCCGCACGGGCCGCGCTATTCGCTCGCCTTCTTCTGCCAGGCCAATTGCGACGCCGTGATCCAGGGCCCGGAAAAGAAGTACGAACCGATGACCGCGCACGACTACCTGCAAATGCGCATCGCCGCCAACTTCGGCGGCAAGACGATGTGAGTGTTCGGGCAGCAGGACGCAGCAACCCGCCCTGTTCAAAACCCCTTCTCCCCAGCGGGGAGAAGGTGGCCAGGTGGGGCCGGATGAGGGGGTGGCGGAGCCCCCCGCCGGCCCCGAAAGAACTGCTCCCACTTGCCTGCCCCTCCTCTTCCGCCTAGCCTCCCCGCATCCGATCACAGGAAGAATCCTCCATGCCCGCCCTCACCAATCTCCTCACCGATATCGACGGCGTGTCCGTCGGTCATGCCACCGATCTTGCGCTCGGCTCCGGCGTCACGGCCATCGTCTTCGACGAACCGGCGGTTGCATCCGGCACGGTGCTCGGCGGCGCACCGGGCGGACGGGAAACCGCCCTGCTCGATCCGTCGATGGTGGTGGAGGCCGTCGATGCGCTGGTGCTTTCCGGCGGTTCCGCCTTCGGGCTCGATGCCGCAGGCGGCGTGCAGGCGGGCCTGCGCTCCATCGGACGCGGCTTTCAGGTCGGCAATGTCCGGGTGCCGATCGTGCCACAGGCGATCCTGATGGACCTTCTGAACGGCGGCAACAAGGACTGGGGGCTGCAATCGCCCTATCGCGACATGGGCTACGACGCCTTCAAGGCTGCAGCGAAAGGCCCATTCGAACTTGGAACGGTCGGCGCCGGCACGGGCGCGACGACGGCGACGTTGAAAGGCGGCCTCGGCTCGGCCAGCGCGGAAACATCGCGCGGCCACCGGATCGCTGCCATCGTCGCCGTCAACGCCATGGGCTCGGCCACCATCGGCACCGGCCCGCATTTCTGGTCGGCGCCGTTCGAACAGGAGGGCGAGTTTGGCGGCAAGGGCATGCCGCAGAATTTCACCGCATCCGACATTGCGCTGAGGGCAAAGGGCGTCAATCTCACCGCCACCACCATCGGCGCCGTCGTCACCGATGCGGTGCTCAGCAAGGCGCAGGTTCATCGCCTGTCGATCCTGGCCCATGACGGCCTTGCACGGGCGGTTCTTCCCGCCCATCTGCCGGCCGATGGCGATACCATGTTTTCCGCAGCGACGAGGGCGAAGCCGCTTGCCGATCTCGCCGATTTCATGGAACTGTGCCATCTGGCGACCATCGTCACGGCCCGCGCAATCGCCCGCGGCGTCTACGAAGCGGCCGCACTTCCGGTGGAGAATGCTCAAGCCTCTTGGCGCGACCGCTTCGGCTGACGTCCGAAAATCGCAAGCGATTTCAGCCCGGTTCGTAGGTTAAGGACGCCCTCGGTTCGTGGTTTCCCCCCCTCTGCCACCATCTTGCAGTGTCCCCGTGCAGCGGATACACGGCAAAAGCCTGCCGTCAAAGCCTGTGCCGGAACAGCCATGCGGACACTGGCTGCGTGACTGAGGCGATGGCGGCGAGCGCCAGCAGTTCATATTTCACCTCCGCCAGCCCGGCCCCCTGCAGATAGACTTGGTGCACAATGCTGATTGCATAACGCAGCGGGTTGATGAGCGTCAGATATTGCAGGACATCCGGCATGTTTTCGATCGGCGTCGTCATGCCCGAGAGCAGCGAGAACGGCATGATGGTGACGAAGGACGAGATCATCGCCTGCTGCATGGTGAGCGCGAGAGCCGACAGGAAGAGGCCGATGCCAACCACAGCCGTCAGGAACAGCACGAGCCCCATATAAAGCAGGAAATAACTGCCTTCGAAGGGAATGCGGAACCAGAACTGCGCCACGAGAAGGATGATTGTCGACTGCAGCAGGCCGACCATCATCGACGGGATCGCTTTGCCGATCATCACCTCGCCCGGCCGGAAAGGCGTCACCAGCAGCTGCTCGAACGTGCCCTCCTCGCGCTCGCGCGCCACCGACAGTGATGTCAGCACCATGGTCATCGTCATGGTAATCATCGCGACCATCGAGGTAATCATGTTCCAGCGCGTCTCCAGATTCGGGTTGAACCACGCGCGGGTCGAAAGCTTCACCTGCCCCGGCGCGGAAATGCCACGCTCCTCGCGCCAGTCTTCCGCGAACCTCTGCGCGATCTGCGAGACATAGCCTTGCGCCGTGCCGGCCGTATTCGAATTGCGCCCGTCGGCAATCGCCTGGACCGACGCCGTTTCGCCGGCGTTGAGCTTCCGCTCGAAACCATCCTCGACCACCACAACCACCAGCGCCCGCCGCGCATCGATCTGCGGCGCGATATCGGTGTCGTTGTTGAGTGTCGCCACCCTGCGGAAGACGCCGGAACCGTCGAAATGGGCGATCAGTTCGCGCGATGCGCCGCTGCGATCGAGATCGAGCACCGCATAGGGCACATCGTTCAGGTCATAGGTCGCGGCATAGCCGAAGATCAGGCTCTGCAACAACGGCGGCACCACCAGCAGGAACCGCGCCCGCGGGTCCTTGAGCATGGCGAGCAGTTCCTTGCGGATCAGGGCGAGGATGCGAAATAGCGTATCCATGCCGTTCACCTCAGGCTCTTCTGCGTCGAACGGACCGCAATCGTCATCAGAGCCAAGGCCATGCCGGCGAGCACCGCCGCATTCGGCAGCACGACGCTCCAGACATTGCCGGCCAGGAAAAGCGTCTGGAGCACGGAGACGAAATAACGCGCCGGAAAAATGTAGGAAATCAGCCGCACCGCGTCCGGCATGCTGCGAATATCGAAAATGAAGCCCGACAGGATCAAAGCCGGCAGGAAGGAGACGATCAACGTGATCTGGCTGGAGACGAACTGGTTGCGCGTCACCGAGGAGATCACCAGCCCCATGCCGAGCGCGACCATGAGATAGAGCGAGGAGACGAAAATGAGCAGCGGCAGCGAGCCGCGCATCGGCACGTCGAACAGCACCTGACTTCCGGCAATCGAAAGCCCGAGCCCGAGCATGCCGAGCACGAAATAGGGAACCGTCTTGCCGAGCAGGATCTCGACGGGCCGGACCGGCGTGACGAACAGCGCCTCGAACGTGCCGCGCTCCCATTCCCGCGCCACCACGAGGGAGGTCAGAAGCGCGCCGATCAGCGTCATCACCAGCACGATCAGGCCGGGCACGAGGAAATGCTGGCTGTTGTTGGCGGCGTTGAACCACAGGCGGCTTTCGACGACGACCTGCGGCACGCCGACTGCAAGACGGCCATCCGCCTGATGCCGCGCCGCCCAGCTTCCGACCGCCCCTTGCGCATAGGAAAGCACGATGCGGGCGGTGTTGGCGTCTGTTCCGTTGACCACCACCTGAACCTCGGCCTTGCCGAGCGCCAGATCGCGGGCAAAATCGGCCGGGATACGCGCGATGCCGTCGATCTTCGCCGTCTTCAGCAATCGTTCGGCATCCACCATGGTCTTCACGTCGATGGTCGAGAAATATTCCGACAGGCTGAAACCGGCAGCAAGCTCGCGCGCCTCGTCGCTCGATTCCTCCATCACCACCGCAAGCGGCACCCGCTTGACGTCGAAGCTCAGGCCGTAGCCGAAGAGAATGAGCAACACCATCGGCATGACGATGCCGACGATGATGCTGCTCGGATCGCGCAGCACCTGATAGCTTTCCTTGCGGATCAGGGCCGCGATCCGCGCAAGGCTCGCAAGAGTTCCTCCAGTGCCGGACGTCGTGCCGCTCATGCCGCCTGCTCCCGTTTGTCGCCGTCGCGGCCGTTGCGCGCCGCCTCGATGATGGCAATGAAGGCGTCCTCCATGGTCGGCTCGCGTCCATCAACCGCCGGCGCATGCGCCCGGATTTCGGCCGGCGTTCCCTGCGCCAGATCCCGGCCGCCATCCATGATGACGATGCGGTCGCAGTATTCGGCCTCCTCCATGAAGTGGGTGGTGACGATGACGGTCACGCCCTGCTCCGACAGCGCCGAGATCCGCGCCCAGAATTCCCGCCGTGCCCTGGGGTCAGCGCCGCTGGTCGCTTCGTCGAGAAACAGGATATCGGGCTCGTGCAGCAGCGCGGCCGCCATCGCCAGCCGCTGCTTGTAACCGCCCGGCAACTGCCCGCTCGGCATGCCCGCGTGATCGGAAAGCTCGAATTCGGCCTTTGCCCACGCCACCCTTTCCCGCCGCAGCCTGCCGGAAAGGCCATAGGCGCGCGCAAAGAAGTCGAGGTTTTCATCGGCGTTGAGGCTGCCGTAGAGGGAAAACTTCTGCGCCACATAGCCAAGACGTCGACGGGCCTCCGCCCGCGCGGTGAAGAGATCGGCGCCCGCCACATTCAGCTTGCCGTCGCTCGCGGGAAGAAGGCCGCAGAGCATGCGGAACGTGGTGCTCTTACCCGCGCCGTTCGGCCCGAGCAGGCCGAAGATTTCACCACGCCGAACCGAGAAACTGACATTGTCGACGGCGGTGAAATCGCCGAACCGCCGCGTCAGGTGTTCGGCGGCAACCGTGACGTCGCCATCCTTGCCCGTACGCGGGGTGAAGGACACCTTCGCCTCTTTCCGCTCCCCGGCAACTTCCGAGAAGATCGCCATGAACCCGTCTTCGAAACGCGGCGCGACGGCTGTGGCCTCCAGAGGTTCGCCTGAAAGACGCGGCACCGGCCTCTCCGGCTTGTCCATGACGAGCCGCACTTGTCCGGCCTCCGGCACGGCATCGATGACATCTGCCTCGCGCGCAAGCGTCACCTGCAGGCTACGGGCATTCATGCCCGCGGGCGGCGCGACAAGATGAACCCGCCCCGTCGCCCTAGCGGTGATCTCGTCGGGCGTTCCCTGCGCCAGCATCGCGCCCTCATGCATGACGACGGCGCGGTCGCAGAACTGGGCCTCGTCGAGATAGGAGGTGGCGACGATCACCGACAGCCTGTCTTCACGCACCAGCTTGAGCACGATTTCCCAAAGCTCGCGGCGCGACAGGGGATCGACGCCGACGGTCGGCTCGTCCAGAAGCAGCAGGTCCGGGGCGCGCACCAGCGTGCAGGCAAGGCCGAGCTTCTGCTTCATGCCGCCGGAGAGCTTTCCCGCCGGTCTCTCGGTAAAGCGGCCGAGCGCGGTCATTTCCATCAATCGCGCATAGATATCCTTGCGGGCCGCCCGCTCGACGCCATGGAGATCGGCATAAAGATCGAGGTTCTCCTGAACGGTCAGGTCTTCATAGAGACCGAATTTCTGCGGCATGTAGCCGATGCGGTTCTGCACGACCTGAGGATCGTCGGCGACCGGCCGGCCGAAGACATCGAGCCGCCCGCTATCGGCCGGCATCAGGCCGGCCACCAGACGGATCAGCGTCGTCTTGCCGGCACCGTCAGGCCCGACCAGCGCCGTCAGCGTTCCCTCTTCGACCGCAAACGAGATCCCGGCAAGCGCCTGGGTCACCTTGCCGGCCTTGTGGCGGAAGGCTTTGCGAAGATCCTCGACGAGAACGAGGCTCGCCCGGCCGTCGTTCGTCATGATCCCGCCCCCTCGACCGGTTTGCCGTCACCACCCGGGAAAGTCACGGTCGCCGGCATGCCGAGCCGGAGCTGGTCGTGGGGATCTTCGACATGCACCCGCACTTCATAGACGAGGCTGGAACGCAGTTCCTCGGTCTGCACCGTCTTCGGCGTGAATTCGGCGACCGGCGAGATGAAGCCGACCCGCCCGACAAAGGTCTTGTCGGGCGCACTGTCGACGGAGACTTGCGCCGCCATGCCCTCGCGGATCAGGCCGAGTTCACTCTCCGAGACATAGGCCCGGACCCGCTTGTCGCCGGTCATCGCAAGCGACAGCACCGCACGACTGGGCGTCGCGATCTCGCCCGGCTCCATCAGCTTAGAGCGGATGACGCCATCCGCCGACGCCTTGAGTTCCATGTCGGCCAGTTGCTCCTTCAGAACCGCAAGCTGCGCCCTGGCGCCGTCGAGCTGCGCCTCCGCCTGGGCGATCTTCTCCGCGCGCGGGCCGGCGAGAACCAGATCGAGCGTCCGGCGGCTGACGATCACTTTCGCAGCCGAAATTTCGGAAGCCGCCTTCGCCTCGTCGAGCGACTGCTGGCTCGCCGTGCTGGTGCTGACGAGCTGGCGAACGCGATCATATTGCTGCTTGAGATTGGCGGCATCGGTCTCCGAGGCGACCAGGTTCGCCCGCGCCTGGGCAATCTCCTCCGGACGGCTGCCGTTGCGCAGTTCGGCGACCACCGCCTCGTTATAGGCAATCGTCGCTTCGGCCTGCGCGATCTGCGGCTCGAGATTGCCGGTGTCCTGCCGGGCGAGCACCTGCCCGGCATGAACGGCAGATCCTTCGTCCACCAGGATTTCTGCGACACGACGGCTAGCATGGAAGGCAAGGTCGGCCTGATCGAACTCCACATTGCCATAGAGCGCAAAGCCCGCCGCAGCGCTCTGGCTTTCACGATAATACCAGGCAGCAGCTCCGGCCAAAGCAAGCAAAACCACTACAACAAGCGCTTTTCGCATCGTAAGTCTCCCGGTGCACCCCTTCAGCTAACGCCGTCTCGCGCCATAAGTCAAATTCAAATTTGAATTTTACTTTTTTGTCGCAATCCGCTAGCCTGCCAGGCATGAAGGAAAGCATGCACGAAACAGAAAAGCGGCGCAGACGCGACGACGGGATCACAACCCGCCGGCTGCTGCTCGACGAGGCCGCGAGGATATTCTCGGAAAAGGGCGTCGGCCGCACCACGAGCAAGGAGATCACGGCCGCGGCCGGTACGAACACGGCGGCGGTGAATTACTATTTCGGCAGTATCGGCAAGCTCTACGAGGAACTGCTCGTCGATGCCCATGATAGGCTGGTCAGCCTCGACAGGCTGACCGCGGTCGCGAGCCTCGACATTCCCCCGCAGCAGCGGCTGGCGCGCCTGATCGAGATGGTCTCCACCATTCTGCTCGCCTCTCCGGGAGAGACGGCGTCCATCCGGCTGCTGATGCGGGAGATCTTCTCTCCCTCCCCCGCCTTCGAGGTCCTGAGGCAGAGGGCCATCCTGCCAAAGAAACGGGTTGTGACCAACCTCGTTGCCGAAACGCTCGACCTGCCCCCCGAACATCCCGCCGTGGCCTCGGCCACCATCGCCTGCATCGGTCCCTTCCTGATGCTGCTGATCGGCGAAAAGACCGTCATTCCCACGCTCTTTCCCAATCTCGGCCTTTCGCGGGACGAACTGCCGCAATTGACCCGCAGTATCACCACCTTCATGCTGGGTGGACTGAAGGCGCTAGCAGATGAGACGCATACTACGTCTGGTTGACCGTCATTTGCGTGGGTGACTATAGTGCCGGCAGCGGCGCATGGTCGGCCGCGTCGCGGAATGCGGGTGTTTCGGCTTCGCGAATTCGTCATGAAGACGTTCTATCGCTTCATGACATGGAGTGAGTTGCCTCCTGTCGGAAGAGAGGAAAAGCATGTCGACTGCCAGCATGATCCGGGCCGGAGACCCGTCCCTTTCCAATTTCGAAACGGCCATCGCGGCCTTCGGACCCGATGAAGGCTCCGAGGCGGAAGCCTTCGAGGCCCTGACCCGCATGAACGAGGCGATGATCGCGCCCCTGACCGGCGGCCTTTCGCCGGCGGCGATTTCGCTTGCGATCTATGACTGGGCGATCCATCTCGGCATGGCTCCGGGCAAGCGCCTCGAACTCGTTCAGAAGGCACTCCGCAAGAGCAACCGTCTGCTGACGCATCTCGCGGCAACGGCGGTCGATCCGAAAACACCGCCCTGCATAGAACCGCTGCCGGGCGACGATCGCTTCACGGCGGAAGAGTGGCGGCATTTCCCCTATAACGCCATGGCCCAGTGCTTCCTGTTGAACCAGCAATGGTGGCACAATGTCACCACTGACGTTCCCGGCGTCACGCCCCATCATGAGGACGTGATCTCCTTTGCCACTCGCCAGATCCTCGACATCTTCTCGCCCTCGAACTTTGCGCTGACCAACCCCGTTGTCATGAAACGCGCGTTTGAGACCGGCGGCATGAACTTCTTCGACGGCTTCAAGAACTTCATCGAGGACGCCAATCGCGAACTGACGAAACAGCCGGTTGCCGGCACCGAGGATTTCGTGCCCGGCGAAACGGTCGCGACAACACCCGGCCGCGTTGTCTATCGCAACCGCCTGATTGAACTGATCCAGTATTCGCCTGTGACGGATGCGGTCCATGCCGAGCCCGTCCTGATCGTGCCGGCCTGGATCATGAAATATTACATTCTCGATCTGTCGCCGCAGAACTCGTTGGTCCGTTACCTTGTCGAGCAGGGCCACACCGTCTTCTGCATTTCCTGGCACAACCCGACCGCTGCCGACCGAGAACTCGGCATGGACGATTATCGCCGCCTCGGCGTGATGGCCGCGCTCGATGCGATCAACGCCATCGTGCCGGAGCGAAAGGTGCATGCGACCGGCTATTGCCTCGGCGGAACCCTGCTTTCGATTGCCGCTGCCGCCATGGCGCGCGCAAAGGACGACCGGCTCGCCTCCGTCACGCTGTTTGCCGCGCAGACTGATTTTTCCGAACCGGGAGAACTGGCGCTTTTCATCGACCACAGCCAGTTGCATTTTCTCGAAAGCGTGATGTGGAACCGGGGCTTCCTCTCCGCCGACCAGATGGCCGGCGCCTTCCAGCTCCTGCGCTCCAACGACCTGATCTGGTCGCGCGTGGTGCGCGACTACATGATGGGTGAGCGCACCCCCATGATCGACCTCATGGCGTGGAATGCGGACACGACCCGCATGCCATTCCGCATGCATGCGGAATATCTGCAGCGCCTCTATCTCGACAACGAACTCGCAGCCGGCCGCTTCATGGTCGACGACCATCCGGCGGCATTGCAGAACATCCGCGTTCCCGTCTTTGCCGTCGGCACCGAACGCGACCATGTCGCACCGTGGAAATCCGTCTACAAGATCCACTACCTGACCGACACCGACGTCACCTTCGTGCTGACCAGCGGCGGCCACAATGCCGGCATCGTCAGCGAACCGGGCCATCCGCACCGGCACTATCGCATCACCACCAAGCTTGCCTCCGACCCTTGCGTCAGCGCCGAGGAATGGGCGGCCGATACCCCCGTGCAGGAAGGCTCCTGGTGGACGAAATGGTCGCAATGGCTTGCCGGACATTCCACGCCGGAAAAGGTGGCCCCGCCGCCGATGGGATCGAGCGAAAACGGCTATAGCGCCAAGGAGGCGGCTCCCGGAACCTATGTCCACCAGAAGTGAGACCGAGATGCACCAGACCCTCCTGACGAACCGGATCTTCGAGGAGATCGAGATCGGCGACAGCGCCAGCCTTGAACGCACCATCGGACGCGACGACATCGACCTCTTCGCCAGCGTCTCCGGTGATTACAACCCGGCGCATGTCGATCCCGAATTCGCCGCCAAGGATTTCTTCGGCCACATCGTCGCCCACGGCATGTGGACGGCGGCCCTCGTCTCCGCCGTTCTCGGCACCAGACTGCCCGGCCCCGGCACCATCTATCTCGGGCAGGACCTGCACTTCCGCAAACCGGTCTCCCCGGGAGACACCATCACCGCAAAGGTAACGGTCAAGGAAAAGCGGCCCGACAAGAACATCGTCCTGCTCGACACCCGCTGCACCAACCAGCATGGCGAAGAAGTCCTGCTCGGCACAGCCACCGTCATCGCCCCGTCGGAACGCATCGCCTGGCCGCAAAGCGCGCCCACCGCCATCGCCGTGCAGCGGCACAACCGTTTCGATCCGATCGTTGAAGAGGCCCGCGCCCTTCCTCTTGCGAAAACGGCCTTCGTTCACCCCTGCTCGCCGGAATCCATTCAGGCCGCCGTCGAGATGCGTGAAGAAGGTCTGCTGGACCCCATTCTTATCGGCCCCGAAGCAAAGATCCGCGCTGCGGCGGAAAAGGCTGGCCTTTCTCTCAACGGCTTCGAGATCATATCCGTCGAGCACAGCCACGCTGCCGCTGCCAAGGGCGCGGAACTGGCCGCCACCTGCAAGGTATCGACCCTGATGAAGGGCAGCCTCCACTCGGACGAACTGCTGGGCGCCGTCGTCGCGGCCGGCTCGGGTCTCAGGACCGACCGGCGCATCAGCCATGTCTACATGATGGACGTGCCCGCCTACTCCAAGCTTCTGGCCGTCACCGACGCCGCGATCAACATCGCCCCCTCGCTCGAGCAGAAGCGCGACATCTGCCAGAACGCCGTCGACCTCATGCATATGCTCGGCCTCGTCGAACCCAAGGTCGCCGTTCTCGCCGCCGTCGAAACGGTCAACGACAAGATGCAGGCGACGCTCGATGCGGCCGCGCTCACCGTCATGTCGTCGCGCGGGCAGATCACCGGCGCAAAGGTCGACGGACCGCTTGCCTTCGACAATGCCATCAATCTCGACGCCGCCCGCACCAAGGGGATCGTTTCGCCGGTCGCCGGGCAGGCCGACATCCTGCTGGTGCCCGACCTCGAAGCCGGCAACATGCTCGCCAAGCAGCTGATCTATTTCGCCGGCGCCGATGCGGCAGGCATCGTGCTCGGCGCGCGCGTGCCCATCGTCCTGACAAGCCGCGCCGACAGCGTGAAGGCCCGCATCGCCTCCGCCGCCCTCGCTAAACTGGTCGCCGCACGGCGCGCCCAGTTCGGACGAGCCCCCCTATGAACGAACAGCTCCTGCTGACCTTCAATGCCGGTTCATCGACGGTGAAGATCGGCCTCTTCCGGCGCGAGGATGGCCACGCCCGCCGCATCGGCAAGGGCATGATCGATTTCCGCCACAAGCCGCTGACCTTCCATCTCGTCGAGGGCCCGGAAACCTTCGACGTCCCGCTGGAGGCCGAAGGCGGGGACGTGCTGCATGAGGTGCTCGACGAAACCTTCGGCTGGCTCGCCAATCACTTCGACCTGAATGCCGTGACTGCCGTCGGCCATCGCGTCGTCCACGGCGGCGATATCTTCCCCGGACCAGTGCCGATCGATGACGAGGTGATCGCGAAGATCGCCTCTCTGACGTCGCTCGCCCCCCTGCACCAGCCGCAGAACCTGCGGCTGATCGAGGCGATCCGGCATCTCAAGCCCCACTTGCCGCAAACGGCCTCCTTCGACACCGCTTTCCACCGCAGCCAGTCGCCAACTATCAGGCGCTTCGCCATTCCCCGTGGATTCCATGACAGGGGCATCAAGCGCTACGGCTTTCACGGCCTGTCCTACAAGTTCATCGCGAGCGCCTTGGCCAAAGCCCATCCGGAACACGCCGCGGGACGCATCGTGGTCGCTCATCTCGGCAGCGGCGCAAGCATCTGCGCCATCGAGGGTGGGCTGAGCCGTGACACTTCCATGGGCTTTTCCACCATCGACGGTATCCCCATGGCGACCCGCTCCGGCGCGCTCGATCCCGGCGTCATCTTCCACTGGATGGGAGAACTCGGCCTTTCCCGCGAAGAGGTCGAGGACATCGTCTACCACAAGTCCGGCCTTATCGGCCTTTCCGGCATCAGCGCCGACAGCCGGGTGCTGCTGGAAACCGATGCGGATGCCGCGCGGGAAGCCATCGACGTCTTCACCTTCCGCATAGCAGGCGAAATCGCGAGGCTGACCGCCACCATCGGCGGGCTCGACACGCTGGTCTTCACGGCCGGCATCGGCGAAAACCAGCCGCTCATCCGCCAGTCCGTCTGCGACCGCCTCGCCTTCCTCGGCGTCGAAATCGACGACGCTGCCAATGCCACGAATGCGGAAACGATCTCCTCGCCCTATTCCCCCGTCGCTGTCATGGTGATCGCCACCGACGAGGAACAGGTCATTGCCGACGAAGCCCTTTCGGTTCTTTGACATAGAAGCGTCACGCAGCACGGCTAAGGACGGGCGCGCGGTCGGGTTGGTGAGTCGCCCTTCCTTGCATGCCCCGTGATAAGAAACAGGAGAGATGAGCCGTGCTGATGGACATGACTTCCGACAACGGCGCTGCCGGCGAAACCTCCACCCTCGTTCTCACCAACGCCCGCATCGTGCTTGCCGATGAAATCCTCCATGGAACCGTGGTCGCGGAAAACGGCCGCATCGTCTCGGTCGATGTCGGACGGACCGCCACGGATGCCATCGACCTCGGCGGCGACTATCTTGTGCCGGGCCTTGTCGACATCCATACCGACCATTTCGAAAAGCACGTATATCCGCGCGCCCATGTTCGCTGGGATTTCATGCGCGCAGCCCTTGCCCATGACGCCCAGATCATCGGCGGCGGCGTCACCACCGTCTTCGACAGTCTTTGCGTCGGCGCCACGACCGACAATCCGGAACGCGCCCAGATCCTCGCCCCGATGATCGACGCGCTGGAACGGGCGCAGGCCGGCGGCATGCTGCGCTCGGAACACCTCATCCATCTCCGCTGCGAGATCACCGACCCGGAAACCCCGGCCCTTACGGCCGCCAATATCGACCGCCCCATCGTGCGCGTCGTCTCGGTGATGGAACATCTGCCGGGCATCCGCCAGAGCCGGGACCTCGACGCCTATGTCTCCCGCGCCGTCAAGTCGACCGGCGAAAGCCACGATCTGGTGCGCGAGAAGATCAAGGTGCTCCTCGCCGAGAAGAGCCATATCGGTGAGACGGTACGCCCGAAGGTGGTGGAACTCGCCCGCTCGCGCGGCCTGCCGCTGCTCAGCCACGACGACACCGATATCGAGCACGTCGATCTCGCTGCCGACGAAGGTGTCGCAATCTCCGAATTCCCCTGCACCATGGAAGCGGCCCGCGAAGCGCGCGCCCGTGCCATGCTGATCGTCGCCGGAGCCCCCAACATCCTGCGCGGCGGCTCGCAGTCCGGCAATATCGCGGTACGCGACCTGCTCAACGAGAAGCTGGTCGATATCCTCGCATCGGATTACGTGCCGCGTTCGCTGCTGGACGCCGCCTTCATGATCGCCGCCGACCCCGCCCTCGACTACGACCTGCCGGCAGCACTGCGCATGGTGACAAAGACGCCGGCGGAAGCAGCCGGCCTTGGCGACCGCGGCGAAATCGCCGCCGGCAGGCGCGCGGACCTGCTGCATGTCGGCCTGCATGACGGCCATCCCTTCCTGAAGGCGGTCTGGCGTCAGGGCGTGCGGGTCGCCTGAGGCGTCCCGCTAAACTAGGCTTCGTGACGGACAAAGCCTTCGCTCGCCACCATCAGCTTGCGGGTGTAATCGGTCGCGACATCGTGGCGGCGCAGTTGCTCGACGCTCAGCGTCTCCACCACCTTGCCGGACTTCATCACGGCGAGACGCTCGCACATATGGCTGATGACCGCGAGGTCGTGGCTGACCATGACGAAGGTCAGGCCGCGATCCCTGCGGGCCTGTTCCAGGAGGTTCAGGATTTCCGCCTGGATCGAGGCGTCGAGCGCCGACGTCGGTTCATCGAGCAGCAGGATCTTCGGCTCGAGGATCAGCGCACGCGCAATCGCGATCCGCTGTCGCTGGCCGCCCGAAAGCTGATGCGAGAAGCGGAAGCGGAAACCGGACCCCAACCCCACCTCGTCGAGCGCACGCTCGATGCGGACTTCCGTATCGGTGAACCCGTGGATCGCCAGCGGTTCGAGCAGCAGCCGGTCGACCGTCTGGCGCGGATGCAGGGAGCCGTAGGGGTCCTGGAACACCATCTGCACCGTGCGATAGAACTCATGATCCCGCCGCCAGCCGGAATAGGCCCGGCCATTGACTTCGAGGCTGCCGCTTTCGAAGCGGTTCAGCCCCGCGACGGCCCTGAGCAAAGTCGACTTGCCCGAACCGGATTCACCGACGATGCCGAAGGACTCGCCCACCGGAATTTCGAGGCTGACCGTATCGAGCGCCCGGAATTCGTCGAAGGTGACGACCATGTTGCGAATGGAAAGTGCCGATGCCGTCATAGCTTCCACTCCGCCTGACGCTCCAGAACCGGAAGCGGATGCCGGTCGCCCTCGATCTTCGGAAGACAGTTGAGAAGCCCTCTCGTATAGGGATGCTGCGCCTCGGAAAGCCGCGACGCCGCCAGTTCCTCCACCACCCTGCCGGCATACATGACCAGCACGCGGTCGCAGAAGGAGGAGACCAGCCTCAGGTCGTGCGAAATAAAGACCAGGCCCATGCCGCGTTCGACCACCAGCTTGTCGAGAATGGCCAGCACTTCGAGCTGCACGGTCACGTCGAGCGCGGAGGTTGGTTCGTCGGCAATCAGCAGTTCCGGACCGCAGACCAGCATCATGGCGATCATGATGCGCTGGCCCATGCCGCCCGAGACCTCGTGCGGATAAAGGTTGAACACGCGCTCCGGATCGCGGATCTGCACCGCTTCAAGCATGGCGAGAGCCCGCGCCTTCGCCTCGGAGCGGGAGACCTTCTCGTGCGTCTTCAGCGTCTCCATGATCTGCCGGCCGATCGGCATGACCGGGTTCAGGGAGTATTTCGGGTCCTGCAGGATCATCGCGATCTTCTTGCCGCGCAGCCTGCGCCGCTCGGACGCCTGCATTTTGAGAAGATCGGCCTCCCCGAAGGCGAGGCGGTCGGCGGTAATGTTCGCGTGCTTCGGCGTCAGGCCCATGATCGCCCGGCCGGTCTGCGACTTGCCGGAACCGGATTCGCCGACAATGCCCAGCCGCTCGCGGCCGAGCGTGAAGTTCACCCCGCGCACGGCCTCGACCATGCCGGTCCGGGTTGGAAAGCTGACCCGGAGATTCTCGACGGTAAGCAGTGGCGTCACTGTCCCGCCTCCTTCGGATCGAGCGCATCGCGCAGGCCGTCGCCGAGCAGGTTGAAACCGAGGCTGACGACGAGAATGGCAAAACCCGGCATGCCCGCGACCCACCACTGGTCGAGGATGAAGCGACGGCCGGAAGCGATCATCGCGCCCCATTCCGGCAGCGGCGGCTGCGCGCCGAGACCGAGGAAGCCGAGACCGGCCGCCGTCAGAATGATGCCGGCCATGTCGAGCGTCACGCGCACGATCAGCGATGAGATGCAGAGCGGCATGATGTGGAAGAACACGATGCGCATCGGCGACGCGCCCATCAGCCGAACCGCGGAGATATAATCCGAATTGCGGAAGGTCATCGTCTCGGCCCGCGCGATGCGGGCGTAAGGCGGCCATGAGGTGATCGCGATGGCAAGCACCGCGTTCTCGATGCCGGGACCGAGCGCAGCGACGAGCGCCAGCGCCAGAACGAGCTTCGGAAAGGCGAGGAAGATGTCGGTGGTCCGCATCAGCACGCCATCCACCCAGCCGCCGGCATAGCCGGAAACCGTCCCGACGATAAGGCCGATCGGCGCGGCGATGATGGCGACAAGCACGACGACGAAGAGCGTCAGCCGCGAGCCGTGGATGAGGCGCGAAAGGATATCGCGTCCCTGGTCGTCGGTTCCGAGCAGATAGCCTCCCGAACCCGGCGGCAGCAGCCGCGCGCCGCGGAGGTCCCCCTGGATCGGCGAATGCGGCGCCAGCACATCGGCGAAAACGGCGACGAGCAGCAGCGCGATGATGATGCCGAGACCGAGCACGGCCAGCCGGTTAGCCGAAAACTGCCGCCAGATCACATAGAGCCGGCCGAGCCGGGCCTGACGGCGCGATTGCGGCCGGTCGGACAGCAGCCATTGCCTGAGGGTCGGTTTTGCAGTCATGTCGTTTGCCGTCATCGGCTGCGGGTCCTCGGATCGAGAATGCGATAGAGAACGTCCGACAGGATGTTGATGGCGATGAAGACGGAACCGATGATGATCGTCCCGCCGAGCACGGCATTCATGTCGGCATTCTGCAGCGAATTGGTGATGTAAAGGCCAAGCCCCGGCCAGGAGAAGATCGTTTCCGTCAGCACCGAGCCTTCGAGAAGCCCGGCATAGGAAAGCGCGATCACGGTAATCAGCGGCACCGCCGCGTTTCTGAGCGCGTGGAACCAGATGATCCGGGTCTCGGAAAGTCCCTTGGCGCGGGCGGCGACGATATATTCCTGCGACAGCTCGTTCAGCATGAAGCTGCGCGTCATGCGGCTGATATAGGCGAGCGAAAAATAGCCGAGCAACGCGCCGGGGAGGATGATGTGGCGGAACACGTCCCGAAAGACGTCCCACTGCCTCTGCATGGCGGAATCCAGCAGGAAGAAGCCGGTCACGGGCGTAAACGAATACTCGTAGACGATGTCCACGCGGCCCGGATAGGCCACCCATTTGAGCTTGGCGTAAAAGAGCACCAGAGCCAGAAGACCGAGCCAGAAGATCGGCACGGAATAGCCGATCAGCCCGATGATCCGCACGATCTGGTCGGCGAAGCTGCCACGCTTGACGGCGGCGAGAACACCGAGCGGCACGCCGAAAAAGGCGCCGATCAGTGTGCCGACCGTGGCAAGCTCGATGGTTGCCGGAAAGACGCGGCGGATATCGGTCATCACCGGATTGGTGGTCAGCACCGACGTCCCGAAGTCACCCGTCAGCGCCTGACGAATGTAAATGACGAACTGCTCGTAGAGGGGAAGGTTGAGCCCGAGCTCTTCCCGCACCCGCTCGACGACATGAGCCGGAGCCCGGTCGCCGACAATCGCCAGCGCCGGATCGATCGGCACGACGCGGCCGATGAAGAAGGTCACGGCGAGCAGGCCGAGATAGGTCGTCACCACGGTCAGCAGAAACCGCAGCAACGAGAAGATGAGCGCCGAGGCGCGGGCGCCGGAGCGCCGCGCCTCGATCTTTGTTTCCATCAGGGCCAAGGGAGCTTAGTCCTTGGAGACGGTATAGACGAAGTTGGTATCGAAGCTCGGGCCGAGCTTGAAGCCCTTGAGCTTGTCGGAATAGCCGGCGACCTCGATCTGCTGGAACAGCATGACGAATGGTCCGGTGGCGAGCACCTGCTTCTGCAGGTCTTCGTAGATCGCCGCACGCTTGGCCGAATCCTTCTCCAGAAGGGCGGCCTGCGTCTTGACGGTCAGATCCTTCGGGTCCCAGGCATTGCGCCATGCCAGCGTCTTGTTCTTGCCTTCGTCGGAATTGTCCGGATTGAAGGTGAAGGTCTCGGCGTTGGAGTTCGGGTCGAAATAGTCCGAGCCCCACTGGCCGATATAGATGTCGTGCTGGCGAGCACGGTACTTGGTCAGCGTCTGCTTACCGTCGCCCGGAATGATTTCCAGCTTGATGCCGGCCTGGGCAAGCGTCTGCTGGACGTTTTCGGCGATGCCGGTCACCGGTTGGTTGTTGCGCACATCCATGGTGACGGTGAAGCCGTCGGCAAGGCCAGCCTTCGCCAGCAGTTCCTTGGCCTTGGCAACGTCGAGCTTGTAGGGCTTGTCTTCGAGCGCACCGAGCTGGCCGGCGGGCAGGAAGGTCTGGTGAATGCTGCCAATGCCCTTGATGAGGGTTTCGCCGATCGCATCGTAGTCGACGAGATACTTGAAGGCCTCGATGACCTCGGGCTTCGCCAGCTTCTCGTTTTTCTGGTTGAGGCTGAAATAGTAGAGCGTGCCCTTCGGTGCGGACGTCGTTGCGATGCCTTCCTTCTTGGTCACGGCGTCGAGGTCGCCGGGCTCGAGGTTGCGCGCAACGTCGATGTCGCCGTTTTCAAGGGCGAGGCGCTGGCCGGAACTTTCCTTCATGTGGCGATAGATGACGCGGGCGAGCTTCGGCTTTTCGCCGAAGAAATTGTCGTTCCGCTCCAGCACCACGACTTCGTTGGCACGCCATTCGCGGATCTTGAACGGACCGGACCCGGCATAGCCGGTCTTCAGATATTCGTTGCCGAAGTCGGTATCGTACTTGTATTCGTCGGTCGGCGTCACCGGCTTGGCGTTTTCCATCACCAGCTTCTTGTCGACGACAGAGGCAACGGTGGAGGTCAGCACGTTGAGCACGAAGCTCGGTGCATAGGCCTTATCGACTGTCAGCACGAAGGTGGTTTCGTCGGCGGCCTTCGCCTTTTCGGTGATGTTGTCGCCGGTGAGGCCGAACTGGGTCAGCAGGAAGGCCGGGGACTTGTCGAGCTTGACGGCGCGTTCGAAGGAGAAGGCGACGTCTTCGGCGGTGATCGGGTTGCCGGAGGCGAATTTCAGGCCCGGCTTGAGCTTGAAGGTATAGGTCAGGCCGTCATCGGAAATCGTCCAGCTGTCGGCCAGCTCGCCGACGACCTTCGACGTGTCGTTCATGTCGAGATTGACGAGCTTCGAATAGGTGTTGGCCGTGACCTCGGCGGTCGAAAGCTCGAAGGCCTCGCCCGGATCGAGCGTGATGATATCGTCAAAGGCAAAGCCCTCGACCAGCGTGTCGGCGGGCGTAACGGCAAAAGCCTGCGGTGCTGCCGCCAGCAGCAAGGCCATCGCCGCGCTGGTCGTCATCAGGCGCATACGCCTGCTCAGCGAATTCATCATCGTAGTATCCCCTGTTTGTTAGGTTGGTGCCCTTCGGGCAACCGCTGGCTTATTCGTGCCAGGCGGATGCCAGAACCCTCAGCCAGTTTTCCCGGCAGATTTTTTTCAACTCCTCGTCAGCGTATCCGGCGGCTTTCAGGGCCGCAACCAGTTTCTGGTTGCCGGCCGCGTCGGCGATATCGGCCGGAACGGTCGCCCCGTCGAAGTCGGAACCGAGCGCCACGCAATCGATGCCCATGCGGTTCACGAGATGGTCGATGTGACGGATCATGTCGGAAAGCGGCGTCTTGGCATCGTCGCGCGCATCGTCGCGCAGCATGGTCACGGCATAGTTCAGGCCGACGAGACCGCGGCTTTCCCTGATCGCATCGAGCTGCTTGTCGGTCAGGTTGCGCGCCACCGGCGTCAGCGCATGGGCATTCGAATGGCTGGCGATCAGCGGCTGGTCGCTGACCTTCGCCACGTCCCAGAACCCCTTTTCGGTGATGTGGGCGAGATCGACCAGGATGCCCATCCGGTTGCAGGCCTTGACCAGCTCGAAGCCGAGATCGGTGAGCCCCGGCCCTGTGTCGGGAGACATGGGAAAAGCAAACGGCACGCCGTGACCGAAGATGTTGTTGCGGCTCCAGACCGGCCCGAGCGAACGCAGGCCGGCGGCATGGAAGGTTTCCAGCGCGTCGAGATCGTCATCGATGGCCTCGCAGCCTTCCATGTGCATGACGGCAGCGAAGATACCCTCTTCCATGGCCCTGCGGATTTCCGCGGTCGAACGGCAGAGACGCCACGCACCCGCCCGGTCGAGACGCAATGCGATCGACGCCATGTCGAGCGCGATGTCGAGCGAGGGCTGGCGCTGCAGCGGCGCTTCGAGAGGGGTCGCATAATGCCCTTTCTCGTCCGGCTCCTTCAGAACGAAATCGCCACCCGTCGAGGGGATGTAGATGGCACAGAGGCCGCCGGCCAATCCGCCCGCCTTGGCGCGGGGGCCATCGATATGTCCCTCGCTGGTGCCGTTGCGGAACTCGGCGACCGGATCGGTCCCGTTTGCTCGGCTCCGCCAGAGCCTCAGCAGGACGTCATTATGTCCGTCGAACACCAGTTCCATCGAAAAGCACCTGTAATTACAAAACCTTGACGAAGCGATCGTCGTCGAACCATTTCACCGTAGCAAGCCGTCGGCGCCGCTTCAGCGATCTGATATATTAATGGTTGGACCAAAATCCCGGCGTGTTCAAGTACAAAAAAAGATTGCGAACAACACCGCCGTTCATCGACAGCCAGACGCGAAACGAGGGCTGGAGACGCACGAAACCTCATTCAAGAGAAGGTTTCCTGCAAAGCCAGTCGGTTGCCCGCTCATAGGCCTGGGCCAAATCCAGAACCGCGGCATCGGCGCGCGGCCGCCCGACGATCTGAATGCCTGCAGGCAATCCGCCCGGCCCGAAACCGGCCGGCATGGCCGCAACTGGCAAACCGGCCATGCTGGGTCCGATCACCACCTCCATCCAGCGATGATAGGTATCCATCTTCCGCCCATCGATTTCGCGCGGCCATGGGATATCCGCATCGAAGGGAAACACCTGCGCGGCCGGCAGGACCAGGTAGTCGTGACGTTCGAAAAGCCGCAGCATCGTCTGGTACCAGGCCGTCCTGACGGACGATGCCTCATAGATATCGTCGGCGGTCACCTTGAGGCCGGTGCGGATCTCGAACAGGATTTCGGGTTTGAGAAGCGCGCGTTCGGCCGGGTTCTCGTAATGGCTGCGAAGCGACCCGGCCGTCAGCCAGCCGCGCAGCGTCGTCCACGCCCACCACAGGCGTTCCATGTCGAAATCCGGGAGAACCTCGCTGACCCGGCATCCCATCCGCTCGAAAACCGGAAGTGTTGCCCGGCAAAGTTCCAGCACGCCGGGCTCGAACGGCAGGTATCCGCCGAAATCGCCGAGCCAGCCGACCCGGAGCCCCTTCGGATCGAAATCCGCGCGAAGCCGCACAGGCTCCTCGGCAAGCGACAGAGGATCACGACCGTCATGGCCGGACTGAACGTTGAGGAGCGCGGCAGCGTCAGCGACGCTGCGCGCCATCGGCCCGAGAACCGAAAGCTGGTTCATGTAGGCATCCTTGCCCGGCAGGCCGGGAATGCGCCCGAAACTCGGCCTGAAGCCGACGACGTTGTTGAACGCCGCAGGATTGCGCAGCGACCCCATCATGTCGCTGCCGTCGGCCACCGGCACGAGCCTTGCGGCAAGCGCCGCCCCTGCCCCGCCGCTCGAACCGCCGGCGCTCCTCGCGGTGTCATAGGGATTGCGCGTCACGCCGAAGACCGGATTGTAGGAGTGCGATCCAAAGCCCCATTCCGGCGTATTGGTCTTGCCGATCACGATTGCCCCGTCGCGTCTGATCCGCTCCACCTGGATATCGTCGAAATCCGGCACGAAATTCCTGTAGATCGGAGAACCGTAGGTGCAGGTTATGCCCTTCGCTTCGCTCAGATCCTTGATCGCGAACGGCATGCCATGCAGCCATCCGTGCGAGCGCCCTGCGGCAAGCTCCCGGTCCCGCTCGCGCGCATCGGCCAAGAGGTCTGCGGGCTGCCTGAGGCTGACGATGGCATTGATCTGCGGATTGATCCGCTGAATGCGCTCGAGAAACCGTTCCATCGCCTCTTCGCAGGTGATGCGCTTGTGGTGGATGGCACGGGAAAGCGACAGGGCATCGAGGTCGGCGGGATCGGTCACGTCATCATTCCAGGCTGGAGGATGCGGCCATCAGAAGCGCTTGCGCAGCATCCGTCAAGGATTGCCGATGGCAACGACCGGCGGAGTGAAGGCGACGGCGGAAAAATCTCCACAGGGCCTGAAATAAAAATGGTCAATCGACCAATTTTGAGGCAACATGCCGAAATCCTGCCCGTTCACGGCAGGATCGCCGAGACCGGAACGATGGGAGCGCTCCGCGGCGAAAAGGAGGAAAATGGCGAGAGTCCGGGCCGTGAAGGTCAAGGGACGCGCCCAAGGGGAGGATTCCGGATGCATTTCAGGGCGTGGCACGCTTATTGCGTCGATGTCTAGGGTCAGTAAGCGCAGGGCGGCAGCCTTGCCGCATGCCGGCTGAAGTGAAACAGTGCCGGAAAATTCCACCTAAAAACCGGGGATATTTCTTGAGTTCGACATCGAAGAAGGCCGCGATCGAAATCCGCGGGGTAAGCCGGCTCTACGGCGCCGGAAACGCACAGGTCACCGCCCTTGGCGGAGTCTTTCTCACCATTCAGGAAAATGAATTCTTCACGTTGCTCGGCCCCTCCGGTTGCGGCAAGACCACGCTTCTGAGGCTGATCGCCGGCTTCGATTTTCCGACCTCCGGCGAGATCCTGCTGCATGGCGAGGACATCGCGCCGCTGCCCCCCTTCAAGCGCCCGGTCAACACCGTCTTCCAGTCCTACGCGCTCTTTCCGCACATGACGGTTGCGGAAAACATCGCCTTCGGCCTGAAGATGCTCGGACGCCCTGCCGACGAGCTCAGGACGCGGGTCGCCGAAATGCTGGAACTCGTGCACATGACGCCGATGCGCGACCGCCAGGTCAGCCAGATTTCCGGCGGCCAGCAGCAGCGTGTGGCGCTCGCCCGCGCGCTTGCTCCCAAACCGAAGGTGCTGCTGCTCGACGAACCGCTTTCGGCGCTCGACTACAAGCTGCGCAAGGAAATGCAGATCGAACTGAAGCGCGTGCAGGCCGAAACCGGCATCACCTTCATCTTCGTCACCCATGACCAGGAGGAAGCGCTGACCATGTCCGACCGCATCGCGGTCATGTCGGCCGGCTCCGTCCGTCAGGTGGGTAGCCCTTGGGAGATCTACGATCATCCGGCCGAGCGTTTCGTCGCCAACTTCATCGGCGAGACGAATTTCCTCGAGGTCGAGGTGGTTTCCATCGAAGGCACGAGCGCCAGGGTACGTCTGCGTTCCGGCAAGGAGATCCCCGCGACCTTCCCCGAACAGACGAACCCGAACGGCAAGGTGACGATCGTGATACGCCCGGAACATGCGGCGCTGATGGAACCGTCAGCCGATGCGACGCTCTCCGGCGTGGTCGAAAGCATCGTCTATCTCGGCACGGATACGGCCATCAACGTCCGCCTCGACGGCGGCTCGCTGTTCACCGTGCGCCAGCAGAACAGCCGCAGCGGCCCGTGCGGCTATAGCGAAGGCCAGACCGTCGGCATCAAGCTCAGCGACGATGTCGCGCAGATCCTGAAGGACTGAGGATGAGCGGAGCACAGCAAGCAGCCGAAAATGCCAGACGGCGGGATATCCGCAACCGCTGGCTTCTCAGCGCCCCGGCGCTTCTGATTATCGGTCTGGCCGGCGTCGGCCCGCTCTTCATCGTCCTCGTCTATTCCTTCCTTGCCCCCGGCAATTACGGCGATGTGAAATGGGAATTCTCGACCGAGGCCTGGTTCAACGTGTTCCTGCAAAGGGACATCTTCGATAACACCCTGTCCCTCGCCGATGCCCATGTCAGCATCCTCTGGCGCTCGATCAAGCTGGCGTTGGCGACCACGGTCCTGTCGCTGATCCTCGGCTTCCCGACCGCCTACTTCATTGCCAGCCGGCCGGCGAGTTATCGCCAGGTCTGGCTGTTCCTGATTACCATTCCCTTCTGGACCAACATGCTGATCCGCGGTTTCGCCATTCAGGAAATGATCCGCAACGAAGGCCTGGTGAACACGGTCCTGATGAAGCTCGGGGTGATCTCCGCGCCGATCCAGATGCTCTACACCGACTTCGCCATCCTGCTCGGCATGGCCTATGTCCACCTGCCGCTGATGGTGCTGCCGCTTTACGCCAGCATGGAAAAACTGGATTTCCGTCTCGTCGAGGCCGGTTACGATCTCTATGCAACGCGCTTCCAGGTGTTGCGGCGCATCATCATTCCGCTGGTGAAGCCCGGCATCATCGCCGGTTCGATCCTCGTCTTCATCCCGGCGCTGTCGTCCTACGTCATCCCGCGCATCCTCGGCGGCGGCAAGAACCTGATGATCGGCAACCTGATCGAGCTGCAGTTCGGCCAGGGCCGCAACTGGCCGCTCGGCGCCTCGCTGTCGATCACGCTGGTCATCATCGTGCTCGCCGCCATGCTCTACTACGTGAAGAACGCCGGAAAGACGGGAGGCGGCCATGCGTAATCGCTTCGATATCCGGGTACAGCCGGGCTTCGCCACCATCGCGATGCTCTGCTTCTTCATCCTCTATCTGCCGATCGCGACACTGGTCGTCTATGCCTTCAACTCGGGCTCGTCCATCGCCCGATGGGAAGGGTTCTCGCTCCAGTGGTTCGCGGCGGCCTGGAACAATACCCAGGTGATAGAGGCCTCGATCCGCTCGGTCGAGATCGCCACCTTCGCCGCCGTGATCGCGACCGCCGTCGCCACGCTTGCAGCCATCGCCACGACCCGGACGGAGGCCTATCGCGGCCTCACCTTCAAATATTCCTTCATCAACATGCCGCTGATGGTGCCGGAAATCGTCACCGCGGTGGCGCTGCTCATCCTCTTCTCGCGCATCAAGGTCTGGACCGGCTATTCCGGCCTCGGCTATCTCATCATTGCGCATACGGCTTTCTGTGTGCCGTTCGCCTACCTTCCGATCAGGGCGCGCCTCGAAAACATGGATCTTTCGCTGGAGCGCGCCGCCGCCGATCTCTATGCGACGCCGTTCAAGGCCTTCCGCTACATCACGCTGCCCCTGCTCTGGCCGGGCATCCTGGCCGGCCTCATGCTTGCCTTCGTCATCTCCCTCGATGACGTGGTCATTACGGAATTCGTGAAATCCGGCGGTCAGGACACCCTCCCGACCTACATGCTGGGCCAACTGCGCCGGTCCATCACGCCGGAGATGAATGCCATCTCGACAGTATTTCTGCTGCTGTCGCTGGCGGTTGTCACGATCTTCTTCTTCCTCAGCAGACCCAACGAAAAAACCGAGTGAACACAGGAGTGGGAACCATGAAGCATACCCTGAAGCTTGCCGCCAGCCTGGTGGCCCTGATGGCCTCCGCGGCGATCGCCCACGCGGAAGGCGAACTCAACATCTACAACTGGGGCAACTACACCAACCCCGAACTCATCAAGAAGTTCGAGGAGACCTACAAGGTCAAGGTCACGCTCACCGACTACGACAGCAACGATACCGCGCTCGCCAAGATTCGCCAGGGCGGCCATGGCTTCGACATCGTGGTTCCCTCGGCCAGCGCCCTGCCGATCTTCATCAACGAAGGACTGCTGCTGGAATCCCGTCCCGACCAGATGGAGAACTTCAAGAACGTCGATCCGCAGTGGGTTGACGTGCCGTTCGATCCGGGCCGCCACTACTCGGTTCCGTGGCAGTGGGGCACGACCGGCATCGCCGTCGACAAGTCGGTCTATTCCGGCGACCCGAACACGTCCGCGATCTTCCTCGACCCGCCGCCGGAACTGGTCGGCAAGGTCAACGTCGTTCCGGAAATGTCCGATGTCATGCACATGGTCGTCACCTATGCCGGCGGCGAGCCCTGCACCGGCGACCTGACCGTTCTGAAGAAGGCCCGTGACCTGCTGGTCGCCGCCAAGCCGAAGTGGATCTCGATGGACTACGGCACGGTCGAAAAATACACCAAGGGCGACCTCGCCGCTTCGGTCGACTGGAATGGCGCCACCTTCCGCGGCCGCCTCGCCAATCCGAACATCGTCTACGGCTATCCCAAGGAAGGCTACCCGATCTGGATGGACAACGCCACCATCCTGAAGGACGCCAAGAACGTCGAAAACGCCAAGCTCTTCCTCAACTTCATCATGGACCCGCAGAACGCCGCCATGATCTCCGCCTTCGCGCGCTATGCAAACGGCATCAAGGGTTCTGAAGCCTATATGCCGGAAGACATGAAGACCGCGCCTGAAGTCAACATTCCGGAATCGGCCAAGGCAGCCGGCAAGTTCAACCTCGCCTGCGCTCCGGAAGTTCAGGAACTCTACACCAAGATCTGGACCGAAGTTCAGAAGTAAGCCTGTCCATATCGATGCCTGCATCAAGACGGGGGAGCCTTCACGGCTCTCCCGTTTCAGGGAAGTGTTTTTCATGACCACGGAATTCAACAGTGCCCATGGCTTCGAGCGCCGCGACGTGACGCTCGCCAACTGGCGCACCGCTCCTTTCAGCCGCTGGAGCTTCCAGAACCTGCGCGAGATCGTGCCGACCGCCGAGATCCGCGCGACGGCAGAGCAGCCGGAAACGACGCTTGAAAGCGCGCCCCTGCTGGACGCACCGCTGGACACCGGCATTGCCGACGCAAAGACGCCCCGCGCCTTTCTCGATTATGCCCATACCGATGCCTTCGTGATGATGAAGGGCGGTCGGATCGTCGCCGAACACTATGCGGCCCATTGCCATGTCAATGCCCGCCACATCGTCTTTTCCATCTCGAAATCGCTGACCGCCCTCGTCTCCGGCATCCTCGAAGGGCAAGGCGCAATCGACCCTGACCGCCCGGTGACGGATTATCTCCCCGAGGCGAAAGGCTCCGTCTATGGCGACTGCAGCTTCCGCGACGTGCTGGACATGCGCGTCAGCCTCGATTTCGAGGAGGCCTATCTCGACAGGATGGGCGCCTTTGCCCGCTATCGCCGCGCGACGCTTTGGAACCCGGCGGAACCCGGCACGCCAACCGAAACCCTTCTGGAATTCCTGCTGACGCTGAAGAAGGCCGACCGCGCCCATGGCGGACGCTTCTACTATGCCTCGCCCAATTCCGACCTGCTCGGCATCCTGATCGAGCGCGCCAGCGGCCGCCGCTATGCCGACCTTTTCTCCGATCTTTTATGGAAGCCGCTCGGTGCGAAAAACCATGCACTGGTCAGCGTCGATGCAGCAGGTTCGGCCCGCTCGGCCGGCGGCGTCTGCGTGACGGCCCGCGATCTTGCCCGTATCGGCCAGATGCTGCTCGATGGCGGCACGGCGGGTGGCCGGCAGGTCGTGCCCGCCGCATGGGTCGAAGACATGAAGACCGCCGGCGACCCGGAAGCCTGGAAACAGGCCGGCCCGACCTTCCTGCCCAACGGCCGCTACCGCAGCAAGTGGTACCAGTCCGGCGAGGCCGACGGCGCATTCTGCGCAATCGGCATCCACGGCCAATGGCTCTATGTCGATCCCTCGACCGAAACCGTGATCGTCAAGCTCTCGTCGCAACCCAACCCGCTGGACGACGAACTGAAGCACGACAACTTCGCCTTCTTCCGCGCCATGTGCCGTGCGGCGGCCTGAAGCCTCAATCTGGATAAAAGACATGACTAAAACCGCAGACATCATCATCACGAACGCCAGGGTCCTGACCATGGACAGCGACAGCCCGAAGGCGGAAGCCGTCGCGCTTTCCGGCAACAGGGTTCTCGCTGTCGGCACCGCCTCGGAAATCGAGGCCCTTGCCACCGCTTCGACGAAAATCGTTGATGCCGGCGGCGCGACGGTGATGCCGGGCTTCAACGAAGCCCACATGCACATCTTTCCCGGGTCGGTCTCTCTTCGCCAGCTCAACCTGCACGGCGTCGAAGGCTTCGAGGCGCTGAAGGCTGCCATGCTGGAATATGCCGCCGCCAATCCGGACGAGCCCCTTCTGATGGGCTTTTCCGCCGACTATTCGATCATCGGCCTAAACCAGCCGGTCACCCGCCAGCATCTCGACGCCATCATCCCCGACCGTCCCTTCATGATGTTCGCGCCGGACCATCACACCGCCTGGGCCAACACTGCCGCGCTGGAAAAGGCGGACCTGCTTAACGGCAAGGATGTCGGCGTCGGCAACGAAGTGGTGATGGGTGAAGACGGACTGGCCAGCGGCGAACTGCGCGAAGGCAACGCCTTCGGTCCCGTCGCGGCGCTGGCCTCGACCGGCGGCCGCGAAGAACTCGGCATGGTGACCGGCATGGACCCGGAAAACGTCACGCCCGAGCAATACGCGCTCGACCGCGCCATCCTGAAGAACGGTCTCGAATACTGCGCCTCCTGGGGCGTCACCTCTATCCAGAATTTCGACGGCAACCACTACCAGCTCCGCATCATGCGCGATCTGGAACAGGCCGGCGAATTGCCCGTCCGCATCCGCATTCCCTTCCACATGAAGAATTTCATGGACCTTTCGGAGCTGGACAAGGCCGCCGAATGGAAGAAGGAATTCGCCACCGACATGCTGCGTGGCGATTTCGTCAAGGTGTTCATGGATGGCGTGATCGACAGCCAGACGGCCTACATGCTCGATGGTTATGGTGATCGCCCGGGTTATACCTACGAGCCGCTGTTCACGCCTGAAGTTTTCGATGCCATCGCCATCAAGGCTGACGGGCTGGGCTTGCAGATCGCCGTGCATGCGATCGGCAGCGCCGCAATCCGCCAGACACTTGACGGCTTTGAGGCTGCGCTCAAGGCAAACGGCAAGCAGGACCATCGCCACCGCATCGAGCACATCGAGGTGATCCATCCCGACGATATCCCGCGCTTCAGGGAACTCGGCGTCGTCGCCTCGATGCAGCCCGTGCATTATCCGGGCGGCACATGCTTCCCGCCCGAACCGACCACCGCAAGGATCGGCGAGGATCGCTGGCCCTATGCCTATGCATGGCGGACGATGAAGGACGCTGGCGCGACGGTCGTTTTCGCATCCGACTGGCCGGTCTCCCCGGTCTCGCCCTTCCAGTGCATCCAGGATGCGCTAACCCGCAAGCCGTGGAAGGACGGGCTGCCCGATCAGCGCTTCACGCTGGAGGAATCGCTCGAAGCCTACACCTCCATCGGCGCATGGGTGGAATTTGCCGAAGACCGAAAGGGCAAGCTGAAACCCGACTTCCTCGCCGACGTTGTCATCCTCTCCCACGATATCGAAAGCGTCCCGGCCGACGAGATCATGGCAACCGTTCGCGCGGTGACCACGATCTGCGACGGACGCATCGTCTATCAAGCGGCCTGACCAGCTTCTGCCGCCCACCAGCCGGGCGGCAGAAACCGCCCCAACCGGAATTTCAACGGACGAGCCAATCATGACCGCGACCGCCGACCTCATCATTCACAACGCCTGCATTCTCACCATGGATGACGAAAGCCCGCGGGCCGAAGCCATCGCCATTGCGGGGAACAGGATCTTGGCTGTCGGCAGCGATGCCGGGATTCTGCCGCTCGCGAAGGCGGGGGCGCGGATCGTCGACGCCGGCGGCGCGACCGTCCTGCCCGGCTTCAACGAAGCCCACATGCATATCTTCGGCGGCTCGGTCGGGCTGGGCGAACTTTCCCTCTTCAAGGTGCAGGGTTTCGAGGCGCTGAAGAACGCCATCCAGACCTATGCCGCCGCCAATCCCGATCTTCCGCTGCTGGTCGCGCAATATGCCGACTACACCGTGATTTCGGAAGAGGAGCGCGTCACCCGCCACCATCTCGACCGCATCGTTCCCGACCGCCCCTTCCTGATGTTCTCGCCGGACCATCACACGGCCTGGGCGAACACGATTGCACTGGAAAAGGCGGGCATCCTGCACGGCCGCGATGTCGGCGTCGGCAACGAGATCGTCATGGGCGAGGATGGCCTGGCGACGGGAGAACTGCGCGAAACCAACGCCATTCGTCCGGTTTCCAGCATGAGCGCGACGGGCGGCCGTGAGGGGCTGGGCGTCGGAACCGGCGGCGATCCGGAGCACGTGACGCCGGAAGAACGCGCCGGCGACATCGCGGTCATCAAGCGCGGCCTTGCCTATTGCGCCTCTCTCGGCATCACCTCGTTCCAGAACATGGACGGCAGCCTCTACCAGCTCGAAATGCTGCAGGAGATCGAGGACACCGAGGGGCTACCGGTCCGCGTCCGCATGCCGTTCCACATGAAGAACTTCATGCCGCTCTCCCATCTGGAGGAAAAGGCGGCTGTCTGGCGCGAACGTTTCGACACCGACAAGCTGCGATGCAACTTCGTCAAGATGTTCATGGATGGCGTCACGGAAGGCGAAACCGCCGTCTTCGTCGACGACTACAGCCACAAGCCCGGCTGGAAGGGCGAGCCGCTGTTTTCCGCCGGGCATTTCAATTCCATCGCGGTCGAAGCCGACAGGCTTGGCCTGCCGGTCGCGGTGCATGCGATCGGCGACGGCGCGGTCCGCATGGTGCTCGACGGCTACGAGGCCGCCATCGAAGCGAACGGCAAACGCGACAGCCGCAACCGCATCGAGCATATCGAGGTCGTCCATCCCGACGATATCCCGCGCTTTGCCAGGCTCGGCACCGTCGCCTCGATGCAGCCGACCCATCCGCCGGGCTCGGCCGGCCTGCCGCTCGAACCCTACCTCACCTATATCGGCCGCGAACGCTGGCCCTACGCCTTCGCCTGGAAGGCGCTGGTCGACGCCGGCGCGAAGATCGTCTTCGCCACCGACTGGCCCGTCTCGCCGCTTGCGCCCCTGAGCTGCATCGGCGACGCGATGACCCGCAAGCCCTGGGCTGAGGATATGCCCGATCATCGCCTTTCCCTGATGGAAACCCTTGCCGCCTATACCCGCACAAGTGCCTGGGTAGAATTCATGGAAGACCGGAAGGGCAAGTTGAAAGAAGGCTTCCTCGCCGATATCGTCGTTCTTTCCGGCGATATCGAAGCATGCCCGGCCACAGAAATCGCAGCCCTCAAGCCGGTGGCGACCATCTGCGACGGCCGCATCACCTACGAGGCACCCTGACGAGGACATGAAAGACGACAGCAGACGATCGGCCGGAACTCCCGCGGCCGGAACTCCCGCGGCAAGAAGTCCCGGTGCGACGAAGAAGGGGATAGAAACCCGCGCACGCATCATCAGGGGCGCGATCGAGGCGGTGGAAAGCGAAGGCATGGAATCGCTGACCACCCGCAAGATCGCGGCGCGCGCCGGCGTGCAGCTCGCCACGCTGCACTACTATTTCGACAGCAAGGAAAGCCTGATGCTGGCGGTCCTCGAAGATCTCGTCACAGACATGGGCACGCGCTACACCAGTTCGGTGAACAGCACCGACATGGACGACCGTATCGCCCAGCTCATCCGGCTGATCTGGCGCTATATCGGCGAGAACCCCAACCGGGAAATTTCCCAGATCGAACTGACGATCTATGCCCTGCGGACCCAGGGTTCCGAATGGCTCGCCGCCAAGCAGTACAACACCTACATCGATTTCTACAGCCAGTTCATCTTCCGTAACAGCGACATACCGGAGCCCGAACGGACCCGCATCGCCAATGCCGTCACCCGCTTCATGCTGATCGGGATCGACGGACTGATCCTGCAGAACTTCGCGCTCGGTGACACCGCCGTTGCCGCCGAGAGCGTGGAAGCGCTGATCTTCACCACCCAGGCCTATCTGAAAAAGCTGATCGCCGAAGCGGCGGCCTGACCCCTCATGGCATCGTGCTGCAAGCCTGATCCCCGGCCGACCGGCCGGGGCGGCGCCCCTGCGCGCCGATGACGGAGGGCGCAAAATCGGGCTTGCAAGAAATACCCATATGTGAAAGATAAATTCAAATAAGAATTACGACGATATTGGGTCGTCATTCATGCGTCCGGCGTCTGGGAGGAGATTGACATGCAGGATGAAGCAGGCCCGCTGCTCGCGGGGCTGACCGTGGTCGATATGAGCCAGTTCCTGTCGGGGCCTTACTGTTCGCTCCGTCTGCTCGACCTCGGCGCGCGCGTCATCAAGATCGAACGGCCTGACGGCGGCGACCTTTCCCGTCGCCTCTATCTCTCGGATACCGAAGTCGGCGGCGACTCCACGCTGTTCCACGCCATCAACCGCGGCAAGGAAAGCCTCGGCATCGACCTGAAGAACCCTGAGGATCTTGCCTTCCTGCGCAAGCTGCTCGGCAGCGCGGATGTCATGATCCAAAACTTCCGCCCCGGTGTGATCGAACGCCTCGGGCTCGACTACCAGGCGGTGAAGGCCATCAATCCGAGGATCGTCTATGCCTCGATCAGCGGCTATGGCGAAGAGGGACCTTGGGTCATGCGTCCGGGCCAGGACCTGCTTGCGCAGGCCCGCTCCGGCGTGATGTGGCTGAACGGCGACGAGGGCCAGGGACCGGTGCCGCTTGGCCTCTCCATCGCCGACATGCTGGCCGGCGCCAATACCTGCCAGGCCATCCTCGCCGCCCTCGTGCGCCGCGGCGTTTCGGGCAAGGGCGCGTATGTGCAGACCAGCCTTCTGGAAAGCCTTGTCGACCTGCAATTCGAGCTTCTGACGACCCACCTGAACGACGGCCGGCGGCTTCCGAAGCGCGCCTCCTTCCGCAATGCCAACGCCTATCTCTCCGCGCCCTACGGCGTCTATCCGGCAAAGGATGGCTATCTCGCCATCGCCATGACCCCGATCGGCCGCCTGCAGGATCTTCTCGGCATCGATGCCTTGGCCCCCTTCCGCGACGATCCGAAATCGTGGTTCACCCGCCGCGACGAGATCAAGAGGATCATCGCCGACAGCATCGCGACCGAGACGGTGGAACACTGGCTCGCCATTCTGGAACCCGCCGATATCTGGTGCTCGAAGGTGATGGAATGGCCGGAACTGCTGGAGAGCGAGGGTTTCCGCCTGCTCGACATGCTGCAGACGGTCACACGCGAGGACGATGTCGCGATCGGCACCACCCGCTGCCCCGTTCGCATCGACGGCAAGCGGCCCCATGGCGGCCGCGCGGCGCCGCTGGTCGGGGAACACACGGCGAAGATCAGGGCGGAGTTCGCCTGATGGCCATCACCCTGAAGGGCATGACCTGGAGCCATCCCCGTGGCTACGATCCGATGGTAGCCTGCTCCGCCGACTGGCTGGCAAGAGCCGGCGTGACGGTCGAGTGGGACAAGCGGTCTCTGCAGGATTTCGAGAGCTTTCCGGTGGAGGAACTTGCCCGCAGCTACGACCTGATCGTCATCGATCACCCCCATGTCGGGCAGATCACCGCGGAGAACTGCCTCGCCCCGCTGGACCGGCCGGATCGGCTGGCCGAATTCGAGGCGTTGGCGGCAGGCTCGGTTGGCGCCTCCTTCCCGAGCTACCACTGGCAGGGCCATCAATGGGCCTTCCCCATCGACGCCGCAACGCAGGTGCTTGCCTGGCGGCCCGACCGGCTGGAAGCTCCGCCGGCCAAATGGGACGATGTGCTCCATCTCGCCCGCCGGGGTGGCGTGCACCTGCCGCTACGCCCGCCCCACTCGCTGATGAGCTTCTTCACCCTTTGTGGCCAGCTCGGCCGCCCCTGCTCCGTCGACAGGGACACGCCCTTTGTAGACCGCGAGAGCGGCAGCAAGGCGCTGGAAATGCTTCGTGAACTGGCAAACCTCATTGATCCGGCCTGCCTGACGATGGACCCCATCGCGGTGCTCGATGCCATGGGCGACACAGGCTCCCCCGTTGCCGTCTCACCGCTCATCTACGGCTATGTCAGCTATTCGCTGGACGGCTTCCGCCCCGCCCGCATCGCCTTTGCCGACATGCCGACCGTCTCAGGCAGCGACCCCAGAGGCTCCGCGCTGGGCGGCACCGGCATCGCAGTTTCGGCCTTTTCCGAGAACCGGCAGGCCGCAATCGATTTCGCCTACTGGATCGCGGGAGGTCCGGTGCAGGCGGACGGCTACTGGCGCTCGGGAGGCCAGCCCGGCCATGCCGCCGGGTGGGAAGACGATGGTGCAAATGCCGCCACGCTCGACTTCTACCGCGCCACCCGCCGCACGCTGGAGGGCGCGTGGCTCCGGCCCCGGCATGACGGCTACATGCCGTTCCAGGAAGAAGCGTCCCATATCGTCAACAACGCGGTCACCGGCGCGATGTCCATCGACACGGCGATCGGGCAACTGAATGACGGCTTCGTGAAGAGTTTCCGGGGATAGCCCGGAGCCGCACTCTGGATCGGCAACTCCATCGATGTCACCATGAACGGGTTCGTTTCATGGTGACATCAATGCATCCGATCTTGTCCACCGGCGCCATTTACGCCGCTGCCGCCTTCTGCGAAATCGCCGGCTGTTTTGCCTTCTGGGCCTGGTTGAAACTGTCGAAATCCATCGTCTGGCTGGCGCCGGGTACGGCCCTTCTCATCGCCTTCGCCTCGCTGCTGACGCTGGTGCCGAGCGAAGCCGCAGGCCGCGCCTATGCCGCCTATGGCGGCGTCTATATCCTCGCCTCGCTGGTGTGGCTGTGGCTGATCGAGGGGCAGATACCGGATCGCTGGGACGTTACCGGCTCGCTGCTGGCGCTTGCCGGCGCCGCCGTCATCCTGTTTGCCCCTCGCGCCGCCTGACCCGAATTTGGGGCGGATTTCGGCCGGATAAGGTCAGATCTTCCAGAGCGTGCGGGCATTTCCCGAGAGAACCCGTGCCTTCTCATCGGGGCTGACGCCGGAAAGCAGGGCATGGGTCGCGCCCACCCAGGTCGAGAGACCGCCACCCAGCGTGCAGACGGGCCAGTCGCTGCCCCAGACCATGCGGTCGAAGCCGAAGCTTTCCGCCACATGGGCGAAGTAAGGTTTCAGGTCTTCCAGCGTCCAGCTCTCCGCTCCATAGGCCGGCAGGCCGGACAGTTTGACGGTCACATTCGGTCGCCGGGCGATTTCCGCCATCGGCCCCTTCCACACGGCAAAGCCGCCGCCCTTGATGTCGGGCACGCCGCAATGGTCGAGCACGAAAGAGACATCCGGAGCGAGATCGGCAAGCGCCGCGGCCTTGTCCAGTTGATGCGGCAGAACGCAGATGTCGAAAACCAGCCCGGTGCCTGAGAGACGCCGGATATTCTCGCGAAACAGCGCGCCTTCAGAAAGATCGTCCGGCATCACATGCAGCACGCGGCGAAACCCTCGCACGAAGCGATTGCCGCGCACCCGCTCGAGATAGGCGGGGAAATCCACCGATTCGGGCCGACAGGCGGCAATCGCCCCGGCAAGCTGGCTTCCCTCGGTGGCGGCAAGGCGCTCGATCATCGCCGTTTCGGCCTCGATGTCCTCCTCCGCCACGTCCACTTCCATGTGCAGGCTCGCCGAAATCCCGAGACGGCGGGCCTCCTGCAGATAGGTGTCATAGGTGAAATCGGCATCGAGCGGCGGCACGCCGGCCAGCCACGGATAGGAAAGCTGCGCCCGGTAGATCAGGTGCAGATGGGTATCGACGATCATCCGGGCCTCCTCCACGAATTCACGGAAGAACCTGCCACAGAAAAATCAGCTATTCAAATACGAATTTTTAAGCCACTAACCCTCAGCCTTGAAGCCGGAACCGGTCATCTCCGAAAGCTTGCGGGTCGTCTCCAGCAGAAGGTGAATGGTGTTGGTGATATCCGGCGCGCCGGGTGTGTTTATCAGCGTGATATAGGGCACCGTCAGCGATGCGATCACCTTGCCGTCTGCCCCGAGAACGGGGGCGGAAAGGTTGATGACGCCCGCCGTCTGCGCGCTCGGCATCATCTCGTAGCCCCGCGCACGGATCTGGTCGAGCCGCGAGAGGAATTCCGGCGTGACCTTGTTGTGGTCGCCGCTGCTGCCGAGGTTTTCGGCGATCATCATCTCGCGCTCCTCCTTCGTGTGGAAGGCGAGCAGCACATGACCGGAACCGGTATCGAACAGGCTGATCCGCGAGCCGACGCGGATGGAAATGCCCCAGTAACCCGGCGCTTCCTGCTGAGCGATGACCACCGGATAGCCCCGGTCGAAGACGACGAGTTGGTTCGCCTGGCGAGACGCCTCGGCAAGCTCGCGCATCAGCGGCACGGCGAAGGAAACGAGCCGACGCACCGGCGCATGAAGCTGGGCCAGCCCGAAAAGCTTCAGCGTCAATGCAAAGCGGTCCCCGTCGATGCGGGTCACGTAACCGCGCTTCACCAGCCGGTCGAGCATGCGGTAGAACTCGTTGGGGCTGCGGTCGAGGCGTTTGGAGATTTCGGCCTGCGTCAGCCCGCCGTCGACGGCCGCCAGAAGCTCGAGAATATCCAGCCCCTTGTCCAGCGCCGGCGCGCGATAGCGGTCATTGTCGTCTTCGGTCACCACGCCCTCCCCTATGAATAGATTCATTCATATACGCAGAAACAGGCCTCTGCAACACTTTCAGCTTGACGCATCATAAATAAATGGTTTGTATATGAATGAAGCTCTCATGGGTGAGGGCTGAGGCGCAAGCCGAATGGGAGGAGAAAATGTCGAAATTTTGGACCGGCGTCGCAGCCGGCGCAATACTATGTGCGTGGGCGGGCGCAGTCTTCGCGGCCGACCTGCCTGGCAAGTTCGAAGGCGTCTCCATCGATGCCAAGCTGATCGGCGGTCAGCAGTACGAAGCCCTTTATGCCCGCATTGCCGAATGGGAGAAGGCGACGGGCGCCAAGGTCAACGTCATTTCCAAGAAGAACCATTTCGAGCTCGACAAGGAGATCAAGTCGGACATCGCCACCGGAAACATTTCCTGGTGCGTCGGTTCCAACCACTCCTCCTTCGCTCCCCAGTATCCCGATATCTACACCGATCTCTCCGCGCTCCTGCCCAAGGAAGAGATCGACGCCTTCGTTCCGGCGAATATCAAGGCCTCGACGCTCGATGGCAAGCTGGTCATGCTGCCGCGCGCCCAGTTCGACGTCTCGGCGCTTTACTACCAGAAGAGCCTCTATCAGGACGAAGCGAAGAAGAAGGCCTTCAAGGAAAAATACGGCTACGACCTCGCGCCGCCGGATACCTGGCAGCAGGTCACCGATCAGGCGATCTTCTTCGCAAGCCCGCCGGATTTCTACGGCACGCAGTTCGCCGGCAAGGAAGAGGCGATCAACGGCCGCTTCTTCGAAATGTTGGTGGCCGAAGGCGGCGAATACCTCGACAAGGACGGCAAGCCGGCTTTCAATTCCGAGGCCGGCGTTCGCGCGCTCGACTGGTTCGTCAATCTCTACAAGGCCAAGGCCGTTCCGGCCGGCACCACCAACTATCTCTGGGATGATCTCGGCCAGGGTTTCGCTTCCGGCACCATCGCGGTCAATCTCGACTGGCCTGGCTGGGCATCCTTCTTCAACGACCCGAAGTCGTCCAAGGTCGCCGGCAATGTCGGCGTGAAGGTGCAGCCGGCGGGCTCTTCCGGCAAGCGCACCGGCTGGTCCGGCCACCATGGTTTCTCGGTCACCGAGAGTTGCGCCAACAAGGAAGCCGCCGCTTCGCTCGTCTGGTTCCTCACCAACGAGGACAGCCAGAAGCTCGAGGCCGCCGCAGGCCCGCTGCCGACGCGCACCGCCGTCTGGGATTGGGACATCAAACAGGCCGAGAGCGACCCATACAAGAAGGAGGTTCTGAGCGCCTTCCAGGAAGCGGCCAAGCATGCCTTCGCCGTTCCGCAGACGCCGTCCTGGATCGAGATCTCCAACGCCGTCTATCCGGAACTGCAGGCCGCCATCCTCGGCGACAAGTCCTCCAAGGACGCCCTCGACGCAGCCGCGAAGAAGGCGACCGAAATCCTTGAGGACGCCGGCGCGCTGTAAGGCTCGCACGCGGGATGGAATTGCCCCTCGCCCTGCCCCTCTCCCCGCAAGCGGGGAGAGGAAACGGACAGGTCGCAGCCTGTTCCTTCTCCCCGCCTGCGGGGGAGAAGGTGCTGGCAGGCGGATGAGGGGCAAGGCCCAATCAACAGGCAGTCGGAACACAGCGGGGATCCCGCACGATGCAAAGCTCCGCCGCGCCGTCATCCGGACCACGTCTATTAAAGCATACAGGAGAGGCATTTCATGAAAGGCTGGAGACCACCGGCACCCGTCCTGCTTCTGCTGCCCGCATTCATCGTCCTGGCAGCCGTCGTCGTCATCCCTCTTCTGCTGTCGCTGTATTCGAGCTTTACCGCTTTCCGGCTCACCCAGCCGGCATCGCTCTACACGCTGGTCGGCTTCCGCAATTATCAGCGCATCCTGACCGATCTGGAGTTCTGGAGCGCCTTCGGCCGCACCGTCCTCCTGCTCACCGTCGCGCTTAACCTCGAAATGCTGCTCGGCCTCGGCCTCGCCATGCTGGTCGAGAAGGCGACGCAGGGTCAGCGCATCCTCAGAACCGTCATGATGTTTCCGATGATGTTCTCGCCGATCCTCGTCGGCTTCCAGTTCAAGTTCATGTTCAACGACAATATCGGCCTGATTAACAATGCGCTGCAGTCGCTCGGCCTCACCGATCAGGCGATCCCGTGGCTGATCGACGGACAACTCGCCTTCTGGGCGATCCTGACCGCCGAAATCTGGTCGTCCACCTCGGTCTTCGCCATCCTGATCCTCGCCGGCCTGCTCGCCATGCCGAAGGAACCGATCGAGGCCGCCCGGGTCGATGGCTGCACGCCATTCCAGACCTTCCGCTACGTCACCTGGCCCTTCATCATGCCCTTTGCCTATATCGCCATGACGATCCGCTCGCTGGACGTCGCCCGTGCCTACGATATCGTCAAGATCATGACCGATGGCGGCCCGGCCAAGCGCACGGAACTGCTCTGGACGCTCGTCGCCCGCACCGCCTATTCCGACGCCCGCATGGGGCTCGCCAATGCCATGGCCTATTTCGCCATCCTGCTGTCGATCCTCTTCACCGTCTATTTTTACCGGAAGCTGGCGGCGGCCCGCACCCAGATCGCTGCGGAGTGGTGAGATGAACGAGAACGCACAACACCGTTTCAAGGCCACGCTGCTTTCCATCGCCCACAAGGTCACCCTGTTTGTGGCGATGACCATCATCTGCCTTCCCGGCCTCTGGATCGTGCTCGCCTCTTTCCGCCCGACGGTGGAAATCATGGCGAAGCCCCCGGTTTGGGTCCCCCAGGATCTTTCCCTCGATGCCTATATCGCCATGTTCTCCGGCATCGGCCAGGGCGGCATTCCGGTCATCGAATACTTCCGCAACTCTCTGATTGTCTCGATCACCTCGACGGTCGTCTCGCTCGCCATCGGCATGGCCGGCGGCTATGCCTTCGCGCGCTACCGCTTCAAGGGCAAGTCCGGCATCTTCCTCGGCCTGATGCTGACCCGCACAGTGCCCGGCATCGCGCTCTCCCTGCCGCTCTTCTTCGTCTATTCGAAACTCGGCATCATCGACAGCCATTTCGGCCTGATCCTCGCCTATGTCGCGCTGAACGTGCCCTTCACCATCTGGCTGATCGACGGCTTCTTCCGTCAGGTGCCGAAGGATCTCGCCGAAGCCGCACAGATCGACGGCTGCACCCGCTGGCAGGCCTTCTGGCAGGTGGAATTCCCCCTTGCCGGCCCCGGCATCGCGTCCGCCGGCATCTTCGCCTTCCTCACCTCGTGGAACGAGTTCGCGCTTGCCTCGCAGCTCACCCGTTCCGTCACCTCCAAGACCCTGCCCGTCGGCCTGCTCGACTACACCGCGGAATTCACCATCGACTGGCGCGGCATGTGCGCGCTCGCCGTCGTGATGATTATCCCGGCGCTCGTGCTGACGTTCATCGTGCAGAAACACCTCGTATCCGGCCTTACCTCCGGCGCAGTCAAAGGATAGACCATGGCAACCGTTTCCCTTGAAAAGCTGGTCAAGCGCTATGGAGCGCTCGAAGTGGTGCATGGCATCGACCTCGAAGTGGCGGACCGCGAATTCATCGCGCTCGTCGGCCCCTCCGGCTGCGGCAAGTCGACGACGCTGCGCATGATCGCCGGCCTGGAGCCGATCTCCGGCGGCAACCTCAAGATCGGCGGCCGCGTGGTCAACGACCTGCCGCCGCGCGCCCGCAATCTCGCCATGGTGTTCCAGTCCTATGCCCTCTACCCGCACATGACCGTGCGCGAAAACATGGGTTTCTCGCTGAAAATCGCCGGCATGAAGCCGGAGGAAATCGCCCCCCGTGTCGAGGAAGCGGCCCGCACCCTGGACCTGACCGCCCTTCTCGACCGTCGTCCATCGCAACTGTCCGGTGGCCAGCGCCAGCGGGTCGCCATGGGCCGCGCCATCGTGCGCGATCCGGACGTCTTCCTGTTCGACGAACCGCTGTCGAACCTCGACGCCAAGCTCAGAACCCAGATGCGCACCGAGATCAAGAAGCTGCACGCCAAGGTGCAATCGACGGTGATCTACGTCACCCATGACCAGGTCGAGGCGATGACGCTTGCCGACCGCATCGTCATCATGCGTGACGGTTATATCGAACAGGTCGGCACACCGGAGGAAGTGTTCCAGCGCCCGAATTCGAAGTTCGTTGCCGGCTTCATCGGTTCGCCGCCGATGAACCTCAAGGACGCCGAAATCGCCGACGGCCGCGTCGTCTTCGCCAATGGCGACAGCCTGCCTCTGCCGCAGCAGTTCGCCTCGCGTGTCAGCGCCGGCCGGAAGGTCACCTTCGGCCTTCGCCCCGACGACATCTATCCCACGGGTCACGGCATCCATTCCGGGGAGGAAACCGACGTCCACAGGGCGGAGCTCAAGGTGACGATCACCGAACCGCTCGGCAACGAGACGCTGGTTTTCGCCGAACTCGGCGCCAGTGAATGGGTGAGCCGCATGCTGAACCCGCGCGCGCTGAAGAGCGGCGAAAGCCTCTCCTTCTCGCTCGACCTTTCTCAGGCCCACATGTTCGACCGGGAAACCGGCAGGACCCTGAGAGGCTGACATGGCACGGATCGAACGTATAGAGTTGAAAATGGTCGACCTTCGCCCGAAGGTCGAGCGCACGGATGCGATCCAGAGTTTCGTCAGCCAGGAAACCCCGCTCGTCACCATCACCGACAGCGATGGCGCCATGGGCACCGGCTACAGCTACACCATCGGCACCGGCGGCTCCTCCGTCATGCGGCTTCTCGCCGATCATCTTAGCCCCCGCCTGATCGGCCGCGATGCCGACCGGATCGAGGCGATCTGGCATGAGCTGGAATTCGCCACCCATGCGACCACCATCGGCGCGATCACCTCGATTGCGCTTGCGGCCATCGACACGGCTCTCTGGGATCTTCGCGCCCGCAAGCAGGGGCTGCCGCTGTGGAAGCTCGCAGGCGGAGCAAAGGACCGCTGCCCGCTCTACACCACCGAAGGCGGCTGGCTGCATATTCCGACCGAGGCGCTGGTCGAGGACGCGCTGGACGCGAAATCGAGGGGTTTCAGCGGCTCCAAGGTGAAGATCGGCAAGCCCAGCGGTTCCGAAGACTTCGCCCGTTTGTCGGCCGTTCGCAAGGCCGTCGGCGATGCCTATGAGATCATGACCGATGCCAATCAGGGCTTCGCCGTCGACGAGGCGATCCGCCGCGCCGAACGGTTGAGGGAACTCGATCTCGCCTGGCTGGAGGAACCGCTCCCGGCCGACGATATCCACGGTCACGTCAGGCTCAATCGCGCGACCGCCACGCCGGTCGCGGTCGGCGAGTCTCTCTATTCGATCCGTCACTTCCGCGAATACATGCAGAAAGGGGCATGCTCCATCGTGCAGGTGGATGCCGGCCGCATTGGCGGCATCACCCCCTGGCTCAAGGTGGCGCATGCGGCCGAAGCCTTCGACATGCCGGTCTGCCCGCACTTTCTGATGGAACTGCATGTCAGCCTGACCTGCGCCGTGCCGAACGGCAAATATGTCGAATACATCCCCCAGCTCGACGACATCACCACCTCGCGCCTGAGGATCGAAGACGGCATGGCGCTTGCGCCCGAGACGCCCGGCCTCGGCATCGCGTGGGACTGGGACGCCATCGACGGCCGCCGGATCACCGAATTCGACCGCGAGATCCGATAAGGAGGAAACGACTATGCAGCGCATCGGCATGGTGATCGGCGTGAGGCCGGAAAAGCTCGAGGAATACAAGCGCCTGCACGCGGCCGTCTGGCCCGAGGTGCTGGCGATGATTTCCGCCTGCAACATCAAGAACTATTCGATCTTTCTGAAGGAGCCGGAGAACCTGCTCTTCTCCTTCTTCGAATATCACGGCACCGACTACCAAGCCGACATGGCGAAGATGGCCGCCGACCCGAAGACCCAGGAATGGTGGGCCGTCTGCATGCCCTGCCAGCAGCCCCTTGATAGCCGCAAGGATGATGAGTGGTGGGCGTCGATGGAGGAGGTATTCTTTCATGCGTAACGCTGTGCCGGCTTGGGGAAAAAGCACATGACCTTTGACCCGAAATCCCTTTCCCAGTCCTGGCCGCGGCCGGCAAAGCCGCGCCCGATCGTCACCTTCGGCGCCGGCTCCATCGTCAGCGACGCGCATTTTCCCGCCTATGCCAAGGGCGGGTTCCCCGTCGCCGGGCTCTACGATCCGGATTACGAAAAGGCGAAGGCGCTTGCCGACAAATGGGGTGTCACGGCCTATGCCTCCGTCGAGGAAGCGGCGGCAGTGGAGAACGCCATCTTCGATCTCGCCACCCCGCCGGCAGCCCATGCAAAAGTGCTGTCCGCCCTGCCGGATGGCGCACCGGTGCTGATCCAGAAGCCGATGGGTTCGGATCTTGCGGCCGCGACCGAAATCCTGAAGATCTGCCGGGCCAAAAACCTTAAGGCGGCCGTGAACTTCCAGCTCCGCTTCGCGCCGATGATGCTGGCGCTGAAGGATGCCATCGCCAAGGGATTGCTCGGCGAGGTCGTCGATTTCGACGTCTATCTGGCGCTCGATACACCATGGCAGCTCTGGGCCTTCCTCGAGGGACTGCCGCGCATCGAGATCGCCATGCACTCGATCCATTATCTCGACCTGATCCGGCAGATACTCGGCGATCCGGAGGGTGTGCATGCAAAGTCGATCGGCCACCCGAACCACAAGATGGCGCAGACCCGCACCACCGCGATCCTCGACTATGGCGACCGGGTACGCTGCGCCGTCTCGATCAACCACGACCATAAGTTCGGCCGCAGGCATCAGGCCTGCGAATTCCGTGTGTGCGGCACAGAAGGTGCAGCTTATGTCCAGCTCGGCGTCAATCTCGATTATCCGCGCGGCGAGCCTGATATCCTGGAGATTTACCCGAAGGGCGGCAGCGACTGGGTAACCGTGCCGCTGGAAGGCACTTGGTTCCCCGATGCCTTCGTCGGCCGCATGGCCAACCTGCAGCGCTACGCCTCCGGCGAGGATGCCGAACTCGTCTCGTCGGTCGAGGACGCCTGGAAGACCATGGCGCTCGTCGAGGCGCTCTACCAGTCGAACGCGGCACCTGCGACCGCGCTCGAGACACTACCGCAGTAAGGACGATCGCGATGGAACAGCTGAGATATTTTGAGGACTACGAAGTCGGCGCACAGCGCCTGACGACGGGTCGCACCATCACCGAGACGGATTTCATCGTCCATGCCGGCCATACCGGCGATTTCTTCCCGCATCACATGGATGCCGAATTCGCCAAGACCACCCCGTTCGGCCAACGCATCGCCCATGGCACGATGGTCTTTTCCATCGGCATCGGCCTGACCGCCAGCGTCATCAACCCGGCTGCCTTCTCCTATGGCTACGACCGCCTGCGGTTCATTCGCCCTGTGTTCATCGGCGACACCATCCACACCCGGGTCACCATTCATTTGAAGGAAGACGATCCGAAGCGTGCCGAAGTCGGCCGCGTCGTCGAGCGCACCGAAGTCATCAACCAGAAGGGCGAGGTCGTGCTCGCCGCCGACCATATCCACATCGTCGAGCGCCGGCCTAGGGCCGCCTGATCCGCCGACTTAAGGAAAGGAAGAAACCCCATGCCCCTCCCACTCGAAAACAAGCGCGTGCTGGTCACTGCTGCCGGCCAGGGCATCGGCCGGGCGAGCGCGCTCGCCTTCGCCCGCGCAGGTGCGACCGTCGTCGCCACCGACATCAATGCCGATGCGCTGAAGAGCCTTGCCAGTGAGATAAACATCGAAACCCGCCTGCTCGACGTGCTGAAGGACGAAGCGGTTACCGCCGTCGTCGCCGAGACCGGCCCCTTCGACGTGCTGTTCAACTGCGCCGGCTTCGTGCATTCCGGCTCGGTGCTCGAAATGGCCGACAAGGATCTCGACTTCGCCTTCGACCTCAACGTCCGCGCCATGGTGCGCACCATCCGCGCCGTGCTTCCTTCCATGCTGGAGCGTGGCGGCGGGGCGATCATCAACATGGCGTCGGTCGCTTCCTCCATCAAGGGCGTTCCGAACCGCTGTGCCTATTCCGTCACCAAGGCCGCCGTCATCGGCCTCACCAAGTCGGTCGCCGCCGATTATGTGGCACAGGGCATCCGCTGCAACGCCATCTGCCCCGGCACGGTGGAAAGCCCCTCGCTGCAGGACCGCATGAAGGCCCAGGGCGATTATGAAGCCGCCCGCGCCGCCTTCATCGCCCGCCAGCCCATGGGCCGCCTCGGCACGCCTGAGGAAATCGCCGATCTGGCGGTGCATCTCGCCACCGCGACCTATACCACTGGTCAGGCCTACGCCATCGACGGCGGCTGGACCATCTAATCTCATCTGAAAGGAATTCCCCGATGAAACTCATGCGCGTCGGCCCCCTTGGCCAGGAAAAACCTGCCCTTCTCGACAAGGACGGCAAGATCCGTGACCTTTCCGCCCATGTCGCCGATATCGGCGGCGCGGCCATCGGCCCGGAAGGCCTTGCAAAGATCGCGGCCATCGACCCCGCCTCGCTGCCGGAACTCGCGCCGGGCCGCATCGGCGCCTGCGTTGCCGGTACCGGCAAGTTCATCTGCATCGGCCTCAACTATTCCGACCACGCGGCGGAAACCGGCGCTGAGGTCCCGCCGGAACCGGTCATTTTCATGAAGGCGACCTCGGCCATTGTCGGCCCGAACGATGACGTGCTGATCCCGCGCGGTTCGGAAAAGACCGACTGGGAGGTCGAACTCGGCGTCGTCATCGGAAAGACCGCGAAATACGTCTCGGAAGCCGAAGCCATGGACTATGTCGCCGGCTACTGCGTCTCCCACGACGTTTCCGAACGCGCCTTCCAGACGGAACGGGCGGGACAGTGGACCAAGGGCAAGTCCTGCGACACCTTCGGTCCCATCGGCCCCTGGCTGGTGACGAAGGACGAGATCGCCGATCCCCAGAACCTCTCGATGTGGCTGACTGTCAACGGCGAAAAAATGCAGAACGGCTCGTCGAAGACCATGGTCTACGGCGTCGCCCATCTCGTTTCCTATCTCAGCCAGTTCATGTCGCTCCACCCCGGTGACGTCATTTCCACCGGCACGCCGCCCGGCGTCGGCCTCGGCATGAAGCCGCAGCGCTTCCTGAAGGCCGGCGATGTCGTCGAACTCGGCATCGAAAGCCTCGGCACCCAGAAGCAGACCTTCAAGGCCGACTCCTGACCCCCTCACCCTGATCCCTCCCTCAAGCCCCAGGGCCTTGACCTATGACCAAGATCACCAGCCTGCGCTCGATTGACCTGCGCTTTCCCACCTCCCGGAGCCTCGACGGCTCGGACGCGATGAATCCGGACCCGGATTACTCGGCTGCCTATGTCGTGCTGGGTACCGACCAGCCCGGCCTTGAAGGCCATGGCCTGACCTTCACGATCGGCCGCGGCAACGAGATCTGCTGCGCCGCGATCGACGCCATGAAGCATCTGGTGGTGGGGCTGGATCTCGATTGGGTCAAGGCCAATCCCGGCCGCTTCTGGCGGCATGTGACGAGCGACAGCCAGTTGCGCTGGATCGGTCCGGACAAGGGCGCCATGCATCTTGCCACCGGCGCCGTGGTCAACGCCGTCTGGGATATCCTCGCCAAGCAGGCCGGCAAGCCGGTCTGGCGCCTTGTCGCGGACATGACGCCCGAGGAAATCCTCTCCATCGTCGACTTCCGCTACCTGACGGACGCCATCACGCCGGACGAGGCGCTGGCGATCCTGAAGAAGGCCGAGGAAGGCAAGGCCGAGCGCATCGCCCTCCTCGAGAAGGAAGGCTATCCCTGCTACACCACGTCTGCCGGCTGGCTCGGCTATTCCGACGAGAAGCTGCGCCGACTCTGCCAGGAGGCCGTCGATCAGGGCTTCACCCACATCAAGATGAAGGTCGGCCGCGATCTGGAAGACGACAAGCGCCGCCTGAAGATCGCCCGCGAAGTCATCGGCGACGACCGCTACATGATGATCGACGCCAACCAGGTCTGGGAAGTCGGCGAGGCCATCGACTGGGTGAAGGAACTTTCGGTCTACAAGCCGTTCTTCATCGAGGAGCCGACCAGCCCCGACGATGTCGCCGGCCACAAGGCGATCCGTAAGGCCGTGGCGCCGGTCAAGGTCGCGACCGGCGAGATGTGCCAGAACCGCATCGTCTTCAAGCAGATGATCGCCGGCGGCGCGATCGACATCGTGCAGATCGACTCGTGCCGCATGGGCGGCCTGAACGAAGTGCTTGCCGTGCTGCTGATGGCTGCAAAGTACAATCTGCCCGTCTGGCCCCATGCCGGCGGCGTCGGACTTTGCGAATATGTCCAGCACCTCTCGATGATCGACTACATCGCCGTCTCCGGCACCAGGGAAGGCCGCGTCATCGAGTTCGTCGACCATCTGCACGAACACTTCATCGATCCCTGCCGAATCGAGAACGCGGCCTACATGCCCCCGTCGCTGCCGGGCTTCTCCATCGAGATGAAGCCGCAATCGATTGCGGACTATACGTTCAAGGGATAAGCAAGACGGCAATGGCGCGCGTCCGCAACACTGCGGACGCGCGCCATTGCGTCACGAATGTCGTCCTCAGTCGATGGTGACGACCAGCTTTCCGTCTGCCGCCCGTGTTTCGATCAGTTCGTGCGCCTCGGTCGCGGTCGAAAAATCGAACTGTCGCCGGTCCAGCCTCGGCACGATCTTTCCGGCCTCGGCAAGTCTTGTGGCTTCCCGCATGATCTCGCCGTGATGTTCGCGGCCTTCGCCGGTCAGGAGCGGCAGGAGCGTGAAGACGCCAGAATAGGTCGCGGCCTTGAAGGAAAGGGGCGCAAGGGCATGGGTGCCCCAGCCCAGACTGCTCGCCACATGGCCGAAACGCTTGACGGCCCTGAAGGCCGTGTCGAGCGAAGCGCCGCCGACCGTATCATAGACGACATCGAAGCCCTTCCCGCCGGTGTATTTCTGCACATAGGCCTCGACATCCTCGGAAGCATAGTCGATCGGCACGGCTCCAAGGCTGCGAAGGTAATCGGCCTTGCCGGCGCTATCGACACCGTAGACCTCGGCGCCGAACGCCTTGGCGATCTGCACGGCGATGTGACCGACCCCACCGCCCGCCCCCAGAACGAGCACGGTCTGGCCGGGCTTCACGCCCACGCGGTCGACGAGACCTTCCCAGGCGGTGATGAAGACTAAGGGAAGCGCCGCAGCCTCCCGCATGCTCAATGTGGCCGGCTTGATGGCAAGAAGCCTCGCATCGACAGCCGCAAATTCGGCAAGCGATCCCTGATTGCCACCCACGCCACCCGTCATCCCGTAGACCTCGTCGCCGCGCCGGAAACCGGTCACGCCGGGGCCGACCTCCTCCACCGTCCCCGCAAGGTCGATGCCGAGAATGGCGGGTAGCGACTGGCGAGCATGCGCGCCGTTGCCGGCTCGGATCTTCGTGTCGAGCGGATTCACACCGCTTGCCTTGATGCGGACAAGGACTTGTCCCTCGCCGGCAACCGGCCGGGCAATATGCGCGAGGCGGAACGGCGCGCCATAGGTTTCGAGAACAAGCGCTTTCATATTGGTCATCTCCATCACTCCTTGAGTTGCGATGGGCAGAGATTGCGCTCACGTAAATTGAATGGAAATTATAGATATCGCATGATATCCATTCATTTTTGAATGAGAGTCCATATGACGCCGGAATGGAGCGATTTTCGCATTTTCCTCGCGGTCGCCCGCGAAGGCACATTGGGCGCGGGTGCCCGACGGCTCGGCCTCACCCAGCCGACCATGGGTCGGCGGCTGAAAGCCCTGGAGGCAGCGCTCGGCACCGTGCTGTTCCAGAGAACGACCGACGGTTTTGTCCTGACCGACGAGGGCAGGTTGCTGCTGCCCCATGCCGAACGCATGGAGGAGGAGGCGATTGCCGTCGAGCGCGGCCTCGCGGGAAGCCGAAACGAACTCGACGGGCTCATCAGGATCTCCAGTTCGGACTGGTTCGGGGTGCATGTCCTGTCGCCCCTGCTTGCCGAGTTCTCCCGGCGGCATCCGAAGGTCGTGATCGAACTGCTGACGGATTCGCGGCTGCTCAACCTCTCCCGCCGCGAGGCCGATCTGGTGTTTCGCATCCGGCCCTTCACCGAGGTCGACGTCATCTCCCGCAAGTTCACGCATGTCGAGTACGGGCTTTACGTACCGGAGGGCTTCCCCGACCCGGTGATTGGCGACGGCGAGGGCTTGAGCGTGGTGACGATGGACGAGGCGTTCGGCAGCATGCCGGACGTGGCCTGGCTCCGCGAGAGCTTTCCCGGCGCATTCGTTGCCATGCGCAGCAACAACCGGGATGTCCAGGCCCGCCTATGCGCTGGCGGAGCGGGCATGGCGGTTCTCCCGGTGCCGCTCGGCAACAGGACATCGGGCATTCGCCGCGTCGAACTCCAGGCACCTCCGCCGGGACGGGACACATGGCTGGGCTACCACCGTGACATGCGCCGTCTGCCGAGGCTGCGCGCTCTCCTCGACTTCCTGATCGCCGCCATATGATGCTGAAGCGGTCATCGCCGGAGACAAAAAAGCCGGGCGTCTCCACCCGGCTTTCGATGTCGCGTAACGCCCGGTCCTACTTTATCATCGGCAGGAGTTCGGAAACCGATTTCTTGGCGTCGCCATAGAACATCCGCGTGTTCTCCTTGTAGAACAGCGGGTTCTCGATACCGGAATAGCCGGTGCCCTGACCGCGCTTGGACACGAAGACCTGCTTGGCCTTCCACACTTCGAGAACCGGCATGCCTGCGATCGGCGAGTTCGGGTCTTCCTGCGCGGCCGGATTGACGATGTCGTTCGAGCCGATGACGATGACCACGTCCGTGTTCGGGAAATCGTCGTTGATCTCGTCCATTTCCAGAACGATGTCGTAGGGCACCTTGGCCTCGGCGAGCAGCACGTTCATGTGGCCCGGCAGACGGCCGGCGACCGGATGGATGGCGAAACGCACTTCCTTGCCGGCGGCGCGCAGCTTGCGGGTCAGTTCCGAAACCGCCTGCTGCGCCTGCGCGACGGCCATGCCGTAGCCCGGCACGATGATGACCGAGTCCGCTTCGTTGAGTGCGGCGGCAACGCCCTCGGCGTCGATCGCCACCTGCTCGCCGGTGATCTCCATCGCCGGCCCCGTCGTCGTGCCGAAGCCGCCGAGAATGACGGAGACGAAGGAGCGGTTCATCGCCTTGCACATGATGTAGGAGAGGATCGCACCCGAGGAGCCGACCAGCGCGCCGGTGACGATCAGAAGATCGTTGCCGAGCGTGAAGCCGATGGCCGCCGCAGCCCAGCCGGAATAGCTGTTCAGCATCGACACCACCACCGGCATGTCGGCGCCGCCGATGCCCATGATGAGGTGGTAGCCGATGAAGAAGGCGAGCAGCGTCATCAGGATCAGCGTCCAGACGCCCGCGCCGTTGAAATACATCACCAGCATTATGAACGACAGGATCGCCGCGCCAGCGTTGAGCATGTGGCCGCCCGGCAGCTTCTTGGCCTTGCCGTCCACCTTGCCGGCAAGCTTGCCGAAGGCGATGACCGAACCGGTGAAGGTGACGGCTCCGATGAAGACGCCGAGGAAAACCTCGACCTTCATGATGGCGAGTTCGACAGGCTCCTTGTGGGCAAGGATCGCCGCAAAGCCCGTAAGCGCCGCGCGACCCGCCTCGTCCATGGTCGCCACGCGCCATGCTTCGATATGCGCGTTATAGCCGATGAAGACGGCGGCAAGACCGACGAAGGAGTGAAGTGCAGCAACGAGCTGCGGCATCTCGGTCATCTGCACGCGGCTTGCCACGTAGTGGCCGAGCACGGCGCCGCCGGCGATCATCAGCAGGATGATGAACCAGTTGCCGACACCCGGACCGAAGACCGTGGCGACGACGGCAAGCCCCATGCCGATAATGCCGTACCAGACGGCGCGCTTGGCGCTTTCCTGGCCGGAAAGACCGCCGAGGGAAAGGATGAAAAGAACGGCCGCGGCGATGTAGGCGGCGGAAACGATACCGATCGTCATGATTATATCCCCTCCCCGATCAGGACTTCTGGAACATGGCGAGCATGCGCCGGGTGACGAGGAAGCCACCGACGATGTTGATCGTGGCGATCAACACCGACAATGCGGCAAGGATCACCACCAGCCAGTTGCCCGAGCCGATCTGCAGGAGAGCGCCGAGGATGACGATACCGGAAATTGCGTTCGTCACCGCCATCAGTGGCGTGTGCAGCGAGTGGCTGACATTCCAGATGACCTGGAAGCCGATGAAGCAGGCGAGCACGAAAACGATGAAATGGCTCATGAAGCTGGCCGGCGCATAGGCGCCGACAATCAGCAGCAGCGCCGTGCCGATGGCGAGCAGACCGGCCTGGTTGCGGGTCTGCGCCTTGAAGGCGGCGACTTCCTGAGCGCGCTTTTCCTCCGGCGTCAGTTCCTTCGGCTTTTCCTTCGGCTTCTGCGCGGCGATCGCCTGCACCTTCGGCGGCGGCGGCGGGAAGGTGATCTCGCCCTGATAGGTCACGGTCGCGCCGCGGATGACGTCGTCTTCCATGTTGTGGACGAGGACGCCGTCCTTGGCGGGCGTCAGATCCGTCATCATGTGGCGGATATTGGTGGAATAAAGGGTCGAGGACTGGGCGGCCATGCGGCTCGGGAAATCCGTGTAGCCGATGACGATCACGCCGTTATCGGAAACGATCCTCTGGTCTGCGACCGTGAGGTCGCAGTTGCCGCCGCGCTCGGCCGCAAGGTCGATCACGACCGAACCCGGCTTCATCGCAGCCACCATGTCGGCCAGCCACAGCTTCGGCGCATCGCGGCCCGGAATGAGAGCCGTGGTGATGACGATATCCATGTCGGGAGCGAGTTCGCGGAACTTCTCGAGCTGCTTCTCGCGGAATTCCGGCGATGACGGCGCGGCATAGCCGCCGGTTGCGGCACCGTCCTGCTGCTGATCGGCAAAGTCGAGGAAGACGAACTCGGCGCCCATCGATTCGATCTGCTCGGCCACTTCCGGACGCACGTCGAAGGCGTAGGTGATCGCGCCAAGCGAGGTCGCCGTCCCGATCGCGGCGAGGCCTGCGACACCCGCACCTATGACCAGCACCTTGGCCGGTGGAACCTTGCCCGCTGCCGTCACCTGACCGGTGAAGAAGCGGCCGAAATTGTTGCCCGCCTCGATGACGGCGCGATAGCCCGCAATATTCGCCATGGAGGAAAGCGCGTCCATCTTCTGGGCGCGGCTGATGCGCGGCACCATGTCCATGGCGACGACGTTTGCACCCTTCTCCTTGCAGAGCTCGAGAAGGTCCTTGTTCTGGGCGGGGTAGAAGAACGAGATCAGCGTCTTGCCGGCTGTCAGCCGCTCGGCCTCGGCCGTTTCCGGCGGACGCACCTTGGCGATCACGTCGGCGCCTGCGTAAAGCGCCTCGGCTCCGTCGACCACCGTCACGCCGGCGGCGCGATAAGCCTCGTCGGAAAAGCCCGCGGACTTCCCCGCACCGGCTTCTATCAGGCATTCATAGCCGAGCTTCTGCAGTTGGACCGCGCTGTCCGGCGTCATCGCCACGCGCGCCTCGCCTGCAAAAATCTCCTTTGGCGAACCGATCTTCAAACCCATCTCCTCAATCCCTAGCCAAAAGTCGAAACTCCCAGTCGGCGGACACGAGCAGAACCGAAGCCTCATGTCCAGCCCCAATGAGCCCCAATCCGTTCGGTTTTGTCCCTCGACGATTGGGCATCACCGAATATTTGCCGCGACCCGGCCTCGACCCGTCGAATGACCCCGATCGAACCGGCCGTCCGCCATGGAACAAATCGCCTGCTCCACTGTTAACCGGCGGTTCCGCCGATGCAGGGAGACGATCATGTTGCGATGGATCCTGATTTTTCTTCTGATTGCCGCCGTTGCCAGCCTGCTCGGCTTTCGCGGCGTCGCCGGTGTGTCCGCCGGCATCGCCAAGATCCTCATATTCATCGTTCTGGTCATTCTTATCATTGCTCTTTTCACCGGCGTAATCATTGTTGCCTGACGCGGCGAAATGAAGCGGCGCCCGCCGGGGCAAAGCCCGCGGGCGAAGCAGGCTGCCGATTTCCTCCTCCACTAATCTGGGGATACCGTCAGATGAAGGGCCGGACGAGTGCATCGTCCGGCCGCCAGTTGGCGACTTCGCACAGGGCTTCGACGTCGAGCACGTCGCAGCCGCGATCCAGCCATCGGATCATGCCGCGGTCGCCCAGACGCCGCAGCGTCTTGTTGGTATGAACGATCGACAGGCCGAGCGTATCGGCGACATGCGTTTGGGTTACCGGAACATATCGCCTGGTTTCGTCGAGCAATCCGGTAAGCCGGCCGCGCTCGTGGAGAAAGGCCAGGAGATAAGCTGCCCTTTCGAGCGCGGTGCGCCGCCCGATGCTGAGCAGATGCTCATCCAGGATCGATTCCTCGCGCGCGGCAAGCCAGGTGAGGTCATAGGCGAGGCTCGCATGCTTCTCGAAAAGCGTGAACAGCCGGCTTCGTTCGAACATGCAGAGCGTCATCGGCGTAAGAGCCTCGACCGAGTGCTGCATTTCCGCCATCAGCGCGCCCTGCAGCCCCACAAGGTCGCCCGGCACCACATAGTTGAGGATCTGCCTGCGGCCATCCTCCAGGATCTTGTAGCGAAACCCCCACCCCTCGAGAACGGTGTAGAGATGCGCGCTGTTGGTGCCCTCCACCACCACGGTCGCGCCCGCATCCGTGCTCAGTTCGCCTCTTTTGAACCGGGCGACGAAATCGAGTTCGTCCTCTGAAAACCGCCTAAAATGCGACATGGAACGAAGCGGGCAGGAATAGCAGCTCAGCCGAACGGAACTCTGACGAAAGTCGTTTGCCATGCAATGTCCTCTTTTTTACCGCAAAAGGGTTCCTTCAAGAAAATGTTCCATTCGGAACCCTCGTTGCCCAGGACATGTCTTTTTTAAATGACGGGCCGGTCAGTTCACGCCAAGGTCGCGGCGAACCAGAAGGAAAAGCCATGAACAACCCGTCGCTTCGTGTTCTCGTTGTCGAGAGCCAAGGTCTGATCGCGGTGGAGATAGAAGATATCCTCACGGAAAAACTCGGATGCAGCGTAACGATCACCGCGCATGCGGAATTCGGCGACGCTCTCGCCAACGGTCGCTATGACGTGGTTCTCGTGGATGCGGCTCCTTCGAAGGCGGAAAACCTTGCCCGTGCAGAGCAGATCGAGGCGTCCGGCGCCGCCACCGTCTTTCTGTCCGCCTATGAGGATTTTTCGCCGAATGCTCGGTCCTCGCACGGCTTCCCGATCATCGACAAGCCTTTCGATCCGTTCCATCTCGTGGAAACCGTCAAGGCGGCGGCCGCTCATCGCTACGATTCCGCCCCGGACGCACAAGGCTAGCCGTTCCGGCAAAGCCGAAACCGGCGTTCCGTCTGAAGTTCCTGGAAACCGGGACGTTGCAGCATCCTTGCGCATATGGATGCGGAGCGTCTTCGATCAGAAGACGCTCCGCGACGACCTTTCGTCAATATGACCGGAGCTACCCGGCAAAGGCACGCTTGGTGACGGCGGAACTGTCGGCGTCGGGGCCGTAATCGCCCTGGCCGCTGACGGCGAGAATTTCCTGCAGCTTGGTGCGGGCGCGGTTGATACGGCTTTTGATCGTGCCGACGGCACAGCCGCAGATTTCGGCCGCTTCCTCATAAGCGAAGCCGGAGGCGCCGACGAGAATGATCGCTTCGCGCTGGTCGCTCGGAAGCTGGTCCAGCGCGCGCTTGAAATCCTGGAAGTCGAGCGCGCCGTATTGCTGCGGATGCGTCGCAAGCTGTGCCGTGAAGATGCCGTCGCTGTCGGAAACCTCGCGGCCGCGCTTGCGCATCTGCGAGTAGAACTCGTTGCGCAGAATGGTGAAGAGCCAGGCCTTCATGTTGGTGCCGGGTTCGAAGTGATCCTGCTTGGCCCAGGCTTTCATGATCGTTTCCTGGACCAGATCGTCAGCCATGTGATGGCGACCGGTCAGGGAAACGGCGAAGGCACGCAGGTTGGGTAAGGCCGCAAGCAGCTCCCGCTTGAAAGAGCGATCGTTCGTCAGGTTTTCTGCGGTCATTATGCGGTGTCCCTGATGCCGTAACTGTTATCGACCTGCTTCTCCGCCATGTCCAGTTTCTCGAGCAGGCTGAGAAAGCGATCGGGGATCCCTTCCTCCTCCACGGAGCGATAATAGGCGCGAAGCTGGGCTGAAATTCCGGCATGCACACCCGCCGGGCTTTGCCCGTTACCAGCGGCCGATGTTTGATTGGGTGACTTGGTCATTCTCGTCCAGTTGGCTGTTTGCGTTCGTGCCGGTAAACGATGAACTATTCCTAAGGTTCCATGAGTTTCCGATTTTTCCGACGGCTCCGAAATGGAACAATTGGAGAAGGCCGACGTTTTCCTGCCATCATCCAAGGAGGATCTCATGCTTTACTATGCTCTTGTTTTCCTGATCGTGGCCCTGATTGCCGGCGTGCTTGGCTTCGGTGGCATTGCCGGCGCATCGGCAGGCATCGCCAAGATTCTGTTCCTCGTCTTCATTGTTCTGTTCCTTGTCTCCCTGGCCAGCCGCCTGTTCCGCAGGGTCTGAACGATCCCGCAAACAAAACACCCGGACGTCGTCCGGGTGTTTTGCGTTTCAGGATAGGCGGAGCGCGCGGTAGGCATCGGCACGCTTTCGTCATCGACGGGAACCGTTCTTCTCGCCCGAAAGGGGAAGGTTTTATGAGCCGCCGGGCATCAGCGCGTCTTCGCCACAAGGGCAAACGGCCCTTCCGCTTTTGCCGTATTCGCCAGCGCCTGGGCCTCGACGGCAGGCAGTCCGCGCTTCGACAAGCCGGCCAGTCTCGCCGGGTCGATGGTCCGGTTTATCTGCGGCCGGCCGGCGAGAAGGGCCGGATCGACGGGAATGCAATTGCCGTAGATGATCCGGGCGAGCTTTTCCGCTTTCGCGGTTTCGCCCGGCAGGGCCAATCGACATTCCTGGGTCGAATGGTAGGACACGACAGCGATCGGCTCCTCCAGACAGCGAGCCGTATCCGGGGGGCATGCAATGAGAACCATCAGAGCTGCAAGCGTGTCCATTGGCGTTCTCCTCAAGTGGAAGATTAACGCAAAACAACGCCGGATGTTCCTTAAAGTATTAGTATAACACCAAAGTGATTTTCGCCCGCTGCCGGGGCGTCAACTCCTCGATTGTAATTAGCCCTTATGAATAAGGTCATGAATATATTGCAGCTTCGCGAACACCGGAACGGAGAGCACAAAGGGATAGAGATCCCGTTGTCCCATGCTGCGGTTGATGCTGTTGATCGCGATCGTCAGCGGTACCCACGCATCGACCAGAACCTGCGCGTTGACCGCGCGGTAACTGTCGAAGGTCGTGGTGAGCGCAAGTCCGTCGGCGTCCGTTTCGGGGCTGGTCCGCAAGCCGAAGGCATCGGCGGTGTCGAGCGCATCGACGATGTGGAAGTAATGCGCCCAGGTCTCGGCAAAATCCTCCCACGGATGGCTTGCCGCATAGGCGCTGATGAAATTCTGCTCCCAGCCCTGCGGCGGTCCTTCGGCATAGTGTCGCCGCAGCGCCTCGCCGTAATCCGCGCGCTCATCGCCGAAAACGGCACGGAAGTCGTCTGTCGCTCCGCGGTCACGCACCAGTTTTTCCCAGTAGTAATGCCCCACTTCATGGCGGAAATGGCCGATCAGCGTGCGGAAGGGTTCCCCCAGCGAAACCCGCCGCGCTTCGCGTTCGGCGTCGGACGCCTCGGCGACATTGAGCACGATCAGGCCGTCGGCATGCCCGGTCATGACCGGAGAGCCGGTGGCCCCATTGCCTCCGTCGGAAAGAAACTCGAATCCGAGACCGCCCTGAGGATCTGCCGCCCGGGTGACGAGGGGAAGACCGAAGCGCATCAGGGAATAAAACAGATAGCGCTTGGCGAGTTCGATCCTCTGCCAGTTCTCCACATTTTCAGGGATATCGAGGTCGGGGATCGTCAGGTTATGCCGGCAGGCGAGGCAGAAACCGGAAGGGTCGCCATCCTCGACCAGCCAGTTGCATCCGCCCGTCTGCGCATTGGCGCAAAGCTGAAGCGGCGTGGCGGGGGCGGCCGGGTCGACGGCACCGCCATCCCCAGGCTGAACCGCGACCATGTCGAAACGGCTCGGCCGATAGGCGAGCCCCATGCCGCAGGTCACACAGGCATTGTTGTCGAAATGCACGACATTGGCGCAGTTGCTGCAGGAAAAGAGCCGCATCGGTATCCCGTGACGTCAGGAGGAAAAAGATCGGACCCGCATCTTTCGACAACGGGAAACCCTCGGTCAATGCGGCGGAACGAGCTTGGTTCCCCTTCAGTCCTCGATCTCGAGCGGGAACCGCAGTTCATAGAGCACTTCGCCAGCCTCCATCGTGTGCACCGCACTGCCGTTGACGGATGTCGGCACGACTCGCTCCAGCACCGTGCTGCCGAACCGCGACGTCCTCAAGGCATCTTCGGCCTCGCTGTCGGCCTTGCCGAGAGGCTCCCTCCACAGGATCACGATTTCGGGACCCTTTTCGCCCTCGACCCGCATGCAGCTCACTTCGATCGGCTTTCGCCGGGCGATGAAGTCTCCGTGGCTGACGGCATTGACGATCAGTTCGTGCAGCGCCAGACCGATATGCAGCGAGGCATTCGGCGACAGCAGGATGTTTTCGCCGGTCGCGCGAACGAGGTCGACATTGTCCTGTACGTAGCGATCGACCTGCTGCTGGACGAGGTCGCGGAAATAGGCCCCGCGCCAGCTGGAATCGGTGATGAGATCCTGCGACTGGGAAAGAGCATGCAGCCTTCCGCGAAACTTCGCGAGAAACATTTCCAGCGTCCCGGAATAGCGCGCGGTCTGCGAAGCGATGCTCTGAATGATTGCCAGCAGGTTCTTCGACCGGTGGCTGACCTCCCGCAACAGGGCCCGCAGCAGGCGTTCACGGCGCCGGTCCTCGGTGCGGTCCATGACGATCGTCACGAGGTGAAGTTTTCCGTTGGACATCTCGATCAGCCGACACCGGAATTCGAAAAAGGTATCGTCTCCCGGCTCGATCTCGAGTTCGGCACGCTCCCCAGCTTTGCTCAGCCCTGCCTTGAGTTCCGCCAGTCTTGCTCCGATATCGGGGCCGAAGATCGTCTCGTCCGTCGGAACCGCCCCGGCGGGCAGAAACCAGCGGGGCGGCAGCGTCGTGATGCAGATATATTTTCCCTGGCAATCCTGCAGCGTGAGGCTGGCGCTCATATCGATCAGGGCGGTTATGAAAAACTCGCGCAATAGCTCGTCGCCGCGCTGAGGTTCAAACCATGTCAATCGATGTACCAACTTCTCACTCCGCCGCTCTGGGCAATCCGCTTCCGTCAGGGTCTCCCTCACCCGCCGCGGGGGCGGATTCCCCCCGTGGCCGCGAGCTTAAAACACGGCTGCAATCAGGCTTGTTCCGCCACCCGTTCGTTGAAGAACAGCGCCTGGCTAATCAAAGCCTTGACCATGTCGGGATTGAACGGCTTCGTGACCAGGAAGGCCGGTTCCGGGCGCTCGCCCGTCAGCAGCCGCTCCGGAAATGCCGTGATGAAGATCACCGGCACCGTATCGACCTTGAGAATATCGTTGACCGCATCGATGCCGGAACTGCCGTCGGCAAGCTGGATATCGGCGAGCACCATCTTCGGATTGGTGCGGTTGTAGAGTTCGACGGCCTCGCCATGCGTGCGCGCAATGCCGGTGACGCGGTGGCCGAGGTCTTCCACCATCTGCTCGATGTCGAGCGCGATCAGCGGCTCGTCCTCGATAATCATGACATCGGTCGCGACCTGCCTGGAAATCTCGTGGGAGGCTTCGTTGAAGAGAGCGGTGAACTCGTCTTCGCCGACCCCCAGGATTTCCGCGGCCTCGACAGGGGTGAAGCCCTCGACCGTTATCAGCAGGAAGGCGTGACGCGCCCGCGTCGGCACGGCGGCAAGATTGGCGGCGGCGCGCTTTTCCCAGGCGAATGGTGAGGTGACCTCGGGAATTTCCACATCCGTTGAATCGAAGATGGTGACGAACAGTCTATAAAGTGCGACGCGGTCGTCGCCAGACTTCGGAAAGATCGATATATCCTCGATCAGCGCCTCCAGGACCGCTGCCACATAGGCATCGCCTGATGTCTGCGATCCCGTGACCGCACGGGCATAACGTCGGAGATAGGGCAGATGGGCAGCAACGCGGGCAGTCAGCGACATTCAATTTCTCCAATAGAGATAAGGTATGGTTATGCTTCGGCAGGGAACGCGGCCTGATAAAAATAGTTCCGCGCCCGAGGAACTTTTTTTATTTGACCCGCTTAAGGCAATAATCTCATCTTCGCGACACGCTCAATCGGACTTCATGACCATGGCAGGCAAGCAATCGGACCGCAAGGACGGGCCAAAGACCGCAGAGACCAAAAGGCAGAATGCCAACGCCATGATTGCCTCCCGGCTTCGCAGCTATTACGACAGCATCATCGAGGAAGGCACGCCCCCGCAATTTCTCGATCTTCTCGAGCGGCTGGATCAGGCCGAGCGCAATAGCAAGGGATAGGCGGTCACTCCGCCGGCGGCCTTCCGAAGCCGCGGCTCTTCGCCAGCACGTAGACGAAACCTGCCACCAGCGCCGTCGTCGCAATCGGGTTTTGCCGCACCATTTCCGGCAGTTCCCGCATCAGTCCGCTGGCAAGCGGATCGACCTGGCTGCGCATGCCAAGCTGGCGGGCGATCCGCGCCTGCTCCGTTTGCCGGTTGAGGACGGCCACGACCGCAAGCGTCACCACGGCAGCGGCAAAAGCGGCGGCGGCAACCACCAGGGCGGCGGCAACAGCTCCCGCCTCCGCGGAAACCCAGAGCGCCAGCGCCGTAACCAGCGCCCCGTAGGCCGTGAGCAGGAACAGCCCGACCAGCACTCCGCCGATGGCGGAGCGTTTCGTCTCGACGATCGTCGAGCGCATGTCGACCTGGCCAAGCGCGAGGGCCAGTATCTGTGCGATCACTCCGTTCATGCTCACCGCCGCGTCAGAAGGGCGGCGACGAAACCGATACCGGCGGCAATCGCAACCGACTGCAGGGGACGGCTGCGGATATGCGCTTCCAGATCCTGTTCGGCGGCGGCAAGGCTGGTGCGGGCGGTATCGACATACTGGGCTGATGCTTCCGCGACATCGGCGCCGAGCTGGCTTGCGCGGTCTCCCGCTTCCTTCAGCTTGCCGTTACCGAAAGAGGCCAGCGTCTGGGTAAGCGCCGCGAGATCGTTTCTGAGCTTTTCCAGTTCGGCCTGAATGTCTTCGGCCGTGGCGTCGCTATTGCCTTTGCTACGACCTTCTGCGGCAAGCCCGTTTGCCTTTTCCGTGCCCGATATTGAAGCCATCTGACATCTCCTTTGATTTTCTCGTTCCGCTCCATAGAACACGCACCGGCGCGGATCGGTTCCAGAAAGATCCGCTTTTTCCGAGATGGCAAGAGACAAATGAGACGCAGGCGGGTCAGTCCATGTTTCAGGGCTGCGCTTCGTGACCGTGTCTTCTGGAGCGGAACCTCAACCGGCCTGAGGCGTTCACCACCGGAGATCGCGACCTCTGAATGTGAACAAACCTCAAGGAGATTGAAGATGAACTGGAATCAGATCGAAGGCAATTGGGAGCAGTTCAAGGGCAAGGCCCAGGCCCAGTGGGGCAAGCTCACGGGCGACGACCTCGACGTGATCGCCGGCAACCGCAAGCAGCTCGCAGGCAAGATCCAGGAGGCCTATGGCAAATCGCAGGAAGAAGCCGAACGCGAAATCGACGTCTGGATGAACAGGCACTGATCGTGATCGCGGCGTGACGGTGGCGGCCTTTCCCAAACCGGGAAGGGCCGCTTTCGTATGCAATCATTCCCGGCCCGCGACATCTCCGTCCACCCATACGGTCGTGATGTTCGCCTTCGAGGCCGTGAAGACGATTTTCTGCAGAATGCCCTCGCCGCTGTCGAACTCGCCCCAGAGGCGGATCGAACCGGCCTTCGCCCGGGTATCGATGACGATCGCGTCGAAGCGGTATCCCGGTGAAAACTGCCCGACCGGAAGATCGAGCGCCTTTGCGCCACCCGCCGTCGCGACATGGAAGGCGTGACGGAAATCGATCCGCGCCGGCTGGCCGCCCGCCCTGTCCGTCGCGCCCGCCGCCGGGTCGACACCCGTCTCCAGCATCCGCGATACCGTCACTGCGGCGCGGCAGTTCTCCAGCATGGAAGCGCTCGGCCCGCCGGAAATATCGGTTCCAAGGCCGACATGCAGCCCCTTTTCCAGCGCCGCCCGGAGCGGAAAGACCGCGCCGGCGAAATAGGCGTTCGAAAGCGGGCAATGGGCGACGGCCGCCTCTCGCACCCTGATCTTCTCCATGTCGCTTGCCGTCAGGAGATTGGAATGGGCAAGCATCGTATGCCGTCCGAGCAGGCCGAAACGGTCGAGGCTTTCCGTGTCCGTCACGCCATGCCGGGAAAGAACGTAGCCGTGTTCCCAGTCGCTCTCCGAGCAATGGGTCTGCACATGGCAGCCGCATTCCCGTGCGATCGCGCCAAGCCCTTCCAGCGCCGCATCGGTGCAGGAGGGAATGAAACGCGGCGTGACCACCGGCTTCACCCGTCCCTCGCCGTTTTCCGGATGCATCCGGACATAGTCGATCAGCGCCCGCGTGCCTTCGAGCGCCGCATCGACGGACACATCCCGGTAATAATCCGGGCAGCTCTCGGCATTGTCCATGGCGACCTTGCCGATCAGGGCGCGCTGGCCCTTTTCGAGGCAGATATCGACGAGCGCCCGTGTCGCATCCTGATGCACTGTGGCGAAATAGAGCGCTGTCGTCGTGCCGTTGGCGATCAGGTCCTCGACCAGCAGCGAATAGGCCCGCTTGGCAAAGGCGAGATCGGCATAACGCGCCTCCAGCGGAAACGTATATGTCTGCAGCCAGACCTCGAGCGGCACGTCGAGCGCGCCGCCGAGCTGCGGATATTGCGGCGCATGCACATGGCAATCGACAAAGCCCGGCAGGAGATACGACCCTTCCGGCAGCCTCTCGAGCGTGCCAGACGCGATGGCCGCCTGTTTCGCCGCCTCGTAGCCCTCCTCCGCCGGCTTCAGCACGGAACGGATCGCCCCCTCCCCGTCGACCGCGATCAGGACGTCCGTCAGCACATCGATCTCGCCCGGAACCGGGGCATGGAAGCCGGAGGCGAGCAGGGTTTTGTTGCGAAGGGTGGAGATGGACATGGTGCCTGCTTTATCTGGGTGGGAGCTCGCGACATGCGCCCTTCTCCCCGTGAACGGGGAGAGGTGGCGGCGACCGGGCGAGGAACATCCCATGTCATTGCCTTGCGGAGGTCGCCAGAGCAAGGGGAGAATAAGGTCACCAAACGTGGCTATCGTTCGGTCATGCGGCCCTTACGCCGCCATCGCGGACGTGCCGTAGGTGACGCCCTTTTCCTTCAGCCAGCGGCGATAGGCAATCGAGCTTGCATCCGCTCGCGTCGGGATTTCCGAGCGCGGTTCCATCGGCAGGAGCACCGGGCGCTGGTTTTCGAGAATGATGCGGTCCTGCAGGAAGATGAGCTGCTGGAAGTGGATGAGTTCGGTCGTGGTCGACACGTCGTCGATGAGATACATCACCGGATGCGCGCGGCAGCGGTCGGGATCGAGCGGCTGCACGAACAGGCAGATGACGTCCCAGCGATTGGTCGAGTTCGGGCAGGTCTTGTAGAGCAGCGTCGTGAACGGCGTCATCACCCGGTAGATATACTGGGTCATGATCCCGTCCTTGGCCGAGAGCGCCGCCTGCGGCTGGAAGAACTGGCAATTGGTCGCCCAGACCTCATCGACATCGCGACGGATCTCGACATTGTAGTGCATGACCTCCGTATTCGGCTCCGCCCCAAGGATATCGGTGTGCACGAAGGGGAAATGCGCCATGTCGAGGAAGTTCTCGACGATCCTGAGCCCCGACGCCCTCACCGAGACTGCACCGCAGGGCACGTAGCGGCGATCGGGCTCGTCGGCTTCCGGCACCGGGAAGATGTCCTTCTCCGGCTCGCCGAGCGTCGTCCAGATGAAGCCGAACCGGCGCTTGATCGGCAGCGCCTCCTCACGCCCCTCAGCCTTCACGGTGATTTCGCCGTCTGCCGCGCGGGTCACCGTCAGATCCGTTCCGAGCAGGCGGTTTGCCGATGTCCCGAACGGGATCTCCTTTTCCGTGTCGATGGGATACCACTGGTCGATAGAAGCCCTGTCCGTCGCCTTCATTGTACCCTTCCTTCCTATTGCTGATAGATCCGCTCCATCACAGCTTCATGCTTTTCCAGCAGGCTGTCGATGTCAGCGGAGACGAATTCGCCGTTTTCGATGATGGCACGACCGTTGATGAACGAGTGATCGACCTTGAACGGTCCGCACATGACGAGTGCGGCCAGCGGGTCCCGCTGCGTACCGGAAAGCCCGAGCTGGCGCAATTTGATCGCGATGAAATCGGCACTCATGCCAGGAGCGAGATAACCGACATCGTCGCGTCCGAGGATCGTCGCCCCGCCGCGCGTTGCCATGGTCAGCGCCTCGCGGGCGGAAAGCGCGGACGGAGTGCCGCCAAACCCGCCACGCCCGCCGGGCGCTTCGGAGAGATATTTGTTCGGCGCCACCCGCTGCAGCATCATGGCAAGCCGCGCTTCCATGAACATGTTGGAGGTGTCGTTGGACGCCGACCCATCGACCCCGAGGCCGACATTCACGCCCTTGTCCAGCATTTCGCGGATCTTGGCGATCCCCTGCCCGCAACGCATGTTGGCCGAGGGACAATGGGCAACGCCGGTCCCCGTCGAGGCAAAGAGGTCTATTTCCTCCGATGTCATGAAGATCGAATGGGCGAACCAGACATCGGGTCCCAGCCAGCCGACCGATTCCGCAAAGCCGACCGAGCGCATCTTGTAGACGTCGTGGCAATAGATCTCCTCGAACAGGTCCTCGGCCAGATGAGAGTGCAAATGCACGCCGCTGTGGGAGCGGGCAAGCGCGGCCGCATCCTTCATCAGCGCCGGCGTCACCGAAAACGGCGAGCACGGCGCAAGGATGATTCGGCTCATCGAGTGCCGCGAATTGTCGTGATAGGTCGAGATCAGCCGTTCGGCATCCTTGAGGATGTCCTCTTCCTTCTCGACGCAATTGTCCGGCGGCAGGCCGCCCTGGCTCTGCCCGCGCGACATCGCGCCCCGCGCCGCATGGAAGCGAAGGCCCATGTCCTTCGCCGCATCGATGGTCGCATCCAGCGTGCAGTTGTTCGGCAGGATGTAGAGATGGTCAGATGACGTAGTGCAACCGGAGGCGATCAGTTCCGCCATGGCGACCCGCGCCGAAGTACCGATCGCGTCGTCATCGAGGTTCGACCAGATCGGATAAAGCGTCTTCAGCCAGACCAGCAGCTCATCGTCCTGCACCATCACCCGCGTCAGGTTCTGGTACATGTGGTGATGGATGTTCACCATGCCCGGCATGACGATATGGCCGGAAAGGTCGATCACCTCGTCCGCCGTCTCGCCGGCAAGTGTCGCCGTCGTCCCGACCTTCTCGATCACGTTGTCGCGGATGAAGAGCGCTCCGTCCTCGATCTCGCGGGCCGCGTCGTCGAAGGTCGCGAGATAGGTGATGTTCCTGACAAGCTTGGTGCTCACGCGAGCCTCCGGCTTTCGGCGATCACGGCGACGACCATCGGGCAGTCCGTCATGCATAGGTCCTTGCGTACATTTCCCGGAGATGGCCCTCGACCGTTGTCGGCTTGTATTTCGGCTCTTCGCCGGGCTTCAGGCAGGTCGGAATGCAGACCACCTTGTAGTTTGGCGCTCCGTCGTAGAAGAAGGGGATGGAATAGCGTTGCCGGCCCGAGGTGTTGATGACCCGGTGAAGGGTCGATTTGTAGAGATCGTTGGTCCAGCGGGCCATGGCATCGCCGAGATTGACGACGAAGGTGCCCGGCACCGGCTCGGCATGAATCCAGACTTCCTCGTTCTTGTCGAAGACCTGCAGGCCGCCGACATCGTCCTGCATCAGAAGCGTGATCGCGCCCCAGTCGGTATGGGCGCCCGCGCCGCGTTCGTTCTTCGGGGCATCAGGTGCCTGCGGCGGATAATGCAGGAGACGCAGCGTCGACACCGGCTCGATGTTGTAGCCCTTGAAATAATCCTCATCGAGATCGAGCGACAGCGCGATACCCTGCATCAGCCGGTTGCCGAGTTCCTGCATCGCCGCCTGATAGGCAAGCATCGTCGGGCGGAAGCCCGGCAGGCCGACCGGCCAGACATTCGGCCCGCAATTGAACAGGCCGCCCGTCACATAGGGGTGATCCTCCGCAAGTTCGAGGCCGATGTAATAGCCTTCCTTGCGGTCGGGCGGCGCACCGGCCTCCAGCGTCTGGCCGCCGAGCACCTCATAGCCGCGATTGCACTTGGACCGCCTGGATTTCTCCAGCTCCATCTTGGCTTCCGGGGACTGGGCGAAAAACCGCTTGGTTTCCTCGAAGACAGCGTCGATCAGCCCCTGCGAAATGCCGTGACCGGCGCAGTAGAAGAAGCCCTTGTCGATACAGGCGGCCCTGAGTTCTGCGGCGACCGCCCTGCGTTCCGTCTCGTCCGCCGAGGAAAGGCCGCCGATATCGATGACCGGCAGCGAGGCCCTGTCGATATGTTTTGCCGTAACCGTGTCCATGGCTTTCGCTCCGTTTCCAGGATGAACCGTTCGTCAAGACCCTCTGCGCCCTCAGCGGACGCTGCGGTAATAAGGCTCGCCAAGCGCGGCAGGCGCGGCCATCAGCCGGCGCATGCGCTGCCAGGCGATAACCGGCACGATGATGAAGGCGATGGTGCCGAGATAGGGCAGCATCGACAGGAAGGGCGGCGCGATCGGCCAGCCGCGCGCCTGGCCGACGAAGCCGAGCGCGGTGATGAAGCCGAACAGCAGGCCGGACAGCACAGCCGGGACCGGCCGGTAGCCGGCGAAGATGACCAGCGCCACCGCGATCCAGCCACGCCCCGCGACCACGCCGTCCGACCAGGCCGGCACGAAGGCCAGCACCAGATAGGCGCCGGCGCCGGCGGCGAGCGCCGAACCGGCCGCGACATAGCCGAAGCGGATGAGGTTGACGGGAATGCCCGCCGCGTCGGCGGCGGCCGGGTTTTCGCCGACCGCCCGCAGATTGAGCCCGTGCCGGGTCTTGAACATCAGGTAGCTGAAGCCGAACGGCAGGACGATGTAGATCAGGTAGACGAGGATGTTCTGGCTGAAGAAGGCCTGGCCGAACACCGGGATCGACGACAGCAGCGGAACGGCCACGCCCTCGAAGGTGACCGGCACCGGCATGCCGGAATAGCTCTTGCCGATCGTCTGGGCGAGGCCGGTTCCGATCAGCGTCAGCGCCAGCCCGCACAGCACCTGATTGGCCCGGATGGTGACGGTGGCGATGGCAAAGACACAGCCGAACAGGGCGCCGACCACCAGTGCCGCGAGGAAGCCCAGCAAGGGCGAGGGAAAGGCGGTGACGGTGGCGACGGCCGTGACGGCACCCATGGCCATCAGCCCCTCGGCGCCGAGATTGACGACGCCGACCCGTTCGGCCAGCACTTCGCCGAGCGCCGCCAGGGCCAGCACGCCGCCGGCAAGAAAGGCCGTGGTGAAAAGTCCGGTCAGGAGATCCATGGGTCGATCCTTTTCACGCCTTGTCGCGCACGATGCGGTAGTGGGAAAGTTCGTCGCCGATCGCCGTCAGGAACAGGATGAGGCCGGTAATGGCGAGAACGGTGGACGTGGTCAGCCCCTGCGTCTGCAGGATGATGCCGGAATTGAGGATGAAGGCCATCAGCGCGCCCGCGAAGATCACGCCGACGCTCGATCCGCGCGCCAGCACCGCCACCATGATGCCGAGATAGCCATAGCTGTTGGAAATGCCGCCCTGCAGGCGATGCACCGTGCCGGCGATTTCCAGCATGCCGGCGACGCCCGCTATCGCGCCCGACAGCAGCATGACCGTGATGAGATGCCTGCGCGCGGCGATCCCGGCATATTTGCCGGCGGACGGGTTGGAGCCGATCAGCCGCACTTCGTAGCCCCAGCGGGAGAAGGTCAGGAGCGCCGCCATGGCGACACACATGACCACCGCGATCGGCAGGCCCCAGTGCACCAGACCCCAGAATTCCGGCATTTCGGCGGGAATGCGCGGTGTCGCCGAATTGGCGATGCCGCCGCGCTCGCGCCAAAGATCGGTCGAGACATAGTAGACCAGCAGGATGGCGACGAAGTTCAGAAGAAGGGTCGTGATAAGCTCGTTGACATTGGCATAGGCGCGCGCCAGCGTCGGCACCAGGATCCAGACCAACCCGCCGAAGGCGCCGGCGAGGAACATGGCGACGAGGCTGAGGCCATCCGGCAGCGGCACGAACAGGCCGACCGCGGTCGCGGCAAAGGCGCCGGCATAGAACTGACCTTCGGCGCCGATATTCCAGGCGCCGATCTGCTGGGCCACCGTCACCGAAAGGCCGGTCAGGATCAGCGGTATGACGAGCAGGCCGAGATCCTCCATGCCGAAGGACGAGCCGAACGACGAGGACACGACCTGCGCGCCGAGTTCGAGCGGATTTCGTCCGGTGGCGGCGAGGATCAGGCCGGACACGACCAGCGCCAGCGCGATCGCGGCGATGCGCGCGCCGAGCGCCGTGCTGGGCTGCGCCGAGGGAAGCCGCTGGAGACGCAGGTTAGCCATTGGCGGCCTCCCCGGACTGGCGCACGCGCCCGCCCATCAAGAGGCCGATTTCCTCAATGTCGACATTGTCGTTCTCGACGATGCCCATGATCTTCCCTTCGTAGAGGACGGCGATACGGTCGGAGAGGTTCAGCAATTCCTCCAGCTCTTCCGAGATCAGCACGATCCCGGCGCCGGCATTCCTGAGCTCCACGATGTAGCGCAGCATGGTGTTGATCGCACCGACATCGAGCCCCCGGCTCGGATAGGCCGCGACGAGGATCTTGGAGGCGACCCGCATTTCCCGGCGCGCGACGAGACGCTGCTGGTTGCCGCCGGAAAGGTTGCGGATCGGCATGCCGAAATCCGGAATGGCGACCTCGGCGACGGACGCGATTTCGCGGGCGAGCGCATGGGCCGCCCTCGGCTTGTAGAGGCCGCCCGATGTCACCGGCGGCTTGCGGTATTCGCGCATGACCGCGTTGACGGTGATCGAAAGCCCCGGCGCCAGGCCGCTGTGCAGCCGGTCTTCCGGAATATGGCCGATGCCGCGGTCGACGAATTCGGCGGCATTGGCCTTGCCGATCGGCTGGCCGTCGAGCAGGATCGTGCCGGCCGAAACGCCGCGCGTCCCGGTTAAAACCTGCGACAGCTCGCGCTGGCCGTTGCCCGCCACCCCGGCGATGCCGACGATCTCGCCGGCGCGGATATCGAGGTTGATGCCCGCAAGCGCCTCGCCCCCGGCATCGTTGAGCGCAAAGACATTCTGCAGGCTCATCACCGGCTTCTCGGAAATCGGGGAGGCCCCTTCCGGCCGTCCCCGCATGTCGGCCAGGACGATATCGCGGCCGACCATCAGCCGTGCGAGCTTTGCCGGCGTGCAGTCGGCCGAAAACTCCGTGCCGATCTTGCGGCCGCCGCGCAGGATGGAGATGCGGTCGGAGATTTCCAGTACCTCGTCCAGCTTGTGGGAAATGAAGATCACCGCATTGCCGGAGGCCACGAACTCGCGGAGCGCCTTGAACAGTTCCCGCGCCTCGGCCGGCGTCAGCACGGCGGTCGGCTCGTCGAGGATCAGCACCCGCGCCTGCCGAGCCAGAACGCGCAGGATTTCCACGCGCTGCTGCTCGCCGGTGGAAAGCTCGGTAATCCGCGACGACGGCCGAACCTGAAGATTGTATTTCTCGGCAAGCGCTGCGGTGCGCGCTTCGAGAACGGCAGCGGACGCACGGCGCGGCGTCTCGCTCCAGCCGAGATGGATGTTTTCCGCGACGGTGAAGGCATTCACCAGCTTGAAGTGCTGGTGCACCATGCCGATACCGGCGGCAATCGCCTGCACGGGCGAGGAGAACTGCTGTGCATAGCCGTCGATGATGATTTCACCGGCATCCGGCTGGTAGATCCCCGTGAGGATGTTCATCAGCGTCGATTTGCCGGCGCCGTTTTCGCCCAGAAGCGCATGGATCTCGCCGGGCATGACTTCGATGTCGACATCCTGGTTGGCGATCACGCCGGGGAAATACTTGGCGATCCCCTTCAGTTGCACCAGCGGGGCCGTGCCGGGCGGCACCACGTATTTGCTGCGTTGTTCAGTCATTCGCCACTACCGGAGGACAGGATGTTTGTGCAGTCGTGAGGCGACGGACCGGACGACGAGCGCCCGGTCCGTTTTGAAAGGAATGCTTCCCGATCAGAGCCCGGTGACGCCCTCGACGGACCAATCCCAGTTGTAGAGCTCGAGTTCGGTCATGCGCTGGCCCTTGGCGACCTTGACATTGCCCTTGGCATCCTTGAGCTCGCCCTCGAACGGCGACCATCCGCCCATGATCTTGGCGCGAACCTCGTCGGCGGCCTTGCCGACCTCGGCCGGGACCTTTTCGCCCCAGACGTCGCGGTCGACGCCCTTGCCCATTTCGAACAGGTTTTCCGACGGCGCCCATTCGCCGGCCAGACGCTTGCGCACCTGCTCGACATAGAAATCCTTGAAGTCGATGATGATCGACGAGACGTAGGAATTCGGGCCGTAGCGACGGATGTCGGTGTTCCACATGGCGGCCCAGACGCCGCGCTTCTCGGCGACCTGCAGATAGCCGGCCTCGTCCATGATGCCGAACAGGAAGTCACAGCCATTGTCGATCAGCGCCGTGCCGGCCTGGGTGGCGGCCTGCGGGTCGAACCAGGAATTGATGACGATGGTCTGCAGCGTGGCGTTCGGATTGACGGTGCGCGCACCCATCAGGAAGGCGTTGGTCGAGGCGTAGACCGAGGCGACCGGGAAGGAGGCGACATAGCCGAGCTTGCCGGTCTTCGACAGGTGGCCGGCAGCAACGCCGAGCACATAGGTCGGATACCAGTGCGCCAGATAATACCAGCCGAGATTGTCCATGGTCACATGGCCGTTGCACTCCATGAAGGCGACGTCCGGCGCACGGCGCACGACTTCATGCAGGAAGTCGCCGTTCGACGAGGTGTCGAAGATCATGTTGGCGCCTTCCGCCACGAACTGGCGGTAGGTGCGGGTCGCATCGGCGGAATAGGGAATGTTCTCGACCTCGAGGATCTTCTTCAACTTCGGGAATTTCTCCTTCACCGCAAGCAGGCCCTGGTGGTGGCTCCAGGTCCAGCCTTCGTCCGTGATCGGGCCGACATGGCCGAAGCCGATGACGGCGTCTTCCTCCTTGACGGCCGCCAGCGGAGCGGCAGCCATGGCCGGGCGCACGAGGCCGGCGGGAAGCATCAGCGAGGCACTGCCGGCGGCGGCCATATTGAGAAAGCCGCGACGGGAAAGATTACGCAAGTCGATCATGTGAACCCCTTAGTTCTGGTTATAACGCGCCTATGACGAAAAGCGGGTTTCCATTCGCTCACCGGGACGCCATCCGTTCAGAAACGCAACAACCGTGCCAGTCTGAACCCGCATTCGCCAAACGGCCTGCAATGCGCAATGCCGGAAAAAGCCCACCCTCGGACACCTTGACGATCGTCAACCGGAACCGCCGCGCCAACCCCGGAGCAGACATCGGCCAACTCCCGGAAAAAGCCCGGAAAACCTTCTGCCCGAGCGAAGAAACCGCCTTCTGCTCCCGACCTTTCCAAATTGCCGATGTTCCGAATAGTCGTAAAAACGGGGAGGCCGTGGTGCGCCAAAGGCAACATCTGCGGCGAAAAAACCGCTTGAAACCTGATCGCGCCCAAGGCTAGATTGATGAAATACAAGGCATGCACATATTTTGTGCATAAGCGCAAAAGATAACCAGAGGACAGGGCAGCTTGCGCAACAGACACCAAACCGACGCCGGCACGGCGGCATGTCCCGCGATGCTGAGTGCGGTCAGGAGAAGGGCATGACTTGCGCCGTGGATTTCGTGTTCAGGGGCAGGCTCGACTGTGACAGCTTCGTTGGCTTCGCGCGCCATCGCGCCGGCCGACTCGATCTCGACATGCGCGTGGATAATTGCAGCGAAAGCGCCGTTTCGGTCCATGTCGCCGGACAGGAGGCGCTGGTCGACATGTTCGAGATGGCCTGCAGCCTCGGGCCTTACGATTGCATCGTGCTGGATGTCAGCCGCTCCGAAAGCAGGTTGGCATCGGCTCGACAGGACTGATTTTTGAAGGGGATTTGAAGATGAGCAAGGAAACGGCCGGGGAAACAGCCAAGGAGCCGGTATGGATGCCGGTGGCGCTCTCCGCATCGATCGAGCCGGGCACCTCCGCCGGCGCGGTGATAAACGGCGCGGAAATCGTCGTATGGCGCGACAGCAAGGGCGCCGCCCATGTCTGGGAAGACCGCTGTCCCCATCGTGGCATGCGCATGAGCTTCGGCTTCGTGCGCGGCGATCACATCGCCTGTCTCTATCACGGCTGGGCCTATGACACCGCCGGCCAGTGCCAGTACATCCCCGCCCATCCCGATCTCGAAGTGCCGAAGACCATCAAGATCCCGACCTATGCCGTGGAAGAACGAAGCGGCCTCATCTGGACGGCGCTAGCCGACGATGCCGATGTCGCCGGCGTTCCGGATCTCGGTGCCGTCGTGCCGGTCCGCAGCCTCTATGCCGACTGCTCCCTCGAACACGCTCTCGCGGTTCTGGGGAAGGCCGAGCTCCCCGAAGCCGGGTCCGCATCAGCCCCGGCTTCGCTTGAAAAGCTCACTGCCAATTGCTGGGCGCTGACTGCCGGAACTACCCGGCTTCTCGTCGCCGCACAGACCGTCGGCGCGGCGAAGACGGCGCTTCACATCCTGATCGACGACACCGGCGGCAAGGCTGCGGCACTTCGCGCACCCGTCGCCCGCTGGGCCGAAGCCCTGCGCGGCACGCTGGAGACAGCGGCTCCCGGCGCCCTCATGGCGGAGGTCGCCTGATGTCCGCCATCACGCTCTACAACTACGAACTCGATGACAGCTGCTACCGCGTTCGCCTGCTGCTTTCCATGCTCGGCAAGGACTATACGACCTATGCCGTCGACATGGTTCCCGGTCATGAGGAAAAGAGCCCGGCCATGCTGGCGCTCAATCCGCTTGGGTCCCTGCCGATCCTGACGGACGGCGATCTCACGCTTTACGGCACGGAGGCAATCCTTGCTCATCTCGCAAAGGCCTATGACACGACGGGAGCCTGGCTCCCGGCGGATACCGCAGCCTTTGCCGCCACCATGCAATGGCTGACCTTCTCGGCCTCGGTCCTGCCGGATGCGATCGCCGCCCGCAAGGTTGCGCTGTTCGGCCTGCCGGGCGATTTCGAAGCCCTGAAAGCCGCCGCCCGCCGCGCCTTCCGCATCATGGACGACCACATGACGCTCCGTCACTTCGATGGCATCGAGTGGTTCGCCGGCAGCACGCCGACGCTCGCCGACCTGACGCTCTTCCCGATCTTCGCGCTTTCCCGCGACTTCGGCATCGATCACGACGAATTTCCCGCACTTCGCCGCTGGGTCCGCCGCTTCCGCACCCTGCCCGGCTTCAAAACCATGCCGGGCATTCCGGATTATCATTGAGGGGAGATGCCCGGCAGGGCAGAGGGAGGGGTGCTACCGCATGACAAGCGCCCGCAATAGGCGCCAGAGCATAATCCGACCGGAGTGAAGCGAGGATCGGCAAGATTATGCTTCAAAAGGAAGGATTTAGAGCCCCAACCTGATGAATTCAGGCCGAAAAACGCTCTCGACAAGAAACCGCAGCGAGGAGACACGTATGCCACCTATCACCCGCTTTTCCGTCGCCCCGCTTGCGACGATGACCCGCAAGCTTGCCGACGTCGCCTCAGGCCGCGTTTCACCCGATCTCGTCATCACCGGCGCCCGGGTGCTCTCCACCTATTCCGAGCGCATCCTGCCCAACCGCGAGGTCTGGATTTCCGGCGGCCGCATCGCAGCCGTCAAGCCGGCCGGCACTTACCGCAACGGCTCCGCGAAACTCTATGACGCCAAGGGCGGCATCATCGCTCCCGGCCTCGTCGACCCGCATATCCATATCGAATCGAGCATGGTGACAGCCTGCGCCTATGCGGAAGCGGCACTCCTGAACGGCACCACCACCATCTTCTGCGACAGCCACGAAATCGGCAACGTCATGGATGTCGCCGGCGTCGAGGCCATGCTGGAAGACGCCCGCCACGCGCCGCTTTCCATCTTCCTCACGGTGCCCTCGACCGTTCCGGCCACCTCCCCGGACCTCGAAACCGCCGGCGGCGACCTGACGCCGGAGAAGATCGCGGCCCTCTTCGACAAGTGGCCGGAAGCCGTGGCGCTTGGCGAGAAGATGGACTTCGTGCCGGTCACCATGGGCGACGAGCGCTCCCACGCCATTCTGGCGGCCGCCCTTTCGCGCGGACGGCCCGTCTCCGGCCATGTCTACGGACGCGAATTCGTCTCCGCCTATGCCGCATCGGGCGTGACCGATACCCATGAGGCCATCGACCGCGACATCGCCGACGACATGCTGGAAGCGGGCATCTGGCTCTTCCTGCGCGGCGGCCCGCCGACCACGCCCTGGCACTCGCTGCCGGAAGCGATCAAGACGGTGACCGAACTCGGTGCCTCCCACAAGCGGATCGCGGTCTGCACCGACGACCGCGACGCCGACGACCTCCTGAACTTCGGCCTCGACTGGGTGGTGCGCGAAGCCCGCAGAGCCGGCATGACGCCGGAACAGGCCTGGGCCATGGGCTCGCTGCATGGCGCCACCCGCTTCGGCATGGAAGGCGAGATCGGCGGCATGGGCGGCAGCCGCCGCGCCGACCTCGTCATGCTCGACGACGACCTGAAGCCGGTCAGCACCTGGTATGGCGGCGAACTCGTCGTCGACCAGAAAAAGATCACGCCGCTGCTCGACGAAACCCTGTCGAAGCCGTGGCGCTATCCGGACGCGGCCTACCACACGGTCAAGCTGCCGAAGGCGCTGAAGCTGACGCCGGAACTGCCGACCGAAAAGGTCGTCGCCAACACGATCAGGACCGAACTGCCGGGCATCATTCTCGGCCATGTGAAGGTCGCGCTGGAACCGGCCAACGACTGGCAGACCCATTTCGAACGCCATGGCCTCTGCTTCGTCACCGTCATCGAGCGGCACGGCAAGTCGGCCGGAAACGTCGCCTACGGCCTGCTCTCCAACTTCGCCTTGAAAAGCGGCGCGGTTGCCTCTTCCGTTGGCCATGACAGCCACAACATCATCATCGCCGGCACCAACGAGGCGGACATGCAGGTGGCGCTGCGCGCCATCGAGGAGCATCAGGGCGGCGCCTGCGTCGTGCAGGACGGCAAGGTCACGGCCATCGTGCCGCTGCCGATCGCCGGCCTCCTCTCCGACAAGCGCGTGCATGAGGTGGCCAGGCAAGTGCAGGCGCTCAAGGTCGAATGGGAAAAGGCCGGCTGCACCATCCCCTATATGGGCTTCAACCTGATCCCGCTCTCGGTCATCCCGGAAATCCGCATCACCGACATGGGCCTCGTCACCGTGCCGCAGATGGAGATCGTGCCGCTCTTCGAGAGCCCGGAGGCCTGAGGACCATGGACCCCTACCGCCTCGGGCTGGTCGCCACCCGCATCCACTATTTCCAGCTCGTGGCGCGGCTTGGATCGATCCGCCAGGCGGCCTTGGCGCTGAATGTCGCCCCCTCCTCCGTCAGCCGCATTCTCCGGCAGCTGGAAGATGAACTCGGCACGCCGCTCTTCGAGCGCGTTCGCCAGCGCCTCAAGCTGACAAGCGCGGGCGAACTTCTTCTCTACCATGCCCGCATCTCGCTCTCCGAACTCAACCGCGCCTGCAACGAGATCAACGATCTCCACGGCCTGCATCGCGGCACGGTGTCCGTCGCCATCGTCGAAAGCGTGGCCCGCGGCCTGATGCCGGCGGCGCTCGAGGCTTTCTGGAACCGCCATCCGGCGATCACCGTCGACATCAAGGTCATGGGATCGCAGCAGGCCGCCAATGCCGTATCCGACGGCGAGTGCGACCTTGCTGTCGTCTTCGACATCCGCGTGCCCCGCACCGTGCGCCGCATTGCAACCGCATTGCTTCCGCTCGGCGTCCTCGCACTCCCCGGCGGCGCGATGGCGAAGCGCAACGAACTCAAGCTGTTCGACCTCGCCAACGAACGCGTCATCCTGTCGGACTCCAGCCTGACGCTCGGCTCCTCCGTGGAAGAGGCCTTCAACCGCTCGCTGGTCGATCTTTCCCGCCGCTCGCGCACCAATTCCATCGGCCTGATGGTCGACCTCGCCAAGCGCAATCTCGGCACGGTGTTGCAGACCCGCGTCGGCGTCGAGCAGGAACTTGGCGAGGGAACCCTGAAATTCGTGCCGCTGGTCGATAGCCGCCTGCCGCCGCGCAAGCTGATGCTGCTCTCCCGCTCGGAAAAGGAAATGTCGGATGCGGCGTCCGCGCTTGGCAAGCTCCTGGAACAGGCAATCGACCGCATGACCCATTCCCCGGCGCCCGCCCCGGCACCGTAGATGTTGCATATGACGCAACGAGATCGTCAGGAATTGTCGTCTATTCGGAACATCTCGGTTTTGCGAACCTCGCCGCGCAATGAGGGCAAGCCATGAAACAATCATCCGTTGACGCCGTGATCCGCGGCCTCAAGAAAGCAGGCGTCAGCATCGTCTGCTATCTCCCCGATTCCCTGTTCAAGGAACTCTATCCGGCGCTCGACACCGATCCCGATATCCGCACCATCCGCGTGACCAACGAGGGCGAGGGAGCCGCGATCTGCGGCGGCGTCTTCCTGTCCGGCAAGCGCGCGGCGCTCATCATGGAAAATTCCGGCCTCAGGGCCTCCGTGGAACCGCTCGCCCGCATGGGCCTCGGCGCCGGCATTCCGGTCGTCATGCTGATGAGCTATCGCGGCGAACTCGGCGAGAACAACTGGTGGGCCATTCCTCACGGCATCACCATGGAGCCGGTGCTGAACGCGCTGCGCATCCCCTACCGGATCGTACGCGAGGAGGATCAGATCGAGCAGTCGATCGCCGACGCCTACAACTGGTCCTACAACGCCTATTACCACTCGGCCATCGCGCTCGGGGGGAGCATCGTCCGATGAAACGTTTCGACTGCATGCAGCGTCTCGCTGAACGCCTGAAGGACGAACTGGTCATCCTTTCCCTCGGCGCCTCCGTCGATGAATGGTACAATGCGGCACCCCACATGCGCGAGGCGAGCCTGTTCCAGCAGCAGCTCGGCTGCGTCACGCCGCAAGCCTTTGGCCTTGCAGCCGGCCTTCCCCATCGCCGCATCGTCTCGCTCGATACGGATGGCGGCATGATGTTCAATCTCGGCATCCTCGCCACCCTCGGCAACGAGCAGCCGAAGAACCTCTTCGTCGTCGTCTGGGACAACGAGTGCTACCAGTCGATCGGCGGCCCGCCGACCCACACCGCGTCAGGCCGCGTCGATATCGCCGCGATCGCCCGCGGTGCCGGCGTCGACAATGCCTATACCGCCCGCACGCTCGAGGAATTCGAGGCCTATTGCGAGGCCGGCCTGAAAGCCGACGTTCCCTACATCGTCGTCGCCAAGGTCGCCGGCACCGTCCAGCCCGATATCAAGCGCAAGCATTCGGACGGCCGCGAGGACAAGTACATCTTCGTCCGCCATGTCGAAGCCACCGAAGGCATCGTCATCATGGGACCGAGCGAGCACAACTAAAGGACATCGCATGTTCGAGCAGGCGAAAACCCCTCCCCAACCCCTCCCCACAAGGGGGAGGGGCTTAATTCGTGGCACGACAGGCGGGATCGACAGGAACGTTGCCACGAGTCTTCTCCCCCCTTGTGGGGGAGATGGCCGGCAGGCCAGAGGGGGTTTTCACAAACGCATCTTCCGGTCGGTCCCATGAGGCCACCCATTATCCCCACCCGCCCCCTCGCTAGATCCTATGACTACGTCGTCATAGGTTCCGGTTCGGGCGGCTTGCCGGTGGTGCGCCGCCTGATCGACGGCACGGACGCCACCGTGCTTCTGATCGAAGCCGGCGAACCCGGCATCGGTGTTGCAGAGATCGACGATCCGCGCGAATGGGTGCCGCTCGGCCGGAGCCGCTGGGACTGGGGCTACAGCTACTCTCCGACGCCGCGCGTCAACGGCCGGACCATCGGCATCCCCCGCGGCAAGGCGCTCGGCGGCTCCTCCGCCATCAATGCGCTGATGTGGTATCGCGGCAATCCGCTCGATTACGACGCCTGGCAACAGGCCGGCTGCGACGGCTGGTCCTTCGCCGACTGCCTGCCCTACTTCCGGAAGGCCGAGGACTGGGAAGGCGGCGAGACCGCCCTTCGGGGCGCCGGCGGTCCGCTCAGGATCACCACCAGTCGGAAACTGCATCCCGTCGCCCGGGCCATGCTCGACGGCTCGAGCGAAATCGGCATTCCCGTGATCGCCGATCCGAATGGCGAGACCAACGAGGGCGCCTGCCCCTCCAACTTCAACATTTTTGACGGCAGGCGCTGGAGTTCGGCGAACGGCTATCTCCTGCCCGTTCTGGACAACGAGCGGCTGACCGTGCTCACCGGCTCCCACGCCATCGGCCTCATCGTCGAAGCCGGTCGCTGCACCGGCGTGCGCCATCTCATCGATGGCAAGCCCGTCGAAACCCGCGCCACGACGCAGGTCGTGCTGGCAGCAGGCGCGATTGGCACGCCGCGCCTGCTGATGCTCTCCGGCATCGGCGATCCGGCCGAGCTGAAACGCCTCGGCATCCCGCTCGTCCATGCCCTGCCCGGCGTCGGCCGAAACCTGCAGGATCACCCGCTGGTACAGGCCTGCGTCTTCCGCTCCAAGGTGCCCATGGGCGAAAAGCTCGACAATGGCGGCGGCACCATGCTGAACTGGAAATCGCGGCCGGATCTCGTCCAGCCCGACGTCCATTCCTTTCCCGTCCAGGGCAACAGCGCCGAGCCGCGCCTGCGCGAACTCTACGACATGTCGGGAGACGTCTTCTCGCTCGGTGCCGGCCTGATGCACTCGAAAAGCGTCGGCTACCTGAAGATGCTCTCCGCCGATCCCTTCGGCCCGCTGGACATCCAGCCCAATTATCTCGCCGAAGCTTCAGACCTCGAAGCGCTCGTCTCGGCGGTCTACACCATCATGGACCTCGCCCAGACCTCGGCCTTTGCCGATCTCTTCGCCGGCTTTGCCGCCCCGGACCGCAAGCTTTCCCGCAAAGAAGCCGTCGAGTTCGTCCGCAATGGCTGCTCGACCTTCTTCCACACATCGGGAACGGCGAAGATGGGCAAGGACGACATGGCCGTCGTCGATGCCCGCCTGAAGGTCCACGGACTGGAAGGCCTGACGATCTCGGATGCCTCGGTGATCCCGGTGATCCCGACCTGCAACACCCATGCCCCCGTCACCATGATCGGTGAAAGAGCCGCCGCCTTCCTCATGGAAGCGGCCTGAAACTTGCTTTCATTCCGCGATGGTGCGGAAGAAACGGAGATGACATGACTTCGAGCGGAATGATCCTGGCAGGTGACTATCTTCTGACCATGGATGACAAGAACAGCGTCATACCCAAGGGGGCCGTAGCGATCGAGGATGGCCGCATCCTCGCCGTCGGCCGGCTGGACGAGATCTGCGCCGCCTATCCCGCCTATGCGCTGAAGCGGCTGGACAACGCCGTCCTGATGCCCGGCCTCGTCAACGCCCATGCCCATTCCGGCTTCCTGCGGGGCACCGCCGAGCATCTGCCGGTCTGGGACTGGCTGACCATGCACATCAATCCGATGCACCGGGTTCTGGAACCGCATGAGGCGGAGGCGGCCTCCTTCCTCTGCTACGCCGAATCCGCATTGGCCGGCACCACGACGGTCGTCGACATGTGGCGCTACATGGATGGCAGCGCCCACGCCGCCGAAGCCATCGGCACGCGCCTCGTCGCTGTCCCCTATGTCGGCGAACATCTCGACTATGACTATTTCGACACGCTCGACATGAACGAGGCTATGATCGAGAAGTGGCATCGCAAGGCCAATGGCCGCATCAATGTCTGGGTCGGTCTGGAGCATCTCTTCTACGCCGACGAGGACGGCCAGGAACGGGCCATCGAAATGGCGAACCGCCACAACACGGGTTTCCACACCCATTGCTCGGAAGCGGAAATCGAGGTCGCGGAATTCATCGAGCGATATGGCAAACGCCCGATGTTCGCCCTGAAGGATCTCGGCTTCTTCGAGACACCGCGCACCATGCTCGCCCATGCCGTCTGGCTCGATCCGTCCGAGGTCGAACTGATCGCCAAGCATCGCGTGTCCATCGCCCACAATCCGGTGTCCAACATGAAGCTCGCCTCGGGCATCGCGCCCATCGCCGACATGCTGGCGCTTGGCGTACCTGTCGGGCTCGGCACCGATGGCGAGAAGGAAAACAACAATTTCGACATGTTCGAGGAAATGAAGACCGCCTCGCTGCTCGGCAAGCTCCGTCATCGCGACGCGGCCGCCATGGACAGTTGGCAGTGCCTGCGCATGGCCACCATCCTCGGCGCGAAGGCCATCGGCCTCGATCACGAGATCGGCTCCCTCGAGGCAGGCAAGCGGGCCGATATCATCGCCGTCCGCACCGACACGCCGCGCATGACGCCGCTCTTCGGCGAAGGCCCCTACTTCAACCTGCAGCACAATCTCGTCCATGCCGTGCGCGGCGGCGATGTCACCATGACCATGGTCGATGGCGAGATCATCGTGGAAGACGGCGAACTCGAAACCGCCGACATCCACACCATCATCCGCGACATCCACCGCATGGCGCCGGGGCACTTTGCCCGCCGCGCCGAATGGCTTGCCGAAAACCAGGGCGGCACCATGCAATGGACCAAGAAAGAGGAAACAGCGGCATGAAGACCACCGATCGGGTCGCGCTCAACGACTGGTATGCCATTGCGACCGCAAGCGAAGTAACGGCGCAACCTGTCACGACGCGCCTGCTCGGGCAGGATATCGAATACCGGCTCTCGGAAAGCGGCGCCCCGCTCGTGCGTGAGATCCTCGATGACGGCGCGCGCGGCCCGGTCCTTCCCGTGCAGGTTCGCTACGGCTGCCTCTTCACCTCGCTCGGCACACCGGTGAAGGACATTGTCCACATCGAGGAAGCGGAGGAGGAAGACCGTCGCTTCGTCCCCTGCGGCTGGGTCACCATGCGCGCGTCCGGCCTGCGCGTGGTGGAAAATTTCCTCGACATGGCGCACTTTCCCTTCGTTCATACCGATATCCTCGGTTCAGAACCCCATACCGAGGTGCCGACCTACCAGAGCGAAATCCGCCGCGATGTTGACGAGGTTTGGGCCACCAACTGCACCTTCTTCCAGCCGCGTATCGCCGCGACAGAAGACAAGGGCGACTTCGTGCATCTGACCTACCGGGTGCCCTCCCCCTTCGTCGTCATGCTCTACCGCGTCTGCCCGACCTCGCCGAACCGGCTGGACGCCATCGCCCTCTTCATCCAGCCCATGGAGGAAGGCCTCTGCCGGGCGCAGCCGGTCATGTATCTGGTCGACAGCATTTCCACCCACAAGGCGCTCCTCAATTTCGAACAGGTCATTTTCCTGCAGGACCGCATCATCGTCGAAAACCAGCGCCCCCTGCTGCTTCCGCTCGAACCGCGCGCCGAAATCCCGACCCGCGCCGATTCATCCTCCATCGCCTATCGCCGCTGGCTGAAGGAAAAAGGCGTCCGCTTCGGAACCACCGCCGGGGCGGCGTGATGGGCACAGAGTCGGGATGGCGTATGCCGCCTTTTCCCCCCTTCAAAGAGGGAGAGAGCCTATGGAAGGAGTGGCGGTGCGGCATTTTTAACCCTCCCCCTTGGGGGGAGGGTGGCCGGCAGGCGGGAGGGGTTTTTATGTGTGGCCAAGACCCCTCCCCAACCCCTCCCCACAAGGGGGAGGGGCTCCACGGCGCCGTCCCATGCTTTCTATGCGATAGCTCTGCCATCAAGGGGGGTGAGTGGCGATCCACGCAGCGGAGTAATCGATCCAGTGAGTCGATTACAGCCGCGAACGCCGGCAGGACTGACGAAGATAGCACCACCCTCCCCAGAGAGGACGCAGCATGCGCATCCTGACACCCGCCTCTCCCGAACAAGCCCTCGCCCTCGCCGCTTCTCATCCCGGCGCCTTCCGTTTCGTCGCCGGCGGCACGGCACTCCAGCTCGAATGGGCAAAGGGCCTGCCGAAACCGGAAGTGATGATAAACCTCGCCCGCCTTTCCGGCATGAACGGGATCGAACCCACCCCGCAAGGCCTCCGCATCGGCGCGCTAACCAACCTGAACAGCCTGATCGCCACCCGCGAGATCGCCTCCGGCCTCCCGCTGCTGCATGCAGCCCTCAAGGTCGTCGCCGGCCCCTCGGTGCGCAATCTCGCCACCATCGGCGGCAACATCGCCGGCCGCACCGGATGCCTGCTGCCCGCCCTTCTTGCACTCGATGCCGGACTGGAAATCGCCACGCCCTCGGGCCTGACGACGCTTCCCCTTGAAGACTGGCTGGCCCGCCCCGCCGACCCGCTTGCCTTATTCACCGCCGTGCATATCGCCCCGCAGGATGCCGCCGACCGCCACCTCTTCCGCAAGACCGGCCTGCGCGCCGCCTTCACGCCGAGCGTCGTCAATGCCGCCGCCCGGCTGACCGTTGCAAACGGCATTGTCTCGCAGGCACGCCTTGCAGTCGGCGGCGGTGTCGTTCCGCCAGTCCGTCTGAAAAACGCCGAGACCCTGCTGACCGGTCAACCGCTCGCCGATATCGACTGGACCGCCCTGCACGCCTGCCTTCTCGACACGATCATCGCGCCCGATGACGACTTCCGCACCGGCGCCTATCGCCGTCGCGTCGCCGCCAACGCCATCGTTCACGGCCTTGGCGGCCGACTGCCCGGACGCAGTCTGTTTCCCGCCGCCCGCCCCCCCGAACCCGCTGAAGGTCTTGCCGACGAAACGGAACTCTCCCGCACTCTTGTGCCGTCCCGCTGGCATGTCCGCCCCGATGCGCGGCCGAAGATCCGCGGCGAGATGGCCTATCTCACCGACCGACGGCAAGACGACATGCTCATCGGCCGCATCCTGCGCGCCGGCATTCCCCATGCGAAGATCCTGTCCATCGACACCCGTGCCGCGGAAGCCCTGCCCGGTGTGGCCGCCGTCGTCACCCATCGGGACGTGAAAGGCCTCAACGCCTTCGGCATCGTCGTGCAGGACCAGCCTGCCATGTGCCACGACAAGGTGCGCCATCGTGGCGACACGGTCGCAGCCGTCGCGGCAATCGACGCCGAAACCGCCGAAAAGGCACTCGCCCTGATCCGCGTCGAATACGAACCGCTGCCGCCGGTCGACGACATGGAAAAGGCGCTCGCCGCCGACACGCCGCTGGTCCACGAACAGGGCAACCTCCAGCGCGAACTGTTCTTCCATCGCGGCGACATCGGACAGGGCTTCGCCAAAGCCGCCCACATCGTCGAAGACACCTACGTCACCCCCCGCCAGATGCACGGTTTCATGGAGACCGAAGGGGGCTATGCCTTCCTGGAAGGCGACGGCACGTTGAACGTCTTTGCCGGCGGCCAGCATGGCGGCCGCGACCGGCTGCAACTCTCCCGCATCCTTGATCTTCCCGAAGAGAAGATCCGCGTCGTCACCTCTCCGACCGGCGGCGCCTTCGGCGGCAAGGACGAGCTTTCCGTCCAGCCGGCGCTGGCGCTCCTTGCGTTGAAGACCGGAAAGCCCGTCCGCCTGCAGCTTTCCCGCGCCGAGTCCGTTCTTGCCGGCCAGAAGCGCAATCCGATGACGATCCGCATGAAGACCGCCTGCGACGCCGAGGGCATGCTGCTCGCGCAGGAAGTCGAAGTGCTGGCCGATGCGGGCGCCTATGCCTCGCTCGGCCCCGGCGTCTTGGAAACCGCGCTGGAACACGCGACCGGCCCCTATGAAGCGCCGCATATTTCCACCCATGGCCGCCTCGTCTATACCAATAACGGCATCTGCGGCGCCTTCCGCGGTTTCGGCGCCAACCAGATGACCTATGCCGTGGAATGCCAGATGGATCGGCTGGCGAAGCTCTGCGGCCTCTCGCCTTTCGAGATCCGCGCCCGTAACCTCCGCGTGCCCGGAACCCCGGGCTATCTCGGTCAGGAAGTGTCGAAATCCGAGCGCGTCGTCGAAATGCTCGCCGCCGCCCGCGCCTCCGATATCTGGACGAAACCGCAGGGCATCTCCGATGACGGCGAATGGATCGTCGGCACCGGCATGGCGATGAACTATCAGGGCAACGGCCTCGGCTCCGTCGTCCCCGACCCGGCCGGCGGCCGCCTCGCGCTGACAAAGGACGGCTTCATCGAAGGCGCCTACGGCCTGGACGAGATGGGACAGGGCCTTCTTCCGCTCATTCAGGCAACCGTCTCGGCCGAGCTCGGCTGCGCCCGCATGGATGTGAAGCCGCTGATCGGTGACACAAGGCTCGCGCCCGAATCCGGCTCGACCACGGCCTCGCGCGGCACCTATGTCGTCTGGGCCTCGGCGAAGAAGGCCGCCCCCGAATTTTCCGCAAGGGTCCGCGCCGCCGCCGGTAAAATCCTGGGCCGCGATCCCGAAACCCTCGTCTTCGCCCCCGGTGGCCTTGCCGAACGCGGCTCGAACAGCGGCGAAATCCTGATCTCCTATCGCGACCTTGCGGACAACATTCCCGAAGCTGACCTGCCGAGCGTCACCGTTACCTACGAGTTCCCGAAGACCGATTACCCCACCGCCAATGCCCGTTACATCTTCGCCTTCGGCGCAGCGCTTGCCCGCGTGGCGGTGAGCCGCGTCACCGGCGAGATCCGCGTACTCGACCTCCACCAGCATTCCGCCGCGGGTCCCGTGATGGACCTTGCCGCCTATCTCGGCCAGCTTGAAGGCGGCGCGGTGCAGGGCCTCGGCTTCACCCTCACCGAGGATGCGCCGATGCGGGACTGCTCCTATCTCACCGCCAATCTCGATACCTACATGCTGCCCGGCATACAGGATGCGCCGAAGACCATGCGGGCCTTCGCACTGGAAGACCTCGATCCCGGCGACGATCTCGGCCCCCGCGGCTCGGGCGAACTTGGCATCGGCGCGGTCACCCCGGCCATCGCCAATGCGGTCGCCGCCGCCATCGGCCACTGGCCGGTCACGACCCCCGTTCCGCCCGCCGCGATCCTCGCGGTCATGGAGTTGCCCGCATGACCGTCACCTTCACTCTCAACGGAAAGCCGGTCACCGTCGATTGTGAGCCCGAGACCCGTCTCGCCGATATCCTGCGCGACCGGCTGGCACTCACCGGCACCAAGATCGCCTGTTCCGTCGGCCGCTGCGGCGCCTGCACCGTGCTCGTCGGCGGCAAGGCCGTGAACGGCTGCCTCCTCATGGCCTGGCAGATCGAGGACGCCGATATCGTCACCGTCGAAGGCCTCGACGCCCATCCCCTCGGCCCAGCCATCCGCGCCGGGCTGGAGGAGGAAAGCGCCTTCCAGTGCGGCTATTGCGCGCCGGGCTTCTCCATTGCGCTGACCGCCCTGCTCACGGAAAATCCCGATGCAGGCGAAGAGGAAATCCGGGCCGGACTGGAAGGCAATATCTGTCGTTGCACCGGCTATCATTCGATCATTCGCGGCGCGCTCAATGCCGCCCGCCGCATCCGCGAGCAGTCGCTCGCCATCGGAGACTGACATGACCATCACCATCAAGACACCGGAGCCCCGCAGCGAAGGCGCGAGGGCCTTCCTCGCCCGCCGGCAAAAGCAGATCCTCATCGACGGCGTCTGGCGGGATGCCGGCTCCGGCCAGCGCTTCGAAACCTTCGATCCGGCGTCAGGCAGGCTGCTCGCCGAACTCGCCGAAGCCACAGCATCGGATGTCGATGAAGCCGTCGCCAGCGCCAGCGCCGCGCTGACCTCGAAGGAATGGAAAGGCATGACGCCATCGGCGCGCGGCAAGCTTCTGTGGAAGATCGCCGAACTGATCGACGCGCATGTCGAGGAACTGGCCGAGCTGGAAACGCTCGATCAGGGCAAGAGTTTCAGGACGGGACGTTTCGGGGAGATCCCGGCATCCGCCGAACAGTTCCGCTATTTCGCCGGCTTCTGCACCAAGATCCTCGGCACCACCATTCCCACATCGATCGCCTACCAGCCGGAAGGCAGAGAGATCTTCGCCTACACCACGCGCGAACCGGTCGGCGTCGTCGCCGCAATCACGCCGTGGAATTCGCCCATGCTGATGGCAGCGATGAAGCTCGCGCCAGCGCTGGCCGCCGGCTGCACCGTCGTCCTCAAACCGGCCGAAGAAACCTCGCTCACCGCCATCCGCCTCGTCGAGCTGATGCTGGAGGCGGGCCTCCCGAAGGGTGTCGTCAACCTCGTCACCGGTTTCGGCGAAGTGGTCGGGGCAGCCCTCACCGCCCATCCCGATGTCGACAAGGTCGCCTTCACCGGCTCGACCGAGGTCGGCAAGCTGATCGTCTCGGCTGCCCAGGGCAACCTCAAGAAACTGACGCTCGAACTCGGCGGCAAGTCACCCGCCATCGTCATGCCGGATGCCGACATGGCGCTCGCCATCCCCGGCATCGCCCGCGGCATCTTCTCCAATTCCGGACAGGTCTGCGTCGCCGGTTCCCGCGTCTATGCCCACCGCGCCGTCTATGAAGAAGTCGTCGACGGCCTGTCGAAGGCCGCAGCCGCCCTCACTCTCGGCCACGGCCTCGATACCGGCACCGATCTCGGCCCGCTGGTCAACCGCAAGCAGGCCGATCGCGTGGCGGGCTTTATTGCGGAAGGCCGGTCGGAAGGCGCAGAGATTACCTCCGGAGGCAACCAGACCGGCGAATTCGGTACCTTCTTCGAGCCGACCGTCGTCACCTCGGTCCGCCCTGATATGCGCATGATGCGCGAAGAAATCTTCGGCCCCGTCGTCGCCGTCACCCCCTTCGACCATCCGGAAGAGGCCATCGCCTATGCCAATGACAGCCCCTACGGCCTCGCCGGCAGCGTTTGGACACAAGACCTGTCATCTGCCCACCGGCTCGCCGCCCGTGTGAAGGCCGGCACCATCTGGATCAACTGCCATTCCTATTTCTCCCCCGAACTGCCGAAGGGCGGCCACAAGCAATCCGGCTGGGGCTATGAAAACGGCGCCCCCGGCCTCGAAAACTATCTGGAGACGAAAACCGTCTGCGCGGTGATCTGAGGATGTCGGGAAGCTGCCCGACGTCTTTCCGCGCCGTCCGGTTTCATTGACTTCTCGAACTCTTGACAAAATGTGTAAAACTCGCATTTTACACAAAAAGGAGATTGGCAGCCATGGCTCAGGTTCTGAGAGTGCCGGCGACCGAGTTCGCCCGTAAATTCACGACATACAGGGAACGGGTACAGTCGGCGGGTGTGATTGAGATTACGGCTCATGACCGCACGATTGGAGGTTTCCTGTCTGCCGCCGAACTCAGCCATTATCATGACATGAAAAGGCGTGAGCGCGAGGTAATCCGTGTCAGCGAAATGGATGACGAAACCATGGCGTTGATCGTGAACTCTGAATACGGCAAAGTCTCCGAGTGAGTTACCCGACTCCGGTCCCAGGTCTCGTCATTCGGTACAACTACTTATGGGACAAGGAAAAAAGCGAAGGATTTTCCTTGGGAAGCAAGGACAGGCCTTGTGCTATTGTCGTATACCATTCCCGCACCAACGATACGATCGTCGTGCCGATCACGCACTCTCCGCCCGAACTTGGCGAAGAAGACCTCTCGATCGAGGTTCCGGCAGAACTGAGTAATCAGCTCGGCTTGGACGATAATGCCAACTGGATTCGAGTGAGCGAGGTCAATAGATTCGAGTGGCCCGGTATCCATCTTAGGGCGTTGCCGTCTGATCCGAACCGTTATGATTATGGAATGGTTCCGCCTGAGCTCTTCGAACGGATCAAAGCCAAACTTCATGAGACGATGAAAAACGGCCGGGTGGCCTTGGCTAAACGTTAGAATATTCCAGCTGAAGTGAGAACCGGTTTTGCCTCCGGAATTGCGAAAAACCAAAGAGATAGAGAATTTTCGCGGTTCAAGGAAAAGCGAAAATTCTCTAGTTGATGTGTAGCCTGCGAGCTTGCGCCGCGCCACCCGCCTCCGACTTTCGACCGGGGTGATTGCCTCGGCAAACCCATGCTAAGCCTTTGAGCGAATGCCGTTCGGGAGAAACGGCGGAATGCGGAGGAGTAGGCATGGATTTCACCCTGAGCGATCAGCAACAGGCCTTCGTCGACATGGCGACGGAATTCGCCGACGACGAACTGGCGCCTTTCTCGCTGGAATGGGACCAGAAGAAGCACTTCCCCATCGACACGCTGAAGAAGGCGGGAAGCCTCGGACTCGGCGCGATCTGCGTGGCCGACGATGTCGGTGGCTCCGGTCTCGGGCGGCTCGACACCGCCCTCATCATCGAGGCGCTCGCCACCGGCTGCCCGACGGTCGCCGCCTATATCTCGATCCACAACATGTGCGCGACGATGATCGACCGCTACGGCACGCCCGAGCAGCGCGAGGAACATTTGCCGGCCCTTGCGACCATGGACGCGCTGGCAAGCTACTGCCTGACGGAACCCGGCTGCGGTTCGGATGCGGCGGCGCTCAAAACCCGCGCCGTGCGCGACGGCGACGACTACGTGCTGACCGGCCAGAAGCAGTTCATCTCCGGCGCCGGCGCAAGTGCGCTCTACATCGTCATGGCCCGCACCGGCGAGGAGGGTCCGAAGGGCATTTCCGCCTTTCTCGTGCCGGGCAATGCAAAGGGCCTCACCTTCGGCGCCAACGAGAAGAAGATGGGCTGGAACGCCCAGCCCACCCGCGCCGTCATGCTCGACGGCGTGCGCGTGCCGGAAAGCCAGCGGCTCGGCGCCGAGGGCGAAGGCTTCCGCATCGCCATGTCCGGCCTCGATGGCGGCCGCCTCAACATTGCCGCCGCCTCGCTCGGTGGAGCGCGCGCGGCGTTCAAAAAAGCGACGGCCTATGTTCAGGAACGCAAGGCTTTCGGCCAGCCGCTTGCCGATTTCCAGTCCCTGCAGTTCACGCTTGCCGACATGGCGATAGACCTGGAAGCGGCCCGCACCTTCCTCTGGCGCGCGGCAACCGCTCTCGACGACAAGGCGTCCGACGCGACCGTTCTCTGCGCCATGGCCAAGCGGCTGGTGACCGATCGCTGCTTTGCCGTCGCCAACCAGGCCTTGCAGCTACATGGCGGCTATGGCTATCTCGCTGAATACGGCGTTGAAAAGATCGTCAGGGATCTGCGTGTGCACCAGATCCTGGAAGGGACCAACGAGATCATGCGGGTGATCGTCGCCCGCTCGATCCTGGGGCGCTAGGGGGAGACGGGACATGCGCTATCTTTCGGCGGAAATGACGGGCGGGGATGTGCTGACGGGCAGGCAGGGCAGCCTCGGCCTGATCCTGCTCAACCGTCCGCGGGTGCTGAACAGCCTCTCGCTCGACATGGTGAAGGCAATCGAGGAAGCACTCGACCGCTTCGAAAAGGACCCCGCAATTGCCGCCGTGCTGATGACGGGCGAAGGAGAACGCGGCCTGTGCGCTGGCGGCGACATCCGCACTTTCTACGAAAGCGGCAAGGCAGGCGACGGACGCGCGGCCGATTTCCTGCGGGCGGAATACCGCATGAATGCCCGCATCGCTGCCTATCCGAAACCCTATGTGGTCTTCATGGAAGGCATCACCATGGGCGGCGGCGTCGGGGTATCGAGCCATGGCAGCCACCGCGTCGTGACCGATACGACCAAACTCGCCATGCCGGAAACCGGCATCGGCTTCTTTCCCGATATCGGAGCCACCTGGCTGCTGGCGAAGGCGCCCGGAGAACTCGGCACCCTCATGGGCCTGACGGGCGAGGCCGTCGGCGCTGCGGATGCCATCGAGGCCGGTCTCGCCGACTGGTTCGTCCCGGCGGACGCCCTGGCTGATCTTGCGGAAAAGCTGACAATCCTGCTGCCCGGCACGACGCACAAGGACGTCTCCCTGCTGGTCGACGCCGCAGCGACCACGCTGCCCGGAGGCGACTTCGCCGACAATCGGGCGCTCATCGATCGCTGCTTCGGCTTCGATGCGGTCGAGGAGATCGAGGCTGCGCTCGCGGCGGAGGCGAATCCGTTTGCGGCCAAGGTCCGCTCCGCCATGATGGCGAAATCGCCGACCAGCTTGAAGGTCACGCTGGCGCTCCTGAGGGCGGCCAGAAAATCGCCCGACCTCAGGACCTGTCTCGAACGGGAATTCGCCGCGACGGCCCAGATCCTGCACACGCCGGATTTCTACGAGGGCATCCGCGCCGCCATCATCGACAAGGACCGCAATCCGAAATGGTCGCCCGCGAGCCTCGACGCCATCGGCGCCGAGATCGTCGAACCCTTCTTCAGGCCGCATCCGCAGCCGCTGTTCGGCTGAGATCAGGACGGCAGGCGCACCACCATCTCCATTTCCATCTGGAGATCCGGCCCGGCGAGCGCGGCGACGCCGATGCCGGTCAGGCTCGGCTTCGCGCCGTCGAGAAAGGCGAGCACGGCGGGCATCGCCTCTCCTATCCGTTCCGGGGTGAGGTCCGTCAGATAGAGCCGCACCATGACAATGTCGTGTGGCGTCGCCCCGACTGCATCGAGCGCCGACTTCGCATTGGCGACCACGAGTAGCGCCTGTCCGGCAAGATCGTCAGGCGCCCGTCCGCCGCCCGGCTGCCACGCCACCTGCCCGGAGATGAAGGCAAGCCGCCCCGGCTCCACGGTGGTGATCTGCGAATAGCCGAGCGCGCCCGCATCGGGCAGCGTCGGCGGGTTCAAACGGCCAAGCGTTTGTGTCATGTCTCTGTTCCTTCCTGTCGTCGTCGACCGGTCCGCACGCCGATCCGCGCCGGACGGGATTGCTATAGCCGGTCGATTGACGAATGGACGTCGACACAGAAGCGAACCGCCGGAGTGTTCATGCAGCGTGCCAATCTGAGCGATATCCAGGTCTTCATGGCCGTTGTCGATGCCGGGAGCTTCGTTGCCGGCGGCAAGGCCATGGGCCTGTCGCGCTCGGCGGCCGGAAAGGCCGTTCTCCGGCTTGAGGAACGTCTCGGTACACGCCTCCTGAACCGCACGACGCGCACGCTCAGCCTCACCGACGAAGGCCGGACCTTCTACCGGCACGGCCTGCAGATCTTCGCCACGATCGACGAAGCCGAAGCGAGCGTGGCCGGAACCACCGGCACGCCCCGCGGCGTGCTGCGGCTGACGGTTCCCGACGCCTTCGGAAGGCTGGTCATGCTGCCGCTTATCGGCAAATATCTGGAAGCCTGGCCCGAGATGCAGGTGGAGGTGAGTTTCACCGATCGCATCGAGGACATCGTCGACGAAGGCTTCGACCTCGCGATCCGGATCGGCGTCACGACCTCCGATTCCCGGCTGGTGTCCCGTGTCGTCGCCCGCTTCAAGGCCTTGCTCTGTGCCGCTCCCGCCTATCTCGCCGAACGCGGCGAACCCGAAACCGTCGATGATCTTGCCACCTATGACTGCCTGATCTTCACCAGCCGCAACCAGCGGCAGGCCTGGCGTTTTCCCGCAGAAGACGGCGGCTGGATTAGGGCGCAGGGACGAAGCCGCCTGCGGCTGGACAGCGGCGAGGCACTAAGGGATGCCGCCGTCGCGGGGCTCGGAATTGCCCTCCTCCCCGATTTTCTCGCCGCGCCCGATCTCGCCGCCGGACGCCTGCGACAGGTCCTGCCCGACCGTCAGGCAGCGGACGTCAACATCGTCGCGCTTTATCCGGACAAGCGCCTGCTGGAGCCCCGCGTCAGGCGTTTCATCGATCTCATGACGGACGAGTTGCGAAGCTGACGGGCCGGTCTTTCGCCAGCCCGTCCCTCACTCGATCTCGTAAGGGTTGGCATTCCTGACGGTGTGGTCGACCACCAGCCTGTGCTTGAGCGGCGGCACGGCGCGGCTCGTGCATTTCACCCGCTCGCAGATCCGGCAGGAAATGCCGATCGGATCGAAGGCCGCCCGGTTGGAAAGATCGAGATCGTCGGCATAGACGAACTGGTCGGCATAGGAAATCTCGCAGCCGAGCGCCAGCGCATAGCGGGGCTGCGCCGCGCGGAAGCCGAGCGTGCCCTTGTTCACCTGCGTCGCCAGACAGAGGTAGCGCACGCCATCGGGCGTTTCGGCAAGCTGGCGGATGATGCGGCCCGGAGCCTCGAAGGCCTGATGCGCGTTCCACAGCGGACAGGCCGCGCCGAAGCGGGCGAACTGCAGGCGGGCGGCGCTGTGCCGCTTGGTGATGTTGCCCGCCCGGTCGATACGGGCGAAGAAGACCGGCACACCCTTCTGCCCCGGACGCTGCAATGTCGACAGCCTGTGGCAGACCTGCTCCAGCGACGCGCCAAAGCGGGCGGCCAGCAATTCGAGATCGTGGCGCAGTTCCCGCGCCGCCTGCAGGAAGCTGCGATAGGGCAGGATCAGCGCGCCGGCGAAATAATTGTGCAGGCCGATGCGACAGATTTCCGCCGCCTCCTCCGTGCGGAAGCCCGCCGACTTCACGACCTGGTCGATCTTCGCCTCGGCGTGAAGCTGGGCGATCTGGGTGGCGATCTGGAAGTCGCGCGTCGGCGCCGAGGCATAGCGGGAAAGCGTCAGGATGCGCGATTTCGGATCGTAGCGGCGGATCGCCTCGTCGCCGGCCTCGCCGCGCACTACGCGCACCCCATGACGGCTTTCGAGAAAACCGGTCATGGCCGCGTAGTTTTCGCCCTCGCCGAGCTTCAGGTCCGCCGCCAGCCCCTCCGCCATCGCATCGATATCGTGGATGTAATTGTCGACGAAATGGAAGAAGTCCCGCACCTCGTCATAGGAGGTCGTCTCGTTGGCGGTCGCACCGCCCGCGCGGTCGGCATAGCTCGCAAGCTGCTCGCCGTTGCGCCGATAGGCCTGGTGGCAGGTGATGAGGGCATGAGCAAGGCCCGGCGCGTTCTGGGTGACGAGCTTCAGTTCCTGCAGGCTCGGCGTATAGGTCTCGAACAGCGGGTCCGACAGCGCCTCGGAAAGCGCCGACAGCAACCGGTCGTTCTGGCCGGAAGAAAGCTCGGTGATGTCGATCCCGAACTTTTCCGCAAGCGCCAGAAGCACGGACGCCGAAACGGGCCGCTGATTGTTCTCGATCTGGTTGAGATAGCTGGTGGAGATGCCGATCATGTCGGCGAACTGGGCCTGCGTGCCGCCGCTCGCCTGCCTGATTTCGCGCACCTTGCGGCCGATGAAGAGCTTGCCGATCGCCATTTGCAATTTCGCATTTTTCAGTTTGCAAATTTATAAATCCACAATTGCACCTCTTCAATCATTTTCTTTGCCTCGCCTGCCGTTTAAGGGCACAAATCATCCTGAAAAGCTTCATGAAAATGTCGGGAGGAAGCATGCGAATGGTATTGGACCAGCTCGAGGCGCGTCGCGCCGAGGCTCATCTCGGCGGTGGCCAGCGCCGCATCGACGCCCAGCACGCCAAGGGCAAGCTGACGGCGCGCGAGCGTATCGAAGTCCTGCTTGATGAGGGCTCCTTCGAAGAATACGACATGTATGTCACCCATCGCTGCACCGACTTCGGCATGGAAAACCAGAAGGTCGCCGGCGACGGCGTCGTCACCGGCTGGGGCACGATCAACGGCCGCCAGGTCTATGTCTTCTCGCAGGACTTCACCGTGCTTGGCGGTTCGCTTTCCGAGACCCATGCCCAGAAGATCTGCAAGATCATGGACATGGCGATGAAGAACGGCGCACCGGTGATCGGCCTCAACGATTCCGGCGGCGCCCGCATCCAGGAAGGCGTCGCCTCGCTCGCCGGTTATGCCGACGTGTTCAAGCGCAATGTCGATGCCTCCGGCGTCGTGCCGCAGATCTCGGTCATCATGGGCCCCTGCGCCGGCGGCGCGGTCTATTCGCCCGCCATGACCGATTTCATCTTCATGGTGCGCGACAGCTCCTACATGTTCGTCACCGGCCCCGACGTCGTGAAGACGGTGACGAACGAGATCGTCACGGCCGAAGAACTCGGCGGTGCCTCGACCCACACGAAAAAGTCTTCGGTCGCCGACGGCGCCTATGAGAACGACATCGAGGCCTTGGAACAGGTCCGCCTGCTCTTCGACTTCCTGCCGCTCAACAACCGCGAAAAGCCGCCGGTCCGCCCCTTCCACGACGATCCGGCCCGCGTCGAGAACCGTCTCGACACGCTGATCCCGGACAGTTCCAACAAGCCCTACGACATGAAGGAGCTGATCTACGCTCTGGCCGACGAGGGCGATTTCTTCGAGATCCAGGAAGCCTTCGCCAGGAACATCATCACCGGCTTCATCCGCATGGAAGGCCAGACGGTCGGCGTCGTCGCCAACCAGCCGATGGTGCTCGCCGGCTGCCTCGATATCGATAGTTCGCGCAAGGCCGCCCGTTTCGTCCGCTTTTGCGACGCCTTCAACATTCCGCTCCTGACGCTGGTCGACGTTCCCGGCTTCCTTCCCGGAACCAGCCAGGAATATGGCGGCGTCATCAAGCATGGCGCGAAGCTGCTCTTCGCCTATAGCCAGGCCACGGTTCCGATGGTGACGCTCATCACCCGCAAGGCCTATGGCGGCGCCTACGACGTCATGGCCTCCAAGCATATCGGCGCGGATATCAACTATGCATGGCCGACCGCCGAGATCGCCGTCATGGGCGCCAAGGGCGCGACCGAAATCCTCTATCGTTCCGAGCTCAACGATCCCGAAAAGATCGCCGCCCGCACGAAGGAATACGAGGAGCGCTTCGCCAACCCCTTCGTCGCCGCCGAACGCGGTTTCATCGACGAAGTCATCATGCCGCATTCCTCGCGCCGCCGCATCGCCCGTGCCTTCGCCTCGCTGCGCAACAAGCAGCTCGGCACGCACTGGAAGAAGCACGACACGATCCCGTTGTAAGGGGGTAGCTGATGGCCGATCTTCCTGACATGACCAAACACAAGGGCTTCCCGTCCGGGATGCCCGGCACCGGCGTGCAGTTCACCATCCGCCGCGCCAATCCGAAGGGCGTGACGCCGCTGAAAGCCCTGCCCCGCAAGGCCCGCCCCGGCACCAAGGAACACCGCATCGACGCGGCCTTCCTGCATGCCCTCTGGCACCATTTCGGCGACGAGCCCTTCGAGCGCGGCAACCTTGATGCCGCCCGGCTGAACCTTCTTTTCGGCCGCGAAGTCATCGCGGCGGACAAGGATTTCGATCCGCTTTCCTACGAAGCCATGCTGGTGATTAACGAAAAACTCGCCCGGCAGAACTTCCCGGAATCATTTGACGACGTATTCGAGGTGTGACGGTGACCATCAAGAAAATCCTCATTGCCGATCCCATCGCCTCGCGGCACAGCAAGCAGTTTGGTTCGGCTCGATGAAACACGACGCGAGCCGGCTTTAAGCGGCATCACGGTCAACCCTGACGGAGGACGGGATGTCGACGCAGACGAGTAAATTTCTGAGCTATGTCCTGCGCCACGCGCCGGAGAGCATAGGCCTTTCTCTCGACCGGCAAGGCTGGGCAGAGATCGGAGAACTGCTCGAGAAGGCCCGTATCGAGGGACACGTTCTGGACCTCGCCGGCCTTCAGCGCATCGTGGCCGAAAGCGACAAGAAGCGGTTCACGATTTCCGAGGATGGGAAGCGTATCCGCGCCGCTCAGGGCCATTCGGTCAACGTCGATCTCGGACTTCAGCCCAGTCAGCCACCGGATACCCTTTACCATGGAACTGCGACACGCTTTGTCGAAAGCATCAAGACGCAAGGCCTTGTCGCGGGAAGCCGCCAGCAGGTTCATCTTTCGAACGACGTCGCCACCGCCCAGAACGTTGGCCAGAGGCACGGCAAGCCGGTGGTACTGACCATAAACACCGGCCGAATGTTTGCCGACGGCCAGAAGTTCTACTTCACCGACAACAGCGTTTGGCTGACCGATGCCGTTCCGGCCAGCTACATCTCTTTCCCGTCTGACGGAGAACAAGCATGATCAAGAAAATCCTCATCGCCAACCGTGGCGAAATCGCCTGCCGGGTCATCAAGACCGCGAAGAAGATGGGCATCGCCACCGTCGCCGTCTATTCCGACGCCGACCGGGACGCGCTGCATGTGAAGATGGCTGACGAGGCCGTCCATATCGGTCCGGCTCCGTCCAACCAGTCCTATATCGTCATCGAGAAGATCCTCGAGGCGATCCGCAAGACCGGCGCAGACGCCGTTCATCCGGGTTATGGGTTCCTGTCGGAAAACGCCGTCTTCGCCGATGCGCTCGCCAATGAAGGCATTACCTTTGTCGGCCCGCCGGTCGGCGCGATCCAGGCCATGGGCGACAAGATCACCTCCAAGAAGCTTGCGGCCGAAGCCGGCGTCTCCACGGTTCCGGGCCATATGGGCCTGATCGAGGATGCCGACGAGGCTGTGAAGATCTCCGACCAGATCGGTTATCCCGTGATGATTAAGGCCTCTGCCGGCGGCGGCGGCAAGGGCATGCGCATTGCCTGGAACGCCGAAGAAGCCCGCGAAGGCTTCCAGTCCTCGCGTAACGAGGCGAAGAACTCCTTCGGCGACGACCGCATCTTCATCGAGAAGTTCGTCACCGAGCCGCGCCACATCGAAATCCAGGTGCTCGGCGACAAGCACGGCAACGTGCTCTATCTCGGCGAACGCGAATGCTCGATCCAGCGCCGCAACCAGAAGGTCATCGAGGAGGCCCCCTCGCCCTTCCTCGACGAAGCGACCCGCAAGGCCATGGGCGAACAGGCCGTGGCGCTCGCCAAGGCCGTGGGATACCACTCCGCCGGCACGGTCGAGTTCATCGTCGACGGCAAGCAGAACAAGTTCTACTTCCTCGAAATGAACACCCGCCTGCAGGTGGAACACCCGGTCACCGAACTCATCACCGGCCTCGACCTCGTCGAGCAGATGATCCGCGTCGCCTCCGGCGAGAAGCTTTCCTTCGGCCAGGCGGACGTCAAGCTCAACGGCTGGGCGATCGAAAGCCGCCTTTATGCCGAAGACCCCTACCGCAACTTCCTGCCCTCCATCGGCCGCCTGACGCGTTACCGCCCGCCGGTCGAAGGCAAGGAGGATGACGGCACCGTCGTCCGCAACGATACCGGCGTCTACGAAGGCGGCGAGATCTCGATGTATTACGACCCGATGATCGCCAAGCTCTGCACCTGGGCGCCTGACCGCCTGACCGCAATCGACGCCATGTCGAAGGCACTCGACAATTTCGAGGTCGAGGGCATCGGCCACAACCTGCCCTTCCTCTCCGCCGTCATGCAGCAGGAGCGCTTCCGCTCCGGCAAGCTGACCACCGCCTACATCGCCGAGGAATTCAAGGACGGCTTCACTGGCGTGGCACCGGACGAAAAGGCCGCCCGCAAGCTGGCCGCCATCGCCGCCGTCATCAACCAGACGCTTCAGGAGCGCGCCGTCGCCATTTCCGGCACCATCGGCAATCATCCGCGCAAGGTCGGCAAGGACTGGGTGGTTACGCTTGCCGGCCATTCCTTCCCGCTGACGGTTGAAACCGGCACGGACGGCACCGCCATCGCCTTTGCCGATGACGGCAAGTGCTCCGTCACCGGCGGCTGGCTTCCGGGCCAGAGCCACACGGTCTTCCATGTCGATGGCGAAGCCGTCGGCGTGAAAGTGGACCTGAAGGGCGCCGCGATCCGCCTGCGCTGGCGTGGCATGGACGTCACCGCCCGCGTCCGCTCGCCCCGCATCGCCGCACTCGCCAGGCTGATGCCGGAAAAGCTGCCGCCGGATACCTCGAAGATGCTGCTCTGCCCGATGCCGGGTGTCATCACCTCGGTTGCCGTCAAGGAAGGCGATCAGGTGGAAGCCGGTCAGGCGCTCGCCACTGTCGAAGCCATGAAGATGGAAAACATCCTCAAGGCGGAAAAGCGCAGCGTGGTGAAGAAGGTCGCCGTCAACGCCGGCCAGAGCCTCGCCGTAGACGAACTGATTATGGAGTTCGAATAAGGAACAGGGCAGAGGGGGTGGATACGGGGAAGACGAAATCGATTTTCCCTTTGTTTTCAATCTCGCTTCCCGCCATTCGTCCCCGGCCGATGGCATCATGTCACCATGGCGTCGTTGCTTCATCGGATACACTGCGAGGCGTCGCGGCGAGAGGCAACCGGCGCCCGGTGCGGGGAAGAGACGCAAGAGCCGTGTCGGGGGTTCGTGGAATTGGGTCCTCTCGCTGAAAAAGCGACGTGCCGTTACGGCAGAGAGGCGGACGGCAGCCGGTGAAACCCCGGCGCCCTTTGAAACCCGGCAAGAAGGCTGCAAACCGTGGCCTTGACTGCCGGACGCGAAATCGGGACGAGCCGATTTCTGTTCGTGCGAGGAACCCGGACCGCGGGCAAAAACCGCTGAACGGGGTGCCGGAAGGTGCCACTTTTTATACACTAAACGAGGCAGCTCCGGCGCCCCGTCCGATCGAGAGCATGTCGCGCAAAAGTGTTGAGCGGTTTTGCGGCAACGACATGCGACAAGACAAAGTATTCAAGCCACGGCCCCGCGCGCGTGGTTAAAGGCGCAGGAGGAAAATGGATGTCGAGCGAAAAGACCATCAAGGACTGGGAAGCGCTGGCCGAGAAGGAGCTGAAGCGTCCGGCCGAAACGCTGACCTGGCATACGCCCGAGGGCATCGACGTCAAGCCGCTCTACACGGCCGAAGACCTTGAGGGCATCGACCACCTGAAATCCCTGCCGGGCTTTGCGCCTTTTGTCCGCGGCCCGCGCGCCACCATGTATGCCGGTCGTCCCTGGACGATCCGCCAGTATGCCGGCTTCTCGACGGCGGAAGAGTCCAACGCCTTCTACCGCAAGGCGCTTGCCGCAGGCCAGCAGGGCGTCTCCGTCGCCTTCGACCTCGCCACCCATCGCGGCTACGACTCGAACCATCCCCGCGTCGAAGGCGATGTCGGCAAGGCAGGCGTGGCGATCGACAGCGTCGAGGACATGAAGATCCTGTTCGACGGCATTCCGCTCGAAAACATCTCCGTTTCCATGACCATGAACGGCGCGGTCATCCCGATCCTCGCCAATTTCATCGTCACCGGCGAGGAACAGGGCGTTTCCCGCGACAAGCTTTCCGGCACCATCCAGAACGACATCCTGAAGGAGTTCATGGTCCGCAACACCTACATCTACCCGCCGGAACCCTCGATGCGCATCATTGCCGATATCATCGAGTACACGGCAAAGGAGATGCCGAAATTCAACTCCATCTCGATTTCCGGCTACCACATGCAGGAAGCCGGCGCGACGCTGGTGCAGGAACTGGCCTTCACGCTGGCGGACGGTCGCGAATACGTTCGCGCCGCGCTGAAGAAGGGCCTGAACGTCGATGATTTCGCCGGTCGGCTGTCCTTCTTCTTCGCCATCGGCATGAACTTCTTCATGGAGGCCGCCAAGCTGCGCGCCGCCCGCCTGCTCTGGACCCGCATCATGCAGGAATTCGAGCCGAAGAAGGCTTCCTCCCTGATGCTGCGCACCCATTGTCAGACCTCCGGCGTCTCGCTGCAGGAACAGGACCCCTACAACAACGTCATCCGGACGGCCTATGAGGCGCTGTCGGCGGCACTCGGCGGCACCCAGTCGCTGCACACCAACGCGCTCGATGAAGCCATCGCGCTGCCGACCGAGTTCTCGGCCCGCATCGCCCGCAACACCCAGCTCATCCTGCAGAACGAGACAGGCGTCACGAAGGTCGTCGATCCGCTCGCCGGTTCCTACTATGTCGAAAGCCTGACCAACGAACTGGCGGAGAAGGCCTGGGCGCTGATCGAGGAAGTGGAAGCCATGGGCGGCATGACCAAGGCCGTCGATGCCGGCCTGCCCAAGCGCCTGATCGAGGAAGCCGCGACCCGCCGCCAGGCGGCGATCGACAAGGGCGAGGAAGTCATCGTCGGCGTCAACAAATTCCGCCTGGAGAACGAGGAGCCCATCGACATTCTGGAGATCGACAACTCCGCCGTCCGCGCCTCCCAGATCAGGCGCATCGAGGAAACCAAGCGCCGCCGCGACACGAAAAAGGTCGAAAAAGCGCTGGCCCGCCTGACCGAAGTCGCCCGCACCGGCGAGGGCAACATTCTCGAGGCAGCCGTCGACGCTGCCCGCGAGCGCGCCACCGTCGGCGAAATCTCGGACGCCATGCGCGCCGTCTTCGGCGACCATGCCGCAGTCCCGAAGGTCGTGCGCAACATCTACGGCAAGGCCTATCAGGGCGATCCGGAACTCTCGATCCTCTCCGACCGCCTCGAAGGCTACAGGAAGGCCAAGGGCGCTGCCCCCCGCATTCTCGTCGCCAAGCTCGGCCAGGACGGCCACGACCGCGGCGCCAAGGTGATCGCATCCGCCTTCGGCGACATCGGCTTCGACGTCGTCGCCGGCCCGCTCTTCCAGACACCGGACGAGGCCGCCGATCTTGCGGTCAGGGAAAAGGTCCAGGTCGTCGGAATGTCTTCGCTCGCAGCCGGCCACAAGACGCTGGCGCCGCAACTGGTCGAAGCCCTGAAGGCCAAGGGCGCCGAAAACGTCGTCGTCGTCGTCGGCGGCGTCATCCCCCGGCAGGACTACGACTACCTCATGGACCACGGCGTCGCCGCCGTCTTCGGCCCCGGCACCAACGTCATGGACGCCGCCCGCTCCGTCCTCGACCTCGTCGAGGGCCGCCTGCGCAACGACTGACGACGAGAGTTCCGGGGATCACCTCAGGTGTTTCCCGGAAGCGCCGGGAAGCGAGGGACACGGAGCTTCGGCGGTTGTACCCAGGATGCCGTTACATAAGTCTGGCACTTGTGGCTCACCCCCGCGACACTAGCCCAACCTTCGCCCCCGAATTCCCGATGAACCCGCGGACATTGGCCTGAACCGATTCCCGCAGGAATTCGATCACGGTACGGATGCGCGCCACCTGCCTCAGATCGTGATGGCAGGCGATCCAGTAGTGGCGCAGCAGGTCCACCTCGTCCTCCAGCACCACCTGCAGCTCCGGATAGCGCTGGGCGATGAAGAGCGGCAGCACGCAAAGCCCGAGCCCGCTGCGCGTGGCGGTCAGCTGCGAGAAGATGCTGGAGCTCTGGAAATTCGGCCGGATCTTCGGATGGATGTCGCCGAGATAGTCGAGTCCCGGCGCGAAGATCATGTCCTGCACATAGCCGATGAAGGAATGCTCCAGCAGGTCGTCGCGGGTCTTCGGCACGCCCCGCGCCTCCAGATAACCGCGCGTCCCATAGATCTGCAGATGGTAGTCGGTGAGCTTCTCGGAAAAATACGGACCGGCCTTCGGCGGATCGAGAACGACCGCGAGATCGGCCTCCTTACGCGACAGCGCCATGATCTGCTGGATCGTCACCAGCTCCAGCGAGATGTTCGGATGACGGACGGAAAAGTCGGTCAACGTGTGGCTGAAGAAGAAGTTGGAAAAACCCTCCGGCGCGGAAAGCCTGACGACGCCGCGCTGGGCGGTCGCGCCACCGGCAAGCTCGGCCTGCAGCCGCTCCGTCTCCTGCTCGATCTTCTCCGCCGTCTCGACGAAACGCTGCCCCATGCCGGTCAGCACGTAGCCGCGTGGATTGCGCTCGAAGAGCTTCACCTTCAGCGCGAATTCCAGCCGGTCGATCCGCCGCGACACCGTCGCATGGCTGGTCCTGAGCTGCCGGGCGGCGGTCGAAAGCTGGCCTGTACGGGCAACCGCGAGGAAGAACTGCAGGTCGTCCCAGGTGAAATGTCCGCTGCCCATTGCCCTCCCCTTCTGTTCAAAAACGAACAGACCCTGTTTGCAATTAGTTAAACCGGGCGCTTGCGTCAACAAGCGCTTTCCCGGATCATGCCCGCCATGATCCGCCGTTTTGAGGAGAAGGGCTGGTCAATTTTGAACAGGTTCGCGACCTGCACTCTGGGAGGAGATCAAATGCGAAACAAGCTCATTGCGTCCATGGCTATTCTTTTGGCAAGCAGCACGGCAGCCCTTGCCGATGCATCGGACGGCAAGGTGAAGATCGGCATCCTGAACGACCAGTCCGGCGTTTATGCCGACTTCGGCGGCAAGTCCTCGGTCGAGGCCGCGAAGATGGCGGTCGAGGATTACGGCGGCAAGGTCCTCGGCGTGCCGGTCGAAATCGTCGACGCCGACCACCAGAACAAGGCCGACATCGCCTCCAACATCGCCCGCCAGTGGTTCGACACCGACCAGGTCGACGCGATCATGGAACTGACCACCTCTTCCGTTGCGCTCGCCGTCCAGGCCATCGCCAAGGAAAAGAAGAAGATCGACATCGTCACCGGCGCTGCGACCACCGAACTCACCGGCAAGCAGTGCAGCCCCTACGGCTTCCACTGGGCCTATGACACCCACGCGCTTGCGGTCGGCACCGGCGGCGCGCTCGTGAAGCAGGGCGGCGACAGCTGGTTCTTCCTGACCGCCGACTACGCCTTCGGCTATTCGCTCGAACAGCAGACCAGCGATTTCGTGAAGTCGTCAGGCGGTAACGTGGTGGGATCGGTTCGCCACCCGCTTGCCACCACCGACTTCTCCTCCTTCCTGCTGCAGGCCCAGTCCTCCGGCGCCAAGGTCATCGGCCTTGCCAATGCCGGCGCCGACACCCAGAACGCCATCAAGCAGGCCGCCGAATTCGGCATCACCCAGGGCGGCCAGCGCCTTGCGGCCCTTCTCTTCACCCTTGCGGAAGTACACGGCCTCGGCCTTGAAGCCGCGCAGGGCCTGACGCTGACGGAAGGCTTCTACTGGAACCGCGACGAGGAGAGCCAGAAGTTCGGCAAGCGCTTCTTCGAGCGCACCGGCAAGATGCCGAACATGGTTCATACCGGCACCTATTCCGCCGTGATGCAGTATCTGAAGGCGATCGACAAGGCCGGCACCGACGAGACGGAAGCCGTCGCCAAGCTGCTTCACGAAATGCCGGTGGACGACGTCTTCGCCAAGGGCGGCAGCGTCGGCCCGAACGGCCGCATGTTCCACGACATGTACCTGCTCGAAGTGAAGAAGCCCGGCGACAGCACGGAGCCCTGGGATTACTTCAACGTGCTTGCCACCATTCCGGGCAAGGAAGCCTATATCGATCCCGCCAAGAGCGGTTGCGAGCTGGTCAAGTAAGCCCGGCCGGTCGCAATGACGAACGCTTCGGCACATCTCAACGGGGAGTCGCGGGTGGTCTTGTCCGCCCGCGGTCTCCGCCGCGATTTCGGCGGCTTCACCGCCGTGCGCAACGTCGATCTCGACGTCCATCACGCGCGGGTCCACGCTCTGATCGGCCCGAACGGGGCCGGCAAGACGACAGTGTTCAACCTGCTGACCAAGTTCCTGCAGCCCTCGGCCGGAACGATCAACCTGCTCGGCACCGACATCACCCAGACGCCGCCGGACAAGGTTGCGCGCATGGGGCTCGTCCGCTCCTTCCAGATTTCGGCGGTCTTCCCGCACCTCACCGTGCTCGACAATGTCCGCGTGGCGTTGCAGCGGCCGAACGGGCTTGCCCATCAGTTCTGGCGGCCTCTCTCGGCCCTCGACACGTTGAACGAACGCGCCGAGCAACTGCTGTCCACCGTCGGCCTTTCCAAGGAGCGCGACGTCGTCGCGGCGGACCTCTCCTACGGCCGCAAGCGCGTCCTCGAGATTGCGACCACGCTCGCGCTCGATCCGAAGGTCCTGCTGCTGGACGAGCCGATGGCCGGCATGGGGCAGGAAGACGTCGGCGTCATCGCCGATCTCATCCGTGAAGTCGCGAGAACCCGCGCCGTCCTGATGGTCGAGCACAACCTCTCGGTCGTCGCCAACATCTGCCATCACGTAACCGTGCTGCAGCGGGGCGAGATCCTCGCCGAAGGCAATTACGAGACGGTGAGCAACGATCCGCGCGTCCGCGTGGCCTATATGGGCACGGAGGAGGCCTGACATGACGGCACTTCTGGAAGTCCGAAACCTCAATTCCTGGTACGGCGAAAGCCATATCCTGCATGGCGTCGACATGAATGTCGGCGAAGGCGAGACCGTCACCATTCTCGGCCGCAACGGCGTCGGCAAGACCACGACGCTGCGCACCGTCACCGGCATCGTCCGGGCACGCAAGGGCGAAATCCGTTTCGCCGGCAAGGACATGATGCAGGTGCCCCTGCACCGCACCGCCCATCACGGCATCGGCTTCGTGCCGGAGGAACGCGGCATCTTCTCGACGCTCAACGTGCTCGAAAACCTGATGCTGCCGCCGGAAGTCGCCAAGGGCGGCATGACGCTGGACGAGATCTTCGAGCTCTTCCCCAATCTCCACGAACGCAGGAACAGCCCGGGCACGCGCCTTTCCGGCGGCGAACAGCAGATGCTCGCCATCGCCCGCATCCTGCGCACAGGCACCCGCCTGCTGCTGCTCGACGAACCGACGGAAGGCCTTGCCCCCGTCATCGTGCAGCGCATCGGCGAGGTGCTGAAGACACTCAAGCAGAGAGGCATGACCGTGCTTCTGGTCGAACAGAATTTCCGCTTCGCAAGCCGCGTCGCCGACCGCTTCTACCTGATGGAGCACGGCCAGATGGTGGCCGAGTTCAAGGTGGGCGAACTGCCCGAACGCATGGACATGCTTCACAAGGTTCTGGGGGTCTGATGCCATGACGATGATATTCGGCGTTCCCCTCCAGGCGCTTCTCGGGCAATTGCTGATCGGTCTCATCAACGGCTCCTTCTATGCGCTCCTGTCGCTCGGGCTGGCGATCATCTTCGGCCTGCTCCGGATGATTAACTTCGCCCACGGCGCGCAATACATGCTCGGCGCCTTCGTGGCCTACCTGCTGCTCACCTTCCTCGGCATCGGCTACTGGCCGGCGCTCATTCTTGCGCCGCTGATCGTCGGCATCCTCGGCGCGATTGTCGAACGCCTGTTCCTGCGGCGTCTCTACGATCTCGATCCGCTCTACGGCCTGCTCTTCACCTTCGGCCTGGCGCTGACCATCGAGGGCACCTTCCGTTACCTCTACGGCTCGTCCGGCCAGCCCTATGCGACGCCATCGGCCCTTTCCGGCGGCACCAATCTCGGCTTCATGTTCATGCCGATCTATCGCGGCTGGGTGGTCGTCGTCTCGCTCGTCGTCTGCATCGGCACATGGCTGCTGATCGAGAAGACCAAGCTCGGCGCCTACCTTCGCGCCGCAACGGAAAACTCGACGCTGGTGCAGGCCTTCGGCGTCAACGTGCCGGTGCTCTTGACCTTCACCTACGGTCTCGGCGTCGCGCTCGCCGCCTTTGCCGGCGTGCTCGCCGCGCCCGTCTACCAGGTGTCGCCGCTGATGGGATCGAACATCATCATCGTCGTCTTCGCGGTGGTCGTGGTCGGCGGCATGGGCTCGATCATGGGCGCCATCCTCACCGGCTACATGCTGGGTATCGCGGAAGGCCTGACCAAGGTATTCTATCCGGAAGCCTCCAATATCGTGATCTTCGTCATCATGGCGATCGTTCTTCTCATCCGGCCCGCGGGCCTCTTCGGTCGGGATGCGTGACATGGCTCATTCGACAACAACGACAACCACCTCGCCGCATTCGGCGTCTCCGGCGACCGGCAACGCTTCCGCCGCGCGCACGATCCTGCTCGGCATCGGACTCATCCTGCTGATTGCAGCCCCCTTCTTCCTCTACCCGGTCTTCCTGATGAAGATCCTGTGCTTCGCGCTGTTTGCCTGCGCGTTCAACCTGCTGCTCGGCTATACCGGCCTCCTCTCCTTCGGCCATGCCACCTTCTTCGGCGGCGCGGCCTATTTCACCGCCCATGCGGTGAAGGAATGGGGTTTCTCGCCGGAACTCGGCATTCTCGCGGGCGTGCTGGGTGCTGCCGTTCTCGGCCTCATCATGGGTTTCTTCGCCATCCGCCGGCAGGGCATCTACTTCGCCATGATTACGCTCGCGCTCTCGCAGATGTTCTTCTTCTTCTGCCTGCAGGCCGAGTTCACCCATGGCGAGGACGGCATCCAGTCGGTGCCGCGCGGCCATCTCTTCGGCTTCATCGATCTCTCGCAACCGCTCAACATGTACTATCTGGTGCTGGCGATCTTCGTCATCGGCCTCTTCGTCATCTGGCGCTTCATCAACTCGCCCTTCGGCATGATCCTGAAGTCGATCCGCGAAAACGAGGCGCGCGCCGTCTCGCTCGGCTATTCCGTCGCCCGCTACAAGCTCGGCGCCTTCGTGATGTCCGCGGCGTTGGCCGGCCTTGCCGGCGCGGTAAAGGCGCTGGTCTTCCAGTTCGCCACGCTGACCGACGTCACCTGGCAGATGTCGGGCGAGGTGATCCTGATGACATTGCTCGGCGGGATCGGCACGCTGATCGGGCCGGTGGTCGGCGCCGGCCTCGTGGTGACGCTCGGCAACTACCTCGCAACCACCGGCTTCCCGGTGACCATCATCACCGGCATCGTCTTCATGGTCTGCGTGCTGCTCTTCCGGCGCGGTATCGTCGGCGAGTTCTATGCGTCCCGGATCGGCCGCAAACTCGGCTTCGAATACCGGCGATAGGCCTGGGCCGGCATCCCGCCGGCTCCGGCACATTGACACAACATATCGGATTGCAGCCGCGCCGACAGCCGTTCGCGCGACGGTACCCTGCGGAGTAAAACATGGAGAGTTACGACTACATCGTCATCGGAGCCGGTTCGGCGGGATGCGTCCTGGCGAACCGCCTGTCCGCCGCCCGGAACAGCCGCGTCCTGCTGCTGGAAGCCGGCGGTTCCGACAATTACCACTGGATCCATATTCCCGTCGGATATCTCTACTGCATCAACAATCCGCGAACCGACTGGTGCTTCACCACGGCGAAGGAAGAGGGCCTGAACGGCCGTTCGCTCAGCTATCCACGTGGCAAGGTGCTTGGTGGCTGCTCGTCGATCAACGGCATGATCTACATGCGCGGCCAGGCCCACGACTACGACCAGTGGCGACAGATGGGCTGCGAAGGCTGGGGCTGGGACGACGTCCTGCCCCTCTTCCGCAAATCCGAGGATTTCTACAAGGGTGCAGACGAGATGCATGGCGCCGGCGGCGAATGGCGCGTCGAAAAGGCCCGTGTCCGCTGGGCGGTGCTCGAAGCCTTCCAGCAGGCGGCGAAGGAAGCCGGCATTCCCGAGACTGCCGATTTCAACCGCGGCACCAACGAGGGTTCAGGCTATTTCGACGTCAACCAGCGATCCGGCATCCGCTGGAACACCGCCAAGGCCTTCCTGCGTCCGGCCGTCAAGCGCGGCAACCTGACGGTTCTCACCAAGGCCCATGTCATGCGCCTGCTGATCGAGGACGGTGCGGTGACCGGCGTCGAGGCGTATCATGACGGCGTGGCGAAGCGCTTTACGGCCCGCCGCGAGACCGTGCTTTCGGCCGGCGCCATCGGCTCGCCGCATATCCTCGAACTCTCCGGCATCGGCCGGGGCGATGTGTTGCAACAGGCAGGGATCGACGTGGTGAAAGAGGTTCGCGACGTCGGCGAAAACCTGCAGGACCATCTGCAACTCCGCATGGCCTTCAAGGTCACCGGTGTTCCGACACTCAACGAAAAGGCGTCGAGCCTCTATGGCAAGGCCGCGATCGGTCTCGAATACCTGCTGAAGCGATCCGGTCCCATGGCCATGGCCCCGAGCCAGCTTGGCATCTTCACCCGCTCCGGCCCGGACAAGGAAACCCCGGACCTGCAATATCACGTCCAGCCGGTGACGCTGGAAAAATTCGGCGAGCCCGTCCACCCCTTCCCGGCGATCACCGCAAGCGTCTGCAACCTTCGCCCTGAAAGCCGCGGCTCGGTGCATCTCAGCGCTCCCGATTTTGCCGCCAAGCCGGTGATCGCGCCGCATTATCTTTCGACCCCGGCGGACCGGGACATCGCGGTCAAGGCCATAAGGCTGACGCGCCGGATTGCCGAACAACCCTCGTTCGCCCGCTATCGTCCGGAGGAATTCAAGCCCGGCCCGCGTTTCGAAACCGATGAGGAACTGGTCCATGCCGCGGGCGACATCGGCACGACCATCTTCCATCCGGTCGGCACCTGCCGCATGGGCGCCGACGAGCAAAGCGTGGTCGACCCGCGCCTCAGGATGCGGGCGCTGAAGCGCCTCAGGATCGCGGACGCCTCGATCATGCCGACCATCACCTCCGGCAACACCAATTCCCCGACAATCATGATCGCCGAAAAGGCGGCCGAAATGATCCTGGCGGACAACCGCTGATCCCGCGAAGGAAGGAAACACGAAATGACGAACATCGCATTCATCGGTCTCGGCAACATGGGTGGCCCGATGGCCGCAAACCTCGTCAAGGCAGGGCACAAGGTGAAGGGCTTCGACCTGTCGTCGGAAATTCTTCAGGCGGCGGCAGGCCATGGCGTTGCCCCCGCAACATCGCTCGAGGAGGCGACCGCCGATGCGGACGCCGTCGTCACCATGCTGCCGAAGGGCGTTCACGTACTCTCGGTCTGGTCCGACCTCGTCAAGGCGGTGAAGCCCGGCACCCTGCTGATCGACTGCTCAACCATCGACGTGGACAGTGCCCGCCGCGCCCATGAACTGGCGGCCGCCGCCGACTGCATCTCGCTCGATGCGCCGGTCTCCGGCGGCACTGGCGGAGCGGCGGCCGGAACGCTGACCTTCATGGCCGGCGGCAGCGACGGCGCCTTCGCTGAGGCCTCTCCCCTGCTTGAGGCCATGGGTCGGAAAATCGTCCATTGCGGCGGCAACGGCGCCGGACAGGCCGCCAAGATCTGCAACAACATGATCCTCGGCATTTCGATGATCGGGGTCTGCGAAGCCTTCGCGCTCGGCGAGAAGCTCGGCCTCTCCCACCAGGCATTGTTCGATGTTGCCTCGACATCGTCGGGCCAGTGCTGGTCGATCAACACCTATTGCCCGGTCCCCGGTCCCGTTCCGACCTCTCCCGCCAACAACGAATACAGGCCGGGCTTTGCGGCAGCCCTGATGTTGAAGGACCTGAAGCTCGCGCAGGAAGCAGCGCTTGGCTGCGGCGCAGCCACCCCGCTCGGGGCCGAAGCGGCGCAGCTGTTCGATCTCTTCGCCAAGCAGGGAAATGGCGGCAGGGATTTCTCCGCCATCATCGAGATGCTGCGCGACTGAACCTCCACCTGCCGACCGGATACGGCCGGCCGAGAGCTCCCAGACCGGCCATACCGTCGAAAAAAGGATGGGAGGAACATAACTTGGGGGGGACATCACGCACAACGTCTTCCAGGGTCGTTCGGACACTGATTGCGACCGCAGCGGGGGACTTGATCGCAAGCGCCTGTTGGTAGGGTATCGGACGTTGGCCTGGAGAATCGCGCGTTCGGAATGCTAGAGCGTTTCATGTTTTGACGGAGACATGAAACGCTCTAAGTCGTGGTGAAAGCCGAGTCGGCGCGCCAGCGAGGTGTCTCCATGGAAATGCCAAGGGTTGTCCAACGGCTCGGTGGCGGACTCCAGCTTTTCGCCGACCAACGCTGCGAGCCAATAGACTGAACTCGGCGCCTCATCGGAAATGCTGACGATTCATCCGTCGGGCACGCCGTCCAAGGCAAGTTTCCTTGCCTTGGCGATGTCGCGATGATGGATCGTGCCGATCCGCTTTGCCGAATGCCACTTGCCGGCGACCGCATATTTAGGCAGATCTCCCAGGCCTCGACCTGGGATTAAAGACTGCTAATGTTCCGAAGGCGAAAGCGGCAGGAGGAAGCCTTCGAAGAACCGTGCAAGCTCGTTATGCGCGTTAAACGGCAGGACGTGCGCGACATGCTGATCGGGGCGGACAAGCACGAGGCATCCCTGTTCGCGATCGATCGCCCGCAGATCGAAGATGTCGCGCCCTTCTTTCGAGCAGGCACAGAAGATCTTTTCGTAGTCGACCAGCCCGAGCTTGCCTTTTCGCGGCAGGAGGAAATTCGGCAGCGTTTCCAGCGCCAGGTCGCGACTATGCTGCTGGAAGACCACCCGCAGATCGATTGCCGAGTCGATGTCCTCGCCAAATCGTGTGTATTTGCGTATCGGCGAATTGGGAGAACTGTCGAGGAAAGCACAAAGCCCACGAACGGCAGAGCCCTCTGCGGCAGGATCGCCTGAGGGGCTGAAGGCGAAAAGCCGCCAGCGCGCATCCGCCTTCACCACATGGCCGAGCTCGATCTGCTTGGCATCCGCAAGCCGGACGACCGGAGCGGAATGGAACCGGGCGCCGATTTCGAAGCCGGCCGCCAGCGACTGCCAGGACTTTTCTCCCGTCAACACCGAAGGCGAGTAGACGACGGACATGCCCGCCGTGTAGCGGCCGTGCTGGATGAAGTAGCGCTGGAATTTCGGTTCGTCGCCGTCCTGGCCCGGTTCCGGTCGTTCGCTCATGATCCGCGACCATTCGCGATCGAACTCGATCAGGTCCTTGGCCACGGCCTGGCGCTCGGCGGAATAGCTGTGCAGGATCTCGGGCGGGCAGCGCCCCTTTAGGACGGAGATGAGCTTCCAACCGAGATTGAAGGCGTCGCCCATCGAGACATTCATTCCCTGGCCCGCCTTCGGACTGTGGGTATGACAGGCATCGCCAGTGATGAAGACATGCGGGAGGCGCGTGCCGACGGCCGCTTGCGGGACGTCGTCGAACTTGTCCGTCAGCCGCTGGCCGATCTCGTAGACCGACCACCAGACGACCTCTCTGACGTCGAAGGAGAACGGCTTGAAGATACGCTGCGCCGCGGCGATCAGATGATCGACCGTGATGTTGCGGTTGGCGACCCGTTCACCCGCATTGAGCTTGTCGAGCTCGATATAGAGACGGACGAGATAGCCGCCCTCCCGCGGGATGATGATGATGTTGCCCTCTTTCGCCGACTGGATCAGCGTCTTGCAGCGGATATCCGGAAAGTCGGTGACCACGAGAACGTCCATCACGCCCCAGGCCTGGTTTGCGGAATCGCCGACCAGTTCGCGCCCGATCGACCGACGCACGGCGCTTCTCGCCCCGTCGCAGCCCACCACATAGCGGGCCCTGACCGTGCGCGCCTGCTCCCCGTCCACGCCTTCCGCCCGCTCGAGCGACACGGTGACGGGATAATCGGCGGCGTCGGGGTCGACCGTCAGATCGACGAGTTGCCAGGCATAGTCCGGCTCGAGCCGCGAGGGAGACTTGCGCATGACGTCGAGATACATGTCGTGCACACGCGCCTGGTTGAGGATCATGTGCGGCATCTCCGACAGGCCATCCTCGACGTCCTGGATGCGCCCGTTGCGGCTGATATGTTCGGGCCTGGCCGCGTCCGGCTTCCAGAACGTGGTCTCGTTCACCCAATAACCCTGCTTGAGGATCTTCTCGGCAAACCCGAAAGCATTGAACATTTCCATGGAACGGCAGGAAATTCCGTCTGCCTGTCCCTTTTCCATCGGACCCGGCCGGCGTTCGACAATGCGCGTGGATATTTCCGGAAAGGCGGAAAGCTGGGCCGCAAGCGTCAGCCCGGCGGGACCGGCACCGATGATGAGAACATCGACCGTCTCGGGCAGGTCGGCTTGCGGAACATCCCGGCCTGCCGCAGCCGCGCTGAGTTCCGGATCGCCGGGGCGAAATCCATTGAGGTGATACTGCATCCATAGTCCTCCCTATGATGTGATTTAGTATGTCGACTTATCATTTCGCAACACCTTCGGCAGATCAAATAAAAAAGTATGTCAGCGTATCATTTTTTGCTATGAAGACGAAAATCGACGAGGAACGGTCATGATCGAAGTAAGCGACGGCGCCGTCAGTGCCATGATGCCCGGACATCTGATCCGGCGTTTGCACCAGATATCGACCCAGGTCTTTGCCCGGCGGATTCGCGAGGCGGGATCGGATCTGACGCCCGTCCAGTTCGCCGCCCTCGATGCCATCAATCAACAGCCGGGTGTCGACCAGGCCAGCCTCGCCCATTCCATCGCCAAGGACCGCGCGACCGTGGGCGCGGTCGTCGACCGCATGGAGCAGAAGGGCCTTCTGACGCGGGTCGTCAGCGATCAGGACAAGCGCGCCCGCGAACTGACGCTGACCGACAAGGGTCGCCGGGTGCTTGCTGCGCTGATGCCGGTCGTCGCCGATCTGCAGAAGGAGATTCTCGGAGGGCTGAGCGAGGACGAGTACCGCCAGTTCATCGCGCTCGCGGCCAAGGCCGCGCGATCCGGCGATCCGGCGAACGAGAACTGACGTCGGGCCGAGACGACAATGGCCCGCCCGGCTATCCGGGCGGGCCATCTTTTTGTCGACGGTGCGCCCGCGGGGTCCCCGCGACCCCGCGGCGCGACGCCTGTCTCAATTGCCCTTCAGGGCCTTGACGAAGGCGCTTGCCTCGAGCCCCTGGGCATCGGCGTCGGCGATGATCTTGTCGACGGCCGCGCTGCTTGCGGCGTTGAACTTGGCGGCTTCCTCCGGCGCCAGCGTGATCACTTCCTTGCCATCGGTGCCCGCGAAGTCCGAGAGTGCTTTCGCAGCAACCGAGAGCCATGCCTTGTTGCCGTTGATGGCGGCGGTACGGCCCGCATCCAGCACAATCTTCTGCTGGTCTTCGTTCAGATCGCCGAAGCTGTCGCGGTTCATGACAAGGAAGAAGTCCGACATCGTGGTGTCCATGCCCTGCGTGATGTACTTCGTGACTTCGGCAAGCTTGAACGCCTTGAGCGTCGTCGCATCGGTCATCGCGCCGTCGATGACGCCGGTCTGTATCGCATTATAGATTTCCGACGCCGGCATCGAGACCGGTGTCGCACCCCAGGCCTCGACGACGAGGCCTGCATTGCGCGACGGCACGCGGATTTTCAGCCCCTTCAGGTCATCCAGGCTGCGGATCGGTTTCGCACCCGTGAACAGCAGGTTCGGCGCGTTGTTCCAAAGTCCGAGCAGAACCACGCGCTTGTACTCGTCCGACAGCTTGTCGAGATTGGCAAGTATGCGCTCCGTGCCATTCTCGGCGGTGATCACGCCCGGCAGTTCGGCCAGAAGCGTCTTCGGGAAATTCGCAGCCGTGTAGCCCGGCAGACCGAAGGCGATGTCGGCGACACCTTCGAGCGCCCGGTTATACTGCTCGACCGGCCCCGGACCGATCTCGCCGCCCATGTAGAGCGTGACCGTCACCGCACCGCCGGTCTTGTCGGCGATGGTGGCCGCGAAGGGCTTGTAGGTGGAATCGACCACGAAATGGGTCGGTGGCTGGAAGTCGGCAAGCTTGAGGTCTTCGGCGGATGCAAAGGATGCAGCCAGCGTGAACGTCGCTGCAAGGGCGGCCGTGAGTGTCTTCAGTTTCATCCTGTGTTCCTCCCACTTTTGGATGATTGAATGCAGCCAGACCGGCGCGACCGGTACTGGCCATTGGCCTGGCGTGTCCGCCCGGCCGGCATGCGAAATATTGAGCGAACCGTCTGTCATGCGGTTCACCCGAACATCGTATTGGGCAGAAACAGCGCAATCCCAGGTATCGCGATAATCAGCAGCAGGCCGACGATCATGGCGAGAAGGAACGGCGCGACGCCGCGAAAAATGGTGGTCAAAGGCACATCCCCGGCCACCGCACGGACGACGAAAACGTTCAGTCCGACGGGCGGCGTGATCATGCCCATTTCGATGACGATCACCGCCACGACGCCGAACCAGATCGGATCGAAGCCGAGCGCCGTAATGACCGGAAAGACGATCGGGATCGTGATGACCAGCATGGACAGCCCGTCCATGAACATGCCCAGCACGATATAGGCGAGGATGATGACGAAGAGCGTGCCGTAGGCTCCGAGACCCAGTGCGCCGAGACCATCGCCAAGCGTTGCCGGGATGCGGGTGACCGCAAAGAACGGATTGAGCACGTTCGCGCCGATCACGATGGCATACAGCATGGCCGACGTGCTGAGCGTGCTCATCACGGCGTCGCGGAAATCGCCGAACGACAGGCGCCGCTTGACGACGGCCAGCAGGATGACCAGCGCCGCGCCGACGCCGGAGGCTTCGACGGGGGTGAAGACGCCGATATAGATGCCGCCGATGGACAGGACGATCACAAGAAGGAGCGGAGCGGCCCGACCCAGGATCCGAAAACGGTCGGCAAGCGCGACGGGTTCGCCGCGTGGGCCTGCATTGGGATCGAAGTACGAGATCAGCCAGACCACCACCATGAACAGCGCCGTCAACAGCAGTCCGGGCATCACGCCGGCCATGAACAGGCGACCGATCGATTCCTCGGTGAGGATCGCGTAAAGAACGAATCCGGTCGACGGCGGTATAAGAAAGCCGAGCGTGCCGCCGGCGGCGATCGCGCCGGTGGACAGACCAGGAGCGTAGCCAAGCCGGCGCATTTCCGGCAGCGCCACCTTGCCGAGTGTCACGGCGGTGGCGACCGAGGAGCCCGAAACGGCGGCAAAGACCGCGCAACCCAGCACCGAGGCGGAGGCGAGCCCCCCGCGGAACCGGCCAACCCAAGCGAAGGCGGCGTCATAAAGGCCGCGGCTGAAGCCCGCGGCCGACGAGATGTTGCCCAACAGCACGAACATCGGCACGACGATGAGATTGTAGTTGGATATGGCCGAGTAGCTTTCCGTCAGCAGGACGCCTCCGGCACTCCGCGGTCCTTCCAGAACCCAATAGCCGCCGAAGCCGACGAGGAGCATGGAAAATGCCACGGGGACACGCACGGTGAGGAGGGCAAACAGGCAGGCAATGCCCACAAAGCCGGCAACGAAGGGCGTCATCACTTCTCCCCCTTCAACAGGAGCACGACAAGCTGCACAGCAAAGGTCAACACGCAAAGCGCTGCCCCGGCCGCAAGGATCGCGTAGAACGGCCAGATCGGCATGCGCAGCATGTTGGTTGCGTCGCCCCATTGCCAGGCATCGAGCGCCTTCAGGACGGCGCGCTGCGCCAGGATGGACATCACGAACCCAGACAGGCAGTAGGCGACGACATCGCCGATAAACCGGCCCCAGCGGCCGAGAATGCGCTCGAAGACATCGACGGCGACATGCTCCCGCCTTGCGGTGCAGAACGGCAGGGACGCCATGATGAGCGCGACGGCGGTCAATTCCACGAATTCGTTGACGCCCAGGATCGGAATGCCGAGGACATAGCGCATGACAACCCCCAGCGTGACGATGGCGACGATTGCCAGCAGGCAGATTGCGCCGATCAGGGCCAGATAGAAGGTCGCCTTCTCAAATCGCGCAGACCAGATATCAATTGCGTCACGCATGGCTTACCAAAGCTCCTGCGCAACTGATTTCGCGGTGGCGACGATCGGCCAAGCCGGCCGGGGTCACCTCAATGCAGACGGTCCATCCCTCCGTCAGCAGGTTCATATTTACCGGCACCATGCAACCTCCCATTCAAATTGCGTTCGAACCTCATTCGACTTTTCGAGATGAGACTATTGGGAATATCGGCGCATTAGCCAATTCAAAGGCGGCGACCCTGGATTAGTTCAGGCTATAGCGTTTCGTCTTCGACACTTTCGCGCAGCAACGCCAGGAACAGTTCCTGCGCCTTGGTTGGCGCCCAGGTGGCGCGATAGGTCAGGCCAATCTGCCGCGACTGCCAACCGACCTTGACCTTGACTTCCGTGACCAGCCCCTTGGATATTTCCGCGCGCGCCTGCGCACTGGAAATGCAGCCGAGATGATCGCTGTTGTCGAGGACTTCTCGCATGAACAGGATTGAACCGGCCTCCGTGATGCTGTCCGGCTGACCGAGCCCGGCAAAGAATGCGTTGAACTGGTCGCGGGCGGGCGTCCCCTGACGGGGAACCACCCAGGCGTATTCCCTGAGCTCCGCAAGGCTTACATCCTCCCGGCCGGCCAGCGGATGGTGATTGCCGGCCAGCACCGTGAGCTTGTCTGAAAACAGAGGCTCCTGGACGATGTCTCCGATCGGCGCCGGCACCCTCAGCGCCCCGACGATCATGTCTATTTCGCCCCGCCTGAGCCCGCCCAGCAACTCGTCATAGAGCCCGTCCATAATCAGGACGGGATGGTGGGGACGCTGCTGACGGAAGCGCACCAGGGTCCGAGGCAACAGCACGGATCGCGACAGCGGCAGTGCGCCGATGACGATGCGGCCGGCCTCGCTGCCATCGAGTTCCGCAAGGTCCGCCTCAAGCTGATCCAGTTCCCGAAAGGCCAGCATCACCGCCTGCACCAGCGTGCGCGTGGCGCGCCCGGCGATCATGCCGAACGAAGTGCGCTCGAACAGGTTGCGGCCCGCTTCCTGTTCGAGTTGCGAGATCGCCCGATGTACGGTGGGCTGCGCGAGCCCCAGCCGGCGGGCGGCGAGCGTGAAATTCTCGGTTTCGTGCACGGCGACCAGAGCCTGCAATTGCGCCGTGGTTGCGGTCAGCCGCAGACGCGGCGAGATATCGGAGAGTGCCGGATCGAGGAGAGCGAAGGCGCGCTTCACCCGGTTGGCAAGAACCTCGCCGCGCAGCGTGGCGAAAAACCCCTGCCGGGTCCGGTCGAAAAGCGGACCGCCGGCCTCATTCTCCAACTTGCCGAGCGCTTGCGTCACCGCAGGCTGCGACACATGGCAGACCTCCGCCGACTGCGTCAGCGACCCGGTCTTCACGACCGACAGATACAGGCGAAGATGGCGGAGGTTGCGTGAAATCACATTCGATCCAACAATGTCTTGAGACGGTCCTTGAGATCGGCGGTTCCGGGATCGGCATGCAGCGCGCCGATGCGCTCCTGCCATTGTGCAGTCGCTGAACTCATGGCTCCGGAAAAGCCAAGTTCCTGGATCGTCAGCGCGACTTCCCGCATTTCCGCCGCCCGGCGCATGCCGTGCACCATCATGCGCTCCAGATTGTAGGCGCCGCGGCGGCGCCATTCGAACGCCGGGTCGGATGCCTCGAGCGAGGCAATGACGCTCTCCTCCACGCCGGCCCGCTGCGCGGCAAGGAAACATTCCGCAGTCAGCGCCTCGATGCCCTTGACCATCACCGAGCGGATCATCTTGATCGACGAAGCCTGCCCCACCTCGCTTCCGGCGATCTGCGGGCACATGTCGAGCGATTGCAGCGCGGCGGCGGCGTCTTCGGCATGCGGTCCGGACACCAGCATCGGCACGCGATGGCGCTTGGGGTAGACCGGCGCCATGACCGCCACATCGACGTAGCGCCCGCCGGCCTTCTCGATGACCTCCGCCGCCCGGCGTTTCGTCCCTGGCGCGCAGGAGTTGCAGTCGAACCAGAACGCCCCAGGCGCAATACCGTCGGCAGCAGCGCTGGCGGCTATCAACGCCTGATCGGCCGTCACCACGCTGAAGACCGCATCCACGCCGGCAAGCGCTTGCTGGGCCGTCTCGCAGCCTGCAACGTCATGCTCCGCGTATCGCGCCTGCATCACCGCGCCGCCATCGATATCGAAGGCGGTCAGCCTCAGGGGTCGCCCTGCCCCCCAACCACTGACGAATGCCGCTGCGGCCTCGCCGAAACCGATGAAGGCGAGCCGCTCAACTTTGCCGGAATTACTTTTCATGTCGATCTCCAAATATGTCCGAAGACTGGCAAACGGCATCCGGCTTCACCAGCGTTCATAGCATGAACTTATGCCACGGCACAGGCTTTCGAATTGTCGGCACACGGGGCGGTATGGAATGTCTCCTGCAACGAAACCCAAGGAGAGCAAACATGTCTGCCAAAAAAACCGCCCTCGTTATTTCTGCACACGCCGCGGATTTCGTCTGGCGCTGCGGCGGTGCCATCGCTCTTCATGCATCCATGGGTTATAAGGTGACGGTCGCCTGCCTGTCCTTCGGCGAGCGCGGTGAATCCGCGAAGCTCTGGAAGCAGCCGGGCATGACCCTGGATGTCGTCAAGAAGGCCCGCCGCACCGAAGCCGAGAAGGCCGCGGAAGCGCTCGGCGTCCACGATCTCGTCTGCCTCGATCTCGGCGACTATCCGCTGGAGCTTTCCCGCGACGACAAGAACCGGCTGGTCGACGTGATCCGCAAGGTGCAGCCGTCCTTCATGCTGTCGCATTCGCAATACGACCCTTACAACACCGATCATATGTACGCGACACAGGTGGCGCTGGAATGCCGGATGATAGCCCAGGCCTGGGGCCACAACCCCGGAGAAAAGGTGCTGGGCGCGCCGCAGCTCTACCTGTTCGAGCCGCACCAGACCGAGCAGATGAGTTGGAAGCCCGACACCTTCCTCGACATCACCCCGGTCTGGGAGAAGAAGCGGGCTGCGATCGAATGCATGGAAGGCCAGGAGCATCTGTGGGAATACTACACCCGCGTAGCCATCAATCGCGCCAATCACTTCAAGCGCAATTCAGGCGGCCAGTCGGGCGGGCGCGACTGCAAATATGCCGAGGGATTCCAGTCCATCTTCCCGCGCACGGTCGACGAACTCTAATCGGAATTCCCGGAGGATAGCATGACGGAACCCTGCTTTGACCTTGCCCATCTCGCGCATGTCGAGATGTACACCGACCGGTTCGAGGAAAGTCTCGATTTCTTCACGCGCATCTACGGCCTGAAGCTATCCGGGATGGACGAGAATTCCGCCTATCTGCGCGCCTGGGACGACTACGAATTCCACTCGCTGAAGCTGACACGCCACCACACCACCGGCGTCGGCCACATCGCCTATCGCGCCTCGTCGCAAGCGGCTCTCATGCGCCGGGTCAAGGCGATCGAGGAAAGCCGGTACAAGGTGATCGGCTGGGTCGATGGCGACCGTGGCCATGGCAAGGCCTTCCGTTTCGAGGATCCGTTCGGCCATGTCTTCGAGATCTACTGGGATACCGTCTGGTACGAGGCACAGGAAGAAGCAGAGAAGGCCGCGCTGAAGAACACCGCCTCCGCCTTCACGGGGGCTGCGCCGCGCAGGCTCGACCACCTCAATCTCCTGTCCGAGAACGTCACGGATTTCCGCGCCTTCATGGAGACCTGCCTCGGTAGCCGAGTGACGGAAATGATCCAGCTCGACAATGGCCGGCTCGGCGGTTGCTGGTTCACGGTCAACAACAAGACCTATGATCTCGCCTGCACCGAAGAGCATGGCGGCGGTCAGGGGCGGCTGCACCACGTCACCTATGCGACCGACCAGCGCGAGGACATATTGCGCGCCGCCGACATCTTTCTGCAAAACGGCGTCCACATCGAGACGGGCCCGCACAAGCACGCGGTTCAGGGCACCTTCTTCCTCTATGTCTGGGAGCCGGCGGGAAACCGGGTAGAGCTCGCCAATTCCGGCGCGCGCCTCATTCTCGCACCGGACTGGCAACCGGTCGTCTGGACCGAAAAGGACCGCAAGAAGGGCCAGGCCTGGGGCCTGAAGACCATTGAGACTTTCCACACCCACGGCACCCCGCCGGTTGAAACGAAGGGACACTGACATGGCCGTCGTCATCCAGAATATTGTGCGCGCCGATCAGGCGATCATCGATCGGCTGGCTGCAGCAGGCGTCGCCACCGTCCATGAGGCCCAGGGCCGCAAGGGCATGCTGTCAAGCTGCATGCGGCCGATCTACGCCGGCGCGCAGATCGCCGGTTCCGCCGTCACCATTTCCGCTCCCCCCGGCGACAACTGGATGCTGCACGTGGCGATCGAACAGCTAAAGCCCGGTGACATCCTCGTGCTGGCGCCGACATCGCCCTGCGACAACGGCTACTTCGGCGACCTGCTCGCCACATCCGCCATGGCGCGCGGCTGCCGCGGCCTCATCATCGACGCTGGCGTGCGCGACATCCGCGACCTCACGGCGATGGGTTTCCCCGTCTGGTCGAAGGCGATCTCGGCGCAGGGCACCGTCAAGGAAACACTCGGTTCGGTCAACGTGCCGATCGTCTGCGCCGGCGCGCAGGTCGATGCCGGTGACATCATCGTCGCCGACGATGACGGTGTGTGCGTCGTCAGGCGCGAGGAGGCCGAAACGGTGCTCGCGGCTGCCGAAAAGCGTCTTTCCGCAGAGGAAGCCAAGCGCAGGCGGCTTGCCGCAGGTGAACTCGGTCTCGACATTTACGACATGCGGCCGCGACTGGCCGAAAAGGGTCTGAAATATGTATGAGGACGGTATTCCCTGCCTTTGGATGCGTGGCGGGACATCGAAGGGTGCATATTTTCTGGCGAGCGACCTGCCCTCCGAGCCCGAGGCCCGCAATGCGCTGCTTCTGAGGATCATGGGATCGCCCGACCCGCGGCAGATCGATGGTATCGGCGGCGGCGATCCACTGACCTCCAAGGTCGCGATCCTCTCTCCCTCTACCCGGGACGATGCCGATGTCGATTACCTGTTCCTGCAGGTCTTCGTCGACCAGGAGCTCGTCAGCGATGCGCAGGGCTGCGGTAATATCCTGGCCGGCGTCGGACCGGCCGCGATCGAACGCGGACTTGTCGCGGCGACCGGCAACCAAACGCAGGTGCGCATTCACATGGTCAACAGTGGCGAGATCGCGCTTGCGCGCATCCAGACGCCGGGCGGCCGCGTCAGTTATGCCGGCGCCACAGGGATTGCCGGCGTGCCCGGGGTCCATGCCGCGGTGCCCCTGCTCTTCCTCAACATCGCCGGCTCGATGTGCGGCTCGCTCCTGCCGACCGGCAACGCCGTCGACGTTATCGACGGCATCGACTGCACGCTGATCGACAACGGCATGCCGTGCGTCATCATGCGCGCCGCCGACTTCGGGCTGTCCGGCAAGGAAGACCGCGAAGAGATCGAGGCCATGAACGAGCTCAAGGCGCGCATCGAGGCCATCCGCCTGAAGGCCGGTCCAATGATGAACCTCGGCGATGTCGAAAAGGCGTCGGTGCCGAAGATGACGCTTGTCTCCGCGCCGGACCAGGGCGGCGCGATAGCAACCCGAAGTCTCATTCCGCATCGCGTCCATGCCTCGGTCGGTGTGTTTGCCGCCATCACCGTGGCAACGGCGACACGACTCGCCGGAAGCCCGGCGGCCGCGCTTTGCAAGCCTCCCGCCGACGGACGCTATCGCATCGAACACCCGACCGGCGATATGGAGGTCTTTCTCGATATCGCGGAAGACGGGTCGATAAGGGGAGCAGGAAACGTCCGCACGGCTCGCAAGCTCTTTGACGGCAGGGTTTTTGTATAGCCAGCGGGATTGGCTCTGTTGAAAATATTCCGCCTGGCTGTAATGAGGCCCTCCTACACGTCATTCAAGCGGTTTTGGCTTCGAGAGTCTGTCCGAGCCTCTCCACGAATGTCGCCGGTTAGATTGAAAATTGCAGCCTGTCCCTTGCGTAAATCGGGCATGACCTCGAATCCCTTGATCGTCGCGCATGCCGTTTTCAGCTTCTGACCGGCTTGATGAGCTGTTCCAACTCGCCATGGTCAGCCTCAACAACGTTGTTCAGATATTTGACCCGCCGGTGCACAAGCTCTTTCGGGCCTTTGTCATCAGCCTTCAATCCCGAGATCGCGATGCCGTAGGTCGGCGCCTTGTCGGTTTTGATGACTGTTGGCTTTTTCCAATCCTTCAAGCCATTCAGAGCCTTGCCGAGAAATCACTTGGCTGCTTTGGCATTGCGCGTCGGCGACAGATAGAAATCGATCGTGTTGCCGTACCGGCAAAGGATGAACCGTGGGGAGAGGGTAGTCGCCCTCTCCCGGCGATCGATCCTAAAACTTGGTGGCAAAATTGACCCAGACAGCGTTACCTTGAGCTCGGTTCTCTGCGAAAACGTCGTGTTGCCACGACGCGCTGACCTGCATCCCTGGATTGAAACTGTAGCTGATCGACGGACCGATGGCGAAACCCTTGCCGCGATGTCCGTCTGCGGCAACCCCGGGTCCGGAGTCGTCAGAGATCTGCTGGAGATAATAGCCGACCGCGCCAACACGCCATTTATCGAAGTTCCAACCGACCGCATAGTCCAGGACGAATTCCGTACCGGACGTGTAGTCCGTGTCAGTATTCTCCGTGTTGAATATCAGGCGAGCCGTCGCGCCGACCTCCAGACCCTGCGGATCCAAATAGTGATAGCCGAGGGTCGGCTGAACGGACCAGTGGTTGACGCCGATGTTGGCGATGTCGGAGGCGTCGTACTGGCCGGTTGGCAATGCCACGTCGACACCCACGACGAACGTATTGTTGCGATCCGGGTGCCAGGCGAGTCCCACGGAGGTGGTGACGTCGGCGAGGCCGAGCGTGGTGTCGTCACCGAATGGCAGCGACATGTCGAGATGGACGACCGGAACGACGAGTTGTCCCCAGAGCTGGGCGCCCCCGATTTCGATGTCACTGACGTAGAGGAAGCGGAAGGTTTCCGCCAGCGCCTTGACCTCGAAGTCGATCGGCACCCTGTCGCCGTTCGAGTCGTTGGTCCGGTCGGCGGTGAAATAGTTGGTCTGGGAAAGAAAATAGAGACCGGGATAGGGTGGAATGCTCGCAGCGAAGAATTGCGCCGAACCTGGCGAATACTGCGTGTTGCCGTTCTCGGCAGCCTGCACCTGACAGAGCGCTGTTGCCGATAGTGCCGCGGCAAGCCCGAATTTCCTGAATTTCATTATTCATCCTCCTCACATGAACAACGACGACGATACCCGCGAGAAGGGCTCCGGGTTGCAAACGCGCGCATGACGTCATTCTCGCGGTAAGCGAGTCTGGTCATCCAGATTGCCTGCTGTCCTCCCCCTCGGCGGCCACCTCGCCACCGGCGCATCGAGATTCCCTAATCTAGGGAAATTCGATACGACCTGAAATCCGAACTAAGTCGGCACTTGACGAATGTAAAATGGTCATTGGCAATACGAGCTATTCGCAGAATAAATACCCGGCTCGGATATATTCATCACGTCGCGGGATATATGCCTTTGACCGTGCCATCCTCAGCGATCGAGTGCACCGCCTCATGAATCTGCTCGCGGATCCACGAAAGGGCCGGATCACGTGTCCGGTAACTGTGCCACTGAAGCGACTGCTGCAGCGCGGGCAGCGGAAACGGCGGCTCCACGATCTTGACGCCGCCGAGCTTCGACAGGACCTCTGCCAGGCTCCGCTGCACCAGACCGACCCTTCGGCTTCCGCGAACAAGTAGCGGTAGCGACGTGAAGAAATAGGTGGTCACCTCGATCCTGAGCTTGATACCAACGCGATCGAAGGCCCGTTGGGCGAAGCTTTCCCCGCCATTGGGCGGTTGCATCACGACGTGACCGGCGGACAGAAAGTCGGCCTCCGACATCACACCGGAGGAGAACGGCCCGTCCGCATCGACGACACAGCAAAGCCTATCCTCAAGCAGCGTTTCCATCGGATGATTGGTTGAACAGAAGACGGTGGGCGCGATCAGCAGGTCGGCCTCGCCACGTTCCAGCAGAAGGTGCGGATAGTTCTGCTGTGGCTTGAATTCGATCTGGATGGCGGGCGCCAGTTTCTCCAGACGCTGGAGAAACGCCGGCATGATTGTAAGGACGGTATAGTCCGACACGATGAAGCTGAAGCTCCGGCTCGAGTCCCCGGGAGAGAACGACGGGGTTGAAACGACGGCTGCCTCGATCCGGACGATGATGTCGCGCACTGGCTGTTCGAGCGATGCGGCTAATGGTGACAGTTCCATGGATCGCCCGACCTGAATAAGAAGCGGATCGTCGAAATAATCCCGCAACCGCCCGAGCGCATTGCTCATCGCTGACTGTGTGATGAACATTTCCTCGGCCGCACGGCTGACGTTGCGGACACGGATCAGCGTATCGAGCGCCGCCAGCAGGTTCAGATCGAGGTTCTTGAAACGCATGAGTCCCCCTCCCAGATATTCATGGCGTAAATATAAATCATTTATCAAAGCAATTTTGTAAACAGATTGATTTTCGTTAAGTCTCCCCTCGGGAGGAAATGATTGTCATGTGGCCGGCCGAGCCATGCCGTCAGTCGAATCTCCTCCCGATGAAATTTGCGCCGCCAGCGGCGATCTCGAGGAGACCCAATGTTCAAGTATTTTCCGACCAACTACGTCTGGAACCTCTCGGTCAATCTGTCGATCGAGATGGGCGCCCGGATGGGAGAGATCGAGGAAATGTGCGCCCCGCTGCAGGACGCGGCCAAGGCGCCGGATGCGGCCGGAACGCAGGCATTCCGCGAAACCTGGATTCATATGGCGGACAAGCTGGTTTCCCTTGCGGACGAGGACGAAGCCAAGGGTCGGCTGATTTCGGCCGGCGACAAGCTGATCCGTGCCGCCAACTACATGCTGACCGCCGAACGTTTGCTGGCGCATGGTTCGGAGGGGCGCGTCGCTCTTTACCAACGCTTTCTTTCCACCTTCGAGAAAGGTCTGGCGCTGTCCGGCTCGCCCTGCCGCCGGGTGGAGATTCCCTACGAGGGAACGCATCTTTCGGCGATCTATGTGCCCGCCGAAGGCGTCGAGGGCCCCGCACCGCTGCTGGTCCAGGTCAACGGCCTCGACAGCACGAAGGAGATGAAACTTCTCGTCGGCCTGCCGGGCTGGCTCGCCAAGCGCGGCGTGGCCTCGCTGATCGTCGACCAGCCGGGCACGGGCGAAGCGCTTCGCCTTCAGGGGCTCACCGCCCGCTTCGACAGCGAGCATTGGGCCAGCCGCGTCGTCGATTGGCTGGAGGGCCGGCCGGCCGTCGATCCCAGGCGCATCGGCATGGAAGGCGTGTCGCTCGGCGGCTACTACTGTCCGCGCGCGGTCGCCTTCGAGCCGCGGTTTGCCTGCGGCGTCGTCTGGGGTGCCAATCACGACTGGCGGGACGTGCAGAAGAAGCGCCTTGCCCGCGAGGGTAATTTCCCCGTCCCCCACTACTGGAGCCACGTCATGTGGGTCTGGGGCGCCAAGGACATGGACGAGTTCATGCAGATCGCCGAAAACATTCATCTGAACGGCATCCTCGACCGGATCCGCGTGCCCTTCCTCGTGACCCATGGCGAGAAGGACAGCCAGATCCCCCTTCGGTGGGCGCATGCCACCTACGATCAGCTGGTCAACAGCCCGAGGCGCGAACTGAAGATCTTCGACGAGCGCACCGGCGGCGTGCAGCATTCGAGCTTCGACAATTCCGCCAATGCCGGCGCCTATATCGCCGACTGGGTCGCGGAAACCCTTGGCGGACGCACGGTCGCGGAGCAAGCAGCATGACGATCAAGACAATGATCTGCGGTCGGCGGCGTCTCGGGCAGACGCTTGGCGAAAACCGTGCGCACATGAAGGACCATCACGGCAGGCTGGTGCTGGACTACATCGCCCGCGAGCCGTCCCAGGCGCCGCGCCGCTACGTCCAGAACCATGTCTTCGACGGCATTTATTTCGGCGGTGACGGGCAGCCCAAGGCCCTCTCGCTCGGTCTGGATTTTGTCACCGAAGTCTGGTTTCCGGACATGGCGGCGGCGAAATCCTCGCGCGAGACGCCCTTTTATCTCGAGCAACTGCAGCCGGACGAACCCAAGATGGTGGATGAATCCTCCGTACTCGGCCTTCCGGTCACCGAAGAGTTGATCCTGCCGCCGGGCGTGCGGGACGGCGCCGTGAAAGTCTTCCTGTTCTGGTTCAACAATGCACCGGACGCCAAGACAGTGCCCGAAGCCGTAAAGGGCCCGGGCTACGGCATGTTCGGCCAGTGTCGCAACCTGCCGCTGTTTCCGGGACCGATCGAGGCCGTCGACGAATTCTGGCTGCCGGACGAGGCCGCCGGGCTTGCCTTCGCGCAGGCCTGCCGCGATGCCGCCGGGGCATTCGTTCCCTCCGACACACGTTACTGCCTGGCGATCGCCCGCGAACATGTTCTCCACGCAGGCTAATCAAGACATCGGAATAGAAAGGAATGTCCCATGAACATCATAGGGCCTGATTATCTCGTCTTCGGCGTTGACGATGTCGCCGCCTGTTGTGAGTACCTGGATGCCTTCGGCCTGAAGCCGACGGACGTTACCGCTGCCGGCGGCCTGTTCGAGGCGCTGGACGGCACAGGCATCATCATCCGCCACAAGTCCGATCCGTCGCTGCCTCCGCCGTTGCCAACGTCGAACATGCTGCGCCAGCAGGTCTATGGCGTGCGCTCCGCCGAGGATCTCGACGCGATCGAAGCGGAGCTTTCCAGGGACCGTCGGGTGGCGCGCCTGTCCGACGGCTCGATCGAACTGAAGGATGACCATGGCTTCGAGCTCAAGTTCCAGGTCACGATCCGCCGCGAACTCGTCATGCCCGCGGAAAAGATCAATGCGCCGGGCGCGCCGGCGCAACGCAGGCCGAACGAAATCGGCGTCTGGGAAGAAATGCCGGCGCTGCCGCGCACGCTCAGCCATGTCGTGCTGTTCGTTCCCGACATCGACATCGCCACCCGCTTCTACTGCGACCGCCTCGGCTTCGTGATCACCGACACGCTGACGGGGGCCGGCCCCTTCCTGCGGCCGAAGGCGAACGACGACCACCACACTCTCTTCTTCATCCGCACGCCTGAATACATGAAGGGGTGCGAGCACCTCGCCTTCCACATGGGCGGCCCGACCGAGCTGATGGTTGCCGGCACGCGCTTCGTGAAGAAGGGCTATCAGAGTTTCTGGGGTCCCGGCCGGCACAAGTTCGGTTCGAACTGGTTCTGGTACTTCAACAGCCCGCTCGGCTGTCATTTCGAATATGACGCCGACATGGACAAGCACGACGATAGCTGGATCGCGCGTGAAGCGCCGATGGGCGCCGAGGCCTCGCAGATCGTGTTGTTCGAAATGCGCGAGAAGTGGGCTCCCACCGGAGGTCCGCCGCCCGGCGCGAAGCGTTGACATATGCAGAGCGCCGCGCGAAAACTCCACTATCTGTGCCGGTCCGACGAGATCGGCGAGGCCGAGGCGAAAGGCTTCGGCCCCTTTGACGGAGCGCGCCGGAAGATCGTCCTGATCCGGCGCCAGGGCGTTCTCTACGCCTGGCTCGATGCCTGCCCGCACTATTCCACCGGCACGCCGATGGCATGGAAGACAGACGCCTACCTGAATGGCGAGAAGACCCATCTGACGTGCCACTCGCATGGCGCGCTTTTCGAAATCGATACCGGCCAATGCGTTCTTGGACCTTGCCTGGGACAAAAACTGACAGCCGTAGACATTGCCGTGAGCGACGAGGGGGAGATTTTCGTCGCCGCACCCCCAGAGGAGGAAACCACATGAATTCAAATTCCAAAGTGCTTGTCATCGGCGGCGGCTTCGCCGGCATGACCGCGGCGCTGCAACTGTCCCGCAAGGGCTTCGAGGTGGATCTCGTCGAGATCGACGCCGGGTGGCGCTCCTATGGCGCCGGCATCAGTCTGCACGGCTCGACGCTTCGGGTATTGCGGGATCTCGGCCTGATCGACCGGTTTCTCGAGGAAGGCTTCGCCAGCGACGGCGTGCAACTGCGCGGGCCGGACGACTCCGTGCTTGTCACGCTGCCGACCCCGCGCGTGGCCGGCGCCGACATCCCCGGCGACGGCGGCATCATGCGTCCGGCGCTCGCCAAGATCCTTTCCGAAGCCGTACGCTCTTCCACCACCAAGGTTCGCTTGGGGCTCACCTTCACCGACATCGTCCAAGGCGACGATGGAGTGCATGTTACCTTCGGCGACGGCAGTTCGGATACCTACGACCTCGTCGTCGGCGCGGACGGCCTCAATTCCGCCGTCCGTGCCAAGATCTTTCCAGAGGCCCCCAAACCGCGCTTCATCGGCCAGTCGGTCTGGCGCGCCGTGCTGCCAAGGCCCGAGGGCATCGATACCGTCACCATGTGGATGGGCCCGAAGCTCAAGGTGGGTTTGAACGGCGTCAACAAGAACCAGGCCTACCTGTTCCTAACTGAAGATCGCCCGACCAACGACTTCGTTCCGCCGGAGGTGCTGGTTGAAACCTTGCGGGGCCTGCTGGAGCGCTTCCCCTCCCCAATCATCCGCAGGATTGCGTCGGAACTGTCCTCCGAGCACCAGATCATCTACCGCCCGCTCGAGCAGATGCTTTTGCCACGGCCCTGGTTCAAGGGCCGCGTGGTGCTGATCGGCGATGCCGTGCATGCCACGACGCCGCATCTGGCGGCCGGCGCCTGCATCGGCATCGAGGACGCCATGGTGCTGGCCGAAGAATTGGGCCAAGGGGCCGATGTCGGCTCCGCCCTTGCCGCATTCGAAGCAAGACGCTGGGAGCGCTGCCGGATGGTGGTCGAGAATTCCGGCCAACTGGCCGACATCGAGATCCATGGCGGCAGCCGCGAGGCGCATGCCGCGATCATGCAGGCTTCCATGAAAACGCTGGCGGAAGCCATCTGAGACAAGTTGCGGTGGTGCTGGGATTTGGGAGATCGCGCACCGTTTGCCGCCGTTCAAAACGCTGGAGGAACAAGAATGTCAGGACAGAAATTCGGTGTGGCCGGGGTCATTGCCCTCGTCGTCGGCCACTTCTCGGGCATGCTCGATCTCATCGCGCTGCCCGTCTGGGTCGGCGCACTGGTCGAGCGTTTCGGCTTCAGCCCGCAGCAGGCGGGCGCGCTGGCAACCCTGTTCCTCGTCGGCGCGGTACTCGCAAGCACCTTGGTCGCGCCGCGCTTCGACAGGATGAACCAGAGACTGGCCGCGACCTTGGGCTTCGGCGTGGCCGCGGCAGCCTTCCTGCTAGCATCGACCCAAGCCGGCTTCATGCCGCTCGCCCTGCTCCATCTCGTCGCAGGCACCTCCGTCGGCGTCGCGCTCTCCATGGTGCACGGGACAATGGGACACGCGGCCAATCCGCATCGCCTCATCGCGCTGGCCGGCATTGCGCTGGGCCTGCTCGCCATCATTCTGCTGGCCGTCATTCCGCAACTGCTGATCGCCTATGGCGGCCCGATCCTGTTTCAGGTTTTCGCCGGCATCATGGCGGTCGCCACAATCAGCTCGGCGCTGCTCTTCCGCAACCCCGTGAGCAGTGTCGAACATCAGAGGCGGCCCTTCAGCCGCGCGGTCTGGCTCACGATCTTCGGCATCAGCATCATGACCTTCAACCAGGCGATGGTGTTTTCGTTCGTCGAGGTGATCGGCAAGGCGCGCGGCTTCTCACCCGATAGCGTTCTCGCCGTCCTGATCGCGCTGGGCTTCGTCAACTTCGTCCTGCCATCGCCATCGGCGGCGTTCCTTCAAACGCGCGTCTCGGCGACGCTGGTCACCCAGATCGGGCCCGCGGTTCAGGCCGTTCTCGCGGTCATCGTCACATCGGCGACGACCTTCACCCTCTGGGCGCCCGCCGCTGCGGTGTTCGTGTCCATCCAGATATTCACCCATACCTTCGCCTTCGGGCGACTGGCCAAGCTCGATCCGACGGGTCGCGCCGTTGCCGCCACCCCTGCCATGCTGATGGTTGGTGCCGCTCTTGGCCCCGTCGTAGGTGGCGCACTTGGCGAAAACCTTGGCTTTGCCGCACTTGGCGTCGCGGCCGTGCTTGTCGGTGCGACTTCTATTGCCCTCTTCACCAAGGCGAAGTCCGCCGACGCCTTTACCAAGGTAAGAACCGCATGACAAACTTTCCCCCCATCACCCGCGTCGTGACCGGACACAGCCCGGACGGGCGCTCCATTCTGACCGAGGTCGGACCGCTACCGACCGTCGTGGAGATCACCGCCATTCCGGGCACCGTATTCCACGAGGTCTGGTCGACGGCGGGAAGCCCCGCGCGCGTCGCCGACGACGGCGACCCGACGCTTGGGGCCCTCGTGCTGCCCCCGCCGCCCGGCGGCACCCGCATTCGCTTCGTCGACATTCCGCCGGACACCGAGGATTTCCTGAAGGCGGGGGCTAGGCGGATGGGCGAAGCGTTCGAGCAGATCGGCGACAAGGCCGCCTCGACGGCCAAAGAGAGCTCACCGCATCCGCTGATGCACCGGACGGAGTCGATCGACTACGGCATCGTCATCGAGGGCGAAATGACCCTGGTGCTGGATGATGGCGAGGCACTGCTGAAACCCGGTTCCGTGGTCATCCAGCGCGGCACCAACCACGCCTGGGCCAATCGGTCCGGCAAGATGTGCCGAATGCTCTTCGTGCTCGTCTCCGGCACTTACGATCCCACGCTTGCCGCGAGCCTCGCCGAGCGATGACGCGCAATTTCCCGAAGGCCTAGCAGGCCTCGAACAGCATCAATGAGGTCCCCATGAAGCTCGCAACCTACCATGACGGAAGCCGCGACGGCCAATTGTGGGTCGTCTCGCGCGATCTGACGCTGGCATTACCGGCAACCGGCATTGCTCCCTCCCTGCTCTCAGCCATCGAAGACTGGGATGCCCTTTCTCCGCGCCTCGCCAGCCTCTACGACCGGCTGAACACGGGCGAGGAACCGTTCGCGACCCGTTTCGAGCCAAGACGTTGCCTGGCACCGCTCCCGCGGGCGCCGCAATGGCTGGATGCGTCGGCGTTTCTCAATCACGGGCGGCTGATGGACAAGGCCTTCGACAATCCGCCCAATCCGGACTTCGAGACGATCCCGCTGATCTATCAGGGCGCCAGTGACGATTTTCGTGGTCCGCTTGCCGATGTCGAATTCCCAGACGACGGGCTGTTGATCGACATGGAAGGCGAGTTCGGCGTCGTGCTCTCGGATGTGCCGATGGGGACGACGCCTGAGCAGGCGGAAGCCCATATACGCCTGCTGGTGCAGATCAACGATTGGTCGCTGCGCGCGCTTGGTCCGCGCGAAATGCGCGCCGGGTTCGGCTTCCTGCAGGCAAAGCCCTCCACCGCCTTTGCGCCCGTCGCGATCACGCCGGATGAGCTTGGCCCGCAATGGGCGAAGGGACGCGTCAACCTCCCCTTGCATGTGGAAATCAACGGCCGTGAAGTCGGACGCGCCCGTGGCGACGAGATGCATTTCTCCTTCGGCCAACTGATCGCCCATTGCGCCCGCACCCGCAGGCTATCCGCAGGGACGATCGTCGGCTCGGGCACTGTCTCCAATGCGGATCGGAACGCCGGCTCGTCCTGCATATCGGAAATCCGCGTGATCGAACTTCTCGACGAAGGCGCCGCGCGCACGCCCTTCCTCACCTGGGGCGACCGCGTGCGGATGGAGGCGCGTCTGCCGGATGGTTCCGCCCCCTTCGGGGTGATCGACCAGAGCGTGGTGCGGACCTGATGCGTATTCTGGTCACCGGCGCCGACGGCTTTCTGGGACGGGGTCTGGCCGCCGCTTTCCCCGAGGTCTATCCCGATGCGCAAAGGATTGTCCTGACGGACCGGGCCTTTTCCGGGCCGGCTCCGTCCGGTTCGGAAGCGATCGCCGGCGATCTCGGCGACCAGGATTTTCTCACGGATCTGCTGGAGCCGGGTTTCGATCTTGTCTTTCATCTGGCAAGCGTTCCGGGCGGCCTGGCCGAGCGGGAACAGGATCGTGGCCACCACGTCAATCTGCTGGCGCCCCTGGCTCTCGCGCGCGCGGTAGCGGCAAATCACCCCGGCGCCCGCTTCGTGTTTGCCTCCTCAATCGCCGTATACGGCGACCTGGATGAATACCCCGTGACGGCGGAAACGCGGCCGGCGCCGCTTATCACCTACGGCGCTCACAAGCTGATGATGGAGATCCTGCTCACCGACATGACACGACGCGGGGCGCTGTCGGCCATAAGCCTGCGCTTTCCCGGCATCGTCGCCCGACCGGTCGGCGAAAGCGGACACGGATCGGCGTTCATGAGCCAGATCTTCCACAGCATCGCCGCTGGCGAGACCTATGACTGTCCCATTCCCGCGGCCAGCACCTGCTGGTGGATGTCGAGGAAAGCGGCTGTCTCCACCCTGTTGCACGCCGCAAGGCTCGCCGACTCCGTCCAAACCGTCGTCCAGCCTCCGGTCCTGCATGCCGATCTGAACGAGGTCTGTGACGCGGTCTGCCGCGTCACCGGCAAACAGGCCCATATCCGCTGGGGCGATGACGACAACCTGCGACGCATCTTCGGCGCCATGCCGCCGCTCGACGCCACACCGGCGCTCGCCCTCGGCTTCCGCGCCGACGCCAATCTCGACACGCTGGCGAAAGCCGCACTTTCAGGAGACTGACCCATGAAGATCATCGACCTCTCGGTGGCCATCGAGAACGACATTCCCGCCGACCCGCCAGGGCTCGGTCCGAGGATCAGCTACACCAACCATGCGGAGGGCGCGGAAGAAGTGCTTCGCTTCTTCCCCGGCCTCGATATCGCCGAGGTTCCGGGCGGCGAGGGCTGGGCTGTCGAACAACTGCACCTGACAGCCCATGCCGGCACGCATCTGGATGCACCCTGGCACTTCGCCTCCACCATGAACAATGGCGAGCGTGCCTGGACCATCGACGAGGTGCCGCTGGACTGGTGCATCCGACCGGGCGTGAAGCTCGATCTGCGCGGGCTTCCCGATGGCCATGTGGCGACAGCCGCAGACATCGAGGCTGCCGTGAAGGCCACGGGCCGCGCGCTGCAACCCTTCGACATCGTGTTGGTCAACACCGCCGCAGGCGCCGCCTATGGCCGCCCGGACTTCCTTGGCCGCGGCTGCGGCATCGGTCGCGAAGCGACGCTCTGGCTGATGGCGCAGGGTATCCACATCGCCGGCACGGACGCCTGGTCGTGGGACGCCCCCTTCCCTGTCACGGCAAAACGCTTCGCCGAAACCGGCGATGCAGGTCTTATCTGGGAAGGTCACAAGGCTGGTCGTGAAGGCATTTTCATGCACATGGAGAAGCTGACGCGGCTCGACGAACTGCCGCCCCACGGGTTCACCGTGTCCTGCCTGCCGGTCAAGATCAAGGGCGGATCAGCGGGTTGGTGCCGGGCGGTGGCAATTCTTTGATCTGAAGTGCCTCCCTAAGCGATTTTGCGAGGAAGCTTGCGCCGTTGAACTCCACTCTATGCATCGGATAGGCCCGGAGTCCAACCGATTTCCGGCGCCCAGAGGTCCGCGCGTCGGACGAATCCCCCAAGGTGGTCGACTGGCTCTGTTGCAGAAATTTTGTCGCTGCTGCGTGAAAGAGCGCCGAATATTCTCAACGAGATTGTCTATGAGCGATTTCAAGTGGCGGAATAAACAGTACGAACCGAAGAGCCCGTGGCATCTTATTGCGCGGCGAAGCACGGTCAGTCGATGGGGATCGGTTCGAGCGCAGAATTTCAGGGCCAGCGGTCATATCAAACCGCGCTTACAAGCGGGAGACATGACTGCGCACCGACCCGCCAAGCTCTAGCATCGACTGAAGCTCCTTGCCGGGCGGGCGCCATCCAGACATTGCGATAGTGCCTGCATTCCCTTTTTCCCGGCGCCAGTTTCTTGCGGCAATCAGGCAATTGCGCCCGTTACGGCTTTCCAATGCGCTGTTGCGCGGATGCGGTGAACGTGAGTGGCAAGGGCGGATCGTTTGTGGTGTGGGGCGACGAAGAGATTTCGGAGCATCGAGAAGATCGAGATGAACCGCTGCAAGCTGGTGGCTGATCGGAAACCCTCATCGTCCGTTCCCGCTTTCGCAGCGGCAGATGAGAATTTTCCGCTCGATTGTTGAGACCCTTGTGGGACCTGTGTCCGACAGCCGGCATAACGTCAAGAACGGGTTGCAAAGCAGCAAAGGCGTGTTACACATTACGCAACCGGTTTACTCAACCGGTTCACTACGAGCTCGAATTGATCTCCGATTTTCGTGCTCCTCGATATTCAAAAAAGCGCGATCTCAAGGTCGGCCAAAAAAGGGGTTCAGCAATGTCGCAGTCAAAATTTAGACAAGACGCTCTTTCGATTGCTTTGAACGGCTTCAAGAATGGGCAGATCGATCGTCGATCGTTCCTGGTTGCCATGGGTGCTTTGGGCCTGACCGTTGCGGTAAAACCGGGCAAGGCTGCCGCAGATGCAAACGAAATCGTCATCTGCAACTGGGGCGGCGCTGCCGTTGACGCGCACCAGGAAGCGTTTGGAAAGCCGTTCACGGCGAAGACGGGCATTAAAGTCGTCGTAGACGGCGCAGGTCCCGATACCGCTGCAATCCGCGCGCAGGTCGAAGCCAACGCCGTTATCTGGGATGTTACGGACGGCGGCATGACCGATGCGGCAACACTTGGAAAGGGTGGATATGTGCGGCCGATCGACTATTCCGTTGTCGACAAGAATAAAGTCGGCCCGGAAATGGCGGCGGAATTCGGAATTGCCAACTATGTCTTTGCCAATGTTCTTGCCTACAATTCCGAAATGACCAAGGGCGTTGCGCCGTCCGGATGGGCGGACTTCTTCGACCTTGAAAAATTCCCTGGCAAGCGGACGATGTGCAAATATGTGCAGGGTCAGCTTGAGGCGGTGTTGCTTGCAGACGGTGTGGCCCCGAAAGACATTTACCCGCTCGACCTGGACCGCGCCTTCAAAAAGCTGAAGCCGCTCCTTCCGCACCTGATTTTCTGGGATAGCGGCGCACAAAGCCAGCAACTGTTCCGCGACGGCGAGGTGGTCATGGGCAATATCTGGCACTCGCGTGCGAATTTGCTCAGCAAGGAAACCAAGGGACGCCTGACCTGGAGCTGGGACCAGAACCTCCTCTTCCTCAGTGCCTGGTCAGTCCCGAAGGGAAATCCGGCTGGCGACAAAGTGTTCGAGTTCATCAATTCCAGCCTCGATCCTGAAGGACAACTGTTGCTGTTGCGCAGCATGGGTGGTGGACCGACCAACCCGAAAGCCATCGCCATGATGACCGACGAAGACAAGAAGGTCAGCCCTTCGACTCCCGAAAACGCAGTGACACAATTCAGGGTCGATCCCGCCTATTACGCGGAGAACGAAGCTGAAATTCAGAATAAGTACCTGGATTTCATTTCCTGATCCTGATGGACGCTGTCAATCGCTATGGTCGCAAAATTTAATCGTCTGGCTTTTGCGTTAACGGTGCCTGCCAGCGCCGTTACGCTGCTTGTCTATATTGCGCCTATCCTGCAGGTCCTTGCATTGAGTTTTACCGACCCGAAGCCGGGTTTGCAAAATTATCAGGGACTTGCATCGAGCAATGCCGTCTGGAAAGTGGCGACGACGACGCTGAACGTTTCGTTGCTAACGATGGTGCTGACCGTCATTGCCGGCTATATCGTCGCCTTCGGCCTGCTGCACATGACGCTGAAAGCGCGAAACATCGCGCTTTTTTTTGTGCTCGTGCCCTTCTGGATTTCCGTCCTGGTCAGGGCCTTTGCCTGGGTCACAGTGCTTCGGCGTGAAGGCGTAATCAATTCCCTGCTGATGGATGTCGGGCTCATCCACCAGCCGCTCGATCTCGTCTACAATCGTCTGGGTGCCATAATCGGTATGGTTCATTACATGATGCCATTTGCGACGCTTCTTCTTTTCGCAAACCTTTCAGGGATCGACCACCGTATCATTCAGGCTGCCCGTTCCCTTGGAGCGCGACCGGCGACGATCTTTCTTCGTATATGGATACCGCTCAGCATGCCGGCGATCGTGGTTTCATGTGTATTTGTCTTCATCTATTCGCTGGGATTTCTGATAACGCCCCAGATTCTCGGTGCCGGGCGAACCGTCATGTTGGCTGAATTCATTGCCACCCAGATGTCGACGCTCAGATGGGGGGTAGCAACGGCGCTTGCAGTCGTTCTTCTGGTGATCTGCTCCGGCTCCGTCTTCCTGCTGATGAGGCGTCCGGCGCTGCGCGCGGCATTCGAGGGGAGGGATCTGCGATGACAGCGCGCCGTAGGTCTGCCTCTGCCCTCAACCGCATTCTCGTCGGTCTTATGCTGGCATTCCTGATCCTGCCGGTTCTCGTCGTCATTCCGGTCGCGTTGACGGATAGGGATTATCTCTCCCTTCCGGAGCATGGTCTGTCGCTCAGGCATTTCCTTTCCGTATTTGACTGGGACGCGGGCTGGCTTCCCAGCATGTTGACAAGTCTTGCAATCGGCCTTGTTGCAAGTTTCTTTGCCACTGTGCTCGGGACTGCTTACGCTGTCGGCGCATGGTCTCTGAACGGATGGTGGCCCTCCACCACGCGAATGCTGATCCTGTCGCCGATCATCATTCCACCGATCATTTATGCGGTAGGGATTTTCAAGCTCTGGGCCAGGCTCCACATGCTCGATACGGTTATCGGTGTCGTCATCGTCCATATCATCCTGTGCTTGCCCTTTGTGATCCTTGCGATGGGCTCGACCCTGTCCAACCTCGATCCGCGCATGGTGCAGGCCGCCCGGAGTCTCGGCGCTCGGCCGGGAACCGTCTTCTTCAGAATTGTGGCTCCCCATATCTGGCCGGGGGTTCTCTCTGCGGCGATCTTTGCCTTCATCACCTCCTGGGACGAGATAACGGTCACGCTCTTTATCACCAGTCGCACCGTCATCACTTTGCCCCGGCGTATCTGGACGAGCATCGCCGATAATGTCGACCCCGCCCTTGCCGCCGTCGCAAGCCTGATGCTGATCGTCGTCAGCCTCGGCATCATCGCCCATACGTGGCTCGCCAACCGGCAGTTGCCACCGAAAACCTGATTTTTCATATCACTTCCTGGAGTTACATAATGAGTCATACACCTGCCATGAGCGAACACGAGTTCCGCGAGAACGAGTTCTTTCGTATATTCGCCTCGGTTCCCGAACCCGCCTTTCACGAACCGGATGAACAGACGCAGGTCTGGGGGCAGCCATGGGGATGCAACAGCGACGTTGGCCGCTTGCGCGCGGTGTTGATGCATCGGCCGGGGCGTGAACTCGATGTGATCAAGAACGTACCGATGCCGGAAGTCGGTGGCTATGGCGACCCTGAGGAGGGCTGGTACTGGATCGGCAAGGACATGCCGGATCTGGAAGCCATGCAACTCGCCCATGATCGCCTGACGGCGGCCCTGATGGCGGAGGGCGTCAAGATCCATTATGTCGGCGAAGCTGCGCCGGGCCGTCTAAACCAGGTCTACACACGTGACAACGTCATCGCGGTCAAGGGTGGAGCCATCATCACCCGCATGGCGCGCAAGGTGCGTCGCGGCGAGGAACTCCCCGTCATGCGGGCGCTGGCAAAGGCCGGATGCCCCATTCTCGGGACTGTACACGGGGCGGGTGTGTTCGAAGGTGGTGGCTTTGCACTGATCGACGACAAGACGGCGGTCTGCGCCCTCTCCATCGCCTGCAACGAGGAAGGCGTCGCCCAGGTCGAATCCTATCTACGGTCGGTGGGGGTGACGCTGATTAAGCTGCCGATGCCCGGCTACCGGATCCATATCGATGGCAGTTTCATGATGGTCGACGTGGAAACGGCTATCGTCAACACCAATGAACTGCCTTATTTCTTCATCGACTACCTGAAAAAGCGCGGCATGCGGCTGATTGATCTGCCGCCCGAGGACAATGCCTATTCGCTCAATTGCCTTGCCGTGTCGCCCGGCCGGGTAATCATGCACAGCACCGTTTCACCGCGCCTTGCCGAACGGGTCGATGCTGCCGGGATTACCGTCATACCGGTGGAATATGATGCAATCGAATCGGGCGGCGGCGGCATCCATTGCACTACGGCACCCCTGGCCCGCGACTCCATCTAGAAACAGGGAGTCTCAGGATCGCCCGCCGGGAACAACGAACATGTGCCAGAGTGTTTGGATGAACGCTCTGGCACGTTGCGTTGGGCAATGTCCCGCATTTAAAACGATCTCATCCAGGCAAAGCGACACATCATGAACCGACAGCGGATTTCAGAAATTCTTCCCGAGCTCGTTTCGATCCGGCATCATTTGCACGAGATTGCCGAGATTGGCCTCTCTGAATTCCAGACGACACGCTATATCGGTGACATTCTCGAAAGCTGGGGCTTTGTGCTTGATCGCGACTACGCCACAACGGCCATTGTTGCGACCCTTCAGCGCGGAAACAGACCGACAACCGTCGCCCTGCGTGCCGATATGGATGCATTGCCCATTCTCGAGGAAACCGACGTTCCCTATAAAAGCACCACTCCCGGGATCATGCATGCCTGCGGTCACGATGGCCACAGTGCCATGTTGCTGGGTGCGGCCTACGCACTGTCGAAGAGCGAGGATTTCGACGGCCGGGTGGTTTTCATATTCCAGCCCGCCGAGGAGAATTTCGGCGGCGCCCAAATCATGATCGAACAGGGTTTCTTGCGGCGCTACGCCATCGATTATCTGTTTGCGCTTCACAATCTGCCCGCGCTCGAGGCGGGTAGATTTTCCCTTCGTCGCGGCGCGATGATGGCATCGATCGATGTCGTCGCCGTGACCATCGCCGGACGTGGCGGCCATGGCGCATTGCCGGAAGAGACCGCAGACCCCATCGTTGCCGCCGCAACCGTCATTGTCGCGCTGCAATCGATCTTGTCGCGCAACGTCTCCCCGCACGAAGCGGCGGTGGTTACGATCGGCCAGATCCACGCCGGCTCCGCCGCAACCATCATTCCAGACAGGGTGGAGCTTGAAATCAGCCTGCGTGCGGTTCGTCCCGAGGTCCATGCGCTGCTCCGCCGCCGGATCGAAGAGATTGTCGTTGCACAGGCGGAGAGTTTCGGCACAACCGCGTCCTTCGACTGGAAGGTCGGCTATCCGGCCACGATCAATGACGATCGCGCCGTGGAAATCGCCCGCACCGCCATTCGCGAAACGTTCGGAAGCGAGCGACTGGAAGAGCGTCCCTGTGCGCTCATGGCCAGCGAGGACTGTGCGTTCTTTCTCGAAAAGATACCGGGCGCCTATGTTTTCATAGGAAACGGCGACAGCAAGCCGCTCCACAATGCGCAGTATGACTTCAACGATGACATATTGCTGGATGGCGCCCTGTTTTTCTGCTCCGTTGTCGAGCAAGCTCTGCCGAAATAGCAAAGCGGAGGCCTCAGATGCACTGTCGCAAACGCCGCACAGTGCATCTGAGGACCGATCAGGCCTTTGCGATCAGCATGCCGGAGTTCAGCCAGAAGGGCGGCAGGCAGAGCGGGATCGCCGACAGAAGCAGGATATTGTCCTTGACCTCGACCCCCAATGTATCCCGGACGAAGCTCCGGCGGGCGTCGAATCTTGCCGATATGTCGGGATATTTCGTGCGGATTTCGGCGCGCAGAGCCTCGTCGGCAAATGTGACCGGATCTTCGCAATTCAGGGTCCAGCCATTCGGCATCGGCACCGGAATGACGTCGATCTGAAACGGCATGCCGGAGACTATCCGCTCGCCGCTGCCCGGCCTGATCGGCGAATGCATCCACTCGTCATGGCCGGTCAGATGTCCGGGATTGAGAGCGGATTTCAGACTGCCTCGCGCGAGCGTCGAGACCACCGCCTCGTGGATTGCCCCGCCTTCGACACCAATATCGGCGGTTTCATACCAGGCGAGCAAGCCTGCGAAATAATCCATCGAGACCTTCAGGAAGGCCTCGTCATGGTCGGAGATCAGGCCGGCACGCGCGGTAAGGCCTCCCCAGTAGCTGACTGCGGTCGTGATGCCGTCGCCACGCGCCGGAACCCGCGCCGTCGGACTGCGCAGCCCGATGACGGGTGCGGATGGACCGTTTGTGGCAAGCATCGGATGGCAGTTCATCGGTTCGCCCGCATAGCCCATGCGGCTTGCGGCCATGAGTTCGTTATCGCCAAGCTCAAAACCCCGGATGATCCGCCATACGGCGGCGGCCGAACGGGTGGCGGCCCATTCTGCCTCGGCGATCTGGTCGACATCGACCACTGCCCGCAATCCCTCCGTCGGATGCATCAGCACCCGTGTGGCATCGCTGACCTCGCCCGAAGGGCCTGTGACGAGCGAGAGCGAATCGACAATATAGGCGGGAACGAAGAATGACGGACGATCCTGATCCCATTCAGCGGTTTCGAGATATTTCCAGCCGGCAAGACCGATCCGGACACCTGCGCCGATGCCCGCCTCACGCAGCACAGCGACCAGATTCGGTTTCTGAGTGCGATCCTGCGCCATCAGGCTCAGGGACTGGCACAGCAGGGTCTGCACGTTCTTGAGGGGAGAGATCGGCGTATAGCTCTGGTTCTCATTGCCCGTCACGATGATCTTGACGTCGTCAGGGCCAAGCAGCAGCAGGGCTTCCTCGAAGCGTGGGTCGAATCCGGTCAGGAACGACATGTTGGCGAAGTGCTCGCGGTCGCCATAGACGACAAGCCAGTCGGCACCCGAGGCCGAGAGCGCCCGCTTGCAGCGCGCCTCATAGGTGGCGGCGGGAATGCCGGGGCGTTCCACCGGAATTCCGAAATCCGAGACCGTGATTGTCTTCAATGTAAAGGACATTTTTCCTCCCTGGTTTTTACCGGATGCTGTGCTTGCGTCAGCGTCCATGTCTCGTGTTGCGTCCTGGCAGGTGATTGCCGAAAGTTGTTTAGTCGCTCGCCAGAAACCCGATCGCGCCGGGGTTGAAGCTGCACCGAATCTGCTGGCCGATTTGCAGTCCCGCGGCAGATTCCGAGGACGCCTGGATCATCAGGTCCTGCCCGTCGACGGTGCCGACCACCACCCGCTCGGACGAGCCGGTGAAGGAAATATCGAGCACGGTGACGGGGAAGCTGTAGCCGCCGCCGGCTTCGGAAAAGCTCAGATTTTCTGGCCGAACCCACAGTGTCACTTCGCCATTGCCATGCTGGGCGGGATCGAACTGCGGTGGAGCTGGCAAATAATCGCCAAAAAGCTTCAATTTGTGCTCTGCCGACAGATAGCGCGCGGTGACGATATTATTGCCACCTAGGAAGCCGGCCACAAACAGCGATGCCGGTTTCCGATAGATGTCGCGCGGCGCCCCCATTTGCACGATACGTCCATTGTGAAAGACCGCGATACGATCAGACATGGCATAAGCTTCTTCCTGATCGTGGGTGACGAAAATGAATGTGACGCCGGTTTCCTTATGCAGACGCTTCAACTCACGTTGCATGATTTCGCGAAGGCTGCGATCCAGTGCCGAGAGCGGCTCGTCGAGGAGCAGTATTCGCGGGCCGAACGATAGAGCGCGGGCCAGTGCCGCTCGCTGCTGCTGGCCCCCGGAGAGTTCCCGCGGCTTGCGCCCGGCAAGCTTATCCAGTCCCACGAGGGAAAGCATTTCCTCGACCTTTGCCGAAATGTCTGCCTTGGCCCATTTCCGAACCTTCAGCGGAAAGGCGATATTGTCGGCGACCGTCATATGCGGAAACAGAGCGTAGCCCTGGAAGACAACGCCGAAGTCACGATCCTCCGGGTCAACGTCGGTCACATCGACGCCATCGATCACGATACCGCCGTCGTCCGGTTGAGTGAAACCGGCAATCGACATGAGAAGCGTGGTCTTTCCCGAGCCTGAGGGCCCGAGAAGCGTGACGAATTCACCCGCATTGACCGAAAGATCGACACCGTCGAGAGCGACGGTCGAACCGTAGTTCTTGCTGAGCTTCCGGATGTCGAGAAATGCCATCTCAGAGCGGATCCCTGGCCAGGGGTCCGGTCGAGCAATGGATACCGCCACCGCCCATCTCGACGCATTCGTAGTCGATCGAAAGAACCTCTATGCCGGCAGCATCAAGCCGATCGGCAAGCCTTGGTGTCCGACTGGCATGCATAATGACGCGGCCTGGTGCGACTGCCAGGCAGTTCAGAGAAAAGGCATTGTCCTCGGGGGGGAGCTCGATCAGCCGCATACCGCGCTTGTTCAAATATTCGATAAAGAAAAAGGGCAGTTCATTGATATTGATGATCGCGGTATCGTGATCGATCATGTTGAAGCTGCCATCGATGTGGATACGGTAGCCGGGCATGGGCAATTTGATCAGTTCGATGCCGAGTCCGTTCAAGATCGACTCCACCTGCCGCACGCCTTCCGCATTGCAGGCCACCGACAACGCGCAGACTGCGGTCTTGTCGTCGATCAGGGCAAACCCGCCTCCTTCGAACACGGCCTCGCCGTGCAACGTGCCGAGAATGGGGCAGCCGGCCTTGGCGATCGCCTGCGTGACTGGCAGTTCCTCGCCACGCCGGACCTTGCGGGCAAGACGCGTGACGATTGCACCGCCTTTGACCGATATGACGCTGTCGCGGCAATAAATCTGCTTCATGGCGCCGGGGGCGGCCTTGTCGATCAGCACGACGTCCACGCCTTCGGCGCGAAGCAGTGCGGTGAACCTGTCATGGGCATCCTGCATCGCCGGTAGATCGGGCAGCGTGTTGCCCATCCAGTACCAACCCTTTTCCGGATCGCCATAGCCACCGATCTCCGGCATGGGCTTGTTCTCGACGATATTCACCTCTTCGCCTGGACGATGCATGAGTACCGCGCGCAGTCTGCCGACATCGCTCGAGCAGCCCCAGGGACGGCCCCAGACACGGGTCTGCTCATCCGGATCGGCAAAGCCGGGCGTCGGAATGGAGCCGAATGTCTGGAAGAATTTGGCTTCCTTATATTCGTGCTCGCTCATCGCAGGAGTGTGCCCCGTCATCGAATCCCCTCAAAAGTTGTTTCGGATTAAAATCTGTAAAGGTCGACCTGTTGCTTACTAAACCGCTTTATGAATCTTTATAAACCGTTTTACTAACCAGTCAAACAAATGTTTCAGCTCGTTGCCTGGCATTCACAACGAAGTCTTGCCTGCCTGATCGTCCGGAGGATGCGCCGTCCGAGATTGGCTATTAGTTTCTTGGAGGGCCGACCGAGTTGCGGACGACAAGTTCGACCGCCAACCTTTCCTTATAGCTTGCCGGCGTTTTGTCGGCGATGAAATCCAGCAGAATATTCACGCCGCGGCGCCCGAATTCGCCGGCGGGCTGTCGAACCGTGGTCAATGCGGGTTCCAGCAGGTCCGCATTCGCGATGTCGTCGAAGCTGACCAACGAAACATCTTTGGGAATGCTGATGTTAGCACTTCGTGCCGCGCGCAGAACTCCCAGCGCCTGCGTGTCGGCAAAGGTGAAGATTGCCGTTGGCGGACTTTCCAGGGCCATCAGCCTTTCGAAAGACTGAAATCCTTCCCTGTCGCTATATTCGTTAAACATCATGTAATCGTCTCGGGATTGAAGCCCGGCTTCGCGCATCGCCTTCTCGAAACCGCTGAGGCGCTCCTCGGTGCTCAACAGCCCGCGCGGGCCGCCAATCACGGCAATTTTCCGATGTCCCATTTCAATCAGGTACCGCGTCGCCAGCAAAGCGCCCCTTTCGCTGTCGGCAAAAAGGCGCGGCGCTATTGCGCCGGGCACGTCTTCGTCAAGCAAGATCACGCCGTGACTCTGATTGATCTTCTTCATCAAACGACCATCGTCGCGGTGGTTCGTCAGGAGAAGAATGCCATCGACCTGCCGGTCGTCGAGCCTCGAGAGGAAGGCAACCTCGTTTTCGAGGATGTTGCGGCTGTTGAACATGACGAGGCTATAGCCATGCCGCGTCGCTTCCTCTTCACAAGCGCTGGCGATGGATGCAAACAGTGGATAGGCAATATCCGACACGATGAGGCCAAGGGCTTCGCTGCGGCCGTTGGTCAGGCGCCGCGCCAAAGCGTTCGGGCGGTATTTTAACTCAGCGGCGGCTTTTTCAATCCTCAGCGCAGTGAGAGGAGGAAGCGAGATCTGTCCGTTCAGATGGCGAGATACGGATGTCACGGACACGCCGGCGGCCGCGGCAACATCCCTGATTGTGATTTTTCGCTTTTGCAAGAGAAGACCGCCCGCGTACAGACGCTGATAAAACGGTTTCATAGATGTTCTAACCCGGTTTGGCAATGGGCTTCCGAAATGAAGCCAAGGTGGCCGAGTGAAAGGCGCGTGACAAAGTGTTCGGCGCTGGCGCATGGTCCATCGGGACTCGCGGCCGCGCGGACGGGCATCCGGGCAGCTCAGCTGGCGGCACGACCATCTCAGCAGCGGCGACAGCAAGCAAATCCATGCCAGCAAAGCTCCATCATTCGTGCACGTTACGCCATCTGCATTAAGGAACCCGCATTGCTCGCCTCGATCCTATAATGACGGATAGTTGCATCATCAGTCATCCGGTCAGGGACCATCCAATGACTTCCGGGCTCCTATTTTGCGAACTCGTGCGATTTTGGGATCGAGATCTGGACCACCAACCCTCCGGAAGCCGAGTTCGTCGCGCCGATGCGGCCGCCGTGCCGCTCCACGGCCTGCTTGGCAATTGCCAAGCCCAATCCGTAGCCTTCCTGACCGTTGGCATTGTCGCCGCGGGAAAACGGCTGGAAGATGCCTTCAAGCTTGTCGGCCGGAACGCCCGGCCCCGTATCGGCGACGGTGATGGTCAGCACATCGTCGGCAACGCTCGAACGCACGGTCACGACAGATCCTTCGGATGCGTATTTGACGGCGTTGCGGATCACGTTTTCGAGACCGCGATAGATCAGCTCCCCGTTGACCGGCGCGACAAAGGTCTGCGCGCCCTCGTAATTCACCGTAATTCTCCGCGCATGCCCCTCGAAGGTCGCGTCGTCCACGATGTCGGTGAGAAGATCGACCACGTCGAGTGTCTGGACTGACAGAACGGTGGCGTTACGATCGGCAAGCCGTGCGAAGGTCAGGATCTCGCCGACGAGCCCGTCAATTCGCTCGATCTCGCGCAACATTCTCTCCATCATCGAGTGCAGCTTCCCCGGATTTTGCTGCAGGACACCCATGGCGGCCTGCAGGCGGGACAAGGGCGATCGAAGCTCATGCGACACATCGTGGAAGAGACGCTGCTGCAGGTTTTGAAATTCTTCAAGGCGGGCAGCGCTGGTGTTGAAGTCGTGGGCGAGCGCCGCCACCTCATCCTTTCGCCCGGCGATTTCGCGACCGATCCGCACGTCGAAACGGCCGCTGGCAAGCGCGCTCAGTCCACGTCGAATTTCATCGACCGGCCGGACAAGATAGCGGGCCAGCCAATAAGCCGCGATTGCGGCCGCTACCAGTGCCGTCAGCCACGGCATGATCCTCGGCCAGACGAGCGAAAACAGGCTCGAGGGCTCCGCTCTCGCATCGACGAAAAAACAGTCCTCGCCCCTTTGGACGTATAGTCCGCCGCCCATCTGACGGTTTGCGCAGTCAGCGCCCCGCTCGACCTGCGTTATGTCGATCGTTACCGGCTCGGCAGCCTTCTCAGCCTGCCGGGCAAACCGGTCGGCGGCCTCCTTGCCGTCCGCCTTCAGGATTTGCGAGGCGACCTCGACAACGACGGATTGACGGGCCTGTTGCAGCTCGCTGGACAAGGGAACGATCTGCAACACCGCCAGGGTGACGACCACGACCGCAACGCATGCCGTCATCGTCACCCAGATCGTCAGGAAGAACTTCCAAAAGAGGCGACGCATCAGCGATCCTGCAACAACTGATAGCCTTGGCCACGAACCGACTGTATCCAGGACTGGCCGTCGTCCCTCGTTCCCAGCTTCTGCCGGACACTGCTGATATGGACATCGATGCGCCGGTCGAAGGGGGTTAGTGCCCTGCCGAAGGCACGCCTGGAAATTTCCTGCTTGGACACCAGCTGGCCGACTTTGCGGGCCAGTATCTCCAACAGGATGAATTCAGTTCCGGTGAGGTCGATTTGCTTTCCCTGCCACTCGGCGATCCGACTGGCGGGATGCATGGTGAGCGCGCCGGCGCGCACCACTTCCGTGGCGGCCGACGGCTGCCCTGAACGGCGCAGGATCGCTCTCAACCGCGCAGCGAGTTCTCCCGGCGAGCAGGGCTTCGACACGTAGTCGTCCGCCCCGAGATTGAGGCCGGCGATACGATCCGAATCGTCGCCCTTGGCCGTCAGCATGACAATCGGAATGGCACCGTTGCGCCGAATGCGCTGCAGCAGTTCGATGCCATTCATCCGCGGCATCATGACATCGAGAACAAGGATATCCACGGACTTCGCAGCCGCCGCAGCGATTGCAGCAGGAGCTTCCGTCGCCGTCTCGACGTCGAAGCCTTCCTCCACGAGGTACTCCTTTAGCAGCCGCGTAAGTTCCTCGTCGTCGTCTACCAGAAGAACCTTTGCCATCCCGTCACCCTATGTCCAATCAAGGACTGGCATATACGCCAGCATTCCGCCAAGCACTGGATTTTACATATCTTAACACAAGATTGACCGCACTTTACGTTCACTCGTCTAAACGGTCCTTGATGTGCAAGCGGATAATCAAAGGACTACAATGAATGTCTCGGGGCGTAATTTTCTCGGCTGCTCGGCAATTTTGTCATGTTTAGTCATTTCCGGATGCGCGACATTTGAACAATTGCAGGCGCCTGACGCCAAGATCCCCGACTCTTGGCACGCAACACTGCCGCATGATGGACGAACCGACGATCTCCTCTCCTGGTGGTCGGGCTTCAACGATCCGTCCTTGACCGCGCTGATCGGCTATGCGGAGGCGGAAAGCCCCACCCTCGCCTCATCAGCGGCCGACATCCGAAAGGCCAGAGCGACGCTCGCCTCCTCGCAGGCCAACCTGATTCCGCAGCTTGATGGTTCCGCCTCCGTTCTGCGCTCGGGCACCGAGGGCGATTCCCAAAATCGCGTCGCGGCCTCCACGACCTCCAGCGGCGCGCTTGACGCATCGTGGGAAATCGACCTGTTCGGCAAGGACCGGCTCACAAGCAAGGCAGACCGCATCCGCATACAGGAGCAGATCGCCAACTGGCATGACGCCCGCGTCTCTCTCGCTGCGGAGGTGGCCGACTACTACGTCCAGTACAGGGCGTGCCGACTTCTTGAAGAGGCCTATGCGGTCGAGCTCACATCGCAGCATGAAACCATTCGTGCAACGCAGACTTCGACCAACTCCGGCTTCACCTCCAATGCAGATCTGGCCCTCGCGAAAGCGAGTGCTGCGTCCTCGTCGTCGACGCTGACCGGACAAAAGGCCGAATGTGAAATCCTCATCAAGTCCCTGGCCCAGGTGACCGGCGGCGATGAGGAGCGAGTTCGCGGCCTGCTGTCGCGCAGCAAGAACAGAATTCCAAAGCCCGAGACCTTCTCGGTCAACTCCGTCCCCGCCGACGCATTGCGTCAGCGTCCGGACATTGACGCATTGGAACTGGAACTGGCCGCCGCCATCGCCGATGTGGGCGCCGCGAAAGCGGATCTCTATCCGAGCCTCAGCATGAGCGGATCGATCACCATCAGCCAGTCGAGCCTGACCGGGAAGTCGCTGCCATGGTCTTTCGGACCGGCCCTGTCAATCCCGCTGTTTGACGGGGGATCGCGGCGCGCGGCGGTCGAGAGCAAGATCGCTGATTACGACAGCGCCGTGGCCAGCTACAAGTCGGGCGTGCTGAGCGCGATCAACGACATCGAGACCGCCCTCGTGCGCCTCGACAGCACACGGCGGAAGATCAGTGACGCCGCCACCGCCGCTGCGAACTACCGGTCCTATTTCAAATCGATAGACAGCAACTGGAAAGCCGGTGGCGCCAGCCTGCTCGACCGCGAAGAGGCGAGAAGGTCCGCGCAGTCGGCAGAAATAACGCTTATCGAAACGCGACGCGACGCGGTTCGCTATTGGATTGCCCTCTACAAGGCTTTGGGCGGCGGCTGGAATGCCGACGCCGCGCCCCCGCAGTCCGCAAAATCAGAATAATGAGGATACCGTCCATGCGGCCCGCACGCTCCCTATCCATCCTGCTCACGATCGCCCTCCTGTCCGGTACCGCGGCGACCACCTTCGCCACGGCTGCCGAGACGCAGGAAAGCGAAAGCCCCTCCCTGACCGTCAATGTCGTCAAGCCTGCCAAGCGTGAATGGCCGGAAAGCGTTCCGGCAACCGGCTGGCTGAAGCCCTGGCATGAAGCAATAATCGCTTCCGAACTCGCCGGCCTCCGGATCACCGATGTGCTGGTCGATGTCGGGTCGGTGGTCAAGAAGGGTCAGCCGCTGGTGCAGCTTGCCAAGGATTCCCAGCTTGCCGAACTCGACAAGCAGAAGGCGTCCGTCGAGACTGCGGAGGCCGATCTCGCCAAGGCCAAGGCCAATGCCGACCGGGCCCGCAAGATCAAGGGCAGCGGCGCGCTTTCCGACGAGTCCGTAAACGACTACCTCATCTCGGAGCAGACCGCGACCGCAAGCCTGAAATCGGCCCGGGCCGATCTGGAAAGCCAGGAGATCAAGGTTGAACAGACGACCATAACGGCTGTCGACGACGGGCTCATCACCTCACGCTCGGCCCAGCTCGGCAGCGTCGTTTCCTCAGGCACGGAGCTTTTCCGGCTGTTGCGGCAGCAGCGCGTCGAGTGGCAGGCGGAGGTCTCCGCCCAATATCTTCCGCGCATCAAGGACGGACTCGAAGCGGTAATCAAGGGGCCGGACGGCAGCGATGTAAAGGGCAGCGTCAGGCTTGTCGGCCCGACCGTCAGCACCAGCACCGGCCGGGCAATCGTCTATGTCGCCCTGCCGACCACCGATCATCCGCCCGAAGGTCTATACGCCAGCGGGCAGATCAACCTCCAGACGACTGCTGCGCTGACCGTGCCGGAGGCGGCGATCGTCTATCGTGACGGCATCAACTACGTCTTCACCGTCAACGACAAGAGCCGGGTAACACGCGTTCGGGTCGAAACAGGCCGCCGCAACAATGCAGAAGTCGAGATCGTATCCGGTCTAGAGGGAGCCGAAAGCATCGTGAAATCCGGCGGTGCCTTCCTCTCTGACAATGCCCTCGTCAGGGTTGAAGGAGACAGCAAGTGAACATATCCGCCTGGTCGATCCGCAATCCCGTCCCAGCCCTGCTTCTGTTCATCCTTTTGACGGTGATGGGCCTCCTCTCTTTCGGCAAGCTGGCGGTCCAGAACTTTCCCGATATGGATTTGCCTACCATCAAGATCAGTGCATCGCTTGAAGGAGCGGCACCCGAGCAGCTTGAAACTGAAGTGGCGCGCAAGATCGAGGACAACCTCGCCTCCCTCAGCTTGCTGGATCACATCACCACGACGATCACCGATGGCTCGGTCTCCATCAGCGTGTCCTTCCAGCTGGAAAAGGACAGCGAAGAGGCGCTGAACGAAGTCCGCAACGCCGTCGATAGCACGACAGACCTTCCTTCTGAGATGGACAGTCCCAGCATCACGAAAGTCACCGTGCAGAGCTCGCCGCTGCTAACCTTCGCGGTCCGCTCGCAGCGTCTCAATGAGACGGAACTCTCCTGGTTTGTCGACAACGACATGAAAAAGGCTCTGCTGGCAGTTTCCGGCGTCGGTGATGTCAGCCGTATCGGTGGCATCGACCGCGAAGTGCATGTGGACCTCAACCCCTCGGTCATGGCATCGATGGGCGTCACGGCCGAAACCGTCTCCTCCACCCTCAAATCCGTTCAGGGAGACACCTCGGGCGGACGCGGTGAAGTCGGCGACCGCAGGCAGAACATCCGTACCCTCGGCGCCGTCGATTCCGTCGAGGCCCTGAAGGATATCGCCATCCCTCTGTCGGACGGTCAGCTTGTCCGCATCGGCGACGTCGGCACCGTGACGGACAGTTTTTCCGAACGCTCCTCTTTCGGTCATCTGGACGGCGAACAGGTCATTGGCGTGCAGGTCAAGCGTACCAGCGGCTTCTCCGACACAGGCGTTGCATCCGACATCCGCACGGCGATGACGTCGTTCGCAGCCCAGCATCCCGACGTCGAGATCACCGAGGCCTACACCACGGTCGAGCCGATCATCGAGAACTATGACGGCTCGATGGAGATGCTCTACGAAGGCGCGCTACTCGCCGTCGTCGTCGTCTGGTTATTCTTGCGGGACTGGCGGGCCACAATCCTGTCGGCGATTGCGCTGCCCCTGTCGGTCATTCCGACTTTCATCGTCATCCATTACGCCGATTTCAGCCTCAACACTATCACGCTTTTGGCCCTGTCGCTCGTGGTCGGCATCCTCGTCGATGACGCGATCGTGGAAGTTGAGAACATCGCCCGACATCTGCGAATGGGAAAGTCCCCGATGGATGCCGCGCTCGAGGCCGCGGATGAAATCGGACTGGCGGTTATCGCCACGACATTCACCCTTGTTGCCGTATTCCTGCCTACGGCTTTCATGAGCGGTATTCCGGGCCTCATTTTCCGGCAATTCGGCGTGACCGCGGCGGTCGCGGTTCTGGCGTCCCTACTGGTCGCCCGCCTGCTGACGCCGATGATGGCCGCCTATGTCATGAAGGCCGGCGTTGAAGAGAAGGAAGACGGAAGGATCATGCGCACCTATATGCGCGTGGTGAAATTCTGCCTGGGCCATCGCCTTCTGACCATGCTCGGGGTCGCCATTTTCGTTGGGCTTTCCCTGTCGGCGATACCATTCCTGAAATCGGGTTTCATGCCGGCATCGGACGATTCACAGACGCAGGTCACGCTGACCCTGCCGCCGGGCAGCACGCTCGATCAGACCAACGCAATCACGCAGCAGTCGGCCAAGATCATTGCCGGCGTGCCCAACGTCACGCACGTGTTCTCGGCGGTCGGCACGGCCTCGTCGGGCGGTGTCGACTCGACCACGACGACCGATGTGACAACCGCTACCATCGTTGTAGACCTGACGAACATCAACGACCGCGATGTCAAGCAAACCGAGATCGAAAACGATATCCGCAAGGCCTTGAGCGGAGTGGCCGGTACGCGGGTCGAAGTCGGAAGCGGCGGCAACGGCACAGAACTGGAAATCACGCTTGCCAGCGATGACAATGACGCCCTCGACAAGGCCAGTTCCTCACTGGAAGAACAGTTGCGCACCCTCAAGGGGATCGGTGCCGTCACCTCCAGCGCATCGTTGCAGGCGCCCGAGATCCAGATCGTTCCTGATCTGACGCGGGCCGCCGCACTCGGCGTCACATCCGATGCCATCGCCCTGGCAGTTCGCGTTGCCACCTATGGTGACTATTCCTCGTCCATGGCGAAGCTCGATCTGCCGCAGCGGCAGCTGTCCATACGCGTGCGCTTCAACTCCGACAGCCGTACATCGCTCGACAGTATCGCCAACCTTCAGGTCGCGGGCGCCAACGGTAACGTCAATCTGGGCGCTGTTGCCGATATCCGTATCGGCGGTAGCCCCTCGGAGATCGACCGCATCGACCGCTCGCGCAACGTAACGCTGACCGTGGAGCTGAACGGGCGTATCCTCAACGACGTTTATAGCGAAGCCAAGAACCTGCCGGCGCTCAAGAACCTGCCGGAGGGCGTTCACCTGGTCGAACAGGGCGAATTGCAGCGAAGTTCAGAGCTGTTCCAGAGTTTCGGGACAGCCATGGCAATCGGTGTCTTCTGCATCTATGCGGTCCTGGTGATCCTGTTCCACGATTTCCTGCAGCCACTGACCATCCTGATGGCGCTGCCGCTGTCGCTGGGCGGTGCGCTGTTGCCGCTGATTATAACTGACACCAGCTTCTCGATGCCCGCAGTCATCGGCCTTCTGATGCTGATGGGCGTGGTGACCAAGAATTCCATCCTGCTGGTGGAATACGCGATCATGTCAAGACGCAATGGCATGTCGCGTTTCGACGCGCTGGTCGACGCCTGCCACAAGCGGGCGCGTCCGATCATCATGACGACCATCGCCATGGGTTGCGGCATGCTGCCTGCGGCCCTGAGCCTCAGCGGCGGCGACTCCAGTTTCAGGCAACCGATGGCCATCGTCGTGATCGGCGGCCTGATCACCTCCACCTTCCTCAGCCTGCTCGTGATCCCGGTGATCTTCACCTTCATCGACGATTTCCTGCAGAAACTGCGGAGGCTGTTCGGATTCACCCCAAATCCGGCAGCCTGATGAGTTGCCCGGGCGGTCACGCCCGGGCAACTTTTCCCGACGTGAGCATCCAGGGCAAACCGTGTCGGAATACTTGCAACGGCAGCATCGTATCTGGCGTCAACGCAGGCCGGACACCAGACCCAGTTTCGGCGCCGTCTCTACTGCGAGATCCCAAAATGCCGGTCTCGCGCTTGAAGAAGTGGCTGACATAGGTCTGGTCGGAGAAACCGAGTTGGGTTGCGATATCCTGGACGGATCTTGCCGATCGTTCCAGGTGCTGGCTCGCTTTCTGGACAATGCGCTTTTGGATCAAACCTGAGAAATCAACTCATTCGATGCTCAGATCGTCACGCAGTAATCGACCATCGCCGAAGATCATTTCGAAGTTGGATAGCCAAGCCGATCGCGCTGGCCTGTGCCTCTTCTCGCTTTCCTGGTTGCCCACCGGACTAAAGGCCATGATGTCGAGTCGGCGGGCGAGAGGAGGCGCATCTATCCGGTACTTCCAGGAAAGACACGCGTACCGTCGAAAAAAGATGGGAGGAACATAACTTGGGGGGTGGGGACGTCATGTTCCTCCCACGGCATCTATCGTGGCTAGGGGCCCGTCCGCCATGCGGTGCGAAACGGTTCCGATAGATGCCGTACCGGTTCCCTGGGAACAGGGAACCGATCGTGTCTATCGGGGCCTCACCACGCGGCGAAAGACGCTCCGCCGGATCGCGATACGCCACCGTCGCATGCATGAAGCAGCGCCGGCAAACCCGCGGATACCCTGGCATTGAACTGGAAATCTCCGCGCCTGAAGCGCGTCGCTGAAACGCTTTTATCCCTGCCCTGCAGGGATTTCCGGCCGGTTTCCGGCCCCGGACCCAAAGATCCGATCACATCCGCGACGATCGCGGCCTGTCCTGTGCACGTCATGTGCCCCATTCCCCATCTCTCACCATCCGCCACGTCATGCGCGGAGTCCCGTCCTGGAACGGTAAAAGAGTTAGGCCGCAAATCTGAATGAATTGATAAAATGAGGATAAAATTCTTGGTTTCCGCAAAATAAAGATCGTGCCGGCGGCTGAGCCCCCCGCCGGCAATTCCGAGGCGGTCTGTCAGCGGTCGTCGGCCGCCATCGCCCCCAGAAGTTTCGGCAGGTCGCCGAATCTTGCGACGAGGCCGAAGACGATGGCAGCGACCACGACGAAAAGGATCGTCACGGAGGCCATGGTCGGCGTGTAGCCATAGCGGAGCGCGTTGAAGATCTTGATCGGCAGGGTCTCCATGGTGAAGCCGACCGTCATGTAGGCGACGATGTATTCGTTGAGCGAAAGCACGAAGGCGAAGGCATAGCCGGACACCAGATAGGGCCGGATCAACGGCAGGACCACGGTGCGGAAAACCGTCTTGTCATCCGCGCCCATGGTCGACGCCGCCTCGACCAGAGAGCGGTCGATGGCCGAAAAGCCGAGCGAAAGCGTCACGAGCGGCAGCGTCACGAAGAAGATCGCGTGGCCAATGACCGCCGTCCAAGGCTGGCCGTAGAACCCCGTCGTCGCCCAGAAGGTCAGGAGGCCGAGCGCCGTGATGACGGGCGGAAGCGTAAACGGCGCGATGCCGAGGACCTGGAAGATATTGGCCCAGGGAGCAAGCCGGCGCCACAGGAACCAGGCAAGCGGAAGCGCGATGGCGACCGCAAGCGCGGCAGAGGCAAGCGCCAGCCCGAGGGAAGCGAAGAAGGCCGAACGCCAGCCGGCATCTTCGAAGATCGCTCCGTACCAGGAGAGCGAAAACCCCTGGGGCGGAAAGGTCAGGCTCTGCTTCTCGTTGACCGAAACGCCGGCGACGACGACGATGGGAGCCGCCAGAAAGATCGCGATCAGAACGAAATAGATCCGCGTCAGCACCGTGTTCATGCCGTCTCTCCCTTGCGTCCGATGAAGAGGGTGAGCGCCACCATGCCGAGCGTGACAAGCACGAGGAACACCGCCATGGCCGCCGCGAACGGCATGTTGGACTGGTAGATCGCCTGATCGGTAATCAGCACCGACAGCGTCCAGTGCTGCGGCCGTCCGAGAATCTGCGGCAGGAGATAGGAACCGAGCGCGAAGATGAAGACCATGATGAGCGTTGCGACGATGGTGTTGCGCAGCGCCGGCACCACGACGGTGAAGAAGGCGCGGATCGGCGAGGCGCCGAGCGTCCGCGCGGCTTCCGTCAGCGTCGGATCGAGCCGCACCAGCGCGGGATAGAGAACCAGCACCGTATAGGGCAGCGCCTGATAGGTCATGCCGGTCAGCACCGCGCCGAAATTCGGCATCAGCGCCATGGGCTTTTCCATGAGGCCGATCATGACCAAAAGGTTGGTGATGCCGGCGGTGCGCGAGAAAAGCGTCGACCAGGCAAAGCCGATGATGACTTCGGACAGCGACAGGATCGACAGCAACGCGACGAGCCAGACCACCTGTGTGCGTCGCGACACGCGCGTCAGGAGATAGGTGAAGGGCACGCCGAGCACGACGCAGACCACCGCGACCGAGATCGCCAGCATCAGCGAAAAGCCGAGGACGCCTGCGAAGAACGGACTGATGAAGCGGGCGTAATTGTCGAACACGAAGGCCGGCTCGTAAAAGCCGCCCTGCTGCCGCTTGAAGAAGCTGACGGCGATCATCGTGCCGAAGGGCACGACGAAGAACAGGATCAGCATGCCCGCCGGGAAGGCGAGCGGCGCATAGTCGAGCGCTTTCTGCGGGGGTTCGCGCCTCATGCCGGCAGCACCACGGCCGTCTGCGGATCGATCACCACGCCGACCTCCTGACCGATGCTGACCACCGGCCGCTCGCGCGGCGTGGAAACCGCGATTACTTCCGAACCGCGAATATCGACGAAGGTCTCGATAGTGCCGCCGAGATCGCGGATGAAGGTGACACGGCCGGTAAGACGCCCCTCGCCCGGCGCCGAAAGATGGATATCCTCGGGGCGGACCGAAAGGCTGCAGGCGCTTTGGCCGCTCGCCGCAATGCCTTCGACCGGCTGGCCGAGCACGAGCGTACGGCCGCTTTCGACGGTGAGCGGCAGAAGATTGGTGGAGCCGATGAAATCCGCGACGAAACGGTCGGCCGGCTTGCGGTAGATCTCGATCGGGCTTGCCGCCTGGCGGATCTTGCCGCCGTTCATCACCACGACGGTATCGGCCATGGTCATGGCTTCGCGCTGGTCGTGGGTCACGACGATGGTGGTGATGCCGAGCTGCTGCTGCAGCTTGCGCAACTCCACCTGCATGGCCTCCCGCAGTTTGGCGTCCAGCGCCGAAAGAGGCTCGTCGAGCAGGAAGAGCTTGGGCGAGATGGCCAGCGCCCGGGCAATCGCCACGCGCTGCCGCTGGCCGCCGGAAAGCTTGGTCACGGGACGGTCGGCATAACCCGGCAGATGGATCATGGCGAGCAGTTCCTCGACGCGCTTCACCTGCTGCTCGCGACCGATGCCGCGGATGCGCAAGGGATAGGCGATGTTCTCGCCGACGGTGAGGTGCGGAAACAGCGCCAGCGACTGGAAGACCATGCCGAGATTGCGCTTGTGCGTCGGAACCCGCGTAATGTCCTCGCCGTCGAGCACGATCGATCCGCCGGTCGGAAGGTCGAGCCCGGCGATCATCCTGAGCAGCGTGGTCTTACCGCAGCCGGACGGGCCGAGCATGCACACGAAAGTACCGTGCGGCACGTTCAATTGCACGTTGTCGACCGCCGTGAAGGGGCCGAATTGTTTCGTGACATCGTTGAGCGACAGTCCGGACATCATGTCTCCGCAAAAGTTCCGATGGCAGTGGGGTGAAGGTCGCATGACCCTCACCCCACCTCAAGTGCTGGATTGGTTTTTCGTTCAGGCGTCGATCAACCGACGATCAGTTCGGTCCACTTCTGATTCAGCCAGTCGGACTTGGTCTGATAGAGGTCGTAGCGCGGGGTGATCGGCTCGATATCGGACGATACGGCGGCGAATTCTTCCGCCGTCAGGTCGAGCAGTTCGCGCTTGACGGTCGGAGCCGTGCCGACCTTGCGCGACAGCGTTGCCTGGATCGAGGGCTGGCACATGTAGTCGATGAAGATGTGGGCTTCCTCGGTCTTGGTCGATGCGCGCGACAGGGCCCAGCAACCGGAATCCTGAATGCCGCCTTCCTTCGGGAAGGTGGAGCGGACCGGATTGCCGTCTGCGGCAGCAAGGCCGGTGACGTCGTGGTAGTACTGGCCCATCGGGATTTCGCCCGACTTCAGCGCCTGTTCGAACTGGGCTTCGTCACGATACCAGAGACGGACGTTCGGCTTGACCTCCGCGAGCTTTTCGAAGGCCTTGAGAATGCCTTCCTCGGTGTCGAGCGCATTGGTGCCGCCGAAATAGGTCTTGGCCGTCACTTCCAGGAGGAAGGAGTTGGAGACCAGCGCCAGAAGACCGAGCTTGTCCTCGTTTGCCGGGTCCCAGAGCGCGGACCAGGAGGTCGGGGCTTCCTTGTAGACATCCGTGTTGGTGACGAGCGTGATATACCATGCAACGGCGCCGACACCGGCAACGCGGCCGTCCGGATACTTGTTGACGAAGCGGTCGATCAGGCCGGAAGCGTTCTTGATCTTGCCCATGTCGAGTGGCGCCCACAGATCGGTGGACTGACCCTTGAGCATCGAAACCTGCGACATCATCGAGAGGTCGGCGGGCGCCTGGCCGGCCTTTGCCGCCTGTTCGAGCTGCACCAGCCATGCTTCACCGGTCGGCTCGGCGACGGACTCGACCGCGATGCCGGTCGCCTTGGTGAATTCCGGGAAGATGTTCTTGTCAAAGGAATCCTTGAAGTAGCCGCCATAGACGCCGACCTTCAGCGACTTGTCCTGGGCGCGCAGGATCGAGGGCATGGCGAGCATGCCGGCGCCGGCAAGCGAGCCGGCCAGCACGCCGCGGCGGCTGACGGAAGCGTTGAGGATGTTTTTCATGGTCCTGTTCCCTTGTCTTCGTTGCTTGGTTTTCGTTGGTTGTCTTGAAGTCGAGCCCGGGGCGCCTGATAGCGCCGTCCCGGGCAAAATGCCAGTTGCTCAACGGCCCTTGATCGCCGGACTATAGACCATGAGGCTCAGGATTTCGAAGAGAACCTGAGCGCCTGCATGGGCGGTATTGTGGGTCGCGTCGTACTGCGGCGCCACTTCGACGACATCGCCGCCGACGAGATTGATGCCCTTCAGGCCGCGGAGGAGTTCGAGCACCTCACGCGAGGAAAGGCCGCCGACCTCGGGCGTGCCGGTGCCGGGTGCGATGCTCGGGTCGAGGCTGTCGACGTCGAAGGAAAGATAGGTCGGGCCGTCGCCGACGATCTTCCTCGCCTTTTCGATGATCGCCGGAATGCCGAGCCCGGTCACTTCCTCGGCATGGATGACGGTCATGCCGGAATCGTAGGAGAACTCCCACAGATATTCGGCCGGGCCGCGAATGCCGATCTGGATGGTGCGCGTCGGATCGAGCACGCCGTCGAGCACCGCATTGCGGAACGGACCGCCGTGGTGGAACTTGGTCTGGTCGAAGGCACCGCCGGTATCGCAATGGGCATCGATATGGATCATACCGACCGGACCATGCTTCTTGGCAACGGCCTTCAGGATCGGGTGGCTGATCGAATGGTCGCCACCGACGGAAAGCGGCAGCAAGCCGGCCTCGATGATCTTCGAGTGATGCTTCTCGATATCCTCATGGCTGAGTTCCAGCCGGTAGCGGCTGGAGAACGGCACGTCGCCGATATCGGCGACCTTGAGGTCGAAGATCGGCGCGCATTCCAGAACATGGTTGTAAGGCCCGATGCGGTCGATGGCGCGCAGCGCCCGCGGCCCGAAACGCGAGCCCGGACGGTTGGACACGCCGAGATCCATCGGCACGCCGACGATCGCAACCTGCAGGTCCCCGAAATCCGGCGCTACCGGATCGATCGGGCGATGCGGCGCGGACAGGAAGGTCGGGACACCGGCATAGGGCGCGGCGCGGGTTCCGTTGGAGAAGATCTTCTCCCCGACCTTGGCGAACTTCTCGTCGAAGATCTCGCCGGCCTTGTCGCTACCGTATTTCGCGCGCAGTTCCTGAAGTCGCTTTTCGTCGAAGGTCATTTCGTCTTTCACCCCTGCTCGCCGACGCCCTGCGCAACAGGAGTTCCCGCCGCGGGCGACTGTTTAATCGGCAGTTTTTGCGCCTGCCTCTATTGTGAGCATTAAGCCGCAAAGGGGTAGAAAAGCAATTCACGATGTTATAGCAATCGACGTGAGAAAAACTAACAAGCATAAGAACCATGTCCCATCGCCTGCCACCCCTCAATCCGTTGCGCGCCTTCGAGGCAGCGGCGCGGCGCGGATCGATTTCGGCGGCGGCCCGCGAGTTGAACGTCACGCACGGCGCGGTCAGCCACCAGATCAAGTCGCTTGAGGAAACGCTGAAGGCGCAGCTCTTCGAACGGGGCGGCAAACGGCTGAAACTGACCCCGCAGGGCGCCTTGCTGCTGCCCGCCGTCTCCTCAGCCTTCGACGGCATCGCCGCCGCCACCGCGCTGATGAACCGGCCAACCACCAGCGGTAATCTCAGGATTTCCTGCGTGCCCGCCCTGCTCTCCCTCTGGCTCGTGCCGCGCATGGGCAATTTCAGCGAGCAATATCCCGATATCAGCCTGACGCTGACCTCGAGCAACGATCCGAACCTCATCTATTCGACCGACATCGACATCGCCATTCTCTACGGCCCCGGCGGCTGGCGCGACTGCTGGACAAGGCTGTGGAGCACGCTGAACCTCTTTCCCGTCGCCTCGCCCTCGCTCCTCAATTCCCGGCCGCTCAGATCGGTGCGCGACCTGCGCGACCATGTGCTGCTGCATGGCGACGACGGACAGGAATGGAATACCTGGCTCGCCGCCGCCGACCAGCTCGACATGCCACGTCACCGGGAACATTTCTTGAGCGATGCGCGGCTTTCCACGGAGGCCGCCCGCCACGGCCAGGGCATTGCGCTCGGCGACAGCATTACGGCCTCGAGCCTGATCGCCTCGGGCGAACTGATTATTCCCTTCGATCTCTCGGTGCCCGCCACCAACGCCTTTTACGTCGCCACGCGAAACGAGGTGCGCGCAGCGCCGATCGCGCGCGTCTTCATCGACTGGCTTTTCGCGACCCTTGAAAACGAACGCGGCAACCAGCCGTTGCCCTCGCTGCGCCCGGCACACAGAGGCCGCAGCATTCGAAGCGCCAGCGGAGCCGCCGGCGCGAAGACGCCGGACAAGACAACGACCATATCACGCGCCCGAAAGGCGACGGCCTCCTCTGCGAGGAAGACCGCCTCCAAGGCTTGAACCAACCACCAGAAGACATCAGGACTGCCGAAATCACCATGCCCTCCGCCTCGTTCAACTCGCTCGTCTCCCGCCTGTCGCCCCCGCCGGTGCCGTCCGTCTTCGCCTGGGCCCGCGCCTATGACGGCAGCCGCGGCCCGCTGATCGACCTGTCGCAGGCGGTCCCCGGCTACGCACCGCATCCGGACCTGCTTGTCTGGCTCGGAGAGGCCGCCGCTTCCCGCGCATTCGCCGGCTACGGTCCGATCGAGGGCGAAACCGACCTGCGCAAGGTCTATGCGGCAGATGTCGCGGAAATCTACGGCGCGCCGGTCGACGCACAGAACATCCACATCACCTCAGGCTGCAATCAGGCTTTCATGGCTGTGGCGATGGCGATTGCCGGTCCGGGCGACAAGGTGGCGCTGACCGAGCCCTTCTATTTCAACCAGGAAACCACGCTCGCCATGATGGACATCGAGCGCGTGCTGGTGCCGCTCGATCCGGCAAAGGGTTTCGTACCGGATCTCGACGCGGTCCGCGCGGCACTGGCGAAGGGCATCAAGGCCATTGCACTCGTCTCGCCGAACAATCCGACCGGCGCGATCTATCCCGCCGATCTGCTGCGGGAGATTTTCGAAGCCTGCCGTCAGGCCGGTGTCTGGCTGATCCTCGACGAGACCTATCGGGACTTCCTGCCGGAAGGCGACAAGCCGCACGATCTCCTGTCCATTCCCGGCTGGGAAGACAACCTGATCCTGCTTTATTCCTTCTCCAAGTCCTTCTGCATTCCGGGTCATCGTCTCGGCGCCGTCACCGCCGGCCCGAAAGCTGTCGCGGAAATCGCCAAGGTGATGGACAACCTGCAGATCTGTGCGCCCCGCGCGCCGCAGGCCGCTGTCGCCCGCGCCATTCCGGCGCTGCGCGACTGGCGCAACGACAACCGCAGGGAAATCCTGAAGCGCGCGGATACTCTGAGGTCCGTCATGGCGAAGCTGCCGGATTGGAAGATGGATTCGCTCGGCGCCTATTTCGCCTTCATCCGCCATCCCTTCGAAGGCAGGCCTTCCGCGCTGGTGGCCGAGAAGCTCGCCCGCGAGGCCGGTGTCGTCTGCATTCCCGGCGCCTATTTCGGCGAGGCGCAGGAAGGCTATTTGCGCTTTGCCTTCGCCAATGCGGACTCGGCAACGATCGACGCCCTGACGGATCGCCTCTTGGGCTTCCGGCTGGGTTGAGAGTGAGAAATGGTGGCGAAACGGATCGCGATCATCGGCGGCGGGCCGGCGGGGCTGATGGCGGCGGAAGAGCTTTCCCGCGCCGGCCATGCCGTCACCGTCTACGAGGCGATGCCGACCGTTGGCCGGAAGTTCCTGCTCGCGGGTAAATCCGGCCTCAACATCACCCATGCCGAACCTTACGAGCGCTTCGTCACCCGCTTCGGCACGGCAGGCGAACGGCTGCGGCCGGCGCTGGACGCCTTCACGCCGGAGGACATCCGCGACTGGGCGGCAGCACTCGGCACAGAAACCTTTATCGGTACATCGGGCCGCGTCTTTCCAAAGGCGATGAAAGCCTCGCCGCTGCTGCGCGCCTGGCTGAAACGGCTGGAGACGCAGGGCGTCACGATCCTGACGAGGCATCGCTGGACCGGCTTCGACGGGGATGCTTATCGCATAGAGACACCGGAGGGCGAAAAGCGGATCGAGGCCGATGCGGTGCTGCTGGCGCTCGGCGGCGCGAGCTGGCCGAAGCTCGGTTCCGATGCCGGCTGGACGGCGTGGCTTCGCGAAAAGAGCGTCGATATCCATGACTTCCGGCCGGCCAATTGCGGCTTCGACTGCGCATTCTCGCAAACCTTCCTCGAACGCTTCGCCGGCGAACCGCTGAAATCCGTGACCGCGACGAGCCCGGCCGGCACCATACCCGGCGAATTCGTCATCAGCCGTCACGGCATCGAGGGCAGCCTCGTCTATGCCCATGCCGCAGCGCTGCGCGAGGCGCTTGCCACCGCCGGCAGGGCCAGCCTCGTTCTCGATCTCGCCCCCGGCCGCACCGCGGAAAGACTGGTGCGCGATCTGGCACGGCAGGACGCCAAGGCGAGCTTTTCCAACCGACTGCGCAAGGCGACCGGCCTCGATGGCGTCAAGGCCGCCCTGCTGCGGGAACTCGTTCCCGACGCCAATCATCTCGATGCGGAAGCGCTTGCCGGCCTCGTCAAGGCGCTGCCCTTGCCCGTCACGTCACCGCGCCCCATCGCCGAGGCCATCTCGTCGGCCGGCGGCATTTCCTTCGACAGCATCGATGATCGTTTCATGCTGAAGGCGCTGCCCGGCAGCTTCGTTTCAGGCGAAATGCTCGACTGGGAGGCCCCGACGGGAGGTTATCTGCTGACCGCCTGCCTCGCCACCGGCAAGGCGGCGGCATCCGGCATCCGGCAATGGCTCGACGGGAAGGCAGGCTGACGCCGGCAATCGCCGCTCTTGAACAGACGGCGGCTTCCCGCCATCCTGACCGGGGGAGCGAAAAGCAATCGCAACAATGATCGTACAGGGCAGGGAAACACGTCCACATGCAGCGCGAAACACCAGCCGGCAACGACCCGGTCGTCGTCATCGGCCATGTCAACCATGACCGCGTCTGGCGGCTGAAGGAACCGTTGCGCCCCGGCGGCCGCATCGCCTGGATCGACCGCACCGTGCGCCTCGGCGGGGGTGGCTATTATACCGGCGGCATGCTGCGCGCGCTCGGCCGGAACGTCGAGCTTGTCACGACGCTTGCCGATGACGAGCACGGCCGGGGCGCCCTGGAAGAACTCAGGCGGGAAGGGTTTGGCACAGACCATGTGACCCTCGGCGAAGGTGAGACGGAATTTGCCGAAATCTTCCTCGACCCGACCGGCGAACGCACCATTCTCGGCAGCACCAAACGCATCGCTCGCCACTTCAAGCTTGAGCGCCCGCTTCAGGCGAAGGCCTTCTACGTCAACGGCATGCAGCTTTCCGACACGATCGTCGCTTCGCTCGACAAGGCGGCGCTTGTCGTCTCGCAGTTTCCGTTGAGGAACCCGACGCCCCGCCCTGCCGATGTGATCGTCGGCTCCAGGGCCGATTTTCCGGGCCAAGGCCTCGATGAAATCTGGCAGGCGGCGCGCACGATAGCGGGCAATCGCCTGAAGGACCTGATGCTGACCGACGGGCCGAATGAAATCTCCGTCTATGACGGCCGGAACGAAACCCGCGTCGTCGTGCATGAAAGGGTCGTGACCGCCGACACCATCGGAGCAGGCGACAGTTTCAGCGGCGCGCTGCTCCATGAGCTGCTGAACGGCATGCCGATCACCGCCGCCGCCGCATCCGCCTGTGAAAGAACCGCCGACTGGCTTCGCCGCCGGGACGCAGCGACGGTCGATCCCGCGGGCTCAATCTGACGCCTTGGGCACTCCGGAAAATTTTGTCGTTCCGATGGAACCTCGATGACATCAGGGAGTTAGGGCGGTCGCAATGGAGGATGTAATGATCCACACCACACCCACCTGGAACGAACCCGTCGAACTGAAACTGCAATGCGGGCTGACGAGAAGCTTCAAGGAAGCCTATGACGCCCTCTACTTCCTGGAGGAGGAATGGCCGGTCCGGCACGGCGCCGCCTATCAACGCGCCAAGCGCTGGTGCGGCATGGCCCTGGAAACGGACAGGGCTTCCGACATCGCACGCAAGGCCTTTGTCGAGGCCGCCCGCAAGGCGGGCCTGCTGGATAAAGGCTCTACGCCGGACAGCGCAAACGATCCGGAATAGGAAAACGCTCGCCTGAGGCTCGAACATCCCGGCCGACGTGGCCTCTCTCTCCTGGCCCGCCCGCAGGGCCGGACTTGTCTCAGGACGAGCAAGTCCCTACGAATTTCATCGGCGGCGGGAACAACCCCGCCGGTGAAAACGGGGACGGCAAATCCTGACATGCAGATTAGGGCTCTGATCTATTTCGACGAACTGGTGCGCGCCCGCTCGATCCGGGCCGCGGCGGACAAGCTGAACATCCAGCCGACGGCGCTCGCCCGCCAGATCGACCAGCTCGAACATTATTTCGGAACGCCGCTCGTCGAGCGATCGAGCCGCGGGGTGCGGCTGACATCCGCCGGCGAGCTGCTGGCCGCCCGCGCCGGCAAGACGCTCAGGGAACTGGATCACGTCCGGCAACTGATCGATGATCTCGAAGGGCTGAAGCGCGGCCACGTCAACATCTTCGCAAGCGGCGCCACGGTCGCCAATCTGCTCGCACCGGCGCTTGCCGATTTCAGCCTGAAATTCCCGAAGATCCGTTTTTCCGTGACCATCGCCTCCGCCCGCGCGGCGATCGAGGCCGTGGCCAATGCCGAGGCCGACATCGCCGTCACGCTGTTTTCCGAACCCGAACCGGGAACCAAGGTGCGCCTGCGCGCCGAGATCGTCTACGACGTCATCGCCGCCGCCGACCATCCGGCGGCAAGCCATGCCGAACTGACGGTTCCGCAACTGGCCGCCTATCCGCTCGCGGTGCCGGACCGCTCTTTCGGCGCGCGGCTCGCCTTCGATGCGCTGTTCAAATCGGCCGGTGTCACGCTCGATCCGGTCTTCGTGACCAGTTCGCTGGAAATGCAGAAGGAACTGGTGCTGCGGGGCGCCGCCGTAACCCTGCTGCCGGCATTGACCGTGCTGCGCGAATGCCGTGCGGGGCAACTGGTGGCGATCCCGATTGCCGGAAACAGGGGCATCCGCACCCCGATCGAGCTTTGCGTCGCCTCGGACCGCCAGTTGTCCTTTGCGGCGACAAAACTGCTCGATGCCATAGACCGCTTCATGCGTGAGGCCATGCCCCGCGCGACGGGCAAAACAGTGTAGCGATTTTCGATACACGGAGAACACAAAAAACCGCATTGTGTGCGCGCCAACGAGATGCCAGTATTTTTTGCACCGCGCCATCGGCTAAACTGCCGAAACAGAACGAGCGCCAGGAACAGGGGAATTTCATGACCAATGCTTTGCTTGCCGCAGGTCTCGCCGGACGGAAAACCCTCCGAAGCTTCGCCCTCGGCCTTGCCGCCACGGCGGCCATCGTGTTTTCCGGCTCCGCTTTCGCGGCGCAGAAGGATCTGACGCTCGGCATGGCGGTCGAGCCGACCGGCCTCGACCCGACGGTTGCAGCACCCGTCGCCATCGGCCAGGTGACGTGGCAGAACATTTTCGAAGGCCTCGTCACCATCGACCGCGACGGCAATATCCAGCCGCAGCTTGCCACGAGCTGGGACATTTCCGCAGACGGGCTGACCTACACCTTTCATCTTGCCGAAGGCGTGAAGTTCCATGACGGGGAAGCCTTCGATTCCTCCGTCGCCAAGGCTTCGCTCGACCGTGCCCGCGGCGCCGACAGCGTCAATCCTCAGAAGCGCTTCTTCGCCGCCATCGACACCATTGAGACGCCCGATGCGGCAACGCTCGTGCTGAAGCTGAAGGAGCCGGCCGGAAGCCTGCTCTATTGGCTCGGCTGGCCGTCGTCCTCCATCGTCGGCACGAAGAGCGCCGCCGACGACAAGACCACGCCGATCGGCACCGGCCCGTTCAAGTTCGTCAGCTGGGCGAAGGGCGACAAGGTCGAACTCGAGGCCAATCCGGACTACTGGAACAAGGACCGGCAGGTGAAACTGGAAAAGGTCACCTTCCGCTTCATCTCCGACCCGCAGGCACAGGCCGCCGCGCTGAAATCCGGCGATGTCGACGCCTTCGCGGAATTCAGCGCTCCGGAACTCGTGGAAACCTTCAAGGACGATCCCAGGCTTGCGACCGTGATCGGCAATACCGAGCTTAAGGTCGTGGCCGGCATGAACAACGCTCGCAAGCCGTTCGACGACAAGCGCGTCCGTCAGGCACTGATGATGGCGCTTGACCGCTCCGTCATCGTCGAGGGCGCGCGGTCCGGCTACGGCACGCCGATCGGCAGCCACTACACGCCGAACGACCGCGGCTATATCGATCTCACCGGGGTCTACCCTTACGATCCGGAAAAGGCCAAGGCTCTGCTGGCCGAGGCCGGCTATCCGAACGGCTTCAGCTTCACCATCAAGACGCCGCAGATGGCCTACGCACCGAGCAGCGCCCAGGTGATGCAGGCGATGTTCGCCGAAATCGGCGTGACGATGAACATCGAGCCGACCGAGTTTCCGGCCAAATGGGTGCAGGATGTCCTGAAGGGTCGCGACTACGAGATGACCATCGTCGCCCATGCCGAGCCGATGGACATCGATATCTATGCCCGCGATCCCTACTACTTCAACTACAAGAACCCGGCCTTCAACGACCTCCTGAAGAAGATCGAGGCAACCTCCGACACCGCCGAACAGGACAAGCTCTACGGCGAAGCCCAGAAGATCCTCGCCGAGGACGTTCCGGCGCTCTTCCTTTTCGTCATGCCGAAGCTCGGCATCTGGGACAGGAAACTCAAGGGCCTCTGGGAAAACGAGCCGATCCCGTCCAACGTGCTGACCGAGGTTTACTGGGAAGAGTGAGTGTCGCCCGCACGCCTCGCTGCGAGACGAGCCATGAGCATTGCACCCCCCTCTGCCCTGCCGGGCATCTCCCCCTCAAGGGGGGAGATCGCAGGTGGATATCACCCGCCATGCCGATCGGTGTCGAGCCGCGCTGAAAGGCTATCCCCCCGACAGATGACGAAGAAGAACCGATCCTCGATGTCGACCGAAGCATACACAGGGCAACCGTCACCGATCTCCCCCCTTGAGAGGGGTGGATTGACTGGACAGCAAAAACAAAACACGGAAAGGCAACGTCAGCGTAACGGGAGCTTACCCCCATGCTGACGCTTCTCGCCCGCCGCATCGCCGGCCTCGTCCTGACGCTTCTTGCCGTTTCGGCCCTGATCTTCGCCGTCATGGATATCCTGCCGGGCGATCCCGCCTCGATCATGCTGGGCATGTCGGCAAGTCCCGACACATTGGCAGCGCTGCGCCATGAACTCGGCCTCGACCAGCCGCTCGTCATCCGCTACCTGCAATGGCTGGCCGGCGTGGCGACAGGCGATCTGGGAAAATCCTACACCTATGGCGTTCCGGTTGCCGGCCTGATCGCGGAAAGGCTCGCCGTGACGCTGCCGCTGGCGCTGATGGCGATCCTGATTTCGATGGCGATCGCCATTCCGCTCGGCGTGGTTTCCGCCAGCCGGCGCAATTCGGCGGTCGATTACGCCGGCGGCTTCGTTTCCCAGCTTTTCATCGCCGTTCCGGGTTTCTGGGTGGCGCTGCTGCTGATCCTCGCCTTCTCGATGAGCCTCGGCTGGCTCCCGGCCGGCGGTTTTCCCGGCTGGCAGGCGGGCCTCATCGCCGGTCTCGAAGCGCTTCTCCTGCCGGCCGTGGCGCTGGCGCTGCAACAGGCGGGCGTGCTGACCCGCGTCACGCGCTCTTCGGTTCTGGAAGTGCTGAACGAGGATTTCGTCCGCACGGCGCGCGCCAAGGGCCTCTCCCGCCGCGCCGCACTCTGGCGCCATGCCGTGCGCAACGCGCTGGTGCCGGTCGCCACCATTCTCGGCCTGCAATTCACCTTCCTGATCGCCGGCGCCGTGCTGATCGAAAATGTCTTCAACCTGCCGGGGCTCGGGCGGCTGGCGCTTCAGGCGCTCTCCCAGCGGGACATCATCGTGTTGCAGGATGTGGTCCTGTTCTTCGCGGCACTGGTCATCACAATGAATTTCCTCGTCGATCTTTCCTACCTGCTGCTCGACCCTAGACTGAGGGGGCGCAGCCGATGAACGCCGCCACGCCTGCAACCGGGCGTACCCGCCCCTGGCTCGCCTTTCGCCGTCCGAACCTTGCGATCGGCGCGACGATCATCGTGTCTCTCGTGGCCATCGCCCTCGTCTCGCTGGTCTGGACGCCCCTGCCGCCGGCGAAGATGCAAATCGTCCACAAGCTGAAAGCCCCGCTCGTTCACGGCCTCCTCGGCACCGACCAGTTTGGCCGCGACATCGCCTCCATGCTGATGGTCGGCGCATGGAACTCGCTGTCGACCTCGGCCGCAGCCGTCGCCATCGGCGCTTCGCTCGGCACCCTCCTCGGCGTTTTCGCCGCCGCCCGGCGCGGTTTGACGGAAGCCTTCGTGATGCGCGTCAGCGACGTGATCTTCGCCGTGCCGCCGATCCTCTCCGCCATGATGCTCGGTGCTCTGATCGGCACCGGACGTTTTACCGCCATCATCGCGATTGCCGTCTTCATGGTTCCGGTCTTCGCCCGCGTGACCGCGGGTGCCGCCCTGCAGATCTGGTCGCGCGACTATGTGCTCGCCGCCCGCGGGGCCGGCAAGGGCGGCTTTCTCATCACCGTGGAGCATGTTTTGCCCAATATCGCCAACCAGATCATCGTGCAGGTCACGATCCAGCTCGGCCTTGCGATCCTGACCGAAGCGGGCCTGAGCTTCCTCGGCCTCGGCATGCCGCCGCCGGCCCCGACCTGGGGCCGCATGCTGGCGGACGCCCAGACCTATCTCGCCACCGCCCCCTGGCTGGCCATCATGCCGGGTCTGGCGATCGCGCTCTCCGTCTTCGGCTTCAACATGCTGGGCGACGGATTGCGGGATCTTCTCGACCCTCGCGAAAAGGGGCGTTCATGACAACGGCTCCACTGCTTTCCGTCCGGGATCTCGCCATTTCCATCCGCATGGGCGATGGCAGCCTCACCCCCATTGTCACAGACGTCGCCTTCAACGTGGAGGCCGGCGAAAGCCTTGGCGTGGTCGGCGAAAGCGGCTCGGGCAAGTCGCTCCTGTCGCTCGCCATCATGGGCCTTCTGCCGGGTGTGGCGGAAGCGACGGGAACTATCGCCTTCGAAGGCGAAAACCTGCTGACGGCATCGGAAGATCGCCTCTGCCACATCAGGGGCAACCGGATCGGCATGATCTTTCAGGAGCCGATGACCGCGCTCAATCCGGCCATGACCATCGGCGACCAGATCGCCGAGGGCCTTGTCTGGCACCGGGGCATGTCATGGCGAGATGCCCGGAGCCAAGCCGTCGACCTGCTCGATCAGGTGCGCATTCCCGATGCAGCACGGCGGGCAAAGACCTATCCGCACGAAATGTCCGGCGGACAGCGGCAGAGGGTCGGCATCGCCATCGCGCTTTCGCTCAAACCCGCGCTGATGATCGCCGACGAGCCGACCACGGCGCTCGATGTCACCGTGCAGGCGGAAGTGCTCGACATTCTCGACGATCTCGCCCGCGAACACGGCATGGCGCTGATCCTCGTCAGCCACGACCTCGGCGTCATCGCCCGCATGTGCCGGCGCACCATCGTCATGTATGCCGGCCGCCGGATGGAGGAAGGCGGCACCCGCGAGGTGCTGACCGAGCCGCGTAATCCCTATACCCGCGGGCTGATCCGGGCCATTCCGAAAAGAGTGGCCGATGGCGGTCGCCTTCAGACCATTCGCGGCACAGTGCCCGGCTTCAACAGGCTGCCCGCCGGCTGCGTCTTCTCCGACCGCTGTCCCGAGCGCATCGACGCCTGCCACATCGCCGAACCCGGCTGGACCTTCCTCAATGGCAATCGCGGCGTCCGCTGCATCCGGGCGATGGAGGAAGGAAACCAATGAGCAAGTCTCCCCTCCTGGATATCCGCGTTCTCTCCCGCGACTATGTCAGCCATTCGCTGGTCGGCGCGTCGCACAGCACACGGGCGCTGGACGAGGTGTCTCTCACCGTCGATGGCGGCGAGATCGTCGGCATTGTCGGCGAGAGCGGTTGCGGGAAATCGACGCTTGCCCGGCTGGTGGCGGCGCTCGACAGGCCGACATCGGGCCATGTGCTCTTCGATGGCGACGACCTGTTCTCGCTTCGCCCGAAAGATCTCATGCGCAAGCGCGAGAATTTCCAGATGGTGTTTCAGGACCCGTTCGGCTCGCTCGATCCGCGCCAGAAGGTCGAGCGCATCGTCGCCGAACCGCTGCATGTCCTGGCGAGACGGCCCAGCCGCGCGGAAATCCGCGAGAAGGTCGCCGATATGCTGGAAAGCGTCGGCCTGCAGGCGGCCCATGCCGGACGTTATCCGCACGAATTCTCCGGCGGCCAGCGTCAGCGCATCGCAATCGCCCGCGCCCTCGTCACCGAACCGAAGCTGGTCATCGCCGACGAGGCGGTCTCGGCGCTCGATCTCTCGGTACAGGCGCAGGTGCTGAACCTCCTGATGGACCTGCGCGAAAAACGCGGCGTGAGCTTCCTCTTCATCACCCACAATCTCGCCGTGGTCGACTGCATCGCCGACCGGGTCGGCGTCATGTATCGCGGCCGACTGGTGGAGACAGGGCCGGCGCATCATGTCTTCGAACGCCCGTTTCACCCCTATACGAGAGTGCTGGCCGATGCCGAGCCGAGCATCGAGCGTTTCGGCCGGCCGGCAGCCTCCGAGCGTTCGCCCCCGCCGCCCTCTCCTGCCGATGCCGGCGGCTGCGCCTTTCGCAACCGCTGTCCGCTGGCCATAGCCCGCTGCGCCGCCGAGCGGCCGGAACTGCGCATGATCGCGCCGGGACGGCAGGCCGCCTGCCACCGCGCGGAAGACATGGCCGAAAACGGAAACTAACGCCACAGAACGAATTTTTGAAGCAGAAGGCATAAGCCGAAATGACTGATTTGCTCAATTTGACCATCAAGGACCTTGTCGCCGGTTACCGCGCGAAAACCCTTTCGCCCTATGAATACTGGCTGGCGGTCGAAGCCCGCATCGAGGTCTTCGAACCGCATGTGGCGGCGCTTTACGCCTATGACCCGCAGGGCGCGCGCGAACAGGCCAAAGCCTCCACCGAACGCTGGCTGCGGGATGAGCCACTCGGCCCCCTCGACGGCATCCCGGTCTCGCTGAAGGAGCTGATCGCCACCAAGGGGCAGCCCGTTCCGCTCGGCACCGCCGCGGTCGAGCTTCTCCCCGCCGAGGAAGACGCGCCGATTGCCGCGCGTATGAAGGAAGACGGCGCGGTGATCTTCGCCAAGACCACCTGCCCCGACTACGGCATGCTCTCCTCCGGCCTGTCGAGCTTTCACCCGCTCTCGCGCAATCCCTGGGACCTGACGCAGAACCCCGGCGGATCGAGCGCGGGTGCGGCGGCGGCCGGCGCAGCCAGCTACGGCCCCTTGCATATCGGCACCGATATCGGCGGATCGGTGCGCCTGCCCGCCGGCTGGACCGGCCTCTTCGGCTTCAAGCCCAGCCACGGCCGCATTCCCGTCGATCCCTATTATGTCGGTCGCTGCGCCGGCCCGATGACGCGATGCGTCGACGATGCGGCCTTTTCGATGGCAACGCTTTCGCGCCCCGACTGGCGCGACGGCACCAGCCTGCCGCCCAATGATTTCGACTGGATGGACCACGATATCGACGTGCGCGGCATGAAGATCGGCGTGATGCTGGACGCCGGCTGCGGCCTTGCAGTCGAGATCGAAATCCGCGACGCGGTGCTCGCCGCGGCGAAGCGCTTCGAGGACGCAGGCGCGACCGTCTTCGAGGTCGAACCGGTCCTGACGCGCCAGATGCTCGACGGTCTCGACAATTTCTGGCGGGCCAAGTTCTGGGGCGATATCCGCAACCTCACCGCCGAACGTCGAGCCAAGATCCTGCCCTATATCTACCAGTGGGCCGAAAAGGGGGCGGATGTCTCCGGCGTCGAGGCGGTGCAGGGCTTCGGCCAGACCATCGAGATGCGCAAGACCTGCGGCAGGCTCTTCACCACCGTCGATGCGGTGCTCTCGCCGACCAATCCGATCGTTTCCTATCCGGCGGACTGGGCCTCTCCCACCAACGATCCGGAAAAGCCCTTCGAGCATATCGCCTTCACCGTTCCATGGAATATGTCCGAACAGCCGGCGGCCTCGATCAACTGCGGCTTTTCGAAAACGGGCATGCCGATCGGCCTGCAGATCGTCGGTCCCCGCTTCGACGACATGCGCGTGCTGAAGCTGTCGAAACTGTTCGAAACCTGGACCGGCGGCGTGAGAAACTGGCCGAAACCGCCGTTGGCCTGAACCGGTTCAGGCCTTGATCCGCTCCATGCCAGGATCGAACATCGGCCCGAGATGGATTTCGGCGGGGACCTTTTCCATCGCGACGACGAGTTCGTAGGAACCGCTCGTCAGGTAGTCGTCGCTGACCCCCTCGGCATTGCGGACATAGCCGTAGCCGATCGCCTTGCCGAGCGTGTAGCCATAGCCGCCGCTGGTGAGATAGCCGACCGGCTCGCCGTTGCGCAGGATCGTCTCGCGACCGAGCAGGACGACATCCGGTCCGGCGGTGAACCCCATCAGCCGCTTCTTCAGCGGTTGGCCGGCAACGGCCTCAAGCGCGGAGCGGCCGAGGAAATCGGCGTTACGCTTGAGTTTCACGGCAAAACCGAGCCCGGCTTCGAGCGGCGTATCGTTCGGTGTGATGTCGGAGCCCCAGGCGCGATAGCCCTTTTCCAGCCTAAGCGATTCCAGCGCCCGATAGCCGACCGGCTTGACGCCGAACGGCTCACCCGCCGCCATCAGGGCATCGAACACCTCGCCGATGGCGCCGATGGGGACATGCAGTTCCCAGCCGAGTTCGCCGACATAGGTGATACGCAGGGCCCGCACCGTACTTCCGGCGATGGCGATTTCCCGCGCATGGCCGAAGGGGAATGCGGCGTTCGAGACATCCGCCTTCGTCACGGCGGCCAGAACGTCCCGCGCCTTCGGCCCCATCAGCGACAGCGTGCCCCAGTCCTCGGTGACATCCACCATCTCCACCCGCGCGCCTGCCGGAACATGGTCGGCGATCCAGCCGAAATCATGGGTGCGGAAGCCGGTGCCGGTGACGATGTAGAACCTGTCTTCGCCGAAACGGGCGACCGTCAGGTCCGCCTCGATGCCGCCACGGGTGTTGAGAAGCTGGGTATAGGTCAGGCGACCGACCGGCTTGGTCACGTCGTTGGCGCAGATGTGGTCCAGTACCTTCAGCGCATCGGGGCCGGTCACCTCGTATTTGGCGAAGGAGGACTGGTCGAAGATGCCGACGGCTTCGCGCACATGGGCGTGTTCGGCGCCGACCGCATCGAACCAGTTCTGCCGGCCCATCGAGTAGACATCCCGCCCTTCCGTACCCGCGGGGGCAAACCAGTTCGGCCGTTCCCAGCCGAGCTTGGAGCCGAACACGGCGCCATGGGCCTTCAGCCGCTCGTAGAGGGGCGAGGTCAGCCGCGGCCGGCCGCTTTCATATTCCTCATGCGGGAAGGCGACGGTGTAGTGCTTGCCATAGGCCTCGAGCGTGCGGTCGAGCACCCATTGGCGGTCGCGATGCATGCCGGAGAAGCGCCGGATATCGACCACCCAGAGATCGAGCGGCGCCTCGCCATCCACGACCCACTGGGCAAGCACCCAGCCCGCACCGCCGCCGGAAGCGATGCCGAAGGCATTGAAGCCCGCGCCGACAAACATGTTGGAGCATTCCGGCGCGACGCCGAGAATGAAGTTTCCATCGGGAGTAAAGCTCTCGGGGCCGTTAATCATCTGCTTGACGCCAGCCTTTTCCAGCGCCGGAATGCGCTCGATGGCCTGCACCATGTGCTGCTCGAAATGATCGAAATCGTCGTCGAACAGGCGGAAGGCCCATTCGTCCGGCACATCGCCGGTCGTCCAGGGTTGCGGATTGGGTTCGTAGCCGCCCATCACCAGGCCGCCGACCTCCTCCTTGAAATAGGTGCGGCGGTCCGGATCGCGGATCGTCGGTGCGTCGGTCGCAAGCCCGTCGATCTTCTCGGTGATGATATACTGGTGCTTGACCGGCTGCAGCGGCACGTTGATGCCGGCCATGGCGCCGACCTGACGCGCCCACTGCCCGGCACAGTTCACGACCTTCTCGCAGGCGATGTCGCCGAGCGTCGTCTTCACCGCGACGATGCGGCCGTCCTTCATGTCGAAGCCCGTTACCCGGACGTTCTCGACGATCTTCGCGCCGTGCATGCGCGCACCCTTGGCGAGCGATTGGGTGATGTCGGAGGGGCTCGCCTGTCCGTCCGTCGGTAGCCAGCTTGCGCCGACGAGATCGTCGACATTCATCAGCGGCCACATCCGCTTCACCTCTTCCGGCGAGACCAGATGCATCTCCATGCCGAAGCTGCCGGCGGTCGTGGCAAGACGGCGGAATTCCGTCCATCGGTCCTGATTGGTCGCAAGCCGCAGGCAGCCGGTCATCTTCCAGCCGGTCGCTAGCCCGGTCTCGGCCTCCAGACCCTTGTAGAGCTCGACCGAATATTTCAGCACGCGGGTAATCGAGGCCGACGAACGCAACTGGCCGACGAGACCCGCCGCATGCCAGGTGGAACCGGAGGTCAGCGTGCCCTGCTCCAGAAGCACCACATCCGCCTTGTGGTCTCGGGCGAGATGATAGGCGGTCGAACAGCCGATGATGCCGCCGCCAATGACGACGATCTGGGCGTGGGAAGGAAGCATGGTCATGGAGACGTCTTTCCGTAAAGGCTACGATAATGGTCGAGGGCGACAGCGAGCCGGTCGAGATTTTCAGCGGTGTAGGCGACGTAGTCGGCGCCCGGCGCCGACAGATGCAGTTCCGACACCATGCTCCACATCGCCTCGCGCAGCAGCGAAGCGCATTGCATGGCTGCAAGCGAACGGCGGATGCCGGGATCTGGCGTCGTCCCGAGATAGGTGGCGAGGAAATCATCGGACTGGTCGGCCGAAAACCCCGCATTCGAGGTCACCCCGGCAAGATCGAACATCGCCGTCGAGAAGCCGGCATATTCATAATCGATCAGCCACAGACGCTTGCCGTCATCCATGATGTTGGCCGGCAGAAGATCGTTGTGGCCGAAGACGATCGGCAGCGGCGATTGCGCTTTCTCGAGTTCATCGGCAATCGCCAGATAGCCGGGCAGTTCCGCCGTCATGCGGCTTTTGCCCTTCTCTAGCGTGTAGGCGTAATCGCGAATGACATGGAAGGGCCAGAACAGGAAGGCCACGCCCCTGACAAAGCGAGGCATGGTGTCATGAAAATCCCTGAGCAGCCGGGCGATCCGTCCCCGTTCGGCGATCACGTCCTGCGCGGTGAACGTCTTGCCCTCGATGAACCCCGTCACCATCACGCCCGGTTCGGCGTAATGAATGTCCGGGCCGAAGCCCGCGGCCTGCGCGGCCTCGGCCGTCATAAGCTCGCGGTCGCGAAAGACATGGTGAAACGGATAGTCGCTGCCGAAACGCACGACATGCAGACCGCCGGCATCGCGCACCACATAGCTCTCATTGCTGATGCCACCCTTGAGCAGGGAAATCTCGATCGCACCGTTCCAGCAGGGCAAGGCCCTTATCCGCTCTTCCCCGGCCTTCGGGACGATGGCTTCCGACGGCATGGAAACGCTCATCGCGCCACCCTGCCCGCCTGCTGGCATGGGCCATCGGACGTCATGAAGGCTGGCTGGCGGAAAGACATGCAGCTTCTCCCGGTCGAACGCTTGAAATGTTTCAGGCCAATCCCTCGCGCCGTTCCCGCATTGTTTTTGTCGTGGGACGCGACAGGATCGCCGGCAATCTCACGCGAGAAAAGCCGGCCTGTCAATCGGCCAATGTGGTTTTATGTGTTTTTCTGCCCGTTTTTGTGACTTTACATTTTCCCGTCGCCAAAGCATCGCTATCTGCTTGCGACAGCGATGAAACGGGGAGCCATGAACGAACCGAAGCGCCACAGGGAGATCTTGCGATTTCTACAGCAGGACGGAACGCTTTCGATTTCCGATCTTGCCCGCCGATTGCGCGTTTCGCTTGAAACCGTGCGCCGCGACATAAAGCCGCTCGCCGAAAACGGCGTCGTCGTGCGGATGCACGGCGCGATTGCACTGCCGACCTCGGTCGGCGAAGCGCCGTTTGAGAAGCGGATGCGGGAAAACGCCCCTGCCAAGAAAGCCATTGCCCGGGCAGTCGCCGCCACGATCCGCGACGGCGATTCCATCATGCTCGACACTGGCACGACGACGAGTTTTCTCGCACGCGAACTGCTGGGCCACCGGCGGCTGACCGTCGTCACCAATTCCTCGGACATCGCCCGCACGCTTGCAACCGTCAACGACAACAAGGTCTATATGGCCGGAGGCGAACTGCGCAGCGACAATGCCGCGGCTTTCGGCGTGTCGGCCATCGAATTCGTCAGCCGTTTCAACGTCACCCATGCGGTGATCTCGGCAGGCGCCGTCGACGCGGCAACCGGCATCATGGATTACGATCTGAACGAGGCCGAATTCGCACGCACCGTGCTGTCTCGCGGGAAACGCACCCTCGTCGTGACCGACCATTCCAAATTCGGCCGCCAGGGCCTCGTCAAGGTCTGTGATTTTGCCGAAATCGCCGAATTGGCAACGGACAGGCCGCCGCCGCCGGATATCGCCGAAGCGCTCTCGGCGGCGGGCGTCGCGCTTTTTCTTGCCGAAAACAGCTCCGCAACCTAAAATCGAAACAGGATCCGCCCTCGCCGATTTTTTCGGCTGGTGTCATCCCGAAGCTATTGCGCCTGCCTGGACCATAGTGTTTTAATCAAACGATTAGACGCGATGCGTATCCCTCCCGAAAAAGGGGAGATCGCACTTCGATACGGGGGCTACCGGTGAAACTTCCCAAACTGAACGGCATCATTCTGGCGATCATCGTGGCTCTTGCCGCCGGCGGCGGCTACTACGCATGGCAGTCGATCTCAGCCTCGGAGCTTCCCGCCGGGATCGCCAGCGGCAATGGCCGCATCGAGGCCGTGGAGGTGGACGTTTCCGCCAAGTTTGCCGGCCGTATCAGCGAAATCTTCGTGGACGAAGGGGATTTCGTCAAAGCCGGCGACAGGATCGCCCAGATCGACACCCGCGAACTCGACACCCAGCTCAAGCAGGCCGAGGCGCAAGCCCGGCGCGCCGTCATCGGCATCGATACGGCCAATGCGCAGGTCATCCAGCGCAATGCAGAAAAACGCGCCGCCGAGGCGGCCATCGCCCAGCGCAGGGTGCAGCTCGAAAGCGCGATGAACCAGGAAGCCCGCGCCGAGCAGTTGGCGAAATCGAGCACCATCTCCACCCAGCAGCTGGAAGACGCCCGCTTTGCCGTGGAGGGCGCCCGCGCAGCCGTTGCGGCGGCGGAAGCCGAATCGGCAGCGGCCGACGCAGCCGTCAGCTCGGCCGATGCCCAGGTGGTCGATGCCAAGGCGGCGTCCGATGCCGCGAACGCGGCCATCGATACCATCAGGACGCAAATCGAAGACAGCCTGCTGACGGCGCCGCGCGACGGTCGCGTGCAGTTTCGCGTTGCCCAGCCGGGTGAAATCGTCGCCGGGGGCGGTCGCGTCGTCAACCTCGTCGATCTCGGCGACGTCTATATGAGCTTCTTCCTGCCGACGGAATCCGCCGGCAAGCTGTCGATCGGCTCAGAGGCCCGCCTGAAGCTCGATGCCCTGCCGGACTATCTGGTGCCGGCCACGGTCACCTATGTCGCCAGTGTCGCCCAGTTCACGCCGAAATCGGTGGAGACGGCCGTCGAGCGGGAGAAGCTGATGTTCCGCGTCAAGGCCAAGATCAAGCCGGAACTCTTGCAGAAATACCTCCAGCTCGTGAAGACCGGCGTGCCCGGCGTGGCCTATGTCCGCGTCGATCCCGAGACATCGTGGCCGGCCGATCTGGAGGGCAAGCTCGTCCAATGAGCTCCGCTCTCCCATCGGCCGACACAGAGGCGCAACCCGTCGCCAGCCTGCGCAGCGTTTCGCTCACCTATGGCAAGACGACGGCACTTGATACCATCACGCTCGACATTCCCGGCGACGGGCTGGTCGGCCTTGTCGGCCCGGACGGCGTCGGCAAATCGAGCCTGCTCTCGCTGATCGCCGGCGCCCGCGCCATTCAGGGCGGCGAGGTCGAGGTGCTGGGCGGCAGCATGGCCGATGCAGGACACCGGGCGAGAACCTGCCCGCGCATCGCCTACATGCCCCAGGGTTTGGGCAAGAACCTCTATCCGACACTCTCGGTCTTCGAGAATATCGACTTCTTCGGCCAGCTCTTCGGGCACAGCCGTAGAGAGCGCGAACGCCGCATCGCCGAACTCCTCGACAGCACCGGGCTCGCCCCCTTTGCCGACCGCCCTGCCGGCAAGCTTTCGGGCGGCATGAAGCAGAAGCTCAGCCTCTGCTGCTCGCTGATCCACGACCCGGATCTTTTGATCCTCGACGAGCCGACGACCGGTGTCGACCCGCTGTCGCGCCGGCAGTTCTGGGAACTGATCGACCGCATCCGCGCCGGCAGGCCGGGCATGGCCGTCATCGTCGCCACCGCCTACATGGAGGAAGCCGCCCGTTTCGACTGGCTCGTCGCGATGGACGAGGGCCGCGTGCTCGCAACCGGAACGCCGCAGGAGCTGCTGGAACGCACCGGCACGCCGACCGTCGACGACGCCTTCATAGCACTCCTGCCCGAAGACAAACGCAGCGGCCACGGCACCCTGGTCATCCCCCCGAGGGACCCCGCGATGGACGGCGCAATCGCCATCGAGGCGGAGCATCTTTCGATGCGCTTCGGGGATTTCACCGCCGTCAACGATGTCAGCTTCCGGATCGAGCGAGGCGAGATCTTCGGCTTCCTCGGATCGAACGGCTGCGGCAAGACGACCACGATGAAGATGCTGACCGGGCTTCTGCAGGCATCGGAAGGCACAGCCAAACTCTTCGGCAAGGAACTCGAAAGCTCCGACCTCGCCGCCCGCCGGCGCATCGGCTACATGAGCCAGGCCTTCTCGCTCTATACGGAGCTGACGGTTCGCCAGAACCTCGAACTGCATGCCAAGCTCTTCGATCTTCCCTCGGAAACGATCGAGCCCCGCATCCGGGAAATGGCCGAGCGCTTCGGCCTCACCGACATCATGGACACGCTGCCGGAAGCATTGCCGCTCGGCATCCGCCAGCGCCTGTCGCTTGCCGTCGCCATGGTGCATGCGCCCGAAATCCTGATCCTCGACGAGCCGACCTCCGGCGTCGATCCCGTGGCGCGCGACAATTTCTGGCAGATCCTCGCCGATCTCTCCCGCAAGGACGGTGTGACGATCTTCGTCTCGACCCATTTCATGAACGAGGCGGAACGCTGCGACCGCATCTCGCTGATGCATGCGGGAACGGTCCTCATCAGCGACCGCCCCGCGGAAATCGTCGCAAAACGAGCAGCGGCCTCGCTAGAGGAGGCCTTCATCGCCTATCTCGAGGATGCGATCGCAAAGGCCGGTGACGCAGAGCCCTCAGCGGCTGGGACCTCCGCGACATCGGCCGGGGCACCGGCGGCATCCGCCTCCGCCCCGGTCCGCACGACCCGGCGCTTCTTCGACCTCATGCGGATGTTCAGCTATTCCCGCCGGGAAATGCTGGAGCTGCAGCGCGATCCGATCCGCGGCACGCTGGCAATTTTCGGCAGCGTCATCCTGATGTTCGTCATCGGATACGGCATCAATCTCGACGTCGACGACCTGACCTTCGCCGTTCTCGACCACGACCGCACGACGATCAGCGACGACTATGCGCAACAGCTTTCCGGCTCGCGCTATTTCGTCGAGAAGCCGCCGATCACCGACTATGCCGATCTCGACCGACGCATGCGCAGCGGCGAGATCAGCCTGGCGATAGAAATCCCGCCGAATTTCGGCCGCGATGCCCTGCGCGGCGCGACACCGGAAATCGGCGCCTGGATCGACGGCGCCATGCCGACGCGAGCCGAAACCATCAGCGGCTATGTCCAGGGCGTGCACGCCCACTGGATCATGGAGAAAATCCGCGAAGCCTATGGCGAGGACGCCACCAGGGGCAATTACACGCTGGAAACGCGCTATCGCTACAATCCCGACGTCAAGAGCCTCGTCGCCATGGCTCCTGCCGTGATCCCGCTGCTCCTGCTGCTCATCCCCGCGATCCTTTCCGCGCTCAGCGTGGTGCGCGAGAAGGAACTCGGTTCGATCATCAATTTCTACGTGACGCCGACCACCCGGCTGGAATTCCTGCTCGGCAAGCAACTGCCCTACGTGGTCCTTGCCATGTTGAATTTCGCGCTGCTGACCGCCTTCGCCGTCTTCATCTTCCGCGTTCCCTTCACCGGCAGCTTTTTCGCCTTCACGCTTGCAGCACTCCTCTACGTCACCTGCACGACGGCGCTGGGCATGCTGGTGTCGACCTTCGTTTCCAGCCAGATTGCCGCCCTGTTCGGCACCGCACTGCTGACGCTGATCCCGGCGGTCCAATATGCCGGCATCATCGACCCGGTCTCCTCGCTAAAGGGTGCAGGACAGGTAATCGGCACCTACTATCCGACGACGCATTTCGTGACGGTCGCGCGCGGCGCCTTTTCCAAGGCGCTGGGCCTTGCCGATGTGCAGAAGGAGATCCTGTATCTCCTCGTCTCCATACCGGTGCTGATCGGGCTGACGGCGATCTTTCTCAAGAAGCAGGCGAGGTAGTCATCCATGCGCATGCGCCATGTCGGCAATCTGATCCTGAAGGAACTGCGCGGCCTCATGCAGGACCGAATGCTCTTCGCCTTCATCCTCTATTCCTTCACGCTGTCGATCTATACCGAGGCGCGCGCGCTGCCGCAGGTCCTCAACATGGCGGCGATTGCGATCGTCGACGAGGACCGCTCGCAACTGTCGACCCGTCTCGTCGATGCCTTCTATCCCCCCTATTTCACGAAGCCCGAACTCATCACCGCGGCGGAGATGGACAAACGGATGGACGCCGGACAGGCGACCTTCGCCCTCGATATTCCGGTCAACTTCCAGCAGGACGTGCTCGCGGGACGTGCCCCCGCCATACAGCTCAACATCGATGCCACGCGCATGACGCAAGCCTTTACCGGTGCGGGCTATATCCAGCAGATCGTCAACAGCGAGGTCAGCGAATTCGTCAATCGCTACCGCGGCGAAACCGCGGTGCCGGTGAACCTGACGCTCAGATCGCGTTTCAACCCGCAGCTCGACAGCACCTGGTTCGGCGCGATCAACAACATCATCATGAACGTCACGATGCTCTCCATCATCCTGACGGGTGCGGCCCTCATCCGCGAGCGCGAACACGGCACGATCGAGCATCTGCTGGTCATGCCTGTCACCGCGCTCGAAATCATGGTGAGCAAGGTGCTGGCCATGAGCCTGGTGGTGCTGGTCGCCTCCACCTTCTCGCTGATCTTCGTGGCACATTATCTGCTGGAGGTGCCGCTCCAGGGCTCCGTGCCGCTGTTCGTGGCCGGCACCGCGCTCCAGCTATTTGCAGCGACCTCCCTTGGCATCTTCCTTGCGACCGTCGCCGGCTCGATGCCCCAGTTCGGGCTGCTGCTGATGCTGATCCTCTTGCCGCTGCAGGTTCTCTCAGGCGGACTGACCCCGCGCGAAAGCATGCCCGAGATCATCCAGTTCATCATGTCCTTCGCCCCCAACACCCATTTCATTTCGCTCGCGCAGGCGATCCTGTTCCGCGGCGCCGGCTTTGACGTGGTCTGGCCGCAATTCCTCTGGCTCGCGGCCATCGGGACGGTGCTGTTCACCTTCGCGCTCGGCCGCTTCCGCGCCTTCCTCCGCTAAGGACCGGCACCGCAGGCCCGCATCAGCGCGCCGGGCCGATGGCCGCCGGAAACGTCACCGCGGCGAGCAACCCGCGGCCGCCGCCGCCCGGCGAAAGCTGAAACGTGCCGCTGAAAAGCCTTGCGATTTCCTCGACGATCGCGAGGCCGAGGCCGAGGCCTTCCCCGCGCTCGCCTCGAACGAAGCGCTGCTTCAGGCTTTCCATGCGGGCCGCGGGAATGCCGGGGCCGTTGTCTTCCACCTCCAGGCGCACGCTTCCTCCAGGCTGGCTCACCCGGACGGTGACCTCCGCATCACGCCCCGCATAGGCGATGGCATTTCCGATCAGGTTTCCAAGCAGCTCTCCGATCAGGAGGGGCTCCGCCGCCACCCAGGCCTGCCCTTCTCCCTCGAAACCGAGATCGATGGAGGCTTTCGCGGCGGAGGGAACCTTGTCGGCGGTGATCTGCTGGGCAAGCGCCACGAGGTCGATCGGCTCCGGCATCTGCCGCGCCTCCGGCTCCACGGAATCGATCTTGGCCATCAGAAGAAGTTGCGCCAGCACCCGTTCGGCATGCACCACCGCCTTGTCGCCCTCCTTTGCCGCCGCGCGGGCTTCTTCGAGCGTGGTCGCCCTCTGGGCAAGCTCGAGCTGGGTGCGCACGATGGCAAGCGGGGTCCGCAATTGGTGGCTGGCGTTGCCGGTGAAGTTGCGCAGCGCCGCAAGAGCCGAGGCGAGCCGCGTCATGAAAGAATTGACGGTGTCGACCAGCCCCTGAACCTCGCTCGGCACCGATTGCTCGATCGGGTGGAGATCGTCAGGGTTACGCTCCGATATCGCATCGCTCAGCCGATAAAGGGGCCGCAGCGAAAAGGTGACGGCGATCCAGACGATGACCGCCGCCCCGGCGATCATCAGGGCAAGACGCGCCGCCGAATTGAGGAGGATCGAACGGGCAAGCTGCCGGCGGGCGATGGTGGTTTCGGCGACCGTCACGGAAAACGGCACCGAATTGATGCCGGTCGAGGCGGAACGCTGCAGCACGGCGATGCGTATCCGCTCTCCTCGGAACACCGCATCCGTGTAAAAGGCCGCCTGCCCCCCGAGATCGGCGAAGGTCGGAAGGTTCTGGTAGCCGGTGATGAACTGCCCCGGCGGCCCGTCGACCCGATAGAACACCCGGTCCTGCGCGGCCGACGTCAGCATTTCCAGCGCGACATAGGGAATATCGACCTGCAACTCGCCGTCCTCCGACACGATCACCCGCTCGGCAATCGCCATGGCGGACCCCGCGAGCACACGGTCGGAAACGGTATCTGCCGTGCGCACGGCATCGCGATAGGTATCGATGAGCGCCAGGAAACCCATGATGAGCGTCGCAAGAAGCAGCCATCCGAGCAACTGTCGCCGAAGCGAATAGACCGAGACAGTCATGCCGGTTCCGATGGCCGGTCGAGATAATAGCCGATGCCGCGCGCCGTCTTCACTGTCAGCCCATAGGGCGCGAGCCGCCGGCGCAGCCGGCTGACATACTGCTCGATCGCATTGGCGCTGAGATCGTCGTCGAAGGCCGCGAGCGACTGCATGATCGCCTCCTTCGAGACCACCTTGCCGGCGCGGAGGAACAAGAGCTCAAGCAGACCGAGCTCGCGGGCCGGCAGGTCTATCGGCGCGCCGTCCGCGGAAAAGCTGCGCGAATTGAGATCGAGCGAAACCTTGCCGTAATGAACCGCCGACGAGCGCAGGCCGGCCTGACGCCTGAGAAGAACGCGGACACGCGCCTCAAGCTCGCTGACATCGAACGGCTTGCTCATGTAGTCGTCCGCTCCGAGGTCGAGCCCGCGCACCCGCTCTTCCGTCGCGCCACGGGCGGTGAGGATCAGCACCGCCGCCTTGCTCTGGCGGGCGCGCATGCCCTTCAGCACATCGAGCCCGCCCATGTCGGGGAGGTTGAGATCGAGGATGACAAGGTCAAAACTTTCCGTGGCAGTCACCGCTTCGGCGGACGCACCGTCGTGCACGACGTCCACGGCATAGCCGCTGCCGCGCAAGATCGCGGACAGGCCGTCGGCCAGCGCCGTATTGTCTTCCACCAGCAGGATGCGCAAGACAGACCTCCTCCATGCGCGTTGAACCTTCAAACTACAGAGCCCGGCGGCACTTGTGAACGCCCCTCCGCTTCTGCAATATGAATTCATGAGGAGTTTCATTGCCCTGCTGCTGACCGTGACCTCCGCCACCATGGCCTGGGCGGAGCCGGTTGTCTTTCCGGCGCTGTCGGGAAACCCGGCGGCGCGGCAGCTCGTCGTCTATTCCTCGCTCGACGAACCCGTTGCCCAACCGATGATCGCCGCCTTCCAGAAGGCGCATCCCGACATTGCCGTGCGCTACGAGGACATGCTGACCGGCGAAATCTACGACCGCATCGTCAAGGAAACCGATTCCGGGGGGAAGACCGCCGACTTCGCCTTTTCCTCCGCCATGGACCTGCAGGTGAAGCTCAGCAACGACGGCTACGCCCAGCGCAGCGACCTGCCGATGAGCGACCTCTGGCCGGGCTGGGCGAACTGGCGCAACACCGCCTATGCGCTCACCTTCGAACCCGCCGTCTTCGTCTATCACAAGCCGAGCTTCATCCACGAGAAACCGCCGGCGACCCGCGCGGAGTTCGTAGAATATCTGAAACGCAAGGGCAACGAAGTCCACGGCCGGATCGGCACCTATGACATCGAGCGTTCGAGCGTGGGCTTCCTCTTCATGGCCCGCGACCAGGAACAGTTCGGCGACATCTGGTCGGTCATCCGGACCATGGGATCGGCCGGCGTGAAGCTCTATTCCACCAGTTCCGCCATCCTCGAGCGCATAGCCGACGGGCGATTCGTGCTCGGCTACAACATCATCGGTTCCTATGCCGCGGATTGGGCCTCGCGCCATCCGGACGTCGGGATCGTATTGCCGAAGGATTACACCGTCGTCATGTCGCGGATCGGCCTTGTGCCGCAAGCGGCCGCATCGCCCGATCTCGGCCGCGCCTACCTCGAATTCTTCATGTCGAAAGAGGGCCAGACCCTCATGGCTCGGGAGTTGCAGATCGCCGCCGTCAGCCCCGAGGTCAACGGCGAAAATACCGCAAACACCATGCGCGACCTGCTCGGCGCCCAGCTTCGGCCGGTGCCCGTCAGCCCCGGCCTCATGGTCTACCTCGATCAGGTGAAGCGTGCCCGGCTGATCGATCGGTGGAACGAGGTTTTACGGCTACAGTAAATGCGCTAGGCTGCGGCGAACGCCAACCCACACGAATTTTGACCGGCGTCAGCTAGATGTCAGCTTTGTGTGGTGCGTTGGTGTCATTGGCATCCGTGGAGGCGGATCCAAGGCTCGGGAGGAGCTTCGGCGCAAATTGCATTCGCAGCCATGGCATAAGGCAGTGGCAACCGTTCTCCCCCTCTGCACGGCAAAAGAAACGAGCTGCAAAAGCAGCACCTGACGGAGGACAACATCATGAAACACTTCTTCCTCGCATCCATTCTCGCCGGCGCCATGGCGCTTCCGGCTTTCGCCGCCGACTACACCATCATCGCGCCCGCCAATCCCGGCGGCGGCTGGGACCAGACGGCCCGTTCGATGCAGACGGCCATGCAGCAGGAGGGCATCTCCTCCAACGTGCAGGTGCAGAACGTTCCCGGCGCCGGCGGCACCATCGGCCTTGCCCAGTTCGCCAACCAGAGCAAGGGCAACCCCGGTTCGCTGATCGTCGGCGGTTACGTCATGGTCGGCGCAATCCTCACCAACAAGGCGCCGGTTACCTTGAAGGACGTCACCCCGATCGCTCGCCTTACCGGCGAGTACGAGGCGATCGTCGTTCCGGCCTCTTCCCCGATCCAGACCATGGCGGACCTGGTCGAAGCCCTGAAGAAGGACCCCGGCTCCGTATCCTGGGGCGGCGGCTCGGCGGGCGGCACCGACCACATCGCCGTCGGCCTGATCGCCAAGGCAGCCGGCGTCGATCCGACCAAGATCAACTACATCGCCTTCTCCGGCGGCGGTGAAGCGCTTGCCGCAATCCTCGGCAGCCAGGTCACGGCCGGCATTTCCGGCTATGGCGAATTCGAATCGCAGGTCAAGTCAGGCACGCTGCGTCTGCTCGCCGTCACCAGCGCCGAACGTCTTCCCGGCGTGGACGCTCCGACGCTCAAGGAAAGCGGCCTCGACGTGGTCGTCGAGAACTGGCGCATGGTTGCCGCCGCTCCCGGCCTCACAGCCGAGCAGGAAGCCGCGGTTTCCGCCGACATCGAGAAGCTGGTGAAGTCCGCAAGCTGGCAGGAAATCCTGAAGACCAAGGGCTGGCAGGACTCCTACCTGTCCGGCGACGCCTTCAAGGCCCAGCTCGACAAGGACGTCGCCGCGACCGAAGGCGTCCTCAAGGACATCGGACTGGTGAAATGAGCACCGGATCGAACCCCAAGCATGAGACACGCCGCCCCGACGGGGCGGCGCTTTTCATCGCCGTCTTCCTTGCCGCTCTCGCCGGCCTGATCTTCTGGGACGTGGCGCGCCTTGGCGAGGTTACAGGCTATTCGCCCGTCGGCCCCGCGACCGTGCCGAGATGGATCGCCTTCGGACTGCTCGGACTTGCGGTGTGGACGGCAGTTGCCGCCATCCGCCGCGATTTCCCCGAACGCGAGCATCAGGAAGTCTCTCCCGTCCTCTGGATCGTCGGCGGACTGGCTGGACAGATGCTGCTTCTGAAAACCGCGGGTTTTTCGATCGCCACCGGCATCCTCTTCGCCGCCACGGCCTTCGCCTTCGGCAAGAGAAAGCTCTGGATCTCGCTGCCCCTTGGCATCGCCATCTGTCTTGCGATCTGGCTGGTTTTTGCCGGACTGCTGCAGCTTTCCCTGCCGGCAGGGCCGCTCGAGCATCTTTTCCTCTGAGGAGTAGCCCCGCATGAATACCTTTGAATTCCTCCTGCAGGGCCTCACGATTGCCGCCCAGCCGGCGAATCTCCTCTACGCCCTGATCGGTGTGACACTCGGCACCGCCGTCGGCGTGCTGCCAGGCATCGGACCGGCCCTGACCGTCGCCCTGCTTCTGCCCGTCACCTTCAAGCTCGATCCGGCGGGTTCGCTCATCATGTTCGCCGGCATCTATTACGGCGGCATGTATGGCGGCTCGACCACCTCGATCCTGCTCAACACGCCGGGCGAGAGCTCCTCGATCGTCACGGCGCTCGAAGGCAACAAGATGGCGCGCGCCGGCCGCGGCGGCCCCGCCCTTGCGACCGCCGCCATAGGCTCATTCGTCGCCGGCCTGATCGCCACTGTCGCGCTCGCGCTCGTCGCGCCCTACATCGTCAAGCTCGCCCTGGTCTTCGGCCCGCGCGAATATTTCGCCCTGATGGTGCTGGCTTTTGTAACGGTATCGTCCGCCTTCGGCGATTCCACCCTGCGCGGCCTCACTTCGCTCTTCATCGGACTGACGCTCGCAACCATCGGCATCGACCAGTTGACCGGCCAGACCCGTATGAGCTTCGGCGTGCCGGACCTGCTCGACGGGATCGAGGTGACGACGCTTGCCGTCGCCATGTTCGCGGTCGGCGAAAGCCTCTTCCTCGCGGCGCAGGGCGATCGCGGCCCCGACAAGGTCGAAGCCGTCAAGGGATCGATCTGGATGACCGCGGCCGACTGGGCGCGTTCCTGGAAGCCCTGGCTGCGCGGCACGTTGATCGGCTTCCCGATCGGCGCCATGCCGGCCGGCGGCGCAGAGATCGGCACCTTCCTCTCCTACGCGACGGAAAAGCGGCTGACCAAACATCCGGAAGAATTCGGCAACGGCGCTATCGAAGGCGTCGCCGGTCCGGAAGCGGCCAATAACGCTTCGGCCGCTGGAACGCTCGTGCCGTTGCTCACGCTCGGCCTGCCGACGACGGCGACCGCCGCCATCATGCTCGCCGGTTTCCAGCAGTATGGACTGCAGCCCGGCCCGCTGCTGTTTGCGACCAATCCGCAACTCGTCTGGGGCCTCATCGCCAGCCTGCTGATCGCCAACCTGATGCTGCTGGTGCTCAACCTGCCGCTGATCGGGCTCTGGGTCCGCCTGCTGACGATCCCCAAGCCCTGGCTCTATGCCGGCATCCTGCTGTTTGCGACGCTCGGCACCATCGGCGCAAACCCCTCGGTATTCGAACTCGGCATGCTGCTCGCCTTCGGCCTGATGGGCTATGCCATGCGCGTCTTCGGCTACCCGATCGCCCCCGTGGTCGTCGGCCTGATCCTCGGCCCGCTGGCCGAGCAACAGCTTCGCCGCGCACTGGCGATCAGCCAGGGCGACGTGACCGTCCTCGTCACCTCGCCGATCGCAGCCGTACTGCTGGCCATCGCGGCCATTGCCCTGATACTGCCACTCATTCTGCGGGCACGCGGCAAGGGCGAAATGCTTTCGCATCTGGCCGCAAGCGAAGACTGAGCGCCTGTATTTGACCAGGATCAGGAAGGGCCGGTTCCACGGGAGCCGGCCCTTCTTTATTGCATAGCAGCAGTGTCTGAATCGCCATTGTAGAATACGCTAACAAAGCCCATCTTCATCCCGTAAACAAACGAAGATGAAGGCAAAGAAGATGTCTGTCCTTAACGGCGCTATCCGCATGGGTTTCCTTGGTCGCGCGATTGCAGTGTTCGGCGCAGCAAGTGCAGCCGCCGCCGCTGTCGAAGCTCACCGCAGCCCCAACCGCCACGACCTGCGTGCACTCGGCATCAAGCCCGAGGATTTCAGCAAGGTTCGCCTGGACTGAGGTTTGGGTTCTGAAGGGAAGCGATACGCTTCCACCATCCGCTGAGCCGGGGAGCCAGGAATGGCTGTCCGGCTTTATTTTTGTCCGCTCGTCAATGGCTGTTCCGCCGCCATCGCCTTCAGGCCGTCTTCCATGGTGAAGGGCGGCGCCCATTCCAGTGCGGCGCGGCTGTCGGTTATGTCGGCCTCGAGCGAACCGAGAAGTCGTTGCGCGACAGCCTGCTTTCCGAGCAATCGCGCGGCAAGCGTGAACATGAACGGCGGCACCGGAAAAAGGCGCGCGGGCCTGCCGAGCGACGCCCTGATCCGTGAGATCAACACCGGCAGGGAAACGTCATCGCCGTCGCTGACGAGGAAAACGCGGTTCGCCGCCGCCGGATGCTCCAGGCAGCGCAGGATGAAATCGACGAGATTTCCGACATAGACCATCGACCGCCTGTTGCGGATCGCCAGGAAGGGGAGCGGAAAACCGCTCGACGCCAGCTTGTGAAGTGCGGCGAAATTGGCCTTCACGCCGGGGCCATAAACGAGCGGCGGCCGGATACACACCACCTCCATGCCCGTCCTTGCCGCAATGTCGAACAATCCCTCCTCGGCCTCACGCTTGGAAATGCCGTAGGGATCGAGTGGATGCGGCGTATCGTCGGCGCGAAACGCGCGCCCCGGCGCGGTTTCCTCGCCATTGACCTTCAGCGTGCTGACGAACACGAAACGCTTCACGCCGAAAGCCGCGGCCTGTCGCGCAAGATTGAGCGCGCCGTCCCTGTTGCTGGTTCGGAAAGCCGCAAGCGGGTCGCTCGTATTGTCATGCATAACATGAACACGCGCGGCGAGATGGACGACCTGATCGATGCCGGCAAGCGCCCCGGCCCAGTCGGTGGCGCCGTCAATGTCACCCACGACGAAATCGCATGAACCCGCCCTGCGACCGGCCGTCCTGAAGGGGAGACCGCGACGGGCAAGTTCCCGTGTCAGCGCCCGGCCGACGAAACCGCTCCCGCCGGTAACGAGAATCATCGCGTCATTCCGCCGAAGTCGGACCCCTCGTCCTCGGACAGGGAACCAAACCGATCCGTCCGCTCCATCTGGCGCAGCGCCACGAAATCGACGATGTCGGCGCTCGGGCGATAGCCGGACACAAGCTTGCCCATGAGCTCCCGCGTCGCCACGAGATCGCCGCGGTCCATGGCCTGCTGAAGCGCGTTGAGCGCCTTTTCCAGCGCCGGCCACGGCAGGAAATCCTCATGGGCCTTCATAATCAGCGGATGAGCCGTGGGCTCCGGATTGTCGCTGATGAGCAATTCCTCATAGAGTTTTTCCGCAGGTCTCAGCCCGGTCATCTCGAAAGCGATATCCCCGTCGGGATTGTCCTCGTCCCGCACGGTGAGGCCGGAAAGTTCCACCATACGCCGCGCCAGATCGATGATCTTCACCGGTTCGCCCATGTCCAGAAGGAAGACATCGCCGCCTTCCGCCATGGCGCCGGCCTGGATGACCAGTTGCGAGGCCTCCGGAATGGTCATGAAGAAGCGCGTCATTTCCGGATGGGTGAGCGTAATCGGCCCTCCCTGCGCGATCTGCTGCCGGAACAGCGGCACGACGGAACCCGACGAACCCAGCACATTGCCGAAGCGCACCATGGAGAACACGGTGGAGCCGCCCCGTGCGGCAAGGGCCTGCAGCACCAGCTCGGCGACCCGCTTGCTGGCGCCCATGATGTTGGTCGGCCGCACGGCCTTGTCGGTGGAGATCAGGACGAAGGACGGAACGCCGATTTCGATTGCGGCCCTGGCGACCACCAGCGTTCCGAAGATATTGTTGCTGATCCCCTCGATCGGATTATGTTCGACCAGCGGCACATGCTTGTAGGCCGCAGCATGATAGATCGCGTGCGGACGGAACGTCGTCATGATCTCCCGCATTCGCCGCGCATCGCGCACCGATCCGAGCAGCGGCACCACCTTGAGCTCATCGTCACGTCCGTCCCGCGTCAGTTCGGCATGGATGGCGTAGAGACCGTATTCGTTCTGATCGACCAGCAGCAGGCATTCCGGCCCGATCTTCATGATCTGGCGACAGAGTTCGCTGCCGATGGAGCCGCCGGCCCCCGTGACCATGACCACCTTGCCGAGGATATTGCGGGCGAGCAGCGCCTTGTCCGGCGCAACTGACTGACGGCCTAGCAGATCCTCGATGGCGAGTTCCTGGAAATCCGAGAGGCGAACGCGGCCCTGCGCCAGTTCGCTCACATCGGGCAGCAGGCGCACGGCGACCCGCGCGCCACGCAAGCTCTCGATGACCGCATTGCGCTGCTTCGAATCGATACCCGGCATCGCAAGCAGCACCGTCCTCACGTTCAGCGTCGCCACGAGCTTCTTCAGATTTTTCGGATCATAGACCCTGATGCCGCCGATATAGGAACCGTAGAGCGACCGATCGTCATCCAGATAACCGACGACATGCAGTTCGGTGCCGTTCTCCAGCGCGGTCCCGAGTTGCCGGCCCATCGAGCCTGCGCCGTAGATCAGGACATTCGACTGGTTTTTGTCCCGCAATATGTTCCGGTAGGCGCCGCCGAGCAGATAGCGCGTGACCATGCGGGACATGCCGACCGCGATCAACAGCAGGAGCGGCTGAAGAATGCCGACCGTCCGCGGCACGCCGGGCACGCTGACCACGGTAAAGATCGTCATGAAGATCAGGCCATAAAGCGAGATGGCCTTGATGATCGCGATATAGGCATCCCATCCGATGAAGCGGAAAATCGCGCGGTAGAGCCCGAAGCGAATGAAGATCGGCAGAGCGACCACAAGCGACGTCGGGATCGTGACCAGTTGTATCCCGCTCAAAGGCCCCCAGTAATCGAGGCGCAGGCAGAAGGCGAACCAAAGCGTCAGGACGCAAAGCGCCGCATCGACCGCAAGCGCCAACAAACGCTTCACCCAACGAGGGAAAGCGAGAACCGCCGGTATGTAACGCTCCCAGGCCATCAGGACTTTCCACCAGACTCTCTAAAAAAGGCAATAGTCACGTTTTCATCCCTGACACCGTGAACATTCCAATGCAAGTTATTAACGCCCACGGGAGAGCCCCCTGCAACAGCAAAGGTTGAGATGACAACATGTTTCGTTCGCCTACCCGAAAGTGGGGCTGGACATATCGCCTCCATTTTCGTTGCCTGAATGAATTCGCTCGGCTAAAAGACCGTTCCCGGGAGCAGGCTGGCGCGCGATCTAAAGAATTGGCACACAAATGAAAATTGGCGCCTATGTCATAAATCTCGATCGCTCCATCGAGCGGTGGCGAAGTCTGATCGCCCAGACGGCGCAGTTCGGCATGCAATTTGTGCGTGTTGTCGGTATCGACGGGGCAGCGATACCCGCCCAGCAACGCACCGATATCGACGAGCGCGCCTTCCTTAGGCAGAACGGCCGGCTGATGCTGGACGGAGAATATGGCTGCTATCGCAGCCACCTCAAGGCCCTTTCGACCTTTCTGGAAAGCGATGACGACGCGGCAATCATTATCGAGGACGATGTCGAGGTTCCGCCCGAACTCATAGAGCGCGCCGAGGCGATACTCGCGGCAGTTCCGGAAGCGGAACTGGTCAAGCTTCTCAATCATCGCTCCCGCTGGTTTCGTCTAAGAGCGACATCCCGCCTGGGAGACCGGATCGGCCGATGTCTTCACGGGCCGCAGGGCTCCGCCGCATGTTATCTCGTCACCCGGACGGGCGCCGAAAAGCTGCTTCGCAATATCCGGGTCATGAGCTACCCGCTGGATATCGCGCTGGAGCGCGGCTGGCAGAACGGCGTGAACGTCTTCACGGTAAAGGACAACATCGCCCGCCTCAGCCCCACCACGAGCAAGATGACGGAAATCGGCACACGCGCCGATTACAGGAAACGGAAATTCAGGGGACCGCGCCGGGCCATCACCCATCTCATGCGCGCCCTCGAATACACGCGCCGGATCAGATACGCCCTATGACCAGCAGCACGCCCATCGAAAAGCTCCGAGACTGGAAATGGTCTCCTTACCTACTCATGATCCTGTGGGTCGGGATGATTTCCGCGCCGATCGCCGAAAGCGATACCTATCGCTATACGGCGCTGACGCTGATCGCCATCGGCTTTATTTTCTTCAGGGAGAACTATCGCTTCCTGCGGGGCGATTATCTCGCATATCTCTGCATCGGCTGGGGCGTATACGCCTTCCTCCGCTTCGCTTATGGCGTGTTCGTTCTCGATGAGAAAGGCACCTCGGAATGGCTCTACGTCTTTCCGATCTTCTTTCCGGGTCTGGGCATCGCGCTCTATTCGAGCCGGCACTATGTTTTTCGGGCAATAAGCCTCTTCATGGCGATCGCCCTGGCCGCTCTGCTGGTATCGACCGACTATCACGGAATTCTGGCGGGAGAGCGGACCTATCCGTTGTTCCACAACAATCCCATCCACAGTGCCATCGGCTGCGGGCTGATCGTGATCGGCGCGTTCTACTGGATGCTGGAGGCGGCCGAAAGCGGAAGGCTCGTTGGCTGGAAGCGGCATGCAATTCTCGCCGCCGGCTCCCTGATCGTCGCTCTCGGTCTCTTCAACATCTACGGCGCCAAGTCCAAGGGTGTCTGGCTGGCGCTGATTTTCACCGTCGCAGCGATGGCAGCAACCTCCTTCCTGCACCAGCACAGACGTCATATCGTTCCTCTCCTCCTCGGCGCTTTCGCGATCCTGGCGGTCGGTCTTTACACCGTGCAGGACAACATCGAGGAATTTGCAGGGCCGACGTTCGACGCTGCGGTAAACCTGTCGGAAAACGCGCTGGAGTCACCGAGCATCGAGGGCGCCATGCGGTCGGCAATCGAGGCGCCCGAAACCCCGGACTCGATGCGTGAGCGTTTGGAACTCTGGTCGAATGCGCTGGAACTGATTAGCATGGCCCCGCTTTTCGGCCACGGCAACGACTGGCTGCGGCTCTGGCGCCAGACGACTTACGGCGAAACCCGCTATGTGCTGCTGCATAACGGCTATCTGGAAATCATGGTTCGCCACGGCTTCTTCGGTTTGACGCTTCTTGCCGTCGGCATCTGGATGTCATGGCGCCGGCTGAGCGAGGCCTACCGGCGAAAGGTCATCAGCCACAGTACGCTGATGGGCGCTTACGTGCTCAGCGTCTTTTTTCTGGTGACACTCTTCAGCAATTCGAATAATCGGCTGGCACTCGGGGAGTCTTTTTTCATGGTGATGGCGGCAGCCGTGTTCGCCATATCCTTCCTGAGCAAGACGAGCGTCGAGGCCTCCGACAACAGATGATGAAACGCCTGTTCGACTTTTCCGCCGCGCTGGTCGGACTGATCCTGACGAGCCCGGTCATGGCCGTCATCGCCATCGTCGTCCGCGCCACCTCGCCGGGACCCGCGCTCTTCATCCAGACGCGCGTGGGACGCAATGAGGTGCCGTTCCGATGCTACAAGTTCCGCACCATGGCCACCGGCACGCCCGATGTCGCCTCCCATCATGCGTCCACCGCCTGGATCACCCCGGTCGGCGGCTGGCTGCGCGCCTACAAGCTCGACGAACTGCCGCAACTCCTCAATGTCGTTCTTGGCGAGATGAGCCTCGTCGGCCCCCGTCCCTGCCTGCCGAGCCAGGCGGAGATGATTAGCGAACGCCGCAAACAGGGGGTTTTTTCCGCCCGCCCGGGAATTACCGGCAGTGCCCAGCTTGCCGGCATCGACATGTCGGAACCGGCGCGGCTGGCGGAAGCGGACAGACAATACATAGAGCGGCAGTCCTTCACTGGCGATCTCGCCATCCTGATTGCAACGGCGCTCGGCCGCGGAGCAGGCGACGCCGCCCGCAAATAGGCGGAAAAGTCACCTCGCTAAGGTGACTTTTTATGCAAATGGACAGACAGCGCATATTTTAAGCATTTCGCTTGCCAAGTTTTTCGCGCTGCGTCATCTATGATCCCATGATGCATACCGATCTCACCATTCTCGTGATCGACGAAAACGCCATCCGCGCCTCCATCATCGAAGAGGGCCTGCGCGAGGCGGGGCATGAGCACGTCACCGTTGTGCACGAGGTCAACGGGATCGCAAGGATCATCGAGACGCTGCAGCCCGATGTCATCATCATCGATATCGAGAGCCCCAATCGCGACATGATGGAGCATCTTTTCCAGCTGACACGCACGGTCAGTCGCCCGATCGCCATGTTCGTCGACCGTTCCGACACAGCGTCGATCGAAGCGGCCGTCGACGCCGGCGTCTCGGCCTATATCGTCGACGGACTGAAAAAGGAGCGGGTAAAGCCCATCCTCGACATGGCCGTCAGCCGCTTCAACGCCTTCAGCCGCCTGCAGCGGGAACTGGCCGATGCCAAGACCGCGCTGGAAGAACGCAAGGTGATCGAACGGGCCAAGGGCATCCTGATGAAGATGCGGGGCCTTTCCGAGGAGGAAGCTTTCGCGCTGCTGCGTCAGACGGCCATGAACGAGAAGAAGAAGCTCGCCGAAATCGCCCAGAGCGTGGTGACAGCGGCGGGCCTGCTGATGTGATGCCGGCCGCAATCAAGGCCGCCGTCCGGAGGAACCGGAGTGAATGAGATGACGAAAACGGCAGACATCAAGGCGGGTCATCCCGCCCCGGCCATCGGCGGCGCGAGCGATCCGAAGACGCTCCGGGCCGGCTTCATCCCGCTGATGGACGCCTCGATCCTGATTGTCGCCTCCGAATACGGCTTTGCTCGACGGGAGGGCCTGCACCTCGACCTGGCGCGCGATGTCTCCTGGGCCAACGTTCGCGATCGCCTCGCCTTCCGACAGTTCGACATCGCCCATATGCTCTCGCCCATGCCGGTCGCCTCCATGCTGGGACTGGGCTCCAATCCATCGCCGACGATAACGCCCTTTTCGTTGGGACGGGGCGGCAACGCCATTACCCTGTCGCTGCGTCTCTACGAACGCATGCAGGCAACAGCAGGCCTGACGGAAACGGCGGGCGCCCTCGACAATGCCCGCGCATTCGCCCGGGTGCTCTCGGATATGAAAAGGCAGGGAGAACCACTGCCGACGCTCGGCATGACCTATCCGTTTTCGTCCCACAATTACGAATTCCGCTACTGGCTTGCCGCCGGCGGCATCGATCCGGACAAGGACGTCAAGCTCGTCGTCGTCCCGCCGCCGCTCACATCCGACGCGCTGGCCGCCGGCGCGATCGACGGCTTCTGCGTCGGGGCACCGTGGAACATGGTTGCCTCCGAACGCGGCGTCGGCCGTATCGTCGCCGCCAAGCAGGATATCTGGCCTTCCGCACCCGAGAAGGTGATCGGCATGCGGCCGGAATGGGCCGAAAGCCATCCGGAAACGGTGTCCCGCCTGATCGTCGCCCTCGATGCCGCCGCCCGCTGGTGCGACGCCCCTGAAAACCACGACGCGCTCGCCGAACTTTTGGCCGGCCCGCGCTTCATCGCAGCGCCTGTCAACATCATCCGCCGCGTTCTCTCCGGCGAATTCAGCCTCGACGCCAAGGGCAATGTCCGCGTCATCCCGGATTACTTCCTGTTCCACAAGGATCACGCCAACTATCCCCGGCCCAGCCAGGCGCTCTGGATCTACAGCCAGATGATCCGCTGGGGTCAGGCGGAATTCAGCAAAGCCGGGACAGAAGCCGCGGCATCCGCCTTTCGACCCGACCTCTATCGCACGGCGCTCGGCGATACCGGACTGCCGACGGACGCGGATATCCGCATCGAAGGCTCGAGGACGGAAGACCGCTTCATGGACGGCCACGTCTTCGATCCGGCAAGGATAAAGGACTACGTGGAGGGCTTTGCCGTCCGCTCCAGCGAGAGCCCGAATGCCAGCCAGCACGACGCCTGATCGGAACGCACTGCACAATGCACCGGCGAAAATTCGCGCTGGAATGACGCAGTCGCACAATCCTTAGGCAAGCCTGTTTTTCGGACAGACACATTCGCAGCCCATCGAAGTACGAAATTTCGCCCAAAATTCATAACCTTAAAAAGCAAGACCGGAAACTGGCACGACACTTGCTTCGATATTTTCGCACCGGTCAACGGCGACCGGAAGGCAGATGAGCGCTCAACAAGCGCACAACCATCAGACATCGACGTCGCAAGGTTTTTGCTGTCCAGGCTTCTCCCGGTCCTGAAGACGCAAACTCCATGCGGCGTTTTTTTGTTTCCGGATTTCCGCCAACCATAAGGGGACAGCAATGACGAAGACCGCAGGCCAGGGCATCAATCGCCGTACCATTCTGAAGACCACCGCTGCCGCCGCGCTGATCGGCGCCGTGCGCACCGCCTTCCCTTCCGGCGCCTTCGCCGCGACCGCCGCCCCTGAAGTCACGGGCGCCAAGCTCGGCTTCATTGCGCTCACCGACGCCGCCCCCCTGATTATCGCCAAGGAGAAAGGCCTCTTCGAGAAGTACGGCCTGCCGGATGTCGAGGTGGCGAAGCAGGCCTCCTGGGGCGCAACCCGCGACAACCTCGTGCTCGGAGGCGCCGCGAACGGCATCGACGGCGCCCATATCCTCACCCCGATGCCCTATCTCATGGAAGCCGGCAAGGTCACCCAGAACAACGTTCCCGTGCCCATGTCGATCCTCGCCCGCCTGAACCTCGACAGTCAGGGCATCTCGGTCGCCAGCGAATATGCGCAAACCGGCGTCGGCCTGGATTCCTCGAAGCTCAAGGAGGTCTTCGCCGCGAAGAAGGCCGAGGGCAAGGAAATCAAGGTCGCCATGACCTTCCCCGGCGGCACCCATGACCTCTGGCTCCGCTACTGGCTCGCCGCCGGCGGCATCGATCCGGACAAGGACGTCTCCACCATCGTCGTGCCGCCGCCGCAGATGGTCGCCAACATGAAGGTCGGCAACATGGACGCATTCTGCGTCGGCGAGCCATGGAACGAACAGCTCGTCAACCAGGGCATCGGCTTTACCGCCTGCACCACCGGCGAGCTCTGGAAGGGACATCCGGAAAAGGCGTTTTCCATGCGCTCCGAATGGATCGAGAAGAACCCCAACGCCGCAAAGGCCCTGATGATGGCGGTGATGGAAGCCCAGATCTGGGCCGACAGCATGGACAACAAGGAGGAGATGGCGACGATCCTCGGCAAGCGCCAATGGTTCAACGTGCCGCCGAAGGATGTGCTCGGCCGTCTCAAGGGCAACATCAACTACGGCAACGGCCGCGTCGCGGAAAACACCGGCCTCGAGATGAAGTTCTGGAAGGACCATGCCTCCTACCCGTTCAAGAGCCACGATCTCTGGTTCCTTACCGAGAATATCCGCTGGGGCAAGTTCGCGCCCGACACGGACACCAAGGCGCTGATCGACAAGGTGAACCGCGAAGACATCTGGCGTTCCGCCGCCAAGGATCTCGGCGTTGCCGAGGCCGACATTCCCGCCTCGACCTCGCGCGGTCCGGAAACCTTCTTCGACGGGAAGGTCTTCGACCCGGAAAACCCGAAGGCCTATCTCGAAAGCCTGGCAATCAAGGCAGGCGCGTAAGTCGTGCGGCCCCTCACCCGGCTGTTGCCACCTTCTCCCCGGTCACGGGGGAAGGGTCCGGCAACGGATGAGGGGCTGGATTTGACCACAACGAACACCACTCGACAGAGGACCCAAACATGACCGCAACCGCCCGCAAAGCCGATACCGAGGCGCCGGCCATTGCCGCGATCAAGACCGGCACCGTCGTGCAGATGGCAAAGCGTCCTGCCGCGAAACTCGACCTGAAGCGCGTCGGCATTGCCACTCTGCGCAACATCCTGCCGCCGCTCGTCGTCCTGCTGGTCCTGCTCGGCGTCTGGCAGATTGCCTGTTCCCATCCCGGCGCGACGCTGCCGCCGCCCTCCCAGGTCTGGGCCGACAGCTTCGACCTGATCGCCTATCCCTTCTTCGATTACGGATCGCAGGATATCGGCCTTGCCTGGCGGGTTCTGGTGTCGCTTCAGCGCGTGGCGATCGGCTTCGGCCTTGCGGCAGTTGCCGGCGTCGTGCTCGGCGCCATCGTCGGCCAGTCGGTCTGGGCGATGCGCGGTCTCGACCCGATCTTCCAGATCCTGCGCACCGTGCCGCCACTTGCCTGGCTGCCGCTGTCGCTGGCTGCCTTCCAGGACTCGAACCCCTCGGCGATCTTCGTCATCTTCATCACCTCGATCTGGCCGGTCATTATCAACACCGCCGTCGGCGTTCGCAACATTCCGGACGACTATCGCAACATCGCCCGCGTGCTGCGCCTCAACCCGCTCGAATTCTTCATCCGCATCATGATCCCGGCGGCGGCTCCCTACATCTTCACCGGTCTGCGGATCGGCGTCGGTCTTTCCTGGCTCGCCATCGTCGCCGCAGAAATGCTGACCGGCGGCGTCGGCATCGGCTTCTTCATCTGGGACGCGTGGAACTCGTCCCGGCTCTCCGACATCATCGTGGCGCTCGCCTATATCGGCGTGACCGGCTTCGTTCTCGACAAGCTGGTCGCCCTGCTCGGCAGCGTCGTCACCCGCGGCACGGCCGCCAACTGAGGAGACGACACCATGAACGCCTATCTCAAGATCGACCATATCGACAAAAGCTTCGAACGCAGCGGCACGAAGACCGAAGTGCTGAAAGACGTCACGCTGACCATCGACAAGGGCGAGTTCGTCTCGATCATCGGCCATTCCGGCTGCGGCAAGTCCACGCTGCTCAACCTGATCGCCGGCCTGACCCGCGTTTCGAGCGGCGCCGTGCTGCTCGAAAACGCCGAGGTGAACGAGCCCGGCCCGGAACGCGCCGTGGTTTTCCAGAACCACTCGCTGCTGCCCTGGCTTTCCGTCTACGAAAACGTCAACCTCGCGGTCTCCAAGGTTTTCGCCGGCCGCAAGAGCAAGTCCGAAAAGCACGAATGGGTCATGCGCAATCTGGACCTCGTGCAGATGGCCCATGCCAGGGACAAGCGCCCCTCCGAAATCTCCGGCGGCATGAAGCAGCGCGTCGGCATTGCCCGGGCGCTCGCCATGGAGCCGAAGATCCTGCTGCTCGACGAGCCCTTCGGCGCGCTCGACGCACTCACCCGCGCGCACCTTCAGGATGCCGTGATGGAGATCCATGCCCGGCTCGGCAACACCATGATTATGATTACCCATGACGTGGACGAGGCCGTCCTGCTCTCCGACCGCATCGTCATGATGACCAACGGTCCCGCTGCACGCATCGGCGAAGTGCTGGAAGTCCCGATCCCGCGCCCGCGCGACCGCATCGCGCTCGCCTCAGACCGCACCTACCTCAAATCCCGCGAAGCCGTGCTGAAGTTCCTTTACGAACGCCACCGCTTCGTCGAAGCCGCTGAATGAGGAGGAGAGCGTCATGACACCCAAGGATATTGACCTCGTCCAGTCTTCCTTCGCGAAGGTCGTACCCATCAGGGAAGCTGCAGCGGAGCTCTTTTACGGCAGGCTCTTCGAAATCGCGCCCGAAGTGAAGCCTCTCTTCAAGGGGGAAATGAAGGAACAGGGGCGGAAGCTGATGACGACGCTCGGCGTCGTCGTCAACGGTCTCAGGGATCTTCAGAGCATCGTGCCTGCCGCCGTGGCGCTGGCCGTCAAGCACAACGATTATGGCGTGAAGCCGGCCCATTACGAGGTGGTGGGCGACGCCCTTCTCTGGACACTGGAACAGGGCCTGGGCCCGGACTTCACCCCGGAGACCAAGGCTGCCTGGACGTCCGCCTATGGGACGCTGTCCGGTGTGATGATCGCGGCAAGCACCCGCAGCACGAAAGACATGGAGCCAACGGTATGACCGAAAAACTCGTCATCATCGGCAACGGCATGGCCCCCGGCCGCATGCTGGAAGAACTCTTCGAAAAGGCCCCCGGCCTTTACGACGTCACGATCTTCAACGCCGAGCCGCGCGTCAATTACGACCGCATCATGCTCTCGCCCGTGCTGTCAGGCGAGAAGGCTTACGAGGACATCGTCATCCACAACGACGCCTGGTATGCCGCCCATAACGTGACGCTGCACAAGGGCGCGAAAGTCACCGGGATCGACCGTCATGCAAAGACCGTCACCTCGGCGAACGGCATCACGGCGGCTTACGACAAGCTGGTGATCGCCACGGGTTCGCTGCCCTTCATCATCCCGGTTCCCGGACATCAACTGCCGGGCGTGCTGCCCTACCGCGATCTCGACGACGTCGAAAACATGCTGAAGATCGCCAGCGGCAAGGGCCGAGCCATTGTCATCGGCGCCGGCCTGCTGGGACTTGAGGCAGCCTACGGCCTGAAACGGCAGGGCATGGATGTCACCGTCATCCACCTGATGCCGACCATCATGGAACGCCAGCTCGATCCCGCCGCCGCCTACCTTCTGGAAAAGGCGCTCAACGAACGCGGCATCGACATCATCACCAAGGCCAATACCAAGGCAATCCTCGGGACGGAGAAGGTCGAAGGCATCGAACTGGAAGACGGCCGCGTCATTGAAGGCGACATGGTCGTCATGGCCGTCGGCATCCGCCCGGCCTCTCAGCTTGCCAAGGAGGCGGGCCTCGCCGTCAACAGGGGCATCGTCGTCGACGACGGCATGATGACCTCGGATGCTTCGATCTTCGCGCTCGGCGAATGCGCCGAACACCGCGGCATCTGCTACGGTCTCGTCGCGCCGCTCTATGAGAGCGCGAAGGTACTGGCCGACCGGCTGACGGGCGGCAGCGCCGAATATCACGGCTCCGTCACCAACACGAAGCTCAAGGTCACCGGCATCAACCTGTTTTCCGCAGGCGATTTCGCCGAGGCTCCCGACCGGCAGGAAATCGTGCTGCGCGATGCCGCCGCCGGCGTCTACAAACGCCTCGTCCTCAAGGAAAACCGCATCATCGGTGCCGTGCTCTACGGCGAGACGGCGGACGGTTCCTGGTTCTTCGACCTGATGAAGAAGGGCACCGACATTTCCGAGATGCGCGAGACGCTGATCTTCGGTCAGGCCTACCAGGGGGGTGTCGCGCTGGACCCTATGGCGGCCGTTGCAGCCTTGCCGGATGATGCGGAAATCTGCGGCTGCAACGGCGTCTGCAAGGGCAAGATCGTTTCCACCATCACCGGCAAGGGACTGACGACGCTGGACGGTGTCAGGGCGCATACCAAGGCGTCCGCCTCCTGCGGCAACTGCACCGGCCTTGTCGAGCAGCTGATGTCACTGACGCTGGGCGACGCCTATAATCCGGCCGCAGTCACGCCCATGTGCACCTGCACCGAACTTGGCCATGACGACGTGCGCCGCCTCATCAAGGCGAAAGGTCTGAAGACCATTCCGGCCGTGATGCAGGAACTGGAATGGAAGACCTCCTGCGGCTGCGCCAAGTGCCGCCCGGCGCTCAACTACTACCTCGTCTGCGACTGGCCGGACGAATATGCCGACGACTACCAGTCGCGCTTCATCAACGAGCGCGTACACGCCAACATCCAGAAGGACGGCACCTATTCCGTCGTGCCGCGCATGTGGGGCGGCGTCACCAGTTCCTCGGAACTGCGGGCGATCGCCGATGTCGTCGACAAGTTCGACATTCCTATGGTGAAGGTCACAGGCGGTCAGCGCATAGACCTGCTCGGCGTTCACAAGGAAGACCTGCCGGCGGTCTGGGCCGATCTCGGCAAGGCCGGTTTCATCTCCGGCCAGGCCTATGCCAAGGGCCTGCGCACCGTGAAGACCTGCGTCGGCGAGCAATGGTGTCGCTTCGGCACGCAGGATTCGACCGGCCTCGGCATCCGCATCGAGAAGTTCATGTGGGGTTCGTGGACGCCGGCCAAGTTGAAGCTCGCCGTCTCCGGCTGCCCGAGGAATTGCGCGGAAGCGACCTGCAAGGACATCGGCGTCATCTGCGTCGATAGCGGCTTCGAGATCCACTTCGCCGGTGCCGCCGGCCTCGACATCAAGGGCACGGAGGTGCTCGGCCTCGTGAAGACCGAGGACGAGGCGCTGGAGGTGATCGTGGCGCTGACCCAGATGTATCGCGAGCAGGCCCGCTACCTCGAGCGCATCTACAAATGGGCAAAACGCATCGGCACCGAAGAGATCCGCCGCCAGATCGTGGAGGATCACGACAAGCGCCGGGCCTATTTCGACCGCTTCGTCTTCTCCCAGAAATTCGCCCAGGTCGACCCGTGGTCGGAGCGCGTTTCCGGCAAGGACAAGCACGAGTTCAAGCCCATGGCGACGGTCGGTTACTCGGCCGCAGCGGAATAGAAGACCCTCTCTGGCCTGCCGGCCATCTCCCCCACAAGGGGGGAGAAGACCTGGCGGAAACCGCTCGGTTCTCTCCGCCAAGGGTTCGGCTGGGTTAAGCCCTCCTCCTTGTGGGGAGGGTGGGGAGGGGTCTTAGGCAACAACAAGGAAACGAAACCCATGAACTGGATCGCAATCGGCCATATCGACGACATTCCGCTCCGCGGCGCCCGCTGCGTGAAGACGCCGGAAGGCAAGATCGCCGTCTTCCGCACGGCCGAAAACGAGGTTTTCGCCATCGAGGATCATTGCCCCCACAAGGGAGGTCCGCTCTCCCAAGGCATCGTCCACGGCAAGGCCGTGACCTGCCCGCTGCACAACTGGGTAATCTCGCTGGAAAGCGGCAAGGCGCTCGGCGCCGACGAAGGAGAGGTCAGGACCATTCCGCTGCGCAACGAGGATGGCCGTCTATCGATCATGCTCGAAAGCCTGCTGCAGGCGGCGGAGTAGCGGGATGCAGGCTTTGGCGATTGCGGTTGCGGGTATGGTTTTACCACGTCGGGGTTGCAGATATGTCCACTGAAACCAGGACCACCTGTCCCTATTGCGGCGTCGGCTGCGGGGTGATCGCAACCGTGGACGATGCGGGCTCCGTCTCGGTGAAGGGCGATCCAGATCACCCGGCCAATTTCGGACGCCTCTGCTCCAAAGGTTCGGCGCTTGCGGAAACGCTCGATCTCGAGGGACGCACGCTTTATCCGGAAATCATGGGCGAGCGCGCCAGCTGGGACACGGCTCTCGACACGGTGGCCCGCACCTTCGCGGAGACGATCGCCAAGAGCGGCCCGGATTCGGTCGCCTTCTATGTCTCCGGCCAGTTGCTCACCGAAGACTATTACGTCGCCAACAAGCTGATGAAGGGCTTCATCGGCTCGGCCAATATCGACACCAATTCCAGGCTCTGCATGGCCTCGTCGGTGGCCGGCCACCGCAGAGCATTCGGGGCCGACACGGTGCCTGGAACCTATGAGGATCTGGAACTCGCCGATCTCGTCGTGCTGGTCGGCTCCAACATGGGCTGGTGCCACCCGGTGCTCTACCAGCGGCTTGCCGCCGCCAAGACAGCCCGACCCGGCATGAAGGTCGTCGTCATAGACCCGCGCCGCACGGCAACCTCCGACATCGCCGATCTGCATCTTTCCATTCGCCCCGACGGCGACGTGGCGCTCTTCAACGGCCTGCTCGCCCATCTGGCGAAGAGCACGGCGATCGACGAGAATTACCTTGCCGCCCATACGACAGGTTTCGCGGACGCCTTCGCCGCTGCAAGCGCCCTGAGCTTTGCCGGACTGATCGACAACACGGGCCTTGGCGCCAGCGAACTGCGCCAGTTCTTCGGCCTTTTCGAACGGACGGAGAAGGTCGTTACCTGCTACAGCCAGGGTGTCAATCAGTCCTCGGTCGGCACGGACAAGGTCAACGCCATCATAAACTGCCATCTGGCGACCGGCCGGATCGGTCGTCCCGGCATGGGGCCGTTCTCGCTGACCGGCCAACCGAACGCCATGGGAGGCCGCGAGGTCGGCGGTCTCGCCAATATGCTTGCCGCCCACATGACGATCGAAAATCCTGAACATCGCGACTGTGTTCAGCGCTTCTGGAATGCACCGACAATAGCAAGCAGACCGGGACTGAAGGCAGTCGATATGTTCGAGGCCGTCGCCGACGGACGCATCAAGGCGCTGTGGATCATGTCGACGAACCCCGTCGTTTCCATGCCCGATGCCGACCGCGTGAAGGCTGCCATCGAAGCCTGCCCCTTCGTCGTCGTCTCCGACATCCTGAAGGAGACCGACACAGCAAGGCTTGCCCACGTTCTTCTGCCTGCCACCGGCTGGGGCGAAAAATCCGGCACCGTGACGAATTCCGAACGGCGCATCTCCCGGCAGCGGCCCTTCCTGCCGGCCCCCGGCGAGGCCCGGCCGGACTGGTGGCAGATTGCCGAGGTCGCCCGCCGCATGGGCTTTGAGGCGGCCTTTTCCTTCCGTTCGGCGGCGGAGATCTTCGCCGAGCATGCCGCCCTTTCCGCCTTCGAAAACGACGGCGCCCGCGACTTCGACATCGGCGCGTATGCGGCAATCGACGAGACCGGCTTCAACGCTCTCGCGCCATTCCAGTGGCCCCAGCCCGCCGGCACCGGCCCCGGGACGACGCGGTTCTTCGCCGAGGGGCGCTTCTTTCATCCCGACGGCAAGGCCCGCTTCGTGCCCGTTGCACCCGATGTGCCGCAGCGGACGTGCAGCGACTTTCCGCTGGTGCTGAACACGGGCCGAGTACGCGACCACTGGCACACCATGACGCGGACCGGCAAGAGCGCCCGCCTCTCCGCCCATATCGCCGAACCCTATGCGGAGATGCATCCGGCCGACGCGCGCGGCCTCGGCATAGGGGATGCGGATCTCGTTGAGTTAGCGAGCGAAACGGGCAGCCGCGCAATCGTCCGCACCCTGCTGAGCGCACGACAATCCCGAGGTTCGATTTTCGTGCCGATGCACTGGACCGGAGAGACCTCCGCCCAAGGCCGCATCGACGCGCTGGTGCCACCGGTGACGGACCCGGTCTCCGGCCAGCCTGCCTCCAAACATGTCGCAGTGCAGGCAAAGCGCTTTGCTGCAGCGGCCTACGGGTTCGCAATCAGCGCGAACAGACCGGAAGGGCTTGATCTGCCTTATTTCGCCCTTGCCCGCGCGCCCGGCGGCTGGCGCACGGAACTCGCATGGCAACAGCCCGCCGAAGATTGGGACGGCTGGTGCCGCGCCCGGTTCAGGCTTCCCGCGAAAGCCGAACTGATCGGATACGGCGACCGCGCCACCGGCATTACAAGGCTGGCCTATTTCCTCGAAGAGCGGTTGCTGCTGGCTCTCTTCGTCGCGACAACCCCGGTTGCCGTCTCCCGCCAGTGGGCGGTCGGGCAATTGCAGCAATGCCATTCGGATGCCCGTACGCGCTTTGCCGTGATCGCCGGCCGGCCGGCGGCGGACAGGCCCGATCCGGGCGCAACCGTCTGCTCCTGCTTCTCGGTGGGCGTGAACCAGATCGTTACCGCGGTAAAGGGCGGTTGCCGGACAGTGGAAGCCGTCGGCGAGGCACTTTCCGCGGGCACCAATTGCGGTTCCTGCCGCGCAGAAATCAGGGGGATCATCGATGCCTGCCATGCCGCTGCGGCTGAGTGAGCCGAAACCGACCACGACGGCGCGTGTCGCCCCGCTCGCCAAGCTTCCCGTTTTCTGGTCGCTTGGAGAAAAACAGGCAGTCGTCGCCGGCGGCTCCGACGGTGCGGCCTGGAAGGCCGAGCTGCTGGCCGCCTGCGGGGCGGAGGTGCATGTCTATTGCGCCGAAGAGGAACTGGGCGATGCCATGAGGGCGCTGATCGATGAGACAGCAGTCCGCTCCATCATCCACCACCACCATGCCTGGCATCCCGGCATCTTTACAGGCAAGGCTCTCGCGCTCGCCGACTGCGAAACGCAAGAGGAGGCGCAGGCCTTTCACGATGCCGCCCGTGCGGCCGGTGTTCCCGTCAACGTCATCGACAAGCCCGATTTCTGCCAGTTCCAGTTCGGCTCCATCGTCAACCGTTCGCCGGTCGTTGTGGCGATTTCCACCGACGGCGCCGCCCCGATTCTCGCCCAGGCGATCCGCCGGCGTATCGAGACGCTGCTGCCGCCTGCGCTGAAGTCATGGGCGGAACTGGCGCAGGCGTTGCGAGAAAGGGCGAACACGCTTCTGACAACGCCGCAGTCACGCCGGAATTTCTGGGAACGCTTCGTCGACCGCGCTTTCGCCGGCAACCGCCCACCGGAGGAGAGCGATGGCCAATCCTTGCTCGCCGACGCCGAACGGCTGGCCGTCGATCAGACCCACGGCCATGTCACCCTGGTCGGAGCCGGTCCGGGCGATGCCGAACTCCTGACCCTGAAAGCCGTGCGCGCCCTTCAATCGGCCGATGCGATCCTGTTCGACGATCTGGTTTCGGCCGAAGTCCTGGAGCTTGCCCGACGGGAAGCCAAGCGCATGCTGGTAGGAAAACGCGGCGGACGCGAAAGCTGCCGGCAGGAGGACATCAACGATACCATGCTGGCGCTCGCCAAGGCAGGCAAACGGGTAGTGCGGCTGAAATCCGGCGACCCCATGATCTTCGGCCGGGCCGGTGAAGAGATCGCCTTCCTCGAACGGCACGGTATCTCCTGCGATGTCGTGCCCGGCATCACCGCCGCAAGCGCGATGGCGGCAAGCCTCGGCGTCTCCTTGACCCACCGAGATCGTGCCCAGGCAGTCCGCTTCGTCACCGGCCATGCCCGCAGCGGGGATCTGCCCGCCGACCTCGATTGGCGCAACCTCGCCGACCCGAAGACGACCACGGTCTTCTACATGGGCGGGCGAACGGCCGGCAAGATCCGCAGCCGCCTGCTCGACGCGGGCATGGCGCCCGATCTGCCCGTCGTCGTCGCAAGTTCCGTGACCCGCTCCAGCCAGAGAAGCTGGGCAGGTTGCCTGAACGATCTCGAACGGGGAATAAGCGAAATCGGCTACGAGAACCCGGTTCTCATCGGCATCGGGCCGGTCTTCCAAGCATGCCGTCGGAACACAGATCGCTCAGACTTGCCGGCACCCGCCCATGCAGGGCGCGTGTAATCCCGCTCGACATGCCGCAAGAACACACCGGAAGAACGATATAGCTGACTAAAATTGGGCGAGGCGATGAAAAGCCTCGCGCAAGCTTCATGGATATTTCGAAAATCAGAACAAGATAATATTATTTATTAAAGATCGATTCGTATCGGTCAGATGACAAAATCTATGACTTAGCCGCAGGAGCTGAAATGAATCAGCAATCAAATCTTGAGGCCTGGGCGTTAAATCGGGCACAGCAGATCGTGTTGCAGCAAGGCGTCAATCTGGTCGCCGCAGCCCAAAGACTGGATCGCAAACAAACGACGGCCAATACTTATGCTCTTCGCAAGGCCATCATGGATTCATTGCTGGAAGCCGTAGCGGTAACTTCCTCGACCACCCCACCCCACAGCGAAGACATTTTCGGGGCCGGCTGAAGCGCGGAGCCCCTGTCCCCTTGCCGGCATGCTGCAATCAGCCGAAGGCATTTGCCGGATAGGGCTTTGCCACCACCGGCAGATGACGGGCTCCTTCCGTCAGCAGAAAGCGCTCGAATGCCTGCATGGCGGGATTGAAGGACCGGTCGCGGCGCGACACGCTGAACCACTGCCGGCGGATCGGCGTATCCACCACGTCGAGGATGACGAGGCGGCCGAGCTTGACCTCCTGCTCGATGGTATGCGCCGAGATGAAGGCAATGCCGAGCCCGGCAATCACAGCCTGCTTGATGGTTTCGTTGGACCCCATTTCCGTCCCCAGATCCTCCAGACGCCGGGGAACGGCACTCAGGAAAATCTCGAGCGAAATCCGCGTCCCCGACCCTCTTTCGCGCACGAGGAACTGCTCCTCCGCGATGCGCTCGCGGGAGATGTCGAGCACACCGGCCAGGGGGTGATCGGCGGGCGCGATGAAGACCAGCGGATGATCGCCGAAGACCTGCGAGCGGACCTCGAAATCGCGGGGCGGACGCCCCATCAGGGCGATGTCGAACTCATGGTCTCGGAGCTTCTGGATGATCTCGGCCCGGTTGCCGATGAAGAGATTGATCTCGATGGACGGCGCATGCTTGCGAAAGGCGGCGATCAACTGCGGGGCGAAATACTTGCCTGTCGACACCACCCCGAGCCGCAGCCGGCCCTTACGTAACCCCTTCATGGCGCTGATGGATTCTTCGAGCGCCGAAAGACTGTCCTCCACCGAACGGGCCGCTTCCAGAAACGCAAGGCCGAACCCTGTCGGCACCATGCCCTCACGTCCCCGGTCGAACAGTGCAACGCCCGCATCCCGCTCGAGCTGCTGGATCTGCAAGGTCAGCGCAGGACCGGTGAGGCCGAGTTCGGCTGCGGCAAGATTGATCTTGCCCAGACGGCAGACGGCTTCGATCGTGCGGAGTTGGCGGATGGTGACGTTACGCATATTAGAAAGTAAATATTTCTAACTTCGATAGTCAACATAATAAATTTTACAAACTTACCGATTGCTTCATCCTTGCCTCGACCGTCGATGGGGAGGAGACATCATGTCGGGCGCAACACTGGAGGCCTATCTCGTTTCATGCATGGGAGAGCGCGGCGAAGCGGGCCGCGACCTGGCCTTAATCATTCAGCGGCTGGCGATGGCCGCACTCGAAATCCGCAAGCTCGTGGGGCAAGGGGCGCTCAACGACACCTTCCACGGGCTGCGCGAAAGCTCCAATGCGGACGGCGATATTCAGAAGGAACTGGACGTCATCTGCGACGACCTGTTCCTCTCCTGCCTGCAGGGAGCGCCGGTCGCCTATTATGCCTCGGAGGAGCTGGAAAACCCGATCCTGCTCGATCCAGCCGCCCGCCTCGCCGTCGCCATCGATCCGCTCGACGGTTCCTCGAACATCGACACCAACGTCTCGATCGGCACGATCTTTTCGATCCTGCCGGCCCTGAAGGGTGTCGAAGCCGATGTGACCGCCACCTTCCTGCAACCCGGACACCGTCAGCTTGCCGCCGGTTTCTTCATCTACGGGCCGCAGACCGCGCTGGTCCTCTCGCTCGGCAAGGGCACGGAGATCTTCATTTTCTCGAGCCGGCTCGGTTGCTTCGTGCAAGCCTACAAGTCTGTTGCCATTCCGGACCGCGCGCATGAATTCGCCATCAACACCTCGAACTACCGCCACTGGGAAGAGGCGATCAGGCTTTACGTCGACGACTGCCTTGCCGGCGCGGAGGGCCCGCGCGAGCGGGATTTCAACATGCGCTGGATCGCCTCACTGGTGACGGAAGCCTACCGCATTCTCGTTCGCGGCGGCATTTTCCTTTATCCCTCCGACGGCCGGAAAGGCTATTCCCACGGCCGCCTGCGGCTCGTCTACGAAGCCAACCCCATCGCCTTCCTCATCGAGAACGCTTCAGGCGCGGCGACCGACAGCGTCACCCGCATTCTCGACCTCGAACCGGAGAGCCTGCACCAGCGCACACCACTGGTCTTCGGCTCGCGCCGCGAGGTGGTGCGTGTCGCCCGTTACCATGTCGACCCCGCAATGATCGGTGAACGCGCGCCGCTGTTCGGCAAGCGCGGCCTGTTTAGGGCCTGAGGAGAAAAGAATGTCCGCAAAATACCCGATCATTTCCATTACGGGCTCGTCCGGCGCCGGCACCACCACCGTTAAGGACACGTTCGAGAAGATCTTCAAGCGCGAAAACATCTCCGCTTCCTTCATCGAGGGCGATGCCTTCCACCGCTATGATCGTGAGGCGATGAAGAAGAAGATCGCCGAGGAAAAGGCCAAAGGCGTAGACTTCACCCACTTCGCGGCGGAAGCCAACGAACTTGAAATCCTCGAAAGCGTGTTTTCGGAATATGGCCGCCGCGGTGTGGGCCGCACCCGCCATTACATCCATGACGATGGCGAGGCCGCGAGATACGGCACGGCACCCGGAACCTTCACCGAATGGGAAGAGTTCCGCGACAGCGACCTCCTGTTCTACGAAGGCCTGCATGGCTGCGCGGTCACGGAGAATGTCAATCTCGCCCAGCACTGCGATCTGAAGATCGGCGTGGTGCCGGTCATCAATCTCGAATGGATCCAGAAGATCCATCGCGACAAGGCGACCCGCGGCTATTCCACGGAGGCCGTGACCGACACCATCCTCCGGCGCATGCCGGATTATGTGCACTACATCTGCCCGCAATTCTCGCTGACGGACATCAACTTCCAGCGCGTGCCGATCGTCGATACGTCCAACCCGTTCATCGCGCGATGGATACCGACGCCGGCGGAATCCATGCTGGTGATCCGCTTCGCCAATCCGCGCGGGATCGATTTCCCGTACCTGCTGTCGATGCTGCAGAACAGCTTCATGTCGCGCGCCAATTCGATCGTCGTGCCCGGCGACAAGCTCGATCTGGCCATGCAGCTCATTTTCACGCCGCTCATCCACAAACTGCTCGAACGCAAGCATCGCATGTCTTGAGGAGGACGCCCATGAACATCTCCCAGAAAGCAGCCAGCCCCGCCACCGTTTCCGAGAAGGACATGGCTAATGCCATCCGTTTCCTGGCGATGGATGCCGTGCAAAAAGCCAATTCCGGGCACCCCGGCATGCCGATGGGCATGGCGGATGCGGTGACGGTGCTGTTCAACCGCTTCATCCGGATCGATCCGTCCATGCCGGACTGGCCGGACCGCGACCGCTTCGTGCTCTCGGCCGGGCACGGGTCGATGCTGCTCTATGCGATCCATCACCTGATCGGCTTTGCCGACATGCCGATGTCCGAGCTTTCCTCCTTCCGCCAGTTCGGCGCGAAGACCGCGGGACATCCGGAATATGGCCATGCACTCGGCATCGAGACGACCACCGGGCCGCTTGGGCAAGGCATATCGACGGCGGTCGGCATGGCGATTGCCGAACAGATGATGGCGGCCCGCTTCGGCTCGTCGCTCTGCAATCACTTCACCTATGTCGTTGCAGGCGACGGCTGCCTTCAGGAAGGCATCAGTCACGAGGCGATCGACCTTGCCGGGCACCTGAAGCTGCGCAAGCTCATCGTGCTTTGGGACGACAACCGTATTTCCATCGACGGGGCGACCTCCCTTTCCACGTCGATGGACCAGTTGGCGCGCTTTCGCGCTGCCGGCTGGAATGCTCAGGCCGTCGATGGCCACGATCCCGAAGCCGTGGCCAAGGCCATCGACCGCGCCCGCAAGAGCCGCAAACCATCGCTGATCGCCTGCCGCACGCTGATCGGCAAGGGTGCGGCCAGTATGGAAGGTTCCCACAAGACCCATGGGGCCGCCCTCGGCGAGAAGGAGATCACCGCCACCCGCGAAAAACTCGACTGGCCGCACCCGCCCTTCTTTGTGCCGCACGAGATCAAGTCCGCTTGGGAAGGTGTTGCGCTCCGTGGACGCGCCGCGCGCGAAACATGGGAGATCCGCCGGAACGCCTCCCGCTCGAAGGCGCGCTATGAGCGCACCGTCAACAGGGATATCGGTCCTGAAACCGCGCGTCGGTTGGCGAAATTCCGCAACGAGCACCGGGAAAAGGCGACCAAGGTCGCGACCCGTCAGGCCTCCCAGATGGCGCTGGAAGTCATCAACGGCGCGACCGACCTGACCATCGGCGGCTCGGCGGACCTGACCGGCTCCAACCTCACCATGACCTCCCAGACGCAAGCCATTACCGCCGCAAACTTCCGTGGCCGCTACCTGCATTACGGCATCCGCGAACATGCCATGGCGGCGGCAATGAACGGCATCGCCCTGCATGGCGGCTTCATTCCCTATGGCGGCACCTTCCTAGTATTTGCCGACTATGCCCGCGGCGCGATCCGCCTCTCGGCGCTGATGGGCCTGCCGGTCGTCTATGTGCTGACCCATGATTCCATCGGGCTTGGCGAGGATGGCCCGACGCACCAGCCGGTCGAACATCTCGCCATGCTGCGGGCGACGCCCAACATCAACGTCTTCCGGCCCGCCGATATCATCGAGACGGCCGAATGCTGGGAACTGGCGCTCGCCGAAAAATCGACCCCGAGCGCGCTCGCGCTTTCGCGGCAGGCCCTGCCGATGCTGCGCACGACCGACACCCAGGAAAACCTTTCGGCACGGGGTGCCTATATCCTGCGGGAGGCGAAGGGACCACGCGACATCACGTTGCTCGCCACCGGCTCGGAAGTCGAGATCGCCGTTCAAGCCGCCGAGAAGCTGCGCGCCGAAAACGGCGTCGAGGCCGCTGTCGTTTCCATGCCCTCATGGGAAAAGTTCGAGGCCCAGACCGACGCCTACCAGAGACGGATACTGGGCGGCGCACCCCGGATTGCCATTGAGGCCGCCGGGCGGCTCGGCTGGGACCGCTGGATCGGCCCCCATGGCACCTTCATCGGCATGCAGGGCTTTGGAGCCTCCGCCCCCGCTGGCGAACTCTACAGGCATTTCGGCATCACCCCGGAGCACGTCGCGACGGAAGCGCTGCATCTCATCGGCCGTGGCCGGAAGGAGCGCCGACGATGACCCGCGACAGGACCCCATTCAACAATCAACCCGGAAAGGAGGCCTGACATGGCCCGCATCACGCTTCGTCAATTGCTGGACCATGCCGCCGAGCGCGGCTACGGCGTGCCCGCCTTCAACATCAACAACATGGAACAGGGGCTCGCCATTCTGGAGGCCGCCAAGGCCTGCGATGCAGCCGTCATCCTGCAGGCATCGCGCGGCGCCCGGTCCTACGCCAACGACATCATGCTCGCCAAGATGATGGAAGCGCTGGAGCTGATGTATCCCGACATCCCAATCTGCATTCACCAGGACCACGGCAATACCGTTTCCACCTGCCTTTCGGCGATCCAGCACGGTTTTACTTCGGTGATGATGGACGGCTCGCTGAAAGAGGACGCCAAGACGCCAGCGGATTACGCCTATAACGCCGGGATCACCGCCGAGGTCGCCCGCCTCGCCCACATGGTCGGCGTCTCGGTGGAAGGTGAACTCGGTTGCCTCGGTTCGCTGGAAACCGGGCATGGCGAAGCCGAAGACGGCCACGGCTTCGAAGGCGTGCTCGACCGCTCGCAATTGCTGACCGATCCCGACGAAGCCGCCCGTTTCGTCGCCGAGACCGGCGTCGATGCGCTGGCAGTTGCAATCGGCACCTCGCACGGCGCCTACAAGTTTACCCGCAAGCCGACCGGCGAGGTTCTGGCCATGGATGTCATCGAGAAAATCCATCGCCGCCTGCCCGACACCCACATCGTCATGCACGGCTCTTCCTCCGTGCCCGAGGAATGGCAGGAGGTTTTCAACGCCCATGGCGGCGCGATGCGCGAGACCTATGGCGTGCCGGTGGAAGAGATTGTCCGCGGCATCCGCTTCGGCGTCCGCAAGGTCAATATCGACACCGACCTCCGCCTTGCGGCGACCGCGGAATTTCGCCGCGTCGCCGACACGCGCCGGGACGAATTCGACCCGCGCAAATTCCTCAAACCCGCAATGGATGCCATGGCTGCCGTCTGCAAGGCGCGCTTCGAGGCCTTCGGCACGGCGGGCAATGCCTCCCGCATCAAGGTCATCCCGATGAGTGACATGGCGAAACGCTATGCCAACGGAAGCCTGAAACCCCAGACGGCGCGGTCGCAAGCCGCCTGATCCCCTACCGAAAACAGGAAAGGACAGAGCCATGAACGCCGATGCAAAGACCGAAATCAAGGGCAAAGAACGCTACCGGGCGGGCGTGCTGAAATACGCGCAGATGGGCTACTGGAACGGCGACTACGTGCCGAAGGACACCGACCTCATCGCGCTCTTCCGCATCACGCCGCAGGATGGCGTCGATCCGATCGAGGCGGCGGCAGCAGTTGCCGGCGAAAGCTCGACTGCCACCTGGACCGTCGTCTGGACGGACCGCCTGACGGCTTGCGACCAGTACCGCGCCAAGGCCTACAGGGTCGATCCCGTGCCCGGCACGCCGGGGCAGTATTTCTGCTACGTCGCCTACGATCTGATCCTTTTCGAGGAAGGTTCGATCGCCAACCTGACGGCCTCGATCATCGGCAACGTCTTTTCGTTCAAGCCGCTGAAGGCCGCGCGTCTCGAAGACATGCGCCTGCCCGTCGCCTATGTAAAAACCTTCAAGGGACCGCCGACCGGCATCGTCGTCGAGCGCGAACGGCTGGACAAGTTCGGCAAGCCGCTGCTCGGCGCGACGACCAAGCCGAAGCTCGGCCTTTCCGGCAAGAACTACGGCCGCGTCGTCTATGAAGGCCTGAAGGGCGGCCTCGACTTCATGAAGGACGACGAGAACATCAACTCGCAGCCCTTCATGCACTGGCGCGACCGCTTCCTCTACTGCATGGAGGCGGTGAACCACGCCTCCGCCGTCACCGGCGAGGTCAAGGGCCATTACCTCAACGTTACCGCCGGCACGATGGAGGAAATGTACCGCCGCGCCGAATTCGCCAAGGAACTCGGTTCCGTCATCGTCATGGTCGACCTCATCATCGGCTGGACCGCGATCCAGTCCATGTCCGAATGGTGCCGCCAGAACGACATGATCCTGCATATGCACCGGGCCGGCCATGGCACCTATACCCGCCAGAAGAACCACGGGATTTCCTTCCGCGTCATCGCCAAATGGCTCAGGCTTGCAGGCGTCGACCATCTCCATGCCGGCACCGCCGTCGGCAAGCTCGAAGGCGATCCGCTGACCGTGCAGGGTTACTACAATGTCTGCCGCGAGATGATGAACGAGGTGGACCTGCCGCGCGGTCTCTTCTTCGAGCAGGACTGGGCGGACCTGAAGAAGGTGATGCCGGTCGCCTCCGGCGGCATCCATGCCGGCCAGATGCATCAGTTGCTCGACCTCTTCGGCGACGATGTGGTGCTCCAGTTCGGCGGCGGAACCATCGGCCATCCGATGGGCATCCAGGCGGGCGCCACCGCGAACCGCGTTGCGCTCGAAGCCATGGTGCTCGCCCGCAACGAGGGGCGTGACATCGCCAATGAAGGGCCGGAAATCCTGCGCGCCGCCGCCAGGTGGTGCAAGCCGCTGGAGGCCGCGCTCGAGACGTGGGGCAATATCAGTTTCAACTACACCCCGACCGACACCTCGGACTTCGTTCCGAGCGTAAGCGTGGCCTGACATTAAAAAAGAAGGAGAACGGAAATGCGTATCACCCAGGGCTGCTTCTCGTTCCTGCCCGACCTCACGGACGAACAGATCACCGCGCAGGTGGAATACTGCCTGCGCAGGGGCTGGGCCATTGGCATCGAATATACCGACGATCCTCACCCGCGGAACACCTATTGGGAAATGTGGGGCAACCCCATGTTCGACCTGAAGGACGCCAAGGGCGTGACGATGGAACTCGCCGATTGCCGCAAGGCCTATCCGCAGCACTACATCCGGCTCAACGCCTTCGACTCCACCCGCGGCCTCGAAACCGTGACCATGTCCTTCATCGTCAACCGCCCGGAACACGAGCCGGAAATCGCGATGACCCGGACCGACATCCGCAGCCGGTCGCAGCATTACTCCTGGGCGACCGCCCGCTGACCGAAACAACGGCATGAGAAGGAGGAAGGACGATGGCGATGCCAGAGAAGATCCCGGATGACGAAGGACCGCCCGAAACCGTCGATCTCAGGGAGGAATATCGCACATCGGGCGTGAGCGACATTCTCGACGAACTGGACCAGCAGCTTGTCGGCCTGAAGCCGGTGAAGCAGCGCATCCGCGAAACCGCGGCGCTGCTGCTGGTGGAGCGGGCACGCCGCGCCATGGGGCTTTCCCACGAGCCGCCCTCCCTGCACATGAGCTTCACCGGCAATCCCGGCACCGGCAAGACCACGGTGGCGCTGCGCATGGCCGACCTGCTCCACCGGCTGGGTTATATCCGCAAGGGTCATCTGGTCTCGGTGACCCGCGACGATCTGGTGGGCCAATATATCGGCCACACGGCGCCCAAGACCAAGGAGATCTTGAAGAAGGCCATGGGCGGCGTGCTCTTCATCGATGAGGCCTATTACCTCTACCGTCCCGACAACGAGCGCGACTACGGCCAGGAGGCAATCGAAATCCTGCTGCAGGTCATGGAAAACAACCGCGACGACCTCGTGGTGATCCTGGCCGGCTATTCCGACCGCATGGATCGCTTCTTCGAGAGCAATCCCGGCTTTCGTTCGCGCATCGCCCACCACATCGACTTCCCGGATTATGACGATGGCGAACTGCTCTCGATCGCCGAAAGCATGCTGGAGCGACAGGGCTATCGTCTCGACCGGGGTGCCGTGACGGTGATGGCCGACTATATCGCCCGCCGCCGCGGCCAGCCGCATTTTGCCAATGCCCGCTCCATCCGCAATGCGCTCGACCGGGCGCGGTTGCGACAGGCGAACCGCCTGTTCGAGGAGACGAAGGGACCGGTCGATGCCGAGCAGCTTTCGACCATCATCGACCGCGACATTGCGGCGAGCCGCGTCTTCACCATGCCCAATCGGAACCGGGAGGTATCGCCGTGATAACCGAGATGACATCCAACACGACATCCGACATCATCATCGCGCCGTCCGTGCTGTCAGCCGATTTTTCCCGTCTGGGCGACGAGGTAGAGGCCGTCTGCCGCGCCGGCGCCGACTGGATCCATCTCGACGTGATGGACGGTCATTTCGTACCCAACATCACCTTCGGTCCGCCTGTTATCAAGGCGATCCGCAACCGTACGGACAGGATTTTCGACTGCCACCTGATGATCGAGCCCGCCGATCCCTATCTCGCAGCCTTCGCGGAAGCCGGCTGCGACTGCATCACCGTCCATGCCGAGGCCTGCGCCCATCTCGACCGCTCGCTTCAGGCGATCCGCGATCTCGGCTGCAAGGCCGGTGTTTCGCTCAATCCATCGACGCCGGAGAGCGTCATCGAATATTCACTTGATCGCGTCGACCTCGTGCTGATGATGACCGTGAACCCCGGATTCGGCGGGCAGGCCTTCATACCCTCGGTGGTGGAAAAGGTCCGGCGGGTGAAGTCGATGATCGGCAAGCGGCCGATCATGATCGAGATTGACGGCGGTGTTACGCCACAGACGGCACCGCTGGTCGTGTCCGCAGGAGCCGATATACTCGTTGCGGGGTCCGCGATCTTCAAGGGCGGCGAACAGGCCTATGCGGGCAACATTTCCGCATTGCGCAAGGCATCGGAAGGGGTTCGCGAAGCCGCCTGAAACCAGCCCCGAAACAGGCAAAGGGAGATGACAATGGCAGCGACGGCACCGGTTTGCGATTTCGGCTGGAAGGCGGCAGACGCCCGTCTCATCGGGACGGAAGGACGAGCCTTTTCGATTCACGATCTCGCCGGGCCGAACGGGCTTGTCGTCGCCTTCATCTGCAATCATTGCCCCTATGTGAAGGCCGTGATCGAGCGGATCGTCGAGGATGCGCTGGAACTCGAAAAGCACGGGATCGGTTTTGTGGCGATCAACTCCAATGATTCCAGCGCCTATCACGAGGATTCCTTCGAGAACATGAAGCGCTTCGCCGAGGAGCACCTCCTTCCCTTCCCCTATCTCCATGACGAAGATCAGTCCGTCGCCCGCGCTTACGGCGCCGTCTGCACACCCGACTTCTTCGGTTTCAACAGCGGACTGGAACTGCAATATCGCGGCCGTCTCGATGCGTCGCGCAAGGAAAGGGAGGCCGGCGACCTGCGTCGCGACCTCCTCGAAGCCATGATCCAGATTGCCCGAACCGGACAGGGACCCTCCGTGCAACAGCCCTCCATCGGCTGCTCGATCAAGTGGAAAGCCGGTAGCCCGGCGGACGACTGGTCTTCGGTGACGGTTCATTCCTGAGGGCCAAACGACATCAGCGGAACTGGAGAGCAAGGCATCCATTCGCGCAGGCGAAGGACGCTCCGACAACCTCAATACGCTGATTGGCCGGTAATACCGTCTTCGATAGGGAGGCAGACGCCCTGAAACCTCAAGGTGTCGCGCCGAAGCTCCTCCAAGCCCCGCCCGTCTTCCGCAGGGGATGCGGAAAAACGGGCGGTTGCGGGAGGAGGCTGGCTTGGCCTCGCCGTAACAGATGCTGGAAGATGCGGACGGCTTTCGCCGTAACGTCCGCCCCCATCTTCTCTGAATATGACCACTGCGGGGTCGAAGGCCGGAAGGCCTTCCCGTCTCCCTCTTTATGCGGCCAGTGCACCCGACTGCTTGGCAATATGTGTGGCGATCGCATCCATCAGCGCCGGTGAAAGCGCATCATAGGGCGGCAGGCCCAACTCGTTGAGACGCGCCCGAATTTCCGGCATCAGGTCCGGACTGACCCCGCTCTCGATGACCGAGGAAACAAAAGCCGCAAATTCCGGCGGCGACCAGCCGGTTTCGTCGCTAAGTTCCGTATGGACGAAGTCGAGCCCGTAGAAGGGATGCTTGGTATTCTCAATGCGGCCATACATGTGGGTGCCGCATTCCTTGCAGGCGTGGCGCTGGATCGTGGCACCGGAATCGACAATGTAGAGCTTTTCCTCGCCCGAGGTGACCTTGACCTTGTCGCGCGACACGACAGCGATCTGGGCGAAGATCGCGCCCTTCGGCTTCCAGCATTTGGTGCAGCCGCAGGCGTGGTTGTGCGCCGTCTGCGCGCCGATCGAAACGGTCACCGGATTGGTCGCGCATTTGCACTTCAAGGTACCACCGGAAAAACCGGCCTTTGCTGGCGGCCAGCCGTTGTCGATGGACGGATGCAGCTTAATCATGGGGTCCTCCTCCTCGGGTTTTGACGCCTCCAGCGCCATCATTTCAAGGACAGGATCGGAGCAAAAAGGTCTTGCGACAATATAGCGGAAAGTGTCGGTTTTTCGCGCTGTGGTGGCTCGCCGGGCCTCAGCGACCTCGGGAACGCAGCATGGCGCGGGCGGGATCGTAGCCCCAGAGCGCCGCCAGCATGAAGACCGCGAAACAGCCGACGACCCAGAAAAGCGCTTCCAGATTGAGTTCGCCGTAAAGGGAAAAGCGGATGAGCTCGACGGCATGGGTAAAGGGGTTATAGGCGCAGATATCGCGCAGCAGCGGCGAACTCTCCGCCATCTTCCACAGCGGGTAAAGCGCCGAGGACAGGAAGAACATCGGAAAGATCACGAAGTTCATGACACCGGCGAAATTCTCGAGCTGCCGGATGGTCGAGGAGATCAGGAGACCGAAGGCTCCGAGCATCAGACCGCTCAGAAGCAGGGCGGGCAGCACTGCGATGTAGCCGAGGGGCGGCAGTTCGATGCCGGTCAGCGCAGCGATACCGAGGAAGACCATGACCTGCATGATGGAAACGATGACGCCGGCAAGCAGCTTGGAAAACAGCAGCCACCAGCGGGGCAGCGGCGACGTCAAAAGAAGCCGCATCGACCCCATTTCCTGATCGTAGACCAGCGACAGCGACGACTGCATGCCATTGAACAGCTGGATCATGCCGCAAAGCCCCGGCACGATATAGACCTCATAGGTGATATAGGTCTGGTAGGGCGGAATGATCGAAACGCCGAGAGCGGCGCGAAAACCGGCGGCAAAGACCAGAAGCCAGACGAGCGGCCGCACCAGCGCCGCAAGGAACCGCCCGCGCTGACGGATAAAGCGCAGGTTTTCGCGGGTGATGATGGCGATAAGCGCAGTCAGCCAGGGTTTCATGCGATTGCCTCGCTACCCTCGGCAGTCATGGCAAGGAAAGCCTTTGCCAGCCCTTGCCCGCCTGCAAGGTCGGAGGCCGAACCGTCGCTCAGCACCTTGCCTCGATGCAGCACCACGACCTGATCCGACATGGCAATCTCGTCCACCAGATGCGTCGCCCAGAGCACGGCAAGACCGCTCTCCGCCAGCCCATGCACATGATCGGTGATCGCCTGCCTGGACGCGGCGTCGAGCCCGACCGTCGGCTCGTCGAGCAGCAGAATGTCGGGTCGATGCACCAGCGCGCGGGCGATCTCCATGCGTCGGCGATGGCCGCCATTGAGCGCCCTCACCTGCTCGTCGGCGCGCTCGGCCATGCCGAGCTGTTCCAGCGACCGCTCGATGGCATCCGCAGCCTCGCGTCCCGAGAGGCCATGCAGGCCGGCGAAATAGCGCATGTTCCGCCTGACCGTCATGTCGAGGTCGAGCGTCGGCTGCTGGAAAACGACGCCGATACGGGCAAGCGCGGATCGCGGCGAGCGCGCGATATCGAAACCGGCGACACCGATCGTCCCCTCGTCCGCCACGATCAGCCGCGTCAGCAGGGCGAAGAGCGTGGACTTGCCGGCGCCGTTCGGGCCGAGCAAGGCGCAGAAGCGCCCGGGCGTCACGGCAAAGCTGACATCGTCAAGCGCTTTGCGTTCACCGTAACGGTAGCTGACATGGCGGATATCCAGCCCCTTCACCGCGCCGTCCCCCGTTTGGAGACGGCATCATCCTCGCGGTTGAGGATCGTGGCGGGGTGACCGGCAAGCCGGAGCCGTCGGTCGGCCAGACGTTCCGCCTCCCTTTCCGAATGGGTCACCAGAATGACGGCCGGCCGTGTCTCGGCAACCAGCGCTTCCGTGAGTTCCAGCATCTCCTCCGCGGTCTCGGGATCGAGCGAGACATAAGGTTCGTCCATCACCAGCAGTTCCGGCCTTCCGGCAAAGGCCCGCGCCAGCGCCAGCCGGCGCTGCTGGCCGAGCGACAACTGCCCAGGAAAAAGTCCGGCCTTGTCGGCAATGCCGATGCGGTGAAGCGCTGAAAGGGCTGCCTCGTCGCCAAGCGCCGGATGCACGATGGTCAGGTTCCGCAAGACGCTGCGCCAGGGCAGCAGCACCGGCTCCTGAAACACCATGGCGATATTGGCCGGGCGCTCGACCGTTCCTTCGAAAACCGGATCGATGCCGGCGATCAACCGGAGTAGGGTCGACTTGCCGATACCCGACGATCCCAGAATGGCGACGGTTTCTCCAACTCCCATTTCGAAGCGGACATCCTTCAAAATGACATTGTCTCCGAAGGCCTTGCGGCGGATATCGACCCTTATCATGCCGTCCTCCAGCGCCGCGCCCGACGTTCCACCGGTTGCAGCAGCAGGGCCTCGACCACGAGCATCACGGCAATGAAGGTCAAGGCATAGACCAGCACCATGGCGACGTCGAAAAGCTGGAAATAGAAATGAATCTGGAAGCCGATGCCGCTGGAACGCCCCAGAAACTCGACGACCAGCACGATCTTCCAGATGACTGCAATGCCGGACCGGGCGGCGCCCGCAAGAAAGGGCGCAAGCTGTGGCAACACCACATGGCACAGCCTTGAAAAACCGCTCATGCGATAGACCTTCGCCATGGCATCGAGATCGGGATCGAGCGCCCGTGCGCCCTCACGCACCAGCGTCGCGACATTGGGGATCTTGTTGAGCACGACCGCCAGGATCGCCGCCGTCTCGTTGAGACCGATCCAGAGATAGCAGAGCACGATCAGCACCAGCGCCGGCAGGTTGAGGAACACGACGAGCCAGGGATCGAGCCAGCGGTCGACACTCGGAAAACGCCCCATCAGAAAGCCGATGGCCGCCCCGATCAGCATGGCCGGCACGAAGGCGCAGACAACCCGAAACAGCGTCATACCCAGATGATAAGGCAACGCGCCGGAGCCGACGACACGGACGAACGGTTCAAGCAACGTCCACGGCTGCGGCAGCACGGTCGCGTCGGCGGTCAGCCCTGCGGCAACGATCCAGACAAGCAGGATCAGACCGAGCGAAACGGAACGGACCACCACCGGATTTCGTAGGGCCTCATTCAAGGTGGAGGAATACTCCTTCCGGCAGGGAGGTGGCCTTGCCGACCAGTTCCTCGCCGCCGAGTTCGGCCATGATCTTCAGGAACCTGTCGGCCGCTGCCTCGTCAATGGGCTTGCCGCTCGGAATGCCGGCGCGGTAGCCATCGCGAAGCGCCAGAAACTCCTTGTCATCGGCGGCATTCATCTGACCGCGCAACCCCTCCCAGGCGGCATCGTCGCTGCGCAGTAACTCCTTGGCGGCAAGCGAAGCCTTATGGAACCCCCGCGCGATCTCGGGATGAGCGGCGACATAGTCACCCTTCAGCACATAGCCGAGCAGAGGCGTATCCGGATCGAGGCCGAGTTCGGTTGCGGCGTCGGCAACGGTCACGAGATCGTGCATGCCCTTCGCTTTCATCTTGGCGAGGAAATGCCAGAAATTGACGGCACCCACCGTTTCACCCGACAGAGCCGCCTTGAAGATCAGCGGCGGCGCGCCGAACACCTGCTCGGTTTCGCCGGCCAGATCCATGCCGTGTTTCTTTTTTGCGTAAGCCCTGAGGATCAGCCAGCTCTTGTCGAGCGGCCCGCCGGCGATGCCGATCTTCTTGCCGGCAAGATCCGGCAAGGCCTTCACAGGGCTGTCATCCTTGACGACCAGCCCTCCAACCGCACGCGAATAGGGAATGAATACATAGTCCTTGCCCGCCGCCCGCTGATAGGCCACCCAGATCCAGTCGGCCACCATGGTATCGGCCTCGCCGCCTTCGAAGGCGACGCGCGTCGCGCCGTTATCCGCGTAATCCTGCACGGCCATCTCAAAACCGTTCTTCCGGTCGAAGCCATTGGCCTTGATCGTGGTGATTTCCCAGTTGACCGTGCCGGACGCCAGCATGGCGGCGCGCAGCTTCGGCGGTTCCTCGGCAATCGCCAGCGTAATGCCCATCGCCAGCAGACAGCCTGCCAGTACGCCAGACAGAATTCCCGTAGATATCTTCATCATTCCAGACCTCCCAGGACCTGCCTTTTCCCGCCGGTCCACTCGCCGTTGCGTTCTTACACGATTCTCCGGCCCGGCAGGAAACGCCGACAAGTGCTATTCCTTGCGCTTATCGGCGACGCTCAGATCGGCGTTCAGCTTCATGTCGTACTGCCCATCGGCGCAGAAGACGTCATCCAGTTCGAACCCACCGTCATCCGCCTCGATATTGGCCGGATCGACCTCGCATTGCATGGTCTTCAGCATAGCGAGGATCGCCGTCTGCTTGTCGGCCGGCACTTCCTCGGCGGAAGCGCTGAGCGGTATGGCGAAAACGGCGGAAAGAAAGGCAATCGTCATCAAATGTTTTGTCATGTCCCTGCTCCTCCTGAACAGAATTATTGAATGGCAATCTTGATCTTCTGGCTGTCACTCGCCGTATTCGGGATGCGAACCTCGTAACTGCCGGGCTTGATGGCGATGAACGACAGAGTGGCGAGACCGGCCTTGTCGAATTCAAGGCTGTCGATCGCCATCGGCCGCACCTCGATGCCGTTGATGACGATCTCGTTCATCCAGATCGCCCGGAAGAATTCCGGCCCCGTGATCGCCAGTTCGGCCGAACCGTCGGCGGTGACCTTCAGCTCGTAATAGGCGCCGGATTGCAGCTTCACCTCGCCCGCCCCGAGCGGCTTGCCGGATGCAAGCGTAAGCTCGATCGGCTCGCCGCGATTGCATTTGGCGAGCAGCCCGGCGAACCCGAGCTTGTCGCAAAGCGGCGCGGCAAGAGCCGGTGTGTTCGCCAGCATTCCCGTCGCCGGAACCGCCAGCAAGGCGGCAAATGCCGCGATTAGGACCTTATGCATGTTCGAAATCCTCCCAATGAAATTGCATGTCCAAAATCAATCCGGCGCCACCACCACGCCCCATGGCTGTTCGCCGACCGGCACCGAACGAATGACCTTCTCCGCCTTCACGTCGATGATGCTGACATCGTTGGAATTGCCGTTGGTGACGACGAGAAAATCCTCCTTCGGGGTGAAGGCCATCTGCCAGACCCGCTGCCCCACCAGCAGATAATCGAGCACCTCATCCGTCGCCGCATCGACAACGGCAACCCGGTTCGCCGGCCCGAGCGCGACGAACACACGCGAGCCGTCACGGGTCGCCTTGACGCCGACGGGCTGCAGCCATTCATGCAGGACGCCCGCAACCTCGAAGGTGATCTTCTTGTCGACCTTCAGCTCACCCTCGCCGCCGAGATTGATGACCGAAACGGTGCCGCCGATCTCGGCGCTGACATAGAGCTTCTTTCCATCGGCGGTGAATTCGGCATAGCGCGGCCGCTGGTCGACCAGCACGTTGTGCACGATCTCGTAGGTCGAGGTGTCGATGAAATGCGCCATGTTGGTGGTTTCGGACGTGTTGATGAGCGTCTTGGCATCGGGACTGACGGCCACCCCTTCCGGCTCGACGCCGACGGGGATTTCTGCGAGCACCTGATGCGTCCTGGTGTCCACCACGGTCACCAGATTGTCGTCCTCATTGGCGATGTAGAGCGGGTTGCCGGAAGGATGCAGCGCAAAGAGCTCCGGATCGGGTCCGGACGGCAGCGTGTGCAGTTCCTTGTAGGTTTCCGGATCGAAGACCCTGACGGTATCGTCATCCGATGCGCAGACATAGAGTTCCTTGCCATCAGGGCTGATGGTGATCCCGCGCGGCCGGTTGCCAGCGGGAAATTCGCCGATCTTTTCCCAGGTCTTGCTGTCGAGCACGGTGACGCTGTTGCCGCGCTCATTGGTGACGAACACCTTGTTGGCGAGCGCCGGTCCGCTCATCATGAGCGCAAGGGGCAGGATCACGAAGGCGGGTTTCAGCATGCTTATCCTCCAAAGGCGTGGCAGGCGGTTTCGGGCGCGTCGATCCCCAGAGTGTCGAGCGGGGAGAACTGGTGCAGGTAACCGTCCTGCGGCGAGACGGAGACGGTGATGCGTCCGTCGCCGAGCAGGATCGGCTGCCGCATCTGGCCGTTCCATGTGCGGAAGGTCAGTTTCTGTCCCTTGAAGGCGGCAAGATCGAAATCCTTGGAAAGCGCATAGTCGCGGATCGACTTCGCATCCGCCTTGCCGGAGCGCGTGACGGCTTCCCCGACAACCCGCATGGCAAGCCAGGCCTGGTAGTCCTCCTCACGCATGCTACGGCCGGCAAGCTTTTCGAAACGCCGCTGGAACTGGGTGGCGCCCCAGGATTCATGCGCCGGATGCCACGACAGCGGCATCAGCCCCGCCGAGCCGGCAATCGGCCTCGGGTCCCAGGAATGATAAGGCAGATAGGCCGCGAACACATCCGTCTCGTCGGCGGCGATGGTAACGTCGTGCTCCTTGGCCTCCTGGGTGAAAACCGGGATCTGCCGCTGGACCTGCACATGGCCGGTATCGGTGCGCCGCGCACCGCCGGTGTCGACGAATTCGCGCTCCTCGACAATCTTGGCGCCGAACTTCGCGGCCGATTTGCGATAGCTCTCGGCGAGCAGCTTGTCTTCGGGGTGGGAGCCATAGATCAGCATGATCCGCGCCCATTTCTTCCACATCAGGAACTGCACGACGCTGTCGGTCAGCATCGAACGGCTGGGCGAGACATGCAGCACGTTTGCCCGGCACTCGCCATCGCGCAGGGCATCGTCGCGGGCACCGGCATTGAGGATCAATGTGTCGGGACCGGCCCGGTCCGCGAGCTGCTTCAGCGTATCCCCGTCTGAAATCACCGCAACGAGGCCGATACCCTCGGCCTTGAGGGCATCCAGCGCCGCAAGGGCCTCCGCCGGCGTCACCGTCCTGGTGGTCAGCTTGTAATCCGTGCCGGTAAAGGCGCCTGTGGTGCGATTGTCCTCATTGCCGAGCTTGGCGCCGGCAAGCCCCAGATCCGCAGGCGGCACGTCGAGCCGCGAAATCGGCGGCGGCATGGGTTTGTCGACGCGAAGCAAGGCAACCTTCACCTCAAGCGCCCACGAAGCGGGTGCCGCAAAAAGCGCAAGGCAAAGGGTGGCAAGCGTAAGCTGCGGCTTAGACATTGTCGGAATGACCTCCCAATCTTCCTGACCGTCCTGAAGGTGAGGATAACAGTCAGGGTTGTGCAGCGAAACCGATACTTATGGATCGTGGTGTCGCAATTTCGCTATGCTACCCTCACCCGCATGCTGCGCATCCTGTTATCGCTTTTCCTGATCCTGATGCCCCCGCTTGCCCTGTCGAACCTGGACAAGCCGCTGAAACCCAATGCGAAAATCGCCTTTCTCGGGATAACCTTCATCGATACCTCGACCGAAGGTGCTTATAACGGCGAACGCCCGGACCAGACCGCCCGCACCCGACTTCTCGAGGAGACAACACGCAAGCGCTTTGCAGAAAAGGGTTTCGTCATCCTCGACAACAGCCCGATCGCGGAAGAACTCGCCAACACCGTCAACCCCGCCGATTGCTATGGCTGCGAACTGCGCATGGCCGAACGCCTCGGCGCCGATTACGTACTGGTCGGAGAAGTGCAGAAAGTCTCCAACCTGATCCTCTCCATGAACCTCGTTCTGCGGGAGGTGAAAACCGGCGAGGCGCTGCGGGCGCTCGCCGTCGACATCAGGTCCAACACCGATGTGAGCTGGCTGCGCGGGCTCGATTACATCCTGAAAAACCATTTCTTTAAATCGTGAGGAGGAAGCATGCCCTATATCCGTAACCTTCTGCTGACGTTTCTGCTGTTCGTGCCGGCGATCGCCTTCGCCCATGGACCGACCCGCCAGAAACTCACCCTTGCCGTCGATGTCGCGGCCGCGCCCGATGCCGTCTGGGCGGTCATTGGCAATTTCCAGGACATGAGCTGGCATCCCGCCGTCTTTTCGACGACGGGCGAAGGCGGCAACGCCATCGACGCCACCCGCGTCCTGACCCTCGAAAAGGAGGGCGGCCCAACCATCTCGGAAGTGCTCTATAAATACGATGCGGCCAAGATGTCCTATTCCTACCGGATCAACGAGGTGGATATCGCCGTTCTTCCCGTCACCAACTATTCCTCGCACCTGACGGTGACGCCGACCGCCAGCGGCGGCTCGCATATCGAATGGCGCGGCGCATTCTACCGCGGCTATCCAAACAACGATCCGCCGGAAAATTTGAACGACGCGGCTGCGATTGCCGCCGTCACCGCCGTATACAAGGCAGGGCTCGATGCGCTGGAAAAGAAGTTCGGCAAATAACGGCGCTCCGTCGCTGGTTCTCGCTGCGGCCCTGCTGGCGCCGCGGCTCGCCCTGGCCGACTATGCCTATGTCACGAACCAGTCTTCCAGCGATCTGAGCGTGATCGATCTCGACCGGGGAACGGAGATCAGGCGTCTGGCCGTACCCGGCCAGCCCGCCGGCGTGGCGGTGTCGCAGAGCCTGAAGGCCGTCTTTACCGTGAGCCCCGACAGCAAGACCGTTCGGCGTTACGGCCTGATGCCTCAGGCCCCGACAGCCGAACGCCGGCTCGACGGCGGTCCGATGGGAATAGCCGTTGATGACAGACGCCAGCGTGTCTTCGTCTCCGACTGGTACAATGCCCGCGTCTGGGTTCTCGCCTCGGACAACCTCGAATTCAGGACGACGCTCAGGACCGGAAGCGCGCCGGCTGGCCTTGCCCTTTCAGCCGATGGAAGATGGCTTGCCACGGCAGACCGGGATTCCGATCAGGTTTCCATCTTCGCCGCGGATACGCTCGAACTTCATCGCCGCATCACGGTTGGAGAGCGCCCCTTTGGCATAACATTCTCGCCGGATGGGAGGCTTTTTACCGCCGATGTCGGCAGCAACACGGTAACCGTGGTCGATCCGGAAGACGGCAAGGTTCTTGGCAAGGTCAGGACGCGGGAACGGCCCTACAGCGTTGCCTTTGCCGGCAGGCACGGCTTCGTCACCAACCAGTATGACGATAGCGTCAGCGTCTTCGATGCAACGACCTATGCCCCCGTGAAAGTCATATCCGTCGGCGAATATCCTGAGGGCATCGACACAACGGCTGACAGAAGGTTCGTCGTCGTTGCCAATTGGGCATCCAACACCATGTCACTGATCGACACTGAAAAGCTTGAGGTAACAGGAGAGATCGCCACCGGCGACGGTCCCCGGGCCTTCGGCCAGTTTCTCGCGGGCGGCCCGGCCGGAGAAGGGGCTGGAAACCCCGCCGGAAATTGAATCAGGAACCGCCCGGCTCCGGCGTCAATTGTTCGCTCGGATAACCGGCAGCCGCCCAGCCATCGCTGCCGTCAGGATACCAGTAGACCTTGCCGTAACCGAGTTCCAGCGCACGCCGGGCAGCGTTCCACGACATCCAGCAATCCGGCAGGCAGAAGAACAGCAGGGGATGTTCCTTGTCGCCACCCGATGCCTTTTCGAGCCCCTTGCGAAAATAGTCGAGCGTCACATCGGCGAGCTTGCCGTAGCCTGTGTTCGGAAGCCAGAGCGCACCCTTGACCGAGATCCGCGGCTTTTCCTTCCAGATGGTGCCCTCCGGCAGGTCTTTCGGCTTCGGCGGGCGGGGCAAAACGTCGATGAATTCGGCTTCGCCGCTTGCCCAAAGCCGATGGGCCTCTTCCGTCGAAACGACGGTTGCGCCGGCAAGCGTCGCCGGCACCGGAGCGCGATATTCGTCCTGCCGGTAATCTCCAGGTTCCTCGGCCACCGTCTTCGACGCGGGCACCTCTTCGGCCACGGCGAGGCCCGCAACGGCAAGGACGAAGAGGAAAGGCAAAACCACCTTGCTGCGCGCGGTCATTTCTTTGCCTCCAGCGGTCCCGTGCCCATGTCGTTCAACAGCGGCACGCCGGCATCGGTCAGGATGGCATTGATCTTGTCCTGGTTGCGCCGGATCAGCGAATTGAGCTTGCGCTCCCAGACCTTTTCCCCCTGCCGCACGCCCATGGTGATGCGGTAGAAGAGCTTCGGCGGCGTGGTTTCCGAAAGAAGCGGGATCAGCTTGAATTCCGGATAGCCCTGCTTGACCAGCGGACCGCCGATCGGCCCCCAGAGTATGGCGGCGTCGATCGTTCCCGCCTTCAGGTCCGAGAGCATTTCGCCCGCCGGGTTTTCATAGCGTCGGTCGACCATCAGATCGTAACCCTTGGCTTTCGCAATCAGCCCGTAATGCGTCATCTGCGTCGCCGGTGGACTGCCGGCCACCACGCCGATGCGCTTGTCCCTGAGTGCCGCATCGCCGATCGTCGTCACGCCCGAAAGCGGGCCATCCGCAGGTACGATCAGTACGTAGCCGGAGGTGTAGTAATGATTGGTGTTGAGCACCATCTCGTCGCCTTGGGCATAGCCTATGACCACGTCGCATTTGTTGGCCTGAAGCGTCCGCCGGATGAAGCCCGTCGCCATGGGAAACCACGTATATTCCAGCGGCAGCTTCAACTCCGCCGCGAAGAGTTCGGCAATCCGGTTTTCGAAACCGGCGCCGGCTTGATCCGACATGGGCAGGTTGGCGGGATCCGCACAGACGCGAAACGCCGTCTTCGACACCAGATCGGACGTCTGGGCGAAGACCGGCGCATGACCCGAGACCGCGAGCCCGAAGGCGAGCAGCCCTGCCCACAGCCTAGCGGCCAAGGCAATCGGCTTCCGCTTGACGGATCGCATCGGATTTGTCCTCTCTCTTGGCCGGGCGACCGCGCGGCAGCGCATCCGTACCGCGTGCCTTCAGGTAGACGTAGATGTCGTCGAGATAGCACATGACGTTGACGTTATCGCCGAAGGCCGGCATCACCGAATTATGGGACGCGTCCACCTTCTTGCGACCGTTCGTCACCACGTCGACGAAGGCGTAATAATCCATGTTGACAGCGGAGTTCTTCAGCGCCGGCGCATAGGAAGAGCCCTCGCCTTCCGGCCCGTGACAGACGTGACATTCCGAATGATAGCGCCGGAAGCCGGAATAGGTCAGCCAGTCGATCGTCCCGTCCGGTGCGATCTTGTAGGTCGGCACGCCGTCTGCCGTATAATAGCGGCCGTCCTCGCTGGTGACGGCGGTAATGTTGTCGACCTTCTTTTCGGCATCCTGCGACAGAACGGGTCCGGCAAGCATCGATGCGGCGAGGGCGATCGGCAAGACTTTTGCAAAGCTGTTCATATTGTGTCCTTCTGGGCCTTGAGAGCAAACTGGCGCGGGCTTTTCTCCCGCGCCAGTTCTCTGGCGTTTGGCCGCCGTCAGTTCGGCAGCGAGAACACGGTCAGCGTGCCGCCGAGCGCCGTATAATCGCTGAGCGCCGCATAACCACCGACAGCACCGAGACCTTCGTTCGGGTTGGTCAGGCCGGCTGCGAGGCCGATACCGGCCCAGCCGCCGACGCCCGAAAGCACGGCCACGTACTGCTTGCCGCCATGGCTGTAGGTCATGACGTTGCCGATGACCCCCGATGGCGTCTTGAAGCGATAGAGTTCCTTACCACTATCGGCGTCGACGGCCTTCAGATAGCCTTCCAGCGTGCCGTAGAAGACGACATTGCCTGCCGTGGCGAGCGCGCCGGACCAGACGGAGAACTTCTCGGGCAGCGACCACTTGATCTTGCCTTCCTTGTTGTCCCAGGCAATGAAATTGCCCATGCCGCCATGGCTGCCCGGTGCCGGATACATCGAGAGCGTCGCCCCGACATAGGGCTGGCCGGCGGTGTAGCTGACACGGAACGGTTCGTAATCCATGCAGACATGGTTGGTCGGCACGTAGAACAGTTCGGTCTTCGGCGAATAGGCGGCCGGCTGCTGGTCCTTGGTGCCGAGAGCGGCGGGGCAGATGCCGGTCGAGTTGACGTCTTCGCCGTTCTTCTCGGTCGAGTACTGCGCAACGACCTGCGGACGGCCGTATTGTTCGGACTTCGGGTCCATCACGACCTCGGTCGCCCAGTTGACGGCGGGATCGTATTTCTCCGCAACCAGAAGCTCGCCCGTTAGCCGGTCCAGCGTATAGCCGAAGCCGTTACGGTCGAAATGGGTGAGCAGCTTGCGGCTCTTGCCGCCGAAATCCTGCTCCGTCAGGATCATCTCGTTGACGCCGTCATAGTCCCATTCGTCATGGGGCGTCATCTGGTAGACCCATTTCGTCATGCCGGTATCGACATCGCGGGCGAAGATGGTCATGGACCAGCGGTTGTCGCCCGGACGCTGGGTCGGGTTCCAGGTCGAGGGGTTACCCGAGCCGTAATAGATCAGGTTCTCCTCCGGATCGTAGGAATACCAGCCCCAGGTCGTGCCGCCGCCGATCTTCCACTGATCGCCTTCCCAGGTGGTCAGACCGGAATCCTTGCCGACCGGTTTGCCGAGATGGGTGGTCTTTTCCGGATCGATCAGCGTGTCGCTGTCGGGACCCATCGAATAGCCGCGCCACAAAAGCTTGCCGTCTGCCATGGAATAGGCGGTCACCGAACCGCGTACGCCGAACTCGCCGCCGGAAATGCCGACGATGACCTTGTCCTTGACCGGCAATACTGTCGCGGTATTGGTTTCGCCCTTCTTCGGATCGCCGTTCTTGACGCTCCAGATCATCTTTCCGGTCTTGGCATCGAGTGCGACGACGGTGGTGTCAGCCTGGTGCAGGAAGATCTTGCCCTCGGCATAGGCGACACCGCGATTGACGGTATCGCAGCACATCACCGGAATGACGTCCGGATCCTGCTTGGGTTCGTATTTCCAGACGATCTGGCCTTCCTTGTCGAGGTCGAGCGCGAAGACCGTGTTGGGGAACGGCGCATGCACATACATCATGTTGCCGACGACCAGCGGAGAGCCTTCATGGCCACGCAGGACGCCCGTCGAGAAGGTCCAGGCGACCTGCAGCTTTCCGACGTTTTCCTTGTTGATCTGATCGAGCTTCGAATAACGCTGGTTGGCGTAATCGCCCGTCTGAATGACCCACTGGTTGGGGTCGTCGATCTGTTTCTGCAAATCCGAATTGGCGAAGGCGACCTGCGAGCTGCCTAGCGCGAATGCGGCGAGCAATGTGAGCAATCTCTTCATGCTATCCTCCCGTTGGGTACCGCCGATCAGGGTCCTCCACCCCCTTCGCCCCGGGACAACCTTTCGGTCTCCTCCATCCCGGCATCGGCCTTGCGAAGCGCCTCATGACCTTCCACGGCCGGTTCCGCCGGCGCTCCGGTCCATGCTAAAGTGGTTATCCTGGCTCCTTTCTATTGGTTGAACGTCGATAGATAGGCGATGAGATCGGCCCGCTCCTGATCCTTGCGAATCCCCGCGAAAGTCATCTTCGTTCCGGGCACGAATGCCTTCGGATTGGTCAGGAACTCCGAAATCTTCTCGGGCGCCCACACCAGCCCTTCCCCTGCCACCTTGGCCATGCCCGCGGAATAGGAGTAATCGGCGATGCTGCCAGCGGGACGCCCGACCACGCCCGTCAGCAGCGGTCCCGTCTTGCTGACCGCGCCGGGACCGATCGCATGGCAGGCCTGACACTTGCGGAAAACCTTCTCTCCCGCGGCGGGGTCGCCATTGAGGCCCTCCATCGCCGTGACCGGTGCGGCAAGGCTCGTCGCGAGCGTGCCGGCCAATGCAAAAATCAAAGCCTGTCGTGAAATCATGCCTGTCCTCTCCTTCAGGCGGCCTTCAGCCGCTCCGCATGCCAACGCACATGGTCCTCGGCGAAACTCGCCACGAAATAGTAGCTGTGATCGTATCCGGCCTGCATGCGCAGCATGCCGGGCTGGCGCCGCTCCGCCATCAGCCGTGCCATCGCCTCGGGTCGCAACTGCTCGAGAAACTGGTCGGATGAACCCTGATCGATCAGGATGTCTCCATTCCAGCCGAGATCGGCCAGGAGAAGGCAGGCGTCGTGTTTCGCCCAATGAGCTTCGTCGTCGCCGAGATAGGCGGAAAACTGTTTCCTTCCCCAGTCCGAACGCGTCGGGTTGACGATCGGCGCAAAGGCCGAGAGCGACCGGAAGGTCTCCGGATTGCGAAACGCGATGGTCAAGGCGCCGTGGCCACCCATCGAGTGGCCGGTGATGCCGAAGACGCCGTTGAGCGGCAACTCCTTCTGTAGCAGCGCCGGCAGTTCGGAAACGACGTAGTCATACATGCGGAAATGCCGCGCCCAGGGCTTCTGCGTCGCATTCACGTAGAAACCGGCGCCCTGTCCGAGATCGTATGCCTGATCGTCCGCAACACCCTCGCCCCGCGGAGAGGTGTCCGGAAAGACGACCGCCAGATCATGTTCCGACGCATATTTCTGCAGTCCCGCCTTTATCATGGCGTTCTCATGGGTGCAGGTCAGCCCCGACAGATACCAGAGCAGCGGCACCGGACGGGTCCGCGCCACAGGCGGCAGGTAGAGGCCGAAAGTCATTTCCGCAGCGCAGGCTTCGGACCGGTGCCGGTAGACCGACTGTGTTCCCCCGAAGCTCTGGCTTTGCGACACGAGTTCCATCCCACGCGCCTTCAATAGACGACGACGCCGCGGATGGATTCACCCTTGTGCATGAGTTCGAATCCCTTGTTGATGTCGTCGAGCGGCATGGTGTGGGTAATCATGGGGTCGATCTGGATCTTGCCTTGCATGTACCAGTCGACGATTTTCGGCACGTCGGTTCGGCCGCGTGCGCCGCCGAAGGCCGTGCCCATCCACTGGCGGCCGGTGACGAGCTGGAAGGGGCGCGTCGAGATCTCCTGGCCGGCGCCGGCGACCCCGATGATGACCGATTTGCCCCAGCCGCGATGGGCACTTTCCAGCGCCTGGCGCATCACCCTGGTATTGCCGGTGCAGTCGAAGGTGTAGTCGGCGCCGCCGATCAGGTCGCCGTTGCGCTTCGTCAGGTTGACCAGATAGGGCACGATGTCGTCGCCGACCTCCTTCGGATTGACGAAATGCGTCATGCCGAACTTCTCGCCCCATGCCTTGCGGTCCGGATTGATGTCGACGCCGATAATCATGTCGGCGCCGGCAAGCCGCAGGCCCTGCAGCACGTTCAGGCCGATGCCGCCGAGGCCGAAGACGATGGCCGTCGAACCGATCTCGACCTTGGCGGTGTTGATGACGGCGCCGATGCCGGTGGTCACCCCGCAGCCGATGTAGCAGATCTTGTCGAAGGGGGCGTCGGGATTGACCTTGGCAACGGCGATCTCCGGCAGCACGGTGAAGTTCGAAAAGGTCGAGCAGCCCATGTAGTGGTGGATCTTGTCCTTGCCGATGGAAAAGCGCGAGGTGCCGTCGGGCATCAGGCCCTGACCCTGGGTGGCGCGGATCGAGGTGCACAGATTGGTCTTGCGCGACAGGCAGGAATAGCATTCGCGGCATTCCGGCGTGTAGAGCGGGATGACGTGGTCGCCCTTCTTCACCGAGGTGACGCCCGGCCCGACATCGACGACGATACCCGCGCCCTCATGGCCGAGGATCGCCGGAAACAGGCCTTCCGGATCGGCGCCCGACAGCGTGAAATCGTCGGTATGGCAGATCCCCGTCGCCTTCACCTCGATCAAAACTTCACCGGCACGCGGGCCGTCGAGCTCAACTTCAGTCACGACAAGGGGTTTTCCGGCCTCAACGGCCAGAGCAGCGCGTGTGCGCATGGATCGCCTCCCGAATGCTTGTATGATACCGGCCTTCTCCGGCCTTGGGTGCAGATTACAAACGGGCAAAGCGCAGTGACAATTGCGACCTTAGTGTGTGTATCGGCCCTTTTGGCATTCCGGTCGGTAGGCCTATACTGACGCTTGTCAGGGAGGACATCGTCATGAAAATCGCAAGCTTTGCGCTGTTTCTGGCGCTCGTGCCGGCTGTTGCCGGAGCCGCCGATTTTTCCGATCCGGACTGGCCCTGCATCCAGCGCAAGGTCGAAAACCTGTCGCCGGGACTGATGTGGCCGAAGCCCGTGACGAGGACGGCCCTGCCTCCGGAAGCCGCCGACCTCGCCGCCAGGCTTGCATTGCGCCGGGTGAGCCTCGAAGAGGCCGAAACGCAAGTCGGGGACTTCCTCGAAAAGACCGCGGGAGCCGATGCGCAACTTCTGGGCAACATCTTCTACGACGTCTTCGACAAGCTCGCCGAAGACCGCCATCGTCTCATCAGCGGCATAGCGCGCTATTCCCGCAACCAGATCGCCCTGTCGAAGAAGATCGAAGACAGCCGCAACGAGATGGCAAGGCTGACCGCCGAGAAGAGCCAGGATTTCGATCGAATCGACAAACTGGAAGAGCAGATCGACTGGGATGAACGCATCTACAAGGATCGCACGCAGGCGCTGACCTATGTCTGCGAGACGCCGGTGATTATCGAGAAACGCGCGTATGCGATCGCCCAGCTCCTGTTGAAGCACGTTCCCGATTGACATTTCCGGCTTGCCGGATCGGGATCATTCCCATTCGAGTTCGGTATAGGCCGCCGTCGCGTTGCGCGGATTGTAGAGGTCGAACAGGGCCCAGTTGCGCGCCTCGCCGGCGCCGATGCTACGGGAGGCCTCGGCAAGCGGCACACCCGCCTTCACGGCCGACCGCGTGTCGGTTTCCAGCACCTCCAGATAATGCGCCAGGGCCGACATGCCGGATGGCCAGTCGAGCGCCGGGCGGCCATGCCCCGGCACGGCGCGAGCAGCCTTCATCCCCGAAAGGTCATCCAGCACCGAACGCCAGCCCTTCAACGAACCGTCGAGCGCCGGCGCATGCTCGTCGAAAAGCAGGTCGCCCGCGATCAGTGTCGCGGTCTGCCTGTCGAAGACGGTGAGATCGGAGAATGTGTGCGCTGTCGGCCATGCCTTGAGGTCGATCAGCCTTTCGCCGAGATCGATCGTCTCCGTACCGGCAACCACGCGATCCGGCGCGACGATGCGGCTCCCGAGAAAGGCCTCTTCGCCGATCAGACGACCGAAACTGGCCTGATAGCTTTCCGCCCGATCGGCAAGAGCCCTTGGCAGGTTCTGCTGGCCTACGATCGCCGCCCCGGCCTCGCGCAGGGGTTCGGCGCCGAACACATGGTCGGGATGCATATGGGTCAGAACGAGATGGGAGATCGGCAGCGCGGTCCGCTCGCGAACGGCGAGATAGACCTCCTCGCCAATCTGGCGGGAACCGCCGGCATCGACAACCGCAACGCTTTCCTTTCCCACCACGAGGACAATGTTGGAGACGTCGCCGGCATTCCCGGCATCCGGTTCCGCCACTTCACCGCGATGCACGAACAATCCCGGCGCTATCTCTGTAAACGCGAGCCTCGATAACGGACGTGTCCGGCAGAACGGTTCAGCCGGGGCAAAGCCGGAAAGCCAGGAGGGAGGGCGATGCCGTACGCGCCGCTCGCATTCGGCTTCTGTGACCGCCCCATAGCCCGGCAGCAGCGCCAGCCGGCACGGCCCGCCGGCGGGCGAAGCATCCGACGCTTCGACGGCCGAAAGCAGGCACAGGGACACGAAAGCCTCGAACATCGGCCCATTCCTGTTGAGTGACACATGCGGGCCAGCCTGCGTCCGTGACGGCGACGCCTCAACACATCCGAAAGGCTCGGTTCTGTGTGCGTCCGACATGGCGTATGATGTTCGGCATGAGCGCCCCGGATCGTGCAACATCAACGGCAAAGGGGACATGGCCCCCATGAGATACATACTTGCAGCACTGTCGGTCCTGCTTTCGGCAGGTTTTGCCTTGGGTGACGAGCCGCGCCTCGATAATCCGATGGTCGAGAGCCCGACATGGAACGACATCAGGGGCGACATCTCGGGCGACGCCCCGCTGCTGGATGGCTCGAACCTTCTCACCCTGACCGCCCCCTATCGCGCCGATGACGCCGCCACCGTGCCGATCACCATCGAGCAGACGGATAAGACAGTGGGGCCCATCTCGTCGATCAAGCTGGTGATCGATGAAAACCCCTCGCCGCTCGCCGCGGAGATCCGGTTCGGTCCAGCCATGATGCCCCTGAAATTCGAGACGCGGGTAAGGGTGAACCAGTATTCCAACGTCCGGGTGATCGCGACCACGCCCGAGGGCAGCTACATGATCGGCCGTTTCGTCAAAGCGTCCGGCGGCTGCTCCGCGCCGGCGACGAAAGATCCGGCCGCCGCGCTGAAAGGCATGGGCGAGATGCGTCTGCGAAGCTTCGACACGGCAACGGCTGCACAGAACGTCCGGCGGGAGGCGCAGATCATGATAAGGCATCCGAATTATTCGGGGCTGCAGCGCGACCAGGTCACCCAGCTCTTCATTGGCGCCCATTTCATCAACGAGCTGGAGGTGCGTCAGGGCAATGAGTTGCTCTTCGCGCTGGAGGGCGGCATATCGATCAGCGAAAACCCGACCTTCCGCTTTGCCTACATCGACGATGGTTCGCCGGAACTTACCGTGCATGCGGTCGATACCGAGGGCAACGTCTTCGATCAGGCCTTGCCCAAACGTCCGCCCGCCTGACGTTTCAATGGTTCAGAAGCAAAGCATCTCCGCCTCGGCCTGTGCCCGTCTGAGTTCTGTCACCATGGCGCGCGGCACGACTGCGCTCTTGAACATCGAAAGCTGCTCGCCGGTGCCCTGCTGCAATGTCAGCACGGTCTCCGCCTCGACATATTTCTCATAAGGGAGGATGGAGGCGATCACATCTATCGAACAGGCGCACTGCCGCAGAACCGTACGGTTCTCGCCATTTGCCGCCATGCAGCCGAAGACATAATCGGCACGGGCTTCCGTCGGATAGTCGTTCAACCGTTCCGGCAGGCTTTGCCCGATGGCGGGCGCACCGAAAGCCGAAGCCAGCAGAAGGCAGACGACCGGCCGTTTCATGGCTTGTCCTCGGACTTGTCCGTCAGCGTGATGACATTGCGATAACCGGCATCCTCCGTCCCCTGCCCTTCCGGCACGGTGGCTTCCAGAGAGTAGAGCCAGCCGGGCACCTCCTCCGACACGGTGACGGACAACGCAAGCCCGGCAAATCGCCCCATCTTGTCGCGCGCCTTGTCCTTTTCCAGCGGCCGCAGCGTTACTTTCCGGGCGGCAATATCACGATCACCGAGATGCACGGAAACCGGCACGACCTCGGCATCCTTCAGCAGCGCCTCCTTGATCCGGTTACGGATGTAGAACGGGCTGCCGCCGGATTGCGCGGCGACATCCGTCAGCGTGCTTTCAAGAAAGTACATGATGAGCGGATTGCCGACCGAAGCCGGGAAATTGCCGAGAGACCGCATCCGGGGGCCCTGCCGCAGGATCAGCGCGACATTGTCGTCTCCGGTCAGTTGCAGACCGATATTGTCGCTATCCGGCGCTTCACCTTTTTTCCCGGCGGAAAGCACCCGATCGTAAAGCAGGGTATCCGGCGGTTCCTTTCCGGCCTTTGCCGGCGGCGAGGCCTCGAGTCCGGAAAGGGAACCCTTGTGGAAAAGAAGATCGTAGGTTCCGGCAGCCGATGCGATCCCGGCAGAGCCGAGCATCGCGAGAAGAAGCACGAACAGACGCATTGCCAACCTCCCTTTTACCTGAAGCCTAACGCCGTCTTCATCGGCCCGTCACCGCAGACATTGGTCTGTGTTTGGGCCTTAATCGACGCTCCGCCTCAGGCGACCCGCGCCCGGGTCTTCCAGTCGATCAGCGCCCTGAGACGCACGAGCTGGACCGGCTTGGTCAGGACGGCAAAGGACATCTCGTTCGCCTGCGCCTGGAAATCGCGGTGCCGGTTGGCGGAAATGATGATGGCGGGAATGTCGGAGCCGGCAAGCGCGCGCAGCGTGCGGATCGTCTCGATGCCGTTGTCCTCGTCGTCGAGCTGGTAATCCGCAAGCACGATGTCGGGCGCGGTTCCGATCTCCTGCATCAGCGAAATCGCCTCGCGCGTCGAACCGGCCGCCAGCACGCTCGCACCCCATCCCTCCAATTTCTGCGTCATCGCATGCAGTTCGTCCGCATCGTTCTCGACCACCATGACGATCAGGTCGAGATCGCCCTCCGGCGCCGCCTCGACCACCGGGTTTTCGTAGAGGGCGACGGCACCCGGCGCCGTCAGCGGCACTTCGATCGAGAACATCGACCCCACGCCCGGCCGGGAAACGAGGCGCACGGGATGGTCGAGATGGCGGCAGGCCCTCTCGACGATCGAAAGCCCCAGCCCCATGCCCGTCCCCCGGCCTCCGCCACCGCGGGTGAACTCCTTGAACACCCGCGCCTGGTCGGCCTCCGATATGCCGATCCCCGTATCCCAGACCTCGATGCGCAGCCGCGAGCCGGCGAGCCGGCAACCGACCAGCACCCGGCCGCTTTCGGTATACTGGATCGCATTGACGACGAGATTCTGCACGGAACGCAGGAGATAACGCTGATCGCTCGTCACCCATCGGCTCGACGGCACGATCCTGAGTTCGATCCCCTTTTCAGCGGCAAAGGGAGCGAGGTCTTCGCTGAGCCCCTGCAACATGTTGCCGACAGAAAAGGAGGTGATGCTGAATTCGGCGCCGGAACTGTCGAGCCTCGATATGTCGAGGAGCGCCTGGAGAAGGGTCTCGATCGAGGTGAAGGAACGGTTGAGGCGGCTCACCACTTCCTTTGCACCGGCCTCTCCGACCGTCTCCGTCAGCATCGAAAGGTAAAGCTTGGCGGCGTTGATCGGTTGCAGAAGGTCATGGCTCGCGGCTGCGAGAAAACGGGTCTTGGAAACATGCGCCGCCTCCGCCGCCTCCTTGGCGAGACGCAACGCCCCCTCGATCTTGGTCTGCTCCGCGGCATGGACCTGCAATTGCCGATTGGCCTCGGTCAGTTCCGCGGTGCGCTCCGTGACCCTCTGCTCGAGCAGGGCGGCCGCTTCCGTTTCCGCCGTCACATCCATGAGCGAGACGATGAAACCATCGTCGGGCAGGCCATGCAGGCGCATATCGAGGCGCATGCCGTCTCGCCGGCGAAAATGCTGCTGCACGGTTTCCCCCCGCCGCAATGCCTTGAACCAGCGCGCAAGCTCCGGCCGGCGGGATTTCCGGTCGACGATTTCGTGACGCTCGACATGTTCTATGATCCGCTGAAACGGCGTGCCCTTCTTCAACAGCGACAGAGGCACGCCGAGCAATGCGCCGAAGCGCTCGTTATGCACGAGCAGCGCGCCTTCGGAGGAAAACGTGCAGACACCGAGCGACATGTGATCGAAGGCCGCCTGCAGAAGATGGGCCTGCTGGTCGATCAGCCGGTCCTTTTCCCGCCGGTTCTCCCGCACGAGATCGGTGATTTCCGTCTGCAGCACCGCGATATTGCCGGAACTGGTCTGGCGGCAGGAGATCTGGAACCAGCGGTCGTTGCGCAGGGCGATGACGAAAGAAGAAAAGCCGTGGCCGGATGTCTCCGGCAAACCGTTCGCCGGCGGCCGGCGAACGACCTTCACGCCATCGGTCTCCTCTCTTGCGAGATATTTGCTGGCCTCGACGGCCCGCAGATAATCGTCGAAGGCGAGCCCCGGTTTGATGATCGGCTCGACATCGGGAAGGAGCCGCCGGAACTGCGTGTTGCAGACCTGCAGCCGGTCCTCGGAGAAAAGGGCAAAGCCGCCCTCCATGGCAACCATGGCGTCGGCGAGATTGCGCTGCATGCGCTCCTGGGTCTGGTAGGCGATTTCAAGCTCGCTCGAAGCCCTTCCCAGCGTGTCGAGCGCCTTTTCCAGATCCTTTGTCTTTTCCCAGACCTTGGCCTGGAGCGTGATGGCGGACTGGAACAGCGAATAGGCCGTGCCGCCCACCTCATGCCCGCGTTCCGCGCGGTTAATCAGCGCCTCGATGATTTTCGCCTGCTTGGCGATCTGGACTTCGGCAGGATCGCTCGGATCGATCATAAGGCCGCCTCCCTCTTCGGCCGGAAGAAGGCGACACCCACGAAGGTCTGGTTCACATGAACGCCGAGATGCTGCTCGCCATAGGTGCTGAAGCCCACAACACGATGCTGGCGAAAGCGTTCCGATGCCTCGTCTGCCAGCCCCTTCCGCTCGATTTCCAGCTTGCGCAGATAGCAGTCGAAACCGAGGATGAAATCGGGATCGGCGCCATTCTCGTCGGTCACGGTCAGCCCGCTGTCCAGCGTGCGGATGATCTCCTTGCCTCGCCCCAGCGTCAGAAGCAGGCCGTCGTCGATCGCCGACAGGAAGGTCAGCCCGTGTTCTCCATGGATCTGCTGGATGGCGCGCACATGATAGAGATCGCGGTTGCGCACCAGCACCGGATTTTCGGCAAAGATGGTCGGTGAAAGTTCGTCGGTGGGAACGCCGACGAGACGGGCATATTCCTCCGCGGCGGGCGAGCCGTTGATCTCCAGCACCAGCCGCTCCTCGGGAACCGCACGGGTGACGACCATGCGGCGCTCCGTCGGCTGGAAATGGTCGAAACCCAGGCCCTGGAAATCCAGATCCGTTTCCAGCAACAGGAGGAGCGCGGCGTTGCTGTGGAACTGACCGTCACGCAGAACCTGCGTCTGCTGAAAGCGCAGGCCGTCACCGGCGGAGCCGCCAAATACCGGTATGTCGCCGAGCCCCGCTTCCAGCGCCGCGACAAGAATATCCTCCTGCTTGGACAGCCCATCGGCAAAAATTAGCGCCAGACGGCGGCGTCCCGGCGTGCTGCCGAACTGGACGGAAAGCCGCTCCGCCTGTGACACCACGTCGGCGATGGAAAGCGGCGAGATCGGCGAAAACAGGGCCGACGCGACCCGGAAATGGCTGCGCTCGAAAGCGAGCGCGACCAGTCCGTCATTGTCGTAGCCGAGCGGCGTAATCTGGCCCGCCGTCGTGCAGCCGAACACGACGGTATGCGGCATGGCATCGGCGAGCGCGGCCGGCAACGCTTCGCTCGCCAGCCGGCAGGGCACGAACAGCAGGATGAAGCTCGCTCGGGCATTTGCCAGCTGGCGGCGGATATCGGCGATGGCTTCCCTCGTGTCGCCGGCATGAGACACGGCGATCCGCACCGCTTTCGCGGGCTTCCTGTCAAGAGCTTCCCTTTGCGCCGTCACCCTCCTGCCATCCTCCCGTGAAGGCAAGCCACCGCGGCCATCGTCCCTTCTATTGAAGGTTGTGGCGGATGGAGACCTCCCTCACCAGCATCGCCGCCTGCGTGCGATTGTGCACGCCCAGCCGCCGCAGAAGCGCTGTGATATGCGCCTTCACGGTCGCTTCCGCGAGCTGCATCTCATAGGCAATCAGCTTGTTTGGCATGCCCTCGCAGATCAGGCTCAGGATGCGCGTTTGCTGCTGCGAAAGATGAGCGATCTTGCGCGAAATCGTCTCGACGGACCGGTCGTTCTCCTTGGCCCGGGCCGGCATGGCATAACCCGGCGGGACATAGGTCTTGCCGTTCCAGATGTCCGTCATCGCCTCCTGGAACACCTGACGGCCCGTTTCCTTGGGGATGAAACCCGCCGCGCCGGCGGAAATGACGGATTGCACCACACCTTCCGTCGTGATCGCCGAAATGACGATCACCGGAACATCGGGCATCTTTTCCTTTATCTTCAAGAAACCGCTCAGCCCCGACGCATCGGGCAGGTTGAGGTCGAGAATGACGAGATCCGGCGAAAACCGCATGCGCAACTGATGCAGTGCCTCGCCTAGCGTAGTCGCTGTTCGAATCCGGCGGGTATTGAAGATGCTCTCCATCGTCGTCGCAAGAGCATCGCAATAAAGCGGATGATCGTCGATCACCAGCGCCGACTTGATCGAAAGCGACGATACGGACAGTTCTGCCCGCGACATGGCTTTCCTCCCAAAAATATCCCTTGTCTGGATCACGGAGTGTCTTCACCCCGGTCCGCCTATCACTGGATTATTTCTGCTCCCAATTGTGGCCGGCTCTCCCCAGCGCAACCACTCCCATTTTGTTACACAGTTTTGCCATGCATGCAATTGCTGAATTCCCAGGCAGAAGCTGGCGTCAAATAAGGCAAATTTTCGAATTTGCTTATAATTCATCGCCCCCGGCGGCTATCGTCCCGGCAACTCCGCACAGCCCGCGGGCAATGCAGTGTATCGCAGAAAGGTGAAAGCGCCAGAAACGCCTTGCGCCTTTGACTTGTCGACAGTATGTCTACAAATTATCCCGCTCCAACGAACCGGTGCGTCACGATGCTTGAACCCACTCCCACGGACGACACCGCCGAGGCGCCACGCTCCCGCGGCTCCGGCACGCAGACCGTATATGCGACCCTGCGCCAGGAAATCCTGGCCATGACCCTGCCGCCGGGAAGCCCGCTCGACGAAGTCCGGCTTTCCGACCGCTTCGGCATGTCGCGCACGCCCATCCGCGAAGCCCTGTTGCGGCTTGCTTCCGACGGCCTCGTGACGACACTGCCGAACCGCAACACCATCGTCGCGACCATCGATTTCGCCACGCTGCCGACCTATTTCGACGCGCTGTCCCTGATGTACCGCGTGACGACCCGCGCAGCGGCCGCTCGCAAGAACCCGGCGATCATGGCAACCGTCCGCAAGCGCCAGAACGAATTCGAGGCCGCCGTGAGGGCACAGGACGCCTATGCGATGATCGAGGCGAACCGCGAATTCCACGTCGCCATCGCCGAACTGGGAGGCAACCCCTATTACACGACCTTCTTCGGCCGTCTGCTGGATGAAGGCCGACGTATTCTGAGGCTTTATTACTCGACCTTCGACGACCGCCTGCCACTGCAATATGTGCAAGAACACGAGGACATGATCGCCGCCATCGAGGCCGGAGACGTCGAGCGGGCCGATCGTCTGGCCATCGCCCATGCGGAACAGATCGTGCGCCAGATCCAGGAATACATCGCGCGCGACATGAACAGCGCCCTGTCGATCAACAATCTCTGACACACTCCCGCCGCCGATCGGATCAACATGTCCAGCGAGAACTCTTCCATGCCTGCTCAAAAGAAAGCCGATGTCGTCGTCATCGGCGCCGGAATCGTTGGCGCCATGTCGGCCTACCATCTTCAACAGCAGGGCCGGAGCGTCCTGCTCCTTGACCGCACCGGACCTGCGGCGGGAGCAAGCGCGGGAAACGCCGGTATTCTCGCCTATCCGGAGATCATCCCGATCCCCTCGCCCGGCATCATGTTCAAGGCTCCGAAGTGGCTCCTCGACCCGCTCGGGCCGCTCAGCATCCGGCCGGCCTATGCATTGAAGATCGCCCCCTGGCTCTGGCATTTCTGGCGTGCCAGTTCCCGCAAGGCTTTCGAACAGGGCATCGCGGCCCAGACCGCAATGATGGAACTCGCCGCCACCGAAATGGCGCGCATCAGGGCCATTCCCGGGCTTTCGTCCTTCATCGACAATACCGGTACGCTCGATCTCTATGACAGCGAGGCGAGTTTCAACGCCGCCGCGCACGACTGGCTGGTGAAGGAAAAGGCCGGCTTCGAATTCAAGCGGGTCGGCCGCGCGGAAATCGAGGAACTGCAGCCGGGACTGGCTCCCCAGTTTCGTCACGCCATGTATTCGGTCTCCGGCCTCCAGGTCAACGATCCCAAGGAGTTCACGCGGGCAGTCTGCGCCAAGGCGGAAGCGGCCGGCGCAGTTTTGAAACCGGCCGAAGTCGTCGATATCGCCGCGACCGGAGAGGGCGCCGTCGTAACGCTTGCAAACGGCGAGCGTTTGGATGCCGGCACAGTCGTACTTGCCGGCGGCGCATGGTCCAGGAAACTCGCGGCACGTCTGGGCGACAAGGTGCCGCTTGAAACCGAACGCGGGTACAACACCACCTTGCCCGCCCAGTCCTTCGCCCTGAAGCGGCAGCTCTATTTCAACGATCACGCCTTCGTCGTGACGCCGCTCGCCAAGGGCATCCGCGTCGGCGGTGCCGTGGAACTCGGCGGCCTCGACCTGCCTCCGAATTACGCCCGCTCCAAGAACCTGCTGGCCAAGGCCGCCCGCTTTCTGCCTGAACTCGACACGCGCGGCGGCACGGAATGGATGGGCTTCCGTCCGTCGCTGCCCGATTGCCTTCCGGTGATCGGTTATTCGACGGCCAGCCGTTCGGTCATCTACGCCTTTGGCCATGGCCATCTGGGGCTGACGCAATCGGCAGCCACCGGCAAACTCGTCTCCGATCTCGCCGCCGGACGGGCGACCGGCATATCGCTCGCCGCTTTCCGTCCGGACCGCTTCCGCTGAGGCATCGCCTTCCGGCGCGCTGCCTTGCGGTCCGACCGGCCGGGACCCGCTTGTCCCGGCATCGCCACCATGCTGCAAAGGAATACAAGATGACGTCGATCACCCCCACGCTCAGGATTTCCGACGAGGAAAGGCAGGCAAGGCTCACCCGCCTCCGGTCGGCCATCGAAGAGGCCGGTCTCGGCGGCATGCTGCTCGGCCCGACCGAAAGCCTGCGTTATTTCACCGGCCTCGTCTGGCATGCAAGCGAGCGTCTTCTCGGCGCGCTAGTGACGCCGAAGGGGCTCTACTACATCGTCCCGGGCTTCGAGCAGAGCCGGGTGGAAAGCCTGCCGCACCTGCCGGGCGAAATCTGCGTCTGGCAGGAAGAGGAAAGCAGCGCGGCTCTCGTCGCCTCCCTGCTCAGCGCCGGCGAAACCCTCGCCGTGGACGATGCCGTTGCACTTTTCGTCTATCATGCGCTCGCCCGCACACTCGGTGCCGACCGGTTGGTCGATGGCGGCCCGATGATCCGTAGCCAACGCCTTCGAAAGTCGCCCGCCGAAATCGCGATCATCCAGTACGCGATGAACCTCACCCTCGACGTGCACAAGCGCGCCCACAGCATCCTGAAACCGGGCATTCGCGCTTCCGAAGTGGTCCGCTTCATCGATGACGAACATCGCGCGCACGGCGCTGACGGCGGCTCCACCTTCTGCATCGTCTCCTTCGGCCAAGCGACCTCCCTGCCGCACGGCGCCGATGGCGATCAGGTGTTGAAATCGGGCGACGTCGTTCTGGTCGACACCGGCTGCCGCATCGACGGCTATCATTCCGATCTCACCCGCACCTACATGCTCGATGAGCCGACGGAGGAATTCACCCGGATCTGGACGATGGAACGGGAGGCGCAGCAGGCGGTCTTCGATGCCGCAAAGATCGGCGCGCCCTGCGAGAGCCTGGATGACGCGGCCCGCACGGTCCTCACCCGCCACGGCCTCGGGCCAGACTATCGCCTGCCCGGACTGCCGCATCGCGCAGGTCACGGCCTCGGCCTCGAAATCCACGAGGAGCCCTTCATCGTGCGCGGCAATCCTACCCCTCTCGCCGAAGGCATGTGCTTCTCCAACGAACCGATGATCGTCGTTCCCGACAGGTTCGGCGTGCGGCTGGAAGATCACATCCACATGACCGCCTCCGGGCCAGAATGGTTCACCCTCCCGGCCAGGGGGCCGGCCGAGCCCTTTGCCTGACGGCGGCAAAGGGGCCTGTGCCTCCGGTTACCGCCCCCGCATCCACGCCCCTTGAAAGAGTTGCAGCCACGCCCCTTGCCTTCTGTCGACAAATTGTATACTGATATATCAGACAAACCCAAGGAGTTTCCAATGACCACTGGCTGGCGCGGCGTCATCCCTGCCGTAACGACCCAATTCAACGAAGATCTCTCGATCGATTTCGAGAGCACCCGTCGCGTGCAGGACGCGCTCGTCAATGACGGCGTGCACGGCCTGATCGTCATGGGCACCTGCGGCGAGAACAACTCGCTCGATCCGGAAGAAAAGCGCGCCATCCTGAAGGGCGCCGTCGAAGTGGTGAACGGCCGCGTGCCGGTTATCACAGGCGTTTCGGAATTCGACGCCCGTCGGGCCGTCGCCTATGCGCAGGACGCGGAAAAGATCGGTGCCACCGGCCTCATGGTCCTGCCGGCCATGGTCTATGTGCCGAAGCCGGAAGAGCTGGTCGCCCATTTCAAGGCCGTCGCCGCGGCCACCTCGCTGCCGATCATGCTCTACAACAACCCGCCGGCCTATCGCGTCAACATCGGCATCGAAGTGCTGAAGCAGCTTGAAGACGTTCCGAACATCAAGGCCGTCAAGGAAAGCGCGCCCGACACCCGTCGCTTCACCGACCTCCTCAACGCCTTTGGCGATCGCTTCGACATCTTCGCCGGCCTCGACGACGTGGCGCTCGAAGGCATGATGCTCGGCGCCAAGGGCTGGGTCTCCGGCCTCACCAGCGCCTTCCCGCAGGAATCCGTTGCCCTCGTCGCCGCTATCGACCGTGGCGATTGGGAAGAGGCCCGCCGCATCTATCGCTGGTTCATGCCGCTTCTGCATCTCGACGCCGAGCACGACCTCGTCCAGACGATCAAGCTCGCCGAACAGATCATGGGCCGCGGTTCCGAGCGCGTTCGCATGCCGCGCATGATCCTGCAGGGCGCCCGCCGCGCCGAAATCACCGCAATGGTCGAAAAGGCCGCAGCGACCCGCCCGACCAGGAAGGTCTGAGGCAGGGAACCGACAACACCGTTAAGGGGCCGCCGTGTGTTTTGCACCGGCGGCCCGTTCTCGTTTTCACCATCGCCCGACATCGGGCCAATCCGCCCCGGTCATGGGGCAAAGCACAGACTGACCGACAGGAATGCCAGCAATGTCCGCAGATATCGAATATATTCCCGTTGAAGACGCAATGAAGCTCGCGACCGGGATTCTTCTCGGTCTTGGCCTCTCCGCCGGTCATGCCGAGGCGAACGCCAGATCGGTGGTCACAGCCCAGCGGGACGAATGTTATTCACACGGCCTCTGGCGCCTGCTCGGCTTCGTTTCGACCATCCGCAAAGGAAAGGTCAATCCGGATGCCACACCGGCAGTGGACGCCTCCGCCCCCGGCATCGTCAAGGTCGACGCCCGCTACGGCTTTTCCCTGCTCGCCTTTCGCGAAGGCCTGCCGCATCTTATCGAAAAGGCGGGCAAGCTCGGCATCGCCGCCATGGCCATCAACAACTGCTATCACTTCTCCGCGCTCTGGCCGGAGGTGGAGGATATCGCCAGCGCCGGGCTGGTGTCGCTGGCCATGACCCCGAGCCATAGCTGGGTCGCCCCCGCAGGCGGCAGAAAGCCGGTCTTCGGCACCAATCCGCTTGCCTTCGGCTGGCCGCGCCCGGCCGGCAATCCTTTCGTGTTCGATTTCGCCACCAGTGCTGCAGCCCGCGGCGAGATCGAACTGCATCGCCGCGCCGGCAAGACCATTCCGCTTGGCTGGGGCATCGACGGCGAGGGCAAGGACACCACCGACCCGGCTGACGTCCTGAAAGGTGCAATGCTCACCTTCGGCGGCCACAAGGGCTCCGCCCTCTCGGCCATGATCGAACTGATGGCGGGGCCGCTGATCGCCGATATGACCAGTGCTGAATCCATGGCCTTCGACGATGGCGCCGGCGTCACGCCATGCCATGGCGAGCTGATTATCGCCCTCGACCCGAAAATGTTCCTCGGCGGAGCAATGAGCGAGCATATGCAGCGGGCGGAAAAGATGTTCGACGCCATCACCGGCCAGGGCGCCCGACTGCCGTCCCAGCGCCGCTACGAGGCGCGCGCCCGCAACAAGGGCCTCGGCGTTCCCGTGCAAAAAAGCCTGCTCACCGAACTGCGGGAAACGCTGGCTTCGCTACGCCCGTAACGATCTCCGGCCACGCCTCCGAGGACGGCGGCACCGCTCAGGTGCCACCTCCCTTTGCACCGTCATGCCGATTTGCCACTGTGTCCCCTCGCGAATGTCGAGATGATCGGCAACCGATCCGGAGACCGGCCTGCCGCCGGCAAATGAAACCTGACCAATGTGCTTAGAAACGGTCCCGAGCGTACCCATTCCGTTGGAACCGGGGCGTAACCAGCCGCACGATCCTAAGCCGGATGTCCGTTTTGAAACCCCGTGGAAGAATGCTTAGGCTTGACGGTCTGGGATGGTCGGGACGGCAACGGAGGGGGTTATGGCACGTGTTGGCTTGCGGGAATGGCTGGCGATCGCACCGGTCATCGCTTCCGGGCGCCTCTCCCGTTACGGCAACGGCGATGGCGGCCCTCTGACACGCTTCGAAACGGCCTTTTCCGAAAGCTTCGGCGTCAGACATGTGCTGACGACGAGCAGCGGAACCGGCGCGCTGATCGCTGCACTCGTTGCCGCCGGCATCGGTCCGGGCGACGAGGTGCTGGTACCGGCCTATACCTGGATCGCCACCGCCGCCGCACCCCTTGCCGTCGGCGCCGTGCCCGTTCTTGTCGAGATCGACCAGACGCTCACCATCGATCCCTCCGATATCCTGCGCAAGATCACGCCCAACACACGCGCCATCATCCCGGTTCACATGGCCAACATGGTCTGCGACATGGACAGCGTCATGCGCATTGCCCGCGAACACGGCCTTCTGGTGATCGAGGACGCCTGCCAGGCGGCCGGCCTCAGCTACAAGGGCAGGCGCGCCGGCACCATCGGCGATATCGGCGCCTTCAGCTTCAACCAGTTCAAGAACATCAGCATCGGCGAAGGCGGCGCGATCGTCACCAATGACGACCACTTCTTCGCCCGTGCCCGCATGTATCACGACATCGGCTCGGTCTTTCGCGGCCATCTCGACAACGCCAACGAACCGCTCCTTCCGGGCATCAACCTCAAGGCCAGCCAGATCCAGGGCGCCATGCTCAATGTCCAGCTCAAGAAACTCGATCCAATGGTGCGTCGGATGCGCAGGCGTTACGATGCCCTGTCCCGGATATTGGAAGAAGGCGGCGAACTGCATGTCGGCCCGCATAACGACCGGCCCAATGCCGCCGGCCTGCACGTCATCTTCGACAGCGAAGATCAGGCGAAAGCCTTCGCCGCCCGCAACAAGCGCGGCGTCTACCGCCTGCACGACTCCAGCCGCCACGTCTACACCTTCTGGCAACCGATCCTCGAACAGCGGCCCGTCCACCCCAGGATGAACCCGTTTACCTGGGCGGAAAGAAAGATCGACTATTCGCCGAACGCCTGCCCCCGCTCCCTCGATATCCTGAAGCGCACCTGCCGCATCGGTCTTGGGGAGAATTATCCTCTCCCGCTCATGCAGTATTTCGCCCGCAAGATGGCACGCCAGAGTGCGGCGCCGGACCGCAACCTTGTCGCCTCACCGGGAATTTCGTGACATGTCCGCACAGACAGCATCGCCTGAACCCGACCCGAACTTCGCGACGGTCGATATCTGGAGCTGGTCGCTCGACCAGCCGGAAGACAAGATCGACCAGCTCACGGCTCTTCTCTCGACGGACGAGGCTATTCGTGCCGCCCGTTTCGTGAAGGAGCAAGACGCCATGCGCTACGTCGCCGGCAGGGGGCGGCTGCGCCTTATCCTCGGGGAATATCTCGGCATCGCACCGCGGCGCCTGACCTTTGCGTATAACGACTTCGGCAAACCCTATCTCACCTCGGCTGGCCGTGGAGACCTGCACTTCAATCTCAGCCACAGCGCCGACCGCGCGGTGCTGGCGATCTCGGACCGCTTCCCGCTCGGCATCGACATCGAGCAGGCAAAGCCGATGGAGGAAGACATTGCCGGGCATTTCTTCTCGCCGAAGGAATGTGCGATCCTGCGCGCCATGCCGGCCCACCTTTACCTGCCAGCCTTCTATCGTTGCTGGACACGCAAGGAGGCCTTCGTGAAGGCCCATGGCGCCGGCCTGTCGCTGGCCCTCGATGCCTTTGACGTACCCCTCGGAAACGAGCCGACACTCCGGCTGGAACGCCTCGACGATACGATCGGTGCGCCCGATGACTGGAGCCTGCTCGATCTCGATGTCCCCGAAGGTTTCTTCGGAGCGCTCGCGGCCCTGACCGCCGGCACACCCGTCGGACTGCGCTACCGGTCGTGAACCGACAAGCCCAACGCAGGCAACCTCGACAAAAGATACGGTTAGAGCGTCAACCGTGCGTCGATGACATATCGCCCGCCGCCGGCATCGAAATGATGGCATCCCATCAGGCCCGACTTGAAATCCGGGGTTATCGTGCGGATACACCGCTCCCGGTAGGTCTCGAGATCCAATTGCTCGATTTCCATGATGTTGAGCCCGTAGCCGTAGATCCCGTGCTCGTTGCGCTGCGAGGGACGATAGAGCCTGCCGCCGCGCTCGAACATACGACCGGCATTGCGGGCGAGCGTGCTGTCGATGACGACCGGATTCCGCTTGTGCGGCACGATCTTCGAAAGCGCCGGCCCATCCACCTCGAAGACATGCAATTCGCTGCAATGGTCCTCATAGGCATGGAAATCGGAGAGGTTGGTGAAAAGCCACCATCTGCCCTGGAAGAAGGTCAATGTGCTGTCGGCCGCCGACAGGCCTTCCAGCGCGGTCGAATACAGCTCCCATCGGAGCGGAAAGTCGATGCAGCGCCAGACCTCCAGCCGCCGAGCCTGATTGGTTTCCGGCATCATGAAAAGATCGCCGCCATGCCGGAAGATGAAGGGGTAGGAAAGATGATGGTCGCATTCGAGCGCCACCCCCAGGCGCTCCAGTCGATCGCCGACAAAACGGCTGACCGCGATATGGGCCTTGTGCTGGCCTTGCGCATAGGCCTCGTAGAAGAGATAGCATTCCCCCTCATGCTCCAGAATGAAGGGGTCCGCACGGATCTCGTCATCATCGGGGACGATCTCGACGGCCTGGCGGGGATCGAAATCGTCGATCGCGCCGCGACCGGTGTAAAGCGTCCAGACGGCGGAACCACCCCCCACTCTAGACATCAACGCCTTGCCGGCCCGACCGAGCAACGCGCTCGACAATGAATAGCCGTAGCGCAGCAGGTCGACGTCGGACGGCACCGTTTCCGGACAATCCTCGACATCCCCCGCCACCGCATCCCCAAGACGCCCGGTATCGGCGATACGGCCGAGTTCCCGCATGACCAGCGTCACCGCCCGCTCCTTGACGAAATCGCCGTTTCGGACAGCACTGAACTTCGTGTTGAAGGCGGAAGACGCAATACACAACGTCCCGGCAGGATCTCCGCGCCGGACGAGTAGCCGCAGCCCCGTGGATGGCTGTTTCTCGATGACGCCTTGATAACCGGACCAATCGACATCTCCCGAACTCTGTGTGGAGAAGGAAAGATGCCATTCGCCGAAAGGTAACAGATGCAGCGCTTCGGCAGGCAACCCCTCGGCACAGAGGCAGAGAACCAGATCGGTATCCTTCAGAAGGGCAGTCAAACGTTCCGTACCTCCCCGAACGGCCCCGCCTCCGAAATGCTCGAAGCGCTGGGCCCCAGGGTCGAAGTGCTGAGGGACGAAGACCGGCTGGCGGCCCAACGCCGCCCGCTCCAGCCGCGACGCCAGGCTGAGCAGCGATGACACCTTTCGTTCCGCCGGCTGCTCCGGAGTGAGCAGGAAAACATCGAGCCTAAAACGATAATCGGCGGCAATGCGGTCCAGCACCCGCAACTGCCAGTTTTCAAAACCGTCCGTCCTGTCCGTCACCACGCCGATCCTCACCGGCTGTGCGACGGGGTGGGGCGAAACCTCCTCCAGTTGGACGGCGACATTGTCGGGCATGTCAGGCTCGCTCCGCCAGCAGCTTGTTTTCGACGGAGGACGCGAGCGTTCGAATACCGTCCATGGTCAGGGAATCCTCGTGCCACCCGTCGAGATCGACGACCTCGGCATTTTCACCGACGGCCTCGCCCCATCCGAACCGCAGCCGGCCGGCGCGCGGATGATTGGCCTGGCTGCGGAAGAGCAGCGTCGCTCCGCCCTTCTCGGGCCGGTAATCGCGCGCAGCCTGCACCAGAAGATCGGTCACCACCGCGTTGGAGGTCTCTTCGGGCGTATAACTTGCGCCACCGATCCCGAGCTTCTGCATCAGGTTCAGGGTGAGGTTGAATTCCTTCAGATAGACCATGAGGCGCATGCGGCCGGACAGGAGCTTGCCGGTAAAGTAACCGAGGCGTTTGATGCGTCGTTCGGTATTCCACCAGCGCTGGCTCGATTTCGGCAGAGACCGGAAATAGCCCGGCGCCCAGGAATCGATAATGGCGGAAAAGGCGACGTCGGCCCCGGCTTCCCGCAACTGACGGGCAACCTCGATCGCCAGCACGCCGTTCACGCACAGTCCGACAATGACGATCGGTCCGCGCCGCTCGCCGATCTGCATAACCTCGATTGCCTGCCCCGCAATATCCTTGAGCGAAGCCCCGGCCGACGATTGATCCTGCGCCGCGCTGAACATGTTCACGTTATAGACCGAGATCGAGTCGTCCAGTTCGTTCGCGAGCCGATAGTAGAGGAAGGGATGATTGAGCGTATAGACCGAACACGGTCCCGTTCCGGTCTTGTAGACGCTCATCTCCCAGGGCGACCGCCTCGGGCTCTCACCCTTTTCGTCTTCGTCCTCGCCGAAAAGCGCCTGCGCAAACCCCTTGAGCTTCGGCTCCTTGAAGAGCAGGGCGAGATCCGCCTTGACCCCGAAGCGCTCGCGAACCGCCGAAAGCATCCTGAGTGCGAGCAGGGAATGCCCGCCAAGCGCGAAGAAATCGCTTTCCGGCTCCACCGTCTTGAGGTTGAGCACCTCAGCCCAGATCCCGGAAAGCGCCTTCATGCGCTGCGCCGCCGACATGGTCGAGCTGTCTCCGGGCAAAGGCATATCCCCGGGATCCGTCTCGCCCTGGCGGAACCGCGACAGTTCGATGACCGGGGTGTCAGCCGCGCTTCCGGCGGTTTCCGCGTTGCGCCCCGGCACCCGCAAGGCAGAAAGAGGCGCCTCCGGATGTACAAGCGCCAGTTCGTAGATGTCCTGCCAAAGCTGCAGCAGGCTCTCGATGGTGCTGCGATCGAAGAGATCGGTGTTGTATTCGATCGACATGCGCCAGCCGGAGGGCCGCCCGATCATGATGAAGCTCAGGTCGTAGATGACCCCAGGCGATTGCGACGGGGCGCTGATGAGCTCGAAATCTCCGTAACGTCTGTCCTCCAGAAACGCCTTCTGCAGATTGAAATTGACGGAGATCAACGGGTTTCGCGAGGGATCGCGGACCGGGTTAAGCGCTTCGACCAGCTTGTTGAACGGCATCCGCTGATGATTGAGGGCAGCGGTGACGGTTCCGCTCGTCGCCTGAATATGTTCGGAAAAGGAGGCCTCGGGCGCAACAGGAAAACGCAGCACCAGATTGTTGATGAAGACGCCGATCATGTCCTCCAAGTCGGAATGGTCCCGGCCGGCAATCTGCGTCCCGAACAGGACGTCCCGCTCTCCCGTGAAGCGATGCAGCATCGCGCTCATGAGAGCGGCGCCATAGCTGTAAAGCGAAACGCGATGCTCGCGCGCCGCCTTCTCGATCCGCTCGCTGAATTCCGGCGGCATCACCACGGACAGGATATTGCCGTTATTGGTCTTGATCGCCTGGCGGGGATGATCCGTCGGCACCTCGAAATAGGGCGCGCCGCCCAATTGCTCCTTCCAGAAGGTCTTTTCCGTCTCGAAGCCGTAACTCCCCAGATACTCGTCTTGCCAAAGGGCGAAATCGCCGTATTGCAGCGGAAGTTCCGGCAATACGGGCTGGCGGCCCGCATCGATCGCAGCGGCGATTTCCCCGACCTCGCGCCCCAGGACGCGGATCGACCAGCCATCGAAGCAGCTCTGGTGCGCCGTGATAAGGATGAAGGCGCGGTCGTTTTCCACCATGAGAAGGGTGACCCGGAACAGGCAGGGTTTTCCGAGGTCGAAGGGCGCCGAAGCCGTCTCCTCCCCGATCGAGAGGATGCGCTGCTCCCGCTGCGCCGCCGGCATGTTCCTGAGGTCGATGACCGACATGCGGAAATCGACCGCTTCCACCACCTGCTGGTAAGGCTGGCCGGCCCGCTCGACGAAACGGGTCCGCAGCACTTCGTGGCGCTGGATGATCCTGCGGAACGCCGCCTCGATGGTGGAAGCCTTGAACGTACCCCTGATTTCCCAACGGACGGCGACATTCAGCGCCGGGTTGCCCGGCTTGAGCTGGTCCAAGACCCAGCAGCGCAATTGCGTCTGCGTGCAGGGGAATTCACCGATAAGGCCGGGCTCGGAACCCGATGCGACTGTCGTATTTTCCATCTGACTCATGACACACTCTCAACTCGGCGACGCGCACCGTTGCGGAAATCCTTCAGCGACGGGATGTGATAGGTGATGCCGGCGGGCTCCGCTTCCTTCTGCTCCTCGGCATAGGCCGCAAGTTCCGCGATCGAAGGATGGCGAAGCAGATGCTTGGCCTCGAGCGGCAGGCCGGCATCCAGCATGCGGGCGGCTATGCGAAAGATGGTGAGCGAGTCGGCGCCGAGTGCATAGAGATTGTCCTCGACGCCGATATTCTCGACATCCAGCACGCTCTTCCAGATGGTCCAGAGCTTCGTTTCCATCTCGCTCCGCGGCTTGACCTTGGTTGCGGCAGCCGCAGCCTCGTGCTGGCGGATATCCCGCTTTTCCAACGCCTTGCGGTCGAGCTTGCCGTTGGCGGTCTGCGGCAATGCGGTTTCGAGCACCCATGCCGACGGCACCATATAGGCCGGCAGGTTGGCGCGCGCCAAAGCCGCGAGCCCCGCGGCATCCGGAAGCGATGTGCCCGGTTCGGTGACATAGTAGCAGACCAGCGAGACATCGCCCTTGCTGTTGCGGACGCCGACGACCGCGCATTGGCGTACGCCCTCGACCTTGGAGATCACCGTTTCGATATCGCCCAGTTCGATGCGGAAGCCGCGCAGCTTGATCTGGTTGTCCCGACGGCCGAGCAATTGCAGGGAACCGTCGGCGAGACGCCGTCCCACGTCGCCGGTCTTGTAGAGACGCTGCATTTCACCCGTGCCGATATCACGCTGGACAAAAGCGGCGTCGGTCAGGTCCGGCCGGTCGAAATAGCCCTGGGCCAGGCCATCGCCGCCGATATGCAGCTCGCCCGTCACACCGACCGGCGCAATACGGCCGTCCTGATCGAGAATGTAAAGCTGCGTGTTGGCGATCGGATGCCCGATGGTGATGGGAGTGTCATTGTCGAGAACCCGCTCCACGGAAGACCAGATGGTCGTTTCCGTCGGGCCGTACATGTTCCAGAGCTCACCCTCCATCCGGACGAGCGTGCGGGCGAGATCCTTCGGCAGCGGTTCGCCGCCGCAGAGCTTCTTCAGCCGCATCGTTTTGCCCATACCGGCCTCGACCAGCATCTGCCAGAGCGTCGGCGTGGCCTGCAGCACCGTGGCATTGCTTTCCTCGACCAGCCGGACCAGGGCGAACCCGTCCTGAACCTGCGTGCGATCGGCGATCACCACCTTGGCGCCGGCAATCAAAGGCAGGTAAAGCTCCAGCCCCGCGATATCGAAGGAGATCGTGGTTACCGCAACGAGCGTGTCGTCCGCGGCAAGCCCCGGCTCCTTCTCCATCGACAGCATGAAGTTGGTCAGCGCGCGATGGGAAATGGCAACACCCTTCGGCGTGCCGGTCGATCCCGAGGTGAAGATGACGTAGGCCGTCGTTTCGATATCGCTCGGCAAGGTCTCCAGCACATCGCCAGAAAGGCTGGCGAACGCCTGCGCATCCCTGTCCGTCCGGATGATGGCGACGCCATCGCCGGCCAGTGCCGCCCCGGCTTCGCTGTCGCAGATCATCGCAACGGGACGGGCTGCTTCCAGCGTCTGGCGCAGGCGCGGCTCGGGATGTCCCGGATCGAGCGGAATATAGGCATGACCCGACTTCATGATGGCGAGCAGGGCCACCAGCATGTCGAGCGACCGGTCGACCAGAAGCGCGATGCGCTGCCCTTCGCCGGAAACCACCGAGCGGATGTGACGGGCAAGCCTGTTCGAGCGCGCATCGAGTTCGCCATAGGTGATCGTCTTGCCGCGATGAACGGCCGCCACCTTGTCCGGATGCTCCGCAGCCTTGCGGGAAAACAGCGAGAACACGAAGGCATCCCGGTCATAATCGAGCGTGCTCTGGTTCAGCCCGTGAACCAGCCATTCGGTTTCCTGGGGAGACAGGAGCGACAGCGCGGCGATGGGCTGTTCCATATCCTTCGCCAGCGCGGTGACCAGCGACACGAAATGGCCGACCCAGCGTTCGACGGTCTCGCGATCGAGCACGTCGGCATTGTAGTCGACATCGATGCGGATGCCGTCAGCTCCCTCGATCATGTTGAGGAACATGTCGAAGTTGGAGAATGCCTTCGGATTGGGCTCCATCCTCGCCGTCAGCCCGGAGAATTCCGCATTGCCGGCGACCCGTTCGAGATTGAACTGGATGCCCGTCAGCGGCAGGCGGCGCGGATCGCGCTTGACGCCAAGCGTCTTCACCAGCGTGCCGTAGGTATAATCCTGGTGCTCGAACGCCTTCAGCACGAGCTGCTGGGTCGCCTTCAGATGGGTTTCGAAGGACTTGGAGGCTTCCACCATCTGGCGAAGCGGCAGGAGGTTGACGCAGTGACCGACAAGCGTCTGGCCGTCGAGCAGGCTCTGGCCGGCGGACGGCACGGCGATCACCACGTCGGGCTGTCCCGACAGCCGGGCGACCATCACCTGCAAAGCTGCAAGCAGGGTGGAAAACAGCGTGGCGCCGCTGCGCGCACCGCGCTTTTTCAGGTCCTTGTAGACATCGGCCCCGATCTTCACCGTGCAGGTTCCGCCGGCAAAGGTCCTCTGTTCCGGGTAGGCCCGGTCGAACGGCATCTCCGCCGGTTCCGGGATGTCCCTGAACTGGTCGAGCCAGAACTTCTGGGTGTCGGGGTTGACCTCTGCATCCGGCGCGAGATCTGTCGCATAGGTTGCGAAGGAAAGGGCCGGATCGAACTGCGGGTTCTCGCCGCGCACCAGGGCGGAATAGGCCGCTGACAGTTCTTCCACCAGCACATTCATCGACCATCCGTCGCAGACGATGTGATGGGCGGTGAAGACGAAAGCATGGCGATCCGTACCAAGCTTGACGAGCTTTGCCCGCGCCAGCGGCCCCTTAACCAGGTCGAAGGGCATATGCGCTTCATCGTCGATGATCGCCCGAAGCTCTTCCTCGCCATCGCCTTCCCGCGACAGATCGACGATATCGACGCCAAGATCGAAGTCGGGAATGAAGCTGAAGCGCTCGCCGTTGCGGTCGAAGCGAATGTGGAGGGCATCATGCCGGTCGATGACCGACTTCAGCGCCTGGAGAAAGGCCGCCTGGTCGAGAGAACCGTCAAGCGTCAACGTGAAGGACTCATTGAAGGAGCAGGACGCTTCCTCACCGAGCTGGGCGGCAAGCCAGATCTCCGACTGGGCCTCCGTCAGCGGCGCCGACTGTGGGCGTTCGGTAGCGATGGCGATCTGCCGGACCGGCGCCTCAACCACGGTCGCAGGCGCACTGACGCCCTTCGGTGCCAGAATGCCCACGGATTGCAGCGCGTCGACCGCATCGCGATAGGCCTGGGCAATCGCCTGGAAATCCGCTTCGCTATGCTCCGTCGTCAGGAAGCAGGGATAGCCATCCTGTGTGTGGATGCCATTCATCCTCATGAGAGGATAGATCAGCCCGCCAAGCGGATCGAGACTGCTGAAATCCGTATAGAACCAGCTCTTGTAGCCATTGACGACCGGCCCGATGCCACGCTTTTCGAGATCGGAGTTGATCTCCGCGACGAGCGCTTCCGTGCGGTTTGCGACACGGTCGTAAAGTGCAGCGCCCTCGCCCTTGATATGTTCGAGCACGGCCTTGACGGCCGAAAGCACCACCGGATGACGAACGAAGGTGCCGGCAAAGAAGGTCGGCGCAACCATCGGAACGGAATCGTCGCCATAGTTCCAGTAGCCGCCGTCGAGCGCATCCATGAAGCGGCTGTCGCCCGTCAGGACACCGATCGGCATGCCACCGCCGACCACCTTGCCATAGGTGGCCATGTCGCCCCTGATACCCCACACGGCCTGCATGCCACCCGAGTGAACGCGGAAGCCGGTCACGACCTCGTCGAATACCAGGGCGAATTCCGATGCTGTCGCGATGTCCCTGAGGCTGCGGACGAATTCCTGCGGCCGAAGCTCGGGATGACGGCTCTGCACCGGCTCGATGATGACGGCAGCGACGTCGTCGGCGTTTGCACGGATCCAGTCGAGGCTTTCCGGCGCGCCGTAGCGCAGAACCACCATGTTGGAGACGGAACCGTTAGGGATGCCGGCGGCAATCGGCAGCGCGACGGGATTGCCGCCGCGATTGCGGCCCTTCACCAGAACCTCGTCGAACTGGCCGTGATAGTCGTTGGCGAAGATCACGATCCGCTCGCGACCGGTGACGGCGCGCGCCACGCGCATCGCCGCCATGACGGCTTCAGAGCCGGTATTGCAGAAGGTCACACGCTCATGGCCGGTGAGTTCGCAGATCAGTTCGGCAGCCTCGCCCGCAAGCGGCGTTTGCGGGCCGATGGCAAAACCGGCATCCATCTGCTTCTTCATGGCTTCGACCACGAAATCCGGCGCATGCCCGAAGGCCGTCTGGCCGAACCCGTTGACCAGATCGATATATTCGTGGCCATCGACGTCCCAGATGCGTGACCCTTTGGAGCGGTTGGAAACGATCGGGAAAATCATCTCCTTCCAGTCCGCACGGAAACCGGAGGCAGTCCGCGGATCGGCGAGACGCGCGCGGTTCTTCTCGGTGAACGCCTTCGATCCTTTGTTTCGCTCGGCGTAGGTCGTGACGATGTTGTCGACGAAGGCCTTCTTTTCCGGCGTCAATTCTGGAGCGGCATTCTTTGCATCCGGACGATAGAGCCGGATGCGTTCAGAACCGATTTCGCCCTGGTCCTCGCTCAGGGCCGCCGGCACCGGTGCGGGGGCCGATACGGCCGCAGTCGGCGGCGGCGCGGACTGGGAAAAGGCCGGCTGGACGGCAGGCAGTGCGGCAGGAACGCTCGAAGCGGCCCCTGCCGCCTGCAGAACCTGGAACTGCTGCGCAAACAGCGTCTGCGCCAGGCTGAGCTGCGACTGAAGAACCGCTTCGAGGCTGGCGTCGAGACCGCTGCCGCGCTGCCCCGAGCTGGCCGGGACAGAAGCGGCGGGCATGACCATCGTTGCCGGCATTGCCGAAGCCGCAGCGACAGGCTGGGGCGCGGGAGCAGCGACCGGTGCGGGTTGCGGCGTGGGTTCCGGCGGCAGCGCGCCATCCAGGTAGCGCGCGAGATCGGCCACCGTCGGAATGTTGCTCAGGAGCTCGCGGAAGGAAATCTTGATGCCGTACTGCTTGTCGATCTTCTGGGCGAATTGCCCGATGAAGAGGGAATCGAAACCCAGCTCGAGGAAACTGCTGGCCCTGCATTCGCCGTCGAGCGTTTCTCCGGACATGTCGCTGAGCAGGGCAAGGAGCGACGTTTCCAGTTCGGGAATACGGGCTGCGACTGCAGCCGGAGAAGAGCTGATAGTACTCATGATTTCTATCTCGCCGTTGGGTTCTACTAGAAGCATCGAAGGTTGAGGTGCGCTGGCCGCCCGACGGGCCGAAGGCGGCGCATCGATCCAGTGGCGCTGGCGCTGGAATGGATAGGTGGGCAGCGGCAGCGCACGCTCGCCGGTGTCGGGCAGGGCCGGCCATGCAAGGTCCCGACCGGCCATCCAGAGCTTGCCCTGCGCTTCCGCCAGCACCTCTGCCCCCGCATGGGCGCGGTCATGTTCGGGCATCGATTGAATGATCGCGGCGACACCGTCACGACTGATGGTCTGTGACGCGAAGACCGAGAGCGTCCGGCCGGGGCCGACCTCGATGAGGATCGGCTTCCGGTCCCGGCAGAGCGTGAGCAGACCGTCGGAAAAACGCACGGCCTCCCTGCAATGCCGCGCCCAGTAGTCGGGAGACCGGCCGAGTTCGTCCGTCTGCCAGTCCCCGGTCACGCAGGAGATATAGGGAATTGTCGCGGTTCCGTAGGTCACCCGAGCCGCCTGCTCGCGCAGATCGTCGATGCAAGGCTCCATCATGGCGGAGTGGAAGGCATGGGACGTATGCAACCGGCTGAAGGCGATGCCCGCTTTTTCGAGTTCGGCGCAGACGGCATCGATATCCTTGAAAGGACCGGATGCCACACAGAGCTTCGGCGCATTGATGGCGGCGATCTCGGCGCCGCCACGCAGATACTGTACCAGTACGTCGGGCGCCGCACGCACCGAAAGCATTGCCCCCTGCGGCTGCTTCTGCATGAGCTTTCCGCGCGTCGCGACAAGCGTCAGGGCATCCTCGAAGGAAATGGCATTGGCCAGTGTGGCTGCAACGAACTCGCCGACGCTGTGGCCGATCATCGCGTCGGGCTTCAGGCCCCGGCTCATCCATAGCCGCGCCAACGCATGTTCCACCAGATAGAGGCACGGTTGGGCGATCCGGGTATCGCGTTGCTCCTCCGCCATCGCATCGGTCACGGGACCCATGTGGCAGAGGTAGTCACGGACATCGACATTGAACGTCATCTTCAGGACTTCGGCGCCGCGGTCGATCCAGCGGGTGAATTCCGGCTCGCGGTTATAAAGCCCGGCCCCCATCCCGACATATTGCGAACCCTGGCCGGGGAACATGAAGACTACCGGCGGCGCGACATCGGCGGCCACATTCGAACCGGCTTTCCCGGACCTGAGCTGTTCGACCGCCGAGGACACCGTACTGGCTGCAATCGCGGTCCGGTGAGCGAAATGGTGCCGCCCCTCCTGCAGAGTGCGGGCAACCTGCGACAGCGGCACATCGGCATTCTTTTCCAGGTGATCGGCAAGATTGCCGCGCATGGCGGAAAGGGCCGCCTCCGTGCGGGCGGAGAGCGGCAGGATATACGGTCCCTCGTCGTCCTCCACATGAACTTGCGGGCGTGCCGGGGCCTCTTCCAGCACGACGTGAATATTGGTGCCCCCCACCCCGAACGAACTCACGCCGGCACGCCTTGGCGTTTCACTCTCCGGCCAGTCCGTCGTGGCAGTCGGGATATAGAAAGGGCTGCGTTGCAGGTCGATCCGCGGATTGGGCACCCTGTAGTTCGGCATGGCGGGGATCTTACCGTAATGCAGCGCAAGGGCGGCCTTGATAAGGCCGGCAACGCCGGCAGCCGCATCCATATGGCCGACATTGCCTTTGACCGAACCGAGTGCACATGTCCCCCCGTCCTGGGGAGCGCCGGAAAACGCCCCCTTCAAACCGGAAAACTCGATCGGATCACCAAGCGGTGTGGCCGTACCGTGACATTCGACATAACCGATCGTCGCTGGATCGATACCGGCATGGGCGACCGCCGCCGAAATCGCCTCCGCCTGCCCCTCGGCACTCGGAGCGGTGAAGCCGATCTTGTCGGAACCGTCATTGTTGACGCCGTAGCCGCGGATGACGGCATAAACACGATCACCGTCGCGAAGCGCATCTTCGAGCCGCTTCAGCAACACCACACCTGCGCCGCTCGCAAACACCGTGCCGGAGGCGTCCGCATCGAAGGGGCGGCAGATGCCGTCCCGCGAGACCATGCCGCCTTCCTGATAGAGATAGCCGCGCTTCTGCGGCAGGGTGATCGAGACTCCGCCTGCGAGAGCCATGTCGCAGCCATAGGTCAGCAGATTCTGGCAGGCCTGGGAAACCGCGAGCAGGGACGTGGAGCAGGCCGAATGCAGCGTGAAGGCCGGGCCGCGCAGATTGAATTTGTAGGCGACGCGCGTGGAGAGCGCATCGGTGATCGATCCGACGATCTGGTTGAAACATCCGATCTGGTAGTTGGACGTGAATTCCTCGACCTTCGCGCGATCGCCCAGCACGTTGTTGATGAGATAGGTCGGCATCGAGCATCCGGCGAAAACGCCAACCAGACCCGGGTTCCGATAGGGATCGTACCCGGCCCGTTCCAGCGCTTCCCAGCAGATCTCCAGGAAAACGCGATGCTGCGGGTCCGTGACCGCCGCCTCGCGCGGAAACATGCCGAAAAACTCCGCGTCGAACTGCTCGACATCGGCCAGAAAGGGACGGGCGGCCACATAGTCGGCGCCGGCACGCTCCTCATCGGTAAAGGCATCCTCGATCTCATCGGGGGAAAAGGTGACAAAGGCGTTGCGTCCCTCCTCCACCAGTTGCCAGAGGGCTTCGACGCTTGGAGCGCCGGGAAAGCGTCCCGACATGCCGATGATGGCAATGCCATCAGGCGCATAGGCGTCTTCCGGGTGTCCGGTCGATTCGTCGAGGATGATGGTTTCGCTATCGCTCATGGAGCGCTCCTGCGGAATTGGGATACCGTCCGTCTCTGCAATGCCGCCCGCTGATCCGGGCTCATGGATTTCTGCGGCTGCTCCGTCTTGCCGTCGAGGAACCGCGCAAGTTCGCGAATGGTCGGGTGCTTGAACAGCGTCATCACGTCGACATTGCGCCTGAGCTCAGCTTCCAGCCCGGCATGCACCCTCAGGAGTTGGAGGGAGGTGCCGCCGAGGTCGAAGAAGTTCCGGTCCACCGCAATGTCCCGAGCGCCGAGCGCCTCCTGCCAGAGGCGCGTGAGAATTTCCTCGCTCCGGCTTTCCGGGGCGGCGGGTTTGCTGTTTTCGACTGGCGGCAGCGGCAGCCTGGCGCGGTCGGTCTTGCCCGCCGGCGTCAGAGGAAAGGCCTTCAGGACCATCGCGGCGCTCGGAATCATGTAGGCCGGCAGGGCGCTGCGCAGCTTTTCCATGATCGCCGGAACGAAGTTGGAATTGCCGATGTCTGCCTCGTTGCGCGGCCGCAGATAGGCAATGATCCGTTTGACGGTCGTCCCCTGTTCATGGCAGGCGACCACGGCATCCAGAAGCCTCTGGTCCCGCCGTAACGCCGCTTCGATTTCGTCGAGTTCGATGCGCTTGCCGTTGATCTTGATCTGGCGGTCGCGACGCCCCTTGAAGAAGAGCATGCCATCGGCGTCCATGGCTGCGAGATCGCCTGTGAGGTAACAGCGGACAGCGCCTCCGTCGGTCTCGACCATGACGAATTTTTCCGAGGTCAGGTCGGGGCGGTTGATATAGCCGATCGCAAGTCCGTCCCCGGCCAGCGCAAGCTGCCCCTCCGCATTGGCCGGCAGCGGACGCATGTTCTCGTCCAGGATGAGCAGGCTCGTGTTGGAAATCGCGTTGCCGATCGGCAGTTCCCTGGCATCGAACCCTGCGGGAATGGTGAAGGTGGTCGCAATGACGGTTGCTTCCGTGGGGCCATAGGCGTTGGTCAGCCGGCAACCGGGGTGGGCGCCATGGAAACGGCGCGCATGCTCGACCGATCCCGCCTCCCCGCCGAAAAGAACGTGGCGGAGGCTCGGCAGGTCACCGCCCGCGTGGTCCGCGAACAGGTTGAACAGGCCAGTCGTCAGCAACATCACGGTCACGCCGTTGTCGCGGACGACGTCGCAGAGCTCCGCAAGGGAAAAGCTCGCCTTCGGCATGCCGGCGAGAAGGCAGCCATTCAGCAATGCGCCCCAGATTTCGAAGGTGGCGGCATCGAAGGAAATCGTCGCGGTGTGAAGAACCACGTCATTGCGGTCGAATGCGACATAGTTCTGGTCGAGCACCAGCCGGGTTATTCCGCGATGCGCGATCGCGACGCCCTTCGGACGCCCCGTCGAACCGGACGTGTACATGACATAGGCCGCGTCGGACCCGTCCACATCGGGAAAAACACAAGAGCCTTCAACGGGAAGCGAAGCGAGCAAAGCGGCAAGATCGACGATCTCTCCGCCACCGGTAAAACCACGGACATCCGCGTTAGACGCCGCATCCGTGAAGATGATCTTCGGCGCGCATTCGCCGATGACATAGGCAAGGTGCTCGGAAGGAAAGGCAGGGTCGACGGGAAGATATGCGGCGCCCGCCTTCAGAATGGCAAGCTTCGCGACCACGGTCGAAAGCGCGCGCGGGACCAACAGTGCGACGATGTCGCCCTTGCCGACGCCGCGCGCAACCAGATAGGCCGCAAGCCCGTCCGAAAGAAGATCGAGCTCGCGATAGGTGAGGGACACCTCCCCGAAAACCAGCGCCCGCGCATCGGGATAGAGACGGGCCTGTTGCCTGAAAATATCGTGGACGCTCCGCCGCCGGTCATAGTGGGCCCGTTCCTGGCGCCCCTTGTCCGGCAGGATGCCGGCTCCGTTCACTTCCTGGCCTGTGACATAACTCATCGGCGTCCCCTGTATCTGGATGGCCCGAAATACGCGTCGGCGGAAGAAACTGCGTCACCTGCCTACGATGGGATCTCGCAGGCACCCTTCCCCCGTAGCCAGAATTTCACGACGGGAAGAAATGGAAAGCTGGTCATTGGGCTGAAACAAACGCCCGATGGGCATCTTGCGACTAAGTCATTTGGCCAGTCGCGGGAGGACGGCCCCGCTATCAGGCGAAAACGCGATCGCCGCATGAAAGACCGGCGCGTCGAAACCGCATGCGGACCGGCATATCGTCACCGCAATGGCGTCGAGGGGAGAGAGAACGGAGTTACACGGGGCGAAAACGTCATCGCACCCGGCGAGCGACGCGCCGCGGCAGGATTGGTGAAGTCGGGAGCAGTCGCCTGTCACTCGAAGGTATAGGCACGAACGTAATCGACGTACATGAAAGAGGGATCGGGCGTTTCCTGCGTCGAGCCCTCCTCGACAAGCGCCAGGTTGAGCAGCACGTACATCGGCTGACGATGTTCCGGCTGGGTCTCCGTTTTCCAGACGAGCTTGCCGTCGAAATACATCCGGATGAAGGCCGGATCGATCTTTACGCCGTAGGAATGAAACTCGCCGGGATCGGACTCCGTGAAGGCATCGATCCGCTTGCCCTGGGAATAGTGCCGCCCGTCCTTGTGCCAGACATGGACGACCGACGAATAGGATTCGGGCTTGTCGCCGTAGAATTCAAGCACGTCGATTTCCGCCGTCGCCTTCGAACGGTCGAGGCCGATGAGCCAGAAGGCTGGCCAAAGCCCGGGTCCAAGGGGTAGCCGGGCGCGCATTTCGAAATAGCCGTATTGCTGGGCAAAGCCCTTGCCCGTCGGATCGACCGAGGCCAACAGGCCCGAGCGCCAGTTGCCATCCTTGTCACGGCTCGCCTCTATCCGCAGCACCTCATCGACAATCGCGAAGGGGAAGTCGTCCTTCGGAGCCACAAAGCGTGCGCCGCCGAAATCTCCCGACCAGGGCGTATGCGCAATCCAGCGTGTGCCCGGCCCCCATTCCGACACATCGAGGTCCGTGAATTCGTCGGAGAAGGCGAGCTTCATACCGGCCGGGTTGATGGCATCGCCGGTGTCGCCCGCCAACGACGTCTGCGCATGCGCGACGGGAGCGGTCAGCAACATCAGCGCGAGGCCCCCGGCAGCCGGCACGATATCCATGCCGCGGACCCACCCGGAATCGCCGTATCTTTGCCCATGGTTCGACATGATGCATGCATATCGCGTTCGCCACAGAAGCGAATAGAACCGAATTCGGCTCACGCGCTACCGAAAAAGGCTTAGGCCCGGATGTAAATACAGCCGCCTTGGTTCCGTGCTAATTTATCCAGCAGTCACAAAGAGTTGCAGGATATTCCGAGCGACCGCGCCCAAAGCCGGCGAAACCCGGACGCGCGGCACGAGGTTCCGGGAAGGCGGGCTTCGCCGATCCGGCAGGCATTCGATCGATCGGAACCGGACGGGGCGGCATGTAAATGAGTCTTGAGTTCATGGGGTTGGTCACGATCATCGTCGGTTGCGTCATCCTCGCCGCACCGGTGACCTGGGCGTTTCCCGTCATGGTTCTGTCGACCGTCTTCGGAGCGGCGGCGGCCATCAGCCTTCCGGCGCTCGGCGGCCCTTCCGTCCTGGTGCCGAGCCTGTTTCTGGTTTTTTTCGCAACAAGGCTGTTCATGGCTGCCGGAGAAGGCCCTCTTCTGGCGTCCCTGCAGCCGTTTCGCCCCGGTTTCTGGCTCCTGCTGCTGACCGGCTTCGGCCTGCTGAGCGCAATCTACTTCCCGAAACTCTTTGACGGCGTGACCGAAACGATGACGGTGGAGCGCGTGACCAGCACGCGAAGCTTCATTTCGCTCTCGCCCCTGCGCTTTTCGTCCAACAACATCACCCAGTCTGTCTATGCGGTCGGCGGCCTTGTCTGCTTCGCGGCGGTCTTCGCCTATTTTCGTCATGCGGGAAAAGCCGGACACCTGATAAGCGCCATTCTCCTGCTCGCAGCCGTGGACATCGGCTTCGCGGTGGCAGACGTCATCACCTATTTCAGTGGAACGGAATATCTGCTCGGCTTTGTCAGAACGGCGAACTACGCCCTGCTGACGGCGGCCGAAAAAGGCGGTCTCAAGCGGATCTCCGGCACATTCCCCGAAGCATCCGCCTTTTCAGAATATACGCTTGTCCTTTTTGCCGTCATGGCGAGCCTCTGGCTTGATCGGGTCCGCTCGCGCGAAACGGGAATTCTGACCGCGCTGCTGTTGCTCGCGCTGCTGTTATCGACATCGGCCACGGCGCTCATTGGCGTTGCAGTTGTGGTGCCATTCCTCTGGACGCGGGCGCTGCTCGGCGCAATGAAGGGCTCCGCCAAAGCCCGTCCGGTTTTTCTCGCCGCCTGCGTCGCCTTCATTCCTGCAGCGATCCTGACGGCATTTGTGCTTTTCCCTGGATTGGTCGATCAACTGCACCAATTCGTCGAGGAAATGCTGCTTTCCAAGGCCGAGAGCCAGTCCGGCAGGGAGCGCTTCATGTGGAATGCCGTGGCCTTCCAGACCTTTCTCGATACCCATGGTTTCGGCGCAGGGCTCGGCAGCGCCCGCGCATCCAGCTATATCCTCGTCCTGCTCTCCAATGTGGGTGTCATCGGCTTCGTGCTGTTTGCCACATTCGTCTCCGCGGTTCTCGCCGCACGCCCATTGCGCAACGGCGGCGCGCTCGATATCGGCAATGCGACCGTTCGCGCGGCCAAGACGGGCCTGATCGCCTCGCTCACCGCCGCTTGTGTTTCCGGCACGGTCTACGATCTCGGGCTGATGTTTTATATCCTCGCCGGCAGCGCTGCCGCTCTTGCCAGCGAACGAGCGCCCGTGGGAAGCCCGCTTTCCGCTTCCGGCAACCTTCATTCCTTTCCGGTCGCTCCGGTGAGGCGGCGATGAAAATCCTGATCTTCAATGTGAAATACAGCGAGAATCTCGGAGACGGGATACTCGCACAATGCATCGAGCGCGCTTTGGCCGCCGATCCGGACGTAAGGGTCGAGACGATCGACCTGGCCGGACGCGCCGATTTCGGCACCACCCATCAGCATCGACAATACGCCATTCGAGTGCTTCACGCGCTGCCCGCATTCGCCCGGCGGGCGGCTGTCGAACGGATACTCGGGCCGAAACTCGAAAAACTCCGGGAGGACTGGGACCGGAAACTCGCTTCCGCCGATGCGGTGATACTGGGCGGCGGCAATCTCTTCCAGGACGACGACCTGAATTTTCCGTTGAAGATCGGCAGCCTTCTGGATTGCGTCAGCCGCAGCGGCAAGCCACTGGCAGTTTACGCCGTCGGTGTGGGAAGTCACTGGTCTGCCCGCGCCGTGGAATTGTTCGGACGTGTAAGGGCGACGGACCTAACCTGCCTTTCGGTGCGCGACGGCAAAGCCTATGACAACTGGATGAGCCATTTCCCCGAGGGGCCGGCTCCCGCGGTCGTTCCGGACCCAGGCCTGCTGGCCGGGCGTTTCTTCCCCGCTTCCGAGGAGCCGGCTTCCGTTCATGGCAAGGTCGGCATCTGTGTTACCGATCCGGTGATCCTCATGCGCCATGCCGGTCGGCATTCGCCGGACATATGCTTCAAAACCGCAAGCGACTATCGCGAACTGATCCGCGAGCTGGCAAAGCGGGGATATGCCATCCGGCTCTTTTCCAACGGAGCCCGTGAGGACCAGGCATTCGCCGAACGCATCCTGGATGAGAATGAGATGGCGCGGTACCGCACCACCGGCGTCGTCGACCTGGTCGAGCGTCCCCGCCTGCCTGAAGACGTCGTTCAGTTCCTCCGGTCCCTGTCCGTTGTCATCGCCCATCGCCTGCATGCCTGTATCGCCGCCTATTCGCTCGGCATTCCGCATGTCGGTCTGGGCTGGGATTCCAAGGTCGCGGGCTTCTTCCGATCCGTCGGTCGCGAAAGCTATTTCGCCGCCGGTAAAGCCGCGACACCGGCCCATGTGGCCACTCTGGCGGCCGCTGCGGAGGCAGAAGGAATCGACCCGGATCGGCACAACGCCACCCTCGCCGCCGCCCTGGAGGGCATACAGCACATGCAGACATGTCTGCGGCGACCGGAGGCCGATACCCTGGTTTCAGCCGGGTATCCCTCGCCTCTCTGACGCGGTTTTTCATCAATTCGCGAAATAACATTTTAATTCAGGACAATCTAATATTTGTTTCCTGAAATGTTATTGCCGTTCTGCCCACAAAAAATCCCTAGATTTTTATTAAAATTGCGAACAATTTGAGTGCACACAAGTGACTTTCTTATCTTAATATTTGCTGATACAATTTTTTCCGTCAAAAGGGGTAGTTTGGGTGGGCGTTTGAATGAGTACCGGCGATCTGTCGAATGACAGACAGACAGTAACGTTTCAGTACAGTAAGCACGGTCCGAAACTGAGTGGCGCCTATCTGCGCACCTATCCCGCCGGCGCCACCATCTTTGAACCCGACAACGACAGTTCACGCATCCTGTTCATCAAGAGCGGCTGGGTTGTCTCCAGCAAGAACCTGTCCAACGGCACGAGGATCGTCACGGAATTCGCGCTCCGCGGAGACATGCTGTCGTCGGTATCGGCCGCGCTGGCGCAGGAAAATGTCCAGGCGGTCTCGGCGGTCACCGGATATGAATTCGTCGGCCAGTTGCCCGGCAAGGGTTCCGACACCTCTTCGCAGCTCGCCCTGATTATCATCATCGAAATGATGAAGCGGCAGGCCCGCATGGCCGAGCGGCTCGCCAATATCGGCCGGCGCGATGCCCTGGAACGGACCGGTCATCTCCTGCTCGAACTCGCGACCCGTTCCGGCGCAAGCGACAGGCCGGGCTTCGACGGTTTCGAATGCCCCCTCAAGCAGTCGGATATCGGAGACGCGGTCGGCCTCTCGACGGTTCATATCAACCGCGTCCTCAAGGACATGCGACTGAACGGTCTACTCTCCTTCCGGAACGGGATCGTCGAGTTCCTGAACCGGAAGAAGCTCGAGGATCTCATCGAGTTCGACCCAGCCTATCTGGCAAGCCATATAGGCTGACGCGACGGACGGCCGACCCTGCTTAAAAAGCCGACCGACCTCGTGTGCCCTCGTCCATTCGTCGGACGTGCCGGGTGCTACCTCCACTTGCCGTTTATTTAGCCCTATGGCCTAACCCATCCGGGTAATACTGTAATCATATTTTATTTTTATCCAAGAATACGCAGTAATTCTTACCCTATTACGATTACAAATTAACTCACGTTAATGCGTTCAATATTATTTTATGAAAACCTGTCATTATACGTTGGTCGAGGATGCGAAGGATATCGCGATACGCCTATCGGCGGTGTTTCAAATCGAAACAAATATAGGAATCCCGACCTGCGTAAAGAAGAATGCAAAAAAACAACAGGGGCAGGAGAAAGTAAATGAACACGCATACTGCACTTCCCGATAAAATCGCATCTCTTCAACCGACTGACTTCAAGTACCTCTCGAAAATCACGGACAAGGGGACAGATCTCGACGCAGAAGAATATATCCTGATTATCGATCCGCGGGCTCTCGACCGCGAATGCCTGTCGCGCAGCCTTTCGATCTACAATCCGGCCATGAACATCGTCACCGCCGGGTCGATAGAAGAGTGGCGCAAACGGCATATGACCGATCATCCCTCCGCCATTCTCCTGGTCTTCAGCAGCAGGAAGCCGACGGAGGCCGATGCCTGTGACAAGATCAAGGCCGCGGCGGAAACCTTCAGGCAGAGTCCTGTCATCGTCATCGCCGATTCCGACGATCTCGGAGATATCCTGAAAGCCGTGGAATGCGGTGCTCGCGGCTATATTCCGACAAGCGTCAACATCAGCGTGGCCGCGGAAGCGATCGCCTTGGCGCGAGCCGGCGGGGTCTTCATTCCGGCGAGCAGCATTCTCGCCAAGAAGGATGTCCTGAGTTCCGTCGTAACCGGCTCAACCTACTCCAACGAAGCGTTCACGCCGCGCGAGATCGAAGTGGCCGAGGCATTGCGCCGGGGAAAGGCCAACAAGATCATCGCCTATGAAATGAACCTGTGCGAAAGCACGGTCAAAGTTCATATCCGCAACATCATGAAGAAACTGAACGCCACCAATCGCACCGAAGTCGCCTTCAAACTGAAGTGACCGACAATCCGCCGAAGCCGAACACGAAGGCTCCGGCCAAAATCGCTGGCGGCTGAAGACACCAAACCCAAACGAGCAGCAGAAAATCCCTCCCGTGCATCGCCTCAAGGCGGCACGGCAGGGCGCTCCGCCCGTTGGCCGTGTTTGGATGCAACCCGATGCACTCGACGCATCCTCTTGCCGTTCCGGCAGCGAACCGGCATGCGCGGCCGTCATCCCGGTCATCCTATTCCATTTTCATCAATCGCCGGGCAATCAGCAAATAGAGGACCAGCGTCAACACGGCAAGACCGACCGCATAGAAGACGACATATTCAAGCGGATGCAGGAAGAGGGCGAAAAAACGGGATGTGCTTCCCGAGGTCCTTGGGCCGCCCATCCCGTGCCGGTCAAGCGCGAGGTAACGTCTGGTGATGAGGTTCATGTCGGCACTCTCCTCCTGCCCCGCCAGGTTCCTCAATGCAGGGGAACCGGTCTGCCATCGCTGTAGAAGGACGCGGGAGCGAGAACGTCCGTCCCCTTCGCTCCGGGCGCCTTCTTCGCCGCAAGTTCGTCATCGATGATCTTCTGCATGCTGGCGCGAAACCTCGCGGCGCTGAACTGGGCCGCGTGCATGCGGATGGCATCGGGGTGAAAGCTTCGCTCCCGTTGCTCGAACGCATGGACCGCCTCGATCAGCGCGTCCACCGATTGCTCGTCGAAGAGGATGCCTGTCTGCCCCGGCACGACGGTCTCCAGGGCGCCGCCGCGACCATAGGCGATCACCGGTCGGCCGCTGGCCATGGCTTCAACCGGTACGATGCCGAAATCCTCCTCCCCGGGGAAGACCAGGGCCCGGCAATGAGCGAGATTGGCTTTCAGCACAGGAAACGCCGCCCGCCCCATGAAACGGACGCTCGGCCCGGCGATGCGTTTCAGCGCGTCCACGTCAGCCTTGGCGCCGTCGCCGATGATAACCAGTTGGCGTCCCATTTCGGAAAAGGCGCGCACCGCCAAATCGATCCGCTTGTAGGGAACGATCTGGCCAGCGCAGAGATAGAAGTCACCGAGATCGGCAGCCGGGGCGAAATCCTCGACCGCGACAGGGGGCGGAACGACCGTCGCCGAGCGGCGGTAATATTTGCGGATACGCCCGGCAACGTGGTGGGAATTGGCGACGAAGCGATCAACGCGCAGGCTGGAATTTGCATCCCACGATCGCAGCATCGGTGCCAGAACCGGCATCATCAGCCTGGCCAGCAGGCCGGCATTCTCCCGATAGGCATGGTAGTGATCCCAGATATACCGCATCGGCGAGTGGCAGTAGCAGACATGCGTCGCATGCGGCGGAGGAATGATGCCTTTCGCCGGCCCGGATTCGCTCGAAATAATGAGATCGTAGCCTCGCAGGTCGAAACTCTCGAGCGCGAAAGGCATCAGCGGCAGCAATGACTGGTAATAGCGCGTGGCACCGGGAATTTTCTGCAGGCCGGATGTGATGATCCTGTGACGGCGGATCTTCTCCGATATGCGGGCCTCGTCGCAGACGAGCGTGAAGATATCGGCGTCCGGATACATGTCGCAGAGCGCTTCGACGACTTTTTCGCCGCCACGCATCGACACAAGCCAGTAGTGGATAATCGCCACCCGCATTTCGCCCCTCGCATGAAGTTGTGCAGGCATCCTAGAGGCAGCCACAGCGCCCGGCACAGGACCACCTTAGGGCTGCCGCCCTAGTCAAAGGGGCGGATCGACCGTGGAGAAGGCCGGGCGGCTGGCCGATCGGTCAGGATCGTGGCGCAAACCTCGACCACGGCTCATCCATTCGAGGTGAAGGCTTAGAAAAACCTGCCCGAAGGGCGTATCCCCGTGACGACACGCAGGGGATTTACTCGCATCGCTTTGGGTCGACAATCGATCCTATCCGGTCCCGTTCAATCGCCGGAGCCGACATTTTCATTGTTGCCGGAATTGCGAGGCGCGTTCATGCCGATAGTCTGTTTCGAAAAACGGCTTAACTCCACAAGCAGGCGCATTGGTATCGCCTGCGCACTGGCGGGAATGCTGCAACTGGTTGCCGTTCCCGATGCGATCGCCGCGAGCGATGATGGCTTCCGCCTCCGCCCGCAGACCCGGGTCAAGGTCTCGATTGTCGAATGGGTCTCCTCCACCGGCGAGTACAAGGAGTGGACAGCCCTCAACGGCGAATATTCCGTCTCGCCGCTGGGCACGATCTCGGTTCCCCTCATCGGTGAACTTGTGGTGGCAAACGAAACCACCAGCGAAGTGGCGGATCGCATCGCCCGCAGCCTGAGGGAGAAGACCGGACTGTCATCGCCGCCGACAGCCACGGTCGAAGTCATCCGTTATCCGATGATCTATGTCTCCGGCGCGGTGGACCGCCCCGGAGAAATGGAATACCGCCCCGGCCTGACGGTCATGCAGGCGGTGGCAATGGCCGGCGGACGGGAGCGTCGCTCCAACCCCAATGGCTATTCGGACCTGGAACAGATCCGTTATGCCGGTGAATTGAACCGCTACGACCTTTCCCTGCAGCAGCTTCTGGCACGCCGCGCACGGCTTGTCGCCGAACTCAAGGAAAGCCCCAGGATCGACTTCCCGCCGGAACTTGCCAATGCGAGGGACCAAAGTACCGGCCGATTGATCGTCGAGAGCGAAAACGCGCTGTTTGTCGCGCGCGCTGAAGCGCTGAAGCGACAGCTGGATTCGCTCAGTGAGCTCCAGAGGCTGCTCGAGAACGAAATCAAGGTGCTGGAGGAAAAGTCCGCCGTTCAGGAGCGCCAGGTCAAGATCGCGCAGCAGGAGCTCGCCAACATTTCATCGCTCGTCGAGACCGGCACCCTGGCAAAATCGCGGGAAACCTCGCTCGAGCGCGTCGTCGCCGACTTGAACAGCGGCAAGCTCGATCTCGTCGTCGCCCAGATGCGTGCCAGGCAGAAGGTCAGCGAGACCCAGCGCGATGCAATCGCACTCAAGGGACAATTCCGCACGGAAGCGGGACGCAGCCTGCAGGAGGTCGAGGGGGAAATCGACGACACCAGGTTGAAGCGCGCCACGACCCTTCAGCTCCTTCAGGCAAGCGGCGCCTCGTTGTCCCGCTACAACGCCATGAAGGCCCTGGAGATCCAGCCGATGGAATACTGGATCACGCGCCGCAACAACGTCCGTTCCCCGGAAAAGGTGCAGGAGACGGCAATACTCGAGCCCGGGGATGTTCTCGACGTCCGCTACGATGTTTCCGCGGGTCTTGGGGGAGCGGTGCAGTTGTCCAGCGCTCCAGAGCAATCGCAATAGTCAGGTTGGTGCGGTCAAACAATGTGCAACAGGGTGGCGTAAATGGGATTCCATGAGTTCGGAAACGTCGAGACGATGTCCAGCCTCGACAAGAAGGATACCGCGAAAAAGGAATATGTTTCGTTCCGCGACGTCTTCAACTTCCTGAAGAAGAACCTGCTCATCCTCGGCATATGTTCCGCTTCCGGAGCGGTGCTCGGGGGCCTCTACATCCTCAACTCCGAGTCCACCTACATGGCGACGACACGCCTGGTCATGGACCCGGAGCAGGGCCGGATCGTCTCGCAGGACGCAGCCACCGGCACCGTAATCATTGAGGCCGCGGAGATCGCGAGCCAGGTTGAAATCGTCAAGTCGGAAGCGATCGCCCAGGCAGTAATACGTAAACTTGGGCTTACGGAAGATCCTGAAATCCTCAACACCCGTTCGTGGCAATCGATCGTCAAGGGCTCCTTGAAGGCGGTGGCTGACCTGTTTACTGGCGGAAGCGGCGAAGAGACGGAAGCGACCAGCGAAGAGGAAGTGATGAGACGCACGATGGGCGGCTTCCTGTCCCGCGTTTCGGTGCGCCGCGTTGGGCAATCCTACGTGCTGGAGATCGGCTATGCCTCCAGCGATCCGCAAAAGGCTGCAAGGACCGCGAATGCCCTGGCCGAAGCCTATATCCGTAACGGCATGAACGACCGCGCGGACGCCGCCAAGCGGGGCGCGATATGGCTGGAGAGCCGGCTGATCGAGGTCGGGCGCAAGGCACGCGAGGCAGCGCTGGCCGCTGAGGAATATCGCAACGAGCATGACATCACGGCCATGGCCAATTCCTCCACGCTCGACCAGCAGCAACTGGCCGAGGTCAGCAGCCAGATGCTTGCGGCAAGGGCAGCGACAGCCGCCGAATCCGCCAAGCTCACCACGCTGGTGAAGCTGATCGAGGGACGAGCAGCCGATGGCAACATGGAAGAGATCGCCAACAATCCGCAGATCCAGAAGCTGCGGGACGATATCCGGGCAGCCGAGACGCGGCTCGAAAGTCTCAGGAGCCGCTATAATGAAGGAAATCCGGCGATCACCGCCGCACACGACGAAATTGCCCGGCTGAAGGCGGCGATCAACGGCGAACTTCGCCAGATAGAGGCCGTCTACCGTTCCAACCTCGAAACGGCGCGGACGCGCGAACAACTGGCTGAGGCGCAATTCCTCAATGCGACCAAGAAGGGCGCGGACAAGAATATCGCCCGCGTCGAACTCTCGGAGATGGAAAGCCGGGCCAACACCTATCGGCGCCTTTATGAAAGCATCCTGCAGCAATATGTGGGCACCATGCAGACCCAGTCCTTCCCGTTGGGCAAGGCCCGCATCGTCACCGCAGCCACGGCACCGTTCGGCAGGATCTGGCCCAAGCCTTCCATCATCCTGCCGTTTTCGACCGTTCTCGGTTTTGCCGGCGGCTTGATGGCGGCGATCCTGCGCAACGGTCTCGACCGCCGCGCCGGCTCCGGCGAAAGGCTGCAGCGTGAACTCGGCATCACCTCGCTCGGAAGCATTCCCGTATACCGGCCGCAACTCGACAGCGGCAATGGCAGCAAGCCCCTGCCCACAACCATGCTGCCGCTAAGATCCGTGCTGGACATGCCATATTCGCGTTTCTCGGAAGCGCTGCGCAGTGTCAAGAACTCGCTCGACTCGATCATTCCGGCCAATGGCTCGATGGTGATCGGCGTGACCTCGATCGGCCCCGGCGAAGGCAAGACGACGGTCGCAACGAACCTCGCCCAGCTCTACCAGAACGAAGGGCAGTCCGTGCTTCTCGTGGATGCCGATTTCATCGGCTCCCGCCTTTCGCGGCTCGCCGCAAGCGCCGCGCAGGACGTCGGCATGAAGCCCGTCGACCTTTCCTATATCGGCGAACAGCCCCTCGTTCTGCAGAACAGCCGCACCTCCGCGGGCAAGGCGGCCCGGGGCGTAGCAGTCTCCGAACTCGAAAGGGAAAACCTCCACGTGGAGGAAGCGGATGAGGCGAACCCGGTCCCCCTCGTCACGGTCGAACAGATGAAGCAGGCTTCCGTGTCCAGCCAGCGCTACGGCCATCTGACCACGCTGAAGGAAGCCATCGCGAAGATGCGCCGGCGTTACAAGGTGGTGGTCGTCGACATGTCGGGTTTCGAGGACTCAGCCGACACCCGGACGATCTGCACCTATGTCGACGGGATCATTCTCGTCCTCGGTAACTCCAACAAGATGACGATCGAACGCCTGGCGGACGCGCTGTCCGCCTTCGGCAAGTCGCGTATCTCCTTGCTTGGGGTGATTGCCAACCGAAGTGATGCGCGACGGCGCCAGGCGACAGTCTAGAACCTGCAAAAGCGGAAAACAATTTTGCGCCGGGCGCCGCGAGAAACAAAGAAGCAGGGCATCGAAACCGTTGATCGGAAGCGCCCTGCCAGTGTGCTAGGAAGGCGGAAGCCCATGACATATGCCACGATCCAGATCGGCAAGCATCGCGATGAAGCTGCCAGTCCTCGTCAGTTCAGGCTTGTCGTTGGAATACCGAGCGCCGGAAGACGGGACATCCTCGCTGCGGTTCTCCCGCATATACCCCGTCAGATCCGCCTGCCCGATGAGGTCGTCATCTGTGTGCCCTCTGTCGAGGACGTGGATCATGCCGAACTGGCAAAGCTGCCCTGTCCGGTCAGGGTGCTCGTCTCCCGGCGCGGCAGCTGCCGTCAACGCAACCACATCCTCGAATCCATCCCCGAAGCGGATATCGTCGTGTTTCTGGACGACGACTTTCTCATGGCGCCGCCCTACCTCGAGCAGACCGAGGAGATCTTCGCCGCCAATCCAGATGTCGACATCTGCACCGGCAGGGTCATTGCAGACGGCATCACCGGACCCGGCATTTCCGTCGCCGACGGCTGGCGCATGCTGAAGGACCATGTGCGTCGGGACAACAGGAGCCCGCCTGTCGAGACGACCTATACCGGCTATGGCTGCAACATGGCCGTGCGCATGTCCGCCGTCAGGATCGGCGGCCTGCGCTTCGATGAGAACCTTCCGCTCTACGGATGGCTGGAGGACGTCGATTTCAGCCGGATCGCCGCCCGGCATGGCCGGATCGTTTCGTCGGCCAGCCTCGTCGGCGTCCATCTCGGGACCAAGGTCGGCCGCACCTCCGGCTTGCGGTTCGGCTATTCCCAGATCGCAAATCCCATATACCTCATGCGCAAGGAGACCATGAGCGTCCGCCATGCCGGCATCCAGATGGCGCGTAACCTGCTCGCCAACGTGGTGAAGATCTGGCGGCCGGAGCCCTGGATCGACCGGAAAGGACGATTGCGAGGCAATCTTCTGGCCTTTTCGGATCTCCTCGCCGGACGCCTTGCTCCGCGCAATATCGAGAGGCTGGAGTGATATCCGTGAACCAGAGACAACCCGACCGTGTCGTGGTCATCAACGACCGCTCCGCCATGGTCGGCGGCGCATCGAACCTCGCGATCCTCTCGGCCGGCCTTCTCGAACGGCGTGGCATCGGCGTGACCTATCTTGCCGGCGATACGGCGGAACATGAAAAACCAGCGGGCGACACCATCAATATCGCGGGAAAGCCGCTCGTGCAGCAGGGCAGGCTGTCTGCTTTCGCGGGTGGCCTCTATAATTCCAAGGCTTTCGAAACGCTTCAGGACCTGATCTCGATGCGCGATACTCCTTCGACCATCTATCACGTGCATGGATGGTCGAAGATCCTGTCGCCTTCCATTTTCCGGGCACTGGCCGCTGTACGCGATCGAACAGTCCTGCATGCGCACGATTATTTTCTCACATGCCCGAACGGTGGCCTCGCGAACTACCGCAAGCAACAGGTCTGCCATCTCCGGCCGATGTCGGCCTCCTGCCTTGTTACCCAATGCGACAAGCGAGGTTACCATGAGAAGCTCTGGCGCACGGCACGCCACCTGCTGCGGGAACACTTCTATCCCACCGGCGACCTGCCGGCGAACATCGTGGTCGTGCACGAGCGGATGCGGCAGATATTCGAGCGCGCCGGCCTGAATGTCGAACACGTCGAAACGATCCGCAACCCGGTGGAGCCTTTCCTTGCCGAAGGCGCGGAGCCGGCGGCGCATCGAACCTTCTATTTCATCGGCAGGCTGGAGCCGGAAAAAGGCTTCGAGGAAGCCGCCCAGGCGGCCAGGATCGCCGGCGTCGGACTGCATGTCATTGGCGACGGTGCCGGGCGAAGCATCCTGGAGCGGAATTATCCGGAGGTCGTCATTCATGGATGGCGGTCCCGGCAGGGTATGCGCGAGATCCTCCGGGATGCCCGAGCCATCGTGATTTCGTCCCGCGTACCCGAACCCTTCAGCCTTGCCGCCCTTGAAGCAGTGTCGAGCGGCATACCGGTCATCATGCCGGATTCGGCTCTGCTCGGCGCCGAAATTACTGCGCGGGAATGTGGCTTGGTCTTTCGGAGCGGCGACACCGTGGCTCTCGCCGAAGGGTTGCGCCACCTGGCGATTGACGACGGGCTTATCGGGAAGATGGCCCAAAATTGCCGGCGGGAGGCGCCTCGCCTTGCCCACACCGCCACGTCATGGATCGAGGCGCTGATGGCGCTCTACGGTCGAGTGCTGGAACGCTCGGAGACGTCCCGCTCCGCCGAGATTCGGCCTGTCCGTCAGTTCACAGCTTTTGGCTCACGCTTATTGAACCGTTGAAGCGAACCGAGGTCCATCGTCGAGCCTGAAGTAGAAACCGGCATTCTCGCTCGCCCCAAGCTCGGGATGGGTTTCGATGACATGGGAAAGCGAGGGGATAGCCCAGCGGTCGACCTTGCTATAGCCAAGCTTCTCGATATCCCTCAGGAAAGCGATCTCGTCGCGCATCTGGTAGGGCACATGAGCCTTGCCGATCCGCTCCAGGGTCACCACCGGACCGCCCTGCCGAAAGGCAACCTTGTTCAGCAGCAGATGCCGGGGGCGCGATGGAAGGCCTTCCAGCAGCGTTGAAAGGGGGATGTCGAGATATTGCAGGAGCCCTGACCCCAGAAAAAGCGGCGTCGCCGGAGCGTCTTCGATACGGTCGACGAAACGGAGCTGGGTCAGTCCTTCGCGCTCGGCCATGCGCCGCCCCGCCGAAACAATCGCCGGCAGGTCGTAAACCACCCAGTCGAACCCTTCGGGCAGGGACAAAAGATCGCGAAAGGCTCGATACTTCGTCCCCATGTGCCCGCCGGCATCGAGCAATCCGCCGACTTCGTCACGCAGGTTGCGGAGCCAGAACAGCACCGGATAGTCCCAGGGCATGACCCTGCACATCTGCTCGAAGGCAACGTGAGCGATCTCGTCATGGTCGTAACCGGCGAGGGCCTTGGTTTTGGCCGCGGCGATGGCCTCCTCGAAGGAACCATAAGCGCCGGAGAACCGGCGCGGAAAAGGCGACAGGTAGCGAAGCCGCCCGCCGATCGCGCGAAACGGCACAAGAGAATGCCCAAAGCCGCTCACCGTGCTCTGGAGAATGTTATGAACGCTTTTCCTCACAATCGCGGTATTCATTCCGGACCTTCCTCCGCTCCGTTCGACAAACCACACTCAGGTCTTTTGCGCCTTTCGCACAATGGCGAAAATAGGCACGGAACCGCCGTCGAGCCGCTGCAGGCCAGCCAGCGTACCGAGATAGATGATCGCTCCGGCGAGCATCTGCAGGAGATTGGTCGACAGTCCGCTCATGGCCGATCCCGCCGCAACGCTGCCGAGCAGAACGACCACGACGATCATCGCAAGAAGCGCGATCGCCGGATGGGCACAGCCCCGAAGGACCCGCGTCCAGCTTACCTCCCCGTAACGGCTTTGCAGGTGCGCCGAAATGGCGAAGGAGAAGACCGCTGCCGCGCATTGTCCGGCGGCGGCAGCCACCATGCCGAAGGGGGAAAGCGCGAACATGAAGGCGAGGGAAACGAGGCTGTTGACGAGGATCGCCGGCGGCATCTTCCGGATCGTGCCTGAAAGCGAGAGGATTGGCTCCGTGACGTAGCCGGGGATCAGCAGCACCTGCTTGATGGAGAGAAGCGTCACCAGAAAAGCAGCAGGCGCCCACGCATCGCCCAGTGCGATTTGGACCAGACTACCCGACATCAGCGCGAGACCGATGTAGACGGGCGCGGAAACCGCCATGAGGAGAACGACGAATTTGGTCGCGGCCGTGCCGATCCGCCTCGTCGCCTCGCCGTCGTCCGCACCGCGCACCGCAACTCTTCTCAGAACCACCCAGGCCAGCATGCGCGCAGGTTCGCCGACCACTTCCGAAAAGGCTGCGACCACCCTTTCGGCAGCCCGGTAGTAACCGGCCTCCGTCAGCCCCAGGACACTGCCAACGACGAGCGTGCCTGAATAGGACCGGACATAGATAATCAGCCGGTTGGCAACGATGTGGCGGGAAAACTCCAGAAGCTCCCGGAGAAAGACGGTATGAAGATGTATTTTCGGCACCCAGCGGAGAATCGCCGTGAAGAGCACGACGCTCACAATCTGGGTGGTCAGCCGCCCCGCCACGAGCGCAAGGATATTACAGCCGAAAAGGAGACCGGCAACGGCGACTCCCATGCCGCAGGCTTCCGCAACGATCCTGACGATTGCCTGCTGCCTCAGGCGGCCTGTGGCGACGAATACGCCGTCGCAGACAGCCGAGAACGGCGTCAGCAGCAGCCAGAGGCTGAACAGCACCACAAGCGCTGCGACCCCGGGAAGATGAAAAACGAGGCCGAGCACGATGGCGAAGCAGAGCCCCAGGGCCGTCGCGCACAGCCCGGCGAAAACGGCGACGCTGGCGATCTGGTCAAGCCGGTCGGCATCTTCCCGCATCTTCATCACGAATTCGCACCAGCCGCCTTCCGCAAAGATGACGAGCAGCGCCACTACCGCCGCGACATAGGCGAACAGCCCGAATTCCGCAGATTCAAGCACGCGGGCTGCGATGATGAACGTCGCCAGCTGACTGATCTGGATGAATATCTTCGCGCTCATCGTCCACATCGCATCGGTGACGAGAGACGGCCACCGAACGAGCGCACCCAGACGATTCTTCCACCGCTTCATTCGGCCGGTAGCTGCTGAAAGCAACAATTGCATAAGGGCTCCTGCCTTGACGGCTGTGTTTGCAGCCTCTTTTGTGAATGCCGGAAGGCCGTTTCCCCGGCCCTCCCGAGGGTCGGCCACAGGCGCGATTGCTCCAGCCGCTTCCTTTGCATGCTGGTCGCCCCGAGGGGCCGAGGCTTATGGGGCAACCGAATCGTGATATCTTCCGAGAGGGACAGAACCGGCAAGGAAGGCTTCATGCGCAACTGGGCCACTAAATTCGGGCTGCGATGGCTTGTCATTGTCGTCTGCCTTGCCTTCTGGATTGCCCTGCTCATGCTGTTCCTCCGCTGAAGCGCTTTCAGCGTTCGTTCTGCGCGAAGAGCACGACACCGACGGTCCGCAGGATGATTCCGACATCCCGGGAAAGCGAAACGCTATGATAGTAGTCGACGTCGAACCGGACCCGTTCTTCGTAGGACGTGTCCTCCCGGCGGGAGACCTGCCAGAGACCGGTGATGCCGGGGCTCATGGCCAGGTAGCAGTGAACCTGCGATCCGTAACGCTCCAGTTCCTCTGCAATGACCGGCCTCGGGCCGACGATGCTCATTTCGCCGCGCAGCACGTTGAACAATTGCGGAAGCTCGTCGAGGCTCGTGATGCGCAGGTATTTTCCGAGCCAGTGCACGCGCGGGTCGCTTTTGAGTTTCTGAGTCTCGTTCCATTCCCGAAGCCTCGCCGGGTTGCTGGCGAGAAGATCCTGAAGCGCCTTTTCCGCGTCCTTGCGCATGGTGCGGAATTTGAGGCAATCGAAGGTCTTGCCGTTTCGACCGACGCGCTTGTGGCGGAAAATGATCGGCCGGCCGTCGATGACCAGGAGAGCGAGCCCGATCAGGATCAGGGCCGGAAGCAGGAAGACGATCGAGAAGACGGCGAAAAACAGGTCGAAAACCCGCTTGCCTCCGCGGCTCCTGACACTCCTCGTCGCGGAGGCAGCGGCGTGCCGCTGCCCTATATTATCCGAAAAAAAAGACATCTCGCAGACCTCCAGCCATCGACAAGGCTGCCGCTGAAAGAGCAAGGATGCAATTGATACTGATAGGCAGCGCATCCTCTGTTGGAGGTAGACCATGCTCCCTTTTTTGGCTGGATAGCCGCAATAGCCAGCTAGACGCCTCCGCCTTCGCAAGGAAATCCCCTCTCCGCAAAATCCGGGAGAAAGGACGAAGCGAGGAAGGCCGTGATATCGAGACCACTGTCCTGCGGCCCGCTTTTCGGTGAGTTTAAGGATTATTCGAAGCGGCCGGTGGCAATCGCATCGCTTGCGGGGAACGTTTCCTGCAACGCCTCGTCCAGATTGTCGTCGTCGTGACGCTTCTTGCCCTCGGCAAGCCAGCACTGTTCCAGATCCATCGGCTCCGGCAGGCTTTCCTTACCGTCCCGTGACCATTGGGTATCATCACTGCTCTTCTGTTTCATGACGATCTCCTCGGAATGAACATCGATCGCAAGCGTCGTATTACACGACAGGCATCCTATCACACGGCCGCCGGTTTATCGCCCCTGAGGTGCACGCCCAGGCGAGATGGCTGGGCATGCCAACCGGACTCTGTCGCCGGCAAGGCGGGCGTCTCGCCGACGACAGGACCCGTTCAGACGGGGCGAACCGTCGTGACGAAATTTTCGAAAAAATCCGAGAACTTCGCGACCCGCATCGGCAGCTTCTCATAAGGCGGATAATAGAGGGTCAGCCAGAGTTCGGGCGCCTGCCAGTCGTGAAGGATCTGGACGAGACGACCTTCGGCAATCGCCTTCTCGACGATGAAGGACGGCAGGAGAGCAATTCCCTCGCCGTTTTCCGCAAGCCGCGCCGTCAACTCGCCGTTGTTTCCCGCGAGTATCCGCCCCGCCCTGACCTTGCGTGTCCGGCCGGCAAAAGCAAGCTCCCATGTTTCGGAAAGCGCTTCCTCGTCATAGGCGATGCAGGCGGCTTCATTGAGATCGTCAGGCGATTTCGGCGTTCCGTTGGCCGCCAGATAGCCCGGAGAGGCAACAAGCATCCGTCGCACCGGGCAGATCTTCCGCCAGATCGTGGACTTGTCCCGTGGCGGTTCGGAAATGCGGATGGCAAGGTCGAAACTGTCTGAGACGATATCGATGAACCGGTCCGTCAACGTCATCGACACCGCGATGCCGGGATTTTCGACGCGAAAGCCCGAGACGACATCCGGCAGAATTCGCTGCCCGAGCGATAGCGGCACATTGAGCCGGATGAGGCCCGCCGCATGGCCCGTTTCCGCTCGAACCTCATCGGCCACAGCCTCGAAGGCCTCCATCAGCGGTTCGATGCGCGCGGCATAGACCGCGCCCGCCGAAGTCAGGGACACATGCCGCGTGGTCCTCAAGAGAAGCTGCACGCCGAGGGCTTCTTCCAGCGCACTCACAGCCCGCGTGACTGTCGGCGCCGTCATCGAAAGATGCCGGGCAGCCGCGATGAAGCTGCGCTCCTTCGCAACAGCCAGGAAAATACGGATATCGTTGAGATCGCTCATGCGAGATAATTTCACTTTCTGAAATTATATTGTCAATATTATTTCTATTCACTTCGCCGCCCTTTGGCCCCATCTTCTGCCTCGGAACAAGGGATGCAATGGCATCCGAACAGAAGGATGGCAAAAATGCTTACTCAGATCAAAGGCTTGCACCACATCACCTCGATGGCTGCAGATGCCCAGCAAAACAGCGACTTTTTCACCAAGACGCTCGGCCTGCGCCGCGTGAAGAAGACCGTCAACTTCGATGCTCCTGATGTTTACCACCTCTACTATGGCGACGAGGCAGGCACGCCCGGCTCCGTCATGACCTACTTTCCCTTCCCGCATATTGCGGCAGGGCGCCCGGGTGCCGGTGAAGTCGGAGAATCCTATTTCGCCGTTCCGAAGGGTTCGCTGGGTTACTGGACGGAGCGCCTGACCAAGCTCGGCGTGAAGAACCTCTCGGCAACGGAAGTGTTCGGCGAAAAGCGTCTGCGCTTCGCCGGTCCGGACAGTGACGGCTTCTCGTTGGTGGAAGTCGACGATGACAAGCGCGAGGGCTGGCTGCACGACGAGATCGGCGCTGCCGAAGCCATCAAGGGTTTCCATGGTGCGAGCATGAGGCTCAAGGATACCGGCGCAACCCGGGAACTGCTCAGCTTCATGGGCTACGAGAAGGTCGACGAAAAGGACGAATGGGCTCGCTTTGCCATCGCCGGCGGCAACGGTGCGGATTTCATCGATCTCGAAACCGTCCCGCAGGCAGATTTTGCCCGCCTTGGCGCCGGTTCGGTCCACCACATCGCATTCGCGGTGGAAGACAGGGCGGCACAGCTCGAAGTCCGCAAGGCGCTTCTTGACACCGGCTACCAGGTAACCCCGGTCATCGATCGCGACTACTTCTGGGCGATTTATTTCCGCACACCGGGCGGCGTCCTGTTCGAGATTGCAACCAACGAGCCTGGCTTCGACCGTGACGAGGACAGCGCTCACCTCGGCGAAGCCCTGAAGCTGCCGACCCGCTACGAGCCCTATCGCGGCCAGATCGAAAAACAGCTTCAGCCGATCAAGGACTGAGGTTCGACAGGAAATGATGGAACGACGGGTCCGCATGGTCCCGTCATCAGGAGAAAGATATCATGAACACGAGCACCACTGCCTATCATGCCTTCATCAAGCCTGGTTCCGACGGCGCTCCACTCGTCTTTGCGTTCCACGGCACCGGCGGCAACGAATTCCAGTTCACCGAACTCGTCGAGCAGATCCTGCCCGATGCAGGGATCGTCTCGCCGAGAGGCGACGTCTCCGAACATGGCGCCCTGCGTTTCTTCCGCCGCACTGGCGAGGGCGTCTACGACATGGACGACCTCGCCCGGCGCACGGACAAGATGATCGACTTTCTCGCTCAGAAAAAAGCGGAGAACCGAGGCCGTCCCGTCTATGCGCTCGGCTATTCCAATGGCGCAAACATTCTCGCCGCCGTGGCGTTCAGGAGGCCGGATCTCTTCGACCGCATAGCTCTCCTGCATCCGCTGATCCCGTGGAAGCCGGAGAACAACAGCGCACTGAAAGACCGGCAGGTGCTCATAACCGCCGGGCAGCATGATCCGATCTGCCCGCTGCCGCTGACCGAAGCGCTTGTCGATTACTTCGAACGGCAGGGCGCGAAGGTCGAAACCAGCATCCACGCCGGCGGGCACGAAATTCGCCAGGCGGAACTGCAGGCGCTGAACGCCTTCCTGACCCGATAAGGGTTCCGACCGAGACGAAACTGCGAAACCAACGATCGGAGGCTACCGCCCCGATACAGTCCGGGAGAAAGACCATGATCCTGATCCACGAAAACATGAGCCGCGGCAAAACCAGCAAGGGCTGGCTGAGCAGCTTCCATACCTTCTCCTTCGGCGGTTTCCAGGACCCGACGCGCATGGGCTTCGGCCCGCTGCGTGTCATCAATGAGGACTGGATCATCCCGGGTTCCGGTTTTTCCGAACATGCCCATGACAACATGGATATCCTGACCGTCCTTCTGGAAGGCAGGCTGCGCCATCAGGACACCATGGGAAACGTCTCGACGATCGAAGCCGGCGAGATACAGCTGATGTCTGCCGGCACCGGGGTCCGTCATTCGGAGATGAATGCCTCGGAACACGAGACCGCCCATCTGCTGCAGATCTGGATGATTCCGGACATCAGGGGAACCGAACCGCGCTATCAGCAGGCCCGCCTGCCGGCAATGGAAGATGCCCGCGACTGGACGCCGATCGCATCCGGCACCGAAGGTGAGGCTCCCCTGCACCTCCTGTCCGACAGCAGGCTGCTGATCGCCAACCCGAAGGAGGGTGACGTCACCACCATCCCAGCCCGGCCCGGACGCCTCGTCTTCGTCCATATCGTGGACGGGCTGGCGAGGATCGAGGGAGAGGATCTGCGGCCCGGTGATGGCCTCCAGATCTCCGAACCCGAAACGCTTGAACTCGATTGGCTGACGAACGGAACGGCTCTCCTGTTCGACATGCCCCGTTGAAAACGGAAATCGTCAACGAAACGGCGGGAGACCCTCCCGCCGTCGCCCGGCAGAAGGGCGATCGTTCGGGCGAATGTCCGAAAGCCGTGAGGTCGTCCCGGCATTCCTCGGCCGCAGGCCGAACCGACACAGGCCGCCAGGAACGTCTCGGCCGAAACAAAGGTCCTGGTCACGAAACCGGGCGACCGGACATGCCCTGGTGCCCCGCCTATGCGGCGCTTCCGGTCGATCTTGAGCGGCCGCAACCTGCTGACCCGAGGGACGTCTTCCACGGTCAGCCGCGAAGCGCAAAAAGCGCCTTCTGGTCCTGCACGCCCTTCAGATGAAACGAACCGAGATCGTGAAATGCCGGACGCTGCTCCTTCGGCATCAGAGCGATGAATTCGCGGGAAGCGAGCGCGGTCTCCTTGATGGAACTGCACATCGCCGCCATGCGGCACACCTCGTTGACGGCGGGACCGATGACGGTGAAATCGAGGCGCTCGTCGCTGCCGACATTTCCGTAAAACACTTCGCCCTCGTGAAGGGCAAGATAGACGGAAGTCGTCGCGAGGTTCTCCTCGCGACGTCGCCGATTCAATTCCTCGATCCTGAGCGCCGCATCGGCCCGCGCCTGCAGCGCCGCCTGTGCCGCCGCACGCGGGTCGTCATGATTGAAGATCGCCAGAATGCCGTCGCCGACAAGTTTCAGAATATCGCCGCCGGCAGCATGTACGGCCGAAATGACCGCATCGGCATAGTCGTTGAGAAAGGCGATGAGCTGTCCGCTCTCCATGGTCTCAGACAGCGAAGTATAGTTTTCCATGTCGGAGTACCAGAGCACCGTCCGGATGGTCTCCACCCTGCCCCGTTCGATACTGCCCTCGAGCACCCGGCGGCCGGGATCGCGCCCGAGATAGACCTCGACGAGCGACTTGGCGATCTGGTTGAGAGAGGCCGCTTTGACCGCCAATGCCAGAGATGCGACAAGTATGCGCAGTGCGTTGAGATCGTCAGGCTTAAACCCGCCGGGCTTGGCCGACGACCAGCGGGAGCACATGTTTTCGATTTCGCCAATTCTGCTCTCGCCACCAAGCTTGTGGATCAGCGCGAAATAGTCGGTATGCCCTTCGGCGATGAGATCAGGGATGATCCCGAACTGGGATTCGACCGAACCTTCCAGCGGAATGTGAAGCTCGCAAAGGTCGCGTTCAGTCATATAGTAGAAAGGACTACCTCTCCACAACTCAGCATTGCGCATCGCCTCATGCCGCCAAAACTCCCGGACCTCCGAGCGCCCCTGGCTCGCCACATTCCAGAAAACGCCTTCTGATTCCTGCACAGGATGCAGCGTGTCGAAAAACAGCACCGCCTGGGCGATTTCCAGCCCGGTGTCGCGCAGGCGACTGCAGAATCCATCGACGAGCGCCGTCTCGCTCGCCCCGAGCAGTCCCTGTTCGATAAGCCAGCCATTGATCGAATCCAGCTGTTCCCGGTTCATGGAATGCCCTTCCGCCGCCAAAGCGCGCTCTCTTTTACCGGGCATTATCTGAAAACGGCGAGGCCGGATTTCAACCGGCGTTTCCAAAGATATATGAAGCGACGCAGGAGGAGGAATGGTCGAATGCTCTGACCAGAAGGAGGTCCCGATCAGAAACCGCCGCATTTGGCGGGGCCTATGGCGACTGTACCGAAAGGCTTCATCAAGGCCGGAATACTTCCGGAAGGCCATTCCAGAAGCTTTGTCGCCCTCTTTTCCAGCCGCCGATAACCCTTGCCACCTCGCGCACGGCATCGGCCGGACCGGCGCAATCGAGGAGTACGACGGTCGCGTCCCCTCCGACGGAGAGGCCATGGGGCTTGCCCATTAGCCACGCCGCGGACGCCGAGACCATGGAGAAGACGAGCGCCATGTCGTCGTCTCGCGAAAGCTGGGCGACATTGGCGTAGAGGTTCGCCATTCTGACCAGCGAGGCGTCGCCATAGGGCGTGAACGGGTTGAGCACGTTGTTGGTGGCAATCGAGGTGACGACCCCGCATTCGGCAAGGAGATGTGCGGGCGCGACACCGCGCGGAACAAGCGCCTCATATGCACGGCCATTGAGGAAGAGGTCGGTCGCGGGCAGAGCGGTAAGCGCGATACCGGCTTCGGAGAGGCGCGCGGCAAGCGCCTTGACCGCATCCGCCGGAAGCGCCGAGAGGTTGGTGACGTGCCCGACCGAGACCTGCCCGCCCCAGCCGTGCCGCACCGTCTCCTCGATGACGGCGGGAAGATTGGTGTTATCGGGATTGAGGTCGAAATCGAGATGAAAATCGACGGCGACATCATGTTTCAGGGCGAGTTCGAAGATCAGTTCCACATGCCGGCGCGGATCGGGATCGGTATAGGGGCAGCCGCCCACGAGGTCCGCCCCTTCCGACAGGGCCTTGTCCAGCATGGCAAGTGTCTCCGGCTCCTGCGTCAGCCCTTCCTGAGCGAAAGCGCAGATCTCGATGTCGATGGCGAAGGCATAATCCGCCTTCACCCTGAGGATCGCCTCGAAGGAGCGGAAGCCAGCGCGCGGATCGATCTCGACGAAGGTGCGCAACCGCGTCGTGCCGTTGATGATTGCCTTTTCCACCACGCCCGAGGCACGGGCATAGACATCCTCCACCTCGAAGCCCTTCTTGGCGCGGGCGGTTTCCCGGACTGCTTCGGCAAGCGTGCCTTCGCAGATCGTGCAGCGGCCGAGAATGCCGGCCTTGTCGAGATGAATATGGCTCTCGACGAAGCCGCTGAAGGCAAAGACCCCCTTCGCGTCGGTCTCCGTCACGGCCTCGCAGCGGAATGCGGGCTCGATGGCCGCGATCACGCCGTCCTTCACGGCGATATCCACCGGTCCACCGTTCTGCTCGGTCAGCGCATTTCGTATCACCAGATCGAACAGCATGCCGCCTTTCCTTTGCGAATCCCGTTAGATGGCAATGGCCCCGCCATCGCTGCGCGGATCGTGCGCGCCATGCATGGTGCCATCGGCATCGATGCGGATCACACCCGCCTGCCCACCCAGCGGACTGAGCGCGCCGATGGGCGAGACGGTATGGCCGAGCGCCTGCAGGGCGGCGAACACGGCTTGCCCGGCATTTTCCTCGAGTTTCAGGCTGTCGCGGCTGTCGGAAAAGGTCTTGCCGAGCAGAAAGCGCGGCCGTGCCAGCGCTTCCGCCGGGTTAAGACCGTGGTCGATCAGCAGACTGAGCAGCAGCGCAAGCGTCTGCGGTTGGCCGTCCGCCCCTTGCGTGCCATAGACGAGATGCGGCCGGCCGTCTTTCAGCGCGAGGCCGGGATTGAGCGTGTAGAAGGGCCGCTTTCCCGGTGCAAGACGATTGGGACTTTGCGGATCGAGGCTGAAGGCCGCCCCGCGGTTCTGCCAGAGAATGCCCGTGTCGCCTGCGACGACCCCGCTTCCCCAATCGAAATAGATGCTCTGCAAAACGCAGGCCGACCGCCCCTCGGCATCGACGGCGGCAAGAAAGGAGGTGTCACCGTGACGGTAGGCATGCGGCCAATCCATCGCCCTGTCGGGATCGATGGCCGAGGCCTTTGCCGCGAGACGGGCAGGATCGAGCATCGCCGTCATCGGGCCGATGTCGCTGAAATCCGGATCGCCGAGCCGATGACGGTCGAGGAAGGCCTGCTTCACCGCCTCGACGAGATAGTGATAGTAGCCAGGGCTTGCCGATTCCATATCGGGTATCGGGTGATGGCCGAGCACACCCATGATGCCGAGCGTGGTGGTGCCCTGGGTCGGCGGCGGCGGAGCAAAGAGCGTCACATCCCGGTAATCGAGACCGGCAGGCTCTGCGAACCGGGCCTGCGTTACAGCGAGATCCGCGGATGTCAGCGGCGAACCGGCCTCGGTCAGCCCGCGGGCTATGCGGGTGGCGAGTTCGCCTTCGTAGAAGGTTCTCGCACCCTCACGGGCGATGGCCTCCAATGTGCGGGCAAGCTCGGGCTGGCGTTGGATGCCCTGGCCGACGAAGAGCGTGGCAAAGCCCGGCCACATCTCGCGTTCGCCGGCGCGGAAGTCGAACCAGAAACGTTGCGAGGGGCTGACTTCGAAGCCCTCTTGGGCAAGGACAATGGACGGCTCGAGCAACCGGGCAAGTGTCTCACGACCTCCCCACCGGTCGGAGGAAAGGGAGAGCAGTTGCTGCCAGCTATCAACCATGCAGGCCGTGGTCAGCGTCGAACCCGGCCCGCGCACGGGTATCTCGCTGATATCTGCCGCACCTGCCGCTTCCGCCGCCTGTCCGATGCCGAGCAGGCAGGAAACATTCCCCGATGCATCGCCGATCATCCACACGGCATCGCCGCCGAGGCCGCAGAAATGCGGATAAAGCACGGAAAGGGCGGCTCCTGCAGCAATCACCGCCTCGATGGCATTGCCGCCGCGCTTCAGCACCTCGGCGCCGGCCTGGCTTGCCTGCCAGTGCGGCGCGACCACCATGCCCTTGCGGCTGGCTGCGGTGCTCTTGTCCGTCATCTCGCCGCCAGCGGGCTCCATCACCGCAGGACCTTGCCGTTTTCGGCGACGAGGCGTCCGGCCTTGAACACCCGGCGGTTCTTAGGCACGGCGACGACGGCCTGAGGCACGTGTTCGGCGTCGAGCGTGGTGAAATCCGCTTTTGCGCCCGGTTCGATGCCATAGCCTTCGAGCCTCAGCGCCTTTGCGCCCCCCGATGTCACGACATCGAAGGCGAGCGACAGTTCGGGGTCGGTGTAGAAGCCGGAGCGGTAGCCGATGATTTCGGCGCGGCGCAGCATGTCGCCGTCGCCATAGGGCCACCAGGAATCGCGGATGTTGTCGCTGCCGGAAAACACCGTCACGCCTTCGCTGGCGAGAAGGGCGACCGGCGGGAAATTATGGGCCCCGGGGGCATTGGTCATGATCGCGACGCCGCTCCTGGCAATCAGGCCGGCGATCTTGCGGGCCGCATCCGCTGCCAGATCGCCAAGACCATAGGCGTGGCTCACCGCCACATGGCCCTGCATGCCGAGTGCCGTGGTGCGCGCGCAGATTTCCTCGATAGTGAAGGCGCCGAGCGTGGCGGCATCGTGCAGGTGGATATCGACATCGACGCCGCGCTTTTCCGCGACGCCGAACACGACATCGAGATGGCCGGTGACATCGCGGTCGAAGCTTCCCGGATCCAGCCCGCCGACGACATCCGCACCGAGCTCGATCGCCTCATCGAGCAGCGCCGGCGTACCGGGGCTTTTCAGGATGCCGCTCTGCGGAAAGGCGACGAGCTGGATCTCGATGATCCCGAGATATTCCTCGCGCACGGCCAGGATGGTTTCGAGCGATTTCAGCCCGACCGAACCGTCGACCATCACATGGCTGCGCATGGCGAGCGAGCCATTGGCGATACAGAGGTCGAGCTGGTTGCGGGCGCGTGTCGCCATGGGCGCGGCGTTCGCCATGTTCTCGGCCTGGAAGGTCACACGCTCATGCACGTCGAAACCGTTGGTGCAGGGCCGATGCGGTATCCACTTGTCGCCGTAGAAGCTGGTATCGAGATGGATATGCCCCTCGACGAAGCTCGGCACGAGAAGCGCGCCGGCGATATCCACCGTGGACCCGGTAACCACAACCGATCCCGCGGCTTCGATGGTGGCTATGCGGCCGTCCTTTATGGCGATATCGACAAGACGGCCGTCGGCCAGCCTGGCATTGGTGAAAACGGTATCGGTCAAAGCCCTTCGCCCCTTCTCATGCGCTCCATCGAACCCCGATGCAGGTGTGCATTGCATCATCCCTGCAAGGTATAGCGGACCCGGCGAACGGATCGCCAGATCGTTTTTTGAGGCGCCCTGAACTCAACCACTCTGAGCAGCGCGATAGGCCCGCCAGCCGCCATAGGCGGTGATGTCCGGCTGGCCGGCGACAGCCGCGCTTTCGCAGAGGAAACCAGTCACCTCAGAACCGTCCGCCAGCGTCAGCTTGCCGACTCCGAGCGGGGCCGGAATGCGGCCGATGAAATCGCCGAAGCCCGCAACCGGCAAGGCCCAGATCTCGACGGTCACAGGCGCGCCGCCTTCGGCGCGGATGAGACCCGGCTTTGCCGGAACGGTGCCGGTCAGCGCATAGAGCCTGTATTCGCCGCTGGTGGTAGTGGAGCGACGGAAGAAGCCGCCGCGCTCGGTGAGTTCGTAGTTGAGCGGCATGCCGGTGAGATGGGCGCCGACCACGGCGATTTCCCGGTAGCCTTCCGGCAGCGGCTGTTCGGTCGCTTCCGGATAGGGATTGTCGAACTTGGCGAGCTTGAGGCCCGTCGCCCGGTGGAAGGCTGCGGCGATGCCGGCCGCGCGGGCCTCCTCGAAACCCGGCGCGAGGAAGGTGACGCCGAGCGGCAGGCCGTCCTTGCGGAAGCCGTTGGGCACGGCGATGCCGCAAAGACCCATCAGGTTGACAAAGTTGGTGTAGATGCCGAGCCTGCTGTTCAACTCGATCGGGTTTTCGGCGATCTCTTCCTTGGTGTAGATGGTCGGCGTCGTCGGCACCATCAGAACGGCGATGTCGTCCCATACGGCGCGAGTATCGCGCTTCAGTTCCGCGATGCGGTGGATTGCCGCGAAGGTATCGATGGCGCTGAAATTGCCGGATTTAGACAGGATCTGCCGGGTGACCGGATGGATCGCATCCCGGTATTTCTCAAGCACCCTGTCGAGGCTGAGCGCGCGTTCGGAAATCCACGGACCGTCATAGAGAATGCGCTGGGTTTCCTCGAAGGGAGCGAAATCCACCTCGACCTTCTCCCCGCCCATCGCGATGAGCCGTTCGACGGCCTCGCTGAACAGACGTTCGGCCTCGGCATCGCCGAAAAAGCGCAGGGCATCGCCTGCCGGCACGCCGAAACGGAATGTCTTGGGCGGTGCGATGGGAACCAGCGGAACGCCGTCGGCTTCCGGTTTCGAGAACGGGTAAGACGGGTCGTAGCCGGCCATCAGGTCGAGCACCTTCATGCCGTCCTCCACCGTCAGCGAAAATACCGACAGTGTTTCGATGGTCTTCACGCAGCCGCCGCCGGAGACGCAGGCATTGCTGACGAGGCCCGGCGTCGGCTTGATACCGACGATGTTGTTGAAGCCCGCCGGAACGCGGCCGGAGCCGGCGGCATCGTTGGCGATGGAAAAGCTGGACAGGCCGGCGGCAACGGAAACGCCCGAACCGGAGGAGGAGCCACCGGAGATGTAACGCTCGTCGAACACCGATGAGCAAGCGCCGTAAGGCGAGCGCATTCCGACGAGGCCGATGCCGAACTGGTCCATGTTGGTCTTGCCGATCAAAAGCGCGCCGGCGGAAAACAACCGGTCAAGCGCCTGGCCGCTGGAGGTGGCGACATAAGCGCCTTCCTTCAGCGCATTGGTGGTCGGCAGCCCCACGATATCGTTGCAGTCCTTGACCGAGAAGGGAATGCCCCAGAGCGGCCGGCCGTCATGGCCTTCGGCTTCCAGTTCGGCCGCTGCCTTCAGCGCGGTTTCGCGCGGCACCAGATAGATCCACACATGATCGTCGCCACGCGCTTCGATGCGGTCGTAGATGGCATTGACGACGCGGGTCGGCGTCAGCGCTCCGCTGGCATAGGCATTGCCGAGCGTGGCGAGATCGAGACTGCCCGTGGCGTCGGACCAGGTGAATTCTGACATGGTGCTACTCCTGCGATGTCTTGAGAGCCGCCAGAACGTCGGCGGTGGTGGCAACGGCGCCGAAAAGGCCGTTGCCGAAGGTCGTGATGCGCAATTGCGCGGTATGGCGCGGGTCGGACGTGCCCTTGCAGGCATCCGCGACCGCAAGGCATTCGAAACCCATGTCGTTGGCCGCGCGCTGGGTGGCATGCACGATGCCTTCGGTCGGAAGGCCTGTGACGATGAGGTTGCGGATGCCGCGCCGGAGAAGCTCGTCCTCAAGTCCGGTGCGAATGAAGGCGTTGTCGCCGCCGAAATCGACGACAATGGCATCTGCGGGAAGCGCCAGCCGGTCGCTGATCTGCCATTCGCGGGAATGCCTGTCGGGAACGCGGTCGCCAAGCAGGCGGCGGCGCGCCGCAAGCGGGTCCTGCGCACCATCCGCACCCCGGCGGGCGGCGACCACGGCAACGCCTGCCGATTTCGCAGCATCGAGCAGGGATGCGGCGGCCTCGAGTTCCGCCCCGGCGGAAAGCTCGGCGATCATGCCGTTCTGGAAGCCGAGCAGCAGAAGGGCGGTATCGCCGGCAGACCAGACTCCGTCGAACGGCCAGGCATAGGGATTGGCGGCGATGCTACGAAAGGTGCTAGGATGGTGCTCAGTCATCGGCCTTCTCCAGCATCGACTTGAACGCTGCGCGATCGGAGACGCCGCCCCAGCGGCCGCCGAAGGATTTCAGGATCTCGATGGTCGCCTCGTGATTGGGGGTCTCGACGGCGGCGGTGCAGTCTTCGAGCAGCACGCATTCGATGCCGTATTCGAAACCGTCGCGCAGGGTGGACTGCACGCAGCAATCCGAGGTGACGCCGGCGACGACGAGGCGGGTGATGCCGCGCTTTTCCAGCTCGTCCGCCAGTTCGGTGCGGTGGAACGAGGACTTGCCCGGCTTGTCGATGACGAGTTCGCCTTCGGCGGGCTGAAGTTCGGGGATGATCTGCCAGCCCGGTTCGCCCTGCACGAGGATGCGGCCGGTCTTGCCCATGTCGCCGATGCCGAGACCATGGACGCGGGTGCGCCACTGCTTGTTGGCATGAAGGTCCGACAGATCCGGCTTGTGGCCCTCGCGGGTGTGGATGACGGTGATGCCGGCTTTCCGGGCGGCGTCCAGCGCGTCGCGGATCGGCCCGATGACGGAGCGGGTGTTGGAGACGTCTTCGCCGAGCTGGTCGACCCAGCCGCCGGGCGCGCAGAAATCCACCTGCATGTCGATGATGATGAGCGCGATCTCCGCCTTCGAGACGGGACCGCCGAGCGGCCAGAAGCCGCCGTTATTAGGCCTATTCACAAGGTTACTCCCGTGTCCGGGTCGAAAACGAGGATGGCGTTGGGATCGATTGCGAAGTTGACGCTCTCATCGCGGGAGACGCGGTGGCTGCCGTCGATGCTCGCCTTCAGCTTCGGCGAGGATTTCATCACGTCGCGGTCGTCCTCGGTCATGTCGGCATGGCCCATGGCAATCTCGCCGGAATCGAGATGCAGCAGGAGGTCGGCGCCGAGATCCTCGACGAACAATACCTTGGCCGAGAGCATGCCCGGTCCCGTCGGGCCGGCCGCCACCTTGAAGGCCTCGGGACGGATGCCAGCGATGACCTTGCCGCCGATGCGGGGCGAAAGCCTGTCTGCGGAAGCCGGCAGCGGCAGCAGGAAGGGGCCGATGCGAAGCGCCGGCGCGCCTTCATGGGCAACCAGGATCGCCTCCATGAAGTTGATCGGCGGCGAACCGATGAAGCTTGCGACGAACATGTTGACCGGGCTGTCATAGAGCCTGCGGGGGCTGTCGAGCTGCTGCAGCGTTCCCTTGTTCATTACCGCGACGCGATGGCCCATGGTCATCGCTTCGACCTGGTCGTGGGTCACATAGACGGTGGTGACGGCGCGCATGCGCTGGAGCCGCGAGATTTCCGCGCGCATCTGGCCGCGCAGACGCGCATCGAGGTTGGAGAGCGGCTCGTCCATCAGGAAGGCGTTGGGCGAGCGCACCAGCGCGCGGCCCATGGCGACGCGCTGCCGCTGGCCGCCGGAAAGGCGGGCGGGCTTGCGGTCGAGGAATTCGGTGAGTTCCAGCAACGCCGCCGTCTCGCGTACCTTGGTCGCGACATCCTCGGAAGACGCGCCGCGGACCTTCAGCCCGAAGGCGATGTTTTCGCCGACCGTCAGATGCGGATAGAGCGCATAGGACTGGAACACCATGGCAATGTCGCGGTCGCGGGGTGCGAGATCGTTGGCGACGGTGTCGTTGATCTTCAGCGTGCCGCCGGTGATCTCTTCAAGCCCCGCGATCATGCGCAGCGCCGTGGTCTTGCCGCAGCCGGAGGGGCCGACAAGCACCATGAACTCGCCGTCCTTGATCGTGAGGTTCAGGTCCGTCAGCGCAGCGGACTTGCCGCCCGCATAGGTCTTGGACACGTTCTGAAACGAAATCTGGGCCATCTCGGAAATCCTACTGTACGCCGTTTGTCGCGCCCTGGACGAAGTAGCGGTTCATGAACAGCGCCATCAGGACAATCGGAATTGTTGAGAAATGGGCGAGCGCGCCGAGCGTGCCCCAGGTGATGTCCTTGGTGCCGTAGGCGGTGAGCAGCGCCACCGAGATCGGCTTGGAATCGAGCGTGGTCAGGAACATCGGGTGAAGGAAGTCGTTCCACGAAAACATCATGCAGAACAAAGCGCAGGCGATCATGCCGGAACGGGTGGCGGGAACCGCGACCTTGAGGAAGGCTCCCATCTGCGTGCAGCCGTCGGTCAGCGCCGCCTCCTCCATGTCGGGAGGCAGGGACTTGAAATAGGAAAACATCATCCACGTCACGAAGGCGCAGTTGAGCATGGTGTTGAAGACGATGACCGCCCACCAGCTGCCGAGCAGGCCGATATCGCGCATCAGGAGATAGAAGGGGATGAGGGCCGCAATCGCCGGGATCATGCGGATCGCCAGGAAGAAATAGGCGAAGCCCGCCGCATAGCGCGACTTGGCCCGCGCGAGAGCATAACCGGCGGGAACGCCGAGCAGCAGCGACAGGATCGTCGTACCGATGCTGATGATGAGCGAGGATCGCACCAGCGACACCACGTCGAAGGCGGCGAACGCCTTGCGGAACTGGTCGAGTGTCGGCTCGAAGAGCAGCGTCGGCGGCACGGAGAAGATCTGGTTCGAAGGCTTGTAGGCGGTGGCGATCAGCCAGCACACCGGCAGCAGGAACAGCACGGTAATAGTGAGAACGGCGGTGCGCTCGACGATGATGCGGCGTCTGGTGACCATGGCCATCGCGTTACTTCCCGTTGATCCGGACATCGGCGCGGCGCACCACCAGCATCAGCACAGTCGCCATCAACGCGATGAACAGCAAGGTGACATTGCCAACGGCCGATGCATAGCCGACATTGAAAAACTGCAAGCCTTCCTTCACGCCCAGCATCATCAGCGTGTTCGTCGCATCGTCGGGGCCGCCGCCGGTGGTGACGAAGACCGTGTCGAAGACGCGGAAGGCATCCATGCTTCTGAGCGTCAGCGCCAGAAATACCGAAGGCAGCATCAGCGGCAGGATCAGCATGCGGAAACGCTGCCATGCGGTGGCGCCATCCACCCTTCCCGCCTCCAGAACGTCCGTCGGCAGCGCCTTCAGCCCGGCAAGCAGGATAAGGGCCATCAGCGGCGTCCACTCCCAGCAGTCGATGAGGATCAGCATCCAGAGCGCCGTGTCGCCGCTGGTCAGGAGGCCGCTGCGCGGTCCAATGCCGGCTTCGGAGAGGAAATAGCCGATAAGGCCGTAATCCGCGCCGAGCAGCGCCTTGAATATCAGGCCGACCACCAGCGGGGTGATGGTTGCGGGAATGAGCAGGAAGGCAAGCACGATGCGGTTGAAGCGGCTGTCGCGCCACAGGAGAAGCGCAAGGCCGAAGCCGAAGATGAGCTGCAGTCCGACGCTGAAGATGGTGAACTGGAAGGTGTTGAAAATGGCCTTCTGGGTCGACGGGTCCGAGAATATGTCGATGTAATTCTGGAAACCGACGAACTTGGTGCGGGCGGGCCGCAGAAGATTGTAGCGGTAGAAACTGTACCAAATGCCCTGCCCGAGCGGCCACAGCCCGATGGCCGCGACATAGAGGACGGCAGGGGCTGCCATGAAGAACAGGAAAAACCTGCGACGGTCTGAGAAGCTGTAACGCACAGGTAGAACGCGCTCCACTCTAGAGCGCCTCGGGTGAAACAGGATCACCGGCGGTGCTCTGCATGTCTTGTCTTTATGCAATTCCGGAGCGCGATGCTGCGCACATGTCCGATGGAACTGCTGCAAATCCGGCATACAGTCGCCGTGACGGACCGATGCCGAAGTCTGTCATAGTGCCCGCAATTTCTCACGCGTTGCAATCGGGTGGCCGCCCGCCGTTGTCGCGGCGGCGGGCGGAGCTCTTCGTCAGAACAGTTCTTCAGCGGCGGCCTGCGCCTTGTCCAGTGCTTCCTTCGGCGTAACAGAACCGGAAAGCGCCGAGTTCACGGCGGTGCCGAGCAGATCCTGGATTTCCGGATACTGCGGAATGCGCGGACGGAACTCACCATTCCCGTGTTCGTAGGTTTCTTTGAGAACCGGCAGGAAATCGAACTTGGCGTTCAGGTCGGCGTCATCGAGCTCGCTCTTGCGGATGAAGCCGCCGGCACCGAGCATGTTGAATTCCTTGTGAATCTTCTTGCTGGTGATCCACTTGATGAAGGTCCAGGCCGCTTCCTGCTTGGTCGCATCGATATCGGCATTGATCGACAGGCCCCAGCCGCCGACGCCATATTGCGGTGTCATCCCTTCGGCAACGGGTGCAACCGAGATGCCGACCTTGCCGACGATATTCGACACCTTGGGATCGGAATAGGATGTGGCGCCGACGGACCAGGTCTGCATGAAGGCTGCGAGACCCTGGCGGAAGCTTTCCTCGCGGCCGCCCCAGTCATATTCGATGGCGCCGGGAGGGGCAGCTTCCGTGAAGAGCTTCTTGTAGACTTCAAGGCTCTTGATGTTGGCTTCGGAATTCAGCGCTGGCTTGCCGTCCTTGTCGAGGATCGAGCCGCCGAGTTGGCTGTTGTACTGCATCCAGTCTTGCGCCACGGCCGGCCCCTTCTGGCCGTTGGCGACGAAACCGTACTGCTTCTTGGCGGGATCGTTGAGCTTCAGCGCGTCTGCGACCAGTTCGTCCATGGTCTTCGGAACCGGAAGGCCGGCGGCTTCCAGGAGGTCCTTGCGATAGGCGAGAACGTTGGCATAGGCGGCGAGCGGATAGGCGACATACTTGCCGTCATACTGGCCGAGCGACGTCAGGATGACCGGGTAGATATCGTCGAGATCGAGTTCAGCGGCGTCGCGCTTGACCCAGTCCGTCAGGTCGACGCTGTACTTGTTTTCCGCGTAGGACCCGGCCCAGACGATATCCATGGTGACGAGGTCGTAACCTTTGGTGTCGCCGATGAAGTCGGCCGTCGTCTTGGTCAGCAGCGTGCCGTAGTCCATGATCTCGACCTTGACGTCGGCGCCCGTCTCTTCCTTGAAGGCCGGGGCGAGCGTCTGCAGCACATTGGCGAAACCGTCGTTCATCGAGGCGATCGTCAGCGTCACGCCGTCGAGAGACTTGGCCTCCGCATAGGCGGTGGACGCCATGAGCGCGAGAACCGATACCGCCAGCCTGCCGGACCGGACGGTCATGCGTGGTGAGGATAGTTTCATCATGGACTGCCAACCTCTTCTTTCTTCGGAACGGGATGAAGGCATGGTCAGTCATGACCGTTTTCAAGTCAAACAAAAATTCACATCCATCACAAAAAACATACCATCTCCACCCTCTTTGATTAATCCATTTGCAAGATGATGAAAGCGTAATCGCGATTTGATCCAATTTCGGGCAAGAATGCCTGATTTTTCATCCCATTGTTTTTGCTTTGATATTTTTGTTGCATCTGTTCAACGGCTGTTTTCCACCGGAAGATCGTCCAGGAAGGCGTGTCAACAGGTGTGCATGTGCGAAAAAATTGAAAACAACACAATCAAACACTTTACAACTTTTCCACTCTCGATACTCTGGCATCGTTCCCGGAGAAATGTCGCCATGCAGCCATCGATAGCGGATGTTCCAGCTTCCCCCTGCCCCGCATATGGAACGGCGGCGCTTGCCGCACTTGAGGCACAGGTGGCGCGCGAGCTTACCATGATCGAGGCAGGCCAGCGCGAGTGGGTGCCGCAGCGGCGCGACGCCTCGGGCGAGGTGATGGCCGATGTGGTCATTGTGGGCGCCGGGCTCTCGGGTCTATCGGTTGCCTTCGGGCTGAAACGGCAAGGCGTTCAGCGCGTGCTGCTCATCGACGCCGCACCGGAGGGCCGCGAGGGGCCGTGGGTCACGACGGCGCGCATGCGCACGCTTCGCTCGCCCAAGACGCTGACCGGGCCGGATCTCGGAATACCCTCATTGACCTACCGGGCCTGGCACGAGGCCAAATACGGAACTGAAAACTGGGACGCGCTGGACAAGATCGACCGGGTCGACTGGATGGCCTATCTCGCCTGGTTCCGCTCGGTTCTCGGACTAAAGGTGCGCAACCATACCAGACTGATCCGCATCGAGCCCGGCGAAGGATATCTGCGCCTGCTCGTGGAAGAACATGGCGCAGCGAAAGAAATTGCCAGCCGCAAAGCGGTGATCGCCACCGGCCTTGAAGGTGCAGGCCGGCTGAACGTGCCGGATGTCATCCGCGAAAACCTTGCGCGGGACCACTGGACCCACAGCGGCGAGGAGATCGATACGGGCTTTCTCGCGGGCAAACGAATCGGCGTTCTGGGAGCTGCGGCATCGAGCTTCGATTGGGCGGTGACGGCGCTGGAAGCCGGCGCCGAAAGCGTCACGGTTCTGGCGCGCTCCTCCGTCATGCCGCGCACGGAACTGCTGGACTGGTCGAACTTTCCGGGATTCCTCAATCATTTCGCCGATCTCGACGATCGCAGCCGCTATCGCTTCACCCGGCGGATGTTCGCCTTCAAGACGCCGCCGACCAACGAGATGTTCAACCGCGCCATGGCCTTCGACGCCTGCCGGCTGGTGACGGGGGCCGACCTGCGCTCGGTCGCCATGGATGGCGATGACATCCTGATCGGCACCAGCGCCGGCGATTTCCGCTTCGACCACCTGCTGCTCGGCACCGGCTACCGCGTCGATCTCGCCTGCCGGCCGGAGCTTTCCAACCTGATCGGCTCGGTTGCCACTTGGGCCGACCGCTTCGTGCCCAACGAGGGCGAGGACGACAGCGATCTGCTCGCCTATCCCTATCTCGGCCCGGCCTTCGAATTTCAGGAAAAGACGCCGGGTGCACTGCCGATGCTCGCCGATATCCACGTCTTCAACAACGCAGCGGTTCCAAGCCTCGGACCCGTGTGCAACGGCATTACCGGTCTGAAATCCGGCGTACCGAAACTCGTCGCCGGCATCTGCCGCGGCCTCTTCCAGGCCGATGCCGAGTATTTTTACCGCTCGCTCGACGGCTACGACAAGATCCATTTCCAGCCGGAATATTGCTGCGACGGGGCGGCCTAAAGGGTGGGTGCTGCGTTTGGGGCTGACGAGGGCTTTAAGCGCCTCGGGTGAATGCAAACGAAGTGCATCACGCCGCCTTTAGGCCTTCGGCCTGCCGGCCATCTCCCCCTCCAAGGGGGAGATCGGCAGAACGGTCGGCCTCTTGCCTTCCTGACCTTCCCGCACCGTGATCGGAAAAGCACTTACGTTTGATTGGGAGCGAGCGGCATCCACTATCCAATCTCCCCCCTTGAAGGGGAGATGCCCGGCAGAGCTGAGGGGGGTAACCGCGGAAGCCACCGTTGTCTTTTATCTCCCGGAACACGGAAGATAGCGGCTCACCTCAGCGCGTCGCTTCCTTCCGCTTCTCAGTGTGGCCGGCGATTGCGCCGGCCATCCGGGCGCGCATCACCGCGCGCCCCGCAAACCGTTCAGTCGCCAAACTCCACCAACCCCACGCGCCGCGCGGCGACGACCTTGTAGAGGGGGTCACCGGTGTAGCGGAATTCCTCAAAGGCCGAGAACACCAGGGAGTGATCGTGTTCGTCGTTAGAGGCGACGGCGGCGGCTGCGATGACGTCATCGGGCGGGACCGGCATGGCGCGCCAGCGATCGAGAACCTCGGGCGAAGGCGGAGCGGGCATGCCGATCTTCGGGTAGAGCGCCATGACGACTTCCCAGAAATGCATGGCGAGGCGCTGCGGTTCGTCCAGATGGGGACTGACCAGCCGCAGCCAGTGGCAACCGGTGACGGCATGCAATGCCTCGAAGCTCATGGTGGCGGCAAAAAGCGTGAGCGATGCGGGGCGCATGCGGTCCAGGATATCCGGCGTTGGCGCGAGCCGCCCGAGATATCCCTGAAACGCCGGGAGCCTGCCCATGGCCTCGATCCATTTCCACAGGAGATGGGTGGGAGCATCGACATCGCGAAGGCGGGAGTCGGCATGCATGTCGAGGATCGGCGCGAGCGGATCGGCGGTATCGCGGCGGTTTTCCGCCGGAATGGCCTCGAAAGACAGATAAGTGGCGGCCCAGTAGCCGAGAGCGACGGCGATTTCGGCGTCGTCATTGCGCAGCACCGCATAGGCAAGCCGCATCAGGCCATGAGTGGCGGAAGCGGCAACGCCGGGGAAGAGCCGCGGCAGATAGCGCCTTATGGTCTCGTGACCGCCGATTTCGGTGACGACGCCCGCAAAGAAGCGCCGGAGATCGCCCTCACGCTCGCGCTTTCCGAGCGCGTTTTCCCAACTGCTTTCATCAAGGGGCGTAACCGGCGCCGGCGGGAAGGGAACGGCATGGATGCGGGTGTAATGCTCTGCATATTCCTCAAGCCGCGCCGGCGAAGCGCCGAGTCTCCCCATGGCTTCCAGAACCATGGGAAGGTGATTGGCGAGCAATACAGGAAATTCGCCGCTGTGACGACCGACATCGGCAATCAGCGAAGGCAGCCGCTCACCGGCCGAGGGATCGGGATAAATGCTCTTCAGGACAGTGACCATGATTGCGAAACCGTTCTTTCTTCCCGGAAATACCCTCGTGAACGCGGGCGACAGCCTTGGGGCGCCAAACCATCATTAAATAACAATATCTAACACAAAGAAACAAAAAGCAACCTGACACACTTTCGGTCCGGCCAGATTTATCGGCTTGTCTGGTGTTTTTCGACAGGCCCCTTTCGCGACGGAAGCACGTCATCGGGCAAAGCCGAAGGCTTCCTGCGCGTGCCGGCGATAGAGAGCAGAACAGCCATTTTCCTGCCCTCCCGGGCGTTTCCCGATCCAGAGCGGATTACAGCAGCGGATCGATTGCCATTCGCAAGCGATCGCGGGTCGAGCATATCGAGGTCTGCTCAGCCGACGACGATGATCTCGACGCCGGCGTCGGTCAACGCCCTGTAGAGATCGCCCGTCGGCATCTCGTCGCAGATCAGCGTGTTGAACTCGGTGAGTGCGGCGACATAGACCAGCGACATGTTGTTGAACTTGGTGGAATCGCACAGCACGACACGCCGTGAGGCACGCGACAGATAGATACGCTTCATGTCGGTTTCTTCGAAGGAATAGTCGAAGATGCCGTCCGGGGTCAGCCCGGAAACGCCGACAAAGGCGACGTCGAACCAGAGAGATTCGAATTGGCTCATGGCGGATGGGCCGCTGGTCGACATTTCCTCGCCACGAATGCGCCCGCCCGCAAGATAGATTTCGGCGCCCTTGCCGGCGAGATGCGCCGCGCTGCGGATGCTGTTGGTGAAGATCTTGGTGTGAGGACGGACCGACAAGGTTTCCGCGACGAAATAGGTGGTCGTGCCGACATCGAGCGCGATGCTGCGGGCACCGGCCGCCAGATCGGCGGCAGCATGGGCGATGCGCCGCTTCAGGTTCTCGTTACGTACAAGACGCGTCTCGAAAGCAGGTTCCTCGCTATCGACGCTTTCGCCCGCAGACATGGCCGGAGCGCGGTCGGGCTTGACCGCGCCGCCATGGGTGCGGATCAGCTTTCCTTCCTTTTCCAACTCGACGAGATCGCGGCGAACGGTCATTTCCGATACGGAAAGCTGCTGTGCCAGTTCGCTGACCGTCACGGAGCCGACGCGGCCGATCGCTTCCACGATCGCGGCCTGCCGGACCTGCGCCAGGAATTTGGGCCGCTCGTTCGTTTTTACCGCCGACTGTTCCCTCGCCATATGTCTCTTGTCTTTCGTCTGTCGCCAATGCCCTTACGGCAAAGATGGATACCAGCTTAGCCGAAAGGGAGAATGTTTCAAACAAAGCCTGTTCGAATCAAACACGCAATGCACAGACGATTATGGTCACCTCTGTGCGAAAGTACAGGTTGTGCAGGATGGGGGTGGGTGGGCTATGAGTTTGTGGCCTACCCCCCTCTGGCCTGCCGGCCATCTCCCCCACAAGGGGGAGAACCGCAGAACGGCCACCCTTGTTCGCATCTTTTCCAGCGATGCGATGACATCTTCGGTCGAGAGGGAGCGAGCGGCATCCCCTGTCCGATCTCCCCCTTGTGGGAGATGGCCGGCAGGCCAGAGGGGGTTTGAGCTACAAGCGAAAGCATCGTGCACTCCGAACGAGATCGCACGCAAACCCCGCTCTACGCCCGTCGCGCGAGGCTCCCTGCCCGCTCGACCGAAAACAGCGAGACGATGTCGGAAATTGCGCTGACCGTCATGTCCGGCGTCACGCCCGCGCCCTCTGCCGCCGTATCCTCGCCCTGCGCCGTGTATAACACCGCAAAGAGGCCCGCATCTCTCGCAGAAGCAAGACCGGTGAAACTGTCCTCGATGGCGACGATCGAACCCGCGGGAAGGCCGAGTCGTTCGGCGGCCATGCGATAGGGGATGGGTGAAGGTTTGCCTTCCGTCACGTCGTCAAGGCTGACCGAAAAGCAGATGGAAGACGCAATGCCCATTGCATCGAGATTGGCGTCGACCACCGCCCGGCAGGAATTGGAAACGCAAACCTGGGGAATGCCGAGATCGGCGAGCATGCGGACGGTCTCGACGGCTCCAGGCATGGTCGTAAGACTGTGGCGATGTTCGATATAATGGCGGTTGATCGCGTCCAGCCACTCCTGCTCGGCAAGCCCCGGTGGAAAGCGCGGTTGCAGGCGCTTCCATACGTCGCCCATGTGAACGCCGCGAAAGGCCATGTCCGGCAGGTCGGCGAGATCGACGCCGAAACCCTTCGATGCCGCCACCAGCGCGCGGTGATGCAGCGGTTCGCTATCGACCAGCGTACCGTCGATATCCCAGGCGACGGCCGAAAAAACCGGCATGAAACCCGGAATGCTCACGATCCCGCCTTCCAGCGCGGTGCCAGCCGGTCGTAGAGGTCGCGGTAACGGCGGTAGCCGTCTCGGTAGGCCTCTACATTTCCGGCCTGAGGCTGAAGCACTTCCGAGAAGGTGACGAAGCGGGTCACGCCCCGCCAGTCATTCTCCAGGCCGACGCCGATTGCCGCCGTCCATGCCGCCCCGATGCAGGAGCCGGGATGGCCTGATAGCCGCTGCACCGGAGCATCGAGCACGTCAGCGACGATCTGCATCCAGACGGTGCTCTGCGAGCCGCCGTCGGAGACGAGGAAGCGCCGCGGATCGTGGCCCATGTCGATCAGAACCTCGATATGGTGGCGGATGGCATAGGCATAGGATTCCAAGAGCGCGCGCCAGAGATGACCTATATCGTGGGAAAGAGTGAGCCCTTCCACGACGCCTCGGGCTGCCGGATCATGGATCGGCGTCTTTTCCCCGAGGAGATAAGGAAGGATGGTCAGCCCGTCAGCGCCTGGCGGGCGGGCGGAAGCGAGCGTATCGAGATGCTGGTGGAGGCTTTTCCCCTCTGCCTGTGCAGCTTCGCGCTCGCCGCCGGCAAAGGTTTCGACGAACCAGTTGAGCGCCGAGCCGCCGGTCGACATGCAGCCGTTCGGCATGAACAGGCCCGGTACCAGATGATAATCGAGGAAGAGACGCGGATCGGGCTTCACCACATCGGTCGCGGTGAGGATATCGACCGCGCCGCCGAATTTCAGGAGCACGTCGCCGGCATCGATGACCCCTGCTCCGAGCGCCGAGGCGATCATGTCGGCAGCACCACCGACGACGGGCGTGCCGGCCGCAAGGCCGGTTTCGGCAGCACCACGCGCGTCAATCACGCCCATGATCTCATGGGAGGCCCGCTTCGGCGGAATGGCATCCGGGCCGACATGGGCAAGCCGCACCAGTTCGTCGTCGATCAGCCCCGTCGAGACATCGACGAAGCCTGCTTCGAGCGCCCAGTTCTGCTCGACCGCGCGGGTGCCGGTCAGGCGATAGTTGATGTAGTCGTAGGAACCGAACACGGTGGCGATGCACGAGAAGACGTCGGGCTCGTGGCGCTCGATCCAGCGCAGCTTGGCAGTGACGAGCTGCTGGTTGATGCCGTTACCGGCGCGCTTGAGGAAATCGGCCTCGTCCCACTCCTGCCGGAGTTCAGCGACTTCCGCCCCGCAGCGACCGTCGCTCTGCTGGATACTGGGGCGCAGCACATTGCCTTCGGCATCGAGCAGCACCACGGCCGGCAGCATGCCGGTGACACCGACCGCCTTGATCGCCGTGACGTCGAGGCCGCCCTGCTGGAGCAGGTCCGCAACAACGGCGCGGACATTCTCCCACCATTCCGCCGGGTTCTCCTCCGCCCAGCCTGCCCGAGGAGAGGAAAGCGTCACCGGGCGGGTAGCGGTTGCCAGAATGCGGTCGGGAAGCCCGACCAGAATGCCGATGGTCGAGGTTGTCCCGATATCCAGGCCAAGAACGACGGTCATGAGGGGTTCCGTATCAGCGCAGGGTTTCGACGACGTCCATGAAGCGCTTGACGCGGCTGCCGTCAACCGCGTTCCAGGTGTTGCCATCGACCTTGAAGTGGGTGCCGATGACGACGCCCTGCGCCATGGAGAGGATGTCGCGCACGTTGTCGATGTTCACGCCGGTATTGGCGAAGACCGGAACGTCCCTGATGACCTCGCAGACCTCCCGTAGGTCCGACTGGTTGGCCGGCTGGCCGGTGATCGGGCCGGAAACGAGGATTGCATCTGCAAGCGAGGAAAAAACGGCGCTCTTGGCGCGAAGCGCAATCGGACGCTGATCGAGCGAATGGGCGAATTCCGCATTGATGTTGAACAGCATCTTCATGTCCTTGCGGCCGAGATTGGCACGCAGGCGCGCAGCTCCAGCGCAATCCGGCTCCCACAGGCCCATGTCCGAAGCGAACAGGCCGGTAAAGATTTCACGCACGAAGCTTGCGCCGGTAACCGCGCCGATGGCGACGCTCGAAAGCGGATCCCAGAGATAGTTGACACCGAACGGCACCTTCAGCGACGGTTTGATCGCCTGCACGATGACGGTCATCGCCGCGATGCTTTCCGGCGAGCCTTTGAACACATAGGGACGATCGTTTTCATTGCCGAACATGATGGCATCGACGCCGCCGGCCTGGAGCTTTTCGACGTCCGACATCACATCGGCGATGAGCTTATCCACGCCACCATCGACGTCATAAAGTGGAGACCCCGGCAGCGCCCCGATATGGGCCATGGCAATCACGACTTTCTTTCGGGCTCCAAAGCAATCAAAAACCATTTCCAGATCCTTCAGCGGCGTCTAATTTTCGGGCGAAACTGCCCGTCCGGCGATATTTTACGGCCCGTGCCGCTGGCGCGGTGAAGGACCTTAGGGAGGAGCGGCGCAGCTCCGGAAGCCGCGACACGAATGTGAGTTGCAGGGAGCATAAACAGAGAAACGAACGCAAGCAAACAAAAAAAACATTTGATAAGTTCGATTTTGTTTCTTATCGTGTTGCAGCATAATAAGGAGTGCCCATGACTCATCCGGTTTTCCCAGAACTCAGCGGTCGTCGCGCGTTTCTCACAGGCGGCGGTACCGGGATCGGCCTTGCGATTGCCCGCGCGCTTGCGGCTCAGGGTGTGGCGGTCGCCATTGCGGACATCAATCTGAAATCGGCGGAAGATGCGGCGGCGGAAATCGGCAACAGTGCGATTGCGGTGGAAATCGACGTGCGCAAGCGTTCCTCGGTCGAGGCAGCATTTTCGACAGCACTGGAAAGGCTCGGCGACATCGACATCCTGATTGCCAATGCCGGTGTCTCCACCATGCAGAAGGCGCTGGAACTGACCGACGAGGAATGGGACTTCAACTTCGATGTGAACACCCGCGGCATTTTCCTGACCAACCAGATCAGCGGGCGCCATTTCTCTCAAAAAGGCAGTGGCTGCATCGTCAACACCGCATCGCTGGCCGCCAAGGTCGGCGCGCCGCTTCTGGCGCATTATTCCGCCAGCAAGTTCGCCGTGCTGGGCTGGACCCAGGCTCTGGCGAGAGAACTGGCGCCGCAGGGCATCCGGGTGAACGCCGTCTGCCCCGGCTTCGTCAAGACCGGCATGCAGAGCCGCGAAATCGAGTGGGAGGCGACATTGCGCGGCATCTCGCCGGAACAGGTTTTCAACGAATATGTCGGCCAGACGCCGCTCGGCCGCATCGAGACGCCCGAGGATGTCGCCGACGTCGTCGTCTTCCTGTGTTCGGAAAGCGCCCGCTTCATGACGGGACAGGGCATCAACGTCACCGGTGGCGTCTACATGACCTGACGCTTAAGACCGCCAGGTAGACCAGCTGTTTGAGCAGGAACAGAGTTTTCACAGGGATTATTGGTTGCGGGGGCCTGATTGCGCGGAGACTTGTAAACGGATGCCTTGAGGAGATTTGAACCGCTGACCACCAACTGTCATTGCTATCGCGCTATTTCTGCAGCGTTTTTTCGAAGACTGCGAAGAAGCCAGTCACGAAAGACGATCACGTTGGAATTATGAGATTTGCGCTCTGGATAAACCAGATAATAGGAGTCATCCGACTGCACCGGCTCGCCAAAGGGCATATGAAGCTGCCCACTCGCGATCTCGTGCCGGATGTAGAAGGTCGGCACGACGGCAAGGCCGAGGCCGTGGATCGCAGCGTTGATGATCATTTCGTGATGAGCAAAGCGCGTTCCCTGGATGCGGCCACTATATGAGAGTTTCGCAAGCCGCAGCCAGTTGAGCCACAGACTGGGACGCCCGGCATTCTGCAAGAGGGGAAACTCCGAGAACTGAAGTGGATCTAGTTTCCTATCTGGAGGAATGAGGGCAGGAGACGCGACAACCGCCAGCACTTCGGGAAAGAGCTCGATCGAACGGGCGTGAACCCAAGTTCCGGCGCCGCGCAGAATAGCGACATCCAGCCGCGTCGTTTCAAAATCCATCGATGGCAATGCTGGCATGACTTCAAGCGGAATGTCGGGGTAAGAACTGATGAAGGCTCCGAGCCGCTCCGGTAGCCAGCGAGAGGCGAGCGTCGGGTGCGTGCCTATCATCAGCGAAGAATCGACACTGCGCCCGCGAACCGCATCAATCGAGATCTCCTCCAGCCGGTCCAGGGTCAGTGCGAGGTTACGATAGTAGTTGGCACCGGTCTCAGTCAGGACCAGGCGAGGACCTGATCGGTGAAACAGTGTAGCCCCGAGGAACTCCTCCAAATTTCGGATCTGGCGGCTAATGCCGCTCTGCGTCAGTCCAAGGTCGTCCGCCGCACGGGTAAAATTCATGTAGCGCGCGGCGGCCTCGAAGGCATGCAAAGCGGAGAGCGAAGGTAGGTAGCGGCGCATCCTTATGATTTCCCATCATGACAAAAACTCATGCATGACGGAGTATTCGCAATTTCCCTCGGACAGCAAGATGCAGCAAGCTTCTCTCCGGTCAGTCGAATGTTGACAAAGAAAGCTCTGACAAGGGCACGACGGCATGACACAGGATCTGCGCAGGCTACTGGGTGCCTGCGGTGGATTTGAGCGCATGAAGCAACAAAAGCAACAATGAGGGGTTTGACATGAACAGACGTGAATTTGCAGGTTTTCTCGGCCTTGCTGGCGCCGGAGTTGCCGCAACGGCTCTCGCCACACCAGCCATCGCACAACAGGCAGCAGGATCGACCTTCGACAAAGTCCGGAGCACCAAAAAGCTGCGTGTCGCCGGCATTGTCGGAACGGAGCCATACTACCACAAGGACATTGCCACGGGCGAATGGAGCGGGTTCTGCATGAGCATGGCCCGTGATCTCGCAAAGTCTCTGGAAGCCGAAGTGGAAATCAGCGAGACCACCTGGGGCAACTCGGTACTCGATCTGCAGTCCAACAAGATCGACATCATGTTCGGCCTCAGCCCGACACCGTCGCGCGCGCTGGTGGTCGAATTCACGCGTCCAATCATGCAGAACACCTTCACGATCATCGCGAAAGCCGGTCTGGAGCCGAAAAGCTGGGAAGAGCTGAACAAGCCGGAAGTCCGCATCGCCGTCGATATCGGCTCTACCCACGATCTGTTTGCACGCCGCGTCTTGCCGAAAGCAACACTTGTGGCGCTGAAGACACCAGATGAGGCGACCCTCGCCGTGCAGTCCGGTCGCGCAGACGCGGTCATCCAGGTGGCGATGCTGTCTCTGGTTACGGTCAAGAAAAATCCGAATGTCGGCAAGATTGTCGTTCCCGGTCCAATCGTCCGTCAGCCGACCTGCGCCGGTGTCCGTGCCGAAGATAGTCCGCGCTTCCGCACGTTCGTGGACAACTGGCTCGAATTCAACAGGTCATCCGGTGTCATGAGCGGATGGATCACCTCGAGCCTTGAGCTGGTCGGCGTCCAGAAGCAGGATATTCCTTCGGATATCCAGTTCTGAGGTTGGCAGCCGCTTCAACCTGATCCGTCGCGTTCAATCATACGTGCAGCCGGGATCCTTATCCCGACTGCACGGCCCGCCAATGGTGCAAGAATGACGAAACCTCTCGGTATCCTGATGCTCGATACATCATTCGAGCGTCCAGTTGGAGACGTGGGAAACGCTGCAAGCTGGCCGTTTCCCGTGCTCTACAAGCGCATCAGCGGCGCAACAGCACGCAAGGTGGTCTCCGGGCAGGATGACGACCTTGTGGACGCATTTGTTGCAGCTGGACAGGAACTGGTGGCAGAAGGTGCATTCGCACTGACAACCTCCTGCGGCTTTCTGGCTCTTCGTCAGTCGCAGCTTTCCATGCGTCTGACTGTGCCGGTTGCCACCTCCAGCCTTTTGCAGATTCCGTCACTCTTAGCGACGCTGCCCAGGGGCAAAACGGTGGGCGTCATCACCTATGACCGTGCATCCTTGACAGAGCGACATTTCCAGGAAGTCGGCGTCAAGGACATGCCGCCCGTCGCGGGATTGCCGAACGGGGGCGCTTTTCGCGGCCTGATCGAAGGGGGCATGAAATACGATGCGCAGGCTTTGGCGGGCGAATTGTCCATGACGGTCGAACACCTGCTTCACCATCACTCCGATATCGGAGCCTTGGTATTCGAATGCACGAACCTGCCGCCATTCTCCTCGGGCATCTCACGGAAGTTCGGGCTTCCGGTCTTCGATATTCTGACTCTCGGCAAATGGCTGCATTCAAGCCAGCCCGGCGCTTGACGCCAAATCTAAGAATACAAGGGGTTCTACGATGCAGTATCAATGGGACTTCGGGTTCCTGCTTCAATACAAGGGCCTGATCTGGACCGGTGTTCTCTACACCATCGGTTTTACGGTTGGCACAGCCTTGTCGGGTCTGGCTCTCGGCTGCTTCATCGCAATGGCACGTCTATCGGGCATTCGTATTGTCCATGCGCTGGTCATCGGATTCACCGAGATTTTCCGCTGTACACCGGTTCTGGTCCAATTGGTGTGGTGCTATTACGCGCTGCCGATGCTGACAGGGATCGAGCTTTCGGCGGGTGCTGCGGCATTCGTGACTCTGACGCTCTACGGCGGCTCCTTCTTCGGAGAAATCATCCGCGGCGGTATCATTTCGGTCGATATCGGCCAGTGGGATGCCGGGCGCGCAATCGGCATGCGCCGGCATCAACTGATGGCGAGGATCATTCTGCCGCAGGCGTTTCGCCGCATGGTTCCGCCGCTGATGAACCAGACGGTGCTCCAGTTGAAGAACACCTCCCTGCTCTCTGTCCTGGCGGTACCCGACCTGCTGTACCAAGGTCAGTTGATCACATCCGCCAGCTACCGACCGCTGGAAACCTACACGATGATTGCAGTCATCTATTTCGTTCTCCTGTTCCCACTGACCCGCTTCGCCCACCGGCTTGAAGCGCGCAGCGGCCACTGACCTCGCGCGGAAGTTCACCACATGACCAACGAGACCATGATTGAACTGATCGGTGTCCAGAAGTCCTTCGGCGACTTCGCGGTGCTGAAGGACATTACACTCAATGTGAAGAGAGGCGATGTCGTTGCCCTCATCGGGCCAAGTGGTTCGGGAAAATCCACGCTGCTGCGCAGCGTCAACCTTCTGACGGTTCCTGAAAAGGGCTTCATCCGTGTCGGCAGCCAGGCCATCGACTTCTCGACAACCCGCAACTTGCCGGGCGACAAGGAACTGGCGTCGTTTCGCGCACGCACCGGCATGGTGTTCCAGAGCTTCAATCTGTTTCCGCACATGACGGTGGAGCAGAATGTGATGGAGGGGCCAGTCACGGTATTGCGCACGCCGAAGGCCGAGGCAAAGGCCATTGCCCATGACCTCCTTGCCAAAGTCGGGCTTGCCGACAAGGCGACAGCGCACCCAGACAGTCTTTCCGGCGGGCAGAAGCAACGTGTCGCCATCGCACGTGCCTTGGCCATGAAACCCGAGGTGATGTTGTTCGACGAAGCCACGTCGGCGCTCGATCCCGAACTGGTGGGAGAAGTCCTCTCTGTCATCCGGTCGCTGGCAGCGGAAGGAATGACGATGCTGCTGGTTACCCACGAAATGGCCTTTGCGAGAGATGTGGCAGACAGGGTGATCTTCATGCGCGATGGCTGCGTGGTGGAAGAAGGGGAGGCCCGGCAGGTGATCGAACAACCGAGAGAACCCGCGACCCGGGCCTTTCTCAGTCATTTCCACGGTGGCTTGATCTAAAAAAACCGGATCGGGAGGCGGACCTACGGTTCGCCTCCCGACGACAAACACCACACGGCTGCCTCCCCATCTCGTCCTGTCGCTGACCGGACGCGGGAGATGCATTGCCTGCTCATAAACCAATGGCACTGGATAAGGGGCCAAACATGCATGTTACTGTCATAGGCGCCGGCATCGTTGGAGCGTGCACCGCTCTCGAACTGCTGCGCGATGGCCACCAGGTCACGATTATCGAACCGGGTGAACCGGGCGGGCGACAGGCCGCGAGCTACGGCCATGGATGCTGGATCAGCCCTGCTTCGGTTGTTCCCATGTCGACGCCGGGTCTTTGGAAACAGGTGCCTGGTTATCTTCTCAACCCAAATGGCCCGCTCGTCATCCGCTGGGCGAATATCGTCCAGCTTCTTCCTTGGCTGAGCCGCTTCCTGCTGGCCGGTTCTACATTGAGACGGGTCGAAAGGACGGCCAGGGCGCTCGCCACGATCTTGAAGGACAGCCCCGAACGACACATCGCGCTCGCAAAGAGTATCGGGGCTTCGGACCTGATCAGACGCGAGGGGTTGCTGTATGCCTATCCCGACCGCGCTGCCTTCGAGACCGAGAAGCTCGCCTGGCACTTGCGGCGGATCACGGGGCTCGAATGGCAGGAGCTGGACGAACAGAGCCTGCGGACACGCGAGCCTGCGCTGTCCGCCCACTATCGCTTCGGTGTACTGGCCGAAGCCGGAGCCCATTGCACCGATCCGGGCCTCTATGTGTCTGCCCTTGTCTCGGAGGCGGTCAAATATGGCGCGCGCCTCATCAAGACGAAGGCCACCAGCTTCCGCCTGAAAGGCGAAAGACTGGAAGCGATCGAAACCGACCAGGGTGAAATCGTCTGTGACCGCACCGTGGTCGCGGCCGGTGTCTGGTCGAAGGCCTTGGCGCGAATGGCCGGAGACCGCATTCCACTGGAATCGGAGCGTGGCTATCACGGTGTCATCGGCACACCGGTCAATGGGCCCGCGCATCCTGTCATGCCAAGCGACGGCAAGATGGCCAACACGCCGACGGCGCATGGCCTTCGCCTTTCTGGGCAGGTGGAACTGGCAACCGTGGACACGCCGCCCAACTGGAAGCGTGTCGATATCCTGCTCGATCATGCACGCAGAACCTACGCCGGGCTACCGGAAACCCGTGACATCTCGGTTGATCGTTGGATGGGGCATCGCCCCTCCACACCAGACGGTCGACCGGTCATTGGCAGGGCATCTATCTCGACAGACGTAATCTACGCCTTCGGCCACGGTCATGTCGGCTTCGCTTCAGGCCCCATCTCCGGAAGGCTCGCTGCGGATCTCGTGAGCGACAAGCCACCCGAACGCGATCTTGAACCCTTTTCACCGCAGCGCTTCCGGTGATGACAGATTGCGGACCTGGGCGGGGAAATAATCCGCCCATTCCGCCCATCGAAGGCGCCGCCGAAACCCACCGTCACATTGCGTGACATCCTCAACTCAAATAATCGGGAGATTGCCGTGCGCGGTGCAGATATCCTTGTCGAAATGTTGATTGGCTACGGAGTCGAAGTGATCTTCGGCGTACCAGGCGATACCAACGTTCCTTTCTACGAAGCCCTGCAAGAGAATGAGGGCAAGATCCGTCACGTCATGGCGCGTGACGAGCGCTCCGCAGGCTACATGGCGGACGCCTATGGCCGCTTCACCCGCAAACCCGGTGTCTTCGAATGCCCATCGGGCGCAGGCGCCATGTATTCCCTGCCGCCGGTGGCGGAATCAAACTCCTCCTCCGTGCCTGTCATCCTGCTGACCATCGACATTCCGCTGCCGGGCGAAGGACGCGGCGTGCTCACGGAGCTCGATTGCGCCCGCCTGTTCGACCCCATTACCAAAATGTCCGTGCAGGTGAAAAGCGCTGAAAAGCTGCCGGAAATCATTCGCCGCGCCTTCCGCGTCGCCTGCTCCGGCAAGCCGGGGGCCGTGCATCTGCAGATTCCGGAAGACATGCTGCTGGCTGAGATCGATCCTGCCCGCGTTTCGCTGCACGTCGAGACCGAGTGCAAACAGTTCCCGGCCTATCCGACGCTTCCGGCCCCGGGCAAGCTGGAGACTGTTCTGGATTTGCTGACATCCTCAAAGCGACCGTTGATAGTCTCCGGCGGAGGCGTCAACCGGTCCTGCGCCGGACCGGAAGTCACAGCTTTGGCGGAAAAGCTGAATATTCCGGTGTGCACCACCATGACCGGCCAGGGCACGATGCCGGACGATCACCGGCTGGCCGTTGGCGTGATCGGCGACAACGGCTTCCATCCGCACGCCAACTGGGCGCTGGAACACTCAGATTTTGTTCTGTTCGTCGGCTCCCGCATGGGAAGTGTTGTTACCATCGGCTGGACCTTCCCCAAGATCACGCTGAACAAGCGGGTGGCACAAATCGATATCGATCCGGAGATCATGGCCAATAACTATGAGAACGTCGTGTCCGTTCAGGGTGACGCGCGCTTAGTGCTGGAACAGCTGATCGGCATGGCTCCTGAAAAGAACGATGCGGCCCGCACGCAGGACTGGGTTGATGAATTGAACGACCTGCGCGCCGATTTTTGGGAAAATGCGGAGGCATTGCTCAATTCCGAATCAATGCCGCTGCGCCCCGAACTGGCGGTACGATGCTTCAACGAGGCATTGGAAGCCTATGGCAAGCCCGCGCACATCTATTCTGATGCCGGCACCCCTACCCCGCATATGACGCGCTTCCTGAAGCTCAGAGACCGGCGCACGCGCTTTGCCATTCCGCGCGCCTTCGGTGGTCTTGGCTCGGCTTTGCCCGCCACCGTCGGCGCCTGGTTTGCCGACAAGGAGCGCCGACCGATCGGCATGTTTGGAGACGGCTCCTTCGGCATGAGCGTCGGCGAATTGGAAACGCTTGTGCGCCTCCAGGTGCCTGCCATTCTGCTGCTGTTCAACAACGGCACCTTCGGCTGGATCAAGGGCCTGCACCGGCTGAAGGGCCACAACCGGTGCTTTGGCGTGGACTTCATGCCACCCAAAGGGCAGGCCATCGCCGAAGCATTCGATGTGAAGGCCTGGACGGCGAAAAACGCGAAGGAGCTTGATGCGGCTCTCAACGAGGCGTTCGCCCATACGCAGGGACCCTGCCTGATCGACATCCATGTCGAGTCCATCGCAGACCGCGTTCCGCCGGTTTATTCCTGGCTCAGCAAACGCGGCAAGGACCCGTTGAGCACCAAGGCCGAAGAGGTTCGCTACTTCTGATCGGCTGTCCGAACCCGCACATCAGGCGCCGGCAAATCATGCCGGCGTCTTTGCTTTACCGGGAAATCCTTGTGAGAGGACGATCAGTGACACGGTCCGTTCCACGCGATCAAGATTGCCGACGTCCCAGATCCTCTAATCCAACGCGAGAATGCACTGCGCCAAATGACCTGAGGTCAGGTCGAAATGGTCGCTGTGACCTGAGCCCCTGAACTTCCTCCAGAATTTGGTAGAGTCCGTCACATCAAGGAGACGGACGAATGAAGCGTTCACGGTTCACGGAAGAGCAGATCATCGGGATATTGAAGGAGCAGGGTGAGCTTTGGCGAACGGCGCGAAGACAGTCGATGTCTGCCGCAAGCACGGCATCTCGGATGCAACCTTCTACAAATACAAGGCGAAGTATGGCGGCATGGACGTGTCGGATGCCCGCAAGCTGAAGGCGCTCGAGGACGAGAATGCCAAACTGAAGAAGCTGCTCGCCGAGGCCATGCTGGACAATGCGATCCTGAAGGATGTCGCTGCAAAAAAATGGTGACGCCCGATGTGAAGAGGAAGTTCAGGGGCTCAGGTCATGCCGAACAGGAACAACGCCAGATCATCCAGCAGATCAGCGATCGCGCAGCCGAGGGCCGGCCGCGCCTTACCGCCCTCGACGATATGCTCGACACGCTTGAGGAACGCCGTGCCGGCCTCGAGGCGCGCCTGAAGCAGGCGCCGGCGGAGGAAGATTTCGGGGAGAAGATCAGGAAGCTGAAGGCGGAAGTCAGTCCCGAAGCTGTCGAGCGGGTCATCAATTCGGCATTCTATTACCTGCGCGAGCACGCGAACACGGAAACGAAGCAGCCGTTCATCAACATCGCGCGCCAGTTCATCCAGAAGGTCGTCATCGGCAAGACACCCGGCCACCAGCCGGCATCGCTCGAAGTCCATGGCCGCATTGCCTCGATCCTCGGAGCGATGAAAGCCGCGACAATTCTGGAGAAGCAGTTCGAAGCACTGAAGCAGCACGATTATCTCGATAAGCTTCGCGCTGGCGAGATCGACACTGCGCAGAAACAAAAAAAGCTCCTCGAGGCGTACTCAGAGGAGCTTTTGGTTCGGTTTCCCGAGTGGGAGAATTTGCAAGTCTCGGTGGTTGCGGGGGCAGGATTTGAACCTGCGGCCTTCAGGTTATGAGCCTGACGAGCTACCGGGCTGCTCCACCCCGCGTCACCGAGAGAACTGGCCGATTTTGGCCTGTTCGTATGTGCAAGCCTGCTTGGCTTGCGGAGTTTGTCAAACGGATTGGTTTGACGGTTTTTTTCGTCATGATGACGAGAAAGCAAAAAGGCCGCGTTGGATGCGGCCTCGTTATGGGCTTGAGGCCCTTTTTTGTGTCGAGAAGACGGTCTTGATCCTTTTCCCTTGCGGCTTTTTGGACATGTCATGTCCAGTGCATGGGCATGTTGCGTTTTGCAGACCTGGCAGCGACCTACTCTCCCGCGTCTTGAGACGAAGTACCATTGGCGCAGGGGCGTTTCACGGCCGTGTTCGGAATGGGAACGGGTGCAGCCGCCCCGCAATAACCACCAGGTCAGCGAAGCGCAACATTTGAGAAGCTGGCAGGCCTTCGCCTGTTTTCTTTTTAAACACGTCTTGATCTTCTGTCTTTGCGCTGCCGCGATCTTCGATCGCTACGCTGCAGACGGCGCACCAAACTCTTGGCGACGAACTGGCATTCTGTAGCGCTGCCAAACTCGATGTCAAGCAAGGCAGCCATACAGCGCTGAAGCGCGTCGGCATTGTTGGCCGGCCCGTCCGGAGCGCTTTTGCGCACCAGGACAAGAAGATGGCATCATCGAACAAAGTTCGATGAGCATTACCAATGAGAACGATCAAGCCAATCGAGCTATTAGTACCGGTAAGCTTCACACATTGCTGCGCTTCCACACCCGGCCTATCAACGTGGTCGTCTTCCACGGCTCTGATAGGGAATACTCGTTTTCAGGTGGGTTTCCCGCTTAGATGCCTTCAGCGGTTATCCCTTCCATATATAGCTACCCTGCTATGCCGTTGGCACGACAACAGGTCCACCAGAGATATGTCCATCCCGGTCCTCTCGTACTAGGGACAGATCCTGTCAATATTCCTACACCCACGGCAGATAGGGACCGAACTGTCTCACGACGTTCTGAACCCAGCTCACGTACCGCTTTAATTGGCGAACAGCCAAACCCTTGGGACCTGCTCCAGCCCCAGGATGCGATGAGCCGACATCGAGGTGCCAAACAACCCCGTCGATATGGACTCTTGGGGGTCATCAGCCTGTTATCCCCGGCGTACCTTTTATCCGTTGAGCGATGGCCCTTCCACGCGGGACCACCGGATCACTATGACCGACTTTCGTCTCTGCTCGACTTGTCAGTCTCGCAGTCAGGCGGGCTTATGCCATTGCACTCGACGAGCGATTTCCGACCGCTCTGAGCCCACCATCGCGCGCCTCCGTTACTCTTTCGGAGGCGACCGCCCCAGTCAAACTACCCACCATACACTGTCCCGGATCCGGATAACGGACCGCGGTTAGACATCCATGACGATAAGGGTGGTATTTCAAGGATGGCTCCACTCAAACTGGCGTCCGAGCTTCAAAGCCTACCACCTATCCTACACATGCCGACACGAATGCCAGTGTAAAGCTATAGTAAAGGTGCACGGGGTCTTTCCGTCTAACCGCAGGAACCCCGCATCTTCACGGGGAATTCAATTTCACTGAGTCTATGCTGGAGACAGCGGGGAAGTCGTTACGCCATTCGTGCAGGTCGGAACTTACCCGACAAGGAATTTCGCTACCTTAGGACCGTTATAGTTACGGCCGCCGTTTACTGGGGCTTCGATTCAAAGCTTGCACCTCTCCTCTTAACCTTCCAGCACCGGGCAGGCGTCAGACCCTATACGTCGTCTTGCGACTTCGCAGAGCCCTGTGTTTTTGATAAACAGTCGCTACCCCCTGGTCTGTGCCACCCCATCTGACTTGCGTCAAAAGGGGTCACGCTTCTTCCGAAGTTACGCGTGCAATTTGCCGAGTTCCTTCAGCATAGTTCTCTCAAGCGCCTTGGTATACTCTACCTGACCACCTGTGTCGGTTTCGGGTACGGTCTATAAGGTGGAGCTATTTCCTGGAACCGCGTCCCCGCCCTGGTAATCCAATAAACCAGAACAAGTTAAGCGATCCGTCACTACCACCAGGCCCACGAATATTAACGTGGTTCCCATCGACTACGCGTGTCCGCCTCGTCTTAGGGGCCGGCTAACCCTGCTCAGATTAACTTTAAGCAGGAACCCTTGGTCTTTCGGCGAGGGAGTCTCTCACTCCCTTTATCGTTACTCATGTCAACATTCGCACTTCCGATACCTCCAGGACCCCTCACAGGTATCCCTTCACAGGCTTACGGAACGCTCCGCTACCACTCCCTTGCGGGAATCCTCAGCTTCGGTGCATGGCTTTAGCCCCGTTACATTTTCGGCGCAAAGACCCTTATTTAGACCAGTGAGCTGTTACGCTTTCTTTAAATGATGGCTGCTTCTAAGCCAACATCCTGGTTGTTTTGGGATCCTCACATCCTTTCCCACTTAGCCATGACTTGGGGACCTTAGCTGGAGGTCAGGGTTGTTGCCCTTTTCACGACGGACGTTAGCACCCGCCGTGTGTCTGCCGACTAGTACTCCTCGGTATTCGGAGTTTGGTTAGGATCAGTAAGACGGTGAGTCCCCATAGCCCATCCAGTGCTCTACCCCCGAGGGTATTCGGTCGACGCTCTACCTAAATAGATTTCGCGGAGAACCAGCTATCTCCGAGTTTGATTGGCCTTTCACCCCTAGCCACAAGTCATCCCAATCTATTGCAACAGATGCGGGTTCGGTCCTCCAGTTGGTGTTACCCAACCTTCAACCTGCTCATGGCTAGATCACTCGGTTTCGGGTCTAATGCAACGAACTGAACGCCCTGTTCAGACTCGCTTTCGCTACGCCTACACCTACCGGCTTAAGCTTGCTCGCTACACTAAGTCGTTGACCCATTATACAAAAGGTACGCTGTCAGCCTTGCGGCCTCCAACTGCTTGTAGGCATCCGGTTTCAGGTTCTATTTCACTCCCCTTGTCGGGGTGCTTTTCACCTTTCCCTCACGGTACTTGTTCGCTATCGGTCATGCACGAGTACTTAGGCTTGGAGAGTGGTCTCCCCATGTTCAGACAGGATTTCACGTGTCCCGCCTTACTCAAGGACAATGCCTGTTCTACGTCTACGGGGCTGTCACCCGCTATGGCCCAACTTTCCAGAAGGTTCGACTTTATTCAGCATTGCCACTGGCCTGGTCCGCGTTCGCTCGCCACTACTTGCGGAGTCTCGGTTGATGTCCTTTCCTGCAGGTACTTAGATGTTTCAGTTCCCTGCGTTCGCTTCTTACACCCTATTTTATTCAGGTGCAGATACCTTATCTCAATACTTGGAAACCCAAGCCGAGCCTCAACTCAGTTTGGATTTTCCAAGTATCTAAGGTGGGTTGCCCCATTCGGAGATCCATGGATCAAAGCTCATTCGCAGCTCCCCACGGCTTATCGCAGCGTATCACGTCCTTCTTCGCCTGTGCATGCCAAGGCATCCACCAAATGCCCTTACGACACTTAATCGTTCTCATTG